>OZ257123.1:0-2262500 GCA_965278925.1 Cyclobacteriaceae bacterium | reverse complement strand
AGGTCCGAACTAGTAAACGTTGAAAAGTTTTTGGATGAACTGAGGGTAGGGGTGAAAGGCTAATCAAACTGAGAAATAGCTCGTACTCCCCGAAATGTTTTTAGGAACAGTGTGGAGGTTAAGTTTGTCAGAGGTAGAGCTACCAATTGGACTAGGGGGAGTCATATCCTACCAAATCCAGATGAACTCCGAATGCTGACAAATATACTCTGCAATGAGGGCGCGGGTGCTAAGGTCCGTGTCCGAGAGGGAAAGAACCCAGACCTACAGCTAAGGTCCCAAAATCTATACTAAGTTGAACTAAGGCGGTTCAGTTGCTGAGACAGCCAGGAGGTTAGCTTGGAAGCAGCTATTCCTTTAAAGAGTGCGTAACAGCTCACTGGTCGAGCGACAGAGCATCGATAATAATCGGGCATCAAGTATAGTACCGAAGCTTAGGATTTTAGTAGCAATACTAGAGTGGTAGGGGAGCATTCTAACAGCGGAGAAGTCGTGTGGTAATGCACGGTGGAGCGGTTAGAAAAGCAAATGTAGGCATAAGTAACGATAAGGCAGGTGAGAACCCTGCCCACCGATAGACTAAGGTTTCCGCGGCAATGCTAATCAACCGCGGGTAAGTCGGGTCCTAAGACGAATCCGAAAGGAGTAGCCGATGGCCAACTGGTTAATATTCCAGTACTACCGTAATGAGCGATGGGAAGAAGGAGTAGTGAAAGTTCCGCGTCCTGACGAAATAGGACGTTAAAAGGCGTAGGTATATTTTCTGTAGGCAAATCCGCAGAGAATGCTGAAACCCAATAGTACGAGGAGGCTTCGGCCGAATTGATAGAGAACGTAAGCAGACTTCCAAGAAAATCCCCTAAGCATATTGTTATGGTACCCGTACCGCAAACCGACACAGGTAGTCAAGAAGAATATTCTAAGGTGCTCGAGTGAATCATGGCTAAGGAACTCGGCAAATTAACCCTGTAACTTCGGGAGAAGGGGTGCCTCGTTGGTAGCAATACCAACAGGTCGCAGAGAAATGGCCCAGGCGACTGTTTAACAAAAACACATGGCTTTGCGAAATCGAAAGATGAAGTATAAGGCCTGACACCTGCCCGGTGCTGGAAGGTTAAGGGGGGACGTTAGTGCGCAAGTGCGAAGCGTTGAACTGAAGCCCCAGTAAACGGCGGCCGTAACTATAACGGTCCTAAGGTAGCGAAATTCCTTGTCGGGTAAGTTCCGACCTGCACGAATGGTGTAACGATCTGGGCGCTGTCTCAGCCATGAGCTCGGTGAAATTGTAGTCACGGTGAAGATGCCGTGTACCCGTCACGGGACGGAAAGACCCCATGCACCTTTACTATAGCTTCACATTGGTATTGGGAGAATGATGTGTAGGATAGGTGGGAGGCGTTGATCCAGGGCCGCTAGGTTTTGGGGAGCCAACGGTGAAATACCACCCTTTATTTTCTTGATTCCTAACCTTGTAAAAGGGACATTGTGTGGTGGGTAGTTTGACTGGGGTGGTCGCCTCCGAAAGTGTATCGGAGGCTTTCAAAGGTATGCTCAGTACGGTTGGTAATCGTATGTGGAGTGCAATAGCATAAGCATGCTTGACTGTGAGACCGACGGGTCGAGCAGGGACGAAAGTTGGATATAGTGATCCGGTGGTTCTGCATGGAAGGGCCATCGCTCAAAGGATAAAAGGTACGCTGGGGATAACAGGCTGATCTCCCCCAAGAGCTCATATCGACGGGGAGGTTTGGCACCTCGATGTCGGCTCGTCACATCCTGGGGCTGGAGAAGGTCCCAAGGGTTGGGCTGTTCGCCCATTAAAGTGGCACGCGAGCTGGGTTCAGAACGTCGTGAGACAGTTCGGTCCCTATCTGTGATGGGCGTAGGAAGTTTGAGAGGATCTGACCTTAGTACGAGAGGACCGGGTTGGACTAACCGCTGGTGTACCGGTTGTCGTGTCAGCGGCACTGCCGGGTAGCTATGTTGGGACGGGATAAGCGCTGAAAGCATCTAAGCGCGAAACCCACCTCGAGATGAGACTTCCATTAAGGGACGTCAGAGATGATGACGTTGATAGGCTGCAGGTGTAAAGACAGAAATGTCAAAGCTGAGCAGTACTAATTACCCGAACGCTTCAGTAAACGAAACTTATGTGCTCGTAACTTTTACTTTAATAGCTTCAATACTCTTTTATCAATACTGTCAACGATATTGTCCCGATAGCTATCGGGAAGTCCATAGGTGATGGTCAAATAGTGACTAATAATACAGTAATTACTAGTAGCTCACGACCAGACATTCAGAGACTCAAAACCTTAAGGTGACTATAGCGGTGGGGATCACCTCTTCCCATTCCGAACAGAGAAGTTAAGTCCACCCGCGCTGATGGTACTAGGGTAAAACCCGGGAGAGTAAGTCGTTGCCTTTTTTTATTCTAAGCCTCACCCCAAAAGTGAGGCTTTTTTTTACCCTATTGTCTCAACTAAATAGTAGGGAAGAACCCGTAGATTTCTATTCTGATCTTTTTTATTTTGTAGTTTTAACCCAGTTGAAGAATACTAATTACCTACGCACATCTATTTTCCTGCTCTGTGTAAGTTTCTTGTTTTGTTGTGACAAGAGTCGCGAGATAACTTACTGGAATGCACTTGATCAGAACTCAGTTTTTGTTTTTGAAACGTTTGATCCGCCAAAAGTTGAACGGTCTATTTTCCCTTTTTTAAAAGTATCTTCAGCATCGTTTGCGATTGCGTTGCAGAGTATATCGAAAAACGATTATGAATTTGTGTACCTATATAAATTACCACAGCATGAATATGCTGCATTATTGGTAAGTAAGGAGATAAAAGCTGCTGATCAAAAAATCACAAGCCGCAATTACAATGGGTTTGAGATAAAAGAAATTCGAAATGAAGAGAATGCGGTTAATGTAGCCTTTGTCTTTATAAAAGGATTTTTTGTTTTAAGCAAGTCTGCTTTTTTGGTAGAAAATGCAATACGCACTTTTGAATTGCGTGAAGGTGTGAATTTTCAAACGAGCAATAAGGCTCTCTTTCAGTTTGCATCTATAAAATCAGACGCGGGTAACTTATTCATAAATTTTGCACAACTGAATAAATCGGCAATCACAAACTCATCACTTAAGGAGTCAATTTCTTTATTTAGAAATTTTGCTAAATCGTGCATGCTTGACGTGAAGACAGATGAGAGCTTTATCTCAATGAATGGATTTACATTAGATAGCTTAAAACAAAATCCAGGGATTTCTGACTTTCAAAATCAAAAAGCTGTAAAGTTTGAGATGGCAGGTTTTGTGCCAAATTATTCCAAGGCGTTGATCCACTATGGAATTTCAGATTTGGATAAGTTCACAAAATCGACACCTTCTGATTCATCTAAAGTAAATTTTGGAGATGAAATTGCGACTTGCTTTCTACAAGATTCTAAAGACTTTTTGATTTTTGTTGAACTGAAAGATCAAGAAATTTCATCTTTCGATTCGGGCAATTACTTTGAATCTTATTCTGGTTATGAAATAAGGAGTTTTAAGAATGATTTCTTAAAACGATTTAATCAATTGATTCCAAATGAATCTCTAGAGTATTTTACAGTTAAAGAGAACTTTATCTTCATCTCAAAAAAAGTTGAAGAACTTAAAAGACTTATTGATGCAATCGAATCGGACGACACTTGGGGTAAATCAGCAGACTTTCAAAGGTTTTATGGTAGAGGTTTGCAGGAGAGTAATATCTCTTTAATTATTCAGGCCCCGTCAATCTTAGAAAATGTAAGCGAGGAAAAATGGAAACCGCTTATTGATTCTTTACAACTCTCATCAATATCTTGGGCCAGTGTACAGTTCAGTGCTTTGGATAATAATTTCTACACAACAGCTAACATAGCGATGGTAGCCAATGAAAATAGAAAGAATGTTGAAAGAAAGGAAAAAGACTACAAGTCATTCAATTTACCAAACTCAACAGCAAAAAGTTTTCTTGTTAAGAATTACACGACAGATGCTAATGAGTTACTACTACAGGATTCTACATACAGGCTTTATCTTTATTCTCCTGAAAAGGGAGTATTGTGGCAATATCAAACCGATGGAATGATAGAAGGTGCTCACCAACTGGATTATTTCAAAAATGGCAAACTCCAATATTTCATTAATACCACTAGCTCAATGTATATAATTGATCGATTGGGTAGAGAGGTTTCTGGATTTCCAAAAAAATTATCCTTTACCTCACAATTTTCGAATGTTATTGACTACGATAAAAGCAAGAATTACAGATTCATGCTAACGTCAAACAATAAAGAGGTTTTTATTTTTGATAAAAGTGCGAGTGCCTTGGAAGGGTGGGCTCCAAAGCGGTTATCGGCACCAATTAAGGAAACGCCTGCGCACTATAGAATTGGAGGAAAGGATTACTTCTTAGTGGCTGCAGGGGATAACTCATTTCACTTGTTTACACGAAAGGGAGATTATCAAAAGGGCTTTCCTATCCGATTAAAAAATTATTCGGGTGACTACTTTTTAGAAGAAGGCAGTGGTTTGCAGAATTCGTTCATTTATGTGATAACGAATGATGGAATAATAACGAAACAGAGCCTGGATGGGGAAATAAAAATGGAAGAGAATTTAGTTCGTGGAATGAATTCAAAATTCATTTTAAGTAAAGCTGTAGATGGAAAATCTGACTTTTATTACTTCCGAATCGATTCAGATAAAGTTGCGGTCTTCGATAAATTAAACCAACTTGTCTTTGAACGACAGAATCCTGGCTCAACTTCGCTGATACCATCTGTTATAATGAAAACAAAGGATAAAGCAGTTTTTGGATTTTATGATGGGGAACAGGGTATGTCTTACTTTTTTGATCAGGCGGGTAATTCAATTATAAAAAGACCCTTGGAAAGCACGATTCCACCTTTGTTGGGTAAAGAAAATAAGACTAAAAACATCTTCATCTACACCTTTTTTGAAAACACTATTGGAGTTACTCCACTGAATTAATTGGAAGTAGAAATCTGTCGTAATTTTTTTTAGATTTGATCCAATCTATTGTAAGTGAAAATCATTTTTGCTACGGCTTTAGCTTTATTGGGTTCTACTTTGTCTGTTGCGCAGACTGATTCAATTTCAGTTAGAAGCGAAATCTCCTTTACAATCGACAATGATATTTTATTCTTTTTAGATAGATATTATACAGCCGGACATGAGTTTTCGTATCGTAGACTTCTTACTTCGGATCACCGCCTCGCACAGTGGCTAGATCACAAAAAGCAACCGTCTAAAGTCATTGTGTCTTACCAACTTGGGAATAAGATTTTCACACCAAAAAAAGTACGATTTGTGAATACCATTAATATGGATAGGCCTTATGCGGGCTACATGTATGGAGATTTCTCCATTCAGAGATTGAAAGGGCTGGCTACTGTCTCAAATTTTACAACCGAAGTTGGTTTGATTGGTGAGATGACAGGCTTGGGCCAGTTACAAGCCTGGTGGCACGAGAGAACAGGATTTCAGGAACCACGAGGTTGGGATTCTCAGATCGCTAACGAGGTTGTTATTAATGTTAGCTATCAATATCAAAAGAGTATACCCTTGGGGAAAGAGATTGATTTGGTTAGTAGTTCAGAAATTGTTGCTGGCACGGGTTCAAATAAACTTAGTCAGGATATTTCGTTTCGTCTAATAGATTTTAGTCCACTAACGCAATCAGTGTTTTCTAACAGTTTGCTTGGGTTTGAGGGGAGTGCCATCTCAGAGGAAGTCTTCATTTTTTTTGGATGTGGAGTTGATTATATTATTTCAAACATTTTTTTGGAAGGAAGTCTGTTTACCGATAACCCAAGCCCCTTTACTGTAGAAGCAACCCCTTGGGTAATGAGGAGAAATTTTGGAATTATGTATGCGCGAAATCATGGCGCCTTCTCAATTAATTTTATTAACATCGGAAAAGAAATGATTGGCGGGCTGAGACATAACTACATGAGTTTTGCTTTCTCCGTTCGATTTTAAGACTTGTGTCTCATTTCATCCAATGCAAGAATTGAAGTTTATTTTTAGATATTTGCTGCAATAATTTTTTAAATTATGAAAATCAAAGTAATTCTATTTTTTATTCCATGCTTACTCTTAACGTCTTGCATTGTTACAAAAAAGAAGTTTGATGATGTATTGGCCCAGAAGATAAAAGCTGAGGGAGAATTAACAGAGAAGACAAATCAGTTAGATAAAGCAAATGCTTCTCTTAAAGACTTGAATGAAATGCTCGAAAAATTGAAGCAAGACACGGCAGAAATCAACCAATCGTACCGAAGCACAGGGCAAAAGCTGGCAGATTTGAATAAGGAATATGATCAACTTAATTCCTACTACAAAAACTCT
The DNA here is from genome assembly GCA_965278925.1 of Cyclobacteriaceae bacterium. Classification (GTDB taxonomy): domain Bacteria; phylum Bacteroidota; class Bacteroidia; order Cytophagales; family Cyclobacteriaceae; genus ELB16-189. The sequence goes on along the minus strand of OZ257123.1, from coordinate 2,256,103 downwards.
TTGAACAATAGTGGCAAACTAAATCGCGACCTAGCTCAGCAAAAAGATCAACTTCTAGCCATACAAACTAATCTTGAAAATACACGCAAGTTAAATGACTCGTTGAGCATAAGCCTTGCTGAACGCGAAAAGAAAGTAAAAGAACTGGAGTTGGTTTTATCTAATAAGGATAAAGCCGTTAAGGATCTTAAAGATAGAATCAGTAATGCCTTACTTAATTTTAAAGAAAATGACTTAACGGTTAAAGTTAAGAATGGCAAGGTGTATGTATCGTTGGCTGAGCAATTGCTTTTTGGATCGGGCAGTATTGATGTAGATAAAAAAGGTATTGTGGCCTTGCAGCAATTAGCTAAGGCGATAAAAGATCAGCGAGATATTCAGGTTATGATTGAAGGTCACACGGATAATGTGCCGATTTCAAAAAAATCCGCCTACATGGAAGACAACTGGGATTTAAGTGTTATGCGCGCTACTGCCATAACCAAAATACTTACCGGTGCTGGTGTTTCGTCAAAGCAAGTTACAGCAGCAGGCAAGGGGGAGTTTTCGCCTCTGGCATCCAATGACAATCCGCAGAATAAGCAAAAGAACCGTAGAACGGAGATTATCATCACTCCTAATCTTGATGAATTATTTAAAATCTTAGAATCAAACTAACTATGGGACGATTAATTGGACTAATCATTTTAATTATTGATGTAGTGGTGGTTATCGATATTCTTAAAAGCAATAAGGATATGGAGAAGAAAGTGCTTTGGATTATAGCTGTCATTTTTCTACCTGTGCTGGGCCCAATTCTTTATTATGTGATTGGGAGAAAATAAAAAAGGAGGAGTCAAGGCTCCTCCTTTTTTTTGATGCTGACTTTCGTTACATGATATCAATCGTAACTGCGCTTATTTGTTTTTGCTTAATGAGGTCGTTGAAACGTGGCAATTTTTCTGTCATTACTTTGTTAAGTTGATTTAACTGCACATCAATTTTGTCCACCACTTCTTTTTGAACAGCTTTAACTTGCTCTGTTGGTTTATAATCACCCCCATCAACTTCAGAGCCGAGCGCAGCAAGTTTGTTATTTAAACGAACCGGATAATTGAGAGGATCCTGACCACTTCGGTTTTTAGTCTGATACAACGTTTCTTCTACTTTTTTCATGTCCTCTAAAATTGACTTGGCCAGTTCAGTAACTTCCTTCATCTCTTCTTTTCCTTTCATAGGCTCCGTTACCCGATTAATTTGTTCACGAGCAGTTCTGATTTTCTTAATGGCTTTGTGAGTTTCTGTAAGTTTATCTCGCACGGCAAGCGAGAAATCAAATTGTTGCTTGATGTCTGCGAGTGTTGCGCTGGTGCGTGGATCTTTCAGGATTTCAAATTCTGTTTCTGAAACTTTTCCATTTACAGCCAGGCGTGCCTTATAGATTCCGGGAATAGCCTTAGGGCCGGTTAACGATCCCGACCACATAATCAATCCATCAAAACCTTCGGCATTTGCGTAGCGCATGTTCCAAATAAATTTATTCATGCCGGGTTTTATCGTAAGGTTCTCTTCGTTTGCTTTTTTGTCGGGCTTGGTTGCGTATTTCTTAATCAACGTTCCACCCTTTTCAAGAATTTCAAGCGAAGCAACAGTTTTAGTTGTATCGCTTAAATAGAAATGTATCATTACCCCATTTGGGTGATTGATGCCTTCATTCTTAGGCTGGCCTCTTCTTCCGGCCTGCCCGCCATTCATTCTATAGCTTGGCATTGACTTATATAAATGCACATCACTTTTAGCGATAGTTTCATTGAGTTGATGTAACGGAGTAAGATCATCAATCAGCCAGAAACTTCTACCTTGTGTAGCAGCAATCAGGTTGTCATTTTTTAGAGCAAGATCTGTGATCGGTACAATCGGAAGATTTAATTGGAATGGTTTCCAGCTAAGTCCGTCATCAAAGGATACATACATTCCAAATTCAGTTCCTGCGTAGAGTAAACCAACCCGCTTGGGATCAGCCCTTACAACACGGGTAAAATGATTGGGATCAATACCATCTGTAATTTTGGTCCAGGTTTTTCCGTAATCTTTTGTTTTGAAAAGATAAGGACGGTAATCACCTAATTTGTAACTGGTGGCTGCAATGTAGGCACCACCTTTCACGAACGGATCAAATTCAATACTGTTGATCATCGTCCATTGGGGAATTGCCGAGGTTGTAATGTTGTCCCATTTTTTGCCACCATCACGAGTAATGTGAAGTAAACCATCGTCTGAACCAGCAATGATCAAGTCTTTTTCGTAGGGCGATTCGGCAACCGCAAAAATGGTACAATAATATTCTACACTAGTATTGTCTTTTGTAATCGGTCCACCGGATGGACCCATCTTGGTTATATCATTGCGGGTTAGGTCCGGACTGATAATTTCCCAGCTTTCTCCTCCATTATAGGTAACGTGCAAATTCTGCGAAGCTGCATAAAGTTTTTTAGAATCGTGTGGTGAAAAGAAGATCGGGAAGTTCCATTGAAAGCGATACTTGGCGCCTTCGGCTCCATGCCCCATCGGATTATCAGGCCACGCATTGATGCCGCGTTCTTCTCCGGTGCGATGATTTTTGCGTGTAAGAAAACCATCATAACTGCCTCCATATACTATGTCATTATCTGTAGGGTCTACAGCAATATGACCACTTTCTCCTCCGGCAGTAATATCCCAGTCTCGTTCTCCAATTGATGAGCCATCGGTGCGATGATAGATGCGTTGCGTGCTATTATCTTGTTGCGCTCCGTAGATGCGATAAGGGAATTGATTATCTGTGATAACACGATAATGCTGTGCCGTAGGTTGATTGTGATACGTAGTCCAATTTTCTCCTGCATCGAAGGAAACCTGTGCGCCACCATCATCGGCAATAATCATACGCTGATTATCTTCAGGGGCAATCCATAGATCGTGATGATCGCCATGTGGTGCGTTGTAAGTTGTGAAAGTGCGGCCGCCATCTTTTGAACGGTGGTAAGAAACATTCAATACGTACACCATGTCTTCATCTTTCGTGTCTGCATAAATGCGCGAGTAATACCAGGCACGTTGGCGCAGATTCCGATCGTCATTCATTTTGCGCCAGGTCTTTCCCGCATCGTCAGAACGATAGACTCCGCCATTATCATTTTCTATAATGGCATAAATGCGATTCGAATTAACCGGTGAAACAGTTACCCCCACAATACCCCAAAGTCCTTTGGGAAGGCCTTCATTTTTTGAAATGTTTGTCCATGTTTCGCCTGCATCGGTACTTTTCCAAAGTGCAGAACCCTCGCCACCGCTCTCAAGCGAAGAGGGAGTTCTACGAATACGCCAAGTGGAAGCATAGATTATTCTTGCGTTGTTAGGATCGAGAATTAAATCAACGGCACCTGCATCCGCATTAGCGAATAAAACACGTTTCCAGTTTTTACCACCATCCTCCGATTTGTAAACACCACGCTCTTCCGATGATTTGAAAAGGTCACCTAACACAGCGGCATAAACCAAGTCAGGATTTTTGGGATGGATCCGGATTCTTGGAATGTGTTTTGAATCTTTTAATCCCATGTGTGTCCAGGTTTTTCCGGCATCGGTAGTCTTATAAACTCCATGACCGAAAGAAACATTTCCTCGCACGGTTTTCTCACCTTGCCCAACATAAATTACATTGTTATCCCACTCACTAACAGCAATGGCACCAATGGAGCTTCCAAAATAACCATCAGAAATATTGTCCCAGGAGTTACCTGCATCGGTAGTACGCCAAATGCCGCCACCGGTGTTTCCAAAATAGAAGAGATTAGGCTTTCCTGGCACACCTGTTACAGCGGCTGAGCGTCCACCACGGTATGGGCCAATGCTTCGCCATTCCATGGCATTATAAAGTTTTTCGTCATAGGTAGTTACAGCTTTTGCCGGAGTTGTAGTCCCTTTTTTCTGGGCTTGCACTCCAACTATAAGTAGTAAGATTGGAACAACTAGTAAACTGAGCTTCTTCATACAGATTTATAATTTATGAAAGCGAGTTTAACAGGAAAGATTTAATTAATGATTCATTTTTTTACCAATGGCCAAAAGAAGCCAAATGATGGGAGGAGTTGGATTTTGATAAAACTCAAGTATTTTGAAGAAAATTTGGCAAATGAAATCTCAAGACACCACCCTCACCTTTAGGTATATACATATGACCTTCAAAAAATCAATTATTCACTCATGAAACAAGATAGTTTCAAACAGCTCTTCAGTGTGCCAGTGATTGTAGCGGCTCTGGGATATTTTGTAGATATATACGATCTATTATTATTTAGTATTGTTCGTATTCCGAGTCTTCGTTCGATGGGTGTTACTGATGCCCAGATGCTCGACCAAGGTGAATTTCTGATTCGGGTGCAGATGGCTGGGTTGCTCGTTGGTGGTATTATCTGGGGAATTATGGGCGATAAACGAGGTCGTCTATCCGTGCTTTTTGGCTCTATTCTACTTTATTCACTGGCCAATATTGCCAATGGTTTTGTGACTACTGTAGATCAATATGCCTTGCTTCGATTTATTGCAGGTATCGGGTTGGCAGGGGAGTTAGGTGCGGGCATAACATTAGTCTCAGAGTCACTTCCTACAAAATTGCGTGGGTATGGTACAACACTCGTAGCCACGGTGGGCCTGATGGGGGCCGTGTTGGCAAACTATGTAGCGAAAGTTTTCGATTGGCAGATTGCTTACTTCATTGGTGGTGGTTTGGGATTGATCTTGTTAGTTGCCCGTGTAAGTGTATTTGAGTCTGGAATTTTTTTGAAAGTAAAAGAGCAGGGCGTAGAACGTGGTAATTTCTTCCAGCTCTTCAATCAGAGGGAACGGTTTGTAAAATTTGTTGGCTGCATCTTAATTGGGTTACCCATCTGGTACGTGATTGGAATTCTCATCACATTCTCGCCTGAGTTTGCTAAAACGATGGGCATAACGGGTGTGGTAGCTGGTGATGCTGTTATGTTCAGTTACATAGGGTTGGCAGCAGGAGATATGATCAGCGGAATTACAAGCCAGATTATCCGGTCACGAAAGCGAACTGTTCTTGTTTTTATTTTCTTAACCCTGGCTTTTGTTATAACCTACCTATACTGGTCGTTTGAAAGTGTAACAGGGTTTTATGTCAGTTGCTTTCTGTTAGGATTTGGAGTTGGATACTGGGCGTTGTTTGTCACCATTGCGGCCGAACAATTTGGCACCAACCTGCGATCGACCGTTGCCACTACGGTACCTAACTTTATTCGTGGCACTGTAATACCATTAACCATTGCCTTTAAATATCTGCGCGAAAGTCTTGGACTACTGGAAGGCGCGCTTGTAGTTGGAATTATTACAATAATAATTGCTTTTTGGGCATTGCGGCTGATAGATGAGACATTTGGCAGGGATTTGAACTTTGTTGAGAAAGATTAGCTAATCCATTTGTTTTGAGCACTTTTAATCTTTTGGCAGGTAGCAATCAAGTTTGTTATTGTTCGGTGGATGATGAATTTTTATCCTTTAACGTAACATCTTACACGCAAATAGAACCACCTGTAGTTTGTATATAATTTACGCTGATAGAAACGAACTTCGCCTTTATAATTTTTTGTGTTCTCAATTAAGATCAGACAATGAGTATCAGGAGCAACGGGATAATATTTTTTTTGCTTTTAATCGGATCATGTCAGCTTTTTGGGCAGAATTTGCTAATAATTGATAGCTTAAAAAACACGTTAAGAAAGCGATCTCCTTCAGAGTCCGATCGATTTAAGATTCTAAATGAAATAGGGTTTGAGTATCGATACTCATACCCGGACAGCACCATTTATTATTGTGCAAAAGCCTATGAAATAGGTCAACAAATAGAGTTAACAAAAGATTTATCTAAGCCCTTAAGTTTTATGGGCCTTGCCTATGCCGCCAAAGGCGATTATAGAAAATCAGCCGAATATCACGACAAGGCAATAAAGGTTGCCATAGAGCAACAAGATTCTGTACAATTGGGATTTGGGTACAACAATCTGGGCAGAATGTTTTTTGATGGTGGTGATCTCGTTCGGGCTTTTGATAATCTAATCCGGTCAAAAGAAATTTTTGAACCCCTTCAGGAAAAATCCGGACTAGCCTACGTCTATCGGAGTTTAGCGAATATTTACAAATCGCAAAATGATTACAAGCAGGCAATAGAGATTTCCACCAAAGCATATCTTTTGCGAATGGAGCTCGGTGAGAAACGAGGAATAGTTTCTTCATTGATTGAAGTAGGGTTGATTCACGAATTGATGGGTGATAATAGGACAGCGCTGATAAAACTTAGAATGGCCGATTCGATTGCTCACCAAATAAATGATCGAGCCACTTCCGCAGAAGTAGAACTTGTAGCTGGCGAAATTCTCTTTGCCGAAAAGAAATATGACGAAGCGTATCAAAAAGCGAGTAAAGTTTTAAAAACAGTTTCAGAGATAACGAATCAACGAATACTTATTAGGGCATACTTGCTCAAGGGTAAATATCATCTTCAACAAAAACAATATGTGCAGGCCATTCCTGTTTTTGAAGATGTAATCCAAAAAGCTGAAGAAGCTGGCAATCTAAACTATCAGATTGATGCCGCAAAGAATGTAGCTATTGCTTATCAGGCCATCGGTAATATGGCAAAGGCTAATCATTTCATGAACCAAACCGACCTGCTTCAGGAACAGATAAAAAATACAGATTTGCTTCGCGAAATCGAAGGCCTCAAATTCCAATTGCTAATAGAAAAACAAGAAAAAGAAAACGAACTATTGAAAGCTGCACAGATTAAAAATGAGTCTCAATTAGCAACTCATCGCTTTCAGAATCGACTTTTGATTGGGTTGGTGATCACCGTTACCAGTATTATGGTCATGTTTGTTATTTTTAATCGTAAGCGTAAAGGCGTATACTTAAAACTTCAAGTACAGAATGAAAAAATTCTCAAACAACAAGAGGAGATATCGAAAGTAAATCAAAATCTCACGAAACAGAATCAGCAATTGAGCGAGTTGAACAACGAGAAAAACTCCCTGATGTATATCGTTGCTCATGATCTGAAGTCACCGATCAATCGTATTATGGGCTTAATCAATATTATGGAATTGGAGGGAGGATTACCGCCCAAACAAGAAGAATATTTGCAGATGATAAGAGGTGCCACAGAATCAGGCACAAACCTTATTGTTGACTTACTTGATGTTAATTCTTTTGAATTGAACGGTAGTGCGCCTGCTGTTTTAGACTTTGATTTAGGAGCGGTGCTGGAAGAACGAGTAAATTCTTTTCGGGTATCTGCGGATGCAAAGGCTATACAATTGGAAGTACAACACACATTTGATTTCCCTTTTACGTCCGATCCTACTTTTATAAATAGAATTATTGAAAATTTAATTTCGAATGCAATAAAATTTTCACCCAAGCGCTCCCGCATCCTGGTAACAGGTAGGTTTGAAAATGACATGGCTATTTTTTCGGTAAAAGATGATGGACAGGGTTTTTCGAATGCTGACAAAAATCTCCTATTCCAAAAATTTAAAAGACTATCGGCCCAGCCCACAGGCGGAGAGAGCTCGAATGGTTTAGGTCTTGCTATCGTAAAAACGCTTGTGGATCGGTTAGGCGGAAGTATTGAGCTAATAACGGAACTCAATAACGGGTCTGAATTTATCGTTAAAATCCCACCTTCGAAAGTATTTGTTAAGATCTAATTTTTTTGTTGGATCATTAAACCTCGCCCTGCTTCTTCTATCTAATTGAAAATTTATCTAAAAATGAAAAAGACAACATTAATTTTCTCAATTCTGATGATGATTGGCCTTGCAGCATGGGCACAAGAAGTTACACCTAAAGTTGATGCACGGCAAAAGGCCCAGCGTGGAAGAATCCATGAAGGTCGTGCAGATGGTGAGCTCACTCATAAAGAATCAAAAGCACTGAACAAGCAGCAAAGACATATACGTAGAACTGAACGCAGAACCAAAGCGGATGGCGATGTTACTGTTGCTGAACGTAGAAAGCTTGACCGGAAACAAGACCGCGCCAATCGCAATATTCGCAGAGCAAAAAATAATGAGGCCACTAAGCCTAATTAATAAAAAAACCGACTGTCACCTTCACGTTAGTGAAAATAGGTGACAGTCGGTTTGCATCTACACCTGAGCCATTGCTTGCTCCAGGTCTTCAATCAGGTCTTCTACATCTTCAACGCCAATACTCAGGCGGATAAGCGAATCACTCAGTCCATTTTTTATTCGTTCCTCTTTTGGAATACTTGCGTGAGTCATCGAGGCAGGATGATTGATCAGTGACTCAACCCCACCTAAAGACTCGGCTAAAGAAAATAGTTGAACGTTTTCCATTAGGCTTATCGCTTTCTCAAGATTGTCATTCTTTAGTGTAAACGACAACATACCACCAAAATCCTTCATTTGCTTTTTAGCAATAGAATGGTTGGGATGGTCAGTAAATCCAGGCCAATATACCTTTCCTATTTTAGGATGAGCTTTTAGGTATTCGGCAATTTTTCTTCCATTAAAACAATGGCGTTCCATTCTTAGATGGAGTGTTTTAACTCCGCGAAGTACTAAAAATGAATCTTGAGGTCCGGGCACGGCTCCACAGGAGTTCGCGATAAAGGCCAGATCTTGATATAGTTTTTCATCATTTACTACCAAGGCACCCATAATTACATCGCTGTGGCCGCTTAAATATTTCGTAACAGAGTGCATCACAATATCAGCGCCTAAGGCGAGCGGATTTTGTAAATAGGGAGATGCGAACGTATTATCAACCGCTACCAGAATTCCATTCTTTTTTGCCAATGCTGCGCACGCCTCAATGTCAATGATGCTCATCAATGGATTGGAAGGAGTCTCCAACCACAAGAGTTTGGTGTTTTTAGTTAAGTAGGGTATGATGTTATCCGTTTTTGTTAAATCAATAAAATGAAATTTGATTCCAAATTTTTCAAACACCCGTTTAAACATCCGGTACGATCCACCATACAAATCATTGCTGGTTATTACTTCATCACCTGGACTTAGCAATTTGATTACCGCATCGGTGGCGCCCATGCCCGATGAAAAACAAATTCCAAACTTGCCATCTTCTAAGGCTGCTATACTTTTTTGGAGGGCATTTCGGGTAGGATTTGCACCGCGTGCGTAGGCATACCCTTTGTGTTTCGCAGGAGACTCCTGCACATAGGTGGAGGTTTGATAAATGGGGGTCATGATAGCTCCCGTTGAGGGATCAGGCTCTACCCCGGCATGAACTGCTTTGGTTCCGAATTTCATTTGATTGTGTTTTTACAATATTAAGCAAACCCATAAGAAGGTATGGGTAATTATTTTTGATAGGTGGTCAATGATTTTACTAAACTGTTGGGCAAGGGGTTGAAATTCTTTAAATTTCAGCTGCAAGTTGTCTTACCTCTTCTTGTTGGCACTCACTTAATCTAACCTAACCCTGCTATGAGCACAAAAGTCTGTTTACCATTACTCTGTTGCCTTTTTTTTGTAACAATTCTGGCGCAAGGTCAGAATTCTGTAGGCATTGGAATTGTGAATCCAAATAAAAATGCTGTGCTGGACTTGGTATCTCCGGGTAATAATCAAGGCCTTCTTGTGCCCAGACTTACTACCGTTCAACGCACTGCTACATCCTTTACATCAACACTGTCGGCCACAGAAAATGGGCTTATGGTGTTTGATAAAGATGAGAATAAATTTTATTTCTGGCAGGCAAACCAATGGCAACCTCTTCGCACAGGTCTTGAATTAACGGCCGGTGATGGAATTTCAATAGCGGGTAATACGATCTCAACTATTCCTCAAGACCTGCAGTTGGTAGGAAGCACCTTAAGTATAACAAACAATGCTTCAGCTACACCCATTGATCTTACACCTTTTGCTGGGGTCAATACCGATAATCAAACGCTTACCTACGTACCGGCATCCGGACTACTAACTATCAGTCGACTGTTGGGAGACCAAAGTGTAACTATTTCCACAGCGGGTGCCGCGGGTGGAGATTTGGCGGGCACATATCCAAATCCAGTTATCACTGCGAACGCTGTAACGAGCGGAAAGATTTTTGATGGCACAATTGTAAATGCAGATATTGCCAATGGTACGATTACCAGTGCCAAACTTACCAATACAGGAGTACCTGCGGCAGCGTACGGATCAGCCACACAAGTTCCAACATTTACAGTTGATGCTCAAGGAAGGCTGATAACTGCAGCTAATACAACAATTACTGGCACATTGCCTGGTGGAATTGCGGGTGGGGATTTAGCAGGAACCTACCCCAATCCTACAGTTGCTACCAATGCTATTACCAGTGCCAAGATTTTGGATGGTACCATAACAAGTGTCGATATTTTCGATGGTACAATTGCCACTGCTGATTTGGCTAATGGTTCGATAGTAGCAACGAAATTATCTACTACCGGTGTTGTATTAGGAACTTATGGTTCGGCTACTGAGGTTTCACAGATTGTGGTTGATGCTCAGGGGAGAATTACCTCAGCAAATAATGTAACCATTACAGGAGCAGCGCCTACAGGAGCAGCTGGAGGCGATTTGACAGGTAACTTTCCCAACCCAACGATTGCTGCCAATGCAATTACTAGTGCAAAAATTTTAGATGGTACAATAGTGGCAGCTGATTTGGCAAACACAACTGTAGCCGCTGGAGCATATGGTTCGGCTACCCAAGTTGCAAACTTTACTGTTGATGCCCAAGGAAGATTGACAGCGGCAGGCAACACAACAATAACAGGAGTCGCTCCGGGTGGGTTAGCAGGTGGTGATTTAACGGGTACTTATCCAAACCCAACTGTACTTAATAATGTAATTACAAGTGCAAAAATTTTAGATGGTACAATTTCCAGTGCTGACATTTTAGATGGAACAATTGCGGCTGCAGATCTGGCAAACACAACGGTGGTTGCCGGGCCCTATGGCTCAGCTACTCAGGTTGCGAATTTTACGGTAGATGCACAAGGAAGATTAACGGCAGCAGGTAACACTACAATAGCCGGGGTATCTCCGGGTGGAGTTGCCGGTGGTGACCTTGCGGGATCGTTTCCAAATCCAACCATAACCACAGATGCTATAACGAGTGCAAAAATTTTGGATGGCACTATTGTCGCGGCCGATTTAGGAAATGGTTCAGTAACAGCTGCAAAATTGGTACCCACTGGTGTTACGTTGGGTAGCTATGGATCAGCCACTCAGGTTCCAGCGTTCACGGTGGATGCCCAAGGAAGATTAACTGCGGCCGGTAATACAACGATTACAGGTACTTTACCTGGAGGAGTAGCAGGTGGCGATTTGACGGGAACATACCCTAATCCAACTCTTGCAACTGGTGCGGGTAATAACCTAGTGACTTCTATAAATAATGCGGCCACAACCGGAACAATAAATACCAACCGATTAAACTCATCAGTTGTTCTTGATACAGAATCTCCGGCAGCCGGAAATATTACAGGCACTTTTGCTTCTGGATTAAATTTAACTACTACAGGTGTAACATTAGGTACATATGGATCGGCCACTCAGGTTTCTCAATTTATAGTGGATGCTCAGGGAAGAATTACAAATGCAGTTAACGTTCCGATTACTGTTGCCCCCAGTGGAGGCGCGGGTGGAGACCTGACCGGAACTTTTCCTAATCCATTGGTAGCAAACAATGCAATTACTACAACAAAGATTTTGGATGGAACAATTGCAACACTGGATATTGCCAACAGTGCTGTTACCACTGCAAAAATTGCCCCCGGGATAAATGGACAGGTGCTAACAACAGCAGCAGGGATTGTGCAATGGGCTGCGCCCGGAGCATCAACATTAATTATTGCTCCAGGAACAAACAATCTATTTGCTGGATTTCCAATAGGTACCACAACGGGTGGAGTTGATAATGCTTTTTATGGTTCCAATGCAGGAAGTGCAAACACGAGCGGAAACTACAATGTTATAATGGGAACCAACGCAGGTTACCGCAAGGCATCTGGGGATTTAAACACATTGCTTGGTTGGTATGCAGGTTCAGCAACAACTACAGCAACTTTTAATGGCAACACATTTTTAGGAGCTCAGGCAGGTGAAGTTTCAACGGGTGGTCCAAATACATTCATTGGAGAAAAGGCAGGTCGTGCAAACAGCACAGGAACAGAGAATCTTTTTGCTGGAAATCAAGCCGGAATTGCAAATACAGTAGGTGGCAGAAACACAATTCTTGGATATCAGGCGAATTTATCTGCTGGAGGACTCCAAAATGCTACCGCCATCGGGTATCAAGCAGTTGTAAATGCAACCAACAAAGTTCGCATTGGTAATGACGCAGTATCAGTTATTGAAGGACCAGTCGCGTTTACAAATGCTTCTGATAAACGCCTTAAAAAAGATATTCAGAATTTGAATGTTGGATTAGAATTTATTCAAAGGCTGAGACCTGTAAGTTATCAAATGAAAAATCTGGACGATGCGCGAACCAACTGGGGATTCATTGCGCAGGAGATTGAAGAAATTGTCGGTAGCGAAAATGCAATTCTTACCGTTGGCGGAGATGAAGATCGTACCCTTGGATTGCGCTATACAGATTTCGTTGCCCCGCTTGTTAAAGCTGTGCAAGAGCAACAAAAAGAAATTGAAGATTTACAAACAGAACTTCAAAGAAGAGAAGGAGAAATTGTTGCATTGAAAGCATCTGTACAATCCTTGAAATCAGAAAAATCAGAAATAGAAATAATTAAAGAAGAACTTGAGAAAATAAAAAAGACGTTGGGCGTGGAGGCAAGTGTAAAGAGAAAAAATAAACGCCTCTGATTGCTCAATCAAACAATTTTGAAACATCTGACCTAATGATCAAGTTACCAATTCATTCGAAACCAGATCAATAGCTTTGATATTGTTTCCTCAACGATAAAGCGAAGTATGAAAACTCTACGAGTAGTGGTTCTTCTATGTTTTTGGGCGCTGTGCAGTCAGGCACAGGTAGGAATTGGTACGGAAAACCCAAGCCCAAGATCCGTGTTAGATTTACGATCACCCGGAAATAATCAGGGTCTGCTAGTGCCTCGTGTTACAACAGTACAGCGAACGGCAACAACGTTTACTTCACTAATGACCGCTAGCGAAAATGGATTGTTGGTTTTTGATACCGATGATAACAAATTTTATTTTTGGCAAACAAATCAATGGCAACCACTTCGCACAGGTTTGGAATTAACTTCTGGCAGCGGTATATCTATTGCAGGAAATACTATATCAGCTATACCTCAAGATCTTCAATTGTCAGGGAGCACGCTTACGATAACCAATAACCCATCAGCCACCCCTATCAATCTTTCGGCCTTCACAGGTACAAATACAGATGATCAGACAATCTCATACAATGGAATTACGGGTCAACTTTCAATTACCCGTTTGAGTGGTGGTCCGCAAAATGTAACGATTAGCACAGCGGGAGTAGCGGGAGGTGATCTTTCCGGAACTTATCCAAATCCAGTTATCAATGCCAATTCGGTAACGAGTGGAAAGATCTTTGATGGGACAATTGCTACTGCTGATTTAGCAAACGGTTCAGTTACGGCTACTAAATTGGCCAATACGGGTGTAGTTGCCGGGTCGTATGGTTCTGCGATCGCAGTTCCAACCTTTACCGTAGATGCTCAAGGAAGGCTCACCGTAGCTGGCAATACAACTATTACAGGCACCTTGCCGGGTGGCATAGCTGGTGGCGATTTAACAGGAACCTATCCCAACCCAATAGTTGCCACCAATGTTATCACCTCTGCAAAAGTATTAGACGGAACCTTGACGAATACTGATATTAGCACATCAGCGGGCATTGTTGTTTCAAAACTAGCGTCAGGGGTTAATGGCCAGGTTCTATCGACTGTAGCTGGTGTACCAACATGGTCAGTGCCTTCATTAGGTGTTACCAGTATTACAACAGGTACAGGCCTAAGTGGAGGTACTATTATAACTACAGGAACCATTGGCTTAGCAAATACAACCGTTACTGCAGGTGCCTATGGATCGGCAACAACGGTTCCTAATTTTACAGTAGATGCTCAGGGAAGACTTACGGCAGCTGGTAACACATTAATAACAGGAGTTGCTCCAGGTGGTTTAGCTGGTGGAGATTTAACTGGCACTTATCCTAATCCGGCAATACTAAACGGTGCCATTACAAGTGGTAAAATTTTAGATGCAACTATCTTAAATTCAGATATCGCTAATAGTACAATCACAAGTGCAAAACTAACTAACACAGGAGTGACTGCAGCCACGTATGGCACGGCCACTACCGTCCCTAATTTTACAGTAGATGCGCAAGGAAGACTTACGGCAGCAAGCAATATATTAATAGCTGGAGTTGCTCCCGGGGGAATAGCGGGAGGAGATCTTACAGGAACCTATCCCAATCCTACAGTGAATAATAATACCATTACTAGTTTAAAGATCTTTGATGGAACGATTGCTACTGTTGATTTAGCCAATGGATCGGTGAGTGATATTAAGGTTGCTAACATGGCACCTAACAAACTTTTGCAATCTGGTGCATTGGTTAATCAAGTATTAAAGTGGAATGGAGCAACTTGGGCACCTGCTTCTGATGACAATTCAATATTTACACTTCCATACGTTGCAACGGTACCTTCAGGAGGGCCTCTTTTTTCTTTGACTAATCCTGGTGGTGGACCCGTAGGCGATTTTATAATAGATAATGTGTCAAGTAAGGATTACGCCCTGAGGGCAACCAGTAACGGCTCACCAGGTGGTGGTGGTCTTTTTACATACACAAACCCAACCGGAGGTGGATCAGCCATAGAAGCAAGAAGTTCGGGAAATGGTAGTACAATTATTGCCATTCAAAGTAATACCGGCACTACGTTACCAGCTATTGAAGCGGAATCCGCTGCAGGAAATGCTGCAGTTAGAGGTACTGGCCCTGTAGGTATTGGTTTATGGGGGCGAGGGGGGGTTGCTGGTAATGGCGCTCTTGCGTTTGGAACTGTGGGCCAATATCTTGGAAATGGATTGGGCGTTGGAATTTATGGGACCTCCACAGCAGAAGGTTATGCAGGTCTATTTGCAGGTCGGGTAAATATAAGCGGAGCCACCAATATTACAGGAACTCTAAACGTATCTGGCGCTGTAACCAAAGGCTCTGGAACTTTCAAAATTGATCACCCACTTGATCCAACAAATAAATTTTTATTTCACTCTTTTGTGGAATCACCTGACATGAAAAATATTTATGATGGTGTTGTTACCTTGGATGGTAATGGTGAAGCGGAAGTTATGCTTCCTGAATATTTTGAAGCGTTGAACAAAGATTTCAGGTATCAACTTACCTGTGTAGGTGGATTTGCTCAAGTGTATGTATCAAAAGAGGTTGTAGGTAATCGGTTTACCATTGCTGGTGGAAGACCAAATTTAAAAGTATCCTGGCAAGTAACAGGTATTAGAAAAGATCCATATGCAGAAAAGAATCGGGTGCAGGTAGAAGTTGAAAAATCTGGTGAAGAACGTGGTAAGTATTTGTATCCGACTGCCTATGGTGCTCCGGAGTCAATGGGAATTAATAAATCTGTTGTTATGCCTGATATTGATAAGCTGATCAAAAAACAATAAGCCATGCGAAAAATTCTATTGACAATCTTCTTTAGCGCTGCCAGCTTGTATGCTGTTGCACAGGGCTTCTATAATAAAGGTTCTATAGTAAGTTTATCTACGCAAGCAATTCTTACTGTTCCGGATAGTCTCTTAAATACAGGAACACTGATGAACGATGGTGACCTTCGGATTTCCGGAGCATGGATTAATCTGGGAACATACGAAGCCGGGGCGGGAAAGATCAATTTCAACAGCAACCTTATTCAAACCATAAATCATAATGATCAAGCTTTTGGAAAGCTTACTATTAGTGGGATCGGTGAAAAACAATTTCTGGCAAATATTACTATTGAAGCAGAGTTGGATCTTCAGAGTAGCGTACTAAAATCAGTAAACGGGGCAAAGATTATTCTTAGCGAAAATGCTGTTGTTACCGGAGGCTCAGATCAATCTCATGTGTTGGGCCCGGTCGAAGCCAGGGGTAATGGCAATTTATTTTTCCCGATAGGAAATGGAACGACCTACTTGCCCGTTGAAATTACTGGCGTAACAGACCCCACTGCAATTGCAACCCTTACCTTAAACGAAATTACTGCGAGCGAAACGCTAACCGGAGAAGTTGAAATATCAAAACTATCTTCCAAACGATATTGGGAGCTTGTGCTCGGAAGCGGCACGTTAAATCCAAGTAAAATAAAATTACCTCTGGTCGATGAAGCTGGACTGACTGATGATTTAAATTTATTGGTTGTGGCAGGGAGCGTTAACGCAATTGATTCATATGAGAGTATTGGTCAAACAGGTTTCAGGGGAGATTTAATATCAGGTACTGTTACCAGTGAGTTGGCACCGACTGTTGGCTTCTATGCTGTGGCTGCATTAACAGGAGAAACCGCGATTGAAGTTTTTAATGGAGTCTCCGTTACCGTAAACGGAAAGAATGATTTTTTAAAAATCCATAATATAGAATTATACCCTTCTAATAAAGTAATCATTTTTAATCGTTGGGGCGATCGTGTATTCGAAATGACTGGGTACGACAACGATCAAAAATCATTTAAGGGAGAATCAAACCAAGGCGGAAACAAACTGCCGGGCGGCACCTACTTCTATTCTATTGATCTGGGCGATGGTTCTCCGAAAACCACTGGCTATCTGGTGGTGAAATAAAATACTTTTCATTTCAATTTTCTCCGACACAACTAAACGAGTTAAATCGATCGGGTAATGTCAAGTTTCTCTAAGTAGTCTGATACTCGTTTTACGAAACTTCCTCCAAGAGATCCATCCACCACACGATGATCGTATGAATGTGATAAGAACATTTTATGGCGAATCGCTATGGCATCTCCGTACGGAGTTTCAATTACTGCAGGTTTTTTCTGAATGGCACCTACAGCAATGATACCAACCTGCGGTTGCATGATAATGGGTGTGCCCATCACATTGCCGAAGGAACCTACGTTGGAGATGGTGAATGTTCCACCACTTAGTTCATCGGGTTTCAGTTTGTTTTCGCGCGCACGTTTAGCCAGATCGTTTACCACTTTTGCTAACCCGGTTATGTTATATTGGTCTGCATTTTTAATAACGGGAACTATCAGGTTGCCGCTGGGCAAAGCAACGGCCATCCCAATATTGATATCGCGCTTCTTGATGATTTTATCTCCGTCTACCTGGATGTTGATCATCGGGTAATCTTTGATTGCAAGAATAAGGGCCTCAATAAAAATAGGTGTGAAGGTGAGGGAGTCGCCTTCGCGTTTCTGAAATTCATTTTTCACTTTGTTTCGCCAGAAGACAACGTTTGTTACATCTGCTTCAACAAAAGAAGTAACGTGCGGTGCAATGCGCTTTGAATCAACCATGCGCTCGGCAATCATCTTGCGCATCCGATCCATTTGAATGATCTCATCTCCAGCGCTAATAGAAACAGGCACGGAGGGTGAACTTGCCGTTTTTTGCTGCACAGCCTGGCCAACTTTTCTATTTTGTACATAGGCCAAAAGATCTTTTTTAGTTACTCTGCCTTCAGCACCAGTGCCTCCGATTGTTTCCAATTCGGCTACTGCAATATTTTCTTCTTTCGCAATATTTTTAACGAGCGGTGAATAAAATCGAGTTGAAGATTTGAAGTCGGTTACGTTTTTACTTGAGCCATTGCCATTGGATGCGTGAACCGGAGCCGATACCGTAGATTTAGTTTCTGGATTTGTCTTTACTTCGACAGAAGGTTCTGTGGTTGCGATATTTTCATTGCCTTCTGTTGCAATGATTGCAATAGCTTTTCCAACTTTAATTACGTCTCCTTTTTGAGCCAGAATCTCTTTTAAGATTCCGCCATGCGTAGAAGGTACTTCGGTATCCACCTTGTCGGTTGCTACCTCTAACAACGATTCATCTTGCTCAATTTTATCCCCCGGCTTTTTCAACCACGAAAGGATAGTAGCTTCCATGATACTTTCACCCATTTTAGGCATGATTAATTCTACCAGCGCCATGATTCAATCGTTTGATTTATTCACGCAAGGTAACATTTTTAGCAGTATTCGAGTAGCTGCTTTTCAATTCGGTTTTAGCTGGATCCAGCCAAATTCTATTTGTAAGTTTTCTACATTTTGAGATATTCTATTGAAATCTCAGTCAATAGGGAAACAGACTCCATTCTAATAATAGCAGACTTAGATCTTCTATTTCGGTAAACTTTGCCGGATAAGATTCAGCACCGCCATAGAAGCCATACGAATATTAATCATCCGATCTTTTGAGAGCTGTAGTTTTTTTGTTAAGGTTTGATGTTTGTCAGAGTAGGCAATCCAAACGGTGCCCACGGGCTTATCGGGGGTGGCACCACCAGGGCCGGCAATTCCACTTGTAGCCACGCCTATGTCGGTACTGAATTTTGCCCGAACAATGTTGGCCATTTCAATAATTGTAGGTTCGCTTACTGCACCATACTTTTCTAAAATCTCAGGCTTAACCCCGAGTTGGCGCATTTTTATTTCGTAGGCGTAGGGGATCATCGTACCTAAAAAGTATTCCGAACTTCCCGGCACGCTGGTAATCATGTGCGACAAATATCCACCTGTGCAACTCTCGGCAATGGAGAGCGTGAGTTTCTTTTCTTTCAATAACTGCCCAACAACAACTTCAATGGGCTCGTCTCCATATCCATAAATAAATGGACCCACTATATCTTTCAATTTCTCACTCAATTCTGTTGTTTCAGTTTCAAGCTTTGCAAGTGAATTTCCAAAACCAGTAAGGCGTAATTTTACTTCACCCAAACTGGGTAGGTATGCCAACTTGATATGATTGGGTAGCGCTTTTTCCCAATCTGCTATTTTCTCAGCAAGAAACGATTCGCCCAAGCCAATCGTTCGAATGATTTTATGATGAATGACGGGCAACGGATACTTTTTGCTTAAGCGTGGAATCACTTGTTCAGTCATCATTTTTTTCATTTCGTGAGGCACACCGGGCATGGACATAAAGACTTTATCGCCCTTCTTAAACCACATACCGGGAGCTGTGCCTACCGGGTTATTAACTTTTTCACACGCAGTAGGTAATGCGGCTTGTTGTCGATTTAATTCTGTTAACTCGCGGCCTCTGCTTTTGAAGAACTCAGTTACTTCAGCCAGAGCCTCCTCATTAATTTTTAATTCGCAATTAAAATATTTTGCCAGACAGGGTTTGGTTATATCATCACTCGTTGGGCCCAGGCCTCCGGTAATTAAAATCACATCCGCTCTTTTTTCTGCTTCCGCGAAAGCGGTAAGAATGTCTGACTCCAAATCACCCACGGTTGTTTTGCGTACAACTTTAATCCCCACTTTGTCCAGCTCCACACTCATCCATTGAGAATTTGTATCAACAATTTGACCATATAGGATTTCGTCACCAATAGTGAGAAGTTCGGCAAGTATCTTTTTCACGGGTAATTTTTAAAAGGTAGAAATAACATTGGCAAAATAAGCCACAACCTTCAGATTCCAAATAAACCCATCGCTAATAAATCGAAAGTCAACACCTACTTTTTTTCATACCTTCGCTTTGTATTTACCTTTTTTATGAAGAAACTATTTTTAGGATTTGTAGTGTTGCTTGGAGCGTGTACGACAGCCCAGATAAATCAGGCTATTTCAGATGCTGGCAAAGTTATGGGTGGCGAAAAGCCGTTAACCTCAGCCGAAGTAGGTGAAGGATTAAAAGAGGCGCTTATAAAAGGAATTTCAAATGGATCTGACTTAGCCTCACAACTGGATGGGTATTTTAAAAATCCTGAGATAAAGATTCCTTTTCCGCCCGAAGTAAAGAAAGTGGAAGATCGGTTGCGACAATTAGGGTTAGGTGGTGAGGTAGACAAGTTTGTGATGACGTTGAATCGTGGGGCTGAAGATGCCGCCAAAGAAGCGAAACCTATATTTATTTCGGCCATCAAACAGATGACAATTGACGATGCGTGGGGAATTTTAAAGGGTGAACCTGATGCCGCCACAAAATACCTTCAACGAACCACATCAAATCAATTGAAGGAAAAGTTTAAACCTGTAATTCAAAATTCGCTGAACAAAGTAAGTGCTACCAAATACTATGGCGATATTGTTAACCGGTATAATAGCATTCCATTGGTGCAAAAGGTAAATCCTGATCTAAATGAGTATGCAACGGATATGGCAATTCAGGGATTGTTTACAATGATTGCAAAGGAAGAAAAAAATATCCGACAAGATCCGGTGGCTCGCACGACTGAGTTGTTGAAAAGAGTTTTTGGATCGGCTAAGTAGGTAATTAATCTATAAAGTATCATCACTATGAATTTATTTGAAAAGCATCAGGACTTACTGTTAAAAGCTATCTCGGCTCTCCATACCCGTACTTTTTATGCTGCCTTTCCGGAGCATCCGGCTCCGGCTGTCTATGGCGAAACTGCCGATGCGGATGGGCAGACTAAGTTTAAGAATGCACTCGGCAAAAAGTTTGAAGAATTGAAACAAATCAATGAATCGAATTGGGCCGGGCAGGAGGAGTCTCCTTATCTACAAGAAACCCTAAAAATTTCTTATCCGATTTTTTCGAGCTCCACGTTGGTTGACAATGCAAAGAAAGGTTTTGATGTGTGGAGGAAAGTAAGTGCTAAAGATCGTGCGGGCATTCTTATGGAATCATTAGAACGTGTGAAGTCTCGCTTTTTTGAAATAGCGTATGCTACAATGCACACTACCGGGCAAGGTTTTATGATGGCCTTTCAGGCATCGGGGCCTCATGCTGCCGATCGTGCATTAGAAGCCATTGCGGCCGGGTATGAAGAGTTGAATCGTTTTCCTGCACATGCCTTGTGGGATAAACCGATGGGTAAGTTCAATCTTCAAATCAATAAGGAGTGGCGCGCTGTTCCGAAGGGAGTTTCCGTAGTAATTGGATGCTCAACTTTTCCTACCTGGAATTCTGTAACTGGAATTTATGGAAGCCTGATCACTGGCAACCCGGTGATTGTAAAGCCTCATCCTGGAGCCATTTTACCGATAGCAATTTTTGTAGCTGAGATTCAAAAAGTATTGACTGAAAATAATTTAGATCCGAATATCTGTCAACTAGGTGTTGATACATACGAAAAGATGATTACCAAAGAGCTAGCTGAGCATGCTGATGTAAAGCTGATTGATTTCACCGGCAATTCTGTTTTTGGAAGTTATCTGGAGACGCTGCCGGGTAAAGTAGTATTCACCGAAAAAACAGGTGTTAACTCGGTAATCCTGGATTCAACTGAAGATATTGATAAGACAGCCGCCAATCTTGCCTTCTCAGTTAATTTATACAGCGGACAAATGTGTACGGCACCTCAGAATTTTTATATCCCGGAAAGCGGAATAAAAACTCCAGCCGGGGTTGTAACATTTGATCAGTTTGCTGAGAAGTTTGTTGCGAATATTAATGGATTGGTAGATAATCCAAAAGCAGGACCATTTGTGTTAGGGGCAATTCAAAATAAAAAAACTTCAGAGCGCGTACTTGAATCAGAGAAACTTCCTGGAAAGGTTTGGTTGAAATCGCGGTCATTTGAAAATCCAATGTTTAAAAATGCGCGCGTAGCAACTCCAATAGTTGTTGAGGTGGATGCATCAAAGAAAGAGATATTCCAGAAAGAGCTATTTGGCCCCATAGCCCTGCTTATCAAAACAAAAAATACAGACCAATCTATTTCATTGGCAAAAGAGATGGCTTTGCAACATGGTGCCATTTCTTGCGGGGCCTATACCACTGATGCGGTAGTGAAAGAAAAAATTGCCGATGAGATGTCGCTGGCAGCAACGCCTGTTTCGTTTAATCTAATTGGTGGCATTTACATGAATCAGAACGCAGCCTTTTCTGATTTTCATGTTACTGGTGGAAATCCCTCGGGTAATGCTTCGTTCACCAATCCTGAATATGTAACAAAACGGTTTACGTGGGTAGGTCATCGCGAACCAGTGAGAGCATAGAGTTTACTAGTAACCTCTACTCAAGAATGGATTGGAATGCTTAGCTGAAAAGTAGTACCCATACCATGCGTAGAGGTGACAGCTATCGTGCCGTGCAATTTCTCAACAGCTTGTTTTACAATATAAAGTCCCAGTCCTGATCCCTCAGATTTTTCATTGGCTTGATAAAACATATCAAAGATTTGATTGAGGTATTCAGGGCGGATACCCAACCCGTTATCTTCAATTTGAAATTTAAATTGAGAATTAATCAACGTTGCATGTATTTTGATGAAGGGGGATTCCTTGGCAAGATCTGAATACTTCATAGAGTTAGAAATCAGATTGCTAATGATTATTTGTATGCGCGAGGGGTCTGAAATAATCTCAAGGTCTGTAGGGATTTCAACGACAATGTTTATTTTATCTGCATGTGGATAGAATCTGAGGTTTTCAAGTACTGATCGGGTAATTTTACTAACTAAAACTTTTTCTTTGATAACTTCAGTTCGGGTATTTCGCGAATAGTCGGAGATGTCGCGGATAAATTTTTGAAGACTATCAACCCTGCCTTCCATCATGTCTATACATTGCTGAACTTCCTTTACATCTTCACTAAGTTTGGCAAGGTTGATAAGTCCCTTCACAGAACTTAGCGGGGCCATCAGGTCGTGTGAAGTGCTATAAACAAATCGATCCAGCTCCGTATTTAATTTAGTCAGCTCGCTATTCTTTTCGGTAATTTGCTTTTCATTTTCCAGCATGGTTGATTCTCTGCGATGATTTACGTTTGTTAAAAAATAGATGATAAGAACAGAGGATAGTAGCGATCCTGCAAAGTTTATGATCAGATTAAGCTGATCAAGGTCTTCGCGGTGACTTGTTTTTTCGAGAACAGCAAAGTCGGTGACCTGAGAAAGCCCAAATAGACTGATGGGTATTATAATCAAGAGTAAACTCTTCCACCGCTCTTCATAGTCAAACGCTGCGAGTGCGCCCAGACTGGTAGGAATATAAAACATATAAAGACCTACTTCTTCTGGTTCAACAGTGGAAAAGGCAAAAACCGTAACGTTAATACCAACACCTAACAATATTTTTGCTGTTGAATAATATTTAGCTCGATTCAAGACAAAACATAGTAGTGCCAACAGCGCGCAACTTAATTGGAAAATCCAGCTATGGTAGACGTGATGATAAAGATCAAGGGTTAGGTATCCGACACATAAAAAGAATGTTAGCAGGCACAGTTGCCCGGTTAGTAAAGCCCGTTTATACTCGATGTGCGAAAGAATAAAGCTACTCTTGCCAAGAATTAATTCGCGAACAGAAATGCGGTGACTCATTGATAAAAAATTGTCTTGCTTTTTTTGACCACCATGAAAAATTAAAAAAACCACAATTTAATCGCCATCCCCAGCACAGAAATTATCATGATCCGCTTGATCCACACCTCACCCGCCTTTACCGACCAGCGGCTCGCATACCATCCGCCCAGCGCATGCCCAATGGCAAGAATTAACCCAATAAACCAATCGATTTTACCTTGCCAGGCAAATACAATCACGGAAACTCCGGTGTAGACAATGGCAGCGAAAACTTTTACATAATTGCTTTTTACCAGACTTAGATTATTAACTAAACTTAAAACTGCAATCACTAAAAAGCCGATGCCTGCCTGCACAAAACCACCATATACACCAATGAATAAAAAGAAAAAGGCTCCAACCCACTGACGCCTGCCCGAAAGTTTTTCCTCACCTTTTGATTTAAATGGATCGTAGAGAACCAACCCCACAGATAAAATCATAACGGCCACAAAGATTTTTTTAAACATCTCGTCTGACATGCGCGAGGCCAGCAACGAACCAATGACTCCTCCACCCAGCGAAGCCAATCCCAAATAAATAGCATAGGGCCAAGGCAACTCAACCCCCTTGCTTTTGAAGCCACCCACGGCAAAGATGTTTTGAAAAAGAATTGCTACACGACTGGTAGCGTTTGCTATGGTGATGGGCAACCCAATAAACGTAAGTATGGGCACAGAAAAAAGTGAACCGCCACCACCGACTGTATTTAGAAACGCTGCGAGGAATCCTACCAGAATAATAAGGGGATACTCGTACCAGTTCACTTCACTTTGGCGTTACGTACTATTTTAGAAAATAATCCAGGCAGAAATCTCTTCAGGTAAATAGCCAGCACTTCTTTCGAGCCACCGATATAAACCTCTTGCTTTTTCTTTTGGATGGCTTGAATCATTTTTTTTGCGAATACGGCTGGTTTCATACCTTGCTGATGGGTGTCGTCTTTTTTATTTTGTGGGGAGCCATCACCCAGCAAGGCAGTTATACTCAGGTTGGTGTTGATCCATCCTGGACACACGAGTGTAACAAAAATATTTTTACTGTCTTTCCAAAGTTCAGCCCGCAGCGAATCGAAAAAACCATGAAGCGCATGTTTAGCAGCTGCATAACCTGTGCGATACGGGGTACCAATTTTTCCCATCACACTACTAACAATAACAAAGTGTCCAGCATTTCTTTTAATAAAATGCGGAAGCAAATGTTTAGTTAAACCAATAGAACCGAAATAATCTACTTCCATAATTCTTCGATCAACGTCCAGCGTGGTCTCTTTTGCGAGACTCCGCTGACTAATGCCGCCATTGTTAATCAGTATATCGATATGACCAAATAATTGTATGGCTACTTCAACACTCAATTTTAACGTGGAAGGTTCGCTTAAGTCCAGAGGTAAAATACGAATGAAACGTTGTGCTGCACTCGGACAGTTTCCTTTCACACGTTCGAGCTCATCTTTTCTGCGGGCCGAGATAATTAATTTAGTACCATGCTTTACCAATTCGTAGGTAAGAGCTTCTCCAATTCCTGAGGAGGCACCTGTAATCCAAACAACTTTACCGGACAGATAACTCATGATTGCACCGGTGTCTTCTTATGATTTTCGGCATATACCCAGATTGTATAAATGCCGATCACTGTGCCGATAGGAAAGGAAAAAAGTTTAAAGCAGCCGAGCACCAGCAACAGGGTGAGTGCCCATGATTTTTTATTAAGAAGACCAATGCCCCCAATAATTGAAGGTATTGAAAACAATAAGATAACCCCGACTGCAATCACCCGAATGAATGGAACAATCCACACAAAAACCCACTGCGCTTCCGGCCCCGCCTCATCCATAACGAATGGAATGATAATCGAAATGATGGACGATAAGATAATCATTCCAAGAATCTGTACCGAGCCTGAAATAATGTAGAGAATGGCTAAAATTCGTTTATGACCTTCCATAATATTAGTTAGTTAATTTTTCATAGATAACAAAATCAAATGCATAGGCGTGTCGTACGTCTGCTTCATGGGTAATGCGCGAGACTTCTTTCCAGTTGAGTTTATTGAATTCAGGAAAGAAAGTATCGCCCTCAATAACTGCATCGATTTCAGTTAAAAATAGTTTGTCGGCTATGGGCAACCCAAGTTTGTAAATTTCTGATCCACCAATAATAAAGAGCTGATCTTGTCGGGCTTGTTTCCCCAGAGCCAACCCTTCGTCCACAGAATGAACCACCATGCAGCCGGGTGCATTAAAATCTTTTTTTCTGGTAACAACAATATTGGTTCGATGTGGAAGAGGCCTGAATTTTTCAGGAAGAGATTCGTAATTCTTGCGCCCCATAATTACGTAATGATCTTTTGTGGTTTGCATGAAGTACTTCATGTCATCTGGCAGGCGCCAGGGAAGATCGTTTTCTTTTCCGATCACATGATTTTTGGAAACAGCTGCAATTAGCGAGATAATCATTGATGAGGTCTGTGCTACGAATATGCAAAATAGACATTTTTCATTCGCTAATGAATTGGGTCAGGTAGATGCTAAAGTTTATTTCCTCTGAAAAATTCAGAGACACTCATTCGTTTCTTGCCTTCCGGTTGAAATTCATCAATGGAAACCCAGCCATCACGGGTCTTCAGGTTGAGATAGGTTTTATTATCGGTAGTCCACTGTCCTTTGTCTACTGTCTCTTGTCCACCTTCCACCATCAACTGTGGATTGTTGACTATCGGCAGACTGCACTTGAGTACTTTATAAACTCTACCGTTGAGTGTTGTCCAGGCGGCTGGGTAGGGGCTTAACCCACGCACAAAATCAATCACTTTTTTTGTAGGCTGATTCCAATTGATCTCGCACGTTTCTTTGAAAATCTTTGGCGCATGTTTGATCTCAGCGGTCTCTGATTGTTGTTGTGAGGGATAATTACCTTGTTCTATTGCGCGTGCGGTTTTTAAGACCAACTGCCCGCCCTTTTTCATCAATCTTTCATAGAGAGATCCTACATCGTCAGTTTCAAGAATGGGTTCTTTCTCCTGAAAGATGATGCTGCCCGTATCGATTTCATGTTTTAAAAAGAATGTAGTTACTCCGGTTTCTTTTTCACCATTAATAATCGCCCAATTGATAGGTGCAGCGCCTCGATATTGGGGTAGGAGAGAAGCATGAAGATTAAATGTTCCTAAAACGGGCATCGCCCACACAGCTTCGGGCAACATGCGAAAGGCAACCACCACTTGTAAATTGGCTTCATAACTTTTTAGCTCCTCAATAAAGGCAGGTGCTTTAAGGTTGATGGGCTGTAGAACGGGAATGGCATGCCTAATGGCACATTCTTTTATCGGTGATGGTATAAGTTTTTGACCGCGACCTTGCGGCTTATCAGGAGCGGTAATTACGGCAACTACCTGAAATTTATTTTCAATCAACAGTTCAAGGCTGGGCACTGCAAACTCAGGAGTACCCATAAATATGATTCGCAACGCATTCATTAGTCTCTCAACTTTTTCCTTAGGTATTTCTTGCAAATCGGGCATTCGGTCCATACATGACCACGGGCCGGACAATACCCTCTACCAAAATAAATAATCTGCAAATGTACTTTGTTCCATTGGTCTTCAGGAATCAAACGCTTCAGATCCTTTTCAGTTTGCTCCACATTTTTTCCATTCGTCAGGCCCCAGCGATAGGCGAGGCGGTGAATGTGAGTATCTACCGGAAATGCCGGAACGCCAAACCATTGTGTCATGACCACCGAGGCAGTTTTGTGACCGACTGCAGGCAGCTCTTCCAAATCTTCAAAGGTATTGGGCACCTGGCCGTTATGTTTATCAATTAAAATTTTAGATAATCCATAAATCCCTTTCGACTTCATAGGCGAAAGTCCGCAAGGCTTAATGATCTCCCGGATTTCTTCTACAGAGAGCTTCACCATATCAGATGGGTTGTCCGCAAGCTTAAATAAGGCCGGAGTTGTTTTGTTAACACGCTCATCGGTGCATTGGGCCGAAAGCAAAACAGAAATTAAAAGTGTGTATGCATCTTTATGATGCAAGGGTACTTCTGGCTTTGGATAAAGTGTATCTAATGTTCTAAGAATGTCGTTTACTTTTTGTTGTTTAGTCATGGGTCAGGGTTCGAGAAGAACCAAATCCAGTGACTTAATAGAAGTAAAACCTTTGTCAAAGGTGATTAAAGGAATTTTTCTGTAAAGGGAAGTTGCAGCAATTATTGCATCAGGTGTCTTGATTCTAAACTTTTGCTTTAGATCAATTGTAATGCGATTGATCTCCTCCAAATAGGGAACCTTAATGCAAGTGGAAAGTAGCTCGTTAATATTTCTGAGTTCGTTTGATGAAATTCCCAACTTACCTTTCAATTCTATTTCTGAAATAAAGGAATACGACCATTCAGTATCCAGCAAAGGTTTAAGGGCGGGGTGTTTATCTAAAAGAAAAATATAAGCGTTGGTGTCGGCAAGATATTTATGGCCATTCATTTCTTAACTTTTTTTGATAGGTAAGAGGATTGCCATATGCGCCTGGTAACTTTCCATAGAAGTCCGACAGGCTCTTCTTTTTTCTTTTGTTGGTTTTAGCAAGCTTATCAAGTGCTTTTTTTGTTTGAGCAGGCTTATTTTTTTTTGTTATTCGAACAACCATACTTTAAAGATAATTGATTCTTACCGAATTTTTAAATTCAGGGATACAACAAATACTTACTTCGCCTGGTTTTAAACTGTTCCAGCCCCGGCTGCCAACTGGCACGGATTTGTTCTTCGGTAAGTCCGTCTTTGATTTGTTGTTTTAATACAGTTGTTCCGGCCAGCCTGTCGAAGTAGCTGATAAAGAAATTCTCTTTATCTGGATAAGCTTTATAGAAGGCTAACAGATATTGAAGATCTACTTTGCGCGGTGCGATAACCGTTCGCAAATCGATACCATAACATAATTTATTTTTCTGAGGGGGCTCCAGCGACATGCCCTTGATCGGGACGGGTGTAAAGGTAAAGGGCATCTCTTTTAACTCGGGATTGCCTAAAACCTGAAACGCTATTTGTGTGCCTCGACCAACACTTATCACGGTGCCCTCAAACAAACAAATAGAGGGATAAAGCCGCACAGCCTGATCGTTGGGTAAATTTGGTGAAGGCCGCACAGGCAACGAATAATCATCATCATGTTTCCAATTTTTCATCTTCACCACTTCCAGTTCGCATTTTTTTTTATCAGCAAGCCAACCTTCTCCATTCAGAAGCATTGCCAGTTCGCCCACGGTCATACCATGTGTAATTGGCATTGGGTGCATACCGACAAAGGACTTTAATTCTGGCTGAAGAATGGGCCCATCAACATAACTGCCATTCGGATTGGGGCGATCAAGAATTATTAACTTCTTTCCATTTTCAGCGCATGCCTCCATCAGATAAGTCATTGAGCTGATGTAGGTGAAAAACCGTGCACCAACATCCTGAATGTCAAAGATGATCACATCAAGTCCTTGCAATTGCTCGGCTGTGGGTTTGCTATTTTTTCCATACAAAGAAACCACCGGCACTCCGGTTTTTGCATCCACGGCATCTTTTACATGCTCACCATCTGCAGCATCTCCGCGAAAACCATGTTCAGGACCAAAAATTTTTTTCACCTGAACACCACGACTGATTAATGTATCAGCCAGGTGTGTTTTGCCTACCAGTGCGGTGTTGTTTACCATCAGGCCTACGCGTTGCCCGGCCAGCAGAGGTAATAGTTGATCCAGTTGCTCAGCCCCCAGCATGAGTTTTGAGGTGTTAATTTGTGCAGAGCAAGAACTACTCAACAAAAAGACTGCGATAATCCAAATCCTGATCATTTCTTTTTACTTTGGCGAACGTTATATCCAAAATTACGGCATTCCTTGAACCTTTCGTACTTCATATCAAAAAGAATCCGGCATGCAGAAGGTAATAGCTTCTCAAGTATCATCCATAAAATTGCTGTAGCCAGCATTGCCATCGGGTTAGCAGCGGCCATTATTTCCTTTCTGATCATGCAAGGATTTCAGTCCGCTGTTAAGAATAAAATCTATGGATTCAGTAATCATTTGCTCATTACAAAATATACGATGAGCAATGCCGTGGAGGAGCAGCCCTTCGATTTTAAGATCAGTTTATATACCAATCCTGAGCAATTTGAGTTTGTACAACATGTTCAGGAGTTTAGTCATAAAGCAGGTCTTATAAAAACCGACACCGAAGTGTTAGGCGTTGTGTTTAAGGGTATAGGCAAAAGTTTTGATGTAGGAAGCTTTAGCGAAAACCTGCTGGAAGGTAAGTTTATTCACTTTCCGGATTCCGGGTATTCAAACGAAGTGCTATTAAGCCGTGTGATTGCTGATAAAATAAATGCTAAAACGGGAGACGATGTTGTAATTCATTTTTTTCAAAACCCGCCACGCTTCCGCAGATTGACTGTTAGTGGCATTTACGAAACCAATCTTTCGGATTACTTCGATAGTAAATTGATTATCGGTGATATACGCATGGTGCAGCGGTTGAATGACTGGCCACCCAACGAAGCCGGTGGCCTGGAGGTGCGGGTGGATATGAATTTGTATAATTCGTTTTCGCTTTGGCACGATGATTTTAGTCGGCACCTGGTGCGTGTTCAGGAAGAAATTATCGATAACCCAAAAGAAACCAATAAATTTTTTGGAAGCATTGCTGCGATGTTGGATTATAAATTTGATTTCGACAAAGTGGCAATGGAAGAATCGGCCCGCAGCATTGGCGAGTCGATGGATTATGATTTGTATCTCGAAACGGTACGCGATAAATACATTCAGGTGTTTGAATGGCTCGATCTGATCAAACGCCAGGTAAAAATTTTGTTAGTTGTGATTTTAGTAGTGGTTTGTGTAAACATGATTTCGGTGATTTTAATTTTAGTAATGGAGCGCACACAGATGGTGGGGATTTTGAAAGCGATGGGTGCGCAGAATGGTTTTATCCGATCGGTATTTTTATACAATGGTATGAACCTGATAGCCAAAGGACTTTTCTTTGGGAATATGGTGGGGCTAGGGCTTTGCTTCCTGCAAGATCGGTTTAAGTTTATTTCATTAAACCCTCGCGACTATTACATGGAGTACGTACCCATTCAATGGAGTTGGGGCACGGTAGTGCTGTTGAATATAATAATTTTTGTTACCGTGTTGCTGGTGTTGTTGATTCCAACGCGGTTTATCACACGCATCAACCCTATACAAGCAATTAGGTTTGATTGAGGCTGTATTTTAGGGGCTACATGAGAGAACTCAAATTCAAGATAAAAACGCTATCTGAATCTTCGTGTGATGAGTAATTTTTAAATGAATAAATCCAGATTGACCAACAATAGGTATTCAAGGCCGAGTGTTAAAAAGGGAAGATGTCTTTTGAACATGCTTCATTTAAGATAACGCTAGCATCGCTTAACAAATTCACCTAAGCCGCTATATATTTCTTAAACCAACTTTGGATTGTCATCTGCATTACACCAAAGAATGCTTCTTTGAAAATTCCGGCTGACATCTTTGAGTTGCCACGGGTGCGGTCAGTGAACACAATAGGCACTTCATTCAGGCGGAAGCCATATTTCCAGGTCAGAAATTTCATTTCAATCTGAAAGGCGTAACCCACAAACCTAATTTCGTTAAGGGGAATAGTTTCCAGCACCTTGCGACTGTAACAAACAAAACCAGCAGTTGTATCGTGCACAGGTATGCCTGTAATCAGTTGCACATACTTGCTGGCAAAGAAAGAAAGCAGCACGCGGCCCATCGGCCAGTTTACAACATTCACCCCGGTGGCATACCGCGAGCCGATGGCCAGATCTGTGCCCCACTCTGCACAAGTTAAATATAGATTGACAAGGTCTTTGGGATTATGAGAAAAATCTGCGTCCATCTGCAACACAAAATCATACTTATGTTGCATCGAATACCGAAACCCTTCAATGTAGGCCGTGCCCAATCCGGCTTTTCCTGGGCGTTGTAACAAATGAAGACGGGTTTCTTTTTGGGTATTGTAATTTTTCTGTAAATCTTTTACAAGATCGGCTGTGCCATCAGGCGAGTTATCGTCAACGATCAGAATATCAAAATCTTTGGGCAGCGAAAATACCGCATCAATGATCAGGGTGATATTTTCCTTTTCATTATAGGTTGGTATAATGACAATTGCGTTGTTCAAAAGCCTTTTGGTTAAGCCTGAGTGAAATATTCAGACTCAACAAATCTAAATAAAAGCGGTTGTGAAACAATCACCCGGCATACGAACCTAACGGGATTTTAGACTATTAGCTGGTTTCAATTGACGGAATGCCTTATCATTGAATTAAAAACAAAGAATTTGCATGAACAAATGCGTTTTTCTTGATCGCGATGGGGTGTTGAATAAGGATAACCCAAAATATACGTTCCTAATCGAAAATTTTGAAATTCTGCCAGGAGTGGTAGAGGCAATTGTGGAATTAAAGAATGCCGGGTATTTATTATTGGTAGTCACCAATCAATCGGGCATTGCACAGGGGCTTTACACGCAACAACAGATGGAAGTGTGTCATGCCTATTTTCAGAAGGCATGCGGCAGCCGCATAGATCATTTTTATTTTTGCCCGTATCACCCTTCGGTAACGGCATCGCTGGCACGTAAGCCCGGCACGTTGATGTTTGAGAAAGCTATTAGCCAGTTTGATATTGATATTTCAAAGTCGTGGATGATTGGTGATCGGGGTCGGGATATTATTCCTGCGCGCAACTTAGGTATGCGCACAATTCAAATAGGAGATGAAGTTGAACCAGAAAACAAGGCAGACCACCAGGTAGAAAGTTTGTTAGAAGCAACCCGGTTGATTCTTAAATAATCAGAATGTCAACTTCAGTTTAACAATCGGCTCGGCAAGCCGTGGGAAGCTGCCAGCAACATAAATGCGGTCCGATAATTTTTTGTTGGTGAAATCTGGAGGTTAAGTTGATCGTGCTGCCTTTTTTAGTTAGCGAAGCGCCCTTCACCATTTGCTGTCCAATTATCGTGCCTGCCATAGCAGTGGCTTTAGGATTCAACAACAGGGTTGATATTTCGCCAGTATCAATCGTTTCAGCAGCTATCGTAAATCCAAGCCCAGTTGTTATCAATGTTAACGAACCGATCACGTTTACATCGCCAGGTGAGTAATCATATTTTTTTGCAACGTTGTTTCCGATGATCAATCCGCCAATGCCGCCAGCCAGCAAAGAGGCTCCAATTAGATTAGAGTTGTCAGACTCGGCCGCAAGCAAACCAAGTAAAGTCACACCCGGCCCAAGTATGTTGCGAAGTGGGAGTAATCTTTTCCTGATCCAACTGCCTTTCATCTGTTCGTATATTACCTTCTCATCTTTGGACATCCGTTTATAGTAGTTATCCAGATAAACTTCATAGTCATTGAAGTAAGCCGATTCGTTCAAGGTAAGTGAACCGCCTTTTTGTTTTTTCTCTTTGATTTTTTTGTAAGTGTCTTTATTGAATTCTGTCCAATAGCCTCGTGCCGAATATAAATCCTGCCCTTGCAGTGGCAAGGTGGCGGATATCAGAAAAGCAATCAGCAACGTGAGTAGGAGAGGCTTATTCCATTTCAGACAAAAGAAATTACCAGGGATATTCACTAGCTTCTGAATACATAGTAAATGTAATCAGAAATTCACAAGCCACCAGTAGCAAGTTCCTGTTGGTAAATACGGATTTACTGCTTTACTGGTTGCTGTTCGTTCTGATAGCCAAGCAATTTCATCATACTTTCACTGGTTTGCTCTTTGGCAAACAGCTCCGTTGTAATCTCACCGTCTTCGTTGCGGTTGATAAGCACATGTTTAGGTGCAGGTATAAGGCAATGCTGTATGCCCCCGTAGCCGCCCAACGATTCCTGATAAGCACCCGTATGGAAGAACCCTATGTAAAGCGGTTCTTCATCGGTAATCATAGGCAAGAAAACCTCGCCTGTGTGCGCTTCAGAGTTGTAGTAGTCATGACTGTCGCAGGTAAGGCCACCAATATTTACTTTGTGATAGGGGTCATCCCATTTATTTACTGAAAGGAGAATATATTTTTGATTTAAGCCCCAAACGTCTGGTAAGTGCGTAATGAATGAACCATCAATCATGTACCAAAGCTCTTTATCGTTTTGTAATTTCTGGTCCACCATAGAATATAAAACGGCACCGCTTTCGCCCACCGTAAAACTTCCAAACTCGGTAAAAATGTTGGGCACAGGCACGTTATTCTTCTCACAAATCCATTTGATGTTTTCCACGATCTGCTCAATCATGTACTTGTAATCGAACTGAAACGTAAGGGATGTCTTGATAGGGAACCCACCACCAATATCAATTGAATCCAACGTATCGCAAATTTTTTTCATTTCGCAATACTTAAAAATGAAGCGACTTAATTCACTCCAATAATACGCAGTGTCTTTGATGCCTGTATTAATAAAAAAATGCAGCATCTTAAGCGAAGCTTTGCTGCTGGGTAGAATCTTCTCTTTATACAAAGGAATGATATCGCTGTAGCGGATGCCTAAGCGCGAGGTATAAAATTCAAACTTAGGTTCTTCATCGGCTGCAACACGAATGCCTACCTGATACGCACGATTAACATTCTTCTCGTAGGTATCAATTTCACTCAGGTTATCTAAGATGGGCACACAGTTAAATCCATCGTTGAGCAAATCGGTGATGTACTCTTTGTATTTGGGCATCTTAAACCCATTGCAGAGTATAAATGTTTCTTTTGAAATTTTGCCACGTTCGTACATAGTGCGTACAATCGGAATGTCAAACGCGGAAGAGGTTTCGATGTGAACGTCATTGTTCAACGCTTCCTCCAACACAAAATCATAGTGCGAAGATTTTGTGCAATAGCAATAGGTATATTTTCCGTTGTACTTAAAACGCTCGATGGCGTTGTTAAAGGTGGCCTGCGCAAACCGGATGTTTTCGCTTATGCGTGGCAAATAGGTAATTTTAAGGGGAGTTCCATACTGTTTAATAATGTCCATCAGCGGAACATCATTAAACAACAATTCATGGTCGCGCACCTTAAATTCTTTTTGAGGAAATTCAAAGGTTTGCTCAATCAGCTCACGGTAACTCTTCATTAATTGCTACTGGTTGTTAGTTACTGGTTGCTCGTTGCTGGTAGTGGTTGTATTCGATTAGAAATCTCTTACGAACAACCATCAACTAACCACCAAATTAAGAGGTGCAATATTGGTATAATTTTGCCATCTTTGCAATACATCAAAACCATATGGTTAATCGCATTTTCAACATGATTTTTAATCCCATTCCATCGGGACTACATGCCTTGCCCGACTTCTGACGGGCTTGAAATGAGGCCTTTTGGCCATTTTTTAAGACTCCATTGTTTCAAAAAGATTAATTAGTAGTTCCTGTGAAAGAGATAAAGATCATCGAAGTAAAATCCGAAATCGGTGCCGGCACCCGGGGCGCGAGTTTAGGTGTGGAAGCGATGAAGATTGCCAGCCTCGATTTAAAGTCAGACTTATTCAGAAAATTTGATTCTATCGAGGTAGAGAATGTAAACGAACTTCTTTTTGACGGAGCCGAGCATGCGTATGCCAAGTTTATTGATGGGGTGTTGATAATGGAAGAACGTGTGTGCCTGGAAGTGTATGAGCAGATTTTTGATGATTACTTTCCGTTGATAATGGCAGGCGATCACTCAACCGCTTACGGAACTATTGCCGGAATAAAAAAAGCCTATCCTAAAAAGCGTCTCGGTGTAATCTGGATTGATGCGCATGCCGATATGCATACGCCTTTTACTACGCCCTCAGGAAACATGCACGGCATGCCGCTGGCCATGGCGTTTGGCTTCGATAATTTTGAATGTAAAGTAAATGATCCGCGAGGCGAGACTCTTGATTATTGGGAGCAGATAAAAAATGTAGGCATGCAAGGCCCCAAAATTCTTCCTGAAGATCTTGTTTACATAGCGGTGCGTGATCTGGAAAAACCAGAGAACTATCTGATCAATAAATACAACATCAATTTTTTGGAAGTAGAGGATGTAAAAAAATTAGGTGCAGCCGTGGTAGCAAAGAAGGCTTTGGAAATGCTCAATCATTGCGATCTTATTTATGTCTCGTTTGATGTGGATAGCATTGATAGCCGCTTTTCTACTGGCACAGGTACACCCGTGCCCAATGGATTAACGGTAGAAGAAACCAAGGTGTTAAATGCAGAGCTCTGCAAAGATCCCAGGGTGTGCGCCTGGGAAATTGTGGAGGTTAACCCTACACTTGATACCGAAAACAGAATGGCCGAAAGTGCTTTTGAAATTATGGAAGCCTCGGCAAAATCAATCCTGAGCCGGCCGGTGATAGCGGAGTAGTTTCTTTTTGATCCTGAAATTTTATTTTTATTTTAAATGCGCGATTGATTTATCGCCTATCAAAGTAGTTTTTAGCTATGGATAAAAAATCACTTCTGTTTGTGGTGGGGCTTATAGTAGTTACTGGGCTATCCGTAAACCTTCTTCCGGAATCGCCCAGCAAGGAAGTGATTGTGACGGCAATTGGCCTTGTATATGCAGTTGCCTATTTCATCTCGTTTCGAAAGAAAACTTCTGAGAAAGAAAAGGTGATCAAGGCTAAAAATTAAGCAATTAAAAAGAGAAGGTCAGGAGTTGAAGTATGAGCAAGAAGTTGCTATGACCGCACACGACTTGGAGATACTCCGGCAGAAACGCTTTACCGATCTTCTGATTTTAATTGTTACTATGTTACTGATCAGCCCCATTGCTTTGTTGGCAATTCATTTTCTCATGGAATATGAGTACAAGATTATGGATAGAGGTGGGCGCAGTTGTCTTGTTAGTTGGAATCTTTGGGTACGCAATCGGAAGTACCTTACGCAAGAATAATACTGTGCTGAGAACCGGTTCAAAAACTGTGGTGCGTGGTATTGTAACTGACAAAAGAATAGAAGGCGATGAAACAGATAGCTATGTTCTTGAAATAGAGAATATAGCCATTGATGTAAAGAAGAAAGTCTATTCAAAATACCAGGTGGGCGATGGCATCGAAATCCATATTTTAAAGAATTACTATCAAACAGTTCTCTACGAAGCCAAGATAGAATCCATGAATCTGAAATAGATTCTATTTCTCTTCCGCCAGTTTCGTCAATGCTTTAATCGTACTCATTAGGTTGCTGCGAATTACCGGATCGGTAAACATGCGTGGTATGCTGCTAGGCATAGACAAAATCCGATAGGTAACTTTTGCCGTGTCGGGTGTAAGTTGTTCCAGCGTCCAACTGCCGGCCAGCTCCATTCTGGTAACACCTTTTTCTACAGGTGCCAGTTTGTTGTTTACCACCGATTCGAAAGTAATGAAGAGTTGCTTACTAGGGGTTTGTTCAGTCAAAACGTATTTCAAAAAATGATCCTGATCGCTTACCGGCCACGGAATGTCGTGGTAAGAATACTCCAACCAGAAAGTAGTGTCGGGTTGGGGATACGCTTTAAAATCAGAGACATGCTTTTGCCAGATTTTAATTTTTGATTCATCTTTCAGTAAATCCAGAAGCGTATAGATCGAAGTTTTAATCAGGAATTCACCTTTCACTTCGCGGGCTTTTACGGCTGGCACTTTTCCCGGAAAGGTGATCCAGCGTTCGTGTACAAAAATGGGGGAGTCCTCTTTTACCAGAACAAATTTTTCGGCTTCCGGGTTTTGGGCAATGGTTTCGGAAAATGCACTCAAAAATAAAACTACCAGAAATTTCAATCGCTTCAGTATCATCATGAAAGTTAAAGATAAGACTTAATGCTAAGACAACAGAAACATCTTCAACCCTTGCTCATTAGTTAACTTTATTAAACGGCACATGATTGGCGCGCCCGGTGCTCACAAACAGGTGAGTTACTTTTCCTTTTTTATCGCGCCTAAACTCATATAGGTCGCCATCTTCTGAAAAGAAGCCATCTTTAAAAGAATGATTAAGTTTAAAAGCCGCGAAAGGTTTGTTAATAATCCATACTTCATTGTTTTTAATTTCAACGATGTATGCAGCATCAGCTTCTTCGCTCAGATAAGAGCCTGATAAAGAAGTTAATGTTTTTGATGATAAATCCGGGGCGGCAACTTTTACATACGATAGGGTATCATTCCCTCGTATCATCAATACACGATTGGGTTTCGTGCTGATCCACTTTCTATCCGAATATAACGTATCGCGACCAATTGCGATGGCTTTTGTTTTATTGTTCATCAGCGCATTGTCTTTGCGCTCTATCGTTTGAACATCCATGTGCCGCACACTGCGCCAGATGCCTTCAAATTTTTTTAAATCAGGTTCAGCCATAATTGGCGAAGCAGGCGAATAGTCAGATTCATCGAACACCACAGGATTAAAATCAACTTGTTGCTGCTTTGGAGGAGGTAAAAATAGTTCAGCAATCTGGTGACCAACACCGGTTGGGTTAAAACTTCCATCGTTGCTCAGCGCGACAATGGAAAGTTTTAGTTGTGGGTAATACGCTAGCCAGGCACGGTAACCGGCCGTAGCTCCACTATGCCCGATTTCATCCAGTCCATAAAACTTATCGACAAACAATCCGGCAGCATAGGAGATTTCTTTGGTGTTGGTGAGTTTCCCTTTTTGTACACGCCAGTTATACACCTGATCGCCCCCAATGGAATGTGTTTCCAGTAAAGAATTCCATTTCAATAAATCGCCAGTAGTGGTAAGCAAGCCACCATGCCCGTGAATATCTTCAAATGGCATAAGTTGTTCGTAGTTTCCGTTTTGTTTGCGGTAAGCGATAGCCCGATTCGGAACAATCTCACGAAAGTTGTCGCGCCATTGGGTATTGGCCATGCCAAGCGGTTTAAATAATTTTTCATCTGTAAAAACACCCAATGATTTTCCGGATACACGTTCAACAATGGTAACGAGCAACGAGTAATTGGAATTGCTGTACGAGTATTCCGTGCCTGGTGTGTAGTTGGTGGTTTTTTGTTTGCTCATAATTTGCAGCGCAAGGTCTTGGGTATAAGCACGCGTTGTGCGCGGCCAGCCTGTTAGAGCGCCCACACTGCCCCAGTCTTTCAAGCCGCTGGAGTGGTTGAGCAACATATGTATGGTGATGGTTGTTTTGTACTTCGGGATTTCAGGAACATACTTCCGGATGTCATCCGTAACAGAAAGTTTACCTTCGGCAGCGAGTAACAAAATACTAATGGCGGTAAATTGCTTGGCAACGGAACCACTTTCAAAAATGGTTTCGGTAGTGTTAGGCACATTGTGTTCCAGATCGGCAAGGCCAAACGCTTTGTTGTAAATAATCTTATCGTCTTGTTGAACAGCTACCGCTACACCAGGTGTTGCATTGTTCCACACACTAAAGATCTGATCGATTTTTTTGAGTTGGTCAGATTGCTGGGCGGTGGAAGGTATTATGCTAAAGAGAGATAGACAAAAAATGAGATATTTCATTCTTAATAATTACTTGTTAAGTTTTTTAATGTCATCTTGATCGGTTCTTCTTCCAACGGCAGCTTTATTTCTAAGCAAATCATCAAAGCTAAGAATGTAAAGTTTGTTACCATTGATGTTATTCCAGATATCCGTCTGTATCCGTAATAACCCACCGCAGTTCCACCAGCAAGAATGCAATCAACATTATGCTTGCTTAATACTGAGCAAACTTTTTGTAGTTTCGCGCAGTTCATTGGTTAGCATGCCTTTTTCATTTTTAGAATGATCCAGGGAATGTTGTCATTAACCTGATTTCGGCTTGAGCTAAACTTTGAATAAAAATCCATCAGGTCAAGAGTCTTAATCAATGCATCTTTCGATGAGGTTTTGATTGGCTCTTGGTTATCGGCAAGATTTTTTTTCTCGATGCTATCGTAAACGATGACTTTCATGATTAAGTAAAGTTAGTAAAAAGTAGCATTTGATAGGGCGGACTGTTCAGCAGGAGGCTTCGTAATCGTCATAAACCCTTTTTAAACCGCTCAACCTCTTGCTTATCTTTGAGGAGGCAATTCATTTCTATTTTTGACGCGATAACCATCAAACCATGAAAAAATTCTTTTACTTCTCGCTCACCTTGCTGCTGGCTACAGCTTGTAACCAGTCTTCAGATAAACATGTTGTTGTAACCGGAATAGACGCCACCAAAAAACCGGGCGATGATTTCTTTATGTATGTCAACGGCATCTGGTACGATAGCGCACAGATACCGGGCACACAATCGGGTGTTGGCTCGTATTCGTTTATGAATTACCCGCAACGCATTCGCCTGCAGGCAATTTTGGATAGCGTGTCGAAAGCAAGTAACACACCCGGAAGCATCGAACAAAAAGTGGCTGACTTTTACCTGGCGGGTATGGATACCACAACGATTGAACAACGTGGCTACGATCCTATTAAACCAGCGCTGGAACAGATTGACGCGATCAACAGTTTGCCTTCGTTGTTAAAGTTTGTGGCCGAACAAGAGAAAGTGGGCAACAGTTCTATCATTGCTTTTCGGGTGGGCCCGGATGTAAAGAAGAGTTTCATCAACATTGGTCAGCTTTCGCAAACAGGAACGGGTTTGCCGGAGAAAGGCTATTATTTTAAAGACGATGAGCCCACGGTAAAAGTGCAGGATGCTTATATAAAATATACGGCAACATTGTTTGAACTGATAGGCACCGATCCAACAACAGCAACCAAAAATGCGGAAGTGGTTTATAAAATCGAAAAGCAGTTTGCTGAATCGCACAAGACAAACATTGAACGCAGAAACGTGCAAGCCAACTACAACAAACTGGCGGTGGCCGATCTTGCGAAGAAACAACCCAATTTAAATTGGATAACCGTGTTTGCCGATATGGGTATAAAAACTGATTCGGTTAACGTACAACAACCTGCGTATTACGATTTACTGAATACCATGTTGAAATCTGTTTCCATAACCGACTGGAAAGTTTACCTGAAAGCCAAAACACTTAGCCGGTACGCAAACATGTTGAGTAAATCTTTTTCGAATGCAGCGTTCGAATATTCTAAAGTGTTGAGCGGACAGGCCGTGCGCAAACCGCGTGGCGAAGAAATGACCGAAGCGGTGGATCGTTCAATTGGCCATGCCCTGGCGCAACTTTATGTAAAAAAATATTTCCCCGAAGAGGCTAAGAAGCGCATGATTGTTTTGGTGGATAACCTGAAGAAGTCCTTTGAAGCGCGTGTGAATAAATTAGATTGGATGAGCGACTCCACTAAAACAAAGGCGATAGAAAAGCTTGGAACGTTCAGAGAAAAAATCGGATACCCCGATAAGTGGCGCGATTATTCCAATGTGGAAGTAAGTAAAGATACCTATTTTGAAAACTGGTTATCGGCCAACCAAAATGAATATCGATACATGATTGCCAAAATTGATCAGCCGGTTGATAAAACAGAATGGCGTACCACACCGCCTACCGTTACGGCTTCCAACAATCCATCGCAAAACGAAATCAATTTCCCTGCAGGGATTTTGCAACCACCGTATTTTGATTTGAGTGCTGATGATGCCCTGAACTATGGTGGTATTGGTATGGTAATCGGTCACGAGATCACACATTCGTTTGATGATCAAGGCGCGCAATATGATAAGGATGGCAATGTGAAGAACTGGTGGACGAAAGCAGACTATGAAAAATTCAAAGCTAAAACCCAACAAGTGATTGATCAGTACAATTCATTTACCGTATTGGATTCGGTGCATATAAAAGGTGCGTTAACGGTGGGTGAGAACACAGCTGATATTGCCGGTATTGCTATTGCCTACGATGCGTTTAAGTTAACGGAACAAGGACAAAGCAATGAAAAGTTAGATGGCTTTACGCCAGATCAGCGGTTCTTCATTTCCATTGCGCGAATCTGGCGTGTAAAAACTACTGATGATTTTTTACGCAACTATGTAAACACCAACCCGCACTCACCGGCCAAGTGGCGGGTGAATGGTCCACTGATGAACTTTACACCATTCTACAATGCGTTTAATGTACAGCCGGGCGATAAAATGTACAAACCCGAAAACGAGCGCATTGTGGTTTGGTAGAGGAGATTACCTAGAATAAATGCCCCATGAAGTTTAAACTTTGTGGGGTTTTTTTTGACGAGTGGGGACAGCCCAGTCTGTCCCAACGCACCAAGATTGACCACCTTTTACTTTCTGGCTTATAAGGTTGTCAACCTTTGCCAGCTTTGCGTATTTTCGCATCAAAATTTGAACTAATCATGAGCCAAAACAGACCCATCTCTGCCTTTATCGAAAAAAACTACCTTCATTTTAACGCAGCTGCGCTGGTAGATGCCGCTAAAGGCTATAAAAAACACATTGCCGAAGGCAAGAAAATGCTGGTTTCATTGGCCGGAGCGATGAGTACGGCCGAGTTGGGTATCAGCTTTGCCGGAATGATTCGTCAGAATAAAGTGCATATTATTTCCTGTACGGGTGCGAATCTTGAAGAGGACATCATGAACCTGGTGGCGCATTCACATTATAAAAGAATTCCGAATTATCGCGACCTAACTCCACAAGATGAGTGGGATTTATTGGGCAACCATTTGAATCGTGTAACGGATACGTGCATTCCAGAAGAGGAAGCCTTCCGCAGATTGCAGGCGCACTTGTTTAAAGTATGGAAAGATGCTGAAGATAAAGGTGAGCGTTTGTTCCCGCATGAATTTATGTTCCGCATGATCAACAGTGGTGACTTAAAACAGTATTACGAAATCGATCCGAAAAATTCGTGGATGATCGCTGCAGCCGAACGCAACATGCCGATGGTCGTTCCGGGTTGGGAAGATAGCACGATGGGAAATATTTTTGCTTCGTATTGCTTAACAGGCGAACTGAAAGCCAGCACGATGAAGAGTGGTATCGAATACATGGTGTGGCTGGCCGACTGGTACACTAACAATGCGGGCGAACATGGCATAGGCTTCTTCCAGATTGGTGGCGGTATTGCAGGCGACTTCCCGATTTGTGTGGTGCCGATGTTGCACCAGGATTTAGAGCGCGATGGCGTTCCGTTCTGGAGTTACTTCTGCCAGATCAGCGACAGCACAACTTCGTATGGTTCATATTCTGGTGCCGTACCCAACGAAAAAATTACGTGGGGCAAACTCAGCATTGAAACTCCAAAGTTTATTGTGGAAAGCGATGCTACGATTGTGGCGCCTTTGATGTTTGCTTATATTCTTGACATGTAGTCGATAGCTTCATAGTCGATGGTCCATAGAAATTCGGCCATCGACTATGGACTAACAGACTATCGACTAAAAAAATATTTAGTATATTGATTTTAAAATGAACTTGAAATATGAGCTCTACCGTATCATTTCAGGAATTGGCACGAATTCAACAGGAAATCTTATTGAAGCAGCAGCCGACTACCTTGGAAAAAGCAAGGAAACAAGTAGAGGCACTAAAGCAAATGAGTTCACAAAGGATCAGGAAGCAGCGCAGTTAATTTATTGGATTGATCAATCAGATAAATGGTTTTACCGGGTTGATGAGGAGCGTTTTATAGCACGAGGAGCAGAGCAGCGAGTATATCTGGATGAAGATACATGCTATGTTGTGAAATTAAACCACTCGGTATTTTATGAATACTGGTTAGATTACTTCCATAATCTCCTGATTCATAATTATCTTTTCCCCCAAACGGCATATGAGCTACTGGGCTTTCACCTTGAAAATGAGATGCTTCATGCTGTAGTAAAGCAATCGTTTATTGAGATTACTGAGCCGACTGACCCTTCAATGGTTAAGAATTTTTTGCTGAGTAATGGATTTCAATGGAAGAAGAACAATGATTAATCGCATATTGTTTTTTATAGATACTACATTTTATTTAATGCCCTCATTTTTTATTCAAGAATAGATGAACCTGGATTTACAATTACGAAGAGTAATACAAGAAGCTGTTTTGAAGTCATTTAACGCTTCAATAGATCAGCTACAACTGCAACCTACCAATGCTGAGTTTGAAGGTTCGCACACCTTAGTGTGTTTTCCGCTTACACGGATTTCAAAACTAAAGCCTGAAGAAACCGGAGATGTGATTGGCAACTATCTGGTAGAACACTCCGGCATGATAAGTCGCTTTAATGTGGTAAAGGGTTTTTTAAATCTGGTGATTGCCGATAAAGTTTGGGCTGATGTGTTTGCATCGATTTACGTGAATAAGAATTACGGTTCCCTTCCGGCCAACGGAAAAGAAATCATGATTGAATATTCATCTCCTAACACGAATAAACCTTTACATCTTGGCCACTTGCGCAATAATTTTTTGGGTTATAGTGTAGCGGAACTATATAAAGCCAATGGTTATAATGTGCACAAGGTGCAGATCATTAACGATCGTGGTATCCACATCTGTAAAAGCATGGCCGCGTGGAAACTGTATGGCAATAATGAAACACCCGAGAGCAGCGGACTGAAAGGTGATAAGCTGGTTGGAAAATATTATGTGGAGTTCGATAAGAATTACAAAGTACAGGTAAAAGAACTTCAGGAGAATGGTGTAAGCGAGGGTGATGCTGAAAAACAAGCTTCCATTATGAAACTCGCGGTTGACATGCTGCAAAAATGGGAAGCGAAAGATGCTGAAACTATACAGCTCTGGAAAACCATGAACGGCTGGGTGTACAGCGGTTTCGATGTTACCTACAAACGCATGGGTGTTGACTTCGATAAGTTGTATTACGAATCGGAGACTTATTTACTTGGCAAAGAAGAAGTATTAAAAGGAGTTGAGAATGGAATTTTCTTTAAGAAAGACGATGGCTCGGTGTGGGTTGATCTGACTGGCGATGGCCTCGATCAAAAAGTATTGTTGCGTTCGGATGGCACTTCTGTGTATATGACACAAGATATTGGCACGGTCATTCTTCGCTTCCGCGATTTTCCAAAAATAGAAGGTCAAGTTTATACAGTAGGTAACGAACAGGAATATCACTTCAAAGTGTTATTCTTAATTCTGGGTAAGCTTGGCTATGAGTGGGCAAAAAAATGTTATCACCTTTCTTATGGTATGGTTGATCTGCCCACTGGCAAAATGAAAAGCCGGGAAGGTACGGTAGTAGATGCCGATGACCTGATGGATGAAATGGTGATGGAAGCAGAGAAGCAAACCCGGGAGTTGGGAAAGATTGAAGATTCTACCGAGCAGGAGATCAAAGATCTTTCTGAAATGATTGGCCTTGGCGCATTGAAGTTTTTTTTACTCAAAGTTGATCCAAAGAAACGTATGATGTTCGATCCCAGCGAATCGATTCAGTTGCAGGGACATACTGGACCTTTCATTCAATACACCCATGCACGGATTAAATCCATCTTAAGAAAAGCGGATTCGTTAAATATTC
Organism: Cyclobacteriaceae bacterium; assembly: GCA_965278925.1. Classification (GTDB taxonomy): domain Bacteria; phylum Bacteroidota; class Bacteroidia; order Cytophagales; family Cyclobacteriaceae; genus ELB16-189. Next base: position 2,211,177 of record OZ257123.1, on the reverse strand, counting down.
AACCGGATGCTGCTTCTTTAAAGAATGTAACTTCACTTGAACCTGCTGAGCGCGAAGTAATTTTTAAGATCAATCAGTACACAACAAAATTGCAGGAGGCCGCTCGCGACTATTCACCAGCGGTTGTTGCCAACTATGCCTATGAATTGGCAAAAGAGTACAATCAGTTTTATCAGGCTATTCCTATTTTTAATGAAAGCGATGCTACTAAGCTAAAATTCAGAATAGCTTTTTCGCAGGTAACGGCAAGCACCATTCAAAAAGCAATGCAATTGCTCGGCATCCGGGTGCCAGAGAAAATGTAAACTTGGTCTGGAAGGGATTGTTAAAGACAGAACAATTATTTATCTAAAGTTGTTGTACCTTCATACTTACTAACCCTCTACTATGAAATTACTTATTACCTTCTTTCTTCTGAATTTTATGATACCGGCCTCAATTTATGATTTCAAAATTTCTTCGCTTGATGGAAAGAGCGTTGATTTCTCCGCCTACAAGGGAAAGACTTTGTTGATTGTTAACACAGCATCCAAGTGTGGATATACCCCGCAATATGACGAATTGCAAAAACTGCACGAACAGTTTGGTAACAAGATTACGATTCTTGGATTCCCCGCTAATAATTTTGGTGGTCAGGAGCCCGGTACCAATTTGCAGATCGCTGAATTTTGTCAGAAAAATTATGGTGTATCGTTTCAGATGTTTGAAAAAATTTCTGTTAAAGGTGCTGATCAACATCCTCTTTATGCCTGGTTAAAAGAAAAGACTGGTCAGGAACCAGGTTGGAATTTTTGCAAGTATCTTGTGAAGCCGGACGGCACTGTTACGTTTTTTAAATCATCGGTAAGTCCGTTGGATGTTCAGATTACAGGCGCGCTTTAAGCGAATGAAAATAATAATTGCACTTATAATCTTAGTCATCATGGGTCTAGCCGCATTTTTAGCATCAAAACTTTCTGGTAGTAAAAAAGAGCAGGGCCCAGTTGCTGGTTCTATCTACGAATTTAAAATCAAGGGATTGGATGGTAAAGAAATTGATTTTTCGAGATACAAAGGGAAGAAGATTCTTATTGTTAATACGGCCTCTAAATGTGGTAAGACTCCACAATATGCAGGACTTGAAAAATTGCACGAACAGTTTAGTAATAGAGTAAACGTATTAGGTTTTCCCGCCAATAACTTTCTTTGGCAGGAGCCTGGTACTAGCGAAGAAATTGCCGCTTTCTGCGAACGTAATTATGGAGTACAGTTTCAATTGTTTGAGAAAGTTTCTGTGAAGGGTGGAGATCAACATCCATTATATCAATGGCTGGAGGCTAAAACAGGAAAGAAACCAGATTGGAATTTTGCTAAATACCTGATAAGTGAAGATGGATTGCAGGTAACTTTTTTTGATTCATCTGTGCAACCCCTGGATCAGACACTTGTAGATAAAATTGTAAATTAACCGATGCTTAAAAAACTCCTCACCACTAAACCATTTGCCACCGATGCGGGCCTGCTTTTGTTGCGATTGTTTTCCGGGTTGGTGATGATGACTTACGGGTGGGATAAATGGGCGAACTTTGCTGAGAAAGCTGCCTACTGGCCCGATCCCTTTCATGTGGGAGGTTCGGCTTCATTGGCACTAACAATTTTTGGTGAGTTGATCTGCCCGTTTTTTATTACGATCGGATTGTTTACACGCATTGCTTTGATACCCGCTGTAATTAATATGATTATGGCTATCGCCATCGGTCATGTTGGCCAGCCACTGGATGCCCGCGAGCATGCCCTGTCTTTTTTGATTCCCTACCTCGTGTTATTTCTCTTAGGCCCTGGCAGGTATTCTGCAGATGTGGCTTTGTTAAAGAAATAACTTACCTCTGCCTGAATAAGTAGAGAAGGTGTTTTCAGAGATTCTAAAAAAAATCTAAATAAATTTAGTGGGCATTTTTCTACTGACATACCGCTGTCAGCCGGACGCTTCAACTTTACCATACAATCAAATATGTAAAATTATGAAGCAAACAATCAAAGAACAGACGCAGGTTATCACCTCGCAAGAGTTATTTAAACATTGGATGGGGCACCGCCAGCTAACCCGAAGGGTAATTGAAGCCTTTCCTGAGAAAGATTTTTTTACATTTTCCATTGGTGGAATGCGTACCGCATCGGCACTTGTTAGCGAACTGTTGGCTATAGGGGGTCCTGGTTTACAACAGATTGTTGATGGCAGTACTGAAAAATTGAATGAAGACCTTGATTTTAAGAATAGTAAAGCTGTTGTGTTGGCTTTGTGGGACAAAGCCGATAAAGAGATTACTGACCTGTGGCCAAAAATTTCAAATGAGCGCTTTCACGAACGCATCGTAACCTTTGGTCAGTACGAAGGCAGCGTGTGGTCTTCCATACTCTATTTCATAGATAACGAAATTCACCACCGCGCACAGGCCTATGTGTATTTACGCGCATTGGGTGTAGAACCACCTGCTTTTTGGGATCGGGATTTTGGTGATAAATAATTAGCGATGATGATTGATGATTTTTGATTAGCGATTGTTGATGTGTTGCCAAGACTCAACTCACAAAATCGCTAATCTCAAATTGCCAATCCCCGCTCCGGTTTCACACCCGTCAACTCCCGGTTTCACCGACTTTCTGCGGTCGATAGCCTATTGGCCCTCGCTGTTGCACAATTTGCCGCGTTAATTTGAGCAAACAAACACATCGCATTATGAGCAACACTAAAAAATTGAGTAGCAGCTTGTGGGTAGGCGCTATCATTCTGGCCATTGGTAGTATTCTTTTATTAGACAGGTTGGATTTACTCTATTTCCCGCATTGGTTGTTCTCGTGGAAAACACTGTTAATAGCTATGGGGTTAGTATTCGGAATCAGTCGCAAGTTTGAAGGCATAGGCTGGTTGGTGCTGATACTTATTGGCGGATTCTTTTTGATTGATGACATTCCAGGTTTTCCCTACGATGTCGATCGGTATGCGTTTCCGGTAGGGATTATTATTGTAGGTGCCTTTATTGTAGGTCGTGCTATCTGGGGTCCCTCACGCGAAGCCCGCAAATCTATTGCGGGTGATGGGTTGGTAAATGTAGATGAAGGCGGAGAAGATTACTTTGATATAACTACTGTATTTGGTGGAACCAAAAAGAAAGTATTCTCAAAAAAATTTAAAGGCGGGGAAACTACGTGCATGTTTGGTGGCACCGACATAGATCTTACTCAAGCCGACATTGAGGGCACAATAGTAATTGATGTAGTTCAATTGTTTGGTGGTGTTAAATTGGTTGTTCCTGCCAACTGGGAATTGAAATCGGATGTAACGGCCATATTGGGTGGATTTGATGATAAACGCAATACGCCCCAGGGCCCGGCCTCAGGAAAGAAGCTGATTGTAACTGGTTTTGTAATGTTTGGCGGAATAGAAATTAAGAGTTACTAAGCGGTACTATCACAACGCATTATGAAATGGTACATCGCTAAATTGGTTTTTCAGGTTATCAGTGGCGAAGGTATGCACACTCCACAGTTTGACGAACAATGGAGGTTAATAAAAGCTGATGAAGTTAGCTGGGCTCACGAAAAAGCACGGGTGCTAGGCTGGCTTGAGCAGGGATGTTATACATGTGAAGGTCAGCGCAAGGCAGAGTGGAAATTTATTGAGGTTGCCGAAATACAACAGATTAACTCTATGGAAGATGGTGTGCAACTTTACTCTACCACCGAAGAACCAATAGATGCGAATGCTTACGTAGGTTTTATAAAAAGAAAAGGAATAAAATCTCTTGCGATCGCTAAGACCAGAGAACAAAACACATTGACCGAGGCATAAAAAAAACGGGGAAAGATCAATTGCTTGACTTTCCCCGTCCTTATTGTACTTCAACCGTGGTCGAAGCGCAATCCTAGCCTGTTTATAACCCGGTAAAATCTGCCCCGATCATTTCGCAACAACCGGTCTCACCTTCTTGTCAATACCTACTTTCCGAAGAGAGCAAGCCATTAACACAATCATCCCACCCCGCTTTTTTGTGATCACTTTCCGTAGAAAATAATATTTTGTTTTTCGGTGCAGGGTAATCCCCTTGTCATTTAATTCAACTTAGTGATATGAAAGTAGTTTTTGATAGTGTATCTACAAAAGAAATTGAGTAAAAGAAAAACACAACTTGTCAACCGACTTGTAAACATACTTTAACTCCTACGCTGTCTGAATTTTGGCTCGTAGTTGTTAATCTATTCATAAAATAAGAGACGGCATAGGTCTTTTAAATTCAGGCTCAATTCAGTACTTTTAATGAACAAATGAGCGGCCACACAAGTACTAAAACTTTTTAAAAAATGAAAAATATCCTAGTTCCAACCGATTTTTCGAAGCTCTCCATTAATGCATTGGAAGTAGCCGTTGAAATTGCAAAAAAATCTAATGCCGAAATTACACTGCTACACGTTGTTGAAGAGCCCGGCTCCGATTCATATTCTATTGTTGGCGAATGGCGCACCAAAGCAAACTGGGCTGATAAACTCTTCACACTAAAGCTTCTTGAAAAGTCGAAGGGGCAATTGGAAAAGATTGTGATGGATCCCAAGTATGCAGCCGTTAAAATTACTGGTGAGCTTCGTCTTGGAAATGCCTTTCATGGTATGCGCACCATTATTACAGACCATAAAGTTGATTTGGTAGTAATGGGTACACGAGGCCACTCCAAATTTGAGGAACTTGTAATTGGAACTAATACTGAGCGCGTTGTGCGTCATGCGAAATGCCCGGTTTTGAGCATTCATAAAAAGCCAGCTAAAGTTGATTTTAAGAATATAGTCTATGCTACAGCCATGCACAAAGACGAAGAAGTATTTTCGCGCATGATTAAAAGAACCCAGCAATTATATAACTCAACCATTCACTTAGTGCGCATCAATACACCTGGAGATTTTCAGCGTGACTATGTTGTGAAAGAATACATGGAGAAATATGCTAAAAAGTTGGGTCTGAAAAATTATACCATCAACGTGTTTAATGATATTAATGAGGAAGACGGAGTAATCTACTTTGCCGAGAGCATTAATGCAGATCTGATTGCCATGGCTACGCATGGCCGCACCGGGTTTGCACATGTTATGGCTGGTAGTATTGCCGAAGATGTAGTAGGTCACTCCAAGCGCCCTGTGCTTACTTTTGTTGTTAAGCATTAATGAGTAAGAATATTTTAATTACAAGCCCCCTGAATTTCGGGGGGCTATTTTTTTTAATCACAGCATAGTTCATCTGCCTTGAAAAACTATTATTTCATATTAGGGCTTCCTATCAATTCGCAGGAACATGAAGTAAAACGGGCATATCGTAAACTGGCCTTGCAGTATCATCCGGATAGGAACTCATCCAAAGAAGCAGAAGCTATTTTTAAGGAAGTAAATGAGGCGTACGAGATTTTGGGCGATCCCAAAAGCAAGATTGAATATGATCTGCTGCTGGGTGGCACACCATCAAAACCCCATCGAGATCCCCGCTACAGGCCGCGCCCACCCGGATCGTATAATAAAACTTCTAAGAAAGCCGAGTTACTGGAAACTATGCGTTTATACCTTCCCCATGCACTTATAGCATCCCGTATCGCGCTTCTGTTTTGCGTAATTTTAGTTGTGGATTATATGCTCCCTCCTAAGAAAGAGAGAAAAGAAGTGATGAGTATGAAAATCAGACAGCAAAGCAGGGAACAATCCTTTAAAGTGGAGCTTCAGGATGGCGAAACAATGAATCTGAATCTCAAAACAGCAAGTGAATTCAGGCGCGGTTCGTTTATAACAATTTACAATTCGGCACTGTTTTCTGTGCCCTTGATTTTAGAGAATGAAAAAACTCGCTTTAAAACCAAAATTCCGGTGTCTATTTATGGCAATTTTGTTTTCTTGCCATTGGTTCTGCTAATTACCTCCCTGCTGGGAACGTTTTATTGGCGTGGCGTTGAGTTTCGTTTTAATCTGGGCGTAGTAAATGGTCTTCTCTTGTTGTTAAGTTTTGTTTTTCTTCGCATTCATAGTTTTTAGAATGAGTAAAAAAAATGATTGGAAAAATCGTGAGGGAGTTGTGTACTCCACCAGCGATAATTTTGCATACACCGAGCAGCAAAAGCACGAAGCAGAAACTTTGCCACCTGCCAAACAAAACCTTCGGGTGATGATGGATAATTCAGGTCGTGCCGGCAAGCAAGTTACCTTAGTCACCGGCTTTGTTGGCACCACTGAGGCACTTGAAACGTTAACCAAATTATTGAAAACAAAGTGTGGTGTGGGCGGCTCGGCCAAAGAGGGAGAAATTCTTATTCAAGGCGATGCGCGCGATAAAATTGTTACTATTCTCACCAAAGAGGGGTTTAAAGCGCGCAAGATTTAATAGGCAGGCAGCCATAAACTTTTAGCAACCCGAATGGGTTTGTATTGTATATTTGATTCTCATAAACTTAAAATTTTTACATTATGGCTTTTACACTTCCTGCTCTTCCGTATGCATTTACTGCACTGGAACCTCATATTGACGCACGCACCATGGAGATTCATCATGGCAAGCATCACAACGCGTATGTAACCAACCTAAACAATGCTGTGGCTGGTAAGCCTGAAGAGAGTCTCAGCATCGAAGAAATTTGCAAGAACATTTCCCAATACCCGGCTGCTGTGCGCAACAATGGGGGCGGGCATTATAACCACTCACTATTCTGGACAATTATGGGTGCCAATGCAGGTGGTGCTCCTACGGGTGCTTTGGCAGATGGTATTACGGCAGCGTTCGGTACATTTGATGAGTTTAAAACAAAATTTAATGCAGCAGCAACAACCCGCTTTGGCTCAGGCTGGGCCTGGTTGATTAAAGATGCTTCTGGAAAATTAGCAATCACCTCAACGCCTAATCAGGATAATCCTTTGATGGATGTTGCCGATGTAAAAGGAACACCCCTTTTGGGACTGGATGTTTGGGAGCACGCTTATTATCTGAACTATCAAAACCGCAGACCAGATTATTGCGCTGCCTTTTGGAATGTGGTAAACTGGAATGAAGTAGCAAAACGATTTGCTGCAAAATAAAATCCAACGTCTTCTTTAAAAAAAAATCGCCTCTCAACGGAGGCGATTTTTTTGTTGCAAATTTTAGGTGTCTGATTCGACTTTTCTTTCCTGTTATTGCCAAAAATATCTTCGCCAATCTCAGATTTTAACTTGATATGAGATTCTATTCAAAGTGGCGGGTAAATGGCGGGTGATTTCACCACCCTTCTTAGTCTCCTTCCGTTTGCATGGCCATCTTTCACACCTAATTTTTATGTTTTATGATTAAAAGAATTGTTGTTGTAATTGCACTTTTGGTAGTAGTTGCTCTTTTCCTGCTGGGCTTTCGAACACCGTCTATATCCGAAAATCATGGTATAGTTGATACACACTTATACCTTAATGATAGCAGCCAAAGTCAACCGCTTGTTGTTGCATTTGGCGGTGGATCTGGAGGTAATGATTGGGAAAGAAACTATTTGAAAGAAAAACGCAATGAATTTCTTAGGCGCGGTTATGCAGTTCTTGCCATTGGGTATTTCAATACTGAGAATTCCCCAGGTTCATTGGATCGAATTTCACTAAACGCCATTTCAGATACTATACTCAGTATAGTCAACGCACATCCGCGAATTGATAAAACTAAAATTGTATTGATGGGCGCTTCCAAAGGCGGTGAGTTGGTGCTTAATCTTGCAAGTCGTTTCCCTCATTTTAAAGCTGTAATTGCGCTCTCTGCTTCTCATGTTAGTTTTCCTGCGCTCACCCTGTCGGCCAATACTTCTTCGTGGATGTTTAATGCAGCCGAGGTAGCGTATGTGCCAGCGCCTTACAAAACTATTTTTCCTACTATCCAGGGTGATTTACATCGTGCATTCTCAATGATGTTAGAAGATGAGGAGGCAGTCCGTTTGGCCGAGATTGAAGTGGAGAAAATAAATGGTCCTATTCTTATTCTGTCTGCACAATCAGACGAACAATGGCCAGCCACCTTTATGTCGCAACAGATTGTGAAAAGGCTGAAGAACAAAAATTTTAAATACTATTTTGAGCACATTGAACTGGTGGGTGGACATATTGAACCCTTAAACCATTTTGACAAAGTATATTCATTTCTAGATGAGCACATAGCTTCAAAATAGTCTAAGCGTTATAAGAGCTATTCGAAAAAGACTTTCACGTAGGCTGGATGAGGAGAAACTCATTTTTTCTTTATGATATAACTAACACCGGCCCGCACTGAAAATTCAGTTTGACCAAAATAGAAGTCAGCGATTGCTTCGAAGCGCCAGTTTTCATTGATGGGTTTCGCCCATCCACCTCCGAGGGCGGCATCATTGGCACCAATCAATCCGCGGAAGCGAACAAACACATGATCATGAGCATACCAGCGTGCGCCCATAACGAAAGAACTTTTTTGTTCAGGCCAGATTTCAACACCAGCTCCGGCAGCAAAATTACGAACCACAAAATAGTTTGCTTCTAATCCAATTTGTGCTTTGTCGAATGGGCTGTTATAATCAGTTTTAATTAAATCAAACCCTCCGCCCACAAGAATATCGTTGCTGCTTTGTGCGCGTGCAGAAATTGAAACAAGAACAAAGGATAGGCTAAGCAGAAAAAACTTTGGTGTCATGCAGGTTTTATTTTTGATCGGTTACTTTTTATTTTCAATCATTTTAAGAAGGGCAAGGTATTCATCGCGCAAGCGAGCTGCTTCCATAAACTCAAGTTCTTTTGCTGCCTTTTCCATTGCCTTCCGGGTGTTATCCGCCATTTTTGAAAGCTCCTCTTTTGATAAATAGGCTACCACAGGATCAGCGGCCAGCGACTTATCTTCTTGTTCAATGTAATAACGTTTGGCAGTTTTTTTAGAATCAGCAACCTTGGTTTGCCCTAAAATTGAATCTTTGGATTTGATGATGGTTTTTGGTGTAATGCCATTGGCCAGATTGTATTCGATCTGTACGGTTCTTCTACGATTGGTTTCTTCAATGGCCATTTGCATCGACTCTGTAATTTTGTCGGCATACATAATCACGCGCCCATTTTCATTTCGGGCTGCGCGCCCGATGGTTTGCACGAGCGAGCGTTGATTGCGAAGAAACCCTTCTTTATCGGCATCCATAATAGCCACCAGCGACACTTCGGGTAAGTCAAGCCCTTCTCTTAATAAATTAACGCCTACCAGCACATCGAACACGCCCATGCGCAGCTCGCGCAAAATCTCAACCCGATCCAGTGTGGCTACCTCCGAATGAATATAGCGGCACTTGATGTTGGCCCGGCCCATAAACTTGGTAAGTTCTTCCGCCATGCGTTTTGTAAGAGTTGTTACCAACACGCGTTCTTTTTTCTTAACACGCTCATCAATCTCTTCAAACAAATCGTCAATCTGATTGCGGCTTGGGCGCACTTCAATAATTGGATCGAGTAATCCGGTAGGGCGAATAAGTTGCTCTACCACTACACCTTCAGATTTGCGAAGTTCATATTCTGATGGTGTGGCGCTCACATAGATTACCTGACCCAATATCGATTCAAACTCATTGAATGTTAAGGGTCGGTTATCAAGAGCCGAGGGCAATCGAAATCCGTAATCAACCAGGTTGGCTTTGCGCGAGCGATCACCACCCCACATAGCGCGTACCTGCGGCACAGTTACGTGACTCTCGTCAATCACCATCAAAAAATCATTGGGAAAATAATCAATCAAACAAAAGGGACGGGCACCTGGCGAACGCCTGTCAAAATAACGCGAATAGTTTTCTATGCCACTACAGTAACCCAACTCGCGCATCATTTCTAAATCAAACTCGGTGCGCTCTTTCAGTCGTTTTGCTTCCAGATGCCTTCTTTCTGTCTCAAACATTTGTACCTGCAGCACCATGTCATCCTGAATTTCGTGAATAGCCGTTTGCAGCTGATCTTTTGCCGTAACAAATAAGTTTGCTGGAAAAATCACGGCTGTTTTCTCATCTGAAATTTTCTTTCCGGAAATGGGATCAATTAATTGAACAGCTTCAATCTCATCCCCAAAAAAGTAAATGCGCAAAGCGTAATCTGCATATGCCAGAAAGATATCAACGGTGTCACCTTTTACACGAAATGTTCCTCTTTTAAAATCGACTTCCGTGCGGTGATAAAGAATGTCAACCAGACCAAATAATAATTTATTGCGTGGAATGATTTCACCCACCCTAAGTTCAATTCGGTTTTTCCCAAACTCTTCCGGATTGCCGATACCATAAATGCACGAAACGGAAGCCACCACAATTACATCTCTTCGCCCACTGAGAAGCGAAGAGGTAGCGCTGAGGCGAAGCTTTTCAATCTCTTCGTTGATCGAAAGATCTTTTTCGATGTATAAGTTTGATGATGGAATAAAGGCTTCGGGCTGATAGTAATCATAATACGAGATAAAATATTCAACAGCATTTTCCGGAAAGAACTGCTTGAATTCTCCATAAAGTTGGGCCGCAAGCGTTTTGTTATGACTAAGGATGAGGGTAGGTCTGTTTACCTGCGCAATTACATTAGCCACGGTAAACGTTTTCCCGGAGCCGGTAACGCCAAGCAATGTCTGTTGAGCTTCGCCTTCGCCTAAGCCACTCACTAATTTTTGAATGGCCTTCGGCTGATCTCCGGTAGGCACATAATCACTGGTAAGTTTAAAATCCATGCGCGTGAAAGTTAACAGTTATTCGGATAACCATTAACTGAATTTTTGCACGAATAGTTGCGCACTAGTTATTCCAGATGGCCCATGATTTTTCGGCCTGAATATGAAGCATTTCCAGTCCGTTTTTGATATGAGCGTTCCGCATTTCAGATTTTTGTAAAAAAAGCGTGCGTGCCGGATTATAAATCAGATCGTAGATGTAATGGTTTGGAGTGATTAAATCGTAGTCGATAGGAGGACACGTATTTGTGTTAGGCGACATTCCTAACGGGCTGGTATTGATAATAAGATTTGCTTCCGAAATTGGCTTGCCGTCTTTCTCAAGACTTTCGTAGGTATGATGACCTTTTCCGGCTTCACGCGAAACCATTTCGAAGGGGATGGACATTTTTTTGAGTGCTTGTTGTACAGCCTTTGCCGAACCTCCTGTGCCTAAGATTAACGCTTTGGGATTCTTGATAGCCGGAAACCACTTTTCAAGCGATTCGTAAAAAGCATCGCTATCGGTATTGAAGCCGAGCAATTTGCCATCTTTTATTTTGATCACATTAACAGCGCCAATTTTACGTGCATCACTATCAATATCGTTCAGGAACTTCATCACTTGTTCCTTGTAGGGGATTGTTACATTCAACCCGGCCAACTCAGGATTTTCGGCCAACAACTTTTTAAGTTCATCGATGTTTGGCAAGGAGTACAAATCATAATGATAATCGCGCAGACCTTCGCGAAAAAACTTCTCATCAAAATAAGATTTTGAGAACGAATGACTAACAGTAGCGCCAATAAGGCCAAATTTCTTTTCCATGATTTACGATTTTGATTTTAACATAGCCGCAGTTTTTTCTATGGCTACTACTAAAAATACCCCAAGGGCGGCACACAAAATGGCCTTAAAAATCAGTGGGTCTTGTCCGGTTTTAAAGAAATAGTCCCAGGGTAGAATACTCTTGTCGAAGGCGGGCACCTGCACACCATCATGATTGAGGCGGTATGAAACAACTTCTTTCCATGGCCACACCTTATTGAGCGAGCCGATCATAAAGCCTGCTAGCAAAGCAAGTGTAGCAAAACGATAGTTTTTAAGAACCCAGCTTAAAAAGTGTGAGAAACCCAGCAATCCTAAAAAGCAGCCTAATACAAAAACAATAATAACCGGAATATTGAAGTCAATCAAAGCAGTAATCATGAATTCATACTTTCCAATCAAAAGCAAAATGAAGGCTCCGGAAATACCGGGTAAAATCATGGCGCAAATAGCTAAGGCTCCACAGAAAAAAATGAATAGATAATTAGTAGGAGTTTCTGTGGGCGAGATTACAGTTATCAGGTACGCGATTACAATTCCGGCAATAAACGATAGCACGGTAGCAACATTCCATTTGGCGATGTCGCGCATGATAAGTGGAGACGAAACAAGAATTAGCCCGAAGAAAAAAGACCAGATAGCAATAGGATGATTATCCAGCAGGTAGGTCATCAGGCGAGCCAATGACACAAGACTTGTTACAATACCAGCTAGTAGCGTAATTAAAAAATTGCCATTGATTTTTTTCCAAAAGTCGGCAATTTTGAATCGACCGAGCAACCGAAAGGCATCAAGATCAATAGACTTGATTGAATCGATCAGTTCTTCATAGATGCCGGTGATAAACGCCACCGTTCCACCCGATACACCAGGTACTACATCGGCAGCTCCCATACTGATTCCTTTCAGGTAAAGGAGAAGATAATCTTTTGTTGTCTTCAAAATTAATTAGTCAGGGTAAAACGGAGGAGCGTTGTTGTCTTTCTTTCTTTCCAAACCGAGGAAGTGCAGAAACGTATCGCCTCGCAAGCCCAATCGAATTGTTTCCAGCGGTATCACTTCGTTGGGCGAAATGTTACCCAGATTTACATTAGCACCCAGCAATTTTATAAACCAAACTTGTTGTGCTTTTTGTGGGGCTTCCCAGATAATTTTCTCGAAAGGAATTTTGGTTAAGATTTCCTGAACCAACCCTGAGCGAACTTCGCCAGACGACCGGAACAATCCCACATTACCACCTTCGCGCGCTTCACCAATTACTTTCCACGCACCAGCATCGAGTTCACTCTGCATCAATTCTATCCATTGATAAGGTGGAATGATTTTGTCGGCATCTTTAGAACCCACTTCTGATAGTACGGTAACCTGATCGGATAGTTTACGGATGTAATCCAACTTCTTATCATGATCCAGATCAATTGATCCGTCAGAGACTTCGGCAAACGACATATCAAATTTGTCCAGCACCTTTCGGTAATCGTCAAACTGATCGCGGATGATGAATGCTTCAAACAGGGTGCCTCCAAAGTAGCAGGGCAGTCCGGCTTCTTTATACACTTTTAATTTCTCTTTGAGGTGAGGCGTTACATAGGATGTTGCCCATCCTAATTTTACGATATCAACATGATCGGCTGCAATGCTCACAAAGTCTTCTGCTTCCCGCACACTCAGGCCTTTATCCATGGCCATGGTGAAACCCATTTGCCTGGGCTTTGCGGTTCGCTCAGGCAGATTATTAAGATGGTAGTTCATTAGGGGTTATCTTTTCTAAACTGGTCAATAATTTTTTGGAGGGCCTTTTGTGTTTCAATTTTTGGAAAGAAGTCAAACAGAACTACGTGGCCTTCAAAGTCCAAAATTAATGCATTTTCCAGATAATTCAGTGCTTCTTTAAACTGACCGCCTTCGATCAGATAAACCGTCATGCGATAGAAGAACTCAGATTCGTCTGGGAGTTCTTCCATACCCTGAATAAGAACTTCAATAGCCTTTTGATGCTCACCTTGTTCAAAATAGATAAACGACCAGTTTAGCCAAACTTCCTTGTCGTCCGGACTAAGTAGGCTCGCTTCTTCATAAGCACTGATGCTGGAAATCGTGTTGCCAATTTTAAATTCCGCGTGAGCGGCAGCTTTCCAGTATTCGGCATTGTGACTGTTAATCTTTACTGCTTTGTTAAAGAAATGCAAGGCCTGATACCACTTCTCTTGTTTTTCGAGACAGCTGCCGGCACCAAACCAGGCTTCATCGTATAACGGATCTAGCTTCGATGACTTTTGAAAATATTTCAGACCAAGATCATATTGCTTCAGATTTTCGTAGGCGGCTCCCATGCAACAATATACTTCGGGGCTTGGGCCTTCAATCTCGATTGTCTTTAGAAACTCGCTGAGAGCCTTATCATATTTTTCAAGGTTCATAAACGAGTTGCCCATATTAAAGTGAGCGGAGGCAAAATTTTCGTCAATAGCGATTGCAAACTCATAGGCTTCAATGGCTTCTTCGAATCGCTCGAGTTTATTACAAACAATTCCTAAATTATACCAGGCTGCTGCTGAATAAGGATCTTCGTCAATAAACTTTTTATAATAGGAGAGGCTGCCTTCCAACTGCCCAACTACATCGAGGCAAAAAGCAAGTTCGTAGAGCGAACCTTCATGACTGATATTTTCTTCAATAGATTTTTTGTACACCTCAATGGCGGCCTCATACTTTTCCATGCTTTGATGAGCGAGCCCGATGTTATAATAAATTTCGTCTTTCTCTTCTTCGGCAAAAGCCAACGTTTCTTCATAGAGCGTGATGGCATCTTCATATTTTCCTTGTAGAGAAAGAATGGAGCCGATGGATAAATAAACTTCAAGATCGTGAGGGTGCAGATTTCGCGAGCGCTCCAACAGTTCCAGTGCTTCATCGTAGCGCTCGAGGTTGGTGAATATCTGTGCTTTAACGGTGAGTAGTTCGGTTGAAAATGGATATTGATCAATCGCTAATTCAACAGCGGCAAGCGCACGCTTGAATTTACTTTTCTCCAGATAATAACCGATGATTGTTTCGTACGAATCGATATCAAAAAACTCGCCCTGGTTGTGTTTGAGATTTTCTTCATACCGCTTAATCAACTCCTCTTCCTCCTGTCGCTTTCTGAATTCCTGGGCCATCCGCTAAAAGGTTTTCCTAAGATAGACAAAATTGTCTTTTCCTAAAATTCTACCTGCAAATTTCAAGTAATAATTATCCGAAGGCAACCTTGTAGATTTTATTTGTTTGTAGTATAAGTGTGCCGATAGTGCGCACAGCACCAATCCAGTGTTTCACTTAAATTTCTAAAGGAAACACCCAATTCATTAATTGCTTTTTTATTGAGATAGTGAAAATTTTCTTTTGTCACTTTAGCAGACTGCCGCGTAATCATGGGTTCGCCACCTACCCAACGGGTGCGCAATTCTTCCCATCGGGCAACCAGTGCAAGCACAAGCGGACTTAGCTTTATAGTAGGTGATTTTTTTTCAAACCGTTTGGCAATCTGATCGAATAATTCTTTTATCGGAACATGACCCCCGTTGGCAATAAACTTTTCGCCAACTTTATTTTTGCTATATACCTGCCACACGAGCTCAACCACATCACGTACATCCACGTAGTTGATAAGGCTATCAGAATAAAATGGTTTTTCTTTCCACACAAAATGAAACAACTGAGCACTGCTTTTCGACCAATCGGCTGGTGCGAGTATAACAGATGGATTGATTACCGAAACTGAAAGACCTTCTTCGGCTCCACGCCACACTTCTACTTCAGCCAGATATTTCGATTTAGCATAATCTGTATTTAACTCGCTTTCAACCCAACGGGCGGTTTCATCCATTTCAGCAACGCCCCTTTTTCTTCCGAGTGCAGCCACTGAACTAATGTGAATTAATCTGGATATGTTTAAGGCAAGACACGCATCCACCACGTTACGCGTACCGTTTACGTTTACATCCATGATGGTTTTTCGCAGACGTGGGTTGAAGGAAACTTGTGCAGCTGCATGAACCACCGCGGTGACTCCCTGAAAAGCTTCTTCAACAGAAATCGGATCTAGTATTTCTATTTCTCGCCAGGTAACTTGAGAAAGATCATTCACCAACGAAGAATCACTATCCCTTCTTCGCAAGGCAATAACAGGAATATTTTCGCTTACCAACTTGCGAAGAATAAAACTTCCTAATAGTCCGTTGGCTCCGGTTATTGCAATCATTATAAGCTGTTATTGAGCAAGGGTAAATCTACGGCTTTCTTAAAATATTTATCTTGTATAGCCTCTTCCAAAACCTGTAGGTGCAGGGTAGCATGGCAATCACTGCCCAGCAAGTCAACCCAACCCTTTTCAATTAACTTGATGGCAAGCCGTTGAATAGGTTTTGAATAAAAGCCAACAATGGAAGGAATGTTTAGTTGAAGCAACACCCCGCGGTCGCGCAGTTCTTCGGCTTTCTTAAGTGTCATATACTCATACCGTTCAGGGTGTGCCAAAATGGGTTTGTATCCTTGGGTGATTACTTTGAAGATAAAGTCGTTTAGTTGATAAGGTTCGTTCAGGAAATTGGTTTCGAAAAGCAGGTAGGAGTTACCAAAGGTGAGTAGACTTTCTTTCGCTTCTACTTTTTTCATCAATTCTTCGTCCAGGTAATATTCGGCAGCGGCTTCTAGCGTAACAGGAATATTTTGTGCATGCACCAAGGCATTTAATTCAGCAAGTTTATTTTTTATCGATTCAGGTTCATTGCGGTAATAATCACTCATGATGTGCGGTGTGGTGATTAATTTGCGATAGCCCAGTTTGTAAAAATGCTCAATTAGTTCAAGTGCTTCTTCATGGGTTTTCACACCATCATCCAGCGCAGCCAACAAGTGCGAATGCATATCGGTACTGAGAGGATTCTGAAATTTCGGTTTAGATCGAAAGAAGGAAATCACGAGAGGCGAAATAGTTTTCTCCAGCGTCCTTTCACGGCTGTACGGTCTTCATAATATCCATAGCCGTAATAATTGTTGGTCATCGGCAAAGCGTTAAGCACGGAAGATACGTGATTTAGCTTGTTGATGTTAATAACCCTGGTCAGGTTAAGCATGAAGTCTTTCTTCGAATAATTTGCCCGGAAAACATAAATAGATAAATCAGATCGCTTCATGGCCATAATGCCATCGGTAACCAGACCCACGGGGGGTGTATCAATGACAATAAAGTCATAAACTTTTTTGAGGTCATCCAGCAATTCGGTGAACTCACCATTTAAAAGTAATTCAGAGGGATTGGGCGGATGTGGTCCTGAAGGAATAAAATCAAAATTTTCGAGCGAAGTGTTGACTACACAATCCTTCCACGAATTCTTTTTGATAAGAATAGTGCTCATGCCCTTACTTGCATCATTCCCTACCGGATATTTTTCACTTTTTGGTTTGCGCATGTCAAGATCTACCAAAACAACTTTTTTTCTGGAGAGGGCCAATACCCCGCCAAGATTCATCGCTAAAAATGATTTGCCTTCTCCTGAAATAGTAGAGGTAATTGTGATCACTTTACTTTTTCCGCCCGTGTTAAAGAACTCAAGGTTTGTACGAAGCGTTCGGATAGCTTCACTAACTACAGATTTAGGATTATCAATTACATGGAAAATTGATTCTGTTGTATGCCGCGAAGCCGGGATTACTCCTAATAGTGGTACTTGCGCAACACGCTCCACTTCTTTGGCGCTGGTGATTTTATTATTGATGAGGTATAAGATTCCAATGAAGAAAAAATTAAACACAATGCCTGCTACTAATCCGATGCCCAAGATTAAATACCGGTTTGGAGATATCGGGATTTCAGAGAGCGTAGCGGGAGAAAGGATTTTAAAATCGGGAGTGCTGCCGGCCTGCGCAATTTCGAACTCAGCTTTTGACTGCATCATCGATAAATAAAATTCTTCATAAAGTTTATAGAATCGCTGATTTTTTGAGAATTGAGTATTCTTATCTGGCATTTCGGCAAACTCTCGCTCTAGTTTTATTTTCCGTTGGCCAAGTTCAGCCATCGAAGCAAGCCATTCCTTTTTTGTGTCGGCCAATTGGGTAAAGACCTGATCGCGAATCGATTTTAGTTCTTGTTCTTTTTGCTTGAACGCAAAGGTGTTTTCATTGTAGGCCAGACTAAGCTTATCACGCTCCTGGGTTATTTTGTAGAGTTCTTCAATTCGTTTATTCAGGTATTCGGGCAAAAACTTATAAGGCTGATTAGCCATTGTAATTTTGCCCGCAGCAATTGTTTCGAGCAGTGGGTTTAACTCTAACAGTTTTTTATTGAGCTCGTAGCGTTGTGAGTCAACTTTATTAATGGCTGTAATCGTTCTTTTCAAATCCAGCGTAAGGTCGCTGCTTTTATTCTTTAGTGTGAAGTCTTCAAAATAATCTTCAAATCCCTCCATTCTTTTTTCCACCTGACCTAATTCGCGGTTAAGCCACTCTATCTTTTGTTTATTGGCAAGGTTTTTTTGCAGGTTGCTATACGTGATATACAACGAGTCAATTTTATTAACGATATCGTAGGCCTTTAGTGCGTTATGATCCTGAAAGGAAATGCGTATTGTATTTGCGTTGAAGTTGAGCGGGTCGACCTGAATATTTTTTGAGAGGTAATCGATCAGGCTATTGCGACTGTTCATTACAAAATAATATGTATTGCCATCGTTCTCGATAAAATAATGAGTCTTCTCAATGACGAACGTGGTTCCATCATACTCCATAAGAGAACCAAACTTCCCTTCGGCAACACGCCCTGTATCGCCTGCCCGAATACTGAATTTGTTGCCATCCAGAAAATCAAAATACATAGGCAAATCAACGTGTGCCGGGTTGATGGTTTTGGGCGATACTAAAAAAGAAGATCGCTTATACATTTCATCTTTCAACACCTGACCTACACTGTAATAACTAACAGCCAGATCAAGCGAGTCTATTAATTTATTAAAGAATAATTTCGATTTGATTTGCTCTATCTCACCCGAAACAACGTTCAGGTTCTGATCTTCAATCATGGTTTTGATTCCCAACTCGGTTGCATCGCGTTTGATGTCGAGTTTAAGTTCAGATTCTGATTCGAATAGATCTTTTGTGTATCGTATGGTAAGGTAAGCCGCGAGGTTGGCTGCAAGAAAGATAAGAATTACCCACACCAGATTTTTGCGGAATACAGCACCTAATTTTTCAATGTCGATAGAGTCGGGGGCAACACTGGCTTTTATATCCATTCTATTCTCCACGATCAAAACGTATTAATAACTGCCAGTAGTGTTGCAACACTCACCAGCAAACTGATGGCACCGGCATAATCCCGAAGCCCGGCACTGAAAGGGCGGATAACGGGTTCTACATAAATTACATCGCCCGAGGCAATGATGGCGTTTCCTTCGCGCATACCTTGTATCGTGCTTAAGTCGATTTCAATAACCTGCTCGCCACGGATAAGTTTGATAGACTGGGCTTTCGAATCGGCTGGTAATCCTTTCGCCAAGGCCAACACTTCGAGTAGTGTCATGTTTTCATTTTCAAGAGGTATTACCTGGCCGCCAACTGCACCGAGTAATACAACTCGTTTGTTGGCATACTTGAGAAGCACGAAGGGTTCTTTAAAAAATTTCGCGTATTCTTTCTGTAAAATTTCTTCGGCCTGGCGCAATGTTAAAGTTTGAAGATTAATCTCACCCACCATCGGAAACCGAACAATGCCTTTTAAGTCAACGAGGTAAGTAGTCTCATCTGGCTCTCGCTCTGTAACACGCGCGTTTTGTCTTGAAAGTTCTGGGTTGGGGTCAATCAGTCGTTCGCCCTGATTGGAGTAGAGTTCTAAAATCAGGAGATCATTTTTTTGAATCTGATAATTTTTTTCAACGGAGGTTACTTCTTTTTTTACCCGCTCGGGTTCAACGCCTTCGGTTGATTTAAACATGATGTTTTGCCTGTATGAAGCACATGACATCATAAAAAGTAAGACAACAACGTATAGAGTACGCACAACGATAGCTTTTAAACAGGTGAAATTACGGATTTTATCAATAATTCCCCGAATTGTGGTGTGATTGGTGTGTGCCCTCAGCCCGCGGCTTGCAAGCTTGAGATTTCTTGCAAGTATTTGGTTATCACCAATTTTTCGTCAAACTCAATTTCAATTTTCTTTCTTCCGTTCTCGCCAAATTTTTTAAGCGTGCTGTTATCTAATAACAGCATTTGTTCCATTTTAGCGGCCAGATCGTCCACGCTTTTAAGTTTACAAAGCAACCCGTTATAACGATCTTCAACAACATGGTGGCAGCCCGGCACATCGGTGGCAACAATAGGCTTTGAAGAACTTGCAGCTTCCAGCAAGGTGCGGGGTGTGCCCTCTCGGTAGGATGGGAGAACGATGCAATCAGCATCATTGATAAACTTTCTTACATCATCAGTCGTTCCCAGATATTCAATGGTGCCGGTTTTGATCCAATTCTCAATAACGGGTAACTGAATGCCTCTTTTATGTTCTGGGTCTTTAGCGCCTAGTATCTGAAACCGCGCATTAACACCTTTCTTTCGTAATTTTTTTACGGCTTCGATATACTCCAAAATTCCCTTGTCGGTGATCAGGCGTGAGATAAGCAAAAAAGTAAACGACTCGTTTCGTTTAAATTCCAAAGGCTGAAACTTGCTTAAATCTATACCCGAGCCTGGCAACAGATCCGCTGAGCTGGCCGGCACCAGGTTTTTATTGAGAAATAAGGCCAGGTCATCAGGGTTTTGGAAAAACACCTTTTTAGGAAAGCGAAAGGCAATTTTATAGAGAAAGATGGCAATGGCCGATATAATATTGTTCTTGAGGAAAACTGTACCAAGGCCGCACACATTATTAATCGTAGGAATCCTGAGCATACTGGCAGCCAGCGTTCCATAAACATTGGGCTTTATTGTATAATGAAGAATGATGTCAGGTTTCAATTTTCGGTAAATACCCCATAATTCGAAGGTAAGCGCTATGTCCTTGATGGGATTTGCCCCACGGCTATCCATCTTTACATCATGGTGAATGCAACCAGCCTCTTCCAACAGATGGGTGTAAGTGTCGTGCGGTGCGATGGTGTGTACTTCGTAGCCTTTGGCTAAGAGGGTTTTTACAAAATTCATCCTGAAATTGTAGATGTTCCAGGATGTGTTTAAAACAATAGCTACTTTCATTTGCCAACTTATCCGGCTTGACAGGCCAGAATAAGACTTTGATTTAGGTTTAATCGATAATCGGGACCAAAATTCGGGAAATTCATACAAACTTCTTACATGTATTATACGAAATTTGAAAAAAGTAACCCAGTGTCAATTCCGTGGAAGGATTAAAGGTAAGTTTGAGTTTTTGAATCGAAGTCTAAAGAATGATAAAAGCAATATTAGTAGCTCTGGCCGACAAGAATGTGGAGATCACAAATGAGCATTTGGATGAGTTGGCTTTTCTGGCCGAGACGGCAAACATTGAAACGAAACAACGATTTGTTCAGCGCCTGCCTCAACCCGATGTGCGAACTTTTGTGGGGAAAGGAAAACTTGCCGAGATAAAAGAATATGTGGTTGCCAATGGAATTGAAAATGTAATTTTTGACGATGACCTCAGCCCCTCGCAATTGCGAAACCTTGAGAAAGAACTCAACACACCTGAGCGAGAAGAGATAAAAGTGAGAGTATATGATCGCAGTCTTTTAATTCTGGATATTTTTTCGATGCGGGCTCAAACTGCTCAGTCGCGGGCACAGGTTGAGCTGGCGATGAATCAGTATTTGTTACCCCGCCTTACGCGCCTGTGGACGCACCTTGAACGACAGCGTGGAGGCACGGGTGCACGTGGAGGATCGGGTGAACGCGAAATTGAAACCGACCGTAGAAATATCCGCTACCGAATCACCTTATTAAAAGAAGAACTTGAAAAAATTGATAAGCAACGCAAAACGCAACGTAAGTCGCGCAGTAATGTAGTGCGCGCTGCCTTAGTAGGGTACACCAATGTGGGCAAGTCCACACTCATGAACCTGCTCTCCAAATCGGATGTAAAAGCTGAGAATAAACTCTTTGCTACTGTAGATGCAACAGTGCGCAAAGTTGTGATTGGTGATTTGCCATTTCTCTTATCGGATACTGTTGGGTTTATACGCAAGTTGCCTCATCACCTCATCGAGTCATTCAAATCAACTTTGGATGAAGTGCGCGAAGCGGATATTTTGATACACGTAGTAGACGTGGCACACCCGTTTCATGACAATCAGATTGAAGTTGTAAAAAGCACGTTGGCCGAATTAGGAGCTGGAGAAATCACTACTCTATTAGTGCTCAACAAAATTGATCTTCTCGAAAAGAAAGAAGAGCCTGTCAATTTCGAAGAACTTAAAGGCTATTATCGCCAGCATGGTTTTGAAAACGTTGTTTTCGTTTCAGCTGAGAAAAGAGAAAACATTCAGGAATTAAGAAAAGTGCTGTTTGCTGAAGTGCGGAAAAAGCACTTGATGATTTATCCTAATTATGTTGCCGGGGCAGATTATATGTACACCGAATAGGTTTTGCTATCTTATTAAAAACAAATCCAGATGAAAAAACAATGTGTAATTTTTTGTGTAATGGTTTTAATCTCGTTTTCAATGTTGGCTCAGGATCAGTATATTTTTCCGTATGGCGGTGGCCAGAATAAAGCATTCATTAAACAAATCATTAAGTTAACAGGTAAAGCGCGACCTAAAATCTGCTACCTGCCCACGGCTTCAGGCGATAGCGAACAGGTTATTATTCGTTGGTATGATCTCGTGCATGACTTGTCGGTAGAACCCTATGTACAGAAAGTCTGGATTAGTTCATACAATCAAAAGGTATCCTTTGAAGATGCACTATTAAGCATGGATGCCATTATTGTAGGTGGCGGCAATACACTCAACATGATGGCGATCTGGAAAGCACAAGGCATTGACGTGGTGTTGAAGAAAGCACTCGAAAAGGGAATTGTGTTGGCAGGCGGAAGTGCCGGCTCATTGTGTTGGTTTAATAACGGCACTACCGATTCGCGACCCAAAGAACTAACCGTTGTTGAAGGGTTAGGTTTTCTTCCGTTCAGTCATTCGCCCCATTATCATAGTGAAGAGTATCGCAGACCCTTGTATCACAAAAATATTTTGAATGGTGTTTTTAAAGCCGGCTATGCCATGGACGATTTTTCGGGCGTCATCTTTAAAAATGGCAAACCTTTTAAAGTTGTTGCCACGAGCCCCGATTACAATTCTTATTTTGTATCCGTTAAGGATGGCAAGATAGTGGAGGAGAAACTGGTGGCAGAAATAATTGAGTAACGTTCCGAACTTGAATTATTTACTTGCTGGCGAAGAGACTACCCGAATCTTATTTAGAGAAGTGAGCCGCGCGGATTTTAGTGCCTGGATAGAATTTTTTAAAGACCCCGAATCGTTTGCACATTGGCATAGTCAACGACAAGACCCTGAAACAGAATGTAATCAATGGTACGAGAACCAATTAAGTCGCTATGCCACTGACCGTGGTGGCATGAACGCGCTGATTGAAAAATCAACGGGTAAGTTGATTGGCCATTGTGGCTTATTGGTGCAAACCGTAGACAGTGTTACGGAGTTAGAAATTGGGTATTCGCTGCTACCTGATTTTAGAAACAAAGGGTATGCAACGGAAGCTGCAGCGCAGTGTAAAAACTTCGCTTTTGAAAACAACTTTTCAAACTCACTTATCTCTATTATAAGTCTCACCAATACACCTTCGGCCAACGTAGCTTTGAAAAACGGAATGCTTGCCGAGAAACAAACGGTGTATAACCAAAATGAAGTTATTATTTTCAGAATTTATAAGCAGGCGTGGGAAGCTGAGCGTAGTGCTTGATTCGGGAAAAAAACCTTAGTTTCGTGCTCGTTATATGCTGGTCTCATAGTTCAACGGATAGAATAGAAGTTTCCTAAACTTTTGATCCCAGTTCGATTCTGGGTGAGACTACTATGTTTTATGCTTATATGATCCGGAGTTTGATCTCGGATTTTTTATATAAAGGCCATTGCGGAGATTTGGAAAGCCGTTTTAGAACAACATAATGCAGGCTTTACTCAATCGACTAAGAAATACATTCTATTTGAGCTGGTGTATTTCGAAGAATTTGAGACAAGACCTGAGGCTATCAAGCGTGAAAAATATTTTTAAGACAGCAGCAGGAAGGAGATTCTTAAAACCCATTTGAAATAAATATCTCGTAGTTCAATGTCGCCCGGTTGACGCCAGTCGGACGGGGATAGAATAGAAGGTTCCTAAACTTTTGATCCCAGTTCGATTCTGGGCGCGGCTACCATGTTTTATACTGAGTTATTCGGTGAAACGCCTTGGTGCGCGGAAAGAAACTCTTACTACCCCGTAACCTTCTAAGCCAGCCGCAGTATTCCTTACGTACCCATTAAATTATTGCCAATGAAAACTTCCAACCTGATAACCTGCCTTTTCGTTTGCCTGATCGCGATACCCGCTTTTTCTCAAGAACCGGTTAAAAAAGTCGACACCACCGCTAAAGAAGAAGGGTTGCGGAAAATAGCCAGTGGTTCCGGGCTCAAGAACCTGAATATTGAGGTGGACATAGATGAGGTAGCCCTTGAAAACTCTATTCAATTAGCTATAAAAAATGCAATGGAATCGATGCGGGTACTCGAGACTCTTGAGATTCATATCGAACCCATTGAAATCAATCTGAAAAAACTTGATCTTAATCTTGATGTTATCCGCATTGAGATCCCGCGACTTGATATTAACCTTGAGCCTATTGATATTGACCTGAATGATATGGATTTTGATATTGACATCGATATGGATAACGATCGTGATTGGGATGACAACGATGAAAATGATCACTCCTTAGATTGGGATAAGGAAAAAGAAAAGAACAAAGAAAAGGATAAGGTGAAAGAGAAGGATAAAGGCGACAAACTGACCAAGGAAGAAAAAGATAAAAGTAAAGGACTAAAGAAGCTCAACTAAAGCAGAGGTGATCAGGTAGTGTAGTAAAGTACCTGGCCATTTTTAGCTATTATCTGTTTTCCTTTGATATGACCAATGGCAGCACCTTTGGTATTATATAAAAAGCCATTGGAGAAGTAACCGAGGTGCTCACCCGATTCTGCGAACAGATGCTTATCCTCTTTTGTGTATGCTTTGTATGTTCCGCTCGGATCGTAATACTTTGTCATAATTTCTATTAACGGGAAGTTGCAATAATTAGATGACTCTTTATAAATTTTAATAATCCACAAGGTTATGCGCGTTGGCCTGACGGCTAGGCGGGGGTGCGAAAGCATGCGTGGAAAAGCATCTTTCCGTCTTGACTTTTTTTCGTTCTTTTTTGTGTCCAGACAAAAAAGAACAAGACAAATGAATAGATAAGGTTGAAAGTTCAGGCGCTCCATTTTCGATCTATACAGTTTCAGGCTTCACAATTTTACCAAACTCTTCCCACTCAAACCCGGTTTCAATTCGTCCATGTCGTAAAGCCGGAATCTGAGTAGTAATAATCAATATGGTTCCTTTTATATCTGCCCGATGATGTTGCGGTATCTGTAGTTTTATTCCTTTGCCTTGTGTAAACTGAACATCACCAAAAAAATCCTGAACTGATTTTTTCAACCCGTTTATGTTCTTCATACCATACATCAACACCACTTCGGGTTTATGTTCTTTGATCTTTGAAAGAATAGTTTGCATGCGTTGCGGATAAACATACTCTTCATAGCGCTGCTGACTACTCAAAAAATCGCAACTGGAAAGATTCAGCCAATTGTAGTGCCACGAGTGTGTATGCGATCCCGGCAATGGATAGAATGAAATCAAAGCTTCTTTTTTTAAATCCGGTAAGGCAAACTTTTCTTGTTGATAGGTAAAGGCATCGGGTAAGGGTTGACCATCATACCCGAATTCAAAAGCAATCAGGTTTTTCCATACGGTACTTGGAATGGCTGTGGCGCCAAACCGATAGTCGAAGCGCGTGGCAAACTTATCCGCTTTGGGATCATCGCGCCCAATGGCTACATGTTTATATAAATCGCGGATGTTGCAAAGTGTAGCTCCGGTAGTTGGATGTTGCGAATAAAAGTAATTGAGCTTGTCGGCCACTTCTTCGGGTACGTCACCACCGGGTTCTTCATACCCAATAAACCAAAACCGCGCTTGCCACGAACCGTAGCCGTAGAAGTTGTTGAGCCAGTGTTTGAGTTTGGTTTCTTCTATCAGCATGAGGATATCTTTCAGGTTATTTGATTTTCGTAATTCAAGTCTGATTGACTTTTTATTCTAACATCGCAACGCAAAGGGGACAATCAGTTTCCTCAACTCCTTTATTCAGTACTGAAAACTACTTATAGCTTTTATTCTGAGGCGAGTTTATCTAACAGTTGGCTGAGTTGATCAATTTTGTCTTCCGGTAGCTGAATGAGTTTACTGACAAGATTACCTTTGCGCTTGCGTCCTGCCAGCTTGGAAAGAGCAATCTTATCCGAACCTTTCAACGATGCCGCAGGGGTCCAACTTAGCAGTTCGTTGGGTGTGCAATTAAAGAGGAGGCAAAGTTTCTCAAGATGACCATAATCCAGCTTGGCAATTTGATTGCGAATTAACCGTCCGGCAGTATGGTACGTAAAACCAGCTCTAGTTAGAAACTGTAGTGGATTCTGAATACCCTTGGTTTCCATAACCCGTGCCAAATCAAGTGTGAGCATAAATAAGATGTTTTAAAGTTTTGCAGTACGTATGTAAGCTTTAATACGAAGCATGTAAACATCGGTTGTAATGTTATAATAATTTGTTTTTAATATATAAAATCGTGAAATTTTTATATAAATACCAGTATTTTCAGTGTAATCAATGGCAGGGATTTTACCTTCTTTTGATGTAATTTTATCAGATTGTGCTGAATTGATGTAAACATTTGATTAATAGCTATCAATTAGTGTTTGTCTTGTGAAATCATGTGAATAACCTGTTCCATCTTGTGTTTTAACAACTCCAACATCAGTAAATTCTCAACATTTTGGGGAACTACACTAGGCCTCTTGAATAGATCAGGAACTTATTCCGATGTCCACAAATCGCCACCCTTTTAATCCCCAAAAGAACTCAGCAGAATCAGAATAACGGTTGTCAGTGAATCTTGAATGTACTTAATTGTTAAAAAACCTTAAACATTACCTATTGTTTGATTTTTATAATGCCGCTCCATATAAATCTGGCTATCTTTAATTGTCAATAACATTACCGATAAAATCCTAACCATTATGGCAATCTTCAGTCTTAACGTAAATGGCAAAAAGCAAGAAGTAAATGTTGACGCAGCAACTCCAGTACTTTGGGTGCTGCGCGATAATCTTAATCTGGTAGGCACCAAGTTTGGTTGCGGCATGGCGCAATGCGGAGCGTGTACCATCCATGTAAATGGAACAGCAACCCGCTCGTGTATGCTGCCGGTTTCATCGGTGGGCGATCAGAAAATTACCACCATTGAAGGGCTCTCCGAAAAAGGTGATCATCCCGTACAGAAAGCCTGGCTTGAACATGATGTGCCGCAGTGTGGGTATTGTCAGGCTGGCCAGATTATGAGTGCCGCTGCATTGCTTGATGAAAATCCAACCCCAACCGATGAACAGATTGAAACGGCTATGAATGGAAACATTTGCCGCTGCGGAACCTATATGCGCATTAAAGCCGCGGTAAAGACAGCTTCTAAAAACATTAACGCCTAATCATCATGACGAAAATAAAAACTTCACTTGGCAGAAGATCATTTCTAAAAACTTCGGCACTGGCTGGCGGTGGTATGATGTTAAGCTTCAGTTGGCTGGCGGGTTGCAAGCCTGCACCTGATATGGTGGAACTTCCTAAAGAATGGTTTGAGTTAAATGGCTATTTAAAAATTGGTGATAATGGTTTAGTCACCATTATGTCGCCCAACCCCGAGATTGGCCAGAATGTAAAAACTTCTATGCCCATGTTAGTGGCCGAAGAATTAGATGTAGATTGGAAGAACGTACTCGTAGAACAAGCCCCACTTAACACCACAATATTTACAAGACAACTTGCAGGTGGAAGTCAATCCATTAGTCAGGGTTGGAAAAGTTTGCGCATGGCCGGAGCTACTGCACGAAAAATGTTGCGCGAAGCAGCAGCTAAAACCTGGCAGGTATCAGTCGATGAAATTACCACCGAGGCCAGCATGCTTTATCATAAAGCCAGCGGTAAGTCTGCAAGCTATGGTGAGATGGCATCGGCTGCAGCCGGAATAGAAGTGCCTGCAGAAGTTGAACTGAAAAACAATAGCGACTTTAAAATCATTGGTACCTCGCGCAACAATGTTGACGGACAAAAAATTGTTACCGGTCAGCCGTTGTTTGGATTAGATTATCGCAAAGAAGGGATGTTGATTGCCATGATCGCACACCCGCCAGCCTTCGGTATGAAATTAAAAAGTGTAGACGACTCGCAAGCCCGCACCATGCCGGGTATTAAAGATGTGTTTACCATTAAAACGTATCCGGAAGATTATGCACTGCAGTGGTGCGATGTAGATTCATTTCCCGAGCTAGTGGTAGTAGTAGGAAATACCACATGGGAAGTAATGAACGCACGCAAAGCCTTGAAGTTAGAATGGGAACAATTTTCCGATCATGAACTTACATCTTCTACCTTCTGGGGAACTACAGTTAAAATAAAAGTACCTGGAGGTTTAGAGAACAGTACGCAACACACAAAAGTAATGGCTGAGTTTTCGGCTAAAGCCGGAAACGTAGTTCGTAAAGACGGCAACCCCGAAGCGATATTTAAAAAAGCAGCTAAGGTTGTTGAGCGTTCGTATTCTGCTCCGTTCCTCGCGCACAACACCATGGAGCCGATGAACTTCTTCGCGCATGTTACCGATGAGAAGGCCGAATTGGTTGGCCCGATTCAAACTCCGGAGTTCATGGAGAAAAGTGTAGCCGCCATCCTCAACCTGCCATTGGAAAAAATTGATATCCAAATGACGCGGCAGGGTGGAGGCTTTGGAAGAAGATTGTACGGACACTTCCTGGTTGAAGCTGCGGTGATCTCGCAAAAAATTAAAGCGCCTGTAAAATTGGTTTACACCCGCGAAGACGATATGTCGTTTGGGGTGTACCGACCTGCATATCATGCATTGTATCGTGCCGCATTAGATGAAAATAATAACCTGATTGCTTTTCATGTAAAGGCCGGTGGTATTCCGGAGAGCCCGTTGTTTGCCAATCGTTTTCCGGCTGGTGCGGTTGATAATTATTTGGCTGAATCATGGACTGCTTCCTCTAATATTAGTGTGGGTGCGTTCCGTGCTCCGGCTTCCAACTTTATTGCCGGTGCTGAGCAATCGTTTTTAGATGAAGTGGCGGAAGCAGCCGGAAAAGATCCGATTCAGTTCCGGCTTGATTTGTTAGATCGTGCACTCAACAAACCCGTAGGCGAGAAGAATGATTATGAAGCCAAACGTTTGAAGGGTGTGTTGGAATTAGTACGAAGCAAATCGAATTGGGGCCAGGACATGCCCAACATACACCGCGGAGTGTCTGCGTATTTCTGCCATGATAGTTATGTAGCGCATGTAATTGATTTGATGGTAGACAATGGCAAACCACGCGTAGAGAAAGTTCATTGTGCTGTGGATTGTGGGATTGTAGTAAATCCCATTGCAGCCACTAACCTGGTGGAAGGTGGTTCGGTGGATGGTATTGGTCATGCGATGTACAGCGGACTAACCTTTACCAACGGCACACCTGACCAAACTAATTTTAATAAGTATCGCTTAATCCGACACAAGGAAGCGCCTAAAGCAATTGATGTTCATTTTGTTGAAAGCGATGTCGATCCAACAGGATTAGGTGAGCCACCATTCCCGCCTGTAATCGGTGCGTTGGCGAATGCACTTTATAAAGCAACCGGCAAGCGTCATTACCAGCAACCGTATTTGGGCGAGGGGATTACGTTGGGGTAATTAGTTAACCGCAGAGTACGCAAAGTATCGCAGAGGTATTGAATTTTTTAGTCAAGCATCGTCTCCGTTTCGGGACGATGCTTTTTATTGACGAGTCATCTTTTTCTTTGAGAGACGATGCTTGAAGCTGGAAAAATCCCCCTAATATCTTTTTCAAAAACACACTGAGTATAATTACTCAATCAATTGAGTAATTTGTAATTCATGTTTAAAAGCCCTTATATTCAGCAATATACAATACGATTAAAATGGCACGCATCTTTATTACCGGTTCATCCGATGGACTGGGACAATTATCAGCACAATGGCTTATTAAACAAGGTCACCAAGTGGTTCTACATGCCCGCAACGAAACCCGCGCGGAAGAAGCGTTGACAAAAACACCAGCAGCCGAAGCGGTAGTAACCGGTGATCTTTCAACTATTGAAGAGATAAAAGCACTTGCCGATAAAGTAAATCAACTCGGAAAGTTTGATAGCATCATTCACAATGCCGGAGTTTATCAGACATCGGCAAAGCAAATTCTATTGGTGAATACAATTGCTCCTTACATCCTTTCATGTTTGATTCACAAACCTAAACGCTTGATCTACTTAAGTTCAGGCCTGCATAAGCAAGGCGCTGTAAGCCTTGAGGGGATAGCCAGTGAACACATCAGTTATGCTGATTCGAAGTTGCATGTGTTGATGTTGGCAAAAGCTATTACTCAGAGATGGCCGGATGTGTATGCGAATGCTGTTGATCCGGGTTGGGTGCCCACAAAAATGGGTGGTAAAAACGCACCCGATGATTTACAAAAAGGCTATGAAACACAAACCTGGTTAGCGGTAAGTGAAGATCAACGAGCCAAAGTAAGTGGTCGTTACTTCTTTCATCAAAAGGAAAGACCCTATAATACCTTGGCGGATGATGTAGTTGCGCAGAAAAAGTTGTTAACCGCATTACAGAAACTTACGGCTATTACATTTCCAATGGATTAACTATGCGAATCCCTGAAGAACACCTCGACCCCACGGCTATTCCACTTTTTAGGAAGGGAAAGGAAATCTTTGATGTCGTGCATAAAATTGCTGAGTTAATTCCGAATGACGACTCGCCTTTGCAAGACATTCGATCCAATATGGTTTCCGATGCGGCAATGCTCACCGTAAAAGTGGCTGGAGCTTGTAGTGCCGACTTATATGACTTGAGGATGGAAGCTGCAGCGATCATTCGCAAGGCCGCTCGCGACCTGATGGTTACCAATCATTCGCTGGAAATGTTTGGCTTTAAAGAAGTAGCGTATTTTCAAATCGTAAGAGATTTGTTGGAAGAGTGTAGACTGCTCTTTATTGATTGGGTTGCCAGCTTTGATCAGTGGAACTATATTACTGATCGCTGGGGATTATTTAATCCACCCGGTGTAGGTCCATTTGATAAAGACCCTGATAATGACGTTCCGCTTGATGATGAGATGCCTGAGGATGAAAACTAAATTGTGTAGTCTCTAGTAGAGCATCGTCTCCGCTTCGGGACGATGCGTTAGTCTCCACTATCACTAACCCTTTAATTCTTTGTAATGAGTGATTTTTATAAAAGAATGTCCAGTATTCAATTCATAGTAGGCAGCGCTTGAATGAAAATAATCAACTGTACTCGGAGCTAAATTCCATTTGCCCGAGATTGGATTGGCATGCATGTATTCCAGCTTCTGAATCACAAATTTCTCAGTGTAACATAGCTTGATGTCAGAAGAGGGTTCGAATACGCGATGTTTCTTTTTTCGGGCTCGCTCTTCCGCTGAGACATTTTCTGATAAGATCTTAAGTAAATCCATCCGGTCAATGGCCTTAAGTCTTTTCACAATTTCATAAGCCATAAATCTTTTCCCATTTCCAAGAATCTTGTTAACAGTTGTTTCGGAAGCATTCACGTGCAGGAGTAAATGAAGGTGATTCGGCATGATAACAAAGCCTGTTACCTGGTGTCCCGCTTTTACTAAAAGATTTAACCATTGATAAATGTTATCATACAAATTGGTTATTTCAATCAGAGGCAGCCATTGAAGACATGTGAACGAGCAAAAATACGCTCCACTGTCGAGTTGTGTTCTCTTAATAGCCATCTCTAAATTTAATAGTTATAAAGTATTGCGCATAGTCATAGCGCATCGTCCTCTTCGAGAGACGATGCTTGACACTAAAGACATGTGAACGAGCAAAAATACGTTCCACTTTCAAGCTGAGCCCTCTTAATAGCCATACCTAAATTTAAATATTTATAAGCTATTGTGCATCGTCCCTGCCTACCGGAAGGCAGGTACTGCCAAGAGAAGATGCTTGACACTGAGGCAGTGGAGTATTATCCTAGTAGCGCATCGTCCTCTTCGAGAGACGATGCTTGAAATGTGGGATTTCTGCTT
Source organism: Cyclobacteriaceae bacterium (assembly GCA_965278925.1). Lineage (GTDB taxonomy): Bacteria > Bacteroidota > Bacteroidia > Cytophagales > Cyclobacteriaceae > ELB16-189. Next base: position 2,179,184 of record OZ257123.1, on the reverse strand, counting down.
CTAGTCAGAGTCGTCTGACCACCTGCCTACCGCAGGCAGGCTTTAAGTGGTCTTGACGACTACACGAACTACACGACTTGTTTACTCGCTCCGCAACGTCTTCGCAGGATTCACCCGCGCTGCCTTCATCGTCTGAAAGCCAACGGATAAAAACGCAATCACCACCACGATTAATCCGGCACCTACAAACAGCATCGGATTGATGTCAATGCGGTATGGGAAATTTTGTAACCATTTGTCCATAATAAACCACGCTACCGGCCACGCAATCAAATTGGCGATGAGTACTAACACCACAAATCCTTTTGAGAGTAACAAGGCCACTTCGCTGGAGGTGGAGCCCAACGCTTTCCGGATGCCAATTTCTTTTGTGCGTTGAATGGTCATGAAGGAAGCTAACCCAAACAAACCCATACATGCCACAAAAATTGCGAGTGCAGTAAACATGCTGAAGATTTGTCCAAAGCGCTTATCGCTTTCGTATTGACGATTAAAAAACTGGTCCAGAAAAAAGTAATCCATTGGGTTGCCGGGGAAGTGCGTGTTCCAAGTTTGCTCCACTTGCGATAGCAATTGCTGATAATTCTCGGTCTCCATTTTAAAGGAAAGAAACTGCGCGAAGGTAGGCGTGTAGCGATACACCAGCGGAGTTACCGCCTCCTTCAAACTCATTTGGTGATAATTCTCCAGCACACCAATTATCTCCATGGTATCACGCCCCTGAATAACTTTTTCACCAATGGCGCTTTTCACATCTTTAAAATCCAATGCCTCAGCCATGGCCCGGTTAAGTATTACATTCTTGTTACGTATAGTGGTTACATCAAAATTCCGGCCTTCAATAATCTCCAACCCAAACGCATCCACATAATCATGATCCATTCCCACGATGTAGCCGGAGATATTCCCCGATACATCGGACGTTAGTTTTCTGATTCCATTCGCCCAAAAGATTTCATCCCCTGGCACATTCGAAGAGCCCGTCATTTTTTTAACACCCGGAATACGCATCGCATCTGCCTTCATGCCTTCCAGTGATTGCTGGAACAAAGAATCCACCACTACACCCGGCCCTTTCAACACCAATGTTTGATTAATATCAATACCCAGATCCTTATTGCGCATAAACTTCAACTGCTGATACACAATCACACTTCCACTGATCAACACCACAGAAGCTACAAACTGAAACACTACCAAACCCTTGCGCAAAAAATTCCCTTGCGGGTTGCTCATCACTTTGCCTTTCAAGACGCTCACCGGTTTAAAGCCCGAGAGCACGATGGCCGGATAAAATCCTGCCAGGAATGCGCCCGCTAAAAACAATGCACCCACCAGTAACCAAAAGTCAGATTGTAATAAATAATCGAGTGGAATAGCACGGCCCGATAAATTTGCAAAGCCTGGCCACAACAACCATACGGCTAGTACGGAGATGATTGCCGCAAACAAATTCACCAGCACCGCCTCGCTTAAAAACTGATACATCAACTGGTTCTTCTGAGCGCCCATCACCTTGCGCACGCCCACTTCATTAGCGCGCTCAAAAGATTTAGCGGTGGCAAGGTTGATATAATTTACCCACGCTATGATCAGAATAAAAAATGCAATTGCCGAAAGTGCATAGACGCTGTCGCGATCACCACGATCATCTGGTTGAGATTCTTGTAACAATACTGCACCTAAATGAATATCCAACAACGGTTGAAGCCAGAAGTCTTGCTTGCCGCTGTATTTCTTCCAATCTTCCCCTCTTTCCTTAGCGAGCCACGTATCAAACTTAGCTTGTAATGCTTTGTAGTCGGTGCCGGGTTGCAACAACACGTATGTATTAAAATCATACCAGCCCCAGGCTTTCTCCGATTCGTTGTTTGTTTCGCGATTTAGGGTTGCATACGAAAACAAAAAATCAAACTTGATGTGCGTGTTCTCCGGCAGATTGTCAAATACGCCCGTCACCTCAAACTTGCGTGTGCCATCCCACGAAATAGTTTTACCAATCGGGTCTTCATCAGCAAAGTATTTTTTTACAGCTCGTTCGCTCAGCACTACCTTATTGGGTCCTGCCAGCGACTGAATCTTATCGCCCTGCAATAGATTTATATCGAATACGGCAAATACCGAAGAGTCTGCAATCTGCATTTTATCTTCGCGAAAGGAAATCACGCCTCGTGTGGGACTGTTATAACTTGCAATGCCACTTACCGGAAACAATCGCGTGAAGCGTACCACTTCAGGAAAATTATTTTTGAGTGCTGGCCCCACGGCCGGCACCGCAGCGGCACAGTCGAAACGCATTTTGCCGTTTTGCCACTGCGCATAGTTCACCCTGTAGATGTCGGCTGCTTTGGTATGAAAAGCATCATAGCTGCGCTCGTACTTCACATATTGTAAAATCAGAAGGCTGGCTACCATGCCAAGACTAAGGCCCACCACATTGAGAAACGTAAACGACTTGTGCTTCAGAAAACTCCGGAGCGCGATGGTGAAGTAGTTTTTGATCATGGCAAGAGGTTTATCTGCCGAAGCTTTAGCGTAGGCAGGGGGTTTGTGATTAAGGCTTTAACGGGTAGAGCACACGAATGTTATTGGTATACTTCCACCGGTGAAGATGGTTACACGAGTGGAAAAGTTGCATGCGGCCCCCACGTTTTGGCTCCCGCGAGGCGCGGAAAGCCAAAACGCGGTCAGGCTTTCGGCACTCGCCACCTCACGCACATTCCATTTCGGGCTTTCTAGTCAAGCATCGTCTCCGTTTCAGGACCAAGTGTTATCAATATCTCCACCATCACAAGGCGGAGAAAAATGTGAAACAGAAGAGGAAATAAAAAAGCCCCATCGATTGATGGGGCAAAGGTTAAAAGTAAGTTTTAAGAAGAGTTAGAATGACACTACCTAGGCAAAGTAATTGGAAGATCAATCCCGCCAATTCCTTTAATAGTTTTCTTAACTCCTTCACATTTTTCGTCATGCTATTCATGATTGAAAATTGTTCGAAAGAAGTTGAACGGACTGTGACTAACATTCAGTAATACCGCTAACTGCGCGCACCCTGGTACATTGTTTTAGCCATTTTCTGCCTGATCCTAACTCCTAACTGGACATTAAGGGGCGTTGATTCTAATTTACGAAGAAATTTACTCAGAATTGACAAATCGAGAATGCAATAAATAATAAGCACCGTTCTCTCATCGAGCATCGTCTCCGTTTCGGGACGATGCGTTTTTTCCTGAGTCTGTTTTTATTCGAGCATCGTCTCCGTTTCGGGAAGATGCTTTTATCTGAATTTCTGCTTCTAGGCAGTCGTCTGACCACCTGCCTACCTTTGGCAGGCTTTAAGTGGTCCTTGACGTCTAATCGACTAAAACCCAGCTTATCGATCTTTCGTTTAAATTTATTATTGTTTTTCCTTATTCTTAACTCATCCCACCATGCATCCATCTTCCAAAAAAATTATTTTTCCTTTGTTCTTCTCTGTTGTAGTGTGTGGAGTGAGTAACTACAGTTGGGCGCAGTCTATACCGCTCACTGCGCAAAAGCTGGAACCTGTCAACGTAAAATTAGAAGACGTTTCGTATAAAGGGAAGAAGGCGGTTCGGGTTATCTCATTAGATGGGATGGAGACGATAGCCATTATAAAAGATAATACATTCGAAAATGGTGTTATTGAAATAGATGTTGCAGGTACAACCTTGTCCACGGCAAGTGCAACAGCCAGAGGTTTTATTGGGTTAGCTTTTCGCACACGCGTGACCGACTCCGTTCGATATGAATGTTTTTATATTCGTCCTACCAACGGTCGTGCTGAAGATCAACTACGAAGAAATCACAGTGTGCAATACATTTCGCATCCTAAGTACACATGGTTTAAACTGCGCGATGAAAACCCGGGTGTATATGAATCTTACACCGATCTGGTAGAAGGAGAGTGGACTCACTTGAAGATAGAAGTGAAGGATGACAAAGCCAGACTGTATGTGAATGGTGCGAGCCAACCAGGCCTGATCGTGCAAGATCTTAAATTCGGAAAGTCGACCGGATCAATAGCACTTTGGGTTGGACCGGGCACTGATGGTTATTTTTCCAATTTGAAAGTTGTACCGTTGAAGTAGCCGAAAGTAGTTCGCTTTTAGTCGAGCATCGTCTCCCGTTTCTGGAAGAAGTGTAGTCAGTCATCTGACCACTCGAAGTTGTCTTGACGGCTTAGTGACGCTTTCTTCTACTTCTCTTCGTTCTCCAACTTATTTTTTAAGAGTTCAAGTTCCCGCCTTCTTGAGACGTAAATGCGATGTTCCCAGCCGCTTGCATAGTAGGTCAAACCAAAAAATATAAGTATCACTACTACCATCCACACGGGCTTACTTCCGACCCCGAGACCCAACACGACCAGCACTCCCATCGGCAGGATGTTCCAGCGCATGAGTTTGGAAAATTGGACCTGGTAAGTGGCCATCGAAATGGCGTAATGAAGATCACCTTGCATGGTCCGGTCAAATTGCAACTCGCCCTTTATTCTGCGCAATCGGCTCACCCATACATACACCCCTGTACACAACATCCAGGCGGCAATCAGGTACATGAACACATTTCCACTTTGATTAAATAGATTTATGGCGAGCACAAAACAGCCACCTACAAGGTTGACCAGAATGGATAATAGCTCACTTTTGTTGGTGATGTTGTAAGCACTCTTGCGCTTTGACACAATCCGGCTATGCAACGCTTTCTCATCCAGGGCGTAAAGGGGCCGGTTGTACTGCGAATCCCAGATTTTTTGTAGGTCTTCAAATTCCATGGTCATCTTATTTTTTCGATTTAGTGATCAGTTGTTTTTTAATGCGTGTGATTTTAACACCTACATTCGATTCCGTAATTCCGATGAGGTTCGCCATCTCTTTGTAACTGAATCCTTCCAGGAGCAATACCGCCAAAGAGCGATCAATCTCATCAAGCTTATAAATTTCTTCATAGAGCCACACAAGTCGCTCATCAATAGGCGAAATACTTTCCTGCAGCAAAAGGTGAACGTCTTCCAGAGGTTGCGTTTGATTTCGCTTTCTTTCTTTCTTTTGTAGTCCACTTGATAGCGGTATTAAGCGAAATGCGATACAGCCAGGTCGTTACGGAAGATTCGTTTCGGAACGAAGGAATTGAATGCCACACTTGAATAATGATTTCCTGGAACAGATCATCCTGATCCATGACTTCTCGCGCATACGATCGAAGTATTTTAAAGATCAATCCTTTATGCAGACTTAGCCATTCCTGAAAAATATACTGCTGTTCTCTTTCTGTCACCTCGGTTATTTACACCATTAGTACTGATCGGAGATTAAATTCTTACAAGAATTGGTAAATAATTAAGCAAGTTAAAGAAATAGTGATTCTATGGGGGCGAAATGGAAGAGCAGAACCTTCTGCTTCTAGTCAGTCTGACCACGCGAAGCGGTCTTGACGACTTAGTAACGTTTCACTCTCTCAACCTAGCTAAATCTGCTTCGGAGGCGATAAAGCCAAACGCAGAAAAATGTTTTCCGGCAATTACTTTTTGATAGATGTCAAACGCTTTCGTAGTGTCGCCATTGTATAAATACCAGTTACCCACACCATAGCCTTGCGTGGCAAGTGCTAAATCGACATCAGCATTTGAACTGCTTACCGATAGAACTGAATCTGGAGACAACAATCCTTTATACATGTTTAATCGCTTGAAGTACGAATCATTTTCAACGATGGTCATGGTGGGCGTGATCAGGTCCATGAGTTTTTTAGCTTCCTCTTGTTTGCCCATTCTGCGATATGTCATGTAGAGCCAGTCTACGGTGGCAGTAACAAGATCATCGTTGTCAGAAACTTTCATGCACTCGAGGTACGCTTTTTCCGCTTCTTCAAATTCACCTTTCAGGTAATGTGCTAATCCAAGATGATACCACACATTAAATTGGGTGGAGGAGAGTGGCTTGTTTAGTTTATTTGGTACGCCATCGGGTTCTATTTCGATGGGCGCACCTTGCATCAGTTCGGCTGCTTTAGTAAGATCCGTAATCGCGGCATCAAACTTACGTTGCGAAATGTAACGATGCCCGCGGTGGCGATAGAGGCGGTATGAGTTTGGATACTTGTCAATGCCTTCACTGAAAATATTAATTGCCTCGTTGTAGCGGGTGAGGTAGGCAGTTCTACGGCCTAGCCAGATGTAGTTGTCTTCGCTCGCATCGGCTTCAAAATTATTTTTTGCTATCGCAAGGTTGCTATCGAGTTTTGGATTGGGTTCGGTGGGTGCATAATACTCTAAGCCCAACAGCGAATAAACTTCGGCCGCCTCAGCAGCTGCTTCCTCCGGATTATTTACTACGCAACGCGTAAGCAAAAACACAATGAAAAACAGACTCGTTTTTTTCATAGTAAATTTTTCAAGTAAGTTAAGTTGATGAATTCGTGCATTCGTGGCTTTATTATTTCTCTAATCAATACCCGGTTGCTTCAGCACAAACCCTGCCTTTGCTTTTTCCTGGTCTACAATTTTCTTTACATCGGCCAACAGTTTTTTCGAATCATACACGATGCCGTCTTTCACCGTGTATTTAATTCCACCCACACGCTTCACCGAATTATCGTCCATGAGCTTAATAGCGCCCATGCCATTCAGCGCCTGAAGATTTTCCAACGGGTTTACATCCGTAATAACAAAGTCGGCCAGCTTACCAATTTCAACCGACCCAATTTCTTTATCCATACCCAAGGCTTGCGCACCATAGAGTGTAGCCGACCGAAGTACTTCCAAGGGATGAAAACCTGCCTCGCGCAACAGTTCCATCTCGCGCACAAAGGCAAAGCCATACAACTGAAATATAAATCCTGAGTCGGTGCCAACGGTTACACGGCCACCACGATTTTTATATTCATTCACGAACGTCATCCACAATCGATAATTTTCTTTCCAGGCAACCTCTTGTTCGGTGCCCCACGAAAACCAATACGAACCATGCGCCACACGACTAGGTTGATAAAATGCCCAGAGTTGTGGAAGTGTGTAATGTTCGTGCCATTCCTGTCTGCGTGCTTTGTGTAAATCGCGTGAAGCTTCATAAATATTAAAGGTGGGATCGAGCGTGAAATTGAATTTCAACAAAGAATCCATTAATGCATTCCACTTCGGTGAATACGGAGCTGCGGCTTGTTTCCACAACCGACCGGCTTCTTCGAAGCGATGTTGTTCGTTTGAGTAGTTGTAATCAAGCGGATAATCTTGTAGGGTAGAATTTTCAAGCATCGATTCAGGTAAGCCATACCAATGTTCCATGGAAGTTAGCCCGGCTTTGGCTGAGTTAAATACATTCCATCGGGCAACACCTAGCTGCGCGTGGTGGCATGTTGAGCGCAAGCCTAATCTTTTATTCTCGCGAATAGCGGCATCCATAATTTCCGGAGCCGCGCCAAAAAATTTAATACCATCAGCACCTTTTACTTTGTTTTCATTTACCCATGCGCGGGCCTGCTCAGCGGTGCGTATAGGTTCTTTCGAGCCAGAACCAAACGAAACATAGGCTTTGATACGGGGAGCCGTGATAAGATTTTTTTCGCTCTTTGCTTTTTGATCCAACACCCAGTCAACACCATTTCCCGAGCCGGGTTCGCGTATTGTAGTTACACCGTGAGCCATCCATAGTTTAAAAACATATTCGGCAATGGGTGCCTGGTTGCCACCGATATGGCCGTGCATATCAACAAAGCCCGGCATCAGGTACATGCCTTCGCAATTTATTTCTTTGCCTCCGGCCTCAAGTTTAGGTCTGTTTCCGGTGCTGGCCATTCCAGGTGTTGGCAAACCCAGACTTACAATACGTTCAATGCGGTTTTGTTTTACAATAATATCAACCGGGCCAACCGGTGGTGCACCCGTGCCATCAATCAGGGTTACTCCGCGTATGATTAATTGAGTATAAGGCCCATCGCCTTCTTTAACTTCGGGTGCTTTAGTTACCTGTGCCGATAGTCGGGTAGCAACCGCCAGGCTTAGAATGAGGAATATCTTGTTCATGGTTTGAGAATAAGTTTTGGAAAGTAAGTATTTTCACCGTTGTATGCTATTCCTTACAACAGGATCGAAACCATTTTGATGACGAAAGGTAAATGAGAAAGATTTTTATTGGCATTCTGATCCTCTTATTTGTTGTTGGTGGTATTTGGCTTTTTCTTTTTTTGACTAAACCCGCGGTTCGTCCGGTTGCGCCAACGCGATCCATGCTTGATTCAACGCTTACGCTTCCGGTTTCCACCATACGCGTTCCTATCGAGTTTCAGATCAAAGATTTAGAACGGATGATTAATACTAAACTGAGCGGCATTTTTGTTCAGGAAGCGATTGCCGTTGGGGAAAAAAAGAAGGACAGCATTTATCTGGAATTGGAACGCACCGATTCGATCCGGTTTGCGTGGCAACCCTCCTGGCTATTTGCAAAAATTCCTTTGCGCATCAGTTTCCGATTCAAGAAAAGAGCGTTGGGCATTAATTTTCAAAATGAAAAGCCCATTGTGGCCGAGGTAATTCTCAACCTGAAGTCGCAGGTGTTTCTTGCTGATGACTGGGGAATTAAATCAACGACTACACTGGATAGTATAATCTGGCAGGTAGAACCTTCATTGAAGGTTGCCTTTGTAAATGTTCATCTGCGCAAGCTGGCCGATTCTTACCTCGAAAAAAATCAAGTGAAGATTACACAGCGGTTTGATAGCCTGGCGCATGTTGCCCTGGATACACGTAAAGTAGTGAAGAAGTTGTGGCAGGATATCCACAAGCCCATTGTGATAAAAAAGACAGAACCTAAAATAGGTCTGTCGGCTCATGCTGTCGATTTGCGATCGCGCTGGACATCAAACGAAGCGGGAAATATTACGGGTATGATAACATTAAAAGCAAAAGTACATGCCTGGTTTGATGAAGCTCCGGTTCAAAAAATTGATCCACTTCCAAAACATCGCTTTGCGGAGCGGGCCGAAGAGAAACTTGATTTGTTTGTGATGGCCCAGGTTCCGTTCGAAAAATTAAACACGTTAGCCAATAGCAATCTTCATAAGCTTTCGTATTCCTATCAATCGTATACAATCGCCATCCACGACAACGAGTTCTATGGAAGTGGGCAGGAGTTGGCCTTGCGCATAAAAGTGAAAGGAGCGCTGCGCGGAAGTATGTATTTGAGAGCCACACCTTACTTTGATACGGTAACTCAGGTGGTGGGCTTGCGCGAATTGCGTTATGACTTAAGCACGGAAGAAACTTTGCTCAACACAGCCGACTGGATGTTGCACGATAAACTTATCAGCATGATCTCGGATACAATAAAGAAAGATCTCACACAAGAGTTAAGTGGGTTGCCCCAACTTATTGAGCAGGCTATTGAGCGTGGCAAGTCGGGCAAAAAGTTAAACTTAACGGTTGATTCGCTGGCCGTTACCTCGTACGCTTCGCTGATAACCGCTAAGGACATTCAATGGATACTGCGCGCACGCGGAAAGGCCGGCATTGAATTGGAAAAGAAGATTCTGGAAAAAAAGAAAAAGAAGTAGGCTTTTGGCAACCTAGGGTCATTATTTACCCCTCCGAAAACGATTTCATTAATTTTTTGCTTAGGATAGGTTTTTTATAAACCCAATTAATCGAAATTTGGTTTAATTCTACCTCCCTATGAGCAAGCCTAAAACTCGCTGGATTGTAATTTTTGCAATTCTGGCCATTCTTCAACTGCTGGTGCTGTTTAATGCCAGCGACCCCATCAGTGATGTAGCCGATACAATTGATAAGGCTGATACTGCCTGGATGATTGTTGCGACAGCCTTCGTTCTTTTTATGACCCCCGGGCTTTCCTTCTTTTATGGTGGTATGGTGAGTTTCAAAAATGTAATCTCTACCATGTTGCAAAGTTTTATTGCGTTGGGAGTTATCAGCTTGCTTTGGTATTTAGTTGGATTCAGCTTAGCGTTTGGTGATAGCATTGGTGGCTTTATTGGAAATCCCACGACCTATTTTGCTTTTAAGAACGTGGGCCTAAATCCACATCCTTTATTGGCACCAACATTTCCATTTCTCTTGTTTGCCTTGTTTCAGTTGAAGTTTGCCATCATCACACCGGCTCTTATCACAGGAAGTTTTGCCGAGCGCGTAAAGTTTACTTCCTACCTGATTTTCATGTGTTTGTTTTCTTTATTGATTTATTGTCCGCTGGCTCATTGGACGTGGCACCCCGAAGGATTTTTGCGAGTGTGGGGCGTGCTTGATTTTGCGGGCGGCACAGTAGTACATATGTCGGCTGGGTTTGCTGCGTTGGCGGGCGCTTATATTTTAGGTAAACGCGAAGACAAACAACATCATCCTGCCAATATTCCTTTTATCATTCTTGGCACGGGCATGCTTTGGTTTGGTTGGTTTGGATTTAATGCAGGTTCTGCATTAGCTGCAAACGGCTTGGCGGTGCAGGCTTTTGCAACCACCAACATGGCATCGGCTTCCGCCATGATTACCTGGGTTATGTTCGATGCATTGGTAGGCAGAAAAATTTCCGCGATGGGCGCGTGCATTGGTGCTGTGGTAGGCTTAGTTGCCATTACTCCGGCTGCGGGCTTTGTAAACTTAGGGCAAAGTGTCTTCATCGGTTTTATTGCCGCCATTGTTAGCAACGTTGCCGTGTATTACAAACAAAAAACAACCCTCGATGATACCCTCGATGTATTCCCCTGTCATGGTGTGGGTGGCATTGTGGGTATGATCATGACCGCCATCTTCGCGAAAGATGTTGGGTTGATTCATGGCGAATATAAAACATTCAGCTACCACATGCTGGCGTTGGTTATTGTTGGGGTGTTTACGTTTGGTGGTTCTTACATCATCTTCAAAATCACCAGCCTGATTACACGCATGCGCGTATCACCGGAAGATGAGAGATTGGGGTTGGATATCAGTCAGCATTCGGAAACCATGCGCACGTCAGCAAAAATTGATAGTACAGCTTCGTAACAGCCGTTTGTCAAAAAGAAGCTTTCACCGTTGAATAAAATTTTATTTTTACTTCAAACCTATTCTGTATGAAGAAGCTAGTCTGTGCCTTTTTTTTAGTGAGTTCGTCTTTCGTTTGGGCTCAAAAGACCAAGCAAGAAGTTATTAAATCCATCGATGCCGGATATAACAAGTATTCGGATGTGGCTCATAAAATCTGGGAATTTGCCGAAGTTGGCTATCAGGAAACAAAGAGTTCGGCATTGCTTCAGGAAACTCTTGCACAAGCTGGTTTTAAAATTGAAAAAGGAGTAGCCGGTATGCCTACCGCATTTGTAGCAAGTTATGGTTCGGGCAAACCTGTTATAGGAATTCTTGGTGAGTTTGATGCGTTGCCAGGTGTATCGCAAGATGCAACACCTGAAATAAAAAAAGTAGAAGGCCGACCAGCAGGTCATGCCTGTGGTCATCATTTGTTTGGCACGGCTTCCGCAGCAGCGGCTATTGCAGTTAAAGATTGGTTGATTGCCAATAAGAAAAGTGGCACTATTCGTTTTTATGGAACCCCAGCCGAAGAAGGTGGCTCGGGAAAAGTATATATGGTGCGCGAAGGTTTGTTTAAAGATGTAGACGTTGTTTTCCATTGGCATCCGGGAGCACAAAATAATGCCAGTGCCGGAAGTTCGTTAGCAAATAAGACGGGTAAGTTTCGTTTTTATGGAATAGCTTCACATGCAGCGGCCGCACCTGAGCGAGGTCGCTCTGCGTTGGATGGTGTGGAGGCAATGAATGACATGGTAAACATGATGCGTGAGCATGTTCCGCAGGAGTCGCGCATGCATTATGTAATTACACGCGGTGGCGAAGCTCCCAATGTTGTTCCTGCTTTCGCGGAGGTGTATTATTATGTTCGTCATCCGCAACGCACGGTTGTAAAAGATATGTGGGAGCGATTAACACGCGCTGCACAAGGAGCCGCCTTAGGTACGGATACAAAAGTAGAATGGGAAATTACAGGCGGTGTTTATGACTTGTTGCCAAACGAAACGCTCGCCAAACTGGTGGATACTAATTTGCGAACCGTGAATGGGTATACGTATACTGAAGAAGAAAAAGCGTTTGCTGAAAAAATTCAAAAAACATTTACAACTACACCACCCGCGCTTACAACCACCAATTCAATTGCAGAGTTTAAAGTGAATCTCGGTGCCGGCTTTGGCTCCACCGATGTGGGAGACGTAAGTTGGGTAGTGCCTACAGCCGGATTATCAACGGCTACATGGGTGCCCGGTACGGCCGCACACAGTTGGCAAGCGGTAGCTGCAGGCGGAACTTCCATTGGAAGTAAAGGAATGATGATGGCAGCAAAAACCTTGGCCCTGAGCATCATTGATGTGTACACAAATCCAACACTGGTTGAAACTGCCTGGAAGGAATTTAAATTGAAAACCGGAGCGGACTTTAAATATGAATCGTTGATTGGTGATCGGCCGCCCGCTTTGAATTATCGGGATTAGTTTTTTAAGAACTATTGAATAACCTACTACACGTGAAATACAAGGAGTTTTTAGAGATGCTTAATTAGAGAGAGTATTTATAATAGAGCGAATGGATTAATAATTGTTAATTGTTTCTCGATCAATTGGCTATGATTCATATCTTCTGAATATAACGCTGAGCACTTGCATTTCAAGCGCAGCTGCGATAATCAAGCTATCGTAAAAGGAAAATTTATACTGATCTGCAATTTTTATTGCGTGTTGAATAGTGGCTTCACTATTGGCATGAACGAGATTACTTTGAGAGACCTCTTTAACAGCCTTCGCTATTTCAGGCCATGACTTCTTAAATTTTCGGGAAAGGGTATTCGAAAGTTCTTGCAATACTTGAGTGCTAACAAAAGAAATGTTTTCTGAAACCAGTTTTCTTGCTATGCCTTGCTTTTGAAGTTCTGTTTCGGAGTACGCATAAACCAGAATATTGGTATCCAGAAAAAGACTATCGCTCATTGGCCTCTTCACGATTAAACTTGTAGCCAATAGTATTTAGTTTCAAGGCAGTAAAAGAGACGTGTTTTTTAAGCTGCGTTAGATTACTGTTTTCGTCCAGCGTAAAGGCAATAACCTCCACCTGCTTACCAATATAATCTTCAGGAACGCGAATTAAGATATCGCGGTCTTCTGGTGTGATGACTGTTCGTACCATATTTAGTTGTGTTAGTACCTCAAAGATAACACTTTTAGTTTATCGTCTTGGGTAGGCGAAACTAGCTATTAAAACAAAAGGGATAAAAGCCCATAACTTGTTCAACTAACGTTTGATGCTATTATCACTCTCACAATTTCTACTGATTCAAAAACTTCCCTACTTCATTAAAGAACTTATCAGGGTCTTGCCAGTAGTTACGACTGTACACACGAAGAAATGGCCAGCGCTTTAACTCCAGCAGGTGTGGAGTAAGTGCGTGATCGGCTTTGGCGCTTAAACTCTGATAGTAGAAATTGTCATCGGTGAGCAAAGCACCCAGCATGCGTTTTTCTTTTTGAACGGTAAGATCATAAAAGGGAAGTCTATTTTCTTCCAGTTTATAGTCTGGCCATTTTTGCACCGACCACTTTTTGATTTCTTCTTTCAGGTTTGAGGTGGACTTTCTCTCCTTCACAGGTTGCGCAAAAGGTTCAAAATTTCCTTTTGATACAGCGAGCACAAATTGAAGATATTCTTTCAGGAGTTTCGGGCCTCTGTTAAGAGTTTCTTCTACACGAAGTTGCTCGGGCCAGAAACTCGTAACAACAATTACTTTTTCGCGCGCGCGACTCACAGCCACGTTCAGTCGATTTTCTCCACTGGCTGTATTCAAACTTCCGAATTGTGCATGCACACTTCCTTTTTTATCAGGCGCATAACCAACTGAGAAGATGATGATGTCACGTTCATCGCCTTGCACGTTTTCAATGTTCTTTACAAAAAGAGATTCTGGTCTAGTTAGCAATGATTTTTCGAGTACATCAAGAATCAGGTATTGTTGGGGTGCATTGAAGGTTACAATCCCGATTTCTTTAGTTGGATGTTCGCGCATCAGGTCTGAAACCAGCGCAACAATACGATCTGCTTCTTGTTGATTTGTATTATTCTCCCACTGGCCTTCAATTTTTTCATAGGTCAAACACGGGTTCGGGTTGTTGATCTCCTGCATATCGGGTAGGAGTTGAAGATTGCCCTTATAAAAATGTCGATTTGAAAAATCAATCAACTCAAGAGATTTGCTGCGGTAGTGCCCTTGCAACTGGGTTGACATCAGGTAACGACTACTTAATTCAAGCAACGAATCAATTTCTGCATCGGGATGAGTTTCATCTTCTTCCTGCCAGCGCGAATGATAAAAATCGCCCGGCTTTAATTGCATAGCATCGCCCGCTATCAGGGCTTGCTTGCCGCGATACAACGAAGGAATGCCCCGCTCGGCAAAACATTGCGAGGCCTCATCAAAAATCACAAGGTCAAAAAGTTCTGCCATTGGAAAAATGGCAGAGACTGATTCGGGCGAAGCCAGCCAGCACGGAACAACTTTAAATACTTCCTCTTCAAATTCTGCTACCAGTTTTCGTAAGGGCCAGATTTTTTTCTTTTTTGTTACCTGATGCAAGAGATCGCGATACGTAACGCGGTTGTTAAGGCGGTTGAATTTGAGATCATCAATTACTTTTTCGCGGGCGCGCAGAATAATAATTTCTTCGCTGATGGCATGTTTTTCATTCAGCAGATCGCGCAATTCATTTTCCAGCAAAGCAATTTTTCCGGACGACACCATGCGTAGCTCAGGTCGCTTTGTTTCGAGGTGCTCAATCCAGGTTAAACTAAGACTGTTCAGAAATAAATTTCTTAGTTTGTATTCGTCCCAACTTTTATCTTGTTCGTGAAGTTTGTTTAGAATAATGCGTTCATCGGGTGTCAGACTTTCTCCTAACCGATCAAATTCGCAGAGCGCATCAAAATCTTCTTTCAGGCTATCGGCCAGCCGCTGGGCAAATCCGGGTTGTTGAGTAATTGAGTTAATTTGAGCAGAAGTCAAATACTGCATCCATTTTACTTTGAGTGCAGGCAGCGGGGCCAATAAATCAAATAAGGTATCAATCTTATGAATGAACTCCGGTAACGAAAGCGTTGCCGGATCAATGATGTTTTTTATCCCGCGGATGGAACTGAAGTTTAATTTGGCTTCGATGGCAAAATGCTGATCGGCAAACCATTGAATAAAATCTTTTTGCCCCAATGTTTCAGGCACATGGCGCAACCAGGGTTTTGACTTAAGTTTCGAAAGATTATGTTCTAGGTTGAGACGATTATCCAGTCTGCGTTCCAGTGTTTTGAAACCTTGTTTATTACTTTCCAAAGCATTGGAAACCAATACACGTTTAATTAAAAATTTATCTTTCGAAAATAATTCCCAACGAACAAGACCAAACAAACTCTTGCGTGCCTTCATACTCCGATACAACGCCTTTTGCAAATTGCCAAGTTGAAAGGAAGGAGTGCTCGCTTCGGGCCCCTCGCCCTCAAAACAAGTCATCAGATTTTTTTCAATATTCGAAAGCCAGAGCGCACTTGTTTCCTCGTCTTGTTCGGGCACCATGGTTTGAAAATAGAAATAGGAATCTTCGTGATCGAGCAGTGCCTTTATCTCTTTACCTTTCGATTCCATTTCGGTCAGCCCCTCATATTGTTCCCAGTCTAGCCGGGTACCAAAGTGTTTGATGAGCTCTTCAGATATTGAACTGAAGAAATTGGTTGTTTCCTGAATTGATTTTTTAATTTGTTGCTGATCGTTGGCGGAAAACAAGCTGAACGATTTCCGGTTTTTCCACGGATATTCAGTGCGGTTAAAATTCTGAGCATAATGAACAAAGCCATTTAGCTTGCGCAAAAATTCAGGCAGCGTATCAAACCGGAAATGCTGAAACTCCTGACGCAGGTTAATAACGTCTTTGGTCGGATCAGATTGCAAATAAAGTTGTTTGATGGTGGCGCCACATTCCGATTCATCGAAGAGTGCCTTCTTAAAAGCATCCAACTCTTCTGTAATTTGATCGATACGGTGACTGAGTTGAAGAAATTTCCGGTCTAATTGAATTGAATCATGACTCAGATTTTTAGATTTATATTCATCTACCCGCTCTATTTGTCGGGCAATCTTTTCATAAATCTCCCTACGATCATTTTTGAAATCATGCACCAGAGCGAGATAGTCACTTAATTGATGCGATCGCATGCGTGCGTACACAACATCCAAGGCGGCTCGTTTCTGACACACCACCAACACGCGCTTGCCCGAAGCCATGGCATCACCAATAAGGTTACAAATGAGTTGTGATTTTCCAGTGCCCGGTGGGCCCTGCACAACGAGCGAGTGCCCAAGTTTTGCAGCTTTGAATGCATTTTCCTGCCAGACATCCTGTGGAAAAACGGAATAAACTTTCTCTTCCTTTACTTGATGTAAATAGTTTAGGGTTTCAGCTTTACTGGATTCGATGGATCGTTGTTGGAAAAATTCTTCCAGGTCGTTAATCGATTCCTCCTCTAATAAATGAAGGTAGTCGGGTACGAGATAAGACCCGGCTTGTGGGAAAATTCCCAGTACCGCCTTCGGAAACAATTTGAGTTCTCCATTTTTAAGTCCTTCTTCAAACTCTTCCTTTTTAATATTTACAAAGGTTGTTAGTTCGTCACGATAGTTATCCGGATTGAAATGAAGTTCAATATTGCTTTTCTGAAGTAATTGATAGAGTGCAGTTTTAAAGGCAGTGCTTTCACGGTCTATTTCTTCGAATGTTTCTTCCAGTAACGATTCGTCAGCCTTTAGTTTGTTATAAAATGCATAAGCAAGTAAAAACGATTTGTTAAAAGAAATGCCTGCATCGGTGCGTGGCTCAAGCACCCATTGGTTGTTTTGGGTTTTTAGTACAACCGGAAAAAATAACAGTGGACACCGCACCAGAGTTCCATCATTAAATTTACCTTGCACAATCGGCCAACCTACGTGAAGATCTTTCGAACCCCTCTCTTCAAAAATAAATTGATCGATGCGTTGAAGTTTTTTTAATTTTTTACTGGCTTCGTTGGATACTTCCATTCGGGCATCCATAACAGGACAAACAGTTTTTTGTTTTTCCGCGACCAATGCACGAATAATCGAAAAAGCATTTTCTCCATTTAACTGACTTAACTCCTGTATATCAACAAACTGATCGTTAAGCCGTGGTAGAAATAAAGATCGGTTGTTGCCTGAAAGGTTTGTGAGGCGCCTCAGGTAAGTGGTAAGGAGTTTTTTAGTTTGGTCCGGATTGGCCACTTCAGGGATTTAAGGAAAGGTAAGGTTTTATTCTAGTATAGAACGCGTCATCTACTACGGCTATTTTCTTAAGATCTTCAACCGTGGTAAACTTACCGTGTTGAAAGCGGTAAGCGGCAATGGCTTTCGCTAAAGGGTATTTAATGTAGGGATGGGCAGCCAATTCTTTTTCGGTTGCAGAATTGATGGAAATCTGAGTGGGTTGAAATTTTTCAGAAACAAAGGTTTTTTGTTTTAATTCTTTAATCACAGCACTATCGAGACCATATACTTCCTGCAATTGGGCTAATGAAATAAATCCACCCAGCTGATTTCTGTATTTTATAATTCGTTGCGATAGTTTGTTCCCGATTCCGTAAATGCGTATCAATTCTGTTGTATCAGCCTGGTTTATGTCAAACTTTTCTATTGATTTTGCGGCTGCAGATTCTTTAACAACAGGTGTTTCGGTTTTTCTAACGGGCATTTCCGTTGGCAAATCGATGAAAGAATAGAGCCGCTCGTAAAGACTCGAATCCATCCCATAAATTTTTAAAACATCAGCCTTGATCGTAAACCGACCTTTTTTAGAACGATAGTTTTCAATTCGATTTGCTAACTGGCTTGAAAACCCGAGACTGATAAATTCTTCTTTGGTGGCCGTGTTTGGATTAAAACTAAAGAGCAGTGGAGTATCTGAAATGATACTGTCATTCTTCTCTTCCCATTTCCAGTGTGCCAGTAAACTATCGAGTTCTTTCACCTCTTTCGAAAAGTCTTGTTTTTGATTGGCTTTCCAATGACGATAAGTAGGAATGATGAAGACACTCAATAGCATAAGCGGAAGAAGAATCACGAAAGCCTTCGTTTCTCTGCGCGAGAGACCAAAAAAAGCTCTGATCCAGGCCTTCAGTCGATTCATGTTAAGAAATTTAATAAAAATTTATGAGAGCCTGTTCAGCGCGGAACGAATAGATTCGAAAAGTTGATTTTGAATTGCTGAAAGATCCGATGCAAATTTCTGATTTACTTCAATTTCAATTCCGGTATAGAATTCGTTAGCAAAGCACGTACGCAGCCAGGTAGTAAATCCATCATCGGTTCCTTTATAGGGTTCGTTTAATTGTATACTAAACGCAGGAAGATTTTTCTCCATTTCTTTTTTCAGAAGGTGACTATATTCTTTTTCAGTAGCTCGATCGGGATCAAACAGAATTCCGATATCAACTGTTCGCTCCACATTCTGCCAAGTGGGGGTAAAGGAGTGAATGGAAAGGTGAAGAACAGGCTTAACGGATTCGTGCAATGCTTTTATTACCTGATTACGATATGGCAGGTAAATGGTGCGGATCAGTTTTTCTTTTTCATCATCGGGCAAGCCCACAGAGAAATGCGAAAATAATTCCGGACTGGTGGGCGATCGGTTAGCTTCAATCAGCAAACGGGTTGTGTGGCATCCAAACAACGGTGCATGTAGTCTTGCAGCGAGAGCTTCGGCTATCGCCCACGCACCAGCATCCCAACCACGATGAGTTTGTAGTATTTCTTTATCCGGATAGAACAGATGCTGAAACTGATCGGGAACATTATTGCCGGCATGCTCACAACTCACAACAACTGTGCGATACATAATTTAAGTTATAAACAATTTATCCTCCGCAAGACAAACGCTCAATTGTTTATAAACTGATTTTATTTTTTCATTTGAGTAATCGTTTTGCAGAGCCCGAAGTATTCGTTCCGACAAAGAACCCTGATCCAGAATAGTATTTACAAGCTCACGGTTTATTTTTTGATAAGCAGAAATAGCGGGTGTATGTGCTAATATATTCTTCCAGATATCCGAAACAGTAGCCGAACCCTGTAAACCAAATGCAGCGAGATAAGCAGCATCATCAACGTTAGTTGCCAGGCCGGTAACCGTTGTTTTATCAAAGAGTGCGGCCAGTTCAGCGGTTCCCATTTTCATTTGCTCTTTTAACGAAATGGTTTTTTCAGCCACCAACCACTGCAAGGTTTCCACCACAGTATTAATAATGGCAAGATCAACAGCCGGGCATTCCTGAATATCCATTACACGAATTTCTATCGAACCCCGATCGAAGCGGGCAATGGCGCCCCGCGAGTTTACCCAAACAGGGTCAAGAATTTCATTGGGATCGTAGGGCACAACTTCATTGGCAATCGGTTCATAGATTACCTGATTGTATTCGGCTTGCGAATACACATTCTCTGGAATAATGTTGCCGGTAATCACCGGAATTTTGGCCTGGTTATTTTTATAATAATGCAGACGCGTATCCAACAATCCGGTAGGTTGGCTATCGAGAATGGGTGAGCTTGCGCAGAGTGCGGGCAACAAGGGTAGAATTAATCGAACGGCAGCGTGAAGTTTTGCAAACTCTTCATCGCCCTGAAAAGGTAAGTTGAGATGGGTGCTTTGTAAGTTCGCCCAACCATGTCCTTTCGAATTAAAGATTTTGTCGTAGAGCGCATACACTTCGTTATTGTCGTGGGGCCACAGGCGTGTGTCGGAAAGTGGATTCATAAACGGATGCGCAGCTGTGGGCATCAACATGGCGCCCTTTTCGTTTAAGATAGAATTAATGTGCGCCACATTACGAACAAAAGCTTTGTCCAGTGTTTGCAAATCCGACTCGGGCCTGGTGGATTTTATCTCGATCACGTGAAGGACTAGTTCATTGGACCAGGTGATCACTCCGTTTTCAAAATCATTGCCGATTGCCCCTAGGGCATATTTCAGCAGATTGTCGGCCAATGGTTTTACCTCCAGGGTCTTCTTGTCAACAATCATATACTCCAGCTCAATGCCAAAGGCATCAAACAGGTGATAGGTAGGTAAACTCATTTTTCAGCTTTGATTTTAGTTAAAAATACTTCCATGATTATTTCATAGAGCCGATCCTTTAAAATTTTATCTTCAATGCCGGCATCAATATTTGGATTATCGTTGATTTCGATGACATAAAATTTCCCCTCTATTTCTTTCATGTCCACTCCATAAAGACTTTTTCCAATTAATGAAGTAGCCTTTAGTGCTACCTTCAATAGACCGGATGGCGCCTGATCGATTGGAATACTTTCCACTTCACCTTCACGCGATTTTTCTTTGGCATTCCAGTTTACGATTTGCCAATGTTGGGTAGCCATAAAGTATTTGCAAACATAGAGCACTTGCCCGTCAATAATCCCCACCCGCCAATCAAAGCTGGTTGGCAAAAATTCCTGTGCAATCAGCAGGTCAGATTTCTCAAACATGCTTTCACGGATTTTTTTGAATTCCTCGAGCGACTCGATTTTAAACACACCTTTGGAGAACGCACCATCAGGTTGTTTAAGAATGAATGGAAACTCCATTTTAGTCTCCAGGCTGTCGCAATTCTCTTCGGTGATTACAAACGACTTAGGGGTTAGAATTTTATTGGAGTTAAGAAGTTCGTGCAGGTATACTTTGTTGGTACATTTTAAAATGGAGTCAGGATCATCAATCACCACTAACCCCAGCGATTCTGCTTTCTTTGCAAATCGAAACGTATGATGGTTTACGTTTGTTGTTTCGCGGATGAAGAGCGCATCGTACTGGATGATCTGATCAAAATCATTTTTTGTGATAAACTCAGTATTGAACCCGGCTTCTATAGCCGCCCGATAAAATCTTTTTAGAGCCCGATCATCCGAAGGTGGATTTTTATCTTCAGGGTTAACGAGAATGGCAAGATCATATTTCTTTTTATCGGGACGGAAGTCGCGCTTGCGCAGCAGGTATCGTTCAAGAGCCTCAACAAGAAGAGGTTTATCTAGGTCAGGTACTTCATTCAAACTTATCGGTTTGATGCTTTGCAAAACCCACTTATTCTTTTTTGAGAAAACTGCCCTCAACGATGGAGCCTGCACCATTTGAAAAAGCTGTAACGCCAGACGATCAAGATGATCGGATTGGGTTGAACCAAAATAAATATTGAATTCAACCCGGTCGTAGGGTTCGTTCTTAAACGTGTTTTGAATCAGCGCATCAAAGTCAAGTGAGTCATCGCGCAGAATCGATGGAAATCTTAAGTCTTGAATGGTAGATACTTCGGGCAGCACTTTATGTCCGCGGGCTTCGGCCAGCAGCGACACATAATAACCTTCACTTTGATACTGATAGGACTTACACAGGTTAAGTACTTTCAGATTTTTCGCTTCCTGAAATGTTGAATCGGTTATGTAGCGATCCGGTGAAATTACTTCAACATCGTGCACACTGAATTTCCAAAGCTCCGGCTTTTCAACCACAATTAGTTTTGGCATTGTTTGTTATTCTTTGGGTTCAACAATTAGCAAGTTGGCATCGTAGGTTACAATACCCAGCATTATGCTGTTAATAAGACGATCGAAACTAACGCTATAATATTGGCTCTTTAAAGGATTTGGGTTCATCGGATCGGCCAGATAAACAGTTTGCGTTAATTCGTCATAGCCATTGATTATTACAAAATGCCCTACGGGCTCTCCTTTAATGCTATCGTGTTTACCCGTTGACGAAATTTCGCGTTGTGAGCCGTATAAATATGTAGCACTTAACCCGGTTAAGATTGGTTTTGATTTTCTCAAATAGCTTTTTATTAACTCAGCATTTAGTTCATGCTGAGATACCCGGCCACCGGCTTCAAGAAACTTAATATACGCCCTTGAAGCTACGATCAGCTTTTTCTTTTTGAATTTGAAACGAATTTGTCGTTTCAGAAATGTGATTACCTTACTGGTTGGTAATTTAAACCAAGATGGATCGAAAACATTTAAATTATAGGTATAGATATGTGCCTGATATCCTCGCTGTAGTGCATGGTTACCAAGCATTACCGCCAGAGTTCCGCCACTCTTTAGGCTTTTTACTTCTTGCACAACTTCTTTCAAACCAATGTCATCAAGGTAATATTGATAAAGCGCATGCAGGCAGGTGGGCCCACACGTAACTTCATCGGGCTGTGCTTTAATATCGAAATTAAGAAAGAGTGCTTGACGATTTGGCATGTTGACTAACCTATTGAAAAAGGACTATGATTATCTATCAAATTTAAACTTATTATCATCTTCAGAAAATTTTAGTGTCAGTGAAAATTCTAATATTGCAATCTCAAAAATGAAACCATGAAGAAGTTCTTTTTAATTGTGATCGCATTTCTGGTATTTACCGAAGGATTTGGCTGGGGTGCTACCGGGCATCGGGCTACGGGGCTTATTGCCGAACGTTATTTGTCGAAGAAGGCAAAAAAGCGAATCCAACAAATTCTGGGTGGCGAGTCGCTTGCTATGGTGAGCACGTGGATGGATGAAATCCGGTCTGACTCAACTTATAATTATACAACCGATTGGCATTGGACTACCATACCAGACGGTGGTAAGTATGAAGATGTAGAGGCTAATCCAGATGGGAAGGTGATTATGATGATTGAAAAATTCACCAACGAATTGAAAGTAGGTAAATTAACAGCGAAGCAAGAACAAGAGTATTTAAAAATGCTGGTGCACATGGTTGGCGATATGCATCAGCCTTTGCACGTAGGCAAGCCGGGCGATCGGGGTGGGAATGATGTGAAGCTGAAATGGTTTCGAACGGATTCTAATCTTCATCGTGTTTGGGATAGTGATATGATTGATGATACTAAACTTAGTTATACCGAACTGGCGCAATCACTGGGCAACCCTGATAAAGTAACAGTTAAAAAATGGCAAAGTACAAGTGCAAGAGAGTGGGCGTTGGAATCGGTAGCTGTGCGGCCGCAAGTGTATGACATCGGGAATGGAAATCTAAGCTATCAGTATTCTTACAAGTACTTATCAGTGGCAAAAACCCGCATGTTGCAGGCCGGAGTTCGGTTAGCTGGATTACTCAACCAGATTTACGGGTAACTTTCTTAGCCTTTTTGAGAGACTTTCTCAATGCTGCAGCCATTTCGGCCCTGTTTCAAGAGCTGCGATGTCGCTAAGGTTGAATTTTATAGGCAGTTAATTTAATGATACTTTCTCCACCACCATTGAAAGACAACCAACGCCCAAATTCGTGCGTGTACGTCTTGCGGATTAGAAGACATTAGTTGAAGTTTTAATTTTTCTATTTCCGCATAGTCAAAAATTCCTTGATCGCGGATGTTCTTTTCGGAAAGCAGATCGTCCATAATCAAAGATTTTAACTCGTTGCGAAACCACTTTAGCAGCGGAACTTCAAAGCCTTTCTTGGGTCGGTTATAAAGTTGTGCCGGCAGCACATCGCGAAAGGTATCCTGTAAAATTCTTTTTCGTATCGATCGGTTGATTTTGAAATCATCCGGTAAACTAAAAATGAAATCCACCAGGTGATAATCGAGAAAAGGAACGCGCACCTCCAACCCATGCGCCATACTCATCAAGTCAACTTTTGTAAGCATGTCGTTTGGCAGCACCAGGTTCATGTCTGTAAGCAATACGTCTCGTATCGATTCAGATGCTGTAATTGAATGGAGTAACTCTTTTTTTCTTCTGAGATATTCTTGTTGTTGAAATTTTTGTTTTGAAGATTCCGAAAAAAGTTTGCTGGCATCGACTTCGTTGGCAAAGCTTGCCCATTGCCAATATCGTTCTTTGCTGTCCAGCTTTATTCCTTTGGCAAACCGATTTAACTGACGGAATTTGTTGCTCCAGGTACTATTTCTCGATTGAGGCATGGCCCGCCAAACCGGAGCCAAGGAACTGATTAGATTTTCCTGCCAACCATTATTAATAATCCGATTGAAAGCCGCGTGCTTATTGTATCCACCCAACATTTCATCGGCTCCATCTCCTGATAGCGCCACAGTAGCATGCTTGCGTGTTTCTTTACTTAGTATAAACACATTGATAGCGGATGAATCTGCAAAGGGTTCATCAATGTAATCAAGTACTGAGTTTACGTGCGCCAATAAATCATTATTGGTGAGAGAAAATACAGTGTGTTGAGTGTTGAGATGTTTTGCAACCAAACTTGCATACTCCGTTTCATCAAAAAATTTCTCATCGCGAAAACCAATTGAAAAAGTGTGCAGGTCGGGCTTGTGCTTTGCAGCTAAGGCAGCTATCACGGACGAATCAATTCCTCCGCTAAGGAATGCCCCTAGCGGTACATCTGAAACCAACCTGCGCTGCACTGAACCTTCCAGGAGTTTTTTGAGTTTTTCTTTTGCTTGCTCGTATGTGATCGACTCCGCGCTGGTTTCTTTTTCGGGAATCGAATAATACCTATGAAGTTCTAATTTTTTTCGTTCAACTTTTAGGTAATAACCTGGCATCAATTTTTTTACATGTGTAAAAATGGTATCCGGGGCAGTGGTATAATTAAGTTGAAGATAAGTGTGCAGCGATTGATAATCAATTTCCTTATCAATGCCATATTCAACAATCGCTTTCATTTCGGAGCCAAACAAAAACTTATCTTCATCGAAAAGATAGAGTAGTGGCTTTATTCCATACCGGTCACGAGCCAGAAAAAAAGTTTGTTCTTGCTGATCATAAATGCAAAACGCAAAAAAGCCATTGAGTTTATTGAGACATTTTTCTTTTTGGCGAATGTATAGGTTGAGGAGTACTTCCGTGTCCGAGGCCGATGAGAAAGAGACGCCTTCAGCTTCTAGTTCTTTTTTTAATTCGCGGTAATTGAAGATCTCACCATTGAAGACAATACAATAACGTTTGTCCCGATCCCACATAGGTTGGTGAGCAACTGCGCTGGTATCAATAATAGAAAGTCTGCGATGCCCAAGACCAACAAACTCGTCACTGTAAACATGGTGAAAGTCTGGGCCGCGTTTTTCCAGAGCCATGGTGGCAGCCGTCACATGGATCATGTTAAATTTCCCTATGAGGTTAAAGGCAAATATTCCGGTGATACCGCACATAAATTCCAGTTCGCAGTAAGCAAGATGAAGTAGGGCAGGTGTAAACTAGAGATAGTT
Organism: Cyclobacteriaceae bacterium; assembly: GCA_965278925.1. Lineage (GTDB taxonomy): Bacteria > Bacteroidota > Bacteroidia > Cytophagales > Cyclobacteriaceae > ELB16-189. The sequence continues at coordinate 2,153,899 of OZ257123.1, read as the reverse complement.
AACGGCCTACTTTCATCAATTCGCAAAAAATCAAAGAGTTTTAATCTTTACATTCTTAAACCATGCTTCGCTGCCGTGATCTTGTAACACGATGTGCCCTTTGGACGCTGCCCCATAGCCAATAGCTTCATTCCACTTACTAGCTTTTTTTAGCTCTATCCATTCCGGAGAATTTAATTCATATTCCACCACTTTATCTCCATTCAACCAATGCGCTACGTGATTTCCGGTTACTAGTATTTTTGAATTATTCCATTCACCGGCAGGTTTTGTGTTTGGTTTCTCTGCGGCATGCATGCCATAGTTCGCTCCGGTAAGATGGTCGGGTGTTTCGTTTGGAAATCCGGCATCATCCATCAGTTGATATTCGGGCCCCGAGTAATAAGGTTGTTCAAATTCCTCAGTTACTCTAAACATTACTCCACTGTTTCCTTCGGTAGCAATCTTCCAATCAAAACTCAATTCAAAGTTTTCAAACTCTGCTGCGGTTATGATGTCGGATCGTTCATCACCGTCACCAGCAACGCTTTCATTCAGCGCTTTGCAATGCAGAACTCCGCCAGCTACTTCCCATGTATTATTTTTCCGGCCTTTAAAAATTTGCCAACCATTGGTAGTTTCTCCATCAAACAATAGTTGCCATCCTGCCGCTTTTTGTTCTTCGGTAAGTTGATTGTCTCCGGTAACTTCAGCTTGGTGTTCGTCCGCCTTTTTTGGAGTGCAACTGGTCAGAAAGCCAGTAAATACTACTGCAACTAATGGTATGAGTACCTTTTTCATAGAATTTTGAGATTAATGATTGGTTACTTATTAGAATTTATTAGAAATTAAGGCAAAAGTTAACCCTTATGAAACTTAAAATCTACTCGATCACTTCATTTTTACTTCTTGTTGGCTTATGTGCTCAAGCTCAGATACATCTGGGTGCCACTACTGCGTATAACGCAACCTTTGTTTTGGATAAAGGATTGAGCGAAGATCCGCGATATAATTCAACCTACACGTACCAACTGGCGCCCATTGGTTTTAGTTTTGGCCTTGACTTTGGTAATAAATTTGGCCTCTCATTAGAATCAATTATTTCTAATCAGGGACAGATTTATGAGATGGTGAACTTGGCGAAGCAAATTTCTGGTGAACGCAAAATCGACTTACAATACCTTCAGATTCCGTTGTTAATGAAGTTTATGGGAGGTGGATCGGGTGGGGTTCGAGGCAACTTTAATTTTGGACCGCAAGTATCAATACTCACCAAAGCGGTTGAAACGATACAGGCCAATGCAGGCACATATGAAATTCCAGATGGTTTAGAGATCACTGATATTCAGCAAGAATTTCCAGGCGCTGTTGATACTGGAAATGGAAGCTATACAATCCCAAATGTTCCTACCAAAGATTTGCTAACCAAAGAGGCTGATGAGTTTAAGAATACGGAGTTTCAACTAGCAGCTGCTTTCGGGTTAGATATTGATCTATCAAAGCATTTGTTTTTGACTACTCAGATAAGAACAACTTATAGTTTAACAGATATGCGCAATGGCGATGTGCTGGATGCAATAAAAAGTGGCAATACCGGAGATATTTTTGGGAGTCGTGCAAACTTTACAGTTGGCGTTCAGTTAGGCTTGCATTACTATTTTGGTACGCTAAAATCGTTTAGGTAATAAGATAGCCACGAATGCACGAATCATTTTAGGTCGTGCATTCGTGGCTAAAACTTCAAAAAATCTTTCCAGGGTTCAGAATCCCATTCGGATCGAAAACTTTTTTAATCCCCCGCATCAGGTTTAGATTTACTTCGCTCATTGCGATAGGCATATAGGGTCGTTTGGCAATGCCAATACCATGTTCGCCTGAAAGCGTACCGCCCAGGCTCACCGTTAGTTTAAAAATTTCTCCAATGCCATCGGGTATTTTTGTGTCCCAATCGGCTTCGCTGATATTCTCTTTTAAAATATTTACGTGAAGGTTGCCATCACCCAAATGACCAAAGCAAACAGTATTAAATCCGTATTGCTTTCCAATCTCTTTAATGCCCTTAATCAGCTTAGGTAAATTATTCCGCGGCACCACAACATCATCCGATTTCGTAAGCGTGTACCAGTTAACGGCCGGAGAAATATTTTTTCGGATTTTCCAAAGCTCTTCTTTCTGTGCGCTGCTTTCGGCAAAGAGGACTTCACCACTTTGGAATTTTTCTACTACGCCCATCACGCGTTCGGCATCGCGCATCAGCACCTCCTCATCGTTGCCATCCAGTTCGCATAGCACAAAAGCGTCCATGCCCTCATCCAGTTTAGTAGTAACAGGACTGTTCAATACTTTTTCGCAGTACTCAAAAGTTTTTGCTGCTGCTTCGCGTTCAAAAAATTCCATCCCCGAAGGGGTAATACCCTCCACAAAAATGGCGGCAATGGCTTTACAGGCTTCCTCGTTCGTAACAAAGGGAATTAGCAGTAAAACATTTTTTTGTGGAAAGCCACGGAGCTTAAAAACAATTTTTGTGATGATGCCCAGTGTTCCTTCACTGCCACACATCAACTGAGTAAGATTATAGCCTGTGGAATTCTTCAATACATTAGCGGCTGTCCAGATAATTTCTCCGGTTGGCAAAACCACCTCTATGTTGATTACATAGTCGCGGGTAACGCCATACTTCACGGCTTTCGGTCCACCTGAATTATTGGCTAGGTTGCCACCTAAAAAACAAGAACCTCGGCTGGCCGGATCGGGCGGATAAAAAAGCCCTTTTGCTTTTACCGCATTTTGAAACACTTCGGTGATCACACCAGGTTCAACAGTAGCTTGAAGATTCAATTCATCAATCTCCAGAATTTTATTGAACCGCTCCATCGAAATAACAACACCTTTTTTTACGGGTAGTGCACCGCCACTAAGGCCTGTGCCGGCACCTCGAGGTGTTGCCGGAATGCGATGTTGATTACAAAGCTTTAAAATCTGACTTACTTCTTCTGGTGATCTTGGTTTTATTACCAGATCAGGCATAAACTGATAGTCTTCGGTTTTGTCATGACCGTATTCATGCCGCTGCTCATTGTCAACAATAAGATGCTCTTCCCCCACGATGGCACGAAATTGGCCAATGATATCTTCGTGTATATTCGTAACAATGGTTGTTTCGTTTACTTTAACGTGTGCCATCAATGCTGTAACTTTGGATATGATCTTGAAAACCAAACTCAAATTTAAGGAAATAACTATTCAAAGGCTTTGGCTTTTTATCCTCATTTTAATAATGTTCAGCGCGTGTGCTTCCGCGCGAAAAGCACGGGCTCGCAAAGAACAAGTAGGGCAGGTAATTCAAACAGCCCGCACATTTACAGGCACACCCTATAAATATGGCGGCACCACCCGGTCGGGCATGGATTGTTCAGCCTTAACAGGCACTTCGTTTAAAGCCGTTGATCTAAGTCTTCCGAGAACGGCCAGTGCTCAGGCATTGGTGGGCGAAAAAGTCAAACTCAGTAAACTAGCTCCTGGTGATCTTGTGTTTTTTGCAACCGGGGATAAGAAAAGAGAAATTACTCACGTGGGAATTGTAACAGAAATCAAATCAAAAGACAATGTAAAATTCATTCATGCGTCCACATCGCTGGGCGTAGTGGAGACTAATTTGTATTCCGACTATTATCAAAAAAGATTTCGAACAGCTCGCAGAATTATAGATTGAATAGTGTAACCAAAAAACTTCATGACTACCCGTAGAAAATTTCTTCAACTCGGCACGCTCGCTTCCTTGGCTCCGATTACAAAACTTTTTGGTCGCACCCCTGCGGCAGTTTCAAAACCGGTAGTTATTTCTACCTGGAATCTTGGAGTGGGTGCGAATATCGAAGCCTGGAAAATTCTTTCCGCAAACGGCAGAGCTTTGGATGCCGTGGAGGCCGGGGCGCGTGTGCCCGAAGGCGATCCAAAAGAAACTTCCGTAGGCTTGGGCGGTTTGCCGGACCGCGATGGACGTGTAACATTGGATTCGTGCATCATGGATGAGTTTGCCAATTGCGGGGCCGTTGCTTGTCTTGAACATATTGTGCATCCGGTATCGGTGGCGCGAAAGGTGATGGAAAAAACTCCACATGTTTTTTTAGTCGGTGATGGTGCGTTGAAATTTGCGTTAGAGAATGGATTTAAAAAGGAAAACCTGCTTACGAAAGAATCAGAAAAAGCGTGGAAAGAATGGCTGAAGACAGCAAACTATAAACCGGTAGCAAACATCGAGAATCACGACACCATTGGAATTGTTGCTATGGATGGAAAACAAAATTTATCAGGTGCGTGCACAACCAGCGGCATGGCTTATAAAATGCACGGTCGGGTAGGAGACTCGCCCATTATTGGTGCGGCTTTGTTTGTGGATAATGAAATAGGGGCAGCTACATCAACAGGTGTGGGCGAAGAAGTTATTCGCATTGTAGGCTCGCACTTGGTAGTGGAATTGATGCGACAAGGCAACACACCGCAGCAAGCGTGCGAGAAAGCCGTGCAGCGAATTGTTAAGAATCAACCTATAAAATCGAAAGAGATGCAGGTAGGTTTTTTGGCATTGAATAAGAACGGAGAGTATGGAGCGTATGCACTGCAAAAGGGATTTACCTATGCAGTGTATAATCTGGAGGTACCTAACAAAATTTTTGAGGCTAAGAGTTATTACCACTGATTCACTAAATATTGGTTGATTAAACTCCAATGACAATCCCGAAATCAGATAAATCAACGGTTATGACAGTTGAAATCGTAGTCTACAATATTGAGTCGGCCTTGAGGGCGCAAGAAGGCGGAGCTGATCGCATTGAACTGTGCGATAACCCGGCTGAAGGCGGAACAACCCCTTCGTTTGGAACCATTGAGTCGGTACGGCAAAATGTAAACCTTGATGTGTTTGTTATGATCCGGCCACGGGGTGGAGATTTCAATTATTCGAACTATGAATTTCATTCTATGAAACGCGACATCTTCCAATGCCAGCGTATAAGCGTGGATGGTATCGTATTTGGAATTTTGAATGCCGATGGCACACTTGATAAAAAACGGTGCAAAGAACTAATTGACAAAGCGCGGCCTTTAAAGGTGACCTGTCATCGGGCGTTTGATATGACGCGCGATCCGTTCGAAGCGTTAGAAGATTGTATTGAGGTTGGCTTTGATCGTATTCTTACTGCGGGCCATCAAACTACTGCGGCATTAGGTGCCAATCTGATCGGTGAACTTATAAAGAAAGCGAATAGTCGCATTGCTATTATGCCAGGTTCTGGAGTGAATGAAAATACGGTTGAAGAAATTGTAATGAAAACGGGAGCCAAAGAGATTCATTTTTCTGCCACGGCTTTTCGTGAGAGTATAATGCAGTACCGAAATCAGGCTATAGCCGGTATGGGCTCAGACGAAGGCTCAGAGTTTAAATATCGCACAGTAGACCCGCAGCGCGTGCGCACAATGCGAAAGCTTGCAGAAGGAGTTTAATAAGTTGATTCTGTATCAAAACAAAATGCCGACCCTTGCGAGCCGGCATTTATCCCCATCACCTAACTAACCCCTGTCTTTATTGACCACGCTTGGCCGTCATCGGGAAAGCCCCAAATTGACCAAGGGTCATTGTGCCAGCAAACTGATCACCCGTTATAATTCCTTTTACTAATACATCGCTCGTATTGCCACCAAAGCTTACTTCGTAGCTAAAGCTTAATTCGTTGCCGTTTACTTTAACATTTTTAATAGCTGTTTCGCGGTTGTTGCGACTGCTGATAATTAGTCCAGAATAAGTTTCACCTTCTTTATTGATTTTCAACGTGCCTCCGTTGGCACCCTGTGGAGATTCTACAGAGTAGGTCCAGGTGCCAGCGGCTACTACTTCAGCGGTTGGGTCAACGTTTACTATCTCAGCAGGTTTTGCCTGAGTTGTTGCACCGCGAGCAGGAACTACGGCTGCACGTTGCTGACCGCCACCGTTTCCGCCCTGATTTCCACCGCCACCATCCATACCACCACCACCTCCATCACCACCTTCTTTCAAATCATCGTTGTTGATCGAGCGGTTTCTTCTGCGTTGTTGTTCAAAACTCATCTTACCAATGCGGTAACTTACATTTATACGGAAACTGAAGTTATTAAGTACAGTTACACTGCTTTGAGAAATGGTTGGTGTTTCTGTGTTATTGCGGATCTTCATAGAAGGGGCAAGGAAGTTTTCTAAGCCAAAGCCTACACTGCCCTTCTTGCTTTTAAATTCTTTACGCGCGCCTAAACTATAGGTACCAAACCCACCCTGATAACCTTGCAGGTTAACTCTGCGACCGCGATAAAAACTAAATCCTTGCAACGCCCATTGTTTACCGAGATCATAGCTTCCGAAGAGGCGACCACTATAGACAATTCCTGAATTACTTGCATTTAAAGTTGGATCAGGAACATTATTGGAAAGATCTGCATAATACACATCGCCACCACCGTTGATTGATAACTTACCAACACTAACATTGGCAAAGAAACTCATACCATAAGCATTTTCTTGTCCTATGTTTGCATAGGTGGTAATAATAGTATCGCCAGCTACGTTGCGTAAACTTTGAATGGCGTTGTTACTATTGCGAACGAACCCGGTAAAGTTAAGAGATGTTCCTTTGATAAATGTGCTATATCCCAACTCGAAGTTGTTTGTGTATTCAGGATCCAGTGAAGGATTACCAATTGTTCTCTGAAATGGATTTGAAGCTTGAATGTTCGGATTCAAATATTGAATAGAGGGTCGTTGAATTCTTCTGTTGTAAGAAGCTTTTAAAGTTCCTTTCTTAAGTTTTTTCGATGCGTTAACGCTTGGCACCAAAACACCATATTCTGGAATCTCAATATCCGATTCAGAGCGGGTGTAGGCATTAATAATCGTGTATTCATACCGGGCGCCACCTTTTAAACTATAACCATTTTTGGCACTATAAGTATAAGACATGTAGCTGGCCAACACATCCTGATTATAGTTTAGTTGATTTGATAGATTTTGGTTGGGCTGAAGTACAAAGTCACCATCCGATCCGTCTGCGGTAAAGTAGGCGAAATCGCTTAACACTTTTCTGCGAATGCTCTTGGCCCCAATTTCAAACATCTGATTGTCGCTTATAGGAGTCTGATAATCTGCTTGTATAGTATATTCTTCATTCAAACCATCATTTTCATTTTTAAAGCGTTGGGTAATATCCTCCGTTGACACATCTAAAATTGAGTTGGTAAAATCGTTATTGCGATCATTTCTACTGTAAAGGGCAAGGATACTGAATTCTTGTTGTGGCTTTTCGAAAAGATGTGTGTAGTTAAAGTTAAGATCGATTGTGCCTGATAAATCTTTGGTTGTTACATTTCGCAAACTTGATGAAAGTGGAGTAGTTGATCCATTTTGAAATGACTCTGATGTTAACCCGTCTTGATACGAGTTATTATTTCGCAGACCATAGCGTACGGATGCTGTTACCGAGTTCTTCTTATTGATATCGTAATCCCAGCCAAGGTTATAATTTCCAAAGATACCTTCACTCCGATTGTTTGCCTTTTGGATGGTTTCGAATGTATTGGCTCCATCGATAGTAGTTTGATTATTTTCAAAGGCACCTTCTACATTATACTGAGCTCTTCCAAATCCGCCCAACGAAAAGCCCATTTTTCCTTTGCGATAATTTCCATTCAGTCCAAGATTTGAACCTCTATATCCAACCCCGGCATCAACATTCAATGTTAATCCTTCAAGAGTATTCTTTTTAGTAATAATGTTGATGATACCAGCTGATCCTTCTGCATCGTACTTAGCCGAAGGAGAAGTAATTACTTCTACGGTTTTAATCTGATCGGATGGAATTTGTTTTAATGCATCAGCTACCGAATTGGCCATGATGGTGGATGGCTTGTTATTAATCAACACCATAATATTAGTGCTGCCCCGCATGCTCACGTTTCCGTCAAGATCTACTGAAAGCATAGGCACCCGTTTCAACACATCGGTAGCATCGCCTCCGCGAGTGGTTGCATCATTCTCGGCATTGTAGATAGTGCGGTCAACACGTTCTTCTACTAAGTCCTTTTTAGCCTCCACGACTACCTCACCCAGTTGGGTTGCTTCCTCACTTATTTTAATCGTTCCTATGTTGACATCATTTTTCTTATCGTCTACAAGAAGATCAGTTTTGGTAATAGTTTCATAACCGATAAAAGAAATCACTAAACTATAGGTTCCATCAGCTACTTTAGGAATCGTAAATTTTCCTTTGGCATCAGCAATAGTTCCATCAATAGTTTTGCCTGTTGCATCGGCCAGCGCAATTGTAGCAAACTCCACCGGCAGGTTAGTCTTGGCATCCATCACTATCCCGGAAATTTTCCCGCTTTGTGCCATGGCTAACGTGGCGGTGCTTAAAATTGCAATTAGTGTAAAGAGTTTTTTCATTGTTTTTGGTATTTCGATCGCTTTCAATCCGTTCATTCTCCGTTATTAACTGCAAAAGAAATTTTTTGTTTGCACACTTCTTATGGTATTAGACAATCGGGCTTGCTTACTCGACCAATACGGCATTTATTCGACCATTTCGTGAGCAGAGGTTTTAGGTTAATCGGTCGATAGTTTTATGCAAACGGTAGAAAATCTGCCAAAAGTTGCTCCGGAGTATGAGACAGCAATTAACTTTGACTTTTTGCTCACGTATTAAACGGTACCATGCAGTCTTTATTCAACCGAAATCGGGTAACGCTCTTACACATCTCTTTCTGGTTTGTGTATTTGTCGTTTAACCTATACCAGATTAGCTCTTTCCAACGAGGGCGTGGGTATGACTGGGAGCGGATGCTAACTTCCGCTTCGGTGCAGTTAGCGTTTACCATGCTGATTGCTTACCTCAATTACTTTATTACCTGGCCGAGGTTTATTAAAAGTCAAAACTTCTGGCGCTATTTGATTGAGTTTTCGGTGCCCTTTGCAGGATTGTTAATGGCCCGGGTTCATCTGCAGCGTTATCTGGTAGATGGGTATACGCACAAATCAGAATATTTCTATTCAAGTTTTTTCATCGTTCAGATTGTAGCGGTCACCTTATTTATAGTAATTTTTGTAGGCATGCTTCGTTTTGCGGTGGATTGGTTTGAGTTGGAAGCCAAACGCAAAGAAGTTGAGAACGAAAAGTTGATTGCTGAGTTAAATTTCCTGAAGGCTCAGATCAATCCTCACTTCTTATTCAATACGCTTAACAATCTATATTATCTCGCGTACACCAAATCAGATAATACCACAGAAGTGATTGCCAAGCTTTCGCAGATGATGCGTTATATGATTTATGATTCGAACCACCCAAAGGTATTGCTCACCAAAGAAATTGAGTACATGCAAAATTATATTAGCCTCGAGCGCCTGCGGCTCAATAATCAGATCCCGATTAATTTTGATGTGAAGGGGAGTGCTGAAAATCGGTGGATTGCACCGCTGATATTTATTACTTTTTTAGAGAACGCATTTAAGCACGGTGTGAGCAATAATAATCCAAAAGCCTGGGTGAATGTTTCTATCGAATTGGCGGGTAATGAGTGTATTTATAAAGTCGAAAACAGCAAGCCTGAAAAAACGGATGTTACTGAAAAGTCGGGCATTGGCTTGCAAAATGTAAAGCGTAGACTCGAATTAAGTTACCCGGATCAGTATAAACTTACCACTGAGGATAAAAAGGATGTATATTTCGTTCAATTGATTCTCACCTTGAATTGAAACTGAATTGCGTCATTATTGAAGATGAACCGCTGGCGCGGAACCTCATGATGGAATATGTGAGGAAGGTACCCGAACTCAATTTACTAAACGCCTTTTCAAATCCGCTGGAAGCACTAGAAGCTCTTCGTACCCTTCCGGTAGATTTACTTTTTCTGGATGTTCAGATGCCAGAGATTACTGGAATTTCGCTTTTAAAAGTTTTGAAGAAACGACCGCTTGTAGTTCTTACAACAGCCTACTCAGAATATGCATTGGAAGGGTATGAGTTGGATGTGGCTGATTACCTGTTGAAACCCATCACGTTTGAGCGCTTTCTGAAGTCGGTGGATAAAATTATGCAGCGGATAAATGCGGATTCCAAACCAACCCCAGCATTAACAGAAAATTCTGCTTCACCTCCTTTTGTGTTTGTAAAAGATGGCACTAAGCTTGTAAAAGTTCGCCTTGATGAAATTCTTTATGTGGAGGGCCTGAAAGATTATGTAACCATCCACACTACGCAACAGAAGATTACCACGCTGCAACGTATGAAGGGTCTCGAAGAGCAGCTTCCTGCCGATCAGTTTATTCGCATTCACAATTCTTTTATCGTAGCCCTTAACGCAATTGATGTTGTTCAGAAAAATGAAGTAGAAATAAAAGGCATCTCGATACCCATTGGAGATACGTACAAGAAATCCTTTAAGGAATTTATTGAAAAGAATCATATTCAGTAGCCACTCTTTGCTACATTCTGAATTTTATCAGGTGTTGCAGTAATTGGAAATTTGATATATTTGCACGCTGCAAAAAGGGGGATTAGCTCAGCTGGCTAGAGCGCTTCCATGGCATGGAAGAGGTCATCGGTTCGACTCCGATATTCTCCACAATAACTCACCAAACAGGTGAGTTATTTTTTTAATGAAACGTACAGGTAGCAAAAAAAAATTCTCAGTAATTACATGACGACTTTTTGTATTACTTAACCATTGATGCTTAAGAATAATAGAAGTAAGGACAATTCGTTTTGAGAAGCGCCTTTAAGCCATTACCGCTACAGTGCCTAAAAAAGGTGCAGCTAATTTTTCTTCCCCTGAAATTTTTACCCTTTCCAGGGCAGTATCTTTTGGGAATACCTTAGTAAAAAGTTTCCAACTTGTATCAGGATCAAGCTCAATAGTGGTTGCAATCACGCCCAAGTCATCTGTAAATTGCCAGCGCTCATAAGCTCTTTTTAGTTTCCATTCTCCGCCAGCCTCCCCACTTATTCGGATTGAGATAATGGTTTCTTCAGAAGCCATTGTGTTTCGGTATGCATGCGGCAAGGCCATCATAAAGGTTTGGATCAAGGGATAGAAAAATTTTCGGTCCATGATTCCTTGTTTGTCTACGGCATCGCGAATTTGTTGCTGATGATGCCAGCGCTCGGTGTACTCGCGGGCAATGTGAAACCAGTTTTTTGATTCTTGATCACCTGCCCACGATACAGCAAATCGTGCGGTAGCCCACGGATCCAAAGAATAATAATACGCAATGCTTGGTTTTTGTGTTGCTTCCAAAAGTTCAATCAATGTCTTTGGACTAACTCGTTTCATCGCCTGCACCCAATCGGCATTCAACTGATTCAGATAGTCAACTAAATCCTGATAAGACTTGATTGCAACAGGCGGATCTCCGTTAAAGTTTTCAGCCGTTGCCAGGGTGCGCATATTTCCATCCAGCAAATGCGCAACAACATCCTTTACTGTCCATAACTTAGCAACGGTGGGTTTGCTCCAATCCGAAACCGAAAGGGATTTCAATAATTCAATCAGCTTCTGATCAAGCGGGAGAAATAAGGGCAGTGTTTGAATAGGAACGTCCATACTATCTACCTCCCGGAGGGCAATGTTTTCTTAAATAATCAGAATATAGCGTGGCAAGATGTTGAAAGGTTCCTTCACCTTCTGAGATGCCATGAGTTCGGTTGGGGTAAGCCATAAACTGGAATTGCTTACCGTGTTTTACTAATTCATTAATTAACATTTCGGCATTCGCATAATGCACGTTGTCGTCACCGGTGCCATGAATGTAAAGCAAGTTGCCTTGCAGGTTTTTTGCATACGTGATAGGCGAACCTTTTATAAAGTCTTCCAGGTTTTCTTCGGGCAGCCCCATGTAACGTTCCTGATAGATATTGTCGTAGGTAAGTTGATTGGCAACGGCTGCTACGGCAATACCTGTTTTATAAATCTCAGGAAACTGAAACATTAAGTTGAGAGTAGCTGAGCCACCACCACTCCAGCCCCACACGGCAATGCGATCAGCATCTACAAATGGCCATTTTAAAATCTCTTTTGCTGCCATCGCTTGATCGCGAATGTTTACCAACCCGATTTTTTTATAAACACTTTTGCGCCACGCACGACCTTTGGGCGCAGGTGTGCCACGGTTGTCAATAGACACATAGATATACCCTTCTTCGGCAAGATCACCCGTGAAGAGATGGTTATTTGCTACGCCATATACATCGTGCACATTAGCACCCCACGGTTCGGTATAAACAAAAAACAACACCGGATATTTTTTTGTTACATCGAAGTTATTGGGTTTCACCATCCAGCCATCCATTTCAATGCCTTCCTCTGTTTTCACTTTGAAGAACTCAACTGGTTTAGCAGGCTGAGCCCCACTTAATTTTGCCTGAATGCTCTCTTTTTCATTTAATGCTTTATGTGTGGGTAATGCAATTAGTTCGTTAACAGGTTTTGTGTAGCTGTTATTAAAACTATGAGTAGCAAACGCACCGGATGGGGAGATCGAATAGTCATGCGTGCCTGATAGTGCAGCCGGAGATACCTGTTCAATTTTTCCTTTCCCGTCTAATTTCGTTTTATAAAGATATTTCTGTGTAGCATTGGTAGGGGAGGCTAAAAAGTAGAGTAGGTTATTCTTCTCGTCAATGAGTCGGATGTCCATTACATCATAGTCACCTTTGGTAATCAGCGTTTCTTTACTTCCGTCTTTGGCGATACGATATACGTGTCGCCAGCCATCCTTTTCACTAAGCCACAGAAACTCCTTTCCCCCAGCAAGCCATTTGAAATAATGACGAAAATCTAAGGCATATACATTTTCCCAAGGTGTATACAAATCAATCCAGGCTTCATCTTGTTCTGAGTAGATCAACTTGGCGGCACCAGTCGCTGACTGGCAAGAATAGATATTACTTTCATTTTGCTTTCTATTGATTTGCTGCACAAATAATTCCTGAGCGTTGTTCCACTCAATACGTGGCAAATAATTTTGTTTAGGATCACCCGGTATCGTCATCCAGATTGTTTTGCCAGTAGTTACATCGGCCACACCAATTTTAGCTGGCGATGGAGTTTGACCAGCTGTGGGGTATTCTACTGGAATAATTTTGGAATAAACAGAGTCGGTGTTATTTATCATGTAGAAATCCCGAATCTGGTTAGCATCAATTTGCCAGTAAGCAAGTTGTTTGCTATCGGGGCTCCATTGAATACCATCGCGACACGCAAATTCTTCTTCATAGGCCCAATCGAACGTACCGTTTATTAATTTACGATTGCCATCGGTAGTGATCGTCTTTTCTGTGCCCGTTGTCAGATCTTCCACATAAACATTTTGGTTGCTAACATAAGCCGCCTTGCGGCCATCAGGTGAAAGCTTTGCAAACATAAGGGAAGAGGAAGGTCTACTTTTTCCGATTTGCTTTAGCGATTTTGTGGTTAAGTCCAGCACCCAATAATCGCCTCGTGTGTCCAGCCGCCAAACTTGTCGGGTATTGGTAAAAATCAGCAGTTTGGATTGATCTTCTGAAAAGAAATAATTGCGAACTGAAAGGCTTTTATTTTGCCCAGCAGGTGTAAGGTCGGTTTTCGAAACAAACGTTGTTTTTGAATTGGCGGGCAATATATAGCGATTAATTTCTCCGGCCTCAATACGATAATAGGAGCTTCCATCTTTGGCCCATCGCAAGCCCTGGCCCGTCACCCAGAGGGGCGCAATCACCACGATCATCAACAAGAATTTCTTCATATTTCTTAGGGTATAATTTTTTTAACAACTCTAAAACGAATTACGGAAATATCAGTCAGGGCTAAAATTACTTTTAAGGGTAGTTGCTAAAAATTTGATAGATGGCCTGGATTCAATAGGTCTCAGCGGGAAAGCAAAATTGAATTCCCATGCCTCAAGACATTGTACCGAGGTTATAAATTTGTATCTTTTGCGGCTTAATTGCGCGGATCAATGGCCAAACTGAAGAACATCGTCAAGCAGCTTTCGGATAACGATTACAAATCAATCCACGATTCACTTATTGAAAGTAACGCAGAGAAATCAGCACATTTGTTAAAGGCCTTGCGGGAGCGTCAACTATCGGATAGCAAAATTATGGTTGAGTTGGAGGTGAATGCCAACGCCTATTATACCCTCCGGTCGCGGTTAAATCAAAAGATTGAAGAGCACTTGCTTCAACAAATGGAAAGCCCACGCACAGACATCTTGCGCAAAGTGGCTAACCTGAATGAAGTTATTTTCTCTAAAAAGCGCACCATTACAATTGCCACTCTTAAGAAGTTAGAGAAGGAACTGATTGACTATGACCTGGCGAATGAACTAACCATCGTTTACAAATCGCTCAAGAAAATACATATTAATTCCCCTGAGCACTTTCAGTATTCGCAATTGTATAACCGTCACGTAGCCTACATGCTGGCGGTTGATAAGGCAGAGGATTTGCTGGTGGAGTACTTTCGAAAGTACGGGAACTACTATTTATCGAATGACGAAACTGAGAAGCTGGGGCTTTCTTTGTTAATGAAAGAGATGCAGAATGTAGCCCGCATCTATGAATCGCATCGGCTCTATGTTTATCAAAGCTGCATGCTGGTTTTTCATCGCCTGTTTGTTGAGCCGGATGACAATCTGCAAGCCGATGGTGAATCGATTGAAGATATTTTTGCTCATGTTCAGAAAATCTTTGATACCTACAACCTTGATCCGCTTTATTATCACCTCAATTTGATTTTTGAGTTTTTGAAGTTGGAGTATTACAATCATTACAAAGTTTACCGTCAGGTAGAAAAACACTTTGAAGAAGTGAATGATGCGGCCACCAATCTATTGGTAAACTATACGTTCTATACCTTTTCTGCCCGGTTTCTGATTACCAAGCTCGATCGTCATATTCGGTTGGGGACAGAAAAAGAAATTTATACAGAGAATGAAAGTCTGTTCGAAGACATAGAAACGGATATTCAGGATGTTCCCAAGCATACTATCTTTATAATCTATCGTGCACTGGGGTGTTATTACCTTGGCAAGTATGAAGAGGCAGCCAAATTGATCAATGGTTTGCTTAACGAGGTAAGTCTTAAAAAATATCCATTTGTTCAAATGGAGGTGAAAGCAATTCTTGCTTTACAATATTGTATGCTTCGCGATTTTGAATTGTTTAATCAGCTCACCAGCAGCATTCAAAGACAAATACGTTTGTTTGGAAAAGATGAGTGCGAGAATGTATTACTCTTTCTGAAGATTCTGAAAATAGCAACCAGCGAAGCAAAGAAGGAGAAAGGGAAGAAGATTGCGTCTGTTATTCCAAAATTCAAGGCAATTAACGTTACCTATTTTGCCCCTACTTGTTTTGTAAGAATGGATGAACAATTTATAGAAAACCTCACCGCCATTGACGCACCTGGAGATTAAACAGTAAGCCCCAGAATGCTTTCATGCGAGAGTGGTTTATTCAGATACAATTTAACGTTCAGATATTTTTTGGCTTTGTTAAAGTCTTGCGGGTTAATGGAAGATGTTAGCATTACTATTTTACATTTCTTCTTAACCAGATTCCCAAATTTTTCGAACTCATCTAAAAATTGAAAGCCATCCATCAGTGGCATGTCAATGTCGAGAAAGATTACATCGGGTAGAACTTTATCGGCCACTTCCAGCTTTTCAATATTTCGCAAAAACTCAATAGCACTTTTGGCACCCGTGTGGGTATAAATGTGCTTGGTGATAGCTGCCGCCTCAATCATTTTCTGATTAATGAGATTATCGATCTCATTATCATCAATAAGCATTACAGAGCGGTATTTTGGTTCGGACATAAAATTTAAGTCAGTGTTTATAAAAATACTCCTAACCTCCCTGATTTGCAAACAGAACTAAACTTCAAATTTGATTCCCTGCGCCAATGGCAGGCTGTCGCCAAAGTTGATAGTGTTAGTTTGCCTGCGCATATAAACCTTCCAGGAGTCGGAACCGGATTCGCGGCCTCCACCGGTTTCTTTTTCGCCACCAAAAGCACCCCCGATTTCAGCACCCGAAGTACCAATATTTACATTTGCAATACCGCAGTCTGAGCCAGCCTGTGAAAGAAATTTTTCCATCTCCTGCATCTGCGTTGTCATTAGCGCAGAAGATAAACCTTGTTTTACTCCGTTTTGATATCCAATTGCTTCATCCAGTGTTTTGTATTTGATCAGGTATAGAATAGGAGCGAAGGTTTCTTGTTGAACGATCTCAAAACTATTTTTCACCTCGGCAATGGCTGGTTTCACATAGCAGCCCGATTCGTACCCTTTGCCTTTAAGCGTACCACCTGGCACCACAAATGTACCGCCTTCGACTTTTACCTTTTGCAGCGCATTGCGATATGCTTTAACTGCAAGCGTATCGATAAGCGGCCCCACATGATTAGTTTCATCCAATGGATTGCCAATATTTAACTGGCCGTATGTTTTCTTTAACTTCTCTTTTACTTCATCATATACATTTTCATGAATGATTAATCTGCGTGTGGTGGTGCACCGCTGGCCAGCTGTGCCCACTGCACCAAACAAAGCTCCCCGAATTGACATCTCAAGATTAGCATGCTCTGAAATAATGATCGCATTGTTGCCACCCAATTCCAGTAAGGCGCGACCTAATCGTTCGGCTACAGTTTTGCCAACGGCCTTACCCATGCGCACACTACCAGTGGCTGATACCAAGGGTATATTTTCGTCTGCTGACATGCGCTGCCCGATTTTATAGTCACCATTTATTATACACGATACTCCTTCGGGTACGTCATTCTTTTTAAATACTTCGTTCACAATATTCTGGCAGGCAATGCTACACAACGGCACCTTCTCACTGGCTTTCCAGACACACGTATCGCCACATACCCAGGCAATCATAGCATTCCACGACCAGACAGCAACTGGAAAATTAAAGGCGGAGATTACCCCAACAACTCCCAGCGGATGATATTGCTCATACATTCTATGCCGTGGACGTTCGGAATGCATGGTGAGACCATGAAGTTGTCGTGATAAACCGACTGCATAATCGCAGATGTCGATCATCTCTTGCACTTCGCCCAACCCCTCCTGATAAGATTTGCCCATCTCGTAGGAAACGAGTTTCCCCAATGGCTCTTTGTATTTGCGTAAGGCTAAACCTACTTGCCGCACAACCTCACCACGTTTGGGTGCCGGCACCTGCCTCCATTCCAAAAATGCTTTGTGCGCTTGCTTTACTACTTTATCAAATGCAACATCATCGGTAGCTTGTACGGTTCCTATTAATTTTCCATCAACTGGTGAGTAAGAAGAAATGGTTGCGCCTTTTGTGCGAATCCATTTTTGCCCGGTGGAGGTTCCTGAGTTTGATTTTTTAAGTCCGAGTTTGGAGAGTGCTTCCGCGATACCGAAGTTTTTCATAGATAACTTTTTGATAACCTGTAAAGCTACTAGAACCCATCTCAAAAATAAATTCCCAAAGGGATTTTTGAACTAGTTCTAATTACCATTCCATCCCAATCGTTTGCTTTTCACCGTTGGTCATCACACCTTCAATCAATACGCCTCCTTTTTTCATTTCCATAACGCGGTTTAAGTCTGTTACATTGTCGATGGCAACTTTATCGATGTGAGTAATTATAAAATTCTCTTTCACTCCGGCCTTTTTCCATTTCCCAAAAGAAAGATTTCTTATCAGTACACCACCATCCAGACTAAGTTCGGTGAGTTTTGAATACGGCACTTCATCCAGCACGGCTCCTTCAAGTTCGTAGCTAACAGTTTTCTTTTTTATTTCTTCCGATCCCTGAAAGTTTCTTAGTGTAGCAGTAACTTCTCGTGGCTCGCCATTTCTAATAAATTTTACCTGTATAGTTTGACCTGGTCTTTTGCGAGCTACCCATTCCTGCAATTCTGATGTGCCCCGCACTTCATGATTGTCGATGGCGGTAATAACATCGCCATTTTCAAGTCCGGAAACTTCGGCTGCACTTCCTTTATTTACAACTCGCACAAATACACCCTGCACAACATTCAGATTCTGATCTTCGGCTAAGTCTGCAGTGACATCAATGATCTGAACCCCTAACAACCCACGCTGCACTTGTCCATACTCCAGCAGGTCGTCCATAATTTTCTTTACGAGGCTTACCGGTATTGCAAAAGAATAACCGCTGTAGCTACCGGTCGCGGTTGCAATCGCAGAATTAATGCCAATTAACTCACCCTTTAAATTTACCAGAGCTCCACCGCTATTACCGGGGTTAACAGCAGCATCGGTTTGAATGAAGGATTCAACTTGCAGATTATTCTTGTCGCCAAGGATTCCGATGTTACGAGCTTTGGCACTTACAATTCCTGCAGTCACCGTAGAATTAAGATCAAAGGGATTTCCAATGGCGAGCACCCACTCTCCGGTTATAATGCCATCCGAATCTCCATATTTAACAAAGGGGAGATTTTTTGCCTTTACCTTCAGCAAGGCCAGATCGGTACTTGGGTCCTGACCGATTAACTTGGCAAAAAATCGTTGATTGTTATTCAATACCACTTCAATTGAATTCGCATCTTCAATCACGTGATAGTTAGTAACAATGTAACCATCATCGGAAATGATTACGCCTGAACCGGAGGCTCGAGCCTGAGGGTTCAGGTATTGATCCAGTGCATTGATGCTAAAGCGACTGCCTCCATACACGGTGCGAATGTGCACTACCGCGGGTGTAACATGGCGCGCAGCTGCTTCAAAGTTTATTCCCGGTGTGATTTTAATGGCAGAATCGGGCGCGTAGTTGGTAAAGCGTAAGTTTTGCCTTTCTTCTATGGAATTATAAGCAGGACCTGCATCATAGAAGCGAAGTGTAACGATGGAACCAATAATAGCTCCGATAAATGAAGTGCAGACAACCAATAGAATCAATAACGAACGCTTCATAATCGTGTCTTTCAGGTAAGGTACTGTTAATCCGTTAAACGGATAAACGAAAAAAGTTTTTTTTGGATGAAACCTGCTGAAAAAACACTAGCGCCCTCCGTTTCCGGAAAAGCGCTACCTATCCCGAAAACTATCGGGGCCAACACTTACTAGTTTGATTAATTCACTTTAATCGTTTGCTTCAATGCTTTCTTTTCATCCTTAGGGATGGTGAGCTCCAGGATTCCGTTGTTGTACTTCGCATTGATTTTTGAAGCATCAACATTTTCGGGCAAGGAAAACGAACGATTGAATGCACCATATTGTGTTTCGATGGTATGATAATTTTTCTCTTTCTTTTCAGTTGAGAATTTCCGCTCTCCACTTATGGTGAGATAATTGTCATTCAATTCGATTTTGAAGTCTTCTTTACTTATACCGGGCACTGCCAGGTGTACTTCAAAGGCTTCGGTGGTTTCAACAATGTCCACTTTAGGTACGAAAGCACTGCCACCAGAACGGGCCAATGAATCGTTAAAAAACTTATCCACCAGGGAACTGAATGTGGTTGGTGTAAAGTCGTTGGTGTTATAACGGATGATGCTCATAGTATTTTTTTTAAGGTTAAACATGATGTTTTAAAAATCTATGATCACATCAGTGAAAAGTATGCCGAGTGGAGTTTTGCTTAAAAATAAAGACAATATGTCTGCATTATGACTTTTATAAGCCAAAAAAGAAGACATAAAGTCTTGAATATAATTTAAATCCTTGCCTGGTAGGTGTATAGCTGATAGTAACGACCTTGTTTTTCAATCAGATCTTCGTGACGTCCTTGTTCCTGAATTTGGCCATTTTCGATTACCAGAATCTGATTTGCTTGCCGGATGGTGCTTAGTCTGTGGGCGATTACAAACGTAGTTCGGCCCTGCATAAGTGTGCGCAAACTTTCTTGTATAAAGCTTTCACTTTCAGTATCCAGGTTTGACGTGGCTTCGTCTAGGATCAGGATTCTTGGGTCGGCCAGAATAGCACGGGCGATGGCAATCCTTTGCCGCTGACCACCAGATAATTTTACACCCCGTTCACCAATTACTGTATCCAAACCTTTTTCAAAACGATTGGTAAACTCATCCACAAAAGCTGCCCTTACAGCCTTTTGAAGTTCTTCTTCCGTAGAAGCCGGACGGGGAAACAAAATGTTTTCGCGAATGGTGCCCTCGAATAAAAAGTCATCTTGCAGCACCACACCCAACTGACTGCGATAACTATCCAACGAAATTTTTCCCATATCAACTCCATCAACAGTAATCAAACCACTCTCTGGATTAAGAAAAGAAGCGGCTAATCCGGCAATGGTTGTTTTTCCTGAACCCGATGTGCCCACCAGTGCAGTTACTGATCCTACCGGAGCCGAAAAATTAATGTTTTTAAGCACAGGCTTTCCTTCTTCATAGGAGAAGGACACATTCTTAAATTCAATGTCACCTTTCATCTCGCCAATTTTTATGGTTCGCACGGTGCCATCGTCTTCCACAGGCATGTTCATTAATTCTTCTGTGCGATCCAATCCGGCAAAGGCTTCGGTTAACTGACTGCCGATGTTACTCATCTGCACAATAGGCGCAATCATAAACACCATAAACATGGTGAATTGAAGAAAATCGCCAGCACTTAAATTAAAATAGCCGCTCAGCCCCATGATGCCCACACTGGCAAGCCCCACTAAAAATGTTCCTGAACTGGTAACAAAACTGGTGGAGGTTAAACTTTTCTTTACGTTTTGAAAAAGTTGATCGACCCCTTTTTCAAAAACTTTTATTTCTTGCTGCTCGGCATTAAATCCTTTTATTACCCGCACGCCATTTAGAGTTTCTGTCAGTCGGCCGGTAACATCAGCCGTAATTTTTCCACGTTCACGAAAAACAGGCCGGATGATTGAGAATGCCTTCAGAGTAATTACACCAAAAATAGACATGGGAAGCAAGACGAATAATGTCATCAGCGGATTGATGTAAATCAAAAACCCAACGGAGATGATGGCTGTTAAGATGCCGCCCACCAATTGCACCAAACCGGTGCCCACCAAATTGCGAACACCCTCTACATCGTTCATCACGCGGCTAACCAACGCTCCCGATTTTTGATTATCAAAAAACCGGATAGGCAAACGAAGTAAATGCTTTTGAACTTTTGATCTCAACACAGAAATGAGGTGCTGAGCTTCAACACTTAGAATTTTTGTTAGCAGGAATGATGTTACAGCCTGAATCAAAATGGCGACCGTCAAAAAAGTTAACAGCATGGGCAGCTTATCAAGTTCTTTGTTAACGAGAATATCGTCCATAAAAGGTTTGGTTGCCCACGGTGGCACAAGGCCGGCAATTCTGCTTACGATGATCAGTAATAATCCGACAAACAGAAGCTTTCTGCGGGGCCAGATAATGGTTTTGAATACTTCGCGAAGGGTAACTTTGGATTTAGGCATAGGGAAGATGTTCAGGTAACTTAACTAATGAGTAGACGAATTGATTCCCTGATTTATTTGAAACCACGTTAAAAGTAGAAACAAAAAAAGCCGCGAACTGCGGCTTTTTAAGCTCTCCCTTTTGGACTTGAACCAAAGACCCTCTGATTAACAGTCAGATGCTCTAACCAGCTGAGCTAAGGGAGAATACTGATTCCAACTTGAATTGGGAGTGCAATATTACAGGTTTGAGCCTGAATTATCCAAATTCACTAAAAATATTCTCTTTTCGAATCTAAAACTCTTGCTCAATGTATTCCGTTCATTAACTTTGAAATTCAAAGTACTTTCTATGGAACAAAACCAAACCTACCAAAAAGACATAGAATCCATCCGTCAGTTGATGGAGCGGTCAGTGAAATTTCTATCACTCAGTGGGCTATCGGGTGTGCTGGCAGGTGTGTATGCATTGATCGGGGCCTCAGTTGCCTATGCGATTGTACAGTATCCTAACACACCGCTTGAGTATAGAAACCAATCGGTGAATGAAGTTGCTATCATTATAAAACTCTTGACAATAGCCTTACTGGTTTTTGTGGCTTCAATAATAACAGGCTATGTGCTGGCTGCGCGAAAGGCAAAAAAACTTGGCCTCAACGTGTGGGATTCCACCAGCAAGCGACTTGTCATAAACTTAACCATACCACTTTTAGCGGGTGGAATTTTTATTTTGATTTTATTGGCAAAGGGTCACTATGGCATTGCGGCTCCGGCTTGTTTGATTTTCTACGGCCTCGCCCTTATCAATGCCAGCGCAAATCTTTTTGATGAAGTTCGGTACCTCGGCTTTTGCGAAATCGTTTTAGGACTTGTTGCCGCATTGCTACCAGGCTTCGGACTTCTGTTTTGGGCCTTCGGCTTTGGAGTACTTCATGTTGTATATGGAGCCCTGATGTTTAAGAAGTACGATCGATGAAAAACCCGTTTGAAAATCTGGATAAGGTAATGGAACACCGGGTGCGGCTTCAGATCGTATCGGTATTGGTCGCCAACGAGTCGTATGATTTTAATACATTAAAAGAATTGCTGGATGTTACCGATGGCAATCTGGCTACGCATTTAAAGGCGCTTGAGCGCGAAAAATATATTTCGGTGACTAAATCGTTTGTTGAACGGAAGCCAAACACACGCTATAAAATTACAGAACGTGGGCGCAGTGCATTCAAAAAGCATCTCGATGCACTCGAAGAACTAATCAAGCAACAAAAGAAATAAAAATTTTATCAATTCACTTTTAAAAACAAAGTACTTTCAAACAATCAAATTATGGAAACATCACAAAACCCAAATCTCTTCGAGCGATTCAATCAATGGATCACTGAATCTATCATGGTAAAATTAATTTCTATTGGTTTCCTGACTCTAATCTTGCTCATCCCGGCTTCGTGGATTGAAGACCTGATTCGCGAGCGGCAATACCGATCGGACGAAGTGATCCGCGAAGTGTCTGACAAGTGGTCGGGCAGGCAAATGTTATCTGGCCCGGTGCTGCGAATCCCCTTTACCAAAAAAGAAAAAGCAAAAACCTGGCACGAAGGTAAACAGGTGGAAGAGATCATTGAGACGGATCATTACGCCTATTTTCTTCCTGAAGATTATCGCGTGAAGAGCGACATTACTACCGAGGTGCGTAAGCGTGGCATCTTTGAGGTGGTCGTTTATAAAAGTGATATTGTTATGGATGCACAATTCTTGGTTCCGGATTTTTCAGGTTGGAATATTCCTGATGAACAAGTGCATTGGAAAGAGGCTATTTTGCTCAATGGTATTTCTGACTTACGCGGCATTGGTGAAAACCCTTTAGTGAAAGCAGACGAGAAAGTATTGGCATCCGAACCGTTGAGTGACATTGGCATTGACATAAACCAATATCCAAGGTTGAGCACTGATCAGGCAGTGGATGCAACTGGTGACCTGCGCACTACCAGCGGAATCATTACACCGTTACAATGGTCGGCTCGTCCGGAAACAAATGTGAACGTGAATGTGCAACTAACCCTGAAAGGCAGTGAGAGTTTATATTTTGTGCCTACCGGAAAATCTACTGAAGTTACATCTACCAGCTCGTGGACATCGCCAAGTTTTGAAGGCAAGCTGTTGCCAGAACACACTATAACCGATGCCGGATTCACGGCCGTGTGGAAGGTACTGTCCTTCAACAGACCATTTTCTCAAAAGTGGGTTGATGGGGAACAAACTTTATCAGGTTCTGAGTTCGGTGTCCGCTTGTTAATTCCTGCGGATCAATATCAAAAGAGTACGCGCACAGCAAAGTATGGTCAGTTGATAATTCTGCTTGCGTTCACTGCTTTATTTTTAGTGGAGATCACAACCAAAACCCGCATTCATCCTTTTCAATATATTCTGATCGGTGCAGCGTTGATTATCTATTACACACTATTACTTTCTTTTTCTGAACAGGTAGGTTATAACGCAGCTTATGCAATAGCTTCTATTGCCACCACCGTGTTAGTCACTTTCTACTCAACTAGTTTTTTGAAGCGAAAATCGGTCGTGCTATTGTTCGCGTTACTGATGACTTCGTTTTATGCATTCATATTCATTATCATTCAAGCGCAGGATTTCTCGCTGCTGATAGGAAGCGTTGGATTGTTCCTGATTATTGGATTGCTGATGTATTTTTCACGCAACATCAAGTGGTACAATAGCCAGTCGCAATGATTGGTTATTGCTCCTTACTAACCGATAGCGCCAGTCACCTAATTTGGTCTGGCGCTATTGGGGAGTTTTTGATTTGGAGAGTCCTAACCTTTAAATGGAAAAGCGGATGAATTCTAGTTGGGATTGTTTGATCTGCTATGATTTGCCTAAAATCCCTTTCAACTCGTGTTCTCTTATTTTTGCAGAGTTAAGTGTTGGATACCTTTCTATAATTATGTCGCCAGCATTTTGTGTGCTCACAGTCAAACAATAATACTTTCTTTTATCTTGTTCAATTCTAACCGCATCGTTTTCCACCATTGAGTAAGCTTTTACTTTAAATTTAATCCAACCTATTAAGTAATAGATTACAAATTCAGCTGGATTGATTTTCTCTACCACTTGTCGGATCGGGAAGAAGGAGAACATTAAAAGTGTAAATAAATAGATTACCCCTATTGTAAAGAATTAGTTTCTTGATGATTCTTAATTTTTTCAAAGAATCAGTAAACAAAAAGAAACAGTCCCGTGATCATAATTAATCCGAGCATTCCATTTTTGATTCTACTATTCTGTAAAAGGTTGTAGCTCCAGGTTCTTTTCATGATTGGTTAACACTCATAAAGGATAGGCAACTGGAGTGGGAATTATTCTTTCTCCAAAAACGGATACCTATAATCCGTTGGGGTAACGAAAGTTTCCTTAATTGTTCGCATGGAAACCCAACGCAACAAATTAACCTTTGCACCGGCCTTATCATTGGTACCCGATCCGCGTGCGCCACCAAAGGGCTGTTGACCTACTACGGCTCCTGTTGGTTTGTCGTTGATGTAAAAATTACCAGCCGAATTCACCAGTTTTTTAGTGGCCATCTCTACTGCATACCGATCTTTCGCCATGATGGAACCCGTTAACGCATAGGGCGATGTGCTATCTACCAACTCAAGAGTCTGTTCAAAATTTTCTGAATGATAAATGTAGATCGTCATTACAGGTCCAAAAATTTCTTCACACATTGTGAATGACGATGCGTCTTTGGTTACAATAACTGTTGGCTCAATAAAATATCCTTTTGTTTTATCGTACTTACCTCCGGCAATGATTTCGTTCATCGGATTTTGTCGTGCTTTTTCTATGAAAGCGGTAATTGAGTTAAAAGCTTTCTCATCGATAACCGCATTGATAAAGTTTCCAAAATCCTCGGTGGGTCCCATCTTGAAACTTTTCAGATCTTCAATGAGGTATTTTTTTACATCGTCCCACAGGTTGGATGGAATGTAACAACGCGAAGCGGCCGAGCATTTCTGGCCCTGATATTCAAACGCTCCACGGGCAATAGCAGTCGATACTTCCTTGGCATTGGCGCTCTTATGCACCATGATAAAATCTTTGCCTCCGGTTTCGCCTACAATGCGAGGGTACGAGCGATACTTGTGAATATTATTTCCGATTGTCTTCCAGATGTTTTGAAATACTCCGGTGCTTCCGGTGAAGTGAATGCCGGCAAAATCGCGGTGATTAAAAATTACTTCTCCGGCATCGGGCCCACTTACATATACAAGATTGATTACACCTTCCGGCAAGCCAGCTTCCTTAAACACCTGCATGATTACATTCGCTGCATAGATTTGTGTATTAGCGGGTTTCCACACTACAGTATTTCCCATCAATGCAGCACTGGATGGTAAATTACCCGCAATGGCTGTGAAGTTGAAAGGTGTTAAGGCGAATACAAATCCTTCCAGCGGTCTATACTCCAATCGGTTCCAAACTCCTGCAGATGATTCCGGTTGATCGCGATAAATCTCACCCATGAAGTGAACATTGAAACGCAGAAAGTCAATAAGTTCGCAAGCCGAATCAATCTCGGCCTGAAAAGCATTTTTTGATTGACCCAGCATAGTGGCTGCGTTGATTTTGTATCGGTAGGGGCCAGCAAGAAGATCCGCGGCTTTTAAAAAAATACTAGCTCTATTTTCCCAACTTAAACCTGCCCATAGTTCTTTCGCAGCGAGGGCTGCATTCACGGCTTGTTCTACATGGCTTTTATCGCCTTCGTGAAAATGCGCAAGAATATGTTGATGATCGTGGGGTGGTGAAAGCGGTTTCTTTTTGTCAGAACGAACTTCTTCGGCACCTATATACATAGGTATGTCAAGCACCGTGGCGCGGGCTTCGGCCAATGCTTTTTTTAACGCAGTGCGTTCTTTGCTGCCGGGTGCGTAGGAAAGAACAGGTTCGTTTTTAGGAACTGGGATGTGAAAGAAACCGGTTGACATAGGTATTATCTTTATAATGTATTTCTAATGACGTCAGTGTTAGCTGTCAAAGGCATTTATTTTGCTTCTGCAAATTTATCTCTTAAAGTCAGGTTTTAAAGAATATCCTGCAACTCTTTCAAGTCATGAATCTCAAAATTGGTTTGTTCCTCATGCTGAACTTTTTTAGGATTATAAAATACAGTGTCCAGAGCAGCGTTGCGGGCACCACCAATATCGGTCAGCAAATTATCACCAATCATTAGAGTTTCATCTGCTGTAAAACCACTTTCCGACAACGCAAATTCAAAAATCTCTTTGGCAGGTTTTTTATGGCCAGCCCGTGCCGAAGTAACAATACTTTTAAAATAAGAAGTGATGCCAGACGAGGCCAACTTGGTAGCTTGAATTTCATCAAACCCGTTGGTTACGATCGTCATCGGATATTTTGAAGTAAGGTAATTTAAAGTTTCTATGGCATTGGGCATCAATGCTCCTTTTCTGGGCGATTGGTTGATGTATTCATCGGAAAGTTTTCGCGAAAGTGCATAGTCATCAATGCCCAGGCTATGGAGAATAGTTTTGAATCGTTCGAGTCGGATTACATCGCGATGAATTTTTCCGAGGTCGTAAAGTTCCCACAGGCGCGTGTTTTCGATTACAAAGGCATCATAAAACTGTGCGAACGAAGCTACACCAGCCTCAGTAAGCCGATGGGCATAAAAAAGTTCTTCCAGTGTTTCGGCAGAATTAGTTTCAAAGTCCCAAAGCGTATGGTCGAGATCAAAGAGAAGGCAACGATATTTCATGAAAACTGACTGGTCGGTTTGATCTGAAGTTTATTGAGGGATAACTCGCGATTGCTATAAAGTGTTTGAAATACCTGTTGATCTTTTTGAAGCACTGGGTCGCGGCTTAGAAACTGAAAAATTTGTCGGGTGATGTCAAAAACTTCGTCTTTAAGTTGATAAAACACCCATTGATTTATTTTTCGGGAGGTAAGAATGCCCGAATTTTTGAGATACAGCAGATGCCGCGAGGTTTTAGTTTGAGTAAATTCAAGAATATGCTCTAGGTCGGTGATGCACATTTCTCCGTTTGTCAAAATCAGGTTTAAAATGCGCAGGCGCGAGGTATCTGAACACGCCAGAAAAATCTGGGCTCCTAAATCAATATTGAAATGTTTTAATCGCATGCAGGTAACCGAAATCAACGTATGTTGACTGTCGCGAAGATAACAAAAACCATTGGTGGAGGAAGCTGAAGTACATTAGGCTTAAATCACCCGAATCCATATCTTTGAAAACTAAAGATTTGCAACGTGAAATTATTTGGCTTCATACTTTGTGCAGGACTTTTGCTGGTGGGCTCGGTTACGTCAAGCGTGGCGCAAAGCAAACGGAGAATTATTCAACTCTCGGGCTTTGTAAGCGATAGTATAAATGTGATGCCTGGTGTACATGTGTATGTACCTAAAGCAGGCCGTGGCACAAGCACGAGTCCGGCCGGATTTTTTTCGATGCCGGTGCTGGAAGGCGATAGTATAGTGGTAAGCGCAATCGGGTATCATCGGCAACATTACATCGTTCCTCAAAACGCAAATGATAATCTCACCATCATTGTGGAAATGGTATCGGATGTTACTTACCTGAAGGAAGTTCAGATTATGCCATTCCCAACAGAAGAAGTTTTTAAAGAGGCCGTGCTGGCGTTGAATATACCGATGGATAATGGCATTAATCAGAAAAATCTGAATGCCGAGTTGATTGCGTTGATGATCAAAACAACCCCCATGGATGGGGCAGCTAACTATAAATACTATATGGATCAATGGTCTACCTCTGCGGTGGATAAGTTTCAGCCGCGCACCAATCCTTTTTTAAATCCGTTTAACTGGGCCAAATTTATTCGCGATCTTAAAGCGAATAAAAAGTAGGAGCGATGGGGCAGCGCGGATGCCTGATTTTTACTATTATTGCACCCTCAAATTTAAGTAAGAAATAATTCGAGATGTAGCGTCTTCCTACGCGAAAGCTTCAGAAGACAGGCAGCCCGGCTTGCTGGGCGAAGCATCAATGAGGTTCTGGTGAAGTAAGTCGGAGTACGAAATTTTGAGAAAATAGAATTAATTCGAGATGTAGCGCAGCCCGGTTAGCGCATCACGTTAGGGACGTGGAGGCCGGAGGTTCGAATCCTCTCATCTCGACAAAAGAAGCTGCATACTAGCAGCTTCTTTTTTATTGGATAGACCATCGATGTATGGTGCGTCTCGCTAGAGCTGAGAGAATCACTCATCTCAACATCATATTTCAGCTGGATAAAATAGCAACTTAAAGGAGCTATTTTTTGTATCATGTTAACTATACTCTCATCTACTCACTCTTCAGCGCATCTATTGGATTGAAACTAGCGGCTTTTAAAGATTGATAACTTACCGTGACAAGCGCTAACAGCAAAACGATTGCCCCAGCCCCTATAAACAATCCAACATCTAACATGGCCCGATATTCAAAAGCGTTCAACCATTGCTGCATCGCAAACCAGGCAAGAGGGCAGGCCAACACAAAAGCTATTCCTACTTGTTTGGTGAATGACAGGGAGACCATCAAAAACAAATTGAGTGAGCCGGCACCCAATACTTTTCGAATTCCTAATTCTTTGGTTCTGCGCTCAACATGATAATTAGCCAATCCTAACAAGCCGAGGCACGCTACCACAATGCTTAGTGCTCCACCCATCTGAAAAACCATTCCTGCCTTTTTTTCAGAAACATAAAAGGTATCTAATTGTTCGGTAAGAAAGTGATACTCTATGGGAGTCTCAGGATCGAATTGTTCGCAGACTTTAGTTGCGCCTTCAATTAAAGAATTAATATCGCCCGATACCTTTAAAGTAAAGTAATCGATCGATTGAAGGGGATTATTTCTATAGCCAATAATGATCGGAGCAATTTTCTGATGAAGGGATTGAAAATTGAAATCATTCAAAACCCCAATCACCTGAGCATTCCATTCTCCGTTTCGGGTGCCAATGCGTAATCTTGTACCAACAGGATTTTTTAAGTTCAGGGCAAGGGCAGCCGAAGCATTGATCACCACGTTCATCGAGTCCGCTTCGTTGTTCCCTGAAAAGAATTTTCCTTGAGCAAGTTGGAGTTGATAGGTGCTTAACATATCTTCATCAAAGCCCATAAAATAGGTTTGAAGGGAATCGCTATTGGCATTGCCTTCATTCGCATTTTTAACGAATACCTCGCGGATGTTTTTCCATTCCCCAGGCACCCGTGAAGAAACCGCTACGTGTTGAACACCGGCCACCTTGGCAAATTCATTTTTCATTGCCTGAAATTGGTTACGAACAGTTCCACTATTAATGTCAATGATCATCAGGTGATCCTTTTGAAACCCAATGTCTTTTGTTTGAATAAAGCTCATTTGATTTCTGATTACCAGTGTAGAAATAATCAACACGATGGTAATCGTAAATTGAAAGACTACGAGCGAGGTTCTTAAATCGAAATTGGTGCGACTTACGTTTGTTAAGCTTTTTAATGTGGACACCGGCTTCAGTCGGGCTAAATAAAAGGCTGGGTAACTTCCGGCAAGTACCCCAATGATCAATGTGATCAGGAGTAAGGAAGGTAAGAATTGCATGATGGTTGTCATGTTGAGATCAAAATTCTTTCCGGTAATTGAATTGAAATACGGGAAGAACAGATCCATCATTACCAACGCAAGTATCATAGAAACCAGCGTAACAAGAAAAGCCTCGGTTAAAAATTGAAAAATTAATTGTGTCTTATAAGCACCCGCTACTTTTCTAATCCCAATTTCTTTAGCCCGCGTAGAAGCTTTTGAAGTGGTTAAGTTAATGTAGTTGATAGCTGCAATCAACAATAGAAATAAGGCCATGGAAGAAAATATATAGACATACGAAAGTTGACCATGTTCACTCTCGAGGCCATTTAGTATTTCAGCGGAGTGCAGGTAAATGTCTGTGATGGGTTGAAATGTTGTTTTTAAAAACTCACCCTCATCACCAAGGTGTTTTTTCATAAAAGCAGGCATCTTTGATTCTACCTGTGAAATATCCTGCCCCTCTTTCAACACTACATAGGTGAAAGCTCCGCCATCCGTCCAGTCGGCCAGGTAAGTATCCCACCACTCACCGGGCTGTAGATCAGAGAACAATAAATCAAATTGCAGGTGCGAGTTTGTTGGCAAATCTTTTACAACTCCAGTAACAGTTATTAAACCCATTTCAAGAAAGTTGATTGTTTTCCCCAACGCATTTTCGTGACCAAAATATTTTTTTGCCATTCGTTCAGGGAGCACCACCGACCGCGGCTGATTCAGGGCAGTAGATTTATCACCAGCAACAAAATCAAAATCAAAAATCTCAAGCAAGTTTGAATCGGCTGTAAACCAGTTTCTTTCACTGTACTTGGTTTCACCAACTTCTATAATCACCTGGCCTGAGAATCGATGCAAACGTGTGACTTCAGCAACTTCTGGAAATGAGTTTAGTAATTCGGGCCCTACCGGTGGCATGGTAGATCCAAACGTTCGAATGTTATCAGGAATCGATTTACTAACCGTTAACACCCGGTATGTACGATCTGACTTTTTATGAAATGAATCATACGATAATTCGTGGCGCACATAGGTGTATAGCATCGTACTAAAGGAAATACCGATAACAAGCCCTAACACATTAATCAGAGTGAATGCCTTATTTCGAATTAATGAGCGGAAGGCGGTTTTGAAGTAGTTACGGAGCATAATCGATGAGTTTACCTTTCACCACTTTTACTATTTTCATGCCATCAAATAGTGTTGGTTTTGGTTACGAATTCAAAGTATTTTAAAATCAGGGTGTTCACAACCAATCAATTTTGTTCGATGTCGGACGTACTATAAGATTTTAAACACATTCTTTGATCTGATACAAAGCATCTGTGACTTTTCACATACGTAGGAATTAGAAGTTTAAATTCTACTCCGATGAGCTATCTAAGAAAGATGAGCACTGCTGAAGTCAGCACGAGCTCTATGGCCGACATTGCCTTTCTATTGCTGACTTTCTTTTTAATGACTACGGTAATTAAAAACGAAAAGGGACTGATGATGATGCTCCCGACCTGGTTACCGGAAACAATAACGACTGAAGTAAAAGAAAGAAATTTGTTTACAATTCATATAAATGCTGAGAATTCATTTTTAGTTGAAGGTGTACCCAGGGAAGATTTGTCGGGGATAAGAGATGAGATTAAGAAATTCATTCTGAATAACGGAGTTGATAGGTTTTCATCTGAAAACCCGTTGCAAGCAATTGTATCCATCAAAACAGACAGAACAACAACGCATAAAACCTTTATTGCGACCCTGGATGAAATTCAAGGTGCCTATTTTGAAATTTATGCTCACCAGGCAAAAATAACAACAAAAGAATTTCGGGATTTAGATTTAAACAATTTTAAAGAAAAACTTATTTATGATAAGGCCAGAGTGGGAATCCCTATGAATATTTCAGTGGCAGAACCATCTTCTATAAATCTGAATTAGTTCTACCGTTCATTCCATAAAAGTTATAGGCACGAATGGCAATAGGTAATCCAAGAGCAACGCTCAATATGAGCCAGCCAATGATAGCATTCTGTAATTGAAAAGGTGTTTGAGGTAATCGCGTAAGCGGAAGGATAACGAAGGTCATCATCATGCCTACAAACACTCCATAGATAGTTCCGATCAGGTATTTGTTAATTGCTTTAAATTTTAGCTTTGGAAATAGTATAAAGAAAAGCAATGTCCAAGCGCAGGCAATAAAGTAATGAATGATCAATCCTAATACGGCAACCATAAATCCACCTTCCATAGATGTTTCAAGACCAAGCAGGCCTCCCGCTATGTAGTGCAAGATTCTTGAAGGAAAATTTTCTGAGCGAACCCATGTAACAAGTATTGCAGCAATAAGATCGGAGGTTCCTGCCAGCAGGCCCGTAAGTAAAGCTGCTTTCACGAATGGTTTCATGGGTTAATTCTTTATTGACGTTAATCACTACTTTGTTTCGGGAAATAGAAAAACTTCATTTCACCACAACCGAATCGTATATCATTCCAACTATCTATATTCAACGAGGCAGCCACCACACCACAGGTCGGAATATTTTCGATCGTTTCGTTGAGGAGTGAGTTTGCAAATTCTGTCAGGCCCGGATTGTGACCAAACACCATAGCCACTTCTTCGCCATCACGGGGCGAGTCTTTCAATTCCCGAAGTACTTTTAAGATTTGCTCATCATCGGCATGATATAAACGTCTGTCAGAAATTATTTTCTCCTTGGCAAAGCCCAATACTTCAGCGATTTTTCGGCAGGTAATCAAGGCTCGCTGTGCCGGACTTGTAATCATAATATCCGGGGTCACTCTTTTTTCTTTTAACCGTTTACCCATGCGGGGTGCATCTTTTTGGCCGCGATTGTTTAAGGGGCGGTCAAAGTCACTAAGGTCAGGGTTATCCCAACTCGATTTGGCGTGACGGATAATGTATAAGGTTTTCACAACGCGATAGTTGATGAGTTGCTGAAGATTGAAAGTTAAATTTAATCAAAGCTACGTGTATCTTTGCAAAACAAGTATGGAAAACAGACCCCTCAAGAAACGTATTAAGTATTCGGCACTATACTTCTTTATCCGGTTTCTGATTTTTTTCTCTAATCTGGTACCACGCAAAGCATGGTTGGCTTTCTGCGGTTGGCTGGGCAAGATTGCCTATGCGGTTTCACCCAAACCACGGGAGCGAACAATTTATCATTTAGGCCTGGCCTTTGGCAAGGAAATGTCAACGCATGAAATTGTAGACCTGAGCAAACGGGTTTTTGTTATGCTCGGAAAAAATGCAGGTGATATTCTGCGCTCGCTGAATGTAAGAACTTTGGATGATCTGAATAAATTTTTGGTGACACACGGCCTTGAGAACTATGAAAAAGCACACGCCAAAGGTAAGGGAGTTATGTTTCTTACTTCGCACCTCGGTGCTTTCGATTTGCAGATCACCAACATGGCATTGCGCGGGCTCAATCCTAACATTGTTGGCACTGCGCTAAAAGATGAACGGCTGAATGAATTGCTCTGGCAATATCGCAATGCATACGGTGCGGTTGCGATAGAGCGGGGCAAAGAAAGTGTGCGACTTTTTAAAGCATTGAAATCGGGTGGGTCAATTGCAATTCTGATTGATCAGGATACAAAAGTTAAGAGTCGCTTTGTAGATTTTTTTGGAATGAAGGCAGCAACTCCAATTGGTGCAACGGTGCTGGCATTGCGCACGGGCGCAGCTGTGGTACCTACGTATGTGTTTCTGGATGAAGAGGGGAAACAACAAATGCACATCCTTCCTGAAATACCATTGATTGTTACGGGTGATGAAGAAACGGACTTAGTTGTTAACACGCAAAACTTTACAAACTTTACCGAACAAATTGTGCGTGCGCATCCCGAACAATGGGTGTGGATGCACGAACGGTGGAAGACACGGCCTGGGGAGGAGATTAAATAATTAGGAATCTAAATTGGCAGTAAGAAATGTACTTCTTGATTTATTTCTTAAAAACAAAATACACAGCCAGAATCAGAAAGATAAACCCGATCAGATGGTTCCAACGAAAGGTTTCTGTTTTGAAAAACAAAAGTGAGAAAACAACAAACACAACCAGCGTAATGGCTTCCTGAATTACTTTTAATTCAACTAATGAGAAGGGTCCACCATATTCTTTAAACCCAAGCCGGTTGGCGGGCACCTGAAGAATGTATTCGAACAAGGCAATTCCCCAACTGATCAAAATGATTGCAACTAATCCAAGGTTCTGACTCCACGTCATTTCCTTAAACTTCAAATGACCATACCACGCAAAGGTCATGAAAGTGTTTGATAGTACGAGTAGAAGTATGGTGTAGAAGGCTCTCATAGGTGATATAAGTAGCAAGTATCAAGGCGAAAGACATCTTAGGTCTTGATACTTATGTCTGACTACTATTTTACTAATTTCTTATACCTGATCCGATGCGGTTGATCATCGCCCAGTCGTTTTTTTCTATTCTCTTCATATTCGCTGAAGGTTCCTTCAAACCAAAATACTTGTGAGTCGCTTTCAAAGGCAAGAATGTGCGTGCATACGCGATCTAGAAACCAACGGTCGTGAGAAATAATAACAGCGCAACCTCCAAAGTTTTCCAACGCTTCTTCCAGCGCTCGCAGTGTATTTACATCCAGATCGTTGGTAGGTTCATCAAGCAATAGCAAGTTGCCACCTTGTTTAAGTGTAATAGCCATGTGCGCCCGGTTGCGCATACCACCAGAAAGTTCTTTTACTTTTTTCTGCTGATCGGTGCCACTGAAATTAAACTTGCTTACATAAGCACGCGAGTTAATTTCTTTTCCTCCAACTAAAATCAATTCTTGGCCACCTGTGATAGCTTGCCACACGGTGTCTTCTGGTTTCAGATCATCATGTTCCTGATCTACGTAGGCAATCTTTACGGTTTCGCCAACAGAGAACGTACCGCTATCTGGTTTCTCTTGGCCTGTAATCATTTTGAAAAGGGTAGTCTTGCCTGCACCGTTAGGGCCAATGATTCCGACAATACCTGCCGGGGGAAGTGTGAAGGTGAGATTCTCGTACAAAAGTTTATCTCCATATGCTTTTGAGACACCCGTTGCTTCGATTACTTTATTTCCCAACCGGGGTCCGGCTGGTATAAAGATTTCCAGTTTATCTTCTTTTTCACGATTCTCCTGACTGATTAGTTTTTCGTAGGCACCTAAGCGAGCTTTTCCTTTTGCATGTCTTCCTTTCGGGCTCATACGCACCCACTCCAACTCACGCTCCAATGCTTTCTGTCTTTTCGATTCTGTTTTTTCTTCCTGAACTAATCGTTTTTGTTTTTGATCGAGCCAGCTTGAATAATTTCCTTTCCAGGGGATACCTTCGCCACGATCTAATTCCAGAATCCAACCGGCTACGTTATCCAAAAAGTAACGGTCGTGCGTTACAGCAATGATGGTTCCTTTATACTGACGAAGATGTTCTTCCAGCCACTGCACCGATTCTGCATCCAAATGATTGGTTGGTTCATCCAGCAAAAGCACATCGGGGGTTTGTAATAGCAAGCGACATAAAGCCACACGTCTTTTCTCACCACCCGATAGATGTTCAACTTTTGAATCCGGTGGCGGGCAACGCAACGCATCCATGGCGCGTTCTAATTTATGATCAAGTTCCCAGGCATTGAGGGCATCCAGTTTCTCTTGTACTTCACCCTGACGGCCAATCAGTTTGTCCATCTTATCCGGATCTTCCAATATTTCCGGGTCGCCAAACTTTTCATTGATGGCTTCAAATTCTTTCAGAAGAGCAACTACATCTTTAACACCTTCTTCAACTATTTCCTTTACGGTTTTAGTTTTATCTAATTGGGGTTCTTGCTCCAGATATCCAACGGTGTAACCAAGATCAGAAACTACTTCGCCCTGAAACTCCTTATCAATTCCGGCAATGATGCGCAGCAGTGAAGATTTACCAGAACCATTTAATCCCAACACTCCTATTTTGGCTCCATAAAAAAAGGATAGGTAAATATTCTTCAGCACTTGCTTTTGGGGCGGGTAAATCTTGTTTACGCCCGTCATTGAGAAAATTATTTTTTCATCAGCCATGGAGATGATTAGTTAAATTAGGAACGCAAATATGGCTTTTTTGACTCAATAGTCCACAGATAGTAGCAAGTCTGCATGCTGCAAAAAGAGGGTACTTTTTTAATTCCTTAACTATCGCCCAGGGCCTATTGACTATGGATGATTTAATTCTATTTTTGCGGAAAATTAAAGGGAGGACAAATCTATGTATTGGACATTGGAATTAGCATCGTACCTCGAGGATGCGCCCTGGCCGGCCACCAAAGATGAATTGATAGATTTCTCAATTCGCTCAGGAGCCCCTCTGGAAGTTGTGGAGAATTTGCAGGAGTTGGAAGATGACGGACAGCCGTATGAGAGCATTGAGGAGATCTGGCCGGATTATCCGACCAAGGAGGATTTCTTCTTTAACGAAGATGAGTACTAAGTTGACAGATCGTCAATCAAGGTAATTGAAAATGGCTACACGATGGTGTGGCCATTTTTTTAAAAATTACTTTTTGCATTAAGAAGCGCCTCTGCCACAATCAAATCTTCTTGCGTAGTTATCTTAATGTTCTCATAACTTCCCTCAAACAAAGAAATCACGTGCCCGGATTTTTCGGCTACACTTGCATCGTCCGTCATGCTAAGATCTTCTTTTGTTTGATACGCTTGTTTGATAAGTGCAATGTCAAAAGTTTGCGGAGTTTGTATTAACCTAAACCGCGAGCGATCCATGGCCTTAGTGTTATCCTGGTCGGTCATGCGAATAGATTCTTTCAGTCGTACTGCTGCAACGGCAGATTGATGGACGGCCGCCAACCGAAAGGAGGCACCAATAATATCTTCACTCACAAGCGGGCGCACGCCATCATGAATTGCCACTAAACCGGGGCCTTCAATTTTTTCTAATCCATTCTTTACGGATTGAAATCGGGTTTCTCCTCCTTTTTGTATGATGATGGATTTAGTGAAATGATGTTTGTTACACAGTTCATTCCAGATCGGGAAGTCGTCTTCGGGTAATACCAGCACGATGTTTATTTTTTCTGAATACCGATAGAAGGCTTCTAATGTATGCAGCAAAACTGGTTTCCCTCTCAACTCCAGAAATTGCTTTGGCAACTTACTTTTAATACGAGTGCCTTTGCCTCCGGCAACAATAAGGGCATGTTCAGAATTCATTTGGGGAATTTTTGAGAATATCCTGAAGCGCTTGCTTAAGTTCTGGTAAATAAATCTCTTGGATTCTCCAGATAATCTCAAGATTGATCATATCATAATCATGAATCAGAATATGTCGAGATCGGATAATGCGACTCCATTCAACATTAGAATACTTTTCGCGATACTCTTTGCTTAATCGATTTGAAGCCTCTCCAATTACGATGAGTTTATAAACGATGGCTGATTGTGATTTTTTATCATTTAGAAACTGATTGTAATCCTGACCTCGTGCAAACTCTTCGATGTCAGCGATTGCATTGAGGATATCAATGATAAGTAATTTTTGTAATTTTTTAGACATCAATCAGATCAGCTTCAATATATGGCCGGTAATGCGGTTTTAGATATTTTTTAGATATCAAGTCTACCTTTTTAACCATCAATAGCTTTTCTAGGTATTCAACTAAATCCACAATTTCCAGTCCAATCGGGCCATTAAATTCTACCAATAGATCAACATCACTTTCTGAAGTTTGCTCCCCACGCGCAAACGACCCAAACAATGCCAGGCTTGCCACTGGATACTTTTTCTGGATTTCCGCTTTGTGTGCACGTAGTGTGGTGAGAATTTCCTCGCGGTTCATGGGGTAAAGTTAGAAAAAACTCGCAGATGGTTTATCTTTGATTATACCCCGTATTTTATGATACTAATCCGGATTTTTCTTCTTGCCTTTAATGCCGCAGTAATCACGTTCCTGGTGTATAGATTGCTTCAAATCTATAAATCAGATTCGCCTAATAAGAGCTGGATTATTGGAATCGGTATTTTTCTTTTGGTGGTGCCAATAACTATGGTTACTGGTTTCCTGAAACCTTCACCCGTTTATCTGTTTCTTTATCCCGTAGCAATTTCATTGCACCTCTACCTGATTCGAAATTCATAGCAAAAAAAATGCTCTCGCATGGCAAGAGCATTTAATTATTGGAAGAATGAAATCTTTAAACGATTAGCATCGAATCACCGTAAGTGAGAAATTTATACTTTTCCTTTTTAGCTGTCTCGTACGCCTTCATCACAAGATCAAAACCACCAAACGCACAAGCCATCATCAAGAGCGTTGACTCAGGCTGGTGAAAATTCGTTACCATGGCGCTACAGATTTTAAAGTCGTAGGGCGGGAAGATAAATTTATCAGTCCACCCTTCGCGTTCTTTTAATCTGTTGTTAGCAGATACCGCAGTTTCCAGCGCACGCATGGTTGTTGTGCCAATGGCACAAACTTTCTTCTTCTCGTCAAGTGCACGGTTTACTATCTTAACGGCATCGGTACCTACAATGAAGTTTTCCGAATCCATTTTGTGTTTTGTGAGATCTTCCACATCAACTGCTCGGAAGGTGCCGAGGCCAATGTGCAAGGTTACGAAGGCCATGTCAACGCCTTTGATCTGCAGGCGTTTTACCAGTTGCTTAGTAAAATGCATGCCTGCTGTTGGAGCTGAAACAGCACCCTTATTTTTTGCAAAGATCGTTTGAAACCTTTCTTTATCGGCAGGTTCAACTTTACGTTTTATGTATTTAGGAAGAGGGGTTTCCCCTAAAGTCTCAACAATTTTATCAAAGGCTGCAGAATCACCGTCAAATAAAAAACGAATTGTGCGGCCTCGTGAGGTTGTGTTATCGATAACTTCGGCAACTAGATCACCATCGCCAAAATAAAGTTTATTACCTACACGGATTTTACGGGCCGGATCAACGAGTACATCCCACAAATGCATTTCGGCATTAAGTTCGCGAAGCAGAAATACTTCAATTTTTGCTCCGGTCTTTTCTTTGCGACCATATAGTCGAGCAGGAAACACCATCGTGTCGTTGCCTACCATTACATCGCCTTCATCAAAGTAATTTACAATGTCTTTGAACACTTTGTGTTCAATTTTGCCTGTGCTTCTATGAATTACCATCATTCGCGCATCATCGCGATTTTCGGCAGGGTGAGAAGCGATAAGACTGTTTGGAATTTCAAATTTGAACTCAGAAAGTTTCATAAGCTTACGGGCTTTGTTTATCCCCGAAAGGGGGCGTTTTTTATAAGGACGCAAAAATAGGATATGTTTCGAAATTTCAAGATGTGTTTTTAGAAACAATTTGAGGCTTTCGGTCGTCTGAAGGGTGGATCTCTGGTACGGGTTTTTCCGTTCAAACTCAAAACTTGAGATATTGAGTAAAAAACAATGTTTATTGCAACCTGAAATCACTTGAAACGCGTTTAACCCACATGCTTACTTTACGTTTGATCTTCGAAAGTCTGGGCTTTGCCTGGCGGGCCCTTAAGTCTAACATCCTCCGCACAGTGCTTTCGCTGCTTGGTGTTACGATTGGTATCTTCTCCATCATCGCAGTTTTAACACTTGTTGATTCGCTTGAGAAAAACATTCGCGACAGTTTCGATTTTTTAGGAACCAACGTGGTTTACGTGGGCAAATGGCCTTTTACGGGAGGCGGTGGCCGCGATTGGTGGAAAGATTATATCAAACGCCCGAACGTTTCGTATGCCGAGTATAAGTTTTTAAGGGCGAATATGAAGAGCGCCCAAACTGTGGCGATTTATGCCGATGCTGGTGGAATTACTGTGAAGGGAGGAAATAATGGAATCAGCCAGATTACGTTGAAGGGAGCTGATCTTGATTTTGACAAAATTTTTGAAGTGAATGTTGAAAGCGGCCGTTATCTTACTAACGATGAGATTGAGGGCGGTCGCAATGTGGTAATCATTGGTCATGAAGTAGCGAAGGCTCTCTTTCCTAACCAGGATTCGCCCATGGGCATGCAAGTGAAAATCAAAAATCTAAAGTTTAATGTGGTGGGCGTTATTAAACGCGAAGGAGAAAGTTTTTTAGGCACGCCAAGTAATGATTATAGTGTCATTATTCCTTATGATGCTTTCAGAAAATTGTATCAAACCGGCACCGGTAGGTGGAATGAATTAGGATCTGATATTGGTCTAAAAGGATTTGATACCGATATCGGACTGGTTGAGCTAGAAAATGAAGCGCGTGGGTTCATGCGTGTGAAGCGTGGATTGAAACCTATTCAAAAAGACAACTTTGCATTGAACAGACCCGAAGCAATTGCCAACGCGATCAGTGGTGTGTTTGATGTGCTGAGTATTGCAGGTTGGATTATTGGGGGCTTTTCTATGTTGGTGGGTGGGTTTGGAATTGCAAACATTATGTTTGTTTCAGTTAAAGAGCGAACAAGCATAATCGGGCTGCAAAAGTCTCTTGGGGCAAAAAATTATTTTATTCTGTTTCAATTTTTATTTGAATCGATATTTCTCAGTCTTATAGGTGGATTGTCTGGGTTGTTTCTTGTTTGGTTGCTCACGCTCGCTCCTTTCGGAAGTTTGCAGGTGGTTCTTTCGGTTAAGAATATTGTGCTAGGGCTAGGAGTTTCTTCCGTGATTGGTCTCGTTGCGGGCATTGTGCCAGCTGCTATGGCCTCCAGGTTGGATCCTGTGATTGCCATTCGGGCTAATTAAAAAAATCAGGGGCCGGGAGTTAACTCTCCGGCCCCTGATCAATTTCTCGTAATAAATTAATTTTATTCTTTCTCTTCTTTTATTGCAGCACCGCTGCTGATCTTTTCTTTGATCTTCTTTTCCAGATCCTCTAATAGTTCTGGATTATCTTCAATCAGTTGCTTAACGGCATCGCGACCCTGACCAAGTTTATTGCCGCTGTAAGAAAACCAGGAGCCAGCTTTTTGAATCACATTGAGTTCTACACCCAGATCTACAATTTCTCCAGATTTGGAAATTCCTCGTCCATACATGATATCAAACTCAACAACTTTAAACGGAGGAGCAACTTTGTTCTTCACCACTTTAACCTTCACTCTGTTTCCGGTAATGTCGTCAGGTGATTCTTTAATCTGACCAATTCTTCGGATATCCAGACGCACGGAGGCATAAAACTTTAGCGCGTTACCACCGGTAGTTGTTTCGGGGTTTCCAAACATAATCCCAATCTTCTCGCGAAGTTGGTTGATGAAAATACAGGCACAGCCGGTTTTGCTGATGGTACCTGTTAATTTTCTCAAAGCTTGCGACATCAAGCGAGCTTGCAAGCCCATTTTGCTTTCACC
Organism: Cyclobacteriaceae bacterium; assembly: GCA_965278925.1. Classification (GTDB taxonomy): domain Bacteria; phylum Bacteroidota; class Bacteroidia; order Cytophagales; family Cyclobacteriaceae; genus ELB16-189. The sequence continues at coordinate 2,112,521 of OZ257123.1, read as the reverse complement.
CATTTCTCCTTCCAATTCAGCTTTTGGCACAAGTGCAGCCACAGAGTCAATAACAATAATATCAATAGCACCCGACCGAATAAGGTGTTCTGCAATTTCAAGTGCTTGCTCGCCATTATCAGGCTGGGATATGAGCAGGTTCTCAGTATCAATTCCCAATTTTTCAGCGTAACTCTTATCGAAAGCATGTTCCGCATCAATAAAAGCTGCCAAACCGCCCTTTTTCTGCGCTTCAGCAATACAATGCATTGTCAGGGTTGTCTTACCTGAAGATTCTGGTCCATAGATTTCAGTTACCCGGCCACGCGGAATACCGCCAATGCCAAGTGCTATGTCCAATCCCAACGAACCCGTTGAAATTGCTGGAACATCCATCACCTTGGTATCATTAAGCATCATTACTGTGCCCTTGCCATAAGACTTTTCCAGTTTGTCAATCGTTAATTGCAGGGCTTTTAACTTCTCCTTTGCGTCACTCATATATTTCAGTCGTTAATTTCGTGTTAAAGCATTTAAAGGCATGAAATTACTATTATTAATAGTATTGTCAAGGGTTAATGTCTAAAAAACTAATATTTTTAGTATACAATGTATTATCACTTATTTTTTCAACATTAAGCTTTAAAGATCGGGAGATTTAATTTGCACTTGATAATGATAAAGAAGATATTCTTTGGTTTTCTGATTTTGTTAGCTGTTTTGGTTCTATGGAATTGGGAATTAGTTCTTTACAGTGCGAGGCAAGGGTATGGGCAAGTAAAAATTGTTTGGAAGGCTAAACCTATTGAAGAGTATTTGGCTGATACTCAGTTTCCGGATTCTCTAAAAAGTAAGCTTCGGCTGATTAGCGAGATAAGGAAATATGCCATTGATTCGCTGGGCCTGAAGGATACCAAAAACTATAAGACAATCTACGACCAGCGGGGCGAAGAAATCATGTGGGTGGTGCAGGCCTGCGAACCCTTCCAACTAAAGCATAAGGTCTGGGATTTTCCGGTAGTGGGTTCCATGCCGTATAAGGGTTTTTTCGAGAAGCAGAAAGCCATTGATCTCCGCACGCAGTTAGAAGCAGAAGGACTAGACGTAAGCATTCGTAACCCTGGAGGCTGGTCTACGCTGGGTTGGTTTACCGACCCAATACTCAGCAATATGCTGAAGCGTAATGAAGGTGATTTGGCCAGTCTTATCATTCATGAAATGGTGCATGCCACCATTTTTATTAAAGACGATGTTGATTTCAATGAAAACCTGGCCTCGTTTGTTGGCGACACAGCAGCGTATTATTTTTTAGCCTCACGCTATGGGAAAGATTCTCAGCAATTCATCCAATATGTGCAGGAAGATCAGGATTATAGAAAATACAGCCGCCACATTTTACGAGGCACCCAATCATTGGATAGTTTGTATCAACATCTTCAACCCGATGAGCCAATTGAAATAAAAAAGCAGAAGAAAGAAGCTATGATTTCAAAAATCATGAATTCAGCAGATACGCTTTCTTTATTTCAACCTCGAAAATCAAACCCGAAGGGCAGACTTCCTAATAACACTTACTTTATGTCCTATCATCTTTATCAGGCAAAGCAGGATAACTTCAAAGAAGAACTTGATAATGATTTTGGTGGCGACCTGAAACGATATATCAAACATCTTTCCGAAAGGCACCCTTTCCTCTAATGTGAAGCCAGATGAATCAGGCTATTAAGGAATTGTTAAGGAGTTAACAGGGGTTTTTAATTGGCTTAATTTGTCTCTACTTTTATTGCCAATTAAAACGATTTAAAGTATGGGTAATAAACCAACGCAAAAGGTGCTGGTAGTAGACGATGAAGAACCCATTTTAGAACTATTGAAGTATAACCTGGAGAAGCAAGGCTATGATGTAAGAACAGCTATTGATGGTCAGGTTGCGGTAGACATTGCAAGAAAATTTCACCCTGATCTGGTTTTGCTTGATATTATGATGCCCAAGATGGATGGTGTGGAAGCCTGCCGCCAGATTCGTGCTATGCCTGAGCTTGTTAATACCTTCATTGTGTTTCTAACAGCACGAGCCGAAGAGTATTCAGAGGTGGCAGCCTTTGATGTGGGTGCTGATGATTATATCCTAAAGCCGATAAAGCCCAGGGCCTTGATGAGCCGGATAAGTGCACTCTTTCGCAGAGATTCTAAAAAGAAAAACACCTCAACTCAGATTAAGATTGGCGATCTGCTAATCGACCGCACGAGTTATACCGTACATGTGAAGGGAAAGGAGACAAGTTTGCCTAAAAAGGAATTTGAATTATTATTTTTTCTAGCCCAAAATCCCAACAAGGTTTTTAGCCGCGATGATTTATTGCAGAATATCTGGGGGTCGGATGTCTATGTGCTTGCCCGCACCGTGGATGTGCACATTCGCAAAGTGCGCGAAAAGATAGGAGATGATTATATTTCCACCGTGAAAGGGGTGGGGTATAAGTTCAATCTCAGTTAATGCATGGTATATAGTGCCCGTACGTTGGCTCTCTTGTTGGCAACATCTGTTGCCATTGTAACCTCCCTGTTTCTTTCTCTCATTGAAAGTGTAGATCGGCAAGCACTGATTGTTGCCGGGGTTATCAGTTTTTCAGCTTCATACCTCCTTATTTTTGTTGTGCTTGAGTTTCTCGTTTTTCGCGAGATTAATAAGATCTATAAAATGATGGAGAAGCTTCGTAAAAAAGAACTCTCCAATATTTCCAAACAAAAATCAGGAGCACTTAATCCATTACAAAAAATTAATGACGAGATCTTTTCCTTTGCCACACTCAAGCAGAAAGAAATTGACGAGCTAAAAAAACTGGAAGCCTTTCGCAAAGAGTTTATTGCCGATGTATCGCATGAATTAAAAACTCCGATTTTTGCCGCTCAGGGATTCGTGCACACCTTGTTGGATGGTGCGGTGAATGATAAAAACGTACGCACCAAATTTTTGAAGAAAGCTGCCAAGAGTCTGGATGGATTGGATATTTTGGTTCAGGACCTTCTAACTCTGTCGCAGATCGAAACCGGGGATATTAAAATGCGATTTGAACATATCGATTTGCATAAATTGTGCATTGAGGTGCTTGATCAATTTGAAGAGAAAGCAGAAAAGAAGAAAATCAAATTAAAACTACACACGGATCATCATAAAATAAGTGTGTATGCCGACTGGCAACGGATAACCCAAGTGCTTACCAACCTGATTTCAAATGCAATCAATTACACACCCGATGGGGGCGAAGTAACTATTACCTTTGAGGTGAGTAAAAAAAATGTTACTACGTTTATTTCCGATACTGGTGAGGGGATTCCTGAGCAACATCAAATCCGTATTTTCGAACGCTTCTATCGGGTTGATAAAAGTCGCAGCCGCGAGAAGGGAGGCACTGGCCTCGGGCTCGCCATTGTAAAACATATCCTTGAAGGCCATAATACCAAAGCAGAGGTGCAAAGCATTGTAGGCCAGGGCTCAATATTTAGCTTCAGGCTTCCCCGATCGCGCCACGATGGCTCAGAATCAAATGAGGCGTAGTAATTTGCAGCGTGAAAATTCCAAAGTTCAATTTTAAGGAGGCCATCTTATATGAGGATGAAGATTTTATTCTAATCAACAAACCGCCTTTTGTTTCTACCCTTGAAGATCGCAACGACAGCCAGAATATCCTTTCGCTGGCACGCGATTATGAACCCAATGCGCAGGTAGGTCATCGGTTGGATAAAGAAACCTCTGGTGTGTTGGCCATTGCGCGGCACCCGGAAGCCTATCGACATTTAAGTATGCAGTTTGAAAACCGCGAGGTGACAAAAATTTATCATGCTGTGGCGGATGGAATTCAGGCATTTAACAACCAATTGGTAGATGTACCTATTTTAAAACAGAATGATGGAACAGTAAAAATTTCGCGAAGCGGAAAGGATGCTCAAACATACTTCACAACCCTTCAAACCTATAAAAATCATACACTTATTGACAGCCGTCCTATAACCGGGCGAATGCACCAGATCCGTATTCACCTGGCCTTTCTTAAAGCCTCAATTACTGGTGACGAAATGTATGGTGGCAAGCCTTTTTATGTTTCATCTGTGAAAAGAGGGTTCAATTTGAAGAAAATGACAGACGAAGAACCCCTGATGAAGCGAATGGCACTCCACGCATTTTCGCTCGAATTTAAACTTATGAATGGTAGAAAAGTGGTAACACAGGCGCCCTACCCAAAAGATTTTCAGGCTCTTATTCGCCAACTTGCTGAAAATAAGCGCTAACCGAAAATAGGTAGGCCTTGAATAATATGCCTAAATGTGCAGTCCGGCTTGCATATTCAGTTTCTTGAATCTACTTTTGTGTCCCTTTTTAAGGGGGTAAGTGAATAATAACAGGTCTTTAAAGCTAAAAAAGTGGATCATAACAGCTATAAAACGATCAATGCCAACAAAGCAACCGTAGAAAAGGGTTGGGTATTGGTGGATGCAAAGGATCAGGTGTTGGGCCGTGTTGCCAGCCAGATTGCAAGGGTATTGCGTGGAAAACATAAGCCAAGCTATACACCCAATGTAGATACAGGCGATCATGTTGTCGTAATTAATGCCGACAAAATCAAAATGACTGGCAAGAAATGGACGGATCGCGTTTATTTCACCTACTCTGGATATCCAGGCGGTCAGCGCGTTCTTACTCCAAAAATGATTGGAACAGGAAAACACCCACATCGCCTAATTGAGCACTCTGTGCGTGGCATGTTGCCAAAAAATAGTATGGGTCGGGAAGTGTTCAGAAGCCTGCATGTATATGCCGGCACAGACCATCCTCACACAGCACAACAACCAAAAGAAATAAAATTCTGATAAATGGAGATTATTAATACCATCGGAAGGAGAAAGACCTCAATTGCAAGGGTGTATGTAAAACCTGGCAAAGGTCAGATCATCGTAAACGACAGAGAGTTGAACGACTATTTCAAATCTGAAATTCTTCAAACTACTGTAAAGCAGGCACTCACTATCGTGAAAGCCAATGAGCAATACGATGTAACAGTGAATGTTGAAGGTGGTGGAAATAAAGGCCAAGCTGAAGCAATCCGTTTGGGTATCGCCCGGGCATTGGTTACCATTAATTCAGAAAACCGCCCTCCGTTGAAGAAGGAAGGTTTATTAACCAGAGACTCACGCATGGTGGAAAGAAAGAAGCCAGGTCGTGCCAAGGCAAGAAAGAAATTCCAGTTCAGCAAGCGTTAATCGATATAGCATGGCAGAGAAATTGACAACAGAAAGTTTAATGGATGCAGGCGTTCATTTCGGACACCTTACCCGCAAGTGGAACCCTAAAATGGCCGAGTACATCTTCATGGAGAACAACGGTATCCATATTATCGATTTGAACAAAACATTAAAATGTTTGGAGGAAGCAACCTATGCTCTCAAAAACATTGTTCGCTCAGGTCGTAAGATCATGTTCGTAGCAACTAAAAAACAGGCTAAGGATATTATCAATGCAGAGGCTACCCGGCTCAACATGCCGTTTGTAACAGAACGTTGGTTGGGTGGTATGCTCACCAACTTCGCAACCATCCGCAAGTCATTGAAAAAACTTGCTCAGATCGATAAGTTGATGAAGGACGAAGCTTTCAATAACCTGGCAAAGCGTGAGCGTTTGATGATTACCCGCGAGAAAGCCAAGTTGGAAAAATTGCTGGGTGGTATCACAGACTTAAACCGTCTTCCGGCTGCTCTTTTTGTAATTGATGTGAAACGCGAACATATCGCGGTTTCAGAAGCATTGAAATTGAACATCCCCGTGTTTGCCATGGTGGATACCAATTCAGATCCTTCTAACATCGACTTTCCAATACCAGCCAATGACGATGCGTTCAAATCAATTTCATTAATCACTGGCCACGTAGCCAAGGCGATTGAAGAGGCGTTGATGGAGCGTAAAAAAGATAAAGAGGAGGCAGGGCACAAGAAAGATGAAGAAGAAAAACGCAAAGTAGACGAAGCGGTAGAACAATAATAGTCAATTGTCCACGCGCTTCGCGTGGCGATTTAGAATATAGAAAACATCGCCCTAAACAGTCGGTGTTTTTGTTTTTTATAACCAAGAATTATTAAACTTTTAAGAATATGTCAGTAATAACAGCACAAGACGTAAACAAGCTACGCACCATGACAGGTGCCGGTATGATGGACTGTAAGAAAGCACTTACAGAAGCCGAGGGTGATTTTGAAAAGGCTATTGAAATATTGAGAAAGAAAGGTCAGAAAGTTTCGGCTAGCCGTTCGGATAGAGATGCGAAAGAAGGCTCTGTGTTTGTAAAAACTTCCGATGATAGGAAGGAAGCTGTGCTTATTGCATTGAACTGTGAAACAGACTTCGTAGCTAAGAATGAAGAATTTTTGAATTTAGGTAAGTTGATTGTTGAAACAGCGTTCTCAACAAAATCAGCAGACAAAGAAGCTTTGCTTTCGGCAAAAGTTGGCGATCTTTCTATCAAAGACCGTATTACTGAACTGGTAGGTAAGATTGGTGAGAAGATTGAAGTAAGTACGTTTGTTCACATGAAGGGTGAGGCTGTAGTTCCTTATATTCATGCGGGTAGCAAACTCGGAGTGTTGGTTTCGTTGAAAGGTGTGAATGGTAAAGATGTAACCGATGCTGGTAAAGATGTAGGAATGCAAATTGCGGCAATGAATCCTGTGGCTGTTGATGAGAAAGGTGTAGATAAAGATTTGATTGAGAAAGAAATTGAGATTGCGAAGGCACAGATTATTGCAGAAGGCAAGCCTGAGAACATGGTTGATAAAATAGCACAAGGGAAACTCAATAAGTTTTTCAAAGAAAACACCTTGTTGCCTCAGATTTTTGTGAAGGACAACACGAAGACAATTGCTCAATATCTTGATAGCGTAACCAAGGGATTAACCGTGGCCGAATTTAAGCGCGTGTCGATCGGATAATTGAAATCATTAAGTAATGAAAGGGGAGCGATAAGCTCCCCTTTTTTATATTCCTTTAGTGGATTGACCTGATCTGACAAGAAATAGAATAGTGAATACGCTGTAAAATAATCCATTTAGAACACAAACGATAAGAGTACTCAGTGCTCCTGCATGCTGAGTGAATTCGCGAATCATATTATCAGAATTTGATTCCAATCGATCGAACAGAAGTAACAAGCCTAGTATTACATTGAATGCAATGAACCCGAGTGTCAATGCAACCAGATTGGATTTTAAGTCCGTATAATTATGATCGCGCCATACCTTAAGGGTAATGATGCATAGAATGATACTTAAGCCTATAAACACAAGCGTCATTATTAAACTTTTTTCTTACTTATTATTTTGAGTGTGATGTAACCTGTGTGACTCAAACAAAAATAGCCCGCTCCGTAAAAAACATTTAAAAGCGCAACTTTCACTCCCCCCGAGATAACCGACAATGGCAAGGTTTCTTTCATGGACTCTAAAGCATCAAACATTTGTAAGAACCCAAACAAGGTGCCAAACATTCCATAGGCAAAAATTAAAAAACCGATGTGTTTAAAAGCAATTACAAGATTTGATTCAAAGTCTTTTTTAAGAAGAATGAAAATGAATAGAATAATGTTAATCGAAAACAGCAAAGTGAGTGGTGCCATAAAATAGAGGCCGCCCTCCACATGATGACTAAAGAAATTAAATGCTAGCATAATTTTAAAGTTAAGTTTTATGATTTGATTTATGGACAAGAGTAGGAAGATAATGACACCCGTGCTACGATTTTTGATCAATCACCTACACGCTGGTGGATATAACCAATAGACCTCGGGTAGTGGCGAAAAGGTAGGAAACTATGTTGAATCGGAAGGTTGGAAAGCAAACTAAAAACGGATCAAGTTATTCCCTTGTAATTTTCCTAACTATGCGTCATGAATCAACCTCTTATCTGGCTGGATAATATAATAACCCGCAGACGGTGGATTCTTCATATTGTATTTTGGGTACTGATACTTTTGATTTATGGTATTTTCTTTGGCAGAAGAAACAATAATTATTTTCAGACACTCTTCTTTGTGGGGCTTTTAATGCCTGTGGTTATTGGCGCTACGTATTTCTTCAACTATTACCTCATTCCCCGTTTTCTGATTTCAGGTCGCTATGGGCTTTTCACCTTGTATTCATTTTATACTATTTTAACTGCGCTGTTCCTATCTATGTTGGTAGCTCTGCTAACTTTTTTGATAATGTCTGAGCTGCGCATTCAGAATATGAGTCCAGCTTCGGTAGATATTTTTTTTCTGCTGGCTTCTTTGCTGATGGTGGTTTTTTTTGGGGTGGCGATAAAAATGTTATTACACTGGCGCTCTTCGAAAGAAGATTACCAGAAGTTGATGCGCGATAAAGTGGAGACCGAATTAAAACTTCTGAAAACCCAACTAAATCCCCATTTCTTATTTAACACATTGAATAACCTCTATTATTTGACTGCACAAAAATCGGACAAAGCCCCGCAGGCTATTCTTCAGTTAAGCGAAATACTTGATTATGTGATGCACACTGGCAAATCTGTATTTGTTCCGCTCGAAAATGAATTGAAGCAAGTGGAAAATTACATTGCCTTGGAGTTGTTGCGCTATGAAGATAGAGTTGAGGTAACAACGAAATTAAGAGGAGATTTGGGCAAGTATGAGATTGGTCCTATGATTTTGATTACCTTAATTGAAAATGCATTTAAGCATGGCGTAATGCCCATCGCTGGTAAAGCATGGATTGATTTTGGTGTGGAGGAGAACGAACAGAGTCTTGTTATTTCGATTAGAAATAGTACGAACAGTACTAAAACCGGCAAAGGAATTGGATTAGAAAATCTCAGGAGTCAGTTAGATCATTTGTATAAGAGTGATTATTCCTTGAAAGTTGTTACTACTGAATTGAATGAATTTTCAGTTACCTTGATTCTCAACCAGAAAAGATGAAGTTCAAATACCTGATCGTTGATGACGAACCACTGGCGCGCAAGTTAATCGCATCGCACGCTTCTAAGATTGAAGGTCTTGAGTTGGTGGGCGAGTGTGGCCATGCAATTGAAGCGGCTAATCTGTTGCGTAACAAATCGGTTGATTTACTATTCCTGGATATTCAAATGCCTGAGATGACTGGGTTTCAGTTTGCAAACACACTTAAAAATCCACCATCAATTATCCTAACCACCGCCTTTCGCAACTATGCGCCCGAAGCATTTGATTTGAATGTTATTGATTACCTGCTTAAGCCGATTTCTTTTGAACGCTTATTAAAGTCAGTGAACAAGTTTTTTGATAAAGAATTGGGAAAGATGCAATCAGTCACATCAGTTAGTTCTCACGCGCAACGATTTGTTCACATTAAAGCGGATCGAAAGATTTATAAGGTTCTTGAATCGGAAGTACTTTACATCGAAAGTCTGGATGATTACGTGAAGGTTCATTTGAAAGACAAGGTTCTGATTACACACGAGAATATTTCAACGCTGGAAGAGAAACTTCCCTATCCTCCCTTTGTGCGGATTCATCGTTCGTTTATTATTAATAGTAGCTGTGTTAAAACCATTTCGAACGAAGGAATTGACCTCAACGGAAAGGAATTACCGCTGGGCCGGGCATTCAAAAAATCTGCATTGAATCAACTTTCAGTGCAGCAACCGAAATAAAGTTTTTAGCCGATGCAACAATATTCCTTTTTTTGCGTGATATTGGATTCGAAATATAACGAACTATGATCTTGGTATTTTAATTCAACTGTGCAGACGTCCTGATTTTCTCAGGCTTCAGTTGATTTTTTTGGTTACGTACCAAACTGTCTTTTTGCCTCGTAGGCACATAACGAGTTCGTTTCATTAATTTTATTTTCTTTTTGTATGAAAGCAGCTTTTACCAAAACAGCTTCATTATTTCGTTTATTAAGAGAGGCCCTCGCTGGGTCTGAGCAGAATTTTACTGAAGTCAGTATCAACAAAGCCATCTTTCTGCTGGCTATTCCCATGATTGTGGAGATGGGTATGGAATCTATTTTTGCTATCGTTGATATTTTTTTTGTAAGCAAACTTAACGACAGCAACGCGGTGGCTGCGGTTGGTTATACTGAGTCTGTGTTAAGTATTTTGTATTCCTTGGCTATGGGTTTGGGCATGGGAGCAACCGCCATAGTGGCGCGAAGGGTAGGTGAAAATGATAAAGAAGGTGCTAGCATCGCAGCCGTGCAGGCAATTTATCTTGCCCTGGGTATTGCCTTTGTTATCAGCATAGTGGGTATCATGTATTATAAAGAGATACTTCAACTGATGGGCGCATCGCAGCAAGTGATTGAGACAAGTTCCTCGTATGCACTGTGGATGTTTGCAGGCAATTATACTGTAACACTACTCTTCTTAATCAATGCTATTTTTCGCGGTGCCGGCAATGCAGCCATTGCGATGAAAGCCTTGTTGCTGGCCAACATTCTCAACATGATTTTAGATCCGATCTTTATTTTTGGCTGGGGTCCTATACCAGCTATGGGTGTTGAAGGAGCCGCTATCGCAACTAATATCGGTCGTGGAATTGGTGTATTGTTTCAATTGTATTATTTGTTCAATGGCTTAAGTCTGATCAAAATCAGATGGGATAATCTGGCTATCAAGTCTGCAATTATTTTTAATGTGATTAAAATATCGGGCGGTAGCATTCTGCAGTTCATTATTGGATCGGCCAGTTGGATATTTTTGATGCGTGTGATGTCAACCTTTGGTGATAATGCCGTTGCCGGATATACGATTGCCATACGCGTTTTTATTTTCACGCTTTTACCATCGTGGGGCCTTGCCAATGCAGGAGCTACATTAGTGGGGCAAAATCTTGGAGCTCAACAACCAGATCGAGCAGAAACTTCCGTTTGGCGAGCGGCTTATTTCAATGCATTTTTTATGGCGTTTGTCATGATTATATTTTTAACGGCTTCGCCCTGGATCATTGGATTTTTCTCGATCAATCAGGAAGTAACCTACTATGGTGTTCAAGCGCTGCGGTATGTTAGTCTTGGGTATATTTTTTACGGCTATGGCATGGTGGTTATGCAAGGCCTTAATGGGGCAGGAGATACCTACACGCCTACTATTCTTAATGTGTTTGGGTTTTGGGTATTTCAGATTCCGTTTGCTTACCTCGTAGCAATTCAATTTGAGTGGGGGCCCAGAGGAGTTTTTATTGCCATTGCGCTGGCCGAATCGTTGATGGCCATTGCCGGAATAATAATTTTCAGACGAGGCAAGTGGAAGTCGATGAAAGTATAGTGAATGGTTAGTGAGTCCATAGTTTATAGTTTCGATACTATCGACTATGGACTTCTTACCTATTGACTTTTCTTAAAGGCTGATTTAAAAGCATTCTCAAGTTCGCTTCCGGCTTTCTTTAGCGAGCTTTCAACTTCTTTCCAGCGCTCTTTGTTTTCGGCTTCTTTCTTTAATTTTTCTGCAGCCGTCTTCAATTCCTCATACTTCGACTGCATGTCGGCTTCTGCGCGCGTTCCGGCATCCTTTAGCTCCAACAGGAACTGATCCATTTTTTTACCAAAGTCTTTCAAAAACTTTTCTGCTTTTCCTTCCTGATTTGTTTCCATAACCAAATTATTTTTTCAACTTACTAAACTAAACTATTTACTATGAATAGCCAACAAGATCCACTTGAACATATCCAACAGTTGCTCGAAAGCAAATCAACGGCAAAGCAGGTAACGTACAAAAATCTATTGTCAGCTTTTTCAATCTTATCGAAAGAATCAAAACGTATAGTTCAGGAGTTAAAGAAAAAAGTAAAACCTGGTGACGAAGATGTAACCGTAGATTTTAAGATCGTTAATGAACATGAATTTCATGTTAAACTGGCAGGCGATCTGCTGATTTTTGTGTTGCATACAAACGTGATCACTTTTGGTGACGATCATGCTGTAATGAAAGCCACCTACATGCAGGAAAAAGAAGTGAACCGATATTTCGGCCAAATCATGATTTATAATTTTATGTCCGATTCGGTAAAGTACAATCGACTGAATGATCCGGGTTATCTGATTGCGCGGATTTTAATTAATCACGAAAGTAGATTTTTGGTTGAAGGCGAAGGGCAATTGGGCTTCTTGTTTAACACAATTTCAGAAAAGCCGAGTGACGAGTCTGACTTAAATTCGATTGTGAAATTGAGTCTTACTATTGCCATTGAAAATGATTTGATGGCTCCGCCCTTTCCGCAAGTGCAATTCATCACCCTGTTTCAAAAAACGGAGAAAACCCAGGAATTGGGGGCAGGTCAAAAAATTGGTTTTAAAATGAGTTATCATTCAAATCAACCAGGTTAATTTATCGAAAAGTATTTTGGCTCCTTGGTGTGTTACTTTACTTTTGGTCAACCATTAAAACTGTGAAAAGTAAACTTCTTTTATCGCTGTTAGTTGTTTTGCTGATGGCCTGTGCCAGCAATCAGCGAGGTACATATAAGCCTAAGTACAAAAAGCCCGATCCTAACAAACCTTTACCGTGTCCGCTTAAAGACTGCTGATGAGAAAAATTATCATAGCAATAGATGGATTTTCGGCTTGCGGCAAAAGCACTACTGCCCGCGAGGTGGCAAAAGAATTAAATTATAAGTATATCGATTCCGGAGCCATGTATCGGGCGGTTACACTTCACTTTCTTGAACATCATGTAGCAATCACAAACCCCAAAGAGGTTGAAAGGGCATTACGCGAAATCAGGATTTCGTTTGTCGTTAATTCAAAGGGAATAACCGAAACCTTCCTGAATGGAATTAATGTTGAAAAGAGCATTCGTAAAATGCGCATTTCTGAGAATGTAAGTCAGGTAAGTGCGATTAAAACAGTGCGGGTGGCGATGGTAGAGCAGCAACGCAAATTGGGCAAAGACCGGGGTGTTGTGATGGACGGCAGGGACATTGGAACAGTGGTTTTTCCAGAAGCGGAATTGAAGATTTTTCTAACAGCCGATATTCTGGTGCGAGCCTTTCGGAGACAACGCGAACTTTTGGAGCGCGAAGACCTTGTAGATATTGATTCAATCATCGAAAACTTACAAAAGCGCGATCAGATCGACAGCAACAGAACGGAAAGCCCGCTGGTTAAAGCAAAAGATGCCACCGGAATTGACACCACCCACATTACCATTGATGAGCAGGTGGATGAGGTTGTGCGAATGGCTTTGACTAAGATGATTCGGCCTTCAAAACGACAGCCTTAGACAATCCTCAAGAGCTGCTTTTTTCTAACAAATTCTTTGGTTCTACAAGTCTTTGTCGGTAGGATTTAATTCTTAATTTTGCCCCGATCTAAACTAATTATTGCCATTTACTCATGGGCAAATTCATCCGACTAAAGAAAGGATTCACCATCAACCTGCAAGGGAAAGCAGCCCCCAAGGTTGTGGAAATCGAACAACCCGAAACATTTGTTATCAAGCCTACCGATTTTCAGGGTGTATACATGCCTAAACCGGTGGTTAATGTAGGCGACACGGTGAAGGCCGGCTCGCCACTGTATCATGACAAAAAACATGAAGCTGTACTTTACACCTCACCAGTTAGTGGTGAAATTGTTGAAGTAAAGCGTGGTGAAAAAAGAAAGCTTTTAGAGATAAAGATTCTTGCCGATAAAAAGATTGAATTCGAGAATTTTAAAAAGTACACCGTCTCTGAGATTGCCAACCTTGCTGCTGCTGACATTAAAGAGCAGATTTTAAAGTCAGGTATTTGGCCATCTTTCGTCCAGCGTCCGTTTGGAGTTGTGGCCGATCCGGCTGCTACGCCAAAAGCCATTCATATCTCAGCTTTTGATACGCATCCGCTTGCTCCGGATTACAGTATTTTGTTCAAAGGTCAGGATCAATTTTTTCAGGTAGGCATTGATATCCTTAAGAAATTGACCTCAGGGCCGGTGCACATTAACACACATTCAACCAGCGAAATCTCCACCGTTTTTTCACAAGTAAAAGGAGCAGAAGTAAATAAATTTTCCGGCCCACATCCGGCAGGCTGTGTAGGAGTGCAGATTCATCACATTGATCCTATTAACAAAGGAAACATTGTATGGACCATCAACCCACTTGGTGTTATCCAGATTGGAAAACTTTTCTTGAATGGTGTGTATGATACCTCACGCGTTGTAGCGCTTACAGGATCAGAAGTAAAGACACCTCAGTATTATAAAACTTTTACAGGTGCTTCGGTTAAGAAGTTCCTGGATAAGAATCTCAACAACGAGCACGTGCGTGTGATCTCAGGTAATCCACTTACAGGCACTTCCATTGGTAAGGAGGGGCATCTTGGATTCTTCGATAATCAGATTTCTGTTCTTCCGGAAGGAGATAAGTATGAGTTTATAGGCTGGATTACACCCGGAGCAAACAAACTAAGTTTTCACCGGGCAATTGGGTTATTTTCATTCCTGTCACCGGGCAAAGAGCGGGTTGTTGATACAAACACGCACGGAGAACCAAGAGCGTTTGTTCAGACAGGTGTATTTGAACAGGTAACCCCAATGGATTTATTACCCACACATTTGCTGAAGAGTATACTTGCTGAAGATATTGATGAAATGGAGGCCTTAGGTATTTATGAAGTTATTGAAGAGGACCTGGCCCTATGCGAATTTGTAGATGTATCGAAGCACAAGGTTCAGGAAATTCTGAGAGAAGGAATTGAATTAGTTCAAAATAGTTAATCCGGTTGAGATGAAGTTTTTGAGAGATCAGCTTGATAAAGTAAAGCACAGTTTTGAAAAAGGTGGTAAGCTGGAAAAGTATTTCTATGCCTATGAGGCGATTGATACGTTCTTATTTTCACCCAATACAACAAACGGAGTAAAAGGCGCACAGATTCGCGATGCAGTAGATTTGAAACGCCTGATGATGACGGTGATCATCGCCATGGTTCCCTGTTTGCTTTTTGGAATCTGGAATGTGGGGCATCAGCATTTTTTGGCCATCGGGCAACCGGGCGCTGCCTTGGGCGATAAAATCTGGGTAGGCGTTATTCAGGTTCTTCCGATTGTTATCATTTCGTATGGCGTAGGCTTGGGTATTGAATTTGTTTTTTCAATCCTTCGCAAGCACCCTGTGAACGAAGGATTTTTAGTGACAGGTATGCTGATTCCGTTGGTCATGCCTCCGGATGTTCCGCTTTGGCAAGTTGCCGTGGCCACAGCCTTTGCAGTTATTATTGGCAAAGAAGCCTTTGGTGGCACGGGCATGAATGTGGTAAACATTGCACTTACAGCCCGCGCTTTCTTATACTTTGCTTACCCTACGGATATTTCAGGAGATGTATGGACCTACATTGGCGATGGGCAAGTGGTGGCTGGATATTCAGGTGCAACACCCTTGGCGTTAGCTGCCGATGCGGCCACTACAGGCGTGAATGTTGTCAATTCATTTAACATCTTTGGTGCCGGGTGGAACGAAGGCGTGTTTACAATCTCCAACCTGTTTTTGGGTTTACGTCCGGGCTCCATTGGTGAAACTTCTACGTTGATGTGTTTAGTTGGTGCCTTCATCTTGATTGCCACCGGAACTGGAAGCTGGAAAATTATTGTTAGTGTCTTTGGAGGCGCGTATGCGATGGGTCTTTTGCTTAATCTGATTGGTGGCAATGCATTTGTAGAAATGCCGGCTCATTATCATTTAGTAATTGGCGGACTTGCTTTTGGGGCTGTCTTTATGGCGACCGATCCGGTAACGGCAACACAAACCGAAACCGGAAAATGGATTTACGGAGCATTGATCGGTATGTTTACAGTATTGATACGGGTTTTCAATCCGGCTTATCCGGAAGGAATTATGCTGGCGATTTTACTTATGAACGTATTCGCCCCGCTGATAGATTATTTTGTAGTTAGTGCAAACAAAAAACGGAGATTACAACGTGCGACAGTCTAACCTTTACATTATTATTTATTCGGCAATCCTTACCATTGCATGTGGTGGGTTGCTTGCTTTTGCGTCTCAGGCACTAAAGCCCCGGCAGGATGCAAACATAGAATTGGAACGCAAGGGCAATGTTCTTTCTACGGTAATGGCCGTAGAGGAGGGAGCCGATGTCACGAAACTATATGAATCGCGTATTCGTGAGTTGGTGATAGATTATAACGGCAATCCTGTTGATGTAAAAGCGGTTGATGTAAACGTGGCAGTTGAATACAAAAAGAAACCTGAAGAACGCCTGCTGCCGGTTTATGAGTTTAAGAGTGCTTCAGATTCCACTAAAGTGGAGAGTGCCGTTATTCCAGTATTTGGTTTTGGATTGTGGAATACGATTGCTGGATATGTAGCGCTGGAGTCTGACTTTAATACTATAAAAGGTGTAAGCTATTCACATGCTGGTGAAACCCCCGGATTGGGTGCCCGTATTGCTTCGGCCGAAATTCAGGATCGCTATAAGGGCAAGCAGATTTTTGAAGGTTCCAATGTTGCATCAGTAGTCATGCAAAAAGGAGAAGGTATCGATTATTCAAAAGATCCGCATAAAGTAGATGGCATGTCGGGTGCCACGTTAACAGCAAAAGGAGTCAATAATATGCTAAAGGATTATTTTAGCTGCTATCAAAAATATCTTGAAAAGAATAAGTCAACTAACCAGGCCAACCTATGAGCACAGAAGTAGTGGAAGTTGTAAAAGAGGAAAAAAAATCGGAGCCGTTGTTCTCAAAGAAGAACAGAAAGTTGATTTCTAATCCGTTGGATATTGACAATCCGATAACGGTACAAATCCTTGGCGTGTGCTCTGCATTGGCTATTACCTCGCAGATCAAACCAGCTATTGTGATGACGTTAGGATTGACGTTTGTAACTGCATTTTCTAATGTATTTATCTCTTTGATGCGCAACAGTATCCCCTCGCGTATTCGTATCATCGTGCAATTAGCGGTGGTCTCAGTGTGGGTAATTATGGTTGACCAGTTGCTAAAAGCCTATGTGTATGACATGGCCAAGTTGATGTCTGTCTATGTGGGGTTGATTATCACTAATTGTATTGTAATGGGCCGTTTGGAAGCGTATGCGATGGGTAATAAACCATGGCCTTCATTTCTGGACGGTATTGGAAATGGACTGGGCTATGGGATCATTCTTATTATTCTTGCCTTTGTGCGGGAGTTGTTTGGGTCGGGTACACTTTTCAAAGGACTTCCATTCGAGTGGCATGTGTTCGAATCGATGGGAATAAAGTATCAAGGCAATGGATTGCTGTTGCTTCCGGCCGGGGCCTGTATTTTGTTAGGCATTATCATTTGGGTGCAAAGATCACTGAACGGACACCGAGAAACTCATTAATTTACGACTATGGAGAATCTGATTAATATAGGTATTCGTTCGATCTTTATCGAAAATATGATTTTTGCCTACTTCCTTGGCATGTGCTCTTTTCTCGCGATCTCGAAAAAAGTGAAGACAGCATTCGGACTTGGGATTGCAGTAATTTTTGTGTTGGGAGTTACTATACCCATCAATTGGCTGGTTCAAAACTATGTTCTCAATGCAGGTTCCTTAACCTGGTTAGGTGAAGATTTTGCTTCCATTGATCTAAACTTCCTGCAGTTCATAGTTTTCATCTCTGTAATTGCAGCGGTTGTTCAGTTAACTGAAATGGCGGTTGAAAAATTCTCTCCGGCCCTTTATGGAACGCTTGGTATTTTCCTTCCCCTGATTGCGGTAAACTGCGCAATTTTAGGAGGTGCTCTTTTCATGGTGGGTAGACCTTATAATCTCGCAGAAGCAACAGTATATGGATTTGGTTCGGGCATTGGCTGGATGTTAGCCATTGTTGCCTTGGCGGGAGTAAGGGAGAAAATGAAATACTCCAATGTACCAGCTCCACTGCGGGGCCTGGGAATTACATTTATTTTAGTTGGATTAATGTCACTCGGGTTTCTTAGCTTCCTCGGATTCTCGCTTTAAGATTTGACAGAACGATAATCAAGAGGCTTCTGAACTAAACAGAAGCCTTTTTAATTTTACAGACATGAGTAACACACTTCGCAAAATTGCCCGCTATTTTTTTAGCGGCACCTTATTTATTGTACCACTCGTAGCCACTGGATATTTTATATTCTGGTCGTTTGCCCAACTGGATGGATTGCTGAATCTGCCTTATCCCGGTCTTGGGTTTTTAATCATCTTTGGTGTAATCACACTGTTTGGATATCTGACTTCCAACTTTGCAGTGCGCACAGCTACCGACTGGTTTGATCACCTGATGAATAAAATTCCGTTGGTCAAATTGATTTACTCATCCTTAAAAGATTTAATTGGTGCTTTTGTGGGCGACAAACGAAAATTCAATAAGCCTGTGCTTGTCTCCATTAACAAAGAAAATAATCTCAATCAAATTGGATTTGTAACGCAGGAGGATTTAAGCAACCTTGGCTTACCTGATATGGTGGCCGTTTATTTTCCACATTCCTATGCCTTTTCGGGCAATCACTTTCTGGTGCCCAAAGCCAGCATCAAGCCCCTTACTATTTCTGGGCCTGCGGCTATGAAGTTTATTGTTTCTGGGGGTATCTCAGGATTTAAAGAGTAATGGCCGATTGAGATTTAGCTTTTCGTTGCAGGGTCACTAACAAGCTTACCGAGATAATCAACGAGAACACTTCCGTATACAGCCAGTTCATCACAAACGAGTTAGGAGCTCCATCGATCAGTATTCCGGAAAGTCTACCAACTACAAAGCCGGTTGTATACAAGGCTACTAACGTAAGGGGTTCTTGCACATTTTTGAAAATACCCCAAATACAAAAAGCTCCAAAGGCAAAGTGCATTCCTCCATACACAGCTCGCATCGAACTGAGTGCGCTGTTGTTGTCGAGCACTATGCCCACAGCTGATAAAACCGCTTGAGGCGACAAGAATGTTTCCACACCAACTTTGCAAAAAGCCAGTCCCATCAAACCCAGAAATACTTGTGAGATTCTTTTCGTGATCATATTTTTTTTGATTCAAAAGTAAACTGGTTGATGTGTGCGGGAAGTGATAAATTGTGACAGAAACAAGACAGTTTACGCCACGTGTACGCTCACATGCCTATCATTCGTGATATTTTATTTGGTGCTGCCAATAAGGGAGCCAGCCTTGTAGACTTGTGTACTACACTCAATATCTCACTGGAAGAATTGAATGACTCCGAGAACTACCTTGATTTTGACCGGGCCTATAAAACGTGGGAAGAAGCTACCCGTGCTACACGCGATAAATTTTTAGGATTACATCTCGGTGAATCTACTCATCCTTCTATTTTAGGATTGATCGGACACCTGATGCTAAGCAGTCCAAACCTGGAGGAAGCATTTAAACGCGTTTGCCAGCATGGGAAACTCGCTACCGACATGTTTGTTTATGATTGGAAGAAATCGAAGGAAAATTTTATTCTAACCTTTCAACCTGCTGATCTTTGGTTAAAGATTTCAGAGAAGTCGGCCCGGCAGGCCGTTGAGCAGGCGATGGCCGGTACGCTAAATGTATTTCGCTTATTAGCAGGCAAAAGCATTTTTCCTGTGAGTGTTACCTTTCAATTTGCGAAGCCAAAGGAATTGTATGAATACGAACGGATTTTTAAATCTGAGATACAGTTTTCTGCTGATTTAAATCAATTGATTTTTAGCGTACATGATCTGGCGACTCCAGTAGTCAGCTACGACAAATCGTTGTATGCATTATTTGATCAATTGCTCGAAGCGCGATCAGCATCTTTAGCGGGTAAATCAAATTTTGCTGATCAGGTTTCGGATTATCTTTTAAAGAAATTCAGAACTCAAATCCCATCGGTGGAGGTTATTTCATCCAGCATGAATATGACACCGCGAACTTTTCAAAGAAAATTGCGTGAGGCAGGTGAGAGTTATAGAGGTCTTTCGGCTCGGCTTCGTAAGGAAATGGCACTGAAACTTATTCGTAATTCAGAACATAAGATGGAAGAAATTGCAGAAATGCTAGGCTATTCAGAGGCTAGTTCTTTTCGCAGAGCTTTTAAAGGTTGGACGGATACGCAGCCCTCACAGCTAAAGCGAAAATCTTCATCAACTAATTAATCACTCCACATTCAATAACTTTTTTTAATTTTTATGCTAATTTTTTTTAATCTGAATTGATTTTTTCAATTTTAGTCAAAAAAATATTTAAATCATGAGATTATTTATTGTGATCCTTTTAGGATTGTTTTGCGTATCATGTGCCTCATCATATAAACCAATTATCCCTATTAGTGTTAATTACCCTAATACTGAAGAGAAAGATGGTATTGCACTTAGTTATCGTTTTGATGTATTGAGAGAAAGAGGTAATAAAAAGTATGCGAAAAAAGAAATAAAAAAATCTATAAAAGTTGTTGCAATTCGAATCACTAACAATAGTGATTCTCCAATTACTGTTGGGTCTAATGTTAAGATATTTTCAGGAAACAGTGAAGTTAGACTTATTGAACCTATGATTGTTCAAAAAGAATTAAGGCAGATTGTTCCTGCTTACTTATTGTACCTATTATTGACTCCAATTAATTTAACTATAAGTAAGTCTGATAATAACGGAAAAGTGGAAACTGATAGTTATCCAATTGGTTTAGGGATTGGGCCTGGCATATCAATAATTAATATGGCAGTTGCTGGGGGAGCAAATAAAGGACTGCTTGAAGAATTGAATCAATTTAACCAAATCAATAAAACTATACTTCCTGGCCAAAGCAGCTATGGACTAATTGGTATTCGGGATGTGGGGTACAGTCCGCTCCGAGTCGAGGTTAATAGATAGTACCTGATCCAATCAGTTCTTCATATTCATACCACGCAACAAACTGCCCGGGTGTTACACCACGTTGTGGCCGATCAAAAATAATATAAAGACCTTCTTCCTTTTTATAAAGTGAACAGGGCTCAAGGGGTTGACGATATCGAATCCGGGCCTGATAATTTTTGGATTCACCAATCATCAGTTTTAAATCTTCGCGAATCCAATGTTCATCGGCCTGTGGAACAAACAAACCTTTTCGGTAAAGTCCGGGATGATCATCACCGCTGCCTGTATAAATCACATTGAGATCAGTATCGGTGCCAATAACAAACAAGGGTTTTTCATAACCGCCAATATTTAACCCTCTACGTTGACCAATCGTATAGTAATGCGCACCCTTATGTTCGCCCACCTCTTCACCCAATGCTGGATTTAGTACATAAGGTTTTGTAAGGTTGGCCAGATCTGTTGAGTCAAATCCATTGATAAAGGTTGGGGAATCAACAGGCACCTCAATTACTTTTCCCTTTTTAGGTTCCAGGCGTTGTTGCAGAAAGTCAGGCAGATGTACTTTGCCAACAAAACACAATCCCTGCGAATCTTTTTTATCGGCTGTAGTAAGGCCAGCCTTTTTTGCGATGGCTCTTACTTCAGGTTTTAAAAGTTCTCCAATCGGAAAGAGGGCTTTTGATAATTGAGCTTGCGTAAGCTGACAAAGAAAATAACTTTGATCTTTGTTGGGATCTTTTCCGGTAAGCAACTGATACACGACTTTACCATCTTTTTGAATTTCTGCTTTGCGGCAATAATGACCGGTGGCAACATAGTCGGCCCCGAGTTTTATAGCGGCATCCAGAAACACATCAAATTTTATTTCGCGATTACAAAGTATATCAGGGTTTGGTGTGCGCCCACGTTGATATTCACCAAACATATAATCAACAATGCGCTCTTTATAGGCTACGCTAAGATCAATCGCTTGAAAAGGAATGCCCAATTGTTGAGCAACAATCATTGCATCGTTGCTGTCATCCAGCCAGGGGCATTCGTTGCTGATCGTAACGGAATCGTCATGCCAGTTTTTCATGAACATGCCAATGACTTCATACCCTTGTTCTTTCAAGAGATACGCTGTTACACTGGAGTCCACTCCACCTGATAAGCCGACTACAACACGTTTCATTATTTTACTAAAGCCAAATCCTCAGCCAAAAGTTCGTTGACAATCTGATTAAATCGCTCTTTAAACTGTTCGTAATAAATTCCTGTTCCCGGACCAGAAAAGCCGGTATGGATGTGTTTTACCTTTCCATCTTTCCCAATAAAAATAGTAGTGGGAAAAGCTAATACCCTGTTTAATGCCGGAAGTGTTTCAGAAGCTTTTGCTTTATCGTTTGTACCTGCAATCACAAAGTCGTAGCCTACATTCAGTTTCTCTTTCATTTTAAGTACGCGACTGCTCGCATATTCAAAATCGTCTTTGCGTTCGTAAGCGAGACCAAGAATTTCAATACCCCGATCCTTATTTTGATTATACCACGGAGCCAGAAATTTAGTTTCGTCCATACAGTTTGGGCACCACGTTCCGAAGATTTGTAGAATTACTACTTTGTTTTTAAAACGGTCATCGGTAGAACTGATAAGATTCTTATTCAGATCAGGAAAGCTAAAATCTAATTTTTCGAAGCCGGGTTTTAAAAACGTGAGCGACTCGGCATCAGGCATTGCAGCATTTTCATTTTTTATTCCTTTCCATGATTCCGAATAACTTTTGCCTGAAAGAAACATTCCTTTTATGGAGTCGCCTTGTAGTTGCGCAGTGAAGATAAAAGCATGATTTCCATCGAAGGTGCTTAGCAGCAATTGATCATCCACCACATTGCCTTGCAGGTAGCGATAGTCTCCGGTAGGAGTAAGAAATGTTCCTGTTACTGAATTGCCAGTCTGTTCAAATATGCCAACAGATACATACGTTTCTGTAGACGTTTGGAATTGCAGGGCATACTTACCCGAAAAGTTTACGGAAGTATTTTCAGATGGTTCTATATACCGATACGTTTCGTTGAATGTTGCAGTGAAGGGGAGCCGTGAAGCAGGATCGTAATTTTTAATAAAATAACCAGCGAGATTTTCTTCACTGATTTTTGCGCGAAGCTCGGAGTCAAAAATATGCATAACAATTTTTACAGAGTCGCCCGTTACCGAAACTTCAGGCAAGTCAATTTTTTCACCTGCATTAATCACCGCGGCTGTGTAGGTGGTTCCGTTTTTTTGAATCTCTAATCCAAAAGGAAGTTTTTGACCCTGCATTTCGATTACCCCCCGCCAGATTCCGGATTTTAATTCAACGGGTTTGTTTGAACAGGAAAACAGCAGGGTAAGCAATGCAGCAACAATCAGTACTCTCATAATTTTAAATATCCTATGCAAACACAAAAATGCGACAAATGATTCTAATTTAGTTGCCAGTTGTTGGTTATTTGTTGTCGGCCAAAAGTCAAATTGCAGGGTTAACGAATATTCATGTTTCAAAATCTTAAGGTTGTGGAATTAGCTTCGGTATTGGCCGGCCCAAGTGTGGGGCAGTTCTTTGCTGAATTGGGCGCGCAAGTAATAAAAGTTGAAAACCTGAAAACGGGTGGCGATGTTACCCGAACCTGGAAAAGCAGTGGCGAACAAACAGACGATCGCTCTGCCTACTTCTGTTCTGTCAATTGGGGTAAAAAGTCAATAGCGGTTGATCTTTATTCCCCCGAAGGAAAAATGGTCGTTCAAAAATTAGCAGCGCAAAGTGATTTGGTGATTGCAAGTTACAAACCGGGCGATGCCGAAAAGTTAGGAGTTGCATATCACCAACTTTATGTAAACAACGAAAAGTTAATCTACGGACAAATCACGGGGTACGGTTCGGAAAATGAGCGCGTAGGTTACGATGCTGTTATTCAGGCAGAGAGTGGTTTTATGGATATGAATGGTGATCGTAACGGGCCACCCACCAAAATGCCGGTAGCACTCATTGATGTGTTGGCGGCTCATCATTTGAAAGAAGGGTTGTTGCTTGCATTGCTAAAACGTGAACGCACAAACAAAGGGGGTTTTGTAGAAGTATCACTCATTCAGGCAGCGATTTCTTCGCTCGTCAATCAGGCAAGTAACTGGTTGGTCGCGAATAAACTTCCTTTGCGCCAAGGTTCATCGCACCCGAACATTGCACCTTATGGAGATTCGTTTCTTACAAAAGATGGTAAACGAATTCTGTTGGCGATTGGTAGCGACCGTCAGTTTATGGATTTGATTGCTTTACTTAAGCTGGCCCCGTTGATTGAGTTTGAAAAATATAAAACCAATCTGGCTCGGGTTGAAAATCGGGTTGAGTTAAATGAGATTTTAGCTATTGCTATCGGCCAATGTGAATCTGATAAATTGCTACAGGTGATTCACCAGTTAAAAATTCCGGCTGGCATCATTCAAAATGTGAAAGAAGTTTTGGAACAAGATGAAGCCCGCGAGCTTTTTATAACATCCAACGAGCTAACAGGTATAAAAAGCTTTGTAGCAAAAACATCCGGGGATGCAGATACATTTCAATTACTTCCGCCACCTCATTTTGGTGAGCACACCCACGAAATTCTGGATTTGTTTTAACCTGGATTCTACATTAGCATAGGAAAACGAGATCGCGGCTCTTGAGACAAGTCCGCGATGACGTCTTACTATAATTTTGGCTAAAGCCCTTCTTTCGGTTTTAGGATTCTTCAGCCGCAGAGAGTGTTTTATTGCCTGAACTGGAAAAGTGAGTACGATTAGGTACAATATTTCGCACTTTTCATAATCTTCCAAACCATTAATTCTATGAAGAAAATTTCGCCCTTCCTTTTTGTTTTTCTTTTATCTCTGAGTTATGCTTTTGCCCAAACAAAAGATCCTATTGTGGAGAACCTTGTGAAAGAAGCAACGGAAAATTCACAACTTGAAAAATTGGCTCACGAACTGGTCGACCAGATTGGTCCACGGTTAGTGGGTTCACCTAAGATGCAACAAGCCCACGATTGGGCCGTAGCAAAATATACCGACTGGGGAATTACAGCACGAAATGAAAAGTGGGGCGAATGGCGCGGCTGGGAGCGCGGCATAACGCATATTGATATGGTGGCTCCGTGGATAAAATCATTGGAAGGAACACAACTGGCGTGGAGCCCAGGCACAGGTGGCAAAACGATAACGGGTGATGTGATCATCGTGCCTGACCTTGCGGACTCATTGGCTTTTCAAAGCTGGTTGACAAATGCAAAAGGAAAGTTTGTGATGATCTCGATGAATCAACCTACCGGAAGACCTGATTACAATTGGGAAGAATTTGGTACAAAAGAATCATTTGAAAAAATGAAAGCCGCCCGCACGGTGCAAACCGATGCGTGGACAAACCGCATCAAAAAGACAGGGTACACAACGCGAACATTACCTGCAGCCTTAGAGAAAGCAGGCGCGGTGGGTATTGTAATGTCTAATTGGTCGCGCGGGTTTGGTGTGAATAAAATTTTTGGAGCCAACACAAAGAAAATTCCCACGGTGGATGTTGCGCTGGAAGACTACGGATTGTTATACCGACTTGCAGAATCAGGAAAGCAACCGAAGATCAGTGTGCGTGCCGATTCGAAAGAGAAAGGAGTGGTGCCTACGTTTAATACAGTAGCTGAGATTAAAGGTGTCAACCCCAACGAGTATGTGATGCTCTCGGCACACTTCGATTCCTGGGATGGCGGCACAGGTGCTACGGACAATGCAACTGGCACGTTGGTGATGATGGAAGCCATGCGCATCCTGAAAAAGATTTATCCTAACCCCAAGCGCACTATTTTAGTTGGCCATTGGGGAAGTGAAGAACAAGGACTGAATGGCTCGCGCGCTTTTGTAGAAGATCATCCTGAGATTGTAGCCAACCTGCAAGCATTATTTAATCAGGATAATGGAACGGGCCGGGTTGTGAATATTACTGGACAAGGGTTTTTACATTCCTATGATTTTATCACGCGGTGGCTGGCCAAAGTACCGGAAGATTATAAGAAAGGATTGGAGACCCGGTTTCCCGGATCGCCCGGTGGTGGTGGCTCGGACTTTGCTTCGTTTGTAGCGGTAGGTGCGCCCGGCTTTTCGTTGAGTTCGTTGAACTGGTCGTATGGAAACTACACCTGGCACACCAATCGTGATACGTATGATAAAATTGTATTTGATGATGTGCGCAACAATGCAATTCTCACCGCCATACTCGTGTACATGGCGTGTGAAGACCCTGAAAAAACTTCGCGCGAGAAGAGTGTGCTGCCTGTGAACACACGAACCGGTGAGCAAACTAAATGGCCCGAGCAACGAAAGGCTACACGCAAAGGTGGGGTAGATTAAGTCTGGTCACAGAAGAATTAGAGACGCAAGGGTGCAAGCCCTTGCGTTTTTTATTTTAAACTAGGGTTCAGTGGCGCGTATAGGCAATTTGTTAATTCTCTCAGAAGAAAAATATCAGTAATTGTATATATTCGGATGTTGTAGGCAATTAAAAAAAGATGGCGACAAGAATACCAACGACATTGTACCACTACTGTTCGATAGAAAGCTTTTATCACATTGCTCTATCGAAATCGATTTGGCTGTGTAACAGTAGTCAGATGAACGATGCGCATGAAAATATTTGGATTGAGAACTATTTTCCAATTGTTAAACAACAGTTTGCGGGAGCCAAATATAGGTCACTTCTAAAGGATTCTTTTAATATGTTCAAATGGAATACCGATCCTCCATATATTTTTTGCCTTTCAGCAGTTAAGGACTTACTGAGTCAATGGCGTGCTTACTCCCAAGATGGAGAGGGCGTTGCTATTGGATTCTCAACTAAGTCTCTCAAAATGGAAAATGAAGTTCCGGGTCGTAACGTTTATGCTGAAAAGACTTTTGGATTATTGAAAGTAGAGTACAAAGGAAATAAACAGAAAAAGAAAGTTGTAGACCTTTGTGAAGCTGTTAAAGTACAGTTTGATTCCAAAGTAAAAGATAAGAAAATCTATGCAAGTATGGATCTTGCTTTCACGCTTGTAGACTGGTCAATGATATTTAAGAATCCTGGGTTTAACGAGGAGAAGGAATGGAGGATTGTTCACACTCCATTAGGCCATTCATATGATGTTCCTTTGGACCGATTGTCAGAGTTAAAGTTTCGATTGAATAGGGGGCGAATTTTGACATACTTTGATTATCATTTTGGCGATGACTTCAATTCGAACTTAATTAAAGAAATTGTCCTTGGTCCGCGCTGCAAAATGACAGAACATGAGGTAAGACAGTTTTTGACAAGCAATGGTTTAATAAATACTCGGATTACAGTTTCAAAATCAAGTTACCGTTAAACTGCCTACAACAAAATGCATAATCAAAGGCTAGTTGTTGAATCACTTACCCAAACACCCCAAACATATTTAAAATCACCAGCCCAATAATCACGGGGCAAACAAAGCGAATCATAAAGAGCCAGATTTTATAAGGTGCAATTCCTAAAATCTTTGAGGACTTAAAGCCCGGAGCACCTTTTTCTATTTCATCGACAAGCAACTCTGTTTTAATAAACCAACCCGTGTATAAGCATGTTGATAATACGACCATCATCATGAAGAGGCTTCCGAACAGATAATCAAAAATGTCCATCACCCCGGTTTTTATAACGCCAAGAAAATCCACATTTATAATAGATAAGCTTTCGATGGCACCAGTAGACAATGCCGAGGGAATGCCCAACAAAAAGGCCGCGATAGCAACGATCCACGCTGCTTTCTTGCGGCTCCATTTTTTCTGATCCATAAAATAAGCCGAGGGTGCTTCTAGCATCGAAATAGTAGAAGTGATGGCAGCAAAAAACAGCAAGAGAAAAAACAAAGCCCCCGCAATGTTACCGAGTGGCATTTGCTGGAAAATATTTGCCAACACACTAAACACTAAGGTGGGTCCTTCTGACGGAGATTGGTTAAAAGCAAATACTGCTGGAAACACCATGAAGCCCGCAAGCAACGCCACAGAAGTATCCATCGCACTTACCCATAAACTGGAGGTAACAATGTTTTGATTTTTGTTAACGTAAGAACCATAGGTAATCATCATACCCCAACCCACTCCCAACGAAAAGAATGCTTGTGTTAATGCGGCCAATATTACCCGTCCATTGATCTTTGAAAAATCAGGAACCAGATAATATTCAACTCCTTTGCCAGCTCCGGGCAACGTTATACTTCTGAAAATAACGAGGATCAATAAAACAAAAAGCAACGGCATCATGATTTTCGTAGCTTTTTCTATCCCTCCGGCAACACCGGCAAGCACAATAAAGGCAGTCATCAATATCACAGCCGCGCCCAGTGGAATAACATACTCTGGAGTGGCAATGAATTCAGAAAACGTTGTCTTAATTGAAAACAGAGAAGTGAAAATATAACCAACCGTCCAGCCAGCAATGGTGCTGTAATAGCTTAACACAACAAAGGTTACTATTAGTGGAAGCACACCCACCAACGCAACCCATATCTTGTTGCCCCCCAAACTTTGCACTGCGCCTACGGGATTTTTTCCTGTTAGCCTTCCCATGGCGATTTCATTTATAAGCATGGGCACTGCAACTAACACAACACAGAAAATGTAAACTAATACAAAGGCCGCTCCTCCGTGTTCGCCTGTGAGGTAAGGAAAACGCCACACGTTTCCTAAGCCAACGGCTGATCCGGCAGCAGCCATAATGAATCCAAACTTAGAACCGAATTGACTTCTTGCTGCCATACCAAATGGGGTTAGTTGTTACGCGACTGAAGTTTAGTAAATAAATCGGATTTATTAATGCCACGTTTTAGTAATGGCAGAATTACCTAGCCTGACACCCAAATTTTATGAAGATGCAATGAATTACGGTTTGAGTTGTGAGGCTAGCACGGCAAGGCCATCCTTAAAAGAATGCGGTTGGTATCCTAATTCCCGTTTTGCTTTTACAATGATGAACCCGGTTTTGGGTGGGCGCATGGCAGGTTGCTTAAAAGTGCTTGAGTCGGCAGGTTTTATGAGTGACTTATCCAACTTAAAATAATCAGCGGTTGTGGTGGCAATGTCGAACGGAGTCATCATCTCTTCGCCAGAGATATGATAAATGCCACGCGCATTTTTGATGGCTGCCAGATAACAACCCATAGCGAGGTCTTCGGCCAGCGTAGGTGTGCGCCACTGATCATTCACTACATTTATTGCTTTTCCTTCCTCCAGATTTTTCTTTACCCACAGCACAATGTTGCTTCGGCTTAAATCAGGAGTAATGCCAAAAACCAACACGGTTCGGAGAATGGCCCAGTTGAGTTTACTTTTCTGAATAACAAGTTCACCCGCCAATTTACTTTCACCATAAAAATTAACCGGGTTGGGTACAGCCGTTTCATCGAGTGGCCCGTGCGAGCCATCAAAAATAAAATCAGTAGAGACGTGAACAAGGTGTATGTTATTCTTTTCACATCCGTCTACTATGTTTTCTACTCCGGTTACATTTGCTTTCCAACAAAGATCGCGTTCGGTTTCACATTGATCTACCTGCGTCATGGCAGCGGTATGTATTACTACGTCTGGTTTTGTGGTTGACAATACCGCTAACGTTTGATTGTTACCCGTTACATCAAGTTCAAAAAACCGAACTCCGGCTGGCAGGTCATTTATTTTTTTTCGGGCCGTGGCAATAGCTTCAACATTTGCTTGTTTACTCAACAGTTGAATAAGTTTATAGCCAAGCAATCCATTGGCTCCGGTTACAAGAATTTTCATCTTTTAACTTCGGGAAATTTATAGCCATACTTTTGTGTAATCTCTTTTCGTGGCATTTCTTCTACAGTAATAATCATTCGGATATCTTCCATCGGGCGATCGCCAGCTCCTTTGGGTAAGGCCGCGATTTTATCAATTACCTCTAACCCACTTATTACTTTACCGAATATGGTGTACTCATCGTCTAAAGGCGGATAGCCACCTATCGTTGTGTAGGCTTTTAATTTTTCTTCTGAAACTTCCTTGTAAATTTTGATTCCGGTTTGTTTTTCTAACCTCGGAACAAGACTGTAAATTTTGTTTTGGTAACCTTGCATATCGCCCGTCATATAAATTTGATTAAGTGAATCAATCAGAGGTTGACTAGCTGGGTTTTGCATCATTTGTTGAAAAGCAGTATTCAATTTTGCCTGATCAATTTTAAGCGCATCTACTTCGGCCGGTGGCGTTACGCGACCTTGTACAATATAAAATTGACTTCCACTCGAAGCTTTCGCTGGATTTGCCTGATCGGGAATACGAGCAGCAGATAATGCTCCCTTCTCATGAAAAAAT
This sequence comes from Cyclobacteriaceae bacterium, assembly GCA_965278925.1. GTDB lineage: Bacteria > Bacteroidota > Bacteroidia > Cytophagales > Cyclobacteriaceae > ELB16-189. The sequence goes on along the minus strand of OZ257123.1, from coordinate 2,082,367 downwards.
TTTGGATTGAACTCGGCATCTACGGTGTAGCCAGGGCCGCCCATGCCCAATGGCTGACCGGGTTGCGCATTTTTAGAATCCGGATCACCGCCTTGAATCATAAAACCTTCAATCACACGATGAAAAAGTAAACTGTCAAAATAATGTTCTTGCGCCAGCTTGATGAAATTGGCTTTGTGCTTCGGGGTTTCGTCATATAAGATTGCCACCATGTCGCCCTGGCTGGTTTTGATGGTTACCAGATAATCGGAACCGCTTTCTTGCGAACACTGTATGAGTGAAAAAGCAACAACCAAAGAAAGAAGAATGAGAATACGTTTCATAACAGAGTTGATTACAGTAGATGATTGGTTAATGAGTGATTTATGGATTTATAGTTTTTGCAATGGTTAAGGACAAATCAAGAAAAATCATTTTTGCACTTCCGTTTCGTTCCAAATGATAATGGGCATCGGTCAAGAGATGATTTATTTTTTCAACTTTTTCAACGTTCATTATTTTGCTGAAGTCTTTAACGAATTTCACTTCACCAGTTTTTATCCGACTGATGGCATCTGCCCCGGCATACTGTAAAAGAGTTTCGCGCATCATACTCAATCCATACTGAAACAGATTGCGTTGGCTTAACTTATCCAGATCATGAAAATCTTCAGAGAAACCCACCAATTTTTGATAATCCCGTTTATAACAAGACCGCATCCAATCGGCAAAGCGATCCTGAAAATGATCTTCCTCGCGTTCAATTAGTTTAATGGCCATGTTCAGATCACCTTCCGCCAGTTGAAGAATCTCCAGCCTTCTGGATTCTTCAACCTGGTGTTTTTCACGAAGGTGTTTGTCTAGTTCTTCGTCCGATAGTTGTGGTACTTGCACCATCTGGGTGCGCGAAAGCACCGTGGGCAGCAAACGCTCGGCTGCATTGCTGATCAAGATGAAAAAAGTATTAGCAGGCGGTTCTTCCAGAATTTTTAAAATGCCGTTGGCTGCCGATGAATGCATGAGTTCCGGTTGCCAGATGATCATGACTTTGTAAGGACTTTCGAATGGCTTCAGCGAAAGCGTTTTGATAATTTCACGACCTGCTTCGCGCGAGATCAGCGCCTGCTTATCTTCCCCGCCATAATAATTAGTCCAGTCGTTTAAATCCCCGAAAGGCTGTTCAAGTAAAAACGAACGCCAGGTTTTTAGAATATCAGCCTTAAACCGATCTTCATCTTTATCACCTTTTACATTCCCCAATGGAAAAACAAAACTGGTATCGGGATGTATAAATTTTAAACTCTTACTGCAAGCCGGGCAGGTTCCGCACGAATCTTCAGGGCCTTTTTGTTGGCAATGAAGATAGTTTGCATAAGCGAGGGCCAGAGGTAAATTCAGGGCACCGGGTTTCCCTAAAAAAAGTTGTGCGTGTGCGATGTGCTTTTGCTGCACGGCATCGATAAGTTTTGATTTTATTTCTGAAAGCCCGGGTACTTCAACAAATTTCACTGGTTCTATTTTTTTGATTTGTCGGGGTTCACTTGTAAAAAAAGTACCATAATCAGAAACCCGAGGAATCCAATCGTAGAGAGTACTAAAGGCCATCCACCTTTATCAAAACTTGTTAGCCACACAAGAAAGGAGGCAAACAACATTAGCTTCGGTCCCCAGGTTCTGTTCTTCATAGGTATTATTTTTTTTCCCACACCCGATAGGGTGCTGATTCGTTGAACAGATAATTTAATAACTCACGATCTGCTTCCTCCAATGTTACATTTCTTCTGGCCATCGCTTTCGATGCGGTATCCAGCGCTTTGTTAAGTTGATAGGTTGTGAACCCGGCTGCTCCGCCCCAAGAAAACGAAGGAATAAAATTGCGTGGATAGCCATCCCCAAAGAGGCTTGTACTTACACCCACTACTGTGCCCGAATTAAACATCATATTAATACCGCACTTGCTATGATCACCCAACATCAGGCCGCAAAACATTAGGCCGGTGTCTTTAAAACCACCTTTAGCGTAGTTCCACAGTTTTATATTTTCGTAATTGTTTTTCAGGTTCGAAGTATTAGTGTCGGCACCGAGGTTGCACCACTCGCCAATTACAGAGTTTCCTAAAAAGCCATCGTGAGCTTTATTGCTATATCCAAAGATTACAGAGTTGCTTACTTCGCCACCAATTTTGGAGAAAGGCCCTACCGTAGTGTCGCCTCGTACTTTGGCGCCCATATTTACATGCGAGCCTTCGCACAATGCAAAAGGCCCACGTATAAGGGCACCTTCCTGAACGAATGAATTCTTGCCAAGATAAATAGGGCCATTATCAGCATTAAGCATAGCAGCTTTTACTTCAGCACCTTCTTCAAGAAAAATCTGATTGGAGTTATACGTTCGGGTGTGTGGATCTTTTAGTTCGGCCGATTTTCTTCCGGAGGTAAGCAAAGCAAAATCTTCGCGAATCTGGGCTCCGTTGTTTTGATAAATTTTCCAGACCTGATCAATGAGTGTGAAAGGTTGTGTGAACTCTTTGATTGATCCGGTAATTATTTCGGGCACTTCATCATCGGGTGTGCGCACAGCCAGGATCATGTTGTTGCTGGTTAGCGCATCGCCTGAATTTAGCATTTGGATTTCGGCTACGAGGTCTGCCGTAGGGCACACCGCTCCATTGATCCAATAGTTATCCGATTCATGATGAAGCGGAAATTTTTTTGCGAGGTATGATTCTGTTGAATAGGAGGGTTTGAGAGCAAGGTACTTTTCCCACTTTTCAGCCAGCGTAAGTATGCCCACGCGAATTCCAGCCACCGGGCGTGTAAAGGTAAAGGGCAACAGGTTTTGACGGATCGTGGGATTGTCAAACAGAATCAAATTCATTGCGCTAAAATAGGTTGATTGTTGGCCGAAGACAAAGAATTTTGACTTCAGAACTTATTTTCCAATCTTTATTTGGTTCAACGCAAAACCTTGAAAATCAAAGTTACCATTTTACTACTTATTGCAGGCGCTGCACTTACTGTATTGGGCGCGTTGCTAAAGATCGAAGGCCACACGATGGGCAACGTAATTCTATTGATCGCTTTAGTTTTTAATATGTGTGTTATTGTCAGGTTAATTTTGAAACATCGGGAGCGAGCATAAAAACGGAGCTCAGATAGAGATAAAAAAAGGCCTTCTTTAGAAGGCCTTTTCATTTAAATCGCTAACGAGAATCTTATTTCTTTCCGTATTTCTTCTGGAATTTCTCAACACGGCCGGCCGTATCAAGGAACATTTTCTTACCTGTATAAAAAGGGTGCGATGCTGAACTAACTTCGACCTTAATTACCGGATATTCTTTGCCGTCTTCCCACTTCAGGGTTTCTTTTGGAACTGACGTTGAGCGGCTCAAAAACTTCACATCGCTGGTGGTATCCCAGAAAATCACGTCTTTATACTCTGGATGAATGCCTTTTTTCATAGTCTAATTGCTTAAAGGACTGCAAAAGTAGAAAAACGCTCCCGAAAAGCAAGGCCTTTGTTCCCTAATTTGCCCAAAATCTGGTAAGGTTGTAAATTGGAACCAAAATGGAACCGTTATGGCTAACATCACCGTAAAAAACATTCCTGAAAAGACCTATCAGATTTTAAAGGAGCGGGCAAAGAGAAACAACCGGAGCTTAAATAGCGAAATTATCCTGAGCCTTCAGCTTCACGCCTTAAGATCGGAGAATAACAATAGCAAAATTCTGGAGATCGCCAGAAAATCTCAAATGATGGGTAAGGGGTTTCTCACTGACGCTGAATTATTAGCTGCCAAACAAACTGGTAGAGAATGATAGTAGTAGATGCTAACATACTCGCTTACTTTTGGCTGAAATCTCCGTATTTTGAAAAGGTGGCAGAACTTTATGAAATAGATCCGGATTGGACGGCTCCGGATTTGTGCAGAAGTGAGTTTCGTAATATAGTGGCTGCCTATATGAGAAAGGGGCTCTATACGTTAGAAGAAGTAAAATGGTTAGTTGCACAAAAGGAAAGCCGCATGATGGGCTCGTACCTTGAGGTAGATTCAACGGAAGTTATCAATCTTGTAAGTCAATCCAATTGCTCTTCTTATGATTGCGAATATGTAGCCTTAGCAAAAAAGACAATGCGGCCTTTGATTACGTTTGATAAAAAGATTCTTCAGGAATTTCCTAACGTTGCGAATACAGTTGATCAATACATAAGTTCATTGCGCTAATGAAGTACTTTTTATCGTTTCTCTTTGTTTTTTATCTCATTTCAGGTGAAGCTCAAAGCACCAATGCAACACTCAATGAAGACTATTATCATTGGATCGACCGCTACGAAATAAAATCCGGAAAAATTGTGCAGGGATTCTTCTCCTCCGTAAAGCCCTACAAACGCGCAACCATCATTAGCTACCTTGATACCCTTGCTACCAAGGAGGCCATTTTTACATCACCAAGTGATCGTTATAACTTTGAGTTTTTGTGCAACGATAGTTGGGAGTGGAGCAGATCTGAAAACAACACCAGCAAAAAGCCCATTCTAAAAAGTCTCTACAAAAAGAAATCAGATTTTGTATATGTCGATCAGCCTGAATTTGATTTGCATGTAAACCCGGTGCTTTACCTGGGTGTTGGAGTGGATAGCCGATTGGATGATCCCATCACCATCAATACACGCGGTATAGAAATCCGGGGTATGGTCGATCGCAAAGTAGGGTTCTATACTTTTATTGGCGAGAATCAATCCATACTTCCGTTGTATGTAAGCGAAGAACTAACACGAAATAAAGTAGTACCACACGAAGGTTTCTGGAAAGGTTTTAAAAGGAATGGAGTTGATTTTTTTCAGGCCCGCGCCTACATCGACTTTACTATCAGCAAACATATTTATATGCAGTTTGGCAACGATCGTATGTTTACCGGCAATGGGTATCGGTCGTTAATTTTCTCAGATTATTCGCCACCTAACCTTTTTCTACGCACCAATGTAAAAGTGTGGAAACTCAACTATCTCTTTCAAATTAACAGAATGGCAGCCGATGCCCGCACCTCTGGCAATCAGCGCTACCCCGAAAAATTTGTAGCCTACCATCACGCCTCGTTTAACATTGGAAAAAAACTGAATATCGGAGTTTTTGAATCGGTGGTTTTTAGTCCCAAAGATTCGGTTAACGATAATACCTTCGACTTAAGCTATTTGAATCCGGTTATTTTTTATCGAGCCATTGAACAACAATTTGGCAGCAGTGACAATGCCTTGCTAGGCATGGATATTAAGTGGAATGCTTTTAAAGGAGTTTCGCTGTACGGTCAATTGGTGCTTGATGAATTTTTGTTGAAAGAAGTAACGGCCGGCAATGGTTGGTGGGCTAATAAGTTTGCGCTGCAGGCCGGTGTAAAATATATTGATGCGTTGGGCGTCTCTAACCTGGATGTGCAAGCTGAATACAATGTGGTGAGACCGTACACCTATTCTCACTATTCGCAGTATGGTAGTTATAGCAACTATCGCCAGTCATTGGCGCATCCATTGGGAGCCAACTTCAATGAATGGGTGGGCATTATCCGGTATCAGCCAATTCCTAAACTGAATCTGGTAGCCAAAACATTTTATGCTAAAACCGGTCGCGACAACACAGGAGAAAATTGGGGTGGTGATATTCTTAAAAACAGTAATACCCGAGAGCAAGAGTATGGAAATACCATTGGGCAGGGCAACAGCAACACTATTTTATTTGCAGACTTTACGGCCTCGTATATGCTTAAGCACAATTTATTCATTGATGTAAAGCAGGTTGTTCGCCAAAGCAAAAGCGATTTGGCCGCGTATAACTCAAATACATCTCTTACTTCGTTAGCTTTGCGCTGGAATATTGCCCAGCGGCTTTATGATTTTTAAATCAATTTGATGAATAGTTTTTTCAGAATTCTTTCGTACGCCAATAAATTAAGAACCCGACTCGTATTCTTTTTTGGGTATTCTATTTTAGGAATCATTTTTGGTGCCTTCAACATTGTGCTGGTAATGCCCATGCTCGATGTACTTTTTAATGAAACAAAAAATGTTCCGAAGGTGCCAGCATTACCTGCTTTTGAATTGTCAACAGATTATATCATTGGTGTATTTAATCATTACTTCATTAAGATAGTGGTTGATTATGGATCTTTAAACTCATTGCTCTTTGTATGTGCACTGATTGTTGGCTGCGTAATTCTGGCTAACCTGTTTCGGTATTTAGAGCGAGTGATGGCTACAAAAATCCGGGTTGATCTCGTTAAGAATATTCGTATGGATATTTTTAAGAAGGTTACGCAATTACACATTGGCTATTTTAACAATGAGCGAAAAGGCGATTTGATCTCACGTTTTACCAACGATGTAAATGAAGTGGAGAATGCCGTAATGAATAGTTTAAAAGCGGTGTTAAAAGAGCCAATCACAATCATTGTATATTTCTTCGTTTTGTTTACCATTTCACCACAACTCTTCTTGTTTACGTTGCTGGTGTTGCCGATAACAGGCGGTGTGTTAGCTGAGATTATTAAACGCTTAAAGAAACAAGCCACACAAAGTCAGGAATCGCTGGGGCGGATTCTGAATATATTGGATGAAACTTTCAGCGGCATGCGTGTAATCAAAGCCTTTAATGCGCGCGATTTTGTAATCGATAAAATTGAAAAGGAAAGTGGCTTTTACCGAAAGACGAGCAAGTCGATGTCGTATAAAAACGAATTGGCATCTCCGGTATCAGAAATTCTGGGTGTGTTAATTATTGCCTGCATCATTTTCTTTGGTGGCAACATGGTGCTGAGCGAAGGGTCAACATTAAAACCTTCCGCCTTCATGACTTTTCTTGCCGTGTTCGCGATGATCATTCAACCGGCCAAAAATTTCTCCAATGGCATCACTTCGTTGCAACGTGGCACCGCTTCGGCCAAACGCATCTTTGCCTTGATTGACCAGCAGCCAGTAATTAAAAGCAAACCAAATGCGATTGAACTTAAATCCTTTGAAAAGGAGATTCAATTCCAAAACGTAAGTTTTGCCTACGATACCGAGCGGGTGTTAAAGAACATCACACTCACTATCGAGAAAGGAAAAACACTTGCACTGGTTGGGCCATCGGGTGGGGGCAAGTCAACGCTGGCAGATCTCGTACCCCGCTTTTATGATCCCACCGAAGGCAAAGTATTGGTGGATGGAGTTTCGATTACGGAGTATGAACTTGAATCGTTGCGAAAACAAATTGGGGTAGTAACCCAGGAGTCCATTCTCTTTAACGATACAATCTTTAATAACATCGCTTTTGGTATGCCTCACGTAAGTGAAGAAAGTGTGATGCAAGCGGCCCGCATCGCCAACGCGCACGACTTTATTATGCAATCAGAAAATGGATATCAAACCTTGATTGGCGAGCGTGGTTCTAAACTTTCGGGTGGCCAGCGCCAGCGGTTGAGTATTGCACGGGCGGTACTAAAAAATCCCCCCATTCTTATTTTGGACGAAGCTACCTCTGCCCTTGATTCGGAATCAGAAAAACTTGTACAAGAGGCGCTCTTTAACCTGATGAAGAACCGAACCTCCATTGTGATTGCCCATCGACTGAGCACCATACAGCATGCCGATGAAATTGTGGTGATTCAAAACGGAGAAATTGGTGAGCGTGGAACCCACGATCAACTCAATAGCCAAAATGGCTTATACCGCAAACTGGTGGCCATACAAACTGCCGAACGATAACAAGGGCATGCAAGGTTTTGATGATGATTGTAATTTTTGCTTTAGTGGAAAAAGCCTAAGTTTGTTACTTATAACGATTGCAGAATGAATCAACGCAGACGCATTTTCTTTGGAATCTTCGGAGTGTATCACTTCGCCATTCTCATGTTCGTAATTTATATTGATTCCAACAAAGAAGACTTCGGTCTGCTCTCGCAGCTTTATGGTAAGCTTTCACTGCTGAAGTATGGAGCCGTGTTGGGTATTGTCTTGTTCGCGGTTGATATCATCTGGAATTTTTTAGAAACCCGGAATGCGAAAAAAGAACATGAAACGTTGCGCCACGAAAACAATACTTTAAAAGCTAAAGTGTACGACTTTCAACAATCCGCTAAACCTCCTGTAAAGGAAACTCCCGCTTCAGGTAAGTAATGAGTTATACATCACTTATAGCGGCAGAACTTGCGCAGGCAGCAGACGTGCTTCAGAATTTTCTGAAGGATGAAAAAAATCTGGTAACAATTGAAGCCGCAGCAAAAGTCATTGCTAATTCTATAAAACAAGGTGGCAAAGTTATTTCCTGTGGCAATGGAGGTTCGCATTGCGATGCCATGCACTTTGCAGAAGAACTTACCGGTCGGTATCGTGATAATCGGAAAGCTATGCCCGCGATTTGTGTCAGCGATCCGAGTCACATCTCGTGTGTAAGTAATGATTATGGCTATGAGTTTGTTTTTTCGCGTTACCTCGAAGCACTTGGAAGCAAAGGCGATGTTTTGCTGGGCATCAGTACCAGCGGAAATTCTCCGAACATTATCAGGGCTGCACAAACAGCAAAAGAGAAAGGCATGAAAGTCATCATCCTGTCGGGAAAAGATGGCGGTAAGTTGGCACCTCTGGCCGATATTGAATTGCGTGTGCCTCACTTTGGGTATGCCGACCGCATTCAGGAAGTACATATCAAAATCATCCACATTCTTATTCTATTGATTGAGAAGGAAGTGGTTGGGTAATCAACTGATATTCTTATCTTAGCTTACAGAGATTTAATTCTTAAATCTCAATTCGTAATTCTAAAATTCGGAAATGGTCGCGAAAACATTTGGAAGCGCTGTACACGGAGTTGATGCCCGCACCATTACTGTGGAGGTGAATGTAACGCAAGGCAAAGAGTTTCACATGAGCGGCTTGCCCGACACGGCCGTAAAAGAAAGTCAGCACCGCGTTGAGTCATCCTTTAAAAGCCTGAAATATTTTATGCCGCGCAACAAGGTGGTGGTGAATCTCGCACCAGCCGACTTGCGCAAGGAAGGCAGCGCCTACGATTTGCCCATTGCACTTTCGGTGCTGAAAGCTTCCGGGCAAATTGAAGCCGAAGAACTTGATAAGTATGTAATCATGGGTGAGCTTTCGTTAGATGGAATCCTGCGCCCCATCAAAGGTGTGTTGCCCATCGCCATTCAGGCTCGCAAGGCTGAGTTTAAAGGATTTGTACTTCCAAAATCAAATGCACGTGAAGCCGCTATTGTCAATAACCTTGATGTAATTGGTGTAGAGACCTTGCAAGAGGCAATCGATTTTTTTGAGAAAAAAATTACCATCGAGCCGCTACGCATGGATACGCGCGAGATGTTTCAAAACAAACTGAACAACTACGAGGCGGATTTTAAAGATGTGCAGGGTCAGGAAAATATTAAACGTGCGCTTGAGATTGCTGCAGCTGGAGGTCACAATGTAATTATGATTGGACCGCCCGGTGCAGGCAAAACTATGTTAGCCAAACGACTACCTTCTATTCTTCCGCCCCTTACATTAAATGAAGCATTGGAGACAACCAAGATTCATTCGGTAGCCGGACGCATTGGGGCCGACTCAACATTACTTACAACACGACCGTATCGCAGTCCGCACCATACTATTAGTGATGTTGCACTCGTAGGCGGTGGAGGCAATCCGCAGCCCGGAGAAATTTCTTTATCGCATAACGGAGTTTTATTTTTAGATGAGTTGCCAGAGTTTAAGCGCACCGTGCTGGAAGTAATGCGCCAGCCGATGGAAGAAAGACGCGTAACTATTTCGCGCGCAAAAGTTTCGATTGACTACCCGGCAAACTTTATGCTGGTGGCGAGTATGAACCCGTGCCCATGTGGATATTATAATCATCCCGAAAAGGAATGTGTGTGCGCTCCGGGTGTGGTGCAACGTTATTTAAGTAAAGTGAGTGGCCCGCTGCTGGATCGCATCGATCTACATGTTGAGGTAGTGCCCGTAAGTTTCGATCAGATGACAACCCAGCGCAAGAACGAAACCAGTGAAGAGATTCGGGAGCGTGTGGTTAAAGCCCGCGAGATACAAAGCGAACGATTTAAAGGTCGCAAGGATATTTATTGCAACGCCATGATGCCCGCCAACATGGTAAAAGAGATTTGTGTGATCAACGATGCAGGCCGCACGTTATTAAAAACTGCAATGGAGCGATTGGGTCTCTCGGCCCGTGCGTATGACCGCATCTTAAAAGTTTCGCGCACCATTGCCGACTTGGCCGGAACAGCGGAAATAAAAATTGAACATCTCGCAGAAGCAATACAATACAGAAGTTTGGATAGAGAAGGGTGGGCGGGGTGATTGTTGGCTTTTCTTCTCTGCTTGCTACTTCAAGATCAGGTGATGATTCGGAATTACCTTCTGTGTTGAGGTTTGTTGAAAAAAAAGTGACAAAGACGTCACAATGCAGATTAGTATGGCTATCGATGTGATTTCCGGCAATTGAGTTAGGAATTGAAGAATTGGGAGAGCAGCGGCAGGTGGCTAGGTTATAGTATAGTCACTTGTAAAATCAGAAGGATCACTTATAAAGCCATTATTTGGTTAACTTGTTTTTAGTCTGCGATAGTGAGTTATTGAAACTGCTTTCGTAGATTTTATAATTGCTAGGTTTAGTTTTATAGATGTAACACTCCCCACATGCCTTCAAAGTATCTACTTCGCTTTATCGCTCTATTGCTTTTGCATAGCGGTACCATCTTCTCTGTCAATGCCCAGAAGGCTTGTTTATGTGCCGAGTTTACACCAGAAGTGCGTAGACGTTTTGATGAGAACAATGTAGCATCGAATTATGAAGTGGCGAACACCATTGCCGCTGAATTTAAAAAATCTAAAATTTCGTGTTGCCAAGCCATCGGATTTGCGCTAGAAGCTGCAGTAGCCAATGCAAGAGCTTTAACGAATGAAAGTCGCCAAAGTGCGTTTACTGCTTTGCGAATTCTAAAGGAAGAGTACCACCCCTTTGCTTCTGTGGAGTGCAATCGTATTTTAGGAGTGTACTATAATAGACAAGGCAATCCCGATAGCTCCATCTATTTTTATTATAAAGCACTGGATTTGATACGATTTGTGGAGGATCCTACTTTACAATCCAAGGTATATACCGGAATATCCAGCGTGTTTATGAACCAAAAGCAACATGAAAAAGGTGTTTACTTTACAAAGAAGGCGTTTGCGGTGGCGTTGGAAACTACCAACACCTCACTGCTGGCTCAAGCGTCTTCAAACTTAGCTATTGCTTATTTTTATTCGTACGACACTACGATTCAAAAGAAAGCTTTTCTGGATTCTGCCCATAGCACAGCCATTGAATCCATGAAATATGCAAAGAGTGCCGGGGTTCCGGTTAATATTATTAAGAACTATGTTACACTGGGTGATGTAGCTACCAAGCAATTGAATTTTAAGGAAGCGTTACTCTATTCCGATACGCTACTCACCTACATCACACCCAAAACCAATGCTAATGTCCGGTCTGCGATTTTTTCTTTGCGTTCGGCCGCCTTTGTCGGATTGAATGAGCATCAAAAATCCATAGAATGGCTGCAAAAAGGATTGGAGCAAGCTATGATCGTCAATAATATTTTTTCAGTGCGAGAGATAAAGTACAAACTATACGAAGCCTACAAGGCTAGCGGATCTACCGCACTCGCCCTTCAATCTTTAGAGCAGTACAAAGTGCTTAGCGATAGCTTAGTATCCAAAGAGAATGCGGAAGCCATTAGTGAGATGGAGCAGAAATATAATAAGGTAGAAAATGAGCTTACCATTCAGGAACTGGCCGCGCAGAAGCGATTCTATTTACTTCTTTCCGTAGCCGGTTTGCTGGCGATTATCGCTTTTGCTTTTTTCTTACGACAGCAATCGCTGCGACATAAGAAAACAGTTTTGGAAGCCGAGCAACGTCTGAATCGGGCGCGCATGAATCCACACTTTTTCTTCAATGCACTAACCTCTTTACAACAAACGGCATTGCAGCAAAAAGATGGATTAGTTCTCGCTTCGCGTTTGTCGCAGTTCAGCGATGTGATGCGCAAAACACTCGAAAGCACCTATCAGGAATACACTACCATCGAAGAGGAAATGGAATTCCTTCGCCAGTATTTGGAAATTCAAAAGAACCGCTATCCTATCGCTTTTGATTTTTCTATCGAAGCGCAAGCCGATGTGGAGATTGATGAGTTGCTGATTCCTCCCATGATCATTCAACCCTTCGTTGAAAATAGCATTGAGCATGGCATGGCCGGTATTGATTGGAAAGGGCATATCGTCATTCGGTTTGAAAAGCGTGCTGATGAATTGTATGTGGAAGTGATGGACAATGGCAAAGGTCTCCAGGCGGAGAAAGTAGAAAAGAATGAGCATATCTCACGAGCAAGTGAAATAATAAAAGACCGCATTTACTTGTTGGCTACGAAAGTTAAATCAAAAGCTCGGTTTACGATTGGTCGACCGGCTGATGGAAATGGAGTACTCGTAGCCATCTACCTTCCTCTGTTGTATAAAAATATGAACATTCGCAAGAACGCTTAAAGAGAATGAAATGCCATTAAGAAGTTCGACACCCAACTGACTGATTATTTCGGCCATTCCATCTGACCAAAAAAATAATTATAAACACATGAAAATAGTTGTCATTGATAATGAAACAGATGTACGTGAGACACTCCTTCAACTCATTGAGCAGATTCACCCTTCATTGCATGATGTACAGCAAGCCAATGGTGTGAGCACAGGGATTTCTCTCATTCGTACCTTTCAGCCCGATGTTGTGTTTTTGGATGTGGAGATGGATGATGGAACCGGATTTGATTTGTTAAAAAAAATAAGTGAACCTACTTTTCAATTGATTTTTACCACAGCCTTTAATCAATATGCGGTGCAGGCCTTCAAATTCAGTGCGATTGATTACCTGATGAAGCCGGTAAACCCGATAGAGTTAGCCAATTCATTATTGAAGGCATCACAAAAAGTGCAAGAAAAAAACCTGCAACGCCAACTGGATATTTTGCTGCAACAAGTTTCCGGCAAACCGGTAACAGAAAGGCAAATTGTATTAAAGGACATGGAGGCTACGTATTTTGTGAAAGTCAACGACATACTCTATTGCAAGGCAGAGGGAGCGTATACACAATTTTTTCTGCGAAACACTGATCCGATTTTAGTATCGCGCAATCTGCATACGCATGAGGAAATGCTGGCTCCACTGGGCTTTCTGCGCAGCCATCATTCCAGTTTGGTAAACCCGGCTCACATCAAACTCTACGATCGCAAAACCGACTGTCTCGTGTTGGAAGGAGGCCACTCCGTTCCTGTTTCGCAACGAAAGAAGGATTATGTGATTCAACTGCTGGAAAGCAGGTAAGACAGCGTTACAAAAATTCACTTATATAGCTGATCGTTACAGTTATCAAGTAACTCTTGTTTACTGTAAACTCTCTCTCATTTGCATAGAATAATTGATTCTCTTTCCGGAAAATCATTATTCTATGAAGACACGGTTACATTCTACTTGGCTAAAACCTTCCCGTTTATGTTGGCTAATTTTTCTAATCGCTTTTAGTAGTAAGGCCCAAACTCCAGCGCTTTGGGGAATGACTTCGAGGGGAGGAATGGATGGGTTGGGAACCATCTTTAAAACTAACCCCGATGGCACCAGCCTATCGGTTCAGAAAAGCTTCAAATACTTGGTCTCAGGATCCAGACCACAAGGTTCGCTTACCGAAGGCCAGAATGGCAAATTGTATGGAATGGCAAGCGAGGGCGGACTGAATGAGACTGGCGTGTTGTTCGAGTACGATCTCGCAACCTCGGCCTATATCAAAAAATTGGACTTCATTGGAGCCAACGGAGAGTATCCAGGGGCCAGCCTTACCAAGGCCAATAACAACAAACTTTATGGCATGACCGCGTATGGCGGTGCCAATAATGCAGGTGTATTGTTTGAGTATGACCCGGCTACATCAACGTACACCAAGAAATTGGATTTCGAAAACCCCAACATTAGTGCATTGGGTGGTGCTCCATTAGGCAGCCTTACCCTTGCAGGAAATGGAAAATTGTACGGCATGACCAATTATGGTGGACCCAACGGATATGGTGTGCTGTTCGAATATGACCCGGCTACCTCTACTTATACCAATAAATTTAATTTCAATAATACTACCGGATCCTATCCGTATGGTAGCCTTAATCTTGCCAGCAACGGTAAAATGTACGGAATGACCAACCAAGGCGGGGCCAATAGTTTTGGTGTGCTGTTCGAGTATGACCCTGCTACCTCCACCTATACAAAAAAACTGGATTTCAATAACACAACTAACGGAGCCGGTCCGAAAGGCAACCTCACCCAGGCAGGAAACGGCAAAATGTACGGCATGACCAATTATGGTGGAGCGAGCGGATTGGGTGTGCTGTTCGAGTATGACCCAGCCACCTCCGCCTATGTCAAAAAACTGGATTTCAATAACACAACCGGAACCTATCCAAATGGCAGTCTTGTGGTTGCCGCCAATGGCAAAGTGTATGGTATGGTAGGTGGTGGGGCAAATAATAATGGTGTGCTGTTCGAGTACGACCCGGCCGCCTCTACGTATACCAAAAAATTTGATTTCATTAGTCCTAACGGAAGCAATCCTGGCAGCAGCCTTAATCTGGCCACCAATGGCAAATTGTATGGCCTGACCCAAGATGGTGGGTCTCTTGCAGACGGAGTGCTTTTCGAGTACGACCCAGCCACATCAACTTTCACAAAGAAATTAGATTTCAATTTGACAGATGGGGAAAGCCCTCTTGGCAGCCTTGCCCAAGCCAGCAATGGCAAATTGTATGGCACCACCAATGGGGGCGGGGCAACTGGGGATGGTACGCTGTTCGAGTTCGACCCGGCCACTGCTACGTACACCAAAAAATTAGACTTCATTGGCGAGAACGGACTCAGTCCACAGGGAAGCCTTGTTCTCGCTGGCAATGGCAAAATGTATGGGATGACGAGTGATGGAGGTGCAAACAACGCAGGTGTACTGTTTGAGTACGATCCTGCCACATCTGCCTTTATCAAAAAGCTGGACTTTAATTATACAACTACAGGGGGCAATCCATATGGTAGTATCGTGTTCGCTGGAAATGGCAAGCTATACGGACTCACGGCTTATGGAGGTGTCAACGATGAAGGAGTTATTTTTGAATACGATCCCGCTACCAACATTTACACAAAAAAAATTGAGTTCAGTAGTGGTAGTGGAGGATATCAACCAGAAGGCGATTTGATGCAGGCAACCAATGGCAAATTATTTGGGATGACTCGCCTTGGCGGCACTAATGGCCTAGGAGTTATTTTTGAATATGACATTGCTACCAATACCATCACCAAGAAAGTTGACTTTACAGGTGCAAATGGTGCAAGCCCCACAGGAAATTTAGTACAAGCCCCCAATGGAAAATTGTATGGTGTGACCGAGCGTGGAGGTGCAAATACTATCGGTGTATTATTCGAGTATGATCCTGCCACCAACGGCTATGCGAAAAAATTGGATTTCAATGGAACGGTCAATGGCGGTACACCCAATGGCAGTTTAGAGTTATCGTCTAACGGTAAGCTTTATGGTTTCACTACATCTGGTGGCGCCAATAACGTTGGCGTATTGTTTGAGTATGATGCGGCCACAAGCACATATACCAAAAAGCAGGATTTTGCGGGTGCTAATGGAGCATATCCCTATAAAGGTTCACTGCTTTATAGTTACTGCGTTGTTCCGGCAAAGCCTACAGTCTCGATTTCCAATGCAAATACAGAGTCCCCTACATTAACTTCGAGTTCAACAATAGGTAATCAATGGTATCTTAATGGTGCAATCATTGCTGGAGCAAGTAATGCAACGCTTCAGGTAGCAGAAGTGGGAATCTATAAAGTACAAGTTCAGGTTGATGTTTGCCTGAGTGATTTTTCAGATGAGGAGATATTTGTTATTACAGGAGTTGAACAAAGCAATAGACATTCCGTACAGGCTTATCCCAATCCGGTAGACGACTTGCTTACCATTTCATTAGGTGAACTATCCGGAAAGAAAGAAATATCCATCATCGATTTGAATGGAAGGAAACTGGAATCCAAAGAAGAGTCGGGTAAGGAAGCAAGATTTAATGTAGCACCCTATCCTTCGGGCATGTACTTGGTAAAAGTTAAGGCACAAAAATCAATCAACACCATTCGATTTGTAAAAAAGTAAATAAATAAGCCATCCACTATGAAGAAGATAAACACCTTTCTATTTACAGCAGCAACTATCATTAGTGTATTGCTGGTAACAAGTTGTAAAAAGAGCGATGACCCACAACCGGAGACTGCTCGCATAAAGGGATTATTAAAAGCCAATACATGGCGAATACAAAGCGTTACCGTGGATGCCACCGATAAAACCGAATTGTTCACCGGACTAACGCTTTCGTTTACTGATACCAATTACACCACCACTAACGGAAGTGTGGTGTGGCCTGTCAGTGGCACCTGGACATTTACTGATGACACCGCAAAGAAAATCAAGCGCAATGATAACCTGGAAGTGACCATCATTGAACTCACCGAAACATCACTCAAACTTTCATTAGCATGGGCCACAGGCACCTTTGGTTCAGGCAGAGTTTCATCGGTGGCGGGTAATCATGTTTTTAGTTTTGTGAAGCAGTAGAAAGGGTTAGTATTCGTAGAGTATAAAGGCCACTTATTTTAAGTGGCCTTTTGTTTTTATATTTAATAAAAATTGAACATCTCGCAGAAGCAATTCAATACAGAAGTTTGGATAGAGAAGGTTGGGCAGGTTAGTATGAAAAATTTCTTTCTCATATTTTTAATTGGGTTGAGTGCCTGCAAGTTTAAGCCTTCAGGTATTCAAGTAAACCAATCGGCAGTGCTTACTGATTCTGTTGAAGTAATACCCTTGAATACCGGAACGAATTTCAAGTTTAAGGGAATGGCGATATCGGATGATGGCTCTATTTTTCTTGGGAGCTGGGATAAAAAAGAAATTGTGAAAGTATATCCGAACCAAACTAAGTATGAGAAACTGCAAACAAAGTATAGTGGTAAGCTTAACGGAATGGGCTGCTACATTCGCGATGGAATTTTATACGCGGTGATGAATGAAGTGAATGATGATCCTGCAGCTTGTACTATTTCGGTTTTATTGCTCTTTGATATAAAATCACTCAATTTGATTTGGGCATATGAATCTGTTGGAATAGGAGGCCGCAATCACTTTAATCATGTAGTGGTTAGCAGCAGGGGAGTAGCTTATGTCTCGAACACAATCAAGTCCTCTGTTTTTGTTGTGGACACACACAATCCGATTGATTCACTAAAACAATTGGTAAATCATCCTGATTTATCATGGGTGCATGGATTAGATTTATCCACTGATGAACGCACGTTGTTTACAACTTCATACGATGGTGGGATTAAATTTTTGAATCTGGAGTCACTCGCATTTTCACCGTATCGGGATACAACCTTTGCAGGCGATGATGGCCTGAAATATTATAAAGGAGCGCTTTATGGAGTGGGCGATAACCAAATCAAAAAGTATACCTTGGATGAACAAGAGCAAGTCGTGATCAGGGGTGAAATTATTTTAGATAATCATCCGTCTTTTAATGATGCCCGATGTTTGCAAATAAAGGATGGGTATTTATACTGCCTTGCCAATATTGCGTTTGAGCCCGTGGTTTTTGATTCAACCAGACAAAAGCAACCGATGACGGACACCCATGTGGTTAAGTGGAAGCTGCAATAGCGTAAAGTCTAAGTACTCGGTACTTGTTGTCAAAAATATAGTCCCCCGACTCAGGCGCAAGCGTCACGCTACCTTCGACAGATTTCTACCCCCTTGTCCTCTGTAAAAAACCAAGCTCCGTAGGAGCGAAATACTTATAGCAACGGGCTTTAGCCCGGTGATTAATGTAGATAATAGAAATGTGTCGCCTATGCATGTTTTTGAAATGCACATTTTTGAGCGACACGGTTTGGAAAGCACGATCGGGAGATTTATTTAAACACGATTTGTAAATCCAGCTTATCTATCGTTCGACATCACAGATGTCGAGCAGCTTGGTAAGCAATGGAGTTTGATAATGGATAATTGACAATGGGTTGAGTTTACATGTTGGTCAGGCGACCAACATCAACTTAAGGGGTAGTTAGTCAGGTCGATAGACCTTGCAGGAATAAGAAAATGAATACTACGCCAAATTGTTTTCAATCAGGCTCGATAATATTTCCAAAACGATCTTTTAATTTTCTTTTTCCGTCCCAATCCCAATAGACGGGTCCTTCCTCTCTTATGTCATATTCGTAATGAGGTGGTCTACCCTGCCATGCAAGTTCGCCATTGTCGTTTAATGAATTTGCGAAATCAATAATTTCACCACTATAGTCACCATTATCTTTGACAGCATTCACACGATACCAATCGACCTCTTTTAAACGCATCTTCTGATCAACAACAGAACTGACCAACGCTAAGTTGTCTGTATTAGCCCTCTGCTTAACTGCAGGGTACATTATTCCATCAAACTTAAAATCCAATTCCGGAATAGAAAAGTGTCGCTCTGCAATAGCAATAGTTAAGTTGTAAAGAATTTTCTTATCAATGGGGATAGGTTGAGAGAAGGTTTTAGCAAAGTATTCAGCAACAAATTTGTTTACATCGTTATTAGATGGGTGACGATCAAATTCATCAGTAAGAAGGGGGATTGGAGGTTTGCGATTTGACAATAGTCGCTCAAAATTAGTTTCCGTGTATCCAACGCGATTGATATTCAAATTCTCGATTGAAATCCATTCACCAATTGCTATCATATCCCCGACCTTTGGTTGTAATTCAAACAGAATTGGAGTAATATCATTTGAGCAATAGAAACATTGGTGACCTAACCTACTGGCGCGATTCATGGCAGCATATTGCTTGGGAGGATAAGATATATTTGATGGAAATTTGGGTTTTTGGTTGTATTTGACCCCACGAAACAATCTCCATCCTGCACCAAATACAGGTGTGGCTGATGCGTAACCTTTATCAATCGATGATAAAAGTTCTTTTATATCATCGATTGATACAATACTTAAGTCAAGGTTTTCTATTTCTTTGATTCTTTTCTCTATTTCGGCTAGAGGAAGTTGATTTCTTAAATCAGGGTTACCTAAGATGTATGTAGGTATTTTTGGCATATGGTTTAAAGGTAGTCACTTTTCCAGTACTGGTGTTCATTTTTTCTTAGGCACATACCTCCACGCATTCCCAATTTCTTTGCATCTCGTCCTAATGGTGTCAATTCTACCGACCTGACAGATTGATTTATTTCATAACTTATTCTTTTGTCCAGATCCTTGTATTCAAATCCAGGATCTCTACAATCTTTACACACATGCCTATCTCATCATAATATTCTTCCAGTTGTTTGTAGTTATCAACGGAGCTAAAGAGCCACGGGGCTTCAAACAGGTTTTTGTTAATGGTAATGGCTATGTACACATGTGAGCCAATAAACGAAAGTGCTACTTTGGTATTAAACCGTAATTTAAGACTAAGGATGCGCTGCATAAGTGCGGGAGATAAAATGTACCGTGCTTCCACCTGGTCGGTACTATAGACCGCAAAGTTTTTTTCAAACTCTACGTCTTCCAGTTTCACCAGCTCGGGTCGCATCATGTTCATTTTTTGAAAGAAGCCACCGATCCCGCTGCCAAAAACATTTTCCGATACATCGGGCAACACAAATGTTTCGCCAATAAAATTTTTGTTGAAATCAGCAATAAAGAAAATACCTCTGAAGATGGTATGCCAGCTTTTATCCTTTCCACCCGTTTGATACTGCGTATGCAATTCGGAAAACCGGATGCCGGTTTTGCCTACCGTGCCGTTTAGATAATCATCGCCCCAATAGCGATCGGGTTTGGTAACAAATAGTTTGCTGCGGTCGTAATCGCTGCGGCTAATACTCGCTTGGTGGTTGTAGTGCAACCCCTGGGCTTGCGCCAGCGAAGCAATGATCTGTGTTTTGTAACTGTTGCGAAATTGTTTTGCGTGATGGTTGTAGAAGAAGAACATGCCACCCCCGGCCAACAGCAAGGGTAAAAATCCAACCTTAAAAAACAGCAGCAGAAGCCCGATGCCAAACGCAATGGCGCAATAGAGTTTTATTTTTTGAGCAAGGGCTGCGCGTCTTGTTTCAAGCTCGGTCAGTTTTGGTTGCAGGTTGGTTTGGTAAAACGACCGGAAGTCTGTGATCGGCTGCATCTCTTATGAGTTGAACAACGCCTTGGCACTTACATTCTGGCGTTCGGTTTCAGCAATCACAAACACTTCTTTGCGTTTGTGGCCAAACATGTTGGCAAAAATATTAGACGGAAATTTTTCTACGGCATTGTTATAAGAAGTTACCGCGGCATTGTAAGCTCTGCGTGCGGCTGAGATTTGTTCTTCAGTTTCGTTCCAACTCCGTTGCAGCATGGTAAATTGTTCGCTGGCTTTTAGTTCGGGATAATTTTCTACCGACACCATCAGGTTTTTCATGGCCCCGGAAATCTGGTTTTCGAGCACTACTTTTTCATCGGTGGTGGTGGCCGTGGTGGCTCTTGCGCGCAGGCTGGCCAGGTTAGTAAAAATTTCGCTTTCGTGTTTCATGTAGGTTTTGGCAACTTCCACCAGGTTGGGCAGCAGGTCGTAGCGCTTTTTCAACATGACGTCAATTGTGCCAAAGGCATTTTCAACTGCGTTACGTGCACCTATCAGGTTGTTGTAGGTAAGGATGGCCCCCAGCAGAACAATTATTACAAATCCGATAATAAAGAACATAGATTTAGGGTTAAGGAATAACGAAGATAATAGAAATTAGCCTCAAAAAATCATTACCAGAGCGTTGGAAAATGCTGAATTGAAAAACTAATTTTGTTACTGTCAAGCTTTAGACTCCACAACCTTAGTTGGTGTTCTTTATCAGCGAACTTGTGTTATCGCGGAGCCTTAGGGGAGACTCCGCGATGGTTGGTATTATTTCGCTACTGCTTTTATTCGTAAGAAAAAGAAGTAAGACACGGCCAATATCGCCAACGCAATGGCCGGTGCAATCCAGGGTGTGGCTGTTGCTATGTGTGTCCATACAGCACCAATAAAAACAAAGGTGAAACCTGCATAAGCCCACTCTTTTAGCGCTGCGGGCACAGGTGCTACCAGCGCAACGCCACCCAGTAGTTTAGCTACGCCCAATATGCCCAGCATAAAAACTGGGTAGCCTATGGATGTGAAATTTTTTACCATCTCTTCATTTTGGCTCAGGTACATCACACCACTCATCACCATGCCAGCGGCTAACAGTCCGGTGGCGATCCAATAAATAATTTTGTCGCGATTCATTTTCGTTTTTTTTTCTGCAAAGCTGAGGGATAGTACTTGTAGATTGGTTATGGGTTTCCTTTTAGAAACTAGTTTCCTCGAGGAAACTAATATCGCTCTCAAGCTGTTAGATGTTGAAATTACACCCATGATTGACATACTCACCGAAACATCTCCTGTTAGGGAAACCAGAAAGCACTCCGAATCTGAAAATCATTGCAATTCGGGCGACCATGCTCAGCGTCTGTTAGGCATGCGCGATGCAATGGATATTCTCAGCGGCAAATGGAAAATTCAGATTATTGCTGTGCTGCTCTTTAATGGCAAAATGCGATTTATGGATTTGCTGCGCGTGGTGGATGGCATTGGGGCCAAAATGCTGTCGAAGGAACTACAAGACCTGGAAGCCAATCAACTGATTACACGCACCGTGTGCGATACCAAACCCGTTACCGTGGAATATGAAATTACGCCCTACGGTTATACACTCGAAAAGATTGTAACTGAAATTGTAGGGTGGGGTATAGAGCATAGGAAAAGAATTATGAAGGGATAATTTTGATTTGCATGCTCAGATATCATAAATGTAACACGAGTGATTCAATAAGAAATCATCTCCAATAAATCCTCATCTTTGCGGCATGGAGAAATACCTCAACGTAATTTCAGATGGCTACACAGGCTACTGGAATTACTTTGTGTATGAAATATTAAACCCCGGCTGGCATAATTATTTTTATTGGCTGCTTGGGGCTTCCATTGCAATCTGGTTGCTTGAAGTATTATTTCCGTGGCGTAAAAATCAACCTCTTATTCGCGATCATTTCTGGCTCGATATCTTTTATTTATTCTGGAATTATTTTCTCTTTTCGCTGGTCGCCTACAATGCACTGTCGCTTGTGGTGGTGCAACTGTTTAACGATTTCTTAGGATTGTTTGGCATTACCAACCTGATAGCCATTCGGGTAGGCAATTTACCCGGTTGGGTGCAACTGGTGATTATTTTTATGCTGCGAGATTTTATGCAATGGAATATTCACCGCCTCTATCATCATGTAGATTGGATGTGGGAGTTTCATAAAGTACATCATAGCACCAAAGAGATGGGCTTCGCGGCTTTGTTACGATATCATTGGATGGAAAATATTCTTTATCGTTCGCTAGAATACATTCCATTGGCGATGATTGGCTTTGGTATCACCGATTTTTTTATCGTACACATTTTTACGTTGGTTACGGGTCAGTTGGGTCACGCCAACTTAAAAATTCCGTTAGGCCCATTAAAGTATTTATTCAACGGGCCGCAAATGCACTTGTGGCATCATGCGAAAGAGCTTCCGGCTACCCATCCGCAGGGATTTAATTACGGCATTACATTAAGTATCTGGGACTTTCTTTTCAAAACAAACTACTGGCCATCCGATGATGAAAATCTTCCCATTGGCCTGCCCGACAAAGAAAATTTCCCCGAAGGTTTTGTAGGACAAACAATCCGACCCTTTCAACGGATTTTCGGGAAACGATAGAATCAAATCCCAAATAAAAAAAGTGCTACCTTAGCTATACTTAAAACGATACCATGTTTATCCTCTACCTACTCCTTGCTCTGGTTACCGCTATTTTGCTAGTCGCGGCTCTTATGCCAAAGGCCTTTGCGCTTTCGGCCGAAATAATTATCGACAGGCCGAGTGGCGATGTTTTTAATTATGTAAAGCATCTTAAAAATCAAGAGAAATACAGTGTGTGGGTGATGGCCGATCCGAATATCAAAATTGATTATAAAGGCACTGATGGCACGGTTGGTTTTATTTCATCGTGGACCAGCGAAAATAAAAATGTAGGTGTAGGCGCACAAGAGATTACGGCCATCAAAGAAGGTGAGCGCTATGATGTTGAAATTCGTTTTGAAAAACCTTTTAAAGCAACCAACCCTGCTTATACAACTACTGTGCCCATCGATAACAATCGTACTAAAATCATCACTACGTTTATGGGAAACAATCCCTTTCCAATGAACCTGATGATTCCCATAATCAAGAAAATGCTCCTCAAAGACATGAATCAGAATTTTGTTAATCTTAAGAAGATTCTTGAAGCCTAAAAGTGTCTTCAAGGATTTTGCTTTTTATCTTTACCGAGGCTGATTTGATACTTTTCAGGTGTGCCCGTTATTTTTAAGTTGACAAAGCGGATTCGTTTTGAATCATCCATGTACTGAATTTCATCTTCTTTCTTTTGTTCTTCAGCCTTTCCGAATAATTTTTGCATACCCACTTGGGTTACCAGCTTCCATGGTATGCGCAGATAATATTCCATATTCATGTTCAAATCTTGCTTGCCGGATAGTTCAATAAACCCAAGTGTTGAGTTGATGGTCATGGAGGGCACAGACAAAATGCCGTTAGTAATATCAAGATGGTTGCGCAAGGTATCGAAGCGCACGCTCGATAAATTTTTATCTTTAAAATAATCGGACACAGCATTTAAGGCCGAGTAATTTTCCAACCGTCCTTGTACAATGTTTAGATCCAGATGGATTTCTGAGTCATCAATAATAGGAACCATATCAGCATGCATTTGCACCTTGCCCGTTAGCTTACCGCTCAACTTTCCATGAAGATTTTCCGAGACCAGATGATCCTGACCAAAGTTTTCAAACTTGAAGAGAAGTTTGTCCAGATCTACATTTTCAATATTCAGGGTGGGGCTGAAATAGATTTTATTGCGGTCCGAACCATTGAAGTATCCCCTCATCTGCATCTTGCCACCTGCCGCTGCCATCGATAAGGTATCAATGTAGAGATAATGATTTTCCTGTGTGCGTGCCTTTGCGAAAAAATCAGCTAACTGATAACGGTGATAATTGAGATTTTTAATATCAAAGTCAAAAGTCATATCCGTGAAGGGAACATCATACAGATTAAAACCAGCTTCATGATCTTCAAGCTTGGCAGGTTGATTGGATGGTGGTGGGTTGTAGTTGAACAACTCATCAAAATCAAGTTGGGGTGCTGACAGAGAAAAGTGGTTGTCTCTCTTTTTTATGGTGGGGTCATTGCCCAAATAGTAATTAAGATTAGCTATAAATTCACTCTTCCCTAGCTTGCCGCTCAGATTTTCTACCACCAAATGATCATCCTCATAATGGGCACGTCCTTTGAATTTTTCAAACCTGAGCGGATGTATTTTCATTTGCGCCTCCAGCTTATCCATATAAACATCCGAGGATTTTAATCTTTTGTTAAAATGCAAGTCGGCAAAGCCATGAACAATCAGGTTTTTGAATTCTTCGTGGCGGTAATCTTCGGGCACATAGTTTTCTCCACCATAGGCAAAGAGGTCGTCTAACTGCAACAAGGTAGAGGTGAGGTTAAATTCCACTTTGGTATCTCCTAGCGGATCATCGTTAAACCACATGTCATAATTCTTAAGCCTTCCGGTGAAATGAAAATCACTCTGATCAATCATGCCCGTGAAATCAACAATACGAAAGTCATGATCATCGATAAATACATCGGCATGGAAGTCGTGAAGTGTATGTGGATAGTGGTTGAGACTTGCGTACAGATCTTCAATAAAAAATTCACCTATTGGTAAGACGGGCGATTCGGTAAAGGCACGGGCCGAACTATTAAATTTTAATTTCATGCTCAGATTCTTAATCTGTTCGTCTACAGCGCGCACTTTTGTTGTATCCATCGAGGTGAGTTGTTTGATATCCAACAACGAAGATTTAATAAGCAGATTGGTTGTAACGGGATCGGCCGTATGGTGCAAGATGGCAGGCAAATCGCTGATGATTCCCTGAAAGGAAAGATCTGAACCTCCAACGTTAATGTTAAAATGATCAATCACCGCTTTGTGGCCATCCATCATGGCTTTGATATCGATATCGTTTATGGGCAGATGATAAGCAGGTGTGCGAAAACTTAGATTATTAACTTCCAGTTCGGTAAAATACGACTCATTTAGTTTTTCGATACTTTTTTCCGGATTCACGAGGTCGATGATATCGTGGAAATTCATGGTAAGCGCTACGTGCCCTTTTAGGTTTTGCAGATCGGTAATGTTGAAAAACTGAGCCAGAAAATCAAGATCAAACTCTGAGCGCAACTTCATATCAATCTCAGGCGATTCAAAATTTTTAACCATCAGGTTGCCGCTAAACATGCCTGCTTCAGGCTTGGCGGTAAAGTCTGTAAGGGAAAATTCTGTGGTGGTGGCATTCCTCAAGGCTCCGGTTGTAAAGTGACCTTTAAAGTAGAGATCATCTATTTTCTTTTTTGATATTTTGTTATTGAAGAAAGCATCTTCGCAGCCAAAGTCGGCTACAATCAATGGATTGTGTCCGTTGATTGATTTACCTGCAACCGAAGCCTCAAAGAATATTTTCCCTTGATTATCATAGCGCTGAAGAGCCGGAGCTAATTCTTCGGGTGCAAAGGCGAGAAATAAGTCAAAGTTGGGTTTGTTTCCATGGAACTTAAGATCAAGATTCATGTCATCATCAAAGTCGATGGTTCCATCCATTTTAAAGAGAGCTTTCTCCAGTTGCAGTTCTGATGGTTGAATAGTGAGTAGTTGCGTTACTTGAGAGAAATCCAGTTGTGTATGAATGTCTATATGCTTGTGTTTGATAAAAGTAGTATCTCCATCCACCAATACATTAACCAAAAACCTACTATCCAACGATACCATCACATGATCAGGACTGGTTTTGAATTTTGATTCAGCATCGTCAACGAAAGCCTCGATCAGAATATTATTTTCTTCGTTGAGTTTTAAAATATCAATATTTACGAGGCTGATGGTTTTTATGTCTAGATGAAATTCTTCTCCGGCATCTTCAATTTCTTTTTTGTTGGAGAGCGCATTGGCTATATTGAAACTACCATCCGTATGCTGCACCAGTTTTATAAATCCATCTTTAAGTTTTATGGCTTTTATTTCCATGGAGCCCTGAAGCAACGTCCATAGGTCGAAACCCAGGTAGACATCATGCAGGTTTAATAGGGGGGGTGTTGATTTAGTTTTGTCTTCATACACCCTCACTTCATCCAAATCGATGGACACGTAAGGAAAATTAGCAAAGGGAGAAATATGGCTGCCCTTCACTTCCAGCTCGCCTGTAAAATCCTGATTGACTGTTTTAATTAATTCCTGAACTACTGTATCCTGTTTCCAATAAATAAGCGCTATCATCAAAACAAATAGCAGGATCGGGACTAGAACAAGGCTGAGCAAAAGCTTTTTTAACAATTTTTTGTTCATCAGATCAGGTAGCAAGTATACAAGGGAAGAAGCCTCTTCAAATTTATTAATCTGAAGAAGATTTTAGAAGAGCTGAGTGCTTTTGATTTCAGAAAGTATAACTTTCTTTGATTTCTTCTTTCTGCCAAAGGGCTACCGGATAGGTCCAGCTACTTTTTGCGCCAGCCGTGAGTACCACATGTTCATTTCCCCAGATGTATTCGAAGCTAATTTCCTTTTGAAGCCCGCTAACATACAATGTGCCAACTACTACGCTGGTGGTAAAACCACTGACAGCATTTTTGATTAATAAGGCCTTGTTTAACTTTACCTTGGTTCCGGCATTGATCGGATACTTTTCGGTAATTTCAGCATAGAGCTGAGCATCTTCCTCCACCAGCAAGTAAGGTTCAACGTAACTAAAGGCATCTACATTTTTTACAAGCAAGCCTGGTCGCTGTAGCATAAGTTCTTTATTGATAAAACCAGAATAAGGTTGTTTTTCTGTTACGTTTGTTTTGGTATTGCGAAGGGCGATATAAAAAATGGCGATAATGAAAGTGAGCCCGCCCAAAATAAACATGAGTATCATCTTTCGTCTTTTTGCGTATTTATCCACAGGTAAGCAAGTTTGAGATTTTTTTACTGATTTAGGTTAGTCATCAAAGATATTCATTCACTATGTTTAATTGTAACCTTGAAGAAGTACTTATTAAGAGATTTTTTAAAATTACCAGTCTTTGAATGAGAGCAACAAGATGATATCAGTTGTTAATCCCCAAAATTTCTTTCATTTTTAAGATGATTAATAGAATGAAACGAATAGTTATTTTTTACGGACTTTCTCTTGCAGCCTTGGTATTTCTACTGAAGTACCTTGAGTATCGGCTTATTGTGCGCGATCTTTCAATTGAATTTTACGTGGGGCTTGTGGCGCTTTTTTTTGCGGCCTTAGGTGTTTGGGTAGGATTGAAACTTACACGGAAGCAAATCGTTTTGGTAGGCCCGGAGTTTGTTTTAAACGAAGCCGAACTGCAGCGCCTCGGTATAAGCAAGCGCGAACACGAAGTTCTTGAACTGATGGCTGCAGGCTTAACCAACCAGGAGATTGCCGATAAACTTTTTGTGTCTCTAAATACCATAAAAACACACTCATCAAATCTCTTTGTGAAGTTAGATGTAACGCGCAGAACGCAAGCGATACATAGGGGAAAAGAATTGCGCCTGATTCCGTGAGTAAAACTGTTCAATTAAAAGAATAGATCGTGATGCCCTTCAAATGTAGGATGTCAGTTGGCGGAGAAAGCTGGCCCAAGATTAACTTTTAGTTTACTACCGCAATAGGAAAGTCATTGCCAAAAGAATACCCGGAAGGAAATTGAGCTGTGCCTTTATACTTTTCTGAAATTTCGGGTACCCGGTTTTCAATATAAGCACTGAGTTCTTTAATCGTAATTCTTTTGTCGCCATTGTCGGCTTTGCCTTGCAATCCTTCTAACAGCGAGTAGGTAAAAACTCCATGACCTAATTCTTTGAATTCACTGGCATACTGTTCTGATCCTGTAGCGGTAATCCAAAACGTGCCTGTACTTCGCGCCAACTGGGCAAGCGCTTTTTCTTCAGCAGCTCCCCTCACCATCGCATCAATGGCTCCTGCCGATTGACAAGCATCCAGAATGAAGACTTGTTTTTGTGCATTTACATTTTTTGATAACTCCTTTAACTCGTTCGCGGAGATCGCTTTTTCTTTTAGCAGTTCATCTTTACCATAAAGTTGAGTCACATCATGCGGAATCAGATAAAATTGAGATTCTTCCGTTTTTCCATCCGACATAGTGCCGTGGCCGGCATAATAAAAGATCAGCATGTCTTGTTCCTTTGCCTGCTTTTGTATCTCCGTGAACGCTTTTATAATTTCTGCTTTCGATGCTTTACTATCGCGGATGCTCTTCACCACAATGGTTTCGAACAAACCACGCCCACCTTTTTGTATTTCTTTTTCAAAGGCAGTAGCATCGGCCACAGCAAAGTTCAAATTGTACTTTGAGTTACGGTATTCATTCACTCCGATGGTCATCAGGAATAATTTGGGCTTTTCATCAGACTTGCCCTGATAGGTTACTATGAAATTGAGTTTTTCAGAGTCGAAGCCCTGTTTACTTCGTGCCGTAACATAAAAAAAATTATCCTGCCCAAATGCGTCTGTCAAGCTTGCTTTAAATTGTATGTTACTCAGAACTTCTCCGGGTTTTGATTTTACGGTATTCACTAACTTGTTATTATGGTACAATCGAACCTCATCGATGAGTTGTGCGTTTTGTTCGGCTGCTACTTGAATAGTAATATTTTTTTGCGATGTGCTGTATGCAGAAGTTCCGCGGGCAACAGCCAGCATTTTTTCATCGATACTTTTTATCTGAAGTTTTGGGATTTCCTTAGCTGCTTGCTCTACTTTAAATTCTTCGCGCACGGTTTCTTCTGAAATCAGTTGACTTAATAATCGGGGAGTAAAGTTTACGTCATATGTGTTTTCGAGAGGTATGTTATAGGCGCCAACATTCCAGGCCAGATTTTTTATCGCAGCCAGTGAGCCATCCATCCGTCCATCGGCTGCTACTACAGCCCATTCGTCATTATACGTATGCATGTATCCAACAACACCTTTTTTCTCAGAGTTGTAGATATACAACATGCTTTTGTTGAACCCACCAATGATGAAATTTTTTCCTTCGTTAAGCCCAAACACATTGCGAGGAAAATGTTCCAGCTTTCTCATCAGTCTTACTTTGCTGGCAAATTTATTTGAGATTTGCTCGTTGGTAGCCAAATCATAAATCTGTATAGAGCGATCATCGGTGGTGGCAAGAATTACGGAATTCTTTTTGTCAACATCTATGCTCGAGTAGCCACCCAGCGATACTATATTAAATAGTTGATTTATTATTTTCTTGTCACCCGAGTTTAAGTCCCAGCGCAGCAGCGTTCGTGAGTTTGATTTATGTCCTGAAAACAAAGTTTTTCCATCGTAACTATAACGCACGGCTGTGGTAGCGCCTTGCATTCCTTCCAGTTGTCGTAAAACAGTTCTCTTGTCGGCATCCAGAATCAGGATCGGATATTTTTTTAACATGTATCCAATCGCTACACCCGTGCCTACGGCAATCTCCTTAAAGTCGTTTCGAAAGGCGAGTGAGGTAACTTGTGGGGCTTCGGTCTTAATCTCAGAAAGAATAGTAAAGTTAACTAAGTCAACAAACGTAATCACCCCCTTGCTATCACCAACAATGGCTGTTTGACCATGCTCATATACTTCCAGGCAGCGCAACGGGTTTTTAAGTTTTACCGAGTTAATAAAAGCACCTGTTTTGATGTCGATTACCGCCAAAGAATTATCAAGCCCCGAAGTGATGATTTTCTCTCCATCTGGCGACAAAATGATTTCAGTTAGGTTGGCGTGAAATCCGGTGATTCTTTTAACAAACCGACCTGTGCGCCCTTCAAACAGTTTGATAACTTTATTTTCGTTGGCAATGGCAATGTATTTTTGATCTTTGCTTACTGCGAAATCGAGCATGTCACCATCCAGCCCTTCAGCCGCTATCTTCAAAGACGAAAAATCGGCTGTTACTTTATCCTGCCCCCAGGCAGTACCAGTCAAAAGAAATATACTTACTGTAAAAACAAGACTCCTCATACTCCAGGCTTTAAGCGAAATTTTCATCTACGAAAGTATCATTTTATTAATTAATATAAATCTGGGATCACGCCCTGCCATAAGCATGTCAATTCCTTACTTAAGCACTCCTCTTTTGGTATGAATTCATGTAAATTTCAGCGAATCATACTTTCGGGTGACGAAATTTGAGGCTGACGGAGCTTGATTTGAGAAAAAACAAATTCTATGAAAAAAATTGTAATCACCTACGGACTTATTGGCGGCACTATTGTAGGTGGCCTGATGCTGGCCACCATGCCTTTGTGGGAAACGGGGGCCCTGAATTTTGATAACGGCCATTTGGTGGGTTATACCACCATGGTAATTGCTCTATCGATGGTCTTTTTTGGAATCAAATCCTATCGCGATCATCATGCAAGTGGTCTGGTTACATTCGGAAAAGGATTTACCATCGGCATTTTAATTACGCTGATCGCATCCATCATGTATGCGATGGCTTGGGAAGTGTCGTTTGCAAATATGGGGGATGTGTTTACTCAAAAAATGGAGGAGCAGCATTTTACAGAATTGAAAGCAGGAGGAGCAACGGAAGCTGATCTTGTAAAGGCAAAAGAAGAATGGGGAACCTTTATGGAGATGTATAAAAATCCGGTGATCCGTTTTGGAGTTACGCTGTTTGAAATTTTTCCAGTAGGGTTAATCATTACCTTGATCAGTGCTGGCTTGCTGCGGAAAAAAGAATTTTTACCTGCTGATGTCAACAAGAGCGATTCAAAAAAAATAACCTAAAGAAAAATGAAGAACATTTTATTAATAGTGGCGGGCCTTGTACTATCGTTCTGTGGGGGTTACTTTATAAAGTCAACCACGGTAGAGCAACCTGATAAAACGATTATTAACAAAAGCGAAACGGAACATATGAAACTAGGAGCATTTTCAGTAAGTCTAAGCGTCAAAGACCTTGAGACTTCAAAGAAATTTTATGAAACCCTTGGCTTCACAACTTTTGGGGGCGATGCAAAAATGAATTACCTCATAATGAAAAACGGCAGCACCCTCATTGGACTTTTTCAAGGTATGTTTGAGGGCAATATTTTAACTTTTAATCCGGGGTGGGATGAAAACGCTACCACCCTGCAACAGTTTGAAGATATACGATCAATTCAGCGGAAGCTAAAAGAGAACGGTATAAAGTTTGAAAGTGAAGCCGATGAAAAAACTACCGGACCGGCAAGCCTTACGATCACCGACCCGGATGGTAATGTTATTTTGCTTGATCAACATATATAGATATAAACTAATACCAGCATGCAATCAAAAGCAACAACTGTTGAAGAGTATCTCTCAACCTTGCCGGACGATCGCGCAGAAATTATTGCTGCCTTGCGAAAAGAGGTAAAGAAAAACCTCCCGAAAGGTTTTGAAGAAACCATGCAGTACGGAATGATCAGTTACGTAGTGCCGCACAAACTTTATCCGGCCGGGTATCACACCAACCCTAAAGATGCATTACCTTTTATTAGCATTGCTTCGCAGAAAAATCATATTGCAGTCTATCACATGACTGTGTATGAAGGTGCCCTGCACGATTGGTTTGTAAAAGAGTTTAAAAAGCATAGTGACAAAAAGTTGGATATGGGCAAATCCTGTATCCGGTTTAAAAAACCAGATGATGTGCCCATAAAATTATTTGGTGAACTTGCATCGAAAGTAAAACCGAAAGAGTGGATTGAGATTTATGAAAAAACAATAAAACGATAAATATGAAACGCGTTACAGGACTTGGGGGAGTATTTTTTAAAACGAAGGATCCAAAAGGATTGGGTGAATGGTACAAACAACATCTGGATTTGCCGGTAGATGAGTTTGGTGCAGTATTTAAATGGATTGACATAAATAGTAAAGAAGCGAGCACTCCGGCTCAAACTGTGTGGAGCCCGTTCAAGGAATCCTCAACGTACTTTAGCCCCAGCGAGAAGCCTTTTATGTTTAATTACCGGGTTGAAAATCTGGTAGAGTTACTGAAGGTACTGAAGGAAGAAGGCGTAACGATTGTGGGCGAAATGCAGGAATATCCGTATGGTAAGTTTGGCTGGATCATGGATCCGGATGGAAACAAGATTGAATTGTGGGAACCGAAGGATGATGGGTTTTAACTCCCAATCCACTTCCTGAACTCCGGAGCCGTTTCTTTGCTTACGTGGATTTCTTCTTTCATTTCAGGTTTTAAAAAAATCATAATCTTCCCGTTATCGGGCTTAAAACGATCGATCGATTTTTGACTGGCAATAAACTTGCGGTTGATGCGAAAGAATGTTTTTGAATCCAATTCACTTTCCAGTTCGGCCAGATTTTTATCGACAATCATCTGCCGGCCGATAAAATCACGTACGAATACAATTTTATGCTCTGTAAAAAGATAGGCAATCTCTTCTGTGTTGAGAGAGATAAATTCTGTTCCTTTGCGTACCACGAGGTGTGCCATGCCTGTCTGGTGTTGAATCAGTTTTAAAATATTGTCTTGAAGAAAATGCTGTTCTAGGTTTTGAATTTTAGTGAGCGAGCGGGCAAGTTTTTCTTCTGTGATGGGCTTGAGTAAATAGTCAATGGAGTTAAATTCAAAACTTTCAAGCATATATTTATCGTAGGCAGTTGTGAAGATCACAGGAAACTTAACTGGATGTCTTCTGAAAATTTCGAACGAATGATCATCAGACAATTGGATATCGACAAAGGCAAGATCGGGTTCTCGATTTGTTTTCAACCATTCCAGTGATTCTTTCACGCTTCCCAGTTGCGCCACAACCCGAATGTTTGAGTCGATAGCCTGCAGCATGGTAAGAAGTTTGGCGCGGGCCGGAAGTTCGTCTTCTATAAGGATTACATTCATACCTAACTCTTTAGAGGAATCAACGGAAACTGAACCAAAAACTCTTCGTTTTCTCTTCCTGCAATAATTCCTTTACCGGTTATCAATTTAAATCGCTCATCCAGATTTTTTAACCCAATCTTCGAAGAGTGTACACTTTTTCGTTCGCGTATCGAATTACGAATAATCAGTTGACTATCTTTCAGATCAACGGTAATATGCATCGGGTTCTTCTCACTGATTTCGTTGTGCTTCACTGCGTTTTCAAAGGCCACAAATACTGAAGTAGGCGGAATAAGAAATTCTTTCCCTGCCGAATCGTTAAATTGCTTTTTGATTATTAAAGCTTTTCCGAATCGCAAGTGCAACAGGTCCGTGTACTTATGGGTAAAGTCCAGTTCATCATCTAACAACACCATCGTCTGATCTTTCTGACTAAGAATGTATCGATATACTTCGGCAAGGTTTTCGGTAAACTGCAATGCTTTTGTAGAATCAATTTTAATAAGGTAGGTAAGTGTGTTCAGCGAGTTGAACATAAAGTGCGGGTCGATCTGATTTTTTAATGCAGCCAGTTCGGCTTCAGCTTTGGCTCGTTGCAGTTCTGCATTTTTAACTTGCTCGTTTTGTTGTTCTTTTACCATAAAAACAGTTTCGTAAACGTGCGTTACAAAAAGTACACAGATTACATTCATGAGTGCCACCACAAGAATTACATCCCACTTGATGGTGCTAAACCCAGCCAGATTATACCACAGGCACAGCCAGGCAATAGTGAAAGGTGTAGTGTAGAAAATGTTATTCATGAATAGCAACATTAACTTTTCGATAGGCTTGTCGAACCATGTAAATCTTTTTCGTGTGCGAAAAAGCAGGTATCGATTGCCTTGCCAAATGGCGGCCGCAAGGATTATAAAATAGAGATAACCAAACCAATACCATGCATCGGTAAAGCTCAGTGTACCAAACAAGCCTGTAAGGTTGGGGATGGCGATACCAAAAAATGGAATGCCAATAAGCCGCATGAGGCCATCATTTAGTTTTACGCCTTCTTCAGAAGGATTAGGTTCCGCTTCAGTCACTTTTTTTTCCGGTTCAGTAACGGATTCAAATTTCGTGTTTTTAAAGTTCGCAATTTCAAGTTGTGATTTTACAAACGCGACTAATTCTATTTCTTGTTTTATGATGACAATTGAAGCAGGTGCTCAGCAGGCACAGCGCATAGAACGGACGGCTACATTTACTGTACATAGTGAAGTTAAAAATGTATTTCCGTTGTTTGGTCCGATCCGTGAAAAGGAGTGGTGTTTTGGTTGGAATCCCGAGGTAATTTACTCCACTCATCCGCACGCTGAACTACGCATGATTTTTAAAACCAAAGGTAAACATGCCGATGAGCCAGAATACCTATGGATGATAACCCAGTATCAACCTGAAAACTATCGCATTGAATACTCAGTTTCAACTTCTAACCGGGTTTGGTTTATTACCGTGCATTGTGAAGCTGCAAAGCATGAAACGAATGTAACGGTTGCGTATTCTTACACCGGGTTGAATTCTTTGGGCAACGAACGCAATAAAGAAATGCTGGAGCACATGTTTGCAAACAACCTGAAAGACTGGGAGACAGCCATAGATCATTATTTACGCACCGGAACTATTATGGAATGAAATCCTTACTTTTAACATAGCCCTCACACTTAAACCCTATTACTATGGATGTTCAATTAAACTACCTCGCAATCTTTGTAGCTGCCCTTTCAACCTTTTTGATTGGTGGCCTCTGGTATTCACCTGCTGTGTTTGGCAAAGCGTGGATGAAAGAAAACGGATTTACAGAAGAGAGCCTTAAAGGCGGCAACATGATTAAGATCTTCGGGTTGGCTTTCGTTCTCGGATTAATTGCTGCTGTAAATCTTGCTATGTTTATGGGGCCAGAGAATGATCCAACCATGGGTGCTTTGTGGGGCTTTCTTGCCGGCTTTGGCTGGGTGGCCACGTTCGTGGGAACGCATTATCTTTTTGAAAGAAGGTCGTTTAAATTATTTCTGATCAATGCTGGCTACAGTATTGTGGCACTTACGATCATGGGCGTTATCTTAGCTGCGTGGAAATAGAATCATGACTAAGCCACTTAAAAATATTTTAGGTGCTTCTATTGTCTTTTTGGTAGTGCTGTTCGGCTGTGCTACCAGTAAGGAAAAACCTGTTGACCTGAATGAATTAAAAATCACTTACAATGTGTATTACCATACGGCCAACGGAAATTACGAAGTGTTTGTAATGAATGCCGATGGAACGGACAAGAAAAACATTTCCAACTCAGCCGGGATCGACTGGGTTTATCATTCTTACAAAGACAAAATTTATTTCGCTTCCGATCGCGATACTACCTATCGCATGTATTTTTTGTATGAGATGGATGTGAATGGAAATAATATCCGCAAAGTTTCTGATCTACGTATCGAAGATTCATACATGAGCAGCAGAAATAGCGGAACCGAAATGATTGTTTCTGGTAGAATAGGCAAGGCCATCCGGCAACAACTTTTCTTGCTCAATATTAAAACAGGTGCATACAATCAATTAACTTCTGACACGGCTTCTTCTTTTAGCGATCCCGCATTTTTACCGGGTGGTAAACAAATTGTATTTCGGCATCGGCTCAATCGTAGGAATTTTCAAAATGAAAAAGCCGAATTGTGGATAATGAATGATGATGGCTCCAACAAACGCCAACTAACACACTACCCCGAAACCGATACCACGGCCGAGTGGCATAGTTATCATGCCGGGCCACCCGTTGTTATTCCAGATAAAAACCGAATCTCTTACATGTCTTTCCAAAACGGTAACTACAGCATTTTTTCAATTGCTACCGATGGTACTGATGTAAACCAGCTAACCGGAGATGAAATCAGCGAAGGCTGGCATAGCTGGTCGCCCGATGGAGAATGGCTCGTCTACGATGCTTCAGACAAAAATTCTACATGGTTTGATATCTACTTGTCGAAAGCCGATGGCACAGGCCTAAAAAAAATAAGTGAAGACTGGCATACCGAACAAGCGCCTGTTTTTGTAGTGGCTCCTAAATACTAATCTACAATCTGTTTTGTTTTGAGTTGATTCGCTTTGTACCTTCCGACTCTAAAAAGGTTATTTTATGCAATGGCGAGGCAGAAGACAAAGTGGTAATGTAGACGATCAACGCGGCAGTGGAGGTGGTGGAGGCTTTGGCGGACTGCCGATCAAGGGCGGTCTTGGATTGGTAGTCGTTATTGTAATTATTGGTTTAATCACCGGAAAAAATCCGTTATCACTACTTCAACAGGTTCCACTTGATAGTGGACCCTCTACCTCTCAGTCGGCCCCGTATCAGGCAAGTCCCGAAGAAGAGGAGTTGGCCCAGTTCGTTAAAGTAGTTTTGGCCGATACCGAAGATGTATGGAATCAGTTAATGGATGATTACCGCGAACCCACGTTGGTTATTTTCAGTGGCAGTGTTCAGTCAGGCTGTGGTACTGCCGATGCTTCAGTCGGGCCTTTTTATTGTGGTGCTGATGAAAGACTTTACATCGATTTAAGTTTTTATCAAGAACTGAAAAATAGATTTGATGCGCCTGGAGATTTTGCACAAGCCTATGTAATTGCGCATGAAGTGGGTCATCATATTCAGCATTTAGGAGGTATCACCGATAAGGTGCATGCTATGAAGGGTCAGATCAGCGAAGAAGAATACAACAAACTTTCAGTTAAACTGGAATTGCAGGCAGATTTTCTGGCCGGAGTATGGGCCCATCATGCTGATAATATGCATGGGATGATCGAAGCTGGCGATTATGAAGAAGCCATGAATGCAGCCAGTGCCATTGGTGACGATCGGCTTCAGAAGCAAGCCCGTGGGTATGTTGTACCAGACTCGTTTACACATGGCACTTCGGAGCAACGCCAACGCTGGTTCCGCAAAGGTTACGAAACAGGGGATCTCAATCAGGGCGATACGTTTAACACAACCAATCTTTAGTATCTGGAAATGCTTGGGTAAGAACCACGGCTGTTTGTATCTTTGGTTCAAATGAATTCTGAGCCAACCTCTGTTTCTATTTTTTCACAGATTCTGCTGTTTGTTGTTGGAGGAACCTTGTTTGTAGTCTCGGCTTTGTTGGTCTCGAGGCTAATCAGACCCAATCGTCCGAATGTTCAAAAACTTACTTCCTATGAAAGTGGCGAAACACCACAAGGCCCGGCCTGGATTCAGTTTAATCTACGATTCTATGTGCTTGCGCTGATCTTTATTTTGTTTGAGGTGGAGATCGTTTTTCTTTTTCCATGGTCTGTTGTTTTTGCTAATAAAGAACTGAATGCTCAAACTGATGGAGTGTGGGGATGGTATGCGTTTGTTGAAATGCTGATTTTTATTTTTGTCTTGATAATTGGTCTGGCTTACGCGTGGAAAATGGGTCATCTGGATTGGGTAAAATCTTCTCCTAAGACAACCGATGTCGACTCACCTGTACCTGCAAAGCTGTATAATGAATTGAACACAAAGTACGCAGAACACAAAGCTCCGAAAGAAAACGTATGAAGGGATTGTTAGATCAGCAATTTGAGAATGGAGGCGTAATCATCACCAAAGTAGATGACTTACTAAACTGGTCCCGCTTGTCTTCACTTTTCCCAATGACGTTTGGGTTAGCCTGCTGTGCGATAGAATTCATGAGCACCGGAAGTACAGTGTATGACATGGATAGGTTTGGCATGGTGCCCCGCGCTACACCTCGTCAATCGGACGTGATGATTGTGTCGGGGACAGTGACCTTTAAAATGGCTGATCGCATCAAGCAACTCTATGAACAGATGTCGGAACCCCGCTATGTAATTTCGATGGGCTCATGTTCCAATTGTGGTGGCCCATACTGGCAACATGGCTATCATGTTGTCAAAGGAGTTGATCGCATAATACCTGTAGATGTATATGTGCCGGGTTGCCCACCACGCCCGGAAGCGTTGATAGGTGGCATTTTAAAACTGCATGAGAAAATCAGAAACGAAAGTCGCGTGAAGCCAACAGCTATTGAACAATTAATTGAAAAGGAATCGCATGTCAGTTAAAAGAGAAGACTTGCTGGCTTTAATTCGACAGATTACCGCGGAGGAGGTAGTTGAGATTCCAAATTCAACTCCTTTCGGAGTAGTTGTAAAAAAAGAGGTTCTACTTACTGTTTGTGATCAGTTGTATAAAAATCCTGCTTCCTACTTTGATATGCTTTCGTGCATCACTGGAGTTGACAACGGTCCCGAGACTGGAACGATGGAAGTGATTTATCATTTGTACTCGGTTCCTTTCAATCACTCACTTGCATTGAAAGTTATTTTGCCAAGAGAAAATCCAGAAATTGAAAGTGTTGTTTCCGTTTGGAAATCTGCCAACTGGCTGGAGCGTGAAGTGTATGACATGTTTGGTATAGGGTTTAATAATCATCCGGACCTGAGAAGAATTTTAATGCCCGCGGATTGGAAAGGATATCCACTGCGCAAAGACTATAAACACGAAGAGTATTATCGGGGTGTAAAAATTGAATATTAATTTCATAATTGTCCATTATCAATTGTCAATTTTCCATTGAAGCCCCAGCAATACATATATAAAGAAGACAACCTGATCGACTCCGAGCCGAACAAGTTCAAGCCGAAGGAATTGAAGTCGGAAGAGATGATTATCAATCTCGGTCCGCAACATCCTTCTACGCACGGAGTATTGCGCCTTGAGGTGTTGTCGGATGGAGAGATTATCAAAGACGTAGTTCCACACATTGGATACCTGCATCGTTGTTTCGAAAAGCATGCGGAGAGTTTGCCGTATAATCAGGTGATTCCTTTTGTCGATCGTATGGATTATGTGGCGGCCATGAATTCAGAACATGCCTATGCGATGGGTGTGGAGAGAATGCTGGGTATTACAGAGCAAATTCCAAAACGGGTGGAATACATTCGCGTGTTGATGGCAGAAATCAACCGCATTGCTTCGCACCTGATTGCTGTTGGAACCTACGGACTTGATCTGGGTGCATTCACACCATTTTTCTGGATCATGCGCGATCGCGAACATATCCTTCGATTGCTTGAATGGGCCAGCGGAGCGCGGATGCTTTATAATTATATCTGGATCGGTGGATTGTTTTATGATCTGCCCGTTGGATTTGAGCAGCGCTGCCGGGAATTTATCACCTACTTCAAACCTAAAGTGGGCGAGTTGGAAAAATTGTTGATCAACAATAAAATCTTTATCGATCGCACGGCTAATGTGGGTGTGCTTCCGCTCAACCTCGCCATTAACAGTGGAGTAACGGGGCCTATGTTACGAGGTTCCGGGTTGCGATTTGATTTACGTAGAGTGGATGGATATTCAGTTTACCCGGAGTTGGAATTTGAAATTCCCATTGGGGAAGGCAAGATGGGTGCGGTGGGTGACTGCTGGGATCGCACCTCGGTTCGCGTGAAAGAAATCTATGAATCATTGCGCATTATGGATCAATGTCTTGATAAGCTGGAGGGAGATTACAAACGCACACGTGACTTTGATCCACAGGCGATAGTCCCTAAAAAGATTAGACCTAAAGCGCAAGAACTTTATGTGCGTGCTGAAAATCCGAAAGGTGAGTTGGGTTTTTATTTCCGTACTGATGGCAAAAGCGATATTCCTTTTCGTTGCAAAGCCCGAGCTTGCTCTTTCGTAAACCTTTCAGTACTACCTGAAATAAGCAAGGGAGTTTTCGTTGCTGACTTGATTGCAATTCTTGGCTCCATTGATATTGTGCTGGGTGAAGTAGACAGATAATGTCATGAAGATTTTATCAACCGAACAAATAAGAGCGTGGGATACTTACACTATTCGCGAAGAACCTATTGCTTCGATTGAATCAATGGAGCGAGCCGCCCGCGCTTTTGTTACCTGGTTTATAGAGCGATATGACACAACCCAAAAAGTAGGCATTATCTGCGGCACAGGTAACAACGGAGGTGATGGCCTCGCTATTGCGCGATTATTAAATGAGTGGAATTATTCCGTTAAGGTTTGGATCGTGCACGGTGTTAAAGAATCACCAGACTTTATAACCAACCTTAAACAGCTTGGGAAAATCTCCCATGAGGAATTAGCAGGTAAGACTGATTACAGTCTTTTTTCAGACCGCACGATTCTCATCGATGCTCTCTTTGGTTCCGGGCTGTCTCGA
Organism: Cyclobacteriaceae bacterium; assembly: GCA_965278925.1. GTDB lineage: Bacteria > Bacteroidota > Bacteroidia > Cytophagales > Cyclobacteriaceae > ELB16-189. The sequence goes on along the minus strand of OZ257123.1, from coordinate 2,041,932 downwards.
CCCTTGAATGGGGTATATGATTCTGTGATTGATTGCTTAAATAGCTGCAAGGCGATTAAAATTGCCGTAGATATTTCTTCTGGGTTACAAGCAGACCAACATTCTGAAGGGGAAATTTTCCAAGCCAACCACACAGTATCTTTTCAAAATCCGAAACTTGCTTTTTTGATGCCTGAAAACCATCCATTCGTTGGTGAATGGCACCTCGTTGATATCGGGCTAAGTAAAAAATACATTCGTGAGATTGAAGGAGAATATTTTTTGACAACGCTCAAATCGGCAAAAAAAATATTAAAACCGAGATTGCAATTTGATCATAAAGGAAAATTTGGCCATGCGCTTTTAATTGCAGGCTCAACCGGAAAGATGGGAGCGTGTATATTATCAGCGAGAGCAGCCTTGCGATCGGGGTTAGGTTTGCTAACTGTTCATGTGCCACAAAGTGGATATTCAATTATTCAGACCGCGGTTCCCGAAGCAATGGCAACCATTGATCAATCTGCTGATTATTTTTCTGGAAGGGAAGTAGAAGATTTTTATGCTGCGCTTGGTATTGGTCCCGGCTTAGGACAAGCAAGTGAATCTGTAAATGGATTGGAAGAAGTGCTGAATAAATTTCGTAGGCCAATTGTATTTGACGCTGATGCATTGAATATTTTAGCAGCAAACCCCATGCTCCAGAAATTAATTCCTGCTGGAAGTATTTTAACACCCCATCCAGGTGAGTTCGAAAGACTTGTTGGATCGTGGAAGAATGATTTCGACAGACTTGAAAAACTTAAAGAGTTCGCGAACCGAATTCAGTCAGTTGTGATTTTGAAAGGAGCATTTTCTGCAATCGCTACGCCAGACAAAAAAATATTTTTTAATTCAACAGGTAATCCCGGTATGGCCACCGGGGGAAGCGGTGACGTGCTTACCGGAATTCTTACAGGTCTTTTAGCACAGGGTTATGAGTCGCCACAAGCAGCAATTTTGGGTGCCTATCTTCATGGGCTGGCGGGTGATCTGGCTAGCCGTGAGCTTGGACAGAACTCGCTTATCGCGAGTGATATCATCGATTTTTTGCCTGTAGCCTTTAAAAAAATCAGCTAAAACGGTTTTTTGGAGACTTTATTTTGAATCATTTTAAACTTTTGGCTTACTAGTTGCATCTAATCGGTACTAATAATCGTACATAGTACTTAAATGAACCTAAAAAAAGTCTTTTACCTCGTGTTTGCTCTGGTCTTGACAGTCCAACTTGGATTTGGTCAGACTAAAGAGGAGGCTTTTTATCTAAATCAACCCGATCCGGTTAAGTCTATTCAGGTTTATCCAAATCCGGCTACTGAATTTGTAAACATAAAATTCGAAACTCCACAAGCCAAGAAAGTGAAGCTCACAGTTCACAATATTCTGGGTAATTCCATCGAGCTTGAAACCGAAATTATCGATGAGTTCGAAATCAAAATCAGAGTGAAAGACCTTACCACAGGTTATTACTTTGTGTCGGTTCGCGATGAGGGAACAAGCTTTAGAAGCACCTACAAGTTCCTGAAGCGATAGTGTTCGCATTTTATTAATCCCTCGTTTTACCTATTTTTCTGATTCCTTACCCGAATCAGTTGACTCAATTCGTACTTGCTATTGACATAGGAACCACAAGCACCAAAGCTCTGGCAGTGCTTTCGAGTGGTGAAGTAGTTAAGAGTCACCAGAGTTTTTACCCTACTCAATATCCAAGAGCTGGGTTTGCGGAACAAAACGCCACTCAAATTCTGGAAGCCGTTAAAGAGGTAATCAATGTTGTAGTCAAAGATACTTCTACAGAGTATTCTCTTGCTGCACTTTGTTTCAGCAGTGCCATGCATAGTTTAATGGCTGTAGATAAAGATGGTCAGCCTCTGACTCAACTTATTATTTGGGCAGACACACGCAGTTCGGCACAAGCCCGGCAGCTTCGCGACTCTGAGGTGGGCAACAGACTTCATGATCAAACGGGTACTCCTATTCATCCCATGTCGCCCCTTTGCAAACTGTTGTGGTGTAAGCAGCATGATCCTGAATTGTTACTGCATGCACACAAATTCATTTCAATAAAAGAGTTTGTGATCTTCCACTTGTGTGGCGAGTTTTTGATCGATTATTCTGTGGCATCGGCCACCGGTTTGTTTGATATAAAATCATTGCAATGGTCCGCGGAAGCGTTCAATTTAATTGGCGTATCTAAAGCCCGATTTTCTACTCCAATTTCTGGTTATCAGGCTGTTCATATCAATTCGCACACGGATCTTCCCTCAACCCTAAAGTCTGTTCCTGTTTTTCTGGGTGCTAATGATGGCTGTCTGGCTCAACTTGGCAGCGATGCAATGAGTGAAGGTGACCTGACAATTACAGTAGGTACCAGTGGTGCGGTGCGAAGGGTGGGGGCAAAGGAGATCAAAGATTCAGAAAGAAAATTATTCAGATACTTGTTAGATGCCGAAACGCTTATCGTTGGTGGAGCTACAAATAATGGTTCAGTTATTATCGATTGGTTTGGTCGCGAATTTGGCCCATCATCAAATCTGATGGAGTTAAGTAAGCTCGCCTCAGAAATTCCTGCAGGGTGTGATGGATTAATTGCTTTGCCTTTTCTTTTGGGCGAACGTGCCCCTATATATAATCCGGATGCACGGGGAGTTTTTTTTAATGTTTCTTTACGCCACACAAAAGCACATTTTCTTAGGGCACTCATAGAAGGAATTTGTTTTGAGCTTTTCAGTCTTGTTAAGAGTGTAGAGAAAGCCTGCGGTCCGTCCAACCGCGTTTTGGTAAGTGGTGGAGTTACCCATGCGCCTGAGTTTATCAAGATTATAAGCAATGTTATGGGGAAAGAACTTATTATATCAGGCTCTCACGATGCTTCGGCTATGGGAGCGGCTCAGGTTGCCTTTCACGCTCTGGGCATTTCATTTCACCAAAGTCGATCGGAGCAAATTACGATTACTCCCGATCCTGCTTTTAGAGAAATCTATGACAGGCAGTTTAAGATTTTTGAATCTTTGTACAGCCAATTGGAAAGTCAGTTTGGACGTGTACCGTCATGAAAAAGAATCGAAAAACTCCCGAATCAACCGGTTGCGAGCTGCGATGGTTTAAGGTAAAAGACCCGGTTTTCATTGGGGGTGATCAAACTTTTAATTTGTCTTCCATAAACGCGTTTCTTAAATATGTAGAAATTATCCATAGACGATGCAAATAGGCTTAATCGGTTTAGGAAAGATGGGCTACAACCTGGGCCTGAATTTCAAAAGCAAAGGGCACAATGTACTTGCGTTTGATGTCAATAAAGCGGCTATGGAGAGTATTGCCAAAGAGCATATTCACACCATGCCCACGATTGGCGATCTGGCATTGGCTATGGAAGGCAGGCGGGTGATTTGGATTATGGTGCCGGCCGGCAATGTGGTGGATGTTGTTCTCAGCAATCTCAAATATCATTTGGCTCCCAATGATATTGTGATTGATGGTGGTAACTCGCACTTTAAAGACACAATAACACGCGCCCGCGATCTCGAAAAATTGGGAATTCATTATCTGGATTGTGGCACCAGCGGAGGTGTAACGGGGGCATTGCAAGGTGTCTGCACCATGATTGGCGGAAAGAAAGAAGTGTTTGACTATTGCGAACCACTTTTCAAATCAATATCAGTTCCCAATGGTTATTTATATTGTGGAAAAACCGGGTGTGGTCATTTCACAAAAATGGTTCACAATGGTATTGAGTATGGAATGATGCAGGCCATAGCCGAGGGCATGGAGGTTCTTCATAAGCACTCACCCGAAATGGATCTCGCCTCTGTTGCCGATGTATGGAATCATGGTTCGGTGGTGCGCAGCTGGTTAATGGAACTCACGCAACGAGCACTTGAAAAAGATAAGAACCTCGAATCTATAAAAGGAGTTATGCATTCTTCGGGCGAAGGCAAGTGGACGGTGGAAACTGCTTTAGAGATGGGTGTGCCCACACCGGTTATCACTATGTCTTTGTTAATGCGTTATCGATCTCAACAAGACGATACCTTCTCGGGGAAAATTGTTGCCGCCCTGCGCAATGAGTTTGGCGGACATGCTGTAGAGAAGAAGCAAGATTAATTGAGTTATATTAATCTGCTGTCTCTGTTTTTATGGGCTGTATTAAGCAGTTAATACCTATCTGAGAATAAAATCAGAGATGATTATCAAAGCATCTGATAAGTATTGGCATTTCAATGACTTCCTTAGTTTAACTTCACGCATAATCATTTCTCTACTCAAGTTGATGTTTCGAAAACTCAGGAAATTCTTGTGATAGCGTTATTAATTTTTTTTCGTTTTGGGATTTAGTGTCCCGATTTGGCAAGTACTATTTGTTTAAGGTAATAGATTTTTTATTCCAAAAACATTAAAAGTGCCTTTTTTACATTTAAAAATAAGATAACAAGACTTAATCTGATAAATGTTTTTTTGGCTTTTTATTTGCCATTTTGCGCGCTTAAACTGATTTAACCAAATGAATATGTCTTCCTCGGGCGCTCTTATTGTCCGAATTCTAAAAAAACAATACATACTGAAAAAAGAGCTACATGTAATAAAATTATCCTTTTTATTACTTTTCTTGGTATCAAACTCATTCTCTCAGTCAATCGCGAATTATAGCTCAAGTAGGGCAACTGGAATTACATACAATTCAATAGCCTCGACAGGAAATTCCTTTGCGGGATGGCGAAATACCACATCGCTGGTAGAAGATGATAATCGAAGCGTTGCCACCGATATTGGATTTGATTTCTGGTATAACGGACAGCGGTATACTCAATTCTCCGTGTCAACCAATGGTTTTTTAGATTTTTCAAACTCTACGGATGACGGTGGTCCGAATTGCGATGCCTATGGGTATTGCAATTCAGAGTTTACAGTATCCAGTAATGGTACGTGGCTGGCGCTGGCCCCGTTTTATGATGATATGACAACCCGGGCTGGCTCGGATCCGCTTGGAACAAGCATAAAATATTTGCTTTCAGGTACTGCACCTGGTCGGGTTTTGACTATAGAATGGATTAGTATGGCAGTTTTTGGTAATACTTCGCCTAACCTAAACTTTCAAGTTAACGTATATGAAACCTCCGGTCGTATTGAATTTCTATATGGCACGATGATTTCTGGCACCAATACTTTTTCTTATAGTGTTGGTATCAATGCGGCTTCTGTCAGCAACCTTCCTCAGGCATCTCAGTTAAAGACTCAACAAACAGCCAATACAAACACCTTTAGCAACAGCCCGCAGAATAATCTGAGCACAATGCCTCAGACTAATTCGCAAATAAATTTTGTGGCGCCAACACCCACAGTTCCTTCGGGTAGTTTGAATATTAGTTCGATTACAAGAACTGGGATGACACTTTCATGGCCTAACTGGGCCTCTAATGAAGTTGGGTACGTACTTTATTATTCGACTGATAACATAAATTTTTTCTTTTACAGTCAAACTGCTGCAAATGCAACATCGTCAGCTATTACTAGTTTGCTTCCGGGCACAACCTACTATTGGCGGGTTCATGCTGTAACAGAAGGAACATTGAGCAACCCGTTAAGTAACAATGCCACCACACTGACTGCACGTAATGTAACCTCGGTTGGTTCCGGTAGATGGGATACAAATGGAACCTGGGATTGTAACTGTGTTCCGACCCAAAACGATAATGTTTTAATCCGTAATGGTCATACGATTCAAATGCGTTCCGCTAATATGCAATGTAATGATCTTACAGTAGGACAGGGGACAAGTGGTATAGCCCAGTTCACCACCAATACAGCCTATACACTAACGATTAACGGAAATCTTACAATCAACACGGGTGCTAGCTTTTTGCAAGCGACAAACTCAAATACAACACATACAGTTAATATTCGTGGTAACATTGTAAACACGGGTACATTAAACTTAGCCGTTGATGGCGACAGCCGATGTGCGGCCAATTTTACCAGCGTTACTGGTAATCAAGTAGTGAGTGGAACCGGCACGAATACATTCCATACTATAGACCTTGCCAAAGGAAGCAAAACCAATTTGTTGGAAATTACTGCCTCAAATTTTTCTTGCAATGCTGATGCGCTCACATTTACTTCAGGTGGAACATTCAAATTTTCTTCACCAGGCACTAACACATTTCAATTGTTTAATTCGACCCGCAGCATTCCGGTTAACAATGCCATCTGGATGAACAGTGCCAACAGCATAATGCAGTTTGGAGCCAGTGTAAATTTAGTAGGGGATATCCAAATCGATAATGGAACAGTTCAAATCGGAAATGCTTCTAATGAGAACCTGATTTCCTTTGGTGGACTACTCGAAATAAATGGTGGTCTTGTTCAGATTGCAGGCAGATACACACCCAATGCAGGCGCAATTTCGCGTTACCAACAAACCGGAGGCAGCTTGGTATGTCCTACTGTTTCTTCAACATCTACTACAGAGGCACCATTTTCCATGACAGTTGTGGGTTCTTCCTTAACGATGACTGGAGGATCAATCATACTTCAACGTGAAGGTGGTGGAGGCGCACAAAATCTTGGGTTCAACACTTCGGGCGTAATAACCAGTAATGTAACAACCGGCACCCTGCAGATCGGAAATGGATCAACACCTGCAGCACAAACATTTTTAATTAATGCGGGTACTCCAATCGGTAATCTTGACGTTACCAGCGCCAATGCCATTACTCAGCTAACTGGAAATGACCTTACAGTAATAAATAGCGTTACACTAAGTAGTGGTGTATTAAACGATGGTGGTCGCACTATTACCTTTGGTGGAAACTGGTCAAATTCCGGGGGTACGTTTCAATCTACCATTACTGGATTGGTAATAGCTAATGGAGCCAATCAATCTGTTACAACTAATGGGAGCGCCTTCAACGATCTAACTTTTGCAGGATCGGGTAATAAATCTTTACAGGATAACATGACGGTTAATGGTGATCTCACTTTCAGCACTGCTTTGATACCTGTTAATGCTGGCTTCGTTTGCTCTCTGGGCGGAGATTGGACCAACAATGGATCATTTACCCGAAACGATGAAACGCTTTTACTGAATGGATCGGGTACTCAGAATATTTCTGGTAGTTCTCTAACGAACCTTACCAATCTCACGGTTAATAAATCGGGTGGGCAGGTGCTTGTAAACGGTTCAGTCGATTTACATAAACTGTTAACCATTCAATCAGCAACACAGGTTGATGCAGATGGAAGTGGCAGTGGTATACTTACCCTTCTTTCAACCGGGGATGAACCAGCGGCCGATGCGAGCATTGCCACATTGCCTGCGGGCGCCAGTGTTACCGGTAATGTAACCGTTCAACGGTATATGGCTCCGGAAGTACCGGGTGTTACCCGTGTATATCGTTATATCTCTAGTCCTGTGGCTGGAAGATTTATTGCCGATTGGCAGGATGATTTTCCGATCACTGGAAGTTTTATCAATCCTACAACAGAATTCCCTATAGGTTCGGGTATAACAACAATTTGCAGTTTTCCACTTGTTCCAACCTCTGCGTCATTGTTCAGGTACTTTGAACCAAACAGTGGAACAGGCGCCTCTGATCTGGGCTGGTTAAATTATCCAGCTAGTGGACTAACAACATCAACAACCATTGAAGTTGGTCGCGGGTATGCGGCTTTCATTCGCGAGTGCACGAATCCTACAGTTATAGATGTACGCGGACCTGTTAACCAAGGAACGAATTCGTTCAATTCAATTATTTCTCTAACCAACAATGGAAATCTTGAAGATGGTTTTAATCTGGTTGGAAATCCTTTCCCTTCCGCAGTTGATTGGAATACGGATGCAGGTTGGACTAGAACTGGAATCTCACCTGTAATTTACGTGCGCGACAACGGAGGTTCTGGCGGCTTCATTACTTACGATTACACTGATAATGATCCGATGCTTTTAGTTACCGGGCAAGCCTTTTGGGTGCGTGTTACTTCTGCAACTCCTAATTTTTCCGTTAACGAACAAGCTAAGACAACAAGCGCTGGTATTTTTTATCGAACCGGAGCACAGGACAAAATGATTATATCCCTGGCAAAGGATGGTGTAACTGATCGCGCAATAATTAAGTTAAATGCTGAATCTACGGCTAGGTTGGATGACTTTGATGGTCCGAAACTAAATAACACGCTCTTTGATATTTCAACTTTATCAGAAGAAGGTATAAGCATGGCCGTCAATTCACTTAATCAAATATCTTGTGGCCAGATACTACCTCTTAGAACAAAAGATTTAACTAACGGTACTTATCAGCTTACATTTGACTTGCAAGGTGAGTTCGAAGGTTATTATGCTGAGTTGTTCGATAAGTTTACAAATACAACTATTGTCTTATCTCCAACAACTCAATATTCATTTGTCGCAAGTAACATACCGCTTTCAAAAGCTGCTGATCGATTTGAACTCAGGTTTACGGAATTTGAAGTTGATCAAGACTTGATTGTTTCAGCAAAACCTGTGGTATGCCAGGGGGAAGATGAATTTATAACACTACCTTATTCACAAGCAGGCATTAATTATTATGCAGTAATTGATAACGAGATAGTAAGTGAATCTCAGTTTGGAACAGGTGGAAAAATCACCTTAGTGTTGCCAAGTTCGAAACTCAAAAAGAATGTAAACGAAATTACAGTGATGGCATCACGCTCATGTGGTGGGGTTTTTGAAATAGCCAACAAAATTCAAATAGCAGTTGCGGTGCCTCAAGAACCCGTGGTGTTATCCAGTACACCGCTGTGTAAATCAGGAAGTTTAACGTTGGCTGTTGAAGAACCAACTCAGGGCATTGTGGAATGGTATAGTAGTATTGATGCAACCGATATTTTAGCCACGGGCGCTACCTACACAACACCCGAACTTTCACAGTCAAGAACTTATTATGCTTCTATTAGGTCTGATGGCGGATGCCATGGAAGTAAAGTAGCCGTGGTAGCAACTATTATTTCATTTGAGGATGTGGTTATCCGGCAAGTTGGCGATACGTTGATTTCAAGCTATGATTCAGGAAACCAATGGTATCATGATGGAGTGAAAATTGACTCCGAAACTGGTAATAAAATTGTGCCTAGTGAACCGGGTGTCTATCGTGTTGTTGTTCAGCTATCAAAGTACTGCAGCAGCAGTGCTGAAGTAGAAGTGGAGGACATCGTAACGGGCGATCTGGATGAATTAACTCTAGGTATTACGGCTGCACCTAATCCAGCAGATGATTTTATCTTGATTACTACCGATAATCTTTTTGATGACAATGTGTATGTGGTGAACGCAATGGGCCAGCGTCTATTATCAGCAACTTTACAACAGACTGATAATCTAAAACAGGTACAGCTTCAAATTAAAGGACTACCCGAAGGGTTTTATTATGTACAAGCCATGAAGCAAGGCAAACCAGCTTTCTTTAAGATTATAAAGAAGTAATCAGAAACCAGCGTGCGATACGTTGTTCGTGCGCACTCTGGTTTTTTTTAATATTTTAGAAAGTCACATTCAGCGTAAGCTCTTCACCCTTCCGCTTTATTTTCACTGGCACGGTTTGACCTTTTTCAAATTTACCCAGCGCATCCATATAGGTCTGAATGTCTTTGATTTCAATTTCACCAATCTTGGTGATTACATCTCCGGTTTGGATACCTGCCTTTTGTGCCGGCTTTCCATCTGTTGCGCCATCAACCAGCAGCCCCTCAGCGTCCGAGGTATAACTAGGCATAACGCCCATCGTTACTTTAAACGATCGCGCTGAGCTCATCGATTTATTTTTTGTTGTCAAGAATGCCAGTTGAGGTTCATTATCCAGTTTTTCAATGACTGCCACAATCAATTCCAGCACTTCTTTTTCACCTGCGTAATTAATTTTATCCCAATCATCAGTCGGTTTGTGATAATCGCTATGCGAGCCGGTAAAGAAATGCAATACCGGAAGGTTTTTAAGATAGAATGAAGTGTGATCGGAAGGTCCAACACCCGCAGAATCAGTTTTGATAGAAAGTTGAGTGCCCATATTCTTCAAGGTTGTTTCCCACACCGGGCTGGTTCCCGATCCGCTCACGGAAAGACTTTTTGTTGTCGGGTTCAATCGACCAATCATATCCATGTTGATCATATAATTTACTTTTGATAAATCAACAGTTGGGTGCTCGGTAAAATATTTTGAGCCATATAAACCGAGTTCCTCACCACTAAAGCAGATGAAGAGAAAATTACTTTTCTCTGTGATTTTATTTTTTGAGAAATAGCGAGCTAACTCCAAAACACCGGCTACACCAGAGGCATTGTCATCGGCACCATTGTGGATTTTGCCTTGCGGATTCGCATCTAAAGAACTTCCATTTTCACCCATACCGAGGTGATCGTAATGGGCACCGATGATGATTGTTTTTTCTGCTTTATTATCAAGGTAAGCTACAACGTTGTGAGCCATACCTTCAGTGCCCGTGCCATGAACACCCCCTTTGAAAGGAAATTTTTGTTCATATGAATTTGCTTCGCCCTTGGGTTGTAGATTCAAAGCCTTGAATTCTTTTGCTATGTATTCAAGAGCCATATGTTCGCCTTCCGATCCGGTTTGGCGGCCCTGCATAGCATCATCGGATAATACTTTGATGTGAATCTTAATATTCTTCTCTTCTATTTTCTGTGCGAAAACCGAAGAAGAAATGGCCAAAAGGAATAAAAGCGAAAGAAGGTTGCTGCTTTTCATGGTATTAAAATATTTCTGGTGTAAAGTAAATTCCATTTTATGTACAAATTTAACCCCAGACGGAGTTTTTTTGTTTTAATAAGGCCAAACCTCGTAATTTTGAGACTTCTTCAACATAATTTTTATGAAGGGACCTAACATTGTTCTACTCACTGATTTTTCTCCACTTTCAAAAGTGGCCATCCAATTTGCTATTAAGATGGCGGCTCCGCTGGAAGCTCACTTTACGATTCTCAATATCGTGCGGGTAGATGGGATTCCGAAAGCCAATCTTAAGTCCAAACAAATTGAAAAATCAATTGCACAGGTTTCGCAGGAAGAGGGCGACAATCTTGTGCAAGAAATGAGGGCACAAATCAAGGGAACATATACATTGGAATTTAAACCAATTAAAGCGCGCACGGTAGCTGAAATGGTGAGAAAGTATGTTGATAAAAATCCTACCAACATGGTTGTGATGGGCTTGCAGGGTGCCTCTGCTCTGAAGAAAGCCCGCCTCGGTGGCACTACCGTATCCGTGATCGATGAATGTAAGGTTCCGGTGCTCGCAATTCCTGCCTTGGCCAAGTATCATAACCTGCAACACATTGTTTATGCTTCGGATTTAAAAAATATTCAGAAGGAGCTTGAAATTATTGTTGAGTTTGCAAAAATCTTTGGATCGGCCGTGCACATGATACACGTGGCTGCTGTTATGGATAAAAAACTGGAGACTTCCGTAAACTCAATTGAGGCAATATTCAAGAAAGTGAATTACGATAAGTTAGACTTTAAATTAATTCTCGAAGACGATATCACAACGGCTATTGATAGCTATATCAAGAAAACAAAAGCTGACTTGCTCACCACCTTTACACACAAGCTTAGTCTGGAAGAGAAACTTTTTGGAAAGAGTGTAACGCGCAAACTTGCGTATCAGGGCACGATGCCCTTGCTGGCTGTTAAAAGAAAATAGTCAGTGAATTAAAATTCTGCATTACCCGGAAAGCGCGGGAATGGAATCACATCGCGGATGTTGGTCATGCCGGTTACGAAAAGCATCAATCGCTCGAACCCTAAACCAAAACCGCTATGAGGAGCAGAACCAAATTTGCGAAGTTCCAGATACCACCATAAATCTTTTTCAGGTAGGTTCAATTCGTTAACGCGTTTTAGTATTCTTTCATATCGCTCTTCGCGTTGTGAGCCACCAATAATTTCGCCAATGCCCGGAAACAACACATCCATAGCGGCTACCGTTTTGTTGTCTTCATTCTGGCGCATATAAAACGCCTTGATTTCCTTTGGATAGTTGTAAAGGATAACCGGTTTCTTAAAATGTTTCTCTACTAAAAACCGTTCGTGTTCCGATTGTAAGTCAACACCCCATTTATCAATCAGATATTGAAATTTCTTTTTCTTGTTTGGGGTAGAGTCTTTCAGAATCTCAATGGCTTCGGTATAACTTAGTTTTTGAAAATCATTTTCAGTTACAAATTTTAATCGATCGAGCAGGCTTAGCTCGCTGCGTTGATCTTGCGGCTTGGCAGCTTCCTCATCTTGTGCACGCTTGTTCAAAAACTCAAGATCTTCTTTGCAATTATCCAACGCATACGTAACCAGGTATTTCAACAGATCACTAGCCAACTGCATGTTATCATGAATATCATAAAAGGCCATTTCTGGTTCTATCATCCAAAACTCAGCCAGGTGCCGGGTAGTATTTGAATTTTCAGCACGAAAGGTTGGCCCAAACGTATAGATTTCACTCAATGCAAGTGCATAGGTTTCGCCTTCCAACTGGCCGGATACAGTAAGGTTGGTTTCTTTACCAAAAAAATCTTCTTTATAATTCAGATGACCTTGTTCATTTCGTGGCAGGTTGTTTGCATCTAACGTTGTTACCCGAAACATAGCCCCGGCACCTTCCGCATCCGACCCGGTAATAATAGGTGTGTGGATGTATAAGAAGCCGCGATCGTTAAAGAATTTATGAATGGCAAAAGCCATTGCATGACGCACTCGCATCACTGCGCCAAATGTATTGGTGCGCGAGCGCAGATGTGCAATCTCACGCAGGTATTCAAGACTAGGTCTATTTTTAAGTTGCAACGGAAAAGCTTCGGCATCACAATCTCCTAAGATTTCAAGCTCTTTTACTTTTACCTCTACAGCTTGCCCTTTGCCTTGAGAAGTTATTAGTTCTCCGGTAATGGAAATGCAGGCTCCTGTTGTAATTCTCTTGAGGGTGAGTTCTTCTAAAGAATTAAGTTCTATTACGGCTTGCAGGTTTTGAATCGTTGAGCCATCGTTTATGGAAATAAACTGACTATTACGAAATGTGCGAACCCACCCCTCCACTTTTACAGATTGCCCGGATGGGCTAGTCGCCAATAAAGCTTTGATCTTAGTCCGTTTCATAAAACTGCTGTCGAAATTTGGGATTGCAAAAAACGACAATTTGATTTTTTAATCAAAATCTAAGGTACGAAACCCAAGACAAGCTATAGACTGTTAAAAATGCATGGGCTTGTCCATTTATATTTCTTTTTACTGATAGCATGAATTGGTAACTTTAAGCCCGAAAGTCATGCAAAAGCTAAGTTTAAATCAGAGCCTTCAACAAAAGCTGTCGCCCCAGCAGATTCAGTTCATTAAGTTGTTACAGGTGCCAACTGCCGAATTGGAGAACCGTATTGAGGAAGAACTGGAGATTAATCCTGTGTTGGAAGAAGGCTCAGAAAGTGATCAGGAGGAAGAACCAGATACCAACACCAGCGATGAGGTGCCCGAAGTAGAAGGTGCGCAAACAGAACCTACAGCGTCCAGTGAAGATATCGACATCAAAGATTACCTCCGCGATGACGACTATAATAGTTACAAGACCTATTCCGAGGGTGATGGCGATGATGATGATGATCGGGAAATGCCCATTCCTATGGGAACATCCCTTCATGAAACCTTGATGACACAGTTGGGTTTTATTGGCCTTGATGAACGCAAACAAGCTATTGGCAGGCAGTTGATTGGAAGTATTGAAGGTGATGGTTACATCCGCAGAGAACTTGAATCCATTGTGAACGACCTTGCTTTTTCACAAAGCATTGAAACAAACCTCGGTGAAGTAGAAGAGTTGCTTAAACGCATTCAATCCTTCGATCCAGCCGGTATTGCAGCCCGCAACCTGCAGGAGTGTTTGTTGCTTCAATTGGAGCGAATGGACGATGGTCAGGATGTGGATGTAATTGTGGCGAAGCGGATTATTAATGAATGCTACGAGGAGTTTACCAAGAAACATTATCCTAAAATTCTTAAGAAACTTGATTTGGATGATGAGGATTATATAAAAGATGCTATTGAGTTAATTGTGCGATTAAATCCGAAGCCGGGTGGTGAGTTAAACACGGGCATGGCTAAGAATCAATATGTAATTCCGGATTTTATATTAACAAACAACAATGGTAAACTTGAGTTGGCATTAAATTCACGCAATGCTCCAGAGCTACGGGTTAGTCGTTCGTATACCGATATGTTTAAGGCATACGATAAAAGCGATAAGAAAGATAAGAAGTTGAAAGAGGCAGTTTCGTTTGTAAAACAGAAGTTAGATGCAGCGAAATGGTTTATTGATGCTATCCGGCAGCGACAACTTACGCTCTTGAGAACTATGCGGGCCATTGTTGATTTTCAGTACGACTATTTTCAAGAAGGCGATGAAACAAAGTTGAGGCCGATGATCCTGAAGGATATTGCGCAGATGATTACCATGGATATTTCCACCGTGAGTCGTGTAGCAAGCAGCAAGACAGTACAAACAGATTTTGGTGTTTTTCCACTCAAGTATTTTTTCTCAGAAGGTATTGCCACCGACTCTGGCGAGGAGGTGAGTAGTCGCGAAGTAAAACAGATAATCAAAGATCTTATTGAACTGGAAGATAAGAAGAAGCCACTCTCAGATGATAAGCTCGAAGATTTATTGAATGAGAAGGGCTACAACATTGCCAGACGCACCGTGGCTAAGTATCGCGAGCAGTTGAATATACCCGTGGCCCGGTTAAGAAAAGAAATGCGGTGAGAGTAGTAGCCATAATTATTTCTATCCTTTTCCACCCGTTGTTGCTCGCGTCTTATCTCGTGTTGCTATTAGGAGTTTATTTCCCCTCCCTGTTAATGATCGCCCCCCAGAATTTCAAAATCATACTGGGATTTATATTCTGCTTTACGTTCATTATCCCAGCGTTGAATATTCTGATGTTTAAGCAATTCGGAACTATCTCAACATTTACGATGGTTACGCGCAGGGAAAGAGTTATCCCATTTATTGCCATCTCGCTCATCTATATGGTAATGACTTTTCTGTTTTATTTTAAACTTCCTTTTGCTCAAAGCATCAATCACCTGATTTTAATTATTACGTTGCTTGTTGTGGCCTCAACGGTGTTGACTTTTTTTCAAAAAGTTAGTGTGCATAGTTTAGCAATCTGGGGTTGCGTTGGAATTCTTTTGCCTCTGAATAAAGCGATGGAACAATCGTATTTATTGTGGCCTACCATTATTGCTTTTATACTAGCGGGTGTCGTCATGTCAGCGAGGTTGTTATTGAATGCCCATACACCCCGCCAGGTTTTGGTTGGCAGTGTGGCGGGCTTTGCCATAGGATTTACCGGAATGATTATTTTATTTTAGACATAGTCAACTACCTACCAATATGGGCTTTCAATTTCTTACTTATGAAGTAGCCAATGGCATTGCTACCATTACTTTAAACCGACCTGAAGTCTATAATGCACTTAATGATGGAATCACCTACGAGCTTCAGGATGCCTGGAAGGCTGTAGCAAAGGATGATCAGGTGCGTGTTGTTGTGCTTACAGGTGCTGGCAAAGCATTTTGTTCTGGTCAGGATTTAAAAGCTGCAGCAGGGCAGGAGAAGCGCTCGTTTATGGAGTCACTTCAAAAGCGATATAACCCTATTATTCGTGCCATGCGCGCGTTGCCTAAGCCCATCATTTGCCGGTTGAACGGAGTAGCTGCCGGAGCTGGCTGTTCGTTGGCACTCGCGTGCGATATGATTGTTGCTGCGGAAGGAGCTACTCTGATTGAAGTGTTCATCAATATCGGGCTGGTGCCAGATTCGGGTTCAGCGTATTTTTTACCACGCCTCGTTGGCATGGCAAAAGCATTTGAATTATGTGCCATGGGTAGCCGCGTGAGTGCTGCCGAAGCGCTAGAGCTTGGATTAATTAATAAGGTAGTGTCAGCCGATCAATTGGATGCATCCGTAAAAGAATATACAAGCTACTTTGCGCAGGCCCCAACCAAATCAATTGGCTTAATAAAGAAAATGCTGGCAAAATCTACTACGTCAAATCTTGACGAAGTACTGGAGTATGAAGCCTACTGTC
Source organism: Cyclobacteriaceae bacterium (assembly GCA_965278925.1). GTDB lineage: Bacteria > Bacteroidota > Bacteroidia > Cytophagales > Cyclobacteriaceae > ELB16-189. The sequence goes on along the minus strand of OZ257123.1, from coordinate 2,025,797 downwards.
AGGAGATAGCAGGCACCTCGCATGATTACAAAGAGGGTGTTACTGCCTTTCTCGAAAAAAGAAAGCCTGCTTTTAAAGGAAACTAAAATCCGTTAATCGAAATTCCTGTGGTGAGGGAGTTAAAGTCTTTGCCCAACGGCCCTTTACCACTTTCAAACATTTCGGATAGGTTATAGAACGCGAAAAAACTAAAGCCGCCAATTCCTACGCGAGCATATACTCCATACCGGAATGTATTAAGGCCATGATTAAGTTTGTTTTTAACTTTAACATCTTCACCAAGATCGCGGTATTTTACTTTCGTGAATGCATCAAACAGAACTCCCACGCGCCCGCCCAGTGCAACATTAAAACTTCTTGAAATATCCTCGGGCTTGGTATCAAATCTGAATTCAATTGGTATTTCAAAGTAGTTGGTTACAAACATCGACTTGTCGGCCAACTTCGGATAAATACGGGTTGGACTTAATAAATTGTATTGTTCTACCTGATCAAGAGCCACTGCTCCATTGGGAAAACTCACCAACTCAACAGTATCAATAAGAGTAGCTCCATCTTTGTATTTCCAGCGCTCTAAACTTACACCAATGCCTGGGTTAAAGCTGAACTTGGATCGACCAAAGCGGAATGAGTATTGATAATAGAAATTTACCGTACGCGAACCCCAGAATCCCTGATTCCAGGTTGAAGGTTTACCAATTGCCGTGTTTACACCTAAATCGAATATGAATGTACCCGGAATAGTGGGCCGGGCTGTTTTTTGAATAGTCTCATACTGTCCAAATGCACACGAAACGAACAACAGAAAGAGGATAGAGCTGAGAATTTTTTTCATTCGACCGGTTTTACTTACTAACGGATAAAATCTGGTTAATATTTCTGTCTGAAATGAGCATAAAGAGAACCATACCCAACGGTATAATAACCTAACGCGAATTCCATGTGACATCTAAATAAAATTTTTAACACATGAAATAAAAAACCTAACCCAATCATTTTGAGTTAGGATTTTAAAAAGTGAGCCTGGAGGGATTCAAACCCCCAACCTTCTGATCCGTAGTCAGATACTCTATTCAGTTAAGCTACAGGCCCAAAAACAGTTGGCAAAGGTAACCAAATAATAATGTTCACCAAAAAATTGTAGCAGAGCAGAATGTTAAGATAGAATTACTCCAGCTTAAAATTAATCGGCATAGCCATCCGTACTTTTACGGGTCTTCCTCGCTGGCGACCGGGTTCCCAACGGGTTTGGGCCAGCACCCGAAGGGCCTCTTCATCGCAGCCACTGCCAATTCCACGCAGAATTTTCAGATCGGAAACGGCACCGCTTTTATCTACAACAAATTCCACAAATACTTTTCCCGTTGTCTGATTTCGCTGTGCCTGTTTTGGATACCTAAGCGTTTTTGAAAGTTGACTATAGAAAGAATCATAACCACCCATGGGTTTGGGTTGCACTTCGGGAAAGAGCATAATATCTACAGTGTCTTCGGGTTCAATACCGTCTAAGCCCGGATAAAAGTCAACTTCAGGAAGTTCGTAATCATCTTCTTCTGAATCGTCAATTTTGCCATCAGGAGTAACGGAGATCGGTTCAAAAATAAGTTTCTTGATTTGTTTTTTCGGTATAGGCACATCGGGTGGTAGCACATCATGTACAGTAGCCACTACATCAATACTTGCTTCGATCGGAAGGTCTGTACTTCTCGAAGGCAATTCCTTTTTTACAGTTCGCCATTCAAACGCAGTGATTATCAACGTCACGCTAATGCATAATCCAATCAAAAAGAATTTTGTGGATTGCCGATGTAGATCTTTGTCCGGGTTTTTCTTTGCTTCCATAGGTTGATGTGTTTAGGTATAACCTCCTAATCCAACCTCAACTTGTTAGTCACGAAGTTTGTGTTACAATTTCCTGTTTAGCTTTTTTTTCTATTGGTGTTTGTTTCTTTTCCCATCTTAAAACAACGATAAGCACAAGGATAAGAGCGATGATCAGGAAGACAAACGTAAAGATGCGCGTAATCAGTTTGATTCGTTTCCCTTCACCATGTTGTTTCATAACGGCATCATAATTCCGGAACCGCTCACTTCCGCGAGCCGTTAAGCGCTGTCTTCGTAGCCGGATTTCATGCTTACCCATCGTATCTTACCTTAAGATTAAAATTTGTTCTCAATTTATCCAACGCACGATAGGTGCGCATTTTGGCGCCACTTTCTGTGATATCCAGAATGAAAGCAATTTCTTTAAAATCTTTTTCTTCAAAAAAGCGCAGCTCCAATACCTGAATCATGTCGGTAGGTAATTCATTCATGTAATGAATCACTTTAGTAATCAATTCTTCATCCCAACCTTCTGTTGTTTGTTCTACGAGTTCGCGAACTTTCAGTTCTTCGATGCTGAAAATTTTCTTGCCTTTATTTTTGCGGTAGTGCTTGTTTACTTCGTTGCCAGCTATTTTATAAAGCCAGGCCGAGAAAGGGAATCCACGAAATTCATACTTGCCGAGATTATTCAGGGCATTCACGAAAGTTTGTGAGCAAAGGTCACCAGTTAACTCATCATCGTCTGTCTGCCGCATGATGTAATTGAAAATCCGGTCAAAGTATTTTTCATAGAGCTCACCAAAAGCTTGCGGGTCTTTTTTGGATTGCTCTATAATTGCCTGCTCCTTACGGATTTCATCTTCCGTCATGCGGTTTTAGATTAAAGGCCAACCGATTATATCTTAATAATCCGAATGTTTTTGGAAAGTCACAACCCCAACGGTCAGAGGATTTGAATAGCAATCTTGCAATACCGTGGCGCGGGGTATTCGCTTTCATATCAAATACCCCTAACTTGTTATCCGAATGAGAGTTGTAGTACTTATAGTAGCAGCCCTTCTTATCAGCACATTGTTGATGGGCCAACAATTTGCATTGCGGCACTACACCGCGGTGGATGGACTTCCGCAATCGCAGGTAAACGCTATTGTTGAGGATCAAAATGGATATTTGTGGATTGGCACGGATGGTGGAGGACTAGCTCGTTTTGATGGAAAGGAATTTAAAACCTACAGTACGCTGGATGGATTGCTGAGCAACATCATTACTTCGTTAATGATTGATGCGCGTCAGAATCTTTGGATCGTTCATCAACATGGTATTTCGCGGTTTGATGGAGTTAACTTTAAAACGTTTCAATCGCCCACTGAAAACCCAAGGCGCATTCGAAGAATTTTTGAACTTAACGACTCTGTCTTTTTTGTCATGCAAGCAGGTTCGTTGGGTAAAATTCATCGCGATTCTGTGCATTATTGGGATAAGCCAATCGCGCCAGATAAAGTTATTTTTTCCGGTTGGAAGCTTCCGCGCGAACAACTCGCCTTTTATTTGAACGACAGCAGTTTTTTGCTCATGGAAAAGTCTGGAAAGAGGTTCAATGTTTCTCACAAAAGCACTTTCAATCGGGTGTTTAGCATGTTTCAATACAAAGGAAATTTAATTGTTGAGTCGGATCGTGGTTATTATTCGTTAACTATTTCAACACGTTCTTTCACGAAAGAAAATTTGGCTTTTGATAAGCACGTAGTGGCCTACGATACACTCAATAAATTTTTCTGGGCATTTACTGACAATACGTTATCAATTCAAAAAGAAGGAAGTGGTGAATCGGAAGTTGTAATGAAAGATGTAATGGTATCGCAAATTCATTTTGATAGAGAAGGAAATACCTGGATAGGCACTAACGGAAGAGGTTTGTACAAATACGCAACCCGTGATTTTGATCGCTGTGCCTCTGAGAAACTCACCTCCGTGATGACCATCAACAAAGATTTATCAGGGGCAACCTGGATTGGGTCGTCCGAAAAAGGACTCTGGAAGATTCATAATGGCAAAATTAAAAACTACCAGTTCGATGAGATGGATGAGGCTGCGATCAACGACATCGAGATAAGCCCGGCTGGTGAGTTATGGATTGCTTCTAGCTATGGGTTGGGTAAATACGATTCGGTGAAAGATGAGTTTAATTTTTTTAATCGGGAAGATGGACTTTCCAGTCAATACGTGGTCAATCTTGATTTTGATGAAGAAGGCGGGCTATGGTGTGGAACAACCGGAGCTGGTGTAAACTATTTTGATGGAAAGAAATTTATAGCCTTCTCCTCACAACACGGATTAAAGGGTCAGCTCATTCAATCGATCCGTTATTATAAGAGAGATAAAGTTCTTTTTGTCGGTACAGAGTTTGGGTTACATCAGATTAACAACGGTAAAGTCCGTCAACTACTCATTCCGGAACTAAAAAATACTTCCGTGTTCTCAATCAACTTATATCAGGATACACTATTACTGGTTGGCTCATCGGGTGCAGGGGTTGTGATCGTTGATCCGGTTTCGGGTTCAGTTAAAAAATCGTTTACAACCAAAGACGGACTGCCTTCTAATCTTATTTATTTTGTAGTGGCCGATCAGAACAATCATATCTGGATTGGCACGGAGCAAGGCATTAACCGGGTTCGGCTTAATGCCGCACTTGAGTTGACTGAAAATTTACATTATGGATATGAAAACGGGTTAACAGGTGTAGAGACCAACCAGAACGCTTATTTTTTAGGGGATGAAAAGTACTTTGGTCTTATCGATGGGTTATATGAATATAACAGTCATCAAAACGTGCCTGATCGGTCGCATGATTTGCATCTGACAGCCGTTGAACTTTTTTATGGAGAGTACGCAGCCCAGGAATTTTCGGATAGTACTTCAGGTTTTTTTAAAGTTCCATACCGCCCGGTTTTTTCGGCAGATAAAAACCATGTTACTTTTTATTTTAACCGGGTAGACAAACGAAATCCACAATCTGTACGCTATAAATATTATCTCGACAATTTCGATATGGCGTGGTCGCAACCAACAACTATGGGGCAGGTTACGTACGGAAATCTTCCTCCCGGTGAGTATATGTTGCGCGTAGTGGCCACCAATAAATTTGGGAGCTGGGATCAAACACCACTTACTTACTCGTTCACTATCAAAGCTCCCTTTTATGCAACGTCAACCTTCGTCAGTATTTTCTCGATTTTATTGATTGGCATAATTCTCCTGATCCTTTCTCTTCGGGTTCGCAGCCGAACAAAACGTGTACTTGAAATCGAGCGCATCCGCCAACAGGAGCAGGAGTATTTGCGCAAAGAGATTGCCCGCGATTTTCATGACGAGATGGGAAATCAACTTACACGCATCATCAATTACATCAGTGTAATGAAATTAAGTAAAAATGGTCATGCTGTTGAGCTTTATAATAAAGTGGAGGAGTCGGCAAAGTATTTGTATTCGGGAACCCGCGATTTTATCTGGAGTATAGATCCGTTAAATGACGAACTCTCCAGGTTATTTCTACACATTCGCGATTTTGGTGAGAAACTTTTTGAGGAAAAGGAAATTCATTTCAGGGCCTATAATCATGTGCGCGAATCTATCCGTGCTCCGTATGGATTTAGCCGCGAGGCCAACCTGATTATGAAAGAAGCCATGACCAATGTATTCAATCACGCAGAGGCACAGAATGTTGCGTTTACGCTTCGCCAAAATCAAGACCAGTTTGAAATGATGTTGGAAGATGACGGCAAAGGTTTTTCTATCACTGAAGTTGAGCACCTGAATGGAATAAAAAATATGCGCATTCGTGCTGAACGCATCAAGGCTGTTTTACGTATTCAAAGCAATAACCAAACCGGAACAATTGTTTCACTCTCCTTTACAAAAATTAAATCCAAAAAGTATGTCAATACAATCTAAAAATCGAGTGCTCATTGTTGAGGACGACTCAGAAATCAGAAGCAGCTTTACTGTAATTGTAAATAGCTCGCCTAAGTTTACCGTCATTAATGCCTACGGTAGTTGCGAGGAGGCGATAAAAAATCTTAATCACGACAAACCCGATATTGTATTAATGGATATTGAGTTGCCGGGCGGCATGAATGGAATTCAAGGCACCAAACTAATCAAAGATAAAGCACCGCAAGCAGATATCATTATGGTTACCGTATATGAAGACAGCGAACTGGTATTTGAAGCCCTGAAGGCAGGAGCTTCAGGCTATATAACGAAGAGTGCAAACTACATGGAGTTATTATCGGCCCTGGAGGAAATCACCAAAGGAGGCGCACCCATGAGTAGTAAAATTGCACGCATGGTAATTGATAATTTTCATGTCAATCCCAACAGCCCGTTAACCAAGCGCGAGACAGAAATTCTACAATTGATTTCTGAGGGTAAAACCTATACCCAGATTTCGGAAGAACTTTTTATTTCTAAAGAAACCTCAAAGACTCACATTAAGAATATTTACTCCAAATTACAGGTGCGCAGTAAATCGGAAGCGTTGGCAAAAGCCAGTTTGGAGAAATTAATTTAGGAGTTAATCTTAAGTTTTTTGTTTCGTCATGCCGGGCTTGACCCGGCATCCCACTTTTGATTTGGAAAACTGGATCGCGGCTCAAAGGCCGCAATGACTGTAGACTTTTGAAAGGCTCCCTTGCAATCACTTTTTTTATTGGTTAGCTTTCCCGCTAAGGCTAAAAATTGAACAGATGAAAAAAAGTATTGCTATCGCTCTGCTCCTTGTCAGTATTGTATCAGTGGGGCAAAAGAAAAAAGATCAACCCCAGGCAGCTTCGGCTCCGGTACAAACGGTTGCTCCTATCGAAGCCAAAATAGCAGGGATGAAAAAATTTCCGGGTTATGTCGAATTCTTTTATGATGAGAAGCAGGACAAGATTTATCTCATCATCGATAAGTTTAATACAGAGTTTCTTTATGTTGAATCGCTGACAGCGGGTGTTGGTTCTAATGATATCGGTCTTGATCGCAATCAATTGGGCCGCGAGCGGGTAGTAAAGTTTGACAGACGAGGGCCTAAAGTCTTACTTACGGAATTAAATTATTCATATCGGGCTATTTCTAATAATGCAGCGGAGAAAAAAGCCGTTGAGGAAGCTTTTGCTCAATCCGTACTTTGGGGATTTGCCATAGTAGCTGAAGAACCCGGACGGGTTTTAGTTGATGCTTCTGATTTTCTTTTGCAGGATGCCCATGATGTTGTTGGCTCACTTCGCTCATCACAACAAGGAAATTATTCGTTGGATAAATCCCGCTCGGCATTTTATCTTCCAAGGACTAAAAATTTTCCACAGAACTCAGAGTTTGAAGTTACCCTTACGTTCACGGGTCAACCGACTGGTGGGTTCATTCGAAGTGTAACGCCCACCGCTTCGATTGTTACCGTTCGCGAGCATCATTCATTTGTGCAACTGCCAGATGGAAATTATAAGCCGCGCAAGTTTGATTCACGGGCTGGGTACTTCAGTATTTCCTACTATGATTATGCAACGCCCATCAGCGAGCCTATTGAAAAAAGATTTTTAACCCGGCATAGGTTGGAAAAGAAAGATCCACGTGCCGCCATAAGTGAGGCTGTTGAGCCTATTGTTTATTATATGGATGCCGGAGCTCCGGAACCTATTCGTTCGGCTTTGATGGATGGAGCGAAGTGGTGGAACCAGGCGTTTGAAGCAGCAGGGTATAAAGATGCGTTTCGCGTGGAAGTGTTGCCTGAAGATGCCGACCCGATGGATGTTCGTTATAATCTTATTAATTGGGTGCATCGCTCAACGCGTGGCTGGTCCTACGGTGCATCGGTTACCGATCCGCGCACGGGTGAAATTATAAAAGGACATGTAACGTTGGGTTCGCTACGCGTGCGACAGGATTATTTAATAGCGGAAGGTTTACTGGCACCCTATGAAGAAGGTAAACCTGTCTCCAATGAAATGGAACAAATGGCGTTGGCGCGGTTACGGCAACTTGCTGCTCATGAAGTAGGCCATACGCTTGGCATTTCGCATGCCTATTCTTCCAGTGCTGAAAATCTTGCTTCGGTGATGGACTATCCACATCCTATTGCCAATATTAAAGATGGAAAAATTGATTTAAGCCAGGCATATGATGATAAGATTGGTGTATTTGATAAAGTGATGGTAACGTATGGCTATCAGCATTTCCCAGATGGAACGGATGAAGATAAAGCATTGAATGAGATTATTCAGAATTCGCTAAAGGCGGGATTAACCTTTTTATCGGACCAGGATGCAAGACCCGTAGGGAGCGCTCATCCATTTGCTCATTTGTGGGATAATGGCAGAGATCCCGCTGACGAACTGGATCGTGTGATGGAAGTAAGATCGATAGCTCTGAAAAATTTTGGTGAACGAAATATCAAACCAGGTGCACCGATGGCCTTGCTCGAAGAGGCGTTGGTGCCGATCTATTTTTTCCACCGCTATCAAACTGAAGCTGTGGCAAAAGTTATTGGCGGACTCAACTATCGGTATGCGCTGCGAGGAGATGGACAACCGATTACTTCGTTGCTTACACCGCAACAGGAATTGAAAGCCATTGAATCGTTGCTTAAAACCGTTCAGCCTACGGCCTTGGCACTACCCGAAAGTTTATTAAAAATAATTCCTCCACGTCCACTAGGATACAGTCGTCATCGCGAATTGATGAAAGGGAAAACAGATTTAACGTTTGATCCCTTATCAGCAGCAGAGACAGCTTCGGATCTTACGTTTAGTTTGATTTTATATCCGGCTCGCGCCAATCGGTTATTTGAACATCATTCTCGCGATGCGCGGTTGCCAAGTCTGGAAAGTGTGCTTGATAAACTGGTTAGTGCAACATTTAAATCGCCAACGCGAAGTGGTTATGAAGGCGCTATTCAGATGAGTGTTAACTATGCGTTGTTTACAAACTTATCAAAGCTGGCGTTGCATAAAGATGCTTCAGCACCAGCAAAAGCGATTGCAACGCTAAAATTAGATCAACTGAAAAACTGGTTGCAAACCCGTGTGACTACGGATGAAGAATGGAAGGCATATTATGCGTACCTCGCTCAGCAGATCAATAAGTTTCAGCAAAATCCGGATGAGTTTAAGCAGGAAAATTTATTGGCAGCACCTCCCGGGGCACCGATTGGTATGACGGAAGAATTTTGTGGAAATTGAGAATCTCTTACGCGCCTGATCTCTTCAGGCTAGGCGCGTAAGAATAATTCTAATGTTCCCCATCAAACCATTCTTTAAATTCACTTACCTTTTCGCGGCTTACAATTATTTCAGGCTCCCATTTAATATTGGAAGTAATTTTAAGGCGGCTGTTTGAATATACGATCACATCTTGGATGGCGCTGATGTTAATAATATAACTGCGATTGACCCGATGAAAAATTTTAGGATCAAGAATTTCGTCCAGACTTTCCAATGTATAATCAATTATAAATTTTCTGAGTTGGTTGGTGATCAGGTAAACATCGCGGCCATCGGCAAAAAATAAACTGATCTGATCGGAAGTAATAGATTTGATGTGATCGCCCAACTTCACCATGAAGCGATTTTTATAGGACTTTTGCTGCGTGGCATCCACAGCACGCACAATGGTTTCGTTTCGCTCTTCGCTCCAGCGCAACTGGGTTCCCAATGCTTCTAGTTTCTTTAGGCTGTTAGATAGGTCAGTGAATGTGATTGGCTTCAGTAGGTAATCGATGCCATTCATTTTAAATGCTTCCAGCGCAAACTCATTGTAGGCGGTAATAAAAATCACCGGCTTCTGCACTTTCACTTCCTTGAAGATTTCGAAACTCACCCCGTCTTTCAGCTGAATGTCCATAAAGATCAAATCAATAGTGGATTGATTTGCCTCCAGCCAGTTCACCGCATCTTCAATGGATTCGACCTTACCCTTTATTTCGATGCCTTCGCTATAGCGCAAGAGGTAACGTTCCAACTTTTCGGCTGCCGGAGTTTCGTCTTCAACGATCAGAACTTTCAGCGCTAGGTTAGTCATTGATAGTCTGTGGTTCGTCAGCCGTTATCCGCATAAGCGGAAATTTAATATAATTTTCTTTGCTTGCTTTTACCTGCACAAAAGGATTTTCGCTAAAGAAAGAATAAGAACGTTGCAATCGGGCAAAGGCATGTAGACTTTCCTGATGCAGTAAAAGCCGATCGTTGATGGTATGCTGCAACACAAGGTATTCATCACCTTCTTCAAGGTAAATGCGAACTACCAGCGGAGATTGTTTTGAGATGAGTGTATTTCGAACAATCGAATCAATCGTTACCAAAATTGAACCCGGAATAAGATGAATGCTTTTGATGTCGCGGATTGAATTGAGAAGATTGAGGTGATTCTGATATTTATAATTCAACAGTTTGATAAGATGGTCTGCAGCGGTTAATTCTTCCTCCAGGGTTATCAACTCTTTATGCCGGTTGATAAGGCCATATCGATAAATTCCTGCGAGGTAGTCAATTTGTTCTTCGGCTTTGTCAGGATTGTGCTGTAAGGTGAGAATAAGATTCTCCAGACTTTCGTAGAGCAAATCAGGATTAATTTCATTTTTGAAGGAAATAAAATCAGCTTCCAATTTTTCTCTGAGTTTTTTCTCCTGTTGAATCAAAAGAGCGTTCTCGCGGTTTAGATAAAAATTGCTGAAGAACAAGACATTGTAAAGAAGCCCGATTACACCATAGATAGAAACAAAGAGCGCCAACTCACTGGGGTTAATAGTAAACCCAATCACCCATCGATAATAAGCCCAGATAGCAACAACAAGCAAGGAAAGTGAAATGGTAAGGGTTATAAAAATCTGGAACAACACCCTGCGTTTAACAAGCTGTTTTGCGAGCCATTTTTCTGAAATGGAAAGCGTTACCCGCATCGACTCAAGTGCGAGGTAAGCCAAAGCGACACAAACATATACTTCAGTGCTGCTAAAAATATCTTTGAGTTGGGTAAAGTCGTTGTTGATAAGTAAGATCAGGAAGTACACCATTACGCCCACCACAGGTGCAGCGAGAATCCGAAAGAGCGGTTGATGGATAAACAGGCGATTCATGATGGTTGAAGGACTGAGCGTAAGGTATGAGTTTCTTCTTTGGTGCTGTTTTTAATCACCGGAAGGATAACGGTAAACCGCTCGTCATTTTTAATGATGATTTTCTCTGATGAAAAAAACTGATAACGACTGGTAATACTTTTTAACCCGATCTGAAAACTTTCTCCTTTTTCAGTAATCGTTTTAGAATTGCTCACCAGCAGCCGGGTATTGTCCTGAGCGGAAATGTAAACGAGCAACGGATGTTCTTTTGAAATTTTATTGTGCTTCACAGCATTTTCCACCAGCAATTGCATTGTCATGGGTGGAATGAATGTGTTGTAAAGATTTTTAGGCAGGTTGATTTCCAGCGTAAGATGCTGCTCGTAGCGAACCTGAAGCAGGTAGTAATAGGCTTTTACAAACTCAATCTCTTCGCGCACCGTTACCAGTTTTTGCTTTTGGTTGTCGATAACATATCGAAACGTATCGGCCATTCTGCGGATAAACTGCTCGGCCATAAACGTGTCGTTAAACAAGAGTGACGAAACAGTGTTGAGGCAGTTGAATAAATAATGAGGACTTATTTGATTCTTTAAGGATTCAAACTGTAATTCAAGTTGCAGACGATCAAGCCGCATCTGCTCAACCTGGGTTTTGGCATAGTATTGAAAGGAATAAAAGAGACCGTAAAAGATTTCATAGATAAAAAGTGTGATGGCGAGTAATATGCCCAACTTGATCATGTCTTCGGTGCGGGCTTCAAGCAAAAACAGATTGGCACTGACGGCAAAGGCTATCACAACTATCCCGTTAAGTAGAAACCCGGAAATGAACCGCGCCAAAAAATAGCTTCGCCAGCTTATCCAGCGATCAAGAACTTTATCAATTTGCCAGGCCAGAAAGCCAGCAAGGTTTGTTGTTAATGTGCAGATCAGGTATTCATCAGCTTCCAGTTGCAAGGATGGAAAATGACCCTTGTTGCTATAAAAGATGTAAATAAAAAACACCAATCCCAGGGCAGTGCAAATCAAAACCAGCAAACCGTATTTCTTCATGGAAAGATTTCGAAATGTGTTTGTGAAAGCCATAAGCTCCTCAAACTACTCAAAATTTTGAGAATTTTCAGGAGCTTAGGCGGTAGTGTGTAGTTCAGTTGTCTAATGCGCGTAAGGCGCGGCCGTAGTAAGTTTCAGAACTTATTTTTCGGGCGGTATCGCGATAAGCATTTTTTAGTGTCTCGCTGCCGTTGCGAACCCGTGGGGCTGCACTCACCAATACCTCCGTCAGGTAATGGTCGGAGGTAAAGCTTCTGACCGCATTCAAAATTGAAATTACTTTTGCCTCGTTCAGATCGGACTCACCGAGGGCACTTCTAAATACTACCGATTTATAATGATCGCTGCTCATTTCAGCACCATATTCAGCAAGTTGCTTAAACGAGGCATCAGAAAAATTTTGGTGATCGAGCATGCTGGTTAACACTTCGGTACGATAGTGGTCACTTCCTATGGAGGAAGTAACCGGAAGCAATTCACTCAATACCTTTTCATCAATAGATTTGTTGAGCATCGATTTAATAACCTGCACTTTGTAATGATCAGAGTTAATATCTTTCACTGACTCTACTGCTCTTTGGTGCGAGGTTGCAGAAAGATCGCGTTCCAAGGCTTTAGTAAGTACAACTGAGCGATAATGATCCGAATGTATAGATTTGGATGTGTTGATCATCTCGGCCACGATGGCATCTGTTAAATTATCCTGATCCATTAACGAAATAAGCACTTCGGTTTTGTAATGATCTGAATTAATTTTTGAAGCTGAAGAAAGCGCCACTTTTACACTTTCAAGCGATGCGGGTTGAACGTTTAAGGCTTCTTTTATAATCTGTGTTTTATAATGATCGCTATTCATTTTGTTCGTTACCGCAAAGACTGCTTCTGCTGCTGCTTTGTCTTTTAGAAACTTATTCAGGTTGTCTTGCAGAAACTCAGATAGGTAATGATCGGAACTCATAGTACCCGTAACTTTACTTACAACAGCTTCATAATCTTTTTCAAGAATGGGCTTCTTCATAAGCAAGCGGGCATAGTGCGATTTTACATGATCACTTTTAATGGTTTCAATTTCATTGAGTACGGCATGCGTACCACCAGTTGCATAAAACCGGTTTACCCGACTTTCGGCAGCGATGGTAGTAGTTCGTACCACCTCGGGCATAATTTCGGCCAGCCACTTGCGCCCTTCAGGATCGAAGTTTACTTCAGTGCGCCCTTCATAATATCGTTTAATCAGTACGCTGCCTTCGCGGGTAATTTTAATGCTGCGTCTTGAACCGAAAGAAGTTTTGGTTATCTCCAGATAGCCATCACCCGACATGCTTTTGATATCGCGGTCGTCATCGGTAACTTCAATCTTTCCACGCACTTCAATATTGAATGAATTAAAGCCATCCGAATTTTTGTACGTCATTTTTGATCTTTCGCCCGAAGCATAAACTTTGGTTGAGGACGACTGAGCACACAAAGCAGAGCTGATGAGCAGTGCGAAAAAGAGCGTAGAGAATTTCATAAAACTGGTTTTTTCCGGATTAACGCAATAAAGGTGGGGTAAGGATGCCATCGGCACAACCCTTATGAAATGAAATGACTAATAGATGTATTGAACTGTAAGGAATGACATTCAGCCTTAACGGAGTCTCATCATTTTTTAAAACCCCGCTGACGCACGGCCTCAAATACAACAACTGCGGCTGCATTCGATACATTCATAGAGTCTATCTTACCCTGCATGGGGATAATGATGTTGGCCGAAGAGTTTTTAACCCACAGATCCGAAAGTCCGGTGGCTTCGGTGCCCATTACCAGAGCGGCAGGCTTTGTAAAATCTGTTTCGTGATAAGGTTTTGCCGCCTTGAGGTAGGTACAAAAAATGTTAATACCATGCTCCTTCAACCAAGCTAACGTTTCTTCGGAGGTAGCAGAGGCAATTTGTTTTGTGAACACACACCCAACGCTTGAGCGGATTACGTTGGGATTGTAGAAATCTGTTTGTGGATCGCAGATAATCACAGCATCTACTCCGGCAGCATCGGCTGTTCGCAAAACAGCACCCAAGTTACCTGGTTTCTCTACTGATTCCAAAATCAGCAGCAAGGGATTTTTGCTGAGCTTAATATCCTGAAGGCGATGTGTTTTCTGTTCAGCAACGGCCAGAATACCGCCACTGCTTTCGCGGATGGCAATTTTATCAAAGACTTCTTTCGAAACCGGCACCAGCAACTTGTCTTCGCGCAGCAGGTCGTTTGATTCGTGCTGATCAAGAATCTCTTCGCAAAAAAAAATGTTTCCGATTTTATATCCAGCCTCCAGTGCCATGCGCACTTCTTTCGCACCTTCAACCACAAAGAGTTGTTGCTTCCTTCGCTCGCGTGGCTTTTCGAGCGCAAGCAAACTTTTTACTTTGGGATTTTGAGTGCTGGTGATAAGGAAATGCACTTAGGGTAATATTTTAATGGACTGAGTAGTAGATTCAATAAATGATCCATCACTTAACTTTACAGTAATGGTGAATGTGTGAAACGATTCGATAGTAGGTGGGGCAATCAATAAAAAGTAGAATGACGAATAAGAAGCGTAGTTCGTTCCGGAACTTAAAAAATCACCAATAGACTTTTGACTTCCGTATTCGTGAATATTAAATATTGGGGCAAGATTTTCTCCGGCCTGAAAGTTTTGAGCGGCAGTTTGATAATCAGCGTCACTTATAATTGAAATATCAGTAAAAGTTTGGGTTGGCTCAACGGCAGGATCGCAAGCGAATGCCACACCAGGCAAGGCGAAACTTTTTCTCCAGTAGCTGATGTCCTTAATTTCCGGGGTTAAGGCAATTGCTATTTCATTAAACGGAACTCTTGAATTTTCATCTAAAATAAAATTGCTATAAGATGGATTATTATTTATGGCAGATGAATACCTTCGAATTTCAGCTTTATAATTAATCACTTTATAGGATGATGGACTTGCTCCACATCCACATGTAGTCATGCAGCAAGCATAAAACAGGGTGTTTCCGATAATTACAAGTATGGTTAAAAAGATGACTCTCGATAATTTCATTCCTTCTTTTTTAGAACTTCTTATATTTAGAAGTTTTTATAAAGATAAATGAAATTGCTCGAACCATCTTCCTGGAAAGATTACGAACTACTCGATAGTGGCAACTTTGAAAAACTGGAACGGTTTGGAAAGGTAATTCTCATTCGGCCCGAGCCCCAAGCCATCTGGGAGCCGGTTCTTTCTGAAACAGAGTGGAACAAACAAGCACATGCCCATTTTACACGCGAGCAAAAAGATAATTTTCGTTTTGGTGAGGAAATAAAAGGCGGCTGGAAAAAATTGAAATCATTGGATGATAGCTGGCAGGTAAACTATTCTCATCAATCGCTGAATCTTACCCTGCGATTGGCACTTACCGGGTTTGGTCATGTGGGTGTTTTTCCAGAGCAGGGATCGAACTGGAATTTTATTTATGATACAATCTCTTCGTGGAAAGCAACAAAACCACGGGTACTAAATTTATTTGCCTATACAGGCGCAGCTTCTGTTGTGGCACGCGCTGCGGGTGCCGATGTTACTCATGTAGATGCTTCGCGACCAGGTTTAAATTGGGCTAATCAAAACATGCAATTAAACGACCTAAAGGACATTCGATGGGTGTATGAAGATGCACTCAAATTTGTGAAGCGTGAGGTAAAGCGGGGTAATAAATACAATGGTATTATTATGGATCCACCCCCATACGGTCGAGGTACGGAAGGAGAGAAGTGGACCTTGCAAGAGAAGCTGAATGAATTAATCTTTTTAGCCAGTCAGTTGTTGGAGCCAGCACCTAGCTTTTTTATTCTTTCTATGTATGCCGTTGGGTTTTCTCCTTTGGTAGGATTGAATGTTGTGAAAACACATTTTAAATCTGAAACTCCGGAGTTTGGGGAGTTTTTCCTGAAATCAAAAACTAATCGCGATTTGCCGATGGGAACGTTTTTGAGGTTTAGTCGATAAAAGCACCTTATCATCAACTTTTTTTAGTTTTTATTCATCTGATAGCAAACCAGGCACGTTGACCAGAGTTCTCTTAGTGTTGATATTTATTAGTTCAACTTCTTCTGTGTTTGCTCAGAAGATATACCGGGGAATCGTGGTCGATTCGGCTAAACTGATTAATCTCCCGGATGTTCATATTTCGGTTAAACATGCCAACCGCGGCACCATCACGAATGCTTCGGGTAGCTTTCTTATCTCAGCAAAACCTACAGATACATTAGTTTTCTCGACTGTGGGATACAATTCTGTAGAACTTCATTTGATGTTTGAAGAAGATGCTTTATTCATTCTCTTACCGGAAAATACTTTGTTGCTGAATGAAATTACCATCAAAGCCACACGATTATATCCTAACAAAATTGAAGATCGCACTAAAGTTGCTCCTCAAACGCTCAGTAAAATTCAGGCCTTTGAATCACCCTTTGATTATTTCTGGAAGCTTGAGCGTGAGAAGAGAAAGCTTTCGCGAGTAATCGAAGAAAATAATCGCACCCAAACTTTCCGGCAAGTGATTACTGATCCGGATGTAAAGTCAATTTTGATGAAAGATTATGAAGTAGATGAAGATACCTATTATCAGATTATCGAAAAATTTAACCTCACGCATGCTGCGGTTCACTACTTCACCGACCCGGATGCCATTATGGAAGCACTCCATACTTTTTTTGACAAAAGTCCTGTCAGCAAATAAGATTTTGATTCGTTTAGAAATCAAAATCTAACACCGCTAAATCCACAAATTAACGCTATCTTTGCGGCCTCAAAGTTGAAAATAGAAGAGGAAACCACGATTATGGAAGTAAGTAAGATCAGAAACATCGCGATTATCGCCCACGTTGACCACGGAAAAACTACCTTGGTTGATAAATTATTACACGCAGGTCATGTTTTTAAAGACCACGAAACGCCCGGTGAGTTGATCATGGACAGCAACGACCTTGAGCGTGAGCGGGGTATTACCATTTTGGCCAAAAACGTATCGGTTCGATACAAGGACTATAAAATCAATGTGATTGACACGCCAGGCCACAGCGATTTTGGTGGAGAGGTAGAACGTGTTCTTAATATGGCCGATGGCTGTTTGTTGCTTGTAGATGCCTTTGAAGGCCCTATGCCACAAACCCGCTTTGTGTTGCAAAAAGCTTTGCAATTGGGGTTGAAACCGATTGTGGTTGTAAATAAAGTCGATAAGAAAAACTGCACGCCTGACGAAGTGCATGAAGCGGTTTTTGATCTGATGTTTTCACTGGATGCAAGCGAAGATCAACTTAACTTTCCCACGTTTTATGGTTCGGCCAAACAAGGTTGGATGAGTTCGGATTGGAAAACGCCCACCACCGATATTACAGCACTTATTGAAGGAATTATCGAACACATTCCGGCACCTAAAGTAGATGTAGGAACCACTCAGTTATTGATCACTTCTCTTGAATATTCTTCCTTTATCGGTCGTATTGCTATTGGAAGAATTCAACGTGGTTCTGTAAAGGCGGGTCAGCAGATTGCGTTGGTAAAACGCGATGGAAAAATTTCAAAAACACGAATCAAAGAAGTCTACGTATTTGAAGGCTTTGATAAGAAAAAAGCAGACGAAGTTAAGGCCGGAGAAATTTGTGCCTTAGTAGGATTGGAAGGTTTTGAAATAGGAGACACTGTTGCCGACATTGAAAAACCAGAAGCTTTAAAGTCAATTGCCATTGATGAGCCTACCATGAGTATGCTCTTCACCATTAACAACTCTCCGTTTTATGCTAAAGAAGGAAAGTTTGTTACCTCACGTCACATCAAAGATCGCCTGGAAAAAGAATTGGAGAAAAATCTCGCGTTGCGCATGGGCGAAACCGGATCAGCCGATAGTTTCATGGTGTTTGGTCGGGGTGTTCTTCATTTATCTGTGCTGATCGAAACAATGCGCAGAGAAGGATATGAACTGCAGATTGGGCAGCCACAGGTAATTTTCCGCGAGATTGATGGCGTAAAGAGTGAACCTGTAGAAGAGTTAACTATCGATTTGCCAGAGATAGTTGCCGGTAAGGCGATTGAAACCGTATCGATGCGCAAAGGTGAAATGGTGAACATGGAACCAAAAGCCGACCGCATGATTTTGAAATTCCTGATTCCCTCAAGAGGGATTATGGGCTTGCGAAATTATTTACTCAACGTAACAGCCGGTGAAGCTGTTGTAACACACCGCTTTAAAGAATATCAGCCCTACAAAGGAGAAATCCCGGGTCGTATTAATGGTTCGTTGATTGTGATGGAACAAGGCGAAGCCATTCCTTACAGTTTGCATAATCTGCAAGACCGTGGAAAGTTTTTTATCAATCCGGGCGAACCTGTTTACGAAGGTCAGGTAATTGGTGAGCATAGCCGTGGTGGAGATCTGGTGATTAACGTTACCAAGACCAAGAAACTAACCAACATGCGCGCTTCTGGTTCGGACGAGAAAATGAAAATTGCTCCTCCGCTTAAGCATACATTGGAAGAGGCCCTGGAATATATTCAGGCCGATGAGTATGTAGAAGTAACTCCAAAGTCAATACGCCTGCGCAAAATTTATCTAAACGAAAACGAGCGTAAGCGCGACAGAAACCGTTCTGGGGTAAATGCATAGAGTACTTCTGATATTATTCGCAAGTGTAATCGCGTTTGCCGGTTTCTCGCAAAACCCCAAATGGGCTGCTTGGGAAGTTGAAGCCGATACCTTGATGAGTCGGCAGGATTTTAAAGGTGCTGTAAAGCTTTAT
The DNA here is from genome assembly GCA_965278925.1 of Cyclobacteriaceae bacterium. Taxonomy (GTDB): domain Bacteria; phylum Bacteroidota; class Bacteroidia; order Cytophagales; family Cyclobacteriaceae; genus ELB16-189. Next base: position 2,007,030 of record OZ257123.1, on the reverse strand, counting down.
ACGAAAGTTGTAGATGCCTCGAAGCTGAAAGACAAAACTTCGTACAGGGCATTATATAAGAGAGCTGTTGGGTATTATAGTGCTGGCGATTTCCAACTCGCTGTTGCCGACATGAATCGGTTTATCCCCGAATTTCCTGAAAGTTATCAGGCCAGAATTTTGCGTGCGCTTGGGTATCGCGAATCAGGCGATGTTGATAATCAATTAAAAGATGTTGAAGCAGCGCTTGAGCTTAGCAATGGCGAACCGCAGATTTTAAAATGGCGTGCCGGGCTGCTGATGGAAAAGACAGAATTTAAGCAAGCAAAAAATGATTTACTCCTTGTGCGCCAATTTCAAGACGATGCCGAAGTGGAAATGAATCTTGCATTTGCCTACTATTCCTTAGATAATCCGGATAGCGCAATCATGGCCATCAATAAGTCTATAGAACTTGATGCAACTTTTGCACCGGCTTATTTATATGGCGGCTCTTTTTCGTTGGAACAGGAAAACTTTGAATTGGCGCTCCAGTATTTAAATCTTGCACTCAGACTAGACCCAGAGAATGCGACTGCCTTATTTTATAAAGGTGTTGCTTTGGTTGAATTACAAAAAGAGACCGAAGGCTGCCGCTGTCTTACAAAAGCCTTTGTGGCCGGGCAGGATGATGCTGCCGATTACTTGAAGCAATATTGTTACGGGATAGAGAAATAGCCTAAGGCTACACCTTTCCGGAAAGGTTATAATCCAATTCTTTTTTCTTGTTCTGTGATTGGATCGCATTAATTTTGCGCATGGCAGAGCAAATTCTCATTCTCGATTTTGGTTCACAGTACACCCAACTGATAGCACGCAGAGTCCGCGAACTCAACGTGTATTGCGAAATCCATCCCTACAACCATATTCCGGCAATCAATTCATCGATTAAAGGTGTAATTCTTTCGGGAAGCCCCTGTTCCGTTCGCGACCAGAATGCTCCGGATGTTGATCTTTCCCTTTTTGGAAAAATTCCGGTTTTAGGTGTTTGTTATGGGGCTCAATTGATTGCTCACAAAAGCGGAGGCTCTGTGGCCCCTTCGCAGATTCGCGAATACGGTCGTGCGAAACTTACGACTGTCAATCATCACAACGAGTTGTTAAAAGAAATTTCTCTCGATTCGCAAGTGTGGATGTCGCATGCCGATACAATTACATCTATCCCCGATAAATTTGAAATTATTGCAAGCACTCCTTCCGTTAAGGTTGCTGCTTTTCATTTGAAGGATTCAAAATTATTTGGCATTCAGTTTCATCCGGAAGTAACGCACACACTGGAAGGAAAAAATCTACTTCGCAATTTTGTGGTTCACATTTGTGGTTGCGCTCAGGACTGGACACCCGATCAGTTCGTTGAAACAACGGTTGCGGAACTGAAGAAAAAATTAACATCCGATAAGGTTGTGATGGCACTTTCAGGTGGAGTAGATTCAACGGTGGCGGCCATGCTCGTTCACCGTGCCATCGGAAAAAATCTCTATTGCATTTTTGTTGATAATGGTTTGCTCCGCAAAGGAGAGTTCGAACAAGTGTTGTCTTCCTATCAAGGAATGGGATTGAACATTAAAGGTGTTGATGCAAAAGATAAATTTTATACCGCGTTAAGTGGTTTATCCGAACCCGAAGCTAAACGAAAAGCTATCGGCAAAACATTTATTGAGGTATTTGATGTAGAAGCTCACCGCATTGAAGATGTAAAATGGTTGGGTCAGGGCACAATCTATCCCGATGTAATCGAATCGGTTTCCGTGAAAGGTCCATCGGCTACTATTAAGTCACATCACAATGTGGGCGGTTTACCGGATAAAATGAAAATGAAAGTTGTTGAGCCGCTCAATACATTATTTAAAGATGAAGTTCGTTTAGTAGGAAAAACGTTGGGCATCGACCCGCTGATTTTGGGGCGTCATCCTTTTCCTGGACCAGGGTTAGGGATTCGGATTCTTGGCGAGATTGATGCTCAAAAAGTTAAGATCTTACAAGAAGTAGACGCAATCTTCATAGCCGGCCTGCGCAAGCATGAATTGTATGAAAAGGTATGGCAGGCAGGCGCAGTATTGCTTCCGGTTTATTCGGTAGGTGTGATGGGTGATGAACGAACCTATGAGCAAGTAACAGCCTTGCGTGCAGTAGTGAGCGTGGATGGCATGACTGCCGATTGGGCTCATTTACCACACGAATTTCTAAGCGAAGTATCGTCTGATATTATTAATAAAGTGAAAGGAGTGAACCGCGTAGTATATGATATCAGTTCTAAACCTCCGGCAACCATCGAATGGGAATAGCGGCTTAATTTTTGATTGACTATATTGACTTTCTATTGTAGCCAATGATTGCAGAGACCACCAGTATGAATAAGTTTTATCCGGCATTTGTACTTTTATTCCTTAGTTTTTTTTCAATCCAGGCACAGGATTTTAAACGACAATATCGCCACGCCAAAGATCAATTTGACGGAGCCAGCTATAGCGCGGCTATGGATTCCTTTAAACCGTTAATGGTTTACGATCAGGAAAATCCATATCCTGAATATGCATCATTTTATTACGCCTTATCTGCACAGCGCTTGGGATATACCTCGGTTGCAAAAGACATGCTTTTGCAAATCAAAAAATTATATCCGGAGTGGAACCAGATGAACGAAGTAAATTATTGGCTTTGCAAAATCTACTTCGACTTGGGTGAATATTTTCAAGGGTTGTTAATTGCCAGTTTGATTACTGACGAATCTTTTAAAAGTGGTATTACAGATTTTAAGCGTGTGTATCTCGCAAAAATAGATGATCCCGAAACGTTGAAGATGGTGTTGGAAGATTACCCGGAAGAAAACGAAGCGGCCCGGGCGTTGGTACGCGTGTTGGGTCGGCAACCATTTGCTTTACAAGAAACTGCGTTGATCGATTCGTTAATTCTGAAATTCGATTTGCCCCGCGAGCAGCTCATCACCAATGAAGTGCCCAAACCCATTTTTAAGGATACATACCGTGTGGCTTTGATCATGCCTTTTCTCGCCTCTACCCTTGATCCATCGCCAGTAAAAAAGAGAAATCAATTTGTGCTTGACCTTTATGATGGAATGCGGCTGGCAGCCGATTCGCTTTCAAAAAATGGAATTCGGTTAGAGCTTCTGGCGTATGATAATGAACGAAGTACAGACGTTACCAGAAAAATTTTGAATCACGAAGAATTAAAGGCGATCGATCTTATTGTGGGGCCATTATTTCAGGAGGAATCAATTCCGGTTCAGGAGTTTGCGCTGGCAAATCAGGTTAGTCTTATCGTAAACCCTATTTCAAACAATTCTGATTTTATTGGAAAGAGTCCATTTACATTTCTTTTTCAACCGAGCCATGAAACGCTCGGCATACGTTCTGCCGAATGGCTGGCGAGTAACGTTTCCAGAAAAAATTGTATGGTGTATTATGGAGAAGCGGTTAAAGACTCTGTGATGGCGTTCAATTTTATTAAGCGAGCTCTTGAGTTGGGAGTTAATGTTGTTTATGCAGAAGAAGTGCGAAAGGAAACATCCGGAAGTATTCTCACCACACTGGCATCGGCTACGGAATATGACGAGTGGAAAAATCCCCTTCAGTTTAAATTAAAAAAGGATAGCATCGGAAGTATTTTCGTTGCTTCTGACAATGAGCTGATTTATTCGAAGGTAATAAACAGTGTAGAAACCCGGGGCGATTCAATTGTAATAATAGGGCAGGAGGGATGGTTGCAGGATACTTCGGTTGACTTTTCAAAGTTTGAACGAACCAGAGTAGCAATGGCAGCACCGAATTATCGGTCGCTGTCGAGCCCAGCCTATATCGACTTTAGAAAAAAGTATATGCTGAAGCATGGTAGTCTTCCAGCGGAGTATTCGTCTGTGGGCTATGAATTTTTACTAACGATGGGGCAAATATTTACTCAACACGGTACTAATTTTCTGCAGACCATGCCTGCCGGAGCAGCCACACGAGGCATTCTGACTTACGGTTATACTTTGCAGCCCACGCATGATAACGGCCAGGTTCCATTCATTGCATTTCGGGGTGGCCAACTAGTGGTGATGGACCAAACCAAGTGAAATTTTAGGAAATACTTACACGAGACGGCTTAAACGAGTCGCTTTTGCTACCTTTAGGCATCCTCGTATCAACTTCTTTTTACTATTTTTAAGGATAATCTATTTATGAAAGCGATCCGGTTTGGTTTAGGTTTTATCCTTCTTGTGCTTGGCCAGTGGGCGTATGCACAAACACAGGAAGAAAAGACCGCTGTTACCTTTGACGAATTATACGATGAGCCCTACGCCATCAATAAGTTGTTCATTGGATTTCAACCCTTCTATGGCGAATTGTTTGCTACCAATGTAAATGCCGGATATGGTTTTGAAGGACAGTATTATCACAAGAATAAGTTTGATGTTAAGGCCCATTTCAGAAAAACCTATAGCAGCAAATTTTATGACCTCAACCGCGAACTTGCCCTGAAAAACAGTTCAGTAACAAACAAAGCCGAGATATTCAATTACTACGAAGTGGGAGGCACCTATCACATCAAAGATTTTGATGTGAGTTCCAAAGCAAAAATCTTTCTTCATAAAAAAAGCATTTCGAAAAATAAATGGTCGGCTACCGTCCCCTTGTATGCCGAGGTGCCGAGCAAGCTTAGAAAAATTTATGGCGTGCGTCTGGGTGGCATAATCTGGAATAGCACCGCAGATTTAAATCGCGCGTTGGCCAAACAAGGATTAACAAATAATGATCTGGTAAATAGTGAGGGCATTGGGTTAGATCAAACCTTCATGGATGCCAATGGCCAGGTGCAAAATGTAAATGTGTTTGGCAATATCTATGCAACGAATGTTTACCTCGGTGGTTCCATGTCTTGGATTCGGAACATTGCGGTTAGTTTTGATCAATACGATGAAGGCCTTGATGACGGAATTTTTACTTTATTCTTAGACCTGATTATAGCTCCTTCGCTTACACTCGATCCGGTGATTTATAATAATGAGGAATATTCAACGGATGCGCTGGCAACTAAAATGATTGGATTCAGAGCGGGTATGGAGGGAAAATTCAATCGCACATTAAGTTGGTCATACGGAGGCGAAATTGGTTATCGACCATCTCTGGAAGGTCGCGGCTTTTTTGCTCTCTTTAAGATTTCCTTTCCGGTTTTCAGTTCCAACCTCGATAACAAAGTCGAAGCCTTCGGAAAATAAGCCATGGTTTGTGATATTCTGATCACTCACATCAAGGGACTTGTTCAGGTGAGAGATCAATCCCTTCGCAAAGTTTCAGGGAAGGAGATGGCAAACCTCCCCATTTTACAAGATGCTTATCTAACGATTTCACAAGGCCTGATCCATTCCTTTGGAGCAATGAAAGAATTGTCTCCGAATATTAAAGCGACCACCGTTATTAATGCAACAGGTCGATTTGTATTTCCCTCGTTTGTAGATTCTCACACTCATCTGGTTTTTGCTGCTTCGCGCGAGGAGGAATTTGTGATGAAAATTAAAGGAGCTACATACGAAGAAATTGCGGCCCGCGGTGGTGGAATTTTAAACTCAGCAAAAAAACTGCAATCACTTTCAGAGCAGGAATTGTTTGAGTGTTCGCTTCCACGAGCGTGGGAGATTATTTATACGGGCACCGGAGCAGTAGAAATTAAAAGTGGGTATGGACTAACCACAAAAGACGAATTGAAGATGTTACGCGTAGCCAAACGGATTGGCAACGAAACTCCATTGACAGTAAAAACCACATTTTTGGGGGCCCATGCTGTGCCAAAGGAAAAGAGTAAGGAAGTTTATATTTCTGAGGTTATTAATGAAATGATTCCGGCTGTAGCCGCAGAAAATCTAGCCGACTACATTGATGTGTTTTGTGAAACGGGATTCTTTACATCTGAAGAAACCGAAAAGATCGTGGAAGCTGGTAAGAAGTTTGGTCTCATTCCTCGCATTCATGCCAACCAATTAAATCGTTCGGGTGGAGTTCAGGTAGGAGTTAAAACGGGCGCTATTAGTGTCGATCATCTTGAAAATATCGGAACAGATGAAATTGAAATCTTAAAAAAAAGTGAAACAATGCCAGTCTCCTTGCCGGGAGCAGCTTTTTTTTTGAGCCTTCCCTTTACCCCCGCGCGTAAGATTATTGACGTGGGTTTACCTTTGGCGATAGCGTCCGATTATAATCCGGGGAGTGCACCCAGCGGCAACATGCCATTGATGCTTTCGTTGGCATGCATCAAAATGCGAATGACACCCGAAGAAGTAATTAATGCAGCAACAATTAATACTTCATATACACTCGGGCTTTCTCAAACTCACGGTTCTATCACGGTTGGTAAGGTAGCTAATGTGTTTATCACTAATCCCGTTTCATCCATAGCCTCATTGCCTTATAGTTTTGGCACCAACCTGGTTTCGCAGGTTATTTTAAATGGTAAATTGATCCCAAATAAAATCTCATGGTAGAAGTATTCAACATTCAATCGCTGCTACGCGATGTACCTGATTTTCCAAAACCAGGTATCATCTTCAAAGATATTACTCCGCTGTTGGCCAACCCGGTGGCCCGCAAGCAAGTAGTTGATGAAATAGCGACACATTATAAAGCCGCAGAGATTGATGCGGTGGCGGCTGTTGAAGCACGCGGTTTTATTTTTGGAGTTCTTTTGGCCGAGGCACTTGAAGTTCCCTTTATTCCTGTTCGCAAATCTGGTAAACTACCCTATCATAAAATACAAGAAGAATATGCCTTAGAGTATGGAACCGCCTCTATTGAAATGCATGTGGATGCTATTCAACCCGGAAGCAAAATCTTAATTCATGATGATCTATTGGCAACCGGGGGTACTGCCTCGGCTGCGGGCCGCATGATTCAACGACTGGGTGGCGAAGTGGCAGGCTTTTCATTTGTAATCAACCTCGCATTTTTGCCCGGTGAAAAATTATTGAACGAACGTTTCGGTACGAAAGCACATTATTTAGTGTCGTATGCGTAGTTTTTTAAATGTAATTTGCCATAACTTTCCGCTGATAAACGCTGTTTAAGTAGGGAGATGAGTGATGTTGTAAAAATTCCCATGTTTCCCCTTTCAATTTTTCCCTTACCGGGAGAAATGATTCCCCTTCATATTTTTGAACCTCGCTATCGGCAACTTTTGGAAGATGCTGAAACAAAAGATATCTCCTTCGGCATTTATTTTAATCATGTGTCGAATACAGAGAAACTAGGCTCGCTGGTAAAGCTCGAAAGTGTAATTAAACGCTACGAAACCGGAGAATCGGATATTATTGTTAAATGTGTTGACCTTCTTTCCTTAAGCAAGTTGTTTCGAACGTATCGCGATAAGCTATACCCGGGGGGTGATGTTGGCTTATGGCACGTGGATATCACCCAGCCCATGGGAGATAATCTTCGCAAATACTTTACAGAATACCTTACCATGATCCGGCTTAATCATGCAGAAAAGAGTATTTCTCTTTATGACGCAGCTAATGAATTGAATTTAGGTTTTGAAGAAAGACTTAAGCTCGTTCAAATGGAAGAAGAGCGCAAAGAATCTTTTCTTGTGTCGCGATTAAAGTACCACATTCAACTATTACACGAAGTAGAAAAGGCTAAAGACGTATATCACCTCAATTAAGTTTCAACCCGAAACTTATTTCCTTTTTGTTCATCCGATTTTTTGTTCATCCCGTTTAGGGTCATTCTTATTCGCGAACGCTCTTCATAATTTATTTAATAAACTTTAACACGGCTCATGCAACAAGTAGCAACCTTGGCGCGTCCTAAGCCTATAAAAAAAATATTATGAAAGCATTCAGTTTAGTTTTTGTGGGTGTACTAGTTAGTACACTGGCGTTCGCAAATGAAACAGTTGAGCCCGGTGAGTCGGCTTCCTCTGTTGCAGTTACCAATTGTTCGGGTAGTGAGGTGGTTAAGCTTTTCTATAAAGCAGAGCAAGCGGGTACAGTAAAGGTTTCTATCTTCGGTGAAAAAAATAATCTGGTCTTCACCGAAACGATGCGCGATGTGTCTGGTTTTTTAAGACCGTACAACTTTTCGGGCCTGTCAGCAGGAAAGTATAAGGTTCAAATTGAAGACCGGAATGGAAAACACACTGAGGATATTGACTATGCGGCTGGTAAAATTGAAAAGAGTATCAGCATTGTAAAACTTGCTACCGAAGGTAAATACCTGTTGTCAGTTAATTCAGCAGCTTCAGATGTTATAAATGTTAATATCTATAATGAAGCAAACCAACTCATCCATAGCCAAGAGAAGAAAATTGAACGCGCCTTTGCTGAAGTGTTAAATCTAAAAGATATTAACCGCTTCACCATTGAAGTATCTGACAGCAACGGCTTGTTAAAGTCTGTGAAGAATTAATGGAGATACTAATTCATTATCAACCAGAGTAGATCGTTTTAAAATTCAAGGGATTGATCGCAGCTTAAAAAGTCGTGATCACCAGAAGACTTTTGAGACTCAGAAAAACCTCATTCGCCTGAATGAGGTTTTTTGTTTTTTATGTGATTGCAATCGATTTAGTTTTTTATTGTTCTATTCAAAGTATCATTTAGCCCCTTTTCATGTGATTTTCTTTTTGGTGAAGTTGAAAAGTTGATGCAAAAGAACCGCAAACGATTTTTCATTTTAAAAATCAAGTTTACTTACAACTTCGGGCTTTACAGGACTATTGCCCGTTACATTTGTATTGAAAACAAAAACAAAAAAAACTATGAAGACTAAATCAGTTGTATTCGCGCTTATCATGGCGTTTGTATCGGTGGCAGCCGTAGCGGCTGATCCCGTAGGTCCTAAAGTGGTTGTGATCAACCAAAAGGAGGCAGGAATTTTTAAAGTAATCTACGAAGGTGCACAAACCGGAAAAGTTTCTTTGAAAATTTTTAACGACTCAGGCAAAGTAGTGTTTGCTGAGACAATCAATGGCACAGACGGTTTTATCCGGCCGGTAAATTTTTCTGGAATGGAAGCCGGAGAGTATACTATTGAAGTAGCGGATGCATTTGGAAAGCAAGTTCAAAAACTTTCTTATAAATTGAATGAGAAGGAAAATGCTATTCATGTAGCTAAAATTGGTAGCGAAAGCAAATACATTGTTGCTGTTGAAAACGAAGGATCGAAAGAAATCAATGTTCGGATTTTTGATGGGTTCAACAATTTGGTACACAATGAAAACAGGGTTGTTAATGGCAGCCTTGCGTTGGTATATAATTTGAAAAATGTTGCAGGAGTGCCTACGTTTGAAGTCACTAATCAAGGTGGTACTACCAAAGTAATAAAATATTAATCAACCGAACCTGTAAACGGAAAAAGGCTTGCGAGTAATTGCAAGCCTTTTTCTTTTATCGACTAAGACCAATTCGTCACATATTCCTGCGATACTGTCCGCCTACTTCAAATAAGGCTTTCGTTATCTGCCCCAACGAACATACTTTGGTCGCCTCCATCAATTCGGAAAAGATATTTTTGTTTTGCACAGCCGCTTGCTGCACACGATCGAGGCTTGTTTTTGCCTTGTTTCCCTGAAAGGTGTGCAGTTTTTTTAACATCGCTATCTGATATTCCTTTTCTTCGTTGGTGGCCCGTATTACTTCTTGTGGCAAAACAGTAGGCGATCCTTTCGAGCTTAAGAATGTATTTACTCCGATAATGGGATACTCACCTGTGTGTTTCAGGGTTTCGTAATACAAACTTTCTTCCTGAATTTTTCCGCGTTGATACATTGTCTCCATCGCGCCAAGCACTCCACCACGTTCTGTGATACGGTCAAACTCGGCAAGCACAGCAGCTTCCACCAAATCCGTTAGTTCTTCAATGATGAAAGAACCCTGCAGTGGGTTTTCATTTTTTGCAAGCCCTAATTCTTTGTTGATGATTAATTGAATGGCCATCGCTCTGCGCACACTTTCTTCAGTAGGTGTGGTGATGGCTTCGTCATAGGCATTGGTGTGCAACGAATTGCAGTTATCGTAGATTGCATACAAGGCTTGCAAGGTGGTGCGGATATCATTGAAGTCAATTTCTTGTGCATGCAGCGATCGCCCTGATGTTTGAATATGATATTTAAGCATCTGACTGCGGGCATTGGCACCGTATTTATTTTTCATCGCCTTGGCCCAGATTCTTCGGGCCACGCGACCAATCACAGAATACTCCGGGTCAATACCATTGCTGAAGAAGAACGAAAGGTTAGGAGCAAACTCATTGATGTCCATACCGCGGCTCAGATAATACTCCACATACGTGAACCCATTGGAGAGGGTGAAGGCTAATTGCGTAACGGGATTGGCACCGGCTTCAGCAATGTGATATCCTGAAATAGAAACTGAATAGAAGTTGCGTATGTTTTGATCGATGAAATATTGTTGCACATCACCCATTAGCCGCAATGCAAATTCGGTGGAAAAGATGCAAGTGTTTTGGGCCTGATCTTCCTTTAAAATGTCGGCTTGCACCGTGCCGCGCACTTGTGTTAATGTATCGGCTTTAATTTTTTCATACACTTCTTTTGGAAGTACTTGATCACCGGTTACCCCTAAAAGCATTAACCCCAATCCATCATTGCCTTTGGGCAACGCACCTTGATAAGAGGGATGTTCGACTTCACCCCTTGGCTCCCTCTCCAAAGGAGCGGGGGAGGAGTATAGTGTTGCAATTTTATTTCTTACTTCTTTCTCAAGCCCATTCTTCTTAATATAGATCTCACATTGCTGATCGATGGCGGCATTCATGAAGTAACCTAACAACATCGGTGCGGGGCCATTGATAGTCATCGATACCGATGTTTTGGGATCGCACAGATTAAATCCGCTGTAAAGTTTCTTAGCGTCATCAAGGCAACAGATGCTCACGCCCGAATTTCCGATCTTCCCATAAATATCGGGGCGGTAATCCGGATCGTTTCCGTAGAGAGTAACCGAATCAAACGCAGTAGACAAGCGCTTGGCGGGCATCGCTAAACTTACATAGTGAAATCTGCGGTTGGTTCGCTCGGGGCCACCTTCGCCCGCAAACATGCGGGTTGGATCTTCGCCTTCGCGTTTGAACGGATAAATACCTGCAGTGTAGGGAAACTCACCGGGCACATTTTCCTGTAGCGACCATTTTAACAAATCGCCCCAACCAGAATATTTAGGCAGCGCAATTTTTGGGATCTGTAAATGCGACAGTGATTCAGAATGGGTTTGAATACCAATTTCTTTATCGCGTACCTTAAACCTGAAAACGGGTTCTTTATATTTCTTTATCTTATCCGGCCAGCTTTCAATAAGTTTTACATTTTTTGGATCGATGTTCAGTTTTAGTTTGTCAAACTCGGCTTGCAGTATTTTTTTTATACTGGAGTCGGAAACTGTATCGATTGTTTTTTGAATGGCATAAAGTCTTTGCGCAGTATCACTTTGCTCATCTACCCACGCATCATATTTTCTGTTGCTCTCTGAAATCTCACTTAGATACCGTGTGCGGCTAGGTGGAATTACAAACATCTTCTCCGACATTTCGCGCGTGATTTCGAAAGTAGACTGCAGATTGGCATTGGTCTTTTCCACAATTTTATCCATCACTCTTTTATAGAGTTGGTTTGTGCCGGGATCATTAAATTGAGAGGCAATCGTGCCGAACACCGGCATGTCGTCTGCATTTTTATCCCACAGTTGATGATTGCGTTGATATTGTTTCTTTACATCGCGTAACGCATCAAGTGCTCCGCGCTTATCAAATTTGTTGAGCGCAATCACGTTGGCAAAATCGAGCATGTCAATTTTTTCTAATTGTGTGGCAGCTCCGTATTCGGGAGTCATCACATACAACGAAACATCACTGTGATCAAGAATTTCGGTATCACTCTGGCCAATGCCCGAGGTTTCTAAAATGATCAGATCAAAACCCGCTGCCTTCAACACCTGAATGGCTTCTTTCACATACACGGAAAGAGCCAGGTTAGATTGCCGCGTGGCAAGCGAACGCATATACACACGTGAGTTATTGATCGCATTCATGCGAATACGATCGCCCAACAAGGCACCACCTGTTTTTCGTTTTGATGGGTCGACAGAGATCAGTCCAATGGTTTTGTCTTTGAAGTCTATTAAAAACCTTCTTACAAATTCATCCACCATCGAAGACTTGCCTGCACCACCCGTGCCTGTAATGCCAAGCACTGGAGTTTTTGATAACGTTGCTTTCTGGTTAATATCCTCAAAAGTTTTTTTGTGATCATCAAAGTAGTTCTCAGCGGCAGAAATATATTGAGCAATCAGTACATGATTGTCCATTGTCAATTTTCCGTTGTCAATTGACTTTCCAGTTGGATAATCACTCTGCTCCACCAGATCATTAATCATTCCCTGTAAGCCCATCGTGCGCCCATCGTCTGGTGAATAGATGCGTGTGATGCCATACCCCATTAACTCTTTTATTTCTTCGGGAAGAATTACACCACCCCCCCCTGCAAAAATTTTTATATGACCCGCCCCTTTTTGCTGAAGTAAGTCATACATGTATTTAAAATATTCAGTATGGCCACCCTGATAGCTCGTCATGGCTATTGCTTGTGCATCTTCCTGAATGGCAGTGTTCACAACTTCTTCAACACTGCGATCGTGCCCCAAGTGAATTACCTCAACACCCGTAGCCTGAATAATTCTTCGCATAATGTTGATAGCGGCATCGTGGCCATCGAAAAGACTGGCAGCGGTTACAATCCTAACTTTGTTTTTGGGCTTGTATGCAATCGGTGCAGTGTGGTCAGCCAGGTTGGGTTTGCTTGTTGTCTTTTCGGGAGATGCCGCTTCGGTGCTCATGAGTGTATGTTAGAGTCCAAAAATACAGAGAAAAAGATTAAGCTAACAGATGGTAGGAAGTTTAAGACTCAGTAGTTTACCTTATTTTTGCGCCTGATTTTTAAACATGTTGAATCGTTTTGCCATTTACAGTCCTGCTGCAAACCTACCGGATTCTTTGCGGCAATCGGTTTACATAACTAATGTGCTGTCTTCTATCCTTTCGATTTTAACGATTATTCTTTTTGGAATACTTTTCTCACTCTTTGGCTGGAAAGCCACCTCTATTTTAATTATTTCCATTTCTGTCCTTTTCGGAATAGTACCTCTTATCAACAAGCGGTACTATAATTTCGGGAGGTTTTTATTTTGCCTGCTACCCGTTTACGTCACGTTTGCCATCTCTGTTTATGGAAAAATAAAATTACCTGAGCAGTCCTACATAACTTATTTTGATATTCGATTTATTTTATTGGTGACTACCATTTTGCCAACCATAGCTTTTACTATGGAAGAGAAGAGGAAAATTGGTGTATGCATGGGCTCTACACTTTTGTGCCTGGTATTATTTGACCCAATTCACAATGCGCTTGGTTTAGGATATTTTCAGCGCGGATTTTCAGCCCAATCTTATTACTACATCAATTACATCACGTTTATTTCTTTTTTGGTGTTATCATTTGGTGTAGTTGTATTGAAGGCAATTACGAGCCTGGCTGAAGCGAAGGTTAAAAAATCGATGCTGGAGTTAAATTTGAGCAATCGCCAGTTGCTTATAAAAAATGATGACTTAATGCGGTTGAACGAATCCATGGCCCAACAAAGTGAAGAATTGATAAGGCAGAAGAAAGAAATTCATGAAAGCCGGGAATTGATTGCCGAGGCCAATCTGCTGATTAGTCAACAGCAGGAAAAACTTATAGAATCCAACCGGGTATTGGAGAAGCTTGTAGTTCAAAAAACAGAGGATCTCTCCACCACCAACGAAGAATTGGTGCGCCATAACAATGAGTTACGTCAATTCTCCTATACCGTTTCGCATAACCTGCGGGGGCCGGTGGCTCGCTTGTTAGGGTTAACAGATTTGTTTACCAAGCCGATCTCTGCCGAAGAGAAGATTGAAATAGGCCATATGATTAATAAATCGGGGCATGAGTTGGATGGTGTGTTGCACGACCTGAGCCTGATTATTGATATCCGCAACGACCTGTATCAGGTACGTGAGAAAATTTCATTTGAAGTGGAATTAACAAAAACTGTTTCGATGTTGCGCGATCAGATTCGGCCTACCTATCAAATTGATGTTGATTTTAGTGAAGCGCCTTTTGTTTATTCGATCCGGGCAATGATTCAGAGTATACTATACAATTTGCTAAGCAACGCCATTAAATACAGAAACCCGGAACGAGATCTGAAGATTACCATAAAGACTACCCGGAATTTTAACAGAGATGTTACGCTTCGTGTAAGCGACAATGGACTGGGCTTTAATGTGCTGGGTCAAAAAGAAAATCTTTTTAAGTTGTACAAACGATTCCACACGCATGTTGATGGAAAAGGGTTGGGATTATACTTAATAAAAACTCAGGTGGATACGCTTGGTGGAAAAATAGAAATTCAAAGTGAAATTAATCGTGGCGCTACCTTTGAGGTAATGTTGCCAACGCCCCGAAATGTAAGTAAGCAAGTTTTTTTTGATGGTGAGGCGGCCCAGATTTATTACGATGCTGATATAAATAATACAGTTATTGTCTGGAAGAAGAATATTACCAGCCTTGAATATAGAAGATCATTTCAAGCAGTGCTTCATACACTTAAAACGTTTAACACACCCGGCTGGATTGCCGACTTGCGATTGCAAGGAAAAGTTGCCGATGAAGATCAACGCTGGTTTATGAGTACGGTAATAACAGAGGCTGTACACTGCGGACTTAAGCGCATTGCTGCGGTTGGGTTTTATGATCCTATCCGCAAAGAGTATTACGAACGAATGAAGGAGCGAACAGCCGAACTAGGAATTGAGCTGCGCGTGTTTCAAACCCATGAAGAAGCCATTTTGTGGATGGAAGGGTTTGTTCAACGCTCATAAAAATGTGCGAGTCAGGAGAACAATCCATAAAAAATACTGAACGTATGCGTTTAATTTTTCATGTTGTTGCCGAGGCTGAGTGGAATGCGCAACTTAACAACTCACATTTTATTCCTGCTGGGTTTGAGCGGGACAACTTTATACACTGCTGCACGCAGACTCAACTAACGGGTGTGTTGCACCGATATTATGCTGGCCGCACGGATTTGGTGCTGCTTACACTGGACGTAGCGAAACTTGAGTTTCCGCTGCGGTATGAAGAAGCGACTAACAAAGAATTTTTTCCACACGTGTATGGCGGCCTCAACCGCAGCGCCATCCTTGCCAGTGAGAAAATCCAATAGCAAGAGTGCTAAAATCTTTGAGCCAAAAGCGTTATATTTAGATCAAAGAATAAACGTTAAATCAAAACATGACAAGCACATTAAACAAATTCGGCATTATTGTTTTTATTCTTTTGGTAGCGGCCGGCACAACTTACTTTATGCTGCGCGAAGACCTGCCCACGCTATACATTAACGAGATTTTAACTAACAGCACTTCTTGTTGCCCCGATGTAACCACGGGCACCCCGGAGTTTAACGACTGGATTGAGATTTACAATGCTGGCACGGAGCCTGTGGATATTGGTGGCATGTACTTTTCGCAGAATAAAAAGAAACCGCTGGGCTATCAGATTCCGGATACAAACCCAGCGTTGACAACCATTGCCCCGAAAGGATTTCTTTTGCTTTGGGCCGATGGCACCCCCGAGCAAGGCCCACTGCATCTCAAGTTCAGGCTTGATCAGGATGGCGAATACCTTGGCCTGTTTAATAAAGATGGCCGCCAGCTTGACGACCTCAAGTTTGGCAAGCAAACCGAAAATAAATCATTTGGCCGCGCGCTTGACGGAAATGGCGATACCTGGAAAGAATTTTCAGTGCCCACACCCGGACAGTCGAATCAAGAGGGTTTATAATAAAGGGATATAGACCATAATGGACTATATCGGATTGTGAGCCTTTATTTTATAAAATCAACAGTTTGAATTAGCGACTTGACTCTCTGGTATTGTATACAAGTTTAAAATTCTAATTTCTATGGTTAGTTATAAAAAATATTTAGACATAGAAATCTTTGAAGGAAAAATTTCAAAGCATCAATATCCTTGGCATTTTCACAATTGCTATACACTTATTATAGTAGAAAAAGGCTCTATAGTTTACGAATTTCAAGACAAGAGCTTACAAGTTGATGAGGCTGAAGCTCTAATAATAGAGCCCCACAAGATTCATAGAAACAAAATCTCACGGCCTACTGCTTATAGAGCATTTTTTTTACCCCATGAATATTTTGAATGTGTAGAACAAAGTAAACTGATTACCCGAAAAGTGAATCATCCAAATGTAATTGAAAAAATACTTGACTTGCTTAATAAAATTGAGATAAAATATAGTAAAAGAGAATTAAAGGAAATTGTTTTTAGACTTTGTGAGCTAATGAATCATCTTCAAATAGAGCAGTCTCATGAAGCCCTCATGGGTGTCAACATCCCTATAATAGATTATGATTTAACAATAAAAGAACTTGCTGAAAAAGCTCATCTGAGTAAGTTTCATTTTCAAAGAAAATTTAAGAAAAAGTGTGGTTTAACAGTTGGGCAGTTAAAACAGCAAGAGAAAACTATTAAGGCAAAAACGCTCTTAGAGAAAGGCAAGCTATCAACTGACATAGCTTATGAATTGGGTTTTTTTGATCAAAGTCATTTTATAAAATATTTTAAAAAAATGTGGGCGATTACACCTAAGAAATTTAAATAAGAGCATCTTTTTACTATTTTCTGATTACGGCTTTTTATGATTTTTGTAATAAAAAATGAAAATAATAATCAAAAGAAGCTATTTAGTGGCAGCAGTTCTATTGGTAACAATGGTGAGTTGCCACAACGATGATGAACAAGCAACTGTAAGCGTTCAAAATTTTACAGCAACCATAAATGAAAACCCAACCCTCGGCCAGAGCATTGGTATAGTTCAGGCAACTGGTAATGGAACATTAACGTACAGTATAACCGTCCAAACACCCACTGGCGCTTTAAGCATAAATTCAAGCACGGGCGAATTAACTGTTGCCAGTGCTGTCTTATTTGATTTTGAAACAAATCCGATAATTACCGCTACAGTATCTGTCGTAGGTGCTTCAAATACCGCTACAGTAACAATAAATTTAACGAATGTGAATGAAATTAGCATTCAACATTTTACCACAACCATAAATGAAAACCCTGCAAATGGGCAAAGTT
Source organism: Cyclobacteriaceae bacterium (assembly GCA_965278925.1). GTDB lineage: Bacteria > Bacteroidota > Bacteroidia > Cytophagales > Cyclobacteriaceae > ELB16-189. Next base: position 1,989,819 of record OZ257123.1, on the reverse strand, counting down.
TAGGTACAGTTCAAGCAACTGGCGATGGAACATTAGTTTACAGTATAAGCTCCCAGACACCCACTGGTGCTTTAAGCATAAACTCAGGCACAGGCGAATTGAAAGTTGCCAATGCTGCCCTATTTGATTTTGAAACCAATCAAACAATTACGGCTACCATAGCGGTAAATAATTCGGGGACTGTTAAAAACTTAACAGCAACCATTAATTTGACGAACGTAAGTAATGAAGTAGGCGAATATAAATTTGGAGGTGTTATATTTTGGGTAAATGCAGCCGGAAATCAAGGCTTAGTATGTGCAATAACTGATCAAAGTGCAGGAATTAGATGGTACAATGGTTCAAATGGCAATACAGGTGCTGTTGGGACTGCAATAGGTACCGGTCAAGCCAACACTACAGCCATTGTAAACTTTCAAGGATCAGGCTCTTATGCAGCGCAGTTATGCAATGATTTGTCGTTAAATGGATACAATGATTGGTTTTTACCTAGCATTGATGAGTTAAAGGAAATGTACAATAACAAAACAGTTATTAACTCCACTAGTCTAACAAACTCAGGAACTGCTTTTAAAGACGCAGTGGGGGACTCTAATTATTGGACTAGTACACAAGTTACTACTAGTAGTGCTTCTATTGTTAGTTTCACAGACGGTTTTTCTCAAGCAGGTTTTAAAGGAACTAATTTTTATTATGTTAGAGCAGTACGAGCTTGGACTGATTTTTAACACTTTCTGATTATTTCAGAAAAACCAGAGAATGAACTATAACGACAAATATTTAGACCGGTTAGCAATACTGAAAACGGAGAAACTTCAAACGAAACACTGTTTCATTATAAGCAAGTCGGAAACATCCTTACGTCTGAATATGCCGGAGGTAAAATTAAATATGGGCATCTAATTGGTTTAGTTGATCATGCAGGAAATATAGAAATGCGGTATCATCAGGTAAATGACAAAAGCGAGCTGATGACAGGAATTTGTAAATCAAAACCTGAAATTCTTGAAAATGGAAAAATCCGTCTTCACGAAAATTGGGAATGGACTTCGGGCGATAAATCAAAAGGAACATCAATTATAGAAGAGCAATAAATTAAAACAGAATGGCACACGAACACAACTACAAGCTAACCGCAGTATGGACAGGAAATAAAGGTGAAGGAACTAAAAATGTGCGAGCCTACGACCGCAGCCACACCGTTACCATTTCAGGAAAGCCGGAATTATTCTTAACTACAGATAATCCAGCTGTTGGGGATAAATCAAAATTGAATCCTGAAGATTTATTAGTTACTGCCCTTTCATCATGCCACATGCTTTCTTATTTATACGCGTGTGCCCTAGAAGGAATTGTAATTACTTCGTATACCGACAATGCCATAGGTATTATGATTGAAAAGGAAAGTGGCGGTGGAAGCTTTAAAGAAGTTACTTTGAATCCGCTTTTTTATGTAGCAGACGAAAGTATGGTTGAAAAAGCCATTGAGCTACACCACAAAGCTCATGAAATTTGTTATATAGCTAATTCAGTAAATTTTGAGGTGAGGTGTAATCCTATTTGCAAAGTGGAATAAAATGAAAATCTGTATTGCTCAGACAAAACCATTGAAAGGAAATGTTTCAGCCAACATTGAAGCACACATAAAATTCATTGAGCTTGCTTTGACATTCAATGCAGAAGCAATATTCTTTCCTGAACTTTCACTAACAGGTTACGAACCAGAACTAGCTAAAAGCTTTGCGACCAATCTAAGCGACAATCGGTTAAATGTCTTTCAGCAAATAAGTGACAGTACTAAAATTATTATTGGACTTGGATTGCCGACTATCGCAGAATCTCAAATCCGAATAAGTATGCTAATTTTTGAGCCTAACAAGCCGAGACAGACTTATTCAAAACAGCAACTTCATTCGGATGAATTTCCATTCTTCGAAAATGGTGCTAGCCAAGTAATAATTAAGATGGACACAACAAATATCGCACCCGCTATTTGTTTCGAAAGTTTACAACCAACACATGCTGAAAACGCTTTTAGACTTGGTGCTAACGTTTATTTAGCAAGTGTAGCGAAGTCAAAAATTGGCATTGCTAAAGCCTATGAGCATTATCCGAAAGTAGCTAAGCAATACACCATACCCGTATTAATGGCTAACTGCATTGGTTTTTGCGATAATTTTTTGAGTGTTGGTAAAAGTTCTGTTTGGACAAAAGAAGGGAAATTAGCTGGACAACTTGACGATAAAACAGAGGCAATTTTAATTTTTGATACAGGAACAGAACAACTAACTGAAAAGATTATGAAAAACAAACACTAACAAAATGCCATAGTCAATTGGGACTATGTAAATTTGGATCTTAGTAGTTAAGCAAAATTTGGTTTTGTGGAAAATTGATGTAATTCAAAATTTATTCGTGAGTTTTGATGAAAATTGATAGCCATTAAAATATTAATAAAAAATAGCTAGTAAAATGATAAAATTTTCATACACAATTCTTTATGTGCAGGATGTAACAAAGTCAATTGAGTTCTACGAAAAAGCTTTTGGCTTTGGGAGAAAATTTATAACACCTGAGAACGATTACGGAGAACTTTCAGTAGGTGAAACGACACTTTCTTTTGCTTCCTTAAAATTGGCAAATACTAATTTGAGCAACGGCTTTGAAGAAAGTAGTTTGTATAAAAAACCGTTTGGAATTGAGATTGGCTTTACCACCTCCCAGGTTGAAGAAACAGTACAATCAGTGGTGGATGCCGGAGGCATGGCGTTGGAAAAACCGAAAACCAAACCTTGGGGCCAGATGGTAGCCTATGTGCGAGATCCTGATGGTTTTCTGATTGAGATTTGTTCTCCAATGAATTAAATAGAAACACTATTCGAGAAGTATGTAAGAATTTTGCCATCCTTTGATATAAAATAAAAAGTCAGCAATAATTCCAACTGACTTTTTAAAATGATGCGCAAATCAGAGTTAACCAATCAACGCTTTCAGATTCTTGTAACTGGTAGCAATATTATCCATAGGCTGCGGAGCCATGTCTTGCTCAACAAAAAAGTATTGCATGCCTGCTGATTCGGCAGCCTCAAACACACGCTTCAGGTTCACATAACCGGTGCCAACTTCTACCGGCCTTTGTGTAACTGGACTGAGATCTTTAACATGCCAGAGAGGAAAGCGCCCCGGATGTTTTTTGAACAACTCAAGCGGATCGGTGCCCGACTTTGTAGCCCAGCCAAGATCAAGTTCAAACTTCATCAGGTCGGCACTGATCTCCGAAAGAAACATGTCGTACGGAACCTTGCCTTCAATGCGATCGAACTCTTTGGTGTGATTATGAAACGCAAAACCGATTCCTGCTTTCTTACACGCTTCACCCGTTTTGTTAAAGGTGTCAATGGATAGTTTTGTGTCTTCCAAGGTGTCAATGGGCGTGCTTGAACAAACCAGGAATTTTACACCACCTTCAGCGGCCAGGTTTACAGCTTCCTGATGGTTATCGCGAAGGTTTAACATCTTTGGAAACTCAATCGGTTTTCCATCCGCTCCGGTTGGAGGTTTGGCACCGGCAGGCATTCGGAAGGGTGCTCCGCCTATATGATGCGCACGCCACGAAAGCCCGTACTCTTTAGCTTTGGCAGCGAATTCTTTTGATTTCAATCCATAAAATCCACCCTTGCGACTAAATGCGGTCTCAAGATCTTTATATCCGATTTCGGCAACGCGCTTTAAGGTGGCATCAAGATCGGTATCCATGGCATTGGTAACCGTGTATAGCTGGATGCCAATATTTTTTGTGTCGGCAAGGTTGTTAAGCATAGACATGCCCGTTGTTGGCTGCGCGATCGCCAGGCCACCGAGTGCCAGCGCCCCGGTGTTTTGAATAAATTTTCTGCGGTTAATCATATTGCTTTAGGGTATAAGGTTAAGTAAGTTTTATTCTGTGGATTCAAACAAATATTTTTCTTCATATTGGATTTCAAATTCTTTGAGAAGATTCAAGTATTCATCACGAAAAGTGATTTGAGAATGGTGTTGTGTTTGCGTGAGAATATAATTTATGATTGTTCTGATCTGATTTTTAGAATAAGGGAACGCGCCATAACCTTCTTGCCAGGAAAATTTTCCGACCACCCACGCGTTCTCGTTAATAAATTTTGAACCGGCCTTGATGTCTCGCACAAGATCAGCCACAGAAAGGGAGGAATTCATCCCAACGAGCAGATGGACATGATCGGGCATGGCAAAAATTGCAAGGAGCTTTTGATTTCTGTTTTGAACTATGCCGGTAATGTATTTGTGCAGTTCTTCTCTGTACTTTTCTGAAATGAGGTTTTCACGACCTTTTACAGCGAATACAAGTTGAATGTGAATTTGTGTGTAGGTGTTAGGCATTGTTTTCGTAAGGCTTTTACAGAACGCTCCTACGGAGCCATAATAAAGTTAGTCTATTTTTTAACACCAGGTCGCCCCTCCGGGGCTTGTTTTAATAATCATTTAATTCTACCTACAGCTTGCTCCTATGGAGCGATACTGGAGTTTATTTTTTTGAATTATTCAATTTTACTAAGATTGTATTGCAAAGAGCAATCCTTGCTAAGGATATTTTTTTCATCTTTAACAACAGGTCGCCTCTCCGAGGCTTGTTTTAATAATCATTCAATTTCTACCTACAGTACGCTCCTACGGAGCGATGCGAAACTTAGTTTATTTTTTGTGGATCGTTTAACTCTACTATCAAGGTGTACTCCAAAAGAGAAGCTTTACTAAGAATATTTTCTCACCTTTTATCAACAGGTCGCCCTTCCGGGGCTCGTTTTTAATGACCATTTAATTCAGTGACAATGCGCTCCTAGGGAGCCACCTAGTTATAACTGTTTTTACTACAAGCTCCCTTCCGCGGCTGAACTTTTCAGAACTTAGCTCGATTAGTTGTGGTTGTTCAGTATCAAGCAACGAATAGAACCCTGAATACCGATTTTATTTTCTCACTCACCTTTATCGATTCATACAGCTCCGTAGGAGCGTGCTGTTGGTAGCACTAATGTCAAAGAACAATTGAGCCCCGTAGGGGCGACCTGTTTTATTTAAATCTATTTCTTATATTTTATGGTCCGCTCATCGTCTATCACACCATTCCAGTTTAAACCAAAGGCGAAGTCGTACTTGTTACCTTGATCATCTACATAACATTCCATATCGTGCGGAACATCCTCGGCTTGCTTTTCCACCACATCCATGCTGGCTGGCATTTGCAAAGGCAACAGGGCTGAAGGTTCTGCCGCTCCGGTTAATAAATCAAGCAGAGCCTGATCCTGAACTCCGAAGTGAACCAAAACGCCATTTGTATTTTTTTCGAACTCCGTAAAGACCATAGGTGTATTCAAATTTACAGCAACGATCACAGGTTTGCCATTCATTTTTTTGAATGTGTCGTTAATCATTCCAAGATCAGTAATATTAATGGCTTTGTTCTTTTTGTTTTTGTATGAACGATTAGTGGTTTTCTCTAATGGATCGCCACCAGCCAGACTGGTTTCGCGTGCTTCTTTGGCGGTGTACTCACCATATTGCAATGAAATAGGCACATAGCCATTTCCACCTTTGTCAGCATCGACTTTGTTGTATCCGATTCCCGTTTCCGGGCTGCTTACAAACACAAGTGCATAGTCTGCTTCGGCAGGGTTCTCCGTTACGTTGAAATATCTTTTTACGATTTCAAGATTTACAGGGTATTCCAGTTTCTCAGGGATCTCCATTCCCAAAAAGTTTCGACCTGCAGGAGTAAATTTCTTAGGGATATAAACCGTTTTATTTTTTTGAAGCGGTAGCACATTCTGTTTATTTTTCAACATCACGACCGATTTTAACTGTGCTTCGTAGCCAGCTTTCATAAAGTCAGGATTACCAACTACAGTTTTTGAAGTTTCAATATTCAGGTATGGATTTTCAAACAAACCGGTTCGGAAAATATTTTTCAACAAACGGACAGCTGATTGTTCAAATCGCGCACGCATAAATTCTTCGCCATGTTCTTTTACACCCATCTGGTAAGCTTCCAATACAGGTTTCATATCATTGTTACCACCAAACTGATCTACACCAGCCATCAGCACTTTATAATGGCGTTCGGCAATGGAAAGACTTTCAACACCCCACGACTTTCCGGTAATAAATACATCAATAGCTGTTTCATCACCCGTTACCAACCAATCTGTGCATACAACACCATCGTAATTATATTTATCACGCAGCAAATCCTGTATCAAATATTTGTTGTAGCCATTGCCAACGTTTTCATTATTCTTTTTATCCTGATCATAAGAGATTGTATAGTAGGGCATCACCGCAGAAGCCATTTCGGTTTTTCCTTTCAACTTAAAGGCGCCTTCGGTAAAGGGAATCACATGCATGTCAAAATTATTTCCTGGATACACCGCATACTTTCCAATACCATAATGAGCATCGCGGCCTGCTTCGCCTGAACCACCACCGGGCCAATGCTTCACCATTGCGTTTACACTTTCATAACCCCAGCCATCAGCAATCTCTTTTTCTCCTGTTGATGTTTGAAAGCCATCAATATAAGCGCGACCGATATCTGCCGACAGATAAGGATCTTCACCAAATGTTCCGCTGGTGCGATACCACCTCGGATCAGTTGCAATATCAACCTGTGGCGATAACGCAGTAGTAATACCCAACGCTCGGTATTCTTTGCTGGCCATCGTTCCGAATTGTTCTACCAGTTGCGGATCGAAAGTAGCAGCCAACCCCAACGGGCCGGGCCACATGGAAATTCTTCCTCCGGCACCGGCATTATATTCTGCGTTGGCTATAGTTCCATGCCGTGGATCAGAACTGTTATTGGCCGGAATGCCTAACCCAATACTTTCCACCAATGCCTGCACATTGTTATTCCATGCAGCAGCAACTTCCGGACTTTCCACGGAAGTGATGAGCACATGACGCAGGTTATCTTTAGTTAAAAATTCTTTTTGCTGATCCGTTAAGTCTGTTGACTTAAGACCGCTCTCCTCCAATGATTTTCCATTATACGTAGCTGCAAAAAATCCACGACTTGCGCCCGGTATAGCTTGATGGCGGCTGTACAACATCAACCCGGCAATTTGTTCTACCGTCATTTGGGATGCGAGGTTTTTGGCCCGGTCATCAGCCGAAAGGCGCCAATCTTCATATGCATCCAGCTGATTGTTTTTATTCAGGTCTTTAAACCCGAGTCGATCTGCAGTTAAAACAGTAACCCCCGAAGAAGTTGCATAACCAAGTGTTTTACCACCAGGGTTTGTTACTGTTTTGATTCCGTTGGTTTCAGTTTCGGCCCATTGAGGGCCGCAACCTGTTAGTGCAATTACAGTAAACCCAGCGAGAAGAGGTAGATTCAGTTTCATTGATTTGAATGTGTATTTGATACACAATAGTATTTATTTTTAAGAGATATTCAACAGATTGAAGTAGTTTTGTGGTGGATTTTTAGACAGACGGGCAGTTTTATTCTACTTATGGCGAGCGTAAAAAAAGATTTTACTACCCAACAAGATTTTTATGAAAAGGGGGATAAGATTTTTCTACCACACATTTCTGTGGATTGCGTAATTTTTGGCTTTCATGAAAATTCACTGAAAGTATTATTACTGAAATGGAAAAACGGCCCTTGGTGTTTGCCGGGTGGGTTTGTGAAGCATGTAGAATCTGTTGATCAATCTGCGGTGAGGATATTGGAAGAGCGCACCGGGCTGGAAGAAATCTTTTTACAGCAGTTTCATGCCTTTGGTGATCCGCATCGCGAGAAGGGCAAAAAGCACAGAGGCAGTTGGATTGGTAAGCGCTTTATTACCATTGGATACTATGCATTGGTTGAGTATTCAAAGGTAAATCCACACCCTGATATGTTGAGCAGTGAATGCCGCTGGTGGGATGTGAGTGATGTTCCTGATTTAATTTACGATCACAATGCAATTATGATCAAAGCACTTACTGCATTGCGTCTTAGCCTTAATGATCATCCGGTTGGATATAATTTATTGTCTGAAAAATTTACGATGCCCGAACTACAGAAGTTGTATGAAACCATTATCGGCTATCCACTTGACAGACGCAATTTTCAAAAGCGAATGCTTAGCCTTGGAATTTTAACAAAACTAACTGAACGCAAAACAGGTGGCGCTCACAAAGCACCTTATCTGTATCGCTTCGATAAACGGAAGTACGACAAGGCAATGAAACAAGGCCTGAGTCTTAGTTTTTAGTGTGTTATGCAACTAAGTCAATTAGGCGTATTGATGACTGTTTGCATAAGCCATCAAACCGTCTGACGCCTTTGCTACTAAATCTACTTTCTCTTTAACGCGTCTGAGATTGCTTTCTCCGCTAATGGCCCCATTACTTTGTATCCAGCTTCATTGGGATGCACGCCATCGTACCCTAATTCTTTTTTCAAGCCGTTGCGTTCGTCTTTCATGGCGGTGTGATAATCCAGATAAACGACTTTATTCGCATCGCAGTAAGCTTTAATCATTTGGTTAAGCGCTACAATTTTTGGTGCAGGCTCTAGTCCGGGCCGCCATGGAAAATCAAATGCCGGAATAACAGATGACAACACAACTTTTATACCATTGGCCTTTGCCAACTGCGCCATGGCAATAATATTATCTCGACTTTGTTCCAACGGCATCGGGCCGGTGTTGCCAGCAATGTCATTAGTGCCAGCTAAGATCACTACAACTTTTGGTTTCAGATCAATTACATCTTGTTTGAATCGCAACACCATTTGTGGAGTAGTTTGTCCGCTGATGCCACGATTAACGTAAGGTTTATCTTTCCAGAAATCCGGATCAAGGCGACTCCAACCTTCGGTGATGGAGTTGCCCATAAATACAATACGGTTTTCAGTTTTCACAGGTTGAGTTAAGTTTTTATTGTCGTGTTCAAAACGTTTCAGGTTAGCCCAGTCTAAGTTAGGTTCAAAACTTCTTTTTATCCAGCGCAGGCAAGCATTAATCCATTGTTCTTTCGCGGTGGGATTATCCATACCAAAACCATGCGGCCCTTTTTCATAGATAAAAGTTTCAACGGGTACTTTGTTTTGTTGCAATGCAGCTACAAAGGCAAAGGTGTTTCCTGCAGGCACCACATTATCGGTTAACGGTGCGGTTATAAAAGTAGGAGGAGTTTTTGATGTTACCTGAAGTTCATTCGAAAAGAGAATCATATCCTCTTTTGTCATACCCAGCTCTTGAAACTTTTTAGAACCCTTCACGGCTACATCTGCATTACCGATCAGGTTCATGCGCGAGCCTTGATGCGTAAGGCTGTCAGAAAAACTAATCACCGGATAGTTCAAAATCATAAAATCCGGTCGTAGGCTTATGTTGTTGGGATTATCGATGTTCGCTTTTTCAAAATGAGTTCCGGCAGTAGATGCCAGATGCCCACCTGCTGATGAACCGAGTATCCCGATTTTATTGGGATTCAGATTCCATTGTTTGGCATTTTCGCGCACGAGTTGAATCGCGCGTTGTGCATCTTGCAACGGTCCGATACGTTTATCGATCATTAGTTCTTTTCGCGGCAAGCGATATTTAAGTACGAATGCAGCAATCCCCACTTCATTAAACTTCTTTGCCATGTCGTGACCCTCATGACTCGTAGCCAAAATCCAATAGCCGCCACCCGGACAAATGATTATCGATGTTCCGGTTGCTTTGGTAGGATCGGGTAAGTACAATGTAAGAGTAGGGGTGATCACACCATGCAGAATATCAATTTTATTATTGCCTACATTGTGCGTCACCGAAGTATCAATGGCAATGGAAGGTTTAATTGAGTTGGGAATAACCCCATTGTAGAGAGGAATTTCTTTTTGAGCGAAAGCTGTGTGGGAAAAAAGTATAAGTACGAACAGAATCCTTTTCATAGAGATTGGTTTCTGTTAAAGTTAGAATTATTTTTAGCTATCCTAAAAAGTAGCTATGAATAATAAATCAATCCGAACATCGCTCTCTAAGAAAGTTATCAGCGGTATTTTGTTGAGCTTAATGGTTATATCCTGTAACCAGCCTGCAGAGCAAATCGCCAATCCTAAAATCGACAAGCTAAAACTTCCACCCGGCTTTAAAGCCGAACATTTATATAGTCCGGAAGAACACGAGCAGGGCTCTTGGGTGGCCATGACCTTCGACAATAAAGGCCGCTTGATTACCTCCGATCAGTATGGGGCGATCTACCGGATTGAACTGCCTCCAGTGGGCGACACAACGAAAGTGAAAGTTGAGAAACTGATTATCGGTTCCGAAGCCGATCGCAGTGCTGACTCCACTACTTTAAAAATCGGGATGGGCTTTGCACAAGGTTTGCTTTATGCCTTCAATAGTTTGTATGTGATGGTGAATCACAACAGCGATAAAAATTTTGATAAAAATACAGGCTTGTATCGAGTAGAGGATACCGATGGCGATGATCAGTTTGATAAAATCACATTATTAAAATCATTTGAAGGTGAGCCGGGTGAGCACGGGCCACACAGTATTGTGCTGTCGCCCGATAAGAAATCAATTTATATTTCAGCGGGTAACCATGTGGATGTTCCGAAGTTTAATACCTATCGATTACCTCCGGTTTGGCAGGAAGATAATTTGTTTCCACAGATAAAAGATCCGCGCGGTCATGCTAATAATCGTCAGGCACCGGGTGGCTGGATTGCACACATCGATTCGCTGGGCGAGCAGTGGGAGTTGGTAGGAGCGGGCTTTCGCAATGAGTTTGATATTGCATTTAATAATGCAGGCGATTTGTTTACGTATGATTCGGACATGGAATGGGATTTTGGAATGCCGTGGTATCGCCCTACACGTATTTGCCATGTAACCAGTGGCAGCGAGTTTGGTTGGCGCACCGGAAATGGTAAATGGTCGCCAGCATATCCCGACAACTTACCTGCTGTAATTAATATCGGTCAGGGTTCGCCTACTAATTTTATGAATGGATCTAATGCGAAGTTTCCAAATAAATATCGTAATGCGTTGTTTGCATTCGATTGGAGTTTTGGAATCATCTATGCCATTCATCTTACTCCGCAAGGTGCTTCTTATACAGCCGAGGCTGAAGAATTTTTATCGGGTTCACCCTTACCGTTAACCGATGGCGGTATTGGTCCTGATGGTGCGATGTATTTTTTAACCGGTGGAAGGAGATTAGAGTCTGATCTGTATCGGATTACAGCAATTGATAATGTGGATACAACACTACTAACTACATCACCTGTGAACGAAGCTAATCAATTACGAAGAACCTTAGAGCAATATCATGAACCGAAAAAAGGAGCAGTAGATATAGCCTGGCCGAATTTAAAACACGAAGATCGTTTTGTACGCTATGCTGCACGCATTGCTGTAGAACATCAACCTGTAGCCGAGTGGCAAGAACAAGCCCTGAAAGAAACCGATCCTATAATATTAACGCAAGCCATGCTTGCACTTGCGCGACATGGAAAGCCTACTATAAAAGATAAAATGATTGCTGCATTGGTGAAAATAGATTTCGATAAACTTTCACCTTCACAAAAGATTGATCTTGTACGTGCATTTGAAGTTTTGGTTTTTCGTATGGGTAAACCCGAAGGTAATGCCCGGAACCAAGTAATCACCTATCTCGATTCGCGTTACCCATCTTCATCGAATGAATTGGATCGGGTGCTGGTAAAAGTATTGGTGCATCTAGCGGCTCCGGGTTCAACCGAAAAAACCTTGGCATTGTTGCAAACTGCAAAAGACGATGCGCAAGAAAAAACAGTGAGCGCTTCCAGCGATTTGATTATGCGCAATCCGCAATATGGATTGGACATTGCGCGCATGTTGTCGAACGTACCGCCTGCACAACAAACGTACCTGGCTACTGTACTTTCCGAAGCTACGGAAGGGTGGACTCCTGAACTGCATGAAACCTATTTCAAATGGTTTGCTAATGCTTTCACCTACAAAGGTGGTGTGAGTTATGTTGGGTTTATTGACAAAGCCCGAAAGAAAGCTTTAACGCATACACCAGAAGAAAAAACTGAATACTACAATACACTTTCCGGTGCTGCAATGTTAACCGAGTCGGGTAATGATATTGCCGACCGGCCACAACCTAAGGGCCCGGGTAGAAGTAGGACGCAAGAAGAAGCGGTTGCGTTGGTTGAAATGCTTTCGGAGCGAAATTATGAGCAAGGCAAAAATATGTACGAAGCTACGTTGTGCAGTTCATGTCATACCATGCGCGGTGAAGGTGGCGCTGTTGGCCCTGATTTAACAAAAGTAGGATCGCGGTTTTCCGCAAAAGATATTTTGATTCACACCCTTGATCCGAATAAGGAAGTTTCTGATCAATATGCGGCAACGGTGTTTACCATGAAGGATGGAAGTTCTATTGTGGGTCGATTGATCAACGAAGAAGACGGAAAGTATTTTGTGTCGCAGAATCCGTTTATGCCTCAGTCGCTGCGCGAAGTACCCAAAGCTGAAGTAGTATCGACTAAGCTCTCGAAGGTTTCTTTAATGTTACCAGGCTTGCTGGGTAGATTGAATGATGAAGAGATCAAAGACATTGTGGCGTATTTGGTAGCAGGTGGAAATCCGGAGCATGAGGTGTATAAGTGATTTTAACCACAGAGTTCACAGAGAAATAAAATATATGCCTCAACTAGATGTAATGATCCTCTGTGTAAACTCAGTGGGCTCTGTGGTTAAGTTTTTGTAGTTGAAATAATTATGAATTGATATGAGACTATCTGTAAAATATACCTTGCTATCGATATTGATCACGCTATTTCAGATCAATGCAACCGCGCAACCAAAACAAGATGGATTCATTTCAATCTTTGATGGTAAAACTTTGAAAGGTTGGGAATGTGATACAGCTTACTGGCGAGTAGAGAATGGGATTTTGATTGGCGAAATAACGGCCTCCAAACCTTTGAAGTCAAACACGTTTGTGATTTGGCAAAAAGGCGAACCGGGAAATTTTGAGTTGAAACTGGAATACAAAATCAGTAAAGACGGCAACAGTGGAATTAACTATCGAAGTGAAAAAGTAGCTGGTGTGCTGAATGCCTTAAAAGGTTATCAGGCTGATATAGATGGTATGAATCGTTACACCGGTCAGAATTATGAAGAGCGCGGCCGAACGACCTTGGCCTATCGCGGCCAGACAACAAAAGTAAATGCCGCAAACGGAAGCGAACCCATTAAAAACAATGCATGGGTAAGTACAGTGATAGTTAAATCGCAAAGTAGAGATTCATTACAACAATTTATTAAGGTTGATACCTGGAACGAAATACACTTGATCGTAAAAGGCAACCGACTACAGCATTATGTAAATGGTGTGTTGATGAGCGATGTTGCCGATAATGATAATGTGAACCGAAAACTAAAAGGATTACTTGGGATGCAAGCACATGTGGGCCCACCGATGAAAGTGGAGTTTAGGAATATCAGGTTGAAGCAATAAGAAGAACAAGTTGAACTGTAGAATGATACTTATTTTTTACTGAGCTTATTAAGCATAGAAATAATTTTGTCAGACTGAGTTGGATAAACGGATATGTAATGTGTTCTAGCCAGCTCTGAATTTAGACTCTTATTTTCATTCACACGAAAGGTTATTTTACGAGAGGCTTTAATTGGCATGTGGCAGTCGATACAGTTTTGATTAATTGAAGCCCCTAATTTTCCTGAAAGGAGACACATTTTAGATGAACTTTTAGATGAAGAATGGCATGATTGACATTTTGCTGAAAAGCTTGCAAGGTTACCTTTTTCATTTTTGTGTGGATTGTGACACGAGCCGCACGTCAAATCACTTTGTTTAAAACATTTACTGGCTGCCAATAATTCATATTGACTTCCATGTACTTCAGCACCGGAAGTAGTGTCAATTACTTGTGGATTCATATAATTTGAAATTAACGTGTCTCCTGGCAGGAAAGTAAATGCAGTCGATAGACCTGATCGATTACCCGAATGGCATTGGGCGCATAGATCCAATTTTTGTTTGCGATTTAATTTGGCAGGGTTGATTGTGCCACCTATCTGATTTTCTGAAGACTCACTTGCCGTACGGCTTATATGATTGGCCGAAGGGCCATGGCAGCGCTCACATTGTATTCCTAGAAGATATCCATCCCGACCATAGTCTGGTAATTTATTGATTGTCGCCTTTACCTCGAAATGTGTGCTATGGCAATTTAGACATCCTGCAAATATCGGGCGATTGATCACGAAACGATCGGTAGGGTTTCCAGGGCTTGTTGACCACTTATGTTCAGGTGTATAGTAAGATGCGGGCAATTGAAAAAGTTTTTCTCCTTGCCAGTTCAGATAGGTTTGACCTTTTGATCCAGAGCCTACCACAATGTCGATTCGTTGTGCGCCCCGAAATGTTTGATCTGAATAGCCAATTTGAAAAAAACCGCTATCAGTAGTAGTCATTTCAATTCGGTCGTGATCATTGAAGTGCAATGTGTTTTTGGTTTCTGCAAAACTCCCCACGATACTTTCATTAGAAGCCAAAGCAGAAGTTTTGAAATGCGGTGTTTCAGAAAACGAGGTACTTATATCCTGATGACATCGTATACAACTTTCTGAGCCAGCAAATTGTTGCCCCCTTGGATGAAGGGTAACTTCTTTTTTGTTTTGTGGCATGGATAATAAAAATAGAATGACAGGAGTACCAATAATTCCTATTCCAATAAAATATATTATTTTTTTTGTTCGATTTTTTTTGACCACAGCTTTAATTTCAATAATGAATCGTTGAAGGTACTTTTTTATTCAGGTATATAAATAGATTACTTTAACTTTTTAATCCCAATATTTCTATAGTGATGTTTCGCGCCCGGCACCCACGAACTCAACGGCATGCCACCACTTGCTTCAGGAGAATACACCGCTGTCCAATGGCACTGCAAAGCAACCATACCTGTAGTAGCCTTTGCGATGAAATAATTTTTGGTTTGTTGTAAGCTATACATTTCAACCTCGTTGATCCATAAGGTAACTTTTGGGATATCGCCCGTCATTCGGATGCGAAACGAATTCCAATCACCGGATTTCCAGACTTCATTTAGTTTAGTTGCCTTGCCCGGAACGCTTACAGGAGTCCGTTCACCTATTAGGTCGCCTGTGTTGCCGGGCAGTACGAGTTCAATTTGATATGCGGCACCACCTTCGTTGCAGCGAAGAAAAATTCCACCATTTGCAAACGAATCGATCTTAATTTCCATGTATAATTCAAAATCGCTAAAACTTTGATCAGTTAGCAAAATACCACCTTGCCCAAATGGCTGCTGACTGGCTACAATCGCGCCATCTTCCACATAAAAGTTTGGTGTGGTACCTTGATGCGTAGTCCGACTCACATGCCAGCCTTTTAAATTTTTTCCATTGAAGAGTGGCTTAAATCCTCTCGGGATTTGTGCAACGGTTAGTGTGCTGATTAGGCTGAATATGGTTAGAGAGATAAATTTCATTTTTGTTTCTGGTTGCTTTTTAGTGGTTTCTGCTCACTAGCTTCTGGTTGTTTTGACTAATCTACTTAAACCTATCACTGAATACTGCTTACTGACCACTGATTACCACTTACCGATTCACTTAACTTCCACGACAAGCCTAAACCCCGTATCATATCCACTCCCCGGACCACCGGCATGTGTCATGTACGTAGCGTTTTTTACATCACCATAAAAGCATGAACCCTTTAATGCATGTTGTTTTGCTTTCCTGGGCGGAGTAAGGTCAGCAAAGATTTTTTCATTGTAATAATCGTCAACCCATTCCCACACGTTACCCAACATATCGTGTAAACCCCAGGCATTTGGTTTTTTCTGTCCTACGGCTTGTGGCGTTAATTTAGCGATGTGTGCGCTTTCATTTATTTCGTTCCACGGAATGTCTTCCTGATTTCCGGCACGGGCCGCATACTCCCATTCAAACTCAGTAGGTAAGCGATACACAGCTTTTCCTTTCTCCAGTTGATTCAGTTTTTTGATAAATAGTTGTACATCTTTCCAGCTCACACTTTCAACAGGAAAGTTATCGGTGTTCCCTTCCATATTTTTTTCCTGAAAGAAAGCCGGATTGGCACCCATTACTTTTTTCCATTGCGCTTGTGTTATTTCAAACTTACCGATGTAAAATGCGTTTGAAATTGTTACTTCAAAACCAGGGCTCGCATCGCGCAAAGCAAATTGTTTGGCAGCTTCGTAATCGCTGGCTTTAAGTTTGGGTAAACCCATGTCATCGTCAGCGCTTTTGCGGTATTGTTCCAGAAAGCCAAACTGCGAAGTAGTAGGTTGAAATTTGCCCACTGTAAAACTTCCAGCTGGCACTTTAATAAATTCTATCCCGATGGTGTTGGTATAGGTTTTTAACGGTTGCCCGTAACTGGTATGGCTAAATGCGAGAATAAGGAATATAATCCGATACATCTTATTAATCATTTAAGGCCTGGTAAACCAGCGTGTTGAATGTTCCGCCAATTTCATCATCGTGCGCACCCCACATTTGCCGATACATTAACACCACCATTTTTTCTTTCGGATCTACCCAGTAGGTTGTAGAGAATGCACCACCCCACGAATATGATCCTTCGGAAAGTGGTTGCATGGAAGAACCTTTCTCGGTTTGAACCTCAAAACCTAATCCGAATTTGTTATTGCCTAAAGTAAGTTCATTAATCTGATTCATCGTCATCATACGCACGGTGTTACGCGATAGCAAACGCACTCCACTGTATTCACCACCATTTAGTAACATCTGTAAAAAGATTGCATAATCATAAATGGTAGAAGATAGCCCGGCACCACCTGAGAAATAACTGGTGTTGCGAATAGGGAAGTCGATGCTGGTGCCTAAGCCACCACTTGCTTTTTCAAGCTGGCCATCTTTGTTAACAGTAAAGAAGTTCACTACTCGTACAGCTTTGTCCTCCGGTACATTAAAGTAGGTTTCATTCATGCCCAATGGTTTAAAGATACGCTCACTAAAAAATTGATCTAGGCTTTTTCCTGACCACACTTCCACCAAACGACCTAATAGATCGGTGTTAAGTCCGTAAGTCCACTTTTCTCCGGGGTTATGCATAAGTGGTAAAGCGCCTAGGCGATTCATAGCATCCTCCAACGTATCATCGTGAATATCCAGTCCGGCTGTGATTTTTTTTTTGCATAAATGGCATTGGCTTCCGGACTACCAATTTGTGAATATCCAATGCCTGAGGTATGGGTAAGTAAATCGCGTATGGTAATCTGACGTTTAGCCGGAATAGTGGTATACGTAGTTTCTTTTGCATTAAACTTATCCAATACGGTAGCATTGGCAAATGCCGGAATGTATTTTGAAACAGGTTCGTCCAATAAAAATTTTCCTTCTTCCCAAAGCATCATGGCGGCAACACTGGTAACGGCTTTGGTTTGTGAAGCAATTCTGAAAATGTGATTGCTTTCCAGTGGTTCTTTTGTTTCTAAATTATTGAAGCCTGTTGCTTTGTGATAAACAATTTTTCCATCGCGGGCAATAAAGGCCACGGCACCATTCATCCAGCCAGCATTCACCCATTTATTAAATGTAGAATCCAGTCGTGCTAATCTCGGGGTTGAAAATCCGGCAGCTTCGGGCTGCGTAGTCGTAAATACTTTTTTGGTTTCTGTCGGTTGCTGGCAAGCAAGGCACAGAAGTAGTAGTAACCCTGAAATGCGTTTCATTACTTTAGTGGTTGGTTATGCATTAAAGATAAGACGCTACCGGACTAATTCTCAAGGGCAAAGGAATTTTTTCTATGTGCGGAAGAATTTGAAGTTGCTGCGTCAGAATCTGCTACCTTTAAGTCCATAAGTTTGTGAATGACCATGAAGGACTTTAAGAAATATTTTACGATCACCGCCCGGCCAGACCAGGTGTATCTTGCCTTAACTACCGAAGCAACTATCCAGTTATGGAGCGGTGATAAGGCAGAAATGATAGCTGAACCCGGCAGCGAGTTTTCCTTGTGGGATGGCAGCATTGTAGGCAAGAATCTAGGGTTTGAGAAAGATAAAAAGATTGTGCAGCAATGGTATTTTGGCGAACAAGCTGAACCTTCCATTGTAACGATTAAGCTACATGAGCACGCACAAGGTACTTCCCTTGAAGTAAGGCACACCAACATTCCCGATGAAGATTACGAAGATATTGCAGAAGGCTGGATACACAGCTATATGGCTTCGTTGCAAGAGTTTTATGAAGGTGAGCCGCAAGAGTAACTGGCTTCTTGTTTCTGGTTACTCGTTGTGACAGTTTGTTGAATCAGTATTCGGTAATCAGTATTCAGTGAGTGGTAATCGGTAATTGGTTTGAGTAGATTAGTCAAAACAATCAGAAACCAGCAGCTAGTAACCAGCAACTAAGCGTTAAAGTGATACAAAAAAACCAACAGTCCGTTAAACGCTGGCTTCGGATTGTCTTTTATTTCCAAGGTAACGTCAACTTCAAACTTGGTAATGCCTCGCAGGTTGGCGATAGAATGCAGCTTGGCGCGAAGGCGTACTTCACTGTTAACTAATACGGGTTGATTGAACTTAAACTTTTCAATACCGTAGTTGATCATCATCTTGATATTTCTGAATTCGGCAATCTGATCCCACAGGTGTGGTACTAACGAAAGTGTGAGGTAGCCATGCGCGATGGTACTTTTAAATTGTGTTTCTGCTGCTGCCCGTTTAGGATCGGTATGTATCCATTGATGATCGAGTGTGGCATCGGCAAACAGATTAATCTGATCTTGTGTTATTTTCAGATATTCTGAAACACCCAGTTCTTTTCCGTTATAGGTTTCAAATTCTGCGTGACTGTTGATGAGGAGCGGCATTGATTTAGTAGGTTTGTAGAGGCAGCGAATTTAAAGATTAGCTTCCATAATTCATATCATGTCAAAAAAGCAATCCTTTTCTTTCGAAACCCGACTGGTAGAGTACGATGACACGCTGGTTTCCACGGTGGTGGAAATTCCGGCCGACATTATTAAAAAATTGCCGAAAGGTCGCGTGCGGGTAGAAGGCAAGTTGAACGAGCTGGTATTTAATCTGGCTATTCAGTTTAAAAAAACGGGCACCCGCTACCTGAGTATTAGTCAGGCTATGCGTAAGACAGCCAAAATAGAACCGGGCGATAAAGTGAAAGTAAGTTTTCAATTGGTAGATCCGGATAAACTGGAACTTCCCGAAGAAATGGAAGCCGTATTGGCGCAAGACGATGTCGGTGCAAAACTGTGGAATAAACTTACGGTTGGTTTGCAGCGCAGTCTGGTACATTATATTAACACCACCAAAAATGTTGACCTGCGTATTGAACGCGCGCTTTTTCTGATGAATAAAGTGAAATCTGGGGCGTACAAGGATCGTATGAAGAAGGAGTGAAGTGGTTGCTGGTTACTTGTTGCTGGTTTCTGGTTTGTTTTGATTTATGATTATTGACTTGTGATTTTCGATTATTGATTTGAAATACTGACCACTGCTTACTGCTTACTGACTACGAACACCGAACATGCCCATTATCGAAGTTCCCGTAAAGCCCAAAGTAGATACCGAAATCCTAACTTCTATCGATTCGTGGACGCTGGAAGATCAGCACGTATATGTGCATTGTTATTATAAAAATGATTTGCCCGAAATGTTAATCCGCATATGGCGATCTACTTTTTTAATTGATAAAGTTAGCGGTGCGCGTAGCGAATTAGTTCATGCCGAAAAAATTTCATTCGCTCCACAGTGGACGATCATTCAGGGTAAGATTATGTTTTCATTTTTGCTTATTTTTTCAGCCTTGCCTAAAGATTGTAAAGTATTCGATCTGGTAGAAGATATTCCGCAGGCTGGAGGTTTCTACGTTTCAGGTATCAAACGGAATGAGTTGGATGTGTATCATGTGGATATTCTTTAGTTAAAAGTTGCAGGTTTCTGATTGCTTACTTCTGGCAGATCGCAATTCACCAATCGCTAGTCAATCATCACTAATCAATTTCTAAACCACGAAGGCGCCCAGTCACTAGGATCATCAAGTTCTTCGTACCACTTTGTGTCTTAGCGCTTTTGTGGTTCAATTTTTCATGTTTGATTTGTGATTGACGGTTACCGATTTATGATTTTAGACTGACTCATCAATAATAAACCAACTCTTCATAAGTCTTGCTACTTATGTCTTAAGTCTGCGTTATCTTGCGCCCATGCAATATCCTGTTCTCGAAATTGTTCCGCAACTAAAAGAGCAATTTAACTCGAAGAAGATTCTGATTCTGCAAGCACCACCCGGTGCAGGTAAGAGTACGGTACTGCCTTTGCAAATTTTAAACGAGCCTTGGCTTCAGCAAAAGAAAATCATCATGCTTGAACCCAGGCGACTAGCTGCACGCTCGGTAGCGATGCGCATGGCACAATTGCTGGATGAAGAAGTAGGAGAGACCGTAGGCTATCGCGTACGCTTCGAAAATAAAGTAAGTGCACGCACCCGCATCGAAGTTGTTACCGAAGGCATTCTCACGCGTATGATTCAAACCGACAGCACATTGGAAGATGTGGGGTTGGTAATCTTCGATGAATTTCATGAACGCAGTCTGCAGGCCGATCTGGCATTGGCTTTATGTTTACAAGTACAATCCTTGCTGCGCGATGATTTGCGTTTACTCGTCATGTCGGCTACGTTGGATGGTGAAAAAATTTCGGCAGTATTAAGCAACGCACCCATTCTTACCAGTCTTGGCCGACAATATCCCATCACACATCAGTACATCAATCCCGATAAGGATTTGAGGCTTACTCAAAATGTAGCGCGAACAATCCGCAAAGCATTAAAAGAGCAACAAGGTGATATGCTTGTGTTTCTGCCGGGCGCGGGCGAGATACAACACGTGCAACAACTACTCGAAACTGAAAACATTTCAGGCATTGTGCCGCTGTTTGGCGATCTGCCATTTAAGAAACAACAAGAAGCGATACTGCCCCATCCGCAAGGCTTACGAAAAATTGTGCTGGCTACTTCGCTTGCAGAAACTTCA
The DNA here is from genome assembly GCA_965278925.1 of Cyclobacteriaceae bacterium. Taxonomy (GTDB): domain Bacteria; phylum Bacteroidota; class Bacteroidia; order Cytophagales; family Cyclobacteriaceae; genus ELB16-189. The sequence continues at coordinate 1,968,735 of OZ257123.1, read as the reverse complement.
CTTACTATTGAAGGCATCACAACCGTAATCGATAGTGGCCATGCGCGTGTGCCGCGATTTGATCCACGCAGTGGCTTAACGCGATTGGAAACTGTACGCGTTACGCGCGATGCTGCCGATCAGCGGGCCGGTCGTGCTGCGCGATTAGGACCCGGTGTGTGTTATCGGTTGTGGCCGGAGCCAACACATCATACTTTACAACCCAATCGCCAACCTGAAATACTCGAAGCCGATCTTGCATCACTCGTGCTGGAGTTAGCCAACTGGGGCGTAACTAATTTAAGTGAGTTAACATGGATCACACCGCCACCACCTGGTGCTGTCAATCAGGCACGCGAGTTATTACACAACCTTGAAGCGTTAAGTGAAAACAAAATCACACCGCGTGGTAAAGAGATGTTGAAGCTGCCCACACATCCACGCATTGCGCATATGTTGTTGGCCTCACCCCTGGCCCCTCTCCCGCGGGAGGGAGGTGTCCCGAAGGGACGGGTTGAGGCGGGTGAGGTCGCAACCGATCTCGCCTCTCTTCTAGAAGAGCGCGATCCTTTACCAAAAGAATCCGGTGCCGATTTGAGTCTGCGTATTGAAGCGTTACGCAAATGGCGCGCGGGAGAACGCGTGAATGCCGATCGTAATATTTTAGAGCGCATCGAACGCACCGCTTCCAACTGGCGCAGAATTTTTAAGTTGAATGTAGACAACACCATTCCGGCTGATAGCGAAGTAGGACGATTGATTGCCGAAGCATATCCTGAACGTATTGCACAACAACAAGACAAACAAAGCGAACGCTATAAGTTAGCTAATGGTCGCGTTGTAAAATTACCACAACACGATGCACTGGCGCGCGAACGCTGGCTTGCCGTTGCGCACTTAGATGCAGGAAGTAATGAAGGTAAGATTTTTCTGGCGGCACCGTTAGATGAAACGGATTTGTTGCATCGTGCTATCGAAACCGAAACCGTAAAGTGGGATGCAACCCGCGGCATGGTGGTGGCTGCACTCGAAAAGAAAATTAGAAACACAGTATTATCTTCTAAAACGCTTACACCAATACCGGAGTCCAAAAGAGTAACGGTGTTGTTAACTGCGTTGCGCGAAGAAGGAATAAAAATGTTAGGTTGGGATGATGCCCATACCGAATGGCAAAACCGTGTGTTGAGTGTACGCGCATGGCGTGCGGATGAACCCTGGCCTGATGTAAGCACAGAGAATTTATTGGCTACTGCCGATGAATGGCTTACACCTTATCTCACCACCATTACCAAACGCAACGAGTTGCAAAAGCTTGATTGGCTCAACATCCTCACGGGCTTGTTGCCGTGGGACTTGCAACCGAAATTAGATAAACACGCACCCGTGCGCATTACCGTTCCCAGCGGCTCGCAGATTAAACTCAACTATTTTGCCGATGGCCGTGCACCGGTGATAGAAGTGCGCCTGCAGGAAATGTTTGGCTTGTTGGAAACTCCAAGCATTAATGAAGGTCGCACGAAAATTTTATTGCATCTGCTCTCGCCTGGCTATAAACCCGTGCAGGTAACGCAAGACTTAAAAAGTTTCTGGCAAACAACCTATCATGCGGTGCGCAAGGAATTACGCATGCGCTATCCGCGTCATCATTGGCCCGAAGATCCATGGACGGCTGAGGCGGTAAGAGGAGTGAAGAAGAAGGCACCTCATCCCTAACCCTTGTAAGAGAAGGGAATATGCTAAGATTTAGGAGAGTTACTTTCCCCCTCTCCCCAAGGAAAGGGGCTAGGCTTGCCAACCTAAGTGTTGTTCGACATTTGTAATGTCGAACCCAGATAAAATGGTTTTCAATCCAAGTTTCTTGGCCGTTATTCCAACCTGACTGATCCATAAAATAAAATTTCTAATTTTACTTCCGTGAGTTGTGGTTGGCGTTCATGCGATTATGGTTTGAAATCGAATGATGTAATGTAGTGCGGATACACTCCGGCAAAAGACATTTTGTAAATACAAAAGCAGAAAAGAAAGGCCGGACAAAAGAAGAAGTCGATGAGATTATTTTGCTGGTTAGCGGGTTATACTAAAAAATCACTGCAAAAGACCATAGATACAAAAATTGATTTTGAAACCTTCTTCGCGCACGCGCCACAACTTAATCCGAATGTTTCAAAAATTACCGGAGTAATCTGTGGTTATCGTGTGGAAGATATCGAAGACCCACTCGTGCAAAAGGTTCGCTACTTAGATAAGGTGATTGATGAATTGGCAAAAGGAAGAACAATGGAGAAGATTTTGAGGAAGTAGTAGAATCTAACTAATGTTGATTAAATCCATCCATCTGCAAGGCATTAAATCAGGAACCATCAAGTTAACGTTCAGAAGTTGGGAGAAGCCGGCCGTAAAAGAAGGCACCTTGCTGAAAACTTTTATTGGATTGGTGAAAGTAGTAAGTATCTCCGCGATTAAGGAATCGCAGATAACAAAGAAAGATCTCAAGGATGCGGGTTTTGAGAATCTCGAACAGTTACTGAAATCATTACGCCAAAATGATAACAACAAAATTTATAGAATAGAACTCCGCTACCATTCTGATGATCCGCGGATTGAATTGAGAGAACAAACTGTTTTAACAGAGTCTGCTTTAATAGAACTGAAAGATAAATTGATCCGTTTGGATAAATTCAGCAAGCAAGAGTTGTGGACACGAAAAATTTTATTGGCGATAAAAGATAACCCTAGACTGAGAGCGGCTGATCTTGCGAAATTAATCGGCTTTGAAAAGCAGTGGTTAAAACTGAACATCCGCAAACTGAAAAACCTGGGACTTACTATAAGTCATGAAGTAGGGTATGAACTTTCTCCTTTAGGAAAGGAATTTGTTAAGAAACTATTGAAGGCAAAATGAGGAACTTATGTCAAGAATCAATAATCACATTCCTTCAAATCCATGCTTTGCATTTTCCCAAAATCTGTCCAGCGCTATGATGCGTGGCTTTAAAAACGAAATCAAATCAGGCCATTGTGCTTTGTTATAGACGGAAACATCCGGCAACATTTTATAAATACGGCTGATGATCCTGTTGTTGTGATCGTCATGTAGTTTCCAATTCCATTCTTCCTGCAATTCGGTGTGAAGCAATGTCTTTAATTGCGAAAACTGTTCGAAGTACAAAGTTTGCATAGTTGCTTCGTGGTGTTCTAACGTAATGGCAATACTGGCTTCATAGGCATCGGCATTCATGCGAAAGTACACCTCAGACACACCGGTGTGGTAGTTGATCCAGTTTACTTTATTGCCTTCTGAGGAAGGTACAGGATTCATATATCGACCAAAGGTTGTCCAGAACTCTTGCCTTAAACGTGACGATTCTTCGCGGGTGTACATGCGAGTAAAGTAACCAAATCCCTCAATTTCTTTGAAATACAGTGTTCGAAATAAAATTCTTGTCGATTTCTTGTTTTACTTTGAAACACAAAGTACTTTTGATTCGTAATATAATTGCAAACTAATACACCAAATCTTTATGAATACCCTTAGTAAATTTCTTCACACGATACCCGGTGCTGCCGTAATCACCTTACTCATCTTATCCATACCACTTATTGCCATGCAGTTTACACCAGAGGTGGACTGGAGTGTAGGCGACTTCATAGTGATGGGGATTCTTATTTTCAGTATGGCGCTTGCTTATGTTTTGCTAGCCCGCTATGCGCCTAACTTTATTTATCGGGCTGCTATTGGTTCGGCCATTGGCACTACTTTTTTAATCGTGTGGACTAACCTTGCAGTTGGTTTGATCGGGGCCGGACCACATGCCGGCAATTTAATGTATATAGGCGTGGTGGCCGTGGTGATTATCGGAACTTACTTCTCGCGATTTACGGCAAAGGGAATGGAGCTCGCCATGTTTGGTGCAGCGCTTGCATTGGCGTTGGTGGCTGTAATTGCATTGTTGTTCAACATGCAATCTTATCAGGGTAGTTCAGTAGCCAAAATTATTTCTGTGAATGCCTTCTTTGCATTTTTGTATTGCATTTCGGGTTTATTATTTCGCTACGTAGCCTTACAACAAACAACTGAAAAGGCGTAGTAGTAAAATTTCATTCACTGATGTTCAGATTCAACAAAAATTATTTTGCACTTACAATATTGCTTTTTGTTGTTGAAGTACTGATAGCTTTGTTTGTGCACGATAATTTTGTGCGGCCTTATGTGGGCGATGTGTTGGTGGTGATTCTTATCTATTGTTTTATAAAATCATTTCTTAATCTTTCTGAGTTTGAATTAGCCTTGGGCGTTTTACTTTTTGCTTTCGTGATAGAATTTCTGCAATACCTAAAGATTGTTAATGTGTTGGGTCTCGAAAAATCAGAACTTGCGCGTACCATTTTAGGAACTTCCTTTGCGTGGTTAGATATGCTGGCTTACGTAGTGGGTATTGGTATTGTGTTGATGGCAGAAAAATACATTTGGCAAAAGCAGTTTGTATGAAGCGTGAATTTTTTGTGGCTGAGGATTCTATAGTGCGACAGATCTGGGGTAGGAGTGATACCGTGCTTTTTATTTTTGCTGGAGCAGCAGCAGAGTTTGCCCTTAACAAAGCGGTGGACTGGCTGTACTTTACAGGTCGCCTTCCGGCCGATCCGATCGGAAGACTTTTCTCTACCGTTTCGTATGCACGCGCTATTATGTTTTCCGAAAAACAAACTGCATTGAGAACCATTGATGCGATGACAAGCATCCACGCGCAAGTAGAAGAAAATCGGGGTGCTAAAATTCCCGATTGGGCCTATCGCGATGTGTTGTTTATGCTGATCGATTATTCTATCCGGTCGTTTGAAGTGTTGGAACGCAAACTATCTCTTGAAGAAAAGCAAGAAGTGTTTGATGTTTTTAGACGATTAGGCAATCGCATGCTGTTATCGGGTTTGCCCAAAACATTTGAAGAGTGGCTACTGCTACGCCAGACTCACCTCGAACAAAATTTGCAATACAGTATTCACACCAAAGATTTGTTTAAGCAGTATCACAAACATTTGAGTGCATTCCGATACTACATTCTGACAGAAGTACAAACACAGATTGTACCGAGCCATGTTCGGCACCTGTTGGATTTCCGAAAAATTTCTTTTCTATTTCCGTTACTGTTGCTCTACAAAGTAAGCAGACTGGTAAAACTTGATACAGCACTGAAGTCGCTCATTCTTCCTTCAAAATATAAAAAGGCGATTCTTGCATTAGATCAGTCATCAGCGAAAGTCCAATTAGCATTCCATCCTCACGCGCTGGCGCAAGTTGGGTGATTGTTGAGCTGAAAATTTTTTAACAGAAGACCACATGGGAACATAGGATTTAGCTATGTGGTGTATGTCTGTGTAGTTTAAAATTTAACTATTCCTTAACACCTGCCAACCACTCATCCACCCATCCCGGCAACGGAAATTTTTTTGATTAGAATTCATGCCGGAATTGGCTATATTTCCTTCCGTTCTTAAAATTGCTTTTCACATTTAACACCTAATAAATCATGGCAGCATATTCCATCATCGTAAATGGCGAAACAAAAAAAGTAGATGTAGCATCCGATACCCCATTGTTGTGGGTACTCCGCGATTCCCTCGGCCTGGTTGGCACTAAGTTTGGTTGTGGCATTGCACAATGTGGCGCATGTACCGTACACCTGAATGGCACCGCGGTTCGCTCATGTTCATTGCCGATTTCAGCAATTGGTACCAGCAAGGTTACTACAATCGAAGGTTTGTCTAAAGAAGGCGATCATCCCGTTCAACAAGCGTGGCAGGAAGTGGATGTACCACAATGTGGTTATTGTCAGGCCGGACAAATTATGAGTGCCGCTGCGTTGCTTGTAAAAAATCCGAAACCATCAGAAGATCAGATTGCCACCGCGATGAACGGTAACATTTGCCGGTGCGGAACTTACCATCGCATTAAAGAAGCAGTTGTGTTGGCCTCATCTAAAATGAAGTAAGCATGGAAACAATAAGCAAAACGAACAGACGCGATTTTCTTAAGCTAGGACTTACAGCCGGTGGCGGATTGGTTTTGAGTTTTAACTTGAGTGATTCTCTGGCTGCTATCGCGAATGCAAGTGACGAGACGCTTGCGGCAGCGAATGTAGATTTCAATAGTTATCTCTCTATTTCGCCCGATGATGTGGTTACCATTTTTTCTCCAAACCCCGAGTTAGGTCAGAACATCAAAACTTCTTTCCCCATGGTGGTAGCCGAAGAGTTGGATGCCGATTGGAAAAAAGTGAAAGTGGTGCAAGCTGCGCTGGATGTTAAAAAATATGATCGACAGTTAACGGGTGGGAGTGGTGCCGTTCCACATTCGTGGGAACGCTTGCGCAAAGCCGGAGCAACTGCCCGCCAGATGTTGGTGGAAGCAGCGGCTAAAAAGTGGAATGTTTCTGCCGCATCACTTACTACCAGCAATGGTTTTGTAATTCATGCCGATGGTCGGAAACTTTCGTACGGAGCATTGGCTAACGATGCGGGTAGCATTGCAGTGCCAGCCGATGTTAAACTGAAAAATCCAAAAGACTTTAAGTTGATTGGTACGGCCGTGTCCAATGTCGATAATAAGGAGATGGTTACGGGCAAACCTTTATACGGTCTTGATTTTTATCGCGAAGGCATGTTGCATGCGATGATTCAACGGCCGCCATCATTCGGTACAAAAATAAAATCGGTTGATGCTACGGCTGCGAAAGGAATGCCGGGTATTGTGGATGTAGTTACCTTCAAAAACAACGTGGCCATCGTGGGTAAATCTACTTGGGAAATTATGAAGGCCCGCAAAGTGTTGAAGGTGGAATATGAAAACGCTGGCAACATCGAGAGTACAACCGATCACGATAAGTTATTTAAGGAGTTGCTCGACAAACCCGAAGCTACGGTAAGAAGAAAAGATGGAGATGTGGAAACCGCATTCAAAGGTGCAGCGTTGGTCATCAAACGCGAGTATCAATGTCCGTTTCTTTCGCATGCGCCTTTGGAGCCGATGAACTTCTTTGCACATGTAAAAGCAGAAGGAGTAGAATTGATTGGGCCAACACAAACTCCCGATCGTGCGCGCATGGCTACGGCTCAATTGCTAGGTGTTGCGCCTGATAAGGTTACGGTAGATATAACACGCCTCGGTGGCGGATTTGGCAGAAGACTGCAAGCTGATTATGTTGTTGAGGCAGCCGAACTTTCCAAACTGATTAATGCTCCGGTAAAAGTTACCTGGAGTCGCGAAGATGATATGATGGGCGGAAGCTATCGACCCGCAGTTCGTTATCGTTTCGAAGCTGCACTCGATGCAAAGGGAAACATGATTGGCTATAAGTTGCGCGGGGTAGGTATCAATGCGGGCAACTCAACGCGCGAAGACAATTTTCCGTCCGGTGCAGTAGATAACCTGTTGATTGATTCTATAGAACATCAATCGCCCATCACTACAGGAGCATGGCGCGCACCGATCACTAACTTCCTCGCTTTCGCGGAACAGGCATTCTTAGATGAAGTGGCATTGGCGGCTAAAAAAGATCCGGTACAATTTCGGTTAGAGTTATTGGATAAAGCGAAACAAACTCCAACAGGTGCCATCAAGTACGATATTGATAGAATGAAAGCTGTGATTAATCTCGCTGCTGAAAAATCGGGTTGGGGTAAAAAGAAAGATCTCGCGCAGGGTTTCAGTGTGTATTTCTCGCACCGCTCGTATGTGGCGCAGGTTGCCGAAGTAGAGATGGTAAGTGGCAACCCCGTGTTGAAGAAAATTATTGCAGCTTCTGATTGTGGTATTGTGATTAACCTGAGTGGTGCAAGGCAACAAGTAACAGGTGGGGTTGTAGATGGACTCGGTCATGCGCTTTACGGACAAGTAACCTTTAAGGATGGTGCTGCCGAACAACGTAACTTTAATAATTACCGGTTGATTCGCTACAACGAAGTGCCACAAGTGGAAGTACACTTTGTGGATAATGGAATTGACCCAACCGGATTGGGCGAACCCGCCTTGCCACCTACCGGTGGGGCAGTAGCCAACGCAATCTTTAAAGCAACCGGCAAGCGCTTGTATAATCAGCCCTTTACACTACAGGAAGAAATGAAAGGTGTGAAGCTAGGGCAGAAGATGTAACTAGCGCTTATTAGTCGTCATGACCACTCGAAGTGGCGTGACGACTCTAATCGCGTGGTCAGAAGTTTTTTATTTTTGGTGGGGAGGTTTGGCTCGAAAAGCTTTATGTTGAATTTATTAGTAAGGGAGATATAGGCCATAATGGCCTATATCTAATTGTTGCCGCCAGAACGCTAAAAAAACGACAAACAATTGCAGACCATAATTTTTAGTGTAACCCCACTTCGTATTTTAAAGGGACTATCATGGTCTTTGCCATTTCCACTTATGGGACCTGTATTTTTTGCTTATTACAAAGCAAATCCAATGGACTTTTTAGGTGGATTTATATTTGCTCAAACATTACTAAGTTTATTTTCAATACCAGGAATACTTACAGTTATCAATTACTACAAAAGAAATTCACAATTGAAACTGGTTTTAGCAAAGGATGAAAACGCCTTCTTTATAATCAAGAATGACAAAAAAGAAATCCATCATAAATCTGACATTGAAAAACGAGTCCAAATCGACTCAAATGCAAATACTGCACCATGGACAAATCTTGAGTATTCAGTATTACTCAAAAAGGACGGAACTAAAATATTTCTCTCTAATTTGTTAATCGACAGTTCTGATATTGATAAACATTTTGAAAATATTAGAACAGAATCTAAAAGAAAGTGGATTCCAATGATGCCTTAACAACAAAACCTCGTATTAGATTTAACCAAAAGAAAGCTATCCGGACAAACGTTTTATTATACGAGTCAGACACGTCCATAAAAAATAACGGTTCACTTGGGACAACCCCAAATTAAAAGTATCGGTGGACACGTACTGACGGCAGCAAAATGCATAATCAATGACGGGGTTCAATGTAAATTTGTGTTTAGTTTTTCAAAAAAAAGTTTGGTGTCGAGGGGGCGGTGACACGCTTCAAAAACCATTAAATGAATGGAGAAGCTTATTAAAAACTTTGAAGAAAAAGAAAATAAATCAATTTTTCTTGCAGCGGTTTGTTGTTTGATAATTTCTTGTTCAAATTCAAATCCGCCAGATAATGCAAATGACTCCAGTGCAACCATTAAAAATAGAGATATGATTACTCAAAAAATTACCCCCTATTTGTGGGTAGAGAAAGATGCCAAAGCTGTAGCAGATTATTACTTATCCATCTTTAAAGACGGTAAGTTGAAAGATTTTCGCAAGTTCGGTAGTGACGAAAGTGGAAATGATGCAGGCATAGAAACAGCTGTAATTGAAATAGAAGGAATGGAGGTTAGTATATTGGCAGCAGGCCCACTATTCAAATTTAATGAAGCAGTTTCTTTTGTTATTAATACAAAAGATCAGGCTGAAACGGATTATTATTGGGAAGCGCTTACTAAAAATGGTGGTGAGGAAGGCTCTTGTGGATGGTGTAAAGATAAATATGGATTATCCTGGCAAGTTGTACCAACTGAATATTTTGAATTAATACATAGCGATAACCCACTAGTAAGGGAAAAAGCGATGAAAAACACATTAGCGCAGAAAAAGTTAATACTTTCAGAACTTAAATAGACAAAATCAGCTTTAAAAATTCTTTCCTATGCCAGCGTTTGAAACTAACTCCGTTTTATTATCGGAACGGTAAAATGAATATCCGATATTGAAGAGTACATACATCTGCTTATTGTTCGAAATTTTAAGTTGATTGACAGCCCCGGCTACACCGCGAACTTCGTTGATTCGAACAAACAGTACTCTGAGTTCGTTTCGGAGTTGAATTTTTTTAAAGGGCACCGAATAAACATGCGAAAGGTAAATGGTTCCGCCATTTAATGGAGTTACTGCTGCGCGCCTGGTGTCAAGAAATAGCCACGAGACAACATGCAGCGTCTGTTTTTCTGTGACTTTCCATTTTGCCAAAAGCATAGGCCTGAGAAAACTTCCGTTGTCGGCAACCCGGTTGAAAGCAAAATCATTCTTGATAGAGATTGTTTTTCTGTTTGTGCTATCAAATGAAAAGGTATAACCGGCACCAAAAAATGTTTGAATCGTTTTGCCAGGCTCTTTCCAAGAAAAGCTATGGAAGCCATCAATAAACATTCTTTTGTTTTTGTATTGAACACCCGTTACCTGTGCTGGCTCCCTGAGCCCGAAAAGCCCAGAGATATCGATAAATTCTGTTTGAGTTTCAGTCCACCATTCTGTTTTCTGTGCAAGCAACGGCAACGTATGCAGGAAGAGGAGGGCAGGTAAAAGTTTTTTCATTTTAGTTGATTTTGTCAACTAAATGTATTTTGTTTGAAGTGTAAATCAAAATGAAACAGGAAGAAATACAAGAGGTGCGGGATTTTAACCGCTTTTATACAAACATCATCGGGTTACTAGATAATCACTTTCTCAATAGTGCTTATACATTACCGGAGGCACGTGTTTTATATGAATTGGCCCACTATCAGCCTTGCACGGCAAGCAAGATTATGGAGTCAATTAAAATTGACAAAGGCTACTTAAGTCGCACGCTAAAATCGTTTGAGAAACGTGGTCTACTCACAAAGAAAGAGAATAAAGAAGACGGTCGATCGTCAACTCTTGTGTTAACGGCTAAGGGCAACAGCGAGTTTAGTAAAATCAATGCAGCATCTATTTTACAGATTACCGAATCAATGTCGAAGCTAAAACCAGCCAAGGTTAAAGAGTTGCTGCGATGCATGCAGGGCATAAAACAAATTTTAAACGAACAAGGAGCATGAGTGACCGATCAGTCCCATTGGATGATATAACTATCCGCACTGAACTTCGACCCGGTGATATGGGCTACGTAACGTATTTGCATGGCCACCTATACAAGGAAGAGTATAACTTTGGAAATGTTTTTGAAAGCTATGTTTCATCAGGATTGCAGGAGTTCTACAGTAAGTATGATCCTGCAACTAATAGGGTGTGGGTATGTGAGCATGAGAATAAAATCATCGGTTTTCTTCTGCTGATGAACCGCGGCACCGCAGCTCAGCTAAGATATTTTATTATTGAGCCACATTATCGGGGCATAGGGCTTGGTAAAAAACTGATGAAGCTCTACATGGATTTTTTTAGAGAATGCAAGTATCAATCCTCCTACCTGCTCACCACTCACGAACTTCATGCGGCAGCCTCCCTTTACACACGCTATGGTTTTAGGTTAACGGAGGAAAAAGAATCTACGGCCTTTGGCAAATCGCTAAAAGAACAGCGGTATGATTATACACCTGACGGGCTTCTTTGAACAAGAGATTGTCGTAAAACACCCTTTTAATTTCGTATTTGGCACATACCGCAACAGTGTAGTGTATTTATCTTTGCATTATTATATATAAAATTCACCTTTAACCCAAGGCAAATGGATATTGTAAAAAAGCCTGTTATTACGGTTCAGACTACCGTAAACGCACCGCTTCAAAAAGTATGGAAGTCGTGGATCACTCAAAACGATATTATGAAATGGAATTTTGCCGATGCTGATTGGTGCTGCCCTCGGGCAGAAAACGACTTACGGGTAGGAGGTCGCTTTGTTTACAAGATGGCAGCAAAAGATGACAGCGTGAGTTTTGATTTTGGCGGCACCTATGATGAGGTGGTTGAGAACCAATTAATCTCTTACCTACTGGATGACGACCGCAAAGTAAAAATTAGTTTTGCCAAAACTGCAATTGGAACTACAATAGTTGAATCGTTTGAAGCCGAAAGCGAAAATTCAATTGAACTTCAGCAAGCTGGCTGGCAGGCGATCCTTGAGAACTTTAAAAGGTATGTTGAATCAAATCCTGAGCCTTAATTTTTATTTAAGGCGCACGTAAACACGTACCTCAACTTCCGTCAACCTATAAGCCTACTTGATTTTGAAAACACTCTTTATGGATGAGACGATGGAGGTAGCCAGCACTGCGCCCAGCGTAGCGAGAAAAATATCTTTTTGTGCATCCCAGATATCGCCTTGTGTGCCTAAGTACGCAACGCCCTGAGCGGGGAAGAAAACATCCGCCACGGCCCACTCAATCAGTTCGTAAAACCCGCTGATGGATAAGGTAATTTCAATGGGGAGCACCCAAGCTACCCACACCGGAAATTTCAACCAGCTTAAAAACATTTCGCGCATGGGGTAGGCAAGCAGAAATCCAAAACTGAAATGCACGATCCGATCGTAATGGTTACGTTCCATATCAAATGTATCTTTCAGCCAATAGCCAAATGGATTTTCGGCATAGGTATATTTAGAACCATACACATGCAGGCATAAATAAACACAAACGAGTAAGTAGCTAAGATCGCTGAACTGATATTTTTTATATGTAAAGATCAGAAAGCCCAGAAACATAAACACCAGTGCGTTTTCCAGAATCCAGTTACTCATGTCGGTAGTTTCCACTAGTGTAGAGCCCCACACTAACAGAAAGACAAGAATATAAAGTTGTAACCAACGGTTTGACTTCAGAGGAGTTTTTTCAGGAGAGATGGCAAGAGTGAACGGCATGGGTTGAGGTTTGGAATAAAGTTAATAAATATTTGGTAAGGCCGAATTTTCATCACGCTTCTTAGCGTGAAAAGTGAGCCTTACAAAAAACTTGTGCTACTCACTTGATTTCTGATTTCTAAATCCATCATCCAACCTCGATCATCTAGCTTCCAGATTAAAGTTCAAACGCACTCTTGTAAAACCCATTCGTTTGCACAAACTCGAGCAAGTCAATATAAAAAGGATGCGAACCCAGGGTGGCACTATCACCAATCATAATAAGTTTTTTGCGCGCGCGCGTCATGGCAACGTTGGTTCTGCGAATGTCACTAAGAAAACCAACTTCGGCCTTCGTGTTGCTGCGCACAAAGCTGATGGCAATCACATCACGTTCTTGCCCCTGAAAGGCATCGACTGTGTTGATGTTGATTAGTTTATGCAGGGTTTCTAACACAGGAGAGGCTTCAGCCAGTTTATGAAGATGATCTACTTGTGCGCGATAAGGGGTAATAATTCCAAGTGTGATATTTTCTGCCAGCCATTTTTCGAGGCCTATTTCCTCAACAAGTTTTTCAGCCTGATTAATGAGTAAGGCTGCTTCTTCGAGGTTGAACCTGCTCAATGTTTCCGCGTCCTGTTGTTCTGTGTATCCGCACCCAGCGGTGTCTATGAAATCAACAGGCAGTTGGTTCGGTCTCAATAACTCAAACTTGACGGACGTGTGAGCAACCAGTTTATCTTCATAAAAATGCTGTGATGAAAACTTCATGATCGATTCATGCATGCGATATTGCACCAGCAACATGGTGGCTATCTCCGGATGTTTGGCAATTCCTTTTTCAAATAACGTAACCGATAGCCCTTCGCGGGCGGCATCGTTTGATTTAATGGTGGGTGGCAATTGACAATGATCACCTGCCAGAATAACCCGGTGTGATTTTAACAAGGGAATCCAGCACGCTGGCTCCAGCGACTGCGCGGCCTCATCGATAAAAACAGTATTAAATTTTCTTCCACGAATTACGGGGTGCGATGACCCCACGAGTGTGCTACAAATCACCTGTGCTTCTTGTAGCAAATCGTTGATGATATAGAACTCAAGCATATCCGCATCCGACTTTAACATGCGGGCTTCTTCTTTTAGCAACCTTCGTTGCTCTTTTTCATTGTAACCAAAGTTGCGTTTAAATTTAAAAGCTTGAGCGCGCACGCGTTCCATCTTTTTGCGCAATGCTCGCAGTTCTGAATAGTTGGCGTGTGTGGCAATGCGCGCATCCAGTGTTTTGCTTAGTGTTTGTTCGGTTACGCGGGCCGGATGCCCGATGCGAACTACATTCAGTCCCTGATCAGAAAGTTTTTCGACCAGTAAATCAATAGCCGCATTGCTTGGCGTGCAAACAAGCACCTGGGCTTCGCTATGTGTGGTAAGAACAATAGCCTGAACAAGGGTAGTTGTTTTACCTGTGCCGGGTGGGCCATGTATGAATGCAACATCATCTGTTTCCAGCATCCGGTCAACCGCCTTCACCTGACTTTCATTTAGAAGCCTGATAGATTCCTGATAGTGGAGATTCGTTGTTTGAACATGATTACTATTCTTTTTACTTTTTGAGTCACCCAGAAAAATCTCTCTCAATTCCGCAACGCGATTGCCTTCCGCTTTGATCACCGCCTTTACCGCATGTTCCATTTCCTTGTACGTCATCTCATCGAACATCACATCCACGCCAAGTTGCCCATCTTCAATCCAATCGGGTAGGTCATCACTGTTTAAGGTAATGGTGATTGTATTTTCCTGAACGTAGTTGATCACTGCGTTGGTATGTTCCTTTTCCGGTTTGCCGGATGCATTGCAAAACAGACTTACCATCTTGCCACTGCTAAAGCTATGAGGCTGATCGAGTTGATGCACGCGTTGCAGTTCAAGAATGATTCTCTCGCCAGTACCTATATAATCTCGCACCAAACGCACCGGATACCATGTAACGCCTTCTTTCACCCGTTGAGTAAGTGAGCGTTGTAATACTTTTTGGCGATATTGTTCGAGATCGGCTTGTCGCTCGAATTTAATCAGGTCTAGAGTTTTTAGAAGTTGCTCGCGTGAAGACATTCGTGCAAGATACAGGATTCTGGTTGTCTATTCGGTGGTGCCTCTTAGTTTCTTAACATACTCAGAAATATAAGTGTCCAGAGTTTTTCGCTTATACTGCATAATGAACCGCGGATGAGCAAGTGGAATAATTTTTTTAAAGAACTCATGTTCTTCGTTAAAGAGAGAAAGAAATTTGTAATTATCACCTTCGCCAAGGCAATAGGCAACATTTCTATTGATCCCAAATGTTAGCTGCGTTTTCATACTGGCAAGCATAAAGGGCCTGAGTTGATCTGTTAACTTTTTATCATCATAGTAATTCAGGTTTTTACGGGCTTTGGTAAAGCCAAGGGGTGACACCGATGTGAAATAGAAATTTTTATAGAAGAGATCAGGGCCGCCATAAGTTTCAATCACTTTGTAGATATAGTCGGAGGAGAGCTCATGTTTTTTAGGTAAGTCATTTTTTATTCCGCACACGCGTTCAAGATTAACAGGATCGGTAAACGGAATGCCGGTAAGGCCACCGCCAAACCGACCCGGATTTATGCCGATAATCATACTGCGTACGTGTGCGTCAGCATAATAACGGGAATAAAACTTCTTACAAAGATCAAGCGCCACATTCTCCTGATAAGGATTAAGTACGTGAACCCCTCGTGGCAACGCAGTTGAAATTTTGAGCGACTGAAAGAAAGAGAGAATTTGTTCTGAAAACTTCATGGACGATAAAATCAAGTCAAGCTACGCATACCCAGGCACTTCAGCAATGAATGGAATTCGGAATTAACATCCGGGATAAAATGACTTTTGGGTATCAGCAAGATTGTTTACCTTCCAAATAAAAAAATATGCGCTTACTTTATTTGTTTGCAGGATTATTTCTACTCCAACAAAATCTTTGGTCGCAGTCCTACGACCTCATTTTAAAAAATGGGAAGATCATAGACGGTACGGGCAACTCGTGGTACTACGGAGATATAGGTATTACCGATGGTAAGATTGTGTATGTGGGTAAACTGGAAAATGCTCAGGCAAAACGAACATTGGATGCTACAGGCTTGATTGTATCACCCGGTTTTATTGATGTGCATGCGCATATAGAGGGTGGAGAGCTTACAACCCCAACGGCCGATAATTTTATTTACGATGGCGTAACTTCGGTAGTCACCGGAAACTGTGGTGGATCAAATTTGAATTTGCGTGATTATTTCAATCGGCTAGACTCCGTTAAAACTTCCATCAACGTTGCCTCATTAATTGGTCATAATACTGTACGCAGAGCCGTGATGGGTGATGCTCAACGCGACCCTACACTCGATGAACAGATAAAAATGGAAACATTGGTTGAGAAGGCCATGCAAGAAGGTGCTGTAGGATTTTCAACAGGTTTGATTTATGTGCCGGGCACTTATTCTAAAACTCAGGAGGTAGTGAATTTAGCAAAGGTGGCTGCTCACTTTAACGGTGTCTATGCTTCGCATATTCGCGATGAAGGCGATCACGTAACGGATGCTGTCAACGAAGCTATTAACATTGGGCGTGAAGCAAAAATTCCGGTAGAGATCTCGCATTTTAAAGTTACTTACAAACCCAATTGGGGGCGCTCAGTTGAAACCATAAGTCTGGTGGAGAAAGCACGGCAGGATGGGTTGGATGTTACCATCGATCAATACCCGTATGTGGCAAGCAGTACCACGTTGGACACCACTGTGCCTACCTGGGTGTTTGGTGGCGGTCGTGATTCCATGAAACTGCGAATCAACGATCCAACCATGCGATTGAAAATAAAATCTGAGATGGTTGATAACCTGAAGAATAAAAAACTAAAAAATTTCAGTTATGCCCAGGTTGCCCGCTACCCACCTGACACTACATTTAATGGCAAAAATATTTCTGAAATCAATGTTTTAAAAGGCCGTAAGCCCACAGCCATGCAGGAAGCAGAAACGATTCTTGAAATGGTTGGCGCTGTTAACCGAGCGCAGATGGTTTTTTTTAGTATGGATGAAGCAGATCTGGTTCGCATTCTTCAATATCCTTTTAACATGATTGCCTCCGATGCGGGCATTGCAAAATTTGGTTCGGGTATGCCACACCCACGTGCGTATGGCACCAATGCGCGGGTGCTGGGTAAGTATGTACACGAGATGAATGCGATTAGGTTAGAAGAGGCGATTCGTAAGATGACTTCGTTGCCGGCACAGAAATTTAACTTGCGCGATCGGGGATTAATTCGGGAAGGTATGGCCGCAGATGTGGTTGTCTTTGATGAAAAGAAAGTGGGCGATGCAGCCACTTATTCAAACCCACATGCTTATAGCAAAGGTTTTGCGTATGTGTTGGTAAACGGAGCGGTAGTTATCGATCAGGGTACGCATACCGGAGTGCGAAGTGGGAGCGTGCTGAGAAGGAGGTAAAATTATAAGCTACTAAGCTTAGATGATCTCAGTCGGTGCGTTGATTTATTCAATCGTTTTAAATTTTTGCCCTATTAGTTCTATTTGATTCAAGCGACTAAGGGTGCTGCATTTTATTTCACCTTCTAGCCAGTTAGTCCATTCAAACTTAATTTCTTCTGCTTCTTTTTTAAGGGTTATAGAATCGAAATCAATCTGGCATCAATACCATTCAATTGATCGGTCATTGTTCACTGATGCTGGATTAATAGCTCTATGATTTTGTTCCATAAACCAGTCTCAATATATTTAGCGGTTACCATAGTATAGGTGCCTTGGCGGTGAGTATAAAGTTAGTCTGGTTAATTGAAGCAACCAATAGTTTGGGTGAGATTTAAAAATCTTCTTTTATCTAGATTCGACATTAGAAATGTCGAACAGCTTTGGTTGATGCCTTGAATAATTGAATTGATGAAAGAAAGGAAAAGATAGCTCCCAAATATTTGCCAATGCTTAGCTTTGAATAATATGTCCATAGTTACCATGTGGTTTGCCGCTTATGATTTAATACCATACTGGTATGTATTCTATATACTGCCAGGATAATCCCAAGCAACAATGCATTTCTCCAACCTCTAGTCTCTAGACTCCATCCTCTAACCTCAACGCCCTATTCCAACAACTTCACCAACTTCTTCAACTCTTCCTGGTTGCGGTACGAATTGATGTTATTGATAACGCCATCTTTTTCGCGCGTGGTCAGGCGCCAACTGAGCGAGGCCCGCGCACTGGTTTGGCGAATGCTATCCATCTTTTGTAAATCGGGCAAATAGTTTTCTGATTGATATTGAAGATCAAGTCGGTCGATGGGCACCCGCAACCACGAGTGTGCTTGCCCCAACAGCATGTCGCTGGTGATGTCTTGAAAGTTTTCAAAATTATTGTACACGCTGCTGATCGGCTGTGTTACATCGTCAATAATGGTTTGCCCGGTTTTAGCGGTAATGGTTCCCAGCTTGGGTGAGTCGCGGATGGAAAGGAAAATTACGCCACTGGTATTTTCTGAAACCCACTCATTGAATGCATATAAAAAACGCACCGCATCCGACATGCCGAAGTTATCGGAGATGCCCGCATCCATAATAAGAATGGGTGGCTCAGTGGGTAACGTAGTATTTGGGGTGATATAAGGAAATGTAGCACTCATGCGCAAAGCAGAAAGAAAGCGTAGATCTTTCGAATCCTGATCTTTGAAAAACCGATGGAAGTCGAGGCCACTTACTTTTACCTGATTATAGTCGACAAAGTTCAGCATCTCACTATTCATAAACGAAACCGGTTTTGAGGCGATGTAAATTTTACGGCCATCATTAACAACGGTGGGGGTAAGGATCACCATCGGAATAATTCCTTTGCTTTCAGCTTCGGCATATTCACGAATGGGTTTATCCATCAGCCCTTCCGTGATGTTGTTCAATTGATCTTCGAAGGTAAAGGCGCGGTCGCGTTGGTAGTGCTTGCCCGAATATTCAAATTGTGTGAAGCCAACAAACAAGTCGTTGGCAAGCAAGCTGAAGATGAGTGGGTTCAGGTTGTCGTTAGAAATTTTCTGCTGATGGATTTTTGCATAAGGTTTTATGGATTCGCCCAGTTTATCGCGCAATTTTAATTCGCGGAAATAGCTGGCGCCAATTAAACCTCCGGAAGCTCCGGTGATGAGAACACTGCTTTCCATCAGTTTACCGTTCGTAAGACTGTCGGCCCGTTGCAGTGCGGTGAGCGTCCACAAAGAAGCGCGCTTGCCGCCACCACTGGCGCAGAGAAAAACCATTTTAGGTTTTGTGTTGGCATCAAATTTTGCGCGCCAGTTTTTTAATTGATTTAAAACATCCTGACGGTCAGTCGCAATGGCTGCACTATCCAACTGACTCTGCAAGGTGTTCACAGAATATTCGGCAGGGGGCACGTTATAGTTCATGCCAAAGGCTTCGTACTTTTTTGCAAAAAAGCCTTCGCCCACCAGGTGATTGAAGAATAGAAACAAGAGCAATCCGGCTGTGGCCGACCAGCCCCCGAACCAATACGAAAACGCGCCCGATAGCATTACGAAAACAGTAAGAAAAATCATGGCACTGCAAGCAGCAGGAATCTGAAAGGCAGGGTAGTCTTTGAAGATACCCAACACAACGATCATCGCGAAAATAAAAAGCTCGATCACCACCAGGTTAAAGTGATTCTGATCGAACACCTGCATAATGGTGGCACGGTCGTAAAACGAATTTGGTTCAACGGGCTTTGCTTTCAGGTATCCGGTTAAATAATAATCTACCCGCTCTTGTTTTTTCCGCACAATGTCCAGCTTTTTCAAGGCACTGGCACGCGTTACTCGCACGTTTTGTTTTATTCGTTCATCGATCCGGCAAACGACATACTTAAAAATGTCTTTGTTGGTAAGCCGGAAATAGATAGAGAAGAGCAGCGTCATCACAATGTAACCTGTAAAGAGGCCGCCCAGGTTGCGTATCAGTTCGTAATCTGAACTATACTCGTTATTGCGTTGAAAGCCAATGATCTGATAAACGTAGGTTATTAAAAAGATAGCGGGAATGATGCTGTTGTTGATTGTAAATTTTTTGAACGGATTGGATAACGAAGCAATGAATGAATACCGATGGGCATCGGAAATATAGCAGGTAATGTGAAAAGCCATGGTGAAGCCGGCCGTGAGCAAGCCCATCATAAAGAAGCTGGTAAAACTCACCCGATTAAGATATTCAGGATCGAGAAAGAGGTAGGGGATGCCGAGGTATTTGCCAAAGTTACCGGTAACCATGGCAAATAGAATGATCCAGCAGAGAATTAAAACATGGTTGCGCCTGAAATTATTCAGCAACAACTGAATCGGGAACGAGTAAAATAGTTTGGGGATGAAAAGATAAAGATTTCGCATACGGTAGACCGTTCAAGATATGAAATTTAGATCATCTCCAAAAACTATGCAGTATCGCACAAAATTCGTAACTCGTGTTTTGTAATTCATTCTGGATTTGGCTAAAACTTTTTCTATTTATCGTTCTTCGGCAGGCTCGGGCAAAACCCGCACGCTGGCTAAAGAATATCTGGCGCTGGCCCTTCACTTTCGCTCCGATTACTTCAAACACATTCTGGCGGTTACGTTTACGAACAAATCTACGCAGGAGATGAAGGATCGGATTCTTGCATACCTGAATGATTTTTCGAATGACAAGTCTGCCGAGCTCGCTGCTGAGTTGCAAAAGGAATTGAAACTCGATGCCTCTACGTTTAAGCAGAATGCCGAAGAAGTGCGAAGTGAAATTCTGCATAAGTATTCGCAGTTTTCCATCAGCACGATTGATGCATTTTTTCAGCGTGTAATCCGGGCCTTTACACGCGAAGCCGGACTATCCGGAGATTACCGATTGGAAGTTGAACATGATGAGGTGGTGGATGAAGTGATTGGCAACCTCATGGAAGAGTTAGGTGCCAACCAGCAGTTGACACAATGGGTAGTTGATTTTGCCAGCAAAAATCTGGAAGACGATAAAGGTTGGGATGTGCGCCCCGGCTTGCGCGAGTTTGCCAAAGAAATTTTTAAAGAAGAGTTTAGGTTAGTGGAGAGTGAAGTAGATGAGATAACCCGTGCCCCACTTTTTTTTGACGGCTTAAAGAAACAGGTGAGCGATCAACGCAATCAGTTTATAAATTTTATAAAGCCAAGAGCAGTAGCCGCCATGCAGGCAATTCATGCCCAGGGTTTAGCGGTAAACGATTTTAAATATGGAACAAGAGGAAGTTTATATACCCACCTGGTTAAGTTGGCTACTTTAAAAAGTGTAAAGGATTATCCGGAGAGTAGGGCAAGGGCCGAAAATGAATTTACGTTTGCTAAAAACGTACCGAACGATAAATCCCTCAAAAGAAATCAGGTACTGGAATTGGCCGAACAAAAACTGGTTCCGCTGCTAATAGAGATCAATGAGTTTTATAAAAAGTATGGCGTACGGGCTTTAAGTTGCGAAGTTGTGCTCAATAACTTCTATGCGTTTGGCCTGATTGCCGACATCTCGCGCAAGCTGAAAGATTATAAGCAGGAAAATAACATGATGTTGCTTTCCGATGCTCCGTATTTTCTCAACACCGTAATAGGAGAGAACGATACGCCTTTTGTATATGAAAAGGTTGGTTCGTTTTACAAAAATTTTCTGATTGATGAATTTCAGGATACCTCGGGCCTGCAATGGAAAAACTTTAAGCCACTGATTGCAAATAGCCTCGACTCGGGCCACCCAAGTATAATTGTGGGCGATGTAAAGCAAGCCATTTACCGTTGGCGATCTGGCGATTTATACTTGTTGCAAAAAAAGGTGGCTGAACAGATCGGGGAACATCGTACCGAAGTTTTTATGCTGGATAAAAATTTCAGAAGCAGCAAACAAATTGTATCGTTCAACAATACCGTGTTTCATGCGGCTGCACACCTTGTTGCACGCGAAACCGGAGCAACTATTGCAACCGATGTTTATAAAGACGTGGCGCAGGGTATACAAAAAAAATCGGATGGCTTTGTAGAGGTTTCTTTTCTGGCGGGAGAAGATGGCGAAAAGTGGGATGAAATAGCATTGCAAAGCATACCTGAATATCTGGAGAAGTTGCAGCGTTTAAATGTTGCGTTGAAAGATGTAGCCATTCTGGTGCGGGCAAACTTTGATGGTCAACGCATCGTTTCGCATCTGCTGGAGTATAAACATTCGGGGCAGGCAAAAGAAAATTTTAAGTACGATGTGGTCTCCAACGAATCGTTGCAGTTAGATGGAGCAGGGTCAGTAAATTTTTTAATCAATGCGTTGCAATACCTGCAAAGTCCGGATAATGATATTGCCCGTGCGCAACTGGCATTTGAATATGCGCGGCTAAAGAAAGCTACAAACGATCTGCACCAGGTGTTTACGGTTTCCAATCAAACTACCTTCGAAAGTAATCTGCCGGATAGTTTCACAAAACAAAAAACCGGACTGAAAAAACTACCGCTGTTCGAATTGACTGAAACGCTTATTGAGTTATTTGGACTGGGCCATGCACAAGGTGAATTAGAGTACCTGCAGACTTTTCAAAATGAAGTGCTGAACTTTTCGAGTCGCGAGCGTAACGACATCGGTGCTTTTCTAGACTGGTGGGATGAAACGGGTAGAAAAAAATCTATTCAAATTTCAGGTGATGTAGATGCAGCGCAGATCATAACCGTTCATAAATCGAAAGGCTTGCAGTTTAAGTATGTGATTATTCCTTTTTGTTCGTGGGAGCTGGATCATGGCTGGAAGTCGCCCATGATGTGGGTGAAGTCCGATCAATCGCCTTTCGATAAAGCCGGGTATCTTCCGGTAAATTATTCCAGCAAACTTGAAGAGTCCTTTTTTGTAGAGTATTATAAAGAGGAACGCATGCGCTGCTACCTGGATAATCTTAACTTATTATATGTAGCTCTTACTCGTGCTGAGCATGGTATGATCATCACCGCTCCGTATTCAAAAGAGAATAAAAAACTTGGTACGGTAGGTAATTTGTTACACAATGTGGTTCAGCAACCAGAGTTTGCTGCGTACTGGAATAAGAATGAAAAAATCTGGAAGGCTGGCGATTGGAGTAATTATGATGAGCAGCGCGCACTTCCAATAGCTTCGCTTCCGCTAAAGCAATATGCAGCCAATTCGTGGCGCAGTAAATTGGTGATTCGTCAAAATGCTGCCGGACACTTTAGAGAACAGGAAAGTGAAACCACCACACGAATCAAATATGGTATTCATATGCACACCATATTGTCGCGCATCCGCTATCGTGATGAATTAGATGAGACGTTTGTGTATTTGCAACATGCAGGTATCATTAATGAACAAGAGAAACCTGAAATCCGGGAATTGGTTGAGGAACTGTTCAGCGGTAGCACTGTAGCATCGTGGTTTGAAAAAGAATGGACGGTGCGT
Organism: Cyclobacteriaceae bacterium; assembly: GCA_965278925.1. Classification (GTDB taxonomy): domain Bacteria; phylum Bacteroidota; class Bacteroidia; order Cytophagales; family Cyclobacteriaceae; genus ELB16-189. The sequence goes on along the minus strand of OZ257123.1, from coordinate 1,945,658 downwards.
ACGGAAGTGCCTGTACTGTTACCTGGTGGTGAAGAAAGTCGCATCGACCGCTTGATGACCAATGGCCAGCAAGCTGTGGTAGTAGATTTTAAAACCGGTAATCCCACCAAGAGCGATAACCAACAAGTGAATGGGTATCTCGACACACTACGCAAAATGAATTTTCAGGATGTGAAGGGGTATTTACTCTATATCAAAACAGGCGAGGTGGTTCAGGTTCCTCAAGGCAAGCCAACAAAATCATCGAAACAAAATAAAGATCAACTAGGATTAGATTTTTAGAATGGAGTCATTTTTAAAAGAGCTGGCACGAAAAGTTAATGCCGAACCTGAGTTCGAGCAGTTGACTTTCATTTTCCCCAACCGCAGGGCGGCTCTTTATTTTAGAAAGCATTTATCAGAAGTAATTACCAAACCCGTTTTTGCTCCGCACCTGATTACTATAGAAGATTTTATTGCTTCATTCTCACAACATCAGATTCCCGACAAGCTTGAGTTGGTACACAAGCTGCATGGAGTTTATAATACTGTAATCGGATCGCACCCCGAACCATTTGACCGGTTTTTCTTCTGGGGCGAAATGTTACTACGCGATTTTAATGAGCTTGATAAGTATCTGGTGAATGCCGAACAATTGTTTCGCGATTTGCGCAACCAGAAAGAACTAGACACCAGCTTTGATTACCTAACAGACGAACAGAAAAAGCTACTGCTTGATTTTTGGCGCGAGTTTGAAGAAAACATAACCGATAACAAAAAGCAGTTTATCAACATTTGGGGTAAACTATATAATCTGTACGAAACGTATCGCCACCAGTTGCAACAGGAAGGTCTTGCCTATGAAGGCATGGTGCATCGAACGGTTGCAGAAAATATAATTTCGTTAGCAGTAAATAAGTATACACCTGCACAACTTCGTTTTGTGGGATTCAATGCGCTAACCAAAGCCGAAGAAAAGATTCTCAGTCATTTTGTAGCACTCGGTAGTCAGATGATCTGGGATGGGGATGAATATTATGTAAACAATAAAGCGCAGGAAGCAGGTGAATTTTTTAGAGAGTACCAACAACACGAAATCTTAAAACATACTTTCACTGAGAATTTTCCTTCAAACTTCAGAAGTGCGAAGTCGATAAAAGTTTTTGGTGCGGCTCAACCGATAGGACAAGCCAAATTGATGGGGCAGATTCTACAAGATGAATTAGCGAAAGGTTTGATTCCGGAAGATACCTTGATTGTGTTGCCAGACGAAAAATTGTTGATGCCGGTACTTTATGGGTTGCCCAAAAACATTGAGAAACTTAATGTTACTATGGGTTATTCATTGGGTAACACATCTTTCTTTAATTTATTGGAGTTGCTTGTGGAATTGCACATTTCAAAACGCAAACAGTTATATAATCATCGGCCAGTGCTTTCGCTTTTATCACATCCGTATGTTATTGCGGCCGATCCGGCTTTGGCCAACACAAGGCGTAGAGAAATTCAAAAAAATAATTGGGTTCAGATACCACAAAGTTATCTGGCCAGTGTTGCCCCCTTGCACCGAATGATTTTTGGTGATGTAGAGTCGGGTTTGTTGCCATATTTGTTAAGTGTGCTTAAAGAAATCGGGTCACTGGAATCTATTCTTGACCTCGATCGTGAATTTGCTTTCCAGTTTGTGAAGCTACTCAATAGGGTGCAGGATATTATCGGAGTACAAACACCCGACCCAACCGACAGAAAAGAATTTGTTAAATCGCTGCGATCATTTTTGCGATTGCTTCGCCAACTGGCCCGTGCCGAAAGAATTCCATTTAGTGGTGAACCGTTGAAAGGGCTACAGATTATGGGTGTGCTCGAAACGCGTAACCTCGATTATAAAAACGTATTTGTGCTTTCGCTGAATGAAGGTGCGTTTCCTTCGTTTGGTGGAAAGGGATCATATATTCCCTTCAACATCCGCAAAGCGTATGCCTTGCCAACCACTGAACATCAGGATGCGATGTATGCGTATCTGTTTTATCGCATGTTGCAACGGGCCGAAAATGTGTTTCTGTTTTACAATACCGAAACTGATCAGTTAGGACAAGGTGAAAAAAGCAGGTACCTGCAACAACTTATTTTTGAAAGTGGTTTAAAGATGGAAGCTCAGGTGTTGCATAATCCACTTCAGCCATTGGCTGTACAGCCTATCATAATTGAAAAGACGGCCGAGGTGCAGCAGGCTATTATGAAATTGAATGAGGGCAACACCTACTTCAAAGGAATTTCACCCTCGGCTTTGAGTGCTTATCTTGATTGTCGCTTGCGATTTTATTTTCGGTACATAGCTGGTGTAAAAGAACCGAAAGAAGTAGAAGCTGAGTTAGGGGCGCGTGAACTTGGTAATTTTCTTCATAAGGTGATGGAGAAATTTTATAAAAACCTGGCACAACGTAAACGAAATAAAAGTGTAGAAGCGGGCGACTTTGCAGATGCGGCACAAGTTGTGGATAAACTGATGGATGAGGTTTTTAGTACAGCCTATAATATGGAGCCCGGTAAAAAGGTGGAATATGAAGGGCAAAGTGTAATCATTCAAAGGTTGGTGCGCAACTTTGCCATGCGCATTCTTGAACAGGATAAAGAGCTTGCTCCTTTTATTATGGAGGCAGTTGAACAGGATGGATTGCTACATCGGGTAAAAATCAGTCACGCACCGGGCTATGCAGTGTTGGGTGGAAAGATTGATCGTGTGGATCGAAAAGAGGATGTGTTACGTATTGTGGATTACAAGACCGGAAGTGATAAGCTGGATTTTGAAAATGTGGCTTCGTTGTTTGATCGTAACAATAAAAAGCGTGCGAAGGCAGTATTTCAAACTTTGCTCTACGCATTTCTCTATGAAACCAATTTTTCATCGAAAGATGTAAATCAGGTGATAACGGGTATTATGAACCGCGAACTGTTGTTCAGCAATGCTGAGTTTGGGTTAGTAATGAACAAAGAGCGGGTTCAGAATGTGCTTCCGCTGATGGAAGAATTTAAGATGCATCTTACTCAGTTACTGGAAGAAATTTTTAATCCGGAAGTTACCTTTAATCAGACACCGGAAATTAAGACCTGCGAGTTTTGTCCGTATAAAGGAATTTGTTATCGGAATTAGTTTTAAACTGCAAAGAACGCAGAGTAACGCAAAGAGTTAAAATCTGTAAGTCTTTTTGAGTTATCGAAACTAAATCCTTTGTGCATCTTCGTGGGCTCTGAGGTTTATTTTTTTTACAAGTCTCCGCGAAAGCGCTACAGTTCCCAAACCTAACAGCACATACACAATCAACAAGACAAAGCTGTTGAACAGTACCGTTGGATAGCCCAATTCATTAACATCAACAAAAGGATAGGGATAGGTTTTAGTAATTAGACCACGCAAGAGCGAATACACAAAATACACACCCGGATAAATCATCCATGTAAATACACTACTATATTCAAGCTTATTTTTCTCAACGAGGATCAACCAATATAAAATAAATAAGGCGGGCATAGCATAGTGCAGCAAGACATCGGCAACATATTGCCAGCCTTGTGGTGCCCAGATGTTGGCTAGTAATAAATGATAAGTAACGCCTACCACCAGAATATTAATAAACGCGCAGGCCTGAATAACAGGCTTGCGAAAAAAACGCAAAACTGGAGAATGGAATGCATCAGCAGCAAAGCACAGCGCCACATAAATGTTGGTCCAGATAGTCATGTAGCTGAAGAAGCGCCAGGTTTCGCTGAATAGATTTATGTCTTTGGCAATGGCGTTTACAACTATAAGATATAGCTGGAGTATGAGTGCGAAGGTGCCGATGCTAAATCCTGCAAAAGGAAAGATTTTTTTCATATGATGAAGATAGTGATTGGCGGCCTTAACAACAAAGCCCTGCCTTCTTTTGAAGACAGGGCTACCCCACAAAACTGCAACTTTATGAAGAATTAACCTTTCGCTAACTCGGCATTGATATGAAGTTTTACATCTTCACTCACAACCATTCCACCCACTTCGGTTAATGCATTCCAGTTTAATCCAAAATCCTTACGATTGATTTTGCCATTAATTTCAAATCCGGCTTTTGTATTTCCCCACGGGTCAACCATGATACCACCAAATTCAACATCTAATACTACGGCCTTGGTCGTTCCACGAATGGTAAGTGCGCCATCTAGCTTGTAGTCGGTACCGGTAACTTTTTTCAAGGTTCCTGTAAAATCCAGAGAAGGATGCTCTTCGGCAGCAAAAAAGTCGGGTGACTTCAGGTGTGTATCACGATCGGGCTGATTTGTGTCAATGCTGTTTACATCAAGATTGAAATTTACCAATGCGCCATCAAAGTCTTCTGTTTCACTCTCTACGCTGCCGCTGAATTTTTTAAAAAATCCGGTTACTGTAGAGATCACCAGATGCTTCACTTTAAATTGTACCTCTGTGTGGGTTGTATCGATTCCCCACTTGGTTGTTGTTACTGTTGACATAGTTTTAAATTTTAAGTTTCAGATTTCTATTTAGTTCAAAAAATAATTTTTGGCTTGCACAGCAAAGATAGGCCTACAGAACGCGTTAACACCTTGAACCAGATTAAGAAGGGCGGGAAATAGACTTGAAGTAGATTAAGAAAAACTGCTGGCTTAGGGTTGACAACTAGTTTGCCAACGCTTCAGGCAGTTTTCTTCCTTCGAATCTTACTCAAAAACTCAGGTGTAATACCCAGGTAAGATGCGATGTATTTCAGCGGCACATACTGCTCTAACTGTGGATATTTCTTTTGAAAATTATAGTATCGTTCTTCGGCTGTCGCAGAAAATGCTTCAATCAGTCGGTTTTGATGCGTGACCAGAGAATTCTGGAACATAATCCTAAAGTAGCGTTCAAATACAGGATATCGCTCCAGCAATTCCTCCATGCGCACTTTTGGTAACAAAAGCACTTCACTATCGGCCAGCGCGCGCGTTGTATAAATAGAAGGTTGCTGAGTGGTGAGACTATGCAAATCGCCCGTCCACCAACCGGAAGTAGCAAATTGAATTACCTGATCGCTGGCTTCGGTATCTGTAAAGTACGTCATCAGGCAACCTGAGTTTACATGTATAAAGTTATAGGTAATCTCTCCGGTCTTTTCAGCAAACTCACCCTGCTTTAGTTTTAAGGGTACGAGTAAAGAGATAAAAAAATCTTCTTCGATTTTGTTAAGTGTAACATGCCGGGTTATGTGCGATAGAATACTGCGGTTCATAACACGAAGATACTCTACCGCAATTGATTTTTCGATTTTATAGGGAGCGCAAATGCTTTATCTTTGATTATGGATTTAGACCGCTTCCGGGAAAAAGCAAAAAGCAAGTTGGCAGAAAACAAAAAGTTTTTGCATGCAGTAAAGAAGAAAGATGCCCGTGAAGTAGATGATGCCTTTCATGCGGTGCACGAGGAAGTATTCGAAGAAACAGATTGTCTTGCGTGTGCCAACTGCTGCAAAACAACGAGTCCTATTTTTTACCAAACCGATATTGAACGCGTAGCCAAAGCCTTACGCGTAAAGCCCGGTGATTTTATTGAACAATACTTGCGCATTGATGAAGACCGCGATTATGTTTTGAAGTCTTCTCCCTGTCCTTTTCTTGATGGAGATAATTATTGCAAAGTGTACGACAGTCGCCCCAAAGCCTGCCGCGAGTATCCACACACCGATCGCAAAAAGATGGTGCAGATTACTGATCTGACTTTTAAAAACACGATGGTTTGCCCGGCAGTTTTAGAGATGGTTGAGAGATTAAAGAAAGTTGACTTTTGACTAATTGAACCCACTATTGGTAATACAATTTATATGTATGTTTTATAAATATAAATTGTATTTTTGATCAAAATTTAATAAAAATGGCCACTTTTACAAGTACACTTCCGGACAACCTTCTGAAAATGCTCTCAGAAAAGGCACAGGCACTTTCCGTTCCTAAAAATAAACTGATTGAAAACGCACTGTGCCTATATCTCGAGCATCTTGAGAAGGCAGAATACATTAAGTCGTATAAGCAGGCTGCTGAAGATAAGGATGTAATGCTGATCGCAGAAGAAGGTATGGCTGAGTATTTCAATCAATTGAAGGAATGAAGCAAGGTGAGATTTGGAATGCTGACCTCAACCCTACAAAAGGTAGTGAGCGATCAGGTTTTCGTCCAGTCGTTATTTTGAGTGGCAATCTTTTGAACCAACATTTAAATATCGTGATTGTTGCGCCACTCACTTCGCAAGTAAAGAAGTATAAAGGGAATCCCATTTTAAGCCCTTCAAAGTCCAATGGTCTAAAAAGCGAATCGGAGGTTTTGGTTTTTCATATCCGATCCGTATCCAAAGATCGGTTGATTGGCAAGCTCGGCAATGCAGAACCAAGGCAACTTGAGCAGGCAATTAAAACCCTCAATGATATTTTGAAGTACTAATCATTCAATCACTTCTTCTCAAATTCTATAATCAGATGAGTACCCAAAAGCACATCCATCGATGTATTTAATTTGAAGATTGCCAGGTAAGTGGATGCGTTTGCCGGATCTTGTTTAATCTGCTTCTTCATTGCCTTGCGGTTGAAATAGTAGATAACCGGATACCATAAAAGTAAAAGAGCAGACGTTGAGCTTCTTTTTGTAGAATGAATTTTCCTAAGCGGAAGTTGATTTAGTGCGGCCAATGTTCGTAATCTCAATGCCCCACTGATAAAAAGTTTACTAAAATAGCCATTCTGACTTCCTTCCCACCTGGTAAATGCATTTAGTTCATTGGGTGCTGGTGCGCCATAATGTTCACTTTCCATAATAAATTGTGAAAAACGACTTCGCAACGAAGAACTGTTTGGTGTTGTTAAAATAAAAACCCCTCTGGGTTTAACAATCCGTGCTACTTCCTGAAATAAAAAATGTTGGTTGGGCAGGTGCTCAATTGTTTCGCAGCAGATGGCAAGGTCAACCGAAAAAGATTCGATTGGAAATTTTTCTTGTAAATCAATTTTTTGAACCTGCGTAGTCGCAAACTTATTTTGATCCGGAAATAAATCGAACGCGTTAACGATGCTTCCGGCTTGCTCAAACAAACTGGCAATGTATCCGCGACCGGCCGAAAGATCGCAGACTACTTTGTTCTGTAAATTGATTTTGTTTTGAATCGTATACTCGCGAAAGAACTTTAATGTGGCTTCACGCGAATGATCAACCTCAGGAATTTCAGTCATGATTGATTCTCAAATGATGACGAGCCTGTTCCAGGTCTTCCGGGGTATCAATGCCCACGGTTTCGAGCGAAGTTTCAGCTACTTTTATTTTATAGCCGTTTTCCAGCCAACGCAATTGCTCCAGTGATTCAGCGCGTTCAAGCGAAGAAACTTTCAGTGAAGTTATCTTTTCAAGAATGTCGCTGCGATACGCATACATCCCAATGTGCTTATAGTAGTGATGCTGATGCACCCAATCAGTTTCTTTTCCACGCCAGTAAGGTATGGGCGAGCGACTGAAATATAAAGCTTCGTGATTTTTGTTGAAGACAACCTTTACCAGGTTGGAATTAAGAAGCTGATCTTTGTTTTCTAATCGTTTTATCAGTGTGGCTAATTCAGTTTTGCCATCGAGTAACGATGCCAACAAGTCAATTTGTTCAGGAGCAATAAAAGGTTCGTCACCCTGAATGTTTATTACATAATCAAATTTTTCTTTCTCTTTGGATAAAACCTCATAGCAACGGTCGGTGCCACTGGCATGATGCTCACCCGTCATGCACACATAACCACCAAAAGATTTTACATGGTCGTAAATTTCTTTATGATCGGTAGCTACCACCACCGAAGCCAGGCTTTCGCTTTTTTTTGCTTGCGCATAAACACGGCTGATCATCGACTGACCACCTAAATCCGCCAAGGGTTTGGCCGGAAAGCGTGTGGAAGCATACCGTGCTGGTATTATCCCCAGAATTTTCATCCTACTTTTTTAACTTTTAAGGTAACTCCTTCGGCACCGATCACTTCAATGGTGTCTCCTTTTTCAACAAAATCACCACGAGTAAAGGCATCATAGATTTGTTCGTCAATCATCACTTTGCCACTGGGGCGCAAAATGGTAAAGGCGGTTCCTTTTTTACCAAGCAGGTTTGCATTAAAGGTGTTTACCGAATATCCATCTTTCACTTCCTGCGTATCGTTAAGCGTTATTTTTTGAAAGGCTTTCGACTGACTCAGTTTTGCGCCACCAAAGAATAGTAAGAGAATGCCGCCCGCTAAGCCGCCCAGAGTTGCAAAAGTGGCAACGATGATATCACCCAACGGAACGAATTCGAAATTGAAGAAGTCGTTGTTGAGCATAATCAACACCAACGAAATTACTGTAAGCGAGATGCCGGCAATACCTGCCACACCAAAGCCAGGAAGTACAAATATTTCGGCAATTATTAACAAGACCCCCACAAAGAGCGCGATGATCTCCCAATAATCGGCCAGTCCATTCAGGTAATAAGGTACGAGATAGAGAACGAGTGCCGTGATGGCTGCCAGAAGAGGAAATCCAACTCCCGGAGTTTGCAACTCAAAATAAATTCCACCAATGATTACGAGAATAAGAATGCCGCTGATGAAAGGATTCAGAAAAATGGCGATTATCTTTTCAGTTGCGCCCAACCGAAACGTGTCAATTTCATACGACTCAATTTTATTGCGCTTCAAAATTTCTTCAATCGATTCTACTTTAGCTTCGCAATAACCATTCTCTATGGCTTCAGATGTGGTGAATGTGATCACCTTGCCAGCTTGTTTCAAACTGTCGATCACTACATTCTCATCTACCATGCCTTCGGCAATGCGTGGGTCACGACCGTTTTCTTCAGCCGTTGAGCGCATAATAGACCGCATGTACGATTGATATTTATCGGGTGCAGCTGCACCTGAACCATCCACCACGGTAGCAGCACCAATGGTGGCACCGGGTGCCATGTAAATACTGTCGCAAGCGATAGAAATCAGCGCTCCGGCCGAAGCGGCATCCGAGTTTACAAACACCCAAACGGGTACTTTTACATCCATCAATTGGTCTACAATTTCTTTTGCATCGTTTAGCGCACCGCCAAACGTGTCCATATCAACGATTATAATTTCAGCGTTTGTTTTTTCAGCGTGTTCGAGCGCGAGTTTTACATAGCGAGCCATGCGTGGATCAATCTCGGCCTTTATCTCCATCACCATTACCTTCTTTTTAGCTTCTTGTGCCATTGTTAACAAAGGCATTAAGCCGAACAGGCACATCAACAGTAGCTTTCGCATGGTTTATCTTATTTTTGATATAAAAATACTAAGTCTTGATCGAAAAACCCCTTCATCACTTTACAGCACAAAGCAATGCTCCAATCTGGAATGTGTTGCCCGTGCCCGGCAAATCGTGGGTTATTGTTGAAGAGCGGGATGAAAAGTCCCGCAAGGTTTCCTTTTCGGCAATTGATTACGAACAAAAAAAAATTGTGTGGAGGAACGAAACGTTGCCTGAAACGTGGTGGATAAATCTTGTAGCGGTTACAAAATCGCAGGTGCTTCTTAAAATCTTTGAAAATACCACGAACCCCGACATCACACATTGGGTGGCACTCTCGGTGCAAGACGGAAAGCAGCTTGCAAAAGTTTTGGAGCAAGAACAACATACGAACGAACTCAATCAACCGTTTCAATACCTGGCCGGGGAACATGATTTTGAAACCGTGAGTAAATTTTTACAAACCCGATTGAACATCACACCTATCCTGGGTGCAGAATATCTTGAGCAGGCAGGGTTTATTTTTATTTCCTTCTATTTTGGAGTTCCGGCAGCATTTACTAATCAACTTGCCTGCTTTTCAAAAGTCGGTGACTTGCTTTGGCAGCTTGAAATTGGCACGAATTTGAAAGGGATTGGAGTAAATACGTTTTTTGTGGTTTCGAACCACTTATTTTTTGTGAAGAACAGATCAGAATTGGTAACTTTTCGCATTGTTTAAGCTATGATTAAAGTAATTTTTTTATCTATCATCTCGTGGACCAACCCGTCTGCACCTATGGATTCGCTGCGGATGGAAACGATCAACGGAAAGCAGTTTATTATTCACCAGATTGATGCAAAGGAAACGCTGTATGGAATCTCGAGGCGTTATGGTGTACCCATCACATCCATTCTCGAACAGAATCCAACAGCTGATGGCGGTCTGGCGGTGGGGCAGACATTGAAAATTCCGTATGTAGCTAAAGCAAAAACTCGGGTAGTGAGCGGAAACCGGGTGCATAAGGTGGCACCAAAGGAAACGCTGTTTTCAATTTCCAAACTTTATGATGTTTCGGTTGACGATATTAAAGCTTGGAATAATTTGACCACTAATTCCCTTTCGGCAGGGCAGGAGTTGGTTATAAAAAAGAAGTCATCTATAGCCGAAGTAAAATTGCCGGAGACCAAGTCAATAAAAACAGTTCATACGGTGGCCGCGAAAGAGACACTTTATACGGTGGCTCGTCAATACGGAATTACGGTACAGCAACTTAAAGAGTGGAATGGAATAACGGGTGACGAATTGAAACTCGGTCAGACCCTATTCGTTGCACAGCCGATGTACGATACCAGTACGATTGTGAAGCCTGAAGTTAAAGTAGCAGAGGTTAAGCCAATTGAAGCAAAAGAAACTATAGCTATTGTAAAACCCGAAGTAAAACTGCAGCCCGAGGTAAAAGAAACAACAATTCGCATTTCGGAAAAAGTTACCGGATCGGATGAGGTGAAGGAAGGCGGCTTAGCCGAACTGATTGAAGGCACGGATGGCAACAGAAAGTATCTTGCCTTGCATCGCACGGCTAAAGTAGGCACCATTTTAAAAGTGCGTAATGAATTGAACAACCGCGAAGTTTTTGTGCGCGTTGCAGGGCCACTGCCCGACATAGGATTGAACACCAATGTTGTTTTGAAGATTTCTAAATCTGCCTACGATCGGCTGGGGGCCATCGACCCTAAGTTTCGTGTGGAAGTCACGTACTACAAATAATAGTTATGCGGGTCTGGGTATGCCTTTTTTTTCTGGCCACTCAGCATTTGGTTGCTCAAAATCTTGTATCTAATCCGGGCTTCGAACAGTATTATAAATGTCCGGGCTCGTTTAACTATTCGTCCACGGGCGAGATTGCGCCCGGCTGGTTTTCACCTACCACCGGCACGCCCGACTTATTTCATATGTGCAGCATGGGCGATGCCGGAGTGCCTACCAATTGGGCTGGCTTTTCAAAAGCGTATACAGGTTCGGGGTATGCAGGTATCTATGCTTTTATTATAAGAGGCAACAAAACCTATCGGGAGTATTTACAAGCAAACTTGCAAACTCCACTTGAGGCAGGTGCGAAATATCAGGTTGAATTTTATTTTAAGTTATCATCCAATTCAAAATACAGTATTGATCGAATTGGTTTCTTGCTTACGGATTCAACCTTTAAGATAATGAATGATGAAGCGTTTCCGGTTTCGGCAACCTACGAGCGAATCAATCGTGAAATTTATACTCGTGGAACGGGACTGTGGACCCGCTTTTCCTATGTGCATATTGCAACCGGTGGTGAGAAGCATCTGATCCTCGGCAATTTTTCTGGGGATGATAAAACCCGAAGACTACTAATACCAAATTCGCAAAGCACAGAACCCATGCTGGCCAAAGCGGCATACTTTTTTATTGACGATGTAAAGGTGATTAAAGTAGGAGGCAAGCCACAAGAACCTGTATTAACAGGCTATCCGGAAATTAAAACAAATGAGAATTATGTGTTGAAAAATATTCAATTCAGGTATAATGATTTTACCTTGCTGGAGTCATCGTACCCGGAGTTAAAAAAACTGGTTGAGATTATGCGGTTTCATAAAACATGGAGTGTGGTGGTGAGCGGCCATACCGATGATGTTGGTAGCGAGACTTACAACCTTGAATTATCACTACATCGCGCAGGTAGCGTAGCTGATTACCTGATTGATCAGGGCATTGATCCGGTAAGAGTAAAAACGCAGGGCTTTGGCAAACAAACTCCGTTGATAAAAGCCACCAACGAGGCAGCCCGGGCCACGAACAGAAGAGTAGAGCTTCGCTTCTTAAATTAGAATGCCACGAAAGAAAATTATTCTTCCTGAACTAAAGGAATTTCTTGACGCAAAAGTAGCTCAGTATAATCAGCCAGAGTTTATCAAGGTTGATCCAATCTTGATTCCACATCAATATTCAAAAAAGCAAGACATTGAAATAGCAGGTTTCTTTGCAGCCACCCTGGCCTGGGGCCAGCGAACTACAATTATCAATAAATGCAAAGAACTTTTGGCGATGATGGGCAACACTCCGCACGATTTTCTACTTCATCATAAACTTTCTGATTTAAAACCTTTCGAAAAGTTTAAGCACCGCACCTTTAATGCTACCGATGCTCTTTATTTTATGGAATCACTTTCAACGTATTATAAAAATCATGATTCATTGGAAGATGCTTTTTTGACTACCGATATACGTGCACTTTCCAGCCAGGCCACTGATACATTTCCCATAGAAGCCGGACTTATAAATTTTCACAAAACCTTTTTCAGTTTGAAGGATTTTCCCAAACGCACGATTAAGCATGTATCAACTCCAGCCCGCAAATCGGCTTGTAAAAGATTAAACATGTATTTGCGTTGGATGGTTAGACACGACCACAACGGAGTAGATTTTGGTCTCTGGAAAAAAATTTCGCCTTCGCAGCTTGTATGCCCATGTGATGTTCATGTGGAACGCGTAGCCCGGAAACTTAAACTCATCCACCGAAAAGGAATGAATTGGCAAACGGCTCTTGAACTTACTACCCAACTTCGAAGGCTAGATTCTGCCGATCCTGTAAAATATGACTTTGCCCTGTTTGGGTTGGGGATTTCGGACAAGTTTTAATTTCCTTATTCCAACAAAATATTACGAACGGTTATACAACTGTTGTGAAAATATTTTTACCTTTTACATTCGATTGAAACCTTACTAAAATATGAATTTAAATATTGACGCAGAGAAAGAGAACACCTACGATGCGATTGTGGTAGGTACTGGTATTAGTGGCGGTTGGGCCGCAAAAGAACTGAGCGAAAAAGGACTAAAAACATTGGTGCTTGAGCGTGGCCGCGATGTAAAACATCCGGATTATCCAACTGCCACGAAAGATCCCTGGCAATTGCCGAACGGAGACCGTCCTACGCAGGAGATTTTAACCAATCAAGGGGTACAAAACCGCACTGGTTATACGGTTCGTCCTTCAACAGCTCATTGGTTTGTCAATGATTTGGAGAATCCATACAGCGAAAAAGAAGGCAAGCGCTTCGATTGGATGCGCGGTTATCATGTAGGAGGCCGCTCGATTATGTGGGGCCGCCAAAGCTACCGATTGGGCGATATGGATTTTGAGGCCAACGCAAAGGATGGCATTGCGATCGACTGGCCTGTGCGCTATAAAGAAATTGCACCATGGTACGAATACGTTGAAACGTTTGCCGGCATTAGTGGTCAGGCTGAAAACCTTCCGCAACTTCCCGACAGTAAATTCCTCCCACCTATGGAATTGAATTGTGTGGAGAAGGAATTGAAAAAATCAATGATGGACAAGTTCGGGCGTATGCTTACCATTGGGCGAGTGGCACACATTACCGGGCCATTGGCTCATACGAACAGTCCGCAGCGCGGATCATGCCAATATAGAAACTTGTGTAGTCGCGGTTGTCCGTATGGTGGATATTTTAGCAGCAATTCGTGCACATTACCCTCGGGCGAGCGCTCAGGCAACATGACGCTCCGTCCAAATTCAATTGTATATGAATTAATTTACGATGAGCAGAAAGGCAAGGCAACGGGTGTAAAAGTATTGGATTCTGAAACCGGACAAACGGTAGAATATTTTGCCAAGGTTATTTTTCTCTGTGCTTCAACTATGGGGTCAGCTTTTATCATGATGAATTCAATCTCCAATCGTTTTCCAAACGGATTTGGTAACGATAGTGGTGAACTGGGCTGCAACATCATGGATCATCATCTGGGTGTAGGGGCTGGTGGCCAGATGGAGGGCTTTGAAGATCAATACTATTCTGGTCGCAGAGCTAACGGAGTTTATATTCCCCGCTTCCGAAACATTGGTAAAGACAAACGCGACTACTTGCGCGGCTTTGGCTATCAGGGTGGAGGCAGTCGGCAAAGCTGGTCGCGGTTAGTGGCCGAAATGAGCATTGGGGCTGAGCTGAAAAATGCAGCGGCAATGCCGGGCATGTGGAGCATTGGATTGGGTGGCTTTGGCGAAATTTTGCCGGATCATTCCAATCAGGTTACCATCAACAAAGACAAGAAAGATAAATATGGCTTGCCTACGTTGTTGTTCGACACCGAGTTTAAAGAGAATGATTTCAAAATGCGTAAGGATATGGCCAGCGATGCAGCCGAAATGCTGGAAGCAGCCGGTGCAAAAAATGTTAAATCCTACGATAACCCAACGCAGCATGGCATTGGTCTCGGTATCCACGAAATGGGAACGGCACGTATGGGCAAAGATCCAAAGACTTCGGTGTTGAATAAAAACAACCAGGTACATGCCTGCAAAAATGTGTTTGTTACCGATGGTTCGTTCATGACTTCTGCCGCATGTGTTAATCCATCCTTAACCTACATGGCCTTCACCGCCCGGGCGGCTGACTTTGCCGTTAATGAATTGAAAAAAGGTAACTTGTAACATCTTTAAATATTGAATGACTATGAATCAACTCATCGATAGAAGAGAAGCCTTGCGCAAAACAGCACTGCTGATGGGCGCGGCAGTATCCGCCTCGGCATTGACAGGTATTTTGCAAGGCTGCAAAGCAACACCCGAACTTACGTACACACCGCAATTCTTTACTGAGGATCAGGCGCGCATTGTAATGGAAGTAGCAGAGATCATTATTCCGAAGACGGATACACCCGGTGCGAAAGATGCTGGCGTTCCCGGCTTTATTGATCTTATGCTGAAAGATTGTTACAAGAAGGAAGATCAGGATCGCTTTATTGCAGGTCTTACCACTTTTGATGCCGAAGCAAAAACCGCTTATGGCGATAGTTTTATTTATTGCAAACCCGAGCAACAAGTAGAGTTAGTAACCAAAATTCATGCTGCGGCTTTAACCGAAGCAAAAGAAAACAGAGAAGCCAAGCGACCTTTTATTTTGATGGCGAAAGAACTTACCCTGTTGGGCTTTTTCACATCCGAACCGGGCGCTACCCAAGTGCTGCAATACGAAGCTGTGCCGGGAGCCTACAAAGGTTGTATTCCATTAACCGAAGCCGGCAACGGAAAGACCTGGGCTACCTGAATTTGAAATAGATTTTAATAAAAAAAAGGCATCTGAGAGGATGCCTTTTTTGTTAAATAGGATGCTTTTTTGGCTTATTGATAAATAGGAAATATCTTCTCTATGGTATATAAGCCAGATGTTGGTAGCAATAGGGCCCAGACAAATTTGTGTTTCAAAAAAACGGACGACAATTTTCTAATAAAGATTTCCCACAGGGACAAGTGAACGGCTTCGCAGACAACTTGGACTTTGAAAAAATTAAAACGTGGGACAGACTATAAAATAATACAGCCGACCCTTCGCATTTTTAAGAAGACGGTGCTTCGACATGTCCGCTCATTTGGCACATGCCATAGCCGCACAAACCCACCGACACCAAAGCTATGGCAAGAGCCAAATCCCACCCTACATCAGGACACGAACCACTAGTTCATAAAAAAATATTTAACCAATTTTTTTTCGGATGCGGAGACAATTTCAAATCAAACTATTCTCGACCGTTTGATTTTCGTAAGCATTCCTTTGATTTAGGTTAGTAAGGATTATCATTTCTGTTCAACCTTTGTGGGAATTTGGCAATTGACCTATTTAGGGAAATTTAACTGATGACTTTGTATCTTTAAGTGAAGATGGACAAAACCGAATCTTTACAAGAATTCTATAAACGTAAGTTTAACAACGTTCCCGGAACGTTCTCAAGCGAAGTGGGACATTTTAATATGTTCCGACTAGAACCTTATGTGGAAGGCAGACCTTCGAACATACCATACCGGAGACGCGATTTCTATAAAATCATGTTGGTGAAGGGACATAGTGAAGTGCATTTTGCCGATAAAATTATCGAAATAAGAAATCAGGCACTATCTTTCTCCAATCCTCAAATTCCTTATAAGTGGGAGCATCTTGACCATATCCGAGATGGTATCTATTGCATTTTCAATCAGCAACTCTTTCATCAATACGGCCAACTAAATCAGTACGAAATTTTTCAACCTGCTGGTCAACATATTTTTGAACTCTCCATTGACCAGGCGACTGCTGTGACCGAAATATTCAAGCGGATGGAAGAAGAATTCAACTCAGAGTACAAGTATAAATATGACGCGATACGAAATCAGATATTTGAATTATTACATTTTGCACTAAAGATGCAGTCGCCCATAGCAGAGAAAAATCAGACAACAAAAGGATCTAAGCGAATATCGGCTTTGTTTATTGAATTACTCGAACGCCAGTTTCCCATCGATGATCAACACCAAAGGGTGCAGTTCCGTTCAGCATTTGAATTTGCTGATCAACTCAATATTCACGTCAATCATTTAAACAGGGCAGTGAAGGAAAACCTACAGAAAAGCACAACTCAGGTGATTGCGGAACGTCTTGTTCAAGAAGCAAAAATACTTTTGCGGCACAGCAAGTGGAGTGTATCTGAAATCGCCTATGCTCTCGGTTTTTCAGAACCAACACACTTCAATAACTTTTTTAAAAAGCACACGAGTACAAGTCCAACTGGATTTAGAAATGTTTGATTTTCGTAGGTCTTAGTTTGAATCCCGTCAGGAATCACCTTGTTGCGGCATTTATCTTTGTATTATTATTAAAAGCGCTGCCAAGTTCGACTGACGGGAAGTAAGTACATAACTAAAGCACAAACCAAAATTTTATGACATCTCTAAACAACAAAAAAGAGAGTTTTCAAAGAAGAGATTTTTTGAAGGCCGGTGCAACAATTGGCGCAGCAATGATTGCAGTGCCAACATTGGGTGGATTAGCCGAGAAAGACCAATCCAAATCTGATAACATTATAAGAACTGCAATGGGTAACATCAAAAAAAGAACGCTGGGTTCAGGTAAGCATGCTATTCAGGTTACTGCGCTCGGGTTAGGATGCATGGGCATGAGCTGGCATCGGACGTTTATTCCTGACCGCCAACCTATGATCGCCTTGATCAGGAAAGCATATGATATGGGTGTAAACTTTTTCGATACTGCGGAAGCGTATGGACCTTGGAGAAATGAAGAATTGGTGGGCGAAGCAATACAGTCGTTCAGAAAAAATATTATCCTTTGCAGCAAGTTTGGTTTCAATATTCAGAACGGCCAACTATCTGGACTCAATAGCAATCCAGCGCATATCAGAGAGGTTGTTGAACAATCGTTAAAAAGACTGAAAACCGATTACATTGATTTGTTATATCAGCACCGCGTTGACCCTAATGTTCCGATAGAAGATGTTGCTGGTACGGTTAAGGATTTGATCAAAGAGGGCAAGGTGTTGCACTTCGGGTTGAGCGAAGCTGATTCTACCAATATACGAAAAGCACATGCGGTGCAACCTGTCACTGCCTTACAGACTGAGTATTCAATAATTTCAAGAGACCCAGAGGGCGACATACTAAACACATGTGAGCAATTGGGTATCGGCTTCGTTCCCTATAGCCCAATAGCAAGAGCATTGCTTTCCGGCCATATCAACCCACTTACCAAATATGATCCGGACAATGATAACAGAGATACTCTTCCCCGTTACACCCCGGAGGCAATTACAGCCAATTGGCCGTTGATTCAAGCTATCCAAGACTTTGGAAACAAACGAGGACTGACAGCAACGCAGGTTTCGTTGGCATGGTTACTGGCACAAAGGCCTTGGATTGTACCTATACCCGGCACGACCAAGCAGGCACATTTGCAAGAGAACCTCTGGGCAATTGATTTCGAGTTTACTCCTGATGAATTGAAAACCTTTACAGACACAATAGGAAAAATTCGTATTGTTGGTGCCCGTAATTAATTTGCACCTTTCTAATTCGCGCACACATTGATTGGTCGCACATGCAACCCGCATCCAAAGCCAAGCAATGAGTGCGCTTAGTTCAGTCCAATCGGACAATGACTTCAAGGAAAAATGCCCCACCGCACGACTTACTAATGAAGAGTGGTGTTAATTTATCTGGGGGACAAAAGACAACGCTCCGAATGAAATTCGCAGAAGGGCCCTACAGCTACCAACAAAATGTTTGAGCTATGGCCAGCTTCACAGTGGTGTAGTTAACATTCTCCAACTTAATACCCCATCGCAGTTCGTCTCTGAAATAGCGGACGAAGAATAGTTCGGTCTAGCAGAATAAATGCAAGCGCGAGGTTGAAAAAAATAATTCCGTTCACTAATACTTTACCATTAAATGGAATGCTGATGCTTGGCAGCGAAAGCCAGTTAATCTTTAATGGCGAGTCTACAATTAAAGGAGTAGTAGGAGCATCAAAAACACCTGCCGAGAGCAATGCCAGCGCAATTCCCGATGCTATAATGGAGCCAATCAAAAGTAAAAGTCCTTGCCGATACGAAAAGGTCGACTTGGCGTGCTGTGTATCAAGGCCACTCATTACCTTTTGCGTAAAGTTTTTTGAAGGTGTTTCAAACCGAGCCTTTTTTTGCAGCAACTCTTGCACACCACGAAGTTCTTCCAGGCGCGTAGAAAGAGAACTTGAAACTATAAATTCCTTTTCCAGAGCTTCGCGTTCGTTCGCGCTCAATTCGCCATCCAGGTAGCGAAGCAACTGATCATCTTTTTCCTGCGATAACTTTTTCATGTTCTATAAAGTTAATGCTTCTTGTTTTAAAATCCTTGTTAATTCATCGGCTAGTCGTTGCCTAGCCCGATGGATGCGTACTTTTATTGTGTTCAGGTTTTGCCCCATCATTTCGGCCACTTCCTCCAGCGAAAACTCCTGCATGTAGAAAAGCTGAATCGCGAGTCTGTCGGCCTCGTTTAATGAATCCATCGCCTTGCTAACAAATGCCTGCTTATCCTCCCGTTCTATTTGTTTGTCGGCTTGTTCTGAATATTCAATGATCGAGTTTTCTATACTCTGGAAGGTGGGCTTTTTTTTTCGCTTATAGCTAATGGCTGTGTTAAACACAATCCGGTAGAGCCAGGTGCTAAACTTTGCTTGCCGGTTAAAGTTCTTCAGGTAATGAAACGCTTTTATAAAACCATCCTGCGCTGCTTCTTCGGCTTCGGCTCTGTTTTCCAGAATCTTAAAGGCGATCGTAAACGCATAGCTTTTGTATTTATCTACCAACAGCGCATAGTGCTGCCGATCTCCGGCCAAAATCTTATCAATAAGCGAATATTCTTCCTGAGTTGTGATCACGGCTCTTGGACGCTGGTTTTGATTTCGAAGTTACAGATAACTGTTAAATAAGGTGTCGACAGCTCAAAATGTAGAACACATGAATCACGAATATTTCAAAATCACCTGTAACCAGTCGAAGAAGAGCTGCGTCATAGAGCAAAATTTAAATACTAAGATTATGCAAGGAAATGAAATTTGGATCCCGGTGTTAGGCATACTGATGCCCATCATTATTGTACTGGGTTATTTTGTTATGGCCGGGTACATACGCAAGTATGAGAATATCGAGCGTATGGCCATTATCGATAAAGGATTGAGTCCCGACCTTTTTAAGAAAGAAAGAAATACCTCTGGTGCCTTGCGTGCGTCTTTATTATTAATCGGATCGGGTTTAGGCTTACTCATGGGCTATTGGCTAGACCGGGTTTTCTACATGGAAGAAGTGGCTTATTTCTCTATGATATTTTTATTTGGTGGTCTTGGCCTTGGCCTGGCTTACCTGATTGAAGAAAAAAAATCCAAATAGAGCCCCACGGATAAAAGAGGCTGTCCCAAAAGTCATCCAGTCATCGCGGGCCTGCCTGCGCGTAGCCGCTTCGGCAAAGGCAGGCCTTGACCCGCGATCTCGTTTTTATACATTCATGACGGGATTCCGGCTCAGGGCCTGCCTGCTCCGCCAACTGGCGGATTCGGCAAAGGCAGGACCGGAATAACATTTCAATATTATCAGGCTTTTGAGTCAGGCTCTTTTATTTTTGAGATGGCTTCTAATAAATCCACGGTATCAGTGTTCGGGCTGCGAGGTAAATTAAAATTATAGAAACGATATTAAGCACCAGCCCTGCTTTCATCATGTCTTTTACGTTCATATGCCCACTGGAAAATACAATTGCATTGGGCGGTGTTGCAACTGGAAACATAAACGCCATGCTGGCACCAATGGTAACAGGCATACCTAATAGAATTGGATCGAGACCAAGGTTTACAGCAATTCCAAAAACTACCGGAATAAAAATCTGAACTAATGCAACGTTGCTCATCAGTTCGGTAATAAAAACTGACGCAGCGATCAACCCAAATAGCAGCCAGTTAACTGAAGTACTCTGTTCGGCAATGCGAGCACCCACCGCCTGAATGATACCTGCGTTGGATAAACCCTGAGCCAGGCACAATCCACCACCAAAAAGAATCAGTATTCCCCAATGAAGTTTCTCGGTATCTTTCCAATGCAACAGGAATTTAAATTCCTTTAAGCTGCTGGGCACAACAAACATTAATGACCCCCCCGCCATTGCAATGTTGGTGTCATTGAGAATGTCTTTGCCAAAAAGAACATTGAGTGCTTGCTGAAAAATCCATAACGAACAGGTGATGGCAAAAATTACCATAACAAGTTTTTCCTCATGACGGATCGCGCCAAGCTCGATGAGTTTATTTTTTATAAGTGTGTCGGCACCCTGAATTTTATCCAGGCGATTTGGAAAGATTAATCGGGTGATGATCAGATAACACGCACCGAGCAATACGATGCTTAGTGGCACACCAATCAGCATCCATTTGCCAAATTCAAGTTTTTGATGATAAAATTGGTCGAGCAGGCCAACAAAAACAACATTGGGCGGAGTACCGATAATGGTTGCAATGCCACCAATGTTTGCGGCATAAGCAATCACCAACATAAGGCCGATGCCGAAATTTCGTTCACCTTTGGATTTTACTTCCAGAGAGTTTTCTTTCTTATAACTAAGGAGGTTGATAACAGAAATAGCGATAGGCAACATCATCATGGCAGTGGCGGTGTTACTTATCCACATACTGATAAACCCGGTGGCAATTAAAAATCCAAGTATAATTCCATTACCTGAGGTGCCTGTGATCCTTATCAGGTTTAATGCAATGCGTTCATGCAGGCGGTGTTTTTCCAAGCCTAGTGCAATCATAAATCCACCCATGAAAAGAAAAATGATTGGGTTAGCATAAGGTGCAGCCGCATCACCCATTTTCATAACTCCTAAAAATGGAAACATGATTAAAGGTAATAGAGCGGTAACAGGAACCGGGGCTGCTTCACTTATCCACCAGACAATCATCCAAAGGGCAACGGCAAGAACCTTATGTGCACCGTGTGAAATAAAATCAGGATTAACCAACAGAAGAACAAGAAGAAAAGAAACCGGGCCGGTAATAAAACCAACTTGCTTTATGGAAACGGGACTTGAACCAGGGCTTTCTTCCATGAGTTATATAAGAGAATAGTTTGTCAAAGTATAGATTCAAAAAACGTATTACAAGAATAGTTACGTTTGAAACAAAAAAAGCGAGATGAAGGGTCTCGCTCTTTATAATATTTAGGTCAGACAATTTACCCTTGCCCTTCCGAAGGTGCTTTTGGGTTGGCGGGTTTTACAACAATAGTACGCCCGTCCAGTTCTGTTTCGTTTAGGGCAGCAATGGCTTGTCTGGCAGATTCATCATTTGGCATTTCAACAAAGCCAAAACCTTTTGAGCGACCAGTATCCCGGTCTTTAACAATTTTTGCAGAAGAGACTTCGCCAAACTTGGCAAAGGCAGCTTGTAGTTCCTCAGAGCGGGTCTTGAAGTTCAATCGGGCCACGAAAATGTTCATAATGCAAGAATGAATTAATGTTAAACTTGTTTTGAATCGCGTAAAACAGGCTTTTTTTAAACCTGTATGACCAAAATAGCTATTAATCCCAATATTTTCAAGCTTCAAAAAGAAGGATGCCTATAACTTCATTAGTTCGCGGGCATTTTCAATTGCCAGCGCGGAGGGTTTAGAGCCTCCAATCATTTGGGCAATCTCATGAACCCGGTCTTTCTCAGACAGTTTTTTCATTGAGGTAATGGTGCGGTCAGCCGAGTTATCCTTAAATACAAAAAAGTGTGCTTCGGCTTTGGCTGCAATTTGTGGTAGGTGACTTATGGAAATAACCTGGTGCCGCTGGGCCATTTCTTTCATTCGGTTGCCCAGCCGGATGGCGATTTCACCGGATACTCCCGTATCAATTTCATCCAGAATTAAAGTAGGCAATGCTGTTTTTTCAGCCATGATGTATTTGATGCTGAACATCACGCGCGAGAATTCGCCACCCGAAGCAACTTGTGCCAACGGTCGCGGTGCCATGCCTTTGTTGGCACTGAAAAGAATTTCTATTGAGTCGGCTCCTTTTACTCCGGGGGCAATAGAGGTATGCTCCATAGCAAGTGAAGCATCCGGAATGCCCAACTCTTTTAAAAGTAATGTTAGTTGCTTGGTAAGAGGAGTAAATGTTTTTTGTCGCGATTTACTAAGCTCAGCAGCTAGCTGGCTAAGTTCTTTCTCAGCTTTTTTATATACATCGTTGGCTCGCACCAACAGGTCGTCAAGGTTGTTTGTTTTGTCGGCTTTTAGTTGCAGAGCATTTCGCAGTTCAATCAACTGCAGTACATCGTTCAGCCGATGCTTTTGTTGTAACTGATAGATAGAACTTACCCGATCTTTTATTTCTTCCGTTCGCTGAGGATCAAACTCAATTTTTTCTTCAGCTTGCTCTGCTTCCTGCAATATGTCATCTAGTTCAATACGGGCGCTTTCGAGTCGTTCAAAAAGCTGTGCATATTCTTTTGAATAAGAAGCAATTGTTTGAAGTTGATTGCGAACGACTGCAAGTGTAGAACTTACCGAAAGTTCAGACCGCCCCAGTTGTTCGATAATAGCGTTAAACTGGATTTTTATTTCTTCTGCATGTTCAAGAATTTTCAGATCCGATTCCAGTTTTTCAAGTTCACCTTCTTTAAGATCGGCTTTTGTAAGTTCATCTAATTGAAAGAAAATAAAGTCAGCTTCTTTTTTAAGAGCCACCGACTCTTCGTTCAGTTTTTCAAACGCTTCCTTTGCCTCAATAAATTTTTTCCAGCTTGTCGAGTATGAATTCCTCAACTCTACATTTCCGGCAAAAGAATCAATCAATGCTAATTGAAATGATTTGGTGCCGAGTTCAAGGGTTTCATGTTGCGAGTGAATATCCATCAGGCGCGATCCGATCTTTCGCATCACCTCCAGTGTAACGGGTGTATCATTGATAAACGCGCGACTTTTCCCATTGGCACTTATCTCTCTCCGGATCACAGTTTGATTTTCATAATCGAGATTCTCAGACTCAAACAACTCGTTAAGACCGTATGCTGAAATATCAAAGGTGCCTTCGGTAATGCATTTTTCATTCTCATCCCACAGCGCTTTACTGTCCGCCCGGTTGCCCAATAAAAGCCCCATGGCTCCTAACATGATCGATTTACCCGCACCTGTTTCTCCGGTGATTACGTTGAGGTTTGCCGAAGGAGTAAACTCCAGGTGTTTGATCAGCGCGTAATTTTTTATGGTAAGATGGGTTAGCATCCGAAGTTTTCTCAGAAATGAATCTGTAAATTAAATACTGAGTACCAACAATTAACTAGTTGGAAATGATTTTTTGATAAATATTCCGTTTTGGGTCTATAGAAGTTAGAATGTCGTATGCTTCTCTGCGCACATTCAGATTACCCTCCGAAAAGATATTAACCAATTCGGTCGCCTTCGCATCAAAAAAGGAAATCACAAAAATTGAATTTGGATAGATAGTCCAAACTTTCTTGATGTTCTTCAGAATATCAAGCACAATTTCGCGACTTTCATCGGGAGTCCTGTCAAACGTATCCAATCCTAGCCTGTGATACCGATAGGTGCTCTTTCGAATGTCAACCATTTGTGGATTGTTGAGATTTTCAATCAATGCATACCGATTCCGGTTATTGCCAAGCGCAGCCCAGCCTGCACGATTGGAGGTTTGAGCGTTGTTAACTACAATAAGCGCTTTTTGTACGTAGGCACTTCCACCCAATTCACTAAACGAATCGTAATCCATGGCCAGCACAATATAGGCATAGAAGGCAAGCATGGAGGTGAGGTTGGATATATAGGTGTTGTCGTTATATTCCAGCGGCAGCGATTCGATGTATTCAAACTCCCACTCGCGATCGGCAAAATTGAAAAGTACGGTTTCGTAGTTGCTGTTATAAATAGGTCGTGCTGCGGTTATTTGCACATTGGCAACAAAGTTTCCTATTGAAGGCATCTTGCTGATGTTTAGAAACATCGAGCAATTTATTTTCTCATGGTTTTTGTAAGAATCTGTTGTCCACTTTCGGGTATTTAAAAAATTCGCGAAAGCGCGCTCCATATCTTTAAAGACGGCCTGATCAGTAGTTTGAATCTGTTCTGCATTTACCATCACTTTGAAATTGAGCTCTTGGCCAGCAACCCGAATTGAGCACAATGACAACAATAGTAAAGTCAGAAGGTTACGCATGCATCTGTTCGATTATCGTAGTAACGATATCCTGGGCCACTTCTTTCTTTGATTTCAAATTAAATTCTTTTGCTGCGTTGGCACTGATCAGCGTTACTTTGTTTGTATCGTGACCAAAACCTGCACCAGGGTCGTTAAGCGAGTTAAGCACAATAAGATCGAAGTTCTTGGCTACAAGTTTTTTTTCTGCATGAACTCGCTCATTCTCAGTTTCCAGTGCAAAACCTACAATAAATTGTCCGTTCTTTTTCAGCTTACCCAGTTCGGCAGCAATGTCGCGAGTTTTTACTAACTCGATTGTGAGAGGCTGATCTGTCTTTTTAATTTTTTGTTCAGCTTGCCTTGCCGGTTTATAATCAGCAACGGCAGCCGAGAGCACCGTAATATCAGCAGTTGAAAACCGTGAGTTACACGCCTGATACATTTCTTCAGCAGAAGTAACATATACAATTTCTATTCCCGCCACTTGTGAAGTAACATTGGTAGGACCAGTGACAACTGTAACCTGCGCACCGTTGCGAGTCAGTTCTTCCGCAATAGCAAAGCCCATTTTTCCGGTTGAATGGTTGCCTATAAACCGAACGGGGTCAATGGCTTCGTGTGTTGGCCCAGCCGTTACAAGTGCTTTTTTTCCTGTCAACTTTCCTGACGAAAAGAATTTTTCAAGATGGTTAACAATCTCCTCGGGTTCGGCCATTCGCCCTGTTCCAATGAGGCCGCTGGCTAGTTCGCCATGAGTGGGATTAATCAGGTGATTGCCCCAGTTGCTTAGTTTTTCAAGATTTTTTCCGGTAGATGGATGCTGAAGCATATCCAGGTCCATGGCGGGCGCAAAAAATACCGGACAGCGAGCGGATAGATAAACGGCCATCAACAGATTGTCGCAAGCTCCGCTTGCCATTTTTGAAAGTGTATTAGCACTGACTGGTGCAATAATCATGACATCGGCCCACAGGCCTAACTCAACATGATTATTCCATTGTCCGGTCTCATCTTTACTGAAATGAGTGAGTACAGGATTTTTGGAAAGTGTTGCGAGCGTTAAGGGGGTAATAAAATCATGAGCCGCAGCGGTCATAATAACCTTTACTTCGGCCCCACTTTTTACCAGTAGGCGTGTAAGAAGTGCCGATTTATATGCAGCTATGCTTCCACTTACTCCCAGCAGAATTCTCCGCCCGGCAAGCATCTTTTATTCTGGTTTTGCTTCTGTTTCGGTGACAGAACGCAAACGGTAATTAAGCTTGCCTTCAAGAAATTCTTCTATCGCAGTGGAGGTAGGTTTCGGCATGCGCTCGTAATAACGAGAGATTTCTATTTGCTCGCGGTTTTCAAAAACTTCTTCAAGATTGTCAACGGTGGTAGCAAACTCAGCAAGTTTATTGTTCAACTCTTCTTTGATGTTAACAGCAATCTGACGCGCACGTTTCGAGATGATCACAACAGAATCATACAGGTTTCCGGTAGGTGCTGCGATCTTATCTACGTCACGGGTAACAATCGATGGTTGAATGGCCATAGTTTTAGGATTTATATTTTTTTAACTTATTTACTCTTGATAAACTTTCTGTGTAATAACGTTCTGCATCCTTTAGAAAAGGACTGTTCGGAAAATTGTCTACCAATTCCTTGTAGAAGTCAAGGGTGGCAGTAAAACGTTCCAACTGTTTGCTTGGAAAACTAACGAGGGCAAGTTCATACTCCGCCTCAACTTTAAGATAGGCAGCTTCTTCGAGGTATTTTGAATCGGGAAAATTCTGTTTGAAATTATCGAGCGATTCAACCGCAGCTCCGTACATTTTCAATTTTAGATACTGCCGTGCATTTTCAAATCCTTTCTGTTCCAGTTTTTGCTGACTGGTTGTAATTACGTCTACCGCCTGATTCATGTACTGGCTACCCGGATAGCGATTCAAAAAATTTTGCATGGCATTCATAGCTTCGATGCTGCTGCTTTGATCTTTGTTGTGATCGGGCGAGGAGGCATACAGAGAATAAGCATACATGAAGGTAGCTTCTTCGG
Organism: Cyclobacteriaceae bacterium; assembly: GCA_965278925.1. Lineage (GTDB taxonomy): Bacteria > Bacteroidota > Bacteroidia > Cytophagales > Cyclobacteriaceae > ELB16-189. The sequence continues at coordinate 1,918,808 of OZ257123.1, read as the reverse complement.
CCAGCGAACTACGACCATATGTTTCGTAAAAGGTTTTGAATTGATCGGACGCCAGCAGATATAATTTTTCGTAATACTGGCAATAGGCCAGGTTGAATTCAACTTTTTCACCTTCCGGCAATCCCCGCACTATAGGCAAAATCTGCTCAAACAAAATGGATGATCTGTAATAATCCTTTTTAGCAAAGTAATTCAAACCGGCTTCGTATTTCACCCGCCAATCCTCACTCTTTTCTATTTTCCTGAACTTGCTACAGGAACCGAAAACAAGGATGAGTATTACTCCCAAAATGCCCAAACGGGAAATACTGCTACTAAAATGTCTCAAATTCCTCAAAATCAAAGGTTGCGTCCTATTCAAGCCTGCAAATATACGACAGGAGGGTAAAATTGCAATTTGAGCTTCGCATCAATAACGCCCGTAATCCAATCTTATTTTCGGATTATTAGTTTACGGGTAAGCACCCCGTTGTTATCCAAATAAAGAGTGTAGAAATAGATGCCTGAGGAGAATTCTTCGGTTTGAATTTTTACCCTTGTTTCAGAGTTTGGCAAATCAAATTCATTCATGGCTTTGCCTAGAATGTTGTGGATAATCAACTTAGCCTTTATGGTTTCATTATGCAGGCGATAATCAATAAAGGCATGGTCCTGAACCGGGTTTGGGTAAACATCATTGATGGTAATATCCTTAGACTGAAACAAGACCGGTTTTTCGGTTTTTTCAAGAATGGCAATTGAGACAGCGTATTCTTCAGTTTCCTGAGAATTACCCTTCGGATGAACCTGAAACCGAATTGAATTCTGACTGCTTAACATTCCACCCTCAACAATATAAACCAACTGTTGCAAGGTTTCTCCGGCCTCAATCCGTTTTGAAAACTCATTTATGCCAGACTCAAGGCAATTTTTATCAAGACAGAAATATCCTTTTTGATTGTTAGTAAGATCAGACTGAGTTTTACGAATAATAAAGAATTGAGGCTTTTCCGAGGTGTTTTTAATCTTGATCGGGATTCTCAGAGTCTCGCCAATGGAAGCTTGAAAGTTTTCCTGTCTATGGAGAAGATTGAAGTTTTGGGTCAGTCCTGGGAGACTGATTATCAAGAGAAGCATGATAAAAACCCAAGGTTTCATAACAAGACAGTCCAATTCAATTGATAAGGTATTATAAAAAGTGTTTTTTACCTATCGAATGGGTAAAAAAATTATCGAGCATCACAATTTACCGGCAGTTCGGTTCGTTAGCGCGGAGTTTTTACTACATCCGCCCGGGTGGGTCGGTACTTTCCTTTCCAGTCAAAGCCCTTTAGTTTTTTGTCAGCTTCTTTTATTTCGTGGGGTGGAGTGAAGGAGGCATCAGGCATAACATAAGCACTTACATTGTTCACTTTGCCCTCTTTAAAGTTAATGCGCATGTTGCTACAAATCATTTTGTTCATACCTGTGAGGTAGGTGATTTTGTACTTCTTATTGTCGACCTCAACTTCCTTTTCCTGCAAAACGAAGTAGATGTTTTCGCCATTTCCCTCCACGATTACGTGACTCATCAGGCTGCCGTCAAAATGTACGGTCATTCTGCGACCTTTTATCTGATTGAAATTCTCAAGCGAATCTTGCGAGGCTACAAAGGAATTGGCAATCATATAAATTCTGTCAATATTTTTATTCTTCAACAGCATCCGGATGGAATCGGCCGTGATCTGGTTTTCATCGCTCCAAAGAATAGGGCTCGTATAGAAATGGATTGTAGAATCCGCAGCAACATATACGAGTGAATCGGCAACGCCTTGCATATCGGTTTTATAAATCTTTACATTGTTGTAGGCAAGCAAACGTTTCCTTTTGGGGTCTTTACTTTCAATCGACACGAGGGTATCGGCAGTTATGAAGAGTGTATCCAGGTCATCACCAATCTTGGCGACATAGGCGTTTCCAAATACCTTTGAGATGCCATTTTTTTTATCGTAATAGCTATCATCACCAAAAATGAGCATGTTTTCTTCTTTCGAAGTCATCACCACATTCCCCTTGGCTTTATACATTTTGCTGGCATCGTCAATGAAATATTCAGTTCCTTTGATTTTATATTCCGGGGTTTCTATTAACCCAAGATTAAGGGTTGATTCTTTTTTGCCCGTGTTATAAAAACCGCTTTTGTAAATGGCGGTTCCACCATCTTTATCGGTTACAGTTGTGCTGTCGCGGAAGTAAATGATTTTGGTTTTTGAATTGTATTGAAGCGTGTCTGAAGCAAGTGTATAATCGGGGTTAACTCCCACTACGTTTGTTTTGAAAGATGCCAGGTTGGTGCGGATATCGTAATACCCTTTTTTACTTGTGAGCACATTGGTTGTGTCTACAAGTTTACCACCATTAAAATAGCGAGCTTCATTCTTTGGACGATCGTAGTCTAGAAAATCAGTGAATAAAGTTGCAATGCCAAGTTTTTTGAACACCACATTCTTTCGCAGGTAGGCAATCTTTTTGTTGCCATCGTACGATAAGCCGTTGGACGTAGCATCTACAGAGTCGCCTTCGGTGATATGAATTTTCCCAAATGCTTCAATCCGGTTTTGGCTTTTAAAGAAATGAGCCGAGTCGCAGTAAATGGTTGTTTTGTTTTGAATAAAAACAACGTTGCCCAGCACGCGATCAAACCGTTGGCCATCCTTAACACTACCCAACCACTCGTCTGCCTTCTTAAGTTTCACTTTCTTTTGCGCTAAGGAAGGAGCAAAGGTTGAAAGCAGAAGTAAAACAAGCGCGAAGCGTACCATCAGGGTTCAAAAATAGACAAAAAAGTTAGCGGTGTTAAGGTTGATTCAAGGTGATTAACGAAGTACTATCTTTGAACTTGTGAAAGAACAATTCTTGCAACATACTAAGAGGCTGGGGCTCACACTTGGTGATTCCAAACTCTTGCTCGCTGTAAGTGGCGGGCTTGATTCTATGGTGTTGGTCCATTTGTTTCATAACGGAGGCTTTAACTTCGCGGTGGCACATGTCAATTTTCAATTGCGAGGTGCCGATTCTGACGGAGACGAGCAGTTTGTGAAAGATTGGTGTCACCAATATAAAATTCCTTTTTATAGTACGCGGTTTGAGACCAACAATTATGCCACAGCGCATAAGGTATCGATTCAGATGGCGGCCCGCGACCTGCGTTATTCGTGGTTTGAAGGAATATTAAAAACAGAAGGCTATCAGGTTGTGGCAACGGCACATCATATTAATGATTCGCTCGAGACTGTATTAATCAATCTGGCACGAGGGTGTGGTCTTGAAGGTATGGCTGGCATTCCGCTGAAAAGTGAAAACCGGATCAGACCATTACTTTTTGCTTCTCGCGGGGAGATTGAAAACTACGCGGCACAAAATGGAATTGCCTGGCGCGAAGATTCCAGCAATCTGACGGATGATTATCAACGAAATTTTATCAGGCATCAGGTGGTGCCGTTATTGAAAAAGATCAATCCTTCTATGGAAGAAACCTTTAGAGAGACAACCACTAAAATTCAGAGCGAGTTAGCGCTGCTCCAAAATGACATGGAAGAATGGAAGGCACTTCATGTTTCGCAACAGCGAGAAATTGTGCGAATCAATAAACAAGGATTTGTGCCGGAAACAGGTGCGTCCCGGCTTTGGCATTGTATCAAAACTTACGGGTTCAGCTATTCGCAATGTGAACACATAATGCGCGGATTGTTAGGCCAGTCTGGCAAGCAGTTTATGTCAACCACCCACAAACTTGTGATCGATCGTGATTTTCTTGTCGTTACGGTTGAGAACAAAGTTTTGAATGAAGTTATGATTCTGCAGAACCAGGAAAGTGTGATGCTAGGTTCAAGGGAAATGCGGATTATCCCAGAGCATGTAGTAGAACCCTCATCAAATCAGAACATTGCCCTGCTGGATGCCGATAAATTTACCTTCCCCCTGATTTGGCGAACGTGGAGGGCGGGCGATTTCTTTTATCCGTTGGGGATGTCGCATCGTAAGAAAATCAGTGATTTTTTGGTTGATAGTAAGATTTCGAGAGGGGAAAAAGATTTTGTTACCGTCCTTGAATCGTCAGGCGAAATCGTGTGGGTGGTTGGACATCGTATCGACAACCGATTTAAACTAACTCCAGAAACCAGAAATGTGCTGTCATTTTTTATCCAACCATATTTATAGCAATAGCTTTTTCTTTTGAATCTCTGATTGATAAATTGCGACCCGATTTGATAGACCTAATCTTTTAACTTATGAAAATAACTGTTGTTGGTGCCGGAAATGTGGGGGCTACATGTGCCGATGTGCTTGCCTACAAGGAAATTGCAAATGAAATTGTATTGGTAGATATCCGCGAAGGTTTTGCGGAAGGCAAGGCGCTTGACATCTGGCAAAAGGCTCCGATCGATTTGTATGATAGTCGCACCATTGGCTCGACTAATGACTATGCAAAAACGGCTGGTTCAGAAGTTGTTGTGATTACTTCGGGCTTGCCGCGCAAACCGGGTATGACCCGCGATGATTTGATTACTACCAACGCAGGCATTGTAAAGTCAGTTACTGAAAACGTGGTGAAGCATTCACCCAACGCTATCATTATCGTTGTTTCTAATCCATTGGATGTAATGACGTATCAGGCACATATAACATCAAAATTGCCACGTACTAAAGTAATGGGTATGGCCGGCATTCTTGATACAGCCCGCTACCGTGCATTTTTAGCAGAAGCACTAGCTGTATCACCAAAAGATATTCAGGCAATGTTGTTGGGTGGCCATGGCGACACGATGGTTCCACTCCCAAGATACACCACCGTGTCGGGCATTCCGGTAACAGAACTTATTGGTAAGGATAAACTAAATGCAATCATCGAGCGCACGAAAGTAGGTGGTGGTGAGTTGGTGAAGTTAATGGGCACCTCGGCCTGGTATGCACCGGGCTCGGCAGCCGCACAAATGGTAGAATCTATAGTAAAAGATCAGCGCAGAATTTTGCCGGTGTGCATGCAACTGGATGGTGAGTATGGAATTAAAGATTGTTATCTGGGTGTGCCAGTAGTGCTAGGTAAAAATGGTGTAGAAAAAGTTATTGAACTTGATCTGAACGATGAAGAGAAATCGTTACTTGAAACCAGTCGCAAGCATGTGAAGGAGGTAATGGAGGTTTTGGATAAGTTGGGAAAATAGAAGTATTGAAAAAAAATCAACGTAAAGAAGCCGGGTTAAGAGCCTGGCTTTTTTATTTTCTGCCCAGATAAATCACTTCGCCTTTTTGAAGCCCGAACCTATACGAAGTTGATTCGGGAAGTTGTGCAGCAAAGGAGTTTGCTTCAGCTGTCAATCCGGCTCGTTCAATCCGTTTTGGGTAGTCTTTACCAAACAATCGAACGTGATCATCCTGACCAAAAATTTTTTCGCGTTCGCGAGGATTGGTAACTGTGGCATCTTCGAATGTTACATCAGGTATAGGAGAGAAAAACGGAACTTGCATAATAGCCCAGCCACCCGGTTTTAAAACGCGATAAATTTCGCTCATTGCCTGTATGTCGTTTTGCACATGTTCCAACACGTGGTTGCAGAGCACTACATCAAAATGATTTTCCGCGAACGGAATGTGATGAATGTCCATCTTCACCTTGGCGAGTGGCGATTCGATATCCGCTGTGATGTATTTGTTACCATGCTGTTTTTCGAATCGCTTCATGAAGCAAGGCTCGGGCGCAATGTGCAACACATCAAGTTGTGAGGTAAAGAAATTGGTTTTCTCTTTTAAGTAAAGCCAGATTAGCCTGTGGCGTTCGAGGCTCAGGCAATTCGGGCACAGAGCGTTGGGTCTGGGGTTAATTCTCCCGTAAGGCAGAAACTTTCGATACTTTTTTTCACATACCGGGCACTCAACTGCATTGCCACTATAAAATACACCAACAGCTTTAAGACCTATTCCACTGAAAAGTTGCAGGTATTTGCGCGGAACGTACCGTATCAGGAATGAAATAATCTGCTTCATGGGCGGCAAAGATAATGGATAAGTCCACAGCCAAATAGTCTGCCTGTTGATAGCTGACGGTAGACTTATTTTGGCGATCACTAAAACTATTTCAGTCAATCCCTCATCTTTATAGTGCAAATGCATTGAATCGATTCAAAACAGACTGTTTTCAGTGGCCGGAACCTTACTTGACATAGCTATGATGCATTCGGATGCCCTAATCGCCCGGGCCCGCGAAGGGGATAAGAATGCCCAGGGTAAGCTCGTGCAGTTGTGGTACAAGCGCATTTATAATTTCTCCTATAAATTCTTCTTTGACCACGACCTGGCGATGGAGGTAGCGCAAAAGACCTTCATCAGCATGCATCGCAATCTGGAAGGCCTGCAAGAAGTAACTCGATTTCGATCGTGGCTTTACACCATTGCTGTAAATTATTGTCGCGAGGAGTTGAGAAAAAGAAAGGCCAGCCGAGCTGTTTCGTTGCATGACTTGCGACCGGGAGAAAGCGAAGAGAGTTACGCCTGGGAAGCCAGTAGCGGCCGGGGTGAGAATCCAGAGCGACAACTTAGACAAACGGAACTATCAGATTTGCTGCAGCAATGTTTGATGGAACTAAGCGATGAGCAACGCGAGGTGGTGATCATGAAAGAATATGAAGGGTTGAAGTTTAGAGAAATTGCAGACGCCCTTCAGATTTCGGAGAACACGGTGAAGTCGAGAATGTATTACGGACTGGATGGATTGAAAAGAATTTTAGAACGTAAGAATATAACAAAAGAAACAATTGGTTATGAATTATAAACCGGACGAAAGCACCCTGATCGCCTATTTGTATGGCGAGTTGGATGCAAAGGAAACAACGAAGCTACAAGAGTACTTCCTTCAAAACCCGGAGGCACTTGGGAAACTTCAACAGCTAACGGAAGTGAGAAATATGCTACGCCTTGCCGAAGATAAAGAGGTAATAGCACCACCCATCTTTATGAATGATGCGAGTCATGTAACTCGTTTTTGGCAAAGCGGTTATTTTAGAACGGTCGTGAGCATTGCGGCTTCGTTTCTGCTCTTGTTGGTGGCTGCGCGGTTGATTGGTCCGGAAATTTCATATTCGAAAGGTGAATTAAGAATTAGCTTTAAAGAAGCAGCCCCTGTAGAGCAACCTGTTTTGCAGCAGCCAGCTTCGCTTACTTCCCGTGAGGTTCAGCAGATGATTAACTCTTCGTTGGTAAAAAACAACGAATTGGTTTCGTCAGCGTGGGATACTAACAACAAAAAAATTCAGGCCACGTTGCGAACGAATCTGGCAATCAACTCGGCAAAAATTGATGAGTTGATGAAGGTGACGTCACAGGCCTCGCAGGATCAGGTTCGCACGTTTGTAGCAGGCTTGCAACAAGACAATCTTCAGTTGATGAAAGATTATCTGGCACTTTCATCAAAAGATCAGAAGGTGTATGTGGAGAATTTGCTGGTCGATTTTTCCAAATACCTGCAGGAACAACGCAAGCAAGATCTGATGTTCTTTCAAACTCGTATGAGCAGCATTGAGAAAAATACAGATCAGTTTAAACAAGAAACGGAGCAGATTCTGGCGAGTATAATTTCTAACCCGGATGGCGCATTTAAAAAAATAAACAACTATTAAACATAGAATGGATATGAACAAAGCAGCGAGGATTTTTGTGATGATTGGATTAGTTGCCTTCCTGACATCAGCCGCACAGGCACAAACAAAGATTGATGAGGACAGAATGCAACGTGATATTGAGGTTACAGAAAATATTCTGAGCACTCTGATCAAACAACATTTTGAGAAACGCTCTTTCTTTCCAATGGAAATAAAAGGTGAGTATCGCGAAGGTCATGGTATTACCTATCGGTTGCCATATGAATTCAATGGCCCGATGGTGTGGGGTGTAGGTCAGGGCTCTGATGTAACAATTCTGGATGGTAGATCCTATAATTATTCTTTTGAATTTCCATCGGGCGAACAAGCAGAATTGTCTCGTATTTTGGATGAGCATCAGAAGGTTACAAACGAAACTATTCGGGGCACCGGTCGCGGACGAGTTTCCACTACCTCTCCACCGCGTAAAGTAAATATTGACAGTATTCGTGAAGTTTCTACTGACAAAATTATTGAGGCTTGTAAAGAGTTTATTGCAGACTACGGTGATTTAATCACTCAACTTGCTCCTAATGAGAAGATCATGATCACAAACCGCGGTGATGGCGAGCGCATCTGGTACGGGGCGTTCGTGAATTCGGCCCGCCCAAGTTATGTTTCGGTTGAAGCAACTAAGTCTGATTTGACTCAGTTTAAACAAGGCAAGGTGAATCGCGAGCAGTTTATGAAAAATATTAGCGTGATCAACAGTATAATGGATGATGAGTTGCAGCCCGATCTTGAGTTGCTTACCAGTATTTTTAATCGGTTGTATCGCAAAGATCTTTCTAAAACTTATTTCACCGAAGAAAACGTGTATTATGAGAAACTGAAAGACTATGGTGTTATTTATTATCTGCAGGTTTATTCCAGCAATCAAAGTGAGTACGATAGAAAGTATATTATGCCAACCTTAGGATTGGAGGGATTGAGCCAGGAAGCCCGCGATGCAAAAGTGAAAGAAATCTATCCGCAATTTGAAAAAGATCTGAAAGCTGACATTCTGGAATATGGCCGCACGGTGAAGAGCCTGAATTCAAACGAATCGCTAGTCTTTAATGTAAAAATTACAAAGTGCGAGGATTGTAGTATTCCGGCCTCGCTGGAGCTAACGATAAAAGCGGATGTGTTGAAAGAATATGCCTCTGGCAAACTAACCAAAGATGCAGCTTTGGCTAAGATGGTGGTAAAAAAAGGTAGTAATCAGTAATGTTCACAAGGGTGAAGGTCATTCATCAAATGCCTTTCACCCTTTTTAATTGCCTCTTCTATTATTTATAAGTCCTTTTGTAACCCTTTGCGCAGGTTACGAGTACTACTTAAGATACTATCAGAGACTTTTTCGTGTTATAATATTTTAAAACCGGGCTATGAAAAAAAATTTACTCATCGGGGCGGGTGTAGCGGGGGTATTGTTGATAGGATATTTTGTTGTGCGTGGCGACAAGAACAGCGAGGCTGCCTCCATCATGGCTAATGTAAAGCAAGGTCAATTTCGGATTGATATTGAAACAACCGGTGAACTTGAAGCTAAAAATTCAGTAAAAATTCTGGGACCACATCAACTTCGCAATTTTCAGATCTGGGAAGTTACCATTCAGAATATGATCAGTGAGGGTACAGTGGTTAAGAAGGGCGATTGGATAGCCACCCTGGATAGATCTGATTTTCAAACAAAATTTGCAGCTAAACAAATTGAGTTAGATAAAGCCAGCTCGAAGTTTAATCAAACCCAACTCGATACAACTTTACAACTTCGTCAATCGCGCGATGAGTTGATTAACTTTAAATATGCAGTGGAGGAAAGTGGTATTGTGCTTGAGCAATCGAAATTTGAACCCCCTGCCACCATAAAGCAAGCCGAGATTAATATGGATAAGGCGAGGCGCACCTATCAACAAGCGGTAGAAAATTATAAGATCAAAAAAAATCAGAACATCGAGAAGATGCGCGAAGTAAATGCTGAATTGCGCAAAGTTCAATCTGAATTTGATGGCATGAATAAAGTGCTCGAAGCATTTAATGTGCTTGCACCTGAGGATGGCATGGTTATCTATCACAAGCATTGGGATGGCAAACCCATTAAGGCTGGCTCTCGAATTCAAATGTGGGATCCCACGGTGGCAACCTTGCCGGATCTTACCATCATGATGTCGAAGACTTATGTGAATGAAGTAGATGTTCGGAAGGTGCAGAAAGGTCAGACTGTTGATGTTGGGTTAGATGCCTATCCGGATAAAAAATTGAAAGGAACCGTAATTAATGTGGCCAATGTTGGCGAACAACGCCCTAACTCTGACGCGAAGGTCTTTGAGGTTTCAGTTGAGATTTCGGGAACAGACAACACGCTCAGACCTTCCATGACAACCAGCAACAAAATTATTGCAACCGTGCTGGATAGCGTTTTATATGTGCCGCTGGAAAGTCTTCACAGCCAGTTTGATTCAATTACTTATGTTTTTAAACGAGATGGACTCAACACGGTGAAACAAGAAGTTATTGTCGGAGAAACAAACGCCAACGATGCGGTAATTCTTGGTGGCCTTGAAAAAGATGATCGTGTTTTTCTTTCTGTGCCGCCCAAGCTTGAGGAACAGAAAATAGAACTGTTGCCACAGATGAATGGAAAGCGTGGTAAAAAAGATAAAGCAGCTACAACGGAAGTAAAAATTGTTTCCAACCCAACCAACTAGCGCGGTGGTTATTACCAAGTACTTCTCACCCCGTGTGCTGGCAAATCTATACATTGCCATTGATGCGGTAATTGCCAACAGAGTGCGATCCTTGTTAACGGCACTCGGAATCATTTTTGGCGTGGCGGCTGTAATTGCCATGCTGGCTATTGGCAATGGCGCTCAACAGGAGATTCTGAATCAGATTAAGTTGGTGGGTGTTAATAATATTGTAATAAAACCAATTATTGAACAGAAGGAAGAGAAGTTGAATGAGCAAGCTGGTGGTAAAAAAGAGAAGAAGAAATTTTCACCAGGTCTTACCATTCGCGATGTACACAGCATCAAATCAATCATTCCGGGTCTGTCGCATGTTAGCCCTGAGATAATACTTAACAGCAATGTGATTAGAAATGGAATTCGCAGATCGGCAAAACTGGTGGGGGTAGAGCCTACCTATTTTGAAATCTACGATTTTCAATTATCCGATGGACAGATGTTTAATGCCGAGCAAATGAAAATAGGAGCCCCGGTGTGTATCATTGGGTCGGCATTGAAGAGTCGATTTTTCCCCACGGAAAATGCAATTGGGAAAAGTATTAAAGTAGGCCCACACTGGCTTACCATTGTGGGTGTAATGCGCGAACGACTGGTTTCAGAAAACAGCATCAGCAAATTAGGCATCCGTGATTTTAATATGGATGTGTATGCACCGCTACAAACAGTGCTCATCCGGTATGAAAATCGTGATCTGATAACTACGGAGGCGTTACGGTTGGCCAACATGCGTAGCCAAGGCGTGATTTTTACTTCGGGAGGGGAAACAGATGAGGAGGACGAATTGGAAAAGAAAAACTATCATCAACTCGATCGTTTGGTTATTCAAGTTGATGAAACCGCTAAACTTCAATCAACAGCAGAAATTTTATCGCGCTTGCTTTCGCGCAAGCATTATGAGGTAGTGGATTTTGAAATTGAAATTCCTGAGTTACTCTTAAAACAACAGCAACGCACCAATGATATTTTCAATTATGTATTGGGCGCCATTGCTGGTATTTCTCTTTTAGTAGGTGGCATTGGTATTATGAATATTATGTTGGCTTCGGTGCTGGAACGAATCAAAGAAATTGGGTTACGCCTTTCCATTGGCGCACAGAAAAGTGATATCGTGCAGCAGTTTTTGTTTGAGGCTGTAATGATTAGCGTAACGGGTGGTTTAATCGGGGTGGTGCTGGGGGTTACCATGGCTTTTATCGTTTCTGCTTTTGCCAACATTCCAACCATTGTGAGTTTTACGTCAATAATGCTTTCGTTTGGGGTGGCTGCAACAGTCGGGTTGATATTCGGTATTGCCCCTGCCCGAAAAGCAGCTAGTCAGGATCCTATAGCTTCATTACGATATGAATAAAAAATTACTAGTCGGGAGTTTCCTTTCCATTTTGTCTCTATCGGCATGGGCTCAAAATGTTTTTAGTATTGAGGATATCATTGATCGCGCCAAGCAGCAATCTATTTTCTCTAAGCAGGCAGAAACGCAAAGGGAAACCAGCTATTGGCAATTCCGCTCGTTTCGCACCAATTATAATCCACAACTTCGGTTGAATGGAAATTTGCCCAGTTATACCAACTATGTTACACCTGTGCGTCAACCAGATGGTTCGCTATTGTACTTACCGGTTAATCAAATAAATCCTAATCTAAACTTCGCACTTCAGCAACCCATTGGGCTTACCGGAGGCACTATTTCTGCGAATACGAATTATAATTTTTTCAATAATATTTCTACCGAGGCCACGCAGTGGAGTGGCACGGTGATGAATGTGCAATTAACGCAACCCATCTTTGCTTATAATCCTTTGAAGTGGGATAAACGTATCAGACCTGTAATATTTGAAGAGTCAAAACGTATTTTTGTTGAGCGTCAGGAAGAGATTTCGCGTGATGCAGTTAGTTTTTTCTTTGATGTGTTAAGGCAACAAGTGAATGAACAAGTGGCCCGCTATAACTTGGCTAACAACGATACGATTTATAAAATCGAACAAGGGCGATATAATATAGGTACAACATCCCAAGATAAACTTCTGCAGGTTGAATTACAGTTGCTTCGTTCGCGACAAGAAGTAGCCCAGGCCCAACTTGAACTTGAAAACGCTCGTCTGCAATTGCGTGCTTATATCGGATTAAAAGATGGCGATGATTTTGCCTTGATTTTACCTGACAAAATTCCAGCCTTCGAAGTGTTGGTAGACGATGCGTTATCATATGCTAAACTTAACCGTGCCGACTACATAGGGTTTGAGCGGAGAAAACTGGAAGCCGAGAGTGAAGTAGCACAAGCCAAAGGGCAGCGATATCAAACAACCCTTACAGCTTCTTATGGATTAAATAATGTTGGATCGTCAGTTTCAGAATTGTATGACAATCCATCGCAGCAACAGATAGCGAACATTGGCTTCAATGTACCAATTGTTGATTGGGGCCGCAGAAAAGCCCTTATGCAAACTGCGTTGGCCAATAAAAAACTACGGGACTATGAGATAGAGCAAAGTAAAATAATTTTTGAACAAGAGATTATTACAAAAGTGCGTCAATTTGAAATGATGCGATTGCAAATTGAGATTACCAAAAAGTCAGACGAGGTTGCACAAGAGCGGTACAATGTTGCGCAGAATAGATACCTGATTGGTAAAATTGATATCACCAACCTGAATATTGCGCTTACAGAAAAAGACAGCGCGAAGCGGAGTTATCTGGATGCATTAAAATCTTTCTGGACTGCTTATTATGACTTGCGCAGATTAACGTTGTATGACTTTGCAAACAAACAACTGCTCTACGTACCAGAAAGCAATTAATTACAAAGACACACCGCGTTTCCACGGAATAAAATCATCTTGATTTAAGAGAACAGCTTTAGGTTTGATTCTGCCACTGGCAACTTCAAGTACGAATTCGAGAATCTCGGCCCCCATTTGTTCAATCGTTTTTTCGCCCGAGATAACTGGCCCGCAGTTGATGTCAATTATATCCGACATCTTTTGAGCCAGTTTAGTATTGCTTGAAAGTTTGATTACGGGTGCTATCGGGTTTCCGGTGGGTGTGCCAAGTCCCGTAGTAAATAACATAACATTCGCACCTGATCCGGCAATAGCTGTTGTGCTTTCAACATCGTTGCCAGGGGTGCACAATAAATTTAGACCCGGCTTTTTTATGTATTCACCATAATCTAACACATCGGTGATGGGTGAGGTGCCACCCTTCTTGGCGGCTCCAGCAGATTTCATTGCATCGGTGATCAACCCATCTTTGATATTGCCAGGAGAAGGATTCATATCAAAGCCAGAACCTACCAATTCTGCCGCTTTGGAATACGCTCGCATAAGTCCTGAGAACCGATCAGCAGTTTGATCGGTAGTTGTGCGATTGATCAACTCTTGTTCCACACCACATAACTCAGGAAATTCGGATAGGATAGTAGTGCCACCCAACGCTGCAACCAGATCAGAAGTATGGCCAATGGCGGGGTTGGCCGAGATGCCGGAAAACCCATCAGAGCCACCGCATTCTAACCCAATTACTAACTTACTAATAGGTGCTGGCCTGCGGGTTTGTTTGTTTACTTCGGCAAGTGCTAAAAAGGTTTCGCGAATGGCACGTGCAAGCAATTCGGTTTCTGTGCCTTCCTTTTGTTGTTCAAGCACAATCAAAGGTTTTGAAAAAGTTGGATTGTGCGTGCTAAGTTTTTCGCGCAGAATATCCACTTGCGCATTCTGGCAACCTAAACTAAGTACGGTAGCGCCTGCTACGTTGGGATTATTAATGTATCCTGCAAGCAAAGAGCACAATGCTTCTGAGTCCTGACGGGTGCCCCCACAGCCGCCTTCGTGCGTCAGGAATTTGATTCCATCCAGATTTTCAAAAAATTTTGATTGGGTATTGTTTGCAGAGTCCTTGAGCGTAATAGTTGAGATTGATTCGGTATTTCCTTCTCGATAAAGCTGAACCAATTCATGCACATAATTTTTGTATTCGTTGTGTTTACCGAAGCCAAGTTCCTCTTCAAAAGCCTGCCGGATTGCATTCACGTTTCTGTTTTCACAAAAAACCAATGGCAATACTATCCAATAGTTGGCTGTGCCGACTTGTCCATCAGGGCGATGATATCCTAGAAAAGTTTTGTCCTTCCAAGGCGAAACATCAGGGGCGGTCCATTGAAAAGTCTTTGAACGACCCGAATAATTAGCGGCCTGATGTTTTACATTTTGGGTGGTGATGGGGCTGCCAGATGAAATGGCAGTCACGGCTTTACCAACAACAACTCCATACATCAGTATGTCCGCTCCGGGTTGAACGCTGTGTTCAACAAATTTATGTTTAGCGGGAATGTCATGAGTAAGTTGAATCGTGAGTCCACCAGCCACTAGTTTATCACCTGCCTTCAAATCGGTAAGGGCCACCCAAACATTATCCGCTGGATTAATTTTAAGAATCTTATTACTCATACCGCATTCATTGCGCTGACAAGATAGAAAATCAATTACTTATTTAACCCTATCCGATATGCAAGAATCTAAAGTTTGTGCGTAATTTTATTCATTCTGATTTCTATGAATAGAAAAGTTATTACACTTGGCGACATCATGATGCGGCTTTCAACGCCAGGATTCTCGCGGTTTACTCAAACCGAGACTTTCAAAATCCACTATGCAGGTTCTGAGGGCAATGTAGCTTCGGCCTTAGCAGCGTGGGGAGTTTCATCCACCCATGTTACGCGGTTTCCGGAGAATGATTTTGGAAAAGCAGCTACTGAAGCATTGAGAAAATTTGGTGTAGACACGAGTGCTATTGTGTATGGAGAAGAACGTCTTGGTCTTTATTTTCTTGAGAATGGAGCAATGCAACGATCTTCACGGATTGTTTATGATCGCTTTGATTCAGCGTTTGCCCACATCGAACCCGGTATGATTGATTGGAATGAGTTGATGAAAACAACAGGCTGGTTTCATTGGTCAGGAATCACTCCGGCTCTTTCGCAAGGTGCTGCCGATGTGTGCATGGAAGCCTTAGTGGCAGCCCGAAAGTATGGTGTTACGATTTCGGCTGATATAAACTATAGAAGAAATTTATGGCAATATGGAAAACGGGCTATTGACATCATGCCTTCTTTGATTGAACTTTCTGATGTAGTAGTGGGTGGAGTTACTGATTTTGAAAATAGCCTGGGTATTGTAACCGCTGATTTTGAAAAAGGATGTAAGGAAGTGCAGAAATCAAATCCGGGTGTAAAAAAAATTGCCGTTACACAGCGCGAGTCGATCAGCTCATCACACAATAAAATCTCCGGCCAGCTCTGGAATGGAAAGGAGTTATTGAAATCACACGAGTATGACCTTACGCATATTGTTGATCGTGTTGGTGCAGGCGATGCCTTTATGGCTGGCCTGGCTTATGGTTGGCTTTATGAAAAATCAGATAAACAGACACTTGAATTTGCTACCGCTTCTTGTGCTCTTAAACATTCTATTGAAGGAGATGTAAACCTGGCTACGGTTACTGAAATTGAGGCGTTGGTAAAAGGAGAAAACGTAGGTAAACTTTTGCGCTGATGAAATTCACCAAACAACAGATAGCCGAGGGAATGCATGAGATTGGTATTGTACCACTCTTGACTCACGAAAATTCTGAAGTAGCTCAACAAGCTATGGAAGCCGCCTATCGGGGAGGGGCCCGGGTATTTGAATTCACCAACCGGAAAAAGAATTCATTTGAAGTATTTGCGCATTTACTAACTGTGGCGGATAAACTTCCTGGCTTGATGTTGGGTATTGGAACGATCATGGATGGGCCCACTACAGAAAAGTATATTCAGGCAGGAGCGCACTTCATTATTTCACCCATGCTAAAAGCCGAGATGGCTGCGGTATGTCATGCGCACAACATACATTGGATACCAGGTTGCGCCACCGTCACCGAGGTTGTAACTGCACGTGATCAAGGCGCAGAGATTATAAAAATTTTTCCGGGTTCGGTTGTCGGGCCTCAGTTTGTAACTGCTGTGCTTTCTGTTGTTCCCGGCCTTCGGTTGATGGTGACCGGTGGTGTGGAGCCAACTGAAAAAAGCTTATCTGAGTGGTTTGCTGCCGGAGCGATGTGCGCGGGAATGGGGTCTCAGTTATTTACACGCGAGATTTTCGACAAAAAAGATTGGCATAAATTAGAAATCAGGATAAAAGAATCCATAACGATTGTAAAAAGAATTCGTTCTCAAAGACCTGTGTAATTAAACGGACTGATTTGTTTCAACCTCTCTTTTAATTCTGTCTTCACATCAAGTTCATTAATGAACTGATGAATACTTTCCTTCGTAATCTTTTCATTCTTCCGTGTAAGGGTTTTCAAGGCCTCATACGGATTCGGATACCCTTCTTTTCTAAGCACAGTTTGTATGGCTTCAGCAACCACAGCCCAGTTTTCATTAAGGTCGTGATCGATGGCAGCTTTGTTAAGTTCCAATTTACCGATTCCTTTCTCCAGCGATTTGATTGCAAGAAAAGTATGAGCAAGGGGCACACCAATATTTCTTAATACGGTAGAGTCTGTTAGATCGCGCTGCAAGCGGGAGATGGGAAGCTTGGCTGAAAGATGTTCAAAAATTGCGTTGGCCAATCCTAGGTTGCCTTCTGCGTTTTCAAAGTCAATAGGATTTACTTTATGAGGCATAGCACTCGACCCGATTTCTCCTTCTTTTATTTTTTGTTTGAAGTAATTCATGGAAACGTATTGCCATACATCGCGACTGAAATCAATTAAGATGGTGTTGATGCGTTTCAGGTTGTCGAACAGTGCAGCAAGATTGTCGTAATGTTCAATTTGGGTGGTTGGCTGACTGCGCGATAACCCCAACTGGGCGTTTACAAATAAGTTGGCAAAGTGATTCCAGTTGATTTCGGGATAGGCAAGATGGTGTGCATTAAAGTTTCCGGTAGCGCCACCAAATTTTGCCGAATATGGAATCGACTTTAGTAAGTCGAGTTGTCTATTGATTCGCTCGGCAAAAACATAAATCTCTTTGCCAAGACGGGTAGGGGATGCGGGTTGCCCATGTGTTCGCGCCAGCATAGCGATATCTTTCCATTCTACCGATAAAACAGTGAGTGTATTTACCAACTTCGTGAGGCTGGGCATACACTCCTGATCCATAAATTCTTTCAATGAAAGAGGAATGGCAGTGTTGTTGATATCCTGCGAGGTTAATCCAAAGTGAATAAACTCTTTGTATTTGGATAGTCCCAGGTCATCAAATTTTTTCTTTAAAAAGTATTCTACAGCCTTTACATCGTGGTTTGTTGTTTTTTCAATCTCTTTAATTGCCGAGGCTTCTGCTTCGGTAAAGTTTTGATAAATCGCGCGAAGCGTAACTTCTTTGTCCTTAGATAAAGAGGCAAGTTCGGGCAGCGCATAAGTGAGGGCAATAAAGTATTCAACCTCTACACGCACTCGGTATTGGATCAATCCAAATTCTGAAAAGTAAGTCGCCAGGCTTTGGGTTTGACCAAAGTAACGGCCATCGAGGGGAGAGATAGCGGTAAGGGGATTGAGTTGCACGGAATATTTGTTAAGAATCAAAAATACAAAAAGGATTCAAGATGAACGAGTTGGGTTGTTCGCCAGAATCCTCATAGTCTGATTTGCACTATTAATTCTCCTTCGCCAAACTTCGTTGCAGTTCAACCAACTTCTCAAGATCGCGTAACTCCTGCCGAATGCCTTTTCGAATAAACAATATCAGGATAATGGCAACTACAATGGCAGATACATCCATTGCTATAAGCCAACCGATCGATATATAGCGACTAAACTCGGGCGTAAGCATATAGAAACCCACAAAGTATAATCCGAAAATAATAATTGTTACCGGCCCATGAATGCGCTTACGAAATTCATGAAATGAAACAGAATTTTTAAGTGATCCTGCGGCAGTGTCTGAAAATTTTACTTTGCGCGAACGCCATGCACTGAAAAATTCAATCACAATCCGTATGGTAAGTCCACCAATCATAAGGTTGTAGCCGATTTTGCTCAGCATATCTTGAAAATCATATAAATAGTAAAAATAGAAAACCAGCATGACTACTGTGCCAGATAACACGGCAGCGTTTCCATAATGTGCGGCTAATGCATTTTTTTTGCGGGCCTCCCCGGCTTTAATTATAGAATCAATATCCGAGGTAGATTGCTCGCTGCTTCCTGCTTTAGCTTGCTGCCAAAGTGCAGTAAGGTCATCCATTTCTTTGTCTATCATCTTGAATTAATGTTTTCAGTTTTGCTTTAATGCGATGAATTTTTACCCGAAGGTTATTTTCAGTTACGCCCATAATGCGGGCAATCTCTTCATACTCTACTTCTTCAAGCACCATCATAATCATGAGGCGCTCTACTTCATCTAATTGACCAATGGCTTTATACAAGCGTTGTTCATTTTCAGCCTGAGGGTTAGTATCTGATTGTATAGCGAGGACTGCAACTTCAAGCGGTACATTTATTTTATTTTTGTTCTTGCGGATTTGCAACAGACATGTGTTTACGCAGATGCGGTATATCCATGTTTTGTATGAAGCTTCGGCTCTGTATCCTGCCAAGGCATTCCATACATTGATGAAAACATCTTGCGCCAAATCATACGCCAGATCGCGATCGCCCTTCATAAACCCACGACACAGATTTAACACCATACCAAAGTATTGAGTATAGATGTTTTTGAATAGTGGTAGGTTTTCCTGATTCATTCGGATTTGTCAGCGCGAAGCATTATCTGGTTGCAACCCTGTTTTTTCTTTCTCTTTAAAATCAAGGTAAAGTAGAATAGCAAGAGCGATAAGATAAATACTTAAGAACAAAGGTATTAAGTAAATTTTGTCTGCCATGAGTGTTCCAAGTAGAAATGCACCTACTGAAATTACCCCAGCCGAAATAGCATACAGTTTATTTTTGTAATACCAGCTATACGGAAAAAAGTGCGCGCCTGTAATGATAACGTACACCATCACAAAATATTCAGGCATTTTTGAAAGCGTGAAAAACAAGAATGGAAAATAGAACAATTGAGCAAAATTTAACCAGAGGCCCAGCGGCTCTAAAGGATTGCTCTTTATTGTCCATGTTGTTTTAAAGATTTTGGAAAACAAAAAAGCCAGCGGAAGCATTACAGCGCCCACACAAAACGTTAAAATAGATTGATTATAAGGCGTTATATTCATCGTCCATATATAACTGATTGCAAGCCAAACGATACTTGCTGCCGAAATAAAGTCTATTCCGTTTTTGGCTTTTACAGAAAGCTCAATGCGCAATTGGTCAAAACTATTTTTGTCTATCATAACTTTAATAATACTTATTTTTTTAAAAAATTATTTATCTGTGTGTAAAGCCATTCCGGCTGATCAAACATAATATAGTGCCGACCTGCAGGGGCTATCTCAAGAGTTTTAGTAGTTAGCGCAGCATATTGCTTTTCGTAGTTTGGCAGTACTACTTCTTTACTTGGAAATGGAGCACCTAGAATAAGGACGGGTACTTTTATCAATGCAAGCGCTGGCCGTAAATCAAGTTTCAATAAATCGGTATAGCCATACACATAGGTTTTGCGATCCGCTTCCAATATCCACGATTTGATCAGCGCTTGTTTTTCAGGTACGGTTGTCATGCCTTGCGCCATCATGGTGGCAGTTTGTTGAAATGCTTCGTCAGTGGCTTCGAGCATTTGTTTGTTGTACTTACTTTCATATTGAAAAGCTTCGGCCGGCACACCGGGCATCATCACTTCACGCATACACGCGAGCGCATCAACAATAATTACACGATCAACAGCACTTCCAAGTTCAGCGGCCAAATCTACTGCCAGGTTGCCGCCCATGCTATGGCCAATCAACTTCAGGTTGGTAAGCTTGTTAGTTTTTGCATAAACAATCAGTTCTTTTTTGATGGTGTCATACCAAGGTGTGGGTATAGGCTCAATGCCATTGAAGCCAGCATATGATACGAGATGTGTTTCATAATTTCCTTTCAGATTTTTAACCGTTTCGTCCCACATCGAACCCGGTGTGATAAACCCAGGCAGAAATATTATGGGTGCGCCCTTGCCCGATTTTGTGATGCGGATGGCTGTGGCCTGGCTAAATGCCTGACTTCCAATAAGTACGAATAGTAGAAATGCGATCATTTTTTTCATGGTGAGTTTAAGTTTTTCTATTCAGATACTTGGCGGGGTTAATTATTACAATCATGCTTTAATTTTTTTTTGCCTTAGTAAGTATTTAGCCACCACTCATCCTAAAATCACCAACTTATTGGTTTGCGAAACGTAAAAAGATTCTTGTCAACGTCTTTTTTATAGCTTTGCACCCCCTATGACCCTACCTCAGTCCCGGATTTTAATCCTGTTCATATTTTTATTTTTAAGCTTCTCGGCAGTTTCCCAGAACAAGCCCGGTATGCAACTGCCGATAAAAAAAGCTCAATCACCTATTGTGTTGGATGGAAAGTTGGATGAAGAAGCGTGGAGTACCGCATTTGTTGCCACTGACTTTTATTTAAACTACCCGATTGATACGGCACGTGCGCCCTTTCAAACAGAAGCCCGCATCACGTTTGATGAACACATGCTCTATGTGTCCTTTGTTTGTTATGATGATAACTCGCCCGACCTGATGCAATCATTGCGCAGAGACTTTGACTTTGATGGAACCGACAACATTGGCATCTACCTCGGATCATTCAACGATCGTATCAACGGATTTTATTTTCAGATAACACCGTATGGGGTGCAGGCTGAAGGTCTGATTACAACAGGCGGGGCGGGTGATGAAAGTTATCCGAGCACGTGGGACAATAAATGGTATTCAAAAGTTTCGCGGCTGGAAGATAGGTGGGTGGCTGAGTTGGCCATTCCGTTTAAAAGCTTTCGCTACAAAAGTATAGATGAGTGGAATGTAACCTTTCTTCGGTGGGACCGAAAACGCAATCTGGTTTCGAGCTGGATTGCAACACCCATTCAATTTATCCCAGCCTCTTTTGCCTACTCGGGGCAAATGGTGTGGGATGAACGTCCGCCTCTTGGTAAAGGAAATATTTCGTTGATTCCTTATGTAGCGGGATCAACTTCGCGCGATAACGAAACAACACCCGCCACAAGCGATAACGATTTGCAAGCAGGCTTCGATGCAAAAATTGGGGTTACCCCGTCACTCAATTTAGATTTGACATTGAATCCGGATTTTTCGCAGGTAGAAGTAGACAGGCAAGTTATTAATCTAACACGCTTTGAGTTTCAGTTTCCCGAAAGGCGACAATTCTTTTTAGAAAACAACGATCTTTTTGCAGGCGCAGGGTTTCCCGAAGCAAGACCATTCTTTTCGCGCAGAGTTGGCTTAGCCCTTGATAGCACGGATAATCTTGTAAAGGTTCCGATCCTGTATGGCGCACGGCTAAGTGGCTCGGTAAGTAAAGACTGGCGCGTGAGTTTGCTTAACATGCGCACGAAGGAAAAACTTTCGGCAGGCTTGCCTGATCAGAGTTATACAGTGGCTGCCGTGCAACGCAACTTCTGGAAGCAGTCAAACTTTACATTCATGTATGTGGATAAAAGTTCGCATGGGGTTAATGATGCGGACACTACAAAATATTTTCATGAGGATTTGCTGCGGTATCGTGTAAATGGTACCGATACGGTACCGGCTTTTAGTCGATATAACCGTGTGTTCTCAACCGATATGGATTTGCGCAGTGCCGACAATACCTGGACTGTGAATATGTTTTACAGCGGTTCGTTTGATTCATTTACAGCGGATAAAAATTTTGCGGGCGGAGCATTTGTTCAGTACACAAAGAGAGCTATAAGAGCTTTTGCAGGCCAATCGTTTGTTCAGAAAAATTATAATGCCGAAGCAGGGTTTGTACCCAGTCGCGGAGTGTATCCGGGCCAGCAGAATATTTTTGGGGGCGCTAATTATTTATTCTATCCTAAAAGCAAAGTGATTGCAACTATGGGCCCCGGAATGGAGGCTTTTTATACCACAATTCCCGGAGGCCAGATAACCGATAAAAATGTGGTTGCCGGATACAATATTAATTTTCTAAATACATCTTCATTGGAGTTTGGTGTTGGATACAGCTATCAGCGACTTACCAGTTCATTTAATCCCATCGACTCAGATATTTACACCGAGTTTCTTGAGGGCGAAGAGTATTCTTGGAATTCGGTAGGCATCGAATATAATTCTGATCAGCGAAAAGTCTTTAACTACAGCATCGAGACTGAATGGGGTGGATTTTATAACGGAACCAACTTTAATGTGAATGGCGAGTTGAACTACCGCTATCAACCGTACGGCAGTCTGGCTGTTCGTTTTGATTATAATGATCTGCGCCTGGCAACAGGGTATGGAAAGGAGAAACTTTTTTTAGTTGGCCCACGGCTCGACCTTACTCTTACCGATAAGTTGTTTTTCACCTCTTTTGTGCAATACAACAGTCTGGCCGATAACATCAACCTGAATGCCCGGTTTCAGTGGCGTTATAAACCCGCTTCCGATTTTTTTGTTGTCTACACCGAAAATTACTTGCCCGAGCATCTGAAGAGCAAGAACCGAGCGCTGGTGTTTAAGTTTACCTATTGGCTTAATATCTAAAGGTTAACGATCTTTTTCTTCTGCTTCAGATCTTATATCAATCTCTTTGGTATTGGTGCTTTATCCGTAATTTTGCCCAAGATTAATTTCACTTCCGATGGCATTTGGATTTTTTAAGAAAAGCGATAAAAAAGAAGAGACTCCGATTAATCAGGGCCCGCACTATTTCGACTTGAAAGTCAAAAATATTATTCAGGAAACAAAGGACGCTATCAGCATTGTATTTGAACAACCTGAAAAGAAACTTAGCTACAAGGCCGGACAATTTTTAACATTAATTGTTACCGCAGGCGGCAAAGAAGTTCGCAGAGCCTATTCATTAAGTTCTTCACCCTTTACTGATGCAGATTTAACTGTTACCGTGAAGCGCGTTGAGAAAGGACTAATGTCGAACTGGTTGCCCGATAATCTTAAAGCTGGTGCTCTTGTAAAAGTAATGGCGCCTACCGGGCACTTCACTACTGAATATAAAACGGAGAACAAACGTCACTTGATCATGTTTGCCGGAGGCTCCGGAATTACACCCATAATGTCGTTAATAAAAAGCACGCTTACGCAAGAGCCGGAAAGCATCTGCTCGCTTATTTATTGTAATCGCGATGTGGATAGCATCATCTTTAAAGATGCGTTTGATAAACTTCAAATAATCCATGCCGGCCGGTTGCATGTAATTCATGTGTTGGATAATGCACCCATGAACTGGCAAAGGTATTCCGGATTGCTTAATCATGACATGCTGGCTAAACTCGTTGAACGCATTCCTGAATGGGGCATTGAGAAGACAACTTACCTGATGTGCGGCCCGGAGGGAATGATGAAAAATGTGGAAGCCCTGTTGAGCGAAAGAAACATTCCTAAAGAAAAAATCTTCAAAGAGAGTTTTGTACAAGGCACCATCGACAAAGAAGTTAAAAAAGAAGAAACTGCAACCAATGAAAAGAAAACCCGCGAAGTAACCATTCGCTACGATGGTCAGGAATATAAATTTAATGTAGAGCCCAACCGCACGATTTTAGAAACTGCCCTTGATCAGGGAATTGACTTACCGTATTCATGTCAAAGTGGATTGTGTACCGCCTGCCGCGGAAAAGCATTATCAGGCAAGGTAAAGCTTGACGAAGAAGAAGGCTTGTCAAAGTCCGAACGCGATGAAGGTTACGTACTTACGTGTGTAGGGCACCCTATGAGCGATGATGTGGTGATTGAGATTGGCTAAACTTGAACTAAGCTACTTAGCTTTTGCAAACTCCATTCCTTCCACTGTTACACTTTTAATTTTTCCATCCGAATTGAGGCTGAATGTTGCCAGGGTTTGACCCCACCAGCGCTTTTCAAAATAACCACGGAACGTATCGTAATGCCAATGATCCAGCGTTGCTTTAGCTGTGTTGTTAAGATTTACCTGTAACGAACTTCCCGTAATTGTAATTGCTAAGTCTCCGTAAAGCGGGCTCGAGTAATTTCCTGCGTATCCATCTATGGTTAGCGAAGGTTTGGTGTTTGCAACCCTCGAAGATTCAAATTTCTTTTCTGCCTTGTCTGCCCCGGCTTGAATATTTTTATAGAGTGTATGGAATTCACCACTCCAGTCGCGAGTGCCACCCAACCCAAAATGATCAAAGGCTTTAAACATTAAGGCATGTCTTACTTCTGCATGATCAAAATTTCCAAACACATAAACGCCCAGTTTTTCTGAAGGCAATTGTCCGTGGATGGCAGTTTCACCAGCAAGACTTCCGGTATGAAAATTTACTTTCTGCCTTTTGTAGTCTTGTTGAAACCAACCCAGACTATAGGTAGTCCAGTTTGGTTTAGTAAGCGTGGCCGTTGGGTAAAACTCATTGGCAGGAACTATTACATGCGGTTCAAAAAGTTTTTTCCAGGTAGCTGGTTTTACGAGGCGACCACCGGCATACTTACTGCTATCGAGCATACAAAGAGCCCATTTGCTCATATCATCTACACATGACCATACGCTGCCAGCAGGCCCAATGGCATCGGCATTGGTGCGTTGAATTACAGCAATGCTGTTATCGAAAAAGTAGTGTGGCTGCGATTGGTTGGAATCTTTCACCTGGCTTAAGAGCGGAAACGTGCGCGTCATTTGAAGGGGTTCAAAAATTCTTTTTTGAATAAATGCCGACCACGGCTGGCCACTCACTTTTTCAATCACCTCTCCTGCAGCGAGATAAAAAATATTCTGATAAATAAAACTCGAGCGTAATGAATAACTTGGCTTAACCAGTCTCATTTTCGCAAGCACTTCATCCGAAGGCATCTTCATAATGCTCCAGAAAAAATCTGTATTACCCACCCCAGAGTTGTGAGTGAATAAATCTTTAATTCTAAGTTCGCGGGTTACATAAGGATCATAAAGTTGAAAATCGGGCAGGTAGTCAACTACGCGATCATCCCATTTTATTTTTCCTTCATCTACCAGCATGGCCATGCAGGTTGCTGTCATTGCTTTTGTTGTGGAGGCACACGCAAAAAGAGTTTGTGTATCCACGGCATTTGTTGTGCCCAGTTGCCGCACACCATATCCATTCTTGAAAATCACTTTTCCGTCTTTTACAACTGTAATGGCCAGACCGGGTACCTGATAAAGTTTTCTTGAACTTTCTACATAAGCATCAAACTCTTTTATTTTGACGTCAAGGGTTTGACTTTGAACAGTGAATGTGATAAGGCTAAGGAGTAATACGAACAGATTTTTCATAGGGTAAATTTAATCAAGCCAATTGTATTTTTTTAAAATCGATAACATAACTTCGCGCTTCTCCTCCTGTGAGGTGGGAATGTTGCAAAGCATAATATAAGTAAGATTTTTTTCAGGAATCGTAACATAGTCACCGTAAAAGCCACCTTGTGTGCCCGTGTGGTAAATCATTTTATAACCATCGGATGTTGTGCCTATAAACCAACTGTACCCAATAAAAGGTGGATCGCTTTTCCAGTTCGGATATTGTTTAACGGTACGGGAATCATCAATTGTTTCCTTGTCAAGAAATAATGCATGGCGGATTGCGAGCTCGTACTTTGATAATTCCTCTACCGAACTCCACACGCCACCATTTCCGGTTGCTGCAAAGGTTGGCTCTTCTCCATAATCTTTCTCAACGTAACCGGCATTTTTTTTTAAGTAAGCATGAGCCACTCCGGTGTATGGATACGGGCCATCGGTGATCACACTGGTTTTCATGTCGGCTGGAATGAAGATTTTTTCTTTTACTACCTCCTGCCATTTTTTGCCTGTTACTTTTTCAATAATTAAAGCCAATCCATTAAAGGCCGGGTTTGAGTACTCATACTGAGAACCCGGTTCAAACCGCAACGAATCATTTAATTTAATCGGAGCAAAATTCTCTTCGTCTTTTGCAGTGAGCAGGAATAAGCTATCTAAAAATGCCCTACGGTTATCAGCAAGACCAGAGGTGTGCGTAAGTAAATGATGAATGCGGACTTGTTGTGCAAGGAGGTGGTTCTTAAAATCGGGAAAGTATTTAGCTAATGAATCGTTGAGTGAAAGTTTTCCTTCTTTCGCCAGATCAAGAATTACATTCGAAACAAAAATTTTGGAAATAGAACCTATGTTGAATAACGTTTTGGAGGTGATTTTCTCATTAGAAGTTAAATCAGCTACCCCATATCCTTTGGAGAAAATTATTATTTCTCCTTTCATAATTAGTACGGCACCTCCAGGTTGATCAGCACCAAAGGAAGCATTGAATAACGAATCAAGGTCATTGATAAAGGAAGGCTTTGACTGACAACCTAGCACAAATAAACAGAGCACGGCATACAAAATCCGGTGGTTCATAGAGTCAATTATCTTTCTCGACAGGAATCGCCAGAATATCATAGGTGTTCTTAAAAGACATTGTTTCGCGAGAAATTTTGGAAGTTTTTTGAATGAAGTCTGTGGTGTAGAGATTGTAATTTTTTGCTATTAACAGATCAAAGAGTTCGAGTTTTTCTTTTTCGGTGGCCGGACCAAAACATTCAGCAATTAAATGCGGTCTGTATTTTTGAATGATCGTTGGAATAGTCTTAATAATCTCTTTGTCATATCCCTCTGCGTCAATTTTTATAAACGATAACCGGGGAAGTAATTGAGCATATTCCTTGTTCAGGTAGTGCTCAAGATTTTTACCTTGTACTTTAAAGGTGTAGCGGGTATTTCTTTTTTTATTATGAGTAAATCCAACAATTCCTCCGTTTCCATAGGAAGGATCACCTGACCCGAATGTAAATTCTCCATCTTGAGCAGTGGCGGCTATGTTAATTGGAATGATGTTTGTTTTTTCCTGATTAAAAGACGCGTTTGCTTTTAATACTTTAAAGACATGCGGATTGGGTTCAAAGGCAAGCGTAGTTCCTTCGGCTCCGGCAGCCAATGCCATCGGAACGGTGGTATCTCCCTCATTGGCACCAATATCAATTATAAAATCTCCTTTATTAATAATCTGTTTATAGAAATTTACATTTTCCTGAGTTACTTTATTTCCAAATTCACCCGGGTGTAGCCATTGTGCATATTGCACTGAACCTTCTTGAGCAAGGTTGAACGCTACGGTTTTAAATTCATACTCTTTGAAGATTTTTCTTGCCTTATGTTGTTGCCATTTAGTGTTCAGATAGTTAATCATCGTTGTGTTGTTAATTTAATGTACGCCAACTTCAAAGTCTCTTATGCGATTATTTTTTTCGCACTATACCAACGATTGCCGCAATTGCTATTATTAACCAAACTGTATTGATGAACGTAAAGGGATATGCCTCTTTATAAACACTGTTGATAATTAAAAAGATAGCACCCGTTAAGTTTAATAATTGAAATGTTATTGAATCGGACTTAATTTTCTGATAACTATTTAATCCATAAGCTGAAATAACGGCCAGAGAACCCACCCAGCCAAGAATTTCTATTAGAACATGCATGCTGATTAGTCTCTCATTTTAACTCGTAACACATACATGTCAGCCGTGATGTAAAGTGTTTTTTCGTCAGGCGATAACGCACAGTTGGCCGCTAATTCCGTGAGCCGGATTCTTCCCAATACTTTTCCGGTTGAATCAAAAATCCAGATACCTCCGGGCCCACTTGCAAAAATGTTTCCTTGTTTATCCACCTTTAGTCCATCGGGCAAACCGTTTTCTGTTTTCAGATTAGAGGTTGCGTCATAAAAAATCCGGCCATTGATAAGCGAGTCTTGTTCATTGATTTCATATTCATACCAAATGGCTTTGGCAGGATCGGAATTAGCAACAATAAGTTTCTTTTCATCCGGCAATAAAATAATGCCGTTGGGCCGGGTTAACGAATCAATCAGAAGCGACACAACTCCTGCTGGGGTAACCTTGTAAACCCCATTGTAGGATAATTCCTTTTCAGGATCATCGGCTTGTTTTGCCAGACCATACGGTGGATCGGTGAAAAACAGATCGTCATTGCTTCGATAGACAGCATCGTTAGGACTGCTGAATTGTTTACCTTTATAAGTACTTGCTAACGAGATATAATCAGGTTTTGGATTAGAGAGTGCGGCATTCATTTTAGCCATCTGACGGTTGCCATGCTGGCATAGCGTTAAAGAATCATGATGGAGAATTAGTCCGTTTGATCCGGGTTCACGACTCGCTGTTGAATCTCCCGAGAAACCCGAAGGAGTGAGGTAAACTTCGGTGCCGTTTTCCTCGGTCCATTTGTGTATAATATTTTTAGGAACATCTGAGAATAGCAGCATGTTTTCTTTTGCTACCCACACAGGGCCTTCGCTCCATTCAAAACCTTCAGAAATTATCTCTACAGAAGCTTGTGCTGAAATAAGATTATCAAGTGCCGGGTCGAGGCGCTCAATGCTGCCAATGGTTTTTACTTCTTTTGTGTTGCAGGCGCCTAACAAGAGTAAGCCTATCAGGAAATTTCTCATCGGTTTGGGTTTTCCGATGGAAGGTATAAAAAAGAATTTGATTATGGATTGATCAGCAATTTGCGGAGCGACATAAAATGGAGCAGGTAGGCGAGCGGCACTAAAAAAGTGGGGAGTAATATGAATGGAAAGATAGTAACAATCGTATTGGATGGCTCATTTTCAAAATACCGGAATGGCGTAGGCAAGGATAATAATGCAACCGTCACGATGTTAATCAGCAGGAGTAAACCAAAGATATTCCACACGATCATCCATGGCTTTGAATTCAGAAAGAAACGAACGGCAAGCAATGCGGTTACGCCTGAAAGTATATCCCAATTTCTTCCTTCAAACGTCATTTGTTCGGGTATGAGATTTTGAAGAAATAAGAGCCAGAGAAGAATTTCTACAAATACTCTGAAAACCTGAAGTTGCGTAAGAGCGGTTAATGGTATGTATTGGAGCAGGGTTTTCATCCCTTTAGAGAAAATCAAAACTAACGTAGTAACCAGTGGAGTCAATATCAGCGGCAACACATTGAGAGGAAAACTGTTAAAGTCGGACGTAAAGCCTGAGAGCGAAGCGGCACTTACAAACCCTACCCAAATGAATAGCCCAAGGATAATCCGGTACGTAATTTTTTTCTTGCGTTCATAGGACCAAAGTGTTTGTTCGATAGCTGCCTTTACATGTCTGAAAAGTACCCCAAAGAAAAGGAGCGTAAGAATAACAAATCCGGCAGCGGTAAGAAAGAACAGCGTTTCCATAATGAGCAAATTATTTTTGTTGAGTTTTGAGGCTATTTATTTTTACGCGATTGATTACAAGCAAGTTTCAAAATACGATGGTTTTAATTGGATAGAGATTCTAAATGATAATGAATATACCTATTTTGCTGATCTAATTTTACACGATTATGAACGCAACTCTTGAAATTCCGAAGCGGCCAAAAAGAAATTTTTTACCTGAAGACTATACAATAACCACGTGGGAAAGTCTGAAGCCTCATTTTGATAATCTTGTTTCGCGGCCTCTTCACAATATTGATGAGTTAAGACAATGGTTGCGCGACCGCAGTGAATTAGAGTCGATGATCAGCGAAGATTTGGGTTGGCGTTACATTCGCATGACGTGCCATACCGACAACGAAGTCAATACCAAAAGTTATCAGGATTTTATCGAGAACATTCAGCCACCCATGGCACCCTATTCTGATTTACTAAATAAGAAACTTGCCACCTCGCCTTTTTTGGCTTCGTTGGAAAACGAACCTGGTTTTAAAATACTAATTCGAAATCTGAAAAAAGATATAGAACTTTTCAGAGATGAAAATATTCCGGTGTTTACCGAGATCAATACAGAAACACAGAAGTACGCCCAGTTATCAGGCGCTATGATAGTTGAGATCAACGGCCAGGAGCTGACGTTGCAACAGGCCGGAGTGATTCTTCAATCCACCGACCGCGTAAAGCGCGAAGAAGCATACCATAAAATTGCTGTAAGGCGATTGGCCGACAAAGAAACCCTGGATCAGTTATTCACCAAACTTATCACCCTTCGGCATCGGGCAGCTACTAATGCTGGTCAGGCGAATTTCAGAGATTATATGTTTAAGTCGTATGGCCGCTTTGATTATACACCCAATGATTGTTTTAATTTTCATGAAGCCATTGCAGCAGAGGTAGTTCCTATACTGAATGAGTTAAACAAGGATCGCAAAGAGAAACTAAAAGTAAACGAGTTGCGGCCGTGGGACAAAGCCGTTGATCCGGAAGGAAGAGGGCCGCTGAAAGCGTTTGAAAACGGAAAAGATCTTACCGAAAAATCTATTGAATGTTTCCGAAGACTTGATCCTTTTTTAGGGCAATGTTTATCGATTATGAAAAGCATGGGCCACCTCGATCTTGAATCCCGTAAGGGAAAAGCACCTGGTGGCTATAATTATCCGCTGGCAGAAATTGGGGTACCGTTTATTTTTATGAATGCTACATCCACCATGCGCGACATGACTACGATCATGCACGAAGGCGGTCATGCGGTTCATAATTTTCTCACAAAAGACCTTTCGCTGTCTGATTTTAAATCAACCCCCATGGAAGTTGCCGAGCTGGCTTCTATGTCGATGGAATTAATTTCCATGGATCAATGGCAGATTTTCTTTCCCAATGAAGAAGACCTGAAACGCGCCAAACGCGAACAACTTGAAGATATTATTGAAACGTTGCCTTGGGTTGCTACCATCGATCAGTTTCAGCATGGGTTATATGAAAACCCAACGCATTCGTCCGCAGATAGAATCAAGCAATGGAATACTGTATTTGCCAGGTTTAGCGATACCGTAACGGATTGGAGTGGCCTCGAAGAAAACCGTGATTATCTATGGCAGCGACAATTGCATTTATATGAAGTGCCTTTTTATTATATAGAATATGGAATGGCGCAACTTGGCGCAATTGCCTTGTGGCGAAACTATAAAAGAGATAAACAGAAAGGATTGCAGGGATACATGAATGCTTTGAAACTGGGCAATCTTACTACTATACCCGAAATTTATAAAGCTGCGGATATAAAGTTCGATTTTAGCCGACCTTATATAAAAGAGCTAATGAATTTTGTGCGAGACGAGTTTAGCAAAATCTAACCGCGACACTTATCGAGTAGGGAATTTAACTGAGTCGCTTCAGTGTTTGTAAGTGTGATTATCTTTTTCTCAGAAATGTTGATATGCTCATCTAGTTTTTGGAGCAGATCCAAACCGGAAGCACTTATACTTACGTTGGTAGCACGTTTGTCGCTCGGGCATTGACTTTTTAAAATAAGCTGTTTACCAATTAAGCGATCAAGCAGGCGCGATACATCTGAGTTTTTATCGAGCATCCTGCTCTTAATTTCAGAGCCAGAAATCTGGTTGGGGTGCTGACCTCTTAAGATGCGTAAGATATTATATTGTTGGCCTGTAATTCCGTACGGTTCAAAAAATTCCTTTTGTTTGTTTTGAATCCAGTTTGAAGTAAACAAAATATTAAGAACTGCCTTTTGTTGGGAGTTTCTGAATTTTGTTTGCTTTATTTCTTGTTCCAGGATCATATAGAAAAGTCGGATAGGGACACCCTATCCGACTTAAAAAAATTATTGTGCCTTAAATTCTCCTTTGGCAGTAATCGTTACTTCATCACCGGCACCAGGACCTGATTTACCCACTCCGTAATCAATACGGTTTAAGGTAGTAGTAACTTTAAATCCAGCAATTTTTTTACCATCGCGGCCAGCAGCTGTACCAATCAATGTAACATCTAAGGTTACAGGCTTGGTTACTCCGTGTAAAGTAAGATCACCAGTTACTTTAAAAGTTTTGTCACCTGATTTTTTAAACGATGTGCTTTTGAACGAAAGGGTAGCAAATTTTTCAACATCAAAAAAATCGGGGCTTCTTAAATGCTTATCGCGACCTTCATTGTTGGTATCAATAGAACTAATGTCGGCAGTAAGTTCAATGGTAGCATCAGCAAAATCTTCACCGGCTGAAGTAATGGTAGCATCAAATGAATTGAATTGACCTTCAACTTCTGAGATCATCAGGTGAGTAATAGAAAATCCAAGCTTGGAATGGGCTTTGTCAACTTTCCAGGTGGTTTGTGCAGTTGCAACTCCGGCAACAAATAGCAAGGCAACTAATACATTAAGTTTTTTCATGTGTATTGATTTAAGTTTTTGTTTGATATGCAAGTATAACACCAGTTTTTCGAATACATGTTTAAACATGTATTTTTATTTTGTTAAATACTTGTTAATCAGAGAGTAAAATTTTTTTTGCAAGGCGAACTGTACTTTCTAAAAACCTATTAATTGCAGAGCTTTAGGGTGTTTAGGTCCAAAAATCTACGCATTCATGTAGAAATCTCTGGTTAATGCGCGATAGCCAGCCGACCATTCTAAGCCTGTTGCATAGAGAACAAGCTCTTCCTCCCGGAGCGGAAGTTCTTCTAATCTTAATTCAAGCAGAATCCGTTCGGGTGGTTTTGAAATCCGCGACCGGAAAATACACTTGCGCGTACAATACCATCCCTTGGTGTTAGCACTAGTTTCAAACAGTATTGCTTCAGTTTCGGGCAACACAAGATTCAACCTTCCCGCTGGTTTTAATAATCGCTTGCTATGGTCAAGAAGTTCGGTATGTGTAAGTGTATCTGTATGCCGGGCACGGGTTCGGCCCGTTGTTGGCGGTTTATAGCTATTTATAAAAAAGGGCGGGTTGCTAACAATCACATCGAATAGCTCGCTCGTATATTCCTGAAGCGACTTTTGAATTACGCTAATCTTTCTGGGCCAGGGAGACCGCAAAACATTTTCCTGAGCTTGTTCACAGTCATCGGAAATATCAATGGCTTCGATGTGCGTGTTAGCATCCGAGCGCTGTGCAAACATAAGTGCAATCACACCTGAGCCCGTACCAACATCTAAAATCCGGGGGGCAGCGTGAATCGATGCCCAGGCACCAAGCAAAACCCCATCTGTGCCAACCTTCATGGCGGCCCTATCGTGATACACCGAGAACTGTTTGAAATCAAATTTTTGCTTCACTCTCTTCAATGCAAACGATTAGCAACGTGTTTAAAATATTTTTTTGAATCTGTTTACATAAGGCTCCTCCTAATTTACAAAACCATAGGCTATTCGTTCAATTCCCCAAAGAAAAGCAGGCACTTGCTAAGAAAACCTTTTCAATCTTTAGTGACCCGTAAAATACCCCAATAATATCACTTTCAATTAATTAGCCTACCTTTGCAACTTATTTATAACATAATTAATGGAATCATTTGACGGCCTGGGACTCTCCGGGCAACTGGTGGAAGTTATCCGCCAAATGGGTTTTGAATCACCTACACCGATTCAGGAAAAGGCTATTCCCATACTTTTAAAAGGAAATGTTGATCTGGTTGGCCTGGCCCAGACAGGAACCGGAAAGACTGCGGCCTTTGGTTTGCCTTTGTTGCAATTAGTAAACGATTCGGATCGTTCAACGCAAGCACTCATTGTTGCGCCAACGCGCGAGCTTAGCGTGCAGATTACAAGCGATCTGGAACGGTTCTCTTCTTCAATTATGAAGTTGAACATCGTTACGGTTTATGGCGGGGCCAGCATCAGCGAACAGATTAAAAAGATAAGACGCGGAGCACAAATTATTGTGGCTACTCCCGGTCGCTTAATTGATTTGCTTTCGCGGAAAGTAGTTGACCTCAGTACGGTAAAGTATGTGGTATTGGATGAAGCTGATGAAATGCTGAACATGGGCTTTAAGGAAGATATTGATGAGATTCTTTCTACAACGCCAAAGGATAAAAACGTTTGGTTGTTTTCTGCCACCATGCCACGCGAGGTGCGTGAGATTGCGAAAAACTATATGCGCAATCCCGAGGAAGTTACCATGGGCGAGCGCAATCAGGGAAATGAAAACATCGATCACCAGTATTTGATGGTGGATGAACGCGATAAGTACATGGCGCTAAAACGTTTTGTGGATTATGCTCCTGATATTTTTGGAGTAATTTTTTGCCGTACAAAAATAGATACGCAAAAAATTGCCGAACATCTTATTAAAGATGGGTATAGTGCAGACTCCCTTCACGGGGATCTTACGCAACAGCAACGCGACCGCGTTATGCGCAATTTCAAAAACAAGACGTTACAATTGCTGGTAGCTACCGATGTAGCTGCACGCGGTATTGACGTAACCGGCATCACGCATGTAATACACATGAACATGCCAGATGAAATGGAATATTATACCCACCGCAGCGGCCGCACCGCACGGGCTGGAAAGAAAGGTATTTCACTGGCTATCGTTTCAAGACGGGAAGTAGGGAAAATTCAACAGGTGGAGCGTGGCTTGAAAAGAAAATTTACGCGGATACCTGTGCCTACAGGAGACGAAGTGTGCCAGAAGAAAATTCTTGATCTTGTGCATAAGGTAAGGCAGGTTGAGGTTAATGAAGAAGAGATTGATTCGTTTTTGCCGGAGGTGTATCATGAATTAAAAGATCTTAGTAAAGAAGATATCATTAAGCGATTTGCTTCTATTGAGTTCAATCGCTTTTTAGAATATTATCGCGATGCGCGCGACCTGAATGGTGGTAAGCCAGACAGAACGAAGTCGTTTGAATCAGATGGAGACAGCGAACGCTACACCGATGGCGACCGCATCTTTATCAACGTAGGCAAAATGGATGGCCTTGAAAAAGGAAATCTGCTGGAGTTGATTTGTGATTTTGGCGAGGTAACAAGTGCTGCCATAGGTAAAATAGATTTAAAGGGTGCGTATTCTTTCTTCGAGATACAGAAAGATAAGACAGCCCAGGTGATGAAGGGCTTTGAAGGGGTTGAATTGCGTGGTAGAAAAGTACGCCTTGAAATGACCGAGGCCAACAAAGAAAAATATTCTGAGAAAAAGAAGGAACGCTTTTATGGTTCTAAACCACAAAGCTCCTATCGCGAACGAAGCGGCTCAGGGGGCGGAGATGCCCCAAGGAAACGCACAAAGCGGTATTGATTGTTTAACCACATAGGAACATAGAGCAGATAGAAAAAAACAAGCTTATGTGTCTATGTGGTTTTATTCTATAATGCCTTAAACTGCTCAAAGGCTTCCTTGCAATCTTGACAGTAATACAAGGCCCGGCAAAGGGTAGGGCCAAACGGGCTTTTTATTTCGGTGTTGGTGCCATCGCAGCGTGGGCAAATAGCTGTTTCCAGAATTTCAAGATCAGTAAATAATTTGTTATCGGGTGGGGGAGCGAGGCCGTATTTTTTTAAGGCTGCTTTTCCTTTGTTGGAGATCAGGTCCGAGCTCCAGGGCTTTTCAAACGTAATTTTTACATGAGGCTCAAACCCATTTTGCCGGAGTGCAGTTTCAACTTCCGTTTTCATGTACTCCATTGCCGGGCACCCCACAAACGTGGGTGTCATTTTTACGGTAACATTTTTACCATCCACATTCACATCTGTAATCACACCGAGATCAACCAGCGAGAGCACCGGTATCTCCGGGTCTTTTACAGTTTCGAGAATATCTAGGACGTCTTTGTTCATTTATCTTGCAGATCGGTCTATGGTCGAAAGTCCATAGCTGCAATCGACCATCGATTATTTAATTATCGACTAACTACCACTCAGCAGTAGGATCAATCTTAAACACTTCACTCATTTCATCTAACAACGGCTGAAGATGTTCGCTGTGTTTGCCTTCGCGGCCGCCATAGACAGGAGTTACTGTTTTCCAATCAGGCAATCGCAGGTGTGTTTGATTAATTATTTCTTCCACGCGTGCCAGCCACTTTTCTTTTAAGGCAACTTCGCCTGTAAAGATTTTCTGATCGATCAGGTCTGCTTCGTAAAGGGAGGGTTCAAAAATTGCCAAGGCATAAGGCAGTGCAACTTCTAATGATTTTTGTAATCGGGTGATACTTTCTTCCGTTGCCGAACCAAGTTGTTTAATCCACGTGTTGGCGTGCAGTGTGTGGTATCGTAACTCACCCCGAATTTTTCGGGCTAATTGTGCTAGCGGTTCGTACGAAGAATTACTTAATGCATCAAAGCGCAAGGCTTCGGCTGTATCAAACAAAAAATGACGGATTAAACTAAAGTCGTATTCCTCATTGGGTAACTCGACCAAAATACAATTATGAAACTGATTCGCGTTGCGGGTAAAGGCAACTGTGTCCGGATCACGTTCGCCAAGCGATTGTAGTAGTGTATAGAGCGCCAGACTTTGGCCCACCTTATCCTGCGCCATAGATGAAAACGCAATGTCTTCTTCCAGTATCGGGCCAAAGCCCGTCCACTCAGAATTACGATGCCCGAGAATCAATTGATCATCGGCCATTTTGTATAGGAGCTCTTTTAACGCGTGCTCTTTCATTGAATCCTCATTTTAACTTTCTCCAAAAACTCTTTCAACTTATCGCCACCCTTGTAATCCGAAGCATCGCGGAATTTCTTTTCCGACAACGTGATCCAATATTCTTTTTCTTCTTCTGTAGTAAACCTGATCTTATCTTTTTGTATCGTCCAAATATTAAACACTGCCTTTCCTTGATTGAATATTGCTTTAGCCTGTAACATGGCCGTAGCTGGATCAGAAGCCAGCACTGACCCCACATGAACATGCTGCTTACCTCGCTTGACTAAATGATAAATTTCAAATTCTGATTTTTCACCAACACTAACTTTCTCATCTAAAAGATCATACGCATTTTGATCACCTTCCGTCATGGGTGAAACAAACACATCGCGGGTATCGCAAACATATAATGACGAACAGGTAAACCTGCGCGTGAATGTTTCTTTGGCAAGCACATAGGCCATCTCTAAATTAGGAGCATGTACGGCTCCTTCATGCTGAAAAGGTTTTCCTGATTTTGGCTCTACAAATACTTCATACGTTCCAAACTGATCTAACGGAGCTTTGGGCGAAGCCGGCTCGTTGTTCTGGGGTAATCTTAGTACGCGGGGATCTAAGGAATTCAATGAGTCAAGATTTAAAATTCAAGATTCTGAAACTCTGTTTTACATCGAAACTCTTTAATCTTGAATTTCGAATTTTGAATAACTATGCTAACGGAGTAACGTATTTCGCCTTGGGCGATTTCAATGCTTCGCGCACCCACTTGCCGCGCGCTTCTGCTATTCTGCGCACTTCCAATCGTTCTTTATTGCAAGGGCCATCGCCATTAATCACGCGCTTAAATTCTTCCCAATCCGGTTCGGTGTATTCCCACTTGCCGTTTTCGGTATTCTTAGTAAGATTAGGATCTGGAATAATGAAACCAAGCTCCCGGATTTTCGGTACATACATATCCAGAAACTGATTTCGCATTTCATCGTTAGTGCCCATCTTCACTTTCCAGCGCATCAACACTTCGGTGTGTGCCGAAATTTTATCCGATGGTCCGAAGAAGTGCATCATCGGTGGCCACCAGCGGTTCAATGCTTCCTGAAACATTTGTCGTTGCTTGGCTGTGCCACTGGCTAAATAAATCACACAATGATGACCGTACTTAAGATGGAAAGATTCTTCGGCACAAATTCTATCCAATGCCCGGCAGTATGGACCGTAGCTGCCTTTCGCATTCGCCAATTGGTTTACGATCGCGCCTGCATCAACCAGCCACGAGATAAAACAACAGTCGGCCCAGGTAAGGGTTGGGTAATTAAAGATGTTTGAATATTTTGATTTTCCGTTGATCAGATCTTCGATCATCTGCTCGCGCGGTTTGCCAAGTGTTTCGGCTGCGCTATATAAAAGTTGTGCATGGCCCACTTCATCCTGTACTTTGGCCATCAATGACATTTTTCTTTTAAAGCCGGGTGCGCGGGTAATCCAGGTTCCTTCCGGGAGTGCGCCAATAATTTCGCTGTGCGCATGCTGCTCAATCATGCGAATAAGTTGCTTGCGATAGAGTTGTGGCATCCAGTCGGCTGGTTCTATTTTTTCACCACGGGCAATCCGTGCTTCAAACTGTGCAAGTTTAATAGGATCTTCTTGCAGCAGGCTATCCGTTTTGATTCCCTCGAACGTATTTCCTCCTCCGTACATAATGAATGGTTTTCGTGCCTAACAACCGTTTGCAAATATAACAGTACCGGACGTAAAGGGTTGACCTGTACGGCAAAAAAAATCGGAGAGTTGAAAGATTAGACTTTCTTTAAGCCATTTACCAGCATATCGGCTAGCTGGTGACCTAGTTGTGTGGGGTCAATTTTACTGGCCGGATCGTACCACATCGGCATCCAGTTTAATGATGAGAACAAAGTCATCACTGCCAGTTTCTTGTCGATAGAATCCTTGAACTCGCCCTTGCTGGCTCCTTCTTCAATAATTGCCTTAAACCGGTTGATGTAGTTGATGCGCAATAAAAGGAAGTCGCGCAGATAAGGTTGACTTAAATGGCGGTGTTCGTTCATAAAAACGGCCGAAGCGGTAAGGTCTTTGGCCATTACTTGAATGTGGCCGATAATGCCAAGGCGAAGCTTTTCAGAAGCTGTAACATTTTTTTTCTCCACCTCACCAAGTGACTTGCGAAACTCGGTAGCCATGTCGAAACACAAACTCTGAAGTATTTCTTCTTTGGATTTTATGTGTGAATAGAGACTAGCAGCCTCAATACCCAGTTTCTGAGCCAGGTCGCGCATAGACGATGCGGCATATCCTT
Source organism: Cyclobacteriaceae bacterium (assembly GCA_965278925.1). Taxonomy (GTDB): domain Bacteria; phylum Bacteroidota; class Bacteroidia; order Cytophagales; family Cyclobacteriaceae; genus ELB16-189. The sequence goes on along the minus strand of OZ257123.1, from coordinate 1,879,675 downwards.
TCTCGCGAAACAACTCTGCGGCACTTCTTATTACTTGTTCTTTGCGGGATAAGTTTCCTACTGCTTCCATGGTAGACTAAATCGAAGGCTAATTTAATTATTAAATTTGATAAAAATCCGGAATAGCCCAAAATGAAGTTTAATTCTGTCAAGGAGTTTTTTTATAAGCTCAATAACACGGGGTATCAACTTATGATGGTGCCCTTGATTCTTTTCATTTACTTCTACACGCAGTCTTATTTCTATGAAAGCCAACCTTTGTTGAGGCAAGAGCTCCACAACTATGTGTTTTATGGATTGATTGGAGTAAGTCTTATTATCCTAACAATCGTTCATGTTAAAACAGGCAATAAGTCAAAACGAATTGCAGCCGAAGTGGGATTGGGGATGAAGCTTGAGAAGTTGGGCTCAGTATTAATAACCCGAATGGTGTGGAAAGCGGTTGTTATCGTGCTGATGCCAGTTGGTTTGCTGGCTACTGGAAATCAACTCTTCAGTATTTTTTTTGGAATTGCACTGGGCTGGTTTTTCTTTCACTGGCCTACACCCGGTAGGGTTTCTGACCTGCTTAAGTTACGGGGCGATGAGCGCGAAATGGTATTGAGCAGGGGAGAAGCTTTTAAATAAAATCAGCCACAGATTCACAAAATGAAATCAGTGAATCTGTGGCTATGAATTTTTTTAGAATGTTACTCCAAAGCTAAATGCATTTAATTTGGGACCTTTGTTTTCTATGAAGAGCTCATTTAAATCATAGTTGAAGAAAAGGTCCACATCATCAAATCCAACCTGCACGCGCATTCCATAGCGAAGATTGTTGAGGTAGAAGTTGTCGTGATCGCGAGGTTTACGTTCATCGCCATTTTCTTCAAACTTTTGTTTGCTGTAGCTATCAATACGATATCCTACGTATGGGCCGGCACCAATCCTGAAAGAGTCTGCATTGTCGCCATCAAAGAAACTTGGCTTTCTGCGGTTGCCTCCAAAGTCGATCATCGGCACAAGCGAAGCGTTTAGATAAACGGCTGTTAACTTACTTTTGATGAAATCTGCATCGCGGGTATCTTCGGTAAACAAGACAGAATTATCATCTTTAGTAATTATAGTTCGTTCGTTTTGAAACTTGAAGTTATACCAGCTTGCTCCCAGAGCCCATTCCATAAAAAACTTATTAGTGATGCGGGTGCGCTGTGTTGAGTTGATGCCCACATACCACGAGCCCCAGGGTTTTACTGTGTATAAGCTATTATCCTGATCAGGAAATTTACCATCCGACACATAGTTGTTTGTGCCCAGATCAAAATTGATGGAGTGATAAGTTCTTCTGCGATGCCACTTTTCGTTTTTGTTATGGGTATCCCAGTTTTCATCCTCATCAATTTCATCTGTGTCGTTATCAGTTTCGTCAACTTTTACGATTGGCTCTGCTACAGGTTGCTCTTTCAGATACTCAGCCGAAGGTTGATTTTGATTGGTAGTATCCTTTGCTTCCAGTTTGGCGATAAGATCATTCATCAGTTTTTGGAAGTCATATTTTTTCATCGTTTCAAGATCTTTTTTATCCTGAATGGCTACAATTATTTTACTGCCTTCCCCTACTTTGATGATTACCGTATCGGCTGGTTTGGTTTGTGCCTGACTCATCAAACTCAACACCATAAGCGCACTTGCGCATGCTATTTTAATTTTCATAGTGATTAATTTCTTTTTGTTTTGTCTTTTCTAAAATCTAACGCGAAGAGTTCGTTCTTGGCGTCACGCAAACCGCCCAGATCGCTATCGCCATTTTTAATATCGCGGGCTTTCTCTAAAATTTTTACAAGCCCGGTACTTTTTTCTACTACTACTTGCGCCACCTGTGTAGCGTTGTTTCCCACCGGGTCAAGCGTGAACTCTATCACAATAGGTTTTTCTGCTTTCAATACGGGTGCAACAATTTTCTCGGTATCAGCGATAAGCTCCACTTTTTCTATAACCAGATTTTCAGCAGGTATCTGTTCAACTGGTTTGTTTTGAGTATCGCTTTTGCCTTTGGGTTTTGCGCTTTTATTCTCTGTTGATTTTTCAACAACGGCCACCGGAGGGTTATTTTCTTTTTCCTCTATTACTTTCGGAACCAAAACTTCCTTCGTAGCGGGGTTGGAGTCCACTTCTTGCGTTGCTACCTCGTGTGTTTCATCTTTTGCGGATTGCCAGAACCACGCTGCGGTAAGCAAGCCAAATAACACAAAGACAGCAGCAGCCCGCCACAGAATTACGGTGTTATTTTTTTTTACTAGCCCGGCTTCTACTTTCGACCACGCTTCTGCAGAAGGTGGAGTTCGGTGGTCACCGAGTTTGTTCTTAAATAGTTGATCCATTCGGTTGCTCATACTCATTTGTCTTTTGAACCAATTTTTGCTCTGTTTCCTGCAAACATTTTTGTAACGCTGCGCGCGCTCGACTTAACTGCGACTTGGATGTATTTTCACTAATCCCCAATTGCTCACCTATCTCTTTGTGTGAATAACCTTCAATCGCGTAGAGGTTAAAAACAATCCGATATCCGGTGGGCAACGATTCAATCATTTTCAGTAAGTCGTCAGCCTCTAACTGATTTTCCAGCTTATCATAATCCGGTTCGTAATCGGCTGCGCTAATGTCTGTTTCGAGGTACATGTTTTTGTTTTTTCTCAGGTAGCTTAACGCATCATTTACAACCACTTTGCGCATCCAACCCTCAAAGTTTCCTTCTCCGGTGTACTGATCAATCCGATTCAGAATTTTAGTGAACGCTGTGATCAGCACATCTTCAGCTTCCATCTTGTCTTTGATATACCGGCAACAGAGGGCGTAGAGTTTCGAGGCATACTGATCGTACAGGCGTTTTTGTGCCTGGCGATCCTGTCGCTTGCAGCCTTCAATCAATTCAACGTCTTTAGCGCGGTAAATCTGGAATTCCATTTAAGTTCTGAATCAATACCAAGATGCACAGTGAGTGGCAGAGGTTGCACAGGGTCGAAATTATTTATATGCCGCAAGGCACTAACTCACAAGAATTAGTAATGGCTACTTCCTGAACCGTTTAAGCTAGTTTATTTTCAGTAAGCAGCCTCATAATCAATTTTTATTGCAACTTGAACAAAGCCCTTTTCTTTTACGATCACTGGCTGAATATTGTTATGTTGATCATATTGATTAGCAAAAAGTCCCGCTTCCTCTTTAACAAGGACAGAATATGTGCCGGGAGGAAGACTTACTTTAAATATTCCATCGGTATCAGAAATAGCAGTTTTAACTAAAGGCTTATTTACTTTCGTTATAAACACACCCTCGTGCTCAACGTCACTTAGAGTAAGCAATTCATAGATATGAATTTCGCGCACCACAACAGTGCGGGAAGCAGGTTTTTTATCAGGCCCTGGCATCTGATTGCCAGTTACCCAATCAAGTTGACCGATGATTCCCTGCTTAGCGATTGTGCCACAACTAATCAGGCCAGAAAAAATGATTAATAGAAATGAATGTAAACGCATGCAATGAATAAGCTAAACGATCCAGAAATGTACTAAAAAAAAGAAAGGCAAGACGTGTACGCCTTGCCTTATTGAAAAGTAGTTAATCTTAGTTTCGCTCGATCACCTGCGGATCGCCCCGATGTGAAACTGAGCTGGCCATTCCTTTAGTAATTTCTAACTTGTTGTTAACAAACACCCGCGCTGAAGAAGCACCATGTGCGCCAATGATGGCTTCATCAACTTCGTAGTTATAAGCTCGCAATCCGGAAGCTCCGGTTGCATTTGCTTCCATAAACCGACCACGTCCTTTTAGCTCCAGTGTGGACGCCCCGGTAAGATCGATGGTAAGATTTTTCACATCAATGTCTGCTTCTGCTTCAACCGCACCCAGAATATCAATCTCCAGATCATCTTCTTCGAAGCCCTTCACATAAAGTTGTCCGGCTCCTTTTATCTTCAGGTCTTCCAACTGCGGCATGGTGATTTTGATTTTTACTTTATCATCTTTAAAGAGGTCTTTCTTCCAAAAGAAATTTTTGTCATCATCAAAGTCGATCACCAGAGTTTCGCCACTCAGGTAAATATCATAACGATCTTTTTCCTTCGAAGTTCCATCCAGTTCAACTGCAAAGTCGTCACCTTTTTCAATTTGAACATCAAACAACCCAGAGAGATCAACGCGGTTAAAATCGCGGAGGCCGTATTGATCGCGTAAACTTAGCGCTTTGGATTCTGTAGGGCTTTCGCAGTTGACACATTCAAATCCACGCTCTGTCATTTTCCAGGTGCGATTAAAGTTCGAATCGATATAGCCGTCATAATCCTGATAGTTATTGTCAATCAAACGCCACATGTCTTCTTCCACCACAAAGAGTGTATTGATTGGGATATAAAGTTCCATGTCCAAACGCTGGGCACGAAATTGAGCATCCTTTTTAAAGGTGAGGTTTGAATCAAACAACAAAACACTATCCAGTTGCTCAACATTGTAAGCTACCATTTGAGCATTTTCGCCAGCGGCCTTACGTGTGCTGCCCTGCGCTTCAAAGCGTTGTATTAATTTATACTCTGTTCCTTCATAACCTTTTATCGTAAGCGAAGTAACATTGTAGTCATCGAGGCCAATTTCATTCGCACGCAGCACACCAATTTTTCCATTCATGGCAAATGTTTTTTCTACTTTGTGTTCACCTTCTTCCTTAAAAGCATACACCATTTGTGGGATGCTGAAACTCAGCGCGGCTACACTTACGAAAAACAATACAAACAACGACCAACCTACCAGCGGATTGAAAACCACGCGTTTGGCGATAATTGAGTTGCCAATCAGGTTAATAAAGAGTGCGGGTACAAAGAGTGCGGTGAAAGCAAAGATGGTTGTCCACGTTGGGAAGCTATTGCGGATAGCTTCAAGAGGAATACCAGTTTCGCCAATAGGCATGTTGAACCAGGGCCAATCGGACACGTGGAAGATTCCGAAGATTACACCTGCAACCATCACCAATGAGATAATCATTAAAAGCCCTGTGAGGCTAATCACTACACCGATGGCTACGCGCAACACATCAATAGCTACTCTGAAAAGCGGGCCTAGTACTTTTGTGATTCCTTCAATCACCATCGCGATAAGCCGAAAGGGGAACAGCACAATTTTTGTCAACACATTTTCTTCGGTAGCATCTTTTTCATTTAGCCCTTTCTTTACGGTTGATTCAATATTGGAAAGTGTAACGGGCTCACCTTGCATTTGCATGCGCTCGGTAATTGTCTTTGCCTGTGGCAAGGCGATCCACAAAATGATGTAGACGATAAGCCCCAATCCTCCAAAGATCGCTGCAACTACAAACAGTATACGTATCAGCGCAATGTCGGCAGCAAAAAAAGCCGCTACTCCACTGGCAACACCGCCAATTACTTTCTTTTCGGTATCCCGAAACATCTTCTTTACCGAGGGTTCGTCTTCCAGGTCTTCAGACGCAGGCAGTACAATCCATAGAATAATGTACACCAGAATCAAACTTCCATAGCTTCCTAAAACAAGCAAGGCAAAGAGTAAACGCGGCCACACCGGGTCGATGTTGAAGTAATGACCAAAGCCGGCACATACACCCCCCAGAATTTTTTTCTTTTGATCGCGGAGTAATTTTTTAGCGGCCGCATGGGCACCCGTGGGTTGATTTTGTTTTTCCGCAGCTTGTGCAAATTCACCGGCAAACTCCTGCTCTTCGGCTGCTTTAAAATCGTTAACGCTACCCATCGTTGAAATCAGGCTGCTTACGTCCTCGGTTGTAATTACCTGTTTGCCTTCGTTGAGTTTGGCTAAAAATATTTCGGCAATGCGACTTTCAATATCCGAGAGAATTTCACTGCTGTCCTCAAACGAAGCGAAGTAGCGCTTGATTGAATCGAGGTATTTGCGCAGGGTTTCGTACCCGTCTTCTTCAATGTGGAAAATGATGCCGCTGATGTTTATGCTGATATTCTTTTTCATATTCGAAAGATCGTTATGAAGTTTGGGTTTGGAGTTTAGCTAGTAGATTTTGTTTTAATCATTTGAGTGGAGTGAACGAGGTCTTCCCAGGTTTCGGTTAAACCGTGAAGAAATTTACTTCCTTCCTCCGTTAATTTATAATACTTGCGGGGCGGTCCCGATTTGGATTCCACCCATTTGTATTCCAGCAGGCCTGCATTTTTGAGGCGTGTGAGCAGTGGGTAGAGGGTTCCTTCTACCACAATCATTTTGGCCGCAGTTAATTCATCCAGCATGTCTGAGGCGTAAACCTCACCGCGCGCAATAATGTGCAGGATGCAGTACTCCAATATGCCTTTTCTCATCTGTACTTGTGTGTTTTCAAGGTTCATACATCCATATTTGTTAAGATCAGATCTTGAAGCTTATACGGTGAAAGTACTATGTATGGCCAAGTACTAAATGAAAAAATACTAAATATTTTTGAAATCTTCGAAATTTCGCTGAATTCGCAGGGTTAATACCATAGTTACCAGTAATTTTGCGAGTGTATTCACCTTCTATTCATTCTTAGCTTAGAAAAACTGTGGGGTTAGGTTTCCGGCTTTTGATTTTCATTTTAGCACTGCCTCTGGTGGGTTTTTCTCAATATTCGAACGATTGGATTCGTCAGGGTCAGAGTTATTACCGAATACCGGTAATGAAAAAGGGAATTTACAAACTCACCACATCCGATTTGCAAACGGCTGGAGTTCCGGTTGCTGCCATCGACCCGAGACGCATTCAGATTTTTCATCGCGGACAAGAGCAAGCCATTTTTGTACAAGGTCAATCTGATGCAGTTCTTGATCCGGCCGATTACATTGAGTTTTACGGAGTTGGCAATGACGGTACATTAGATAAAGACCTTTATAAACCTGCCACCGCACAACCACATTCTTACTACAACCTTTATAGTGACACGACCGCCTATTTTTTAACATGGCAACTTTCGGCTGTGCAGGGCAAGCGAATCAGTAATTTTTCAGAGATCAACGTTACCAACATTCCCAAAGAAGTTTATCACACGGAAGATCGTTTGCTTATCAATAAAAATGAATATGCAACCGGAAATAAACTCAGCGATGTAATCCAGTTCACACAGTTTGATGAAGGCGAAGGCTGGACAGGCACAGCTATTCGTCAAAATCAAAGTATTGACTACACACTCGATCAGATTTTGCAAACTGTTCCTGCTTCGGGCGATCCACAACTGGAAATTTTGTTAGTGGGCCGTGATCAGATTCCGCACACGGCTTACATCTATGTTGGACCTAATGCAGGCTCACTACGTTTGTTGGATTCACACAGCTTCAGCGGATTTGCAACTGCTAAACTTTCGTTCGCACTTGCGTGGAGTGATATTGGAGCAGACGGTCGGCTTACGGTTCGGCTTTCCGCACCCCCCGAAGCGAACAACCGATTTCAATTCAGTGCTTCGTATGTGCGCATTAGCTTTCCTCAAAGTTTTAATGCTACGGGTGTTAGCGAAAAGACGTTTAGTCTTGCTCCCAATCCAACAACCAAATCATACCTAGAGTTAGATAATGCTGCAACCGATCTTCGGGTTTGGGATGTTACAGACTTACAATCTATTACTTCTATTGGTACTACTATAACAGGTTCAACAGTTAAAGCTATTGTGCCCAACACGCAGTCGACCCGGTCTTTGTTTGTTTTTAATACAACTACAACACCTTCTCTTAAACTAGTTTCTTTTCGCACCATCAATCCTGACGAGGCTGGCTTTGTAATTATTTCCAATAAAGTGCTGATGCAACCTGCGCTTGGTTATCCTGATCCTGTGAAAGCCTATGCCGGCTATCGAGCATCAACAGAAGGAGGTTCGTACGATACGCTTGTGATGAGCATCGATCAGCTTTACAATCAATTTAATTTTGGGGAAACTTCACCGCGCGCTGTGTATGAATTTATGCGCTACCTGGTGAACGAAGGTTCGCCCCGCTATCTTTTTTTAATCGGAAAAGGGCGTGATGTAAGCGCAGGATTCCATCGGATGATTAATCCTGCAGCCACCGTACTAAAAGATCTTGTGCCCTCGGCTGGTTTACCAAGTGCAGACATTGTATTTACGGCAGGATTAAATGGAACCACCTACGAACCTGCCGTAGCCACCGGTAGATTGTCGGCCAGCACATCGCTGCAGGTTGCAGCATACTTAAATAAAATAAAAGAAGTTGAAATGAGCACGACACCACAACTCTGGCAAAAGGAAGGGTTGCATTTAAGTGGAGGTATACAGCCTGCAGAGTTAATTACCTTTCGATCTTACCTCGATGGATTCAAAGCAATTGGGGAAGAACAGTATTGGGGTGGAGAAATCACAACTGTAGCCAAGCGCGATCCCAATCCGGTGGAGTTGATTAATATTTCAGATAAAGTAAATGCGGGTGTTAACCTGATTACTTTTTTTGGTCATTCATCGCCCAGCACCATTGATATCGATATAGGATTTGTATCCGATCCAACCATGGGCTATAGTAATCCGGGCAAGTATCCGACTTTTTTAATCAATGGATGTAATGCAGGCAATTTCTTTTCAAATACCACAGCTTTTGGTGAAGATTGGATATTGACATCAAATAAAGGTGCCCGCAATTTTATTGCGCACAGCTCTTTCGGATTTGTATCTACATTGCGTTACTATTCTGATTTGTTTTATCGGGTTGGTCTGGCCGATTCTGTTTTTATTCTGAAAGGTGTTGGCGATGTGCAAAAGGAAGTAGCCCGGCAATATATGCTAACCGCTCCGGCCACGATGGCTAACATCACGCAAGTGCAGCAGATGATGTTGTTGGGCGATCCGGCTGTTAAACTATTCAATTCAGCTAAACCTGACTACGAAATAACCAATGCTTCGCTTTCGCTCGAGTCATTTGATAATAAACCTGTAACGGCCAGCAGCGATTCGTTTGCTGTTAAGATTGTCGTTAAAAATCTTGGTTTAGCAAAGACAGATCCGATTAACATCCGGTTGATACGCACACGCGAGAATGGCGCAGAAGTAAGTTATGACTCGTTGTTTTCACCCGTGCTTAATATCGACACGTTGAGGTTTGTTCAATATCGGGAAGGAAGTGCTGATGGAGGCAACAATCAATTCACGGTTATCATAGATCCGGACAATGAGATTGAAGAATTGAAAGAAGATAACAATGAGGCAGCGTTCAATTCATTCATTCCTTCCAACGCCACCCTCAATCTTTTTCCGACCGCGTATGGAATTGTTAATCAATCAACGGCAAAGTTGATCTGGCAATCCACTAATTTACTTTCTACTTCGCGCGAATTTCTGGTTGAGATCGATACCACAAATCAATTCAATAGTCCGTTTTTAAAAAATTTAACCATCACTGGTAAAGTGATTGCCACCACCGAAGTAAATCTGGTACAAGCCGATTCGGTTGTCTATTTCTGGCGCACGCGATTTAAAACTCCACAGCCAGGCGAAAGTACTGCGTGGACAACCTCAACATTTTCATTTATTGGTGGAAGTCCGGAAGGATGGGCGCAAATTAGTTTACAGCAGATAACAGAGAATTTTTTTAGTAATCTCGTTCCCGATGATGAGGGTGCCCGGTTTAACTTTGAAGAATCGGCAACGACAGTTTCAATCACAACATTTGGAAGTAATAGCCCGCTGCCTTATACGGATGTCTCTGTAAAGATTAACAATTCAGAATATAATCTGGCCACTCAGTTTCAACCGTGCCGCAACAATACGCTCAACCTGATTGCCTTCAACAAGACAACAGCTATTCCGTATGCCGCGTTGCCTTTTAACTTTCAGGATCCGCGCACGTGTGGCCGCGAACCCCAGTTGATCAACAGTTTTTTATTATCGGAGTTGGAAACGGGATTAAATGATGACTTGACTGCTTTTGTAAATGCAGTAGGAGTGAGCGATTCAGTAGTTCTTTTTTCCATTGGCAATCCGGGCTACACTTCATGGTCGGCCAACGTAAAAGCAAAACTTGGGCAACTCGGAATTTCGCTAACCGATTTAGATGCTCTGCAAACTGGAGAGCCGATCATCGTATTTGGAAGAAAGGGTGCGACACCAGGTTCGGCTACAATTACCCGTTCTCTTTTATCACCTGCCTCCGAACAACTAATTAATGTTGCCGGAACAATAACCGGAAGGAAGTCTGAAGGGTTTATGAAATCTGTGCTGGTTGGTCCGGCTTCCGAGTGGAAACAATTTATTTCAACGTCTGCCCAACTTGAACCGGAAGATCAGATTACATTTTCAATCTATGGCATCCGGTTGGATGGGGTTGAGGATTTTTTAATTGAAGTAGTAGGAAGCAATCATGATTTATCAACCATCTCGGTGGAGGATTATCCATATCTAAAAGTGATTTTCAATACGCGCGATGAAATCAATCTTACACCAGCGCACTGGACCAATTGGGTTGTGTTGTTTGAACCGGTAGCAGAGGGAGTTTTAGTATGGAAGGGTACTGAGCCCTTGCTTACCCTTCAGGAGGGGCAAAGCTGGAGCACCACCTTTGGCTTTACAAATATCTCGTCAAAGAATTTTGAAGCACCCCTACAGGTTGACGTTGAAATATTTACAAAAGAAAGTCAGTTTCGTGAGCAACAAATTTTTATGATTAATCCACCTGCTCCAGGCGATACTACTTTTTTTGAAGTCACTTCTACTACTATTGCAAAGATCGGAAAGAACGATGTGAATATGTTCGTTAACAAAAGAATTCTGGCAGAACCCTACTACGATAATAATTTTATTAATCTGCCTGATTACCTCAACGTGCTAGCGGATAAAACTCCACCCATTCTGGATGTTAAGTTCGATAATCGAACGCTGCGCAATGGAGATTACGTTTCGTCAAGTCCGGTTATTGTACTTTCGATGATTGATGAAAATCCTTTCCAACTCAAGTCAGATACAGTGGGTATAACATTACTTCTTAGTTATCCATGTTCGCCTTGCCCGTTTACAAGAATTGCGCTAAGTAGCAGTGAGGTAAAATGGGTTGCCGCTACAGAAAGTTCATACTTCCGGATAGAGTTCAAACCGCAACTTGCAGATGGTGCGTATGTGCTGTCGGCAGAAGTTGCCGATGCCAGTGGCAACATGAATGCTAATCCCTACGAGATTTCATTTACCGTGAAGTCGGAACCTAGTTTGCAGTTTTCAAGTGTGTATCCCAACCCTTCTAACAATGCATTTTTTTTCAGCTTTCTACTTACAGGCAATCAATTGCCCGATGAATTTAATCTGGAAATCTTTACCTCACAAGGACAACACTTACGCACGTTCACCATCGATGATGTTCAGCAATTCACTATGGGCATCAACGAACTGATGTGGGATGGACGTGATGCTTCTGGTGGATTTCTTCCGCGCGGATTTTATGTATATCGTTTACAAGTAAAAGCAGGGGAGCAAAAAAAATCAGCACAAGGAAAGCTTGTGCTGATGCGATAATAGTTTCAGTTCTTAAGACCTAGTGATGATGTCCGCCCGGTCCGTGAACGTGACCGTGAGAGAGTTCATCTTCCGTTGCCTCTCGAATCTCAAGCACTTCTACAGCGAAGTTCAACTCAACTCCAGCCAACGGATGGTTGGCATCAACGGTAATAGAATCAAGGCCTACCTTTGTTACAGTTACTACCTGACCTTGATTGGTTTGAAATTGCATGCCAATGTCAATTTTCTGATCGCCAAAAGCTGAGCGTGGAACCTGTTGCATAAGCGCATCGCTTTTTACTCCATATCCTTTCTCTGGGCTTACTTTCAAAGTTAGTTTATCTCCTTTCGATTTCCCCTCCAGGCCTTCTTCCATACCAGGAATCAGGTTACCGATACCATGAATGTAATGTAAAGGTTCTCGTCCCGAACTTGAATCCAGAATGTTGCCTTCATTGTCGGTAAGTGTGTAGTGAATGGCGGCTACTTTGTGTTTAGCAATTTGCATGTGAATTGGGTTAGTATACCACAGCACTAACTGGGGTAGGTTAAAAATTATTTTGGCGCGAAATATCGAAATTTTTTATACAAGTATAAAAGTTTTTACTTTTTTAATGAATAGGTATCAGGATTCAGCGAAACATACTCAGTTGACTAAGTGTAGACTTTATTTTACAAATAGGCCATGAGGGTGTGTATTCGCAGAAACATTCAAGTAAGCAAGGCATTAGAATGTAGGTAAATTATGGTTTTTTACCCGGCATAATATTCTCTATACAAAGACAACACTGAATGTTAACGAGTGCCCTAAATCTTTAAAATATGATGAATGCTAACTCAGATCACGATCCTTTTATCTATAAAGCTGCACATGATTTGCGAGCTCCGCTTATGTCGGTGAAAGGGTTGATTTCACTAATGAAGAAAGATACTGAGGTTCAGAACTTTGATCAATACTTTGCCATGTTGGAAAAGAGTGTTGATAAAATGAACCAATCCATCGATGGTATCATTACTCACTCTAAACAGAATTCTAACAAACTGAAACCGCAGCAAGTAAACCTTAAACTGATTGTTGAAGAATCAATCCAATCCTTGCGCTATATGAAAGGAGCTGAATCTGTACAGATTGACCATTCTATTGAGGACGGTAGACTCTTTTACTCAGATCAACAATTGCTTCATTGTATTTTTAACAATATTATTTCGAATGCAATCCGCTATCGGGATATTGGTAAAATTTCATTTTTAAAAATTAATGTAAACTTTACCGGAGGAGCTTGTCGCACTGTCTTTCAGGACAATGGAATAGGAATTAGTGAAGAGGTTCAAGGTAAAGTGTTTGACCAGTTTTTCCGAGCAAACAATAATCCTGAGGGCTCGGGCTTAGGACTTTACTTAGTAAGGGAATCTGTTGTAAAGTTGGGTGGAGATATTCAGCTTAAATCAAAGCCAGGTGAAGGAACATCGTTCATCCTGCAAATCCCCAATCTCTCATTAACCAATAACTTCTAATATAGTCTCATGACTTTATTAGAGAATGCTGTATCAAATTAATGTGCTTAGAAAGCTACACCTCCAGCGCCTCAAGAGTAGCCAATTCTTCCCTAAGTTGTCTTCTAGCCTCTGTTATGGATATTCTATTCGTTTTGCAATAGTCTGTAATTCCCCTTTGTTGACTAAATAATGTGTGTAGCAGGGGAGTGTTTTCAAAACGCTTTAGCACGAAATTATTTCTTTTCTGACCAGAATTGAATTTCTCTTGGGCAGTTTCAACAAGTCCTTTTATCAGTGCAATACACCACGCGGTTGAATTTCGGGTTAATAGATTTTCAGAATCTACCTTTTGAAAAGTGTTGATAAGAATAAACTCAGCATCCTTTGCAGACGGTGAGATTTCCAGGGCAATGCTATAAAGCATACCACTGTATTTGTCATATAGATTCTCTAAGGTAATTCTCATTTGTACTGATGCCTTGATTGTGTGAAATAAAATCGGAAGAGCTAAAATTTTTGCTCTTCCGATAGTAAAATGATTTTTACTCAGCAGTCACTAGTTCATCCCGTAGTGCCTTTACGGTATCGTGATCGGCTTTAATCATGGCCCGTTGATCAGCAATCATGGCTCTTTGTTCAGCACTCAAAGCCTCAGTATTTTTTAATGCTTTGTCATACGTGGCAACGGCTACATCTTCTCCGTATTCACACGAGTTAAGAATTGCTTTGCGATCGTTACCAGTAAGAGCTGCTTTAACATCCATCCAGGTGCGGAAAAATTTTCCAGATACCTTTGTTCCCTCCACAGCAGTACCTCCTAATCGCTCTACTTCTTCAGTAAGTTCGTCCTTACATTCATGACTGGTTTCAGCCAGGCTGTGGAACAGAGTTTGTAAGTCAACTTCTTTGGTTTCCTTCGAGGCTGTTTCATAGCCTTCAATCCGATCGTTGTTAATTTCGATGAGATTGTTTAATGCGTCAATTGATTTTTCGTTGCTCATACTTTTTATTAATTGGTTTAGTTCTCATCATTAAGAAAGATGCCAATCTGTGTATCTTCTTCTAGTGTAGAAATGCATGTTTTTAATGTCTTCGTGTAGAGTTTTGTGTTATGGTGGGAATTATTATGCCCATAGAAAGTTCTACTTGCCAATAAAATTGGCATCATTATTAGACTAGTCATTGTATGGATACAAACAAGTTGATTGTACAGGATATTACAGATATTCTCCAGATGAATAAGGAGCGTGTGGAGACTTATAAAACAAGTGCGTATAGTTGTGAAAACCTACAGCTAAAAATGTTGCTTCATAGAGAATTGGACCACGTCAGAGATTGTATCCTGGCTCTCAAAAGGGTATTGAAAGATCATTATGAGCTATCCACGGATGTTGCAACTACCGGGCAATTGTTTGCGATGTGGTCGAATTTTAAACCTTCTCTGATCGAGACAGAGTTAGCGTTAAGATTGGAATTTATAGAAATGACTGACTTGCTGGCGTTGCAATGCTATAGTTTGGTAATCTCAAGACCTTATCTTGCCGGGTATTCAAAAAGCCTTTTAGAATTTCAATATCAGACTAACCTATCCATCTATCAAAGCTTAAAAGCGTTTAGAGGTTCCCATTCTAATAGCATTCAAAATGCATAGAATGATTTCTTAATGACAATAAGATTCGTTCTTATTCAGGAATATAAATATCAATGCAGGTGCCTTTGTTAAGTTCGCTGGATGCTGTAACAAACCCCTTGTGGTTGTCAACAATTTTCTTCACAATCGCCAATCCTATGCCCGTGCCAGGGTATTGATCTTTGCCATGCAGGCGCTGAAAAACCTGGAAAATACGCTCACTAAATTGCTGATCGAATCCGATACCATTATCGACAACAGAAAGATGACAATACATTTTTTCTGGTACAATCGATATGATAGAAGCTCCAGCTTGTCTTTTTGATTGATCGGTGTTTTCAGTATTGAAGTCTTTTTTTAGAATCTGATCTCCTTTAATTATCTCAGTGCCAATGCGAATGTGAATAGCACGCTCCGGGCTTGCGAACTTTAGAGAATTGCCAATCAGATTTTGCAATAATTGCCGAAATTGAAACGGAATTATATTGAGCTTACCAAGCGAGATCACCTCTATGAGACCTTTTTTCTCCTCCAGTTTTTCTTTGAAATCAGATTTTACTTCATCCACAATTTTACCGAGATCTGTAATTTCAAATTTTCGTTCGGCTGTGCTAAGGTGCGAGAAGCTCAGTAAGTCGGTGATGAGTTGCTGCATACGTGTGGCAGCGTTCTGCATACGGGCAAAATAATCTTTTCCATAATCGCTCAGATTTTCTGTTTCCTTTTCTAATAGCCGGGCTGCAAAGGTTTGAATTTTTCGTAGCGGTTCTTGCAGATCGTGGCTGGCCACATAAGTGAAGGAATCAAGTTCTTTGTTAGCAATTATCAACTCGGCCGAACGCTTTTCTTTTTCTTCGTTTTGGAAGGCAAGTTCTTTATTAGCAATGATAAGCTCGTCCGAACGTTTCTCTTTCTCACTGCTTTGAAAGGCCAATTCTTTGTTGGCAATGATTAGTTCTTCAGCTCTCGCCTCAATCTCTTCGTTTTGAAATTCAAGCATCATATTGGCTTCCAGTAAATCCTGCGTGCGCTGCTTAACTTTTTCCTCCAGTTCATCAGCGTGCTTGCTTTGCAATTCTATGAACTTATTTTTGGCAAGTATTTGCTCGGTTACATCAGTGGCAATATCCATAATGCCATACACATTTCCTTGAGTATCAAACAATGGCACATAATAAATATTATAAAAGCCGTGATGCATTAGTCCGTTGCGTAAAATATTGACAGAGTCTCCCAGCGATTTGTACATTTTGCCACTAGTAAACACATCGTCTAATATTTTCAAATAGGGTTGCCCATATTCAATCAGTTCGGGCATCACATCAACAAGTCGCTTGCCTACTATGTCGGGACCTTTGCCTACAATTTCAATAAACTGCTGGTTAGGATTTTCAATGACAAGGTCTCGGCCAATGAAGAGCCCGATGCCGATGGGGGCTGCTTCGATAAAAGATCTAAATTTTGCTTCGCTTATTTCATTTTTTTTTCTGGCAAACACACGTTCAGTAATGTCTTCAATGGCCAACAGTATTAAACTTTCTGAACCGTGGCTCGGAAGCGCGCGGGCATTGAGAAGCAATACACGTTCCCCAACGGCTGGAAATGTACTCACTATTTCAAAATCTATGATGACTGATTTCTCAGAAATCATTTTTTGGAGAATAGTTCGTAATTCAACAATGTTCCAGTGTTTGTTATCAACTTCATACAATAACTGTCCTTCTACTTCTTGTTCTGTTAGGTGAAAGGTCTTGTAAAACGATGCGTTTGCTGTCTTTATCCGAAGCGATGCATCCAATACAATCAACGGCTCGCGCACGGTGGCTACAATGGCCTCGGCATAATCGCGGGCAGCCATTACCTGTTCGTTTAAGCTAACAATTTCCTGATTTACTACAGTAAGTTCTTCATTCGTGCTTTGCAGTTCTTCTTTGCTAGTTTCTAATTCTTCGTTTAAGCTTTGTAGTTCTTCGCTGCCACTCATCAACTCTTCATTATCAGTTTGCAACTCTTCGTTGGTGGCTTCCTGCTCTTCTGTAATGCCGCGCATATCTTCATGCGTTTGCGCGAGTTCTTGTTCTAACTGAGTTATGCGAAGATCTTTCAGATCTACTTTTTGTTTAGAAGATTTTTTGATGCTTTGGGTTTTGGCAGCCGGATGGGTTTCATGAAAGAGAATCAAATAATAAGGTTCCAGAGTGTTGGGCAAGGGAATAACTTCGATGGAGATGTTACGTAAACTGCCGGAGACCCCCACTTCAATGTTTTTCTTAATTTCTGTGGTTTTACTTTTTTTTACTTTGTGCAAAATACTTCGCAAGTCGAAGGCTAAGCCATACTTAGCCATTTTTAATAGATTATGAGTAGGCTTACCTGCCGATTGTTCCAGGTAGTTGCTGGTGTTGCCTCGAAAATGTACTATGTCCATCGCCTCTGAAACTACTACACCGGCTGGGGTATATTTGCTGAGCATTATATCATCAGCTGTTTTTTGAAAGTCTGTGCGAATGATTTCTCCTTTGCCACTCCCTTCGTGGCTTAGGACTTGTTCGCTTCGCGGACTGGCCACATGCATCGACCGACTTGGCACATCCTTGCGGGTAAATAGTTTTTCGGTTTTGACAGCCGTTGTAAAAAAATCAGAAACTGTTGCCGTTGTTTCTGTTTTGCCGAGTAACAAGAAGCCCCTTGGGTTTAATGAATAATGAAATGTGGTGAGTGCTTTGCGTTGCAGGTAAGGCTCCATGTAGATCAACACATTGCGACAACTGATTAAATCCATTTTACCGAAAGGAGGATCTTTCAAAAAATTATGATTAGCAAATAAGCACATGTCACGAATACTCTTTTTTACAGAATAGCTATCATTTGTTTTGGTAAAGCACTCTTGCAATCGCCTTGTTGAGATATTATCTACTTCGTGTTTGGTATAAACTCCACTTCGTGCTTTAATAATGGCGGGTTCGCTAATGTCAGTGGCAAAAATTTGTGTTTTTTTTGTTTTGCTCCCCAAGAGCTCTTTCAGGCAAATGGCGATTGAGTAGGCTTCCTGACCAGTACTGCAACCTGCCACCCATATACGAATGAATTCACTGTCAGTAATTTTGCTTTTAATAATTTTAGGGAGGACGGTGTTTTTAAGATGTTCGAAGGATTTGGGGTCGCGAAAGAAAGTAGTTACCGGGATCAGCATGTCCTGATACAAAATATCTTGTTCCTCCTTATTATTTTTTAAATACGTTAGATACGCTGTCGGCTCCTCGTTTTTATTCAATGCCATTCTGCGCAAAATTCGCCTACGCACGGTAGTCTGTTTATAATAGGTGAAGTCAGTTCCCTTGCGGATGCGTAAGAGGGAGATAATTTGTTTCATCACTTCTTCGTCTTGCTGGTGTAAGCTTGGTTCGCCACCTCCCTTCAGCATAGTTTTGGTGATCTCCAGAATCTTTAGCGGAATTTTATGAGGTGGTAAGATAAAGTCAACTACTCCAGCCTGAACGGCACTAACAGGCATGCTGTCATAAGTTGCTGATTCTTTGTCCTGTGCAAACGTAAGTCCGCCATGATCTTTGATGGCCCGTAGGCCGGCCGTACCATCCGAAGCAGTGCCGGAAAGAACTACGCCAATAGCATGAGTTTGATGCACCTCGGCCAGGGAAGAAAAAAAAAGGTCGATGGGCATGTTACGCGTATTGCTCTTGGCTCCTCTTCCAGGCAGGGCAGGACGCGGGCTGAGTTCTAAAAGTCCATCATTGGCAATCAGTATTTTGTTGCTTGGGATAATGTAAATATGATCGGGCTGTACTTTGAGATCATCTGAAATTTCCAATACTGGAATGCGCGTTACTTTTTGAAGCAGCTCAGGCAACAGACTTTCATGCGTGGGATCAAGATGTTGAACCAACACAAACGCCATTCCGGAATCTTCAGGAATGGCTTTCAGTAATTTTTTAAATGCATCGAGGCCACCTGCAGAAGCACCAATACCCACAACAGGAAACAGATTCTCCGATTTAATGAGGGACTTGTTGATAGTGGTTTTTTTCATTGAATAAACTTGTAAGCAATTGATAGTTGAAAATTATCAATTGAAAATAAAAACAGCATTCCATTGATTTGCTGCTGTTAACCGACTTTTAGACAATCACAAAATCTTCTTTAGCAGGTTGAACCAGACTTTTCAATTTCCCTACAGTATCAAGGTTTTTTTCCATTACTCTGATAACCTGATGAATTACTTTTTTAAGTTCTTCAAAGTTGGCTGGTTTTCGAATAAAGTACTGTGCTCCATTTATATACAATAAGTCGGCCACATCTTGTTGAAAGGAAGTTGAGAAGATAATGACCGCTAGTTCTTTCAGTTTTTCATTTTTCTTAATTTCTGTCAGGCATTCAAAACCATTTTTGCGGGGCATGTTAAGGTCAAGAAAAAGTGCATGAGGGAGTTCATTGGGTGTTGAGGTTAGTAACTTCATAAGTTGCTCACCATCATTGGCTGTAGTTAACTGAACGGAGATAGGCAGCTCCGCCAATGCCTCTTTAAAAATCATACAATCATCTTTGTCGTCATCGGCTAATAACAAAGACATAGATTGCCTCACGTTCATAGTAGATTAATGCAGTTACGAATAGACACAGAGTCAAAATCCCAGATAAGGAATTGTGAAGCTATATAATTGACTGAGATTAACCTATTTGAAACAAGGTAGAGGCGTTTTAAAAGTTAAGACCGACCAGTTTAATAAGTAATAGTAACTTTTTGGGGAAATATCTCTACACATTTCATTTTTCACGGAGACAGTGAATGGCAAAAAGAAGACCCGTTACTACGGGTCTTCAACTAGCATTTTGACTAACTTAAAACTATTATTTTCCCCACACCTCTACGATCGACTTGTTATTCGATTCATTTTTGGTATCGTACCAAAAGGTAACTTTTTCTATAGCACGTGAATTTCCTTTCAAATCCCAAAGCCGGCCATCATTTGCGGCATTTACTTCTGCGCTAAATTCAATGTCTTGTGTATCGCCATTTGTAAAATGCACAGTTGCTTTGTGCATATTCAGTGTGCCATTTTTTAACGACAAACTTCAGCCCGGTAACAGAGTTTTTACTTTCCTTTAAGGATACAACATCGCGGTCTAGCGTATAATCAACAATACGAGTTCCCAGCAATGTCCAGCCATCAAATGTTTTATCTGCCTTTTGGGCAAAAGTAACTTGAACTTGCGCAATCGCAACAAGTGCGATTATAAAAGCGATCATGGTTTTTGTTTTCATACTTTTTAAGTTTTGTTTTATGTAATTTTTAGATTAAAGTCAATTCTATAGTAAATGCTCTTCACCGAAGTGCGTCTTCGGCTCTTTGTGTTCTTTCTATTGCTTCTTCCTTCTCTCGCTCATCTTTTTCCTCTTGTCTTGTAACTGAGTCGTCATCTTCCTCACCTTCCGACCTTGCGCCATTTCTTTCTTCATCCAACTCATCGTCTCTGTCAGAGTTTGTTTCTTGGTTCTGATCGTCCTCATTTAAGTCACGGTCATCAACACTGCGTTTTGGAGTTGGAGAGTTGGGTCCATTGAGATTTGGCTTCGGCTCCTTTTTTTGCACTCTTTTGATTTTTGGTTCCATGGCTCGTTATTTAGTTACAAACCCACTTAGAAAAACTCATTCCATTTTAAAAAGCCTGAAATGACTTTGATTTGACATAGATTGACTATAGCTGCTGGGCATATTATTCTCAAGTGCGGAAGATAATTCTACTTTACAACGCCTACTTTTTGCCAGGCTGAAAATTGGCAAGGCAAAGCCAGCCAACGACATGAGTAATTAAATCGTATAGTGTAGAGAATACGCTCAGAAAAATCTGAAAAAGCCCGTACGGGACTCCCCACCATCTGGCAGGGTTTTTATACACTTGGAATTGAATTAAAACTATACTATGAAATCTGCAAAGGATGATTCAACACCATCTCTGAAAACGTTGTCGGAACGTGTGAACGATGCCCTTGCCGATGGATACAGTGAGAACTTTAAAGTAGTAGGAAGAGGGCTTGTTAGTGGTGACGAGAAAAAATCTTATCAGCCTGAGAAAATAACGATCTCAAACTTCTATCGATTTGAAGGATATTCCGATCCGGAGGATAATGCTATTCTATACCTGATTAGAACCGATGACGGCACGAAAGGAACATTGGTTGATGCATACGGTGCCTATGCCGATGCAAAAATTTCAAGTTTTATTAAGGATGTTGAAGAAATTAATAAGGAGGTACCTGGTGTAAAATCTCATGGCTAATTTTTTAATGCGGAAATAGAAATGAATATAATACTGCTTTTCATATTGATATGTGTAGTTGGCTACCTCGGGTTTATGGGCATCACGATCATTTTGATTAAGTTATTTTTCCCCTTCTTTACTAAGGAAGAGTTGGCAAGACGTCAAAAATTAGCAAATAAGTCATCCTAGAGCACTTCGCCTTATTTTCATCATTATAGTTCTCGTCACTTAATAAATTTATATGAATCAAAATTATTTATGAATCAACCTCTGGTTAGGGTCCTCCTTATTGAAGATGATGATGATGATGTAATGCTCATTAAGGAGTATCTGGCTGAGGCAGGAAATTTTGACTTTGAAGTGGTTTGGCAATCTGATCTTACTCAGGTGAGGGAAATGATGTTGAAAGGTGAATTTGATATTTTCTTGATTGACTATTTATTAGGAGCTGAAAATGGCTTGGACTTAATGAAGTTTATTCAGCAGAAGGGGATACTTACTCCGGCTATTATTCTTACAGGGAAGGGTGATGATAAGGTAGATCATGAGGCAAGCCAATATGGAGCAGCGGATTATTTGGTGAAAAGTGAACTCAACGCCTCGATGCTAGAGCGCAGCATCCGGTACGCACTTACCCGGGCAAAAATATTGAAAGACTTAGATGAAAAGGAAAAGAAGTACCGATCGCTTTTTGAGCGCTCGGTGGATAGTATTTTTCTGGCAAACGAAAAGCTCACGTTCATAAATGTAAATGCGTCATTCCTGAAATTTTTAGGCTACTCACTTCACGATTCTTCCTCACTCAATCTTAAAGATGTTTTTGTGGATCAAAAAGATTTTGATTTCTTCAATAAGACGCTCATGGAGTTTGAACACATTAAGGATTTTGAAGTGATGTTGATAACTAAAACGGGGGAAAAGAAATCATGTCTATTGAATTGCGTTTTTATCCCAGACCAGGCGTCTGAATTTTGTTGCTATCAGGGAATTATGCACGACCTGACCTTTCGTAAGCAAGCTGAAAATGAAGTAATCCAGGCCGAACGTCTTTCCTTCACCGGAAGAGTTGCACAAACAATAGCGCATGAGGTACGCAATCCACTTACAAACCTAAATCTGGCACTTCATCAACTTCGTTCTGAAATACCTGTAGAAAATGAATCGGCAACATTATATAGCGATATAATTGAACGAAATGCAAATAGAATAGAACAACTTGTAAATGAAATGCTTACTTCTTCCAAGCCTAAAGAACTTCAATTAGCACTCGCCTCGGTTAATGAAATTGTTGAAGATATGCTTGTACTGGCCAACGATCGCATCCAATTAAAGCATATTACAGTTCAAACATTATTCGCTATCGATACACCGCGTATTTTAGTAGACAAAGATAAAATTCAAATTGCGTTGCTCAACATTGTGATTAATGCAGTAGAGGCAATGGAACCCGAGCATGGTATCTTGAGCCTTGAGACTTCGTATGATGAAATCAGTAAAATTCTTTTACTTTCTATTGGCGATAATGGCCGGGGGATAACAGCATCTGATCTTGGAAAATTGTTTGATCCATTTTTTACCAAGAAACAAAACGGGATGGGATTGGGACTTACTTCTGCAAAAAATATCTTAAAAAGTCACGGAACTCCCATAACTGTTAAGAGCATCTTGAATGAAGGAACTACATTCAGTATTGAATTTAAGACTTCGGAATAGTGTTATCGTAGTGCGGGAGCTTACTACCTAAAGTTAAAATACTGCTTTGCGTTGTGATAGCAAATGTCAGACACCAGATTACCTAACCACTTTTCATCGGCTGGTAGCTCACCATTCTTTACGTCTTCGCCAATCAAGTTGCAGAGAATTCTTCTGAAATACTCGTGCCGAGGAAAAGATAAAAAGCTTCTCGAATCGGTTAGCATCCCGACAAAACAACTTAAAAGTCCCAGGTTAGAAAGTGTGTTCAGCTGCTTTTCCATACCATCTTTCTGATCAAGAAACCACCAGGCTGACCCAAATTGTATTTTTCCTTTCACTGACCCATCATTAAAGTTTCCGGTCATGGTTGCAATAACTTCATTGTCGGCCGGATTTAAATTGTAAAGAATAGTCTTGGCAAGTTGATTGGTAAAATCCAGTTCGTTAAGAAAACGTGCAAGCGAAACGCCTTGCGAAAAATCCCCAATAGAATCAAAGCCGGTATCTGGTCCCAGTTTTTTCAGAAGGCGTTGATTTGTATTGCGAAGTGCACCTAAATGAAATTGTTGAGTCCAGCCTTTGGCATGATACATTTTCCCAAGCTCAATCAATACGCTATATCTATAAAAATCAATCTCATCGCGTGTTAAAGAAATTTGTTTCTTCAATTTTTGGAATATGGTTTCTGGATTAAGGGAAACACCAGGCAAAGGATAAGCCAGATACTCCAATCCATGATCAGAAAGTCGCGTACCGCATTCATGAAAGTAGTTGACCCTTAGCAGGAGTGCAGCTACCAGGGATTCAAAAGATTGTATGTTGCTGTTCGTTACACCTTCAAGTTTTTCCAGGTAACTGTTATAGGCTTTAAGATCCTCAACGGCATAAACACGATCTGGTCTAAACGTTGGAAACACAGCGATGCCTATGGGGAGTGCTGCGATAGATTTGTGCTGATCCAGTAGATCTATTGGGTCGTCTGTTGTGCAGATCACTTCAACCTTCATGCGCTTGATTAGGGATTGCGTAGCATACTGCGATGTGTTTAATCTTTCATTTGCAGCATTATAGATTGTTTCTGCAGTTTCTGGCGTTAGTAGTTCATCGATATTAAAGTACCGTAACAATTCCAGGTGAGTCCAGTGATAGAGTGGGTTTCTCATGGTATGAGGAACCGTAAATGCCCATTTGTTAAATTTATCCTGAGCAGAAGCTTTGCCGGTAATGAAGGTTTCCTCAATGCCTACCGTGCGCATAGCACGCCATTTATAATGATCGCCTTTCAGCCAGATTTCTGTCAGTGATTTGAAGATATGATTTTCTAAAATATGATTCTGGGGAAGGTGAGAGTGGTAATCAATGATAGGGAGGTTTTTTGCATAGGTATGATATAATGTTTCAGCAAAATCGGAGCGCAACAAAAAATTATCAGAGATGAATGTTTTCATAGGG
Organism: Cyclobacteriaceae bacterium; assembly: GCA_965278925.1. GTDB lineage: Bacteria > Bacteroidota > Bacteroidia > Cytophagales > Cyclobacteriaceae > ELB16-189. The sequence goes on along the minus strand of OZ257123.1, from coordinate 1,855,658 downwards.
TTGATTCTTTTATATTCTTAATCCTTTGAGATAACGCTTGCGAGGCCACGTTCAAGTCCTCTCAGTTCAGCAAGCCCTCTTAATCTTCCAATGGCAGAATATCCAGGATAGGTTTTTTTCTTCAAGTCATCCAACATCTGGTGCCCATGATCCGGGCGCATAGGAATGGAAACTTTTCTTCGCTGCATCAGTTTGAGGATTTCAAAAACAATGCTCGTCATGTCTGCATCGCCTTCCAGGTGATCGGCCTCAAAGAAATTCCCTACCGCATCGCGTTTTGTATTTCGTAAATGCAGAAAATGAATGTGATCACCAAATTTTTTAAACATGCCTATTAAATTATTATCAGCGCGAGCTCCAAAAGACCCGGTGCAATAACAAAGCCCGTTAGCGGGAGAAGGCGCACAGGAAAGAATACTCTCAACATCACTTTCTGTACTAACGATACGCGGCAGTCCTAAGATTGGATAGGGTGGATCATCGGGATGAATGGCGAGCCTGATGCCAAGTTCTTCGGCTACCGGAACAATTTCACGAAGAAAATAAAACAGGTGTTGCCTCAACACATCGGCCGTAATTCCATCATAGGTTTTCAGTGCTGCAAGAATTTCAGCAGGTGTAAATGCTACCTCGCTTCCAGGAAGTCCAAGCAATGCATTTTTATAAAGTGCATCTTTTTGTTCTTGCGACATACACTGGAAACGCTCCCGCGCGGCAGCAATCTGATCGTCTGTATAATCGCGGGCGGCATTCGGCCGCTGTAACAAAAAGAGATCAAAAGCAATAAATGCAAGTCTTTCAAAATATAACGCCCGACTACCGTCCGGCATTTCATAATTTACATCGGTGCGCATCCAATCCAGGATGGGCATGAAGTTGTAGGTTACAGTAGAAATACCGCATTGCGCAAGATGCCGAAGACTTGCTTTATAGTTTTCAATGTAGGCTGAGAATTTTCCCTGATGCTTTTTTATTTCTTCATGAACGGGAAGACTTTCCACCACCGACCATCGCATACCAGAATCTTCAATCACTTTTTTTCGGATATTGATTTCTTCGATACTCCATATAGTACCTACCGGAATATGATGAAGTGCCGTAACGACACCCGTGCATCCAGCTTGTCTCAGATCTTGCAGGGTTACTGGATCGTTAGGGCCGAACCATCGCATCGTTTGCTCCATATACACCATAGCATTTATTGAATTTTCAGCCCTCTACAGAAAGTATTTTCAAAGATATTATTTTGATGCCGTCTAATTACTACCACGTTGGCCTAATTCCTGGAGCGAACGGAAATTCTAAATGCTGATAATAGTCTAATGATTGATCGGGTTTTTCTACACCGACCGGAAGAGGCATTTTAGAAAATGTTTGGAAATAAAGCAGGCATGCATTCCGCCACCACACTGCTTCTTTTTCTTGTATAGAAAGCAACTGACTTACTTGATTATGTTGAGCGTCATCAATTTTTCCCTTCATAGATTGCCAGGTTTTTTGCATACCGCGAACTTCGTCAACACCACGTTGGTACTCAAAACATAGTTCATCCCATAGTGTATTATTGCTTTTCAATTTGTCGCGCCAACCCACATGATGAAACCATAATAAATACTTTTTAGGAATAAGACGTTTGTTTCCAAATTCGTTTCTGATTTCGTTGGAATACTGTGCCAAAGCGTTGCTCCCGGTTTCAGTACGATTGAAACCAACACCCATCGAATCCGCTTTGTGATAGTACACGGATGTCCAGTCGGCTCGATGCTTATTGGCGATCCACGGTGCTGGTCCGTGGTGATGACTCCAACCCATAATGTGGTGAAGACCCAGGGGCGTCATATAACGAACCACGGTCTCATGAGAATTGAGCATCATGTTCTTAATCTGGATGATATCCTGATTCTCATTGGTGAATGTCATTCGTATCCACTCGTCCGCTATTTGATCGGCACTAAGTGAATGATCCCAGGCGAGTCGTCCGAATGTATACCAGTTGGACTGTGCAAAGGGATGACCGCACCAGTTACGATCTGTTCCGATATTGGCAACACCAGCCATTCCGGAAAGTTTGTGGTCATCAAGTGATCCATCAACAATTTTAGCGACTGTTGAATTTTGGCCTTTGTAATAAGTATCCGCGTCCAGCGTTTCTTTGAAGAGTGAACCGAGGTAGACAAGGTGCGAACTATAGCCGAGATATTCTTGTGTGATCTGAAACTCCATCATCAAAGGAGTTTTGGGCATCGCACCAAAAAGAGGATGAAATGGTTCGCGTGGTTGAAAATCAATGGGCCCATTCTTTACCTGCACCAAAACATTGTCTCGAAAGAATCCATCATGAGGTTTGAATTCAGAGTAGGCTTGCTTGGCGCGGTCGTCCGGAACTTTGTCATCATACACAAAGGCACGCCACATCACAATACCGTCATGTTTTTTTACGGCATCGGCCAGCATGTTGGCTCCATCTACGTGCGAACGACTATAGTTTTGTGGACCAGGCTGACCCTCTGAATTTGCTTTTACAAGGAAGCCACCAAAATCTGGAATGATAGAATAAATTTCGTTCACTTTTTCGTTCCACCATGTCTGCACGGCAGGATCTAGAGGGTCGGCAGTTTTTAATTTACCAAGTTCCATAGGTGCATTAAAGCGAGCCGTGAGATATACTTTGATCCCGTAAGGCCTGAATACATTGGCTAAGGCTCCGACTTTTTTAAGATAAGATTCTGTAAGCAACAATGCATTGGCATTTACATTCGTAAGTACAGTACCGTTGATGCCGATGGAGGCGTTGGCCCGGGCATAGTCAATATATTGTTGATCTATATAATCAGGCAGTTTCTGCCAGTTCCACAATGAAAATCCAGCGTATCCACGCTCTATTGTGCGATCAAGATTATCCCAATGATTCAACACACGGATTTTTATTTTCGGAGAAGAAGTAATATCCAACTTCTCAAGAGACTGATGCGTTTGAAGCAGTTTTAAAAAATGAAAAGATCCATACACCACACCGATATCTGAATTGGCAGCAATAGCAATAATTTTTTTTCCGTTAAACGTTGTTGCATAAATGATGAACCCTTCCGTGCCAAGTGAAGCGAGTTTTTGCGACAGCCCTAATGATTGGATCAATGACGAGGTAGCGGTACCAGCAACAAGAGTCCCTTTCGATATCTGAGAAGTGATGGTAGGTTGTTTTCCAAGCAGGCTCGTAATTCCTAGTTCAAGTTCTTGCCCTGCAATTTTCAATGTGGGTGATGTGCGCTCAAGAGCCAATCCCTGGATTGTATTCAGGTAGTGTTTAAGGATCGCTGGATTTGAAACTTTCTCGTATCGCATCCATAACCGATATCCATCTTCGGCTCGAACAATCAGAGATGTTCCAAGAATTAAACATAACAGAAAACATCTATGTAACATATCTATTGATTTAAAGATCAAAGTGACAAATTAAATTACATGTTGTTACTTCTTTCTGAGTGAGTAAAATCAATCGGTTATGTAAATTCCCTTTCTACAACCTTCTCTTTCAACACCTAGAACTTTACTATCTCTGAATAAACCCCTTTTGGCTTTAGTTCTTTATCAAATAACAGCGGATAATCCTTTCTCCCTCTTACCGGGAAATTATCCAGCCAACTAGTGCGATCCGAAATATTCCAGAAAGTGACGCTGGAAATCACATCTTTATGCTTTCGGAATAATTCAAAGCACATTTTATATACGGCTATTTGTTGTTGTTCTTTTTCAATGGAAAATTCCGTGTCATAATCTTCGGCTTTGCGGTCGCGTGCCTGATGTTCTTTCGGATAAACTGAAATATCAAGTTCAGTGATTTGTAGTTGAAGACCGGTCGTTGCAAATTCAGCTATCGTGCTCTCCAGTTGACTGGCCGAAGGTTCGTTCACAGCCCAGTGCCCTTGCAAGCCTATCCCATGTATAGGTATCCCCGTTGCTTTTAGGCTATTCACCAACTGAATAATTTTTTTTCTTTTAACTGCGCTGATTTCATTATAGTCGTTATAAAAGAGTAACGCATCAGGATCAGCCTCATGTGCATATTGAAATGCTCTGGCGATGTATTCTTCGCCTATTATTTTAAGCCAGGCAGAGTTGCGTAAATACTCATCAGGTTTATCAGAAATAGCTTCATTTACTACATCCCATGCATATATTTTTTCCTTATACCGAGATACCACGGTGGTGATGTGATCCTTGAGCCTTTCTAACAATACTGATTTAGAAACGGTGTCTCCTTTAGCATCTACAAACATCCACGCAGGTGTTTGATTGTGCCAGCATAATGTGTGTCCGCGCAATTGCATCTTGTTTTGCTGTGCGAATTCAACAATGGCATCGGCACCGTTCCAGAAATATTCATTCTCTTTGGGGTGAATAGGCCCCATCTTCATTGCATTTTCCGCAGTAAGACTCCCAAACTCTTGAAGAATTAATTGGGCTTCATCTGTCTTTAAGGCACGTGGTGAAACGGCAACGCCCATTGCAAAATACTCCTTGTAATAATCCTTTAATCCTTTAGTTTTCGTATTACTTTTATTTCCGTCCTGACTTAATGCAGGTGACAACAAAAAGCAAATAAAAAAAAGAAAGAAAATCGAGCGCATGGTTTTCCTGTTACGGTGTGAGTGTCTGTATGCTTCCATCAGCATTGTGTTTCAACTCGGTCACTTTCACGTTTCTTAAATGAGTCTTTCCGGATAGCTGCACATCATGATAAAACAAAAACCAGTTATTTTTTATTTGTATGATCGAGTGATGGTTTGTCCAACCTTTAACAGGATTGAGTACCACGCCCTTGTACGTAAACGGTCCGTAAGGAGAATCACCGATCGCATAGTTGATGAAGTGTGTATCACCAGTAGAATAGGAGAAGTAGTACTTTCCATCGTATTTGTGCATCCAGGCTGCTTCAAAGAAGCGTTTGTCGTTTTGACCTTCTGTAAAACGCTTACCATTTTTATCAACCAGTTCTATTTCTTTTACTTCTTCAGCAAAGCTTTTCATGTCCGCACCTAGCTTCACAACGCGCGGTAAGATTGCTTCTTCTTCCGCTTTGCGCAGTGCGCCATCGGGTTTGTATTTATTGTTATCCCAACGCTGCAGTTGCCCGCCCCAGATGCCACCAAAGTACATGTAGAACGATCCGTCATCATCTTTGAACACCGTAGGGTCAATGCTATAACTGCCTTCTATTGGTTTGGCTTCGGCTTTAAATGGTCCTTCGGGGGTGTTGCTTGTTGCCACACCAATTTTAAAAACATCTTGTTTGTCCTTCACGGGAAAATATAAGTAGTATGTGTTGTTGGCGAAAGCCGCATCAGGTGCCCACATTTGTCGGCCTGCCCATGCTACATCTTTAATATCCAAAGCTACACCATGATCAATTACTTCTCCGCCAATAGAGTCCATCGATAATACATGATAGTCTTGCATAGCAAAATGGCCACCTTCATCATCTTCGGGAGCGTCTGCTTCAATATCATGCGAAGGATAAATATAGATACGGCCATTATATACATGAGCAGAAGGATCGGCTGTGTAAATATGACTAACCAAGGGCTGTGATAAAGGAGCAGGTGCTACGGTGAGTGTATCTTGACTCGTACTTTCTACACTTCCTTTGTTGCCACAACCGGATAGGAGCATGCCTACTGTCAATAACCCCAGACTTGCGATACATAGATTTGTTTTCATGCGCTGATTTTTATTTTTAAAGTTACGTGGATGGATGGAATCATTTCATTTAAATTACCATTATCTTATTTCTGAATTTTTGTTTCGGGTGGGTCCCAGATAGCTGGGTTTTACTCCACCCAAATCAACCGCTATTTTCTGCAATATAATACCAGGATCGATCATTCAGAACTTAATGGTATGCTTACCGATTTCAAAGCTTGATGACTGGATGTTTTAACAATGACGTTATTAGACTACCCCCTTCCCAAATTCTATTTTTAGGATCGTTAAGATTTAAACCCACGACTTGAGGCTCTTCATTATCGATCGAGATCGCATACTGCAGACCCGTAGTGCTATGATGGAAATTTAAAGTAGGAGAGAAGTACAGCTGAAGGTTTGGTTCGCCTTCACTGTATTTGAAAAAATCTAATTTTTAATAAATTAGCCCATATTACTATGCAATCGATGTATGAAATTTTGATTTTTTGCCTAATTCGGCTTCTTACGCCTTGGGTTGAGCAGGTACTGAAAAAGAGAACTCTATTACTGGGCTTATAAATCTTGCGGTTCGATTGTCACAAGAGTTGCTGTACTATGTCAGGACTTCTATACTTTGCTTCTGCGCGATTGAATGGATAAATTTTACAGGTTCAGGATTAACCAAATTTGGACATGAAACGAATAGTAATAAGCTTTCTTTTTGTTTTTGGATTCATGCATGCAGTTACACTTTGGGCAACCGTTCGCCTACCTGCCCTGGTAAGCAACAGTATGGTTATCCAGCGCGATGCCACACTGAAAGTCTGGGGCTGGGCCGACAAAAGTGAAAATATTAAAGTCATCTTTAAAGGGAAAACCTACACCACTAAAACGGGTATGGATGGTAAGTGGCTGGTGAGAATTCCGGCAACTTCTGCAGGAGGACCTTACACGATGCAAATTATAGGTAAGAGTAATCGCATTACACTAACCGATATTCTGGTTGGTGATGCAGCGGATTTACAAGGCAAATGGAATATCGCCAATCCTGAAAATGTTCTCAATTTTTCGGTGGTGGCTTACTTTTTCGCAAGAAACCTCTACGAAAAATATCACATTCCTATCGGCCTTATTAATGCCAGTGTTGGTGGCACGCCCATTGAAGCATGGACAAGTGAAGAAGGATTGATCGATTTTAAAGATATCATTCGAACGATACAACAAAACAAGGATACGGCCTATGTTAATAGGGCAAATCGGGTTGCTGCCAGTAGAGGCCAACAGATTGCCGCAGCTCGCAAATCCGATAAGGGTTTGGTCGATTCCAAAAAATGGTACGACACCTCATTCTCAATCAAAAACTGGAACACTATTAATATACCAGGCTACTGGGATGACCAGGGTATTCGAAATCTGGATGGCGTGGTCTGGTACAGAAGAGAGATAGAAATCCCATCCACTATGATTGGTAAGCCGGCTATGGTAGCGTTGGGTAGAATTGTTGATGCAGATTACCTCTATATTAATGGTACTTTGGTAGGTAACAAAGCATACCAATACCCGCAACGGAGATACAATGTACCTCCAGATTTATTGAAGCCCGGAAAAAATACGTTTGCCATTCGAGTGATCAATTATTCTGGTAAAGGTGGCTTCGTTCCTGACAAACCCTATTATATAGCTACCAGAACCGATACTGTTGATCTTAAAGGATATTGGCAGTATCAGGTTGGCGCAGTATATAAAAATGAAGTAGGAAGTGGCGGAGGGATAAATTCTCAAAATCAGCCTGCTTCATTGTATAATGGAATGATTGCTCCATTTACAAATTGCAACCTGAAAGGTGTACTCTGGTACCAGGGCGAAACCAATGCCGGTCGGCCAGAAGAGTATGAAACTTTGTTACCCGCTTTAATTCAGGATTGGCGAATTAAATTTCAACAACCCGACTTACCTTTCTTATATGCGCAACTGCCAAATTTTATGGATGTTGATTATTCGCCAGCAGAAAGTCAATGGGCACGATTACGAGAAGCACAATTAAAAACTCTAAAAGTTCCCAACACGGCTATGGCAGTAACCATTGATCTGGGAGAATGGAATGACATTCATCCGGGAAATAAAAAACCTATTGGCGAACGATTGGCACTTGCTGCACAGCATGTTGCTTATGGCGAGAAAGACATTGTGTACTCTGGTCCTGTATTCACAACTTCAAAGGTAACAGGTAACAAAGTTACTCTTACGTTCTCGCACGTTGGCAGCGGCTTAATCTCTGGCAATGGCGAAGAATTAAAGTGGTTTGCAGTTGCGGGGGATGATAAAAAATTCGTTTGGGCAAATACATCAATTGATAATGATAAGGTTATAGTCTGGAGTGACGAGATTTTGAATCCTGTTTATGTTCGGTATGCATGGGCCGATAATCCGGATAAGGTTAACTTCTATAACAGAGAAGGATTGCCAGCATCACCGTTTCAGACAGAGGTAGTTGATGTAAATAAACTTTGGCGTGGAAAAAAAGCCGCCATTGTTTTAACCTATGACGATGCACTCGTTGAACACCTGGATAACGTAATTCCTGCGCTGGATTTACTCGGGCTAAAAGCTACCTTCTATCTAACGGCAGATTTTCCAGGAAGTAAAAACCGAATTCAAGATTGGAGAATTGCTGCTCGAAACGGACATGAGTTGGGGAATCATACTTTATTTCATCCTTGCGATGCCTCCCAACCCGGAAGGTCATGGGTGTCGCCACAAAATGACCTGAGTAAATACTCAACTGTACAATTTGTAAGAGAAGTTGAGATGACAAATATTTTTCTGGAATCTGTGGATGGAAAAAAAGAGCGAACCTTTGCTTATACCTGTGGCGACACAAAAACAGGAGAAGGCTCATTTAGCGAAGCTATCAAAGATCAATTTGTATCCTTGCGAGGTACACAAGGTCGCTTAAATGAATTGTCCACATTAGAGTTAACTAATCTAAACTGTTATGTAGTGGATCACACGAATGCCCATCAATTAGAGAGTTGGGCCGAAAAGGCGAAAGAGGAGAATGCACTTCTGGTTCTTTTATTTCATGGTGTAGGCGGTGGTCATTCAATCAATGTGGATGCCGAGACACACAATAAGTTTTTAACCTATCTGAAAAACCATTCGAACGACTATTGGGTTACTACTATGTTAGATGCCTCTAAGCATAGCATTGAACAATTGAAAAAATAGATAACGTCTATAAGAGAAACTATCCTTATTCTTTTCATACAACTTACGTTGCTATTTTTTTTGATGCTGACTGAAGTAATCATTTAGTAGTACTAAAAAAAATTATTGTTCTTTTTGCTCACATCGGGTTAGCATGCCTGGCCTTTCGACTTTTGTTCAAAAGTTTTTATTGATGAATTCCTGTGATTGATTGATGAGGATGTTCTATCTGTCTACAGAAAGATGCATCTATCGCTTTGCCTCTGTTTCGATAGGTTTTCCCATCTAATTTCACATCCGATCTAAAACATTGTTGAACAAAAATTAAAATCTATGCGGAAAATTTTACTATTGATTTTTTGCTGTTCATTTCTGTTTGCTCAGGCGCAGGAAAGAACGATAAGCGGAAGTGTTAAATCTGCTGAAGATGGCAGTACACTTCCAGGTGTAAACGTATTGTTGAAGGGAACGGTACTCGGAACTGTTACAGACGCAAATGGAAATTATCGTTTGGTAATTAGCAACACAGGTACGCTTGTATTTTCGTTCATTGGGTTTCAATCGCTTGAAGTACCAATAGGCGAGAAAGCTGTTGTGAATGCTTCTCTTATAGCCGATGTAACGCAACTATCCGAAGTAGTGGTTACGGCTCTGGGTGTAGAGAAACAATCGCGCGAACTGGGGTATGGTATTTCAGGTGTAAAGTCCGAAGACCTTACTGTTTCGCGTGAAGCAAACATTCTTAATGCCTTGCAGGGTAAGGTAACAGGCGTTACTATCACGCAAAGTTCGGGGAACCTCGGTGGCTCAACAAAAGTTATTGTACGTGGTGTTTCATCACTGAGTGGAAGAAATAATCCACTTTGGGTGGTGGATGGTGTGCCTATCAATGATGCACAAGACAACACAACTTCACGTATTACAGGTAATCGTGATTTTGCTGGAGGATCAGCCGTAATTAATCCCGATGATGTAGCATCCATTAACGTATTAAAAGGCGCAGCAGCAACCGCGTTGTATGGTTCGCGCGCAGCTGCGGGTGTAATCGTAGTAACGACCAAAAAAGGAAAGAGCGGACAAGGTCGTGCTACGGTTACAGTAAATTCATCGGTTAGGTTCGATGATCTCTTTCGTGTGCCCGAATATCAAAATGAATATGGTGGAGGTCTGAACTTTAAGTATGACTCTACCGCAACGGTTAACAATTGGGGCCCGCGCATGGTTGGGCAACAGGTTACTGAGTTGGGAACAGGCGATCGCGTAGGGCTGCAACCGTACAATGAGAATTATAAAGATTTTTATCGTACAGGAAGAACGTTAATCAACAACGTAGCTTTTTCAGATGGGAACGATAAAGGCGATTATCGGTTGAGTATAACATCATTGAATCAGATGGGTATTCTTCCCAATGCAGAGTTGGATCGATTAACCACCAGCTTTAATGCCGGGATGAAACATTCCGATAAGTTAAAGAGTCGTTTTGGTATTCAATATATCTCTACGCAATCGCAAGGCACAGGTGTAGCCGGAGCAAACGATCCAAACGTATTTGGCCTGGCCGGATTTATCCGATCCACGAATTTTAAAAACTTTCAACCCTGGATTGATGAAAATGGAAATCAAATAGGATTTGCAAGTCCGTTCGATAACAATCCATTCTGGGTTCAACATGAAAACAAGAATGAAAGAAAGGATGAACGCTTTCTTGGAAATTTTGAAACTACTTTTAGCCCTATTCAGGAGTTAAGTTTTACGGCAAGATTGGGATATGACTTTGATCAGGATAACAGACTAATCACCAATAGGGTGGGAACGCGTAGCCGCGCTACTGGTGATTTTACGATCGATAAAATCAATCGTAAACAATTTAATGTCGATTTGATCGCTACTTACTTCAAAAACTTCGGCAGTGATTTTAATCTTAAATTACTAGGAGGTTTTAATTACAATAAGCGTGGCTTTAGCAGCGAAACTTTGTTTTCGCAAAATCTGAGTATTCCTGAGTTATTTAATCCATCTAATGCATTAGCCAATGTACCCACGCGTGGTTTTGCCGAACAAGTTTTGTTTGGTGGATATGGCGAAGCTTCGTTGAGTTACAAAGAGTGGGCAACCTTATCCATTACAGGTAGAAACGACTGGACATCCACATTACCTGCCGACAATCGGTCTTACTTTTATCCATCAGTAAGTTTGGCTTTGGTAATTACAGAAGCGCTTGGCATGAAAAGCAAAGTGTTGAACTATGGTAAGCTGCGCGCCAGTGTGGCACAAGTGGGTAACGATACCGATCCTTATCAACTCGACTTCCAGTTTATTCCGGTAGCAGCCGCAACAGGTCAGTATAGTTTAAATCAGAACTTTCCGTTTAACGGCAGGTTAGGATTTCAGGCGCAAACCAGAATTCCTCCGGTAAATCTTTTACCCGAGCGACAAACAACACTTGAGTTTGGTGCTGAGTTGCAATTTTTGAATAGCCGCATCACGTTAGATGTTTCTTACTTCAACTCAAGTAATAAAAATCAGATTCTCGCCATTCCAATTCCACAATCTACAGGCTTTGCTACCCAAACTCTTAATGTGGGTGAAGTGGTGCAGGAAGGTGTAGAAATTTCATTGGATGCTAAGGTGATTGATGGCAAAAACTTTAAGTGGAACTCGATGGTAAACTTTACCCATAATGAATCTACGGTGAAAAGTTTGGCAAAAGGCACTGAACGAATTCTGATTGCCAGTGAGTTTAATAATATACAAGTGGTAGCCGTACCGGGTCGTGAGTTTCAGTTATTCACTACTACCTATTTATCCGATCCGGTAAGTGGTCGCCCGATTATTAATCCAGCCAATGGATTGAGACAATCAGGCCCTGTTGCTTCGCGCGGAAGCGTAATGCCGGACTTTACGATGGGATTCGTTAACTCATTTTCGTTTAAAGGGTTTACGCTATCTACCACAATAGACTGGCGCAGTGGTGGCTTGATTCACTCTGCAACCGTAGCGGCTCTTTGGGCAGGCGGAGCAACTACAGAAACTGCCACCAATCGGGAAGGAACCTTCATTGATGCCCATGGTGTGTTAGCCAATGGCGATGGTACATTCCGCGAAAACGATATTCCGGTCCGCAGCGCACAAACTTTCTGGACTGGCTTAGCACCAGGTGGTGCAGCGGATGCAACCATCTTCGATGCCTCGTTTGCAAAATTTCGCGAACTCGGACTTTCCTATACAGTACCACAACATATTTTGGGTACGCGCTTCGTGAAACAACTTCAGGTAGGAGTGGAAGGAAGAAACCTGGCTCTGTTGTATTCGAAGGTTCCACACATCGATCCGGAAGCAAACTTGTTTGGTGCCGGTGCTGATGGTTTTGGTATAGAGCGGGCGGCCGTTCCATCCACGCGCAGCATGGGATTTAATTTACGTCTTACATTCTGATCAATTAATCAACATAAAAATGAAACGATTATTAATCATATTTCTTAGTACGGCTGCGATGATAATTCCATTATCGTGTGCCGATCAATTGGATATCAATACAAATCCGCTTACAGCATCCTCCGCTGATCCGAATGCAGTGTTACCTTTTGTTATCGTGCAATACAGCAACAGAACTACTACCGAAATAGGTACGCGCATGGTAGATGTTTATCAACATGCCTCAGCTACGTTTAACTCACCCAAGGTAGGTGGTGGTGCTGCCGGTGGGTTTTTATCAAGCAACCAATGGGGTATGCTTTACGCGATCATGCTTCCCAATCTTACTTTGGTTGAGAATGATGCTCGTGCTGCAGGTGTTTCCAATAACAATGTGGCTGCTATTGCCGTAACCTTAAAAGCATTAGCCTTCTTCGATGCAACTTGTTTGTTTGGTGATATTCCATTTTCGCAAGCGCTGAAAGCGGATGAATTTCCACAACCTGTGTACGATGCGCAAGAAGATGTGTTGCAGGGTGTTGTGGCTATGCTGGATGATGCCATGGATCTGATTGATGAGTTACCTGCTACCGGAACATTTAATGTAGCGCAAGGCGATTTGATTTACGGAGGCAACATGACTAACTGGCGAGCTTTTGCAAACTCGTTAAAAATTCGTGTGTTGATGCTGTTGCGAAATAAAGACACTTCCGTGGATGCACAGATCACAGCAGCCTTAAATGAGCCTTACATTTCCAGCAACACACAAGCCACTATGTTACGCTATCCCGGTACAACCGGAAATCAAAACGCATGGCAGCAGATGGTAACTGCGTTTGGTACGGGTTCGAATGAAACCACCAATTACTTTGGGCCCACACCCGTGATGCGCGATTTGCTTGAAGGTGATCCACGTCTACAACTTTATTGTGTGAATGGAGCAACCGGAAATTATGAAGCATCAGAGGTTGGCGTGTTTCCAACAGATGAAGAAGCACGCTATTCAAACAATGTGATTCGGGGTAACCTACCCGATATCTGGTTGCTGCCTGCAGAGATTACTTTTTACAGAGCCGAATTGGTTGCCAAAAGTGCACTAACGGGAGATGCGAATGCATTGTATCGTCAGGCCATCACGGAGACATTACAATTCTGGGGACAAAGCATTCCGGGAGCGCAATTAACACTTTCAACTGATCAGATCACCACGTTTGTTACAGGATTACCCGACATCAATGCACTTACACAAGCCCAGCAACTTCAAGCTATTGGCGAACAACAATTTCTGGCAACGTTTTGGTGCCCGATTGTTTCGTGGAATCATGTACGCAGAACTAAAGTGCCTGCAATACAAGCTGCGCCTGGTTCTACCATTACTACCATGCTAAAGCGGTTATTGTATTCACCGGTTGAACGCGGTGCAAATATGAACACACCTGTAGATGTGTTAACGGATGTACCCATGTGGTTTGAAAATTAAAAATGAGAACAATGAAAAAGATATTAACGATATTAATTGCAGGACTTGTGTTTGCTTCCTGCACCGATCTTGATTTGGAGGATCAAACTATTCGACTTATTGAGTTGCACGGTTATGTAGCATTTGCCAATACTGGTGGAACGGTAACTCCTATTGACAGAACCGTAGCTGAAACATCCACAGCAGTTCAAAACTTGCGCATAGAGGTAGCCACAGGTTCGCTCTCCGATGTAACAGTTAAGTATTCTTTTAGTGGTACTGCTGTGCTGGGTACAGATTTTACTGTTAATGCGACTACAGGCGGAACAACTTCTGCTACTGGTGGAACTATTATTATAAAGAGAAATCAAGCACCAGCTGGCACAGCCGATTTCGATTTTGTGAATCTTGGCATTCGCGCTGCTGCGGATGGTGTAGATGATGGAGATAAAAGCCTCACCATTACGTTGGAGAGTGCTATCAATGCTGACGGTAAAACGTTTGCCGTAGGTCGGGGGGCGCCCGGCAGTACGATCTATCTTAAAACTGCTAAAGTAAACTTTACTGATGCTGATTAGGTTAGATAGAATGTTTTCTTAATAGGAATGGGTTGGCGAAAGCCAACCCATTTAGTTTTATCTGTTCAGTGTTACTAACAAGAATAGCTATCTAAAAATCATTCTACCTATTATCAGAATTCGAATTGTCTAAAAAAAATCCCAAGTTGTTAACAACTTGGGATTAAATGTACCTCAGGCCGGAATCGAACCGGCACACCTTACGGTACACGATTTTGAGTCGTGCGCGTCTACCAGTTCCGCCACTAAGGCATTGCGTGCTCCTCTTTCAAGGGGTTGCAAATATCTTTAAAGTTTACTTTCCACACAACTCACAACTCGATAAATTTCTCTAGCGAAAAAGCTTGCGTTCTTTCAGAAAACAGGGTTTTAACCCGCCCCCATACTTTACCAAACAGCTCCGACTTGCGGTAATTCTCCAGACTTTGTGGTCCATCCCAATGGCTTAAAGTTGTATAGCAGAAGGAGTCTTCTGAATCTTTCAACAGTTGCAAGTGTAAACATCCTGGAAAATTGCGGATTGCTTCCTTATTGCGATCGAAGATTTCTAAAAATTCTTCCACTCCGGCTTCAGAAAAATGCATGCGTACAATTCGGATAATCATAAAACCATATTGAGATGTGAGTACTGAGAGTTGAGAATAAGATGTGAATATTACGCTCGATACTCACAACTCAAATCTCTCCACCAATTATTCGTCAAACGTAACATTCACCGGGCTATCATATTGAAGTCCTAATAATTCGCTGGCATTCCCTTTATAAATTCCGATTTCGAGCAATCCCTGACTGTTGAAAATCAGAAAACAATCACCCTGCTCTGTCTGATAATAATTGGTGTGTATGCGCCTGAACTTTTCGCCACCAAACTGAACGGTAAATGTTCTGTCTTTAGTGAGTATTTCAAAATCCACTTTAGTAATATTTGTAATCAGATTCCCATAGGTGTCAACACGCATAACGTGGCCGGCAATAATTCGCTTTGTGGCTTTCACCTGGCGGTTCATCATCTTTCGAAACGTAGTAAGAGACTTACCTAACGTACTGATAGTTACCCCACTTGCCAGTCGGGCGGCAGCCGGTGCAAGAATATCCTTTTCGGGAAAGGTGGTTTGAATTGGATTGACGGAGTTGAGCTGAACTACTTGTTGATGCGTTTTATCGCTGATAAGTCCAAAGAGTCCATTATCAACACCCACAAAAAAATGATCTTCAAGTTGTAAGGCTAGAAAAACATCGTCTTTATTGCCGGAAGAATCAACACCTACCAGATGAATTGTGCCACCAGGAAATTCTCGGAAAGCAGATTTGAGTACATAAGCCCCATGGGCGATATCACACGCAGCAATCTTATGACTAATGTCAACAATGGTTAAGCCTTGATTTACACTGAGAATTTTAGCCTTCACTGTGGCCACATAGTGATCGCTTTCTCCACTGTCGGTAAGAAGGGTAATGATGGCCATTCGCGAACGTTATACCGCGCCCTGGTGTTTTTGCTTGGACGGGATTTGTTTACTTTTAGGCCTCAAAATTAATTGATTTAAACCACATTACTTCATTGACAGAAAAAACCATCACACTCGAAAATATTCCTCTCACCGACTTTCTTGGCGTAGAGAATAAAAACATCAGCGAACTAGCTACGGCTTTCCCTAAGAGTAAAATCATTTCGCGTGGAAATGAAATTCTGATAAAAGGCGAAGCCCCGGATATTCTTCAGATAACCGACATTCTGAATTCACTGATGGATCATTTTCATCAGTTTGGCAGAGTAACCGAGGAAAATGTGCGTGGATACATAACGCAGGAGCGTCATGAATTTGTTAATGATGACTCTCCTGATGGAATCATTCTCTATGGAACAAAAGGCGCGGCTATAAAGGCAAAGACACTAAATCAGCAGAAGCTGGTGAAAGCCGTAAAGGATTATGATCTGGTGTTTGCATTAGGCCCGGCAGGTACCGGCAAAACCTATGTTTCGGTAGCCATGGCGGTGAAAGCTTTGAAAAACAAACTGGTTAAAAAACTTATTATTACCCGACCAGCCGTGGAGGCCGGAGAGAATCTTGGTTTTCTACCGGGCGATTTGAAAGAGAAAATTGATCCTTATCTAAGGCCAATTTATGATGCACTCAACGATATGGTGCCATTTGAGAAACTTAAATTCTACATGGAGCGTGAGATCATCGAGATTGCTCCACTTGCTTATATGCGTGGCCGCACACTGAACAATGCTTTCATTTTGTTGGATGAAGCCCAGAACACTACTCCCATGCAAATGAAAATGTTTCTTACGCGTATGGGGCCTGAGTCAAAAATGATAGTAACAGGGGATACTTCGCAGATTGATTTGCCCCATAATCAACGCTCGGGATTGAATGAAGCTGTAAAAATCTTGAGAGATGTTAAAGGAATTGGGATTGTTGAATTGAATGAGCGAGACGTGGTACGTCATAAATTGGTGCGTGATATTATAGAAGCGTATGGCAAAGTAATTCCCTCTTCTTCACATTAGACTTATTGCTCCTCAAAGCACGACACTTATTTTCAACTTGTAGCATTTTCAAATCTTCAAATTAATATGCCAGCATACATTATTGTAGAAGTTACAGTTCACAACCCAACCGAGTATGAAGAATACAAAAAACTTACACCCGGTTCGTTAAAAAAATTTCAAGGTAAATTTGTTGTGCGTGGTGGCAAAACCGAAACGTTGGAAGGCGAATGGAATCCGCAACGAATAGTGGTGTTGGAGTTTCCGACTACAGAACTCGCCAAAGCATGGTGGGCATCTGAAGAATATGCACCGGCCAAAGCCCTGCGGCAACGTACCGCTTACACTAAGATGTTGCTGGTGGATGGGTTTGCCGGGTAGAATGCCTTGGTTTCTATAAACCTGCTGGTTAAATTCACTCATGTTTAGTTGGGTTCCTTTTACTATGGTGCGCATTACCCTATTTCTTACGGGAGGTATTCTATTGGCAATCTATAGTCCGAATCTGATTTCTGAACAAATTACTTTTTATGTTTTAGTTATCCTTATCTGTATTTATCTGGTTGCTACATTCGCACTTCAATCGTGGCGGTTGGCCAAAGTAGTTAAGGGTATGATTGGGCTAGCTGCAATTTTTCTTTTGGGTTATCTGCATTTATTGATAAGCACGAGCAGCCGACAAGCGGATCATCTTCTCCATGAAAAGGATGCCATAATAGCCTACGAAGTAATTATGAGAAGTGCACCCGAGTCGAAAGCAAAATCATGGCGCTTGCAGGTTGAGATTGTTCGCATAAAAACAGATCAGTGGAAGGAGAGAAGTGGATCGGTGATGATGTATGTTTCAAAAAAGTCGATGGAACAAATTCCATGGCTGTATGGAGACAGGCTTTTGATAAAAGGTGCTCCGAATGAGTTGGAGCCTCCGGCCAATCCCAATGAGTTTAATTTTAAGCGATTTCTAAGCTTCAGAAATATTTATCATCAACAGTTTGTTTCAGGTGATCAGATCCGACTATTGGCACATACAGGGCGAAAAGGATTTATCTTCTATTCTCATAAAGTACGAGCCTGGGCTACAGAAATTATCAAACAGAATATTGCAGGTGAGCAAGAGCAGGCTATTGCAATGGCATTGATTCTGGGTGTTACTGACGGCATTGATACCGATTTACAAAATGCCTATGCAGCAAGTGGAGCAATGCACGTTCTTTCCGTATCGGGGTTGCATGTTGGTATCATCTATGCAATTATTATTGTATTGCTGCGTCCGCTTAATCGCTATTCGTGGAGCCGTTGGGTAGTTGCCAGCATAAGCATTCTTTTTCTCTGGGCTTTTGCTTTTGTAACCGGATTATCACCTTCGGTATTGCGAGCAGTAACCATGTTTTCATTTATTGCGCTTGCACGGCCGCTGGGTTGGAAATCAAACATCTACAATACGCTAGCTGCTTCGGCCTTTGTGTTGCTGATTTACAATCCCTATCTCATCATGTCAGTGGGATTTCAGTTGTCATACCTGGCTGTGTTGGGGATTGTTTATTTGCAACGGCCTATCTATAATTTGTGGGAGATTAATAATAAAGCGGGGGATTGGATATGGCAAATTACCTGTGTATCCATTGCAGCACAGATTGCTACATTTGCCTTGGGTATGTTATACTTTCATCAGTTTCCGGTTTACTTTTTAGTTTCCAATTTGTTTGTTATTCCTTTATCAACAATAGTGCTTATTGGTGGTATTGTACTTCTACTCTTCAGCGCATGGTCGTGGTTGGCAGCACTCATCGGAAAATTATTATTGGGATTAATTCAGCTTTTGAATTGGTTTGTTTTTAAAACAGAAGAGCTGCCTTTTAGCCTTATTAGCGAGATTTATCTTACAACGTTTCAATGCTGGTTGATTATATTAATATTGGCAGGCTTTATCGTTATGATTCAGTATCGATCCATAAGGGGATTGTATCTGGCTGGAACCTTTACCCTGATTTTTATCGCCACTCAGTATACTCATTTTCAGCAACAGATAAACCGAAATCAGTTTGTGGTGTATAGCGTTTCAGGTCATTCGGCTATGGAATGGATTGATCAAGGAGTAAGTTATTTCAAAGCTGACTCATCATTACAAAATGATCAGGAGCGAATGCGTTTCCATATCCGGCCCAACAGATTACAAAGTGGTGTATCTTCGATAAAGTATGAAATTCCATTCGTGCAGAAGGTATCACATCACATAGAAGCATTTTACTGGCAAAACAGTAAAATAATCTTTGTTCAAAATAAAAATGCACGACTGCCGGCATCCGCTGAAATCGATTACCTTGTTGTGGCTAGAAACTCAATCGCTCCGGAGTCGATTAAAAATCTTTCTGTAAAGAATATAATTCTGGATGGCAGTAACTCGCGAAGCTTTGTAAACAGATGGCGTAAAGCAATTGAAGACGATCGCTTGCACGCTGTAGTAGATGATGGCGCTTTTGTATTAACCCAATGATATGAGTTTGGTAAACTATTTAGTGAAAGAACGTGTTGGGTACATTACGTTAAATCGACCCGACAAAAGAAATGCGTTGAGTTATGAGTTAGTTCGTGATTTAAAAAAAATCTTTGCAGATGCGGAGAATGACCCGGCTGTTAAAATAGTTGTCCTGAAAGCCAATGGAGAATCGTTCTGTGCGGGTGCCGATCTGGCTTACCTGCAACAGTTACAGAATTTTTCTTATGAGCAAAATCTGGAAGACTCGAAGCATTTGAAAGATTTATTTCTTCAGATTTATACGTTAAAGAAAATTGTGATTGCACAGATACAAGGTCATGCGCTGGCCGGTGGTTGCGGGCTTGCCACGGTATGTGATTTTTCGTTTGCTGTTCCAGAAGCTAAATTCGGTTACACAGAAGTTAAGATTGGATTTATACCCGCTTTGGTGGCAGTATTTTTAGTTCGAAAAATCGGAGAGCAAAAGGCCCGGCAACTTTTACTTACTGGAGAAATAATCAAAGCGGATGAAGCAGTGAGTCGTGGCCTTATCTCAAAGGTAGTGGAAGCAAAAGAACTGGAGGCCTCGGTGTTTGAATTTGCTCAAGGCCTTATTCGCTCAAACTCTGCTCAGTCAATGCAATTAACAAAACAACTGCTGTCGGATGTGCAGACATTGCCATTGCATCAAGCTCTTGAACTTGCGGCTACTATGAATGCAAACGCGCGGTCTACTGAAGATTGCAAAAAGGGAATCGCATCATTTTTGAATAAACAAGAGCTGTATTGGTAAAATCAGCACGAAGATTGTGACATCACTGGATATACTCAAGCAGTATTGGAGTTACACCCATTTTCGCTCACCTCAAGATGAAATCATTGAGGCTGTGCTTGAGAAGCGTGATGTGCTGGCTATACTGCCTACCGGAGGTGGCAAGTCAATTTGTTTTCAGGTTCCGGTGCTGATGCAGGAAGGAATCTGTTTGGTGATCACCCCATTGATTGCCTTAATGCAGGATCAAGTCAAACAACTCAAACAACGTGGTATTGCAGCCGTATCAGTGCATGCAGGCATGCACCACCGTGAAATTGATATCACTCTTGATAATTGTGTTTTTGGAAAAATAAAATTTCTTTACCTCTCGCCCGAACGGTTACAAACAGATTTGTTTAAAGAACGCGTGAAGCGGATGAATGTTTGTCTCGTAGCTATTGATGAAGCGCACTGCATCTCGCAATGGGGTTACGATTTCAGACCTCTTTATTTGCAGATTGCTGAGTTGAGAGAAACAAAACCGGGTGTTCCGTTTATTGCATTAACAGCAACGGCCACAACTATTGTAAAAGACGATATTGTTACGAAGCTTGCCCTATCTGATGTAGTTCATTTTCAAAAAAGTTTTGCTCGCGAGAATCTTTCTTTTGTGGTGCGTAAAACCGAGACGAAAGAAAAAAAGTTACTGGAAGTACTTCGCAAAGTACCGGGCTCGGCAATCGTGTATGTTCGATCACGAAAATCAACAGCGGCTTTATCCGGATTTCTGAATAAGAATAAAATCTCGGCCATCTTTTATCATGCAGGCTTAACCCATACCGACCGCACAGCCCGACAGGAAGAATGGATCACGAACCAAAGACGAGTGATGGTGGCAACAAATGCATTTGGAATGGGTATTGATAAACCTGATGTACGTGTAGTTGTGCACATGGACTTACCTGAAAATGTTGAGTCGTATTATCAGGAAGCAGGTCGTGCCGGGCGCGATGGAAAGAGGTCGTATGCAGCAATTATTTTTCATGAAGTGGATGTGCTTTCACTTCACAATAAGGTACTTCAATCACAGCCAGAGATTGACTATCTAAAAAAGATTTATCAGGCCGTTGCCAATCATTTTCAGGTGGCAGAAGGTAGCAGCCAGGGCGAGAGTTATGATTTCGATCTGGATGTATTTTGTAAGAAATTTTCTTTCAAATCTACCGATGTATATCCGGCCTTAAAAAAACTTGAAGAATTTGGGCTGCTCGAATTCAACGAAAGTTTTTATAAGCCATCCACACTTCATCTAGCCTTTGATAAGAAGAAGCTATACGAATTTCAAGTAGCACATGCACGGTTTGATTTGCTTATCAAAGCACTACTACGACTTTATGGTGGTGAGTTGTATACCGATTTTACTCCGATATCGGAGAATCAGATTGCTTTGATGATGAAACAATCTTTGCCAACAATAAAACTGGAGCTGGGCCAATTGCATAACCTGCAAGTGTTGGTATACGAACCCGTTAATGAAAGTCCGAAAATTACGTTTGTCTTGCCGCGGCAGGATGCAAACCGCTTACCCATTGATCGCAAGGAGTTTGATCGAAGACGGGATCTTCACATACGCAAGATGGAGGCAATGAAGAGTTATGTAGAACAGACTCACCGTTGCCGGATGCAGGTGATTCAGGAATATTTTGATGAGGTTACGTACACTACCTGCGGCATGTGCGATGTGTGCATCAGCAAACGCAAGTCTGAGAACCTGGCCATGCTTACCGATTATGAACAACAAATTCTTTATTTATTAAAACAAAAACCGATGACGGTCGAAGAGCTGGAAACCGCTGTCGATCCGCAAGAAAAAGAATTGTTTATTGAAGTAGTACGCGAGATGGTCGACTCAGCCCAGATTGCCTATGATGAGTTTTGGGTGTTAAGCAAAGTTAATTGGTAACTACACTTTTTGTTGTCTGCGTTTTCTTCTACGCACCCACCAGAGTATGATGACCGCAATACCAACAACAAAGGGCCAGAGGGTTATCAGAAAGATGAGGAACGACAACAGATTATCCCAGCCACCTTTTAGGGATTCAATAAGCTTTGAAGCAAAGCCAAAGTCAGTTCCAATAACTTCATAGTAAGATACTGTAAGCGTACTAAATGAAA
Source organism: Cyclobacteriaceae bacterium (assembly GCA_965278925.1). Classification (GTDB taxonomy): domain Bacteria; phylum Bacteroidota; class Bacteroidia; order Cytophagales; family Cyclobacteriaceae; genus ELB16-189. The sequence goes on along the minus strand of OZ257123.1, from coordinate 1,833,416 downwards.
CCTGATTTTGAAGATACTTCAGTCTGCCTTCTATTGATTCAATTTCAGCTCGCACATTGGCAATCTGGCTTTCAATGGATACGATTTCTTCTACCGTTTTTGCTTGTTTTAGAATTTCGCGAAAGCGGGATTCCAGTTCTTTCTTGGTTTTGAGGCGAGCCTCCACATCGATAAACTCTTCAGTTACATCCTGGGTATTTATGCTTTTGTTTTCAATTTTATCAGCCAGGGGCTCAATGCTTTTAATTAGTGCATCAAACTGATCGGCAGGCACCCGGATAGTTTGGTTGTACTGAATTCGGTCGCCATAATTGTTTTCATTTTCAGAAGAGATGTATGCGTTTAATTCCTTTCTGATCTTTTCTATTTCTGTTTTTGTATTTTTTACATCGGTGGTTTTAAAATCTAGCTGACCGTTGCGGATTAGTTTGCGGTCAATAGATATGGTTTGTTCTGATTGTTCAGCAGGGGCTGCATCAAATGCAACTTCTTTAAAACTCATTGATGCTTCGTTAGAAGGGGTGACCTTGAGTGCACTCCTGTTATCACAAGAAATCAGGGATATCAACAGAATGAGTAATAGATTTATTTTCATGGTGTTATTTTATTAATCACAAGATAAACAAAAAAGTCAGGCGTTGTGGACCTGACTTTAACGTTAATGGCTTTTGAATATTATTCCAGGGCAGCTACACCGGGCAACACTTTTCCTTCGAAGTATTCCAAAAGGGCACCGCCACCAGTCGATACATAACTAACCTTTTCTTCGAAACCAAATTTTGCTACTGCAGCCGCTGAGTCACCACCACCAATCAATGAGAAAGCACCTTTTGATGTTGCACGCACCACAGCTTCGGCCACTGACTTGGTTCCTTTCTCAAACTTCTCCATTTCAAATACTCCCATTGGCCCGTTCCACAAAATAGTTTTTGATTCTTCAATGACTGAAGAAAAAACCAGCGTTGCCTGCGGTCCGATATCTAACCCCATCCAACCATCGGGTATCGAATTATTATTTACAGTTTGGATGTTTGCATTGGCATCAAACTTATCACCGGCCACCGAGTCGATCGGTAAATGAAGTTCAACACCTTTTGCTTTTGCCTTTTGTATTAGTTCTTTGGCAAGATCAAGTTTATCGAGTTCAACCAACGAGTTTCCAACCGACCCACCCAACGCTTTAAAAAATGTATATGACATACCACCCCCAATAATTAGGTGGTTAACTTTGTCGAGCAGTTTTTCGATAAGCAGAATCTTATCAGAAATTTTTGCCCCACCCATAATAGCTGTGAAAGGTTTTACAGAATTCTCAAGTACTTTCTTTGCGTTATCTAACTCCGCGGCCATCACATCTCCGGCACATTTATCTTTAAAAAACTGAGCTACAATAGTAGTGGACGCATGAGCGCGGTGTGCAGTACCAAACGCATCATTTACATAAATATCGCCATGCTTCGAAAGTTTTTCAGCGAAACCAATATCACCTTTTTCCTCTTGTTTATAGAAACGGAGGTTTTCAAGAAGCAGTACTTCACCTACTTTTAAAGCACCGGAAAGTTTATATCCATCTTCGCCAATGCAATCCGATGCAAACTTAACAGGTACACCCAGCAAGGCTTCGGTTGTTTTTATAGTATGCCGTAATGAATATTTATCTTCTGGCCCTTCCTTCGGGCGGCCGAGGTGCGACATCAGAACGCAACTGCCCCCATCTTTCAGAATTTTCTTTAGGGTAGGAATCGTAGCCCGAATACGGTTATCATCTGTTACTTCAAAACTTTTGTTAAGGGGCACATTAAAATCTACCCGAATGAGGGCTCTCTTGCCCTTGAAATTAACATCATGAATAGTCTTCATAGGTCACCGTATTAATAGCAGGCGAAATTACAAAATTGATTGGTAGGGTTGAGGATAAATGATTCCTATTTTTCAGGAAACGATTGTGGGTTCTTCTACAGAAACAGGTAAGATTTCGCGCCACTTATCAGATTCGGCATAGTCCTTTATTGTTTCGTTTCGCTGTTCAAGGAGTTTGGTGAGATACCGTTTTACAAAAATAAAGTCTGCGGCTTCACCGATCAGGCCCAGGGGGGATTCAAAATAGAAGTGATCGATCATCACAGTGTCGCCATTCATAGCATAAAAAAAATGATCGTGAATCATCGTTTTAAAAATACCGCTCACCATTTCATCGGTAAAGAAAAAAGGCCGTGTGAATTTGCTGATTTGTGTCTCCAGAGTTTGCCGAAAACCAAGATGCGTGGCCTGCCATAAAACCTTTTGGTTGAGCCCTATCAAGCCGCTGGTTACACCGCCAACAGCTTGTTCGTTTGTTTGGTGAACTGAAATCTTATGAAGCTCCACACTACGCGATAGATCAAACACCAACTCAATAGGTGCTTTTACGAGAGTGGTTATTTCAATTTTATTCACTCTACTTCACAGGTTAATCTCCAAAACTGATTCCTAATCCTTTGGCAGCTTTCACCAGAAATGAATCTTGCTGCAATGTGTTATATACTTTCGTTGCGTCTTCGAGCGATACGGATGTGATCGTATTATTTTTGAAAGCCACCATACGCCCGAAATTTTTATCAAGGGCAAGTTCAAAGGCAGCAACACCAAACAAAGAGGCTAGCACGCGATCAAATGCTGTAGGTGTGCCTCCTCGTTGCACATGGCCTAAAACTGTTTCGCGAATTTCAGCTTTGCAACCAGCTTCTTTTAATTGACGCGAAAGCTGATAGGCTACTCCACCCAGGCGCACATGCTCGGAACCTTTTTCTCCGGCAGAAGAAGTTATGGTGCCTTGCTTGGGTTTTGCACCTTCAGCCACAACAATGTTCACAAACCCCCGGCCTTTTTTGTACCGATTATCAATTTTCTTTACAAGCTTGTTTATGTCGTAAGGAATTTCAGGGATAAGACATATTTCGGCACCTCCGGCAATGGCCGTATGCAAAGCAATCCAACCAGCATCACGACCCATCACTTCCATAATCATGGTGCGATGATGACTTTCGGCTGTGGTTACAAGTTTATCAAAACTATCAGTAGCAATTTGGACAGCTGTTTGAAAGCCAAAAGTTAAGTCAGTAGCCGAAAGATCGTTGTCAATTGTTTTAGGAACGCCAATCATGGGCATGCCTTTATCAAATAGGGTTTTAGAGATTCTTTGCGACCCATCACCACCGATGTTGATAATTGCATCGAAGTTTAACTTTTTAAGTTTTGCAACTAGCTCATCTGACCGATCAGTAAAACGAACAGTGCCATCGGGCTGGGGAAGTGGAAACTGAATTGGATTTCCTTTGTTGGTCGTTTTTAGAATCGTTCCGCCCTTTACATGAATGCCGGCTGTGCGTTTGCTGGTAAGTTTTATGATTTCCTGTGGTTCATTCAAAACTCCGTTAAACGCTTCAATACTTCCATACACTTCCCATTCTTCTTTTGTGCCCGAGATTTTTTCCTTTCTGGCGCGTTTGCACACACCACGAATCACAGCATTAAGTCCGGGGGCATCACCGCCACCGGTGAGTACGAGAATCTTCTTTGTCATTTTCTAATGGGTTCTAATAATATAGATTAAAGAATTGTAATCTATAATAGGGGATGAATATCTCAATAAGTACTGAAATCAGAAGCCGTAGGGTAAGATTTTTTTTATTCTGCTGCCGCTCTCCGCAAGCGGTCGTTAATTGCTTTGCCCAACCCGATGTCGGGCACTACTTCACTCACAATAATATCAATGTCTTGTTTGTCCAGCTCCCGCAAGGCGGCAAACAGGTGCCGGGCGGCTTCTTCCAGGCTTCCGGAAGTTGATAAAATCACTTGCGGGGTAGGATCAATTCCTTCAATTTTTTTTTGGAAAGCAAGAACCCCGATACGCTGAGTAACATGCTGACGGATTAATTCCGATATCTCACCCAAGATTACTTTTTTTCGGGGTGCGTAATGACTTTTTAATTGCCCGGGTGCTTTTGGGTTTGAGGATGTGTTCAATTGAATATCAACAGGCCCAATAGTTTTCTCAATATCTTCAATGCCAAGTCCACCAAGCCTGTAGATCACAGGCATTTTATGTTCGAAACCAACAATGGTGGATTCAATACCCACACGACATTCGCCACCATCCAGAATGTAATCAATTTGTTCGCCCAGTTGTGAATTTACATGTTCAGGTTGAGTAGGACTTACGTAGCCAAATGGATTGGCGCTAGGTGCAGCCAATGGAAATGATAAAGAGCGAAGGAGAGATTGTGTAAGTGCATGGTCGGGGCATCGGATGCCAACGGTATCCATACCTGAGGTAACGAGATCAGGAACAATACTTTTCTTTTTCAGCAACAAGGTTAGGGGGCCGGGCCAGAATTTACTTACTAATTTTTCTGCTTTTTCAGGAAAGGATTCTACCAGTTGCCGGGCTTGCTGAAGGTTGGCAACATGAACAATTAAAGGATCGAACTGTGGTCGGGTTTTTACGCGAAAAATTTTTACAACAGCATTTGTATCCAGTGCATTGGCGGCCAGTCCATAAACAGTTTCTGTTGGGATGGCGACAAGCTCACCGCGTTCCAGTAAATTTTTAGCTTTTGCAATATCTTTTCCAATCTCAGCCATGATCTTGCAAAGCTAAAATTAATTTGTCATGATGTAATAAAGGCCGTAAGTTGTGGTTCAAATGAACTACCTATGAGTAATAAGACACGCTCGATTATAAAAGCTATTGCAGTTATTTTGGTGTTGCTGGCGGTTTTGATGGAGCTGAGTATCATCATCATTCCGGCTATTGCAGTCTATAAGTTTTGGCTTGTAGTGATTGCGTTTGGAATGCTACTAATCGGCTCGAAGTAGCTTATCGCGCATGCGCAGCACCGATGGCTCTGCCGTAAATTTATCCAGTGCATCAAGAGCAACCCACTTTACGTCATGTGATTCTTCGCTGACTAGGATCATTTCTTCTGTGTTCGCTTCGATCAGGAAACGGATATCATAATGAAAATGCTCAGGAAAGTCAGTTCGTTTTGGAATCAGATGAATGTCTACATCAAAGGGAGTTACCTTTATTATCGTAAGACTTTTTAATCCGGTTTCTTCTTCGGCTTCACGCATGGCCACCCGCAAAATATTTTCATCACCATCGGCATGCCCACCGGGCTGCACCCATTTGTTTAACTTGGCGTGATGCACTAACAGAGTTTGTGTGCGCTCGGGATTTACAATCCAGGCCGACCCGGTAATATGACCAGGCAGGTGAGTTCGTTCGAAGCAATTGGGCTGCGACAAAAGCTCAAGAAAACGCGGAACAAAATTTTCTTCTTCGGAATGAAATGTATTGTAACCAGAAAAGAAATGGATCAAAGAAAGTCGATCCATTCAGTTATTGAATAACGATGGTGACCTTGTTGAATTTACCTTCCTCCAGTTTGCCAATAATCTCACCACCGCCCGAATTGTCTTTATCTTCCTTGCGAACTATCACATAGTAAGAAATACCTTCAAGTTTTTTGAGTTTTACAAGACCTTTGGCATCGGAGGTTCCTTCCATCACCACATTTTGTTCTTTCACGTAATCCTGCTCTGACTTGAATAGTTTTACTTCCGCATCGCTTACGGTGTTTCCTACTTCATCGCGCACGGTTATGGTTAAGGAAGTATTAAAAATCTGTAGCGGCTGACTAACAAAAGAAAGTGAGACCAACGAAACAAAGGCTATAAAGAGTAAAGATTTCATAGTGCGAGTGGTTTGTTTGAAATAATAGAGTACATAGTTACGCAATCGATAAGAAATAATAAAAGCCCCTTTCCTTTTATGAGGAATCCTTGAATCTTATGGGCGAGTGCAAAATTATCCAATCACCAGCATCGCGCGGCTCTCGCGAAGTTTTATTAAGTTATTTTAAAAGCTTTATAAGACGTGATGACATTTAAAGTTTAATTCAAAATTTTAAATGTCATAGCTCAATCAACTACCTAATCAAAGCAACCCCACCACGTTTTTCCTGAATGCCTTTATCGGGCCGGAAGGAGCTTACGTATTTAACAATATAGGCATACGTGCCACCTGGCAAGGGTTGCCCGGCATTATTATTATAACCGCCATTCCATTTAAAGTTGCGATCCTTTGATTCATACACGAGTTCGCCCCAACGATTGTAAATCAACACCTGAAAGTTGTCAGTGATAAAGAAACTGTAAACAAAGAAGTCTTTGTTGGTAGCTACGCCACTCGTTGGCCTAAAGGCATTGGGAGCAACAATTTTAGGAACACAATCATTCAACACTTCGGTTTGATCGCGCGCAATACATCCAAACGAATTGGTGATGTCAACTTCATATAATCCCTCGCTATCGGCATTAAGAATTTGTGTGGTAACATTAAGTGTAACCTGATTTTTGAACCAATTGTACGAATCGAACACACCCGGATTAAGATCTATGCTTGCCGTGCTCGGATCGTTGTTGTCAGGATCGTTGCAGATAATTACGCGGTTGGGAAGTTCGCCCGCGGGCAAGGGCGCCTTGATAACTTGTATCTGTGTTGAGGTCGTGCAACTTCCTTTGCTGATTTCTACCCGATAGATGCCGGCTTCGGTTTGGTTGGTAGTGCCGGTAGCAACCCCACTGATCAAAACATTGTTTCTGAACCAGGCGTAAGTTTCTCCGGTTGCATTGGTAGTTGCTGTAAGTGTGAATGGTTGATTGTCATCACAGGCGGGAGTTCCCGTAAGGGCTGCAGTAACTTCACCTGTTACTTCAACAAATTGTGCCGCAGATCGGATCACACATCCATTGACTGTGTTCACTATTTCAACGATATATGAATCGCCATCATCCGCAACTGTTAACGCAATCTGTTGACCTAATGCAACGGGAGTGACACCGCCATTGCTAAACCATCGATACGTAAAACCACCCGAAGGTTGTGCGGTTAAAATTACTACGTCAGCACAGGCATCACTTTGTGTAAAGGTGGGTATAACAGTTCCGGGCACATCAACTGTAGTACTTACTGTAGAGGGGCAACCCACCCCGGTAGCAGTTACCGTATAGGTCACAGTGCCAGCACCGGGTAATAATTGTATGGTTGCTCCAGTTGTCGCGCCAACAATACTTCCCGGCACATTGGTTGTCCAGGTATAACCTGTTCCGCCTGAAGCTGAAAGGGTAGGAGTTACAGCACACAAATTTGTTGTGAACGAAACAGCGATAGGCGCAGCTGGTATAATATCAAAATTGTTGATGTTGAAAATGCAACCTGTATTGTCACGGACCTCAATGGTATAAACTCCCGCAGGCAAACCAGGTGCAATATCAAATACTGCAGGTTGACCTGATACTGGTCCGGTTATTTGTCCGGTTCCGTTATTGGTAACTGTATATTGTAATGGCAGGGTAAATCCGCCCACGGTTGTAACGCGCACGGTTACCGGATCGCAATTCGGTGCCTGGGCTAACGCTGTTGCCGTAAACGTAGCATCCGTCAATCCAAAAGAACTCGAAATAGTACAACCCGAAATTTGATCTGAAACAATGGCAGAGAAAGTACCGGCTCGTTGCCCACCAATCGGGCCAATGGTAGAAGGAGCGAGTTGATCAATTCCTTGCTGATTAAAACTGTTTGGACCCGTAATAAAATAGGAATAAGGTCCTGCTGGTGGAGCAGAGGCATTCAGTTGCAATGTTATTGAGCCTGTGGCTGTGCCGCAACCAACGGGGTTTGTACCCGACAAAACAAAAACTGGCGACACATTAATTGTAAATACTTTATCATCCGTACTGGTGCAAGTCGTTACCGGATCGGTAACAGTAACTTCATAAGTAAATACTCCGGGCAGCGAAGTATCTACAGCTTGCGTTTGTATGGTACTTGCGTTAACACCATCAATGCGCCATAAAATAGTAGCGCCTGGATTTTGAGCATTCAATGTTGGCGTGGCATTATCTTCGCAAATAGTTAAATCGGGCCCGAGATCAACCTGCGGTCGGTTATCTACAATAATACTTTGTGCAAAGGAAGTACAGCCATTTGCATCGGTATTTGTAACGGATACAAATGATGGTTCATCGAATGTTACCGTTTGAGTGGTTTCTCCACCAGACCAAACGTGCGTGAGACCAGGTGTGTTGTTTGTATTTGCATCGAGCGTAACAGGACCATTGCATAACACGGCCGCACCGGGTATGGTTGGCAATGCCGGTGGACTAAAAATTCTTACTTGCTGAACTATGGTTGTATCGAGACTGCATCGGTTAGTCAGTCGCATGGAGACTGTGTACAACCCCGGTGCATTATAAAAATGAACGGGTGATGCTTCAGTGCTACTGGCTCCATCACCAAACGACCATTGAAAATTGTCAATCGCATCGGTAGCGGTTCCGGCAAAGCGGGTTGAGTCACCAAAACAGATTCCGGTAAAATCAAATCCGGGTCCGCCAAAAGCATTGCTTTGAATCTGAACAAAATTTGGCAAACCGAGTCTGCTATTTGTTCCACCCAACAAGTTAAACCCGGCAGGTGTGTAGGTTGAAAGTTGTGTGGTATCTTCATTGGCTTGAATGGTTCCTAACACACCGCTACCATTGATGGCTACATAAATCTGTCCGTCCGGACCTAGTTGTATTGCTCCCAACTCTGCTGCTTGCTGAATGCGTTGTTTAAAGAATGGCCGCTCTAATGAATCAAGAAAATATTCAAATACCTGCGAAGGTGTTGGGGATCCTTTTACAGTGGCAAATACTTTATTGCCTGCCGGAGAGAATTCAATTCCATACACCTGCCCATTTGGTTCGTTCAAATCTATTGATCGAAAATTATCAAGAACCCCAGTGCTATCGTTAAGTGTAAATAGCTCTATCAGATTACTTGTGCCGGGTGTTGAAAGCGCAACGGCTACGTTATTCCGAGGGCCAATCTTCATATAGCCCTCACCATTCTGTTGTGTTTTGAAGGCGTGATCCGAACCGGTTTCTGAATAAGTTGGTTGACCGATACCAAGCGCTGTAATAGGGTAAGAGCGGAAAATATTGTTTCCATATTCATGCACAATTACCCAGCGGCCATTGGAAGTTACTCGTTCGGTGCTTTTCGAAAAGAGTAAAACATTTTTTTCTGCCAGCGCACCGTTTCCGGAATTCAATTTTAAATCGAACAATGAATAACGAACTTCATACGGTGCTGTTCCGTTAATGGCTTGTGTTGTGAAAATATAATATAGCGTTTCATCCCCAGGCACGGGAACGATAATAGAAGATTGTGAAGCAAGCGGATCACCACCAATGCCCGCATCTATTTCGGTATCTGTTTTGTCATACACTTTATCGCCATCGGTATAAAAGATCACATCTCCGTTGCGATCACAAACTATCGCGCAGCCTTCGGGCGCATTCATGGCACTATTATCGAGTGCTACAGGTGGTTGTTCATTGAAATCAATGCCAGCCGTATTTCCAAAGTGCCAGATATTAAATCGTTGGTCCTGGAGACCATATTCTTTTACATTCACTCCGGCATAAGCCGAACATCCCGAAGCATCGGTTACCACGACATAATAATACCCTGCCGAATCTGGTGTGAGTGTATCACCCAAATCTCCATTAGACCAGACAATTGATGAAGGTGTACCGCCCTGAATAGCTACCTTCACTGAAAACTGCGTAGGCGATGAAGTGCCTCGGGGCGGTGGAAATTCATCTTTACAAGCCGTAGTGTCTTGCACAAGTTGTAATTCAAGAGCGAAAGGATTGATCGTTACTGGTAACGAAGTCGATTGGGTTACACCCCGATAAAAAGCATTTAAGGTAACGTTAAATGTTCCGGCAGCAGCGTAAGTATAGATCGGGCTCCAACTTCCGGATCCACCTCCATCACCAAAATCCCAACGCAAACTATCTGCATTGGGTGTAACTACCGGAAAAAAACTAGTGGGGGAGTTCTGACAAATTCCATCGAATGTAAAATTTACAGTTAACACTACACTGTCTTTTGGCTTGAAGGCGGGGAACTGAGTTCCGTTATAGTCTGCTCCGCTGAAAAGGGCCTGTACATTGATGACCTCGCTGGCCGCGGTGTCGGTATTGGTAAATCGGCCTAATAAAAACGGTCCCCCAGAAGCAGCCTGATATAAATGATAAATGGCACTGTCGGGTGCTGTCTGCAGTCCAAAACTTCTAAATACCGGGGCTGATAAAACAGGTGCTAGGGTTATGGAAGGATTCAAATAATCATATTGAAGTATATTGGCTGGTATACCCGTATCGCCATTCCGCGACAAGTACAAATAACGCCCTTGCGTATCCCACTCAATGTCATAAATAGATTGATTATTGGTTGACGCTGTTGCCGAATTAAAAATAAAACGATCGAAGGTTATTAACCCGGTAGCATTGTCAAAGTTGAGGATTAACGCATCGGTGTTTGGATCTTGTGGTGATACCGCAATTTTTCCACTTTGTTCATGATACGAAAAATTTGCAACGGAGGTGGGGAAGCCAATCCCTGATGAAACAACGGAGTTGAAGGTGGCAGCAGCATTAATCAGTGTGGCGCTATAGGTCTGCGATCCATTCTGATGCGAGATCAACCAGAAGTCGGTTTGGTTGTCATGAGGTACTACTATCATTCCCTCTGATCGACCCGTTAGTGCGGGCACGGCAACATTTTTTGCAGCCTCTACAACACCGAGTGCCGGTGCCGGAAACACGGCATTGCCAAATTGATTTAAGTCTACAATGCTTTGGCTGATAGAACCTCCGCTCGTAAAAATTGCTGAGTTGGTGAAGATATAATAACGATTGGTTTGGCCAGGCATAGGTGCTGTAGCAACAGGTTGATTTGCATCAGGCTGGCCATTGAGTCCGGCTCCGTTGGGCATTAACAAATGGCATGCATCATAAACCCGAACTCCGTCACTATAAAAAAGTAAATTGGCTGTGGCCGGATCAGTTGCAACTGCGGCACCTCCCCTCGAAAAGGGGATGGCCTGATTGGTTACAGATTGAGCTACGTTGGTAGCGCGATTGAACCGGATGCCATTTGTTGAATTTCCGAAATACCAGTTGTGTTGCGAAAGATCCTGGGCGAATAATGGGTTGAATACCGCAATTGCAATTAAACCCACGAATGCAGTCCGTACTATAACCCTCAGATATTGCTTGCTCTCAGCCTCCCACATATTCGCTTGACTTAGTTGATTCTGAATTCATGTCGAAATTAAAACGTCAAATAACACTAAAGTAATACAATTTGATCGAAAATATCGTTAAGCAGACGAAAGCCCCCTATTTGTCGGCAAATGTTTTTTTTAATGTTCTGAATGAATTTAATTTGCTTTGATAGAGTAGGGTCTAAACGTGAATTAATGTATCGGATTGTCCTTTTAGTTTGTGTATGTATGCTGTTGGTTGTGGAGTCGGTAACTGCCCAGGATCCGCAGTACTCGCAATTTTATGCAGCACCACTCTATTTAAATCCTGCTTTTGCCGGTGCAACAAATCAAAACCGGATGGGTATTAATTACCGCAATCAATGGCCGGCTATTGATGCCAACTTTAATACAATCTCAGCATTTTACGATACCTACTTAGAGGATATAAATAGTGGCATTGGAGTTTTGTTAACACGCGACCGCGAAGGTATTCTTGGTTTGCAATCCATGAGTCTGGCCGTGCAATATTCATACGATCTCAGAATTGTGGAAGGTCTTTCTTTCAGGCCAGGTTTTCAGGCAGCTATTTATAACCGCTCAATAAATTTTGACAAGCTTACCTTTGGCGATCAGTTTGATCCGCTCACAGGACAAATTATTAATCCACAATCTGCCGAAGGATTAAACACAGGTCAGTCAAAATTTTTTCCCGACATTTCTTTTGGTGGATTGTTTTATAGCAAACGAGCCTGGTTAGGATTTGCCGCCCACCACTTAACACAACCCAATCAATCGCTTATCGGAGAAGAGAGTCGACTACCTAGAAAACTTTCGGGCCATGCCGGCTTTAAGTTCTTTTTTAAGCCTGGCGAAATGGGCGATGGATTTTATACACGACCACGCGAACGAAGTATTGCACCCGCCCTTCAATATCGCCATCAGGGCGAGTTCGATCAGATGGATGTTGGTTTCTATTTTACCTTCGAGCCGTTGATTATCGGAACGTGGTATCGCGGTGTTCCCTTTAAGCCCGTGAATGGATTCTCGAACAATGAATCAATTGTGCTGCTGGTTGGTTTTACCAAGAAAGGCCAGAAAGATATTTTGAATATCGGTTATAGCTATGATTACACCATTTCACAACTTGGGCCAGGTAGTGGCGGTGCTCATGAATTTAGCTTAGTATATTCCTGGTCTACGCGCAATCCGCGCAAGCCACCTAAGGATAAGTTAATGATTCCGTGCCCGGATTTTTAGAATTGGTCGCTAGTCTCTAGTTTCTTGGAAGTTTCAAAGTCATTTCATGGATTAGTATGGATACTCTCTTGCTTCCTGCCAAACCTCAAGATTTTGTAACTCATATCTAATCATCTAGTCTAATCAAACCAGAGACCAGCAACGAGAAACCACAAACCAGTTAATCCTCCCCACTGCCATCAATCTTGCAAAGATTATCCATGCCGATGTGTAGCAAGGCATCGCCAGCATTTACAACTGGATGATTGTTAAGTCCAACCACATAACCTGTAGAGGGTGATTTTACAGTCTCTTTGAATTCGCCAAAGGGATCGGTGATTGTTCCGATAATCTGATTTTTGTTAATGAAGTCACCACAATTGATTGCGGATTGAAATAGCCCAGCGTGTTGTGCCCGAGCCCATGAAGAATTCCAGATTATTTTATTTTCTTCTTTTGGGGCAGGGGCAGAATCAATCATGTTGAGATGTTTCATTAACCGGAGCGTTCCGTTAACACCTTCTTCAATGGCTTGCTGATCGAAGCGCAGCGATTCTCCGCCTTCATAGACAATTATATTTTTTCCATGCTTCGCGGCTGTTTGCCGGATGGAGTGCGGACGAAAAGGCGCGTCAATCGTAAAAGGTGCATGAAACGCATTGGCCAATTCAATATTTTTTTCATCCGACATCACGCACCGTATTTGCGGATAGTTTGTGCGCATGGCCCCACCTGTGTGAAAGTCGATGCCGTAATCAATAAAAGGAATTACTTCGTGCGTGAGGTGATACGCTACACGCGATGCAAGCGAACCATTTTTACTTCCGGGAAAAGAACGATTGACATCTTTGCCATCCGGCACTTCACGCGAGTAGTTAAGAAATCCGTAAATATTGATGATGGGCATGCAAATAACTGTTCCGCGCTTTACCCTGTTATAACCCGTATCCAAAATTCTCCGCACGATCTCCATGCCATTAATTTCATCTCCATGCATACCAGCCGTAAGAGCTAACACGGGGCCGTCTTCCAGTCCGCGATAAGCATAAATAGGCGTATCAATTTGAGTGCGAGATGGTAGGCGTGCAATGTTGATTACAATCTCTTTAAATTCTCCGGGCCGGAGGTGATGTTCGCCAATGGTTACTTCTTTCATTTTAATCAGGTGTTGGGCATTAGGACTTAGGCATTTGGTAATAAGGTACTATTCTTTATTGCCAATAGAATTGATGTAAGCATTAATCATTTTGCCTATTACCTCCAGTTCTTCACTAAGCGTTGTGAATTGACTCTTGTCAATTAATTTTCTATTAAACGATTTGAATAACCATGTCTTGGTTTCGAATAAAGAGCCACGGGAATAATACGCAAAGTTTTTAGTTTCTTTGAAATGATACCGTCCTAATCCCTCCGATAAATTGGCGCATATTGAATCAGCCGATCTTACTAGCTGTTTACCTATCGTATCTTTTTCAAATTGTTTCCAACTAACCACAACCACCCAAACCTTCTCGCTTAATTCCATTGCTCTATTGTATGCATTAAACTTCTCAAGCGTTGCTATCATGGTAGAAACTTTTTAAATTCTGGCAAGCATTACCAATACCCAATTCCTAATGCCTAAATCAAGCATTTATCTTATCCTTTTGTATCTTCTTTTTTCCGGCATTCTTCTCAATGTATTGAAAAATTTTTCCGGCAATATCCAATTTAGTTGCGCCCTCAATTCCCTCCAATCCGGGTGATGAATTTACTTCGATAATCAAGGGCCCGCGTTTGGAGTTTAGCATATCTACCCCAGCAACGCCAAGCCCCATTTTTTTGGCAGCTTCTATTGCGGCATGTTTTTCATGTCGATCGAGTTTCACAAGTGTTGCAACACCTCCGCGATGAAGATTAGATCGGAATTCGCCTTCGCGCGTAGCTTGCCTGCGCATGGAGCCAACAACTTCACCGTTTACAACAAATGCCCGGATGTCGGCACCCTTTGCTTCTTTTATAAATTCCTGAACAATGATGCGTGTCTTTACGCCATGAAAGGCTTCAATTACAGATTGTGCTGCTTTTTTATTTTCGGCAAGCACAACGCCCAGGCCTTGTGTTCCTTCCAATAACTTAATAACAACGGGAGCCCCACCCACAGCTTCAATAATTCCTTCTGTATCGCGGGAGTAATCCATGAAAATAGTTTTCGGTAAACCGAGGCCGGCACGCGAAAGTATCTGAAGGCTGCGCAGTTTATCGCGCGAGCGAATCAGTGCTTGTGATTCCACGGCTGTAAAAACTTTCATCATCTCAAATTGCCGCACTACAGCAGCGCCATAAAAAGTTACGGAAGCACCAATGCGTGGAATTATAGCGTCAAAGTAATCGAGTCTGCGGCCGTTATACCAAACCATGGGATTTTTCTTTTCAATCAGGAGCACACATTTCATGTGATCGATGATTTCTACTTTGTGCCCACGCTTTTCACCCGCCTCTTTCAGACGCTTGGTAGAATACAACTTAGGATCCCTGGAAAGTATGGCGATGTTCATGCGCCTGTTTGTTTTTGTTGGAAATATAAATCTTTTTTGGTCACGTCAATCAGAAACCGATCGCGTAGAATTTTACGCCCTAGCAACACCGGAAACTTCAGATTACCACGATTACTCAACGAGAATTCGGCCCGGATTAAATAATCATAAATCCGGATGGTGGTTTTGATCACATATCTTAATTCCGCCTCACCAAACGAGTTTTTGATTTCGCGTTGCTCATATTTTTTAAATACGAACTTCATCCCCGTGAATTCCGGATGTTCTTCATCAAGCAAAACAAACTCAAGGTTGCCATCTACAATTTCAGCCCGCGAACAATGCAGGCTGCAATTATATGCCCCGGTATCAATTTTAGCATGAATGTCGGTTAGTCCTAGCCCGGGTAAATCGACACGGTCAGATCGTCCAAGAGTTTGCATAGTGATGAGTATGTTTCAAGCTACCTCAATTTTCTAAAAATAAAAAAGCCCTTCCGATAACTATCAGAAGGGCTTCCATTTTAGATTAATTAATTATTAACCTTTTGATACCTTAAAAGGAACCGAGGTATTTTCCCATTTCAACACTACAGTACCTTTTTCAACAGCGATATTAAACGTTTCAACAAAAGCATCAGCTTTGCCAGGTTTTACGTTTACTCTTAATGCATCTTGTTTATCGGAGTAATCAAAGGGGCTTCCAGATGCTTGCTTACTGAAAATAATAACCCATTCGTTTTCACCAGGAATTGTAAATAATCCATATTTTCCCTTCGGTAACGTTTTACCTTCAACCTTCACATCAGCGCTAAATTCGATAGCGGTAACTGCATTAGCACCCGTGCGCCACACTTTTCCGTAAGGGACTAGGTCTCCCACAATTTTACGCCCTTTTGCAGATGGTTGAGCATAATCAACAGTAACTTTTATTCCATCGATTGAACCCTCCGCTTTGGCTGGGGGGCTTGCTGGTTTTTTGTCTTGAGCTAATAGACTTAGCGAAAAGACTAACGCTACAAGGGTGAGAAACATGCTTGCTTGTTTTTTCATACAGTTTTTTGTTTGGTTTAAAATCGGTTATGGATGTCACTTATCGTGCCAGTTAGAAACGAAAGCTAACCTCTAATTGTTCGAAAGCTGACCGATTTAGTAAGATTTTTTTGACAAATGGTTAGACCGCAAGTAGTTTCTCTATCTGCTGCTTTAAAGATTCTGATTGAACCACGCCCGACTGTCTCCATTTTGGTTCTCCGTTTTTGAAGATAATAAGCGTTGGCACACCTTGTACCCGAAACGTTTGGGCCAGCGAAGGATTCTTATCGACATCAATCTTTATGATTTTTGCCAAATCTCCTACTTTTGATTTAAGATCTTCCAAAATGGGTTTCATCATTTTGCATGGCCCGCACCACTCAGCTGAGAAATCGACCAAGGTAGGTACATCACCTTTTATCAACTCAAAAAAATCTCCCTTAGCCATAAGAGTTTGTTTCAGGTGAAGCTACCACGATTTTAGAGACCATAGTAACTTTTGATTTGATTGAATTCGAGATGAGGCAGGCAGTTTCTGCTTTTGCAAGCACACGCTCGGTGCGTTCCCGATCCTTTTCGTGAAGAATCGTAACCGTTGGCTCCAGAATTATTTCCGTCATCAAGAATTTACCCTCAACTTGGTCGAGTTTTCCTTTCGAGTTGCAACGAAATTTCAGGAAGTCTAAGGTTGAATTTTCGGCAACCGCTAAAAACGTTGTCATCAAACAACTACTAACCGAGGCTGTGAATAAATGCTCAGGCGACCAGATGCCAGGCATCCCTTTCGGGAACTCGGGCGGGGTGGCTACTTCGATACATCCGCCCCCCATTGCTGATGTGTTGAGCTCCGGGGAACACATAATTCCCTTCCGGTCTTTATTCCACTCAATCTGAACATTGTAAAAGTGAGCTTCCATTATAGTTAGAGTTTATTCTGAAGACTTAACCAACCCCCTCCGTTATACACGTTTGTGTATCCCTTTCCTTTCAGGATATTTTTTGCTACCCCACTGCGCATACCCGATGCACAACATGTGATGATAGTCACGTTCTTGTCAGCAAGACGACTGGTATTAGTGTTTAGTTGATCGACTGGTATATTCATTGATCCTCGAATATGGCCCGTTGCGTATTCGCTTTTGGTGCGAACATCTAAAACAATGGCTCCTTTTTTAACCAGATCTGCGTAATCAACAGCAGGCCCAAAGCCAAATAAGTTTTTCAATGCTTCAATCATAATGTGTTAATGGATTGATTTTGTAAATAATTAACTGAAACCCACGAACCTGCATCGATGCAATCAAATTCGTGCTGGCTAAGAAGTCGGGTAGCCATAGCGCTGCGCCCACCGGATGCACAGCAAAGTACCAACGGGGATTTTAATCTTTTCAATTCATCAATTCTTTGAGCCAGTTCGTTTACTGGTATGTTGATTGAGCCTGAAGCATGGCCCCCTTGAAATTCTGCTGGCGTGCGAACGTCTACGATTGTGCCTTTCTCGCTTTGAATGATTTTTTTTAAGTCCATATGATTGCTTGAATTTAATTTTTTCCTTTTCGAAACATGGTAAAGAGTAAGCCTCCCATAAAGGCTCCATACAGGGATGAATGCACCGGATTAGAAGTGATGGGGCAAGACCCACCTACACAACCTATTTCTTTCCAATACAAGTACCCGGCAGCCAATCCAAGGCAACTTCCGAGTACGACTAACCCATACTTTTTAATGCTTCCCATGAATTTTCTTTCGAAGTGTACTTAGCCCAAACGGGAGATATAGGGGGCAGAAACTGACAATGCTTGTGAGTACAAATATAGTGGCCAGCACCAACAGAATAATTGCGGTAGTACCTGAGATTACATTGGTGTAGTAAAGCAAAGTAGCCAGACCAGCCAAAGTCACCCGAACGATGCGGTCAATAGAACCCATGTTTTTAGTCATAATTGAGTAGTGTTTAATTGTATACAAAACTACTCTCAGGCAGGGTGATACTATGTGATATTAATCACATAAGGGTTACTTTATTTCGGAAAAGCTTAACGAGACCTTCGTTTTCGAGTTGTTTCATGATACGCGATACGGCTTCGCGGGCGGTGCCGAGTTCATCAGCCAATTGTTGGTGGGTAATCTTAATTTCTTTAGATTGATATAGCTCTGCCTTTTGTTTTAGCAATTGCAGAAGGCGTGTGTCTAATTTTTGAAAGGCTATTGCATTTACAGCCGAGAGCAATTCTTCGAACCGCTTATGATAGAGTCTGAAAATAAAATCCGACCATTCCGGAAATATCTTCACCCACTCACTGGCTTTCTCAACCGGAATAAAAAGAATCTCGGCATCTTCTTCCACAATTGCTTTGACTTTGCTGGTTTCGTTGTGGATGCCTCCGAGAAAAGACATGATACAACTCTCTCCAGAGGTAATGTAGTAGAGCAGTATTTCGTGCCCATCCGAATCTGTGCGCATTACCTTCAGACTTCCGGTCAATACTAAAGGTATTGCCTTGATGTAACTATCTTCTTGTAGAATTAATGAATCGGCAGGAAACTTCTTTAGTAGCCCGAACTTGGAGATTTCATCTTTAAGCAGTGAATGGAAAAGAGTGCCAGTGGCAGACATATGTTAAGTAAGAAGGAATAGGAAAATGAGCGGGAAGATGAGACCGGCCAACGCCAGCTTCCAGCCACGACCCCAAAAACTATTTTCTCCTTTTTGAATAAACATGCCAGTGAACGCAATCACCAGCATGGCCACACCAAAAATATCAGAGTAATAAATCCACCAGGAACTGGTGTCCACGTGTAGTTTGGTCATCTGCCCCAAAACAGGGGTGGTTCTATACGATTCAATTTTTCCATTTCCTGTAGCAAGGTCAACCTGCACATCGTTGTTTACATAGGAGATACGCAGACTATTTCCTTCTACTGAAAATCTTCGGAGGTTGTCATTAATTTTAAATTCTTCAGTAAAGGCAGCTATAAACTGATCGTTCACAGAATCTTTCACAACCAGCTGCTTTAATGTAATCTCTTGCGAGTTATACGTATATCTTCTCGGGTGCCAGGCCTGACGATGGTTCAGAAAAATTCCTGAAAATGAAAAAGCGATGATTAAGCCTAAATAGAAATAGGCGATGTCGCGGTGTGTGCTGCGGGCAGTAAGTTTCATAAAGTGATCTCTTTAATTATTAGTTGGAGTTCTTTGCTGGTTATGGTTGGCCTCTCTGATTTATCATATATAGAAGTCAGATAGATTACTTCAGAGTTTTCATTTCTCAGAAAGGTTATAACTCTTGCTCCGCCACTCTTTCCCTTTCCTTTGCTTTGTATTGATAATCTCACTTTGTAAAACCCTTTCCCAATAGCTGTGCCTGATTTGGGATTTTTTTGAAGCAATGACTCAAGTGAGGATAATTCTGATTTTAGCGAATGATATTTCTTGATAAGACGTTTTGCTTCTTTTTCAAATCGTAGAGTGAGCCTGATTTCAATTGGCATTTAGAAATTCTCTTAAGGTCTTAGCCTTTTTCTTTCCTTTTTCGATCAATTCAATTTCAGTCAACGCTTCCAGTAATTCCGATTTTGTCCTTTTGTAGTCGAGTAATTGTTGGTGCTCTTGAATTAACTTTTGCCAGTCCCGTAAGGAAAGTTGAACGGCTTTCTTTTTACCGGCTTTATCTGTAATATAATTAACTGTTAGTGCCATGTAAACAAAGTTAGTTAATCGTAATCAAAAAGGGAACACTCACTTTCCAAACGGATTCAGTGCATTTAACGCTCGTTTGCCACCGCCCATCTTGTTCATGGTCTTCATCAATTTGCGCATGTCTTCAAACTGCTTCAACAGTTGATTTACTTGTTGCACGTTGGTGCCACTGCCTTTGGCAATTCTGTTTTTGCGACTCGGGTTTATCTTATCAGGATTTTCGCGCTCATCTATAGTCATTGAGCGAATAATAGCCTCAATGGGTTTAAATGAGTTATCATCAATGTCAACACCTTTCATAGCTTTGCCCATGCCTGGGATCATGCCTAGCAAATCTTTCATATTTCCCATCTTCTTGATCTGCTCAAGCTGCGATAGAAAGTCGTTGAAGTCGAACTGATTCTTGCGCATTTTGGCATTGAGCCTGCGCGTTTCATCTTCATCAAAAGTTTGTTGTGCTTTTTCAACCAGACTCACCACATCGCCCATGCCGAGAATGCGGCTTGCCATCCGATCGGGATAGAACCGATCAATGGCTTCCATCTTTTCGCCTGAGCTGATAAACTTTATTGGTTTATCAACTACCCTGCGAATAGAAAGGGCGGCTCCACCACGAGTATCGCCATCCATTTTAGTTAATACAACACCATTAAAGTTGAGGCGGTCGTTGAAGGTCTTGGCTGTGTTCACCGCATCCTGGCCGGTCATAGCGTCAACTACAAATAATGTTTCAGATGGCTTAAGAACTTCCTTCAACCGGGTTATCTCGTCCATCATTGCTTCATCTACCGCCAGGCGGCCAGCTGTATCGACAATTACAATGCGATGATTATTTTTCTTGGCATGCTCGATGGCTGCTTTGGCAATTTTAACCGCGTCTTTGTTATCAGGCTCCGCATATACCTCCACACCAATTTGTTCACCCAATACTTTCAACTGATTAATCGCGGCAGGCCTATAGATATCACAAGCCGTTAAAAGTACCTGGCGGCCCTGTCGCTTAAGGTAGCTAGCTAATTTGCCCGAGAAGGTAGTTTTACCAGAACCTTGCAAGCCGGCAATCAAAATGATAGCAGGGTTACCCTCTACCGAGATATCTTCACTTTCGCCACCCATTAACAAGGTGAGCTCATCATTGGTAATTTTAGTAAGAAGCTGCCCCGGTGAAACAGCGGTGAGCACATTCTGGCCCAATGCTTTTTCTTTGATTTCGTCAGTTACTTCTTTGGCTACCTTATAGTTTACATCTGCATCGATTAGTGCCTTGCGAATCTCCTTTACTGTGGTGGCAACGTTAATTTCTGTAATTCTTCCCTGGCCTTTCAGGGTTTGGAAGGCCTTTTCCAACTTGACACTTAAACTATCGAACATCTGAGATTAATTTTTATTACAGGGCAGCAAATTTAGCGGTGTGGTATGCCCGGTGCAAATGAGAGCCCGGTTTTCTTACAGGCATCATTTGCCCATTTTCCAAGCCTGAAACCCGAGCAGGGTTAATTCTACCACAATCAAATTCTTGGTGTAGTTCGAGTAGAGCAGTTTTACCAGATCTTTGTTTTGAAGATTATTGGCAAACTCGAAAGCTTTATCGAAATCGGCCGCGCTGTAGTTCAGAAATTCTACCACATTTCCGGTGCCGCCCTGGTTAGCAAGGTTTTCAAGCACTATCGCTTCTGATTTATCTAAATTCATTTTGGGTGCAAGCTGCTGTGCTTAAAGGTAATAAGCCGCTTCCATTTCAAGGTTTGAGTCAACAAGTTTATTAATTTTAATTTTTGAAGGATGTAAATCAAGCATGAATTACGCTCGTATTTCGCCAGCAGCGGGGCTCGAAAAAATTATCGAGTGTTATTGGTTTGCTGATAGTAGTGAAACGCTGCCCCGAAAAGAGAAGATTATTCCGGATGGCTTTCCTGAAATTATTTTCCATTTTGGAGATGCCTACAAGATCAACCTGCACGGTGAGTGGCAGCTTCAATCAAGAAATCTTTTAGCGGGCCAAATCAAAAAATATTTTTATCTCGAAAACACCGGTGCCTCGGGGATGGTTGGTATAAAGTTAAAACCATCGGCAGTGGCGCAACTTTATAACATTGATATGGCCACCCTAACCGATAAGGTGGTTGATCTTCATGAGTTTTTGGGAAATGAGTTGAAGGCAATTGAAATGGCGATACATACTATGCTGCCGCAGTCGGAAATCGTTGCCATGCTTAACTCTTACTTTCGTGAAATTCTACTTCGCGTTACGGAGAATACTAAAATAGAACGCGCACTTATTAACATTTTTGATAAGCAAGGCGATGTGCAGGTACGTGAAGTGGCAGAAGAACTAAACATCACGGAAAGGCAACTCGAACGATTATTTCAAAAACAGGTAGGCTTGTCGCCAAAATATTATACGCGTATAATCAGGTTCAGTCATATTTTTAATTTGATGCAGCAAAGCGATAAGTCGTGGGTAGGTGTGGCGTTGGGTTCGGGTTTCTATGACCAATCGCACTTTATCCGCAATTTCAAAGCGTTTTCAGGCGAAGATCCCTCAGCGTATCTGTTTGATGAAGTTAGTTTTGCCAATTTCTTTATGAAAAAATCTGTGCAATCACGTTGATGTCGGGTTTGTACAATATCAACATAACCGAGAACTCTATTTTTGGTAGAAAATAAAATTTTATGAAAGTATTAACCCTATTAAGTGTAGTGCTCATTTCTGTCAGCGGATTTGCGCAATCTCCTCAGCTAAACGGTAAGGATGGATTGAAAAAACTTTCGTGGCTGGAAGGAACCTGGGGCCGGACTAACGTAAAACCAGGCCGCACAGCCCATGAGCGCTGGGTACGAACTGAAAGCGGGTTACAGGGCTGGGGTGTTTCGATGAACGGATCGGATACTTCGTTTGTTGAAAAAATAAAAATCGTACTTAAAGACAACCAACTTTTTTATACAGCTGATGTGCCTGAGAACAAAGAACCTATCTATTTTAAATTTACCGAGCTAACTGCTACCAGTTTTGTTTGCGAAAACCCAACGCATGATTTTCCTAAGAAAATTTCTTATCAACTTGATGGTAAAAATCTAAAGGCAACTATTTCCGGTGCTGGAAAGTCTATGGATTATCTTTTTGTAAAGAAGGACTGATCGCCTTTTAATTGCTCGTAAATGCGATTGGAAATTAACTCAGACGCGTTTGTCATTGCTTCGGATGCTGGAGTTTTTTCATTGATAAGGGAAATAACTTTTTGTAAACCAAGCGCCTGAATTTTTTCAGGTGATAATTCATTTATTCCCGCCAAGGCGATAACGGGTTTGTGATGTTTATTGGCGAGTTGAGCTACACCCATTACTACTTTGCCAGACAGAGTTTGCGCATCCATTTTTCCCTCTCCGGTTATTACCAGATCGGCTCGCTTAATCTGATCCTCAAGATTTGTAGTTTTTAGTATGTACTCAATACCGCGCGTAAATGTCGCGTTCAGAAATACTTTTGTCCCGGCCCCTAGTCCCCCGGCAGCACCTGCTCCGGCAAATTGAACACTTGACTTCAATTGCGACTCAACCACAGCCGCAAAGTTTCTAAGCCCTGCGTCAAGCAATTGAACGGAGTTATGATCTGCGCCCTTTTGAGGAGAGTAAACATAGGCAGCTCCATGCTGACCGAACAATTCGTTATCAACATCACATAGCACAACTACTTCAATTCGGTTTTTATCGAAAATAAATTTATCTGCGACCATGGAGTGAATGTGAATCAGATTTTCTCCAATCGGTTCAAACTTTTTTTCATCCACAGCAATAAATTTCATGCCTAACGCAGCGGCCATGCCAATGCCAGCATCGTTCGTAGCACTGCCTCCAATAGCAAGTACTATTTTTTTTACGCCTCGGTTAATGGCATCTGCGATTAGTTCTCCAGTTCCAAAGGTTGTTGTTTTTAGCGGATTGTGTTCTTCTTTTGTTAACAACTGCAACCCCGAAGCGCTGGCCATTTCAATAAAGGCGGTGGAGCCATCACCTGAAATTCCGTATGATGCATTTATTTTTCTGAACAGTGGATCAGAAACCTGACAGGTAACAATCGAACCATTGGAATGAGTGGTGAGCAACTCGTATGTGCCTTCTCCACCATCGGCCATAGGCATAGAAATAACTAAGATCAAAGGACTGATACGGTTTAGCCCGCGTTCAATAGCAAGGCAAACTTCTGACGCTGAGAGCGACCCTTTAAATTTATCCGGTGCTAGTAGGATGGTCACAATAAAAGAAATAATAAAATGGATGTAATCATGGCTGTTAAACCCTGAGCGAGTGATACCAAGGTGTAGCTTCGATAGGCATCGCGTTCGCTGATGCCACTGAATTGCGAAACCACCCAGAAATAAGAATCGTTGGCGTGCGATACCGTCATGGCACCACCACCAATCGCCAGAATTAAAATCGAAATATCCACCACCGAAACAAATCCTGCCGTAGCCGTGAGCGGAACGAGTAATGAACTGGTAATGATAATGGCTGATGTAGAGGAGCCCTGTGCAGTTTTTAAAATCGCAGCCAGCACAAAGGCGATTAGTAAAAATATAATTCCACCGGCTTGCGAACTTGCCACATACTCTTTCAGAATAACATCTACACCACTAGATTTTATAACACCACCAAAAGCACCGCCAGCCCCGGTGATCAGAAGAATGACTCCGGTATCTTTCAGTGCTTCAGAAATCCAACCGGGCCATTCTGTTTTTTGCTGTTTCGAAATCAGAAGCATAGAACACAATAAACCCATCAACAGAGCAATAGAAGGATTGCCTATAACCTGAAAAAAAGTGACACTGGATTTAAGCGCTGGAATAAGTTGTGGGATCGAGCCGCAAGCAATCAAAACAATGGGAAGTAATAAGGGCATAAAAGCCAACCAAAATGGATGCACACTTTTAGTTGTTTCAAAATCTAAAGCTTGTTTTGTGATAATGTTAGCACCTAATTTTTTTGATAGTAAGTATGCCACTAATGCTACCGGCACGGAACCGATCAAGCCAATTAAAATGACCATGCCCAGGCTTGAAGCAACTCCCAGATTGGCAGCAGCTGCTAACGGACCGGGTGTTGGCGGCACCAATGTATGAGTGGTGTATAATCCTGAGGAAAGCGCCAGCGACAATTGCGCAGGTGTTGCTCCCGATGCAGAAAGAGCCGGCACCAGCCGTGAGAGAATTATAAATCCGGAATCGCAAAATACCGGAATGCCCACCAGCACTCCAATCATCGACATGGCGAGTATAGTTTTCTTAGGTCCGAATGCAACAATGATTTTGTTTCCGATAGTCGTCATGGCCCCGGTTCGCTCAAGTACAATCCCAAGACACGAACCGATGGCAACCAAAAAACCAATTTGCTGAAGCAACGATCCAAACCCGGCTTGCATGGAAATAAAAATTTCAAGTAATGGTTTGCCCATGATTACACCAAATAGCAGTGAGGCAAGGATTAATGAAAAAAATGGGTGAAGTTTTAGATACCGCGAAACGGCAATGAGGGCAATTATTGAAACGAGCAGCGCGACAATTATTTGAAACATCTCGTCTTAGGTTCGAAAGGAATAATAATCGAAAACCTGACCCGCCTTGAACTCGGTTGCTTCAGCTGGCAGTTCAACGAAACCCGTAACATCTTTCAGATTGGCAAAATCACCGGAACCACCACCAGCCTTTGGATACGCCTTTAACTGCCCGCGCTCATTTTCCACTTGTACTTGCAGAAAATAAGTAAGGGGAGGTTTGAAAGAAAAATTGGCGGCCAGCACTGCCTGCCTTTGCTCTAGCGTTCCATTCAGACTTTTGATCAACCAAGGTTTTATGTAGCGGTAAAAACACATATAGGTGGAAACCGGATTGCCAGGAAGTGCAAACACAACATGTTTACGGGAGGTGCCAAACCAAAGTGGCTTGCCCGGTTTTTGATTTACCTGATGAAACCGTTTTTGAATTCCGTTTCGTTCGAGTGTTTGTGGAACAAAATCAAATTTTCCTTTCGATACTCCACCAGAAAAAATAATCAGTTGATAATGCTCCAGAATTTTTCGCACTTCGGTTTCGAGAATTTCTTCCTGATCGGGAATATGAAATTGATCGGCCACGCAACCAATTTCTAATAAAGCAGCCAGCAACGCATAACTATTTGATCTGCGAATTTGATAAGGCAGCGGAATAAGATCAACAGGAATCAATTCGTCACCGGTAGAAATGATGGCTGTTTTTGGAAAAGAAGAAACTGAGATTTTTTTTATTCCTACCGATGCCATCAGGGCAACTTCGGCTGGTGAAATTTTTATCCCGGATGTAAGCAGAACTTCATGGCGCTTCGCATCCTGACTTTGTTTGTGAATGTTATCGCCAGATTGAATTTCATGAATCAACACGGTAGCCGTCTGGGCTTTTATTTCAATGTCTTCATAACGGATAACCGTATCGGTGCCGAGAGGTAGCATAGAGCCAGTCATCACCTCGATGCACGAATCGGATTTACCTAATTTCATTTGTTGTTGGCCAGCCGCCTGCGTGCTTTCGATGGAAAATTGTCGGATTCCTTTTTTCCAGGCTTCCGAGTCGATGGCGATGCCATCCATTGCTACCCGATTGAAGGGTGGAAAGTCACGATCGGCACGCACCTCTTCGCGCAAGATTCTTCCACAGGCTTCCTGAATTGGAATTTCTTCCAACCCGGTCTCGATTGAATGGGAGAGAATTATTGCAGAAGCCTCTGAAACGCTTATCATGATTTGTTACCTTTGAATTAACTGCGTGTCACTACATATGAAGAAACAATTTACACATATTGACGCCTCCGGCAACCCACAAATGGTGGATGTGTCAGAGAAAAAGGTTACCAAACGGATGGCGCGGGCGCAGGCTATCGTCTTTTTGGGTAAAGAAATTCTCTCCAGAATGAAAGGGGATGAATTGATTACCAAAAAAGGTCCGGTATTTCAAACGGCCATCATTGCCGGAGTGATGGCAGCAAAAAAAACGCATGAGCTGATCCCTTTTTGTCATCCACTAAACCTGGAAGATTGCCAGATTCAGATTTCGGTCAAGAAAAGTAAGGTAATAATTGAAACAAAGACCGTAATTACCTCTAAAACCGGAGTCGAGATGGAGGCGCTTACCGCAGCTTCTGTAGCAGCACTTACTGTGTACGATATGTGCAAGGCGCTTTCGCATGATATTGTAATAGAGGAGGTGAAATTGATGGAGAAGCGAGGTGGTAAGAAAGATTTTATTAGAAAGAAGACAATCTAAAATATTACAACACCTATTGAAAGTTCTATAATATTGAATTTTAGTGGACGCTTTGATACGGTACCCCCTGATCCTAAAACGAGAGTCTCGTAAAAAAATATAGTTGATCTATAAGCCAATCGCACTTCCATTTCTCTTTTTTCATTGAATGGAATAATTATACCGGAGCCGACAAAAAGCCCACGATATTCCTTACCATTGCCAAATTGGGCTTCTAACTTTCCATAGTATGGGGTTGGATTTATGGGGTCAATTTTAGCAAAAAAACTTTCTTTTAATGGAATGTGAAAGTTTAAGCCACCTGTCAGAAAGGGTTTGATTTTTGTTTTTTGAGTTAAGGTTACTATAAAATCGAGAGGTATTTGCAAATAAGAATTGTTAACATCCAAAGTAAAATCGCCAGTAGTATTTGTATTAAGTAAATCCTTACCAACGGCAACAGGTTTTGTTTTTCCCTTCATGACTAGAAAATTTAACCCAGTCCCAATCCGAAAACCCTTAGAAAGAACTAATTGAATGGAGGTTTGAATTCCATACACAGGAATTGAAGGTGTTTTAATTTCTTGAAACAGGTAATCACTTTCTGTATATGTAAAATTGGATGCTCCGTAAAAAACACCACCTAACATCTGAATTTTTTGACCTTGAGAGGAGTGCGCAAAAGATAAAAGAACTACGCAGATGAAGAGAAGCCTGGCTTTTGAATTGGAATTAGTTATCATTTTAGACCTTTAAAAATTTTCATTCGTTGCAGCACTTGCCATTAATAAATGTAGGAATATCATCAAAAAAAATGATTTTTCATCTAAAAAAGTAAGTAGCTAACCCTTTCAAAGTTCTATTTGGCGCAGCCTGATCATTTTGTTTTACTCTGTTAAGTGACAATTTATTAATCAATTACACCTGCCTGCATTAACTGGCTCTGTAAGTATTTTTTTGTGCAAACGGATGAAATAGTACTAGTTGCAATTCATTTCAATTTTGTCAACCTTTTTCTTTCGACATCTGTTACCTTCGTGTGTCTAAATGTTATTGGCTATGAAATCAATTGGAAGAAACTTTCTATCAGTCTTTCAGTTTAATCCCATTAATCGGGATTTGCTGATCGTAATTTCCTCAGGCTTGTTAATCGCGATGGCAATCATTACGCTGATGGTGATGATTGTAAGTCAGATTTGATACGCTACGGGTGGGCAGAAACCCACTGATCTCCATCTTCAAAAAACTCTTTTTTCCAGATAGGAACAGTCTGTTTGAGGCTGTCAATTATAAATTGGCAAGCCGAGAAAGATTCTTTTCTATGCGGTGTTGAAATTACTACCACAACGGCAATATCTCCGGGTATCATGGTTCCAGTTCGATGGCTAACGGCCCAACCTGTCAAGTTCCATTGTTGATTAGCCCGATCAATAATTTTTCGGACTTCAGAAACAGCCATCGGTTCATACGCTTCATATTCAAGTCGCAATACCTTTTTGCCGGATGTCTGATTGCGAACTGTACCGATAAAAATATTTATGGCCCCGGCTTCGTGTTGGGAAGCAGCGGTTATTATTTTTTGCACCTCGATAGGCTGGTCGGTAATCTCAATCATCAAAATTTTTCAACTTAATTTTAAATTTCTTATCCGCCACTAACGGGGGGAATCAACGCAATCTCATCCGTTGAAGAAAGTACCTTTTCGTCTGGTGCATATTCCTGATTAACAGCAATAAAGAGCGAATTGAGTTTGTCAAGTTGCGGATAACATACCGATAATGTCTTACGCAAATCACTCACCTGTGTTCCAGTTACCTCCAAACTCACCTCACGGCCACCCAGAATATCGCGCGCAACGCCAAAAGTTTTAATTTTTACTAACATTTAACAAATATACATACTCAAGGCATTCGCGTTATTCCGACTATCATTTCTATCTTTCGTATCGAATGCAGTCCTCTTTATACGATAATCATGGCCGGCCCATCAATTACCTGCGTCTGGCAGTAACCGATCGGTGTAATCTGCGCTGTTTTTACTGCATGCCCGAAGAGGGTATTAAATACCTTCCAAAAAAAGCATTGTTGACGTTCGAAGAAATTGAGCGACTTATCACCCTGCTGGCTGCCATGGGAATTTCTAAAGTACGATTAACTGGGGGCGAACCTTTTGTAAGAAATGATTTGATGAGTTTGATCCGAACGATCACAACTATTGAAGGTATTCAGGATGTACATATCACCACCAATGGAATTCTTACGGGCCCGCACATTTCAGAACTCAAATCCTTAGGGATTGCTTCAGTGAATTTAAGTCTGGATACATTGGATCGCGAGCGGTTTAAAACAATCACCCGTAGAGATGAGTTTGAAAAAACATGGGAAACGTTGCTACAACTTTTAAACGCGGAAATTCCAGTAAAGATTAATGCCGTAGTAATGGATGGAAAAAACATCAAGGACATTCTTCCGTTGGTTGAATTAACCCGCGAGCATGCGGTATCCGTTCGGTTTATTGAAGAGATGCCCTTTAATGGCGAAGGGAATCATTACACTTCCTTGCCGTGGACATATAAAAAAATTCTGGAGTTAATTCAGAATCAGTATCCTGCTATCGAGCGATTGCCCGATCCGCCACACTCCACTTCGTATAACTATAAAATTCCCGACCATGTGGGCGATATCGGAATTATTGCTGCGTTTAGTCGTACGTTTTGTGGCACCTGCAACCGCATCCGGGTAACCGCCCAAGGAGTTTTGAAAACCTGCTTGTATGATGAAGGCGTGTTGAATATTAGAAACCTGATGCGCGAAGGAAGTAGCGACACGGAAATAAAAACAGAGTTACTGAAGGCGTTCAGCAACCGACCCAAAGATGGCTTTGAAGCTGAAGAAAGAAGACAGAGCGGAGCGCCTGCGATAGAATCAATGTCAACTATAGGAGGATAAATTTTTAAGCATGCATCATAGGATAATTTCTTTGCTTCTTTTTTCAGTAATAAGTATTTCTGGATTTTGCCAAAAAGAATCTGAACGAACTACTTCTTTTGTCATTTCGGGTGAAGTAAAATCTCCGGTAACGATCACACTTGTTGATTTGGCTAAGCATCCAGAAATTTCAATTGGCGATGTAGTGATAACGAATCATCTGGGCGATAAGAAAAGTGAGCAAAAAGCTCTTAAAGGAGTGCTGCTACGCGATGTGCTTCAAAAGGCAGAGATTAAAAGCGAAAGTCCGAAGTTTTTGAGTGAATTCTACTTTCAATGCAAAGCCACCGATGGTTATTTGGTTGTTTATTCGTGGAATGAACTCTTTAATTCGGCAGTGGGCGAATCAGTTTATTTGTTGACATCAAAAAATGGTAAATCAATTTCTGATCTTGAGGAATCAATTTTGATGATCTCGCCAAAAGACTACAAAACAGGCAGGCGGTATGTTAAGGCGCTTACCTCCATTGAGGTGAAACGTGCACGATAAACTATGGAGTTTTACATTTTACTAATAAGTTTTTTTTTCATTGCACTGATTTATTCATCGGTAGGGTTTGGTGGTGGTTCAAGTTACCTCGCATTAATGGCTCAGCCCTTCTTTGGTTTACTTCCCGAAACAATTCGACCCGCTGCGTTGCTTTGCAATATTGTTGTGGTTACAGGTGGTGTAATTATTTTTTATCGCGAAGGCAAACTATCTTGGAAAGAAATCTGGCCGTTTCTGATTGCGAGTGTTCCCATGGCGATTGTTGGAGGTTTTTGGAAACTAAATGACACTACATTTTTTATTCTGTTGGGGTTTACGCTTTTGGTAGCTGCTATTTTTCTTTGGATCAAACCCAGCACTGGAAATGGAAAACCGTTGAGCACATCCTCTCAGATTGCAGTAGGTGGTGGCATTGGTTTGTTGTCGGGTTTAGTGAGTATTGGTGGCGGCATTTTTTTATCTCCGGTGTTGCACCTGATAAATTGGGCCGAAGCAAAAAAGATCTCGGCATTGGCAAGTGCATTTATACTTGCAAATTCTATCGGTGGATTGATTGGTCAGGTTGTTTCCGGCACACATAGTCTGGATTGGAAATTTATTCTGCCCTTGTTGCTCGCGGTGTTGGTAGGCGGCCAAATTGGTTCGCGCCTTGGATCGAAAACATTTAACTCAATATATATCAGAAGGATTACGGCAATCCTTATTTTCGTTACTGCTATTAACATTTTAAAAGATCATTTATGAAACTTCTAGTATTTATCGCACTGATTTGTTTTTCATTGGGTGCTCAGGCTCAAAGCCGGGTTAGCCCAGTAGTGAAAAATTTTGGCGGCATTTTTGAAATTCCCTATGCGGAAGAAAAACCGGATCCAACCCTTGACTATAAAATAATTATAGAAGTTGTATCTAACACCGAAAAATACGACTCAATCAATTGGCCTTTGTTTAATGTGGCGCGCATGTTGAATCTTCATGTGATGGGTGGTGTGCCCAAAGAAAAAATTCAGGTTGTAGTAGTCGTTCATGGAAGCGCTGCCTTTACAGTTTTGAATAACGATGCCTATAAGGCAAAGTATGGAATGGATAATCCAAACCTGAAACTCTATCAGGAATTGCAGCAGGCTGGTGTAAAAATGTTTGTGTGCGGTCAGTCATTAATAGCACGAAAAATTGATCGGTTTAAAATGGTTCCGGAAGTAAAAGTGGCAACCTCGGCACTTACAACTCTTACCACATATCAGTTGAAAGGTTACGCGGTGCTAAGATTCTAAATTTGAGATAGAAGATTCTATTTTTTATCGAGTACAATAAACTTCCCTTCATCTACTTTTCCGTCTTTTACCGTGTAAAGCGTTACGCCTGAAGGCATCACTTCATTTTCGCTTCGGCTGGCTTCCACTACGGCAGCGGTTTGTTCAAATCTTGTTTTCTGGCTTTCGGTTTCATACCAAAAAATCTGACGCACATGATAATGACCTGCCAATGCAATTGGGTATGGATGTGTTTTAATTGTTTTCACTATTTCATCAGCATTTGATACTACATGCCTGAATTGAAGCACACCTTGTTCGCGTTCCAGCGTTCGTGATGGGCCGGTTTCAGAAAAGGCCTCCAGACTTAATCCGCCCGAATAAAATGGAATGTGATTAAAGGTAATAACAGGAGTTGTTGTGGCAACGTTGGCAAGATCATTTTTGAGCCATTTCATTTGTATTGAATCTACATGGCCATAATACCAAAGGTCTTCAAAGTCCACGTCATCCAACCCTACAAAATGAACACCTCCGTAATTGAAAGAATAATAGTTAGGTCCCAGGTAATGTTGATACATTTTCTTTCCGTACAACGGGTGCGACTTGCTGACCAGTGAGAGATGCCGCTCGATTCCAAAAATTTCATGATTGCCCGGAACATTGAATACCGGAACTGAAAACTTCTCAATTTCTCTTTTATAAAGTTCGTAATAGCCGCTGGCTTCCTTTTCAGAAACCCGCAGCGCATCTTTTACCAGATCGCCCGTAACCAATACAAAGTCTGGCTTTGCAGCAGAGACAATGTCTCGTAATTTTTGCATCCGATCCAAGCTCTTTTCACTGATGTGTGTATCCGAGGCATGTATAAACGTAAAGCTTGTTAGAGCATTTGAACTTGTCAACGCAAAGTCAATGGATGCTGAATTCTCAATACCTATTTTCTTCCACCACTGGGTTGTCTTAAAACCAGTGGGCTGACTGATAAAAACGAAACCGTAGCCTGTTGAATTGTTGATTTCGTAACGCCCCATTGCATCAGTTTGTGTAACCTGAACTTGGTCGGAGACTGAAACCCCGGCCACGCCTGCTTCATTTTTGTCGTGGGTTCCGTTGTTATTTTTGTCATGATATACGGTTCCGTAAATTTTGTTGGATTGAAACGCAGAGCCAGCTGCATATATAAATAGTGAGCAGCAAAAAACGAAGATCAATGATGCGCGCATACGTATAAGTTAGTTGAGGTCAATATACAAAATCAGTAAATCACAAGCCTTATTTGCTTAATCCTTCCTATTTTGCGCATTCTTAGATGTCAGCCTCAATGAAAAAAATCCAATTCTCAGATCATATACTTCCTCACCTGATTGCGGGTATCGTTTTCCTTTTGGTAACGGTACTTTTTTTTAATCCGGTATTCTTTGATAACAAAGCTATTTCACAAAGTGATATAGAGCAATGGAGTGGGTCGTCAAAAGAATTGCGTGAATACCGCGATCAAACCGGAGAAGAAGGACTCTGGGCTAAGGCTATGTTTTCGGGCATGCCGGCTTACCTGGTTAACCTTAGCTGGAGTGATGGTGTTGCGATTGGAATGAAGAAAGTTCTTTCTGTATTTCTTCCGCATCCGATCTCAAATATTTTTCTGGCCTTTGTCTGTTATTATATTTTACTGCTATCATTCCGAATACGACCCTGGTTTGCAATTGCTGGGGCTTTGGCTTTTGGATTATCCTCGTATATGATTATCGGGCTTTCCGCAGGCCATAATGCGCGCATTGGGGCTATTGCATTTATGCCGTTAGTTTTTGCGGGCATTCATCTGTCTTTTTCAGGAAAGCGAATTATTGGCTTTGCAGCAACAGCGGCAGGCCTTGCACTTCACTTACGTGAGAATCATTTGCAGATTACGTACTACCTGTTACTGATTGTTCTCGTGTATGGATTAATCCACTTGATTCTTGCCTTCCGCGAAAAGCAATTAGCCACTTTCTTCAGGACCATCATGATTTTGATTCCGGCTGTAATGATTGCAGTAGGGTCATTCTTTGGTCAGTTTTGGGCGATCAGCGAATACACGCGATATTCTATTCGCGGTGCGTCTGAAATTGCGATAAAGCAAAATAATGAAGACGGATCGGGATTGTCAAAGTCGTATGCATTTGCCTATAAATATGGAATCTGGGAACCGATGACGTTGTTCGTTCCTAATTTTTATGGAGGAAGCAGTCGCACTTTTTTTATGGAAGATCAAAACAGTGCCTCATACAAAGCGCTCGTTCAATCTGGAGATAATGAAATGGCTAATCAACTAGCGAATTTCACTTCAGCATATTGGGGGCCGCAGGATTTTACAGTTGGGCCTTACTATGCAGGTGCTCTTGTGTGCTTTTTATTTCTTGTAGGGATTGTTTTTGCTGAACGAAAATATGTGTGGTGGCTTGTGCCGCTAAGTGCACTAAGTATTATGCTAAGCTGGGGCGATAGTTTCTCTTCGTTCAATTACTTTATGTTCGATTATTTTCCGGGCTACAATAAATTCAGGTCTGTTAATTTTGCTTTGGTTATTATTCTTTTCTCCATGCCCTTGTTGGGGATGCTAGGACTTGAGAATTTATTAAAACAAGGTTGGAACAAAGCCACGCAGAAAAAATTAATCTGGCCAGTTTCTATAACGCTAGGCCTTTGCCTGATCTTTATCGTTATAGGTGGCTTCGGAAGTTTCCTTAAACCCGAAGAAGCTCAATTGCCGGCCTGGTTTAGAACTGCCTTGGCGAACGATCGGATTGCGTTGCTTCGATCAGATGTATGGCGTTCGTTTTGGCTGATTTTAATTTTTTGTGGTGGTATTTTCGCACTCCTTAAAAATTATCTAAAGCCGGTAATCATTTACCCGCTAGTGATTGTATTGATTTGGTTTGATCTTGGGTTTGTTGATAACCGTTATTTCACCAAAGACAATTATAAGCGTAAACGCGAAAATGCTTTTTCGGTGGCCACCGCTGCTGATCAGGAAATTTTGAAAGACAAAAGTTATTATCGCGTCTATAATTTACAGAGCCCCTTCACGGAGGCACGTACTTCTTATTTTCATAATTCAATAGGGGGCTATCATGGAGCAAAACTAAGACGCTATCAGGATTTGTACGACTCGTGTATTTCAAAGGACACGCGTCAACTGTTTGAAGATTTCCAGAAAGGCAATCCGAATTTTGATAAATATAGGTCGTTGAATATGCTCAATGCTAAATACGTAGTATATGGACCGGATAAGGAAAATGTGATTTATAATCCCGCTGCAAATGGACCAGCTTGGTTTGTGAAGGAAGTTGTAAAGGCAAATTCACCCTCTGAAGAACTAAGTCTGACAGGTTTAATAAATAATAAGGAGGTAGCGGTACTGGATGCAAAATTGAAGATTGAATACGGTCAATCAACTATTGATAGTATTGCAAAAATTAAATTACTGGAAAACACACCTCCTTACTTGAAATATGAATCAGAGTCTGTTACAAAAGGATTAGTGGTATTCTCTGAAATTTATTATCCAAAAGGATGGCATGCCTTTATCGATGGCAACGAAGTTCCAATTCTTCGGGCAAACTATGTGTTGCGCGCGCTTGAAGTACCAGCCGGAAAGCATATTATCGAATTTAAATTTGAACCTAAGCCGTATGTAATAGGCAATAAAATTACGATGGCTTCTGGTTGGTTGCTATTATTAATCGTTCTGGGTTGTGTAGGTTGGAATTTTAAAAATCGTGATTAATCATTGATGGCCGAGACGGATGATCATAATCCAATTTTCAAATTAGCGGCAGATTTTGTCAACCATACTTCGCGCTCTATTTTCCTTACGGGAAAGGCTGGCTCCGGCAAAACAACTTTTTTACGACACATAGTAAAAACTACTTCTAAAAAGTGCGTGGTAGTGGCGCCTACCGGAGTGGCTGCCATCAATGCTGGGGGTGTTACCATGCATTCATTTTTTCAATTGCCTTTTGGCCCGTTTGTACCAGGTACGCAAAGTAAATTTAATGGAGTTGAAGTTGCAGATAAACATAGCTTATTCCGAAACATCCGCTTTGGTCGCGATAAGCGCGACTTGCTGCATGAGCTTGAGTTGTTGATTATTGACGAAGTGAGTATGGTGCGCTGCGATATGCTTGATGCCATGGATGCCATTCTTCGCCAATTCAGGAAGCGTTATAACGAACCTTTTGGAGGTGTTCAGATTTTATACATTGGAGACTTGTATCAATTACCTCCGGTAGCCAAAACGGAAGAGTGGGAGATTTTAAAAGAGCATTACGAAAGTCCGTTCTTTTTTCATGCACAGGCCGCTTTGCAATCACCACCCCTGTATATTGAGTTAAAGAAAATTTATCGTCAAAGTGATCCCCAGTTTATTGACTTGCTGAACCGGGTTCGTAACAATGACGTTCGTCAGGAAGATTTGCAGTTGCTGAACAGTCGCTACGAGGGTAGGTACACACCACCGCCTTCAGAAAACTACATTACACTAAGCACACACAATTATAAAGCAGATGCGGTAAATGCTGCTGAGTTGAATAAGCTACCAGGTAAGCTGCATCACTTTCACGGAAATGTGGAAGGTGATTTTTCCGATAAGTCGTTGCCCACAGAAATGGAACTCAAACTGAAAGAAGGAGCACAAGTAATTTTCATTAAGAATGATCAGGAGCAGGAGCGGAGGTATTATAATGGGAAGCTTGCCGTAATCAATAAAATAGAGGGTGATGAAATTGAAGTGATGTTTCCGGATTCAAAATCAACATTAAAACTTGAGCTCGAAACCTGGCGAAATATTCGCTACACATTAAATCGTGAAACCTCAAAAGTAGAAGAGGAGGAGATTGGTTCGTTTACACAATATCCGATTAGACTGGCCTGGGCAATTACTATTCACAAAAGTCAGGGGTTGACTTTTCACAAGGCTATATTGGATGCGGGTAGTTCTTTTGCAGCCGGACAAGTTTATGTGGCACTGAGTCGCTGTTCTACCTTTGAAGGTCTGGTGTTGCAATCCAGAATTTCGTTTGAAAGTATAAGCACCGATGCACGGGTTATTGAATTTGCCCTACGCGAACAAGCTGCCAACGAACTTGAAGCCTTGTTGGTAAACGAACAACAACATTTTTTAGCGGCACGACTTAAAAGTAACTTCGACTTTACAGTGTTGATAGATCTGCTCGAAAATTTTAGGGCCGAAATAAAGGATAAGAAATTACCGGACCCCAAAGCCGCTGCGAAGTTAGCCGATCACTTAGTGCAGGTTGCACATGAAAAGCAGGAGGTAGTGCGTAAATTTCAACCTGAGTTGAGCCGATTACTTGACTCTGTACCTCATCACGGCACGGATGTGCTTACCCTGCGCATGCAAAAGGCTATTGACTATTTTTCAAAGGCAATTCTGGAAGAGATGCTCATCCCGCTAAAACAGCATGAGGATTCGTTGCGCAAGGCTGTGAAAGTAAAGAAATATTTGACGGAGGTAGGCGCTGTGCGCCAGGCATTGGCTACAAAACTTAAGCAGATTCAGCAAGCGAGCTATGGCGATATTATTTTCCATCAAG
The DNA here is from genome assembly GCA_965278925.1 of Cyclobacteriaceae bacterium. Classification (GTDB taxonomy): domain Bacteria; phylum Bacteroidota; class Bacteroidia; order Cytophagales; family Cyclobacteriaceae; genus ELB16-189. Next base: position 1,796,185 of record OZ257123.1, on the reverse strand, counting down.
CCACTGAAACAGAAGTTGAGCAAGTAAACACCTATAACAAACCAGCGATCAGGAAAAGAGCAAAACAAGAAAAAGGAAGTAGTCTGCTCGAAACACTATCGGCTTTTCGCGAAGGTCAAGATCAGAAAGCAATTGCGAAGAACAGAAATCTGGCAGAAAGTACCGTTGAAGGTCACCTTGCCCAGTTAGTGAAATCTGGTGAAATTGAGATTCGTGAATTGTTAACAGAGGAGAAGATAAACACAATCATCAAAGCACTTGAAGAAGCTGATGGAAGCAGTACTGCGCCAGTCAAGCAGCAGTTAGGCGAAGGTTATTCGTATGGCGAAATAAGAATGGTAGTCAACCATTTGGCGCGTATGAAATAGTGCGTTTTTTTATTCATCCTTCAACACATCCACAGGGTTTGTGAGGGCAGCTTTTACAGAGTGATAACTTGTAATTAAGATGGCAGTTAACAACGTTCCTAAACCTGTAAAAACGAAAATCCAAACGGATGGTGTGATCTTATACGAAAAATCGCCCAGCCATTGTTGCATCATCCAGTAAGCCAAGGGTGCGGCAATTACAAAAGCAACAATAATCAACTGCGTATATCCTCTCGAAATCAATTTCAAAATATCGAATACAGAAGCTCCTGATACTTTTCGAATCCCAATTTCTTTTGTTCGTTGTTCTAAGGCGTAAACAATCATGCCGAGTAATCCTAAAGCAGCAATTAGAATAGCAAGTGAAGCCATCACAGTTAATACCGTTCCAAATTGCTGTTGCGATTTAAATGTTTCGGTAAAAGCCTGATCTACAAATTCATATTGAAAGGGATAATCACCAGCATGGGTTTTCCATAATGCACTCAACTCCTGTATTGTTGCTTCCCAAGCGTCTGCATTTTGCGCGCCAATGCGCAACGCAATAAATTGGTTTTCTCCCAATCCGTATAAGTTCTTGCTTTTAATATGAAAGATGGCCATCGGTTCAATCGGGCTTTCAAGCGACCAATAGTTAAAGTCATTCACCACACCAATTACCTCAAACCGAATTTCTCCACCGGGTGTCTCAATATATTTTCCAATAGCCGATTCTGCATCCCATCCGATTCTGCGCACGGCTGCTTCATTAAGTATTACGCGCTCTTCATCACCGGGCATGTCTTTCGAAAAATTTCTTCCCATTTTCACTTCAATGTCAAGGGTAGGAATGAAGTTTTCATCTGCCGAAGTGAAATTGAGTGGAAAGGTTTCTTTGTTCATGCCCTCAGCACTAAACTTATCACCACCATATACATTAGGGGGCAATGAAGTACACCATGAAGCAGCTAGTACACCTTTTGAATTAAGAGAAGCATTTAAAAGACTTTCACCATTCTTCACGCTCTGCACATCTTTAATCACCAACAGGTTTTCTTTATTGAAGCCTAAATCTTTGCCCGACATATAATTGAGTTGTTGGTACACGACAGCTGTGCAAATGATTAGCACAATCGATACACAAAACTGAAACACAACCAATCCGTTTCGCAACGACTTGCCTTCGCTGCCTGTCTTTAGCTTTCCTTTCACACCCTGCACCGGATTGAATCCGCTTAGAAAGAATGCCGGATAACTACAGGAAACCATCGCCATAATCAAGATAAGACCTACCGATGTAAGAATTAGCGTTGGCTCTGAAAGTAAATTAAACTCGAGTGCTCTTCCAGTAATCAGGTTAAAACCGGGTAACAAGAATTGAGTAACGCATAATGCTAACACCAGAGCAATCAAACAAAAAGCGAATGCTTCAAGGAAATAGTTAAGACTTAATTGCTTTTTACCGAGTCCTAAAATTTTACGAATGCTGGCTTCTTTAATTCGTTTGGTAAACTGTGCGGTTGATAAGTTCATGAAGTTTACACAGGATAGAAGAATGATAAAGAAAGCTGCACCCATCAGCGCATATACAATTTTTTTATTCCCGGATTCATTCAGCCGATTATAAACAATGCCTTCAGGAAGGTGGATGGCAGTTAAGGGTTGAAGAAATAATTCCCATTTCTTTCCAGACTTTATGTATTCATCATATGAAACATTCATCACACGTTGTAGTGTCTCTTCAGCATATTTTTTTGGAATGAGCGCCAATTTCGTGCGCGTGTTTTCGATATCCGTACCTTCTTTTACTTTTATATAGGTTTCAAGTTGAGTCCAGATCCAACTCCAGTATAGCCTTTTTATCTGTGGAAAACTGTTCATGGAAAGTAGTACATCAAATTCGATATAGGAGTTTTCTGGCATGTCAGCGGTTATGCCAGTAACTTCATACGTCTGTTGATTTTCAGCTTTCCCCAACCGAACAAGTTTGCCAAGTGCATTTTCTATTCCGAAATATTTCTTTGCGGTTGATTCTGTTAGTACGATGCTGTTCGCTTGCTGAAGCGCGGTTAATGGATTTCCGGCAAGCAGCGGAAAATTGAACATCTTGAAAAAGCTCGTATCGCCAGCTAGCACTCTATCTTCTTCAAAATAAACAAGTTCACCTTTTGGATTAGTATAGGTGATAACAAAGTTGCCTGGTGTATAAATGCTGGTTTGTAATTCCACTTCCGGTACCTCTTCGTTCAATGCGGTAGCAACTCCCGGTCCTGTAGAAGCAAATTGATTGTTGTCACTTTCGCCCCAAATAAAAGTCTGATTCACCCGATAGATACGATCCGCCTCTGCATGGAACCGATCGTAACTAAATTCGTGAGTTACATACAAGTAAATCAACAGCGTACTTGCCATGCTTACTGTAAGGCCAAGTAGGTTGATAGTGGAAAATAATTTTTGACGGGTCAGGTTGCGAACGAATAATACCAGATAGTTTTTCCACATAACATTTTAAGTTAAATACCTTAAGTCAAAGGGTGTACCAATACTCAGAACCTCGATTTAAAGCTTTTTTAGAAGGTAATATTTTTGTGAGATGTCCAATGTTGGAGAGTAACGTCCGATAGCGGTCAGTAAATTGCTTTGAACCTTGCTTGAAGCTGACCTTAAATTTATGCAATGAAAATAGCCTGAAAAACACAACGATGCTGGCTAGCAAATTTGGGGTGAATTTTTAAGATGATTAAAGGTGGCCGAAAATTTTGATCGTGTTTATAGCCCGGTACATGGATGGTGGTTTTGATTGGGGTACAGAAATTAACTTGGTTGACTTTCAAAACATCGACCCTCATAAGATTGAAATCAAAAGGAAATATGTTGCTACTTTCAAAAAAGAAGTGGATTTTTATTCAAATTAACTTAGCGTACCGATTATACAATGTAAATAGTATTCCGTAATTACGCCTTTAGTTAGGAACCTAAACCTTAAAAAATGCAGCGCCTTCAAACCACAGATTACATCGTTTTCTTAATCTATTTTGTAATCGTTTCGGCATACGGTTACTGGATTTATAACCGAAAGAGAAAACTCACGGCCGATTCAAAAGACTTTTTTCTTGCAGAAGGTTCGCTCACCTGGTGGGCCATCGGTGCCTCATTAATTGCATCCAACATTTCGGCCGAACAAATGATTGGCATGTCGGGGTCAGGTTTCAAAATGGGGTTGGCTATCTCCACTTACGAGTGGATGGCGGCTGTCACACTTATTATAGTAGCTGTATTTTTTATTCCCGTTTATCTAAAAAATAAAATCTATACCATGCCGCAGTTTTTGAACCAGCGGTATAATGGCACAGTGGCTATGATCATGGCTGTGTTCTGGTTGTTGCTTTACATTGTGGTTAACCTGATGTCGATTTTGTATTTAGGTGCGTTGGCAATCAGCGGTATTACGGGCTTCGATATTTATCTCTGCATTTTTATGCTCGCCATCTTTTCAATTTTTATTACCCTTGGCGGGATGAAAGTGATTGGATACACCGATGTTATTCAGGTATTCTTTTTAGTGTTGGGCGGACTAGTGGCCACCTACATCGCGCTGAATCTTGTAGCTGAAGAAGCTGGGCAAGTAGGAATTTTGAACGGATTTAATTTATTAACCAGCGAGGCCAATGATCACTTTCACATGATCTTTAAGCCGGATAATGCTAATTACATGGATTTGCCCGGTCTCACCGTTTTGATCGGTGGCATGTGGATCACCAATTTAAATTATTGGGGTTGTAATCAATATATTACGCAAAGGGCATTGGGTGCAGATATTAAAACGGCCCGTAACGGAATTCTGTTTGCCGCATTCCTTAAGTTGTTGATGCCGGTAATTGTTGTGCTGCCGGGTATTGCCGCTTATGCGCTGCATCAAAAGGGATATTTTGCAACCGAGATGCTCGATTCAAAAGGAATTATTGATGTTAATAAGGCCTACCCATCGCTTCTGAATTTATTGCCCAGCGGACTTAAAGGATTAGCCTTTGCCGCACTAACAGCTGCTATCGTTGCTTCGTTGGCAGGCAAAGCAAACAGTATCGCCACCATTTTCACGCTGGATATTTATAAGAAAGCAATCAACACACAGGCATCTGAAACTAAATTGGTATGGCTGGGAAGAGTTTCGGTAGTGGTTTCCATGTTTCTGGCCGTTGTGCTCTCGTTGCTGATAGGAGAAAAATTAATGGGTGAAGGCAAGCAAGGCTTCCAGTACATTCAGGAATATACTGGCTTTGTATCGCCTGGTATTTTTGCCATGTTTATTTTGGGCTTCTTCTGGAAGCGTACAACATCCAATGCAGCCCTATTTGCAACGATTGGAGGTTTTATATTCTCGCTAATTCTTAAAGTGTTGCCACGATTTGCAGACCTTTCCTTTATGGCTTCGGCCGGATTTTCAAAAGCAAATGCCGAAGGGGTATACGAAATTCCGTTTCTTGACCGTATGGGATTTGTTTTCATACTCTGCATAATCGGCATGAGTATTATTACCAATATTGACCAGCGTAGAGGTGTTAAATCAAATGGATTGGAAATAGATAGAGGTATGTTTAAAACATCACCTGCCTTTACAGCTATTTCGTTGTTGATAATCGGAATTATTGCTGCCTTGTATACAATCTTCTGGTAACCAGAGATTATCCTGATAAGACGGATTTTGGCCTGTGCTGAAATCCGTTTTTTGCTTCTTCTTCCGATTTCGATTAATTAGATAACACTAACCCTTTGCTTTGAATCGCATCGACCGCCTTACTGCTATCCTCATACACTTGCAAACTAAGCGGGTGGTGAAAGCCGAAGAAATTGCCGACCGGTTTGGCATGAGCCTGCGCACGGTCTACCGCGATGTAAAGGCGTTGATGGAAGCGGGTGTGCCCATTGGTTCAGAGGCGGGTAAGGGGTATTTTATTGTGGATGGATTTCACCTGCCGCCTGTTATGTTTACGCAGGACGAAGCTAATTCTATGATGCTGGCTGGCAAGCTGGTCGAAAAAATTGCTGACAAATCGGTGCGGACGGCTTTTGATTCTGCACTTTATAAAATCAAATCGGTTCTAAACGATGCCGATAAAGACAACCTTGAAACGCTGGACTCTAACATTCAGGTTTACTTCCGCGGACGAAGCGAAGGTAATGACGAGTCGTTTCCGGATCATTTCATGACAGAGATTCAACGTGCGGTAGCCAAGAAGTTGGTTGTAAAAATCGACTACTGTAGCGGCTCTGGCGAAATATCGCAACGATTGGTTGAGCCGGCAGGTATTTTCTATTACAGTCTTGCCTGGCATTTGATTGGTTGGTGCCGCTTGCGCAATGGCTATCGCGATTTTAGAGCCGATCGCATAAAGAAACTTGTTACTACAGACGAGAAATTTGATAGCCGCAGTACCGTTTCATTGAAAGAATATTTTCAAGCCATGTACCATTCAAACCAAAATCTTGTGCAAGCCGTGGTTGTGTTTGAAAAAAAAGCCTTGAAAGAAAGAACCCTCAACTCAACAACTACGCAGACGGACCTAGGAGATCGCATTCGGGCTGAGTTTATGATGGATAGTGTTGATTTTATTGCTCGATGGTTGCTGATGTATGGAAGTGGCGTAGAGGTAGAAAGTCCTGAGATTCTACGCGAACGAATGTCACAGCTCTCCGAAGAGTTATTCCTGCACCATGCGCGCATACCTAAAGAAGTATCCAAATCTTAAGCAGGATTTGCTCTCAAGATCCATAGCAAAATCCCCAATCCTTAAAGTCTCCTGACATAAGGCTGTCATTATCTAAAAGAAATTAAAATTATTTTTTCCTCTTGACATAGGGCTGTCAGGGGTTGAATGTTGATTAGCATAAAATTTAATTGATATGAATTCAACAGCAGAACAAATTCCCACCCTAAAAAATGTGAAGCCCATTAATTTTCTGTTTTACAGAACTCAAACGACCATTGCTGAATTGAATAAACTTTTTTGGGTAGCGCCTGAATTGTTTCAAGAGGCTGTGCTCAACAAGCTTACTATAACGGGCCCTATTCACTGGCACTACCTGGGTTTTATGGGTGATTTCTCACAACCCTTTACACTTGAAATTTCATTGCCTGTGGCAGAGGTGCTTTCGGACTATGATGGCAAATTTCATTTCAAACGAACCGAAGACTTTAAGTGCGTTACAATTCTGCACGAAGGCAACTGGCTTGAAATTCCATCCAGCTATGAAAAAATATTAAAGTTTGTTCGGAAAGAATCCTTGCAGTCAGTGGCTGTTAATCGCGAGATCTACATCAATGCAGATTTTAATTTTCCTGAGGCTAATACAACCGAAATTCAGATGGGTGTTGCATGAGTCGCTATCGGCTTTTGATATTGTTTTTGGGATTGCTGACTGCTTGTTTAACAGCCTACTTAATTCTTTTATCCTATGGAAGTTTTGGTTTTTAAAACATCAGTTCAGTCGCATGAAAGTGTGAACCAATTGGCTCCGTTGTTGAATGGATTAGTCGGAGACGGGCAATGGAACTTTGCCCTCGATGATTGTGATCGTATTCTTCGTATCGTTTCTGGCTCCGTTCACCCTCAGCAGGCAATTCAGTTACTATCCTTTCGGGGATTTACATGTGAAGAGTTGGAGTAATGTATTAGGTAGGTTAATTTCAATAATATGAAAGGCATAAAAAAGAGTATAACTAAATCCACCATCTCAAAAACTAAAAAATCTTGGAGTGATAAGATGGAGCAAGACCATTCAGTTGTAAAAGTCTTGGATAAAGACTTTGCCGACATGAAAGCAGGTAGTAAGATGTATATCTCAAACCCAAAAACAATTGCTGCCTATATTCAGAATATCCCGAAAGGGAAGTCGGTGGATTTGAAAACCATGCGAAACGATCTGGCGATAGAGTACAAGGCTGATGTAACATGCCCTGTAACTACGGGAATCTTCCTGCGGATTGTAGCAGAGGCTGCTAATGAACAACTGCAGCAAGGAAAAGCCATAACAAAAATAACTCCTGTCTGGCGCGTGATTGCTCCCAACACGCCACTGGCAAAAAAATTGACCTTTGGCACCACGTTTCTGGTTGAGCAACGGAAGAAAGAGAAACTCGATAAACCCGTCTGAATTAATGGAGATTCCGGAATGTAAATGTAAGCCGGAAGTCCATCATCTGCGCAAAGCTTGTATAGACATAGCCCACATGATGTTTATGCACAACCTGAGTTTGGGTGTTGATAAATTCAACTTCCAAATCACCCGACCGGTTGGGAGGTGAAGTTGCGTGATGCGAATCAGGGGCATCGGTGTTCATATAGTTAACGGCACCACCTTGTGTATAGTAAGCGCTCAGGTTTATAAACATCGAACCCTTTCTTGCCTTTTTAAATACCGATGAAAGGTCATACTTCAATCCTCCACCCAACGAGTATATCCACGTTCCATCTTTCTGTAGCACATCCGTTTCCAAAGGTTTGCAATTATCGAAATCATCAGGGTCATAAATATTCAGATCAGTTCTAAACCATGAATAACCAGCCTTTACGCCAACATAAGGGGTAATTATTTTCCCAGTCAGTAAATTATACCGACCTGATGCCATCAGATTCATAAACGAGTTTGACACGTTAACATCCATATCTGCGGTAGTGCCATCCGGAAACATGTATTGCTGCCGCGATTGAGTGTATCCATAGATGGAATAATTGAAGTCAGCACCTACCGAATATTTTTCGCTTGGCGCAACCAAATGAAAATCCATCACGAGGCCGTGCCCTTGGCTAATGTTCTGTTTCATTTTCCCCGTAGGGTTTGCAAAAGTGTAGCCGATTGACCACTCAGGGCGCCACTGCGCGTAGCTGGTGTGGAAGTAAACCAGAAGAATTAGTACCGATAGAGCTTTTCCCATAGGTTTCATTTTTGATAAGTGAAAATACAAAAAATAATAATCCGGATTTTGCATGGCATAACTACCCACGCCAGATTGTGTATTTTTGATCTATGCAGTTGGAAGAAAAAGTAACGGCCGTAATTAAGGTGTTTGAAAATCTTGATGCGAAGATTGCAAATTTTCAGTCCACTACTTCACTGCATTGCAAGTTTGGTTGTGGAAAATGCTGTTTCAAAGCCGATCTTGAGGCCACGGTGCTTGAGTTTTTGCCTTTTGCACTTTATCTGCATCAACAAAACCAGGCTGAGCAGTGGCTGGAAAAAATTACTCAGTCGGATTCAACCATTTGCCTGATCCTTAATCCTACACAAGCCGGGGCGGGGCTTTGCACAGAGTATCCGCATCGGGGATTGATCTGCCGGTTGTTTGGCTACTCGGCCCGCACTAACAAGTATGGAAAAAAAGAATTAGTAACGTGTCAGATAATAAAGACAGAACAAACCGCAGCGTTTGATGAGGCGGTGACTAAAATCGAAGCCGGAACCGATGTGCCCGTGATGAATCAGTTTTATATGCAACTGCACGCGATCGATTTTGAGCTAACAAAGAATTTTTACCCGGTTAATGAAGCGATCAGACGGGCGATAGAAACAGTGCTTCAGTACTATGTTTATCGTTGAGTGCTCGTTATGTTTTAATCTCTTATCTCAGAAAGACAACTACTTAAAAAGAGCATTACCAACTTTATTAATTAAAACTGCAGGTGAGGGGGATTTTACAAGGCCTGGCATGTTATGCTCTACATTACCAAAAGAAAGGTTCGAATCTACAATCCAGGTAGTGAGAGCAATAATTATGGCGACAACAATTCCTGCTACCAGAATAAGATCTTTATGGGTGAGTTTCATTCGCACGGGTTCTCCCTTTCCAAATCGGGTGCCAACGCCACAATCTTGCAAAATGCTATCGTTTTTAAGGGTTGCTGAAGGTTTCATGTTCAATTTCGTACAATGCAATGGTTTAAACCTGAACAGTTGGTCTGGTTACTCTGGCTCGCTGTTTGGTTATTTACCCATCGGATTGAACTTCTTTTATTTATAACTTTGTTTCCGTTTCAGTACTTGAATTACAGAAAAATGAAAAAATATTTTTTAGTAGCATTCTTAGCGTCAATCAGTCAGGTGCATGCACAGGTGAAAGTTACCGAAGCTTCGCCCGTTAAATGGTTGACCTTTGAAGAGGCCGTGGAGAAATCTAAAACTGAAAAGCGTAAAATTTTTATTGATGTTTATACTGATTGGTGTGGCTGGTGTAAAGTGATGGATAAAAACACCTTTGCCGATCCTCAGATTGCGAAACTTTTAAACGAGAAATTTTACCCGGTTAAGTTTGATGCCGAACAAACGGCCAATGTGGAATTCCGGGGTACTACATTCAAGTTCGTTCCATACGGAAACAAAGGCTCGCACCAATTGGCCATGGCGCTGCTTAATAATCAAATGAGCTATCCTAATTTTGTTTTCCTCGATGAAGAGTTTCGCATTGTGCCCATCATTGAAGGCTATACCTCATTGCCGGGCTACCGCAAGCCTGAGGAGTTTCACATCTTTGTAAGTTTTGTGAGTGGCGATTTCTATAAGAAAGTAGCCTTTCAGGATTATCAAAAAGAATATAAATCTCCTTATACGGCTGTAGCACCTTCACCGGGTTCTACGGGTGGAAACTAAAATAAGACTCAAAAAGAAAGCCTCCTGCTTTATCAGCGGGAGGCTTTTTAATTTATACTCAGTTTCATCTTAGTCTTTCTTGCTTTGATTCTTAGTAGTTTTCTGGTGATCGAGGTAGCCAACAGCCGATACAAAGCCAATAATTATGGCCACAATAATCACAAATAGATTTGCACCATCACCAACATTTTGCTCGAACATAACTTTCAGTGTTTAAGATGGTCAAAGGTAATAGTTTCTTCGAAATCCCCGCAAGGGCTGAATTGAAATTCAATCTAAATTCCAAGTTCTACCCGGTTTTTTTTGAGTACCTCAATGATAAACGCAATGTGCTCGTTCAGGTCAACCCCCAGCAATTCTGCGCCTTTATAAACCTCATCACGCTCTACCTTAGCCGCAAAGCCTTTGTCTTTCAATTTCTTAATTACTGATTTTGTTTCCAGCGAAGTGATGCCATCCGGGCGCACCTGGCAGCAGGCAACAATAAACCCTGTTAGTTCATCGCAGGCCAGCAAGGCCTTATCCAGCAAAGTTTCGTAGGGCACATTCCATTTGGTATAATGAGCCGAAATAGCATGTGCAATTTTGTGTTCTCCAAGAGTATTTAATTTATCCACAATTATCTGCGGGTGTTTTTCAGGATACACTTCATAATCGGCATCATGAAGCATGCCTGCGATCGCCCATTCTATTTTGTCTTCACCAAATTTTTCAGCGTAAGCTTCCATCACCAATTCAATGGTGCGCATGTGGCGGAGTAAACTTTGGTTTTTTGTAAGACTGCTAAGAAGTTCGTTTGCTTGCGGACGGGTGATCATTTTCTTTTTATCGTCTTTCGTTTTGAATAGAAGAGATTAAAGACGCCCAGTACAAGACCTATACTAAGAATGGTAATGGTGATAATCATTCTTGTTTTTTGCAATTCAAGTGTGTTGACTTCGTTCTCTGTTTTTACAATTTCCATCTCTCTTTCCTTCTCCTGAAGATCAAGCGCTATTTCCATCTGCGCTATTTTGCGACTGCTTTCTTCGCCATAAATTTTTTCTTTTGCTACATCATAACGCACCATCATTTCGTAGGCTTCTTTCATTTTGCCTTGCTTCGAATAATTGAGTGCCATGCTTTTTAAAATGGAAGGTTCAAAAAGAAAAGCCTGCATTTCTCCACTCATTGTCATAGCACTGTCTAAGTAGGCTTGTGCGTTTTTAAATTGGCCTGCGCGGGCAAATACTTCGCCCAAGCTGCTAAGAACATTCAGCACAACCAGATTATCATTTTCTTGGCGGGCCAATCCCAAAGCACGTTGATAATACTCAACCGCACGTTGGTAGTTTCCTTGTTTGAAATAGAGATTACCAATGTTATTCAACGGGTCGGCATATATTTTTCCGCTCTGCTGACTTAACTGATAAGATTCTGAATAATACTTCAACGCTTGTTCATAAAGTTGAAGGTCGTTGTGCAGATTACCCAGGTTGTTCATGGAGCCAATGATCTTTTGCTTATCATTCAATTCCATAAACTGCGTATGCGATTCTTCAAAATACTTCATGGCTTGACCATAGTCTTTTTTGAACGAATAAATATTTCCGATGTTGTTCTTTGTGGTGGCAATACCATCTTTGTTTTGAAGGGTTTCGTATAGCTGTAACGAAATCAGATAATATTCAAGTGATTTATCGAGGGCTCCTTGATTTCGGTAAGCTACGCCTAGATTGTTATACGAGGCAGCCATTCCTTTCTTATCATCAATTTCAGTGGCTAACATAAGCGCTTCGCGGGTATAGCCCAGGGCCTTAACGGGATCGGAGTTAAGGTGCGCCCTGAATAATTCGTTAAGTGTCTTTACTTTTAAATCACCTTTAGCCGTAGTCAAAACTTTTTCAAGACTATCAACTTTGGCTTGACCCAATACCAAAAAAGGGAGCAATAAAAGAATGAAAACAAAGGATGAAGGCTTCATAGGCTACAGTTAGCAGCGTTAAATTTAAGATATTATTTGTGAACCCTGAATTCTGCCTTCTATATAGAAGCGATAGGTCTTTTTAATTAAAATCTCAATATTGTAATTTCTGAATTGCACCTATGAAGAGAATATTTCTGTTAACCCTTGTTTTAGGCGTTTCGCTAAACGCAAAAAGTCAGGATACCGAAGGCGCGGCCATTATGCAACCTATTATCAGGCTCTTTTCTGGTATGAATTTAGGTGACAGTGCCATGGTGCGATCAGCCTTTGCGAAGGAAGTTACGATGGCAACGGTTACTAAAGATAAGTCTGGTAACCAGGTGGTGCGCAGGGAATCTTCCCTTGCCGGATTTCTAAAAGCAGTTGGTACACCACATCCCGAGCCCTGGAGCGAACCGATCTGGAATGCTAACATTGAAGTGGATGGAAACTTTGCGCAAGTGTGGACCAACTATGCGTTTTATGTTGGCAAGAAATTCAGTCATTGCGGAGTTGACGCGTTTCAACTTGTAAAGTACGGTACCGAGTGGAAAATCATTCATCTTGCGGACACCCGGCAAACCACGGGCTGCGAAATTCCGGCAGCCATCAGCGACACATTTAAGTAAATTAAATCTATCAGTAATAATCCACAATGAAATACATCCTTGTTCTTCTCTTCCTTAGCATGTCAAATGTGCAAGCTCAAACCACTACCGTTATTCTTGTGCGTCATGCCGAAAAAGGAAATGATGGCACTAAAGATCCGGACTTGAGTGAAGCAGGTTATGCACGAGCTAAATCACTTGCCGGGTTTTTGAAGAAGACGCATGTTGATGCAATTTATTCAACTCCTTACAAGCGCACTCGAAATACTGTTGCACCACTGGCACAGGCCAAAGGGTTAAGCGTATCAGACTACGATGCACTTAAAACAGACGCGATTGATCAGATTCTTAAAAATCATGCAGGTGGAACGATTGTAATTGTTGGTCATTCCAACACTACACCCTGGGTAGCCAATTATCTTATTGGTAAGGATGTATATAAAGACTTTGCCGATAGCGACTATGAAAATATTCTTGTTGTTACCGTTATTGAGAAGGGAAAGAATGCACCTGTTGTTTGGTTTAGCTATTAATTTTTTGGTTTGTATTGATTCGCTCGCGTGTTGATTGCAGCCAGTGTCGCAGTTTCAACAATTCGCTTGTTCCGGGTTTCAGGAGTTTTGGCATTTCCAATCCATTCTAATATTCCTCGCCTGATAGAAGGCGGAAAGCCGTCAAAGTAAGTCTTAGCTTTCTTATTTTTCGCTAACTCTTTTTCGAGATCATTCGGAATAATCAGCTTGTCAACACGATCAAGGGCATTCCAGGTTCCGGTTTTTTTTGCCAGTGTAATCATCTTCAAACCGGCATCCGTCATTAAACCGGCATTAATCATTTTGTCAGCTCGGTCTTTATTTATCTTCGACCAGTTGCTTTTCAGCTTGCGAGGCGAAAGCAGGACTTTATACCGCTTCTCATCTACCTTATTTGGTACACTATCAATCCACCCAAAGCATAAAGCTTCCTCCACAACTTCATCGATCGTGACAAACGGAAGCCCGCTTGATTTTTTAGCCAGAATCAGCCAGATACTTTCTGTTCGGATATGATTCTTTTGAAGCCATTCTCTCCATGCCAACCTGCTTAATGGCTCAAATTCAGAAAATTCTTTTTTGCGCAAAGCCATGATGCTAAAGTTACAAACGAAAACATCAAAACGCATCAAACAGTTACCCTGCGGGATCGATAAAATGTACCGGGGGTTTTGTTTACCCCTTGAGTTGAGTAAATTCGTTTATCTTTTTAAGGTAAGTGAAATGAAGTTTTTGTTGCTTGGTTTTTGTTTCATTGTTGCGGTAATAACTTTTTCACAAAGCAGTCAGGACGAATTGCGAAAGAGTATCTATTTCAATGGCGGCAGTTATTATATCGATGAGGAACAAACCATGATGCTCAGTGACTGGCTCGACTCCATTCCAAACCTGCTTGATAAATATCAGATTCAATTGATCAGCCATACCGATCCAATCGGTGGCAAAGAATTTAACGAATGGCTTTCTAAAATGAGAAGCCAGTCGGTTTTTGATTTGCTGTTGATGAAAGACATTCCAGAACACTTCATAAGTATCAAAGATTGGGGTATGGAAAACCCCGTATACCAAAACAGCAGCCGTGGTGGCATGCGCATGAATAGAAGAGTAGATGTAATTTTACATCCGCTAGTTTTTTGAATCAAATAGTAAAATCATCCGCTTTCGGACACCTTTTTTCACTTGCGGACGAGTTACTGTGCAACTAAACCCTTTTTTACACGTCTAATCCCATATTACGTCTTGGCATGTAATTAGCCAACTTAAAAGGCAAATTGGCAAGACGGCCCTATTTTTAAAGCCATATCCATGATCAGTCTAAAAAACATTGACAAGTACATCGACTCTCGTTTTCAACGCACATTTATTTTAAAAGGGATTGATCTCGAAGTGCAACAAGGCGAGTTTCTCACCATCATGGGGCCCAGCGGTTCGGGTAAGTCAACCCTTATGAACATTATTGGAATGCTCGATGAACCTTCAGCGGGTGAGTATTACTTTTTTGATGAGCCAGTGCATAAAATGAAAGAGAAGCAAAAAAGCGAGATGCACAAGAACTACATCGGCTTCATTTTTCAGGCTTATCACCTTATCGATGAGCTTACTGTTTACGAAAACATCGAAACACCTCTTTTATACAAAGGAGTAAGCGGAGGTCAGCGCAAAAGTATGGTAGCGGAAATGCTCGACCGTTTTAACATGGTGGCGAAGAAAGACTTGTTTCCAGAACAACTATCGGGTGGACAGCAACAATTAGTAGGAATTGCACGAGCTATTGTAGGCCAGCCAAAATTATTGTTAGCGGATGAGCCCACCGGTAATCTTCATTCGGAGCAAGGAAAGCACATCATGGATATTTTTCAGAAGTTAAATGAAGAAGGAATCACCATCATTCAGGTAACCCACTCCGAAGAGAATGCCCAACGCAGCAAGCGCGTGGTAAAAATTGCAGATGGTGCTATTGAATCAGACGAGAAAGTAAAGAATTAAAAAGAAACAACTATGAGATTGATTGGTTTGTTGTTGTGCATAGTATTAACTACAATAAGTTTATTAGGTCAGGAAAATCCAACCACCCTAACCTTCGATGAGGCTGTGAATATTGGCTTGAAACGCAATGTTTTGTTAAATCAACAAAAGAATCAGTTGATGGCCAACCAGGCGCAAAAACTTGCTGGTCTCGGAAATTTTCTTCCTAATATCAATGTAACAGCCTCTTATCAACATCAGGATGGTCAACAGCAAAATACTACTTCAGGTGATCTAGAAGATTTAAGTACGGATTACTTTGGTGCACAAGCTAATGCAAATCTTACCTTGTTCAATGGGTTTAGAAATACGCATACACTAAATCAAACCAGCAACCAACTTAATGCACAATCCTATTTAGTAAAGCGGAGCACGCAAGATGTTGTCTCCCTTGTGGCAACTCAATACCTGACTGTATTGCTTGATCAGGAACTGGTAAAAATTGCCGAGGAGAATGTAAAAACCCAGCAAACATTGTTGGATCAAATGCAAGGCTTCTTTGATGTTGGAGCACGTGCTATTACCGATGTGCGAAATCAAGATGCGCTTACAAAGGGAGCGCAGGTAGCCTTTATTAGGGCAAGGAATACACTTCAAAATGACAGAGCCACATTAGCTCAAACCTTGCAACTTGACCCCTCTCAATCCTTTGAAGTGATTTACCCGGATTTTAAAAATGAAATAGTAGATTATCAGAATATTTCAATGGATAGTCTGATGGCAATTGCCATTGCTAATCGACCAGACCTTCAGCAAATGAATTATCAGGTGGATGCAAACAAATCAGCGCTGCGGGCTGCCTTGTCTGGTTACCTTCCTTCTGTTGGTTTGTTTGCTAACTATGGATCCTTTTACTATTCCGTAATCCCAGACAATTTTAATGCTCAATTCAAAACAAATAACCCATCACTTTCGTATGGAGCAAATCTTACAATTCCATTATTCAGTCGATTTGCTAATAACTCGCAGCGAGTTACTGCAAAGGTCACTTACGAGAATAGTATTTTAAATCAATCTAATCTTTCCAAAACTGTTAAGTTGGATGTTCAACGAGCATACAATAATTTTCAAAATGCCATCGAAGCGTATCAATCGAGTCTCGCTCAATATGAAGCGGGTGTAGTGGCCCTCGAAACTCAAAAAGAAAGTTATGAGTTAGGGGTTTCGGCTCAGGTGGCCCTGGCTCAGGCCAATCGTTCTTATGTGGAGGGCGCTGCTTCAAAAGCACAGGCCGAAGTCACGTTGGTCTTTCAAAAAATATTGTTGGAATACGCCACCGGCACACTTAAAATCGAAGGTGTTCAATATTGATCTGAGGATCGGGAAATAATCAAATTTTACTACATTTGCAGCCCTGCTAAGTAAGCAGGGCTTGTTTTTGGTTAAAAACAAGCCATTTAAACAAAATTTGTCGCGGCAAGCCCGGCCATGGCATGTATACAGGGCAGATCAAATTATGGCGAAAGTCCAAAAAGAAAAATCCGAAGAGCCAAAGGTTAAAAACAAACCCGTTGTTGATGACGCTCCGGTAAAGAAAGCTGTGAAAGGCGCAGCCGCTGAAGACCTCTTTGAAAAAGACGAACTCACGGAATTTAAGCAAGCCAAAAAGGCGGAAGAAGAAGAAGGCATTAGCCGTATGATTCGCGATGTAACGGCACGTATTGCAGCTACAGAATCAGCTGTGTCAACTGAAAATTTTGATTGGGATGCCTATGATCGCAAAGGCTTTGGCGAAGGATATTCAACCAAAGATCGCGATGCATTGCTTAAACAATATGAAGGCACTGTTACTTCGGTTAACGAAAGTGAATTGGTTGTTGGAACAATTGTAGGAATCAACGATCGCGATGTGATTCTTAATATTGGATTTAAGTCTGATGGTCTTGTTCCCTTAGCAGAATTTAAAGATCAACCCGCTATTAAAATTGGCGATGTGGTTGACTTGTTTATTGAAGAGCGTGAAAACGCAATGGGTCAATTGGTGCTTTCCCGCAGAAAAGCCAAGTTGCTGAAAGGCTGGGAAAATGTACAGAAGGCTCTTGACAAAGATCAGGTGATTGAAGGTTTTGTGAAGCGCAGAACAAAAGGTGGTTTGATTGTAGATGTGTTTGGCATCGAAGCTTTCTTGCCCGGTTCGCAAATTGATGTGAAGCCTATCCGCGACTTCGATATTTATGTTAATAAGAACATCGAAGTGAAAGTTGTGAAAATCAACTACACGAACGACAACGTAGTGGTATCGCATAAAGTGTTGATCGAGAAAGATCTTGAACAACAGAAGGCGGTAATTCTTACCAACCTGGAAAAAGGACAAGTATTGGAAGGTGTGATCAAGAACATGACCAACTTCGGTGTATTCATCGACTTGGGTGGTGTAGATGGTCTGCTCCACATTACAGATATTTCATGGGGTCGTATCAGCCATCCGGAAGAGTTGTTGAAACTTGATCAGGTGGTGAAAGTAGTTGTGCTCGACTTTGATGAAGATAAGAAGAGAATTTCTCTGGGTATGAAGCAATTGACACCTCATCCTTGGGAGTCATTGACAGCCGAAATTATTGTTGGCTCGAAAGTGAAAGGCAAGATTGTGAATGTGGCCGATTACGGTGCATTCCTGGAATTGCAGCCTGGTGTTGAAGGCTTGATTCACGTATCAGAAATGAGTTGGTCACAGCACTTACGCAATCCTCAGGATTTCATTAAAGTGGGTGACGAATTACAAGCTGTTGTGCTTACTATCGATCGCGAAGAGCGTAAGATGTCGTTAGGCATTAAACAACTTACTGAAGATCCTTGGACACGCCAGGATGTGTTGGGCAAATATGCAGTGGGTACCCGTCATAAAGGTATCGTGCGTAACCTCACCAACTTTGGTTTGTTTATTGAATTGGAAGAAGGTATTGATGGGTTAGTTCACGTGTCAGATTTGAGCTGGACTAAAAAGATCAAGCACCCTTCAGAATTTATTAAAGTAGGAGAGTCGTTGGATGTGCAAGTATTGGAATTGGATGCTACCAATCGCAGACTGGCTCTAAGCCATAAGCATTTGGAAGAGAATCCTTGGGATACATTCGAAACAATATTTACGATTGGATCATTGCATAAGAGTACCATTATCAGCAAGAACGACAAAGGCGCGTTGTTAGAATTGCCCTATGGAATTGAAGGATTCTGCTCGGCTAAGAATTTGGTGAAGCAAGATGAAACCAAGCCCGAAGTTGGCGAAGCTTACGATTTCAAAGTGCTAGAGTTTTCGAAAGATGATAGACGCATTGTGTTGAGTCTCAAAGCAACCTGGTCAACTGAAGAAGAGAAAGCAGTTCAGCCAGCACAACAAGCGGCACAGCCCAAGAAGAAGGCTGCTCCCAAAGGCAAGAGCATCGATAAAATCAATCAGGAGTCAGAGAAATCTACCTTGGGCGACATCGAAGCATTGAGTGCACTGAAAGAGAAGATGAGCGCTGCGAAAGCGAAGCCAACAGACGAAGCGAAGTAATTTTCGTTTTTAGAATACAGAGAAGGTGGCTTTAACGGCCACCTTCTTTTTTTAATTCGTTGCAATACGGGTTGATTTTTATAGTTTTGTGAGACAAAAGGTCTCATGTCCGCCAGCTGGCGGTTAGGCTGAGCGAAAAAATTAGAGTAAACGATAAGGTCTCGTGGCCGAGTGGCTAGGCTGAGCTCTGCAAAAGCTCCTACAGCGGTTCGAATCCGCTCGAGACCTCGCAATAGAAAGCACCTTTCTTAGGGTGCTTTTTGTTTTTAGATATGTTTGGATTTTTCGGTTGATGATTTGGTTCGCTCCAGTCAACTAGTAAAGCCTCTTTTTTTTGGGAGCCTTTCATTTGATCTTAGTTTAAAAATGCTACCACCTCGATCGCACTAAGCCGATCATCCGAATTCGATATTCTTACATCCGTTTTTTTATTTACCTTGATGCAATGAAATTAATCTATTTAAGTATTGTTGTCCTGCTGGTTGCAGGTTGTTCCACAGAAAAAAAGCAAGACGCTATGCAGGATACGGAAGGCACTGCCTCTTTACACGAGGCTACCGACACATTAATTAACAAACACGGACTGGTTGCGATCATCACGCCTTTTGGAGGAAAGTTAATTTCACTTTGGGTGCCCGACCGGAATGGAAAATTGGGTGATGTCGTGCTAGGGTACGATTCAGCCGAGCAATACATACAGGGCAATCCTTACTTTGGCGCCATGATTGGCCGCTACGGAAATCGTATCGCCCAAGGAAAATTTACCCTGGATGAAAAGACCTACCAATTGCCAATTAACAACGGAGCAAATAGTTTACATGGTGGGCCTGGCGGTTTTCATAATGTGCTTTGGCATAAAGACGGTTCTGATTCAAGTAGTATTATTTTAAGTTATTTAAGCAAAGACGGTGAAGAAGGATATCCCGGAAATTTGAGAACCCGTGTTTCGTATACTTTATCTGATGAAAATGAATTAGTAATCGAATACGAAGCCACTTCGGATGCCCCCACCATCGTTAATCTGACTCATCATTCATTTTTCAATCTTGCCGGTGCAGGTTCTGGTGATATTCTGAATCACGAATTAATGATTCATGCCGACCGATTTACTCCGGTAGATGCCGGCTTGATTCCAACCGGTGAACTAAAGTCTGTGAAAGGAACTCCCTTTGACTTCACAAAGCCAATTAAAATTGGGGAACGGATTAATTTAAAGGATGGGCAATTGGAAAACGGGAAAGGTTATGATCATAACTGGGTGCTAACCAAGACCGGAAAGGAATTTACCGTTGCGGCTATAGTAAAAGAGCCAACTACTGGCCGTGTGATGGAGGTGTGGACAACTGAGCCGGGTTTGCAATTTTATTCAGGTAATTTTCTGGATGGCACCGATCTGGGAAAAGGTGGTAAGAAATATGAATACCGCACAGCAATTTGTCTAGAGGCTCAACACTTTCCAAACTCGCCTAATCAACCCAATTTTCCTTCCACGGTGTTAATGCCGGGTCAAGTATATCGACAAAAGACGGTTTATAAGTTTAAATCGGAGTAACCGAAATTTTACCACCCCTCCTAAATTGATTTCATAGAGTTCCAGTTTATCACTTGTGAATTCTATTGGAATATTAAACAAGTCATCGCTTTGCATGATATAAATCATGTTTTACAAACGAGTGCGGTAGTAGTTTTACCCCCGAAGGTTTTTTAAATGATGACGTAGTGAATTATAAATTTGTAGGTTATGAAATACATAATAGGAATTGCCCTTGGTCTTGTACTGTTTTCTTGCACACAGAAAAATACAAATGAGACACTCAGCAACCGCGAGCTTGATTCGTTAACTGATCCGGCAAAAGGAATTGGAATTGTAAGAAATGTAGCGTTGTCTAACCCGCTTGAGCTGGACAAATTAGAGCGAGGAAGAGCCATCTATCTGGCTGAATGCAAATCTTGTCATACATTAGATGATCAACGCACCGTAGGCCCGGGATGGAAAGATATTACGCAGCGTAGGAAGCCAGAGTGGATCATGAACATGATTACCAACGTGGACGTTATGTTGGATAATGATGAGGAAGCCCTCAAGTTATTGGAGTCTTGTTCAACACGAATGCGGGTAGAAACTATGTCTATTAGTGATGCGCGCGATGTGCTCGAATTCATGCGGCAAAATGACGGTGAGAAATAGTTGATTTTTCAACCAGAATTTACAAAAAGCAAAGCGATTAAGCTTTGCTTTTTTTATTTATAACAACTGCCCTTACCCTTAATTCCTTCCTATTAGGACTTAATAGAAGAGAATACCAAAAAACTCACCTGATATGATCCAGATCATAAACTAAAAGTGATCCAGTCATAATCTTTGATGGCCGATTGATATGAAGAAAAGCAACGTACCATCAAGCCTTACAGACTATAATTCGCTTTGGAACCCTGTTTTGGAGGCTTTTACAAAAGAAGTCATATTGAATGGTGACATAAGTCATTTTTTGCAACCGGGTGCAACGCTAGGTTCGCATAATAAAAGCAACAGAATTATGATTGACCCCTTGGTGCTGCAGAGTTACGGTGCAAAAGAAATCAACCTTCAAAAGGATGACGTACTTTTCCGCGAAGGGGAGGAGGCCCTGAATTACTTTCAGGTAATTCAAGGGTCAGTTAAAATGATCACCAACAGTCCCGATGGTCAGGAATTTATCCAGGGAGTTTTTAAAGCTCATGATAGTTTTGGAGAACCTCCGCTCCTTTGTTCATTTCCTTACCCCAGTAACGCAGTAGCCCTTGAGCCAACCGTTGTTATCAAATTATCCAAAGAGAAATTTCTAACACTTCTCCGCGAAAACTTTGACATTCATCTTCATTTAGATCAGGTGCTGTGTCAGAGGTTGCGATACAAATCCATGGTACTTTCTGAAATCTCATTTTATGACCCGGAGCATCGCATTACAAGCTTGTTGAAATATTTGAAAGATGACTCGATCAATCAGGGAAGACATCTTGTAACCCAGGTTCAGGAGAATCATGACTATGTAGTTCCTTTCACCCGCCAGCAGTTGGCAGATATGAGCGGTCTTAGAGTAGAGACAGTAATTCGTACTGTGAAAAAGATGGAAGAGGAAGGAAAACTTAGACTCGTAGGAAGAAAAATAACACTATAACCAAAACCAATAAAATCTATGAAATATATTCTTGTAATCGCCCTCGCCTGTTTGATCTTCTCGTGTGCACCAGATAAGCCCTCAGCAGATTCAAAGGAAACTGATACTAATAAGAGTGCAGTAGAAGCTATCACCGATCCCACTAAGGGAATTGGTGCTATTAAAAATGTAACCATGAATACTCCGCTGGACCAAGAGCGCATAAAAAGAGGAATGGACATCTATAATATGAAATGTCAGGCATGTCATAAACTGGATGATAAGCGTGTAGTAGGACCCGGATGGAAAGACATCACCAAACGCAGAAAGCCAGAATGGATTATGAATATGATTTTGAATGTTGATGTGATGCTGGAACAAGATGAAGAAGCTCAAAAGTTGCTCGAGCTTTGTTTGATGCGGATGCCCAATCAAAACTTATCCATTGGCGATGGACGCGATATTCTTGAGTTCATGCGCCAAAACGATGGCGAGAAATAAAATCGAATCACCAAAAACAACCTACCTATGAAACACTATAAATTTATTTTTCTCATTGCACTGTTCGCGTTTTCTTGTGGTCAACAACCTGCCACTACAGAAAATGCCGCAGATGCGGAAGCACCAGGCGCGGGACAATCGGCTGTAATAGATGATACCTCCGAACCCGATGTTGTTCGTGTGGCCGTTGGCTCGCCCGATCACACCACACTTGTTGCTGCATTAAAGGCAGCTGAGTATGTGGATGCACTATCGAACGCAGGTCCATTTACTGTATTTGCACCAACCGATGCTGCTTTTGCAAAACTGCCAGCAGGCACGGTCGAGAATCTCGTAAAACCTGAGAACAAAGCTACGTTGCAAAATATACTTGAATATCATGTGTATGTGGGAGCCATACGCGAAGACTATGTTCAGGATGGAATGAAATTGAATCAGGTTAATCTTGATAATGTGATACTAAACAAAAAGGATGGCAAAATTACGGTGAACGGAGCTAATGTACTGGGTGTAGTGAAGGCATCCAATGGAATAGTGTACGTTATTGATGCCGTGTTACTACCTCCTGATAAAAAATAATTAAATCAAACTCTTTATAAATTAATACCTATGAAAACACACACGATACATCGGGTACTTTCAGTACTCGTAGTTTTAGCCAGCGTTGTTCTTTGGCAGAGTTGCAAACCTAAGGCACCCGGCAGCGTAACCACCGGTGATGCCGCATCATTGGCCTATGTTGCCCCCGGAAAATATGATGAATTCTATAATGTAGTATCCGGAGGATTCAATGGACAAATGAGTATCTACGGCCTTCCTTCCGGAAGATTGTTCCGCATTATTCCGGTGTTCTCACAATTTCCGGAAAATGGCTGGGGTTATAGTGAAGAAACAAAACCCATGTTGAATACGTCACATGGCTTTGTGCCCTGGGATGATTTGCACCATATCTCATTATCGGTAACAAAAGGTGAGCACGATGGACGTTGGGCATTTGGAAATGCAAACAACACGCCTCGTGTTGCACGTGTGGATATGAAGACCTTTAAGACTGTTGAGATTTTGGAATTGCCTAACAGTGGTGGCAATCACTCCTCTCCCTTCATCACTGAAAATTCAGAATATATTGTTGCGGGAACCCGCTTTAGTGTTCCTGTTGGTGAAAATACCGATGTGCCAATCAGTTCATTTAAGGAGAACTTCAAAGGGTACATCAGTTTTATTTCAATCGATCCGGCCGATGGCGGAATGAAAATCGCTTTTCAGTTGAAGACACCTGGTGTAAGCTTTGACCTGGCTCGTGCAGGAAAAGGTCCATCACATGGTTGGTTCTTCTTTTCTACCTACAATACCGAGCAAGCCTACACACTTTTGGAAGTAAATGCTTCACAAAAAGACAAGGACTTTATCATGGCAGTGAACTGGAAGAAAGCAGAAGAATATATCAAAGCTGGAAAAGGCACAAAATCAAAAGCAAAATATGCTCACAACGTATGGGACGAAAGCACCCACACCGGAGTCTCTACTATTATGGATGAAGTGCTTCAGTTAGATCCAGCCGAATTAAAGGATATCATTTATTTTATTCCCTGCCCTAAGTCACCACATGGTTGTGATACGGATCCTACCGGTGAGTATATTGTAGGAAGCGGAAAATTAGCAGCATTAATTCCTGTATTCTCTTTCACAAAAATTCAAGCGGCTATTGCCAACAAAGAGTTTGAAGGTGAGTTTGCTGGTATTCCGGTAATCAAGTACGAAGCAGCGCTTCATGGTGAAGTGAAGAAGCCTGGCCTTGGCCCTTTGCATACGGAGTTTGATAACAACGGGAATGCCTATACATCATTCTTTGTGTCATCAGAAATTGTAAAATGGAATGTGAAGTCATTGGAAATATTAGATCGCGTTCCTACCTATTATTCTATTGGTCACTTGTCAGTACCCGGTGGACCTACTTCAAAACCTCATGGTAAATATGTGGTTGCTTATAACAAAATCACAAAAGATCGTTATCTGCCAACTGGGCCAGAGTTAACACAATCAGCGCAATTGTATGACATCAGTGGAGATAAGATGAAACTTATCTTAGATTTTCCTACCACGGGTGAGCCACACTATGCGGAATCGATCCCTGCTGAAATGATCATGCCTAATTCAGTGAAGATTTATAAAATAGAAGATAACAATCACCCGTACGCTGCCAAAGGTGAGGGAATGACGAAAGTAGAACGTAAAGGAAAAGAAGTGCACGTGTCTATGACGGCCATTCGTTCACACTTAACACCCGATAATATTGAAGGTGTGAAGTTAGGGGATGAGGTTTTCTTCCACGTAACTAACCTTGAGCAAGATTGGGATGTGCCACATGGCTTTGCTGTGAAGGGTGCCAATAATGCTGAAATATTAGTGATGCCCGGTGAAACATCAACACTTCGGTGGAAGCCATTAAGTACAGGAATCTTCCCATTCTATTGTACTGATTTCTGTTCAGCACTACACCAGGAAATGCAAGGCTACATTCGTGTATCTCCTGCGGGAAGTAACGTTCCCTTAAAGTTTTCAACCGGTAAGATCGAAGACCAGGCAAGTGGCGCGGGTCAGTAGATCTCTTTTGTCCCGACTTAGTCAGGACAAACAGTTTTCATAGTTTACAGGTTGAAGGTCCCGAATACCGCCCCGACTAGTCGGGGCGGACCGGGGCTACACTAAAAGAAATTTATATGAAGCCACTTAAACCCATATCGCGCGCACTGATTGCAATCGCTGCATTACTGATGATCAGCGCCTACTTTGTGCCACTATGGCAAATCCTGATGTGGGCACCACAGTACCCTGAAGGACTCGAGATGGACATCTGGATCAATGATATTAAAGGTGATGTAAAAATCATCAGTGCGCTCAATCACTACATTGGCATGAAGCACATTGAAGTGCAGATGTTCCCTGAGTTTACCTACATGATTTATATCGTTGGGTTTCTTATTGCCGTTGGATTGATTACAGCCCTTGTCAATAAAAGATTCATGTTATGGATGTATGTAATTATACTCCTTGCTACAGGCGTTGCCGCGTTGGTTGATTTCTGGTTGTGGGGATACGACTATGGCCATAATCTGGATCCCACGGCTGCTATCATAGTGCCCGGCATGTCGTATCAACCGCCATTGATTGGAACAAAACAACTATTGAATTTTACGGCATTCTCAGGTCCGGATATTGGAGGCTGGATCTTTGTAGTATCTGCCTCGCTGGTCATTGCGACTCTTGTTTTTGAAATTTATAAAGGCAAAAAACAGGCATGAGGATCTTGCTACTTATACTGCTTGCAGTCATTACCTACGGATGTACCGTTGAACCCGAGCCCCTGATTTATGGAGCCGATATGTGTCACACCTGTAAGATGACCTTGATGGACCCTAAATTTGGTGCCGAGATTGTTACCAAAAAGGGAAAAGTCTACAAGTTTGATGATGTCAACTGCATGCTGGGTTTTTATCATGCTGATTTTGATGAACAAGGTAACATTGCCCATTTACTCGTAATCAATTTTGCCCAACCGAAGCAATTGATTGATGCTACCAATTCCTGGTATTTAAAGTCTGATTTGATAAGAAGTCCGATGGCAAGTGGAATAGCAGCCTTTGCTACGGAAGATGAATATGTTCGATATAAAAAAGAATGGAAAGCCATATTAATGAGTTGGGGAGAAACCAATACCCAGTTTAAGTAGTATTCGTTTTCAATTTTGAAGCGCCACTCAAAATGAAAAAAGTACACGTTTTTTTAATAGCCATTATTTTGTCTGCCCTCAATGCAGAGGCCAGGACAATTCGTGTCGGTCCCGCTGAATCGGTGACTCAAATCAAGCAAGCCATTACGATGGCTCAACCGGGTGATACCATTCTGGTTCGTGCCGGTATCTATAGGGAAGGCAATATCATATTGCAAAAATCAATTGTGCTGATCGGTGAAGGATATCCCGTTTTAGACGGGGAGAATGAATATGAAACATTAACGGTCCACACCCAAAATGCTGTCATCAAAGGATTAAAATTCATTAACACGGGCACAGGCTCCATTGAGGATAAAGCAGCCATAAAAATACTTGACTCTAATAATCTTCGTATCCTTAATAATCAATTTGAAAATACCTTTTTTGGTATTTACCTGGCCAATTCTTCACACATCTGGATAGAAAACAATGAACTTAAATCGGAGGCTGAGGCAGAACATCAGATTGGGAACGGCATTCACCTCTGGAAGTGCCATCATATCACCATCAATGAGAATAAGATCAGAGGTCACCGCGATGGTATCTATTTTGAATTTGTCACTAACTCGCTGATAACAAATAATTATAGCGAAGGGAATATGCGTTACGGACTTCATTTTATGTTTTCTCACAATGATGAATACCGCGATAATACCTTCATAAATAATGGTGCGGGAGTAGCCGTCATGTATACAAAAGGTGTTAAGATGATCAACAATCATTTCATTCATAACTGGGGATCTTCTTCCTATGGTCTGCTTCTGAAAGACATTAGTGATAGCTTTGTAACGGGTAATGAATTTGTGGAAAACTCGGTAGGCATCCATGCTGAAGGAAGCAGCCGTATTGAATTCAGAGAAAATGAATTTAAAAGGAATGGCTATGCTTTCAAGTTGCAGGCCAGCTGTGATGATAATGTGATAGAACGAAATAACTTTCAGCAAAACACATTTGACCTTGTCACCAACGGCAGCCTTGTACTAAATAAAATTGAAAGCAATTACTGGGATCGCTATGAAGGCTATGACCTCAACCGTGACCAGGTTGGAGATGTGCCTTTTCGACCTATCAGCATGTATGGAATGATTGTAGAAAGAATGCCAACCGCAGTGTTGCTGTGGCGCAGCTTCCTGGTGTTTTTATTGGATCGTGCCGAGAAAGCGATTCCGGTAATCACTCCCGAAAATTTAAAAGATGACTTTCCCGCTATGAAGGCTTATGATCTTAATTAATGATTTGTGTAAGAAATTTGGCAAGCTGACTGTGCTCGATCAGGTTAATCTGGATTTAGGTGCCGGAAAAAGTTATGCACTCGTTGGCCCGAACGGATCTGGCAAGACCACCCTTATTAAAAGTGTGTTGGGTATGGTGCGGCCTTCTTCCGGTTTGATTCAATTCAACGGAAAGGATATTGCCAATGAGTGGAAGTATCGCGAGCAGATCGGCTACATGCCACAGATCGGAAGGTATCCAGAGAACATGCGTATCGGTGAGTTGATCGATATGATGAAGAATATCCGCAAGGAAGTGAAGACGGTAGACGATGGGTTGATCGATGCTTTTAAACTCTATAAGATTTATGATAAGCGGATGCATACACTCTCTGGAGGTACGCGCCAGAAGGTAAGCGCTTCGCTTGCATTTCTGTTTCACTCCCCGGTGTTAATTCTGGATGAACCAACTGCAGGGCTCGATCCTGTTTCTGTAGAAATCCTAAAAGAGAAAATTTTGCACGAGAGACGGATGGGAAAACTAATCATTATCACTTCCCACATTCTCAGTGATTTAGATGAACTATCCACCGAGATGGTTTACATTTTTGAAGGGAAGGTTCAGTATAACAATTCAATTGAAGCCTTGAAAGAAGAAACCCATGAAACGCGATTGAATAAGGCGGTCACTACCCTGATTAAACAGAAAGAATTATTGAACTCTATTACTGAACAGCTATGACGCGCGTAATCCGATATATCTTCAACGACATTTTACGAACCCGCTTTATTCTTTTTTATACCGGATTCTTATTGCTCAGCACCTTTGCCCTTTTTCAACTCGACAGTGATTTTGGAAAAATAGTATTGAGCCTGCTCAACATTGTGTTGATGGTGGTTCCCTTAGTCAGTGTGGTGTTTACAACCATTCACTTTTTCAGTTCCTATGAATTTATAGAGTTGATGCTTGCGCAGCCGATCAATAGGAGAGTTATTTTCTTAAGCGAATATCTGGCCGTGGCGTCTTCGTTGTGCATGGCTTTCTTAATAGGTGTAGGTGTTCCCTTTATCATGTTTGGGGCAGGACAAAACGTGATTTCACTTTTAGTCACTGGTGTTTTCCTTACCCTTGTTTTTGTTTCGCTTGCTTTTCTTTCCTCGGTTCTCACCCGTGACAAATCAAAGGCCATTGGCATTGCCCTGCTATTCTGGTTTTATTTTTCTTTGATTTATGATGGTTTCGTGCTATGGATTATCTACAGCTTCAGCGATTATCCGCTCGAGAAAGTAACCTTAACACTCATCGCCTTTAATCCGGTTGACCTGGCGCGAATCATCATGTTGTTACAACTTGATATTTCGGCCTTGATGGGATACACCGGAGCATTTTATAAGAATTTCTTTGGCAGCAATATGGGCGTCTTGTTTTCATCTTCCATTCTAGTACTATGGGCCATTATTCCCATTTATATCGCATTGAGAATCTTTAACAAGAAAGACTTATGAAATGGTTGATTCTTTTGCATGTTCTTGGCGCTACCATTTGGGCAGGCGGGCATTTGATTTTATCAATAGGATTTTTACCCCGTGCTTTAAAAGAAAGAGATATCTCCATAATCGTAAACTTTGAAAAACATTACGAAAAGATTGGAATTCCGGCCCTGATAACACAAGTAATTACAGGTTTTTGGATGGTTCTGTATTATGTACCCTTTTCATACTGGTGGAGCCTGGACTCACCACATCATTATTATTTGTGGATCAAGATTTCCTTATTGTTGGCTACGATTATCTTAGCCGTTCATGCACGCATATTTATTATCCCGAAATTGACTGCTGAACGATTGCCTTTTTTAGCATTTCACATTGTAATGACTACACTCCTGGCCGTGTCGTTTGTGCTAACCGGGTTGAGTTTTCGATTTACTTATTTTTAACTTTTATGCTGATAGAAACCCGAAGTGATATAGAAATATTGGTGAATAAATTTTATGACAAAGTGAAGACCGATGCTTTACTGGCTCCTGTCTTTGCCCATGTCGATTGGCCACATCATCTGCCAATCATGTACAACTTTTGGTCATCGATGCTATTGGGCGATCAGAGCTATCAGGGCAATCCCTTTCAAAAGCATGTTCCACTTCCTTTACTGGCGCAACACTTTGATCAGTGGCTTAGACTTTTTGTAGAAACGGTGGATGAAAATTTTGAAGGGGATCGGGCTCAGGAAGTTAAAGACGCGCCCAAAGCATAGCTCGGGTGTTCCAACATAAATTGGGATTATTCCCGGCAACCTAAATTTTCAACGTCCAATCGACCAGAAATAGACTAGCGATTAAAAGTGCTGTAAGCAATATAACGGTGAGTTTATGAAGCCATTCCTGCTGAAAATTCCTGAGAATAAAGAAAGGCAGTGCGATGAGCAAGAAAATATGAACGGGTTGGTCCATCCACGAGTAATTGTTAAACAATATATTGTCACTTAGAGAAAGCGCTATCAGGATAACCGCCCAGACAAAAAACTTCCTGAAGTTTTCGAAATAGAATTTTTTAAAGTCTCCCGAATCGGAACCTGCTGATGGGAAAAGGATCCTTGCGAGGATGAACAGGTTAATCGGATACAGGATGATGAAAAGAAACGTGGGCAATTTCCACTCACTCAGTGTACGTAGTTCGTAAAGCACCCACCACTCCTGAATGTGCAGAAAGAAAACAAAGGCTATCCACATCAGGTGCGGCCAATAGAGTTTTACTCTACTCCACTGGTTGATAATATCGGCTACACCAGAGACTATCTGGGTTATCCCCAGGCCTAAGACAATGGAAATGAGCACGCTAACATATTCAAAGGGAGTCATTGTAAAGAGTAAAGTCCTTTATGATTAGTGACTAATTATTTAAACTGATTCTAAATAAAGTTAAATCAAGAATTTAATCTATAAAGAAAGGTGTTTTCAAAGTTATTTTTTGTCTTGGGAATGTCTTTAGGACACGTTAAACATTCCCAAAATAATTACTCCGCTCAGCAAAATAAATTTGAAATAATGCATTCGCAATGTAGATTTGTGCGATTCCGTAAAAAAGCGGATACCCTAAACGCGTCACGATGAAGAAGAGATTGTCTGATCCCGTTAAGCTTCTAACACTCCTATTATTCTCCCTCACTTTAAGTTTCAATTCTTTCGCCCAGGAAATCTCTACAGATGCAGCTGTTATCACAGCAGGTGGAGTTTTATTTAATGGTAATTGTAAATCATGCCATCGGGTAAAGCAGAAATTGGTAGGCCCTGCACTTGCCGGAGTTGAAACCCGGGTTCCATCGCTCGACTGGATTAAGGCTTGGGTGCGCAATCCTGCCAAGGTAATCGCGAGCGGTGATGTTTATGCTGTAAAAATTTACGAAGAGTATAATAAGAGCCAGATGACGGCCTTTACCAATTATTCAGATGATCAGATCATGAGCATACTTGCTTATGTAAAATCTGAAGCTGAAAAAGTGGATGCTCCCACACCAGGAACAACAACTACGGCAGGTGGGGGTGATCAGTCGGGAGTTCCTGCGGCTTACTTGAATGCGATTGTGATTGGTATGATCCTGATTCTTTTGTTATTGATTGTTATTCTTGGTCTGGTTATTAGCGGATTAAAAAAATATCTCGATCAGAAAGATCTTAGCGCAGAAGATAAAGAAATCGTACATTCCCCTTATACTGTTGGGTCCTTCGTTCGAAGTTCAGGGTTTATTTTCCTTGTTATTTTTCTGGTGGCATCCATTACATTCAAGACAGTCATTGACGGATTGTATTCAATTGGCATTCAGCAAAATTATCAGCCTAAGCAACCCATAGCATTTTCACATAAGATCCATGCAGGTCAATATGAAATTGATTGCAAATACTGCCACACAGGTGCAATCAAAGGCAAGCAAGCCAATATTCCTTCCGCCAACATCTGTATGAACTGCCATACTCAGATTAAAGAAGGCACCAATACGGGCACCGGAGAGATTTCAAAAATATATGCCGCCATTGGCTACGACCCTGCAACGGGCTCTTACACCGGCAAACAAAAACCAATCGAATGGGTTCGGATTCATAACTTACCCGACCTCGCTTACTTCAATCACTCACAACATGTAAATGTAGCTGGGGTAGAATGTCAAACCTGCCACGGTCCGATTCAGGAAATGGATGTAGTGAAGC
Source organism: Cyclobacteriaceae bacterium (assembly GCA_965278925.1). GTDB lineage: Bacteria > Bacteroidota > Bacteroidia > Cytophagales > Cyclobacteriaceae > ELB16-189. The sequence goes on along the minus strand of OZ257123.1, from coordinate 1,764,766 downwards.
AATATTCACTCTTAACTATGGGCTGGTGTATTGATTGTCATCGCAAAACAGACGTGAACACAAAAGGAAATGCTTATTACGACAAGTTGATAGAACTACATAATAGCAAGAAGGCTATGAAGGTAGAAGACATCGGTGGGTTGGAGTGCGCAAAGTGTCACTATTAATATTTAATTGACCTCGACAGGATTTTGAATCTATGAGCAATACGAAGAAGACATACTGGAAAGGATTACCACAACTAAAAAATGACTCGGCATTTGTAAAACATGCTGACAAAGAGTTTGTGGATTTGGGTGTGCAGGAAAATCCCGAACATTCACGCAGAGACTTCCTGAAGATGATGGGCTTTAGTGTAGCGGCAGCATCACTTGCTGCCTGCGAAGCACCTATCCGCAAAGCAATACCGTATATCAATAAGCCTGTTGATGTCGATCCGGGCATTCCTAATTATTATGCATCCAGCTACCTGAATGGTGGTGACTATTGCAGTATTGTAGTTAAAGTACGTGATGGTCGTCCAATCAAAATTGATGGCAACAGCCTCTCAAAAGTTACCATGGGTGGAACCAACGCGCAGGTTGAAGCCTCTGTGTTGTCTTTGTATGATAACTATCGCTTACGCGGACCAAAGATTGGCGACAAAGCAGCGGATTGGGAAACCATTGATAAAGATGTAATTGCAAAACTAAGTGAGATAAGTGGGAAAGGTGGACAGATCCGGATAGTGAGCAATACGGTGCTTAGCCCAAGCACAAAAGCTGCAATCGATAAATTCAAGGCGAAGTATCCAACAACCATCCATGTTCAGTACGATTCAATTTCAAATTATGGAATCCTGAAAGCCAATAAAGAGTCTTTCGGTGCCGCCATAATTCCATCTTACGATTTCAGCAAGGCCAAAGTGATTGTAAGCATTGGTGCGGATTTCTTGGGTACTTGGTTATCTCCAATTGAATTCTCTAAACAGTTTGCAGTAAACAGAGATGTTACAGAAGATAAGCGCGACATGTCGCGTCTTTATCAGTTCGAATCCAATTTGTCATTGACCGGAGCAAACGCAGATTACCGTTCTATGATCAAACCTTCGCAGGAAGGGTTGGTAGTTGCACAGATTTATAATATTCTTGCCGGCAACGGAGTAAGTAGTATAGATAAGATCACACACCTCGAAAAAGCGGTTGCTGAATTAAAAGCCAATCAGGGTAAAGCACTTGTAGTGTGCGGCTCAAACGACAAATCAGTTCAACTTGTAGTTAACGCAATTAATAACTTATTGGGAAGTTATGGCACCACCATACTTCCATCAGCCCCGGTTAATTTCCGTCAGGGAAATGATGAGGAGATGGCAACACTTATTGCCGATGTACAAGCAAGTAAAGTGGATGGTGTAATTTTTTATAACTGTAATCCGGTTTACGATCATCCAAAAGGAGATGCTTTAGCGGCAGCACTCAAAAATGTTTCATTAACGGTGTCAACATCAACTACACCCGATGAAACTGCTTCCGCTTCCGCATATCTCACACCCGATCATCATTACCTTGAATCATGGAATGATGCTGAGCCCAAAGTAAATTCCTTCAGTCTTTCTCAACCTGCTATTACACCACTTTTCAAAACCCGCCAGGCACAAGAGAGTTTTCTGGTTTGGGCTGGTGAAAGCAATACTGACTATTTTACCTTTGTAAGAGAATATTGGAAAACTCGTTTTTATAACGAAAGTGCCGCGCTTGATTTTCAAAATTTCTGGGATAAATGTTTATATGATGGCGTGCTAGACGTTGCTTCGGCTGCAACTTCTTATTCTTTTGCAGGAAATGTAGATGCTGCATTGTCAACTATTGCATCCACCTATAAGGCTACAAGTTCAGGTCTTGAACTTGTTATTTATGAAAGCTATGGCCTTGGCAATGGTTCGCAGGCCAACAACCCGCTATTACAAGAATTACCAGATCCTATCACGAAAGCAACGTGGGATCATTATATCACAATCTCCTTGAAGGATGCTACTGCATTAGGAATTGAAAACGATGCGGAAGGTAGAACGCAACTTGTTAATCTGACAGCGAATGGAAAAACGATTTCCGTAGCTGCTTTGGTTCAACCCGGTCAGGCAGTTGGTACAATAGGTGTTGCGCTGGGTTACGGTCGTACCAAAGTTGGAAAGGTTGGCGAAAACATTGGTGCTAATGCCTATCCATTGGTGGCCTCAGGCGAAACACTTGGCTATAGTATTTTGAGTGGTGTGAAAGTAGAAAAGACAGACACAGCATTCCAGCTAGCGCAGACCCAGATTCACCAAACCTACATGGGTCGTGAGAATGTAATTCAGGAATCATTGCTTGCAGACTACAATAAAAACCCTGAGGAGTGGAAAGAAAAAGCAGCAAAGATTACTAACTGGGATAAAAAAGTAGAACCAAGTTCGTTGAGCTTGTGGAAAGGTTACGAATATAAGAATCATCATTGGGGGATGTCGATTGACCTAAACACTTGCACCGGATGTGGTGCGTGTGTGGTGGCCTGTAATGTAGAAAACAACGTGGCGTTGGTTGGTAAGCAGGAAGTAATCAATCGCAGAGAAATGCATTGGTTGCGCATCGATCGCTATTACACGAGCGAAGCTAGCCCAGAAGATTATAAAGCAGCAGAGATTGCTTCCGAAAATCCTGAAGTTGTTTTTCAGCCAATGTTATGTCAGCATTGCAACAATGCACCATGCGAAACAGTATGTCCGGTGGCAGCAACTACACATAGTACAGAAGGTCTTAATCAAATGACGTATAACCGTTGCATCGGTACCCGGTATTGTGCCAACAACTGTCCATATAAAGTAAGACGATTCAACTGGTTTAAGTATCACGACAATCAGCAGTTTTCACAAGCCAATCCAGCCATGAATACAGATTTAGGCAAGATGGTTTTAAACCCTGAAGTTACTGTTCGTTCGCGTGGTGTAATGGAGAAATGTTCTTTCTGTGTTCAGCGTATTCAAACAGGTAAGTTAACTGCTAAAAAAGAGCGCAGACCTTTGCAAGACGGAGAAGTAGTAACAGCTTGTCAGGCCTCTTGCTCAACCGGAGCGATTGTATTTGGTGACATGAACAATCCGGAAAGCAAAATCAGTAAACTGCTTCAGATTGATCACTATAAAGAGGTTGAAAAGGATGGCAAAGTTGAGAAAGTGTTCAACTATGGTATCGACAAGAAATATAATAATCCAAGAGCTTATCGGGTGTTGGAAGAAATAGGGGTGAAACCTAATATTTTCTATCTCACTAAGATCAGAAATAAGGATAAGGAAAAAGAGAACGCATAAATTTTTGACAAGGAATTGATACGAAACTAAAGTATGCAAGCAACTTCATCATTACGTGAATCCTTAATAACAGGCGGAAAAACGGTACGTGACGTTTCCGAAGACATCAGTCGGCAGGTGGAGGGCAAACCCACACGTCTGTGGTGGGTGGCCTTTAGTATTTCACTCGTGCTATTAATGTTTGGAGTTTATTGCCTAGTCACCGTTTTGTGGGAAGGTATTGGAATGTGGGGCTTGAATAAAACAGTGGGTTGGGCCTGGGATATCACAAACTTTGTTTGGTGGGTTGGTATTGGTCACGCAGGCACATTGATTTCAGCGATTCTCTTATTGTTTCGTCAGAAGTGGAGAATGTCTATTAACCGCGCAGCGGAGGCTATGACCATCTTTGCTGTTATCTGCGCAGCCACGTTTCCATTAGTTCACATGGGTAGGTTGTGGTTAGGATTGTATTGGGTATTGCCATTACCAAACACATGGGGTTCGCTGTGGGCTAACTTTAATTCACCGTTGCTTTGGGATGTGTTTGCGATCACGACCTACTTCACCGTTTCATTAGTATTCTGGTACATCGGCCTGATTCCTGATTTCGCTGTAATAAGAGACCGTGCCATTCGCATGGGAAATAAAACCCGTGCCACTATCTACAATGCCTTAAGTTTTGGCTGGGATGGAGCTGCAAAAACATGGATGCGATATGAATCAGTTGCTTTGATTCTTGCAGGCTTATCAACGCCACTTGTACTTTCAGTTCATACCATTGTATCTTTCGACTTTGCAACGTCTGTTGTTCCGGGCTGGCACACAACAATCTTCCCGCCTTACTTTGTGGCAGGTGCGATTTTCTCAGGCTTTGCTATGGTGTTAACGCTTCTTATTGTAACACGCAAAGTGTTTAAGCTCGAAGACTATATAACTATCTACCACATCGAGTTGATGAATATCGTTATCATCATCACAGGGTCGATTGTAGGTATCGCCTATATCACAGAATTTTTTATTGCCTGGTATGGCATGGTGCCGGCAGAATACTATGCATTCTATAATCGAGCAACAGGGCCTTATTGGTGGGCATACTGGTCGATGATGACCTGTAATGTAATTTCTCCGCAGCTTTTCTGGTTCAAGAAATTGCGCACTAACATCGTAGCAACATTCGTGCTTTCGATCATTGTAAACATCGGTATGTGGTTTGAGCGATTTGTAATTATCGTAACCTCCATCCACCGCGATTATCTTCCCTCAAGCTGGTCTATGTTTTATCCTACTATGTATGATGTAGGTGAATACATTTTGACATTTGGATTTTTCTTCACGGCTTTCTTCCTGTTTGCGAAGTTCTTCCCGGTTATCAACATGGCCGAAGTAAAGAGTATTATTAAATCATCTTCCGAAAAGAAGCATTAATAAATTATGAGCAGCACGAGCGAAAAATTTTTAGTAGGCATTTTTGATGATGAAGATATCTTGCTTCATGGCGTAGATGGCATCCGCGAAAAGGGCGTGAAAATACATGAAGTGTACACTCCATTTCCGGTACACGGATTAGACGAGGCCTTGGGTTATAAACGTTCTCGCTTGCCCATCGCAGCTTTTCTTTTCGGTATGACCGGAACAATCCTGGCGTTGACTATGCAAATCTGGATGCTGGGTTTTGATTGGCCGATGATTATCGGTGGTAAGAATCATGTTTCGTTGCCGCCTTTTATTCCCGTTACGTTTGAGTTAACCGTTTTATTAGCCGCTCTGGGAATGGTTGCTACCTTTTTCATTGTAAGTGATATGAAGCCATACAAAACTCCTCGCACGTTTGATCTCCGCAGCACGGATGATAAACATGTGATGGCGATTGATCTGGCTTCTAATAAATTAAGCAAGGAGGATATTAGCCGAATTCTTAAGGATAATGGAGCTTCAGAAGTAAACGAAAAGAATTTCTAATCATGATGCATTCTATGCGTTTTATAAAGATAGGATTGGTAAGTGTGGCAGTTGTTGCACTTCTGTCTGGTTGCAAGTCGGGTGGCGACAATCAAGGTATGGAATATGCCCCGAATATGTATCACTCGGTAGCGTATGAGCCACTTTCGCAAATTGTTGATGAAGATGCCGGGAAATGGGTAAACTCATCAGACAAAGACAGGGGTGAATATTATAACTCTAACAATTACAATCCTTTTCGTATGAATATGCGCCTGCCAGCGCCTAATACTGTAAGCAGAAATGCTAATGGATGGTTGCCTTATCGCGGTGCTAACGATACGACAGGTCTTCGCTTAGCTAATAAACTAGTAAATCCATACGATGCAACTCCAGCCCTTCTTGATCAAGGTAAGGTTTTGTATGAGTCAAATTGCAAACATTGTCATGGAGCTAAGGGTGCAGGCGATGGAAAGGTAGCCGATAAATACCCAGGTGTTGCAAACCTGACCGGAGATGCAATTAAAGGAGTTAGCGAAGGGCATATCTTTCATGTTATTACCTATGGAAAAGGCTTGATGGGAGCGCATGGTTCGCAGGTGAGCGAAGCCGATCGCTGGAAGATTGCCAAGTATGTGAAAGAATTGCAAAAGAATTAATACTTACTAGATATCAAACCAAATGGTAGCGGACGAACAGTATATTTTTAAGGCTGAAGCAAAAAGAAAGATTTTCTATCTACTTGCCTTTGGTATTCTCCTTTTTGTGGTGGGCGTGTTTATAGCAATGAACACAGGCGATCATGGAGCTGGTGAACATCACGCATCAATGGAAGTTACTAAGAGTTTATTGGCAAGTACAGAGTCTGCCGTAGCAGAGGACGCTGAAGCGGAAGAACACCACGGAAGCCCTGTCTGGTTAAAAAAGATTTACACTTCTCTTTGGCACAACAATGTTTTCTTTACAGGCTTAGGTTTGATTGGCTTGTTCTTCGTAGCTATTCAATACGCAGCACAGGCAGGATGGTCGGCACCGATTAAAAGAATACCGTTGGCCATGGGCCACTGGATTCCAATTGCGGGTATTTTAATGCTTGTATTATGGTTTGTGGTAAAAGGTGACGTATTTCATTGGACTCATCATGATTTGTATGTAGAAGGCAAAGACTTCGATCCTATCCTTGATAAAAAGAGTGGCTATTTCTTTTGGTTAGGGGAGAAGGGTGGTTTTCCAACATTCTATATTCTAAGAATGGTTTTATTTTTTGGCTTATGGTACTGGTTCTTTACCGTTATCAAAAAGAAAATCTTAGCAGAAGATATTGAAGGCGGCACCGGAAATTGGTTGTCGGCCAGAAAATGGTCAGCCATCTTTTTAGTATTCTTTGGTTACAGCTCTTCCGTAGCAGCCTGGGACTGGGTAATGAGCATCGACCCACATTGGTTCAGTACTATGTTTGGCTGGTATATATTTGCTAGCTGGTGGGTTGCCGGGTTGGCCACCATTACCTTGATTGTTGTAAATCTGAAGGATGCAGGGTATTTAAAAATGGTTAATGCCAATCACCTGCACGATCTTGGAAAGTTTATGTTTGCCTTTAGCATATTCTGGACATATATCTGGTTTAGTCAGTTTATGTTGATCTACTACGCCAATATTCCTGAAGAAACTGTGTACTTCATTCAACGAATTAAAAATCCACCCTACTCCTGGATATTTTATCTCAACCTGATCTTAAACTTCGTGTTGCCATTCTTGTTATTAATGACAAGAGATGCAAAACGCCAGGCCTCTATGTTGAAAGTTGTTTGTCCGATTATTATTGTAGGCCATTGGTTTGATTTTTATAACATGGTTACCCCCGGAGTTATGAAGCACAATGGTGGTCTGGGTCTGTTAGAGATTGGATTAGGATTAATATTTTTCGCTGTCTTCTTATTTGTTACTCTGAGTGCGCTTTCTAAAGTTCCGTTGGTGGCTAAGAATCACCCGATGATGGCAGAAAGTTTGAATCACCATATTTAATTTGAAAACACTGAATAAAGAAAGTATATGATGAGTTTGATAATCGGTTTGGGAGCAGTGCTGGTGCTTGCCATCCTATACATGATTTTCAGAATTGGAAATCTGGTGGGCTTGGTAAAAGGTAAACAGGAAGATGATTTTACATCGTGGAATAATGCCAATGCCTTCCTCATGATGTTTTTTATGATCGCTAGTTTAGTTTCTTTCGTTTGGTATTCTTTCGCTCATTTTGATTCTTACAATTTACCTGTTGCATCAGAACATGGTGCCGTAACCGATTATTTATTCTGGGTTACGATGGTCATAACTGTAGTAGCGTTCGTGATCATCTCGATAGTAATGTTCTGGTTCACATATAAATACCGCTATTCTAAAGATAGAAAAGCTTCTTTTGTTGCGGATGATCACCGACTTGAAATTGTTTGGACTGTGATCCCGGCCATCGTTCTTGCACTCTTGATTTTCAGCGGCCTTCGGGCCTGGAATGATATCACAGGGCCAGCTTCAAAAGATGCTGTTGTTATTGAGTTAATCGGCCAGCAATTTTTGTGGACGGCCCGATATCCGGGTGTCAAAGATGCCAAACTGGGCAAACATAATTACAAGATGATTGATGCCTCCAATGAGTTTGGCTTAGATCTTAATGACGAAAATACCTACGATGATTTTAAATCACTTGAATTGCATTTGCCAAAAGGAAAAGAAGTTCAGTTAATGATTCGTGCCAAAGATGTTTTGCACAGTGTTTTCCTTCCCCACTTCAGAGTAAAAATGGATGCCGTGCCTGGGATGCATACAACCTTTAAATTCATTCCCACAAAATCGACTGCTGATATGCGCGAGGAAACGGGTAATCCTAACTTCAATTATGAGATGGCATGCACAGAAATCTGTGGGCGTGGACATTTCTCTATGCGATTTCCGGTCTTTGTGCATGACAGTGTTGAAGACTACGAAAAATGGATGGCTTCGCAAGAAGCATGGTTAAAGCAAAATCCAGATTATTTGATGCGAGTTCCTGAAAAGAAGCGGGAAGCGGCAATAATTAAGTCGGGCATTCCAATGGATAGTAAAGAAGCCATTCAGGCAACACCGATTACGGTTACTTTAAATTAAGACATTTCGAATCATGGCAACAATCGATATACATCCACAAACATCTACTCATCACCACGATGATGGTCACGGCCACGAGCATGAGCATCATGGTAATTTCTGGACTAACTATGTTTTCTCGGAAGATCACAAAGTAATTGCAAAGCAGTTCCTGATCACCGGTATGGCGTGGGCTCTCATCGGAGGAACTCTTTCAGTGTTGTTCCGATTGCAGTTGGGCTTTCCGGATGCTGACCTTTCCTGGTTGAAACCAATCTTGGGTGGCTGGTTAACTCCCGAAGGAAAAATTGATCCGGAATTCTATCTCGCCTTAGTCACGATGCACGGCACTATCATGGTGTTCTTCGTGCTTACGGCAGGCTTAAGTGGTACGTTTAGTAACTTCCTTATTCCTTTGCAGATTGGTGCGCGGGATATGGCCAGTGGATTCATGAACATGTTATCGTATTGGTTCTTTTTTCTTTCCAGTGCGGTTATGTTTACCTCACTATTTATTTCTACCGGACCAGCTTCTGGTGGCTGGGTAATTTATCCGCCCCTCAGTGCTTTGCCTCAGGCGATGCAAGGCTCAGGATTGGGAATGACGCTTTGGTTAACATCGATGGCATTATTCATTGTGAGCTCGTTGCTGGGTAGTATTAATTATATCACCACCGTAATTAATATGCGTACAAAGGGCATGTCATTTACAAAAATGCCGTTGACTATCTGGGCGTTCTTCTTTACAGCAATTATTGGTATTCTTTCTTTTCCGGTTTTGTTTGCTGCTGCCTTGTTGTTGATTTTCGATCGTAGTTTTGGTACTAGCTTCTATCTGTCTGATATTTATATTGGAGGCGAGGCATTGCCTAATCAAGGAGGAAGCCCGATTTTATTCCAGCACTTATTCTGGTTCCTTGGTCACCCCGAAGTTTACATTGTATTGTTGCCTGCGTTGGGTATAACCTCTGAAATTATAGCAACCAATTCGCGCAAGCCAATCTTTGGTTATAAGGCGATGGTTGGGTCTATGTTATTTATTGCAATTCTTTCTTTCGTAGTGTGGGCGCATCACATGTTTGTAACTGGTATGAATCCGTTTCTGGGCTCCATCTTTACGTTGCTAACATTGATCATTGCAGTACCTTCAGCAGTTAAGATATTCAACTATGTAACAACGCTTTGGAAAGGTAACATTCGTTTTACAGCGGCCATGTTGTTTTCTATCGGGCTGGTGTCCTTCTTCTTAACGGGAGGGATTACAGGTATTTTTCTTGGCAACTCAGCTATTGATATTCAATTACACGATACCTATTTTGTAGTAGCCCACTTTCACCTGGTAATGGGTAGTGCTTCATTCTTTGGTATGGTGGCTGGTGTATACCACTGGTTCCCAAAAATGTTTGGCCGGATGATGAATGAGAAACTAGGCACCATCCATTTTTGGTTCACGTTTGTGGGGGTTTATCTGGTATTTTTCCCAATGCATTATATCGGTATTGCTGGTTTTCCAAGAAGATATTATAGCTGGACCAATTTTGAAACCTTTACCGGCTTTGCCGATTTGAATATGCTCGTTAGTGCTGCGGCCATCATGACATTGACCGCTCAGTTTATCTTCTTATTCAATTTTATCTACAGCATTTTCCGTGGCAAGGTTGCATCGGCAAATCCTTGGGACTCTACAACTCTGGAGTGGACAACACCGCGCAATCCAGGACATGGCAACTGGCCGGGCGAAATTCCAACGGTTTATCGTTGGCCTTACGATTACAGTAAGCCAGGGGCAAAAGAAGATTTCATCCCTCAACATATTCCCTATTCAGAAACTCCAGAGTCTAATCTTCCTCACGAAAATGAGTTGATTAAACTGGAGCTTAACAATGATGCTATTGTTGTAGACAAGAAGCATTGATTGGTTAAACAGAAAAATTGAGCACGACAGCCACCAGAGGATTCCATAAGCTTTGCTTATCGACCTTGGTGGCTGTTTACTTTTTAATTCTGGTGGGTGGTATTGTTCGAAGTACTGGCTCTGGTATGGGTTGCCCCGATTGGCCTAAGTGTTTTGGATATTGGGTGCCTCCAACGTCAGTTGACCAACTCTCTTCTGACTATCAGGAAAAATTCTCCGCTCTACGAGATAAAAAAAATCAGAAGTTTGCTCGCTATTTGACAGCGATTGGATTTGAAAATACGGCTTCAGCAATTCTTACTGATGAGTCCGTTTTGGTAGAGGCTGAATTTAACGCAACAAAAACATGGATTGAATATCTGAATCGCCTGCTGGGTGTAATTATCGGCTTGCTGATTATTGCTCTATTTGTATGGTCATTTCAATTGAGAACTCAACACCCTTCTTTCTTTAGGATCTCGCTTGCTACGCTGGTGCTGGTAATCATTCAGGGCTGGTTTGGATCCATTGTTGTGTCAACCAACCTAACTTCCTGGACAATTACGATTCATATGCTGCTGGCTTTTGTACTGGTAGCCTTAATTATACTCTTGTACTACAGGACTAGTGATCCAAAGCCCATTCAGAGTACTATCTGGATGAAGGTAGTGCTGATAGCGGGTATGGTTTTGTTGCTGACTCAGGTAATTCTGGGAACAGAAGTAAGAGCCGCCATAGATCGGGCTTCGTCACTTTTCCCTCGCGATTCCTGGATTTCAGAGAGTTGGTCGCAGTTTGTGGTTCATCGCCTATTTTCGTGGCTGGTGGTTATTGTCAATGGTTTTTTTGTGCTCCGCTTACTTAAAACTACTGATCGGAATCCTTTAACTCTTAGCCTTATCCTGTTAATTTTACTCACGATTGGGAGCGGGGCAGGGATGGCCTATTTTTCGGTGCCAGCCTTCCTTCAGCCGGTTCATTTACTAGCTGCTACCATTACGTTTGGGGTTCAATTTCTTTTGTTTTTAAGACTTAACACAAGTCGCGTTAACGTGTTTTTATCTTGATATGATTTCGAATTCTCAACCTGCGGCTTTACCTTTTTCGCTTTACAAAGTAAAAGCCTTTGTGGAGTTATTGAAGCCTCGGCTCTCTATGCTGGTTGCCTTCTCATGTGCTTTTGGTTATGGTTTGGCCACGCAGGGTAGTGTAAATTGGCTTGTACTTACTATGCTTTTTATTGGTGGATTTTTACTTTCCGGTGCCTCTGGTTGTTTCAATCAAATTCTGGAAAGAGATTTTGATAAGCTGATGACACGCACTCAAAACAGACCTCTGCCAACAGGCAGAATAACTGTACAGGAAGCAATAGTTTTTGCAATTGGTTCTCTCTTGATTAGCCTGATGATTTTGTGGGTGTATACAAATCCCTTTACTGTGGCGCTCTCTTTTGTTTCTATGTTGCTCTATAGCTTTGTTTATACACCCTTGAAAAGGGTAGGCCCTGTTGCAGTTTTTGTTGGAGCGATTCCCGGAGCATTGCCTCCGCTGTTAGGTTGGATTGCAGCTACAGGAGCAATCAGTTACGAGGCGCTGATTATTTTTGGAATTCAGTTTATCTGGCAGTTTCCACACTTCTGGGCTATTGCATGGGTGGCCGATGACGATTATAAAAAAGCAGGGTTTAAGTTGTTGCCATCCGGAGGCGGCAAAGATTTGAACACGGCCATTCAAATTATGATCTACACGCTATTCCTGCTTCCATTAGGATTGTTGCCTGCCAAGTTTGGAATTACCGGATTGGACTCAGCCATTGTTGTAACAGTCTGTGGTGTAGCGTTTCTGGCTCAGACATTTTCATTGATGAAAACAGGTAGCCGGCAATCGGCTTTGCGTATTATGTTTGGTTCGTTTCTCTATCTGCCGATTGTTCAGATAGCTTATTTGTTGGATAAAATTTAGTGAAGAAAGATATGGAGAAGTCGATGCCCTCAGAGTTCAGAATTGTAGAAGAGCCAAAGAAAACCTTGGCCATGAATCCAAAGAAATTTGCGATGTGGCTGTTTTTAGGTTCAGTGGTTATGTTGTTCGCAGCTCTCACTTCGGGCTACATTGTTCGAAGAGCAGAAGGGAATTGGTTGTATTTTGAACTTCCGGCACTTTTCTATTACAACACGGTATTGATAGTTGTTAGTAGTATAACCATGCAGTTGGCTTATTGGGCTGCCAAAAAGGACTCTTTGAACCTTGTCAAAGTCTTTGTTTTCATTACGACTATTTTGGGGATTTTGTTTGTGATTGGCCAGATACTTGGCTGGGGAGATATGGCAAATAGGGGTGTTTACTTTGTTGGTAATCCCTCTGGCTCCTTTGTAATTGCACTTACTCTTGTTCATGTAGTTCATTTAGTTAGCGCGGTTATTTTTTTACTAATCGTTTTAATTTCTGTTTTTAAATATGAAGTCCATTCCAAAAGCCTTTTTCAGATGGAAATGTGCACAACTTACTGGCATTTTTTGGGTGGACTTTGGCTATATTTGTTTGTATTCCTATTATTGTACCGATAAAATCTAATACCTGATTATGGCACATAGTACAGCCACTACAGCACACGGACAAAGCGTTTGGGATGGCGGAGTTTCACCGATGGGTGCCAGCTATGGCAAGCTCATGATGTGGTTCTTCCTGCTTTCAGATGCATTCACATTCTCTGGCTTGCTGATTACCTATGGACTTGTTCGCGCATCACACCCGGCCTTTGAAGGCCTGCCCGGTGACTATGCATTCTCTACCGAGTATTGGCCAATCCCTGAAAAGGTATTTGAAGCAGTGCCATTTTTGCACGGTTATTCTTTGCCGCTGGTTTTTGTAGGTATTATGACATTTATTCTCATTATGAGCAGCGTTACTATGGTGTTGGCCGTGGAAGCTGGTCATAGAATGGATAGAAAAGCCGTAGAGAAATGGATGTTGTGGACGCTTGTTGGGGGCATTGCCTTTCTTGCTTGCCAGGCATGGGAGTGGACACACTTCATTGTTGGCACTGATACCGCTACTTTAAAGGATGTCTTTAATGTAAAAACAGGAATATGGGAACAAATAAAAGTGACAGGTGCTAACCTCCATGTAAATCAATATGGTCCACAAGATTTTGCAGACTTCTTTTTCTTTATTACCGGATTTCATGGTTTCCACGTATTCAGTGGCGTGATGTTTAATTTCCTTATCTATTACAATACAGTAACGGGTGTGTATGAACGCAGAGGCCATTATGAAATGGTTGAGAAAGTGGGTCTCTACTGGCACTTTGTAGATTTGGTTTGGGTATTTGTATTTACGTTCTTCTATCTGGTTTAATAAATTATTCTGCACATGGCACATCATTCACACGAACCTCAGGTAACCGTACTTCCTCCCGATAAGGCAAAGATTAAGAAACTTTGGACCGTAGCCGGAATTTTGGGTGCCGTTACAGCAGTTGAGTTTATCATTGCATTTACCATGCCTGCAGGCGTTGCCAAAACAACGCTGTTTGTAATTCTTACCATTGTTAAGGCGGGTTATATTGTGGGTGAGTTTATGCACTTGAGGTACGAAGTCAAAGTACTCTTTTGGGCAATCATGGTTCCCATTCTGTTTATTATCTGGATGCTGGTAGCGTTTGTTTATGAGGGTATGAAAATGCCCGTCTTCAACTAACTGAAACAAAATTTAAATTTATAAGCAAGGCTAAAGTGATGAACTTTAGCCTTCTTTTTATGTTGTCAAACCATCATGGCTAAAAAGCTCATCTATTTGTTTCTCGCTTTGTTGATGCCTATTGGAGTCTTTGTTTTTCTAAGACTGTTTGGCAAAAACGAATTCACTATTCCAACGTATTACGAAACGGGTGTAACTGAATCTCCGGCTTCTTGTGGGTATCAATATACGGTTCCATACACGGTGCCAGATTCAGTGCTGAAAAAAATGGGTAAACACGAAACGGAAACAATTACCTTGTTAATAGCGGATACTTCGGCAACGATTCAATCTAGTCTGACTCGTTTTTCCGAAGAATTTGAATCAACATCGTATCAAATTTTGATGCCCGGCAGCGATGCAAGTTGGGATCATGCATATGCTTGTTTCTTTTTTCTTAAAAAGCCATGGTCGGCAGTGTTAATTGACTCAGAAAGAAAAATCCGCGGCTACTATACACCCGACTCGCGCGAAGAGATGGACCGACTTATTGTGGAGATGAAGATATTGCTTAAACAGTATTGAAATAGTTAGTATGAGTAATGAATCGAGGAATGTAAAAGCAAACCGTGGGCCTTACCACACATTGATTGTTACGTTGTCCATCATTTTGCCGTTGGCTGTGGCGGCCCTTTTCAGGATCAAAATTCCGGGCTATGATTTTAGTTTCTTGCCTCCTATCTACGCTACCATCAATGGGCTGACGGCTGTTCTGCTAATTGCTGCTGTTCTTGCCATCAAGAATAAAAAGCGGAAGCTGCATGAAAACATAATGAAGGTATGCATTGGATTGTCGGCTTTGTTTTTGGTGATGTATGTGCTCTATCACATGACCAGCGATTCAACTACCTACGGAGGTGAAGGGCCGTTAAAAATTGTTTACTACATTATTCTGATCAGTCATATTATTCTCTCCGTGGTTGTGGTTCCGTTTGTGCTTTTCACGTTTTCAAGGGCACTTTCAGGTAATTTTGAAAGGCATAAGGCTTTGGCTAAATTTACATTTCCGATCTGGTTATATGTGGCAATCACGGGTGTAATTGTCTATCTGATGATCAGCCCTTATTACATTCGATAACTTAATAAACGAAGCATGAAAAGGAGTGTTATAGTCAAGTTTCTTTTAATGAGCATGGGTTATTTTTTATCGCTCAGTGCTACTGCGCAATGTGCCATGTGCAGAGCCTCATTAGAGAATAACGTAAGTAATGGCAATATTGGCATAGCGGCCGGAATCAACTTCGGAATTTTATACCTGTTTGTTGCTCCTTATTTAGTAATCGCCCTGATTGCCTTTTTTTGGTATAGAACAAGTAAAAACAACCGTAATGAAGCTATCAACCGCAGTGTGGCAAGGTAAGTGCCCACGCTGCCATGAGGGAGATATCTTTAAATATCCTTTTATGAGAATAACAAAATTCTCACAAATGAACCCGAATTGCACGCAGTGCAAAGCTCCTTTTACGCCTGAACCTGGTTTTTATTTCGGAGCCCTTTTTGTAAGCTATGCCTTTAATGTTGCTTTGTTAGTGGCGGTGTCGGTTGTCTTGTATTTTTTTTTCAGTCCACCCGAATGGCTTTACGGAGTTTCGTTAGTAGTAGTCTCTGTTCTGTTTATCCCATTTAGCTTCCGCTATTCAAGAATCTTGTTTCTCTATTGGTTTGGCGGCCTTCGTAAGTAATCTTACTTCAGATTTTCTTATTTTTAAGTATTGTCATGAATCATGCTTAATGTAAAGCCTGTTTTTTATTGGGTTATTTCGATTGTCTGTGCGCTCAGTTGTCTGGCGTTCGACTATACGAATGACAAGTCTCCTGAAGAGTTAACGCAACAGATTTCAACCCGACTTAAAACAGAAGTTGATGCGCTTGATGCAGAAGCTGAATTGATTATAAAAAACGCGGAAAAAATCTCCTGGCAATCTCTTCAGGGAGCTCATTTTTTGGTGGATAGTTTAACCGTGCTGGCTTGGAGTAAAAATGAATTTGTGCCCGACATGCGTTTGCTTCAGGATTCAGTTGGTATTCGATTACTACAGGTTTCGGCAGGAGATTTTCTGATTCGAAAGTATCCAATTAGTGCTTCGCGATTTCTCGTAACTGTGTTACCTCTATATAGAAAGTACCCAATATTAAACCGATATCTTTCTCCGCAATGGAATAACTCGGTGTTTCAAAATTCTACTGGAAAAATTCTGAAAGCTGAGTCGTCAACCGGGCTAAACATAACCCTTCAGGGGAAATCAATTTTTACATTTTTAAGATCAGAAAGCTCACCTCGAAAAAATATAAGTTCCTTTGTTTTTGCATCGTTATCTATTCTAACGCTCCTTATCGGGATTACTTTGTTTTTATTCGTTCGTCATAAAAAGAAAGAGTATCAGTTTGTTTTCGTTATCGCTACGATAACCTACGTGATTATTCGGATTTTAATGGTTCAGTTTAACTTTCCAGGCCGATGGTATACATCAACTCTTTTTAGCCCGCAAGAATTTGCATCTTCTACGTACAATGCTTCACTGGGAGATTTGTTTCTTAATTCATTAGGAATTCTTTTTCTGTGTGCCTATGCTTTTTTTACCTACTCGCGGTGGTCAATTGTTAGAAGGTTATTGAATGTAACAGGTTTTGTTCGTTGGGGGATGAGTGCCTTGCTGCTTTTGATGTCTATTTTTTCTTTTTTGTATCCGTTTTTGTTCATCGAAACAATCTTTCACAACTCCTCAATCTCGCTCGATATAACACAAACACTTTCTTTTGACAAACTCAGAACGCTCACCTTGGTGTCGGTGATTATAGGAACGATTAGTGCATTTTTATTCACCCATATATTTTTAAGACTAACAAAATCACTTACAGATAAATTCTGGAAATACGGACTCGCCATCATAGTTTCATGTATTGTATTCCTCGCCTATTTCTTGAGTGAGACGCGTGATTATTGGATTACCCTATGGGTGGTTATGCCTTACCTGATTATCTTTTATCTTTCTGATTTGAGTTCTTCGTTGAGTCGCATTAACTATGTTACCTTCTTATATGTGTTTCTTGCCATTACTGCGTTTGGGATTCAAGGAGCACTAAGTGTAAGACGGTTTATTGAGGAGGAGCGAGTAGAGTCTCAGTTTAGGTTTGCAAGCAGTTACCTCATTGATCGTGATGTGCTCGCTGAATATCTACTAAGTGAGAGTATAAAAAGAATTTCTGTAGACGCTTTTATCGAAAGCCGGTTTGCGAGCCCTTTTTTAGGCAAGTCTCCGGTGCGTCAAAAGGTAAAACAAGTATATCTTAATTCTTATTTTGATCGCTACGATGTGCACATTTATTTATTCAATTCATTGAAAGAACCGTTCGATGATCAAACCGATGCTGATTTTAATCTTTTGGAACAAACCTTAGCAACACAGGCAAACGATACGGATTATGAAGGGGTATATTTTATTCGCTCGCAGGGTGTTAGAACTAACAAACGATATTTCACTATTATACCGATTAGTCGATTTGACCAGGTGGTTGGGTACGTTGCTCTCGACTTATCTCTTAAGCGAGTTATACCTCAAAATGTTTATCCAGAATTGCTGGTGGACAATCGATTTAGCGAGTATTTCGAAAATCGAGATAAGAGCTTCGCCTTTATTTCCGGAGCGAGTATTCTTAGCAGTTTTGGTAATTTTAATTACGAACGCGACTTCGATTTTTCAGTTTTAGAGAATCCTGATTTTTATATAACAGGCATTAGAAAAAATGGATTTATACATACTGGAATTGAAGACGAATCAGGAAAAGTTGCAGTAGTCACGTCCATCGCTTATCCGCTGTTTTATATACTTACTAATTTCTCTTTCTTTTTTGTTATTGGAATTTTTACGCTTGCTTTTGGTCTGGTAGTGTATGGCGCAAGCACGTGGCTTAAAGGAGGGCGTATCAATTATGCCGCCCGCATTCAACTTTATATTTATATGGCGTTCGCGGTTCCGTTAGTAATTGTTACAATAACTACGCTTAATAGAGTAAGCAAATCAGCGGAGATACAACTCAATCAGGATTTTCAAAACAAATCGCGCTTGTTAGGCGAAAATTTTATACCGATACTCTCTTCTTATTTTAAAGATTCAGAAAGCACTCGTAGTGAACTGGAAGCCGAACTCGTTAATGTATCAAAGCTTTCAACCATGGATGTTTCAATGTATGATCCGGCCGGAAAGGTTATTGCAACCAGTCAGCCGGTGATTATTGAAAGTCAGCTCAGCTCAGGGCTTATGAATCGACCTGCCTGGGAACGAATTTTTGAAACTGGAGATAATGCATTTGTCCTAAACGAACAGATTGGATCGTTGCGGTTTAATAATTCTTACTTCGCCTTGCGATCTCCGGAATCTGCATCCTTGTTAGGAGTTTTAAGTGTTCCTTTTTTTGAATCCGCCTTATCGTTGGAAGCAACCCAAATAGGCGTATTGGCAAATATCTTAACTGTATTTACAGTCATTTTTATTTTATTCTCGGTGCTGTCCTTCTTTGTGGTTAATTCGCTCACGTTTCCATTGCGATTTATTACGCGAACCTTAAGCCGAACTACGCTTACCGGAATCAATAAACCATTGGAGTGGAAATCTAATGATGAAATTGGAATGATGGTAACGGAGTATAATCGCATGGTTGAGAACCTGGAACAGAGCAAGATTGAATTAGCGCGGAGCCAAAAAGAAAGTGCCTGGCGCGAAATAGCCAAACAAGTTGCGCATGAAATAAAAAATCCGCTCACGCCTATGAAACTCACCTTACAGCAAATGGAGCATTCACTTCTAAAAGGTGAGTTGAATACGGCAAAAACAAATCAATCTATAAAAACACTTCTCACGCAAGTAGATATTCTGAATGAGATTGCCTCCTCTTTCAGTGCATTTGCACGAATGCCGGCTCCTATTCTTCAGCGCGTTGATGTCATTACTCTCCTTGCTAAAAGCGTTGATCTGTATGCCAACTACGAAGGCGGGACGGTTAGGATTAAAAATCAGGAAGGGCCCATGTTTGTGATGGGTGACGATCAGTTGTTGAGCCGTATTTTCTCGAATATTATACTCAATGCACTACAATCAGGAGAGGAAAAACCAGTAGATGTAGAAATTAATCTGCAACAGAAATTACAGCAAGTGTTAATTAATTTCTCGGATAATGGACGAGGGATTGATCAGGAATTGAAAGAGAAAATATTCTCACCTTATTTCTCAACAAAAAAATCTGGTTCTGGATTGGGATTGGCCATTGCCCGGCAGGGCATTGAGCAGAGTGGTGGTGAGATTTGGTTTGAATCTGTGCCCGGCAAAGGAACAACCTTCTTTATCAGACTTGCCTTGGTTTGATTTAAGAATCCTTCATTTTGAGATTCTTCATAATTTTATTGGTGAACACAAAATCATCAAGTTCCTTCACCCCCGAATTCATTATGTTTTGATTCGATCCCTCCCAAAGTTTATTGCCTTTGTAGAGAAACATAATCTTTTCACCAATACCCATCACCGAATTCATATCATGAGTAACAACTACCGTGGTGATGTCAAACTCATGGGTGATTTCCATAATTAACTCATCAATTACAATCGAGGTTTGCGGGTCTAGCCCAGAGTTAGGTTCGTCACAGAAAAGATAGCTGGGATTATTAACAATAGCGCGGGCAATGCCCACACGTTTCTTCATGCCCCCACTTATTTCAGAAGGCATTTTTTTATTTACTCCTTCCAGGCCCACCCGCTTCAAGCAAAAATTAACGCGATCTATTTTTTCTTCGGGGTGCATTTTTGTCAAAATGGTTAGGGGAAACATTACATTCTCCTCAACATTTTTTGAATCAAACAAAGCACCACCCTGAAACAGCATTCCAATCTCTCTCCGAATTTCGGACTTCATTTCCTTGTCGGCTTCTGTGAAGTTCCTAAGATCATAAAACACGGTTCCATTGTCGGGCGGAAGCAAGCCTACAATGCATTTCAGAAGAACACTCTTACCCGTACCGCTAGAACCGATAATAAGATTTGTTTTACCCTTGTCAAATTCCCCGCTGATGCCATTTAGCACCGTTTTATCAGAGAAAGATTTTGCAATGTTTTTAATCTTAATCATACGGTCTATAAAAGCAAGTAGGCCAGAAAATAATCTGCAAGCAAAACAGCAATGATACTCGCGGTTACCGCATTGGTGCTTGAGATACCAACTTCCAGTGCACCACCTTGTGTATAGTAACCTTTAAAGGAAGAAATGGAACTGATCAGAAATGCGAAAACGAAAGATTTAATCAATGCGAAGGTGATAAAGTATTCGTTGAACGCATATCGGATTCCGTATACATATTCTGTAGGAGTCAGCGCACCCGTCAGTGTTCCGGCAAGGTAGCCGCCAAAAATAGCGCACACCGCAGCCACAATTACCAGTAGTGGATACATCATTATGGAAGCCACAATTTTTGGAAGCACGAGATAGGAAGCAGAATTAATACCCATTACTTCCAGGGCATCAATTTGTTCTGTGATGCGCATAGTACCTAATCCGCCCGCCATGCTGGATCCTACTTTACCGGCATAGATTATGGCCATAATAGTTGGGGCCAATTCAAGCACGGTCATTTCACGTACTACCTGAGAGATTACAAAACGTGGAACAAATGGACTCACAAGATTTGCGGCCGTTTGAAGGGTGGTTACGGCTCCCATAAAGGTGGATACCAACATAAACAATAAGATCGATCGGATGCCTATCTGAACGCACTCTTCCAGCGTAAGCGTATAATAGGTTTTGAATGTTTCGCGCCTTACCAAAAGCGAGCCTAAAAAAATCATGTACCGACCAAAACCCTTCATGCAATACAGTTCAAATGCTATATTGCTCAAAGATAAAACAAATTCTCATGAACAAGTTGGTGGTGGTAACCGGAGGCACAAAGGGCATAGGCCGGGCTATTTTAGAACGATTTGCCGCCAATGGATTTGATGTGGTAACCTGTGCCCGAAAGCAACCCGATTTACTTCAACTTAAAGAAGATCTTGAACGCAGGTATTCAATAAAAGTATTTGTTCAGGTAGCCGATATGTCGGATAAAAGTCAGGTGAAAAATTTTACTGATTTTGTAACCAGACTTGGGCGCCCGGTAGATGTGTTGGTAAATAATGCTGGCCATTTTGTGCCCGGTCAGGTTACGGAAGAACCCGTTGGAACGTTGGAGAGCATGATTGAAAGTAATGTGTACAGTGCGTACTACACAACCCGTGGATTGATTCATGCCATGAAGTCTGCAAGATCAGGGCATATTTTTATTATGTGTTCTGTTGCCAGTATCATCGCTTACCCAAATGGTGGTTCGTATACTATTTCGAAGTTTGCCCTGCTTGGATTTACCAAAGTTTTGCGCGAAGAATTGAAAGAATTTGGCATTCGGGTAACGGCCGTTTTGCCGGGCGCAACTAAAACAGCGAGTTGGGCGGGCAGCACGTTACCGGATAGTCGATTTATGAAACCTGAGGACGTGGCCGAAGCTGTTTTCTCAGCCTATTCACTATCACCGCATAGCGTGGTGGAAGAGTTGCTTATAAGGCCGCAATTGGGTGATATTTAAGTTTCTACCCATTAGAACAAAAGTACCTTCCAAAGGGTTATTTTTGTGCTAAATCTTAGCGTGTGAGCAACCAAATACTTCAACTCAAGCAGTATTGTAATAGCCTGATAAGTTATAGTCGCAGAAAGACTCGGGTGGTTAACATCGGGGATATTCCTATGGGTGGCAATAACCCGATCAGGATCCAATCCATGACTACGATTGATACAATGGATACCAAGGGGTCGGTGGAGCAGACCATTAAAATGGTAGAAGCTGGTTGCGAGTATGTGCGCATTACTGCACCCAGCATAAAAGAAGCTCAGAATCTTGAAGTAATAAAAAAGGAATTGCGTGTGCGTGGTTATTCAGTGCCGCTCATTGCCGACATTCACTTCACACCTAATGCTGCTGAGTTGGCCGCTCGTATTGTGGAGAAAGTGCGGGTTAATCCCGGCAACTATGCTGACAAAAAACGTTTTGAAGAGATTGATTATACCGATAGCACGTATCAAGCTGAGTTGGATCGCATTCGTCAGAAGTTTACCCCGCTTGTAAAAATTTGTAAAGAGTATGGTACGGCTATGCGCATTGGCACCAACCATGGTTCACTTTCCGATCGCATCATGAGCCGCTATGGCGATACACCGCTTGGAATGGTTGAATCTGCTTTGGAGTTTCTTCGTATCTGTGAAGATTTGAACTATTACGATATCGTGCTTTCGATGAAGGCAAGTAATCCGCAAGTGATGGTGCAGGCCTATCGCTTATTGGTTCAAAAGTTAGAGGAGGAAAACTTCCAACCCTACCCATTGCATCTGGGTGTTACCGAAGCTGGAGATGGTGAAGATGGCCGGATAAAATCATCGGTGGGGATTGGTACATTGTTGGAGGATGGTTTGGGTGATACGATTCGGGTGTCGCTGACGGAAGAACCCGAAGCGGAAGTTCCTGTGGCAAAAGCATTGGCAGATCGATATGTGACAAGAAAAACTTCTTATACCATTCCTGAGATAGGCAAATATCCTATTGATCCGTTTGGTTACACCCGAAGACAAACACGCGAAGTGATTAATATAGGAGGCCATCAGGTGCCTCGTGTTGTAGCGGATTTTTCAGCGAAAGAAAAAATAACCGTGGCGTCTCTTTTTTCATTGGGGTATCAGTATTCAGTTCCGCTCGATAAATGGAACATTACCGATATGGCCTGCGATTATATTTTTCTGGGTGATAAAACTATCGATTTCGAAATCCCCGGCACACTGGGCCTCATTTATAATCATGCCACATGGCTGACTCAAAAAAATAAGGCCCAGGGTTATCCCTTCATTAATCCAAAAGATTATTTGTCGGGTGTAGAGCAATCCAATCAACTCAATTTCATTTATACACAGTTGAAGGATTTAACGGAAGGGTTTATTGAAAAGGTAAAAAGTGATTCCACGGCTGTTCTGCTGATTGACACCTATAACGATCATGGTTTGGCAGAGCAACGAAGACTATTTGTTAAGTTACTTAATCACGGTTGTCAAGCTCCGGTGATTATTGGCAGGGCATATGCTAATTTGAGTTCTGATGAATTGCAATTATACGCTGCTACTGATCTGGGTGGATTACTCATTGATGGTTTGGGCGATGGGATTTTCATTGCTGCCGAGCAGTGCGGCTCGGATAAAATGGTGAATGAAACAGGCTTTGGTATTTTGCAAGCGACACGCACCCGCATCTCAAAAACAGAATACATTTCGTGCCCGTCTTGTGGACGAACACTTTTCGATTTACAAGAGACCACGGCAAAAATAAGATCGCGCACCAGCCATCTGAAAGGAATTAAAATTGGCATCATGGGGTGTATTGTAAACGGCCCAGGCGAGATGGCCGATGCTGACTATGGGTATGTAGGCTCTGGCCCCGGACGGATTACGTTGTATCGTGGCAAAGAAGTAGTGAAACGAAATGTACCCACACCTCAGGCAGTAGATGCATTGATTGACCTTATTCGTGAAGACAAAAACTGGATTGAGCCGCAGGCTATAAATCATTAATGTTATGGAAAATCAAACAGGTGGTGAGAAAAAAAAATTATCCTTTCGGGAGTTTTTTTCTATGGGCGAGGTAGGCGGTTATTTCTTTCGTAAAAAAGATCCCAACAGGCCTTCCAACATTAACATCAAAATGATGCATGGCATCAATAAAATCTCCATCGTTGTTTTTCTCGTGGGTGTACTATACCTTATTCTTAAACGTTTCTTTTGAACATCGAATCATTTCGGAGCTACTGCCTCGCAAAGAAAGGCGTAACGGAAGAATTTCCGTTTGGTGAGGAAACGTTGGTCTATAAAGTGATGGGTAAGATGTTCGCGCTCACCGACCTGGAAAACTTTGAAAGTGTTAATCTTAAATGCGATCCGGAAAAAGCAATGCAATTGAGAGAGGAATATCCTGCTGTGCTGCCCGGCTATCATATGAGTAAAAAGCATTGGAATACTGTGCTTATGGATGGGAGTGTAGCAGACAAGATGGTCAAGATATGGATTGACGATTCTTACAATCTGGTTGCAGCCAGTCTCAGTAAGAAACTCCAGCAAGAATTAAAGGGTATTTAATCTGATTATCAGTAACTTACGATACCGTTAGATTTCTTACATCCTTCGGATTACTTAGGTTAATTAATTATTTTTGTTGATTGTGATCATCCGTTTGGCATGACCAGGGCTTTATTCTCAAGTGTAGCACTACTTCTTGTACTGGGTTCCTGTACACATAAGCTTATTTGCCCGGCTTACCAGAGCGCCTTCATCTACGATAAACCAACCCAGCGCGAAAAGTTTGTTTACTACAACGAGAATGCAACCCAACCGCGCGAAGTACTAGCTTCAAACAGTAAAACAATTACGCTGCCTCCCCGTGATTCTACCTGGCTAAAAAGCGATGCCATGAAAGGTCCGGCTCTTCCGCATGTGAGGCGGGTGAAGAAAGATCGTTACTTATTGCTTCCTGAGAAGACCTACAAGAAAGTGTTGAAGTCGTTGCGTACCGTGGAGATGAAGCCTGTATATCCCAAGAAAACTGATTCGCTGGATATCAAGAGAGAACTCGATAGCGCAGCCCGAAGTATAACCGATACCCTAACAACACAAGCCACGCAACAAACAAAAATTGCTGAAGATAGTGTGTATACAATAACCAAAACCAAAGAGCGCTACAACATGGATCAGGATATATACATGTGGTATTTCCGCGATGTATTGGTGCTGCCTGATGTGCGTGCTGCTATGGCTGAGGAAGGTGAGGTAAGGGCTTCCAAGAAAAAATCTGAGAAGAAAGCTAAGGGTGGATTCTTCAAGAACCTGTTTAAGAAAAAGAATAAAAAGACAACCGACTCCACGGCTGTGGTTGCCCCCGATCCTGTTGTTAATTCAGCAGACTCCACAGAAGCAAAACCAAAAAAGAAATTACTGGGTGGTTTGTTTAAGAAGAAACCAAAGGTTGAGTCGACAGACCCGAAAAAGAAAACCGATCCTGCCAAGAAGGAAGAGGATGATGGATTTTAATTATAGTATAAGTGCTTGACTTCTATGTACGCAAGCATCAAGCGGTCTTGATGCCTTTCCATTATCTAATCGAACAAGGTAAGATTGCCAAACTGATCTGTGGCGGGAGTGGGCAAAATCAGGGAAGCACTTTCTACATCGGGTGAGTTAATACCGGGTGACACTGTATAACCTTCCAGATCCACAGCCGAAGATTTTTTGAGCAGATTCAAAAGTATTTCTTCTGTAGAATTTTTATCCAGCCAGACTTTTTCTTCCTGAGCATCAAAAATAACGGGCATCCTATCCGTTACTGAATCAACGCTGCCATCGGCAGGTATGGTGATAACTGAAAATGTATGAAAGGCATTCCCGTCCGGGTCATCGTATTCTTCCCACAATCCCGCGAAGGAGATTAGCTTTTTGTTTTTCGGAACGAAGCGCCAAGGGATGGAAGTTTTTTTCCCAACTTTTTTCCAGGCATAGAACCCATCGGCTGGAATGATGCATCGATAGCGCATCAGGTTTTTTTTAAGCACCGGCTTTTCATGAATCAATTCCGCGCGGGTGTTGATGATTCGCTCGGCCACTGTTTTATTTCGTGCCCATTGCGGTGCTGTTCCCCAATAAAAATAGGAGAGACCTTGCGGGCTTTCATGAGTGATCACCGGCAAGAGATGTGCCGGGGCTGCATTATATTTTGGTTTATAAGGAGGTGAGTCTTCTATTTGAAAACGTTCAATGAGTTGTGAGATCGCAGCAGGGATCGAATAACGTTCGATCATAAAGGTTCATGTATAAATTTCAAGGCTCGCAGTTCGGACCAATATAACCCATTTTTAGCGAATAGCGCGAAGCCAACATGGCCGCCTCGCTTTGGGTATTCGAATGTGAGGTAGGGATGGTTGGGAAATTCGGACGGATAACATTCAGGACTAAGAAACGGATCGTTCAATGCATTGACTACAAGAGTTGGTCGTTGTATGGCTGATATAAACCGGATCGCACTGCATTGTTCATAATAATCAATGGCATTTTTAAATCCATGTAAGGGTGCGGTAAACGCGTCATCAAAGGCAAGTAATGTTTTAACTTGATTGAGTGGTGTGACATCCA
Source organism: Cyclobacteriaceae bacterium (assembly GCA_965278925.1). Taxonomy (GTDB): domain Bacteria; phylum Bacteroidota; class Bacteroidia; order Cytophagales; family Cyclobacteriaceae; genus ELB16-189. Next base: position 1,738,541 of record OZ257123.1, on the reverse strand, counting down.
GTTCGGGCAGTACTCTCGATTTATCAATCACTTTCTTTTTCAAGCTCTTCAAAAATCGATTAGAGTACATCCAGTTTGATGGCGAAGATATTTTTTCGCAACTCGTTCGCAGGTTGAGCGGAACAGAGAACGCAATCGCTTTCTTAATTACAGCAGGGAGATTGGCACCTTGTTCGCCCAGGTATTTCAAAGTCAGATTTCCACCCAGACTAAAACCGATCAGGTTGATTTCTTCATAACCCAGCGAAGCGGCATGGCGGATTGTAAAATCTAAATCATCGGTAGCACCGCTATGGTAGAAACGCATTTTGCGATTCATCTCGCCACTGCAGCCCCGATAGTTCCAGGCCAGCGCATCATAACCATGTATAAAAAAAATCTTTGCCATTCCCCGAATGTAGGCCCGGTCTGAATTTCCCTCCAGGCCATGCGAGATAATGACTAGCTTTTTAGAGCCTTGTTTCAGCCAATCTAAATCCAGAAAGTCGTGATCGGGTGTTGTAATGCGCTCACGTTCATAATCAATCCCGGACACGGTGCGGAAGAGAGCGGGGTAGATGGTTTCGAGGTGCGGAGTAAAAAGAATAGCTGGCCGTTGATAGAGAAGCATACTACCAATGCATACGCTTCTTTAGTTCTGTGATGTGCGCAAGATGATGATCACCATGCCACGCATACATGCCCACCATGTTATGTAACGCTACGTTCTTTTTTGTATCGGGATGGATATATTCCTGCGTTAGTTGATCAGGAGTTAATGTTTTTAACAACACAACCCACTTTGCATGCAGGGCACTTAGCAAGGCCAATGAAAGGGCAGGGTCAGCAGATGTTTCACCTGTTTCGGCCCACCGTTTTTCATCGTATGCTTTGATCAACGGAGTTTTTTCTGACAGCACCCACTTTGCGCGTATGTAGGCGTTCATATGACTATCCGCTACATGATGAATAACCTGTCGCACAGTCCAGCCACCTTCGCGGTAGGGTGTGTCTAGTTGGTTTTCCGATAAACCCTGAACAGTTTTTTCAAGTCGTTGTGGAAGTGTTTGGATACGTAGAACAAAGGCGTTTAATTCTTCCTGAGTGTGTGTTTCCTGTGGTGTATATTTTCCTATAGGGTACCGTAAATCTTCCATCTCCAGCGCGATCTTGTCTATTTATTGAGTTCGTCAACAGCCTCTTTCAGTTCCTGATCATCGTAGCCCTTGTTGAGTTTAACAGGCTTGCCTTTGGTTTTACGTTTTTTACGAACGCGGATATTGGTAAACTCAATCAGCAACGAGAAGGCCACAGCAAAATAAATGTACCCTTTCGGTATCTCCTGATGTAAACCTTCGAGTAGCAACGTAAATCCTATCAGAATTAAAAAGCCCAGCGCCAGCACTTCCATGGAGGGGTGATTCTTGATAAATTCGCTGATCCTGCCCGAGAAAAACATCATAACAATAATGGAAACAATTACTGCAATGATCATGATCACCACTTGCTCGGGCGGAACAATTCCTACGGCTGTTAAAATCGAATCGAATGAGAAAATTATGTCTAATAAAATGATTTGGAATATGGTGCCGGCAAACGTAACCACTGCGGCTTTTACACCGGTATCTTCGTCATCTTCGCCCTCCATTTCATGATTAATTTCGAGCGTACTCTTCGCGATCAGAAACAACCCACCAAACCCGAGAATTAAATCTTTGCCGCTGAAAGCCATGTCGTGATCGATCAGAAAATTGGCAGGTACAGTGAAAAGAGGTTCTACAAAACCGATGATCCAGGTAATGCAAAGAAGTAAAACAATGCGAACAAACATAGCAAGAAACAAACCTGTGTTGCGCGCCTTTTTTCGTTGCTCTTCGGGCAGTTTGTTGGAGACAATGGAAATGAAGATAATGTTGTCAATACCTAAAACGATTTCTAAAAAACAAAGCGTAACCAAGGCAAGCCAGGTATCGGCTTTAAGAAACATTTCCATACCTATAGACCGGGGGTTAATGAAATTTAATCGTCCAAATTAGACAAAGGAACTTACATTTGAAACTGACACGAGTAAAGAAAAAACCTTTATTTCTGCTTAAAAAACGAGTTTTGTGGTCGTCATATTACATCAACGATTTTTACTTCGCTGAGTTGGAGGTTCTGAACGTAAAGACTTTTCTTAATAAATACTTGTAGAAAAGAGATTCACAGATTTAACCTCACCCAATAAAGAGTCTGCAAGCGGCACAAATTCTGCACCCCTCTCCGGTGGAGAGGGGAATGATGAGCTACCAAATAGCTCTTTTTATGATGGGATGAGGTACAAAGCTGCAAAGACAAAAGAGCCTGCTCATTTAATAAGCAGGCTCTTTTTTTACGATTGAATTTGTAGGTTACTGCTTATGCACTACCATCACTTTCTTACGGATCGCACCTGCTTTTCCTGAGCCAATCTGCACTACATAAATGCCACCGGCCAGTTCTTGGGTGTTTATGGTTTTGCGTTGTTCACCTTTTTCGAAGAATACTTCTTGCACCGGTCTGCCAACCGGGTCAATCAGATTTACCGACAACCGACTTTCGGTTTTTGCGGGTAGCTCAATCACAAAACTTTCGTTGGCGGGGTTGGGGTAGATTTCAACTACTTCGGAAGTTATCCATTCTTCAATTCCGGTAACGATATCCGGTTGTGGTGGTGTAAGTGAAATGGCCGCCTGATGTACTTCTTTGTTATTCCCTTCAATAGATTGAACAGACACCACAATGGCATCGCCATTTCTCAAATCCCAAATTATTTTTGGGGCGGTATACGTATCACCTACCGGAAGATCGCTGGGAATTCTAATGCCACTTGGCGAAGGAAGCATTTGTTTAGCAACAAATACAAAATCACTGCTTCCGCTCGCGCCTAAAAGTGCAGGTGCTGTAATGTTCTGCTCTACAATGGTTGTAAAAAGATGAGCACCACCAATACGGGCTACCTGGCCCGAAACATTTTCTACCGTTGTCACAATTTCTACGATCTGATTTACTTTGGTTGCTGTGATTGTAATTTTCAGATCGGAGGGTGTAAGTACCCGATCATCATATAGATCACCCAACCAGCTACCAATATTTCCTTGTCGCACCTGTCCATCCAATCTGGCTGTAGGCGCTTCGGTAATTCCGTAAAAAGCAGTTCGGGCATTATGCATCTGTGGACTTAATTTGTTAATAGCATCATCGCCCGGAAAAGGGGTGTGGTATTGCACTTTAACAATCTCACTCACATTACCAGCATTTTTATAGGCGTTATTATGTGTGTTTACATTACTTGAGGAATTAGTAAAATTCTCCAATAACACATTTCGGGTGCGCTCACCTACAAATACGTTATCAAAAGCAAAGCCATCACTCAATGCATTACCGGCTGCAAATGCAATTCTGAACACAACATCATCAGCATCATTAAGACCAGGTAAATCGAGTCGATGGATGGCACGCACCCAACCCGTATACTTTTGGTTGGTTGAAACTGCATTTCCCGTCCATCCCAGATCAGTGTCTGATTGATTACCAGGACTATTCGAAATACCCAGTGCATCATACCAATTTATCCCTTGGTCTACTTCGCCTAGTGTTACCCAACTTGCATCATTCTCAATTTTTCCGTCAAGATTATATTGAAGTACGGCTCCATTTACTCCAAATGGATTATCCGAAAAAATATCCAAGGCAATTACGGGTCTATCAGCATCCGTGAAGTTAAAGCACTTACTAAGAACCCAAGACTGTTCGTTCGGGTTGTTGAAATTTTTTGCACCCGGTACATCATTTGTGTCCCAACCACTGCCACGGGTTGACGCGGTTTCATTACCCTTGGCTGACAACGGAGCCCACAACCACGAAGAATTAGTGCCCCCAGTAAGCCAACTATCGGCACTCGTATTAAAATCCTGATTGTAAGCAGTAGCTTCCGTAATGGCAGCTAATTTAGGTACGATGTAAACAGGTTTCTTCACACTATCCTGGCAACCAAATGAAGTGGTTACTATTAAGCGAACGCTGTCTTTGCCATCGGTGCTGTAGCTCACGATAGGCTCGCTCGCTGTACCATCGATAGAAAGAGAATGTGTTAGTAAATTATTTAAATTAAAATCCCAATTGTAATTGGCAATGGCGATCTGGGGAGTGGAGATTTCAGTTGCATGAAATTCAGTTGACGAAAGTCCAGTTACGTCATCACGACAAACATTATTCCATGTGAAATTTATTTTCGGTAGCGGACTTACGGTAACTGGAATATTGGCTGGTGGCACTGGGAAAGTATATCTACAGCCATCTGAGGTAATCATGGCTCCTGAAATTTGAAAAGTACCCACGTTTGGATACACGTGATTTGGTGAAAAATAAGTGCCTGTGGTTCGGCCATCATTTGTTCCAGTAGGGATAGAACTTGATGAGGAGCCGGATGCAATTACCGAACCATCCCCTAAAGTCCATTCTGTAAATGCTATTGTAGTCGGAGAACTTATTGGATTTACTTGTGAGTTATTAACAAATACTGCCGGAGATCCATCGCACACATTGCCTACCGAAATGGAAGGTGTGATCGTGGGAAGAATTGTAAAGTCAATAGTATTCGAGTTTTCGCATTGTGTTATTGCATCTGTGTACTCGTATTCTAATGTGTAAGCTCCCGGCACTAGTGTTGATGGATTTAATTCAGTTCTGCCCTCCAAGTTGAAGGGATTTAAAATACCCGATCCACCAAGTCCTACGCCAGACCAGGAACCACTTGGCGCAACATTTCCCTGATCGGTAGCTTTGAATGAGATAATACCTCCCGTTGTACAAATTTTGTTTACATCGGTAATATCCGGTGTGATGGCTATGTTAGGTAATGGTTTTATCTCAACTCTGATTTTAGTGCGATCGGCAAGCAGGGGTCCCTCGCAGCCGTTCACGCTTTCAGTCTGAGTAAGTTCGAAGTTATAAATTCCTGCCGCAGCATTGTTAATCCCCAAATTTGCAACTGTAGGATTTGCTCCAGTAAAGATAGATACTGGATTACCAGCCCGATACCATTTTACAATGCCTGTAGCGGTAGTTATTTGAAGGTCGTTGGCATCAATTGTGGATCCAACACAATAAGAAAGATTTCGATTGGTTGCAGGTGGAGGGGGTGTGGCAATTACATTGACTGTAAGGGATAGTGGGGTTGTAGGTATTGGTCCCTTATTACTTTCACAACCATTGATAGTCTGTGTAACATAATAGGTGTTAAGACCAGCCGCAGTATAATCAACGGGTGGAACAAATGTATTTCCTGTTCCTACCTGTGTAGCTTGATCATCTTCATACCATTTATAAACATTTGGAGAAGTTAACGGAGTTGTTGTTCCGAAAGAACCAGCGGAAGAACCCTGACACAATTCAATTTGAGTTGAAGAACCGCTACCAACCGATTTTGTAATCATCCCTGCCGTAATTGTTGACGGTCGCGGGCTTACGGTTACTGTTGTTGGGAGCGAGGTTCCGGAGCACCCTGTGGAAGGATCACGATATGTGTACGTGATATCTATCGATTTAGGAGCTCCAGCCACAGCCTGTGGATTAAAGGACCAAACTACACCCGGTGCAGCAGAACTGGTAATAGAACCCGCGTCACTTGAGGGTGTGAAAAAATCTTGTCCAATCACATCTGAATTTAAAGGGCTGCCAACTAGCGTTACGGGCGTTTCATCGGAGCAAAATGAAATTTTTGCAATGGAGAAAGACACTGATGGTGCTGGCCGCACGGGTATCAATTGCCAGATAGTGCGTGTCTGAGTTACTGGAGGGGGATCATTAGGTAAGCAAAATTCGAAACAGCCGCTAAGTGGAATGCAAATGGTATTACAAACTATAGTTGAAGGAGCATCGTATTGGCCGGAAATAATAAACCCAATCCAGATGCCAATTACACCATAGGCTGTTCCCGTTGCAGAATATATAGTCTGGTAATCAGTAAGCTTAGGATCAAAAATATTAGTTGCCGGGCTAACGATATCTGCTTGTGCGTTGATATTAGTATTATAGTAGATGAACTTTTGCAAAGCCCAGCCGGAGTAACCGCCACTGGAGTAAAAGGTAGATATGTACGAATTTACATTCATTGGCAATGTTTGCGCATCATTATTGCAGTACTGAGCATTTAAATTGGTGATATTGGTAGTATAGATTTCAAAAGTCTTAGCTGCTTGAAATTCGCACTGTTGCCCGGCTGCATTTTTATATTTAAAAACAATAGGGTAAGTGCCCGGAGATAAAGACTGAGGATTAAATCGGTATTCACCTGAGACAAACGTTACTCCTGATCCTACAAATTCATGCGTGGCTCCTCCTGTTGCAGGAGGGGTGCCTACTAACCGAACAGAATTTGAATTCTGACTGAAACGAGTTTCATTTGGATCAACGTCAACATCGCCAGTATTAATTTTTTGTACCGTAAATCCAAACCCTGCTGGAGTAGGACTTCCTAAGGTTGCTTCAACATTCCCCAATGCGGTTCCAGGTCCAACTCCGGCCACTGAGGCTGTTCCACCCGATCGCGTTATTGGGCCACTATTTGTTCCAGGGGCATCACCCCCTGGGTGTGGATGCATAATTTTCAATCCGGTAATTGTGATCGAGTTGGTATTAGCAGTTCCACTGATTGTATAGTTGAATTGCACTGTGTTAGCTGCCGGGTAACTTAAGGTAGTGGGAGCCGAAATATCAGAACCACCCCCTACTGAAGGAGCGGTAGTTACACTTTGATCAAAAACAAATCCAGAAGGTAATGTCAACGCGAAAGATCCACCCGAAGAAAAACCAGATGGATCTGTTTCAGTAATTACAATATTACCCAGTGTTTGAGAAAGACCACCAAAACAAAGATTCAATGTAGCAGGTTGAGTAATTGTAGATGCTGAACTAGTGATTGTTACGCTACCGGAAGCATCACCAATGGCATCACCAAATGCATCATCCGAGGCTTCCAGTGTATAATTATTGGCTGCCGTGATTCGAAGATCTGTCCACGCAAATTGTCCGGCAACCAGAAATGGAGACAACGACTGAGCACCAGCGGTCAGCGTTCCAGAGGCCGGTGATTTTGTTAATCCTACACGTCCGGCATAATCAAGATCAATATTATTATTCGGATTTTGATCAACCGCTCTAACGGTTAGGGCAAAAGGTTGATTAATTGCAGTAGCTGGTGGATTAGCAGTAAAAACTAATTTGGAGGCAACTACATTTATAACATTAGTTGTTGAACCCGTGGTGGTGGCACCGCCCGCATTGGGTGCAGCAAAGCCAGAGCCAACTATTGTATTTGTTACTCCCGTTATTGTTACATGCACCTGTTGATTATCGGTAACCAGCGATTGAAAACTGGCTCGGACATTAATCCGGAAATCGCCATCATCGGGCACAACAATGGAAGTAGTAGGAATGAAGGTTACCGTGTTTCCGGTCAGTGTCATTTCGGTACCTGCAATTTCGGTATCCGCGTTATCATCAAAGAGTGCTATTTGGCGTACGTTTGCAAAATTGGTTAGTTGAATTGTAATAGAAGTAACCGTTGTGCCACGGTTATCCGGGTCGTTCGAGGCTCCACCATCACGTATTATAAAATCTCCCAAACTTTGGCTTGCGGCACCATCTGGAGGACCAGGCTGGCCAGGACCAATGGAGTTGCCTTGGTAAAAACGATAATTTATTAAGGGAGTAGTTCCGTCATTTGCAAAGGTAATATCCGATACCTGTGAGGAGTTGAAGGTTACGGTTCTGTTGAGAGAGAAAGCATTGACAGTACCAGTTGCTACAGTAACATTTGCCTGCGTAGGCGCCACTGTTACTCCGGCTGTAATCTGATTAACAGAATTAAGTACATCCACCACTAAGTAATAATGAACAACGGTTGAGTTAATGGTTTTATCGCCCGCCCCTAATGCAGTCAAATCAAAATTTCCATCGGGTGAGTTGTCAGAGATAAGTTGTGATCCAATGCTTCCGTCTGTTGAGCGATATAAATATTCGTTTGTGAATTGAGTTGTTAATCCGCTGTAGTTAAAGCCTATGCTGTTAATAACTTGTGATCCATCCGAGGTTACTGAAAACCCAGCTACTACCTGGGTATTTACACCAGCCGATAAAACAGTACTAACCGGAACTTGCAGAGTGCCGCCTGCTATAGGGGTAAATGTAGCAGCTATATCCAGCGTAGTCACACTTCCTGTCGCAAAGCCGGTTGTTGTTAAGAAGTTGTAGGTCTGATCATCGCTACCCCGGTTGAAGGGTATTATGGCGTAATGGTACATTGTGTTGGCTGTTAGCCCACTCACATCATTGTACGTGTTGGTAGCCGTTGAGTTAATAATTGCTTCAAATAACCCAAATCCATTGGGTGCGCCACCGTCATTTAGCGTAGCCAGGTCGCCCACCACAATGGCTGAACTTTTTATCAGCACTATATACCCGGCAGCATTGGTTATGGCCGAAGTGGTTACACTGTTAAAGGCAAGATTGATTTGTGTAGAACTAACCGGAGTGGCTGTAATCGTTCCGGTTGCATGACTACCAGGTTCGGTAGCAAACGTAAAGTCGTTGGCTGTTTGTGGGGAGGTGGTATTATAGTTATAGGTTGTTGCGAGCGCGCCATCCCACACAAAGGGTACGATAGTATAATAATAATTGGTAGCCGCACTTAAGCCTGTAGAATTATTAAATGAGGTAAGGGTGCCATCCGTAATAGTAGCAATTTTATCACCCACTCCATCCGCTGGCGGAGCAGCACCATCCGTTAATCCCGCTACGGTAGGTGCGCTACCTGCATTTCGATAAATTACATAGCCGCCCGTTGCACCAGAGCCTTCCCAGCTATCTGCAGAAGGAAAAGTTAAATTTATTGCCGTGCTACTCGTGGCAGCGGCCGTTAGCTGGCCACCGGTAAGTTGTGTTGGTTCGGTAAAGAATGAAGTTTCTGCGGCTGTTCCGGCATCTACACCATTGCGGGCATAGGCAACAAAAAATATTTTTGCTCCAGCGGGAAATGAGGTTCTTGCTTGCGTAAAGGCTCCGGCCGTTGTGGATGCTTCTTCTAATTCATTTAAGATGCCGACTGGGGATGCGGTATGCCACCGGGTTCCGCGATGAGTAAGCGTTCCGGTCACAGTGCCACCCAGAGTTGCTGTTGTAGTTCCTACAGCCGACACGGTGGGTGTACTTACTACAGGAGCTTGCCCCCAGGCTACTCCACTGAAAAATAGAAACACAATCAGTATCGATCCTTGTAGTTGTGCGAAGGATGATTTTCTTTTAACCAGAACAACGTTCTTTCTGCCAACAGTAGAATTTATCATACACATTCAGTTCTTAGTAAATCAATTTTTTAATTCTCCATTTTTATCTGTCTTCATTAAAAAAACAGTGGAGTAGTTTCCTAATGTATTGGTACCACAAATAACAAGATCGCCAGTGGCGGTTTCGCGAATGGTGGCCGGGATTTCGTTACCGGCACCGCCCATGTTTTTAAACCACACCAGGTCACCAAATGCATTTACCTTAATCACCAATAAATTTTTGTTTGAATTGGCTGTAACGGTGCCGGCCATCACAAACCCGCCATCTTGCGTAGAGGTAATTGCTTCGCCATCATCAATAACAAATGATTCGTCACGGTTTGTAAGTGAAGTATTATTCTCAACAAGTTGAGAAGCATCAAAATACTTGTCACTTCCCGGAATTATATTTCCATTGATATCCACCCGAAGGAAAAAAATATTTCCTTTTGCGCCTTCCTGATCATCGCTATAGGTGCCAATAACACCATACCCAAAGGATGGGGAACTGGCAGGCTGAATATCTTTGGGAACAAATAATTGATCGGTGTTCGTGTTTTGACCAATTACACTAAAGTTTGGGTAAATTGAATTTTCATCAATGATGGGGATGCCCACCCACGAGTTCACAAAGTCTCCGGCTACATCCGCAATAGCGGTAGCCCAAATAATTTTGCCATTGCTATAATGAACTGATCTTGAGTTTTGCGAAGTTCTGTCATTTAGTTCATAGCGTTTAAACCAATCAAGGGTTTTACCATTTCTATAGGCAATAATGAAGGGTTCGGCAGGTTGTGTTTGCTGATTTGGAACTGCTCGCTTAGACGTTCCCAATACAATGATCCGACCATCGTCAGTTACTTCCAGAGCCTCGCCTGTAAAGTCTACTTTTATTTCGGCAGGCGATGTTCTCAGGTCTGCAACTTGAAAAGTATCTTGCAGTATCAAATTATCATTTAGTAACAATCCTCTTAGCGAAGTGATGCTTACGTTTGCCACTTGTTCTTCTAATGGGTTGACCTTTATTACATCACCAACCACAACGTAACCCGTTACCGCCCCGCTGTTTAGTATTGGCTTTATGGATTTACCGGTGCCCCCGGCAATCCGGCTAAAGTCCTGAGTTCTGTTCCCCCTGTCATCGGTTTTAATGATTACAGTTTCCACATAAACAGTATCGTTTACCACGTCATCAACAATCATGTTGCCAACAATGATATATCCATCGGGAATTGGTTCCATAGCAGTGGCTGTAATGCCATAGGGCCCCTCGTAGAATTTTAAGAAAGTATTGCGGGGTGTGGGATCTGCGTTTTCCAGATTTTTGCAGGTTACTACCAACGCAGATGCGGCCAGAATATAGAGTATAGGATTTCTCATTTGCTGATCTTAAATCTTCTTTTTCTTGGGATTGAAAATATTAATAACATAGGAGCCGCTAACCACCAGCGAAGAGACTTTAAATACCGGATCGGCATAGCCTTGCTCCCAGACAGCTTGCTCATTGGCGAATGCAGTTTCTGTTGAATTCACATTTGTTATTCCATGGAGGTACTGAACTCCGGCAACGAAATATCCGCCACCCATCTTTAACTTGATGCCTGCCCCCACAGTAGCACTAATATTAATTTTCTCGCGCTGTGGGTTTAATTCAAAGGTGGTCTCCTGAACGGAGGTAACATTGGTTCGTAGACGTTCGCCTCGTAGTTTACTTCCCAATAGATAATCGACTGAAACTCCTCCTGAAACAAAAGGATGAAATTTTTTATCCCATAGTTGATACTCAAAAGTTAATGGCATGGATAGCCAGTTTTGCGTTTCGATGCCCTGGAAGTCATTGCTCAGGGGTATTCCGCCAGTGTCTTGGCCACGATCCACTTTAAGGTCGAGTTCAAACTTTCGTTGCACATAAAGTAATTCACCATGCAAGGTCATCTTGTCGTTAATGGGCACATCAACCGCTCCACCAAAAAGTATAGCAATCCCATATTTGTATTCGCTATCAGGTGCTAGTTCTACAGAAGTAACCGTGCTGCCAACATTAGGTCGGCTTGCATTAACACCTAACTTGGCGCCTACACGGTATATCTCACGTGTGCGAAAGGTTCGATAAAGGGCCACAAACTCTGCCGGATCTACCGCAGGGTTGATCTCAAAGTAATGATCAGTCTGCAGTAACTTCAGCATGGTGTCATCGGCTTTCTGAGGCTCTTCCAGATAGATGTAGGTTAACGTAAGCAGCTTTAACAAGCCTACCTGATCGGCTTGTGGGCAAGGTGCTGTTGTATTATCTGTTGACTTGAGAATTAACGCTTCAAGTTCGTGCAACCGACCCTGATCATAAATGGATTGCGCCAATCGCAATGTTTGAGCACATGTTGACGCTTGTCCAAAACTCTTTGCAGAAACAAAAGCCAACAGTAAGAGTACATAGAGTTTCTTCATAGACTATTTTCCTGCTTTTTTAGTTGAACTGCGGGTGCTGGACTGAATGCCGGGATAGTTCTCACAAGTCTTTTCGTAAGGAAGATCTTCGGCTACATAAATCTCCCATTCCTCTTTCGTCATATTGCGCTGGGTTTTTTCGCACAGGATGTTCGACATCACCTCAAAGTTGGTAGGGTAGGCATGAATGGTTTGATCCGTTTCACCGGTTGCCTTTTGCCGGGTACTGTTGATACCGGCCAGCAATTGTGAATCGTCAGGCGAGAAAGTAACACTCCACACCCAATCATGATCGCTCACCGTAATGGGTTGCTCATTCAGCTTGCGGAAATTCCAAAGCCTTACCGAATAATCTTTACTTGCGGATGCCATAAAGGTGCCTGCGTGGTTGAACTTAATGTCTTCAATCTGTGAAGAGTGACCGGGCAACTCACGAATGATGAGACCTACATTGTTTACAATGCGAAGAACTCCATCGCGATCACCCGTTACAATCTGTCTGCCGTCTGGGGCAAAACAAACTGCCGACAAACCTTTGGAGATGTTTACTTTAGTAACAGCAAAATTCTTATTGATGTCCCAGATATAGAGATTACCTTCAGCGCCAGCTCCTGTTAACAGTGTTCCATTCTCATTCAAATCCAGTGACACAATTTTTTCCTGTGAGGTAATGATCTCTTTCACGGTAGTTAAATCCGAAAACTTGATGCTGTGGCCTGAGTTATCTCGGGCATAAAATCCCTTACCGTCCGGAGTGAAGTGGATGTTCTCAATATCAGAAGTGAACCCGTAAATTTTCTTAGGCGCGCTGCCTGCATTACGCAAGTCATACAACTCTGCATAGTTTGCATTGCGGTTGGTAGGGTAGAGACCACCGGCTACTAACCAGTTTCCATCGGGACTTGTATCCAACGTATACACCAGGTAAGGTTCAGTTCGTTTAGTTTCATCAATCAGTGCTTCGGCTGTCCACTGATTATTAACATAATTCCAGCGAATGATTTTTCCATCACTGCCCCCGGAATAAATGTGATTTCCTTTGCCATGGGTTTCAAGCGTGCGTGCAGCACCATTTTTATGGGCCTCCAAACTTTTTGTTAACGGATCGTTTGTGTTTTTTAAAGCCGCATACAATCCACCATACACATCGCTATTGTATGCGTAGCCACCATACTTCTTATTAAAGATGTAGGCTTGTTGCGCAACCAACGCCTCCAATGAAACACTATTCCCTAACTCTTTGGACTTAATGGCCATTGCTTTGGCAAGCGCGAGGTAGCGTTCGCGTTCTGCTTTAGCTGCGTTATCGTTCGCAAGTTTTTCATTTGCCTTGGCTTCACCTTCTGCTTTTCTTGCAGCGGCTGCATTAGTAATAGCAAGTGCTTCTTGTCGCTTAGCTTCTGCTTCTGCTATCTCAGCTTGCTGTCTTCTTTTTTCCGCTTCGGCACGTTGTTCAGCTTCCGCTTTTTGAGCATCAACTGCTAACTGTCTTGCCTCTTCAGCCGCATCTCTTTCCTTTTGAGCAATTTCCTTTTGTGCAATTGCTTCATCAGCATTTTTTTGTGCTTCAATAGCAAGGTCTTTTGCAAGCAGCTCTTGCCGCTTCGCTTCAGCTTGTTGCACAAATGCATACACAAATGCTATAAGCGCGATACCCGCCAGCGTACCAAATACGATGGCCGTAATACGTGCACGCTGAAGTTTGCGCTTCTGCTCAAGTTCTTTAATGCGCTGCTCGGTATCGAATTCTTTCTTCGAGTATTCAAGAAATACCAGCGTTCTTTCAAACGCAGGATGATAGCGCTGACCCCAAACCAACGTAGGCTTATGTTTTGCCTGCCAGTTAAGTGCCAACTGCAAATCGGGTGGCCTCCAAAGACCAGCCTTGCCTACCTGATACATCGATGCAGCTTCGGCCAGGCGCAAATACATTTGCACAGCTTCACTTTCATCATCCACCCAGTTTTTTAACCGCACCCAGATCCGCATCAAACTTTCGTGCGAGATATCGATCATAGATTTAGAACCAAGTTCAATGCCATAAGCAGGCGTTAACAAAGATCGTCCCGGCTCACGGAATTTTTCAATCACCGCTACCACATCCGCTTCCGATACATCGGCAATGGAAGCAATTTCATTTAACCGGGTTGGTCTGCGAATGCCAAAGTTCTCACCGCGTTTTTCAGTGATGGCCTTAAACATGATTTCGCAAATGCGTTGCTGATCTTCGTCCAATTCGTCATAAGCTTCGTTCGCGTGTTGCGACAAGGCCTCCGACATAGTTCCAATCGCCTCGTAATGTTTTAGATCGACTGGTTCTTCATCATAATCTTTGTAACGCGCCCAATAACTCCACGTGCGCATCAAGGCGTGCTGAAGAATAGGAAGCTGATCGGGATTATCACCCAAATCATTTAATAATTGCTGCACAAGCCGAGGTGTAATTTTAGCATTACCCACTGCAACAGGTCCTTCTACGGCTCTGCGTTTCTGATCACGCGTCATCTGCGGAATCAGGTAGTGACTGTCGTTGATCTTGCGCGTAAGTTCTGGGAACTGCGCACAATCTCCGATAAAGTCGGAGCGCATAGTAATGGCTACGTAAATCGGAGAGTCTTCATAGTTCACGGCTTCCATCAACAGGTTGATGAAGGCGAGCGACTCATTTACCGAATTAGGATCGGTGCTGTCTTTGAAGCGGAAAAGTTCTTCAAACTGATCGACCAGAATCAAGTAATTGATATCTTCTTTTCTTCTGGATTGCTGAATGGCTTCTACCAGGCCCAACGAACTGCTTCGAAGTAGCGTAGAAACAATTGTGCGCTTGATTTTTTTGTCTTCTATGTCCGCGAAGTTGTAGTCTTTAACAGTTTTCAGCAACGACTCAGCGAGGTTATCAATGGGGCCTGCACCGGGTCGGGTTACAATCACTTCCCAGTTAGGGCTGGAATCGGTAAGAAACCCACCATACAAAATGGGAAGCACTCCGCAATAAATAAACGAAGACTTACCACTACCGGAAGGACCAATTACACCAACAAACCGGCTCTTCGAAAGTTTGAGGAGCACTTCGTCACTCTGACCTTCACGACCAAAGAACAAGTGACTCTCTTCAATTTTGAAAGGACGCAGTCCGGGAAAAGGATTACTTGTGCCAACTAGTGTACCCTGTTCGTCTATCATCTGGCTCATAGCTTACGAGTTAATTTCTAATAAAAAGTTTTTCAAAGTTTCCAGCGACCGATTTGTGTCTCCGGAAATGAGTGTCATATTTTGATTTTTGAAAGGATCGAGGTTAGAGCTGCTTGCGCCTACAATTGCTTTGCCCTGTATTGGTTTTTTGCGACCAAAGCCTGGGGCTTTCAATAAGTCAAGCACTTTCATGCGCACCCACTGATCGTTTACTTTTCCTTTAAAGATGATGGCGCCATCAAAATTTCTTAGGTTGTCGATGTGCTGTTTACGCACTTCCAACAGTTCGCCTTCGAAGGCTGGAATCAAAACCTTGAAGCCTGATTTTTCAATTACTTCGCGGAAAGGTTTTACGGCACTATCATCAATTTTATCGTGAACAAGATAAATGGATTTGCCACCGCTCTCGTCAACATGTTTGCGCTCTTGCGATTCCAGTAGTTCTTCGCGCATAATGTTTTTGAAATCCTCTAATGGATTTTGAAGAATCTCGGCACCTTCTTGCGCCTCCGTGTCGCGCTTGATGGTATCGATAAACGATTTTTGTTTGTCGCTCGCGTTCTTCAGGTTTTGCGAAATCCAGATCAGTCGCGAAAATTCTTGTTTCGATTGTCTTTTTGAAAGCGCTGCTTCGGCAGCAAGTTTATTTTGAATATCCACAATGGAGCGATCGGCACCTTCTGGAATTTCTCCATACGCACTACCAATTAAATGGATGGATAAATTACATTCGTCAAGATCTCTTTTTACTTCACGCTCTACTTCACTCAGTTGGGTGGGCAATGTATTTTTTGGTAACACAATATATCCATGACGTTGCAACTCACGTTTGATGATGTTGCGCTGCACAGAAAGATCGTGGCCGGTTTCTGCGAGGTAAATCGATTTTCTTTTATAAATATTTTTTACTTCCGATTTGATGTCACCTTCATTCAGAATCATAAGGGCATCATGAATGTCATAGGCAAGATCCACTAACTTCATCCAATATTGTTTTTCTGCTTCCTGACTAAAGAAGTCTGAATATTCTTTTTCCACTCCGGTTTCTGTATCGAGTTGGTACATGTCGTAGCCAATCATATCGCGCAAACGCGGTGGTTGCTCTTGCAACGTAAGGGGGGCCTTCATCACTTTAAAAACCCGATTGATTTTAGATGAAGAAGCGGCCTTGTAAAAAGTCTCCACATTATCGAGGCACCTACCCGATTGCACAAATTCTTTGGTAAGCACAGCAACTAAAATAGCTGAGTTGTTAAGGGAGGGAGCCGTTGCTGTATCAAATTCTGATTTAAGAACAATGTTGGGTTTGGAGCCTAACACCTGCAGCAGCATCAATTCCAAAAACTTTTTGAATTGCGAGACCCAGCCCAACTCACTTTTCTGAGCGGCTTCGTTGTCTTTTTCTGCGAAGGTTATCAGTACATCAATTTCAAAGGCCATGAGTTTAAAAAGTTAGGTTACGGGTTGGGTTTCTTTTTCTGTAATGTTATGGATAAGTCCCTGTGCCAGTTCGTGGTGATTGGCAAGAACAAAATAAAAGTCTACGAGGTTAATTTTTAAGATAACCGATCGCTCTACGGCCACTGCTTCCGTAATCACAGGTGTTGGGCCTTCTTGAAACAGGTCGCCAAACACAGTACCCGGTTTCATGCGCATTACTTCCTGATCTTTATTTTTTAGTATCGTTTCGCCATGTGCCATAATAAGTATAGGCATGTCGTTCGTTTCGGTAATGACTAATTTTTCGTTTGGCTTTAATGTGATGGGCATGATTTTGTCAGACAAATCGCTCAACACCTTGCCTTGAGTATGATGGAAGACCGGAATCTTTTTAATCAGCAAAATCATTTCAATGAAAAGGAAGAACCCATCATCTAAACCATCCAGCAACTGATTGTTTTCGATGGATGAATCAAGAAACTTTTTATCCTTATAAGGAAGCCGGTCGGCAATAGCCTGATAGGCAGCACGATCTTTATTGTAAATAACCCAGGCTGTAGTTTCCTGCAACAACTTATCATTGTTAAACATCTGGCTGATTAAT
This sequence comes from Cyclobacteriaceae bacterium, assembly GCA_965278925.1. Lineage (GTDB taxonomy): Bacteria > Bacteroidota > Bacteroidia > Cytophagales > Cyclobacteriaceae > ELB16-189. The sequence goes on along the minus strand of OZ257123.1, from coordinate 1,721,537 downwards.
CCGCGGCTGATCCGGAAATTTGGAATGTAGGCGGTAGCATACACGGCACACACTTTCGTCCAGCGGTTATTGAAATTAAAATCGCGGTTTAGAATGTAGTTGATTACCTGAATGGGGTTGTATGTCTCGCGTGGAAAGAAGGTTTGAAGTTTTTCTAATTTTTGTGGCGTTGAGGAATCATCCAGCAAAGGAATAAGTTTCGGCTTCAAATCCTGATCCACAAACAAATCCAAAAGTTCAAGCGCGTATTGAACGCTATCGGGTGTGCCGATCTCAATATTTTCTTTTACTAATTGAACTGATTCCGGATCGTATAACAAAGAGAGTAGCAAACTCAAGTGATCGTAGTTATCGCGAATCTCTTCACGAAGTGCATCCTTCAGGTAATCGTAATGCGATTCATCGGTGAGTTCGTGCAACGAAGCTAAATTCCACAGCGTTTTACTCATCTCTGTATCGAGTAAATCTTTAACAGCCAACGCCTCGCGTCCTGTAGCGCGGTAGTTGATGTAGCGTAATGAGTATAAAATCTGTTTTACAATTCGCTTGTCAGGATAATCAATTTTCTTCCATAGCAACTGTAAACTTTCCTTGCCTGGAATATGCCCAATAATCTGAATGAGTTTGAGCATGATCAGGTCGTTTTGCCCTGACTTATGAAAAGCTGTTTCGAGAATGGGCAACACAGGTTCACCGGCTTCTTTCAATGCTGATGCAGCCTGATGTGCGTACATAGGCGATGAAAGTAATTCGATCAGCACATTCCAGGTTTCTGGTCTCTTTACTTTGCGGGCAGTAAGCAAGGCTTCGGTTCTTACTTTCGGATCGGCATCGCGCATTAACTCAAGCAAAATGAAGATCGTTTTCTGATTGGTAAGTTTGCGCATAAGCTTTGCAGCCAGCAACCGATCTGTTTGCTTTACAGACTTACTCAACTTCATTAATTTTTCTAACGGTATAGAAAGCAAGTCGCTATCCTCGGCCATGCCTGCGGCCTGTGCTGCCAGCCCGCGAATTTCATTATCGGCCGATTGAATACCGAGATCCTGAATTTTCTTCTGAGCAAACTGCGATACTTTTTTAGATTTGCTATCCGCCAATTGCAACAGCGAAGTTTCGTACAAGGCAGGCTCCAGTTTTTCCATCAACTTCAAGCCATAGATAATTTTTTCCTCTGCGGTGCTGCGCACTTCTTTTTCGAGCACACTATCCATCGTGTATTCCTTAACAAGGTTCTTTTTAACAGAAGATTTATTCTTGATAAGAGAATTTTGAAGTGTATCGCGATAACCATGATACATGCGGTAAGTTACCCAATACCAGATTGCCAGCACGGGCAGAGTAAGAAGGGTAATTGATAACACAGTAAAAACCTGAAACTGATTTACTAACACAATAACCCCCCCGGCAATTGCACTGGCTAATGCAGTAACAAAACCTTCAATTTTTGTTTGGGCATCAATGCTGATCGAGCGCTCGATGGGTACGTAATAGAATTTAAAAGTAGGACTATCGAGCGCATCGCGTAGCGAGTTAATAAAGAGTTTACTCATCGCCACTGCAATGAAGAAAAAGATAATCGTGCTGCCTTCACCTGTATTAAGGTCGTAGCCAAAAAATGATCCGAGGGCAAAAGCCGAAGCCGTGAAAAGTATCAGCAACAAAGGCGTGATCAACAACGATGTCCGCAATCCATAATCCTGATTGATCCGATCTGTAGCGAAAGTGGAGAAGAGAAAACTAAAGATTACCACCGTTGCTTCAAAGAGACTTAGGAAGGTTGGGAGATCATTTTGTTTAAACTGATTGGAAGTTGCGTTATAAAAGGAATAATCCACGAATCGCAAGGCCACCATGGAGACTATAATAAAGAGCGACAGTGTCATGATGTAGCGATTGCCGAGAAACTGACCCACGGAGAGTTTCTTTATTTCGGATTCAGACTTAATTACTGAGCGACCCTTGGTTAGATAGCGATTGGAAAGAATGATAAAGAGAACCAGGTATCCAACAATGCTCGCCAGACCAATTGTGTAAAGCGACTCGATATGCACTCCATAATTCAACATTACCGGAATTGTGAAGAAGGCGAGGATAGAGGCAATCATGGTTCCCAGATCCACGCTTCCAATAATTCGTTTGGCCACCCGCACATTGAACATCCTGTTAAAGGCACCCCAAAAAACAAGTTGTGTTACGAAGGTGAAGGGGAGAATAAGGGTAAAACCGAAATAGAAAAGGTAATCGGTGTCCTGCACGTACTGTTCTCCAAATTCAATAAAGGCCGTTAAGATGATTACAAGGGCCAGGTTAAAAATAGCTAAGGCCGTGAATGGGATCCGGCCTTGAAGAAAATTGTAGAAAATGGTGATCAACACCCCGAGTGCCCCTGAGATGGCAAGTGCCACCGGAAGTTGGGTTTTCTCATCAAAATGCTGCAAAAAAAGGGATTGCGAGGCTACCGCAACGGTTGCTAAAAACAAGCCCATCAGGAAGCTGATGATTAGAAGTAACGACACCGGGCCTGTTTCCTCAGGCTCAACATCCAGCAAATTCCACAGCTTTGAGAGCATGGTTGGGGGTTTAGCGTTTAAATTTTACACATTTCAACGGAAAATCCTATTCAATTAAGAGTTCATTTTGTTAATAGTTAGTTCTTGATTAGTAGATAGTTGATGGTTTTGATTGGAAACAGCCTCGACTACTCACCGGAAAAATACCAAGTTCATATGCCAAAGTGCCAACTGGTAAGCGAGCCGTGGGCGTTACCGTCTATTTATCAACAAGTAAATCGTATTTGTTAAAGCAGGAATGTAATTGAGTCTGTTAGACCTTGGAGCGTCCAAAAAGAATTGAACTATCGCCATAGCTAAGGAAGCGATAGTTGTTTTCAAGAGCTTCGGTATAGATTTTTTTCCAATCGGCCCCAACAAAAGCAGCGACCAGCAACATCAATGTGGAACCGGGCTGGTGAAAGTTGGTAATCAGCACATCCACTACTTTAAAATGGTAGCCGGGCATAATATAAATGGCAGTTTCTCCCGTCAGGCTATCAGCGTTTTTTAGATCCAGCGCTTTTAAAACTTGTTCGAAGGCGTTTTTCTTTGAGTATTCTGAAGGTAGTTCGTAAGGGTCCTGCTGATGGATCTTAAACTCGGCTTCAGGATTTATACTCAATTTGACGCCATACCAATAAAGGCTTTCGAGGGTGCGTAACGAAGTGGTTCCAACGGCAATAGTTGATTTAGTTTTAAGGAGTGCCAGCAGGTTTTTTCGGGTGATTACAATTTGTTCTTTGTGCATGGTATGCTCTGCCGCGTTTTCAACTTTTACGGGTTGAAAAGTTCCGGCACTAACATGTAAGGTTAGAAACACAGTAGCGTAGTTTTTCGCATGCAGCTCTTCTAAAATAGTTTTTGTAAAATGAAGTCCGGCTGTAGGTGCTGCTACAGCACCTTGATGGTGCGAATACACAGTTTGATAGGTACTTTGATCGGCAATCTCTGCTTTTCGGTTCAGGTACGGGGGCAGTGGAGTAAGCCCGATTTGTGTGATTACCTCTGCAAAACTTTTTGATTCTGGCTGCCACGCAAATTCTACCAACCCTTGCTCGCGATTTACCAGGGAAGCATAAATTGTTAACTCACCAGATTTTTTACTGAGTGTTGTGTTGCGCGGCCAGCGTTTAAGATTTCCAATTGCGCACAGCCATTGCGTAGTCCTCGTTGTTTCCATGGCGTGTTGCACTAATGTAGTGGGCACCACCGGACTCAAGAGAAATAATTCAATGGTAGCTCCGGTTTCTTTTTGAAAGTACAACCGGGCCGGAATCACTTTGGTATCATTAAAAAATAACGTGCTTTTAGCTGGAAGCAGGCTGGTTATTTGTGCAAAGTTTTTATGTTCGATAACACCGTTCTGATAGACCAATAACCTTGATTGATCCCGTTGCTCCAATGGATATTGGGCTATTCGGTCAGCCGGAAGCTCGTAGGTATAGTCTTTTATTAAAATGGATTGATCCATTAGGGCATGGCTTTGCGCAAAGGTAAAGTCATCGGGGTGAATACCACATGCAAAGTTTGTTTTACTTTGTGTTAGTCTTACTCCACCAGCATGGCCCTGAAAGCAAGCATCCATAAACGAGTTTTTGAATTTGCATTTAACGCCCGCACTTCACGAGGCGCCATGAAGGAAAAAATTTCGTGGTTTGTAAAAGTGTGGGACGATGCAACTCCGGAACGTGTTGGCATCGGTGAGTGTGGCCCACTGCCGGGGTTAAGCCCTGAGCATAGCCCTGACCTGGAAATGGAGTTAGAAGGAATTCTAGCGGAGATCAACACGAAAACAATTGACATTCTTCAGGTTTCAGATCTTCATGCATTGAATGTTTTTATTGAGAAGGTAATTGGATCAGCAAGAATAACCCGGTATTCATCTTTTGTATTTGCGCTTGAAACAGCACTATTGGATTGGATGAATGGAGGCAACAAAGTGATTTTCAGAAATCAGTTTTTAGAAGGGCAGCCAATTCCAATCAATGGCTTGATTTGGATGGGGGGCCTTGATTTTATGTTGCAACAGATTGAGATCAAAATTCGGGATGGATTTACCTGTCTAAAACTTAAAGTAGGCAGTCATGATTTTGAGAAGGAGTGCGATGTGCTGCAGTATATCCGCAGAAAATACTTTCGAGATAAAATTACCATTCGATTAGATGCCAATGGAGCTTTCAAAAAAGAGGAGGCTTTGTTTAAGTTGAAAGAGCTGGCCCGGTTTGAAATACATTCTATAGAACAGCCCATTAAGGCTGGTCAGCAAGAAGAGCTGCGCGAGTTGTGCCGCCAATCACCGATACCAATTGCACTCGATGAAGAATTGATTGGAGTTAATGGAATTAAACCAAAACAGGAATTGCTTTCGCGAATTCAACCACAGTATATAATCCTGAAACCGACCTTGCATGGCGGACTTTATTCGTGCGAAGAGTGGATAAAAGTAGCTGAACAGTTGAAAATTGATTGGTGGATGACGTCAGCCTTAGAAAGTAACATTGGCTTAAATGCCATTGCCCAGTTTACTGCTCGTTACCCGGTTCAAATCCCACAAGGTTTAGGTACCGGTATGATTTATACTAATAATATTGAATCGCCAATGGTTGTTGAAAAGGGAAAATTGAGAAATGAAGGCCTTTTTTGGGCTCACATTGATGATTAGCTAAAATATTTAGTTTATTTTTTGATTTGATATGATAAATTCTTTATTTGGCTAAAATTATTAGCTAATGGAGACATTCAAACTAAAAATCGAGAGCAAAAAACTCACCTCAGGTCGTTTTCAGGTTAATTTTTCAACAGGTGATGTTACGCCAGGTGGCTACTACGGTTATCTGTTGGCAGAGCCAAATACTTCGGTAACTGAGATTCTTAATAAGATAAGCCGACATGTTGAAGCCATGAATAATTCCGAACGGTATTTTCAGCGCAATCTTTTTTCTTTAGGGAATCGGCAGATGAACTCTGGAAGAATTTTGATCTTTAAAAAATAAGGTATGGTTAAGCTGAATGAAAACATCAGAATACTGCGCAAGCGACTCACTTACACGCAAGATCAGTTTGCGCAGCAACTAGGGATTAAGCGCTCGCTGGTTGGAGCCTATGAAGAAGGCCGTGCCGAACCTCGGCTTGAGTTGCTTCAAAAAATGGCTGAATTATTTTCTATTTCGGTGGATCAGTTGATTGGAACGGATTTCTCTACCGGGTCGCCCGTTGTACCATTGACTACGGACTATACACGTGGCAAGGAAGTCCTTGTTGTCACCGTAGATTCATCACAGAAACAGAATATTGAATTTGTTCCGCACAAAGCGGCAGCCGGCTATCTCAATGGTTTTGCCGATACAGAATATGTAAAAGAGTTACCACATTTTAGTTTACCTAATCTCAAGCAAGGAACCTATCGCGCATTTGAAATCAGTGGTGACTCGATGTTGCCGCTCATGCCCGGCAGCATTGTGATTGGCGAGTATGTTGACAATTTGAAAAGCATTAAGAGTGGGAAAACTTATGTGTTAGTTACACAGCGCGAAGGTGTTGTGTACAAACGTGTATTCAATTACCTCGAAGAAAACGGAAATCTTTTCCTCGTGTCTGATAACCGCCACTATTCACCGTATCAGGTAAGCGCATCAGATGTACTTGAAGTCTGGTCTGCCAAGGCCTATATCAGCGTTCAGTTTCCAGATGTAGCTGACAAAGCAGATGTTTCGGTAGAACACCTTGCCGGTGTGGTATTGGACCTGCAAAAAGAGATTCTTCAATTGAAATCAAAGAAATAAACTTAGCGGTTTTACCTAACCCGATCTCTTCCGACAGGAAGAATCGGGCGAGGAGTTTATTTTCTACTTAAAAAAGTTCTAGCGTTTTAGACTTATTGATTTTCCCTGTATCCGTTTGCATGAATTTGGATACGTAACGGATCGATTTTGGAACTTCAAACTTGCCAAGCTCTCCTTTCAATCTCTGTAATATAATTTTTTCGTTATTGTGGTGCGGTTTATCGCCTTCAATAATAAGTGTGATCATTTCTCCTAAAGAGGGATCAGGTAATCCGGCAACAAAAAACCTATTCGATAACTTCATCTCGTTCATCAACACAGCAATTACCGATTCAATTTTTTCCGGAATCACTTTTACACCCCCACTATTAATTACATGATCAATTCTTCCCAACCAAGTAAATTGATCAGTCGAGATAAATTCCACCAAGTCATTCGTAACTATATGGGTTGGGCTAATGTGTGGTGCGCTAATCACTAAACAACCTCGTTGATCAACGTGCCCAGAGATGCCAGGCAATAGCCTAAAAGATTCCTGTGGATTTTCGCCATTTAATTTTTGGAGGGCAACATGTGAGAGTGTTTCGGTCATGCCATACGTAGCGTAAAATGCACCCGAAAAAGATTTCAATTCTTTTTTTAATTGACCCGACAAAGGTGCGCCACCAATCAACACGATTTTTATTTTATCTAGTTTAATTTTATGAACAGATCTTAAAACTGTATCCAGTTGATATGGCACCAGAGCAGTAAAGTCGATGACAAGATCGTTTGGGATTTTCTCAAAAGGATTGGCCGAGGGCTCAATCACATACATATTCATGCCTGCTTCCATTGACCGAATTAACATCATGATGCCGGCAATGTAGCGGGTATCAAGGCAAATCAACGAGGTACATCCTTCTGTAAGTTGTAGAAAAGAGATTGTTCGTTGAGCACTTGCTTTTAATTGACTTCGGGAAGCTGAAATAGTTTTTGGAATTCCTGTTGATCCTGAAGTCTGAAGGATGAATTCATTTTTTTCATTTAACCAATCATAACAAAATTCCAGAACGGAGTTTTTTGGCAAAAGCGAGAATTTTCGCTGCTTAATATCTGATAAGGCGTATGTTGTTCCATTCAATATAAGCCAGGGTGATTGCACCGCTCAGTTTTTTACTTTTCGTTTTTTTACATCCAGCTCTTCATACCCATAGGTTGAATCCAAAACACGGTTAAATTTCAGATCGGTTAATTCACCAATAACAAGTTCTGCAGTTGTGTAGATTAAGGAATCATCTAATAAATGTCCACCCATTGTTTTTCCGGTACTATCGGCCACTGACATATGAAGATGAGCCGATGTATCTGAAAACGTACCCACCAAGGAAAGAATCTCATAATGACCTTTTAAAAGTGTTCCATTATTTTGATTCGCAAATCGCAAGTTAACTTGCTCGAGACTTCCTACACAGGTTACTACAAACCCAGCTTTTAGCTTTGTTTTTTTTGCAAAGGCAAGTAATTCTTTTTTTAAGTCTTGATGTGGTGCAAGTCTGATGGCCGTAAAAGTTGACGTGCTCCATGGATTTTCTATTGTCTGTGCCATTGTCAGAATATTGGTTGCACTAAAGATCAGGCAAAAGAGTAGAAATCTCATGAATGGTTATGGAAACTTTGGAAACTTCGAGAAGTCAGGTTCGCGCTTTTCTAAAAAAGCATTCTTTCCTTCTTTGGCTTCATCACTTAGGTAGTAGAGTAACGTTGCGTTGCCTGCGAGTTCCTGAATGCCTGCTTGTCCGTCTAACTCAGCATTGAATGCACACTTTAGCATGCGAATAGCTAATGGGCTTTTCTGAAGAATCTTTTTGGCCCAGGCTACATAGGTTTCTTCCAACTGATCGAGCGGCACAACTTTGTTGACGAGGCCCATGTCTAACGCTTCCTTTGCATCGTATTGATCGCAGAGAAACCAAATCTCACGCGCTTTTTTTTGTCCTACCACACGCGCTAAATAGGAAGCACCAAATCCGCCATCAAAGCTTCCTACTTTAGGTCCGGTTTGTCCGAAGCGTGCATTTTCGGCTGCAATGGAAAGATCGCACACAACATGCAGCACGTGGCCACCACCAATTGCCCATCCTGCCACGGCAGCTATCACGGGCTTTGAAATAGAACGAATAACTTTTTGTAGATCCAACACATTTAATCGCGGCACAGTATCGATACCCACGTAGCCACCATGGCCGCGCACACTCTGATCTCCACCACTACAAAATGCTTTTCCCCCCTCACCCGTTAAAATGATTACGCCCACCTCCATGTCTTCGCGGCAAATATTCATTGCATCCAGAATTTCCTGAATGGTAAGTGGCGTGAAAGCATTGTGAACTTCAGGGCGGTTTATGCTGATGCGTGCAATGCCTTCAAATTTGTGAAACAAGATTTCGTTGTACTGCTTAACTTGCTTCCAGTTGTATTTAAGATTCATAACCTTGCTTAATGTGTTTCTTGAATTGAATGAATGATTCTTTTGCTTTTTTCTGATCGCTGATTACTTCCATGATTTTAGTTCTTCCATCGAAGTTGAACAAATTCTTTAGTGAAGCTTTCAGTTTCTTGTGCGAATCTACTTTCAGATAATCAAACCCAAACTCAGTACAGAGAGGGTTTGCAGAAAGTTTTTGTTCCGTGATAAAGTAGGTACCTTGTTCAGGAATATTTTCAGGCCCATCAATTAAATTGAAAATAACACCGCCTTGATTATTTATTATAATAACCCGCAAATTAGGAACTTGATAATTATTCCAGAAAGCATTGCGATCATAAAAAAAAGCAAGATCACCTGTTATTAAAATGTTAGGTACATCACTGCTAAGGGTGTGGCCAATCGTTGTGCTGGTGCAACCATCAATGCCACTTGTGCCGCGGTTTGCATACACATGTATTCCTCTGTTTTTTTCGGTAAGACCGATCAGGTTGGCATAGCGAACAGACATACTGTTGGCTACATGCAGATTACAACGTTCAGGTAGTGAGGCTAGAATTTCTTTTATAGAAGTTAGTTCGGTAAACTCATTTTTTGAGAAGTATGTCTGAAAAGAAAGTAGGGTTCGATGTTCTTCAGCTTTCCACAGCTGCACATAGTTATCTTTCTTCTGTATTTCGAACTTGTCAATTGAGGGTGCTGAACTCAGGCTTTCAAAAAACTTTTTCGATTCGCACGGAATAACCTTGGTAAGCGATTGAAATGTGTCAGCTGCAAGCCCGGATGGTTGAAGATGCCAATGTTGCTGGGGCGCGTGATTGCGAAGAAAAAGTTTTAGGTTTTTAGAGATCACAGATTTACCAATCGTAATCAGCAGGTCAGGCTGTAACGATTTTTTTATTGAGTCTCCACAGGCTGCAAGGAAAACATCGGCATATCGCACATTACCTGAAAGTGAGTGAAGATTTGAAATTATATCCCCGACCAAGGAGATTTTATTTGTCTTACAAAATTTCTCAATGCTTTTGACATTTCCTTCGCGATAGTCCTGCTGCCCGGCTACGAGCAATACTTTTGTAAATCCTGCTAAGGTTTGTGCAAGTTCCTTTTCATCATGCTGACTTAATCCTGGTTCGGATCGTAATGAACTAACGGCCTTTATCTTTTTTGTAAACTTTATTTTTTCACCAGCCGCTGGATAAAGTGGCTCGCGCAGTGGTACGTTAATATGCACTGGGCCTTTCGGAAACTGCTGTGATAGTGCAATTGCCTCATTCACTACACGATTGATATACCAGGTAGAATCTGGATGTGAATAATCTTCCGGAAGATCGTAAGACTTTTTTACATGAACTCCATACAGGTTGGTTTGACGAATGGTTTGTCCATCGAGTTGATCGATCCATTCCTTGGGCCTGTCGGCAGTAAATATGAGCAATGGTATTTCCTGGAAGAAAGCTTCGGCAACTGCGGGTGCAAAATTATAGGCAGCAGACCCAGACGTGCACACTAGTACGGCTGGCATATTCAACTGCTGTGCGATGCCGAGAGCTATAAACCCCGCACTTCGTTCGTCACTAAAAGTGCGGCACGTAATTTCTTCGTGTCGGGCAAAAGCCATTGTAAGCGGAGCGCATCGCGACCCTGGACAAACAATAGCTTGATGAATGCCCTGACGGGCACATAACTCAGCAATATCGTAGATCGGTTGCAGGCGCAAGAGGTTTCTTATTGTGTGATTATCTTTTGAAGATTAGCCATCTTCATTTCGGTTTCATTCCATTCCAACTCCGACACAGAGTCAGCTGTTACTCCAGCTCCGGCATAAATTCTTACTTTATCTGTAAAAATCTGAAGGCACCTGAGGTTAACGTAGATATGACTTTCCTTTTTAACATTGACAGGCCCCAGATAGCCACTGTAAAATTCGCGATTATACCCTTCATTCTCCTTTAAAAATGCTAACGCGTTTTCTAACGGCATTCCACATACGGCAGACGTGGGGTGAAGGAGTTTAAGCATCACCGACCCAAGCTGAGGAAAATTTGTGGCCTGCATGTCTATCTCGTATTCCGTTTTTAAGTGCATAACATTTCCGGCAACGATAGTCTTTGGCCCATGCTCTTCGTATTCGCGCAAACGAATTTTCTTAAAACAATTGATGATGTATCGACATACCAGAGCTTGTTCTTCAATTTCCTTTTGAGTCCAGGCAACGGATTTTAAATTTATTTCAGGCGAGTAGGGGAGTGTTCCTGCCACAGCCACGGTCTTGAATTTATTTTCCACCACGCTCACCAACAATTCGGGTGTTGCGCCCATCCAGGTTCCTGTTTCGGGCGAAGAAACAAGTGAGATCATTGCCAACGGATGTTTCTCACACAGTTGATCAAATGAATCTAATAAATTAAAGCCCTGGCGAAGTTCAATGTCCTTAAAACGGGAAGGGACTATTTTCTCAAAAACTCCGGCTTCAATTTCTTTGACACCTAACTCTACAAGCAGTTTAAAATCGGTATCCGCAAGGATGTTTATTGGCTGATGGCAATGTGTTGACCAAAGCATTGGTTCTTCTGAACGTTCAACCGCATCCTGCGAAGGCCCTTCTTTAAGAATTCCATTTTCAATATGATAGAATACATCTGCAGGAAAAAATATTTTCTTCTTGTCGGGTAGAAAGGGAGCAAAAACAAAACCCGGCTCTGAATCTTCTACGATGATTTCGTCAACAGATTGCACTCCACTTTTACTGATGAGAAGGTACTTTTCGTTTACACCGGGTGTTTTCCAAAGTGAGAACGAATGACCTTGAGTTAAAGCTTTGTTTATAGCATCCTGGATAATTTTCTTTTCTTGTAGGAATATAGATTTATTTTCTGTCGAGATCATGCTGTGTTACCTCTTATCAATTACTGCCATCGTAATTCTGCTAATGCAGATTAATTCATTCCCTTCGTTTACAATTTTTATTTCCCAGACCTGGGTTTTCTTGCCAATGTGGATGGGTCGCGTTGTGCCAACAACATATCCGCTTTTTGCGCTTTTAACATGGTTTGCATTAATTTCTAACCCCACACAATATTGAGTGTTTCGATCTACACAACATGTTGCCGCAACACTGCCCAGCGTTTCGGCCAAGGTTACTGAGGCACCCCCATGTAACAACCCAAGTGGTTGATGGGTTCTAAAATCCACAGGCATTTTTGCTGAAATATAATCTTCGCCAATAGCTGTAAACTCAATGCCCAGATGACTGACCATGGTGTTTGCGGAAAGCTTGTTCAGGTCGTTAAGAGTAATGCCCGGCTTAAAAACAGACATGGAAAAACTTGGTTGGATCAGGTTTAAACTATTTCCTTATTTTTGCGCCCGCATGCCTGCAAGACGGCCTGAAATTAGGTAGAAATTGACGAGCAAAAAAATATATATCATACGCCACGGGCAAACAGATTTTAATCTGAAGGGTATTGTGCAAGGTAGTGGTGTCGACTCGTCACTTAACGATAAGGGACGGGCTCAGGCTCAGGCTTTTTATAATGAATACAAGCAAATTCCTTTTGATAAAATTTATACATCTTCGTTGAAGCGAACGAGAGAGTCTGTGGAATCTTTTCTGAGTTTAGGCATTGCTTGCGAAAGCCTGCCTGGATTAAACGAAATCAGTTGGGGAGCTAAAGAGGGTCAGAAAATTACTCCTGATGAAGATGCCTATTATCACTGGATGTTAAATCAGTGGCAACTAGGAAATACACATGAACGGATTGAGGGTGGAGAAAGCCCTGAAGATGTTACCAAACGACAAGAGGTGGCATTGAGCCGAATTCTTAGCCAAACTCAGGAGCGCACTATTCTGATTTGTATGCATGGCCGCGCTATGAGAATATTACTCTGTAGGTTGTTGAACTATCCTCTTAAAAGTATGGATATGTTTGAACATGAAAATTTGTGCCTTTACCTGGTTGAAGAAACAGGTTCGATGTTTTCGGTAAGAAAGTATAATGACACAGCTCATTTGGCAAATCTTGCTGTTGTGAAGTCCAGTGAGCCTGTTACGCCTTAGTTTGATTCAAGAGTTCAAGCTCGGTGCGGGCTTTGCTATCAATACTATTTTTGTATTCGTGCTTAGGATAACTCAGGGCCAATTCAAAATACTTTCGTGCATTAGCAAAATCTTTTTGATCCTTGAAAATGTAACCTAATTGAAGCGCTGAGTTAGCTCCAAAATACCACGGATTATTTTTTGTCATGTCGATGCTTTGCTGATAAAATAACTTGGCGGCAGCAATCTCCCCGGTGCGATGAGCCAACCGTGCCTTCCGGTAATAATATTCAGTTTGTTCTTTGGAGGTAATTAAATCGACTGGCAGAATAGATAGTAAGGCAACCGAAGCCTCTTTATAATATCCGCCATCGGTACTGAATCTTACTTTTAATAATTTTTTATTGGGCAGAGAGGATTCTTCTAATTGACGTGCGGCATATTTATCGGGTTCAGCTTTGTCCGTACCTGTGATTTTGGCTTTGTCAAAATTGAATTTACTTTGTTTAGCGTCACCGAGCAACCAATAGTTTATTGAAATTTTGAAGTAGGAGTCCTTTTTAAAGCTGATACTGGGATAGTTTTTTATAAATCGCTGAAAAGATTCTATTGATTTGGCATACTCACCCTTTTGCAAAAGAACCTCGCCTCGCAAGTAGTCAATGTAGTGCATGGGCAATCCTTGAGTTTGAAGATCTATCTGATGAATCAGCGCCAGAGCTTCTTCGCTGCGGGCATCTTTTATCAACATGTTTACACCCATGAATAAAAGTAGTCGGTTGTCAGGCTGATCTTTCAGGCACGCGTTAATGCCATCGGCAGCTTCAGAAAACTGCTGATTGATGAATCCCTTAATGGCAAAGAAAAGAATGGTGGCTTCTATGTTAAGTGAGGATTTGGAATTGCGTAACTCAACAAGTTGTTTTTGACCGGCACTTACCGAACCTTTCATTCCCAAAAGACTCATGAACCACTGATATTTATCGGGCACGGCACCCACCATAACCTGAATTACACCACTTGTTTTTTTTATTGGAATAAAGGTGGGGTATTTCTTCAGGCATTCGGAGGTTAGTTGATATGCCTTACGAATTGACATTACGGCATTTAATTCCTGGCCCAAATTTAGAAAGCAAAACCCCCGCTGCAGATTTAGTTCGGCTTGCAAGAAAAGTGATTCAGCAGTTACTGGTAATCCTTCCAGATACTTTAGTCTTTCTTTGAATTTCTCATCAATTAACGCAAAGCCTTTATGATCTTCGGTGATCAGAATATGAAGAGTTTCATTCAGACTCTGAACATAGAGTTGATGAAGGTTGTTCGACTTTATTTTTTTAAGCAGCTCATTGGCTTTTTCTGACTGCAAGGTAGTAACCCAGTAGTAAGCTTTCTGCAGCTCAGGGTCGAACTGCCAAAGTAAGTCGGTGGCGAAAGAACTTATTGAAAATAAAAAAAGGCAAGTAATTATGCCTGCCTTTTTTATGTTTAGTATAATTTCTTTTCTATTCAACTTTTTTGCCTCGTTTTACCGGAGCGGCTTTTTTTGGCTTTGGCTCTTCTTCCATTGAACCCAAATCCACATCGGCTAATATCCTGCCTGAGTGCTCATCGATTACAATTTTTTTCTTCTCACGGATTTCAGCAATTTTTTGAGGCGGGATAATGATGTTACAGCCTTCAGCCGCTCCACGCACCACGCGCACCACTGCCAAACCATTTGATAAATTAATTCTTAAACGGTTATAATGCTTCAGGAGTTTATCCTCAATTTTTTTGGTGGCTTTTTCGCGCTCCACTAACAATCTTTTCTCTTCCTCCTGATTTTCTGCTAAAATGCCCTGCAATTCGTCTTTCTTATTTTGCAGATCGGCCTCTCTTTCTTTGATCAGGGTTTCAATGGTCGTGATTTCAGATTTTTTAGAGTCAATTTTATCTTTGGACTCTTTAATTCTTTTCTCACAAATCTGAACCTCTAGTTCCTGTAGTTCAACTTCTTTAGTGATAGCATCAAATTCACGATTGTTCTTAACGTTCTTTTGCTGCTCGTTGTATTTCTTAATCAGCTTTTCAGCCTCTTTTATTCCTTCCTTGTTCTTTTTGATTCCATCTTCTAATTCCTTCAATTCACCCTCAAAACGACCATGACGGGTGCGATAGCCCTCCATTTCGTCTTCCAGGTCTTGAACTTCATCGGGTAGGTCTCCTCTTAGTTTCTTTAGTTCGTCCAGTTTTGAATCTATGGATTGTAATTTTACTAAGGCTTCTAGTTTTTGTGCAACTGTTTGATTTTCCATTACTTACAGGTAGCTAATTGGATTTGTAACAACGTTTGAAAAAGCGATTGCAAAAGTAGGAAATTTTTCTCGTAAAAACTCACCCAGCAGCTCTTTCGTGTATTGCTCGCTTTCATAATGACCAATATCGGCTACTATTATTTTTCCATCGGCATCAAAAAATTCGTGGTATTTAAAGTCTGAAGAAATGAACACATCGGCCTTTTGGGCTATGGCAGTTGATAACAAAAAACTACCTGCACCCCCGCAGATAGCTACTTTCCGGATTGGGTTATTGGTAATGCGTGTATGTCGGATGCAGGCCGTGTTCATAGAGATTTTAAGATCATGTAAGAAATCTTCAGCGCTAATGGGTATTTCCAGTTCGCCAATCACTCCGGCCCCAACCTCCTGATTTTCATTTTCAAGCGCAGATAGGTAGTACGCAACTTCCTCGTAGGGATGACTTTGCCTGAGTTCTGAAATAATGTTAGCTCGAATCATATCCGGAAAAATGACTTCAATACGAACCTCTTCGGTTTTCTCAAGTTTATTGTGTTCACCTAAGAAAGGGTTGGCATCGCCCGTGGGCATAAACACTCCTTCACCCAGCACCGAGAAACTACAGTTTTTATAATTTCCAATTTGACCAGCCCCAGCCTGATGGAGGCTTGTCGTAACTTTTTCCGCATACTCTTTAGGTGCAAAGGTCACCAGTTTCATCAACGAGTTTTTCTTAGGCAACAGGATGCGAATATTTTTAACTCCAATTTTTTCTGCAATTTTTTTATTCACTCCATTTATCACGTTATCCAGATTTGTGTGGATGGCATAGATATTAATGTTATTGCGGATCGCCTTTATCAGCACGCGTTCCACATACATGT
The DNA here is from genome assembly GCA_965278925.1 of Cyclobacteriaceae bacterium. Classification (GTDB taxonomy): domain Bacteria; phylum Bacteroidota; class Bacteroidia; order Cytophagales; family Cyclobacteriaceae; genus ELB16-189. Next base: position 1,705,534 of record OZ257123.1, on the reverse strand, counting down.
TGCCAACAAGACGCTTAACGCCCTTAAACAAAATCGGATGGTGGGCAACGATAAGATTGCATGACCTTGCAATAGCTTCATCAACAACTTCTTCGGTACAATCCAGCGTAAGCAAAATACCCGTTAGCGTATCAAGCGAACTGCCAGTAAGCAAACCACTGTTGTCATAATCTTCCTGGTAGGCAAGGGGTGCCAGGCTTTCTAACCTTTCGATAACATTTTTAATAGTTGCGGTAGCCATTGATTATGTACTTTTGATCAAAAATAGCGAAAGATCACGGCACTGCTTTATGGCCTTTTTCAAGTACCTTCTGTTGCCTTTTGCCGGGCTTTATAATCTTGCCACACGGCTAAGAAATTACCTCTATGACATTGGTCATAGAAGTTCATTTCAATTTGATTCAGTGGTGATCAGTGTGGGTAATCTTAACGTGGGTGGCTCGGGCAAAACTCCCATGATCGAATATCTGATCAGGCTCTTACATGATCGTTATAAAATTGCCACATTAAGTCGTGGGTATGGAAGAAAAACCCGTGGCTTTCATATCGCCACTGCGCAAGACGATGCAAAGTCGATTGGAGATGAGCCTTATCAATTGGTGCGAAAATTTGGTGATAAGATTACCGTGGCTGTAGGTGAGGAGAGAGCCCTTGCGATTCCAACCATCCTAAACGAATGCCCCGAAGTACAGATTATTTTAATGGACGATGCATTTCAACACAGAGCTGTTGTGCCTCAGTTCTCGATTCTGGTTACTGACTTTGAAAAACCGTTTTATAAAGATTTTTTGCTCCCCTTAGGTCGATTGCGCGAGGCACGTGCAGGTGCCGATCGGGCTCATACTGTGGTGGTTACTAAGTGCCACGACTTGTCTGCCGAAAGCGAGAATAAGATTCGGGCAGAGTTGAATCAAATGATTGGAACCAAGCCCGTTTTTTTTACGAATTTAACCTATCAGAATGCTGTGCCGATAGGTCATACTAATTCAATTGGAACCGGAATCATTCTTGTATCGGGTATTGCCAAACATACACCCCTGGAAAAGGAAACATCAAAACAGTTTAAAGTGCTAAAGCATTTTAAGTTTCCTGATCATCATGCGTATACTATAGAGAATATACGAAGCATACATCAAACGGCTGATCTTCATAACGTTAGTTCAATCGTAACTACAGAAAAAGATATGGTTAAGTTAATCAGCGAACCTTTGTTCGATGAAGTCAGAAAGAAAAATTGGTTTTATCTCCCGATTCAAGCGTCCTTCGTTAAAAATGGATCAGATTTTGATACCATGGTGATTCATTTGATAGAAGAAAAACTAAAAGAAGTAACATTAGCTTCTGAAAAGTTCGATACTCTTTCCTAATTCTGATCTATTTTTGCGCGTGTTTTCGAAATATCAGTTGATATTGATTTTACTTCTGGCAGGAAGCGCCTCTGGTTTTTCGCAGGAGAAGCCGATGCCAATTAAAAAGCAACGGATACTTGTTGCAGATACAACACAAAGGCCAACCACAAACACAACGGATGCTAAAACCAAGACTCCAGCCCGCGGTCGTGGTTCACAAATTGTAGACGACTCAACAAAAAATGTTTACGGTCCTGCCACCACCAAGTGGATCACCGAAAGTGAAATTTTTCTGAATAAAAAAAACTATAAAACCATTGATACCACCCTTACCAATTTCCATCGGTGGACATACGTGCAGCGACAAAATAATTTCTATCACGATCTTGGAAATATGGGTACTTCCATGAACCCAATTTTTCCGATGATTTCCACAACCATCGGAGCGAACCCTGGCTATACCACGTACTCGTTATTTTATGATACAGAAGAGCCGCGGTATTTTGATACCAAATCGCCTTTTACAAGAATGTTTTTGGTGTGGGGTGGCGATGGACGAGCCATGACTCAAATTGAATTTAGCCGCAATATTAAACCCAACTGGAATTTTGGTTTTAACTATCGACCCATTCTTGTGGATAAACAAATTCAGCGAACCGGAAAGGGTGATCGGCAAACGATAAGCCATTATTATGATTTTCACTCCTCGTACAAATCAAAGAATAATCGCTACACATTACTGGGAAGCTACAGGCGCATTCGGCACCGGGTAATCGAAAACGGAGGCGTTCTACTAACTAATGATACAACATTTGCTGCCTACTTTGAAGACAACGCGCGTCCTTATTTAACAGAAGCAGCTTCTGAAGAATTGAGAAATTCGTTGCACATATTTCATGAATATCAATTGGCTTCACCCTTTCAGGTTTATCATAAACTTGATATAAATCGACAACAAAATTATTTTACCGACACACGCGCCAGTGAAGTTAACTATGGTCAGTATTTCAATTACACAACACCTGATGCCGATGTTGATACGTTGTCTGTAAAAGATGGTATTGAGTTTAAAAGCATTGTTAATGAGATTGGGATAAAGGGAAATGCAGCTTTTTTATTTTATAGTTTTTATTATAAGATGCGGCAATACAGCACTTTTAATCGGTATGTAGATGAAACAACTTTGGCGTTCAAGAATGATGGTATTGAAAATTACCTGGGTGGGCAGATAGCATTTCGATTTGATTCATTAAGTGAGTTATCAGGGCAGGCGGAATATTTATTGGATGGTAACTACCGGCTACAGGCCAACTTGCGCACACCGTGGTTGGATGCCTCTGGGTTAAGTTCTTTGTCGAAGCCAACTTTCTTGCCACTCGCGTATCGTGGAAGTCATAATGCCTGGGTAAATAATTTTTCTGATCCATTTTATAACCAATTGTCTGCGTTTGCAAAGTTGAAATGGGGCAGATTGTTTTTCTCACCGGGTGCTACCTACACATCACTCGCCAACAATATATACTTCAAAGAGAATGATATAGCAGGCGAGCAAGCAGTTCTCCCACGGCAGTCATCGGGCAATCAGCAGATTTTTACACCGGAAGTGAGAATGTCACTTCGTTTTTTCAGGCATTTCTATCTCAGGCCACAAGTTCTTTACACACAATTGCTAAACAATGATGATGAGGCGGTTCGTATTCCCGAATGGTTCGTCAATACACAACTAGCTTATGAAAATACGCTATTCAAGGGAAGCATTCAGGTGCAGATTGGTATTGACGTTCATTGGCGGTCGGAGTATACTGCACTTGGGTATGATCCGGCCATCCAACAATTTTATGTTCAGAACGACTTTATTAATCCAGCCTATCCACTCACCGATATTTTTTTTAATGGAAAAATAAAGCGTGGGCGTTTCTTTGTAAAGTATCATAATATTCAACAGGCCATTACTGGAACAGGCTATCTGCCTACACCTGGCTATCGGGGCCAAAAGAATATTCTTGACTTTGGTTTTGATCTCTTTCTTTTCGATTAAATGGAAAAGCATGTTTTAGGTCTGGCACTGCCAACCGATCCACGGTGGATTAACATTGCTGAAAAAAATATTCGTGACATTCTTATCGATCATGCCTATTGCGAACAGAAGGCAGCTTCGTCTTGCATTTCTCTAATTGTAACCTATCCGGAAAAAGTGAAGTTGGTCGAAACCCTGACGCCCGTAGTAGCCGAAGAATGGAGTCATTTTGAACGAGTGCTGGAGCAATTAAACAAACGGGGTTATCATCTTGGCTTTCCACGAAAAGATGAATATGTAGATCAGCTTCAGAAAATTGTTAAGAAGGGTGGAAGCCGCGACCAGCAATTGGTAGAAAAGTTGTTGCTCAATGCACTGATCGAGGCACGAAGTTGTGAACGTTTTCGGTTGTTATGGAAGGAGATAAGGGACGAGGAGTTGAGTAAATTCTATTATGAACTGATGGTATCAGAAGCAAGTCATTATAAAAACTTCCTCTCGCTTGCAAAGGAATATCAAAACGAAGAACGGGTAGAAATCCGCTGGCGCGAAATACTTTCGCAGGAGGTAGAAATTCTAAAGAGCATGGAACTGCGTGGTGATCGCATTCATTAATCACGCACCACAATCTTTACTACTTCCTTTGTTGTATTGGTCTGAACCTGCAGCAGATACGATCCCGTTTGCACAGCCAAATTAATTTTCTCTTCATAAAAGCCAACTTCTTTAATGCCCAGTGATTTTCTGCTTACAATGCGCCCGGCAAGATCAAGAACAATTATTTCGACTGGTGATTTTTGAGCAAGCGTGAAGGTAACCGTAAGCGGTCCGGTTGTTGGATTCGAAAAGACACTTACTTTGGTTACGGGTTTAACCTCGTTGATGCCCGTAGGCTTTTGCTGAATGTACAGATCATCGATTGCCCAACCCCATGCATTGACTGTATTATCAGAAAAGAGCCGGAAACGGAATAACAGCGTGTCGCCAACAGTAAATTTTGAAGTTAGGTCAATGTTGTGATCTACCAGCTGGCTAAATGTGCCCGGCTGACCTGCATTATATGAAGTTAGCCAATTGCTGTTGAACGAAGCGTCATAACCATTCGAAAGCGGAATCCATGTTACACCATCCTTAGTTCCTTCTACTACTACATAGTCTTTAAATTGAGGTTGGCCGAAAACAGACCCAACGCTACCCGGCTCCACAATAGCAACATCCCGATAAAAGAGGAATGGGTATTCGTTGGTAAGAATTATTGGTTGCTTCAGGATTGCTTCTACATTCTCATTTATCAAGTAATTATGAAAAGTTTGCAAGCTTGTATTGGAATTTCCAAAGGCTTGTATAGTTAAAGATTCAAGATTAAAGTCGAGAGCGCTTATAAAATAATTGAAGTATTGTTTTTGGAAGGGATTAAGTTGAAGATTTAACCCGGTAACCGTTTCGGAATGAAAAGGAGCGAAGCCTTTATAACTGATAAGCTTTGCCTGAATAGTGCCCTTTGTGGCACCTTTCAATTCAACGATATAATTGCCCGGTGTAACACTATTGATTTTACCCACCCTTGCACCTTGCAACCAAACTTCTGTAGAATCAAAGGATTCTTCCAGGGTTATGTTTAATACAAATTCAGATTGTGGCGAAGTGCCAACACTATTTATGACAGGATTGATCAACGCAGATTGATCTTCTTCTACCAGCGCAGTCCAGATGCCGCGCCCGTGCGTGGCAATCACAATCTGATCGTCTTGACCTTTTAGATCCCACACCGAAACATTTGGAAATTCATCAAGCAACGTCCATGTTAGTCCATTGTCTTGCGATTCAACAATGCCAATTTCTGTTCCGGCCCAAATAATATCAGGATCATCAGGGCGCACATATAAACAATACACGGCAACATCCGGAAACCCTGTTGTACTTGTTGAGCCTGTTCCAAAACCTGAGATGTCTTCCCAGTGTAGCCCAAGATCGGTCGTACGAAGAATTTTTGGTCGACCTGAGAAAGAGAATAATGCATAGGCGGTGCTGTCTTCAGTAGGATGCGATGCCAGTTTGGTGATTCCGCCCAGGGCAACATTCGTATAGTTGGCAGTTGCCGCAAAGGTCACCCCACCATTGGTAGATACATGAAGGTTTCGTAAAGTTCCAGCGTTTACCATTCCACTACCAGCCCAGATGATGTTCGCGTTTGCCCGCGAAACTTCAACGTCCATTAGCGAGGCCGCGGCACCCCACTTTTCTGTAATTGGTGATAACGTCCACGATGTACCAAAATTAGCTGAGCGGAAAACGCCTGCCGAAGACAAGGTGAACAACACATCCGGATTATCTTTTGAATTGGCCAGCTTGGAAACAAACGGATGACTTCCAGAAAGACCACTGGTTGCGTTGGTCCAGCTTACGCCACCATCTACCGACTTTCTAAAATTATTGCCTTGCGATCCGCCAATCAATTTTTTGTCATCTTGTTTATGCCAAACTACTTCAAAACCATCGCCACCAATTTTAAATTGATAGTTGGTATTACTGGTTGCAATTAAATTATCTGGCGATTTCCATGTTCCATTGTCTTGCATGCCGCCAAAATATTCATCAAATCCGGGGCGCTTATCGGCACCATAAAACTGACTTGTATTATAGGTGAGTCCGGCTAAACTCCAATCGCCCTGATTTATACCCGGAGTTGCTGATATATTTGAAACGAAAATTCCACCATCACTGGCATTTAAGATTTTATAAGTAGAAGCAGTGATTGGCACAGCCAGCAGATTATGATGATCCGGATGAACATCCACGCCAAATGAGATAAAGCGATTCTTACCATCAAACTGATTATAGGCATCCGCAACGGTAATCGTAGTTGCATTTTGTTTGGGCAACGAACTAAAGTTTATTTTGAGTTCAGATTCTGTGATGCCGGCAGGCCAACTAGAACCCGCTGCTAAAACCGGCCAAAAGAAATACATCTGTTGAAAAATATGTCCTCCATTAACACCAACGTTAGGCGATGGCGTAGTAGCGTTATAGTCAACGTTATTGATGTAGATGTATTCTCTACTTTGTGCGGTAGCGGGTGTTGTTGCTTCCGTATTTTGAAGGAGTAAATTAAACTGACCATTGCGATCCTGGTCTCGGAAGGAGATCATGAGCTGTTTGTTGTTGGTGACATCCCACACTTCGAAAGGAACATCTACATAATCCGAATAACTATAACTTACATCAGGCACACCCGATGTTGAACCTTCAGGAACGAGAAAACGATGCGCTTTTTGAGTTTTGCCGGCCCCAAAGCGCACCTCAACAGACGCATTAGCAAAGGTGCCAACTTCCAGACGACCGCCATAAAATGTTGCACTGAAATTCACTAACGAAAGAAACGTGGTATTGTCTTCAATAACCGAGTAGTTATTGACAGACGTAGAACTTGCTCCGAGTTGAACTCTGAAAAGACTAACTCCACCTAAATAAACAAGGTCTGCATTAAAGGGATCGCAGAGAATAGTGTTGTCATACCAACCCTGACCCCCTAAAAAATCTACGGCTGAATTATTGAAAGCAACATTTACAATGGACCAGTTTGCCCCTGCATCATTAGAGATATACAAATCAGATTCTGATCCTGCCAGCGTACCTTCTGCGGAAGCAAAAAGGCGACTGGTATTAACGGGTGACACAGCAATTTCAATTCTTCCATTCGGATTCATACCTGCGTTTGATAACGCCCATGTTACTCCACCATCCGTTGACTTGATTACTCCAACGCCATACTGCGCAGCGTATTGAATGTTGAAATTTCCAGGTGTCATTCGCAAGTCTTCAATGTAAAGCCGATTAGACACCTGTGTCCAGGAATCGCCACCATTTATTGTTCTGAAAATTCCTGTTGAGGTGGCCGCTACCACCATGTTGGCATCAGCCGGGTTAATTACAAGACGATTGATGTCTGAAAAATTACTAGTGGCCGAAAGATAATTCCAGGTTTGTCCGCGATCTGTGGATTTGAACATCCCATTGCCCCGGATGCTAGGCAATCCGCCAAAGCTTTCGCCCGTTCCGAGATAAATAATATTATGATTGGATTCGGCCATAGCCAAAACCGTGGTTGCCAGATTTGGAAGATCGGGTGTAAGCAACGTCCACGAATTCCCAGCCGTTGTTGTTTTCCAAACTCCACCTCCTGCCGAAGCAGCAAACCAGGTGTTTTTTGTAATATCATCCGGATCAACTACTAATCCGCGGGTGCGCCCGGGTACATTTGCTGGCCCGCGCTCTTTCCATTCAATTACTCCGTTAGATTGGGTGCGTGCATTGGCTCGTTGTCGCGCGGCACTTGATTTTGCCTGACTTACCTCTCGTAAAATGAAACCGGGCTTATACGCAGGCTGTGTAGCGTCAACCGGGGTGCGTATAGAATGGTGAAACAAAACAAATTCTTTTGGCCCGTTAAACTCTGCTTCCGAGTTTGTATTTTCTATTGTCTTTTGTTGAGTGGGATTGACAATCCAAAAAATGGAACCGCAGTAAATAAACAGAAATGCCCGAAGCTTAAAATTCATACATCAATATTTTTGAATGGATACGTCAATGGTCTTTTTGTACTTGTTCAGATCTTCATGCTCCTGGATTATTCCGGGTAAATCGAGCAGTTCAATTGTTGAACTCCCGATCCACTTTACATAGCCGGGCAGAAAACTTTTTTCCAGCACAATTTCTCCCGTGCCAACTTGTATAACCACAAACCGGATTGCTTGTTTCATTTGCGAGTTGCCTGTAGGTTGTACAAACAATATATAGCGCTCATCCGGACTAACAACCGATTCAAGACCAGCACCGAGTTTTTCAGATGCGGTTTTGTTTATGTCTTCTATAGTCAATTGGTTTTGAACTACGGTTTTGCAGCTCAGCGCAAGTAGAGTCATGCTTATAAAAAAAATAAGTTGAATTTTTTTCGGAGTTAGTAGAAGCATCAGGTTTTCTGCTTTTTCTTCTTCGCTGCCGGGAAGAGAATGTTGTTGAGAATCAATCGGAAGCCGGGTGAGTTTGGATGTAAGTTTAAATCGGTTGGTTCTTCACCCACTGTGTGCTGGTAGTCTTCCGGGTCGTGCCCACCATAAAAAGTCCAGAAGCCTTTGCCAAAAACACCGTGCAGGTATTTTGCTTCGCTGATTTCACTGGTCTCGCCCATAATCACCACATCAGGTTTTACCAACTTCTTTTTGAAGCCGGTAGTTTGACCATAAAACCCTTTAACTACGCGCGTGTGGTTTTGAGTAAGCATGGTGGGGATGGGATCCCACTTTGCCGAGAACTGAAAGATGTTGAAGTAATCGTTATCCTGGCGCAGCCCGCGATCGGGTAAATTATTGTCGATGTCTGAAAATTCGTATTGATATGGGTCGCGTGATAAGCGAAAGTCGGTGAATGCAAAAGTGTTATCGAAATTCAATTTTTCCTGCGCTTGTGGGTCTGCGGCATCCCCATCATAGATACGTTCACAGATGTCAACGCCTTCGGCAGCCAGTGCTATATCATACGTGTCGGTGGCCGAACACATAGCAAACAGAAATCCACCGCCCGCAACAAATTCCTTAATTCGCTTAACAACAGCCAGCTTTGCCTGCGACACTTTGTGAAAACCAAATCGCCTGGCGGTTTCTTCCGATTCTTTCACCTGCTCAATGTACCAGGGGTAGTTGGCGTAGTTGCTGTAAAATTTTCCGTACTGCCCGGTAAAATCTTCGTGGTGCAAGTGTAGCCAATCGTATTTGGGTAATAAGTCGTTTAGTACCTCATCATCAAAAATAACATCGTATGGAATTTCGGCATAGGTGAGCACAAGCGTAACGGCATCATCCCACGGTTGTTTTGATTTTGGCGAATACACCGCAATGCGCGGATATTTTTCCAGCTTCATGATGTCGTAGTTTACTGCCGGGCTGGCAATCTCAGCGAGTATAGAATTTACTTTTGCTTCTGAGATGATTTCGTAACTCACCCCACGCACTACTAATTCACTTTGAATTTTGGGATTGAATTTACACATGAAACTTCCGCCCCGGTAGTTCAAAAGCCAGTCTACTTCCGTATCATTTTTAAGCAACCAATAGGCAATTCCATAGGCTTTCAGGTGGTTAGCCTGCTTTTCATCCATCGGAATGAAGATGGAATTGGCAGAAACCCACCCCGAAAGGGTTAGAAATAAAAACAAAATGAAGAATCGCATCGTTAAACCACTCATTTAGTACCCCGTTGTAACAAAAGAATCACTCAAAAGTCTCCCCATTAGAACGATTAAAGATATAATTTTGAACGCTAGTTTAATAGAACATTGCAATTAGAACGTAAAAAACCAGCCACCCTATGAATTTACTTGAAAATATGAAAGAGGGCCTGCGGTCCGTAAAGGCAAATATGTTGCGCTCGGTGCTAACCGCGCTGATTGTTGCCATCGGTATTACATCGCTGGTTGGCATTCTTACTGCCATTGATGGAATTGAGTATTCAGTTTCGGAGAGTCTTTCCTCGTTGGGTGTAAATACGTTCGACATCTATTCGAAGTGGAACCGCGGTACGAATCAGGATGGTGTAAAAGAAAAAGTGCGTGCGCGCCTTACACTTTCAGAAATGCAAAAGTTTGTAGATCAATATCCAGTACCCGCTACTATAAGTTTATCGGCTCGGCTCACCAACCTTGCGGAAGTCAAGCATGGATCGAAAAAGACCAATCCGAATGTAGACATACGTGGCGCCAACGAAGAGTACATTCCTATTAAAGGATTGAATATTCAGGATGGAAGAAATTTTTCCCGGTTCGAAATTCAATATGGAAATAAAGTAGCCGTGATCGGTTATAAGCTAGCCGTAGAGTTATATGGAGAAAACCCGAAGCCAGTAAATACTGAGATTTCATTTAAGGGAACTCAGTTTAAAGTAATCGGTATGTTGAAAGAGAAGGGTGACCTGTCGGATAATAATTACGACAACATGGTGATCGTACCGATTTTGGTAGCCAATCAAATGGCCGCAGGTCAACCTTTGGGATATCGCCTTAATGTAGGGATCAAGGAAATGGATCAACTTGATTTTGCTATGGGCGAGGCTACAGGCCTGATGCGGAAAATCCGGCAGGACAGAGTAGAGGATAATAACTCGTTTGAGATTGAAAAGAGCGAATCGCTTGCGCAGGAAATGGAGAGCATTACCAGCGGCTTGCGGTGGGGTGGTTTTGGTGTTGGTTTTATTACGTTGCTGGGTGCATCTATTGCATTGATGAATATTATGTTGGTATCTGTAACAGAGCGCACCCGCGAAGTGGGCGTGCGAAAAGCGTTGGGAGCAACGCCCTTGCGCATTCGCCAGCAGTTTGTAATTGAAGCTATTGTTGTTTGTTTGCTGGGCGGTATTGGTGGCGTTATTCTGGGTATCCTTATAGGTAACCTGATTTCAAAAGCCATTGGCATTAGTGCGTTTGTTGTTCCGTGGTTGTGGATGATGGTCGGGATGTTGATTTGTATTTTTGTAGGCTTGCTTTCAGGGTATTATCCGGCACACAAGGCTTCTAAACTAGATCCGATAGAATCGCTGCGCTTCGAATAGAAATTATCACAGAATTCTTTTTTACAACTCCCACTCATATCAGCGTGGGAGTTTTTATTTTTATGCCGGAGAGATGCCAGAGTGGTTGAATGGGACGGTCTCGAAAACCGTTGTGCGGGAAACTGTACCCAGGGTTCGAATCCCTGTCTCTCCGCTTTTAGAAAAAAATCGGCCTTCTGATCGATGGTAAGTGACAAGTGGTTCTTCGCATTCAGCCACTATTAATGTCGCAATCACGCCTGCCAAGCCATCGTATTTTTTTAGCGAGATTAGCCTGCAATTAATGTCACGCTGCAATGAGAAAAATAATTGTTTTGTCGATGATTACATTAGATGGTGTAATGCAAGCACCTGGTGGCCCTAAGGAAGATACATCGGGTGGGTTCAACTATGGTGGTTGGGTTGCGCCATACGGTGACAAAGTGTATAACAAGATTGTACAAAAAGAATTAAAACCTGCAGATTATCTTTTGGGTAGAAAAACATTTGAGATTTGGGAGGACTATTGGCCTCAACATGCAGACTTTTGGCCGGGTATCAATGAGGGTACAAAATACATCTTGTCCAGAACGAGGAAAAAGTCAGCTTGGAAAAACTCTGTATTTCTTAAAAGTGTTGCCGATATAAAGAAAGTAAAAAAATCAAGTGGTACTGATATTCAAGTTTGGGGCAGCAGTAAACTTATTCAGTTGTTGCTTAAGAATGATTTGGTGGATGAACTCTGGCTCAAAATTCATCCGCTCACGCTTGGCAAAGGAAAAAAATTGTTTGTCGATGGCGCAATCCCGGCAACATTTAAACTAACCATGAGTACTGTTACATCAAGTGGAGTACTTATTTTAAATTACGAACGCCCCGTTAACTATCGGGATAGAAAAGTTAAGACAGGTTTTATAGGAGGGTAGCGGGGAAATGAATCTCTGGTTATTAACTAAAACAAACAAATATGGTGATGGTAGAGTCAAACAAGCTGATCAATTTGAAACAAGTGATTCTGATTTTAATCCTGTTGCTGATTTTGCAACATCAACTGATGGCGCAGCCGGACGAAACCAAACTGAATAAAAAAGAAATTGCAATTACAATAGACTCTATCAATCGAAAACTGAATAATAACTATGTGTTTCCTGGGGTGGCGACTAAGATGGCAGAAGCGCTTACTGTAAATTTTAAGAAAGGTAAATATATTTCCATGACTCCGGGTGAGCTTTCTCGTCAACTTACGAATGACTTACAAGAGATAAGTAAGGATAAACACCTAATGGTAGTTTACAATCCTGCGATTATAGCCCGCGAAAATGCTTTAACGGATCAAGACAGAGCAAACGAAGAAGCTGAATGGGCCAAAGAGTTGGTGAATCACTTAAAGCGGGATAATTATGGATTTAGAGAAGTGAAAATTCTGGACGGTAATATTGGCTATCTGGATTTAAGAGAGTTTGTCGATCCTAAATATGCCAGTGAAACGTTAGCTAACGCAATGAATTTCCTTAAAAATACCAATGATATAATAATTGACCTCCGTCAAAACGATGGTGGCTCAGCTGAAATGGTTCAACTTTTGGCAAGCTACTTCTTCTCTCCAAAACTTGTACATCTGGCTGATCACTACAACCGCCCAAGAAATGAACTAACGGAATCGTGGACGCTGGCCAACATTGCAGGGGAAAGAATGCCAGACGCAGATTTATACATTTTGACTAGCAGCAAAACCTTTTCAGCTGCGGAGGCATTCAGCTATCAATTGAAACATTTGAAACGAGCAACGATCGTGGGTGAAAAGACAGCTGGCGGTGCACATCTAACCGGATCAGTAATAGCAACGGACAAGTTTTATGTTAGGATTCCTCAAGGCCGAACTACAAGTCCGGTCACAAACTCAAACTGGGAGGGAACAGGCGTAACACCTGATATTGAAGTTAGTGCCGATGAAGCACTGAAAACAGCACAAGCCAAGGCTCTTGAAAAAATAAAAGACCACAAGTAAATTTAATAGACTCAACATCCATTGGCAGATTTTAGTTAATCCAACTTATCTTTCCACTACCCGCTACCACAACCAATTTTCCCTTGCGCGCTTTCCGCACTACATGAAATCCTTTTTCATCGGAGAGTGCTTGCCAGTCCTCGCCTTTATTGTAAGAAACATCCGTGCTTGATGGTCCGGTGGCAATTAAAATTTTATCAGAAACATATTCCACGCACTCGCGATAGCCACGGGTTGGGGTTGTGGGAGTGTGCCAGGTTTTTCCGCCATCGTGTGTAAGAAGAATGTGTTTAACTTTTAATGAATCTTGCAGGTAGTCTCCGCCTACCACAACGCCCAACTTATCCCGAAAGGCAACAGAAAAAATTCCTGTGCTGCTTTCGCCTTGTAGTATCGCGGGTGTGAGCACCGTCCACGAGGCTCCTTTGTTACCTGAAACAAAAAGTCGGGAAGATTTTCCACCTGTTGAAATCACAATTTTTGATTTATCGTAACAGCGAATGCCCGTGCCACTCGCTGCAAACGAAGCTTCACCTTCATTCAAAAAGGGGCGTTGGTTTTCCGGTAGTTCCGTCCATGTGTTGCCGCCATCGGTTGTTATCAATAAAAGCATGTGGCCATTTATTGGGTCGCCATAAATCATTCCTTCGCGAGCATTCCAAAAATCAATACCATCAAAAAATGCATTGGCATGGTTGTTCTGATAAACGATTTTCCATGAAGCACCGCCATCGCTTGTTTTAAGAATGTGTGCAGGTGAACCCGCGTTGGCGATGATGGCGTTCTGTGAATCGAAAGCATATAATGATCGGAAATCCAATTTTTCAAAGCCACTTAACTGATTGAATACCCATTGTTTAGCACCATCGGTACTTCGGCCAATCCACCCATTGCTGCCGCTCACCCAAACAACGTGATCATCCACTACAGACAATCCCCGGAAGGATGATTTTACAGAAATATCACACGAGTGCCAGGTGAGGTTTTGACAGAATGTATTTGAGGAGGCAAATAATGCAAAGAGTGCTAAAGACTTTAAGAGATGAGCGAGCATTTCGTTTTATTATTGGAATAATATTACCAACTTTATTTGAAATAACATGTTATGATAAAAAATCTACTCGCCTCCTTTTTCACTTTGTCATTAGTTTTATTTCTTTCTTCATGTGGTGAAGATGAACCAGAGCCATTGCAATCAGAAGTGCAAGCTGCATTACTCGCAGGAGAAAGTGGAAGTAGTAAAAGCTGGAAGATAACAACCTTATCGCTGAAGGTAGGTACCGATCCCGAAGAGAGTTTCAACTTTGAACCCTGTTTTTTGGATAACATCTATACATTTAAAAATAATCCCGCGCAGGATTATGAAGCGACAGAAGGAGCAACAAAGTGTGATTCTATTGATCCGAATATAATCGAGGCTGGTACGTGGGCGTTTACTACCGATGGCAAAATGATTATTGTGCTTCCAGATAACCTGACTGATTCGTATGGAATTTTATTTACCATTCTTACCTATCCAGCCACAGTAGTTGAGCTGACCGAAACTTCTCTGAAGATGAGAATGAATATTCTGGATGACGGAGAAATTGTCGTGTATAACTTAACTTTTGTTAAAAGTTAATGCCGGTTCGATTCGGAGTTTTGGCCTTTCTTTTTGCATCGACTATGAATGCGTCAGCTCAAAAGGAAATTAGGTTTCTTGCCCTGGGCGATTCCTATACCATTGGAGAAAGTGTAGCCGAAGCCGAGCGCTGGCCGAATCAACTGGCTGATAAATTAAAAATTACCCAGCCAAAAATTATTGCTACTACCGGTTGGCGTACGGATGATTTAGCAAAAGCTATTAAAGCAGCCGATTTAAAAGATCAGTATGATTTGGTTTCTCTATTGATTGGGGTGAACAACCAATACCAAGGCAAGTCGGCAGCGCAGTATGAAATTGAGTTTGAAGAATTGTTGAATACTTCCATTAAACTCGCTAAGGGAAAGGCTAAAAATGTGTTTGTTGTTTCCATCCCAGACTATGGCTTTACACCCTTTGGCAAACCAAAACAACAAGCGATCACAAAACAGATTGATGAATTCAACGCCATCAATAAACGAATTACAGAAAAGTATAAGATCTCTTATGTTAACATTACTGAGATTTCCAGAAAAGGGTTGGAAGACCCTGCGTTGGTAGCCGAAGACGGATTACATCCTTCAGGAAAAATGTATGCGGCTTGGGTGGAGATAATCATCAAAGGAATAACACCTTGAAAACTGTGGGATTTTTTTGAACCACTTAGGCACAAAGGCATTAAGGCTCATAAAGAAGTTCCATTGCGTCCTTGCACCTTAGCGGTTAAATTTCAAATCAACTTATCAAAAACCTTTTTCAGATTGTTGGCAATTATTTTATGCCCTTCTACATTGGGATGAATGCCATCGGCCTGATTTAGTTTTTCGATACCCCCAACATCTTGCAGAATAAAGGGAATAAGCGTTGCATTATTTTTTTTCGCAAGGTCAGGATAAATATTCTTAAACTCATCGGTGTATTGCTTGCCCATGTTGGGGGGCACCATCATCCCTGCCAGCACAATTTTGCAAGTGGGATTTTTTGCTTTTACTTTATCAATAATGCTTTGGAGATTTTTTCTGGTTTGATCAATCGGTAAGCCCCGCAGGCCGTCATTGGCACCTAGTTCCAACACAAAAATATCGATTGGCTGTCGCAAGATCCACTCAATGCGACTGAGACCACCGGCCGATGTTTCTCCGCTTAGGCCGGCATTAACAATCTTTACTTTTTTTTCTCCCTTATTGAGTTCTTTTTCGAGTAAAGCAGGAAATGCTTCCTCTGTAGAAAGACCATACCCGGCAGTCAGGCTGTCACCAAAAAAAAGGATTACTTTAGAGGTTTGGAAGGTGGGAATGATCGAAAAGATTGCAATAATTAATGCTTTTTTACCGACTACCATAGTATTACTGTGGGTTGAAATCTTCTTTGAAACAATTTTACTCAATAAACGATTTAATTCCTGATCTGTTAACGTAAAATATCATGCCAGAAACCGTATTGCAGGCCGAAGGGCTCACCAAGATTTATAAATCAGCCGAAAAGGATTTGATGGTACTCGACAATGTTTCTTTTAGCGCTGTGCAGGGAACCAGTCTTTCAATCATTGGCCCATCGGGAAGTGGTAAAACTACGTTGCTCGGTCTTTGTGCCGGATTGGATGTGCCTTCTTCGGGTTCAATTTCATTGATGGGTTTTAAACTCAATAAAATGAGTGAAGACGATCGGGCTTATATCCGAAATCAGTTTGTAGGTTTTGTATTCCAGAATTTCCAATTGCTATCAACGCTTACGGCTCTTGAAAATGTGATGGTTCCGCTCGAACTGCGAGGCGAAAAAAACGTAGCCCAAAAAGCAAAAGACTTATTGGCACGGGTTGGATTAAGTGAACGATTCAGTCATTACCCATCACAACTTTCGGGCGGAGAACAACAGCGGGTTGCGATGGCGCGGGCTTTTATTACTTCGCCCCGTATTTTGTTTGCCGATGAACCCACGGGCAATCTTGACGAAGAGAATGCGCAGCAGATTACGGATTTACTTTTTGGTATGAACCGTGAAGAGAAAACGACTCTGATTCTGGTAACTCACAACCTTGAGCTTGCCGAAAAGACTGAGCGGATTCTTCAAATGAAAGGCGGTAAGTTGGTTAACGAACGCATTCTCACCCTCGCATGATCGAATACATTATTAAAATCAAGCGTGAGGTACGCTCCATTTTTCGCGACCGTTGGGTGTGGGCGATGGCCTGGCGTGATGGACGACATAATTTTTCACGACTTTTTTTGTTTGTAGCCTCCCTCATTACCGGTATTGCCGCAGTAGTGGCCATCGGCTCGCTTAATTATGCTATGCAGGATGAGTTGGATAGAAACGCAAAGGAGTTGTTGGGTGCCGATCTGGTAATTAACAGCAACAAACCCTTCGATAAAGATTACATAAAAGTACTTGATACCGCTAATCGCGAATTTGCCAACGATGCTGACATGGCTTCGATGGTGATGTTCATGAATACCAAACAAAGCCGCCTGATAAAACTTACTGCGCTGGAAGGGGAGTTTCCTTTCTATGGTGAATTGGTAACGCAACCCGCCAATGCTTATGAGTTGATGAAGTCTGGTGATTATGCTATGCTGGATGAATCACTGGCACGACAGTATCAGGTAAGTTCAGAAGATTCAATCAAAATAGGAACACGCACTTTTAAAATAGCGGGTGTAGTTGAAAAATTTCCCGGTGGCGGAGCGCTAACGGCTACGTTGGCTCCGGCAGTTTATATTTCTTTATCAGCACTTGACTCAACCGGTCTTGTGCAGTTTGGCAGTCGCATTAATTACAGTCTTTTTATCAAAACGGTTTCTGATGAAGATACTGAAACTTTGATCGGCACGATAAAACCTTTAAATGAAAAACTCGGCTATTCATATGATACTATTGAAGAGCGTAAAGATGATCTGGGTGATGGGTTTCGATCGGTGTATCGATTCTTTTCGTTGCTGGCTTTTGTCGCCTTGATTTTAGGATGTATTGGTGTGGCAAGCTCAGTTCACATTTATGCGCGCGAAAAGCGTGACGAAGTTGCTGTGTTGCGATGTGTGGGATCATCAGGGTGGCAGGCATTCAACATTTATTTCATTCAGATTTTTGTATTAGGATTTATTGGTAGCGTGATTGGTGCCGGGTTAGGTGTTGGCATTCAGCAATTAATTCCTGTTGCCTTTGGTGATTACCTACCTGTTGAAATTCAGTTTGGAATTTCGTGGCGCGCTTTCGCGGAAGGAATTCTGGTAGGTACGCTGGTATCTATATTGTTTTCAATTCTTCCGCTCGTAGCGGTACGGTTTGTTCCGCCACTCTCGGTGTTGCGGGCCGATTTTACACCTTCAGGTAACTTCTCCAAGACAAAGTGGGCAGCTATCATTCTTATTATTTTGTTTCCAGTGTTGGCAGCCTCTTATCAAACCCGAAGCATTATGGCGGGTGGATTGTTTACCATTGGGTTGGCGTTAGCTCTGGGTAGCCTGATGCTGGTAGCGATTGGATTGTTGTATCTGGTGCGCAGATATTTTCCTAAAAACAGTACATTTATTTTCAGGCATGCGTTATCAAATTTGTTTAGGCCCAATAATCAAACGCAGGTTTTGCTGGTTACTATTGGGTTAGGAGCATTTATCATCGCCACGCTTAATATTATTCAAAGCAGCTTGCTTAATCAGGTTGAGTTTAAAGGAAACAAAAATCAATCGAATACAATTTTATTCGACATTCAATCTTCGCAAAAAGAAGATGTAGTTAAATTGATTACGAAACATAACCTTCCGGTGAATCAGGTGGTGCCTATCGTAACGTGCCGCTTGAGTGAGATTAACGGAAGTTCCATCGAAGGACTAAAAAAACGAGACTCAGTTAATAAAGCTCTGCAACGGAGTGATTCCTTGCGAATCCCCAATTGGGCCATGACCCGTGAGTACCGGGTTACCTATCGCGATAGTTTGCATGCTTCTGAAGAATTGATAAAAGGAGAAATTCATTCTGTGAAAGAAGGTAAGGACTCAGTGTGGGTTACCATTTCTGAAGGTATGCACGAAACGTTGCATGTAGACATAGGCGACTCGCTAGTGTTTGATGTGCAAGGCGTACCTATAAAAACTTTTATCAGTGGCATCCGAAAAGTAGACTGGCCAAACGATCCACCTAATTTCATTTTTGTCTTTCCGTCAGGCGTGTTGGAGAATGCACCACAAATCTGGGTTGCCTCGACTCGCGTAGAGGATCCACTCTCGGTTGTTCAGTTTCAGCAAGAACTTGTTTTTGGATTCCCTAACGTTTCACTCATCGATTTGCGCTTAATCCTGAGCACAGTAGATGAACTCTTTAGCAAAGTTGGGTTGGTGGTTCGCTTTCTCGCCTTTTTTAGTATCGTTACAGGTTTGGTTGTGTTGGCGGGCGCTGTGATGAATAGCAAATTTGCGCGCATTAAAGAGAATGTATTGCTACGAACCATTGGTGCCCGCACTGGTCAGATTATGAGAATAACATTAATCGAATATGGTTATGTAGGAATCTTCTCGGCCATCACCGGCATGGTGCTTTCGTTGGGTGGCGGCTGGTTGTTAACAAAATTTTTCTTCGAAGTACAATTTTCAGTGAATGTGCTGGAACTGGCAATTATCTCCCTGGGCGTAATTATACTTACCGTATTAATTGGTTGGTGGAATTCGCGAGAAGTGATCTCAACGCCACCCTTGCAAGTATTGCGAAAGGAAGGTTAACTTAGGGCATGGGTGTGGCAATCAAACGAATTTTGACGATAACGCTGGTGCTCTTTTGTTTTCAGGTCTGGTCAAAGCCGCCTGTCATAAAATTCATTGAGAACAAATGTCAGTGGCCAGAGCAAATTCAATTCTCGGCTAAAATTCCAGGTGGCAGCATGCAGTTAGTGCCGGGTGGTCTTGCTTACACCTTTATTGATCAACAAAAACTAGATCAACTTCATGAGTTGGGTCATCAGGCATCAGAGATAGCTCCAAGTGATTTACAGATTCAGGCTCATCGGGTTCAAGTCTCATTCAAGGGCTCTGATCGTTCCTCAGTTCCGGTTCCGTTTGGAAAACTTCCCGAGTATTACAATTATTTTTTAGGTCGCGATCCATCCACCTGGAGTTCACACGTGGCTGCGTATGAAGGTGTAACCTATCCTGCATATTACTCAGGCATTGATTTGAAAGTATACATCCAGGGCAATAATGTTAAATATGATTTTAATCTGGCAGCAGGGGCCGACCCAACACAAATTTCATTTGAGTATGCAGGAGTTGATCAGGTAAGTATTGAAAAGGGGGACCTGTCAATAACTGCCTCGAAGTTTACATTCTATGAAAAGAAACCAATAGCTTATCAGATTATTGATGGAAAGAAAATATTTGTTAACTGCGAGTACGTGTTAAAAAATAATCGAGTAAGTTTTATTTTTCCACAAGCCTATAATGTTTGTTTTCCGTTGGTGATTGATCCTCTGTTGATCTTTTCAACTTATTCTGGCTCTACAGCCGATAATTGGGGAAGTACAGCTACACCGGGCGAGAAGGGCACATTGTATTCATCTGGGGTTATGAATCATCACCTTGGTGGAATGTTTCCTGCAACAACAGGTGCATTTCAGGTTGCCTATGGTGGTGCTTATGATGTAGCAATTTTAAAATATGATTCCACAGGGCAAACCTTGTTGTATGCATCGCACCTCGGTGGAAGTGGTAATGAGTCTCCGCATAGTTTGGTAATTAATCAACAAAACGAATTACTGGTTTTAGGAACAACCAGTTCGGGTAATTTCCCAACCACGCCTGGGGCAATTGATAATTCCTATAATGGCGGCACGTTCGAGTCAAATGTAATTCCTTATAATAATGGATCAGATTTGTTTGTGGCCCGAATCAGTGCCGATGGCAGCCAGTTATTAGCAAGTACTTATTTGGGTGGCTCAGCAAACGATGGATTAAATCCGCAAATAAGTCCGCTGGTAGCAAACTATGGCGATGAATTGCGGGGCGATATCATTACTGATCCGGCAGGGAATATTTATATCAGTTCGGTAACATCTTCTTTTAATTTTCCAGTCGTAAATAGTTTTGGACTTACTTATAAAGGTGGTGAAACCGATGCGCTGGTGTTGCACCTCAATGCAAATCTTACGCAAATTATCTGGGGTGCGTTTTTAGGAGGTACTGCCGAAGATGCTTCACATACAATTAAAATTGATGCCGCTGGTGATTTGTTTGTTGCAGGGGGAAGCTCAAGCTCCGATTTCCCAATAACATCAGGCGTTTATCAAAATGGTTACGCGGGTTCGGTTGATGGCTGGATTTCAAAAATTAAAGGTGATGGATCAACCCTACTGGCGTCAACATTTACCGGCACGCCTGATTTTAATCAGGTTTATTTCATTGATCTTGATAATGAAGAAAATGTGTATGCATATGGACAAACCGCAGGAAATTTTCCGATTAGCGCTGGCGTGTACTCAAATGCCAACAGTGGGCAGTTTTTACAAAAGTTTGACAATAAACTCGAAATATTAAAATTCTCAACAGTTTTCGGTGCGGGTAGCGGCATTCCAGACATTTCGCCTACTGCATTTTTGGTTAATGATTGTAACAACATCTACATGAGTGGGTGGGGTGGAGAGATTAATTCGGGTCGTGGCTTTTGGAATAGCGATACGCAAGGAATGCCCGTTACCGGAGATGCCTTTCAGAAGACTTCTGCCGGCTCCGATTTTTATTTCATTGTTCTTACTGATGATGCCACCGAACTTTTATATGCAACTTTTTTAGGTGGAAACACTTCACCAACACACGTGGATGGGGGAACCAGCAGGTTTGATAAAGGCGGGATTGTGTACCATGCGGTGTGTGCAGGCTGTGGTGGTGGGTTTGATGACTTTCCAACAACAGCAGGTTCCTGGAGCAGACAAAACTTAAGTCTTAATTGTAACAATGCCGCGTTTAAGTTCGATTTGTCTTCGTTGAAGGCTCGTATACAAACCAACTCCATAGAGTTTGACATGCCCGGACTCAACAGAGTTTGTATGCCCGATCCCATTGTCTTTCAAAATAAAAGCACGGGTGGTAAAATTTACGAGTGGGATTTTGGCGATGGTGGTCAATTAGTAAAGCAAGACACAACCTTTATCATGCACATTTATTCCGAACCCGGTACCTATCGGGTAAAGTTATTGGCGTTAGATAACGGGACTTGTGTAGGGCGCGATTCAACATTTACAAATGTTATTGTTTCTCAACCTGCAGGGTTTGCAGGCCCTGATCA
This sequence comes from Cyclobacteriaceae bacterium, assembly GCA_965278925.1. Classification (GTDB taxonomy): domain Bacteria; phylum Bacteroidota; class Bacteroidia; order Cytophagales; family Cyclobacteriaceae; genus ELB16-189. The sequence continues at coordinate 1,683,695 of OZ257123.1, read as the reverse complement.
GGTTATGTGCTTTGATGCAGGCGCGCGGTTAGTGGCAGTTGGAGGAACCAGCTATCAATGGGAGAACTGGGATAAAACATTTAAATCAACTGAACAATCGCCTCTTGTAAATCCCACTAAAGATGATGGGTACGTTGTTACTATTGCCGATGCCATTGGATGTGTTAAAAAAGATACTATCAATATTGAAGTAGTACCGGGCATTGACCTGCAGTTTGAGCATTTCAAAATATATGATTGTGTTGGCCGGCCAACCGTGGAGGTGCGTAACCTGACCGATCCTGCCGAAGAGGTGTTCTTTGATTTTGGCGATGGCACTACTTCTGATTTGGATGTTACAACACATGTGTTTAATGAGGATGGTCTTTACAATGTTCGTTTGTTGGGAAGAAAGGAATCGTGTATTTACGAAGAGGTGGTGCAAGTGCCCGTATTTGAATTGAAGGTGCCCAATGTGATTACCCCCGATGAATTTCCTGAGAACAATGCTTTTGTTATTTCGTATGGAGGCAAAAAATTGTCAATGTCTTCGTTAACAGCACAGGTAGTGATCTATAATCGCTGGGGTGGAAAAGTGTATGAGAGCAACGACTATCAGGATGATTGGGATGCCTCCAATGTAGAGGCAGGCGTTTATTATTACGATATTCAGGTTGAAGGGGAGGCCTCGTGCAAAGGTTGGGTGCAGGTTATTAAGTAAGTATATATATATGCCCCGAATGCACGAATAAGGTTTTTATCAGAAGCCATCTCAAAAATGCTTGTCATCGCGGACTACGATTTCCGATCTTGAAATACGTAGTAAACCTGATGCAGGGATAAATCAGAAATGACAACTACTCTTCGAAGTATCTGCGCATCACGATATTCGGGCACTTGTGGCTAATTAAAGTTCAAAACTGAAAGTAGATAAATGGTTGTATGCCGGCTGACTTTGTTTGAACTACCAGCACAATTATTGCAACCAGTAAGGCAGCTTTCCCTGCTAAAGGCATTCGGGTAACCCACGCTTCGGCACGTTGTTCAGTTGATGCCGGAAGAAAGTGAAGAACATAACCCAGCACCATCAGAAATAAAACTCCTTTATAGCCTGTCATAAAATCAAAAAATATCTGAGGGTTAAAATACGTAGTAATCTGGCTGATCATCTGCCCGGCTACTTCTATCGAGGAAGCCCGGAAGAAAATCCAACAAAAACAAACGAAGTGAAACGTAACGAGTATGCTGATTGATGAGGTTAGTACTTTTGACAATGGTTTTTTATTTGAGGACGGAGGATAAAGCGATGTAAAGAATTTATGAATTGCCAAGGCGATGCCGTGCAATCCACCCCATAAAATAAATCGAAAGGCAGCACCGTGCCAAAGACCACCCAATAGCATGGTGAAGATAAGATTAAAATACATTCTTATTTTGCCTTTCCGGTTTCCACCTAGCGAGATGTATAAATAGTCTTTTAACCAGGTGGAGAGTGACATGTGCCAGCGTCTCCAGAATTCGGTAATGTTTTTAGCTTGGTACGGAGAGTCAAAATTTATATTGAAATGAAAACCAAGCAGCAAGGCTATGCCGATAGCCATGTCTGAATAGCCTGAGAAATCGCAATAGATTTGCAGGGCATAACCATACACACCAAAAAGATTTTCAAGGCCGCTGTAGAGGGTAGGGGAATCAAAAATCCTATCTACAAAATTCAGGCTGATGTAATTTGAGATAATTGCTTTCTTGAATAACCCAGTGCAGATCAAATAAACTCCACGGCCAAACATTTCGCGTGATACAAATGTGGGCTTACTGAGTTGCGGAAGAAAGTCAGCAGCCCGTACAATGGGTCCGGCAACCAGTTGAGGAAAGAAGGAAACAAAGAAAGCGTAATCAAGTATGTGACTGGCTGGCTTCAAGTGCTTGCGATAAACATCTATCGTATAACTAAGTGATTGAAAAGTGAAGAACGAAACGCCAACGGGAAGAAATATGTCAAAGGGCTCGTAGGTGATACCCGCTGCGGTGCTGAAAATCTCATGTAGAAAGTTAGTGTATTTAAAATAGCCCAGCACTCCAAGATTCGCTATTAGACTTAGTGCTAAGAGGAGGCTGCGTTTCCATTCAGTTTTAGCTTTATAAATCAGGTTGGCAAGAGTATAGTCTATTAAGGTTGTACTTAGTAGCAATAAAAAATAGAGCCCGCTTGATTTGTAATAGAAATACAGAGAGAAGAATGTTACAAACAAGAGCTTGGGACGATGTGTTTTGCTGAGCAGTATGTAAATGATCAGGAATCCCAAAAACAAAAATAGAAACAGGCCGCTGTTAAAAATCAACGGTTCATCGGCATGATAGCGTAATTGATCGAGCAGTTTATGGATATCGATAGAGAACATACTCGTTATATCCTTTTATAAGGGCCTCATATAATAAACTTCCCTGTAGTTCGTATCCTGCTTTGGTAAAATGGATCCCATCGGATTGTAGTAAACTACTTTTCTTCCATAAATCGGCTGCATGTTTTCCGCCACCGCTGGTATACAAATCCCAATAGGCAAGATCATGAGAATCCGCATAGTCAATTAGTTTTTTTCTTACCACTTCTACCCCCGGATTGCGCCTTGTCTTTTTCTTGTAGAAATCCATCGGTATGGTGAGTATAAATTGAGCCTTAGGATTTTGATTTTTAAGCTGGTTAATAAATTCATCGAGTTGATCAGTAAGCCTAGGATCTACATACGGATATTCAATCGCCTCGTTTGTGCCTAATGAAATGATGATCAGGTCGGGTGATAGTTCTTTGGTCTGTGAGGCAAAATCTTCAGCTTCTATAAAATGTTTCACTTTTGCCCCGTTGCCTCCGGTAGCATGGAACATGACACCCGGTTTGCCATTCTCCAGATTGATACCAAAAAGAGTAAATTGACTTTGTGATGGCGTTGACTGAAGAGTTTGAAACTCAATTTGATTGGTTGCAAAGGGTAGCAAAATGCGCGAGGTATTAGAGCCCTCAAACGTATAAGGACCTACATATGCAAGGTATTGACCCAGTGAATCTTTAATAACCAGATTATAACTGCTAAAGTCTTTTTGAAACAGAAAAGTTACTTTATTGAAAGCATAGCTGAGCGACTCATTCGGTTTTGTTTTTATTATTATCGAATTACCAACTTGGTTTGTTCGCAAGGTCATAGTGGCAATGCCGATGGGCATTGGCTGGTTTGTGTAAATGATTCGCTTCGAATCCCAACTGCCCGATGAAGAGGTATAAACAGTTGAGGATTCGTTTGTTCGGGCTACCCGACCGGGAAAAACCAACCCCCGGCCTGCATTTCCAAATTCAACTTGAAGAAGTTTACGAGTTACGTTGCTTAAAAAATCGGCCTGAATATGCGAATCACCAATCTGTAAAATGTTTACAATCGATTTATTATTCTTTTTAAGTTGATAAAGCTTTTCGTAAAAGTCAGAAAGTGAAACCGAATTATTAATTTCATTTACTTCGGGTTTAATAAACTCATAGGCAGGTGTTATAACATAGGCGATTGTGTCCTGTGCTTCCGTCAGGTGTGCGACCAACAACAGACTAAGGAAGAATAGCTTTCTTATCATATCGGTTGTGTTCGTATAAGAGAGCATCAGCCAATCGTTTGGCAATCATCCGGCCCCCCCTAAAATTGAGATGGGTGTAGTCTTTTGCTGCCAAGGGTGGCTGGGCCATTGTATATTTCACAATTGAGTTTTCGCCACCCATAGCTGTATACAAATCCCAAAAGGCAATTTGAGTTTTGCGGGCAATTTCGCGTTGTGCGTCTCTCATGCGTGGGATAGCAGGAATGGTTTGTATTTTTCCATCGATGTTTCCACCGCGGTCGCTGATGCCAATTAATACAAAGCTAGCTTCTGGAAAAATTTCTTTAAGACCCTTGATAACCTTCACCATTCTGGATTGGTACCAGATGTATTCCATAGAATCTGTTTCAGTTACCAGATTTAATCCGTATTGAAGTAAAATTAATTTGTAATCCTGAAAATGATTGAATTGTTTTATAAGTATTGGGGATAATGCAGCTAAACTCATTCCAGAATTGCCGCGCATTGCAAAATTATCGACATAGAGACCGGTGCTACTTTCAAAACTCGCACCGTATACAAGTACACTATCAGGATTTGAGAATTGAAGTTTCACAGCCTTTGCATCCTGAATGTTTAGCAACGCTTGTTGCAGGCTATCGGAGTTGTTAAGGGCTAATGAAAAATGGGAAGTATCGTTTAGAAAATAATTCATAGATGAGTTGCCATTGTTTTGATAGAACACCCGCATGTTATCAAAACTCTTCGATCCTTGTTTGCGTGCCGGTTTGTATTCTACTTCATTTTGCTCAAGCGGAACAAAGGAATATCCTGAAATACCCAGTGATGGAATGGTGTGTGTGTATTTCCCTACCAGTGAGTAGGTTTTCCAGTTGCTAAAGGTATGTAAAATGCTAAGTCTATATTGTGTGACTTCTGAAGCCATAGGTACATAGCCAACACCTCGCCCTCCATAAATTCCTTGTAGGGTGTCGCGAAAGTTGCCACACAACACATCGCCCTCTATAAACGAGTCACCATAGAAGGCAATGCGTACAGGTTTTTTCTTAACATTTCGAAGAGCGTGAAAAAAACTCCGCAAAGCGCTTTTGTTAATACTAAAGTCTTCAAAGCAAGTAATACCAGGCGGGCAAGGATAGTTTTTTGGTTCTATTTTTTCGGGTATGATTTCAGCGATTGTTGTATCCTGAGAGGAGTCAACCTTTAGGACTATCGAAGGCGGAATGATTTTTTCAGATTTAGTCTGAACATCAGCAAGGAGATTAATCTCTTTAAAAGACAAAGACCCTACAGAAAAGCCTGGCAGAAAGGAACCTAAGAGCAGAGAACCCAGCATGATCAGAAGCAGCCAAAGAGATTGCGTCAACTGGTTTTTTTGCATGCGTCTTTTTTGTATCTCAAGTATAGGCAGGTTAATTGGTAAATGAAAGAGGCATTAAATGTAACCGCTTATTTTGTAGGCAATCATCCCTACCCATTCACGAACCATAATGTTCCAAATCACTAAAGATTCAACCCGAGGCATCAAGAGCGCATCCGGTGTAAACATTCTTTTATGATGTAAAAAATCGGTTGTGAAGGTATCCATACGCCAACCGACCTTCTCAAAGCAAGCCCGCGACCTACGCATGTGAAAGGCAGAGGTAATCAGAAGGCATTCCTCAGAGGATACAGAGTCTTGCAGGATTTTTTTGACAGCTACTGCCGATTCGTGCGTGTTGCGCGATTCATTCTCAATGCGTATAGCTTCTTTTGGCACCCCCATCATGTATAGAGCATCAGCAATCTCATCAGCCTCTTGCCTGTTTCGTTCTAACAACGACCCGCTGCCGCCTGAGATCAGAATCTTTCTTATGATTCCCATCCGGTAAAGTTGCAACGTGTGTGTAACACGATCTGCCCCACGCTGAAAATAAACACGGTCGTCAGGTGCCATGTTACCTTTGGTGACTCCTGTTAGCAAGATACCTATCGAATAGGTTTGTTTGATTTCATTAAAGGGTGTTGCGGGCAATTCCCATGCCCGTACAACTTCATTTGTGATGAAATCGTTGGAAAAGAATAAAAGTAGAATAATGCCGATTTTGAACAGTAAACTTTTCCATTTTTTATTGTTCAGAATCCAGGATAGAAGAAATAAAACACAGATAATCACCAAGGGCATGGTGAGGTAATTCAGGGTTTTTGAAAGAATAAAAAACATGCTTTGCTACATTCTTCTTGGAATAGGATTTGAAATGTTCCCTAATCCGTCAACAATCCTTCTAAGAATCTCAAAGTATAATGTGATGGCCAGTAAAAACGTCATAGACCAGATTACGCCCAGATTAAAATACAGAGTGTCGATATTCTTGTTAAGAAAATGTTTGGCAGGCATATAAAACTGAGCGTCAAAATCTACGAGGTGTTCCGGGTCTGGATTTTTGTAGATCGGGAAAATTTTCTGAATCAGCTTTCCATCTTTCTCAATAATCCGATTTGATTCGACCATGTTTTTTACCAATTCAGTTATCGATTCATTCTGGTAGTCATTACGAAATTCTTCAAACTCTTTTTCTTTATCAGGGGTATCTGTCAGCTCGCTTATTTTTTTATCTTTTTCGGCATCAGCTTGGTTATAGCGATTGATATAAAACTTCTTCAGGGCACTAAGAAAAACAGTTGTTTCATCATAGACAGCTGAATCGTAGCGGTCAAGTGAAAAATTTTCGATAGTGGTAAAGTCAGTTTTGCCGACAAAGTTTAACTCTTCCGAAATTTCTCGCTTTAATAAGTTCAGATCGTCAGCAACTTCTTTTTGAATGCCCGGTTCCGAATTTTTGTGATTCAGATTGATAAAATCAAGGCGAGTTTCGAGTGCTGGTATAAAATAGATCTTTTTATAATCAGCATCAGCCATCACTTTATCGTCTTCATAAAATTGTTTTTCAAATTTATTGTCTTTGTATTGTGCCACCATGCTGGCTTCAAAAGCCCATCGCGATGCCATGATATCGCCCACAAAGGGGACTGTAGCCGTGTTGCCAATAGTAGGATTAAGTTTATCAAACTTCACCACCACTCCGCTGAGGATTAGTTGGGGGATTAACAAAATGGGAATAAGGATGTAAATGGTAACAGCCGAATTAAAAGCAGATGAGATATTGAGCCCCACCAAGTTGGCAAAGCATGAGGTAGTAAATAAGATAGCCCAGTAAATGAAAAACATTCCTTTGATCGCCAACATCGAATTGCCCACCATCACAAACAGCGCAGTTTGAATGGCGGAGATCATGAACAAGATTCCGATTTTTGAAAGGATGTAGCTGCTTCGGTTTAAGTGCAGGAATTTCTCACGTTTCAAAATCTTGCGATCGCGGATTATTTCTTCCGCACTTACCGTAAGGCCCATAAACAAAGCCACGATAACACTCATGAAAAGATAGGCTGGCATGTTTAGGTTTTTACTAAACACATACCCCAGATTATACGGATCATCGCTATTATAATAGCGAACAATAAAGGCTAGAATAAATGCGAGCAGCGGAGCTTCCAGTAAGTTGATGAATAGATATTGCGTGTTGCTCAGCTTTGCCAACAAATCGCGGAGCCCGAATAATTTAATTTGCCGAAGCCAGGAAGGTATTCGCAACGTTGAGTGTGGAACTTCATTCGAAGTGCTCACGGGTGTGATTTTAATTTTTTCCTTATACTGACGATTCCATTCATCGGGTGAAAATTTTCGTTCATCTGTAAAGTTTCCAAACTCATTAATAACCTTTGTTTCAATGATGTTGAAGATTTGTTCAGGGTTTACATTTCCACAAGTAACACATTCACCTTCTTCACTATTTACCAGGTTGATATTTCTTTTAAAATAGGTGATAGCATCTACCGGATTACCGTAATAAATCTGGTAGCCACCTGTATCCAGGATCACCAGTTTATCAAACATTTTAAAAATGTCGGAGGATGGCTGATGGATGACAGCGAAGACCAGTTTTCCTTTCAGAGAAAGTTCTTTAAGGAGATCAATAATATTTTCTGAATCCCGTGAGGATAGACCCGAGGTGGGTTCATCAACAAATAAAACAGCAGGCTCGCGGAGTAATTCCAACCCAATATTAAGCCGTTTGCGCTGGCCACCGCTAATGGTTTTGTGCAAGGGTGAGCCTACTTTCAGTGCCTTGGTTTCAGTTAGCCCAAGGTCACTCAGGGTTTTTACTACCAGATCGTCAATTTGTTTTTCATTCAGGTTGCTGAAACAAAGTTTTGCAGCAAAGTATAAGTTTTGATAAACCGTCAGGTCTTCGATCAACAAATCATCTTGTGGAACAAACCCGATTACACCTTCAATTTTGTCAGGGTCTTTGTAGATATCAATTCCGTTAATCAGTACTTGACCTTGCGAGGGCTTCTCGGTTCCGTTAAGTACATGAAGCAGCGTTGATTTACCGGCACCACTCGCACCCATCAGAGCAACCAGATTTCCCGATTCTTCGGCTACGTCTACTTCGCGCAAGCCAAGTTTTCCATTTTTGAATTTGTAAGAGATTTTTCTGGCTTCGAAGCTTGTGCGCTCGCCATCATTTGTCTTTTTAAAGTGCGCCAGTATTTCGCCATAGTAAACCGGATTTGTTGCTTCCCACCTCAGGGTGCTACCTGTTGCCAGCACATTAATGCTTCCGGATTTCTGAGGCACACCATTTAAGTAAACATCAGAATGTCCTACATATTTAAAAAAGAAGATATCGGTATTTCGCAAAAAGAGCATGGCAATAAATCCATTCAAATCTTCGCGGTAAATGTGCTTGCAGGCTTCCGGAGCATACTGGATTGAGTCAACGATCAGAATGTCTTCGTGATCGTTATCTTCTCTTCGTTTGCTTAATACATATTTCTTTATCAGAGCCAGATCATCTACCGTGATGTTGAGGGCCTCGCGGATCAGGTCCGCTAACGTTTGCTCCCGGTCAGAAATGGCACCATCGGCAAGGATCACACTCATTAGTTCGAGCATGATCACAACCTTTTGTTTTTGCGCAACCTCTTCGTTGATGGAACGACAAATTTTGATAACGGTATCTTTTTCCTGCGCAGCACTGAGTTTGCCTGACGTCTCGATGGCATATTCATCGAACAACCGCATGTGGTTTTCAGAGGCTTTTTGACTGAGATGGTCGGAGAGAAACACCTGTATATGTTCGCGTTCTTGTTTTGTGATTTTATCTTCTTTGGCTACCAAAGCAAATAGCCTCATGATGGCGTTTAGTACTGGTTCGCTCATAGGTCAGGTGATATGCGGTTTCCTTAAAGTTAAGAAAGAATCAGTGGGCAATAAAAAAAGGATTAACCAGCGGTTAATCCTTTTTGTGAAAACTTACTCGAAGGTTTTATTCAACGATCGATTTTCTCATTTTTTCAACAATCTTTGTGATCTCAACCAGATTTTTGTCGGTGAGTACAAGATCAGAACGATTGTTCTTGATTTGCTCTTCAATATTTAATGAACGGTAGCTCGCCTGAAGGGCAGCAAGGTCGGCTGCAAGCCCTCCAATGGGTTCAGCCTGGTCAATGGTAGAAAGCATTTTTGATAACTCGTCCACAGATTTTTCTTGCTGTAGGATAACGCGCATCAACGGGGTAAGCACTAGATTGCGGGAGTCATCAGGCAGAAGATCTTTTGGATAACTTTTTATTAAGCCGGTTGAGATATAAAGACCTTCAACAAAACTTCCGGTTAGCAAAAGAGCGGCTAGCTTGTTACGGCTCTCGTCTTTCAGGTATTTTTCACTGCTTTGCACGGCTGTGTTCAGGATGTTTGCCAGTGAATCTTTGTTTGCAATGTTACTTTCAAAACGTTGAAGCACATCCATATCAAATGAGCCAATAACACCAAGATTGTCAGCTAGTTTCTTTGCAGAGTTTAGGTAATCGATGGCCTCTTGAGTTTTTTCATATGAGCTCAGGTATCCAATATCAGAAGCATAAACACCCAGGTTCAGCGCAGCTTTGTCTGTGCGGCTGCCATACTGATCCACTTTATTGCGATCATTTAGCAACCCCTGATTATATTCGGCACCGGTAGCCTGAAGCAAGTAAGGAATTTCTGACGGTGACGGGATATTATAGATAACATCTTCAATTTGGTCTTTTAGTGACTCCTCGGCCTGATCAAACTCCTTGGAATTTTGATTTTCTTCTTTAGAACCACCTCCGCAGGACCACAGGCCAGCTACGGCTAACAAGGCGAATAGATAAGTAGTAAGACGCGTAAATTTCATGGGCTTTTTGGTTTAGCCTTCAATTTTAGCACATTTTTCTAATCCTGAGAAACCGTTTGACCTTTATTTTAACCAGAAATTGCAAAAGATCGGGGATAGCGCAAACATTATCACTAGTTTATAAGTTTAACTGCAATAATGGTTAAAGAATATCCGATTCATACTGCCTTTTTAATTGACGATAGTGAGGTCGACTTATTTGTGCAGAAGAAATTTTTGGAGATTCGCCACTTTGCCAGCCAGATCGTTACGTTCAACTCACCCGTGCAGGCACTTGAAGCCCTCATGCGAACGCCACAAAGTGAAAACCCCGGACTTGTGTTTCTGGACCTTAATATGCCTATGGTCAATGGCTTTGAGTTTCTGGAGCGATTGCGTGAAAATCCGGATGGAACTTTTGATAGGATGAAGGTGGTTATTCTTACTAGTTCAAACAGTCAGGCCGATCGTGAACGCGCCCGTTCTTATGAGAATGTAATCAGTTTTATTTCCAAGCCGTTGACTGTAGAAGGCCTGGATGATCTGAGAAGAAAAATGGAAGAAGATCTGGACTAGTTTCTAGCAGCTAAAGCTTTCACGCATTTCTGCCGGATAATTTCCAGATCAATAATAGGAACACCCACTATCTTGGCAGTCTCATCCCACTTTCTTAATAAAACACTGGCTTCAAAGAGTGGGTCTTTCTCAAATTCTAATCCTTCCTGCTCTGTCATTATCCCGCCTTGAAATAAAAGAGTCTTCTTACTTGCCTCTGAAAGCTGATTATAATATTCTGGGTATCGCCATGTTAGATACCGTTTTGCCTTCACATGATTTTCAACCAGTTGAGCAATGCGCTCAGAAAATCCGAGTTCTCTTAAATAGTTGGCTCCAATTTCTTCATGACTTTTTGTTCCGTATGATCCCATCAGTTCAGGTTTATTTTGAACCCGAATGTGCCCTATGTCGTGAAAGAAGGCAGCCAGCACTACTTCGTCATCAGCGTTGGTCCGGATTGCCAATTCAGCCGATTGCGACATGTGTTCTATTTGCGATACAGGCTCGCCTATATAGTCGGCACTACCATACATTTCGTAGAGCCTTAAAATTTCGTCTGTAATTTGAGATGCGCTCATCTTAATATGATCATAGTTTAAAGTTAGATAACAGAGATACTGCTTTTTTATGCTTTCTTATTATTAAATGATTAATAATTCCGGAATCGTTTCGGAACTCGCAAGGATCGTTTATAATTACATTTATAAAATCAAATTTATTTATGCTACCAGAACTAATTGTTTTTGACTTAGCTGGCACAACTGTAAAGGATGATCAGGATGTACACAGAGTTCTGCAAACAGCACTAAAAAATAAAGGAGTTAAAATTACGATGGAAGAAGCCAATGTAATTATGGGCATCCCCAAACCAGTAGCAATCCGTAAGCTACTAGAGGATAAAAATCACCCTGCAATTTCTGATAAATTTATTGATGAGATTCATACTGATTTTGTTGCTAGCATGATTGAATTTTATCAAACTGACGAGCGCGTAGGTGAGAAGGAAGGCGTTAGTCAAACATTTGTTGTATTGAAACAGCATGGCATTAAGGTAGCTGTTGATACAGGTTTCGATAGACCCATCACGAATGCGATACTGAACCGATTAGGGTGGGTGAAAAATGATTTAATTGACACGAGCGTTACAAGCGATGAAGTTGAGAATGGCAGACCATACCCTGATTTGATTTTTGAAGCGATGAAACGCACAGGTGTAACCGATGTGCTACGCGTTGCAAAAGTAGGTGATACATCTTCTGATATGAATGAGGGAACCCGTGCCGGCTGCCGATGGGTGGTTGGCGTTACTACAGGTTCGTACTCAAGGGAGAGTCTTCTGAAAGAACCACATACACATTTAATAGAGCAGGTACCTGAATTGCTTTCAATACTAGGAATCTCCCGGTAAAAAAATCGGCACGAGTTTTCTTTTTAAGTTTCCTTAATATTATCTTCATGTTAACTAAATGTTAGCATGAATGAGATATAATCTGATTTTGGTTCTTTTCATACTTTCAGCAACACCTTCCTTTAGTCAGTCAAAATCCCTGCTTTGGCACCAAGGCTCAATGGTATTGAAATCAAATGAAGTGTTTGCCGGAGATATTCAGGTTCATCTTGATTTCAATACCCTCGTGTTCAGATCAGCGGAAAACCTTTCCGTATATGCGGCCAGTAAAGTAAAATCGTTTCGGCTTTATGATAAGGAGCGCAACGTAAACAGACAATTTATCGTGCTCAATGATTTTGAGAACAAAAAACCTTTATTCTATGAATTGGTTGTGCAGGGAGACTGGAAAGTAGTCCGAAAATTAAATCGAACGCACGATCTCAATCCAGATGATAAAAATGATTATGTCTATTTTATTTATAATAAGGATACCCTGATTCCCATTCGACATTTCAAAAGAAAAATATTTCCTGATTTTATTAGAGCGAGGCCCGATCTCTATGCTTGGGTAAAAGAGGCGAGGCTGGATTTAAATCAAAAACAGAATGCCGTTGTAATAGTACTTCAATACAATCGGTTAAATGCTACTCAGCAGGTTGCCTCCCGGTAGCATCCAATTTCCAGTTTTTATGTTTTAGGTGGAAGTAAAGCATTGATCCTGCGATCAGGATTGTTCCTACAACTGACATAATGTAACCGCCTGACAAAAAGAAATCCAGCCAGCTCAGGTTAGCCTGACCAAATTCTTTGTAAAACAAAACGGCCACACTGCCAAGGTATCCAAAAGAATCTGCTACATACATTATAAAACCAACTGTGCCAACATACTTAAATGCTGCAATCAAACGATCAAAGAAAATACTATTGAAGGGAATGTAGCCCAGATACAACCCTATGCCCACAAGGGTCATCCAAAGCGATGGGCTAATCAGGTTAGTTTCAAAAAGAAAATTTGAAATTCCAATTAAAATCATTCCAACACCAATAATAACATGATTAACCATCAGTGCAACCTTATTGTTTTTAATTAACATCAAACTGCCCATGCAGCAAAGCACGAATATAGAAACTGGAATTTCGGTGGTTGTATAAATGGAAGGATCGTTGCCCATGCCTAATGATTTCCAGATTTCGGCCGAGAAGTTATCGCGGAAATCGCGGAAGGCAGTGAGCAAAACATAACAAAGTGTGAAGAGAATAATGCCTGGTAAAAACGTTTTCGTAAATGTTTTCCGCTCGTTTGCATCCATCGGCATGCGCTTGGTGCGAAGTTGTTCATCTAACCCCGAAGGTGGCGGAAGTTTATCTAGCAAGAATTGAAATACCAGCAACGGAATAATAAATAAACAACAAACTACAAAAGGCATCCAGTATTCTGATGTGCCCCAGTCGCGTATAACAAACGCTCCAACTGATCGGCATAACCCGGCAGAAAAAATAAAACTCACCGCCAAGGAAGCACCCAAAACCTCTGTCATCCGTCTCCCTTCCAGATACCCAAACACCATGCCCCACACCATACCAAGAGGCAACCCATTTGTAAAGAGAAAGATAATATTATAAGGCGCTGGTGTAATAGCAAATAATAACCAGGATACACCTGCAATCGCAACCATCAATAGAATACCAAAACCGCGCGAGTGTGCTTTTAATTCTGAGATTACTTTAATGCCAATAAACTTTGCCAATGCATACCCAATGACCTGAAAAGTTACAAGCCAAACTTTATAATCTATCCCCGCATACTCAAGACCCTCAAAAGTAGCGGCAGCGAAAGTTTTGCGAAATGCATAGACACACGTATATAAACAGAATGCCGATAGCGAAGCGTATAGAGTAAACCAAAGCCCATTAGTTTGCTCAAGCCAAGTAGTGATTTTGGATTTATTAATCAAGGAGTCCGTTTTCGTTAAAGTTAACTTCTTTCCACGCACCAGCTGTTAGAATACTCAATTTTTTAAATCCGATAGATTTTAATAATCGGGCAGTTTCAGTGAATTCATTAAACAGTTGGTTGGGGTGATGTGCATCTGAACTTAGTGTAACCGGAATGCCAGCAGCTTTTATCTGTGCAAGAATCCACGGACTGGGATAGGGTGAGGAGGATTTCTTTTGATATAAACCTCGCGTGTTTACCTCTATTATTATGTTAGATTTTTTCGCTATCTCCAGCGTTTGTTTTATTTCTTCCCGATACCACAGGTCTTGCTCATCAAAGAATTTAGAATCGATGTTTTGGATTTTCATTTTGTCAAGGTGACCAAGAATGGTGGGTGGAGCCTCGCGGATCATTTCACGAGTTAGTTCAAAATATCGGCCCCAGGCATGCCGTGGGTTATTATTAAATATTGATTGTAGTCCATCCAGAAAATGTGTATGTAATCCGTCAACTTCCCAAGGTGTTCCATCGGCAAACGCATCGGCAAAATGAATGGATCCAATGGTATAGTCGAGAGACTTAAAATCAGTTGGTGAAATTTTGTCAGGAATATAATCTACTTCAAGACCAGTATAAAGTTCAATCGTGCCTACCTCTTTCTTCAGTTGGGCAAGTTCATTTAAATAGTAAGTGAATTTTTCCCCACGCATGGCCCAAGGTGATTGAAAGGGTAGGGGAGCATGCGAAGAGAACCCAAGACTTTTTATGGAGGGCGAGGTTAAAAAGTCTTTGAAGATTCCTTTTCCATCACAATAGTTGCAATGAGTATGGAAGTTTGACCACATGAAATTCTAAGAAAGGTAAAACAAAATTCTATTCCAAAATCCGTTCAATACTCTTTTGAGCATATCCTGCCGAGGAAGTCATGCCTTTGCCGCCAATGGCAGTACGAATATGAATTTTGTTTTCGATGTCAATTTCAACGATGTCTTTTTCGGGATGCTGCGAATAATACCCAGCCCACGTGTTGGCTACCTGAAAATTTTCCATGTTTATAATCCGGGCAGCTTCTTTCAACATCAAGTTGTTTATATACTGATTGATTTCAAAGCCAAGCTTTTCAGGCTGATCAACCGTTGCATATTCGTGTGAGTCGCCCAGAATAACGGAACCGTCAATTGCTTTTTTGAAAAGAATATGAATTCCCCATTTCCTCAGTTCTTCCAGTTCGGGTGGAGTTTTTAGCCTTGCAAAAGAAGGACACTCTTCAAATGATTCGTATCTACGGATGGTGAGCCCGGTTAGAATATTTCCGTCCAACTTTAGTTGTGGCATGGGTAGTGACCGAAGCATGTGAAGTTTGCTCACTACTATTCCGCTTTTGCGGAATAAGTCAGTAAAAAGAATTTTGAATTCACTACCATTGCAAATGATAACCTTATCGGCCGTGAAGGTAGCCTTCGTATCGGTTACAATTTTCACAATTCCATCCGCAATATCACAACCAAGCACCGCGGTTTTAGATTGATAGGTTAGATTTGAAAATCGCTTATCTATATAGAGTAATAATCGATGTATGGTTGATTCTGGCTCGGCACTCACTTCTTGAGGAAAGAAAAGAGCCTCCTTACAATAATCGGATTTTAGAGCCGGCCAATTTTCGATGCATTGACCTTGAGTGAGTAGATGAGCTTCATAGTTACGCTCATCCATTTTTTGTTTTAGCTCATGAATGAGTTGTTGTTCATCAGGGTTGGAGGCAATATATACGCTTCCATTTTCGCGGATAGCGATATCATGTTCGGTCTGAATTTTTTTGTAAAGCTGTGTGCTATAGACACCGAATTGAAACCATTCACTTGACATGCCGGAGGGAACTACCTGCCCGAAGTTGCGTACCGTTGCGTTTACTGGAAAGCTATCTTTTTCAAGTAGCAATACTTTTTTCCCAATCTCCGCAGCATGGTACGCATGAAAGGTTCCTAAAATACCGGCACCAATTATGATTGCATCAAAATGAGTTGATTTCATAGAACTGATAAGGTTGCAATAATGATGAATTTATTGTTCAAAGCCAGCGAACCAATTTTATTTTGCTGTTAAGAAGTATAAAACGAGCATCACCACTTTCTTTCTGAATCCGTTTTCGGGATGGTGAGGTTTGGAAGCATCAAAGTACAAGGAGTCTCCTTCCTCCAGCAAAATCTGTTCTCCATCAATTTTATAGTGGCACTTTCCCGAAATTATATACTTGAATTCAAAACCATCGGTCGTGGTGGGTTTGCTCGCTGCTTTTGGATGCACTGTTAACAGAACGGCTTCCATAGTAATGTTGGCTAGTGATTGCCCTAAAATAAACTGATACTCAAAACCCAGTCTTTCTTCTTTTTGAAAAATCTGGTAGTCTTTTCGTTTTATATGCATATAATTTTTTCCATGCATCAGCGCGATGTTTTCGAAAAAATCTTTGGCATTCATTTCCAGACCTTGAATTAACTTCAGGAAAACCGGAAGCGAGGGAATGGTTCTTGAGTTTTCGATTTTTGAGAGTAGCCCCTTGGTAACATACGATCGCTCGCTAAGTACTTGCAACGTAAGCCCGCGTTCTTTTCGTAACGCTTTGATTCTTTTGCCGATTCGACTGATCAGTTCATCTTCCATAACAGTTTTTGTTTCCTATTTGGAAACTTTTTGGATCAATTGAAAGAGCCATGCCCTTTGTTAATCTAATGTTAATACAAATAACCCCTTGCTGATCGGTTTCTAAGAGTTTACCATTTGTCAAGTTGCGTCAGCATTATTGAACATGCAAAAACCCCAGACGAAAGTAACGCATCAGTAACCTGCTACTAATTCTATCGTCAAGTTGGTTGTCAACATTTGTGTGCTGAAAAATTCTACAACCACAATTATCAAACAACCTAAACAACTATGAAGAAAAATCTACAAACATGCAGTAGGGGTTTGAGTAAACTGAGCCGAACAGCTTTGATACTCATCCTTGGAATTTTTTCTGTGACCGGAGCAATGGCTCAGGTAACGGTGTCCGGAAAGGTTCTTTCTGGTGAAGACCAGAGCCCGATTCCCGGAGTGAACATTCTGGTGAAAGGTACAACAAACGGTACAATCACGGATGTGAACGGTGCGTTTTCTCTTACAACAACTTCATCGAATGACATTCTTGTCTTTTCATTTGTAGGCTTCACTACTCAGGAAGTTGCCATTAATGGAAAAACCTCATTACAAGTGGTGTTGGCTACCGATGCTACCCAACTTTCTGAAGTTGTGGTTACTGCCTTGGGTATTGAAAAAGACAAGTCAAAAATTGGGTACGCCACACAAGAGGTAAAGGCAAGTCAATTGCTGAAGGCTCGTGAACCTAATCCTATTAACTCATTGGTTGGCAAAGTGGCTGGCCTAAATGTAGGTTCATCTGCTGAATTGATTGGAGCGCCCGCCATATCGTTGCGAGGTAGAAGCGATGTGCTTTATGTAGTGGACGGAGTTCCAATTAATTCGGATACTTGGAATATTAGTCCTGATGATATTGATAGCTATACTGTTCTTAAAGGTGTTGTTGCGTCTGCACTTTACGGAACCCGAGGATTAAATGGTGCAATTATTATCACTACTAAAAAGGGTTCGGAAGATAACCGAGGTTTTAGTGTTGAATTTAATTCTTCAAATATGTGGGATAATACATTTCTCACAATACCAAAGGTGCAAGATGAATATGGACCTGGCGATCATGGTCGCTATGCATTTGCTGATGGAAAGGGCGGTGGCTTATACGATTCAGATTATGATATCTGGGGCCCTCGTTTTAATGGCCAGTTGATTCCTCAGTATGATGGAGTGGTTGACCCTAACAACACATATACGACTACGTTCCCATCTGGAACAACGTTTACCGGAAACATAGTTCCAACTCCCTGGACTGCACGAGGTGCTGATAATCTGGAACGATTTTTACGTCCCGGTTTCTTAACCACAAATAACGTTGCAGTTTCTGCCAGCGGAGAAAAATATGATTTGCGGTTTTCTTATTCGCACAATTATCAGCGCGGTCAGGTACCAAATACAGATCTGAACAGTGATAACTTTAATGTTACAACAGGCTTTGATTTTTCGGAAAAGCTTCGCTTTGAATCTAACATTAACTATAATCGACAATACAGTGAAAACTTTCCAGATGTTCAGTATGGCCCTAATAGTATGATCTATAATATCACCATTTGGGGTGGTGCCGATTGGGATATTGACGATATGAAAAATTACTGGCAGAAGGGTAAAGAGGGTGTTCAACAAATCTATGCAGATTACACGCGCTACAACAACCCTTACTTTTTAACAAATGAGTGGCTCCGCGGTCATCAGAAAACCGACATATATGGCTACATGTCTTTGAAATATGATATCACGGATTATTTACAGGTATTGGGTAGGACAAGTATAAGTACTTATGAGCTTTTTAGAAACGAAAAATTTCCTTATTCCGCAACGGTATATGGACGCGAGCAGGCAAAAGGAGACTATAGGGAGGATTACAGAAATCTATTTGATAGCAACAGCGATCTTTTAGTTACCTTCAATAAGGATTTGACTGAAGGAATAAATCTAACTGCTTCGGTAGGAGGCAACATCAGGTCCTTCGATTATAGGTCAAGTTATATAACTACGGATTATCTAAACGTTCCGGCTTCATCATTGACTCCTGGTGCCTACACGTTTGACAATTCATTGAATCCTATAAAAGCCTACAACTACAAGGCTCCCATGGCAGTATATAGCTATTACTACACCTTAGATTTTTCATTCAGTGATTGGCTTACACTTTCTACTACTGGTCGCTTTGATGATAATTCAACGTTGTATCCAACCCAATCGAAATATTTTTTCCCGTCAGTGTCAACGAGTATAGTTCTATCAGAAGCATTTGAATTGCCTGAAGTTATTTCAATGCTTAAAGTGAGAGGTGCATATGCTAAAGTCGGTGGAGGTTTCACCACTCCAAGCATAGGAGCGACACCTAACGCACCGTTTCCATTAGGGTATGGTTCATCGTATAATACGCCCTATGGTGGCCCTACTTATGGAAATCAAGCGGTATACAGCACACCTTTGGTTTATAACAATCAACCCGGAGCTTATTATCCCAACACACTCATCAACCCACAACTTGAGCCATATTTCAGTTCAGCAACTGAAGTGGGTTTGGATGCTCGTTTCTTAAATGATAGAATTGGATTAGACGTTACGTATTTCAACAACATTGATGGCCCTCAGATTTCTAATCAGCCACTTTCAACAACAACTGGATACAGTGGTTTTATAGCCAACGGTGCAAAGACGCAACGCTCTGGTTTAGAAGTTGTAATCAATGCCAAACCAATTAATAACCCTGACGGATTGAATTGGAATGTTTTACTAAACTATGGTTCATTCAAAGAAACACTTAAAGAATTACCGGGTGGCGCTGATCGGTTAGGATTTATTAAGATTGGAGATCGGGTTGACGCTTATTATGCTGGGGCATTTTACAAAACTCCCAATGGCGAATTAATCAATGATGCAAGCGGCCGACCTATCAACACAGCAGTAGCTCAATTCCTTGGTAACACTAATCCTGATTGGTCGTGGGGAATTACCAATAGAGTTAACTATAAAAACTGGGGCTTAACCTTTCAGTTTGATGGCCGCGTGGGGGGTGTTCTTATCGATTATATCCAACGTCAGACTTTCCGTGGTGGTCGTCACATAGAAACAGTTGAAGGTGCGATGGGTGTAGCCCGTGCACAAGATGCCTTGGGTGTTAAATCTTGGGTAGGACAAGGAGTTGTTATCTCAAATGGTGCTGCAATAGAGTATGATCCTATCACGGGAGCTATTACTAACTATGACGAGCTACAATTTGCACCCAACACCACCGCCACTTTTCTGCAAGACTGGATCAGTCGTTATTATGCAGCTGAAGAAGCGAACGTAATCAGCCGCTCGTATGCGAAATTGCGTGAGGTAACATTAACCTACAATTTCCCTTCAGCCATGCTGGAGAGATCATTTATGAAGAGAGCTTCAATATCATTGGTAGGAAGAAACCTTCTATATTTTGCTGAGAAGAAAGATGTTGATATTGATCAATTTGTTGCACCAAGTGCATATTCAAATTTGCAGTCTCCAACCCTTAGACGCTATGGCTTTAATGTTAACATTACTTTTTAATTAAAAACCATGAAGAAGATAATTTTCTATATGACGCTTACGATCGCTATGATAGTATCGTATAGCTGCCAGGATTTTGAAGAAATTGGCTTAAATGAAAACAGGCCAGCATCAGTACCTCCATCCTTGGTACTGCGAGGGATTCTTAGTGACCTTAACGAGGAGCCATGGTCTCTTGAGCACCGCCAAAATCAATTTTGGTCATGTAATTACAATTATTATGGCACTAACGAATACTGGACAAATGCTTCACTTACTTTCCTCACATTGAAGAATGTGATTAAGATGGAAGAAGAAGCCGCTAAATCTGGTGCAGAGGTAAATCCCTATTCAGCACTCGGCAAATATTTCAGATCTGTCTTTTATGTGGGCATGACACAGCGTGTGGGTGATGTTCCTTTGAGCGAAGCCTTGAAAGGTCTGGAAATAAAAGAACCAACATACGATTCGCAGAAGGAAATTTATTTGCAAGTATTGACTTGGTTAGATGAAGCCAATGCTGATCTTAAACAACTAATTGCTGCCAACGATCTTTCTTTGGAGGGTGACTTTTACTACAATAGCGATTTATCAAAGTGGAGAAAGGCAGTGAATACATTTAAACTTCGGGTATTGATTAGTTTAAGCAAACATGAGAATGATGCTGACTTGCAAGTTAAACAAAGGTTCGCTGCTGTACTCAGCAATCCAACAGAGTTTCCAGTAATGACGAGCAATAGCGATAATATGAACTATGTCTACAATGGTTCAACACAAATTTATCCTACCAATCCGGGTAACCGTGGTTTCGATAAAGGTCGATACAATCTTACAGAAACCTATGTAAAAGGTCTTACCGATCGCAACGATCCTCGGGTATTTGTAATCGCAAACCCGGCTAAAGCAAAAATTACTGCAGGTGTAGCTCCTACCGACTTTGCAGCTTACGTAGGTGCTCCAGCTGGTGAAAGCCTTGATGACATGACTGTGAAGGCTGGAAATGGCGTGTATTCTTTTACAAATCAAAAGAGATACTACACCACACTAACAGGTCCTGAACCAGGTGTTCAATTGTCGTATTGGGAGTTATGTTTCTCAATTGCTGAAGCTATTAATCGTAATTGGGTAAGTGGCGATGCCAAAACTTATTACGATAATGGTATCAAAGCTTCGATGGCATTTTATGGAATTGTTGATGGCGCGCAGATTCCAATTTATGAGCAGGATGAAGATAATCAAATTGGTACAGCAACAGCTTCGGTTACCAATTACCTCGCTCAAACCTCAGTAGCTTATGCAGGAAATAATGCAACAGGGTTGAGTCAGATTCTTACCCAGAAGTATTTAGCATTCTTCCAAAATTCTGGTCAGGAGGCATATTTCAACTATCGGAGAACGGGTGTTCCGACTTTCCATTCCGGCCCTGGCACGGGTAATAGTGGTGTTATCCCCAAGCGTTGGTTGTATCCAACATCAGAATCATTTTATAACGAGTCAAATTTGAAAGCAGCACTACAAGCGCAGTTTGGATCGGCTGTGGATGATGTTGATAATGAGCTTTGGATTAATAAATAGCAGTAGGGTTTAATTGTTAATTTCCGGGGCCGAAAGGCCTCGGATTTTTTAAAGTCATTTCGATTCGTTATAAATTTTGCTTTATGAAACTTAAAACCATTTTCTTTTTCTGTTTGGTTTTCATTGCCTCCTTTTCGCATGGGCAACAAAAACTAAAAACCGAAAACATAATATTAGTAACGCTCGATGGCCTTCGATGGCAGGAGTTATTTACAGGTGCCGAGGCGCGGCTTTTGCAAGACAAAAAATTTGTTGACGATACGGCCGGCACGTATAAACGATACTGGCGCGAAACTCCAGAGCAAAGACGTGATTTTTTGATACCTTTTTTTTGGAATGTTATCGCCAAGCAAGGTCAACTTTATGGAAACAGAAATTTTAATAATAAAGTAAATACAGCAAACAAAATGTGGTTCTCGTATCCTGGCTACAATGAAATTTTAGCAGGCTTCGCGGATGACGCGCGGGTAAACTCAAACGATCCGATCGATAATCCAAATCAAACTGTTCTCGAATTTTTAAACAAGCGCAAGGAGTTTCAAGGTAAAATCGCTGCCTTCAGTTCATGGGAAACATTTCCTTGGATCATTAATACAAAACGAAGTGGTATTCCAGTCAATGCCGGATTTCAGAAATCTATAACTAATCCAACGGAACGCGAAAGCTTATTGAACGAGCTTATGGTTCAATTGCCGAACGAGTCTGGTAGCACCCGCCCTGATGCATTCACTTTCCAGTATGCATTTGAATATTTAAAAAAGAATAAGCCGCGCGTTTTGTTTATTTCGTTCGATGAAACCGACCACTTTGCCCATGAAGGAGAATATGATCGCTACCTGGCCTCGGTTCAGTACACAGATGAATTTATGAAAATTTTGTGGACCTGGATTCAGTCGCAACCTGCTTACAAAGATAAAACAACGTTAATAATCACTACCGATCATGGCCGTGGTGATATAAACCCTGACGACTGGCGCCATCATGGAGCAAAAATGCCGAATGCCGATCAAATCTGGTTTGCTTTTTTAGGACCCGACACACCGGCATTGGGTGAAGTGAAGGCAAATCAGCAACTCTATCAAAGCCAGGTTGCAAGCACACTTTCCACACTGCTTGGTATTGAGTATAAAAATGATCCGAAGCCTGCTGAAAGTATACTATCGGTTATCAAACAATAATTAGCTTTCGTACCTTACTTTTCAAATTCTAGACCATGCGCATCTTAGCTATTATCCTAATTATTCTCTTCGCGGCTTGTGCAAAAAAAGCAGAGTTGCCTAAGAAATGGATCGCCACGGCTCCGGCTGGAGACGAATACGCCAATATAGATCGAACGGGAACTACGGTGATACCCAATGGCCGCTTACTTACGCCAACAGGCAAACAAATTACTGTTGCTCCACATCCTTTTGGCCTAACATTAAGCCCTGATGGTAAAACAATTATTACTTCTAACTCAGGTACTGGCCCTTTTTCAATTTCAATTATCAAAGACTATAATTCGATAAGTCCGATTGTAAAGCAAATACCTGAAACCATGAATCCAGAAAAGGGTTTGTTGGAGGCTGCTTTTATGGGATTAGCAATCTCACCGGATAACTCAAAAGTGTATGTAGCCGGTGGCCAAAAAAACGTTGTCTATATTTTCGATCTCAACACATTTAAAAAACTAGGTGAGATTTCGTGTAGCAAAACTTTTGATGGTACAGATTATAATGATGGCTATATAGGCGATATGGTGCTGAGCAAAAAGGGTGACCGACTTTATGTTGTAGATCAGATCGGTTTTCGAATGATCGTGATAGATACAGAAAAGAATCAAGTTATTCATAATGTGAAAACAGGACGTTATCCATTTGGTATTGCTCTTTCGCCTGATGAAAAAACTGTTTATCTAGCTAATGTTGGCATGTTTGAATACAGCTACATAAAAACCTTGGATAAGAAACGCTTAAAGGAAACTTCCCTGAAGTTTCCAGCTTCGGCCTATGGATCACAGGAAATGAAGGAAGGAATTAAGAATGATACACTAGAAGTGGCTGGTTTAGGTGACCCCAATGCGCCTGAGTCATTTTCTGTTTGGAGCATTGACTTAAGTGTTAATGTGCCTATGGTTGTTTCAAAAGTAAAAACAGGTGTGTTAGTGGGTGAGGAGGTAGAAGGAATTCCAGCCGTAGGTGGATCGAGCCCTAATTCTCTGGTTGCCACGGATAACTATGTGTATGTGAGCAATGGTAATAATGATAACATTTCTGTTATTAGTGTGAAGGAAAATAAAGTAGTTAATAATATTGAATTAAAGCTTGATGAGCGACTTGGCAACTTGAAGGGTGTTATTCCCTTTGGTCTTGCAATTTCACCAGACCAAAAAAGATTGTTTGTTGCAGAGGCTGGTATCAATGCAGTGGCGGTAATTGATATAGAAACGCAGAAGGTGATGGGTCATATCCCCACAGGCTGGTTTCCATCAAAACTAAGAGTAACTCCCGATGGCAAGCAGTTGATTGTTTCCAATGCCAAAGGTTTTGGCAGCGGCCCAAATGGAGGTAAAAATTTTGTGGCTCCTTTTCAGGGCCAAGGTTCTGATTATATTGGATCTCTTATGTTGGGCACTGTCTCTGTTCTCGATATTCCTGCGGATGAACAACTAAGTGAACTCACCAAAAAAGTTATTGAAAATAATTTTTTATTTACTCAGGTCTCATCAAATAGCGAAAATCCAATTCCAGTTTTCACAAAGGAAAAGGAATCACCCATCAAATACATTGTTTTTATTTCGAAAGAGAACAGGACATACGATGAAATATTTGGTCAACTTACCAATGGAAAGGGCGATTCTTCTCTGGCACGCTATGCAACTAACGTTACATTTTCCAATCAAGATAAATCAAAGTCCGTGAGCAACGTTACTGTAATGCCAAACCATTTGGCATTGGCTAATCAATTTACAATCTCGGACAATTTTTATGTGGATGCTGATGTGTCAGCCGATGGGCATCGTTGGTTAACAAATACCTACCCTAACGAATGGCTAGAGACGCATCATCCGGCTGCGTATGGTGGAGGCCGTAGATTGAAAGAGGAATCTAAAGCCCCTGGTAAGTTTGGTATGACGGGTGCATCTGGGGCTATCTATCCGGAAGATTATAATCAGGATGGTTCCATGTGGGATCATATGAATCGCAACGGAATTGAGTTTTATAATTTTGGTTTTGGTGTTGAGTTTGATGCGGGCAGTTTTTCAGACTCAACGTTTAAATATGGGGGTGTTCGTTATTTAGTGAACTACCCTGTGCCTGGGCCAATATACGATCGCACTTCAAGATTGTTTCCCACATTTAATATGGCAATTCCCGATCAGTTTCGGGCCGATGTATTTATAAAGGAGATCAATGAAAAATTTATTAACCAGAGAAAGGATTTACCCAGTGTGCTAACGCTGCAACTACTAAATGATCACGGTGCTGGGGAGCGGCCACAAGCAGGTTTTGCATTCAACGAAAGTTACATGGCCGATAATGACCTGGCCTTGGGTAGAGTAGTGGAGTACCTGAGCCATTTACCGCAATGGAAAAATATGATGATTGTGGTTACAGAAGATGACGCACAAGGCGGTAACGATCATATTGATGCACATCGTAGTTTATTGATGATCATTTCACCTTATGCAAAAAAGAATTTTAACAGCCACCAGCACTATAGCTTCGGTTCTATTTTTAAAACATTTTGGAATGTTCTGGGCATTCCGTACCTAAATCAATACGACTATGGAGTGAATGATATGTCGGATTGCTTTACTAAAGAACCTGACTTCACGCCTTACAATGCTCTTCCCGTAGATGCGAGAATTTTTGATCCTCAGTTTGCCCTAGATCCTTTTGATGAAAAGTTTGATTGGAAGGCCTTACAACTATCGCCCAAACTGGATGATCCGGAAGAAATTAAGAAGGCACGCGAAGATGATCGCATGAAAGTTAAACATTGATTGGAAGCATGAAACTTTTTCTGGCGATCTGTTTTATGGTATGGCCTCAGGGAGTGTTGTCTCAATCCATTCAAGGAAAAATCATAGATCAAGAAAATAATCAACCCATAAACGATGTTCATATTCAATGGATTAATACTTCGGTTGGTACAGTTACCGATCGGGAAGGTAACTTTGAATTGATTAAAGTTAAAGGTGCGAATTCAATTCGGATAAGCGCTGTCGGCTATGCAACTCAAGATGTGAATCCGACCGATAGTGAAATTTCTCTTACCCTATTTCTTAAACCTTCCGTGTTGATGTTGAATCAAGAGGTTACCATCACAGCGCAACGACAAGAGGATTTGATTATTGATGTTCCTCAATCAATTACAGTCGTATCGCGCGAGCAGCTACAGCAAACTGCTCCACGCACAACACCCGAAGCGTTAATGTACCAAGCCGGAATCTGGCTGCAAAAAACAAATCATGGTGGCGGCTCGCCAATTATTCGGGGCCTGGTGGGCAATCAAGTTTTAGTATTGATAGACGGCATTCGATTGAATAATTCCACCAATCGTTATGGTCCCAATCAATACCTGAATACAATCGATCCAGGATTGGTTGAACGAATAGAAGCTGTGCGCGGTAGCGGTTCGGTGCTTTATGGCAGCGATGCCTTGGGCGGTGTTGTTCAGGTACTATCAAAAACTCCAATTTTTTCACCGACTGACACACAGGTTTCAGGAAGTGTAATGGGTAAATGGATGAGCGCAGATATGGAAATGAGCGGTCGTGCGGAAATAGAAATTGCATCAAAACGTATCGCCTTTCTTGCCGGATTTTCAGAGCGACATTTTGGAGAATTGGTTGCTGGAGGAACTTTAGGAACGCTTTCCCCAACGGGGTATAATGAAAGGGCCGGTGATGCAAAGATTTTAGTACGCACTGGTGTATCCGGATTGTTAACAGGTTCGTATCAGCATTTAATACAACGTGATGTGCCTCGCTATGATCAAGTTTCATTGGGTGGCTATAGCACGTATAACTTTGATCCTCAATCGCGCCAGCTCGGCTATTTAAAATGGGAGACAACTACTAAAAGCCAATGGGCACAATCCATTCGATTAACAAGTTCCTATAACCGTTCTGTAGAAGGAGTTATTTCGCAAAAAGTAGATTCCCCAATTATTAAAAATAACTATGACGAAGTTAATACGCTGGGTTTCATTGCAGAGATCGTTTCCAATCCTACACTAAATTGGCGCGCTCAATCAGGAATAGAATATTATTTTGATAAGGTGACTAGTAAAGCTAAGGATGTAAATACAGCAACCAATTCAGAAACGCTAATTCGGGGTTCTTATGCCGATCGATCTACAGCGGCTAATGTTGCTGCTTACAGTAATCATCAAATTGAGTGGGGCAAGTTTCATTTTTCAACGGGCTTAAGATTTAATACCGTTATTGTTTCTGTTGAAGATGTAACCTTTGGTAATCAGAAAATAAATCCTACTGCTTGGGTGGGAAATTTGGGTATGATGTATCAGATAACTTCAGGTTTCCGAGCTGTGCTTACGGGTAATAGTGGATTTCGTTCACCCAACGTGGACGACATGAGTAAGTTTGGCGCAGTGGAAGCAAACGTTTTTGAAATTCCCTCAGCTAATCTTGCACCTGAAAAATCCTATACTATCGAAACAGGTTTAAAATTTAATGGGAAGAAATTTTCCGGTTCGCTCACCGCCTACCAAACCCGTTTAGATGATTTGATTGATCGCATGGCAACTACATATAAAGGTAACGCCACCTATGATGGAAAAAATGTATTTCAAAAACGCAACGTTGGTGAAGCGCTGATAAAAGGGATAGAGGCTGAAGGAGAAGTCTCTCTTTTCCGTGCTATCAACATGTATGGAAACTTTACGTATACTCATGGCCAAAATCAAACGCGACAAGAACCGATGCGAAGAATTCCTCCGCTTTTTGGAAGGATAGGATTGCAGTATCAAGATAAATCTGGCTGGTGGCTTAGAGGTGAATTTACGGCAGCGAACGAGCAGGATCGGTTGGCGGCAGGAGATAAATCAGATGTGCGCATTTCCAGTAGGTTGGTTAATGGTATAATGCCCGGTTGGACATGTTGGAATCTCTATGCAGGGTATGATTATAAGTCAATTCGATTGCAAACCTCTTTTCAAAACATCTTTGATACTGCCTATCGGGTTTATGCTTCAGGAGTAGATGCGTATGGAAGAAACATTACTTGTACTTTGATTATCAATTTAAATCGATAGTATTTATATATGCTGGATAACTAGAACCTTGCATCGAACTGACCATCTCTCACAAGAACAAGTTCGTTACAATCATCTGAAAAGGCAACAAACTCGAAGGACCCAGCAATAATTTTGCGTTCCTGATCAAAGGTATTAATCATGAGCATCCCAGTAAAATATTCATCGGATGCGTAGGTGCACGATTTTTGGTGAAATGAGAATGACAGGTAGCGTTTATTCGGGTCATCCAATTCATAGGCTTTTGCAGAAATCTCTTCTTCTTTTAAAACAAACGTAATTCTATTCTGACGCTCGGCACCCAGCCAAAGATTTAAATAGAATAGATTGTTTTCATGAACAACCTCCGCGCTTAGTGTATTGTCAATAGAGTTATCGTTCAGGGAGTATGAAATTGTGTTGGCTCCTGTTGGATGAAAATCAGCCGAAGGCTCGCTAACTTTTACGGATCCATTTAACAGAGGGGTAGCCAAGGCGATAATTCCACCAAAACTTAATAAAACTGGAAATATGGAACGTAGCTGCATGATTTACTATTTATCAAATCTACACTCTTGATATTAAGTAAATGCTAAGTGAAAATTATCAGTTTTAGGGATTTGTTAAAGAGAAAATGGGATAACAAGGCTGTTGGTAAATAGCTACTTAGCACAGAGCTCACCAAGCGCAATCGAATTCAATACAGCATGCTTGAAATTTTACAGGTAACAAATCAATAACCCAAACGTATCGCTCGGGTCGTTTCCATATTCAACATTTGTGTAAATGTTATGATCTAATTTATCTAACCTAAGAATTTAGCGAGCCTATGAAAAAAAATTACTCTACGTTAAAAGAAGTTAACCCTTGGCCATTTAGCCTTCTGTTGCTTTTACTCACGCTCACCACGGCATCTTTTGCTGCTTCTACTCTTGTAGAAATCCAAAGTGTGGTAGTAAGCGGAAAAATCACTGATGAAACGGGATCTGAACTTCCCGGTGTAAATATCCTTGAAAAAGGAACAAACAATGGAACGGTTTCTGATGCGCAAGGAAATTACCGCATCTCGGTTGCTTCACCGGCATCTGTACTCATTTTCAGTTTTGTGGGAACGATCAGTCAGCAACTTGTAGTAGGTGCTCAAACTGAAGTTAACGCACAACTGCTACCAGATACTGAAACGCTCTCAGAAGTTATTGTGGTGGGTTACGGAACCCAGGAGGCGAAAGACATTACTGGCGCTGTGCGGTCCGTTAAGAGTGAAGAATTTAACAAGGGTATTATAAATTCGCCCGAACAATTATTGCAGGGAAAAGTGGCAGGTGTAAACGTTACTTCTGCCAGTGGAGAACCAGGAAGCGCTCAATCCATTACAATTCGCGGGCAAGGTAGTGTGCGCAGTGGAAGCACTCCATTATTTGTTGTTGATGGACTGGCACTTGATAACTCAGGTACGGGAGGAGCAACTAACCCTCTGAATTTTCTAAATCCTCAAGATATTGAATCGATTGATGTTCTGAAGGATGCTTCGGCTACAGCGATCTACGGTGCTCGAGGTGCAAACGGTGTTATCCTAATAACTACTAAGCGTGGCAAAGCAGGAAAACCTACTGCTAGTTATTCAACGAGTTTTGCAACCTCAACATTGGCTAATAAAATACCTGTATTTAGTGCCAATGAGTTTCGTGATCGAGTAGTAGAAATTGGTGGAACTCTAACTGATTTAAATGGAAGTACAGATTGGCAGGAAGAGATCACCCGCACAGCTCACACTCAAAATCATAACTTGACCTTTGGTGGTGGAAGTGATGGATTAACCTACTATGCTTCCCTGGGTTTACAAGACCAACAAGGTATTTTAAAGAATAATGACCTTAAGCGATATACGGGTAGAATTAATGTTAATCAGAAATTATTGAATGATAAATTAAGTATTGATTTAAATCTGAATGCAACCAATACACTTAGTGAACGACCTCCGATTGAGAGCTTAATAGGTGGGGCATTGAGTTTAAATCCCACATATCCAGCTTACGATGCAAATGGAAATTTATCTGTATTTCCAGATGTAATTAATCCGCTGAAACAATTAGAACTATATGATGACATAACAAATACAACTCGAATCATCGGAAACATTTCTCCTTCTTTCGAAATCATCAAAGGTTTGATTTACAAATTAAATTTTGGTATTGATAATTCAAGCTCTGATCGTGACGTGCAATCTCTACCAAGCACAACACCCCTTCAGCTTGGTGATCTGGATTCATACTTTGTTAACAACAAAAATAGTTTGATTGAAAACTATATCACCTATTCTTTTGATAAAGCAGCTCATACTGTATCCTTTTTAGCAGGCCATTCGTATCAAAAGATTTTTGTACAAACCAGGCAGTGGAGTATTGATCGTTTTGTGGCCAATGGAATTGAACCCCGTTACAATCCAGGTCTTGGACAGGAGATTGACTTGGTGGATAACCGACCTTCCGGTTCTGCATTTGAAAATGAGCTTCAATCTTTTTTTGGTCGTGTAAACTATGGTTATAAAGATCGCTATCTTTTTACGGCAACTGTTCGTGCTGATGGATCATCAAAATTTGGTGACAATAATAAGTATGGTACTTTTCCATCTTTTGCGTTGGGCTGGAGAATTTCCGAAGAAGAGTTTATTAAGGATCGCATCTTTAGTAATCTGAAACTTCGTCTTGGTTGGGGGCAAACCGGGAATCAGGAAATACCAGGAAAAATTACGCAGGCCCGGTTTACGTCATCTATAAGTGGTAGTACAAGTTACCCACTTTACCCAACAGGCCCCTATCCGGCTGGTACAATCTATGCGCGTCTCGCAAACCCTGACATTCAGTGGGAAGTGTCTACGCAAACAAACATAGGTCTTGATTTTGGATTACTGGGCGGTGCCCTTTCAGGTACTGTTGACTATTTTCATAAGGTATCCAATAATATTTTGTTGGAAGTTACTCCTCCTGATCCGATTCAACCCGCAAGCCAGTATTGGGTGAATGTAGAAGATATGACAATCACCAATAAAGGCCTTGAGATTTCGCTAAATTATCAATTCAAAAGCATTGGTGATTTTTCATATAACATTGGCGGAAACATCACCTTAATTGACAATGAAGTTAAGAACTCACCCTTTACAGTAATTACTACAGGCGGTGCTTCCGGGTCAGGATTAACATCGGCAGTAGTAAATGGTTACATCAATGGCGAGGCAGTGGGTACCTTCTTCATGAAAGATTTTATTGGTATTGATGAAAATGGAGTAAGTGAGTTTCGTGATGCCAATGGGGATGGACTCGATACCGATGCCGACAGGGTGGTGGCTGGAAGTGCGTTGCCTACAACACAATTTAATTTTTATGGAAATGTAGCCTACAAGGGTTTTGATTTTGGCTTTAACTTTAATGGAGTTTCTGGCAATAAAATTTATGATAACACAGCCAATGCCAATTTTTATAAAGCTCGTCTTGCAAAATCATTGAATGCAACAATTGCGGCCATTGAGTTTCCGACAGAATCCAATAACAATTCAGCTTCCGTTTCAACTCGTTATTTGAAAGATGGCGCTTTCTTGCGTTTGAATAACGTAACGCTGGGCTACAATTTTAATCCTAAAGTTTTAGGTATCGACAATTGGATTACCGCACTCAGACTATCGGTTACTGGTCAGAATTTGTTTGTAGCAACCAACTATGACGGCTACGATCCTGAAGTAAACACAGATCGGAGCATAAACGGGATCACATCATACGGTATCGACTACTTAGGATATCCAAAAGCAAGAACACTTGTGCTTGGGTTGAATGTTTCATTTTAATTCAGCAAAATCATGAAAAAATATACGCTAATACTTTTATTATTTCTGAGTACAATTATTATTGAAGGGTGTACTGATTTAAACGAAGAGGTACTTGATGAGTCTTTAACCGGAGGTGCAACCAGTGATCAGATAGCAGCTGGAACTCTTGTGCCTGCTTATGCAATCTTACCTAACTTATTTTTGCATACCAATTATTTTGCTTTGCAGGAGATTTCAACAGACGAAGCGATACTTCCTTATCGCGGTGGTACCGATTGGGGTGATAACGGTATTTATATTGATATGCACCGTCATACCTACACGCCTTCGCATGTACGAATTAATGATGCATGGAATTCCTTATCACAAGGAACTTCGCGGGCGGTAACAGCGATCAATGCCCTCGCTTCAATCGAAGATGCCAATGCAGCTCTCTTTCTTGCAGAAGCAAGAGGGCTACGTGCCTACTATGCGCTGTTGAGCCTGGATCTATTTGGATTAGTGTTTGTAAAGGAAGATGTAAATGCAACTTCTACTATCCTTCGGGGTGATGAGGCAGTGGAATACATAAAAGAGGAACTTCTGGCTATAGAAAATATAGTTGAGACCAACGTGGGGCCTGGAAGAATTTCGAAGGGTGCCGTATGGGGCTTGTTGGCAAGACTTCATTTAAATGCACCGGTGTACCGCGATCCTTATGCAGCAAGCTTTGATTTTTCCGCAGCCGATATGGATAAGGTAATTGAATATTCGAATAAAGTTATTGCCTCGGGTCAATATCAACTCTCACCAGAATATTTCGAAATCTTCGATGATGAAAATCACGATAACAAAGAATTAGTTTTTGCAGTAGATCAACGTGCGGATCTCAATGGCCATAACCGAATGGCGTACTTCTCTTTATCAGGAGATCAGTTTCCGTTACCTCAGTTTCCGACAGCAAACGGCACAGATGGTCCTGCCATTACACCAGACTTTTATCAGTCGTGGGTCCAGGCTTATGGTGGAAATGATCCTGCAACTCTTGATCCTCGCTTTTTTAAAGCTAATTTGATTATCCCGGCCGACTCTTGTATTTCTGCTGCGAATTTTGAAATCAATAGAGGAATACTCAGGGGTCAACAATTTGGATTGCTTACCACTGCCTATGGTCAGCCGTTTCAACGCTGTGGTGAAAATTACAAAATTGGTAAACTTCGAAATATTACCCGTGCCGATAAGACACGACTTGTTAACTTCACCGAACAGATTGATTATACACCTGCGGGTAGCGGATACAGTACTGGCTATCGTGTTGAGAAATATGAGTTCAGTAAAAAATCTGATTCTGGTAGAAATCGAGGGGAAGCGGATATTGTAATTATTCGCCTTGCTGATATTTATATGATGCGGGCAGAAGCTTCGCTTCGTAAAGGTGATGCAGCAAGTGCCTTACAAGATGTAAATTTTGTTAGAGCTTCAAGAACTGCTCGTGCTATAGTTCCTCCTTCGCTTTCTACTATGACACTTGATATTTTATATCGCGAGCGTGGCTTTGAATTTTATTGGGAAATGCTAAGACGCACCGACATGATCCGCTTTGGTAAGTATGAAGGAATATGGACCGAGAAAACTAATACTGATAAACTTAAAAGACTTTTCCCAATTCCTCAGCGGGCTATTGATGGAGCTTCAGTTACCCCAGGTTATCTCGTTCAGAACGAAGGATATTAAGTCTAATTTGTAGTGATATTCTTTCACATTGTCATTAGTCGGATGGAAATTATCTGGCTAATGACTTTTTAATTTTAAAACCCAATGAAAAAGATAATTATCCTTCTGTTAGTGGTAGGCTGTGCGGTAGAACTTTATGCACAAGCCGAATCAAAGAAAGTGCCATCGCTTCAGGTAAATCCAGCGGCCTTAAACTTTATTGTGATGGGCGATTGGGGAAGAAATGGAGCCGATCACCAAAAGCAAGTAGCAGAACAAATGGGCAAGACGGCTTCAGCGGCCAGTGTTGATTTTATCATTGCAACAGGCGATAATTTTTATCCTGAAGGAGTAGTTAGTGAGTTCGATCCACTATGGAAGTATTCATTCGAAGATATCTATACCGCTTTTTCATTGCAATGGGATTGGCACCCGGTTCTTGGCAATCACGACTATGGTTCTAATCCGCAGGCTCAGGTAAACTATTCAAAAATTAGTCGCAGGTGGCAAATGCCAGCCCGGTATTACACGAAAACATTTTCTTTAGGTGGTGATACTACTCAACAAGTGCTGATAGCTTTTATTGATACAACTCCGTTGGTAAGTTATTACCACAATGGAAATGGTCACCAAGTACACGATCAGGATACCACAGCACAAAAGGTATGGCTCGCAAAGGTATTAGCAAATCCATCGCCATCTATAAAATGGAAGTTTGTGGTGGGGCACCATCCTATGTACACGGGCGGTAGCAGAACTGAAGGAAGGGATACAAGATCAATACGGGGTTCACTACAGCCACTTTTTGAGAAGTATAAAGTTGATGCCTACCTGACAGGTCATGAACACAGTCTTCAACATCATGTTACTAAAGTTGGAACTCACCACTTTACTTCCGGTGCCGCATCAGAGATAACACCTGTTAAAATGCTGCCAATAAGTAAATTTGTTGCGTCTGAATATGGCTTTATGGTATTTTCATTAATGCCTGCCAACTTGCTCGTTCAGGTTATCGATTGGAATGGAAATGTTATTTATTCAACTACAATAAAGAAATAAACATGCGCTTTGGGTTGCTTTTAGTATTGCTTACCTTATTTGGTGGTCGAGGTCATGCACAAAATTATACCTCTTCATCGGTCTTTGCGCATAACGACTATACTCAACCAATTCCTTTTTATTCAGCTTATGAATTGGAAGTAGGATACATTGAGGCTGATGTTTTTTTAAGGGATGGTAGGCTGCTTGTAGCGCATACCCAGTCAGAGATCGACACAAAGAAAACACTGGATAGCCTCTATCTAAAACCCCTTGTGAAGCAAATTAATGCTCATAGTGGATTTGCCTATAAGGACACTAAAAAATCTCTAACGCTAATGATTGATTTGAAGACTGAAGGACTTTCAACGCTTCATGAATTGGTGAAATTAGTAAGCCGCTATCCAAAACTGCTTGCAGCTAAAAATTTTGAAATAGTAATTAGCGGCAATGTGCCCGAGCCGATTCGTTGGGCTGAGTTTCCGGAATTTATTCATTTTGATGGAAGGCCTGGAAAGAAGTACACCAGCGAGCAACTTTCCAGAATAAGTTTGATCAGCACGGCATTTACTGAATACTCCCCCTGGAATGGTAAGGGAGTTCTTCCGGTACTTGAGTTAAGAAAGATTCAACAAATAAAAGCCGAGACACAAGCCTTGGGTAAAAAGCTTCGCTTTTGGGCTTCTCCTGATTTTCCAAATGCATGGATTCAATTAATGAATCTGAACATTGATGTGATTGGCTCTGATCAGGTTTCTCAACTCATCACATTTATGGCTGAAATGCCAAAGAACACTTATATTAATAAAGATTTTCATCAAGCATACAAACCTTCTTATGCTCATAACCGGTTAGCGAAACCTAAAAATATAATTCTGCTTATTGGGGATGGTACCGGGCTTGCACAATTGTTTAGTGGCTACACCGCTAATCAGGGAGCCTTGAGTCTGTTTCAGATTAAAGACATAGGCTTCTCCCTTACTTCGGCTTCGGATAGTTACATTACCGACTCAGCAGCCGGAGCAACAGCTATGGCTACAGGTGTTAAAACAAAAAATAGATTTGTCGGAGTTGATTCACTCGGAAATAAATTGATTCCGATAACGGATCGGTTTAAAGAAAAAAAGTTTAGAACGGCCATTATCTCGAATGGTGATATAACGGATGCCACCCCGGCTTCGTTTTATGCACATCAACCAGAAAGAAGTTTAAGCGAAGCCATTGCCTTGGATTTCTTGAATACTAAAAATGATATTCTTATTGGCGGTGGGTTGGCAGCTTTTACCAAAAGAACTGATAAGCGCAACTTGCTGGCAGAACTTTCTCACAAAGGGTACACAATATCAGAAAAATTCAGTTCATTGGATGCGATAGAAGATGATCGTTTTGTAGTGTTAGATGATAGTGCTGTGCGATCCAAAAAGCAAGGTCGAGGTGATTTTCTATCCCGATCGCTGAATAAGAGTTTCAGTTCATTTTCCAAAAGCAAAGACCCATTCTTTATCATGCTGGAAGGAGCTCAGATAGATTGGGGTGGTCATAATAATGATATGGAATATGTTATCCGCGAAGTATTGGATTTTGATCTTGCTATAGGGGAGGCAGTGAAGTTTGTTGATGAAAATAAAGAAACAATCTTGATCATTACAGCCGATCATGAAACCGGTGGCCTTTCTCTGCTTGATGGAAATTTAAAAGAAGGATTTGTTCACGGCAGCTTTAGCACGAATGATCACACTCCAATTATGGTTCCCGTTTTCTCGTATGGGCCAGGTTCTGGTTTTTTTAATGGTGTTTATTCGAATACAGAAATTTTCACAAAACTTATGAAGTTAACAGACAAATAAGGTATAATCCCTTCACTGCCTAAACCTTATTCAATTTTAACCAACATCAAGTAATGAGTTTCGGTTTGGGTATCTCTCGTGTCAGGACTTAGAAATTTTAAAGACAATTTGGTCACAGGATAGTTATCAAGTTTCTCAACTTGGAGAACCTCCATGGGGATTTGTTGCAATTCCTTGAGCCCTTCTTCTCGAACGTATATCCAAACCTGTTGATGCCGATAACGCTTGGTCAGCATCTCAGTATTATCGACAATGGGAACAGCATTCTGATAATAAAAATCCAGACTGTAAGAATGATATTTATAGGCAATGAATGGGTACTCTACAACATAAGATTTTACAGCACGGCCAGCAATGGCTTCGGATTGATACTGCAACAGAGCGGGGTAAAAATGAATATTTAGAGTAAAGTTCAACAGAATTGCTGCTAGCCAGGCAGGGAAGATCAAGTGCTGGAATCGTGAAGTTTTTTGGAAGGTAAAATAAATTGCAGTGATAAATCCAATAGCAACTGCTGTTCCTATCCATAGGTTACTTAACGGAAAAACCTTGATACAAATAAGAAGAGTAATTAGTAATAGGAACCCGGCAAGAGTTGACTGTACTATCCTCAACATCTTGAAAGACTGGCCTGGATCTTCTAACTCGACAATATCGGCTACGTATTTTCCAGTCAGTAGCGCTGCCAACGGAAAGAAAACAAATATATAATGAGGAAGCTTATAACTAGAGAGGGAGAAAGCAATAAATGGGATAAGTATGCCTCCCCACGTTATGGCTTCGTCTTTCTTCAAAATATAAAATTTGTTTTTATATAGGAACCAGAATTTCTTTGCAAACGCTACTGCAAATAGTAAGCACCAGGGAATAAAGGTCCATAAAAAAGTATGGACAAAGTAAAGGGGGCCGTAGTCATTCTTCCAGATGCTTTCTCCTGTCAATCGTCCAAAACTTTGAGTCCAAAAGTAAAATCGCAAGCCCGAGTCAATGATACCGTTATAAGTTTTTTTATTGCCCTTCAAGTCAAATTGAGTATATAAACCATAGAGCATGGGACTGATGAAGAAAAGCACCAGCAAAAAAAGTACTGCATACTGCCATTGAAAGAACCGGTTCCACTCGCGTCTTAGTATATAATGAGTTCCCATGGCCAACCCTGGAACCATAAGTCCAATAGGCCCTTTGGTAAGCATGGCTCCAGCAACTCCGAGCGAAGCATAAACAATGTGAATGAACTTTTTATTGGTATCAAAGACTGTTAACTGCCAAATCGCCAGAATGGTGCAGGCTGCCAGAATTGTATCGGTTCGAACATCTTGATTACATAGAAACCAAGCTTGTGTTGTTGAAAGAATTAGTACTGCGTAGAAGCCGACACGTTCCGAATACAAAAGCCTACCCAAGCGATAAGTGGCAAACAAACCTAAGAAGCAAAATAAGACCGAAGGAAGTTTGTAGGAAAAATTAGAAATGCCAAAAGCTTTAAATGAAAGTGCGGAGAGCCAAAAGATCAAAGGAGGTTTGTCAATGTAATCCTCACCACGATAGAATAATTCAAGATAATTTCCAGTCTTTAACATCTCTACTGACATGGTTGCATACTGGGCTGCATCCGGCTTCATAACATCAGTGAACATCCCTATCACGTAGACAACAATCACTGGCAGTACTAGCAACCATTTGGTTTTACCTTCCATTTCTTAAAAGAAATTTATTTTAATTTATCCATGTAATTCAATCAGGTTATGTAACAATTATGTAAAAGTAGATTAACTACTAATCGGATTGCAGTTGTTACTTTTATGTGGTTAAAATTGTAGGGTATTTTTTGATTGAGGCCCTTCCAGCCATGAAAGAGGCCTCAATTTTTTACTTATCCTTTCGAATAAAAGTTTCAAATTCTAGCCAGGAATAAAGTTGAAAAGTTTTGTCATCGCTCATGGCAACAAACAAACCCTTTGGAAAATTGGGTATTGATCTACTCGTAGCATCGCTTCCATCGCTTGCCAATGTGCTTGTTTTTACAACAGCAAGCTCGGGATGCTGATGCTTACCATTGATGCCTTCGCGAGAGAAAACACGAAACTGATTGGCCTGTTGATCAGAGACAAGCAGGTAGCCGGTACCATTTTTGTTTTTGTAGATTGATATCCCCTCGATATCTTCTGCAAAACCTTCGGTTCCAAAGAGGGCAAGTTCTATGTTGCTACTGTCAGGATGTGCATAAGATTTATGGATCCCGTACATTTCATCCGAGTGATAGATATAACCCAGTTCATTATCAACCGCTATAGATTCAATTTCTTTCTTTCCACTGTAATACCCAAATTTGCGAACGAGCGTACCCGTAATGCTTCCTTTACTGTCGCTCTCAAGTTTATACTGCCATAAATAGGTTCCATCTTGTGGCCCTGTTTTTCTTCCTACAATAGCATAGATTTTTTGATCGACAGGATTCGTATATAGAGCAATACCCATGGGATCGCGCAACGAATCTGGTTCCCCTATAAATACAGGTATACCTCCATTATCAAGTGGTGTTAAGTCTGGAAGCTGAAAAACACGGATACTCTTTGCTAGCCGCTCCGTACATACAGCAATGTCAATACGCTTGCCATTTACGAGCAGGCCATAAGCAACGTCAACATTATTGGGTCTAAGTAGCGGTCGCACACTATCTATCTTCTTTCCAAAAAGATCAAAGGCAAATAACCCTCCGTCACCTGTGTCTCCACCTTTATCAGTTCCAAGTATAATAACATGTGTTGAATCGGTGGGATTAATCCAAATGGCGGGATCATCCGTATCATGCACAACGGATTCCGTTACTACAAGGGGCTTTAAAATCGATACCGTGTCGGGCTTGGTCAGCGTTGCTTCTTCTTTTTCAGATCGTTTGCAAGAAGTAAACAAGATAACTACACAAACTACCGTGAGAATGCGCTTCATGTTAGTCTTTTATGAATGTAAATAAAATTCCATCTTCATTGAGAAAAAGCTCCTCACCATCTTTATAATTATCTTCATCAATTAATTTAACGAATACAAGGGTGACCGATTCTTGTGTGTCATTTAATTCATAAACTCCTTCCAGAATAAAGTCCAACTCACCTTCGACAAGTCCATTGGCATTGATTATTTCACGACTTCCTTCAAAAGCAAATTCACCTTCTTCCGCATCGTATTCGGCCTCAAATTCAATTATTTTGTTGACAACCTCGGTTTCGGTTTCACCATTTTCGCAGGTAGTTACTTCTTCAGTTTCAACCAACTCAATTTCAAACTTCATTTCTTCAAACCCAAACTCAGCTTTGATATTGCCCGTGATGTTGGAAAAAGATAAATCTTGAATGTCCGCGTTTAAGATACCGAAAACTTCTTTAAAGGATTCAAATTCATCATCAGAGGTAATTTCTAAGTTCCATTCTCCGGCAACTTCATTCTCCAATACGGAATATTCAAATGCCACGGGAGCACCCAACAACAGATTATTTGTAGATTCAAGACTCGTTAACTCAAAAACAAAACTTCCACGGGCTTCCTCGGTTCCGGGCAAGGTGAGAATAACTTCCCATTCTGTAGGAATTGATCCCAGATCGGCATCAGGAGCTAACAAAATTGTGCCCGTTAAGCCATCTGCGGAAGTGGTGAACTCCAACTCACGTTCAAAGACGCAATCGTCAAGTTCAACCTCATAAACGACTTTATCAATCATTACCGCACCAACCATGTCATCCTCAAGTTCGGATAGTTGATAGGTTAGTTGTACAGGCGAGTTCGGAAGGTCAAGACTGGGAAGATAATCGGCCAGCTTAAATTCTATTCTATAGTCTTCGACCGTAGGTAAATCTGCTCCTTCCTCAGCATCTAGAACCAGTCTAAGCGGGAAATTATTATCCAGGGGTAATTCTTCAAATGAATTGTCGGCACACCCAACCAGCAGGGTAAAAATTAATAGGTAGTACAAAAATGACTTTTTCATAATGTTGCTATTTTAGAAAGTTAAAAATCAAACTTTAATCCAACGCGGGTCCACCATGAGTAAAACTCGCGTTGTACGTAGCGATCTTCTGCGCCTTGATAAACCTCAAAGGGCTGGTTGGTGATGTTTAAAAATTCAGCAAAGAATCTGAATTTAGGAGTGATTGCAACAGTAGCGGTTGCATCCACCTGAACACGATCTTTTACATACAAATCTTCAGAGGCATCTTCCCCCAATTCGCTTATGTATTCGCCATTAAAATTAGCAGACACCCGGAAATTGAACCGACCTAAATCGTATCCCAGCGAAAAGTTTCCAACATGCTTGGCTTGACCCGGCAGCCGGACCTCTTCTTCGCCATTGCTATTTTCGCGTGATTGAATACGGGCTTGTGAGGAAGTTAATGTATAGTTGGTGTAAACACTCAACCCTTTTAATGCACCGGGAAGAAATGTTAGGTTTTGTTGATAGGCAATCTCAACACCAAAAAGATTAGCGCTCTCCCCATTTTGTGACTGATTTAAAATAATAGGAATTCCTTCTGATCCAGGGTACTCAGCTGACTCAAACCTACGGGAGAAGATAAAGTCATCCAGTTTTTTGAAGAAAAACCCACCCGATAACACTCCCACCGAACCAAAATAACGTTCTGCTAAAATATCAATGTTGGAAGCGGAAACCGGTTTGAGAGTTGCATTGCCAATAGTGCCTTCATTTTCATTGATGTTTATCTCTTGAGCGGGCACAATGTCACTAAAGTTTGGCCGTGCATAACTTCTTGTAATGGCTGCGCGTAAATTGGTGTTCTCGTTAATTTGGTAACGCGCATGGAGTTGTGGCAGCAGGAATCCGTAATCGGTACCTCCATCCTGAGCAATAATT
Organism: Cyclobacteriaceae bacterium; assembly: GCA_965278925.1. GTDB lineage: Bacteria > Bacteroidota > Bacteroidia > Cytophagales > Cyclobacteriaceae > ELB16-189. Next base: position 1,642,710 of record OZ257123.1, on the reverse strand, counting down.
TCACTTTCGTTAATGACATTGAATGATTTGTAATTTACGCTTGTATTTTCATAACGAAAGCCACCTAACAACATTAACTTGTTCCATTGAAGCTTTGTCATTAAATATCCCGCATAAACATCTTCGGTAGCGGTATAAGCTTCCACGGCTTCGGTTACTAACTTACCTTCAACATCGAGTTCAAAATTTTGGCGATTGGCATTAAAGTACTTTACAAATTTTTCGTTGTCAGCATTAGGTCGTAAGGAATACCGACCGTCTAAAAAGTTATCATCAGTTGAACTTCCGGCATATTGATCGAGCGTTAAATCATCTGTCCCTGTATAGCCAAAAACGTTTTCAATAATCGAATAACTTTTTTCTTTCAGTCTTATTTTACCACCGATCTTTATAAGTCCTTTTGCTTCTCCGGCAGCGTAGGGGATACCCAGATTTATTTTTGCCGTCTTGTTAATGTCCTTAGCATAGGTATTGCCCATGGTAGCTTCATCAAATTCGTATAGCAAGTTGTTCAAATAATTATTATTGAGATTGCTATTAGGCAGATCGTCAACAACAAAAGATGGAAACTCTTTATTCGTGCTGAAGTCAATCGATAGTTGATCTGCTTCTGAAATGCTGGCTACTTCAATATCGAAAGGAGTATCTTGAATGGCTTCTGCATACGATATTTCATAATCAAGATTAAAGCCGGTAAAATTGTGGCGGGCGCCAAGATTATAACTTGTTACAATCTGTTTTTCCAGGCGGTCTTTATTGTATCGCTCCAGCGCATTTACTTCGAAGGGTGAGTTATCTTCATTGGGAACAAAAACGTTACTGTTTCTGAATTCACGATCGGTGAATTTATTATAGATCGTGCGAAGGTACACCTCACTTTTTTCGTTAAACTTATAATCTATTGTGCTGCTAAGCCCCAGACGGGTGCGTGTTAGCTCGTAATCGCGTAGGTCAAGGTCTCCGCCATCGCGCTCCCAGTTATCAGAGCCTCGCTCAGTTTCATAGTAACTGGCATTAAGCAAGATGCCAAGTTTATTGTTGACCAACCTTTTACTTAATTCTAAAGATCCCTGTAGATTGGCCTTACCACTGATATTATTGTAGCCCACTAGTGCGGATGAACTTACTCCAAACTCTTTAGTTTGAGCGGTACGTGTAATGAGATTGACAGATCCTCCAATAGCATCGCCATCCATATCGGGTGTAATAGATTTACTTACTTCAATGCTTGCCAACTGATCGGCAGGAATGGCATCAAGCGCTACGTATCGTACATCCGCTTCGGGAGAGGGAATTTGTTCACCATTAATACTGATGTTGGTGAATTGAGGGGCAAGTCCGCGTACCAATACATAGCGTCCTTCTCCCTGATCGCGTTCGATATTGACAGCAGGAATTCGTTGTAAAGCTTCAGCAACATTTGGGTCTGGAAATCTTCCGATTTGATCAGCACTAACAATATTTTTGATGTTATCTGAATTCTTTTGTTGATTAATCGCTTTTTGTTGGCCTTGCAGCATTCCGGTAACAATTACCCCACTCAATTCGGTCACATCGTTAAGCATAGGTATTTCAACTTCTGAAATAGTTCCATCACTTACAGTAACGATCATGTTAATCTTTTTAAATCCGATGTAACTTATTACTAGGTTAATTTCCCCTGCGGAGGTGCGCAAAAAGAATTCGCCATTTAAATCTGAAGTGGTCCCATTGGAAGTTCCCTGTTGCAAAACTGTTGCGCCCGGCAACCCGGATTTTAGTTGGTCATCAATGATCCGACCTTTAATTCCCCCAATTGAACTTTTTAAAACTGCCGCTTCTTTTCTTGGCTTTAGTGAAATGATCTTGTCTTGCTGGCTCACTTCAAGGTTTACTTGCTTTGCTATAGCTTCCAACACCTCACCCACAGTATGCTCACTACCCGTTAGCGTTACCAGTTGTAGCACATTAATTTTGCGGCTACTATACGTGAATGTAAACTCAGTTTTTGATTCAATAACAGTGAGTACCTCTTTTAGGGGCCTCTTCTTTACCCTTAGCTGTATGGCTACATCATAGATGTTCTGAGCGTTCGTTTCACGAGCTATCAATAAATTGAATAGCACACATTGCAGCAAAAGACCCATCAATGAGTACTTAGAAAAAAGTAGGATAGGTCTTAAGAGTATTGGTAATTTTTTCTTCATCGTTACTGAGTTTAATTGTTTCTTATTTTGAGTTTATCAAGTGCGTTTAGTGACAACCTCTGCCACTTAGTTTTATTTCTTTTCCGGTCTCTGTGATTTCAAGGCCGGTACTAAACCGGATAGCCTCAAGTATTTTACTGATTGGTTCATTTACATACTTTCCAGTGATGATGCAGTTTTTGAGGCCATCATTAGCAAACGAAATAGTAACGCCATACCAGTTTTCCAACAGCCGGGCTACTTCATCGAGTTGGGTATCATCAAACACAAGGGTATTTTCTTTCCAGGCTAGTTCAACCCCTAGGTTAGCCGATTCTGTAATAATTTCATTGGAGGTTGTTAGGTAAGTTGCTTTTTCGTGGGGCAGCAGAAGTGTGTGCAGGCTATCTTTTGATACAGAAACTTTGCCTGTAGCGACTACAATTGAAGTTGCAGTTTCTGTTGTTTGGATATTAAAAGAAGTGCCGAGCACACGTATGGCTACGTCTTCATCAGTATGCACAATGAATGGATGTAGAGTATCTTTTACAACTTCAAAGAATGCCTCACCAGACAAATACACTTCCCGGGTTGAACCTGAAAAATTTTCTGGAAAGCGCAATGAAGTATTTGAATTCAATTTTACTGTTGAGCCATCAGGTAATTGAAAAGTTAGTTTTTGAGCAACTTGAGTACTTCGTTCAACAACAGCATATGCTGTGGCAGTCGTAAAGCCAAAATAGAAGATTGTAAACCCAGCTGCTATTACAAATACAATGGAGGCTGCAATTCTAAGCCAAGCCATAGAAGTTTTCTTTTCTTCTCTTTTCCCATCGTCAATGCGGAGATTTAACTTTGCAAGTCCTTTAGCGACATTGAATTGATCGTGCGGAAGCTTTTGTGACCAACTATTTTTGTATTCATTAAATACTCGTTGGTTTTCCAAGGATTCACTTACCCAGGTCAGCAGTTTCTCCTCCTCTTCGGGTGTAGCATGCCCAGTAAGGTAGCGGACGATCAAATTTGTAGGATGTATTTCGAGTGCCATGAGTATAGTTAGGAAGAGTTACTTTTCATGTCTTCCCACTACTTACTTATGTTATCAGTTTGTTATGAAAATGTTATGCGACTCGAACTGGGTCTATACTTGTTGGGTTAACTAGTTTTCGAATAATTTGAAGAGCTTTTACTATTTGATTCTCGACAGTTTTTTCAGATACTCCTAAAATTTCGCTGATCTCATGGTACGATAAGGCCTCCATTCTGCTCATAATAAAAATTTGCTTGCAACGAGCGGGAAGTGTTTCAATAGCCTGATCCAACTGATTTTGCAGTTCCTTTAAAGCCATTAACTGTTCAGGATCAACGGGGTCTAATAAATTTGTATTGAAGAGAACGTCTTCCACATTTTCAAATAAGGGTTGACGTTTTTTAATCATCGCTAATGCACCGTTTTTTACAGAGATAAATAAATACGATTTTAAGCTGCGATCTATTTTGATCGTGTGCCGGGCACGCCAAAAGTTAAAAAACACATCCGAAACAATTTCCTGAGACTCTGCCGGATTTCTGAGATATGTATTTGCAAACAGACAGAGATTTTGATAATGAATAGCAAACAAAGTGTTTAAGGCAAGCCGATCATCTTGTCTTATTCTTAAAATAAGTTTTTGTTCCAGTTTTTGTTCTACTTCCATCACTTACAAAAGTTCACGTTGTTAAAGTGTGAACAAAGACGATTGAATTATCAAATGATTAATGATTGTTAATCATCAGTCAAGAAATTAGCAGTTGTTGAGCCATTGCCGCTCATGTATGCAATGGGGATACTGCTGTAATCGTGGTAAGAATAATTTCGGGTTAATAATTTCGTAATGTGGTCTGCCTACTATTGTGGCATAATTGAAATCCTTTCCACATGCGTAGATTTTACTTTTGTCTTTCACTGATCACTTCCATCTTGATTGCCAGTTTTGCTTCAGAAGCTCAAACGCTCATCCATTACTGGAATTTTAACAGCTCGGCTTCGGTGAATGAACTGCTAGCGCCCACCTCATCACTTGTTGGATCACCCACGCTCACGCATGTTGCGGGCGGCATCAGTTCTGTACAATTTACTGGCAACACAAGTCAAGGCTTTGAAATAACAAATCCCAACGCCCGAAACTCAGATGCTGCATTGACTCATTTACGTTTCAATGATCCGATTGGTGGTGGTTTACTTTTTTCTCTCCCCACAACCGGATATCGCGATGTAATAATAAAGTATGCAACACGAAGATCGGGTTCGGGAGCAGGAACTCAAACAATTGAATATTCAACAGATGGAAATGCATTTATTGCCTTTGGAACAGTTAGTCCGGTTGATGGCAATCCGGCATTAGCGACATTAGATTTTTCATCCATTGCCGAAGTTGATAATAACGCAAACTTTAAAATAAGAATCACTTTCGCCCAGGGTGGTGGTGGAGCCGTTGGTAACAATCAATTTGACAATTTTACAACGGAAGGCGCACCATTGCCATCGTTATCGTTAATGCATTATTGGAATTTTAATAATTCAACGCATGAGACAACATTGCTCGCTGCCACGTTTACTGCGGGGGGTGCAAGCTTAACCCGAATTAATGGAGCCACCAGTATCATTCAGGCTACGTCAAATACAGGCCAGGGATTTGAGCTTGCAAATGAGAATGCAAGAAATAGTGATCTCTCGGGCTCACATTTACGATATAATAACTCTGTGGATGGAACGTTGGTATTTACCTTGCCTACTAGTGGTTATGAAAATGTGGTTGTGAAGTACACTACCAGACGTTCAAGTTCTGCTAATGGTGCGGGGATTCAGGTGATCGATTATTCCACTGATGGAATTACTTATACAAATCTTACGTCTATTGTAACTGATTTCAATGGGCCAGTACTACAAACATTAGATTTTTCCTCTATTACATCGGTTGATAATAATCCCGATTTTAAAATAAAAATTACTTTTCAGCAAGGCGCTGGTGGCGTTACGGGTAATAATAGATTCGACAATTTCACGATGGATGGGTATTCATTGACGGGTGGGGATTTGGCTCCACCGACTGTTGTGATTAACCCGGCTAATAATGCTGTAGGTGTTTCAACCGAGGTAAATCCAACGCTTACATTTAATGAAGACATCCGGTTGATTAATAATACTGCCTTCGACAATAACAATGTGGATGATGTTGTTGAGCTACGAATAGCAAATAGTGGTGGAGCACTCGTTCCTTTTAATACTACCATCGTAGGGAAGGTAGTTACCATAATTCCTACATCGTCATTGACGAGCGGTCAGGTCTATTATGTGGGTGTAAAAGCAAATGTTGTTGAGGATTTTAGTGACAATGCACTCACTTCTGTTGTGTCAGGTACATTTACTACTCAGGTGCCACAGACTATTTTTGTAGCGGGAGATATTGTATTTGTTGCCTATAGAACAAATGCTTCTACTCCTGACGAAGTAGCATTCTTAACGTTTGTAAATATCCTTCCGGGAACTGAAATTAATTTTACTGATACCAAGTTCACAGATAATGTTCAGCCTCAATGTGCCGGAGGTTTTGTTTGGACTGCCCCCGCCAGTGGTGTTGCGGCTGGTTCCGTTGTAACGATTAGCGTGGACTCTCCTTTTAGCACCAGCGCAGGCACTGTTACCGGTGCATCGTTTGGATTGAGTTCCGGAGGTGAGCAGGTAATCATGTACACAGGTACTGCAACAAACCCTTCTTACATAACGGCACTTAGTACAAATGCTTGGTTAACAACAACTGCAACGTCATGCAGCGGAAGTTTTTCAAAGCTTCCTGCAACATTGGTTGATGGACAAACATCTATCAATTTAAGTACTGCGCCCGGAAATGTTTCAGGAAATACGGTTAATGCTTTTTATGCCGGAACTCAAACTGGAACAGCATCGGAATTAAAAAGTGCTATTCTCAATCCAGCCAATTGGATTGGTGTGGGCGCGGGAACCCCTGCCCAACAATGGCCTACCTGGGCATTTCCCGGTCCACCGTATGTAGTTAGTTCCTCGGTTATCAATCAAACTTCATTAAAGTTAGTGTTCAGCACCGCGTTGGAAAATACAACTGCAACTAATCTGGCAAACTACACAGGTATTGCCAACTTACAGTCTGCCATAGTAAGCACCGATACCAAAACTGTTACGCTCACGTATTCAACTCCTTTTGTTGTAGGGTCAGCAAATACATTAACTGTAAATAATGTTAAAGATCTGGAAAACCGACCCATGTTTGCGGCTTACAGCTTTACTTTTACCTACACTACCTTCATCAGCTTCGAAAAGAAAGTTGTTTCGGTATTGGAAGACGCGGGATCGTTGTCGGTGAAAATCAAGATTCAGAACCCGTCTACTTCCAGCGTTGATCTGGTTGTTAAAGCAGCACCGTTTAGTACCGCTACGCCCAATGATTTTACGTTGGCTACGCAAACCCTAAATTTTAATGGTGCGAGTTCTCTTGAGCAGAGCATAACTATTCCTATCCTAAATGATAATACATCCGAGCAAGATGAATATTTTGTCTTGAGTCTTGAAACACCAACAGGTGCAAGTATTACCGGAGGCAACTATATGACCATATTTATTAAGGATAATGATCGTGCCGCCCCTGTTCCAAACAAAGAAATTGAGTTATCGTATGTAGGCAGCTTTGATCCAGGTTCCAGCACAGCCGAGATTGTTGTCCATGATCCAGCCTCGCAACGCCTCTTTGTGATCAGCTCAATTCAGGACAGGTTGGATATAGCAGACTTTTCAAATCCAGCCGCAATCACATTAATTAAATCAATAGATATGACTCCCTATGGCGGCATTACGAGTGTCGCTACAAAAAATGGAATCGTGGCCGTAGCGAGTCCTAATATAAATGCTCAGGAGAATGGCTCCGTAGTTTTCTTTAACAGTAATGGTGATTTTCAAAAGCAAGTTACTGTAGGTGTGCTTCCGGATATGATTACATTTTCACCTGACGGAACAAAAGTGATGACGGCTAACGAAGGACAACCAAACGATGCCTATACTGTTGACCCCGAAGGTTCAGTTAGCATAATTGATATCTCGGTAGGTATTCCAAACCTTGATCAAACAAAAGTTTCTACACTTCTATTTACTTCATTCAATAGTCAGGAGGCTACACTGCTCACCGCAGGTGTTAGAAAATTAAAATCTACCAGCACTTTATCTCAGGATTTCGAACCTGAGTTTATTACCATCGCTTCTGATTCGCGCACGGCATGGGTAACCTTACAGGAAAATAATGCGATCGGTGAAATTAATCTTGAAACAAAAGCGATCACAAACGTGTGGGCTATGGGTAAGAAGGACTATAGCGCCTTTGGAAATGGTTTTGATGCCTCGGATAACAGTGGGATTGTAACGATTGCAAACTGGCCCGTAAAAGCATTTTACATTCCGGATGCGATCGCGAACTATTCGGTGGGCGGAACACAGTATTTAGTAACAGCAAATGAAGGTGATGAAAAAGAGTATGGTGGCTTGAATGAACGCACAACCGTAGGTGCGGTTACATTAGACCCTACTCTCTTTCCACATGCAGCACTCTTAAAGGAGACGCATAACCTGGGGCGCCTTCGAATGTCGAATCTATCAGGAGATATTGATGCCGATGGAGATTATGATGAAATCAATGTGGTAGGTTCACGCTCTTTCACAATCTGGAATGCAGCCACGAAAACAAAAGTATTTGATAGTGGAGATGACTTCGAGCGATTTACTTCCACAGATCCATCAGTAGCTTCAATCTTTAATGCCGATAACGAGAATAATACTTTCAAAAGTCGCAGCCGTGCCAAAGGCCCGGAACCGGAAGGACTAACAGTTGCCTCGATCAACGGTAAGACGTATGCCTTCATAGCCTTAGAACGTGTTGGAGGTGTAATGGTATATGACATAACTAATCCAGAGGAGGTAAAATTTGTTGATTATAAAAACAGTCGCAGTCTATCGGCTTTCGCTGGCGACCATGGCCCCGAAGGGATCATTTATATTTCGCGTGAAAACAGCCCGAATGGAAAGGCATATATCGCAGTTGCTAATGAAATAAGCGGCACCGTTTCTCTCTTTGAAATTCTCCCAACGCCTAAGTTAGATCAAACGATCACCTTTAATGCACTTAGTGATAAGATGGCAAACGAGGCCCCTTTTAATCTAACAGCGACAGCAAGTTCAAATTTTGGAATAACCTATACCAGTAGTAACCTGAACGTGGCTACCATTTTAGGTAGTACGGTAACGTTAGTAGGCGTAGGCACATCTACCATTACAGCCAGTCAGATTGGAAATGAAAACTACAATCCTGCGGTAAGCGTAACCAGAACGTTGAACGTGATAAAAGCAAATCAGACAATTACTTTTGGTACCCTAACGGATAAAGTAGTGGGCGATGCATCGTTCAATCTTTCTGCAACTGCAAGTTCTCTTTTAGCGGTAACCTATTTGGCCGATGGCAATGAAGTAACTATAGCAGGCACTCAGGTTACACTCTTAAAAGCGGGAAGAGTTAGCATCAAAGCAAATCAGGCAGGCAATGAAATATTTAATGCTGCCCCAGAAGTTGTCCAGAGTTTTTGTATAAAGCCGGCAAAACCTTCGATTACACTCACTGGTGAAAATACGGAGAATCCAATTTTGCAATCCAGCGCAACAGAAGGGAATCAATGGTTCTTGAATGGAGTCTCATTACCAGGTGCTGTCAACGCAACGTTTGCGGTAAGTGAGCAAGGTGTTTATTCTGTACAAGCAAGTGTAGAGGAATGCGTTGGTGCTCTATCCAATTCATATCCTGTGGTGATTACCGGTGATTTGACTACAGCACAAAAATCATTTCAGGTATATCCCAATCCCTCCGACAACTTTATTGAATTGCATCTTCCGGATTCGGGCTCAAAAGAAATTCGGATTTATCAGGCAACCGGTGCATTGCAAGAAAATCGTACCTCCTACGAGGATACGGAAAATATGGATGTGCGATCGTGGGGTAGTGGCTACTACTTAATTCAAATTACCACCAGTCGTGGAAACTATTTTGCCAGATTTATAAAGAAATAAAATAAATGATATTGTCGTTAAATCAAAACAATAATCCCATGAAGCAGGTAGTACAGTTTGGTGCATCTATTTTGTTCCTTATCTTGTTGGTCAGTCTATCAAGCTGTAACAACGACCCTGAAATCGCAGAAACGGAACGCGTAAAATCAATTCTTATTGATGGGACCTGGAATGTACAATCTGTTATTGTTTCTGGTACAGATCAAACATCGGTTTACAGTGGTTTACAAATCAACTTCACCGGCTCTGGGTATACTGCACAAAATGGAGGAAGTGTCTGGCCTTCAACTGGTTCATGGGAGTTTACTGACGAAACAGCAAAATCTATTATCCGCAATGATGACCTTGTAGTATCGATTACCCAGCTAGAACAAAAAAAGCTAGTCCTTGCATTAACATGGAATAAAACAACGTTGGGTTCAGGACGAATAAGTTCCGTTGAAGGTGCCCATACCTTTACATTAGTAAGACCCTAGATTAATAAACCTGAGTGATTTAACTATTCACAACGGGAGGCGACTTTTTAGTTTTTTTGTTCACCTTACTTTTGCCGGAAGCTTTTACATCTTTAATTTTTTTAGAGACTTTTTTTGCTTGTTGCTTCAGATCTTTTTTTAGTGTCTTAGTCACCTTGGCGATAGCTCGTTTGGTTTTTTTAGAAGCATCGGGTAGTTCTAACGTTGCCATAACATTGTTCATGGCTGTATTGAGAGTTGTTTTGATTTCTTTCTTTGTAATTTTTTTCATTGGTAGAATAGATATAAAACAAAGATAGAATGAGATAATCAAATCTTAATACACTTAACAAAAACATAATATTGAGACAGCTAAATGCTTATCTATTAAGAACATAGATTAATGTTAAACTGAAGTACACTATAAACTTATCATATTGACACTACACTTTGCCTTCTAGGTCTGTCAAAGCCAGAGCTTGATAAGTTTATACGGAAATACAAACCAACGTGATCGGAGTTGATGCTAAATAATCGCATTGTTGAAAAATCGCTTCAATAGCTACTACTATGTTATGCAAATGGTCGTTGTTATTCCTTGCAGCGCTTCTACAACGAGTTTACTTGATGTTAAAACACCCCTTAAAATTGCTTCATCCTTTCTAGAAATCAGTAAACACTTTTCCTATTATTATAGTTTTTCTTTTTAGGCAATAGGAACTATGATTTGGTATAGCGAACCGTGTGACATTCATGTACCATTTAGGTAACAGGTAACAATTTTATACCGCGAATTTTTGCATTAATAATTTGGTAATAAGTTAGTGCAGTCAACCGGATGGTATCTTGTTAACTTTATTTTTTTGTGTGATAAAAAGATTATTTGAACTAAATTCTATCAGACACCGGATGCTCTCCGGGTTTCTATTTTTCACCATCTTGATTGTAGTGATTGGCGGAGTGTCAATCTATTTGTTCAATGAGGTGAACCACATGGCCAATACACATAGACTCATTAACCAATTACAAGTTTACACCTTGAATCTAATCAAAAATGATAACGATTTTTTCGATTCAGAAGCTACCAATGAAAACTACTTTACTACGCATAACAGTACGTATTTAAATACGCGTGATAGCTTGCTAAAGAAACTGGAAGAAGGCTTGCAACTTACGGAAAATGCCAGCCGGCAAAAGAGGTACGCTTTTCTTTCACATTTGGTTGTAATTGATAGCCTTATTTCGGCCTACAATAATACGTTCAGCCGACTTGAATTACTCGTTTCTCGGAGAGGATTTAAGGATTCAGGACTGGAGGGTGAGATGCGTTTACATGCTCATGCGCTGGAACTTCCGGAAATGGAAATCTCATTAGCAGACGTGCTCGCCCTGCGCAGACACGAAAAAGACTTTTTGTTGAGACACGATGTTGATTACATTTCTAAGTTTAATGATGCCTGCGATCTATTGAGGTCAAAACTTCTACAAGCACCAATAAAATTTAAGATCGCGTTATTTCATTTAAGTCAGTATCAACATTGCTTTAACCAATTGGCTGAACTGGAAAAAGAAATCGGATTATTTAGTAATCTAGCTCTTCGTAATGAGTACAATACATTGTCGACAAGCCTTAGTCACCAGTATCTTGAGCTAACCGAATATGCCGGGAACTTATATTCCAGCATTCAACATCGGGCGCAAATCTTCTATGTTTTGATTACAGTGGCTGCACTGATTTTCTCAATTTTATCAGGAGACTGGATTTCGAAACGTTTATCAGCACCAATTGGGCAACTCTCTAAAATGTTAAACTTGGCTACTTTTGATCATAATCGTTTGCCTGAATTAGATTTAAAAAATGCTGCTATCGAAATTAATGATATTACGGATTCGTTCAACACTTTAATTGATAAGATCAATCGCCAATTTCATGAAATTGAAGATAAGTCTGAACAATTAAAAACACAGAACGAATTGTTGAATAAATTGAATCTTGAACTCGACAATTTCTTGTACAGTGCTGCCCACGATCTACGGGCTCCATTGACTTCGCTATTAGGCATCGTTCATCTAATGAGAATAGACAATCGGCAGCCTGAACTCAATGCCTATCTGGAGATGATGCAAAGGAGTATTGAACGGCAGGAAGATTTCATTCGACAAATAGTGAACTACGCCAAGAACAAAAAACTAGAGATCAATCCTGAACGACTTGATTTGAAAAAAATCCTGCTCGAGGTATTTCAAAATCACGAGTTTGTACCGGGGGCGACTGAAATCGAAAAATTCATCCACCTCCGTGAGGAAGAATTGTTCTATTCTGATCGAAATCGGATCAATATAATTTTAAATAACCTTGTTTCAAATGCTATTAGGTATGCTGATCTGACTAAATCAATGCGATATATCCAATGTCGGATTCAAACAAGAAATGATGTGGCAACCATCGAATTTATCGACAATGGAGTTGGCATTGAGCCGCATCACTTAGATAAGATTTTCAACATGTTTTATCGGGCCAACATTGATTCCAAAGGGTCAGGGTTAGGCTTGTTTATCTTCCGCGAGGCAATCCAGAAGCTTGGCGGTTTTGTCACAGTCGAATCAGAAGTAGGAGGCGGCACCAAATTTTTTATTCAGATCCCAAACCTATCGAAACAGATTTCTCTCCCATTGCATTTGGTGGCCAAATGACGAACTCATTTCAATTTGCAGCCATGGATTCTTGTCGAAGCCATCACCGATTCACCTTCACATTCTGAATTTTACGGGGCAGCCAAACCTGCATTGCATTTTGACCGCGATTACACCAGGCGTAGTAGGGGATGGCTATTATCTTTTTTACTTCTGTCTTTACGGATTGCCCATCGGCATTGACCTGCAAGGTGGGCGCTTCGAATTCAATGGTTGTTACTCCATCCAGCAAATTTTTTTGATGCGTAGTTTGAAACGTTGCCTTGTCCGGAAGAATAAGATTCCAGGCCTGGCCACCATTATCGGCACCCTCTACACAATAAACCAAGGGGCCGCGTTGTAACGCTACACGACCTTCATCTTGCTTAACTTCAACCCGCGACACAACTCGTTTAACTTCCATAGGCAAAACAAATTCAACCTGATCACCCTTTTTCCATTCTCTTTCAATAATTGCATACCCATTCTCTACTTTGTAGTCAGCAGCTTTTCCGTTTACAGATAAAAGAGAATGCTGTTTTTGTTTTATCTTCAAACACGAACAAGTCTCCGGGTACAGCTTCGCCTTGTATCCAGCCGGTATGCGTAAGTGCAGCTTAAATTTTGTTTTTAGTTTAGGTTGCACGGTGAGTTTAATAGCACCATCCCACGGATAATTTGTCTCCATACTGATGGGCACTGCCGTTTTACCAACCTGAGCAATAGTGTTGCTGCCAATGAATAGATTTACCCAAATGCCCTTGTCAGAAAACCCATAAATGTAATCGCCCAAGGAGGACACCAGTCGCGCAATATTAGCGGGACAACAAGCTGTGCCAAACCATTCTCTTCTGAAGTGCCTGCCATCCGAAGCCAATGGGTTTCCATAAAAGAAACGATCTCCGGCTAACGATAAAGCATCGCGGGCACCATTGTATAAACTGCGCTCCAGCACATCGATAAATTTACTGTTGCCGGTGAGTAGATTCATACGCTGATTCCAAAAAACCATACCTACAGAGGCACAGGTTTCGCAATAAGCTTGCTCATTAGGTAAATCGTAATCGGTGCTGAATCCTTCGTTGTTACCTGATGATCCGATTCCACCGGTTATATACATATTCCGGTATACCACATCTTCCCAAACACTTTGCATGGCTTTCATGTAACCTTCGTCACCTGTTAAGGCTGCTACATCGGCTGCACCTGTGTATAAGTACATAGCACGCACTGCATGACCGGTTATTTCTTTTTGGTCGCGCACCGGCACAGCATCTTGTGCATAGGCTGTGTCTTTCCATTCCGTCCACGTATAGCCTTTGGCATATTTATGGCCCCGCTCTTCCAACAACCAATAAGCGAGTGTTAGATACTTTTTATTTTGTGTAGTGTTATAAAGTTTTACAAGCGCTAACTCTAATTCCTGATGCCCCGTTACCCAATGTTTTTTATCCGGGCCAAACAACGAATCAAAATGATCGGCAAACCGGATGGCAACATCTAACAGCTTCCGTTTTCCTGTTACCTGATAGTAGGCTACGGCAGCTTCAATAAGATGCCCACCGTTATAATCTTCGTGCATGCTCATGTCGGTCCACCGTTCGTTTAATCGACCGAGTGTATAGTAAGTATTGATGTATCCGTCTTCGAGTTGTGCGGCTTCAATTTTATCAATCCATTCGTCAGCTTTCTTTTCGAGTTCGGGATTGGGATGATTTTTTAATGAATAAGCGATGGCTTCCAACGCTTTAAATACATCCGAGTCGTCATAGAAAATGCCTTCATGCTTTTCATTTTTACCGCGCGCTACTTTTTCAAAATTGCGGATGCGTGGAGTTTTTACTTCGGTTTGATACACACATGTCTGCAGGGTGGTGGTAGCTACTTTATCGAGGGTGGGTTTCCAAAATGAGTCGGTGATTGTTACCTGTGAAAAGTTGACAGGTTCAAATTGTCGTTTGGGTGCTTGTGCGAATAGGGCTGCCGATAGGATCACCGCCCCGAAAAGAAGGCCCGAAGTTTTTGAGTTCATGAGTGAGGTAGAATTGATTGATCCAATATAAAGAATAATCGGAATGGGACAGAATAATTATATAGCCTGGTGCATAGAAAGTTTAAAAGGTGCCACAACCTCAGTCAGATTTCTTTAATTGGATTAGTAACTGGTTATACAGCAAATCAAAACGGTCAGCTAATTTCAAATACTCATCTCCCCAACCATTATCTATTGCCAGAGTCTGAAACTCGCAGGTGGGTATAAACAAGGTGGCCATACGATACACACTGTCAATATTACGAGCATGAATTCCTGTGATGTAACTATCCAACTCTTTTCTGACTTCATCGGCACTGTCGTAAGATGTCCATAGCAGATTGATGTCATCTTCAATTTTATTGCGCATTGAGATCAGAATTTCAGCCGCTTCAAAGAGAGAGTCGTTGGGTGATTTGTCAGCTTCCATTCTTTTTAAAATAAAGTTCGATTACTAAATCTTTCGACCTTCTTTAACTGTAATGTCGGATCCTTCGGAATTGAAAACCCTTTCAGGTTGGTATTCAGGAACAGAAAACCCACCAGACTCACATAACAGGCATCATTCCATAAATCGAGTTCAGTTTTTGGTGGCAGGTAAGGGGCAAGAATGCTGCGGTCAACGGCATAGTTTACTATCACCAATTTTCTCCACTCGGACTGCAGAAAGGTCTTTGCCATTAGGTTTTCAAGATGACAAAAAATAATTTGAATATTGACTGGATGGCAGATATAAGACTTCTCTTGTCGGAAAACTTAAATTCTTGGTTATTATTAATTGAATCCTTAAAATTGCAGTCCCAATTAATAAGAAGGGGCCCATAGCTCAGCTGGTTAGAGCACTTGACTCATAATCAAGGGGTCGCTGGATCGTGCCCAGCTGGGCCCACTTTATTTTCATCAAAAAAGCTGCATGTTTCTTTATAAGAGTTTTACTAAAACTCTTTGTAGCTTCTGGCATTAATACCTCAGCATTTTACATCTTTGGGAATTAATAAAATCCACGCGGTGCAAGTTGGAATTAAAAACATCATTTTTGATTTAGGGGGCGTAATCATCAATCTTTCAGTAGAAAAAACCCACGCGGCTTTTGCGGCTCTTAGCGGACTTCCCTTAGAAGAAATCAAAACCCGTGTGCATCAGGGAGCTTTTTTTCATGAATACGAAAAAGGTCTTATTTCTGATCAGGAATTTCGCAGCCACCTGCGCCAGTCCCTCAACGTACAAGTAGCCGACACTCAGCTTGACGCGGCCTGGAACGCTATGTTGCTGGATATACCTATTGAACGCATCCATTTGCTAGAGCGACTAAAGCCAGCGTACAAAATTTTTCTTCTCAGCAACACCAACAATATTCATTTACAATGTTTTAATAGAATTGTTAATCAATTGACGGGCAACACTTCCATTGATCATTATTTTCACAAAGCCTACTACTCGCATTTATTAAAAATGAGTAAACCCGATGTTGCCATTTATCAGCACGTGCTTGCGAAGCAAAACCTGTTGCCTCACGAGACTATTTTTTTAGATGATAATAAAGATAACCTGCTAGGGGCAAACAAGGCGGGCATTCAAACGTTTCATATTGAGAACCCTGATAAGATTTTTTCACTTTTTCCATGAATTCCAAGTTAAAGACGTACCTCATACATGCATCGTTGTTTCTTGTCACTTTCATCACCACTACATTTGCTGGTGCCGAGTGGACAACGGGAAAATCTGTTTTGATGAGTGGCTATACCTGGGCCGATTTCTATTCAGGCTTGCCGTATGCCATTTGCTTTTTGTCCATTCTTACCGCCCATGAGTTTGGTCATTATTTTACTGCTATCTACAATAAGGTGCGAACTTCATTACCGTATTTTATTCCGTTACCACCCCTTCCATTAATGTTTGGCACGTTGGGTGCATTAATTCGCCTGAAGCAACTCGTAAACTCTACTCGCGAAAATTTCGATATCGGTATTGCTGGTCCACTTGCCGGTTTCTTGGTGTCGCTTGGATTTTTGTTTTATGGATTCACTCACCTTCCCCCTGCCGAATACATATTTACAATCCATCCTGAATATGAACAATATGGGTTAAACTATGCCGACTACGTATATGCACCTGGGTTTTTGCCGGAAGGTTCCTTTAATGTCTATCTGGGAAAAAATTTACTTTTTCTGTTCTTCGAAAAATTTGTTGCTGACCCGGCTTTAATGCCAAACATTCACGAGATTATTCACTATCCATTTTTGTTTGCCGGGTTTTTATCGCTTGTGTTTACCAGCATTAACCTGTTGCCGATTGGCCAATTAGATGGTGGCCATGTGTTGTATGGATTGGTAGGGCATATGTGGCATAAAAGAATTGCTACTGTAATATTTCTTGCCTTTCTGTTTTATGCAGGACTGGGCTTCGTGCATCCCAAAGATGGCATTGATGTGTTATGGTATAAGATGCCACTGTTTATTGGCTTCCTTTATATGGCCATGCGTGGGTTGCAATTATCCACCCGCGATACCTGGATGTATGCGCTGGCATTGTTTGCAGTTCAATACCTTATTGTTTCGGTGTTGCCTGATGTGCGGGGTTATTCGGGCTGGTTGCTTTTTGCATTTTTAATCGGGCGGTTTGTGGGTATTCAACATCCACCATCGCAAACAGAAGAACCCTTGAGTCAGGGCCGGGTGCTGCTCGGATGGATCGCGTTGATCATTTTTATTTTATGCTTTGCGCCCAACCCCTTGGAAGTTGTAGAGATCGTAGGGGCTGTGGGTGTTGGAATCTAATGCTGCACAATAACTTTTGTATTTTTCCAGCGGTTGTTTTGAAACGTGCGTAATAAATATAAGCCCGAGGTAGGGTTGTGAATGGTGATCTTTGTTTGTTCGTTTTCTTTTTCTACATCAATGGCAACTTTTCGTCCGGCAACATCAACGAGCATGGCTTCTTCAATTCTGGAAGAAATATAAAATGTTCCCTGATTCGGAACCGGATATACTGAGATGCGTGGCGTTTCTCCAACACCGGAAATCACACCGGGCTTTCCACTACCAAACACCGGCCTGATCATGAGACTTCCCTTCAGGGTAGTGTTTTGCTCCCACGCGCCATTGATGTTGGTGTAAATTTTATCACCCGACTCCGTATTTTTATCGAGGCCCACGGCAATCACAGCCGAGGAAGTTTGCTTCCAGCCTATGTAAAATTTATCTTTTACTCCGGGTTGCATGTCAACGATGGGTATGCGCCAGAACTTATTTTGTGAATTGCGCTGGATGGGAATGTTACCCTGATAAATAATATCAAACGGATTGGTGGAGAGATTTTTCAGAATCTGAAACTGAATGATCTGATTTGAGTCGTCACCAAACCGTGGAAAGTACATATCAACAGCTACGATTGTGTCGGGCTGATCAGTTTTCATTTCAAATAGATACGCGAGTTGTGCTCCGGCTTGATTAAGCCCTGCACCATATTCAGCTGAGCCATCATCGTAGGCATAATAGTTAGAAAGAATACTATACGAACTGATCGAATCATTAATACTAAAAGCAATTGGGTTAAAAACATCAAAATCGTAATCTCCATTTTCGCTTACCAGTGTATCATCCTTTGTTTGAAATTGAACCATTAATCGAATGTTTATGCTATCCGCTGTAGGATCAAATTGATTAGGATCTGGAAAATCCGTGAACGTAACTGTTTTAATTTCATTGTAGGCAACACTTCCGGCACTTATGCCATTGCCTAAATCAGTGAATGTTGTCGTGCTTGACCCATCCTTTTTATTTTCTGAAACAAAACTGAAGTAATTGTAATTAATGGTTTGTTGATTACCAGCATTCTGATCGGCACGAAGATTCGTAACCTTAATTGAAGGATTTCTCAAAATAGTGGATGAACCTGAGAAAAAGTGTTTTAGTGGTATCGCTCTAAAATCTGAGAATATTGATGTCATTGGCTCTATAATTGTTCGATCTGGAAATAAAGGGTAAACATTACCACTACGAGGCTTTCCGTTACCGATGTAAATGTAATCAACGTGCCAGGTGTCATACGGTCCTGAAAGCCGGGCGAAATTTTGAAAGCGAAATTGAAATGTATCGTGAAAGAATTTAGCCGCTGTGATGGGTATGGTTACAGCGACAAAGTTTTCTTTTAGCAAGGTGCCATCATTTTCTTTCGACCATACAACTTCCCAGAGCCCCTGATCATTTTTGAATGAAAGGGATAACAAATCGCCAACATCGGGGGCTTCACCATTACCATGAAACTGATAAAAGAATGTGATTGAAATAGCCAGCCGCTCCGAAGCACTTGGCAAATCCATTCGGATGGGAGCTGACACAATTTTATCAGCAAAACCTTTTGCGAGAATGTCGTTAACGTTATAAGGTTTGCCCAACGAATCAAGTCCGTCAAACGTGGCCACATTCAGCGAAGGAGGGTTGATGCCCATACCATCATTCACCCACACCGAGTTTCCAAATTCCCATTTCGTTGAATCGGCATATCCATGACGCACACCGGAGAAATCATCCCAGAAGGGAAGAGTAAGTGGTGCTATGTCCTGGGTACGTGCCGAGGTAGATTTCTTTTCAGGCCACTCTTTTTTTTGAATAGGTACGATTATCAACTGACAAAAACCAGATAGGGTGAGTATGGAAAACAGGAATGTGAAAGCTATCCGATTCACAAGGTTGGTTTACTGGTTCTCTTCATCGTCTGTTTCTGAATCGCCCTCAGTTTCTTCCGGTTCGGTATATCCTTTCGGACCAATCCAAAGATCAACTGGGTCGCCCACGCGCACTGAGTCACCTTTAGCGGGAGTTTGTTTGTAAACGAACGGCTCCATGCCGGTAGTATCTATGCCAACCGGTATTTGAACATTGCCGAGGTGCAGGTTCCAACCCATCAGTTTAAATTTGGCAGTTTCGTAGGTATCGCCAATCAGATTGCCAATGGTAAAATCTGCCGGCCCATTGCCATCGCCCACAACAAGATCAATGGATGCTCCTTTTGTAATGCGCGTGCCGGCTTTAATTTCTTGTCCTTCAAAGCGCATTTCTTTTACGAGGTTGCGGAAAGGACTGGGTACATATAAAATACGGCCGCGTTTAAGTTCAATACTTCTTAACACCACTTCGGCATTTACCAACGAACGATCCACCAACTCGGGCATGGGCAATGTTGGCGGTGTAACACGGTTGAGAGAAACATAAATCACCCGGTTTATTTTTACTTGTGCACCTGCATGTGGAAATTGACGCAACACCGCAAGTGGAGGATGTTCTGAAGAATAGGCAGAATCATTGACGGTGTAACGCAAGTCGTGTTCTGTAAGAAAGGTTTCTAATTCTTCCACGCTCATGCCGGTAAGGTCAGGTACCGTTATTGATTCGCCATGGTTTGTTACCGATGGCAGATAGATATAAAAATAAACAATGGCCAAAATAAGAATACTGCCTACCGTAATGCTGAGGCTGAGAAACAAACTTCCAACCGAACTACTTTTAAAAAGTGCAGGTAACTTCATTTTTAAAAATTTAGTGCCGATTGATAATCCCGTACTACACGTTTCGATTTTTTATACCGCTCTTCGGCCAGGTCGGCCAGGCGCGAAATTAAATCAGTAAATGAAATGCCGCGCTCTTTCCACATCATCGGAAACATGCTTGAGTTGGTGAAGCCCGGTATCGTGTTGATTTCATTAACAAACACATCACCCTTTTTTGTAAGGAACAAATCCACCCGCGAAAAGTCTTCGCAACCCAAGGCCCGATAGGCGTTGATTGAAACCTCACGGATCTTTTCTGCGCTGATGCTATCTAATTTTGCAGGCACTTGAATAGATACAGCCTCACCATCTACATACTTGGCATCGAAGGTGTAAAATTCATAATTACTGCTAATGATAATCTCGCCCGGCATAGAAGCCAGCACCGGATCGTTGCCGAGTATGGCGCATTCAATTTCGCGACCTTCAATAAACTCTTCAAACAACACACAATCGTCATACTGATACGAATCGGCTAGCGCCTTATCAAAATCTGCTTTTGACTTCACCTTTGATACTCCCACGGAAGACCCGAGGCTTGCCGACTTCACCATAAACGGTAATCCTATTTTTTCAACGATCTCTTCAAACGAGAATTGTTTTTTATCTGTGAAGTAAGAGTATAAGAATTTATTAATGGGCAACCCGGCTTCTTTTAGAAGTCGTTTGGCTACCAGCTTGCTCATAGACATAGCAGAGCCAGCTACTCCAGTACCAATCATGGGTATATCCATCGCTTTAAGTAACCCCTGAATGCTACCATCTTCACCATCGGTGCCATGCAAAACAGGAAACACCAGATCGACCGCAAACACATTACCCGACTTGGTAGTAAACGTGGGTGCAGATGGATTGAGTTGCAGCGAGAGTTCTTCTCCCGTCTCGATGTCTTTACTGATTGCTTGGGTTTTGTACCAACTACCTTTTAGCGAAATGCCGATAGGAATGGGTTCAAAGCGAGATTGGTCAATGAATTGAAAAATATTGCGGGCGGAGTTGATAGAAACACCATGTTCTACTGATCGGCCGCCATATAGAATTGCGATTTTCTTCTTAGTCATTCGTCTAAATCAAAACCCAAAGATGCCCACGTTTTGTTTGATTTCCACCATGAAAGTATGCAAAATCACACTAAATCCGGTAGTTTGAATAAAGATCAGTTCCCGCTAAGAAAAACTTTGCTGGCGCCCACCATATTGCCAATCTGAACCCGCACTATATAAACACCTGAGCCTTGCACACCAAGATCAAAGGAGTAGGTCTGGTTTAAGGTTTCAGGTAATTGATTTTCTAGAATTTGCTGCCCTACCATATTATAAATTCTTAACAGCACTGGTTGTTTCTCCTGCAGGTTGAAGGTAAGCTTAACATCCGAAGCAACTCCATAAACCTGAAAGAGATTATTGATCGAAACCGGAAATGGATCGTCATCAATAAAAAACTCTATGTTATCGATGAAGAGATTATTACCATTGTCGTTGGTGGCAACGAAAGCAAAGCGAAGTTGTTCTTTTCCGGCAAGTGTGTTTAAGTTAATGAACTCGGTGTGCCAGTGATTTTCTTTTGTTGGTACCCACGAAAAATTTGCTATTGTATCGTGAGTGGATAAAGAGGCACCGGCTTGATCATATAAAACAAACGGATAGGTTTGTCCGCAGTCTTCCGAGTAAAATACGCGCAACCGTTCGCTACCCAGCATGGGTTCTATATAACTCAAATCAAAAAACATACTTGCTTTTGAAGTATTCGAAAAATCCAATACCGGACTTACTAACCACGATTCTTCGCCCAGGTTCGTGTTGAGATAAGAATTGTATGCTACCGAAAGATCTTTATCCGGAGTCTCAACGGTGGTCCAGATAGCTTCATTGCCTTGGCTGATTATCGGCCATCGATCCAGAAAATCCTGATTAAAATTTTCACGTAACGGAATACCATCGGCATATTGATTTAGAATTCGATTGATCGTGACAACATTGTTCGAGGAATTTTCGTCAGGTAACCCATTCGGTTCGCTTACTGTAAATGAGATGATGTTATTATCCGGTTGTAGGGGAAGTGTATTTAAAGTAAAAATAGATTCGGTCTGAGCATCAAGAAAAATCCCTGAAAATGCTTGAATCGTCTGATTCTGATTGTTGATGGATGTTTGAATTTTAAATGAATTAACCGGTGTGCTTCCATTATTCTTAATGCGCACCACAGGAGCGGGCGCAACCACACAGGTTACAGGTCCGGGCCGCTCGACTGAGACAATAGCAATGTCAATGGATTGATTAGTTTGTATCGCAATGTTATCAAGGTAAACATTATTGCCCCAACCATTTACAACCTCAAAGGCAAGTTGAATTTTAGATCCTAAAAATTGATTCAAAGAAATTGTTTCCGTTTGCCATTGTGAAGCAGTAGGCGTAAACCCTGGACTTGTTTGCTGCGGAGCGGTAGCCAATGCACTGCCTGCTTTATTAAAAACTTCGGTGGTGGCAGAATTGAAATCACAAACCATCGAGACAATAACCCGCAGTCGCTCCTGATTAGAAGCACTATAAATTGCATGTGCACGATCAAACTTTAGCAGTGCCTGGGGTTCATTGGTGAGATCAATAATGGGAGTAATCAAACGATCAATGGCGCCTTCGTTTTCATAATCATAACAATCAACAAACAAAGCATTTCCGTAACCCGAAATGGTTTTAATGGCCCATGTTGTGCTGTTGTCGGGATTATAAATACTCCAACCTGAAGGGAAAGGAGTGAAGCCTTCGTTGATGGGCAATGTTGCCGTAACCGGAACGGTAGAAGAAACACTCAACACATTATTCGAAGCTCGTTCATCGGCAATACCATTCACCAACAAAACTTCAACTTGATAATTAAATGTGCCTGAAGTCTGCATCACCGATTGAAATGAAACCGTGGTGACAGCCTCGCTTGCCAGGGTTAGCGAAACATCATTAGTTTCCACTACCACAGCATTTACTTTCAATTGAATTCGTGCCGAGGTTGCCGTTGTTGTTCCAAGATTCTGGATTTCAATTAAGGGGCTAACGTTGCCACCACACGATGTTGCTGCTGGCGAACTAATTTTGCGAATAGCCAGATCAAGGGCCAATGCGGGTGGTGGGTCATCGCCATCGGAGTTTAATAAGCTAAATCTTCGTGGACTGTTCTCTAGCACAACAATCATTCTGGAGATCTGACCTTGTGTGAAAAGATTCATACACGCATCATCGGTGTAGTCCATGTAGTTTTGAAACATGTCGTTGCTGCTGCACGAAACCCGCGGATGGGTTGGGCATTGCCCGGAATAATCACTTGCCTGATTTGGAGTATCCTCAACATAATCCGTTCCGCTACACGAACTCTCATCGCCCCAAATATGACGGAGGCCTAAGAAGTGACCGGCTTCGTGGGTGGCTGTTCGGCCGCGGCTGTAATCAGAATCTAAATTAAAAGTACCCAGACCTTCGAAATTGGAACCAAAGGCAGTGTAATGAACAATGATACCATCCGTAAGCCGATCATCGGGTGAATTTTCTAACCCTGGAAGATTTGATACAGGAAGTTGAGCATAGCCTAAAAAAGAAGGGATGTTTACAACCCAGATATTAAAGTAATCTTCAGCGGGCCAGTAACTCATTGCTTTGAAAGTTGTATTGTCGGCAATGGTCCAAACAGATTTTGTACCCTGCACGCGTTGAATGCCATTGGTGGAGGCGCCAAACTGATCTTGTTTAGCTAATACAAATTCAATATCCAGACTGCCTGCTTCATCGGTAAATTCAAACGGGGTATTGATTGCATCCAGATTTAGTCGTTGAAAATCTTTATTCATCACATTGATCTGTGAAATAATCTGGGCATCTGAAATGTTTAACCCCGTGCCAATAGGTTCGCCATTGTGAATCACATGAACAACAACAGGAATGGAGTAGGTGGTTTGTGTTCCTTGAGTACGCTGCGCACCCATAGGGCGCTGGGCAAGTTTCTGTTGCAACCAGTTTTCAAACTGTTGACTTTTTTCGAGGCGGGGATTTTTTTCATGCCTGAGTTCTTCTACCTGCACTGTAGCGCACCGATCTTGCGAATGAATTCTCAGAGAAGCCAGGAGAAGGGCAGAAAAAAAAATAAGCTTTACTCTCATGGCCTGGCGATGGTACGTTTCTCTCCAATTAAATTCAGAGCGGCTACTTGGTTTAAGTTAAATGTAACTGGGTAGCACGATGTAACCTTACGCAGTTGCGAGATTCACAACTTCGATCGAATTTATTTCCGGCACAGATCGTTTTATAGCCTCTTCAACACCGGCTTTGAATGTCATGGTCGACATCGGGCAATTGCCACAAGCACCAACGAACTCCAGTCGCAAATTATTATCCGCACTCATGTCGAGTACTTTCACATTTCCGCCATCGGCTTCCAGGTAAGGGCGAATGCTATCGAGGGCAGATTCTACGCGATTGATCATGTCGTCTTTTTTCACAGCTTGAATGTTTATACGGTTAACTCAACTCGCTTTGTCGATTCAAATTTAGCATTTCTTATGGCAACTTGTCGTGCCAGACTTTCGGCCAAGTCTTTATATATCGTGGCCGTAACCCCTTCTTTCAACACAGCCGGCAAACCGCTATCTCCGCTTTCGCGGATGCTTTGCACCAACGGAATCTCACCAAGCAAAGGAACATCATATTTGGTTGCGAGGTTCCGACCCCCATCTTTTCCAAAGATATAATACTTATTATCGGGAAGTTCTTCCGGAGTGAAGTAAGCCATGTTCTCGATGATACCCAGAATGGGCACATTAATTTGCGGCTGTTTAAACATAGCCAATCCTTTGTTGGCATCGGCCAACGCCACCTTTTGGGGAGTTGTTACAATGATGGCGCCCGTAACAGGCACAGTTTGCACGAGCGTAAGATGAATATCGCTGGTGCCGGGAGGCATGTCGATGAGTAAATAATCAAGATCACCCCACAGTGCATCGGCAATAAATTGTTTTAAGGCAGCCGAAGCCATAGGGCCACGCCACACAACAGCACTGTCTGCAGGAGTAAGAAAACCAATCGAGATAAGCTTCACGCCATATTGTTCGAGCGGAACGATAAAGTTTTTTCCATCAATCACTTTTACTTCGGGTTGTTCACGTTCGCAGTTGAACATCAACGGTATGGAAGGTCCATAAATATCGGCATCAATCAACCCCACCTTTGCTCCGGCTTGCGCAAGAGCAACGGCCAGGTTAGTGGTTACCGTAGATTTCCCCACGCCTCCTTTACCAGAGGCAATGGCAATAATATTTTTAACTCCGGGAAGAATGGGTGCATTGCTGCGCATGCTTGTTACCGAAGAAGTCATTTTGATGTTGATCTCAAACTCATCGCCAACCACGTTTGCAACCGCATCCTCGCAATCCTGCCTGATTTTTTCTTTCAGCGGACAAGCCGGAGTAGTAAGCACCACGGTAAAACTGACACTTTTATCCATTAACTGGATGTCTTTGACCATGTTGAGTGTCACCAGGTCTTTTTTAAGATCTGGATCTTGAACCGTGGCAAGTGCTTTGATAATATCCGTTTGCGTGAAGGGCATTGATAATGATTGAGTTAGATTGGATTAATAGCGCAATTTAGAGTGCGTTTATACTAAAACAAAACTCCACGGGTAGAGTTTCAGGGTCGGGTATTTTTATAGGGAAAGAGTATCTTTGGGGTTCCCAAATCCAACTTATTTTTAGTCGATTGATTTCCCGCGATACCATAGAAGAAATTAGAAACCGCCTCGACATCGTGGATGTAATCAGCGATTTTGTTTCGCTCAAAAAATCAGGACAGAACTACAAGGCACTCAGTCCGTTCGCGAACGAAAAAACCGCCTCATTCTTTGTAGTTCCCGCCAAGGGTATCTTTAAAGATTTCAGTAGCGGCAAGGGTGGCGATGCAATCACATTTGTGATGGAGCACGAAAAGATGAGCTATTCGGAAGCCCTTCGGTATCTGGCTAAAAAATATGGTGTAGAAATTAAAGAAGACCGTCAGTCGGACGAAAGTAAAGCCGCCTTAAGCGAGCGCGAAGGACTTTACATTCTCATGAACTTTGCCAAAGATTATTATCGCCAGTTGCTGACGGGCAATGAGGAGGGGATAAGCATTGGGCTTAGTTATTTTCGCGAACGCGGGTTTAATGATCGTACTATCGAGAAGTTTGAACTTGGCTATGCGCTGGAAGGGTGGGAGAATTTTAGCCATGAGGCACTGGCAAAAGGCTATAATAAAGAGTTGCTGGAAAAAACCGGGCTTATTGTTAAAAAAGAAGATGGCAGCACCTACGATCGCTTTCGCGGAAGAGTAATTTTTCCGGTACACAATATTTCCGGAAAAGTAATTGCGTTTGGTGCCCGCATGTTGGGCAAGGATAAGAATCAACCCAAATACATCAACTCGCCCGAAACAGAAATCTATCACAAGAGCGATGTGCTCTACGGATTGTATCAGGGTAAGAATGCCATTCGCCAGCACGAGGTGTGTTATCTGGTAGAAGGTTATACCGATGTAATCTCACTTCATCAGGCTGATGTGCAGAACGTGGTAGCTTCTTCAGGTACAGCGCTTACAGAAAATCAGATTAAGCTCATCCGTAGGTTTACAGAAAACATCACGGTTCTTTTCGATGGCGATGCGGCCGGTATAAAAGCTGCCCTGCGCGGAATTGATATGATTCTGAAAGGCGGCCTCAATGTGCGCGTAGTTTTATTCCCCGATGGTGAAGATCCGGATAGTTATTCGCGAAAGGTAGGCACAACCGAGTTTCAGAAATTTTTAAAGGAACATGCGCAGGATTTTGTTTCGTTCAAAGCCGGACTGTTTGCGGCTCAGGCATCGGGCGACCCAATTAAGAAGGCTGAGTCGATCAAAGAAATAGTTACCAGCATTGCCCAGATTCCTGATCCCGTAAAACGGTCAGTGTATATTCAGGAAACAAGCACATTGCTTAAGATTCAGGAATCAGTATTGCTCATTGAACTGAATAAAATTCTGATCAACGACCGAAGAAAAACGGATAAGGATCGGTTTACAAATCAGCAGGAACCACCCTTAACCGGTGACATGGTGCAGGAGATTGTAGCTCCGGTTAAAATTGATGCACAAGGTATGGTGGATTTGCAGGAGCGCGAAACAATTCGGTTGTTGCTAAACTTTGCAGATAAAACGGTGGATGAAAATCCGCTATCTGATTTTTTCGCCCGCGAGTTGGATGATGTAACGTTAACCAATCCGGTATACCGCGAAATCTATGATGAATTTAAGAAAGGAATAAGTAAAGGCTCGATACCTGATAGCCATTATTTTTTGCAAACCGGAAGTGAAGAAGTAAAACGTGCTGTAACCGATTTGATTACAGTTCGCTACGACCTTAGCACGCATTGGGGCGATAAATACAAAATTTATATTCCGCGTGATGAAGAAATGATTAACAAGTTGGCGCTTACCAATGTGTTGCGATTAAAATTCAGGGTGGTGCAAAAAATGATGGAAGATAATCTTCAAAAGGTAAAGCAAGCTGAAAATGTAGGAACCTGGGAAGAGCTCGAAGAAATGCTGGTTACGCAAACAGGCCTTAAAGAAGCAGAACAGGAACTGGCCAAGTTGCTGGGCATCGTAATAGCGCGGTAGGAACAGGACGGGTTCTTTTTTTGTTGAATGAGTTTGAACTAAAAATAAGATGAGCGAGAAAATAAAAATTGATTCCATTGAGGATGCGATTGAAGAAATCAAGAATGGAAAAGTTATTATCGTGGTTGATGATGAAGACCGTGAAAACGAGGGCGACTTTGTTTGTGCGGCAGAATCAATTACGCCTGAGATAGTAAACTTTATGGCCACGCATGGCCGTGGGCTTATCTGCGCGCCCTTAATAGAAGATCGTTGTGAAGAGTTAGGGCTTGAGTTGATGGTAGGAAAAAACACAGCTGCATTTGAAACTCCATTTACTGTTTCGGTAGACCTGATCGGGCATGGCTGCACTACCGGAATTTCAGCGCATGATCGGTTCAAAACCATCAAAGCGTTGGCTGATCCTGAAACTAATCCTGAAGAACTCGGTAAACCCGGTCATATTTTTCCACTCAAAGCAAAAAAAGAAGGTGTGTTAAGACGGGCAGGTCATACAGAAGCGGCCATCGATTTTGCGCGCCTCGCTGGGTTTCGTCCGGCTGGGGTGTTGGTGGAAATCATGAATGAAGATGGTTCCATGGCCCGCCTTGCCGATCTGAGAAAAGTGGCCGATCATTTTAAATTGAAACTTGTTACGATTAAAGACCTGATCGCTTATCGCATGAAGGTGGAGTCGCAGATACGTAAACACGTGCAGGTTAATATGCCAACAGAATATGGCGATTTTAAATTAGTAGCGTATGAACAGGTAAATACTACCGAGATTCATATGGCGTTAATAAAAGGTACGTGGGATAAAAATGAACCCGTTATGGTGCGCGTTCACTCTTCGTGTGTAACGGGTGATATTTTTGGTTCGTGCCGTTGCGATTGCGGAACCCAGTTGCACAATGCCATGACTATGGTTGAGCGCGAAGGAAAAGGAGTTGTGCTCTATATGAAACAGGAAGGCCGTGGTATTGGCTTATTAAATAAATTGAAAGCGTATAAACTTCAGGAAGAAGGATTGGATACCGTAGAGGCAAATCTTCAGTTGGGTTTTGATATGGACAATCGCGACTATGGAATTGGCGCTCAGATTTTGCACGACCTCGGGATTTCAAAAATCAAATTGATTACCAACAATCCGAAAAAACGCGTAGGGTTGATGGGTTATGGCCTTGAAATTGTTGATAACATCCCCATTGAAACGGTACCCAATCTTCATAACGAAAAATATTTGCAAACCAAGCGCGATAAAATGGGGCATTCGATTCTAAAACAAAAATGAGAGGTGTAGGAATTTTTATTTTATGGATCATAACGCTGCCTACTGTAGCACAACAATATGCTTTTGAGTTGTGGCATGCCGGTAAAGCTGTGCTGGATACAGGCGATACGTTGCGCGGATCTATTAAGTACGATTTACAGACCGATATTTTGCAAGTTGAGATAAATAAGAAGTTGGAGAGTTTTACGGCACGCAAAGTTTTGTTTTTTGAAATCTTTGATGAGACGGTTAAACGATATCGGGTATTTTATTCACTTCCCTATGCACAGGCAGGTCAATATAAAGCGCCTGTATTTTTTGAGCTTATGAATGAAGGTAAATTAACCGTTTTAAGCCGCGAAGCACTTGAATACAGAACCACTTCATCTCCATTTTATTACTATGGAACTATCACCCGGCTTGTGCTGGTCAATAAATATTTCATGTTAAAAGAGAATGGTGATATTGTTGAGTTTAGAGGAAAGAAAAACGATTGGTATTCATTTATGCCATCCAAAGCGGATGAGGTTGAGCGATTTGCAAAGTCAAACAGATTGGATCTTGATGAAAAATATGAGCTGACTCGCGTAATTGAATATTATAACTCTCTCTTTGAAAAGAATAACTGATTGTTGCTACGCTGATTTATGACACGACCTTTAATTTTGGTTTCTAATGATGATGGAATTACCTCACGAGGTATTCTTAATTTAATTAATGTGATGAAAGAGTTGGGCGATGTGCTCGTGGTTGCGCCCGATGGTCCACAATCAGGTATGGGGCATGCCATTACAGTAGGAGATACCTTGCGCCTTACGGAATCATTTATTTTTGAAGGTGTAAGAGCGTATGAATGTTCAGGCACACCAGCCGATTGTGTAAAGATGGCCCGGCACTTTGTTTGTAAAGATAGTCGCCAGCCCGACCTGGTGGTAAGTGGAATCAATCACGGAAGTAATACTTCTATAAGCGTATTGTATTCTGGTACTATGTCAGCGGCTATCGAAGGAGCCATTGAGGGCACGCCAGCTATTGGCTTTTCTTTGTGCGACTACAGTCACAAAGCAGACTTCTCGCATACCCATGATGTGGTAAAGAAAATAGCTAAGCAGGTTTTGGAGAAAGGATTGCCGAAAGGAGTTGCTCTTAATGTAAATATCCCGCCCAAGCGCAATGAACCTACTAAAGGAATTCGGGTGTGTCGCCAGGCCAATGCCAAATGGGTGGAGGAATTTGTGCAACGCCACGATCCCAACGGAAGAAGTTATTTCTGGATGACTGGCAACTTTGTTAACTTCGATAAAGGCGAAGACAACGATGAGTGGGCAATTGCTAACAATTATGTTTCCGTTGTTCCATGTCAATTTGACCTTACGGCCCATTCAGCGATATCAGTCTTGAATGAGGAATGGAGTATTTTAGATTAGACTTGGCAAGCATGCGAAAAGTTCTTTTATTTTTAATGACATTTTTTATTTTCTTATCTGGTCAGGCCCAGATTTCAGGAGTCATTAAAGATAAAAGCAACGGCAAATCGGTAGCCGGGGCGGATGTTTTCATTAACAATTCAAGTTGGCGAACTACTACTGACAAAGAAGGAGCCTTTGCCCTTATTGGTCTCGATCCTTCATTTATGGATGTGGTGGTTTACAAAAAAGGATTTACCGTCTTCAAGTCTTCTTTCAGAGTTCAAGAAAATAAGGAATATAAACTTGCTTTAGAGATTGTGCCGGAAGCACCTGGTACAAACTCTGGTAAGACTAAAAAAGATGAGGATAGAGAAAAGAATCTTGAGTGGTTTACAATAGGGTTACTTGGTTCGGATGATTTTGCGCGATCCTGCAAGATTGAAAATTCGAAAAGCATTCAGTTTCAACGAATAGGCGAATCATTATTGGTTACTTGCAATGAGCCTATCAAAATTGAAAACACAGCACTGGGTTATCAGTTGACTTTGTTTCTTAGAGAATATAATGCCAATGCACATACCGCAACCTATCAGGCATTGACTTATTACACAAAAAGTGCTTCTGAAGATTTTGTTCTACAAAGTCAATGGGAGAGAAATCGATTAAAAGCTTTTTGGGGATCTTCCAGACATTTATTTCAATCGCTAGTGGATGGAACTACAGTTCAGGATGGGTTTCTACTTTTCGATCAGGAAGCCAACGCATTAGCACCAAAGGATATAGTAACAACTAGTAAAATTCCGGGGTACGGAAGTATTTCTTTTGCGAGGGAAACAAAAGTTATTTTTAACATGGAGCCCACTATTACGGGCGTTGTTACCAGTGAAGTGGCCAGTCAATCTTCCACAATTGTGCCTCTCGCCTCTGTGGATGTTACGCGTAAAGGGATATTATTCAATAGTCAATCCGTTACAATAAAGGGAAGCATGGCCAATGAGAAATTGGGGAGCAGTTTACCAATTGACTATGAGCCAACGGCTTCTCTGGAAGAAGAAAAGGTAGATTGGAAGAATTTTTCTCTGTTGCGTGAAAAAGTGTATTTACAAACTGATCGTGATTATTATTATCCCCGTGAAACTATCTGGCTCAAAGCCTATCTGGGCTATAGTATGTTAGCCTTAAGGGATACCCTTAGCCAAACCTTGTATGTAGAGTTAATTTCACCTGAAAAAGTTAGAATTGATTCAAAGATATATCCAATCAAAGAGGGTGTTGCTTGGGGCGATTTTAGGTTAAGCGAAGATTTACCAACCGGGCAATATTACTTGCGTGCTTATACAAACTGGATGCGCAACTATGGCGATAGTTCACTATTTGTAAAGACGATACCAATTTTGAAGGTTGATGAAAATGTAGAATTACAAAATCAACAATTTCAGAATAGTATTAGTCCTGAGGTTGCGATAACAATAAATAAAAATTCATTTAAAGCGCGAGAGCCCGTAGAGCTTAGTGTTCAGATCAAGGATGAAAATGGAAAGTTCGTAAAATCGAATTTATCCGTTGCGGTGGTTGATGCTGTGGTTTCAGTACCACTTTCGCCACTTCAGATTACTAATTCAAAAGTATTGAAGGTGGAGCCTGTTGAAGCGCCTAATAAATACTTTGAACAGATTTCTTATTTCATGGAACGCGGAATTAGTTTTCAAGGTGTGGTAAAAGATTCGAAGAATGTTGCAGCCCCGGCTCGCTTAGAAATTATTCAGGGTAATATGGATAATTTGATTTCGATGGAAACAGATGAGCAAGGGGAATTTCTGGTAACAGGTGTAAAATTTAATGACTCCCTTGTTTTTGCATTCAAACCGTTTAATAAGAAAGGGAAACTTTTTCTTGGACGCGTAGATTTATTGCCACGGGAAATTCCGTCTTTGAATTTTGAATTGAAACCATTGGATTTGAAGCTCAAAAAAGAAGATGCATTGCAACGAATTCAAAATTCTTATAATCCTGACGAAGGTGTTACGATGCTGAAAGAAGTGGAGGTTAAAAGCTCGAAGTTAGCAAAGACTGAGCCCACTGAAGCCGTACGGATTTATGGAAGTCCTGACTATGTTGTAACTGGAGATAACATCAGATCAACGGTAGCCGGAACAAATTTCCTGGTTGGTCTTCAAGGCAAAGTACCAGGTCTTCGGGTGATTCAAAATGCAGATGGAGTAATCAGTGTAAGGGTTGGTAGAGCAAGTAGTTTTTCAAGCAGCACGGAGCCAGTCATTTTGGTTGATGGGGTTCTCTTTCCGGATGCACAAAGTATCTCAGCCCTTAGTCCAAGCATGGTAGATAGGGTGGAGGTAGTTACAAGAGCTTCGCCACAGTATGGAAGCCGGGGCTCAAATGGTGTGATCGCGATTTATACAAAATCTGGTTTTTCTGCACAGACGCCTGAACCAAATTACCTGAGTTATAAAATACCAGGGTATAATAAGCCGCGAACCTTTTTCTCGCCAGATTACAGTATTACCAATAATTCAGCAATCCCTGATTTTCGAACTACCATCTTTTGGAGACCGGATTTAAAAACAGATGAAAGGGGAGTTGCCACATGTCGTTTTTATACAGCTGATCTTGCAACCCGATATCGGATTGTTGTAGAGGGTATTACTGAAAAAGGAACTCCAGTAAGATCCGTTTCTTATATCTCAGTTGAATAATCTTACTTATGCCGGATCCACATCAAACACAATTTTTGTGCTGCGATATTCTTTAATCTCTTGTAACCCGCTCGCGGTCTGGGCAAGAATCGATTTTATCTCATAAAGTTTTCCTTGATCGCGTCTGATCTTTAATAGCACCGTCATAAGGTATTCGTTTCTGATTTTTGAAATCATTGCCTCGCCTGGGCCAAGAATGCGAATACCTTTCAAGGGTTCTGAAACCTGAGTAACAAAAGAATCAGCCACCGCATGCGCAATTTTTTTGTCGGTATGTTTGATGGTCACCTCAATCAATCGCGTAAAGGGTGGATAAAAGTGTTCGTGACGATCATGCAACTGATCTTGTAGAAATCCGGTAACGTTATTCTCAATCACATACTTAAATAGCGGATGCTCCGGACTGGAAGTTTGCAACACAACTTTACCACGCTTTTCTCTGCGCCCGGCCCGACCGCTTACTTGTGTGATCAGTTGAAAGGCTCGCTCAAACGAACGGAAATCCGGGAAGTGCATCATGCGGTCAGTATCAAACACACCCACCAAGCTTACACGATCAAAGTCAAGACCTTTGGTTACCATTTGGGTGCCCACTAGTATGTCCGTCTCGCCACTTTCAAAACCACCAATAATTGTTTCGTAGCCCGTGCGCGATCGAGTGGTGTCAAGATCCATGCGCTGAATCTTTGCCTCAGGAAAAAATAGTTTTAATTCTTCTTCCAGTTTTTCTGTACCATAGCCGAGTGTAAGAATTCTTTTCGAAGTACACGTAGGGCATTGGTTTGGCAACTCTTCGCGATAGCCGCAATAATGACAAATCAAGGCGTGTCTGTATTGATGGTAGGTGAGACTCACCGCACAGTTAATACATTTGGGCACCCAACTACAATCTTCGCATTGCACCAAAGGCGAGTAACCTCTTCGATTCTGAAACAGAATTACTTGTTCTTTCTTATCGAGTGCTTCTTTGATTTCTTTTAACAGGAGCGAGCTGAACTCGCCCTTGGTGGTTTTTCGTTTTTTCTCTTTTAACAGATCGGCAAAGATGATTTCTGGAAGTTGTGCCTCGCCAAAACGCTGTTGTAAGGAAACCAGTCCGTAACGTGCTGTAGTTGCATGATGATACGATTCGGCAGAGGGTGTTGCACTGCCCAACAAAACTTTTGCATGATGCTGCTGCGCCATTACAAGTGCTACATCGCGGGCATGATAGCGCGGAGCCGGATCATGTTGTTTATACGAAGAATCATGTTCTTCATCTACGATGATTAAACTTAGCTGATCGAACGGAAGAAAGATTGCAGAGCGAACGCCAACGATAAACCGAAATTTTCCGTTGAGCACACCATTCCAAACTTCTACGCGTTCGTTATCCGAAAACTTGGAGTGATACACGCCCATCTCAGAGCCAAACATTTTTTTTAAGCGCAATACTATTTGTGTGGTGAGGGCAATCTCGGGCAATAAATACAATACCTGCGACCCACCTTCCAGCGCTTTTCTAATCAGGTCGATATAAATTTCTGTTTTACCGCTGCCAGTTACGCCATGCAGCAACGTGGTGTTTTGTTTTTCGAAGCTTGTTAAAATTTCGTTTCGTGCTTTCTCTTGTTGCTCGCTGAGCAGCACCGGATGTTCCTGGGCGTTATCAGGAAAGCCGAAGCGGGGCACAATCACCTCAAATTCTTCAAGAATATTATTTTTGATTAAGGTAGTAACAGATGATTCTGAAATTTCATGATCTAATAAAGTTGATTTACCAATGCCTTGCTGATTGAGTTCGGGGTGCGCAAAGATGGGAACTTCCTGCAGGTATTTTAACAATACGCTTTCTTGTTTTGGTTTGGTAGCCAACGTTTCAAAAAGAACCTCCAGATTTTTCTTGCCTACATACTGTGCATGAATGCGGATGTGTTTCTCAGTTTTAGGTTTGAATTTCTCTTTTACTTCTTCAAACAGAATAATTGCTTCTTTGGATGCAAGCGATTTAAGAATGTGATAGATTGATTTTGTGCCCAACAACTTAGCAGCCTCTGTATAGCTGAGTGTATCCGCTTTCAGCCTATCCAGCAGCAGGCGTTCTTTTTCTGAAAAATCAAAATCAGTTTCTTCAAGATCGAAGCCGGGTCGTACTTGCACCATCGATTCGCTTGAGAGTTTTAGCCCGGAAGGCAAGGCTACCTGCACCACTTCGCCCAGCGTGCACATATAATAGTCCGCTATCCATTGATAGAGCGCAAACTGTTGTTCATAAATTACTTCGCTGGCATCTAATACATCCAGCACATACTTAGCTTCATAGTCCTTGGGTGGCTGATGGTGCAGGTGTGCGATTATTCCCGTAAGGATTTTTTTCTGGCCAAACGGAACAATCACCCGCTGACCTTTTTTAACTACCTCGTTGAGTGCGGAGGGAACACGATACGTAAATAATTTTGGAATGGGCACTGGCAAAACGATCTCAGCAAAGAATGTCCCTTTGTCGATTGGGTTAAATAGATCGCCTTCGGTTGTCATAGTTTGAATAGCCGCTAAGTTAAGTGAAATTTAGCACGCTAAGGCGCAAAAGGGCGCAAAAGGAAAGCTACCTTCTAATCCGATTTAAACTTGTGTACTTTGCTTCTTCGCTACTTTGCGTGAAAGTTAAATTAACCTAGATTAAGATCTTATTCTTTCTACCAGTCTCCCGAATTAAATCTCATCGCAATCTGTTATTTTGCTAGTACATGAAACGCAGAGATTTCACGCATTCACTTTTAGGAATCAGCACTATGAGCACACTTAGTTCTTTTATGAATTCGATGGACGACCTGGCTCCGTCCGATCAGATGCCCGCTTTGTTTATTGGGCATGGCAGCCCCATGAATGCCATAGAGCAAAATGAATACAATCGCTCGTGGGCAGAGTTGGGTAAAAAACTTCCAAGACCTAAGGCGATTCTCACGATCTCAGCACATTGGCTCACGCGCGATACCCGCGTAACCGCCATGGAACAGCCTAAAACTATTCACGACTTTGGTGGATTTCCGCAAGCGTTGTTCGATGCCCAATATCCGGCTCCGGGCACACCCGATTTTGCTGAGTTAACTAAAAAGATAATTACCAAGACAGATGTGGTGTCAGATTTTGAATGGGGCCTCGATCATGGCACATGGAGTTTTTTATTACCCATGTATCCGCAGGCCAATATTCCTGTATACCAATTGAGTCTGGATTATTATAAACCGATGCAATATCATTATGAGCTGGCACGTGAGCTTCGGGAACTAAGAAAAAAAGGTGTGATGATTATTGGTAGCGGTAACATAGTACACAACCTGCGCCTGATGAATTTCTCAGGCAAGACCTACGATTGGGCCACTGAGTTTGACGAGAAGATCAAAACCTTTTTGGTGAATCAAAACCATGATGGCATAGTTAATTATGATAAACTAGGCAGTGCTGCCCGCATGGCTGTGCCCACGCACGATCATTATTTGCCATTGATTTATTCTGTTGCGCAGCAAGAAAAGAACGAACAGCTTTCATTCTTTAATGAAAAGACTGAGATGGGCTCTGTTTCGATGAGGTCGTTTGTACTACAGTAGGGTGCTTGAGTTTAATACAATACATATTGTCAACTATTTAGAAATAGAACAAACTATTTCCGAATCAAATCTTTGATTCTTACATTCCTAAAATCAATCGGCTGTCCTTCGCTTTGA
The DNA here is from genome assembly GCA_965278925.1 of Cyclobacteriaceae bacterium. Taxonomy (GTDB): domain Bacteria; phylum Bacteroidota; class Bacteroidia; order Cytophagales; family Cyclobacteriaceae; genus ELB16-189. The sequence goes on along the minus strand of OZ257123.1, from coordinate 1,605,974 downwards.
AGTGCAATGTAACCTGATTTTAATGCCGTGCCCGGCTTCCAATATGCGCTATCCAAACCTTGCACCACACCACCGCCCATGGTGGGTTTACTGTAGCGAAGCACAGTATCGCCTTCAATGATGTGTGTGATCAGCGAATCGCCATACACGATTAATTCGGCCTGTATCCATGCATCTGCATCATAAGTTTTGGAAGACGAGTCTAAACAATGACCATCATAAATCTTTCCCTGGTACTCAATGTCGGTGCCGGGTGAACACATGTTGCCCGTAGGGCGTGGCTGCCCATCGCCAAGGCCGGCAAGAAATTGCATCTCAACTGAGATAGGCCAGTTCTGTTCTTTGAGCATGGTGCGCGGGTCTTGCGAGTGGAACATAACACCGCTGTTTAGCAGCGTATAGTCAGGCGCACCTTTTTGTAATGAACCTGTAAAATGATACTCAAGTTTGAGATGAAAGGCGGAGAATGGTTGCTTGTAATATAGGTGCGCAAACTGATCGTTAAAGTCGCCATACTGGTCGTACCGAACCTGAATTACGCTATCCACAACCCGAAAGGTGTTGCCGAAATTTTCGCCTGCATTGTGATGATGGATTTTAACGATCCAATCACTTAGATCCCGCCCATTAAAAAGATCAATCCACTCGGTGTCCACTGATTTATCTTTGGAGGAAGAACAGGCTATCAAAAGAAAAAATGCAAGAAGCTCGATTTTGTATTTCATGGTGATAAATTTAACACAATATATTTCCTTATTTCGCGCCTATGAAAAAAGCGATTCCCTATTTATTGCTGCTGGTGCTGTTCGTTGTTGCCTTGTTTGTAAAGCAGTATCGCGAACGAGGATCGGAAATTGGCAATCAAAAACCATCGGAGACTCCGGCTAATGATAAAACCAGAAATAGTTTAGATGTTTTTCGCGACCCCGAAGCGGAATATTATTTCACCAAACATGCCCGTTGCCGGATGGAGTGCAGGCGCATAACCCAAAAGGAGGTAAAGGAAATTGTACGCAAGGCAGAAGTGAATTATTCCAAAAGCGATCTCGAAGCTGCCCAGGGTGCAAAGTATGCATTGGAAGGGTACACTTCGGTGGATCGTCAGCATGTGCGCATTATTGTAGCCCCTATACAAAAGCACCTGTCAATTGTAACGGTAATCGACCTCGACAAAGAGTGGGAGTGCCCAAGTTGTAAATAATTTACCTGCTAAAGACTGGCCAGACTACTTTCCAAATCGCTAATCAGGTCATCTGCATTTTCTATTCCAACGGAATACCGGATTAAACTTTCAGGAATACCAAGAAGTCTTCGCTGATCTTCAGTAAGTTCAACATGACTGGTAGTTCGGGGTGGGCCTGCCAGTGTGCTCACTGATCCCAGACTGGCGGCAAGGTGAACCAACTTTAGTTTTGGCAAAAATTTTTCAACGAGATCATAACTGCCATCCAGCGCAAAACTCATCATACCACCAAAGCCCGACATTTGCGATTTGGCAATTGCATGGCCCTTATGTGATTCAAGGCCCGGATAAAAAACATCTTTTACTTTTGGATGAGTCTTGAGGTAACGGGCAATTTTAAGTGCCGAAGCATTTTGTCTATCGATGCGGAGTTCTAATGTTTTCATGCCACGCGCAATCATATAGGCCGGATCGGCCTGCAAGCTGGCTCCATTTATTTCGCGAAACTGAAATACTTTTTGTACTAACTCTTTTTTGCCAGCCAGCAATCCACCCATCGCATCTGAGTGGCCGCAAAGAAATTTTGTAGCACTATGGATCACAAGATCAACGCCCAACTGCAGAGGGTTTTGATTGATGGGTGTGGCAAAAGTATTATCAACCACAACGATGGCACCTCCTTTTTTTGCGGCTGTAGCAAGTCGTTTAATATCAACAATTTTTAATGTTGGGTTAGTCGGAGTTTCAAGGTAAAGCAAATCGCATCCGTTGGCTACTTCGGCTTCAATCTCTTCGTGGTTGGTTGTGTCGCATAGTTTTACTGATACGTTATAGTCGGGTAAGAAATCAAGAAATAGTTTGCTTGTTCCCCCATAGGTATCTTTTAATGAAACAACTCGTTTACCGGCTGTAAGAAATGCAAACAAGGTATTGCTTATCGCAGCCATGCCGGTAGAAAAAGAAGTTGCTGCTTCAGCACCTTCCAGCACACGGATTTTTTCCTCCAGCACAGCAACCGTGGGGTTGGTATTGCGACTGTAAATAAACCCTGTGGATTTTCCGGTAGACACATCGTACCACTCTTTCAGGTCTGTGTAAGAAAATGCAACACTATTTACAATGGGCGAGGTGACTGCGCCTTTCACAGATAGATCACCTTCGCCAGCCCATACTGCATGGGTGCCTTTTTTATAGTTCGATTGATTCATATCAACGTGCAAATTGTGAGAGTAAATTAACTGATTATTAATGGTGATTGCTCGCTGCTAATAGACTTCAACATTCGAAATCACCGGACAAGCTTTTCCTTCCAGTGTAATGCGAAGGGCATCGGCTTGTATGGGCGACCCCAATTTAAGGATACGTTTATACCCAATGGTAGTGCCATCTAATAGCGGTTGCCACTGGCCGCCTTGCAACATATCTATGGTAAAGTTTTTTACACGTTGTCCAAGACGGATATACTCCTGAAGCAAAATATATTTGATGGATTGTGTTTCGCCAAAACAAATCTCAACGCTTCCGGATGTTACTTCGTCATCAGTGGTCCAGTACGTGTCTTTATTGCCATCTGTTAAATTTGTGGGAGCAAAGGCTGTGGCTTCACCTCGCCAGGCAGTGGCATTTACTTTTTTGTTAAGCGCCAGATTAGTTTTGAATTCGGTGTTGAGCAATTCACGGAATCCTTGCAAAGAGGCCAAATCATTTTCATGCACTAATCCACGCCTGTCCGGTGGAATATTTAAAAGCAGGGTAGAGCCGCGCCCCACGGACGTAAGATAAATATCTAAAAGTTGTTCGGGTGATTTTACGAGTGAATCTTCTTCGGCATGATAGAACCATCCTTTGCGAATAGAAACATCTACTTCAGCAGGAATCCAATGCGTGCCGTTTTCAGCGCCTTCATTTAAAAGTTTTTCAATACCACCCTTGCCAGCATACAAGGTATCGGGTGTGATGGTGTTCCAGTTTGTTTCACCAACTACACCGCGCTCGTTGCCTACCCAACGCACGCCCGGCCCGGCATCACTAAAAAAAATTATTTCGGGTTCTAGATCGCGTACCAATTGTAAGGTCCCTGGCCAGTCGTAATACGTTGAGCCCTGAATGCTGCGCTTCTCGCGCTTGCCACCATAATAACCATCGCCACCATTAGCGCCATCAAACCACATTTCAAACACCGGCCCATAATTAGCAAAGAGTTCTTTCAACTGAGCGCGATAATAATCTAAATAAGCAGGTGTTCCATAGCCTGCATGGTTGCGATCCCACGGACTTAAATAAACACCAAACTTCAACTCATACTTTTTGCAGGCGAGCATCACATCGCGAACTACATCACCTTCACCATTTTTCCACGGACTGTTCTTTACTGAATGTTCGGTGTGCGTGCTCGGCCAAAGACAAAATCCATCGTGATGTTTGCAGGTGAGAATAACTCCTTTGAATCCGGCTTCTTTAAAGGTGCGCACCCATTGCTCAGCATCGTATTGGGTAGGATTAAAAATCGAAGGGCTTTCATCGCCATAACCCCATTCTTTTCCTGTAAAGGTGTTGGTGGTGAAATGGACAAAAGCATTCAACTCCATCTCGTGCCAGGCAAGTTGACTTTCGGTTGGGATGGGCAGTAACGCAGCCGGAGGTACAGTTTGTTTAACGGCACATCCACCACAGATGAGGATTGTAATGAAAATGAAAGGCTTCATAGATTTATTTCTGAATTTGTAGAATTGCCTCCGAGACACTTATCACTGGCAATTGACAGGTTTTATTATAACAAACATAGATAAGAGTTTGATTTGCTTTAGGCTCTCGTCCTTGTAAAAGTGGTAAGTCACTTTTGGAGGTGCTTCCGAGTGTAATTGAAAAAGGCAAATAATGTGCATGCAACTCTTGTCGTAAGGTTATGGCTTCTTCGCCAGAGATAACTATTTCTGCGGGTGTGTTAATAATTTCTGAAAGCAAAACTCCCCAATGACACATGTAACCCGGTTCGGATTCAATTAGAGATATAAGTTTGCTAACCATTTCATGCGATAGCTTTTTCCAGTCGTTTCTGTCTAACAAAGTACCTAGCACGAACAGGTTCCGTGCCATTACTGAATTAGAACCCGGTATTACATTGTCAAAAATTTCTTTTTTACGTGCGATGAGTGCTTCGGCACTGTTTGAGGCCAGAAAAAAATACCCTTCCGTGGCATCATAAAAATTAGTGATCACATACTCGCACCATGTTGATGCTTTGTGCAACCAGTCTTCATTAAAGGTAACCTGATACAAGGAAGTGTAAGCCTGAATCAGAAATGCATAATCTTCAAGAAAGCCTTCGGTTTCAGAATGTTTGTTTTTAAAGGTCCGATAAACTTTCCCATTTTCAATCGAATGGTTTTCAATAAACGAGATTGCATTCAACGCTAGTTGAAGAAACATTGGATCCTGAAAAGCTTTATAGGCATCAATAAGCCCTTGTATTGTCATCGCATTCCAGCCAGTGAGAATTTTATCGTCAAGGCCGGGCCGAATCCGGTTGTTTCTTTCGACTAACAACTTTTCTTTTAACTTTTTGATAACTTCTGTTTCGGTGGCATCAAGCGTATCACGCTTTCTCCTAAAAATATTTCGATCGTGTTCCCAATTGCCAGCCGGGGTAGATTCAAAATGAGCCATAATTGTCTCTGAAGAATCTTGCAGAACTGCCACAATTTCTTTGTACGTCCAGGTATAAAATTTGCCTTCCGCACCTTCGCTATCGGCATCCAGCGCTGAGTAAAATCCACCTTCTGGATGCATCATCTCGCGTTTTAACCACGCTACAGTTTGATAAACTACCGTGCTAAAGAGAGTATCTTTTGTAATCGCATACGCTTCCGAATAAAGTGAGAGCAACTGCCCGTTATCATAAAGCATCTTTTCGAAATGGGGTGCAAACCATTCTGCATCTACCGAGTATCGTGAAAAGCCACCCCCGAGTTGATCATAAATTCCACCAAACGCCATTTGCTTTAAGGTGTGCGTAACCATGTGTAATGCTTGTTCATTTTTTGTCGCTGAATAATAGCGCAACAGAAAAAGCCAAATAGAAGGCATTACAAACTTGGGGGCTTTTTCAATGCCTCCCCAGGTTGAGTCAAACCGATTCACCAAAATCTGAAACATGCCATCTAAACTGTGGTGGTTAAATGATTCAGTAGTGTCTTTGGCAAAACGTTGTAGATCACTTGTGCGTAAATGTTCGCCTAATGAAGCAGCCGATTGATCGATATCATTGCGCTTTTCGCGAAAAGCTTTATTGATTTGGAGTAACAACTGCGACCAATTTTTAGGTGGGAAGTAGGTTCCTCCATAAAAAGGCTGTTGAGTGGGTGTAAGAAAGACATTCAATGGCCAACCACCATGCTGTTGCATAGCCTGAACAGCTTCCATGTACACCTGATCAATATCAGGTCGTTCTTCCCGATCTACTTTTATACACACAAAATAGTCATTCATGATGCGCGCTATGTCTTCATTCTCGAACGATTCATGCTCCATCACATGGCACCAGTGGCAAGACGAATATCCGATGCTTACTAAAATCGGTTTGTCTTCTTTTATTGCTTTGATGAGGGCTTCATTTCCCCACTCATGCCAATCAACAGGATTATGAGCATGTTGCAGCAAGTAAGGCGAAGTTGATTGGGAAAGGCGATTAGGCATGCTGATTAATTTGTGATTGAACCAAATCAATTTCCTCGGCTACAGAGACTTCACTTATCGCTTTTAGTTTGAGAAGCAATTCTTTTAAAAATTGCTGGTGTGCATGAGAAGTTGGATGATAGGGTTTGTGATTTAATGCCTGTCGGATGATAGTCCACTGATCAACGAAGTTTTTTACTTCCATGGAAAAGCATTGATCGCTGAATTTTTGATTGATGTAATCAAGGGCTTCTTCTGTCGGATGAATTTTATCACGTTCATAAAACCTATAATCACGTAGGTCATCCATCATAATTTCATAAGATGGAAAATAGTCAACTTCTTTAAACTGATTGATTAATTGATGACACGCCAAACGAAGAGTTGCTTTACTCGCGCTATTTAGTGATAACGTATCCTTAACATGCCTAACCGGACTAACCGTAAGTAAAATTCTAAGTTTCGGGCGCACTTGCTTAAGTGTCGAATAAAGATGAGAGAATGAAGTTGTGATTTCTTCAACCGAAAGAAGTTTTTTGTCGAATTGATTGGCTGGAATTTTATGACAGTTTGAAACCACGCTATTCAGACTTTTGTGCTGATACACCCAGGCTGTTCCGTAGGTGATAAGCAGCACATCAGTCTTTAGTAGATGCTGCTGAACTTTTACTAGTTGTGCATGGATAGATTTTTCCAGCTCCTCTTTTTTAAGACTGGACCATTGTGAGTGATAATCATAATGATGCCAGATGTTCTGATGCTCAACAAACAGATTTCTATCTAACCCCATCGTAATGGAATCGGTCAATGATTTATGTATTGAAATCGGATTATAATTGGGGCCAAACGGATTTACCTGTACCTTAAACTTGTTCTTTTGAAGCCAGTTCCCGAATTGATCAGCAAAGCATGAGCCGCTGGTTAAGAGCGTGTCTTTCAAACCTATGGGGTGAGCAGTCGGGCAAGTAATTTCGGTTCGGAAAGAATTTACTTTCATCGGTAGATTTTGAATACTTTTGATGAGGACGAATTTTTATTGAAAGATAGCAGGTTAACACTGCCCTTGATTAACTTTCGAAATCTTTTTATGAATACTAATATTATCCGTCTACACAAAATCGCTGAAAAAAAATCGCGACTTATTATTGGGCTTATGTCGGGCACTTCGCTGGATGGTCTTGATGTTGCCCTTTGTCGGATTTCAGGGAGTGGCCAAACTACCCGATTGAGCCTTCTAAAGTTTCATACCTGGCCCTACGCGCGGGTTGTTAAAGATAAAATACTGCAGGTATTTGCACGCGAAACAGTTAATCTTCAGGCGCTTTGTGAGTTGAACGCTTTTATCGGATCATTACATGGAAAATTAGTTGTTCGGTCATTAAAGAAGTGGAAGTACAAATCTTCACAAATTGATGTAGTTGCTTCTCATGGACAAACAGTTTTTCATTCTCCTAAATTTTTATATTCCTCAGCAAAACAAAACTCAACGTTGCAAATTGGTGATGGTGACCACCTGGCAGTTGAAACCGGAATAGTCACACTCAGTGACTTTCGTCAGAAGCATCTTGCCAAAGGTGGTGAAGGCGCACCACTGGCCGTTTATGGCGATTACCTTTTGTTTTCAAAGAGGGGTGAAGATCGAATCATGTTGAATATGGGCGGCATTGGAAACTTCACCTATTTGCCTGCTTCCGGCAAAGCATCTGAAGTGTTTGTTACCGATACCGGTCCCGCCAATACACTCATCGATCAAGTTATCCGCCAAAAGTTTTTGGATGTTTACTTTGACAAAGATGCATTAATTGCAAAGAAAGGAACCTATAATCCTGCCTTGCTCAGAGCTTTAAAATCGAATAGTTTTTTCTCTAAACCTTTTCCGAAAACTATAGGCCCCGAGTTATTCAATCTTCAGTATGTGGAGCGTGCTCAGAAAATGAGCAACACCCAAAATATCTCGTTTCAAGATTTGATAGCAACCCTAACCCGGTTTAGTGCTGAGACGATTGGAGAAGCAATGAAGAGAGTGATTAAAAGCAAAAAGACTTTTAAGGTGTTTAGCAGCGGAGGCGGAGCACACAATCCGTTGCTGATGCAATGGCTTCAGCAATTATTGCCGAACATTTCTTTTAATAGGATGGAACAACTTGGCCTATCAGGCGATGCGAAAGAAGCAATTCTATTTGCATTACTTGCCAATGAAGCAATCGTTGGCGGTAAAACAAATTTTGGATCTCGTTCTAAAGTGCCAACAGTGTCAATGGGTAAAGTTTCTTTTCCTAATTAAAAGTTTCCAGCCTCTGAAGTTTGGAAGTGTAAATAGTCCTAAAAGAATCCTAAATTGTCGTACGATCATGAGTTCAGAGTTTATACCCATCACCGAGCAACCTTCAAAGTACAATCATCTGGAGAAGATGACGGTGAATGAGTTAATAAAAAATATTAATAAAGAAGATCAGTCAGTTCCGATGGCTGTAGAGGGAGCTCTGCCGCAAATTGAAGCACTTATTCAGGCGGTATCTGATAAAATACTGGCAGGAGGCCGACTCTTTTATATAGGTGCCGGCACCAGCGGTCGGTTAGGCGTAGTAGATGCCAGCGAGTGCCCGCCAACGTTTGGAGTGCCCTACGGACTTGTGATTGGAATAATTGCAGGTGGCGAGAAAGCAATTACCAAGGCTGTTGAGTTTGCAGAAGATAGCCCCGAGCGCGGCTGGACTGATCTGGAAGTACATCATGTGCGGGAAACTGATTTCGTAATTGGTATTGCGGCCAGCGGAAAGACTCCGTATGTGTTGGGTGCATTAAAATCATGCAGGGCAAAAGGAATCCTTACGGGAAGTATTTCTTGCAATCCCAATTCACCAATTAGTCTGGCTGCAGATTATCCAATTGAGGTTGTAGTTGGTGCTGAATTTGTAACCGGAAGCACACGGATGAAGAGTGGTACGGCACAAAAGCTTGTTTTGAATATGATATCTACAGCGCTGATGATTCGGTTGGGTAGGGTAGAAGGGAATAAAATGGTTAACATGCAGCTAACCAATGATAAGTTGGTTGATCGTGGGGTAAAAATGGTGATGGAAAATGCGGGAATCAACGACTATGAAATGGCAAAAGAACTTTTGCTAAAGCAAGGCTCCGTAAAAAAAGCGGTATCATCGTATTTAGGAAATTAAAGAGATCATAAATTGGAATGATCTTTAAACAGTACTTATTTTTGACCTCTACCTATCTGTTATTTTATGAGTCAGTTATCCGTTTCTGAAAAAATTCCAACTAAGATTTTCGACACATCCGAGCAGGCCTCTGTTTTTGTTGCTAATGAAATAGCCGACCTCATTCGTAAAAAGCAAGCGGAAGGCAAACCCTGTGTATTGGGCTTGGCTACGGGCTCAACACCAACCCGCGTTTATGCTGAACTGGTTAGTCTTCATAAAAAAGGACTAAGTTTTAAAAACGTTGTCACATTTAATCTGGATGAATATTATCCCATGCAGCCGGGCTCGTTGCAAAGTTATGTTCGATTTATGAACGAACATCTTTTTAATGCGATTGATATTCCTAAAGAAAACATAAACATTCCTGATGGCACACTACCCAAAGAAAGTGTCGCGGATTTTTGTCGTAGCTACGATGCTAAAATAGATTCCCTTGGCGGGATTGATCTTCAGATTCTAGGTGTAGGACGCACGGGCCACATCGGTTTTAACGAACCAGGCTCCTCTGAGAAAACACCCACACGTATGATCACCCTCGATCAAGTAACCCGCATTGATGCAGCCAGTGATTTCTTTGGTGAAGAGAACGTTCCGCGCAAAGCGATTACGATGGGCGTAGGCTCAATACTAAAATCGAAACGCATTATCATGATGGCATGGGGCGAAGGCAAAGCTCCTATCATACAAAGAGCGGTTGAAGGCCCTGTAACGGATCAGATTCCTTCCACCTTCTTACAAAAGCATGATAACACGGTTGTTATTTTGGATGACGCTGCTTCATCAAAACTTACCCGTATAAAAACACCATGGTTAGTTGATAGCTGCGATTGGGATGAGAAACTTATTCAAAAAGCAGTGGTATGGTTGTGTTTACAATTGCAGAAACCTGTATTGAAACTAACCAACCATGATTATATGGAATATGGTATGGGCGATATTATTACGGAATATGGCTCCGCTTACCAGGTAAACATCAAGATATTCAATGCGCTTCAACACACCATCACTGGCTGGCCGGGTGGCAAACCGAATGCTGATGATTCTCATCGTCCGGAGCGAGCAAATCCCTTTCCGAAAAGAGCTATTATTTTCAGCCCCCACCCCGATGATGATGTAATCTCTATGGGCGGAACATTTATACGCTTGGTTGATCAAGGTCATGAGGTTCATGTTGCATATCAAACTTCCGGAAACATTGCTGTGTTTGATGACGATGCGATTCGTTTCGCTGACTTTGTGCGTGACTTTAATCACTCCTTTGGCTTAAGTAAAACTGATGGAGAAAAATTCTATGAGAAAATTGTTAGTGACATAAGAAATAAAAAGCCGGGTGAGGTAGATAGTGCAGAGGTGATGAAGATTAAAGGATTGATTCGCAGAGGTGAAGCCAAAGCGGGATGTCGCTACACAGGCATTCCTGATACACAAGCTCACTTTTTGGATATGCCATTCTACGAAACCGGCACAGTGAAGAAGAAGCCGTTGGGAGAAAAAGATATTCACATCATTGTTGATTTGATTGAGCAGATTAAGCCGCACCAGATCTATGCAGCGGGAGATCTCTCAGATCCACATGGCACCCATCGCGTTTGCTTGGCAGCCATCTTTCAAGCGATTGAGAAGCTGAAACACAAGGACTACATGAAGGACTGTTACGTATGGCTTTATCGTGGGGCATGGCAGGAGTGGGACATTGACCAGATTGAAATGGCAGTACCACTCAGTCCTGATGAACTTATGCGCAAGCGCAGGGCTGTATTTAAACATCAATCGCAGAAAGATAGTGCTGTTTTCCCAGGCAGCGATAAGCGCGAGTTCTGGGTGCGTGCCGAAGATCGAAATCATGCAACAGCCGAAGCATATAACTTGCTAGGCTTAGCGGAGTACGAAGCGATTGAGGCATTTGTCAGATATCATTTTTAGTTTCTAAATCGTAATTCAAATTTAATGCACCTTGTCTCCTGGAACGTGAATGGCATTCGGGCCATCATCAAAAAAGAATTTGTGGCGAACGTTCGGGCAATGGCCCCTGATGTAATGGGCTTGCAGGAAACAAAAGCGGCAAAAGAAGAAGCGCTTTCTGCTTTGGAACTTTTGCCAGAGTATAAAGTCTATGCAAATTCATCGAAGGCTCGCAAAGGCTATTCTGGCACCGCGATACTCTCGAAAACTGAGCCACTTGATGTTGTTTATGACATGGGTATTGAGGCACACGATCAGGAAGGAAGAGTCATTGCTGCTGAATTTCCGACTTTTTTCTTTGTTACCGTTTATACGCCCAATTCGGGTGAAGGCTTGGCGCGGCTTGGTTATCGTCAAACCTGGGACGCTGCATTTCGTGAATACCTCCTTTGGTTGAATCGCAGAAAGCCTGTTATTGTTTGTGGCGATTTTAACGTAGCTCATAAACCGATTGACCTGGCACATCCCAAGGCCAACTATAATAAGTCGGCCGGTTATACTCAACAAGAGATTGATGGATTTGATAAACTTATGAATGCAGGTTTTGTCGATACGTTTCGTCACTTCTATCCCGAAACAATTAAGTACTCGTATTGGAATTTTGTTACCAGTGGCCGCGAAAAAAACGTAGGCTGGCGCATTGATCATTTTCTTGTTCCTGAAAAAATTCTTCCGAATGTTAAAGATTCCATGATTTACAATGAGTATCATGGTTCAGATCATTGCCCGGTGGGGGTAAGGATAGATATTTAAACCAACACTAGACTAACTAACCCTTTCAATCTGGGCACCCAATTTCTTCAACCTCGCTTCAATATCCTGATAGCCGCGATCGATCTGTTCTACATTCGAAATCTCGCTTTCGCCTGTTGCTGAAAGCGCAGCGATCAACAAGGCCACACCAGCACGAATATCGGGCGAGGCCATTTTCACACCACGTAAAGATTGCTTGCGATCTAACCCAATAACGGTGGCGCGGTGTGGATCATTAAGAATGATCTGTGCACCCATGTCGATTAGCTTGTCAACAAAAAATAACCTACTCTCAAACATTTTTTGGTGAATGAGCACGGTACCTTTTGCTTGTATTGCAACAACTAAAACAATACTTATAAGGTCAGGCGTAAAACCTGGCCACGGAGCATCGGCCACTGTAAGGATAGACCCATCTATAAAAGTTTCGATCTCGTAGCGCTCCTGTGCCGGGATAAAAATATCATCACCCCGAAATTCCATTTTAATACCTAGTCGTCTGAAAATTTCCGGGATAATTCCAAGCATATCAATCCGGCAATTTTTAATAGTGATCTCGGATTGTGTCATCGCGGCAAGCCCGATGAAACTACCAATCTCAATCATATCCGGAAGAATAGTGTGTTCAGTACCACCCAATTTCTCCACTCCTTCGATTACCAAAAGATTCGATCCAATGCCACTGATTTTTGCCCCCATGAGATTGAGCATGGCACAAAGTTGTTGCAAGTAAGGCTCACAAGCTGCGTTATAAATGGTAGTAGTTCCTTTTGCTAGCACGGCAGCCATTACAATGTTGGCAGTTCCGGTAACAGAGGCCTCATCTAACAACATGTATTTGCCTTGCAGGTGTGTGGCATCAATATGAAAAAGATTTCCTTCGGCTTCGTATCTGAATTTTGCTCCTAGATTTTGAAACCCAATAAAATGTGTGTCTAGTTTTCTTCTACCTATCTTATCGCCACCGGGTTTAGGAATACTCGCTTGTCCAAACCGGGCAAGGATAGGCCCCAACAACATAACAGATCCGCGCAACGCTGAAGCCTTCTTTTTATACTCTGCAGTTTCTAAAAATTTGGTATTGATGGTTGCTGCAGTAAATCGGTAAGATCCCTTTCCTAATTTCTCAACCTGACAACCCAGGTCGCCAATCAGCTCAATTAACTTATTAACATCAACGATATCAGGGATGTTATGAATGGTTACCGGTTGTGCTGTTAACAAGGGCGCACAAATTACCTGAAGGGCTTCGTTCTTGGCTCCTTGCGGGATGATTTCTCCCGCTAGCCGAAGACCTCCTTTGATCTTAAAGGAATTACTCATTGATCTCTTCTGCGATGTGGGTTGTGACGATTCTTTTTAAACGGACGGTTGCTGCGCTGATTTCTGTTATCTCTGCGTTCAGTTCCTTGCGGCTGTGTGGTCTTCGATCGTTGCTCGCGGTATAGTTTTTCGAAGAGATTCTCTTCCCTTACTTTATCTAAACTTAAGGTTAGTTTTCCTTGCGATAAAATGGCAATATCTTTTACGATAACGGAATCATCCAGTGTTTCTTTATTCCAGGCACCAAAGAATGTTTTCATCAGCTTACCTATATATATGGCTGCCTCTTCACGTTCTTTTGGATCTTCTTTTTTTACTGCTTCTTTTACCAGCTTCTCAATGTTCTTTCCATAATGACGGAATCGAACATCGTTTTGCGGATATTCCATTTTACGTGGCTTCTTGAAAAGAATGGTACGATCGGGTGTGGTAAAAGGATTGTTCACATCCAGATTAAAGTCCGCCATGATATAAAGATCATCCCACATGCGTTGCGGATTCTCTTGTGCTTCTTTAGCAACGGGTGCAAGTTGTTTAATCAATTCAATCAATGTGGTGGCCATTTGTGTGCGCTTTTCCTTGTCAGGAATCATGCGAATGTAATTCACCAGCTTTTGTACGTTTCTTCCGTATTCCTTAAGAATAATGCCCTCGCGCGAGGTATTGTATTCACCGATCATGTTAGTTTTCATGTATTTTCAACTTAGCAAAACTAAGCAATAAGGTCTTCTCCCCAAAATCAGCGAAATTGATCTTGGCCTTGCGTTCTGATCCTACTTCTTCCATTTTAAGTACCGTACCAAAACCGAATTTTGGGTGCTCTACTTTCATTCCTTCTTTCAGTCCTTTGGTATCACTGGGTGCAAAATCAGCCGAAGGTTTATACGCTGTGGCTTTGGGAATAGGCTGTTTGCTAACCGTTTTCTTCATGCCACTGACAAAACTTTTGGCAAAGTTCGGGTTGGGTGCCATCGACTCAACACCTCCAAATTTTGTGCTCACTTTAATGTAGCTTCCCTGAATGTCATCCAGGAAACGACTGGGCTCGCAATTTTTTAATCGCCCAAATCGATAGCGCGTTAGTGCATAGGATAGATAGAGTTTTTTTTGTGCGCGGGTAATGGCAACATAAAAAAGCCTACGTTCTTCTTCTAACTCCGAGCGACTGCTAAGCATCAATTGCGATGGAAACAAATCTTCCTCCATGCCCACGATATAAACGTTTTTAAATTCAAGACCCTTTGCCATGTGAATGGTCATCAGAGTGACCTTATCGGGATCTTTATCCTTATCTTCATCCTGACCGGTGAGCAAAGAAACTTCTTGAAGAAACGCACCCAGACTTTTGTCCTCTTTCTCAGGATCGTCTACATATTCTTTAATTGCATTAAGAAGTTCCTGAACGTTTTCATAACGACTTAATCCCTCAACCGTTTTATCTTCGTATAACTCCTTAAGCAGTCCGGATGATTTAGCTATTTCGGCAGCGGCTTCATAGGCATCTTTGTTTTGTATCTCAACGCCAAAGCGTTTGATCTTTGTTACAAAATCGTCAATTCGCCCAACTGCGCTGCCACCCAAAAAAGCAGACGCATTTTGCAGTACATCCCAGATAGACATGGTATGATCGTTAGCAGCGATCACAATTTTATCAATCGTAGTATCACCTATGCCCCTCTTGGGCAAATTAATTATTCTGCGGAAGGAGGCTTCATCCTGCTGATTGAGTGAGTAGCGCAGGTAAGCCAACATATCCTTAATTTCTTTGCGCTGATAGAAGGAGAGGCCACCCACTACTTTGTACTTAATGTTCATTCGCCTCAATGCTTCCTCAATGGCACGCGACTGGCTATTGGTGCGGTACAAAACAACAAAGTCGCTGAACTTATATTGGTTCTGCATCTTCTCTTCAAAGATGGAGGTAGCAATCAGCTTGCCTTCTTCGTTGTCAGAAACAGCTTTGATTAGCTCAATAAGATTTCCTTCCTCATTGCTGGTCCAGACTTTTTTGGGTAGCTGAGCTTTATTTTTTGCGATTACCGAATTAGCAGCTTCTACAATCGTTTGGGTAGATCGATAGTTTTGTTCCAGTTTAATAATACGCAGATCAGGATAGTCCTTTTCAAAATTGAGGATGTTGGTGATATCAGCTCCGCGAAAAGCGTAGATACTTTGGGCGTCATCACCAACCACGCAAATATTTTGTGTTACGGCAGCAAGTTTTCGGATGATAAAATACTGGCAGAGGTTAGTATCCTGAAACTCATCAACTAATACATATTGAAACCGATGTTGATATTTGTTTAATACCTGCAGGTGTTCTTTAAAAAGTTTATCGGTGTTAAAAAGCAAGTCATCAAAATCCATAGCGCCCGACTTAAAACAACGAAGTGCATAGGCTTTAAAAATATTCCCGATCTCAGGCCGCATGTTGGCGGCATCATCGGCCATCAGGATAGGATTGCTCAGATATTCTTGCCAGGAAACAAGGCGATTTTTAGCTGACGAAATTCGGTTGTAAACAGTATTTACTTTGTATTGGGTATCGTCTAATCCCATCTCCTTAATTACACTCCGCAACAGCGACTTGGAGTCGTCTGTGTCGTAAATGGTAAAGTTGTTGGGATATCCGAGATGATGAGCTTCGGCCCGAAGAATGCGGGCAAACACCGAGTGAAAGGTGCCCATCCATAAATTACGCGCATCGCCACCTACCATCTTTTCAATCCGGTCGCGCATTTCTTTGGCGGCTTTATTGGTGAAGGTAAGCGCCATGATGTTGAACGGATCAACTTGCTTGCTTTGAATAAGGTGCGCAATCCGAAGTGTGAGTACCCGTGTCTTTCCCGAACCTGCCCCGGCTATAATCATGCAGGGCCCCTCCGTATTGATTACCCCCTCCCGCTGTGGTTCGTTCAGGCTCTGTAGATAGTCACTCATAAAAATCTCTGCAATATACTGTGCACTGCGTGGTTTATCCAATGCATCGTGTTATTTAAAGAATGAAGAAACGCATACTTAATCTGATAGTGTTCTCTGATTTTTAATTGCTTCAATAATTCATTTAGAAGATCTCGTGAGAAGGTTGATTTAGATAGAGTTACAGATTTTGAATCAATTCAAGTAAAAAACTTAACGTAGAAATTGTCGTTTTTTCAGATTTCACAGCTATTTTTAAAAAACATCTTAGTGAATCCCGCATCTTCCCTTCTTAGTTTTTCTGATGATGGTTTTAGCGTGACTGCAGCGGAACCATGGATCAAAGGAAAAGTTCAAATCATTCAGCAATACTTAAACTCTTTTACCAGCACACTGGCGGGTAAGTTTGATGAGGTAGTGTTTGTGGATTTGTTTGCCGGCAATGGGATTTATTCTTTGGGTGCACGCAAGGAGCTTTTCGCAGCCTCATCGCTAATGGCATTGTCTTTGGATATACCAATAACCAAGTTTATTTTGTGTGACAAGGAGGAAGAGCAGTTGCGAACGCTTAAGATTCGGGTTAATAAGCACTTTCGTGGCAAAAATGTTTTGCTGTTGAACGGCAGACCCGAAGAGCTTGTTCAGAAATTTACGCACTACGTGCCGCGTGGTAAAGGCAACTATAAAGTGGCAGTATTTTGTCTATGCGATTCTTTTTCGTTTGATCTTCACTTTGAGACAATAACCCAATTGACCGAACAAGGTTTTAATTTTTTGATCCCCTTTTCATTTGCACTCAATGATCGGCTTAATTACCGGTTCTATCTAAAGGAAAATCGTGATAAACTCAGGAAATTTTTGAACGGGCCTGGAGATATAGAGCGGTTGGATAGAGACCTTGATAATAATGCTCAGTTCTATAAGCGATTGGTACAGATTTATCAAAACAATATGTTGTCGCTGGGGTATAATCTTTCACTGTCAACGCATAAAGCCGACTCTGGATTAATGGAATTGCCAGCCTACCAGATTGGCTTCTTCTCCAAACAGTTTTCGACTAAAACAATTCAACAGAATGTAGACGCAACTCGTCACACACAGTTCCAACTCTTTCAATAGAAGGTGTTACTATGAAACCAGAATTTTTAAGAACGGAGAAGAAACAGTCGTGGAAGACGTGGTGGTTCAGCACGTTGATGAACTGGTACCCTATGTATTTTGGGACTGGCGGAAAAATACTTTTTTGGTCAGCCGATAATTCGGAGATTCATTTGCGTCTTCGCCTAAACGTCTGGACCTATAACTATGTAGGTACTATTTTTGGTGGTAGTATGTTCGCGGCATCCGACCCATTTTATATGGTCATGTTGCTTCGCATCCTAGGATCTTCGCATGTAGTGTGGGATAAATCGGCAAACATTCACTTTAAAAAGCCAGGAAAATCGAGCCTCTATGCGAGACTGGTTATTACCGAGGAAGATCTGAGTGATATTAAGAAACGAGTACATGAACACGGTCATGCGGTTCATCTTTTTAAAGTTCAATGGAAAGACAAGCTGGGGGTGATACATTCAGAAGTTGAGAGACATTGTTACATTGCCAGCAAAGAGTTTTATCTAAAGCGAAAAGGGCTAAGCCAAAGCACTAAATTGTAATTTAAATAAGTAAATAATGATCAAAGTAGGAGAGGTACTGGTTTCGGATGATGTTAAGGAGGTAGAATTTGTTTGCAATCTTGAAAAATGCAAAGGCGCGTGCTGTGTGGAGGGAGATCTGGGTGCGCCACTGGAAGAGGGCGAGTTAGAAATTATGAAATCAATCCAAAAGGAAATCCGTCCTTACATTACTTCAGCAGGGGCTCAAGCCATTGAAGAGCAAGGGCCTTATATTCTTGATGAGGATGGGGATTACTCTACACCAACCATTGGTGGTAAAGAGTGTGCGTATGCACTTTACGACAAGCAAGGAGTACTAAAATGTGGTATTGAACAAGCCTACCTCGATGGCAAAATTGGTTTTCGTAAACCGATTTCGTGCCACCTTTATCCTATACGAATTACGACAAACAAAAAAGGATTTGAAGCGGTGAATTATCACAAATGGAACATCTGCTCGGCTGCCTGCCAGCTTGGTCAGGCATTGGGTGTGCCAGTCTATAAATTTTTGAAAGAGCCGTTGATTAGAAAGTATGGTGAAGGCTGGTATAATCAGTTGGTTGAGCAGATTGAGGTGAAATAAAAAGCCCCAATCTTTCGATCAGGGCTTTTAGTTTACTTAGCTTCAAATTTATTCAGCCACCACATTTACATTGATTGTATGCTTCACTTCTTTGTGAAGATCTAATGTAACGGTGTACGTTCCCAATTGCTTAGGTTGTTCCTTGAAGTGAACTTTCTTACGATCCACATCAAAACCTTTTGTCTTCAGAATCTCAGCAACCTGCACAGGTGTAACGGCACCAAAAATTTTACCCGATTCTCCAGCTTTGGTTCCGATCTCTACTACAAGCTCACCAATTTTGGCAGCCAATGCCTCGGCATCCTGCTTTAACTTGGACGCCTTATGCGCTGCCTGACGTATGTTTTCAGCAATCAATCGCTTATTGGAATCATTCGCGATAATGGCTGCCCCGGTAGGAATCAAATAATTTCTTCCATACCCAGGTTTTACCTTAACAGTATCGTTTTTATACCCGAGTCCTGTTACATCTTCTTTTAATATCACTTCCATGGTGCTTCAGAGTTAGGTTATTTTAATGAATCGGCCAGATAAGGAAGGATGGCAATGTGACGGGCACGTTTAACAGCCTGAGCCACTTTGTTCTGAAACTTCCAGCTTGTGCCAGTTAATCTGCGAGGAAGAATTTTCCCCTGCTCGTTAATAAACTTTAGCAAGAAATCAGGATCCTTATAGTCGATGTACTTGATTCCGTTTTTCTTGAAGCGACAGTATTTAGGTTTAATCTCTGCGCGTTTGATAGGTTCGTTCATCAAGGTCATGCTGCAACGTCCTCCTTTCTTGTGGTTGTTTGTTTCTTGTTTCTGTTGAATTCTCCTTTGCGTCTGCGGGCATTGTAAACAATTGCATGCTTATCAAGCACGGTTGTTAAAAAGCGCATTACTGATTCGTCTCGTCTGAATTCTGTTTCCAGCGTGTTAACAAGGTCAGAAGAAGTTGTCGCAAATTCGATGAGGTTGTAGAAGCCGGTAGACTTATTCTGAATGGGGTAAGCCATTCGCTTTAGTCCCCACTTTTCTACATTGATCACATCAGCTTTAGCTTTAGTGAGCACCTTCACGAATTTCTCGACAGTATCCTTTGCCTGGTCATCAGACAAAACGGGATTTAAAATGAATACCGTCTCGTAGTTTTTCATGATTTAACTTAGTTGTTTTAAAATGGACTGCAAAAGTAGGAAAAGCGTCCAAACTGGCCAAATATCCTCGAAAAATAAGACTGCTAATCTCCAGATTTACTGATCATTCAGTCCCCAATCGTAGTCGAGATGCGAAATTTGAGCGTCAGGCTTGATTTTCACGGTTGAATGGAGGTTTACAAACTCCCGCACCGAGCTTCCTTTTGTATTAAAATCCATTCCATACCACTTAAATATCATACTTAATTGTGGTTTATCAGCCGTGATTTTGTTTCGATACTTATCGGAAAGAAATGCCCTGCTTTGTTGTGTAAGTTGCTCATCCAGCTTTTTAGGATCGAAAGCTTCGTTGAGTAAAATTGGGCACGATTTGCTGGCACACACCAATACCATGTGAATCCTCGGATCGTCAAATTGCTTTCGCAGCTTACCATGCTCGATATTGTTTAGATCCATTTTTTCGTTGCCGATAGTAATGAATTTGATATCCCACGGGGTGTTAACGAAGGGAATCTGGATACTGCTGCCAATGTCCTTAATACTCTTAATGGGGTAATAACGTGTTATCAGTTTTATGGTGAAGGCATTGTAGGCATTAATCCAATAGGCCATCTGCTCTTCTTTCGTCCAGATTTTTTGATTGGGTGGCGTATTCTCCAGTTGTTTCAGATACCCATTCAGGATAACGGTGTCTTTTATAAATCCTTTATAATTCACCACACCGGTAGTGGAAACATACTTTTTCAGTAATGCATTAAAAACCTCGTGAGTAGGTTTGTTCTGAGCATAGCTTGAAGATATGACAAGCACAAGCAAGGTGATCTTTATTCCTTCTTTCATAATTATTGGCAAACTGCTTTTGGCCTTCAAGGTAAGATTTTGTATTCCCATATATTTTCGAAATCCTGCATTTGTCTTGACAATGACAACTATTTTTATGCCAGAATGAAAGAGTTCACTGACTTACAGCTAAGTGTTATAATCCCAACCTTAAACGAAGCGAGCCGAATACAATCTTTAATTCAGTTTATTAAACAGCATGGCGGCAATTCAGTAGCAGAGGTTATTGTGGTGGATGGAAACAGCACAGATAATACAATAGAAATTGCCGAACGTGCTGGGGCAGTGGTTTTGAGATCTCCTGTACGGGCGCGGGCGAATCAATTGAATGCAGGCGCACAATTTGCCAGTGGCAATGTCTTATACTTCGTTCATGCTGATGTAAAACTTCAATTTTCTTTCTCTGAGGATATCAGAGAATCGTTGCGACTTAATTTTCCTGCCGGTTGCTATCGATATTTGTTTGATTCAGATAAAAGAATTCTAAAGATAAACGCTTATTTTACGCGCTTTAGCGGGCTCATGTGTCGGGGTGGCGATCAAACACTCTATGTCACAAAATCGGTTTTTGAAGAATTGTCTGGTTTTGATTCGTATTATACGATCATGGAAGACTATGATTTTATAGTCCGACTTCGAAAGAAATATGCATTCAGGATTATTCCTAAAAATGTAATTGTCTCTGCCAGAAAATATTCGGGTAACAGTTGGCTTCGAATTCAGGTCGCTAACCTGAGTGTATTTTTGATGTTCTTTCTGGGAAGACATCCGGAGAAGATGAAAAGAGTTTATTATAAGTTAATCAGAAGGAATGAGTTATCACATTAGTGGAATACAACAAATCGGATTAGGCGTAGAAGATGCCGACAAGGTGTGGGCCTGGTATCGCAAATCGTTTGGTATGAATGTGCCGATATTCAGAGATCACGCTACAGCCTCGCTCATGGCTCGTTACACAGGCGATCAAGCTCACGATCGATATGCAATATTGGCGATGAACCTACAGGGTGGAGCTGGGTTGGAAATCTGGCAATACACAAGTCGCACTCCAGCAGATTCAGGTAAAATTCTCTTAGGCGACACCGGTGTAAGCGTTGTTAAAATCAAAGCCCACTCGGTTACGGATGCGTATAAAAATCTGCTCGCGCAAGGGGCTGCTATTCTCAGCGAACCTGTTACTGCGCCCGATGGCCGATTGCATTTTTATCTGGCCGATCCGTATGCCAACATAATTGAAGTAATAGAATCAACAAGTTGGTTTCAAAAGCGAGCCAAGAAAAATCTTGGTGGCGTGGCGGGCTGTGTTATTGGAGTTACCAATATCGACAAGGCACTAACGTTGTACCGCGATATTCTTGGGTTCAAAGAAATTGTATACGATCATACTCAAAAGTTTGACGACCTGGCAAAGGTGCCGGGTGGGGAGAAAATTTTCAGACGTGTTTTGCTGCGATCAGCCTCAGCAAGAAAAGGTGCATTTGGCAGATTGTTAGGCCAGCATGAGATAGAGCTTGTGCAGGTAGACGGACGACATGCTGAAAAGATTTTTCAAAACCGCTGGTGGGGCGATAAAGGTTATATTCATGTCTGCTTTGATGTCTCGAACATGGATTCACTTTCAGCAAGATGTAAGCAAGCTGGATTTCAATTTACGGTGGACAGCCGCAATTCGTTTGATATGGGTAAAGCGGCAGGGCATTTTGCTTATTGCGAAGACCCGGATGGTACGCTCGTTGAGTTAGTGGAAACCCATAAAATACCAATTGTTGAAAAGGCAGGGTTGTATTTAAACCTCCGGAAACGCGATCCGGCAAAACCACTTCCCAATTGGATACTAAAACTCTTGTCGTTGAATAGAGTAAAAGATTAAAATCTATTTTACTTCAAACTGGGTGGTGCCCATCAGATACCCATCGGTATAGATTTCAACCTGATAGGTTCCAGCCGTATATTCCGATCCTTTGTCGTACGTGAAAATTAACTTTTGACCTGTGTTGTCAAACAGTATTTCCTGAGCAGCTGTATAGAATTCCTCCTTATTATTTACCATAAACGTGCCCGATCCTTTTGCTGTATCAAAAATGGCCTGACCATTTTCATCGATTACACGAATCATTATTTTCTTTCCTTCTATCGGAGCTACTTTGTTATCGGCAATTGTAAATTCAACCTTTATTTTCTCCAGTTGTTTCTTTCGGAATGGCGACTCTCTTTCGCGACCTTTGGAAGTAACAGAAACCAGTGAAATGTTTTCGGCCTTTAGTTGAGAAGCAATTGCTACTTTAGTTGCCAGCTCTTCTTTGTTTTTAGTTACCTTATTAAGTGAATCGTTAAGCACATTTTGCTTTGTCTTCAAGGTTTTGTTTTCGCTAAAGAGTTCTTTGTTTACCGACTTTAGTTTATCTATTTCGTCATCTTTTATTTTCAGCAATTCTTCATAACCCGACAAGCGATCTTTTAACTCCTTAATTGCTTTTGAATTTCGACTATTGCTGCGTTTCAATTCGGCCATCACTTCTGCTTTGGCTTTCTCTAATTCGGTAATATCTCCACCTAGTTTGGCGATCTCAGCAATTTTTTGATCAAGTTCTAATTTCACATCATTCAGTCGTTGCATGGTAGACGCAAGATCTTCCTCGGTAGAAGCCAGCTCTTGTTTTACTTCTACTTTCTCCTGATAATCAAGGTAGATTTTAACACTTTGCACAATAACGATTACCGAAAGAATACCGATAATAATGCCAGCCTTGCCGCTTGTCTTTTTTGGCTCAGGTGCTTTGTTCATTTCGAGTGTGTTTGGTGTTGCCATGAGGTTTATATTTTGCCTTGCAAAGGTAGTTTTAATTAAAAGCATTACCAACGTACTACATCGTCCAGATGTAATGTTGTCGGTGAAGTGCAGGGTCAAAGAATAAAATGCCACACCGAAATAAGTCCACGCTTCCATAAACAAGTTCATGATTTCGTAATTCATGCCAGGCACAGGTCATCTCTTCAGAGTGATGAATATCATCAATAACAATTACCCCTTTTTCAGAAATTCGTCTGGTAAGCAAAGAGAAATAGCGAAGAGTTGGTTCGTATCGATGATTGGCATCCATCAGTACAAAATTTATTTTTGCTGGGTTCTGAAGAAAGTCTGGCAATGTGTTGTCAAGATTACCTTGAATCAAACGAATATTGGATACTGCAAAGTATTCGAAGTGCGTAAGGGCAATGTTAATCAGGGATGAATTTCCTTCAAACGTAACAACATGCGCCTGAGGTTGCCTGGCAAGATAAAGCGTTGTTATTCCAGCGGATGTACCGAGTTCTACAATGGAAGTTGCGTTCAGGTAGTTTACTATCCTATACATCAATTCGCACAAGGGTTGAGGGCTAAGACTGGTTTCGGCAATTTTCGATAAAGCTCTTTTTTCATTTTTAAAATGCCGCGATTGCGCACCTAAATCCTGGATCTCAATTTCCAGTACACTTTCGAGCAACTTCTTCCTTACCGTTTCAATTTCTTCAAATCCAGAGATCGGCTCTTTGTTCTTAATTACTTTTTCATAAAAGTCGAAGAAAAAAGGAGAATGAATGGAATGTTCATCCACCGTGTGAAGCCAATGGCGCAAATAGGATTTAATCTGAAATAGAGCAGACACAAAAAAAATCTGAAATGAATGTAGCAATTTTTTATTGCATGGTAGAATGCTTGTGAGCAAGTAGGGCAGCGTGCATTTAAATCAGTTGAGACGGAGCGGAGCTATCATAGTAAATTCCGGAACGACTACTTCAAACTTTACGCCATCCACAATGCGTTCCATCTGATAGGTGCCCATCATTTTTCCTATGCCTGACTTGAGATTGCAGCCCGAAACATACTGATGGCTTTGACCGGGCTCTAAAACAGGCTGTTGCCCAACCACACCTTCACCTTCTACTTCGCGCGATTGAAAGGCCGCATCGAAAATATGCCAGTGCCTGCGCAACAACTGGATTGTAAATTCGCTCTTGTTTTCGATTGTAATGCGGTACGTAAACACATAGTGGTATTGACTTGGACTTGAGTAGGAGGGTTGATACTCCGTTTCCACGCTTACCTTTACACCTTGTGTTATTTCTGCAATCATCCGGTCAAAAATATCATTTTTTTCTATTTTTCAACTTGGGAACGCAAATCGTTCACCGAAATTTAATTTCATGGTCTCAGACGTTAAAATCGCACCTTCGTGGAAAGAAAGACTCAAATCTGAGTTTGAAAAGCCTTATTTCAACCAATTGATAGACTTTGTTAAGGAAGAGTATCGCACGCAAAGAGTCTATCCACCGGGCAAAGAAATTTTTCATGCTTTTGACCGGGCCGATTTTGATGCTATCAAAGTAGTAATCATTGGTCAGGATCCCTATCATGGTGAAGGCCAGGCTAACGGACTTTGTTTTTCTGTGCGCGAGGGGGTAGTTATGCCTCCGTCATTAAAGAATATTTTTAAAGAAATTCTGAATGATTTGGGCAAACCAATCCCGAAAGTTGGTAGCCTTGAGCGTTGGGCTGATCAAGGTGTTTTGTTACTTAACGCAACACTTACCGTGCGTGCATCTTCTCCAGGATCGCATCAAAACAAAGGCTGGGAACAATTTACAGATGCGGTCATTAAAGAGATTTCTGACAAGAGAAATAATGTGGTGTTTCTTCTTTGGGGTGCCTATGCACAAAAAAAGGGCGAGATCATTGACCGATCGCGCCATCTTGTGCTGATGTCTGCCCATCCATCTCCCTTCTCCGCTGATCGTGGATTCTTTGGCAATAAACACTTCAGCAAAACAAACGAATATCTGAAGAGTAAAGGATTGAATGAAGTTGACTGGTGAAATTCGTTACCTGATTTCTCGTTATTGGTTTCAGATAGAACAAGCAACGAGAAACCAGCAACGAGCAACTATTTAATCAGCTTAAAGAACCTGCTCCAGCGAATTTTATTCAGGAAGCTTCCGTGTTTATCAATGGAAAGCCAGATAAAAAATCCTTTACCTACAATGTGATCTTCCGGCACAAAGCCCCAGTAGCGTGAGTCAAGAGAGTTGTGACGGTTATCGCCCATCATAAAGTAATAATTCTGATTGAACGTATATTCAGTAACTTCTTTGCCATCAATAAAAAGTTTGTCGCCTTCTATCTTTACATCTTTGTTCAGATCATAGTCTTTTATCACGCGGCCATACGTAGTTAACGTGGAGTCGTTGATGGCGATTTTCATTCCTTCTTTAGGTATTACAAGTGGTCCGTAGTTGTCTCCATTCCAAGGTGTATACTTTGTGCCAGGAAAGATTCGGGCATCGGGCCCTTCGTTGGTACGATAATCTTCCGAAACAGAAGTTATATACGGAAGCGCTTTTAACTTATCTGCTTTTTCTTTTGTGATGTACATCTGATAAACGGCCTTATCAGTTTCAGGTCGGCCCATAAAAGTGTAATCATCAGGGTCGATTTCTAAACTTTCGAGATTGCGTTCATTGATCTCATCCTTTGCGGTGACGAGATAACTGAACTGCATTTCGGGTGGGTTGGGCGAAGGCTGACCGTTAACAATAATCTGTTTGTTTTTGATTTCGAATACATCGCCTGAAATAGCAACGCAGCGCTTAATGTAATTTGTTTTCAAATCAACTGGATAATCAATCCATTGATTCTTAGGCATCATGTAATTATTCTCTTCAATGCGAGGCACGTTAAAGACTACAACATCTTCGCGCTTTACATGACTGATTCCGGGCAACCGAAAGGTGGGCAACTGTACCCAATCTACATAAGATGGAATTTCCGTGAACCAGATTTTTTGATGCGTTAATGGTAACTGAAGGGGTGTGCGTGGCGTGCGGGTTCCATAATGGAATTTGCTCACAAAGAGAAAATCACCTACCAGCATTGAATTTTCCATCGAAGGCGTTGGGATCGTGTAAGCCTCCATAATCAGCCAGCGGATAAGCGTGGCCGCGACTACGGCAAAGAGGATTGCATCCCACCATTCGCGAAATGCCGACTTCGGTTTCTGATCAACTTCTTTCTTCGGTTTTTTCTCCCAAAACTTCCAATTCATTGCAATGTTTTTTTAAAATCTGGCAAATAAAATGATTTTTGAGTTAGCACAGGCTACACCTTTAAAAAATCATCCATAGTAAAAATCCCTTTCTTTCCAGCCAACCACTCGGCCACCAGCACAGCGCCAAGGGCAAAACCTTCGCGCGAGTGTGCTGTATGCGTAATTTCAAGATCATCAATGGCTGACTGATACTTCACTACATGTGTTCCAGGAGCAGGGTCCACCCGGAATGAGTTTATAACGAGAGCATCGGTCGTTTGGGTTGTTCCTAAAGTCCATTCTTTTTTCCGACTCAGGTTCTTGAGCACACCGTGTGCCAACGTAATAGCTGTGCCACTGGGGGCATCTTTCTTTTGGGTATGATGGGTTTCGTCTATACTAACATTGTATTGTGGATGCCTATCCATAATGCGGGCGAGGTATTCACTCACCTTAAAAAAAATGTTTACACCCAGACTGTAGTTGGATGAGTAGAGAAGCGTTCCGTTTTTCTCGCGGCAATAAGTCTCCACCTCTTGTTGGTGATTTACCCAGCCGGTGGTTCCGCACACCACCGGGATAGCTTTATCCATGCAAGTTTTAAGGTTAGCAACTACAGCCTCGGGTTGTGTAAATTCAATAGCGACATCCGCAGGTTGATTGAAGGCCGCAAGACTTTCGCCAACATCAATGCGCGCTGCAATCTCATGACCGCGCGCGACCGCAATCGACTCTATGGTTTTGCCCATCTTTCCGTATCCGATCAACAGTATCTTCATTTATATCTTCACTCTTATTTCTCAAATCTCACCTCTCCAGTCTTACGTCTAATCATTAAAACCGTATTCGTAAAGCAACTCCAGTATTGCGACCCACCAACGGATTATTTTCCATCATGGGCTCAAGCCGCACTTGTAACTTCGGATTCAAATCAAACTCTTTTAAGTGCGCATCCACATGCGCATCCACCATCTGCAAAATATACCAGAATCCCGTAAGGATAATAAAGAAATCGCGTTCTCGCCTGGCCTGGTTAATTACAGTTCTTAATTGATCGGTTGTAAGTCCGCTTGGACTGAGACTTCCTGAAGGATCATTTATTACATCAAAAAGTTCGTTTTTATAAATTTTATACTGTTCGTCATAAAACAAAACAACCGAAAGGGTTACGGCAAAACCACCATATACAAGTGGCATCTTCCAATACTTCTTGTTGTAAAATTGCCCTGCACCTGGCATTACGGCCGAATAAAGCATTGCTTTGCGCGGATCAAACCGTGTGGCATATGACTCAATACGCTCAACGGGCCGGCTATCCTCAATCAACGTATCGGCAAGGTTGCCACTGGGAATAGTATCTCTTTTAATATCCTGCGAATAGCAGAAGCTGATTGAAGTCAGGAAAATGCTCAGGCTAAGAGCATACTGGTTTCTATGATTAGATATCCTTCCGGCTTTCATAAGCTATAGAGGAGTATTCCAACTCCACATATGTCAGACTTTTAGAATCTCAAGAATACGATTAAGGTCTTCGACCGATAAGAATGGAATGCGGATGTCGCCCTTCTTACCATCGCTCTTAACACTAACTTTCGTGCCAAAGTGTGAAGATAATTTGGATTGAAGCTGATTGATTTCTTTTGATTGAGATGTTGGCGAAGTTTCAGTAACTTCTTTAGGGCCTGCTAATACCTGCCGGGCCAGCTCTTCTACTTTTCTTACGGAAAGATCTTCGGCCAGAATTTTTTTGAAAATGAAGAGCTGCGAATCTGGATTTTCAACATTAATAATGGCCCTCGCATGGCCCATCGAAATTCTATTGTCGCGGACGGCAATCTGAATATCGGGTGGAAGTTTTAATAAGCGCAGGTAATTAGTTACGGTGGATCTGTTTTTACCAACCCTGTCGCCAAGTTCTTCTTGCTTGAGGTTGCACTCGCTGATCAGTCGTTGATAGCTCAGCGAAATTTCAATTGGGTTAAGATTTTCCCGTTGAATATTTTCTATTAAGGCCATCTCCAGCATTTGCTGGTCGTTGGCTGTGCGCACATATGCGGGCACACTTGTTAGGCCGGCTAATTTAGAAGCCTGAAATCTTCGCTCGCCTGAAATTAACTGATATTGATTTCGGGAAAGTCTTCTAACCGTAATGGGTTGAATGATACCATGTACTTTGATGGATTCAGCCAATTCATTTAATGCCTCTTTATCAAAGTGCTGGCGCGGTTGAAATGGATTGGTTTCAATTTCTGAAAGCGGAATTTCATTGATCGAATCGTTGACAGTTTTGTGGGAACCTACCGGAGAGGTTACGTCAACATCCAATTTTTCCTCATCGGGAGTGTCACCCAACAAGGCACTTAATCCGCGGCCCAATGCTTTTTTCTTACTCATTTTGCGAATCCGTTTTTGTCCAGAATTTCATGGGCCAGATTTAAATAACTAATGGCTCCTTTACTTTCCGCATCATGCACAATAGCTGGCAATCCAAAACTTGGCGATTCGCTGAGCTTTACGTTGCGTGGAATAATCGTTTTGAAAGCGATGCTCTTGAAGTGTGTTCGTACTTCTTCCACTACCTGATTGCCCAGCGAAGTGCGAGAATCATAAAGCGTAAGGAGAATGCCTTCAATCTCAAGGTTTGGATTTAATCGGGTTTGAATAATTTTAATAGTGTTCAGTAGTTTACCTAACCCTTCCAACGCAAAATATTCACACTGAACAGGAATCATCACCGAATCGGCTGCGGTCAGTGAATTGATGGTAATTAATCCGAGCGATGGTGAGCAATCGATGATCACAAAATCATAGAGGTCTTTTACCTTGGCAAGGGCAGCCTTCATTTTTTCTTCGCGATGTTCAATATTCACCATCTCTACCTCCGCACCTACCAAATCAATATGCGAAGGAAGAATGTCTAAAAACTTCAGTTCATTTTTCACGATTGCATCCAACGGATTAACTCCATCAACCATGCACTCGTAAATTCCTTTTTTTACTTCTTTGGGATTGATGCCCAACCCGGAAGTTGAGTTAGCCTGTGGATCGGCATCGACCAACAGCGTTTTACATTCCAGCACAGCAAGACTTGCCGCCAGATTGATAGCTGTGGTGGTTTTGCCAACGCCTCCTTTTTGATTCGCAATAGCGATTATTTTACCCATCGTCAGGTTTCTGTGGTTGTTCAGTTAAAAAAATACCCCGACTTCAATCGGGGTTACAAATATAGGCTAATGTGCGGATGTATCAAGGTGCTGAAAACGCAGCCCACTCAAGTAATCTACTTCTTTTTGGAAGATTTACGGGCTTCTTCGCTAGCTTTCATGGCCTGTTCCAGTTTGCTCATAAAGCTCGACTTTTTGCCCGTGCCACCCGATGTCAGCATCTTCTTTTTATGATCGTCCATTACCGCTTTAATCTTGTCTTCGTCAACAAAGCGCTTAATAATTGCTTGCTGGGCAAACGTTACGAGGTTGGATACAAAATAGTAGAAACTCAACCCGGCCGAGAAAGTATTCAGCACGAACATAAAGATCACGGGCATGATTAAGCTCATAGATTTCATTGGGCCCTGCACGGATGTCATCTGGTTATTTTGCCACGTGTAAACCAACGTGGAGGCTGTCATCAGCAACACGAATAAACTTACGTGACTTCCATAAAATGGAATCTCGAAGGGTAAGTTTACAATTGAGTCGTAGGTTGAAAGATCTTCAGCCCAAAGAAATGCTTTTTGCCTCAGCTCAATAGAAACTGGAAAGAAATAAAACATGGCAAACAAAATGGGCATCTGTAACAACAAAGGAATGCATCCACTAAAAGGATTAACACCCGCCTGCTGATAGAGTTTCATCTGGTCTTGCTGGTTCTGGGCCATGTTGTCACCATTCTTCTCTTTGATGAGGTCAAGCTCGGGCTTCAGCAATTTCATCTTAGCCATACCCAGATACGATTTATAGGACAGAGGCAAGAGAATGATCTTCACAAATAATACCAGCAGCACGATGATGAGACCATAGTTGGTGATGTAATTCTCAAGGAAATTGAAAATAGGAATGATCACAAAACGATTGATCCATAGCATGGGAGGCCAGCCTAA
Organism: Cyclobacteriaceae bacterium; assembly: GCA_965278925.1. Lineage (GTDB taxonomy): Bacteria > Bacteroidota > Bacteroidia > Cytophagales > Cyclobacteriaceae > ELB16-189. The sequence continues at coordinate 1,575,565 of OZ257123.1, read as the reverse complement.
ATCTAAGTTTTGTGAAAAACCTTCTGTTATAGACGGAAGAATTTCATAATCATTCGGCCCGAAGTAATAACGGAAAGAGGCTTTCTTAGAAGAGACATCTTCGTTAGGAATGAATAGCTCTACATCTGCTTCTTTAACCGTGACTGCATCATTTACATTGGCAAACGTTTTTACTTCGCCCCCGGAGAAAGAATTTTTCGCTATAATGGAAGAGATGAAAAATTTTTGTCGGATAGAAACCCACTTCAGTGGATTAGCTAACGTTTCAGTTTCAAGATCCGTAGAGGTTTGCGAGAGATTATCAAAGTCGCCATTTACATCGTAATAGTTAATGGTAGTTTTTGTGCGACTGTCTGCGATGGCTTTCTCTTGTACGGGGATAGCATCGTGCCAACGATATGCTAAATTTTTCCCACCTAATGTTATTCCGGAAGTCTGAACATCATACCCTATTTGATAGCCTGTGGGTGGGATGGAGTAGATGTGTTTTACAAAGCCTGAAGAACCAATATTAGCCGTAAAAGTGATTAGCGTTGTATCGTTCTTCTTTGATGTGGAGGCTGAGTAGTACAGGTTGTAGAGATCAACTTCTTTGCCTTCATAGTTTGCAATCAGAGAAAACTTATTGTTGTCGCCCTGAGCGAGATAAAGGGGAGTTTGTGAGTACGTTTTGAAATTTTTGAGTTCAATTTCACGAATGCGAGCCTGATTGGAGAGTTGAATCTTTAAATCAGAGTTTTCAATAGTGGTGAGCTCTTCACTTCCCACAAGGAAGGATGAAAGACTTCCATAATTTTGAAGAACAAGGCTATCAGGCTTGTTGTCTTGGTTTGTTGCCAGACTATCTGCTCCCGTTACCGGGCTTGTTACCTGAGCCGGCTCGGCCTGAGGTGGCGCAGGAGTTGGTGCCAGAAAATTAAAATATACTAAGAGCAGTACGGCAATGAGTGTAAGGCCTATGGCTGAATTCCTATCCATGTTTTTTTCTTAATCCTAAACTTAACTTTAAACTTCTACTCTTCGTTTTAAATTTTCTTCTCAAGCTTTAAGCTTTCTATTATTCATCGCGGCCTCCACAAACTTTACAAATAAAGGATGTGGATTGAGAACAGTGCTTTTTAGTTCTGGATGATATTGTACACCTACAAACCAGGGATGATCTTTTAACTCAACAATTTCTACAAGATTTGTCTCTGGATTTGTACCAACTGCTTTCAAGCCAGCTTCTTCCATGGCTTCCAGATACTTATTGTTAAATTCATAACGATGGCGATGGCGCTCCTGAATAGTACTGTCACCATATACCTGAAAAGCCTTTGTTCCTTTTTTGATTTTGCAGGTGTAAGAGCCTAATCGCATAGTGCCACCTTTGTTGGTGATTTTCTTCTGCTCTTCCATCATGTCAATGACAGGATGTTTTGTTTTGGGATTTAACTCTGTAGTGCTGGCATCAGATAAATGCAACACGTGTCGGGCAAATTCAACCACGGCACATTGCATTCCTAAACAGATACCTAAAAACGGAATCTTATTCTCGCGAACATATTGAATAGCCTGAATCTTTCCTTCCAAGCCACGCTCACCAAAACCGGGTGCTACCAGTATCGCATCCAGATTACCAAGAATACTTTCGACTGTATCTTTGTGAATATCCTCTGATGAAATCCACTTAAGATTAACCTTGCAATCGTTTTGTGCACCAGCATGAATAAACGCTTCGGCAATGGATTTGTAGGCATCAGGCAATGAAACATATTTGCCCACCAATCCAATAGTTACTTCATTAATTGGATTCTTGAGTTTGCCTAAGAAAACCTTCCACTGCTCCAGGTCTGGTTCGTGTTTGGGGGCTACTTTTAGTTTTGCCATCACACGCTCATCCAGCTTCTCTTTGCGCATCAGCATGGGCACATCATAAATGGTGTCGGCATCGATAGCTTCGATAACCGAGTTGAGGTTAACGTTGCAAAACAGGGCGAGCTTCTTTCGAATCTCCATTGAAAGAGGATGTTCGGTGCGACAAACCAAAATGTCGGGTTGAATTCCGTAGGAGAGGAGTTCTTTAACAGAGTGTTGAGTAGGTTTTGTCTTCAGTTCTTTGGCGGCACTCAAATAAGGAATCAACGTAAGGTGAATTACCAATGCGTTGTTCGATCCGAGATCCCACCGCACCTGACGTACGGCTTCCACAAAGGGTAGTGATTCGATATCTCCAACCGAACCACCAATCTCGGTGATAATGAAGTCGAACTTGCCACTCTCACCTAACAAAAAGATGTTTCGCTTTATTTCATCAGTGATATGGGGCACCACTTGCACGGTCTTGCCGAGATATTCACCCTTTCGTTCTTTAGTGATCACATTATTGTAAATGCGCCCGGTGGTGATATTATTACCTTGGGAGGTTGGTACATTCAGAAAGCGCTCGTAGTGACCAAGGTCGAGATCGGTCTCGGCACCATCGTCCGTTACATAACATTCGCCATGTTCATAAGGATTTAGTGTTCCGGGGTCTATGTTAATATAAGGATCAAACTTCTGAATAGTAACAGAAAAGCCTCTGGCCTGTAACAACTTACCGAGCGAAGCAGAGATGATGCCCTTACCTAAAGAGGAAGTAACACCACCAGTAACGAAGATATATTTAGCTGTAGACATGAAACCCCGGCCTGAAAATTTGGTCGCAAAGGTAGCCTATTTGCGACTTTTACAAACCCCACAATTTCAATTTATCCTAAAAAACCTATCTCAGTAATTTGGTAGCAGTTTGGAGCAGGCTGACTTACCTTCCGAAGCTTTTAGCACATGAAGGTTTCGTTTTTGAGGATTTTATGGATAAGTTTGGGATTACGTGTAATTATTTGAAAAGGTTACAATTCGATAATGGATTGTATACAGAGATTGATTCAAAGTATGTCTATGAATAAGAGCTCCTCGCTTACGGTCTATAAGGTTGTTGTCCTCGGTTTTTTTCTAGCTTCATTCCTATCTGTATCCAAAATTTCTGCTCAGGCTGATTTTACACAAGCCAGGCACGAAACAATTACCCAAACTCAAATAGATGTAACCTTTGATCAGACTGTGAGTTTTTCAGGCGCTCCAACAACAGCAGGCTGGAGTGTTACCGTTGCCGGTACAGTAGTACCAATAACTGCGATTAGTACTTTTGGTCCTTCCGTTGTAAGACTGACAATTAATGCCAGCGCAGTTGCGGGCCATGGCGGTACCCAACAATTTATTAAACCAGGCGAGGCAATACGAGTTAGCTACAACGCAGGAGCAGGAAATCTTACTTCTGCACCTGGGGGAGTGGTAACATTTAATAATCAAACATCTCTAAACAATTTCGCCTTCAATTGTAGTGAAATGTTGTTTCTCGCTCAGGGAACCTACGCAGGCGCCCCTGCTGTGGATAACTGTATTCCAGTTGTCATGAACTTCACTCAATATCAATTCAGGCTTTCATTAAGATTTAGAAATAGTTCGGCTTATTCATTGGGAGCGGCCGGTATTCAATATAACATAGCCTGGGGGGATGCAACATTTCTTAATGCTGCACCTTATCAATCTGATCTAGCTGGAGCAGTGAATGCTACATTTATTGAGGATGCTGGATTTAGTGGTAATCCGGGGATTATATTAACCCTTAGACCTAGTAAAACTTTTCCATCAACAACAACACCCGCCCCATCCGTTTGTAGTTGGGATACTTTTGTTAGGCCTATCTTTAACTCTGCGTCAACAGTTTGTAATGGACTAACCCAGACAACTATTTTTAACAACTGGGATGTAGATAATTTAAACACCGGTACACTCGCATTGCCCTTTAATACACCAGTAGGCACAGAAACTACAGACCGGATTTGTTTGGGTACTAATGTGAATATGAGGTTCACGGATCAAACCTTGCTCAATTGCCGGATCGGAGTTGATGCGGACAAACCAAATCAGGCAGAGCGCTATGTTAGAATTGTTTACGGTAGTCAGAATTTTGGTGCTCCGGGTAACATTCCTGATGTTAGAGTTACGCTGCCAGCTGGTATGGGTGGGGGTACTACCATCGTAACTAATAATAATGCAACGGGCACCTTAATCTTTCCGTCAGGGTTTACTCCTGTAGGTGCAGGAGGTGTTGGAATACCGGACTTCAATGGTGCTATTAATGTACCAGCCCCTGTAACTGTAGCAACGGCTTTACAATTTATGGGACGGATAACAACCACTCAAACCAACAATCAGGCGGTAGGCCAGCGTTTTTTTGTTCGTATGGATTATTGGGATGTTTGTAATCCTTATAATCCGGCCACACCAAATAACCCAGCTCCTGTAAGTATTACCGTATATGATGAGATTATTGACCGACCTAATCCTCCAACAGTTACCAACCCTATAGTTTGTGAAAATACGGGTACTGGCAGTTACAATATTACAGCTACGGGTGTTGGTTCAGGTACCCTTGAATACACTTGGTATCTTGATCCAGGCTTAACTACTGTTCTTCAAGCATTAAGTACTGATAACACTTTTAACCCTGTGACTCAGGGGCCGATGGCAAACCGGATTAATCCTAACGTTTCTGTAAGTACTGTTTTTAATCGGTATGTGACGGTAAGGCAAGGAAGCAATGCTTGTACTAGTTTACCACAAACAATCTCTATTCGAATTGATGCTTTTAATACTGAAGGCACAATAGCACACCCGCTAGGTGCATCACCACGGACTATATGCAGTGGTATAGATCCTGTAGCATTCACCAGTCCTGATAGCGGAACTGGAGGTGGACCGGATGGAGCTGATGCTGATTTAGTAGGAGATATTACCTATCAATGGCAGCAATCGCCTACTGGTGGTGGTGCTGGCTTTGTTCCAGCATCAGGCATTAACAATACAGCAACCTATGATCCGCCAGCTCTTACTGCTCGTACTTTCTATAGAAGAAGAATACAATCAGGTCAGTGTGCGGATGTTTTTACAACTGAGTTTGAATTTAGAGTTGATACACCTGTAACAGGCGGAACAGTAGGGTCAAATCAAACCATTTGTGCTACACCTGGCGACCCGGCAAATCTTACTAACTCGGTATCGCCAACGGGAGGAAGTAATGCAGGTTCCTATAATTTTCAATGGGAAGAATCAACGGTAAGTGCAGCCGGACCATTTAATACAATTCCTTTAGCAATAGCAAATACCTATGATCCTCCGGCTGGAGTTACTACAACTACTCATTACAGGAGAAGAGTTAATTCCGGAGTTTGTTCTGCCGATGGACCTGATGCAGGCACCGATCCGGATAACATTGCGTACTCAAATGTAATCACAGTTACGGTAGACCAGGTGGTTGTTCCAGGTTCAATTGGAAATCCTCAAACGATTTGTAGTGGACAAAATCCTGGAATCCTTACAGAAGTATCAGCTCCGAGCGGTGGTAATGGAACAACCTATACATTTCAATGGCAAGAATCTGCAACGGGTGGCGGCGCTGGCTTTGCTGCCGCATCGGGAGTAAACACTGGAGCAACTTATGATCCACCTGCACTAACAGCAACCAGATTTTACAGAAGAAGGGTAACCTCAGGTGTTTGTGCAGCAACATTTTCAAACGAAATTCAGGTAACAGTTAATGCATTACCAACGGCCACAGTTGCCGGTGGTGGTTCGGTCTGTAGTGGAACTCCAGCAGCAGATATCGTCTGGACGCTTACGGGCACAGCTCCATTTAATTTTACAATTACCCTTGCACCTGGAGCACCTATAAATGTGGTAGGCCACAACAGCACGACATTTACAATTGTTGCTCCAAATCCTGGCGCCAATACAACTTATACAATGACGGCACTAACCGATGCAAATACTTGTGCAGGCACTTCGTTAGGAGGGGCAGCTACGGTTACTATTCAATTAACACCACCTCCGTCTGTAGAAACGTTTACGGCACAAGCTCCGGTTTGCGATGATGGGGCTGGAACGAATCCACCGGATGCAATTCTTAATCTGTTACCGGATGCAGTGCAAAACTATGCTATAACCTATAGATTAAGACGGGTGAGTACAAATACGTTTTTGGCTGGGTCGATAAATTTCACAGGTAATTCTACAGCTGCTGGTATTATTAATCTAGCACCTAGCTATGCTCAATTTGGAGCCGCACCAGCAGACCCACAAGGATATCAAGTAGTTATTACTGCTATTCAAAATACTGTAACGCTTTGCGCGGGTGCTGTCCCTATAAATGGTCCAACACTAATTATTAATCCAAGACCACCCACACCAACAGGAGCTGTTGGTGGAGTTGCTTGTAGTACATCAGCCACTGGTGCATCAATTAGTGTGAATGCACCTGCTGTCGGTTTTACAATTGTTTGGTCATCCACAGCCGCACCAACGTTTACGGCTGCTGCCGGAATAACAGGAGGAACCCGAGGAAATACATTTATTCCAACTAGCAATGCAACAGCAACGTATCATACATTTACCAGAGATGACGTTGCCCCTACTAATTGTCTTAGCACGGCCTCACTTCCAGTTACCCATACAAGAGACTTAATCCCAACGGCTGCAGCTGCTGGTGCTGACCAACCATTGTTGTGTACTACAGGAACTACATTAGCTGCCACTGCAGTTAACAATGGTGGCACTGGAACATGGTCAGTAGTTGGCCCGGTGGGTACAATAGTAATCACTAGCCCCACTAGTCCTACCTCTACAGTAACTGGATTACCACAGGATGTTCCGGGTGGTTTGCCGATAGCAACGACTTTGCGCTGGACTGCAACAAGTGCGTTGGGTGTTTGTACTGCCTCTTTTGATGATGTTATTCTAACAGTAAACCCTCGCCCTGCCGTTACAAATCTTACCCCGCAACTTTGTGAAGATGTATTTGGTGGTGGTGCTCATGCGAATTTTAATTTAACAACACTCAACACAAGTGTAACAGGGGGAGCTGCAGGTGTTACTGTGGAGTGGTTTGCCGATCCTATCCCAGCAAGTCCAATCCTTCCAGCAACAACACTTCAAATAATTACCAATGGAGCTGGTGGAACTTATTTTGTAAGATTGACAAACGCAGCAGGCTGTCAGAATACGGGTACCGTTACGTTCACAGTTCGCCCACTGCCAGCGCGAACAAGTCAAACAATTCAAATATGTGAAGACACTCCTCCTGGTTCATTGATTGCATCGGGAATCAATCTGCAAGCGTATGAGACAGTTGCTGCTGGTGGCTCTATGGTCAATAGAAATATTGAATGGTATGAAGACGCTGCGCTAACCACATTGATTCCTCCCGGGGTTGCAAGTGGAGCTGAACAAAATTATAGTATCAATGCAGACAAAACCATTCATGCTAAAATCATTGATACAGCGAGTCCTACAACACCACAGTGCTTTTCGCAAACAACATTAGCACTCGATTATCAAGCGCGCCCAAATAACAACCAGATATCTGACGGTATTGGTCAGGTGCTTGGAGCAACGTATACAGTTTGCGCAAGTAATAACTTAGTTCTTTTGCAGATTAACCCAGGTCTCAATCCAGGGGCAACCTATACATGGACGGTTCCGCCAGTTTCTTATCCAGGTGAATTTGAATTGTTGTCTGCAACAACAGGATTCTTTATTATCCTCAGGTTTCAGAATCCAATCCCAGACATTGGTACATTATATCCAACGGGAGTTCCTATCTCGGTTAAAGAAACGTTAGGCACTGCCTTGTGCGATGGTAATACGATTAATACAAGAATTATAGTTGAGGGTTCACCTCCACAGCCAATTATTGCAGGACCAAGTTCAGTGTGTTCGAATGACAATGGCATTGTCTTCTCAGTTACAAATCCGGTTGCGGGTACTTACAGTTGGTCTTTGCCAGCGGGAGCAACAATTACATCATTGCCAGTAACTGGCAGTACTATTACGGTGCAGATGGGTACCTTTAGTGGAAACGTTAATGTTACTCATGCCAGTGGCATTGGCTGTACCTCCCCCGCGGCTGCTCCATTCCCGGTAGCCGTAATAAACCGACCCACAATAACATCATTGAGTGCACGTACTGTTTGTAGCGGAACAGATATTTCTGTTGCTCATACATTAACTTCTAATATTGTTGGCACAACTTTCAATTGGGAAGTAATAAATATCACTGGTTCAGTCATTGGTTCTGTCTTTGGCGATTTGGCCAATGGTGTTCTGGCAATCAATCAGACTTTATCAAACTCTTCTGGCGTAAATGCTTCAGTAACTTATCGAATAACTCCTGTAGGCCCAGGACCCGATAATTGCCCGGGTACTCCTCAGAACTTTACAGTCACTGTAAATCCTCAGCCTGTAATTGTTTCTGGTCAAACAAAAACAATTTGTAGTGCCAATGCAGTAGCTAAAGAAATTTTACTTGCCCCTGCAAATTTGCCTGCCGGTACATTGTTCAATTGGCCAGATCCAGATGCGGGCGGTCCTGCAACAGGTGGTGTAAATATCCCCATGGGTGTGGCAGGTACCGTGCACATTAATGACGTGCTGGTTAATCTTACCAACGCACCAATAGTTGTCAACTATGTAATTACACCAACGAGTGGTGCTTCATGCGTAGGGGTAGCCGAAACAATCGCCATCACAGTTAATCCTCAACCTGTGGGCGCAAATGATAACACACCCATTGTTTGTAGCGGTCTTCCTGCCGGCTACGATCTTGAAACAAATATTGCTACTCTTGGCAATAATCTAATTGCAGGGACTACCTATAGTTGGGTGGCTACCGCCAACGCAGGTGTATCCGGAGAGAGCACGCTAGCTCAATCAGGTAAAACAATCACGGATGTGCTGCGAAATTTTACAAACGCTAATCAAGTAGTGAGGTACACAGCAACACCTACCAGTGCCAATGGATGTAATGGCGTTTTCTTTACTATTGATATTACTGTGCAACCAGAACCGGTTGGATTTAACGACCCAAGTCCGTTAATCTGTAGCGATGCAAATGTTAACTACGATCTAGGGGTTAACATAGCCAACACGGGTGCTGGTGGAAATAACCTAACAGCAGGAACTACCTATAGCTGGATAGCTGCCTCGAACACTAACGTAACCGGAGAGAGCACAACATCACAAGCCGGAGTTATCATAAATGATGTTCTAAACAACATTACCAATAACAGTCAAGTGGTTGTGTATACCGTTAAACCGACCAGTGCGTTGGGATGTGCGGGTGCTCCGTTTACTGTTTCTGTAACGGTGCGTCCTGAACCCAAAGGATTCAACGACCCAACTCCGTTGATCTGTAGTGACGCGAACGTGAATTATAACCTGGAAGCAAATATTCTTAACACAGGCTTAGGCGGCAATGGATTGATTAGTGGAACTACATACGCGTGGACGGCAACAGCAAATCCGGATGTAACCGGAGAGGCTAATGGCACTGGTTCGATCATTAATAATGTCTTAACTAACATTACGAATGTGAATCAGGTTGTGATTTACACCGTAGTGGCTACAAGCTCGAATGGATGTGCAGGAGATCCGTTTACAATCTCAGTAACTGTCCGTCCTGAACCAGTGGGCTTTAATGATACGGCTGTTATTTGTAGTGACCAAACGGTTAGTTATTCTTTGAATGCCAACATCGCCAATACTGGCGCAGGTGGCAATAACTTAATAGCCGGTACCACCTATAGTTGGTTGGCCGCTCCGAATGGTAACGTGACCGGAGAAAGTACAACTTCGCAGGGCGGTAATACAATCACCGACGCTCTTAATAATATCACAAATTCAAATCAGGTAGTTGTTTATACAGTAACCCCAACAAGTTCAAATGGATGTGTCGGAAATGTTTTCACCGTTTCAGTTACCGTTCAGCCAGAACCAGTAGGACATACCGACACAACACCAATTACGTGCAGCGATGTAGCTCTTGCTTACGATCTCAGTGCAAACATAGCAGCAGTTGGATTAGGCGGAAACAATCTCATAACTGGAACAACGTATAGTTGGATTGCTACAAGCAATGCAACGGTGGGTGGTGAGAGCACAGTAGCTCAGGCTGGCTCTGTAATCAATGATGTCTTGAATAACGTCACAAATTCAAATCAAGTGGTGGTGTACACGATCACTCCGACAAGCGCAGCTGGCTGTACGGGAAATCCATTTACAGTTTCTGTAACAGTTAGACCAGAACCCAGAGGGTTTGATGATAATAGTCCCGTAGTTTGTAGTGATGTAGCGCTAAGTTATAGTCTTGCATCAAACATAGCCAATGTTGGTTCAGGAGGAAATAACTTGGCTATAGGCACAACTTATAGTTGGATTGCAGCTGACAATACAAATGTTACAGGTGAAAGTACAAGTGCGCAAACTGGAGCCACAATTAACAATGTAATCAATAACATTACCAGTTCGGATGAGATTGTGGTATACACAGTAACCCCTACCAGCGGTGATGGTTGTGTTGGAAATCCATTTACAGTTTCATTAACTGTTCGACCTGAACCAAGAGGATTTAATGATGTAGCCACCGTATGTAGCGATGTGGCAGTTGGTTATAGCCTTGCGGCTAACATTGCAAATACTGGCTCTGGAGGCAATAATTTGGTAGTTGGCACCACTTACAGTTGGGTGGCAGCTAACAATGTCAGCGTGGGAGGAGAAAGCGTACTTCCTCAAGCTGGAGCAACGATAACAGATGTGCTCAACAACATTACAAACGCCAACCAGGTGGTAGTTTATTCGGTTACTCCAACAAGTGCGACAGGTTGTATTGGAAACGTGTTTACTGTTTCGGTAACTGTTCAACCTGAGCCGGTAGGCTTCAATGATAATACACCAATTGTTTGTAGTAATGCAACAGTGAATTATAATCTGGGCAATAACATAGCCAACACAGTTGCAGGCGGGAACAACCTGATTACTGGTACTACCTACAGTTGGATTGCAGCCAGCAATACCAATGTAGGAGGAGAAAGCACCGTGGCACAGGCAGGATCTGTGATTACAGATTTGCTAACAAACAGTACAAATGGTAATGAAATTGTAGTCTATACAGTTACACCAACAAGTGCTGCTGGTTGTGTGGGCAATCCGTTTACAGTATCCGTTAATGTAAGGCCCGAACCGCAAGGGTTTGATGATAATACTCCAGTTGTTTGTAGTGATGTTGTTATCAATTACGATTTGGTTTCAAACATAACCAATACCGCTTCGGGTGGAAATAATCTTGCCGTAGGAACTACCTATAGCTGGATCGCTGCTGACAATACGAATGTTACAGGCGAAAGTCTGGTAGCAAAATCGGGCAACCTTATCAATGATATAGTTAATAATGTAACGAGTGGTAATGAAGTAGTTGTGTACACAGTAACACCTACCAGTGTTAATGGCTGTATAGGCGATCCGTTTCTGGTTTCGGTTACGATTCGCCCGGAACCTCAGGGATTCAATGATCCATCAACAATAATTTGTAGTGATGGCACGGTGGGGTATGCCTTCTTGGCAAATATTTCAAATACAGGGGCTGGTGGCAATAACCTTATTGCAGGCACCACCTATAGCTGGATTGCCACATCGAATGCAAGTGTAGGTGGTGAAAGTACTTCTACTCAAACAGGTGGTACTATTACGGATGTCTTAAATAATATTACCAACAGTAATCAAGTAGTAGTCTATACAGTTACGCCAACCAGTGCTCTTGGGTGTGTTGGTAATCCATTTATAGTTTCAGTAACAGTACGTCCGGAGCCTCAGGGCTTCAATGATGCAACTCCAGTAATTTGCAGTGATGCGACTGTGAATTATAACCTTAGTACCAACATCGCTAATACAGGGGCCGGTGGTAACAACCTCATTGCCGGAACTACTTATAGCTGGATTGCAGCAAGTAATCCGATAGTAGTTGGCGAAAGTACGGTTGCACAAACAGGCGCAACGATTACTGATGCACTGAATAATATCAGCAATTCGAATCAGATAGTAGTTTATACGGTTACAGCCACTAGTGCCGATGGTTGCGTGGGTAATCCATTTACGGTTTCCGTAACTGTGCGTCCTGAACCCAAAGGGTTTGACGACAATAGCCCTATAATTTGTAGTGATGCCAATGTTAACTACGATCTGGTAGCAAATATTTCAAATGTTGGCTTGGGCGGCAACAGTTTAATTGTCGGTACTACGTATAGTTGGTTGGCGGTTGACAATGTTAATGTTACCGGAGAAAGCACATCCGCACAAACGGGTAATACAATTAATAATGTATTGAATAATGTTACGGTTAATGTTGAACAAGTTGTCTATACGGTAACCCCAACTTCAGCCAATGGCTGTGTGGGCGATCCATTTGTTATTACGGTAACGGTTCGCCCTGAACCTCGTGGGTTTAACGATCCAACTCCGCTAGTATGTAGTGATGTATCAATTAACTATGATCTTACCACCAATATAGCTAACACAGGGGCAGGAGGTAATAACCTGGTTGCAGGTACAGCCTATAGCTGGATTGCTGCTCCGAATGCCTTCGTAACGGGTGAAGGAAGTGGCACGACTGCTGTGATAACAGATGTAATTAATAACATCACAACAGCAAGTCATGTTGTTGTCTATACGGTTACACCCACCAGTGCCAGCGGATGTGTAGGAAATCCGTTCACGATTTCAGTAACTGTAAATCCTGAACCACGCGGATTTAACGATCCATCGCCAGTTATATGCAGTGATGCAATCGTAAATTATGATCTCAACACCAATGTGGCCAATACAGGTTCAGGAGGAAATAATCTGGTTATCGGTACCACCTATAGTTGGGTGGCAGCGGCCAATGGAAATATTGGTGGTGAGAGTACTACACCACAAACAGGAAATATAATTACGGATGTATTGAACAATATAACCAATGTAAATCAGGTAGTTGTTTATACTATTACCCCGACAAGTGCCAACGGGTGTGATGGTAATCCATTTATTGTATCAGTTTCGGTGCGTCCTGAGCCCCGCGGGTTTGACGACACCAAAACCATCTGTAGTGATGCTAATGTTAATTACGACCTCACCTCGAATATTGGTAATACCGGTTCAGGTGGAAATAACCTATTGATTGGTACAACCTATAGCTGGATAGCAGCAACCAACCTGAACGTATCCGGAGAAACGAATACGATTCCTGCTACTTCTTCCACTATTACAGATGTGCTAAATAATATCACAAACACGGATCAAGTGGTTGTTTATACAGTAACTGCAACCAGTAATAATGGTTGTGTGGGAGATCCATTTACGGTATCAATAACCGTAAGACCAGAGCCTCGTGGTTTCAACGATACATCAACTATCATTTGTAGTGATGGAATAGTGGGCTATGCTTTGTTGGCTAATATTGCTGATACAGGCGCAGGTGGTAATAATCTTACTGCAGGCACAACCTATACATGGATTGCAGCATCCAATCCTAGCGTTGGTGGCGAAAGCACATCGGCTCAGGCTGGAGGAACGATTACCGATGTCCTTAATAATATTACGAATGCCAATCAGGTTGTTGTTTATACGGTAACACCAACGAGTTCATTAGGTTGTGTGGGCGATCCTTTCTCAGTCTCTGTAACTGTGAGACCAGAGCCTAAGGGATTCAATGACAACTCTCCGGTTATTTGTAGTAATGCAGTGGTTAACTATGACATAACCACGAATATTGCCAATACCGGATCAGGTGGCAATAATGTGGTAGCAGGCACTACATATAGTTGGCTAGCCGTTGATAACCCAAGTGTAACAGGAGAAACATTAGCAGCGGCTAATACGTCAATGATCAACGATGTCCTCAATAATGTTACAGGTTCCAATCAGGTGGTTGTATATACAGTAACTCCAACAAGTGCCGATGGATGTATTGGTGATCCATTCACTGTTTCGGTTACTGTAAGACCAGAGCCAATTGGGTTAGCAGATACAGAAGCTGTGTGCAGCGATGAGCAGATTAATTATAATATTCAAACCAGAAACATCAATCTGTTAGGCAATTCAGTAGCGAGTCAATTTACTTATACAGTAGTATCTTCTGATCCAGGCAATGTATCGGCAGCAGGCAAAAACAGACCCGTTGCTAGTAATGCCGCCATTACGGATACTTATACAAACACAACCAGCAGCGATGTATTATTAACATATACAATAACACCATTCAGTACAACCGGCAATTGCCAGGGTGCACCATTCGATGTTGTAATCACAATTCATCCAGAACCTCTAGGACCGAATACAACGGTTCAACGTTGCAGTGATGATGCTGTTAATTTCGATCTTCAGGATGTAATTAATACAGCAGGAACCGGAAACAGTGTTCCTAGCAAGTTTAGATATTCGGTTGCATCCAATAACGCGTTGGCAGTAGCGCCTGGCCCTAACCGTAACACAGCTTCAACAGCATTGATTACCGATGTGTATACCAACACAACAAATGCTGATGTTGAAATTACCTACACGGTTACTCCGGTAAGTCTTGCAAATGATTGTGATGGCGCTGTATTTACCTTTAGGGTAATAGTTCATCCAGAGCCAGTAGGCGCTAATGTTGTTGATCCTGTTTGCAGTACAGCGTTGAACTACAACATACAGACACAAAATATAAATACGTTAGGCAATGCGGTACCAAGTTTGTTTACTTATACAGTAGCATCATCAGATGCTATCAATGTTCCACCGGCTGCCGATAGAGTAGTAGCAACTAATCTCCCAATCACAGATGCATATGTAAACTCAACTGGTTTGGATGTAACGGTAACGTATACAATCACGCCAATCAGTTCAGCAAATAATTGCGCAGGCACGCCCTTCACCTATGCAGTTACAATCAGCTCAAAACCAGTGGGTGCTGATGTTACTAAAGCGGATGTTTGTTCCGATGTTCCATTTAACTTTAACCCGCAAGCAGATATTACCAATGGTGTAATTGGAACATTCACATGGACTGCTACTTATCAACCCGGTCTTACTGTGGGTGGTGTGGCACCACCAGCTTCAGGCACGGGCTTAATTAGCGGCTCCTTGACGAATACAAGCAATTCGGTGTTGAACGCAACCTATGTTGTAATACCAACCGCTGGAACCTGTGTAGGTGATCCATTTACGATTACTGTACCAATCCAGCCTGAACCTGTTGTGGCCACGAACCTCAATGCAATAGTTTGTAGTGGAGATATTTATAACACACTGCTTGATACTAACGGAGTTTCTATTGGTGCTTCCAATTATGATGTTTCGGCATTGGTGGATGCAGGCTTAACAGGTACCCCAACAACAGGCCTTGCTTTAGCAGCCAATGCCCTTGTTAATGATGCTTTCCAAAATGTTACGGCTATTCCATTAAAGGTTACCTACACGATCACACCGCATGGAACGAATGGTTGCGTTGGAAATCCAAGAATAGTTGAACTAACAATAAATCCTGAACCGGTTGTAAATCCGGCTTTGGACAATACAGTGTGTAGTCGAGAGATTGCCGGAATAATTCTAAGTACCAACGGAACCTCTGTAGCTGCAAACTCTTACCGATTAGTTGGCATTACCATACCGGGCACCGTTACAGCCGATCCGCTTAACGTACCTGTGGGTACAAGCGGTAATATCAACTTGATCCGCAACGATAAGTTCACGAACAATACTTCGGCTCCGGTGGTAGTCACCTATGAGATACTGGGAATAAGTCCGGCTACCTGCGAGGGGCAGTCTGAGTTTATTGATCTAACTATCAATCCAGAACCAATTTTATCACCCGGAACGGCCAATCTGTGTAGCGATGTGCCTTCGGGAATTGTGGTAGGACCAGCCGTAGGTTCAACGGTTATTACAGATTTCGAATTAAAGAACGTTGTGAAGGCTCCGGCATTAGTTGCAGGTGGAAGCAATGCGGGTCTTGGAATTTATACAGCCAACTTACCGGGTGGTCAGTCTGATTTCTTATCGAATGATATCTTTACAAACACAACAAATGGTCCGTTGGTAGTGACCTACACGGTAGTGCCGATTGCAAGTGGTTGCAGGGGGCAGGATCAGACAGTAGTATTTACCGTGAATCCGGCACCAGCCGTTGATGATAATCTTAACAGAACAGTTTGTTCAGATGATTTGGCAGGAATAGTATTTGCAACAGAAACATCTCCGTTAAGTACGGCCGCGGCTTCTTACAACATAGTTACAATCACTGCCTTGCCGGGTCTTGTGCGCACAGCTGGTAGTGCTGTTGTGCCTCGTAATGGAGTTACAGCAAACGATATTCAGGCCGATCAGTTCCGTAACCCAACCAACAATCCACTAACAGTAACGTATGGTGTACAGGCTGTGTCGGGAGCTACTTGTTTGGGCCCTATTAGAAATATAATTTTAACTATAGAGCCTGAAATTGTTGCAACACCGGTAAACAATGCTCCGAACATTTGTAGCAATGATCAAACGGATATTGATCTTATTTCACCGACTAACCCAACTTCGGGTGTAGTTACTTTTAATTATACTGCGGTTTCTTCAGTAGGAGGCCTGATTAGTGGATTTGTTCCTTCATTGAACAATTTGCCAGAAAACTATAAAATCGAAGATGCTCTGGTTAACAATTCTGATAATCCCGCAACGGTTACCTATTCGATTACCGCTGTTGCTAATGGTGCTAAAAATGGAGCTGGATGCTTCAGTCTTCCTCCCGCAGTAACTATTGTTGTAACGGTTGATCCAAAACCAAAACTGGTAGCGTCACCATCACTTCAAACCGTGTGTGAAGGAATTGCAAGCAACATCACACTCAACAGTAATACGGTGCCATCAGCAGGGAATGTGCGCTTTGAATTATTGAGTGCAACAGCTTCTGGTGGTGTTACCGGAATGTCGGCTGTAGGAACCTTGTTCACGCCTGGTTCTGCCTTGGCCGATGTACTTGATAACCCCACTGTGACTACACAAACAGTTACTTACACACTTCAACCCAAAGTAATTGGTGGATTGGGTTGTGTGGGTGATAATGTTGTAGTTACCGTCACGGTTAACCCAAGGCCTGTGCTTACAGCCAGTGCACAGCCAGACATTTGTAGTGGTGACTTTATTAATGTTACACTTACTCCTGATGTAGCAAATACAGTGGCGATTTGGACTGTATCAGCTCCTGCTACAATAACGGGTGAGAGCAACGGTGCAGGTAATCTTATATTCCAAACTCTGTTTAATACGGGCAACATTCCTGAAACTGTTAACTATACAGTAACTCCACGTGTAAATGGATGTGATGGTGCGCCTATTATTGTGTCGGTGGTCGTTAATCCAAAACCTGCCTTTGTAGGGTTACCTCCAACAGTGGTTGTTTGTCATGGTGCAACTATGAATATTCCTCTGAACAGCACCGTAGCAGGAACAACGTTTGCATGGACGGTCGATGATCCAAGCGACATCCTGACACCTGCTGAAGAGAGTGGTACAGGAACAGTAATCAATCAGCCGTTTACTAACTTAACAGGTTCGCAAGCAAGCTTAACGTACTCAATAATACCTACTGGCCCAGGGGCTTGCCCGGGAGATCAAAGAATTGTGATCGTGACGGTTGCGCCACAAATGAATGCACAGTTTGTGAATGCAAGTTCAAGTATTTGTAGAGGCAGCTCTGAGTTTTTGATTATTCAACTTGATGGTCAAGCTCCTTTCCAGATGGTTTATAATGATGGCACATCAAATATTACTGTGAATAATGCCGGAAACTTTAAAGTGATTCAGGTTACTCCAACTGTATCGACTACGTACACACTTGTGTCTGTCAGAGATGCATTGCAATGTAACTTTGTTCCGGTTGGCCAGTCAGTAACCGTAACCGTTGGGGAAACAGATGCAAACTTTAGTGTGGTTGCGCCATCATCTTCATGCGGACCTTATACAGCTACATTCCAATTCAATCAGGTAGCCGGTACGGAATACACATGGCAGTGGTTTGATGGTTCGCCAGACGAAATCTTCCTGGCAGCAGCTACGATTCCGAATAATACGATTACGCATACGTTCAGTAATCCAAATCCGAATGCTTCTATTACGTACAAGGTTACACTGAGAACACAATTGCCGGCTCCGTTCCCGGGATGTTTCAAGGCCACAACCCAAAACGTAACGATATTCCCGTCTATAATCACGAATGCATTCCCGGACAGATCGGATATTTGTAGCGGTGAAAGTATCCAATTCTTCAATCAGAGCTTTGGAGCCACAACACATCGATGGTTCTATCGTGTTCAAGGCACTACCACAGAAATAGATATCCGCACAACACCAACCGTCAACTATAATTTTACGAATACATCAACAAGTAATCCGATAATCTACGAAGTGGTGTATCAGGCGAATAATGGAAACTGCCCTGCTGCAGATGTTGTAATGCCTATCACGGTATATCGTGCCATCACGGCTGGTTTTGCTGAAGGAACAGTTCCGCCATTTATTGGTGGAAATTCAACGGTAACATTTACGAATACATCAGTTCCAGTGGATGCTACAGATTTCCGCTATGAGTGGGATTTTGGATTAAATGCCACTCCTGCGACGGGTAATGGAGCTGGGCCATTCACGATTAACTATAGTTCGCCTGGCCCGCGTGATATCTCGTTGAAAGTTGTAAACATTGATGCGGAAGCCGCAAGTTTAAGTTGCGAGAGCACCTTTAGCAAAACGATTAACATTCAGCTGTTACCGTTGGTAGCTGCATTCACGGCCGATCCGGTTCGGGCTTGTTTCCCTTCCAATATAACCGTGTTAACCAACACATCTACAGGAGATGTAATGGATTGGCGTGTGGTTGATAATAATGGGCGTACAGTTGCTTCGTCAAATGCCAATCTTCCGGTATTCCTTATCACGTCACCTGGTATATATTCAATATTCCTGACAACATCAAATTCTATTACCGGACAGGTAGCTAACACACAACAGAATAATTTTGAAGTGTTCGACAATCCGGTTGCTTCATTCCAGTTGCGTCCGAATATCGTATTTGTTCCTGATAGTGAATTGACCACATTCAACTTTAGCACGGGAGCAACAGACTACGAATGGGATTTTGGCGATGGCGGAACCTCGGTTGATGTTGAGCCGATCTACGTTTACAAAGTTGAAGGTGTTTATGATGTTAGATTGATTGCCCGAAATGACCATGGTCAGGGTTTAGTTTGTACAGACACGCTGACAAATACGGTGACAGCTAAGCAAGGCGGAGTAACTAAAGTGCCAAACGCCTTCACGCCAAATCCAAATGGACCTTCGGGTGGAGGCCCGGGTCCTGGTGGTAGTGGAACCTTCAATGATGTATTCTTACCGATTGTGAAAGGAGCAGAAGAGTTTAATATGCAGATCTTTGATCGCTGGGGTAATTTGATCTTTGAAAGTAATAGTGCCAATGTTGGGTGGGATGGATATGATAAAAACGGTCGCTTGTTGCCGATGGGTGTGTACGTTTATAAACTCACCATCCGGTTATCCGATGGGCAGCGATCCACACAAATTGGTGATGTAACGATGATCCGCTAAATGCATAATTTTATTAAAGCATGAAGAAATTTTTATTCATAGTAGTGGGTCTTGTAATGTTGGGAAAGGTAGCAAGTGCGCAGGATCCTCAGTTCTCGCAATATTACATGGCTCCTCTTTATATGAATCCTGGTTTTACCGGAATCACCCCTCAACAACGGGTGGCCATTAATCACCGGATTCAATGGCCCAACTTGCCGCAGGCATTTGCTACTTACTCGGCTAGCTACGATATTTTTGTGGACGAGCTTCGAAGTGGTTTTGGTATTCTGGCTACTACGGATAAAATGGGATCGGCAGGATGGCGTACAACCACAGTGGGTTTAAATTACAGTTATAAAGTAAGAATCAATGACAAAATAGTTTTCTCGCCAGGATTGTATTTTGGGTATGGAATAAACGGATTGGATAGAAGTAAATTGAGTTTGGGTGATGGATTGGAGTTTGATGGAATTTCGCTCGACCCTGATTTACAAAAGCTCGGTAATCAACAATACTTCGATTTTGGTTCAGGCTTTTTATTCTATAGTCGGAGTTTGTGGTTGGGTGCTGCGTTTGGTCACATGAATACTCCCAACCTATCTATTTTGAATGATGTTAACCGATTGCCAATGAAAACTACCATCCATGCTGGGGCGCGGTTAACCTTAACCTCGGGCCCACGTGAACAGGATCGGGCATCGTACTTAACACCTTCATTTATATATCGAATTCAGGGACCTTTCAGTCAGTTAGATTTCGGTTTAAACTATCACATTGATCCAATTTCACTTGGTGTATGGTATCGGGGCAAACCCTTCGAGGATAATTTTATCGGTACAGTAAATCAGGACGCATTGATCCTATCACTAGGTATGTATTTGAAAAGTTTCACAGTTGGCTATAGCTACGATTTCAATATTTCTGAACTTTCAACCAGCTCAGGTGGCGCACACGAAATAGCAATTGTATATGAGTTTGTTGCAAAACCACTCCATAAAGGAATGAAAAAACGCAATCGACTTATTCCTTGCCCTACTTTTAATACAAAGAAGAGTTTCTGGAACTAGGTAACTTCAGTTTACCCCCTGTTTCTTTCGGTTAGGCACCTGAATTTGTTATTCAATCGGCATTACTGTTTAATGAGCCTGCCCTGTTCTTATTAACACTGTCTATAAATGGCTTTAATCGATTCTGAAATCGAATTAAAGCATGTTGCAAAAAAGATTATTTCCATTTTTAATAGCGGTATTTCTACTACTTCCCGTTTTCAATATCAACTCTTTTGCCCAATGCGGTGGGATTTTAGAGCCCGGCTTTGCCTTTCTTACAAGCAGTAGGGGGTGTGCACCTTTTACCGTAAACATCCAAACACTTTACCTTTCATCTGTGCCTGGCACGCAATATTTCATTGATTGGGGTGATGGAACCCCCGAAGAGACATTCACTCAGGTTAATGCTACGGGTGTTACTATCGCTCACACGTATCCAAACACCTCAGTCAATTGTGGGTACGATGTAGTGATTGATGCGTCCAATGCGTGCAATCCCAGAGGCAGCGTAGTACCCATCAATACGCAAGTGATTGTTTGGACGAATGATGTAATTTCAATTAATCCCAATGTGTTTCGTATTTGCCAGGGCTATGCAGCGGATGTATTATTTACGGATGACAGCGATTGGAATTGTTTTCCCCGGGCCACACGCGAGAACAACGAGCCAAGATGGATTCAATGGCTGTATGGAACCGGGCCGTTAGCAAATCAGATTCCAGGTGTGCGGGTTAATACTTTTGTGCCTGGCGGGTTTCCCTATTTAGATCCGGCACCAGCCCGTAATCCTATTTATCCGGTGCTTGCTCCGGGGCAGATAAGTTTACCAATCAATGTGCCGGTAACAGCTCCTGCCGATTTAGGAAAAGAGTTTGTGATCACGTTAAAAAATTGGAATCAATGTAATGCCTATGATAATAATCTGGCTGATTTAAATCCCTTCAATCCCATTTCAGGAAATTTAATTAATGGTGACAATGCTCCACAGATTACAACGGCCCGGATTGTTATTGTTCCGGCACCACAGCCCGATTTCTTAACGAAACTAGGTGGCTCTGGCGGACCGGTGCAAAGTATCTTTTGCGTGGGCGATAATATTTATTTCGATAACGAAACACCGGGTATTGCCGGAGCCTCATTTGCAAACACCTGGCAGTTTTATGATAATGCTACCGGAGCGGGTGCACCACTATCAACATCTACCAGCACAAATCCAACATTTGCTTATCCAACCTCCGGACAGAAATTAATTCGGCTTTCTGTGCGCGATCAGAACGCAGCGGGTAATTGTATTGCTATTATTGAAAAGATAATCACAATCTCGCCTTCCTTGATTGCTCAAATCCAGATCACTGATTTATCAAATACGCCAATCACTCCTGACTTCTGTCAAAACGCAGGCGCACCATTATCAACGTTTCAAGCCCGCCTCAATGATGTGTCTGTTGGTATAGTAACAGCAACAACCCAATGGCGCTGGGAATTTTTTGATGAAACTAATACATTGGCTAGACAAGAACCACCTTCGGGTGCTTTTTCGTCAGCACCGCTTGGTCCTTTTGATGAAAGTTTTTTAAACAGGGGTATCTACCGGGTGCGTTTGATTATTCGCGATAATGTTACCTCCTGTGAAACAACAGATGAAGTTCAAATTCGGGTCTTTGAAAAGCCGGTTCCTGTTTTTACTGCTACCCGGGTTTGTGCAGGTCAATCAACATCCTTTACAGAAAGCTCAACCTTGCAGTCGATTCTTGGCGAAACAATTGCATTGCGTGAATGGGATTTTGATTACGATGGTGTCACGTTTACAAAAGATGCGGCATTTGACAATCAAACTTCTTTCTCTCGTTCATTGGGCGTTGCCGGCACACATCAGGTGGCCTTGCGGGTAACTACAAGTTCGGGTGGGTGCTCTGACTTGGTGATACTTCCCGTTGTTGTCGACTCTTTGCCGATAGCCAGTTTTACACCCGATGTTATTTCTGGTTGCAGCATTCTTACAGTAACTTTTACCAACACTTCTGTGAACGGACAGCCTGATGTTGTCAACAGTTTTATCTGGGAGGTGGATGAAGGACAAGGACTTGGATTTTTACCTGTTAGTACTCAGTTACCTGGAGATCCGGCCTTCACACCATTTTTTATTTATGACTTTGTAAATGTTGGTACTACTAACAAATTGTTTGAAGTACGACTAAGAGTGGTTACAGTAAACTTATGTGAGACTTTCTCCGCACCCGTTACCATTACCGTGTTTCCAGGCACACGATCTGGATTTATTTCAACCAACTATTCTCCCTTCAATGACAACTGCTCGCCACAGACAGTAAACTTTACAGCAGATACCGAAACTCAATCGTTAAATCCATTGGAGTATCGTTGGCGAATTAGTGATATCACAGGTGTGATTGACGAAATCAGTTCCGGCACAACACCTGCTTTTGGTTATCAGTTTACAAACACAACACAATCACTTAAAGATTTTAATGTGATGTTAATTACAACGTTGGCGTCTGGATGCTTCGGAGACTCTGTTCGTACCATTCGAATAAGCCCGGTACCCACCTCATCGTTTACTATTGACACCCTTCAATTTGATTGCAATGTGATGCGAATAAAACTGGAAGCAATTCAGAAAGGATTATCATCATATCATTGGGTGATTACTGAAAATGGAATCCCAACAGTTGATAATACCTCTGCCATTGACCAGATAGAGCACGTCTTCAACAGGCCTTCCTCGTCATCTGCAGATATTTCAGCGCAGTTCTCTCTGAGCACCAGAAATTTTGCCAACTGCCCCAGCATAATTTCCAACGAAACACTGAGCATTCCGAAACGAGATGATATGAATGCTTCATTCACAGCAACCCCTGTCAGTCAATCGTTACCTTCTTCCACCGTTTCAATCTCCAATACAACTTCTGCCGGACCGTGGACGTACCTTTGGGATTTTGGCGATGGCACAACCTCCCCCGACCCCTTAGTTAGTTCGCATACCTACGCAACCTTTGGAGTTTTTACAATACAATTAACAGTTACAAATAATGTATGTATTGAGACCCAGGCCCAGCAAATAGAAATCCTGGCCATTCCACCTTTGGTTGATTTTAGTTACGATCCGGCATCGGGTTGTGCACCACTAACGGTGAACTTTACAAACCTTTCACAGTTTGCCGATCCGGGAACATACAATTGGGATTTTGGAGATCAGTCGACCTCTAAGATGATTAACCCTATCCACACCTATTTCCAGCCCGGCACATATTCTGTGTCTCTATCGGCAAGTAACATAACAGGGCAGACCGTTACCGAAACAAAACAAGCTATCATCGAAGTGTTTCCTCGGCCCGATGCTGAGTTTGAAGTTAAACCAAAACTTGTTTACATACCGGGAGGAATTTTATACCCGAATAACCGAAGTTTTGATGCCACTCGCTTTGAGTGGGATTTTGGGGATGGAACAATCTCAACTGATTTTGAACCCGAACATAAATATAAAGAGGAGGGGTTTTTTACAATTAAACTGGTAGCCTTCAATCAATTCGATTGCGCGGATTCAACAATCCAGGAAAATACAGTAAAGGTTCAAAAAGGGGGTCAGGTTTTAATCCCCAATGCATTTTCACCCAATCTCACCGGTTCTGGTGGCGGTGCTGGCGATAGCAAGAACGATATCTTCCTACCGATAACACGCGGTGTGGTAGAATTTGAATTGATGATCTTCAATCGATGGGGCGAGTTGTTGTTTGAAAGCAGAGACCCTGAGCAGGGGTGGGATGGTACTTACAATGGTAAACTTTGTCAACAAGATGTTTATATCTACAAGTTGGCAGCTTCCTATGAAAATGGTGAGCGCGTTATGCGTGTAGGAGATGTTAATCTGATTCGATGATGAAAAGGCTGATTCCATTTTTTATAATGTTCGGCACAGGATATGCTATCTGTGCACAAGATCCTCAGTTCTCTCAATACTATGCCGCACCGTTGTATTTAAATCCTGCATTTACAGGCACTACGCAAGATCATCGTTTTATTGCTAACTACCGAAACCAGTGGCCCAATGCTGCACGCGGGTTTGTAACCTATGCTTTTTCTTACGATTATAATTTGTACAACTATAATAGCGGCATTGGTTTTTTAGCTACGGTAGATCAGGCCGGTACCGCAGGAATGAAATCATCACAATTTAATTTCTTGTATTCCTATAAATGGAATATTTCAAGCAAATGGGTGATTTCAGCCGGACTTAATTTTGGTTATGCTTTTCGTTCGGTTGATTTAAATAAATTAATTTTTGGTGATCAACTTCAGTTTGATACAGATGGCAACGTGCCCAGTGATGATCCGGCTATTTTTAATTTAGGCACATCCAGTTATTTTGATTTTAATTCGGGCGTGTTGGCATACAACAAAAATTTCTGGATTGGTTTTTCGGCCAGTCACTTAAATACACCCAATCGTTCCTTGCTAAATCAGGAATCTGTTATTCCGCTTAAAACCAGTTTTCATGGAGGTGTTCGTATTCCTTTATATGGTGGTCCTTTTAAGAAAGATAATATCTCGGTGTTATCTCCATCGTTTGTTTATAAAAAGCAAGGCAAGTTTGATCAACTTGATCTGGGTCTGCACTTTTTATACGATCCCATTATGATAGGAATCTGGTACAGGGGTATTCCAATTCAACAAAATGTAAAAGATAATATAAGTCAGGATGCCGTGGTGGTCGTGTTGGGTTTTCAATTTGAAAAAATGGAGATCGCCTACAGTTATGATTTCACTGTTTCTGAGTTGGGCCCTATTTCAGGGGGCACCCATGAAGTAGCTTTAAAATATAAGCTTGGCATTCAGATGCACTCCAAAACAAAGAAAAAAGAGAAGTTCATTCCTTGCCCAACTTTCATTAAAAAATAGACTCGGGCTCACATCCTTCAGCAGAGGTTTTCCATTGTAACTCGTAGAAGAGCACTACCCAATTTGGGTCTGTTATTCCTGATTTTACTTCTTACCTTTGACCTCATTTTTGAGACGTAAGGATGAATTTTAAGGAGAATTTAAGTCGCGATAGCGTTTTCAAGACGGTTTCTGATGTTGCCAACCATCTGAATCTTCCTGCCTATGTAGTCGGGGGATTCGTTCGTGATTTGCTTTTAGATCGGCCTAACAAAGACATTGATTTTGTATGCCTTGGAAGTGGCATCCGGCTAGCCGAACAGGTTGCTAAAGAGTTGGGTGGCGTGCCAGTAACGGTCTTCAAGAATTTTGGCACCGCCATGATTAAGCTTGAAGATCGGGAGTTGGAATTTGTCGGTGCGCGTAAGGAATCGTATCGCGAAGATTCAAGAAAACCGGTAGTAGAAGATGGAACCCTCGAAGAAGATCAGCAACGTAGGGATTTTACAATCAACGCGATGGCGATCAGTTTGCAACCGACTTCATTTGGTGAATTGATAGATCCGTTTGGTGGAGTTCAGCATATAAAAGATAAACTTCTTAAAACTCCACTCGATCCGGGTATTACATTTTCGGATGATCCTCTACGGATGATGCGTGCAATACGGTTTGCGGCTCAATTTAATTTTGATATCGATGCAGATACGTATGAGGCAATCGGCAAGAATGTTAATCGTCTCTCTATTGTATCGATGGAACGTGTGATTGTGGAGTTAAATAAAATTATTTTGTCGCCTCTGCCTTCGTATGGATTTAAGTTACTTTTTCAAAGTGGTTTGTTAAAGCAATTTTTTCCTGAGATGGTGGCCTTGCATGGTGTGGAATACCAGGATAACAAAGCTCATAAAGATAATTTCTTCCATACTCTTCAGGTGTTGGATAATGTTTCAAAAGTGTCGGACGATCTTTGGGTGCGATGGGCTGCTATTTTGCATGACATAGCCAAACCAGCTACTAAACGATTCGACAAAGAAGTAGGATGGACCTTTCATGGTCATGAAGATAAGGGCGCGCGTATGGTGCCTGGAATTTTTCGCAGGCTTAAGTTGCCAATGAATGAGAAGATGCTGGTAGTTCAGAAACTGGTAAAGCTCCATTTGCGGCCCATTGCTTTGGTGAAGGAAGTTTCGGATTCGGCCATCCGGAGATTATTGTTTGAGGCGGGTGATGACGTAGAGGCATTGATGAAACTTTGCCGGGCCGATATCACCTCGAAGAACAATGATAAAGTGGCTAAATACTTGCGTAATTTCGAGCAGGTAGAAAAGAAAATGATCGACCTCGAAGATCGTGATCAGATTCGGAATTTTCAACCGCCCATCACAGGAGATGAAATAATCAAACTTTATAATGTTGCCCCTGGCCCGATAATTGGAGAAATTAAGGAGGAGATAAAAGAAGCCATTCTGGAAGGGATCATTCGCAACGACCGACAAGAGGCTTATGAATTGCTATTACAAATTGCAAATAGAAAAGGATTAATAAACCACGAAGTAAACCCGTAATGATGAAAAAGATTGTAATTATGTTGGCCCTTTGCCTGAGCGCAACCGCAGCGTTTTCACAAACACAGAAGCAGCCTGTTAAACCAGATCCGGCAAAAACACAAACTCAGACTAAGTCTCAAACCCAACAGGCCGCCAAACCAGAAGTGAACCCGTTAACGGAACACTTTTATAAGAAGTATGTAACGGCCCTGCAATGGAGTGACTATGATGTAGCCAAAGATGCCTTGTATGATTTAATTATTGAGAATCCACAAAACGATTCGTTGATTTTTAACCTGGCTTATTTTTATTACGAGAATCAGAAGTACGCCTCTTCGGTTTTAGTGTCACAACAATTGCTGTCCCGAAATCCTAAAAATACCGGTGCATTGGAAATGTCGGCAGTGGGTTACGAATTTATGGGTGTGCCCGATCGGGCATTGCAAAACTACGAAAGCCTTTATTTGCTCACCAATAATATCAATACACTTTATAAAATGTCGTTTTTGCAGTTTGATTTGAAACGCTATGCCGAAAGTCTTGTGTCGATCGATATTCTTTTGGCAAATAAAGAGGTAGAGGCGGCTAAGGTTGTTTTCAACGATGTAGAAAATAAACAAAAGGAATATCCCATGAAGGTGGCCATTATAAACCTCAAGGGTTTGGCAGTTCTGGAACATCTGGGCGATAAAGTAGCCGCAAAGAAGCTATTTGATGAAGCGTTGGCCATAGCCCCGGATTTTGTGCTGGCCAAGCAGAATCTGGCAAAAGTAAAGTAGATGCAACCTTTTAAAGGTGATGAGGTCTTTGAACGTAGCTAATTTGGCTTGGAGGCCCCGGCAGTACATATTCATCATGATCTGATTGACCGTTGCCGGCAAGGTGATAGGGATGCATACTATAAGCTGTATAAGCTCTATAGCCGTAGTATGTACAATGTTGGGTATCGCATTGTAAATAGTGCCGAAGAGGCCGAGGATGTTTTGCAGGATGCGTTTATAAGTGCATTCAACAACTTAGACAATTATCGTGGTGATTCTACGTTTGGTGCCTGGTTGAAGCGTATTGTAATAAATAAAGCGATCAACTATCTCAATAAAAAGAAACCTGAGCGAATGCCCGAGGACGACCGTTGGGATGTGATGGAGGAAGATATTGTAGATGTGCTGGAAGGATTTCCGTTTACGGTAGAGAAGGTGCGAAACGCCATCGAAGCCTTGCCAGATGGATATCGCTCCGTACTTTCTTTATATCTTTTGGAAGGATATGATCATGGTGAGATAGCAGAAATTTTGCGGATTAAAGAATCGACTTCAAAATCGCAGTTTAACCGGGCTAAGAAAAAATTAAAAGAACTTCTGGAGGGAAGTAGATCATGAAAGACTCACTGAAGGAATTTGTTGATAAAAATCGCGAGGCGTTTGATGATCGGGAGCCATCGGGCCAGATATGGAATCGCATTAAATCTAACCTACCCGGCAAGCAGGTTTCCATGTGGAATAATATTATACCGTGGCGAGTGGCCGCTATGCTTTTCTTAGGCCTTTCAGTTTATTTATTTTCTACCCGCATGGGTAATGTGCCAACCCGCGAATCGGCTCGGTTACAAGGTGAGTTTTCTGATCTTGAGAGTTTCTACGTAGAACAGATCGCCGAAAAGGTAGAATTGATTAGTGACATTCAGGAATTTAGTAATGACGAGAAATTTGCGCAGGACCTTGAAAAACTTGAAGCCATGTATCACGTTTTGCGTGAGCAAATGAAAACTCAGCCATCCGAAAAAGTGAAAGACGCTTTAATCCTTAATCTATTAGTGCGTATAGATTTACTCAATCAGCAAATAAAAAACATTGAAGATTTTCGGGAAGAAGAGAAACAAACAGATGAAACATCTAGCTGAACAAATCAAAAACTACTTGGATTCACTGTTTGAATTTAAAAATCCTCTTCGCTCTTAAGTTCAAAAGATTCTTTTGCACTATCCAGCACTTTGCCATTCTCGCACTTTAATACACGGGCCGGAAATCGCTTAATAAGACCATAGCTGTGTGTGGCCATCAGCACGGCAGTGCCGCTTTTATTTATCTGTTGAAATATCTTCAGTATACCATTGGAAACCTCGGGGTCGAGATTGCCAGTAGGCTCGTCAGCGATTAAGATCAGGGGTTCATTAATTAAGGCCCGGGCAATTACCACACGTTGTTGTTCTCCACCAGAGAGTTGATGGGGCATCTTTTTTTCAACCGAGCCGAGGCCAACATTCATCAGCACTTCGGCCAGCCGGTTTTTCATCTTCGCGTTGTCTTTCCAGCCGGTAGCCTTCATAACGAAGTTTAAATTTTCACCGACTGTGCGATCTGGAAAAAGTTGAAAGTCCTGAAAGATGATACCTATTTTTCGTCTGAGAAGAGGAACCTGATGATTCTTGATTTCGCGAATATTAAATCCGGCCACGCTTATGTCGCCCAAACGAAGGGGCAAATCGGCATACAATGTTTTTAGTAATGAAGATTTACCAGAACCGGTGCGGCCTACAAGAAAAGTAAATTCACCTTTCTCGATTTCAAAACTGATCTCATTCAAAACGGTATTATGGTCCTGAAAAATACTAGCCTCTTTAATGCGAACAACCGGATCGGATGAAAACATGGAAACAATTTGTGTCTTACTACTAACGTTTAGCCATTGGCCTTCTTATGATCAGCTAAGAATTTCTCCAGACCACTATCTGTAAGTGGATGTTTCAATAATCCTGTAATTACGTTAAGAGGACATGTAACTACATCAGCACCAATCTCGGCACATTTAATAAGGTGCATAGTGTGACGCACGCTTGCAGCAAGTATTTCGGTGCCGTAACCATAGTTATCATAGATCAGTCTTATCTGTGCAATCAACTCAAGGCCATCTTGCGAAATATCATCCAGTCGTCCAACAAAGGGTGACAGATAACTGGCACCAGCCTTAGCAGCTAAAATTCCCTGACCGGCCGAGAAAACCAAGGTGCAGTTGGTGCGTATTCCTTCGCTTGTAAATTTCTTAATGGCTTTTATACCATCCTTTATCATAGGAATTTTAACAACAATTTTGTCATCGATCTTAGCCAGCTCTTTACCCTCGCGGATCATTCCTTCAAAGTCGGTGGAGATTACTTCGGCACTCACGTTGTTGTCAACAATTTGGCAGATAGCCTTATAGTGGGCCATGATTTTTTCTTTGCCAGCAATTCCTTCCTTAGCCATTAAGGATGGGTTGGTGGTAACTCCGTCTAATACGCCTAAATCATAGGCTTCCTTTATTTCATTGAGGTTGGCAGTATCGATAAAAAATTTCATGAGGGTGGTTGTTAATAGATGCAAAATTAACCCAAAAAACGAAAAAACCTTCCCACGTTTAGTCTGAGAAGGTTGAATAAAAGTGGCAAACCGAACATCGCACCGCTACAACTACCTACCCTTGCTACCTTCCGATCCTGGGGGAGTTCAGCAGGAGCTGGTCGTGCCGATTTGCCGCTGCAAAGCTAACAAAATAGTTGATCTGAGATAAAAATTGTAAAGAAGTTGAAGTCAGACAAGGCCCGACAAGTAGAGATTAAATTCGAGGGCATTAACTTCAGTGAAGCTATCTGCCTTTAAATCTTCAAAGATTTCAGCATCAAATTCAAGGTCCCGAATTTCAAGTCCATCAGAACTAATAGAAATTTCTGTACCCTTAAGGTGAATTGGATTTACCCTAACGAGAATTTTTACACCTTCCGCTTCTTTTTTGAAATATTGATGTACAATATTGTTTTCTTTCCCCATACATGGTTCATCCAGATTTAAGGCAAATTCCGCAACGGTTAGAAACTGAGCGACTTTTATTAACCCGCCTTCGCTACGAAGATGCAGAAGAAATCTTTTATACCTATGCCAGCAAACCAGAAAGTACAAGATTTGTAACCTGGCCCACACATCAATCTATGAAAGACACCCGCGAATATTTAGCGAGAACCATAGAGGGTTGGAAGCTTGGTGTTGATTTTTCGTATGGAATCCGACTCAAGTCAAACGGTAGGTTTTTGGGTTGTTGCGGATTTCTGAACGATAAAGGGAAAATACAACTTGGGTATGTACTTGGGCCGCTGCATTGGGGGCAGGGCTATGCAACTGAGACAACCAGAAAAGTTATTGATATGCTTAGGGTTCGCCAAGGCGTTTTTAGGATTGGCTCCTTTGTTGATGCTGACAACAAAGCTTCAGCCAGAGTGCTAGAGAAAGTAGGCATGCAAGAAGAGGCTCATCTGCAAAAATGGTATCGTTTCCCAAATCAAAGCAACGAACCAAAAGATTGTATACTCTTCAAAATCCCTTAGTTCTCCAAAGGCAATACTTTTTCGGGTTCAACCAGATCATTAAGGGTGATTCTTAGCAGAAGATTATCCTCCAATGATTGAGCCCATATATTCATATATAGAATAACATCAGATTTAACATTGTGTTGTAGATTTCGCTGCCCGATTGGTAATACCTGAAGGATAGATGGGTCAGAGAGTTTTTCAAGATGAGTTAACTGCTGACGGGTAAATCCGAAATCGATAAGCTCAGAGATCAAATCATCCATGGGCAAGCCGCTGGTAGGGCAGTAGTCGTTAAGTTGTTCCGACCAATCACCATGGCGTTGCATGGCCCTGCGGTGTATTTCTTCTTTTGTAAGTGAAGTTATTTCCTGTGCTAAAAAACCACAGTTACACAATCCCATATGGCCCCATTGGTAAGAAGAACTTAACTCAATTTTGCGGGCAGCCTTACGAAGAGTATCAACCTGGTTTATGCTCATGTGCGTAGTGTTTAATCTGAATTTCAATTATTTATATAAAACCGATTTACCGATTTTTTGTTTGTGAATCAACGTAAAAACAACTGTCAAAACAATTTGGCTAAGCTTGCCAATAGTTGATTTAAAGGTGTTTTGGGCGAGCATTTTGGGATAAAAGAACAGGCAACATTTGGTGGAAAGTAATCCCTTTGTTATACTTGCCTTATAATTTTAATTATTTCATGGGACGAGGAGATAAAAAAACAAAAAAAGGAAAGCGGTCAAAAGGTTCTTTTGGTGTTTCTAGAAACAGAGTAAAAATCAAGGCAAGATTAAAACGAGTGTCTTCCAAAAAGACAACGGTGGCAGTGGCCGCAGAAGCAAAACCTAAAAAGGTTGCAGCTCGCAAAAAAGCAGAAGCTTAATAATGATGATGACTTCATTACATATGGCTTGGTGGTGGCATAAATCGAATTTCGATTGGTGAGCAGCCTAGCTATGTAAATTAATATGCCGAAGGCCCGCTGTTCACAGTGGGCCTTCTTATTTATTATCATTTCTAAAATTCAAGGTTAAATGAAATGTAAACTAAAAACATACTCAAAACGCTTACTGGCCGATACAATCACTCCGGTGAATATCTACCTGAAGTTACGAGACGTTTTTGCGGGAAGTGTGCTGCTGGAAAGCTCTGACTATCATGGTAACGAAAATAGCTTATCGTTTATCTGTTGCGATCCAATTGCCACGTTTCGGGTTGCTGCCGGGCAGGCCGAAATCCGATACCCAAATCAGGTGAATGAAAAAGTAACGATCAAGGAAGCCGGGCAGGCTGCTCGACTTTTAGAGCAATTTAAAAACTCATTTCAGCCTGATAGCTCACTCACTTCAAAATACCCGCATGACGGATTGTTTGGTTACATGGCCTACGATGCAGTCCGGTACTTCGAGGATGTAGAGATTCAAAAGACAGAAAATGATCTTCCGGACATGATCTACTCATTGTATAGATATGTTATTGTTGTTGATCATTTTTTTAATGAGATGAGTTTGTTTGAACATCAGCTCGCTGACTCGGGCGAGGAAAGCTCGTTAGCCAGAATCGAACAATTGATTTTTAATAACAGAATCACTACGTTTCAG
The DNA here is from genome assembly GCA_965278925.1 of Cyclobacteriaceae bacterium. Taxonomy (GTDB): domain Bacteria; phylum Bacteroidota; class Bacteroidia; order Cytophagales; family Cyclobacteriaceae; genus ELB16-189. Next base: position 1,542,645 of record OZ257123.1, on the reverse strand, counting down.
TTTTCACAAACTTCAGCGGAAGAATCGAATTATACCGATGCACAGTTTTTAGAAATAATTGAAAAGGGCAAACAGCATTGTTACCGCGGTGATGTTTTTCAGATTGTTCTTTCAAGGAGATTTACAGCTGGGTTTCGTGGTGATGAGTTTAATGTATACCGAACTCTCCGGTCAATCAACCCATCTCCCTATTTGTTCTTTTTTGATTATGGAAATTTTAAGTTGTTCGGGTCTTCGCCCGAAGCGCAAATACAAATTAAGAATGGTAATGCACACATCTTTCCCATAGCCGGAACCTTCAGAAGGTCGGGGAACGATCAGGAAGATGCTGCACTTGCCGAAAAACTTTCTGCTGACGAGAAAGAGAATGCTGAGCACATCATGTTGGTAGATCTCGCCCGCAACGATATGAGTCGCAATGCCGGTCATGTGCAAGTAGAAGTTTTTAAGGAAATTCAATACTACTCGCATGTTATTCATCTGGTTTCTAAAGTGACGGGCACGTTAAAACCGGATGCTTCTGTTATTCAGATGGCAGCCGACACATTTCCCGCAGGCACGTTATCAGGGGCACCCAAACACATGGCTATGAAGCTGATTAATCAGTATGAAAATGTAAATCGTGGTTTTTATGGTGGTGCTATTGGGTTTCTTGGCTTCGATAACTCATTTAATCATGCCATTATGATCCGCACTTTTTTGAGCAAGGGAAATCAACTTACCTATCAGGCAGGGGCAGGGGTGGTTTCCAAGTCAAACTCAGCCAGTGAATTGCAGGAAGTAAATAATAAACTAGAAGCCCTGCGAAAAGCAATAGTGTTAGCCGAACGAATTTGAAAAACGTGACGATGAAAATATTAGTGTTAGACAATTACGATTCATTTACCTATAACCTTGTTCACATAATTCGTGAAACTGGATTTGCGCTGGATATCCATCGCAATAATAAAATTGGTTTGGAAGAAGTGCAGCAATACGATAAAATTTTGATTTCGCCAGGGCCGGGCGTTCCGGATGAAGCCGGCATTATGAAATCACTGGTTCACGAGTACGGGCCTACTAAAAGTATTCTTGGAATTTGCCTCGGCCATCAGGGAATTGCCGAGGTGTATGGTGCGCAACTATATAATATCCCCAAAGTACTTCATGGAGTTACCTCAACAGGCGAAGTAGTGGATGGTAGTGAATACTTGTTTACAGGAGTAAGTCCGAAATTTCAAGCGACACATTATCATTCATGGGCCGTAAAGCCCGAGACCATACCTGCACATTTGAAAGTTACAGCAGTAAATGAAGAAGGATTGATTATGGGCTTGCGCCATGTTCGATACGATGTGCGAGGTTTGCAGTTTCACCCTGAGTCGATTATGACTCCCGAAGGTCCGACTATGATTAAGAACTGGTTAAAAAATTAACGCTGACTTAGCAATGAAAAAAATTCTGACAGAATTAATAGAGCATCGCTCGCTTACCAAAGAAACAGCACGTCAGGTATTGGTAGATTTGGCCTCGGCAAAGTTTAACTTGAGTCAGACTGCGGCTTTTATGACAGTGTATATGATGCGAAGCATTACAGTGGAAGAATTGCAAGGGTTTCGTGATGCCATGCTTGAGTTGTGTATTCCGGCCAGGTTTGACCAGCCGGTGATGGATGTGTGTGGAACGGGCGGTGACGGTAAGAACACCATTAACCTCTCCACACTATCCTCCTTTGTGGTAGCTGCTGCCGGGCAACCGGTAGCGAAGCATGGTAACTACGGAGTATCATCAGCGTGTGGCTCATCTAATTTGCTTGAACATTTTGGATATAAATTCACCAACAATATTGATGAATTGAAGCGGAGTCTTGATCGTGCCAATATATGTTTTATGCATGCGCCTTTGTTTCACCCGGCTATGAAAAACGTAGCACCTATTCGCAAAGAGCTTGGTGTTAAAACATTTTTTAACATGTTAGGGCCTATGGTTAACCCGGCTTTCCCTACTCGGCAATTAGTAGGAGTGTTTAGTCTTGAGTTGGCTCGCCAGTATGGGTACCTCTATCAAAACACAAATAAAGATTTTTTGATCCTTCACTCATTGGATGGTTATGACGAAGTTTCGCTCACAAGTCCATTTAAATTTTTCTCTAATAATGGCGAACGTTTGGCTGAGCCTTCGGATTTAGGCTTGCCAATAGTGAAGTATGAAGAGATTAAGGGTGGAGCTTCTATACAGGAATCAGCCCTGCTGTTTACAAATATTCTGGAAGGAAAAGGTACAGCCGCTCAAAATGCTGCAGTAATTGCGAATGCTGCAATGGCGTTGTATTGTGTAGAAAGTAAGGCTGGATTTGCCACTGCAGTTAACAAGGCAACTGAGGCACTTCAATCAGGCAAAGCATTGATGGCGTTCAACAAACTAATGGAAAGGTAAGATGAACATTCTGGAAGAAATAATTCAATACAAATATAAGGAGGTGTCGGAGCGCAAAGTGTTGTATCCGATAAATCTATTGGAGCAGAGTATTTATTTTCAATCTCCGGTTGTGTCGTTGAAGAGATATGTGCAGCGCAAGGATAAATCAGGAATTATTGCTGAGATAAAAAGAAGGTCGCCTTCCAAAGGGGTGATTAATAAAGATGTTTCTGTAGAAAAAGTCTCCACCGGGTATGCACGAGCGGGGGCATCAGCTTTATCTGTGCTTACCGATTCAAAATATTTTGGTGGCAGTAATGAAGACTTGTTGATTGCACGAAAATTGAACTCTTGCCCGATCCTGCGAAAGGATTTTGTGGTGGACGAATATCAAATAATAGAGGCCAAATCCATTGGCGCTGACGCTATTTTGTTGATTGCTGCTGCGTTGGGTCCGGCCCAGATAAAAACTCTGTCAGGGGCAGCACGTTCTTTGAACCTTGAAATTTTGTTGGAGGTACATAATGAAAACGAATTGCAGGATAATCTGGGCTCAGATGTTGATTTGATTGGTGTGAACAATCGCGACTTAAAAACCTTTATCACAGATATTGAGTTATCAAAAAAACTAGCGGATAAGATTCCGGACGAGTTTGTAAAAATTTCAGAAAGTGGAATTGAAAGCGTTGAAACGATCATGGAGTTAAAGAACTATGGTTTCGAGGGTTTTTTGATGGGGCAGAATTTTATGCAACATAACAAGCCTGAAGAAGCCTGTCAGACATTTATTAATCAGTTGCGAAAAGCTGATACAAAATAATGGCAATGCCCGAGTTAAAGATAAAAGTGTGTGGTATGCGGGATCGCATGAATATTCAAGATGTGAGTTCCCTGATGCCCGACTATATGGGCTTTATCTTTTACAAAGGCTCGCCTCGATTTGTTGGTAATGACTTTCAGATTTCGGATAAATTTCCGACTGCGGTAAGCAAAGTAGGCGTGTTTGTGAATGAACAACTAAATTCTATAATCGATAAGGTGAAACAGCATAATTTGGATTTTGTGCAGTTGCATGGGGATGAATCAGTAGAATTTTGTGAAAACCTGAATAGCAATAAAGTTTCGGTTATTAAAGTGTTTCGGGTTGATGACGAATTTGATTTCGCTGAGACAAGAAAGTTTGCTGGAACTGCTGAATATTTTTTGTTTGATACGAAAGGAAAAAACTACGGAGGTAATGCGCGAAAATTTGATTGGAATATCTTAAAGCAATACGATCAATCGGTTCCTTTCTTTTTAAGTGGCGGAATTGATAAGACTAATTTTGATCAAGTTCTGAAATTGACCGATTTAAATCTCCACGCATTAGATGTAAATAGTGGAGCAGAGCATGCACCAGGAATGAAAGACATAAAAAAAGTATCAGCAATTATAACTAGACTACGAGTATGAAATTTGATGTGGACAAAAGAGGTTATTACGGCCAGTTTGGGGGTGCGTACATTCCTGAGATGTTGTATCCGAACATTGAGCAACTTCGCGATAGTTATTTAAAGATAATTTATGAACCTGAATTTCAGGCAGAGTTTGATGACTTACTAAAGAATTATGTTGGCAGGCCTACTCCTTTGTATCATGCCAAACGACTTTCTGAAAAGTATCAAGCTACTGTTTATTTAAAGCGTGAAGATTTATGTCATACGGGCGCTCACAAAATCAATAATACAATAGGTCAGATTTTGTTGGCGAAACGTCTCGGAAAGAAAAAAATTATTGCAGAAACAGGAGCGGGCCAACATGGAGTGGCCACCGCTACGGTGTGTGCTTTGATGGGCATGGAGTGTATTGTGTATATGGGTAAGTTAGACATGGAACGACAACGCCCCAATGTTGAGCGGATGAGAATTCTGGGAACGAAAGTGGTGCCAGCTTTATCCGGAAACATGACATTAAAAGATGCTACCAATGAAGCAATGCGGCATTGGATTAATCATCCTTCCAATACGCATTATATTATCGGTTCTGTGGTTGGGCCACACCCATACCCAGATATGGTGGCGCGTTTTCAATCTGTAATCAGTGAAGAGATCAAAAAGCAGTTGCAGCAGGAAATGGGAAATCCCTATCCTGACTATGTGATTGCTTGCGTGGGTGGCGGTAGTAATGCTGCAGGAGCCTTCTATCACTTTCTTTCAGAGGAACATGTTAATCTGATTGGAGTTGAAGCTGCCGGTAAAGGTGTCGATAGTGGGGAGTCGGCAGCAACCACAGCACTTGGCAAACCGGGTGTGCTTCATGGAAGTAAAACCTTGTTGATGCAAACGGAAGATGGGCAGGTGATAGAGCCATACTCTATCTCTGCGGGATTGGATTATCCTGGCATTGGTCCCTTGCACGCTCATTTGTTTGAAGTCGGGCGGGTACAATTTGTAAATGCAACTGATGATGAAGCAATGAATGCCGGAATAGAACTAAGTAGGCTGGAAGGAATAATCCCAGCTATTGAGAGTGCCCATGCTTTGGCTGCTCTCAATAAAGTTGAGTTTGATTCCGATGATGTGGTTGTTATTAATCTATCCGGGCGGGGTGATAAAGATTTAGAGTCATACATCCGCTGGGGAAAATATTGATATGGCTAATACTTCTAAAGTTGCTACTGTGGAATTTATGAAATCAATAGGTTGTTTTATTGCATTGATCGTGCTGATTGGATGCAATTCGAAGAGCGTTGAAAAATCTATTGATGCTGCAACCTACAAAAGTGAAATTGATCAATGGCATTTGAAAAGAATTGAGGAGCTAAAAGGCGATAATGGCTGGTTGAATCTGGCTGGTTTGTATTGGTTGAAAGAAGGTATTAGCACCTTTGGAAGTGATGATTCGAATGACCTTGTTTTTCCGATCGGCAAAATTGATTCGAAAGCAGGATTCTTTCAGGTTAAAAATGGCGCGGTTTTAATGAATGCAATTGCAGGTGTTAAAGTTTTGGATAACGGAGTTGAGATCAATAATGAAATTATTTATCATCCTGACTCTGCAAAAAATGCAATTCTTACACAGGGCGATCTGCAATGGTTTGTAATCAGACGCGATGATCAGGTTGGTATTCGACTAAGAGACTTGAAAAGTAAAAGCATATCAGAATTTTCCGGTATTGACAGGTATGAGGTTGACATGACCTGGCGGGTGGAGGCTAGACTTGAGGTATTATCAACACCAAAGAAAATTAACATTACGAATGTATTAGGTCAAACAACAGCCCAACTTTCGCCAGGCACATTGATGTTTGAGTTTAATGGTACGGAGTATCGGTTGGATGCACTTGAAGGAAATGGTGAAGAACTTTTTGTGATTTTTGGAGATCCAACCAACGAAAACGAAACCTATCCCGCGGGTCGTTATCTGTATGTAAAGATTCCTGATGCGCAGGGCAAAACGATTATTGATTTCAACAAGTCATACAATCCACCGTGTGCTTTTACATCTTTTGCTACATGTCCACTGCCACCAGCTCAAAATGTGTTGACAATTTCCATACGGGCAGGTGAAAAAATTTTTAAAGCTCATTCGCATTAATATGAAGAATAGAATAACCGAACTTTTTTCACGTAAAAAGAAAAATATTCTTTCCGTTTTCTATACAGCCGGGTTCCCAGGTTTGCATGATACCTTTTCAATTGCAACATATCTGGAATCAGCAGGAGTAGACATGATTGAGATTGGAATTCCGTTCTCTGACCCCATTGCTGATGGTCCCACGATTCAGGACAGTAATAAGATTTCTCTTGATCAGGGAATGAATGTGACGCTTCTCCTGGATCAAATAAAAGAACTCCGCGTGCAAATTAAGATGCCGATTGTTTTGATGGGATACTTAAATCCAGTAATGCAGTATGGTGTAGAACGTTTTTTTAGGGATGCATCGCAAGCTGGTGTTGATGGGGTTATCCTTCCTGATCTGCCACTGGATGAATATGTAACACATTATAAAAAATTAACTGAGTCGTTAAATCTCAGTATTTCATTTCTGATTTCACCTACAACCTCGGAAGCACGGATCAGGGAGATTGATTCGCTTAGCACCGGATTTATTTACGCTGTATCTTCCTCTAGCACCACGGGAGCGAAATCGGAATTTTCAACAGAACAAGTTGCCTATTTTAAAAAACTCAAATCGTTGAAACTCAACCATTCCTTCCTGATTGGTTTCGGGATCTCAAATAATAAAACCTATTCTCAGGCCTGTGAGTTTGCGGCCGGTGCAATCGTAGGCAGTTCGTTTATCACCTGCCTTAAAACCAGCAAGGATATAAAATCAGATGTGCCTAGGTTTATTCACTCATTAACCGCACAACAATAAGGATAACTTATTGGAAGGGTAGGTCTGTGCTTTTTGTTTCTTTGACGTGAGTTAGTCCTCCCTCTTTCTTAATCCATTGGTAAGCATCATCAAAAGATTCAAAGAATCCATACGTTACCGGATAGGCATCTTCTATTTGTTTTTTCTTTTGGTTTAGGTCAGTCTCGTTGTAGTCTGTGGAGGAAAGCACAACAGCTATTCGCTTTATGCCAATAGTTAAATACTCACGACTGTATTTTTCTCTGATTTTATTTAATCTATCTTCATCGCGTTGTGGCACCTTTCGGATATCAGAAATCCAGTTTGGAGTTCTATAAATCTTTAGAAACTCGAGCGATAGTCCAAGCACCTGTTCAAACTGTTCATTTGTATGATCCGTCTGCCAGATTGTGCATAACGAATCAATAAATCCATCGAAATAAACTTTAACTACTTCATTTTCGAATAAGAGTTGCTCTTCAACATTTTCAGGCACTTTTAGGTGAACCGAAAAAGTAGTTCCTTGATAGGGCTCGCTTTTCACTTCAATTTTTCCGCCCAGAGCTTCAGATTGGAGTTTAACAAGAAATAGGCCTAATCCTTTTCCTTCAATGTGTGCATGAAATCGTTTATAGAGCCCAAATAGCTTGTCACCAAATCGCTTCATGTCAATACCAAGGCCGTTATCTGAAATATCGATGCGCGTAAAGTCTCCGTCAAGTTTAGAGCTTACATGAATGATGCACGTTTTTTCTGTATTGCGATATTTGATAGCGTTGCTGATCAGATTATAAAGAATACTATGCACCATTAATTTTACAGAAAAAACTACAGGTACTTCAGAAAAATCGGAGATGATCTTGACCTTGTTATCATCCAATTCACTTTTTAGTAGTGATTGCACGTGGTCAAGTTCTTCGGTAAGCACTAGCCTCTGCCGTAAGCGTGTTACTTTGTTCCTAATATCAATTATGTTGCTCAGGTCTTTAATCGTTGTTTCAAGCGAGTGGACTGAATTTTTAAAATGTTTGATCAGAGGTATATTGTCCGGGCCTAACTGATTTAAATCCATCAAACTCAATAAGCCGGTTATGCTAGCCACAGGACCGCGTAAATTATGCGAAATAGTATATGAAAATTGCTGAAGATCGTTGTTGTGATTGATTAACTCGGTATTTGTTATGGTGAGCTGTTCATTTTTCTCAATCAAACTTTTGGTTAATTTAAAATTCTCCTGCGCCAGTAAACCACGTTGTTCCTGAATTACATCATTGGCCCGCAGAAGTTTTTGTTGTTGTACTTGTAGTAAGTTGCTCTGTTCTGCAAGGTTTTTGTTTGTGTTGTGTAGGGTACTAATTAGCAATTCATTTTCTTGCTCTGATTTTTCAAAACCTCGTTTCAGAAAATAGGTGCTGATGGCTATTACCAGAAAAGTGGCAATCACCAAGTAGTTGAGAAAATAGTAATTAGGCCCATTAAATCCCTGCTGATAGTAGCCGACACCAAAAAATTGATGCACGGGGTCGTAAAGTATCAGGCATAAAAAATTTATCGATAAGGCCATCATCCAATATTTTTTTTCTTCTAATTTGAACAGAATAAAAGGAAACAAGGTGGAAGCCAGCAGTGTAAGTCGGAATTCAAAATATTGAAACTCCTCTAGTTGAAAGTAATCGAACTTATCGATCACTGAAATGACAAGCGAAGCCAGGCTGAGCATAATTGATAATAGAATTCTTGCACTTGAAGGATAGCCAACTTTATTGATAAAGAGAGGCAGTAAAAAAATCAGTGTAAAGACTAACGCCAGTTGCGAGGAATAAATAAATCCGAATGAAAGTGAAGATAGAATAAATAGCAGAAATGTAAACCCGGCAATCAGAATGCTTACCCGGTTGGTAAGTATAACGATTCGTCTTTGATGATTGGATTGGGAGCTATCAGTTCCCCAATAACTCAATGTTCTCCAGAGACCCATAATATAAATACGGCTTTCATTCGTGAAGGTAAAGTACTTTGGTTTCTAATCCCACACAAGTATTTTCCGTGTTTCAACGAGATTAAAATATTTATATTTGTTTGTTTTCAAACAGATGTGCGATGATTGGTGAGATTGTTAAAAATAGTAACGGTTCTGGGGTGGCAGATCGTAATCTTCTTCTCAAGGCGTATGAGTTGATGCAGGTTGCTTGCTCTATGGCCAATACATATGAAGAGAACAAGGAAACATGCAGTAAATATGTACACAGTACATCACGTGGCCACGAGGCAATACAATTGGCAGCTGGATTGCAGTTGAAGGAAGTTGATTTTGTTTCTCCCTACTATAGGGATGAATCCATGCTGCTGAGTATGGGTCTCGAACCCTATGAATTGATACTTCAGTTAATGGCAAAACGAGACGATCCTTTTTCAGGCGGACGTAGCTATTATGGACATCCCTCGTTGAAAAGAAAAGGATTTCCAACCATACCACATCAAAGTTCGGCCACGGGTATGCAGGCAATCCCGGCCACGGGTATGGCACACGGCATTGCGTATCTGGAATCTCAAAATATCAATGATTCTAACCAAAAGCCAATTGTCTTATGTTCACTGGGTGATGGTTCAATTACCGAAGGAGAAGTAGCCGAAGCTTTTCAAATGGCTGTCCTTAAAAAGTTACCAATCCTTTATTTAGTTCAGGATAATGATTGGGGAATTTCTGCTTGCGGAGCTGAGATGAGAACCATGGATGCGTTTGAATACGCAGCAGGATTTAAGGGGTTGGAAAGAAGAAAGGTAGATGGATCGGATTTTGTAAAAAGCTATGCAGCATTATGGGAAGCAATCGACTTTGTGCGGACTAAGCGAACGCCTGTTTTGGTTCATGCCACCTGTCCGTTACTCGGTCATCATACTTCGGGGGTGCGCAAGGAATGGTATCGTGGTGAAAATTTGGTTGAGCATCAAAAGAGAGACCCGATAAACATCCTGGGGCGCGAGTTGCTCAGCCGAGGTGTTACTACCAGTCAACTAGAGGAAATAAAACAAAAATCAAAGTATAAAGTAAAGAATGATTATGAACGCGCATTGGCTGCCGTTGATCCTGATGTATCGGATTTTAATACCCACGAATTTTCATTAACTCCGATTACAGAAGAGAAAGGTATTCGCGCACCAAAGAAAGGTGAAAAAGTATTGATGGTTGATGCAGCCCTTCATGCTGTGGACGAAATCTTAAAGAAACATCCCGAAGCTTTATTTTATGGTCAGGATGTTGGGGGCAGGCTCGGTGGAGTTTTTCGTGAAGCTGCAACACTCGCACAGAAGTATGGCGATCAGCGCGTCTTCAATACCCCCATTCAGGAGGCCTATATTGTGGGATCAACTGCGGGCATGTGTGCAGTAGGGGCGAAGCCAATCGTAGAGATACAATTTGCTGATTACATTTGGCCAGCCATGAATCAGTTGGTGGAAGAGTTGTCGAAGAGTTGTTATCTGTCGAAAGGCAAATTTCCGATTCAATCCCTTATCCGGGTTCCAATTGGAGCTTATGGTGGGGGTGGGCCGTATCATTCCGGAAGTATTGAATCAACGCTGCTTACCATACGCGGAATAAAAGTAGTGTATCCTTCGAACGCTGCGGATATGAAAGGTCTGATGAAGGCAGCTTTCTATGATCCGAATCCGGTAATTATGCTTGAGCACAAAGGTCTCTATTGGAGCAAAGTGCAAGGTACATCTGATGCTAAGACCATCGAGCCCGATGTGGAGTATGTTCTTCCTTTAGGCAAAGCGCGAATTATTCAATCAGCCGAAAAGGAAAAAATCGACTCGGGTGAATCAGTTGTTATTGTAACCTATGGCATGGGAGTTTACTGGGCTAAAGAAGCCGCTAAAGATTTTGCTGGTCAAGTTGAGATTATGGACTTGCGCACACTAAATCCTATAGATTGGGATTTGATTGTTGCGAGTGTTAAAAGTCATGGTCGTGCGATGGTGTTAACGGAAGAGCCTTTACTAAATTCTTTTGCTGAATCTTTAGCAGGAAGAATTTCAAAAGAGTGTTTTAAATACCTTGATGCACCCGTTTGGACGGTGGGTGCTGCCAACCTTCCGGCCATTCCGTTAAATGTCGATCTTGAAAAGATGGTGCTGCCTGATTCGGATAAAGTTAGCGGAGAAATAGAAAAATTACTTCATTTTTAATGAAGCATTGAATCAATGTCCTTTCTGGGTTTGGATTTCTTCCGATCTTGCTTAGTGCTTTTGCCTTTCTTACTTTCTTTTATATCGTGCGTAAAGGTGTAGCCAATAGATAATGAAATAACCTGCTCGCGGGCATACAAGCTATCGCGAAAGCCGGGTGTGGAGTTGAAAGCACTGTATTTGCTGCCATAAGGGATAAACCCATACGAATAGCGTAACTCAACAATAATGTCATGCGTTTTGCGAACAGGTGCATCAATGCCAATTCCAACATCCAACCCGAATAACCATCGGTTAGTTTTTTGCAAATACATTTTATCAGTTTCAACTCGTGGCACTGCGCTTAGCGGGCCAAAGACAACTCCATAATCGAAAGACTGCAATCCTGTAACACTTCCCTTTCCTGATGCCCAATGACTTATTCGTGGACCGGCATTGATAAACCAATTGCCCGGAATATGTGGACCCCATCTTACGGGGAACGATTTTCTCGCAATTACTCCAAAATCAAGAAATTGATAAGAAGCTTTATGTAGTGAATTATCGGCATCGAATTTTAACTCCCGACCTCGCTGTGAAAACCCAAGCTCACTTTGAACGGAATATTTTTTTTTCAGTGGAAAATTAATGAGGGCAGCCGCCATGAAACCAAACTTGGTTTGGGCAGAAAACTCTTGTGCATCATCTTGATCTATAAAGTTGTTAAACGATACTGTGCTTCCGGCTTTTGCACCCCACGTAAACTTCTGCGCAGCGGCACCGAATCCTGAAAGAATCAGAAGCATAGTAAATACTAAGATCGTTTTTTGCTTCATTCCTAATTTTGCTAATTCAATGTTATCAGAATGGATAACCAATTCCAACATTAAAAATTACAGGTTCTTTGTCGGTTCCAAAAGGTTTAAAAAACTTAAATTTGCCTAACACAAAGCGATCGCCCTCTTGGCGCCCCGGGTCATACACTTTTACGCCTACGTCAATTCGAAGAACCAAAAAAGAAAAGTCAAACCGAAGACCCAGCCCTGTGCCCACACCTAGTTGTTTATAAAAGCTGCGATCAAATTTTGATGATCCTGCCCATGCTGCTTTGGTTGGACCCTCCTGTGTTAATTGAATTGGTCTGAACGTCCACACGTTGCCGGCATCTACAAATGCGGCTCCACTCACAAACCCGAATAATTTTCTTCTTAATTCAATACTTCCTTCCAACAAGATTTCCCCGGGCTTTTCGTAACTATAGTCAAACAACCCATCCTTTCTGGGATCTTCACTTAGGTTAGGAGGTAAGGTACCAATACCCAACCTGCGTGGCAGCCAGGCACGAACACTATTGCTACCTCCGGCAAAAAAGTATTTCTCATATGGCAATACTTCATTGGTACTATACGAATAGCCCACACCCGTATTGACGCGATAGGCGAGCACAGTATTTTTATTGAGCACCATACTTCTGCGGGCATCTAAACTAAATCGAACATATTGATAGAGCTCCAGACCGCGGCTTGTTATGTAGCCGGGTTCTGCAAAATTGAAGAGTGTTCCGCCAGACTCGGCCTGAGCGCGAAAGAAATAGGAACTCTTTTCTGTATTGCCATAGTTGTTTGGATTCCACGTAATAGAAAAGATCATACTGCTTACGAAGGATGGATTGAAGGAGTTTTTTAGATTATTACCTTCATTCTCCTGCAAGTCTGTTAACAACGCATTAAATGCGCTATCTAATGTCGATTGAATAACGTTCAGGTTAATAAGCGTAAAAGAGTATTGTGTCCTTTTCAGATTTTGCCAGGTGTAGGTATCTGATATGGTGGTGATGGATCGCGTGTACTCTGGCCGGTCGGTGTAGGTAAAGCCTGCCAGCAAACGGGTTCGTGGATTGAAGTGTGCCAGTTTAAAGGCAGTCTTTTCTTTGAAGGGAAAAAGAAATTGAGGAAATGAAATACTTCCACTTATACTGGCTTCGGTGCTTTTATAAAAATTAGTTTGATCAGTTGCCGATGCTACACCTTCAAACCCAAAGCGTCCGCTGAGTTCGGCTATTTCTAATCCTCCAAATAGATTTCTCTTCTTCAGGTTAGTACTAATGTAAGGGCCCGGGAACCCTTGCGTCATTGTTAGTCCGGCTTCATTCGACCATGAATAACGGTCGAGCGGACTGCAGAAAATATTGCCAATAAATTTTCCGCCAGACGAGTCGTAGTTTACATTGATGAATTTAAAAATATCAAGATTCGCTAACTGCCGTTGGCTATCAAATGTTTTAGTTCTACTATACAAACTGTCCTTATAGATGAAAACCCGCTGCGCCAGAATTTTCTTGCTGTATTCATTTTTGTGATAGTTGAAGGTGATGTTGTATTTCTCTACAGATTGTTTTTTTAATGTATCGACAGAATTTACAGCCGCATCGGTTGTGAACGTAATCGAATCTAAATAAAACACCTTGTGCGATTCGCGTTGAGCGGGATTTTTAATTTCTACTTGCAGGGCAATCTGGTGAGTATCCCGGTAGGAGGTGTCAATGGCAAACCCCACATATTGCCGGGTGAAATCATAATAACCAAGATCTTTTAATTGCAGATCAATGCGTTCGCGTTCTTTATTCAATTTATTCTGATCATACCGTTCAGTGCGTTGAATCAGACTCTGGTTTTTTGTGTACTGAATAATGGTATCAATTTTCGTATCCTGAATTTGATAGAAAATTGTATCGTAGAGGTAAGGGCGCCCAGGGTTTATCACATACGTTACACTTACTCTTTTCTTAAATTCATTTATTCGGTAGGTGACTGTGTTTTTAAAATAACCCCGATTAAACAGGAAGTCGCTTATTTTTTCTTGCGTGGCTACAATACTTGCGGTGTCGAATACGGCTGCGGGCTCGCCCCATTGCATAAAAAGATTCCCATTCTCAATTTTTCCATTCACTGTTTCTACATTGCGTTGTTTCCGGTATTGATAGCTGGTTATTTTCTTTTGACTTTTAGTGGAAGCAATTTTCTTGTCAAACTTTGCCTCTACCTTGGCTTTTTTGTCAATAAATTTTTGTTGATCGTAGCGGATCTCACCTTCGTGGTGCATCCACACCAACGAGTTGATGGGCAGGCCCAGGAATCTTCTGTTTACTTTTTTAACATATAAGTCGGAGATTCCGTCTTTATTAAACCCTTTCGGAGCCTCTATCGTTTGGCGAAACAATAACTTTTGATTTTCTTGGAGATAACGGGTTCCAAGACAACCACTTAGTAGCCAGGGAAGTAAAATACAAACAATTTTTTTTAGTCTATTCACTATGATCTCCAAAGCCAAAATTAAGCAAATCAAAGCCTTGCAGGTAAAAAAATACCGAAAACAACAACAATGCTTTGTGGTGGAAGGTACTAAAAGCGTGCTGGAATTACTCAAGTCCGATTTTGATGTTCTTTGGCTGGCTGGCACCGACCAATTTCTTCAACAGAACGAAAGAATGCTGAGTACCAGCAAAGCCGAAGTAGTTATTGCTAGCGAAGAAGAACTTGGAACTGCAGGGAGTTTTCAAACAAATGATGGTGCCTTGGCATTGGCCACCATGAAACCCAACACCGCATTTTCTCTGACAGAAAATGAATATGCTCTTGTGTTGGATGATATCCGCGATCCAGGCAATCTGGGTACAATTATCCGCACTGCCGATTGGTACGGGATTACTCACATAGTTGCTTCTGAAGAGACCGCAGACTTTTATAATCCCAAAGTGTTAACCGCTACGATGGGTTCCTTTTGCCGGGTTCAACTTTATTATACTGAGTTAGTGACCTATCTGCAGGCATCTCAAAAGCCAATCTATGGAACTTTTCTGCAAGGCACAGATATTCATCAAGTCAAATTCAAAGGCGGTGGGTTTATTGCGATTGGCAATGAGGCAAATGGGATTTCTGGAGCCATTGAAAAAATTGTAACGCAAAAAATTACGATACCCCGCTACGGCAAAGCCGAGTCGTTAAATGCTGCCATAGCGACTGGAATAATGCTGGATGTTTTCAGTCAATCAAAGAAATGATTGACTTCCTTCGGCAGCTTCTTTTGAGATTTTTTCAGCATTTTCCTTGCCGAGATATCGATCGATAAGGTAATGCCCGAGGTAAATGACCGGGGTAAGCAAAAGTGCTACTGAAAATTTATAGATGTAGTTGGTTATGCCAATCGCTACAATCTGTTGAGTGGAAAAAATACCAAAGAAGGCTATAAACAACACAACAAAACTGTCGAGTAGCTGAGATACCAGAGTGGAGCCCGTGGCGCGCAACCATAACATTTTTTGTCCGGTCAACTTCCGTAGTTTTTGAAACACAAAAACATCCACTAACTGGCCAAGCAGAAAGGCAGCCAGCGAGCCAATAATAATTCGCTGACCTTGCCCCAGAATTTTGTTGAAAGCAAAACCCATATTAAAATAATTTCCCTCCGCATCTTGATTGTTGGCATCCAGCCACCATTGGGCTGGTGGAAGTTTGATCGTCATAAAGATTACGATAAATGAATAGGCAATGAAAATGGCTGCCAGATAACTGATTCGTTTCACCCCGGGTTTTCCAAAATATTCATTGATTAAATCCGAAGTAATAAACACCACTGGCCAGATGATAGCGCCTGCGGTTAAATTAAAATCCATCACAAATCCCATAATGTTCAATCCAGCGGGTTGTAGACCAAGGGTATTCTCGCCTGAGAAGATTTTAACGCCAATTACTTCCGCAATGATTGCGTTGGTAAGAAATATTCCGGCCAAACCGATAAAGAGCCGATGTTTTTTCTGTTCAAGAGTTAGGTTCATGGGGTATCTCAAATGTGGTTCCTTCCTGAGCTAAGTGAGTGTTCGGAAAAATTTCCTGAGCTTCAAGCAGAAGTGGTTCTAATTCTTTATAGCGCGCAGAGAAGTGTCCGATTAAAAGTCGATCGACATTACAGCGCTTCGCCATCAGGGCAGCTTCACGTGCCGTACTGTGTTTTGTTTCATGTGCCTTGTCTTTTTCGTCTTCCATAAAGGTGGCTTCATGATATAAAAGATTTATCCCGCGAATTTGTTCAATCATCGGTTCATTCCAGGCGGTGTCAGAACAAAAGGCAAACGAATAGGAGGGCGTAGGCGGCAGAGTATAGTCTGCATTGGTATAAAGTAAATTTCCGGATTCGTCATAAACATCGGCTCCGCTTTTTAGTTTGGCAATGTGTTGCAACAACATGCCTGAGAAAAGTTTTTCCTTATTAAGTTTTACAGGTTTTGTCTTCTCGCGAAACAAAAATCCAGCACATGGTAATTTATGGATGAGTGGAATGGTTTGTACAGTAAGTGCATCATCCTCATAAAGTTGAATAGTTTCTTCCGGATTATATGGATGAAAGTGAATTTCATAGTTGAGCACCGACCTGGAATACTTTAGTTGTAACAAGATGATTTCGTCCAGTCCCTTGGGACTATATAAATGCAAATCGGTGGCTCTTCGTTGCAAGTGCATAGAAAACAAGAGTCCCATCAACCCCAGATAATGATCACCATGTAAATGACTAATAAAAATATGGTCTATTTTATGAATGGGGATGGCATACCGCATCAATTGCATCTGAGCACCTTCACCACAGTCAATTATAAAATGCCTGTTTTGAACAACCAGATGGTGACATGTAGGAAATCGGCCGTGAGCCGGCAATGCACCGCTTGACCCTAATATGGTTAACTTAAAACTCAAAATTTTTCAGTCGGGTTGTAGTCTTTCTCACGAGCAATTAGAATATCAAGGCAAACAAGTAACAAATATTTTAGCAATAACTGATAAAAAAACTGATCCCGATTGTAGTCGGGATCAGGTGATATTTCTATTCTGAGAAAGATGCTTAGTCTTCGTCCTTCATGTCTTTTTCAATCTCATGCATAAATACGGCATCGATTCCTTCCTCTACGGTTGGTAAAATGTGCAGCACGCTATCTAGTTGCGAAATTTTAATCAGTTTCAAGGTGTGATCAGATAACCGGGTTAGAATAAAAATTCCGTTGTCCTCCTGTAAAATCCGGTTGCCGACTAGCAGAGCACTTAACCCAGATGAGTCTGTATATTTCACCTCAGATAAATCCAAAATGATATTCCTTATACCTTCCGCATGAAGCGTTACCATTTCTGATTTTAACTGCGGAGCAATGTTTGAGTCTAGTTTCTCTTCATTGAGGCGCAGGAGGGTGTACTTCTCTTGTTTGTCGATCGAATACTTCATATAGATGCTTTAGCGGCTTAAAATTAAGTTAATTTATGTAATTAACGATACTTCGTTCAATTCGTTCAGTGAGTGTATTATAATTAACAGGAGCCAGTGTTTCTCCAGTCATTTGCCGATACAATTCCTGATATCGTTCAGAAATGGAACGAACGATTTCATCGGTCATTTCCGGTACTTTTTGTCCGTCTTTCCCTTGAAATCCATTTTCGATCAGCCATTGCCGTACAAATTCTTTTGAGAGCTGTTTTTGCGATTCTCCCATTTGCTGACGGGCTTCATAACCTTCCTTGTAAAAGTAGCGCGAAGAATCTGGCGTGTGCACCTCGTCAATCAAGTAGATGATGCCATTATGCTTTCCGAATTCGTATTTAGTATCTACTAAAATTAGCCCGCGGGCCGCGGCCATTTCACTTCCCTTGTTATAAAGCTTATAAGTATAATCTTCCAATTGTTTATAATCCTGCTCGCTCACAATGCCCCGGCTTAAAATTTCCTCGCGCGAAATATCTTCATCGTGACCGACCTTAGCTTTGGTAGTGGGGGTAATGATGGGGACAGGGAGTTTGTCATTTTCTTTTAAGCCTTCGGGCAATACCACACCGCATAAGATCCTCTTGCCAGCTTTGTATTCGCGTGCCGCATGGCCAGCCAGATATCCGCGCACCACCATCTCTACAGCATAGGGTTCGCACTTAAATCCGATGGTTACGTTTGGATCGGGAGTTTGAATTACCCAGTTGGGCACAACGGTTTTGGTAGCTTCGAGATTGTGGGCTGCAATTTGATTTAGCACACGTCCCTTATCGGGGATAGCCTTTGGCAACACCACATCAAAGGCCGAAATCCGATCGGTGGCAACCATGGCCATGGTATCACCAAAGTAATAGACATCTCTAACTTTGCCCCGGTAAAATCCGGTCTGTTTGCTAAATTGAAAATGAGTTTCTTTAATTGCGTTCATGGCCGTTGTGGATGTCGCAAAATAGCTAAGGAAGAGACTACCTCACAACTATTCTAACTTATTTCTCCTCCAACAAAATCCCGGCCCTGAATACCAGAGTTTTGGTTACGTTTCCAAGTTCATCGAACTCTTTCCACTCTTTGTGTTTTTTATTAGCCACATATTCACCTTGCTCTTTGATTTTACCATTCGGGTGATATTGTGTGTATAAACCATGTTGTCGACTGGCCCTGAACTCGCATTCCGAAAGGAGTTTGCCATCCTCATAATAATTTTTCACAGGCCCGGTTATCAGATTAAATTTCCAGGTCTCTTCAGTCGATTTTTCACCGTTGGCATGGTAGGTGGTACGGAGGCCATGGAGTTGGCCGGCTTCATAGTTTTCTTTTAAGGTTAAACGCTTGCCATCACCACCATAGAAACTCCAGGTGCCATGTGGTTTTCCTTCCCGGAAAGACTTTTCAAAAAGTACTTTTTCTTCTTCTGTGTATTCTGTCAATTTACTGTCTTTACCATTTAGGGCGAACTGCTCTTTAGCTCGTATTTTTCCATTCTGATAATAGTCGAGATTGGTGCCAAACTTACCACCCTCTTTGAATTGATATTTGTGCCGCAATGTGCCATCCGGATAGTACCCGATGTTATCCCCATGCAAGCGAGCATTCATAAAATGGCCTTCCAAAAGTTTATGACCTTGCTGGTCAAAATGAAGAAAGTCGCCCACTTTCTCACCTTCTTTTATAGTATAGACCAATTCAAGTTGCGAGTTTGGGTAGTAGAGTTTATAGAATCCGGAAATAAACCCATCGTGGTAGTTTGCTTCACTTTCTAATACACCACTTTCGTAAAATGTCTTTGAGATGCCGTTGGGCTTTTGATTTTTATATGAAATCTCTTTTTGCAGTTTACCTGATGCATAATATTCTTTAACAGATCCATCGGGTTTTCCCTTTACGAAATTACTTTCTTGTTTGATGATTCCAGTAGGGTAGAAAGATTTTATACTATCTACCAATTTATTGTTTTGATAAAAGGCTTGTTGGATGGATCGGCCTTGCTCATCATAAACTTCAACAGATCCATGGCGAAGGCCGTCTTCATAATCTATTTTTCGGATAAGCGTTCCATTAGGATGATATTCATAAAACGTTCCCCACCGAACGCCATTTTTAAAGTTTCCTTCAATAGCGATTTTTCCTGTAGAAAAATACCTGCGATACTTTCCTTCCATGGTTTGGCCATCAGCTAAGGCAACAGTGTACTCTTCCTCAACCTGCATATGCATGGGATCGTACCAGGTCTTTACGATTTTTTGAGCTCTCGTTTCAACACAGGCGAAAAGACAAATCAAAAATACTAAACGCGTCATGTTAAGAATCTTTAAATGAGTCAGTAAAACGATTTACTGGAAACGATGTTGTGTTACAGGTTCTCAATCACGATGGCTGAAGCGCCCCCGCCACCATTACAAATACCTGCTACACCAAGGGAAGCATTGTTTTGTTTGAGTATGTTGGCGAGTGTAATTGTGATGCGGGCGCCCGAGGCACCCAACGGATGGCCAAGCGCTACGGCACCACCATTTACATTCACTTTCGTGGGATCGAGCTCGAGTTTAATATTGTTTGCCAGGGCAACAGCTGAGAAGGCTTCGTTGATTTCGTAATAACTGACGTCTTTTTTATCTACCCCAGCCAGTTTCATTGCCTTGGGAATTGCCAGTGAAGGAGTTGTAGTAAACCACATCGGGTCCTGAGCAGCATCAGCAAAACCGCGGATTTTAGCAATGGGTGCAAGACCAAGTTCTTTTGCTTTTTCTTTGCTCATCAATATAACGGCAGCAGCGCCATCATTAATGGTTGAGGAGTTTGCCGCTGTGGCTGTTCCTTCTTTAGTAAATACGGGTTTTAGTCCGGGAATCTTTTCAAAGTTTACATTCTTATACTCTTCATCTTCAGCAAATAATGTTACTTCACCTTTGCGACCTGTAATTTCAACAGGAATAACTTCATCTTTAAATTTTCCGGCTGCCCACGCAGCAGCAGCTAGTTTATAGGAGTTGATAGCGTAAGCGTCCTGATCCTGGCGGCTGATTTTCATTTCTTTAGCTGTATTATCAGAACATACGCCCATCGCACATTTATTATAAACATCAGTGAGCCCATCGTACGTTAGCCCGTCAAGTAATTCTCCGTTTCCGTATTTATAACCATAGCGTGCTTTCGATAAATAGTAGGGAATGTTCGACATGCTTTCAGCACCCGCGGCAATTACAATATCATTATGCCCAAGCATTATAGATTGTGCACCTACCATGATTGCTTTCATACCAGAGGCGCAAACTTTATTGACTAATGTGCATGGAATGTTATAACCCAACCCTGCAGCAACAGCTACTTGTGTAGCGGGGGCCTGACCAAGGCCGGAAGAAATTACGTTGCCAAAGAATAGTTCTTGAATAAGGGATGGATCTAACCCAACTTTATTAATGGCACCCTTAACGGCCAGCGCACCGAGTTGTGTTGCCGATAAACCAGCAAGCGTTCCACCAAAACTTCCGATGGGGGTGCGAACGGCTGATACAATATATACTTCTTTCATGTGTTAAAATTAATTTTATATGTCACATGGAATTCGCATTTGGATTATCATACCGTTTGATATGGTTCTCTTTATGCTCATTTCATAGCTTTATTATTAATGTGATCAGACTACGGCCGACAGTACACAGGCGGCCAATCACCAGTCTGGTTTTCCTTTATCCTTGGGTTTTGTAGCCTTGCGTTTATTTTGTTGCAGATATTGAATCTCTTGATTCTTCATGGCTTCTAAGATCATCTGCGCTTTTTCTTCACTCATTTCCATCTCCTTCAATTTCTCAGAAACTGAAGGTGGAAGATCCTTTTTTTCTTTGTTATCTTTTTGTTCCTGATCCTTTTGCTGTTGTTCTTTCTTTTCTTTTTCTTCTTTCTCCTGTTGTTCTTTTTGCTCTTTATTTTGTTCGTCTTGCTTTTCCTTGTTTTGTTGATCTTGCTTTTCTTTCTGATCTTGTTTTTGATCCTTTTTCGGATCTTTATTTTCTTCTTTTTGGTCCTTATTTTTTTCTTCCTGATTAGGATCGTTTTTCTTCTGCTCTTCTTCTTTCTTTTTCTGTTCTTCTAATTTCTTTTTCACCATCTCGTAATTGAATCTCGCATCCTCATTGGTAGGATCGGCCTTCAATGCTTGCTTGAAGTTAGCAAGGGCTTCTTCATACTTATTTTGACGGTTTGATAACACACCCAGTTGCTGATGAGCAATGGAACGAATTTTTGAATTAGTACTTTGGGTTAGTGGCTGATAATTATTGGCAGTGTAGGTGGTGTCCTTTGCTTGAAAATAAGCGTTAGCAAGATTAAGCCTCACTTCGTCCTCCTGAACCCCAAGCGAATCTACCAGATAGCGATATTTAGAAATAGCAACTTTAAAGTCGCCTTTTTTATAAGCTTCTTTCGCCTCCGATTTCAATGTGTTGATTTTTCCAATCTTTCCCGGATCAATCAACATTGCCATTATCAAAAACAAAATCAATCCTTTCATCCTCTTACTTTATGTTTTCTCTCCAACTTGTCAATTTTATATTCTCACCGTCCGCACGCTCACCAGCACATCTAAAACCAATAGAATCAATGCAGCCAGCAGAAAGTAAAAGTAGCGATTCGCTGAGACATCCACCAGTCGCGCATCGCGCACCTGACCTTCAATTTTGTTAATGGAATTAATCAGTTTATTCACATCATTGCGCGATTCATTGATTTCAAAATATTGACCATCTGTTTTGCTTGCCAGATTTTTTAAGGATGCTGGATTTAGTTTCGTGACAACTGTTTTTCCTTGCGGATCGGTTTTATAACCACCACGGGTGTTGGCAATCTGACTTCCTTTCTCGGTACCTACGCCCAACGTAAACAGACGAATGTCCTGATCGTCTACTTCTTTGGCAATCTCGTCTGTTTCTTCACCAAAATCTTCACCATCACTTATCAACACAATTACCTTTGATTTCTGCTGGTTGCTAGGGGCTTCCGGGTCCTCCATCTTGGTTAGGGCCATTTTTAGTGGTGGACCAAAATCAGTGCCGCTGGCTGGCACCAGGTTTGTGTTCATTGTTTCGATAAATAAATTTAATGCATTCTGATCATAGGTCAGCGGACATTGCATGAATGCTTCCGAAGAAAAAATGATTACACCTAGCCGGTCCGAATTAAAGGCGGCCACAATTTTTTTCATTTCAAATTTTATCTTTTCAAGTCGGGTAGGGGGTACATCAAAAGCATCCATCGATTTGGAGAGATCCACACAGATCATGATGTCTTTGCCTACCGATTTAATCTCACGTTTTGAATCTCCAAACGTGGGCCCCAGAATAGAGACAATAACTAAAAGGAGAAATGCTGATCGCAGGAATAGTTTTATAAACACGGTGGCATAGGGCGTGTTGAGTAACCTGCTTATGCGGATAATGCGATACAGGTACAACCCGTAGGCAACAAGAAAGAGTGCAATGAAAGTCCCCTCAACCCAACCAAAAGTCCGAAACATCGTCATAGAAAAAGTAACACAAAGTTATAAAACGATTTACAATTCGTGGTGTTGCCCATACCTAGCGAAAGGTAATGATTACTTGTATGAACGCAATCGGTATTGATTTGAGTGGCAAAAGCGTATAGACGGTAAAGATTGAACCGAAGAAATGATAAAAGAAACCCAATCTTATTGTCCTGCCTTAGAGATTTCGCCCAGCACTTGTTTTTTCAGAATCAATCAAACTGGCAGCGTCTTTATCCAGCATCACAAATCCTTGCGGGATAAGATGAACAACACTCAACGGAATTTTTTCGGTAGGTTTTTTAGATAATCCCTTTGCTATTATGCATGCTTTCTTTTGGCCACTGGCCATTACAATAGGGAGTTTTGCTTCGCGTAGATGATTTAACCCTAATGTAATTCCCTGCGAAAGAGAAGTTTCTTTTTGAAAATATTTTTGTCCTACTGTTTTAGTTTCTTCAGCAAGTTCGCTCACATGGGCATATGAATCGAACGAAGTGCCGGGTTCATTCATACCAATGTGACCATTGGTGCCAACACCCACCAGCATAATATCCAATCCTCCTCTTGATTTAATCAGCACATTGATGCGATTGCATTCCTGTTCCATGTCCGTGGCTGTAACATCAAAGAATTCAATCTGCCTGGCACCGATACCGAGAGGCTTGAAGCAATCTTTTTGAAGCATGGAGAGACATGATCCCGGATCGGTAGGGTTAATGTTGAGCCATTCATCCAGACTTAAAAACAGACACGCACTAAAATCAACTTTCTGGTATTGAACAGCTTGCTTCAGTTCTTCAAACACGCCAATAGGAGTATGGCCGGAGGCAAGACAGATTAACGCATCTTTTTTTGAGCTTATATAGCTGATAATGACTTCAGCAACCGCCTTGCTCAGCGAAGGGTAGTCGGAATGGATTTGAACTTTCATAAAGCAAAAACCCCTCACTAATGTGAAGGGTTTTGTCGGGGCGGCCAGATTCGAACTGACGATCTCTTGGTCCCAAACCAAGCGCGATACCGGGCTACGCTACGCCCCGAGTGTTAAATGAGGCGCGAAGATATAAAAACATCTTCAACAACCAACTCTTTGTGATCCCAGCTGGAGTCGAACCAGCAACCTGCTGCTTAGAAGGCAGCTGCTCTATCCAGTTGAGCTATGAGACCGGTTTTAAAGGAGCGGAGGGGGGGGGATTCGAACCCCCGGTACGGTTTAACCCGTACGACAGTTTAGCAAACTGCTGGTTTAAGCCTCTCACCCACCTCTCCAGAACTTTATAAGAACACCCTGAGTCGAAATCAGCTACCTGATTTCTCAAAAGGAGTGCAAATATAAAGGTAGAAACGGTGTTTCCCCTCATATTTTAGATTTTTTACAGCACCCAGACTCCAGCATCAAATTTCCAGCTTCCAACCACAAGGTTCGATCTGACTACTGCTAACTATTTAGACTTTAACAGTGCTCCTGTAAGCGAAGCAAATCCCCCAACAAGTCCGCCTACAATAAGGGTTGCAACAAACGCATTGATTGGGAACAATCGGTTTATCTTTTCAGTCAGGATAGAATTCGTTAATGCATCGATATAAAATGCCATGCCCAGCCATAAGATGGCAACTGCAATAAAGCCAGCCATAAAAGAAGGAAATCCCTTATTGCCAACAAGGTATGCAACTGTAAAAGCACCCACAGCCATCGTCCACCAGGGTAGAAACGATTGAAGTATATAGCAGACAACAATCGTGATTAGAACTTGTATTATGAATTTCATTTTGCTGCTTGTTTTAGGGTGATGGTAGAAAACACGGTTTTCATTTTGTCGGCCGTTGGTTCAAATTGAAATTGGAAATGATCTCCGGTTGCCCATGTGTTTAACATATTGTTATAAAACGGACTTCCCGGATTTCCGGATTGCCCTCCGGGATACACCCCCCAGGCGCGCACTTTTGATTTTTCTAAGCTTACCACCATACGCCAGCTTGGCCCACTTCTTCCGTTTGATGCGTTGATGATGTCGTGATTGCCACCATGCTCAACATGATAACTAAAGGCCGGCAAGCCTTGTAGCAAATGAGCTATAAAAGTGTCTTTGTAGTCGGCCCAATGCGGTTCTTTCTTTTTTTCTGTCTTCCAGGTTTCAATGGTTTCAACTCCTTTAGTAAAAGCTCGTTGAATGACTTGACGTGCAGTTTCCTTTTCAGGAGATTCTAAAACATCGAAGAAAAAATGTTCAGGTTTTTCTTTAATGAGTTTTATTGTAGTAAACGCAGTGGGGTAGTCAAGCGCGACTTTAGAGCTTTTCATTTCGTCCCACACCATTGGGAAGATGGCATCCCACCAGGCTTCGTAGTAAGAAGCGCCTTCAGATTCAACAGCGTTTTCATAATCCCATGACTTCAAAATACGATACGCATTGCGTTGAGTTTGGTTGAAGCCAGCCGTATCAAGATAGGTTAAGAATGTTGGAAGGCTTTCCTCCGCTTTCAGGTTATAATTGTCCAGTTGCATCTCCATCATATCGCGTGGTGTGATGTCACTCATTTCTGTCAGAAGTTTATTGATTCTTCGATTGCGGTAGGCTTCATAACTTGTTGCCGTAACATAATACGGATAGGTAGCATCAGCCGGATATTGATTGGCCGAACTAACAAACCCGCGTGTAGGGTTTGTATGCATCACATTCTGATCGTTGGGGATAAAGGCTTGCCACTCGGTAGAAGTTTTGGTTCCATCAAGTATGTACTTGCCTTCTTCTTTTCTTCGAACGGGAAATTTTCCCTGAATGCGCATAGCGATGTCGCCATTTGTGCTGGCAAAGACAAAGTTTTGTGCCGGTGACACATAGTGATCCAACGCTATCATATAATCATCATGATTTTTGCCACGATTGAGTTTATAAAACGTAAGGATTTCTTCTGATGGATCGTGGGCTATCCAGCGGAAGGCATATGATTTTAATTCATTATCGCCTCGAAAACTTTCATCATATACTATAGGCCCATGATGGGTGAATGTAATAGTATCAAAAAATGCATCTGCGCCTTTGATAGAAATTTTCTCGATCACCTTTCTTGCTGGTTTCCATTGGCCATCACTCTTATATTCTGTTTTGGTCTTGTCTTTGAATTCAATTTTATACCAATCAACCAGATCGCGCTGAGCATTAGTTACTCCCCACGCAATGGAGTCGTTGAAGCCGCTGATCACTGTAGGCGAACCAGGAAGAGAAGCGCCCATTACATTTACACCTGGTGCCTGTAAATGAATAACATACCAGATGGAAGGTAAGGTGAGGTTGAGATGTGGATCGTTGCTAAGAATAGGAGAGCCGCTGTGTGTTTTAGTTCCACTTACTGCCCAGTTATTGCTGCCCACATCTTTAGACGGTTTTTCAAGCGGCTTAACAGTTATCAATTCATCCGGCAACGCAAGCGGCAAACTGTCTAAAGTAACAGGCGCAAATTTCCAGTTGCCTGTATTATCAACAATAGGGTCGCCCATCATTTCATCATCGGGCCAGATCAGGTCAACTACCTCTTTGCCAAACAACTTGAGGGCGTTGGTCATTTCAAGATCTTTATCTCCAATGTTTAGTGTGAGAGCCATGTTTTTGAGCAGCAGTCCGCACTTTAGGTTTGTCCAGGGCTCGGGTGTGTAGTTCAGGAGTTTGTATTCAAGGGGTAAGTCTTTATAATTTAAAGACTCAATATAGAGATTGATGCCCCGGGTGTAACTATCAACCATGGCGCGAGCTATGGGATCGCCTTCCATCGATTTCAACGCATTCTCGGCAGCAAACACCATTCCGCGTCTGCGTTGGGTGCGATCATAGTCTAGCGCGGCAGAACCAATAATTTCAGAAACCCGCCCGGCTGCAGCATGGGTTTGAAATTCCATTTGCCATAGCCTGTTACGGGCGGTTATATATCCTTGTGCCAGATAAAGGTCTTCATCATTTTTGGCAAATATGTGTGGAATCAAAAGGCTGTCGTACTGGATGATCACCTCGTCTTTAAGACCATCTAACAAGAGAGTTTCACTTTCCCTATCCTTAGCTTCGGCATTTTGCCAAAATCCCCCAAAGGGATTGACGAACTTACCAAAGGCAGGAATAGGCGAGCCAAAATTCCAACTGTTGTTTAAGAAGTAAATCAATGAAACCGTAATCGCGAATGATAATCCAACCTTAACAATCTTCATATGGTAAACTTTATACTTTTATTTATCCTACAAGTCATCTGCTTTGGCGTAGACAGACTTTAATACTTTGGTTTAAGCTTTCTACTGGGCTAATCACAGTCAATTATCCATTATCGACTGTCCATTGTCTGGTTATTTTTCCTAATTTTAACCTTTTATTGAGAATTTTCGCAGCAAATGGCCGTAAAAGAAGTACTCGCAAAATACAGCAAAGACCAGATTAAGAAAGCTGCCCAGATTAAGGCTATTTTTTTTGATGTAGATGGGGTGCTTACCGATGGAGGTATAATCTATGACGATACGGGCCGGGAGGTCAAGAAATTTAATGTGAAGGATGGCTATATTATCAGTCATTTGAAAAAGGCGGGCATTATTGTGGGGATTATCACTGGGCGCGAATCGAAGATTGTGAGTAACCGGGCGGCTGAGTTGAAATTAGACTTTTGTCATCAAGGCATTATGGACAAATACTCAGTATTTGAGAAACTGGTTGAGTTTCATAAACTGAAGAAGAAACAAGTTGCGTATATAGGAGATGATATTAACGATGTGAAAGTACTACGAAACTGCGGACTGGCTGCATGCCCTGCTGATGCGCTTGATTATGTTAAAGCAAATGTGGATGTGATAACAGAATCAAAAGGGGGTGAAGGTGTTGCGCGGGAAGTCAGCGATTTAGTACTAGCTGCTAAAGGCGTTCTTGATAAAATTCTGAAACCCTGAATAACTAATTCTGATCTTAATTTTTAAGTGTGGAGATTTTCAAAGACAAAGTTTCGATAACAGATAAAATAACCCTTGGCGGAGACCGTATGGTTCTATTTGCCGGACCTTGCGCAGCTGAGAGTTACGACATTTGTATGGAAACAGGTGTGGCCGTAAAGAAGATATGTGAAGAGCTTGATATAGATTATGTATTCAAAGCCTCTTTCGATAAAGCTAACCGCACCTCTTCCGGCTCTTATCGAGGGCCATCAAAAGATGCCGGTCTCGATATTCTTGCCAAAGTGCGCAAAGACTTGAAAGTACCTATCGTTACCGATGTGCATGAGTCGTATCAATGTGCAGAAGTAGCAACGGTTGTAGATGTGTTGCAGATTCCGGCTTTCTTATGTCGGCAAACGGATCTATTGGTTGCAGCTGCTAAAACCGGAAAACCTGTGAAGGTAAAGAAGGGTCAATTTATGGCGCCCGAAGACATGAAGTATGCCCTTGATAAAGTTCGAGGCGAAGGCAATAAAAATGTATTCTTAACGGAACGCGGTTCAAGTTTTGGCTATCACAATCTGGTGGTTGACATGCGGTCGCTTCCTATCATGCGTCAGTATGCACCCGTGGTGTTTGATGTTACCCATAGTATTCAACGGCCCGGAGGGTTAGGTGGTAAGAGTGGAGGCGACCGACAGTTTGCACCATACCTCGCAAAAGCAGCTGCAGCTTTAGGCGTTGATGGATTTTTCATTGAAACGCATCCGCAACCTGAAAAGGCTTTGAGCGATGGACCGAATATGGTGCCGCTGGGAGAGATGCGTGAGTTTATACTTTCTATTAAAAAGCATTGGGATTTAAGTAAGTAAGGCTTGCCCCAGAGAGGCTACGTTATTTGGTGGGTTTAAAACGTTGCCTTTCCTTCTTTGAAGCTAAGATTTTAAAATGGCCATCACAGTAAAAAACTGGTTAGTCTTTTATACCAAAAGTCGACAGGAGAAAAAAGTAAATGATTTATTAGCCCGAAGGAGCTATGAAGTATTTCTCCCTATACAAAAAGTAATGCGACAATGGAGCGATCGCAAAAAGAAGGTCGAAGTTCCTCTTTTCAACTCTTATATTTTTGTTCGTGAAACTGAGGATAAGATTTCAACGATTCTTCAGACACCCGGGATTGCCTGGAATATTCGTCACAATAATAAACCTGCAGTTCTTCAAGCCCGCGAACTTGAAACAATCAAACGATTTTTGGAGTCAGGTCTCTTATTGGAAAGTCAGCAATTTGAAAATCTGCATGCGGGCGACCCTGTAGAGGTGATTGATGGCCCCCTCAAAGGGATGGTTGGTAACCTTATCAAAACACACGAAGGCGATAAATTTACAGTGGCTTTAGAGTCTATTGGTCAATCTCTTTTAGTAAGGCTACCTCCAGCCTTACTTCGTAAAAAGCTTTGAATTCTACTTTCATTGGCCATAATTTATAGAGTAAAAATATTACTCATTCATTTTTTTGATGTAATTTTATCGCGTGTTAGATACCCTGATTACCTCCAAAACCCGCTTGAAGATGCTGCTCAAGTTCTTCACGAACAGCGCTTCTTCTGCCTATTTGCGTGGGCTTGCCGAAGAGTTTGGAGAATCTACGAATGCGATCCGTCACGAACTCAACAATCTTTCGAAAGCCGGCTACCTGGTTTCCGTTGAGGATGGAAGAACCATACGCTATCGAGCTAATACTGTGCACCCTTTGTACAATGAAGTCAAGAATCTTATTCACAAATATCTGGGGATTGATAAAATTATTGAAAACATAATTTCGAAGTTAGGAGACTTGAAATCAGCCTATATTATCGGTGATTATGCTCAGGGTAAGGATACAGGCACTATTGAATTGTTATTGGTAGGTGATATAGATACGGAATATTTAGAGGCGCTTGTTCAAAAAGCCAAGACCCTTATTCATCGGAATGTTCACGCAACTTGTCTGAATATACCCGATTTTGAAAGCAAAAGAATCAGTTATAAAGATGCCCTTTTGGTGTGGGGTGATAAATAGTCTGGTTTGAGCTTTATAACCATAAAGCGCTTTGACTCACATGGGACTGAGGAGGCGGAGCTGTAAATTGATCTTCAAAGAAATTAATATTTTATATTTGACAAATTGATTAAATATGTCCAACACTAAAATAGCTATTCTTTTTTCGCTACTGATTTTTGCGAGTTGTGTCCCTAATCGCAAATTTGTGTTGCTCCAAAAAGATGATGTTAATGTCAAGGAGTTGCCTTCTGATAGCGTTGTGCGTGAGCATGAATATTTTAATTTTAACTATAAAATTCAGCCGCAGGATATTCTTTCAATTCGTTTTGAGAGTTTAACTCCCAAGGAATATGATTTCCTATCGGGAAACTCAGCTTCGCAACAAGCAGGCCTATTGCAACAAGGGGGTGTTGGAATTCTTTTGATAGGTGAGTTGGTAGATCCAGACGGCAATGTTCCTTTTCCAGTAGTTGGCAAGGTGAAAGTTTCAGGAATGAATATATTTGAGGCTCAGGATAAGTTGCAAGTAATGGCTAATCAATATCTTGATAGTCCTATTGTAAAAGTGCGATTGATTAATTTCAGAATAACAATTTTAGGAGAAGTAAAAAAGGAGGGCTCTATTGTTTTGGGGAATAATCGGGTAAGTATGATGGAGGCTATCGGGCTAGCGGGTGGTTTGGGTGATTTAGCAGACAAACGGAATGTTAAGTTGATTCGCGACATTAACGGTAAAACACAAGTTCAATATGTAAATCTTTTAGACGAGAACTTCATAGCTTCTCCCTACTATTATGTCCATCAGAATGATATTTTAATAGTTCCTGCCTTGCGTCAACGGCCCTATAGAAATTACTTTGGACAGAATCTGGCTTTACTTGTTTCTACTCTTACGTTAGTTATTCTTACCATAAACCTCACCCGAAATTAAACTCCATGCAATCTAACTTAGCAGACGGACAAGTCGAGAGTAACTTTAATATTGATTTTAAAAGGGTTGCTTATCAGGCTATTCGCTATTGGTATTTTATTGTGCTAAGTATTTTGATATGCCTCTCTGTTTCCTACATACGAAATCGCTATGCGGTTCGAATTTATTCCGTAGATGCATCGATCATCATAAAAGAGGCAGAAGACGTGACGAGTGGGAAACTTCTTTATAACAATCCCTTAGTCAAATTCAATCGAAACTACCTTAATGAAATTTATATTTTGAAATCTGGCCCGTTAATGGAGCGAACAGTTAGCGAATTGAAATTGGATCACTCGTTTTCACGAATAGGTAATGTGCTTACAACGGAATTTTACAATGAGGCATTGGTAGAGGTTCAAATTTTAGAGAATGATAAAAACCGTTCGTTCTCATTTAGATTTGATATTTTGGACGGTACTCGCTATCAAATCTATGGACTTGTTGAAGACTTTGATGAACCAGTCGTAAAAACCTTTGGTGATACTGTGAAACTTGGAGATGTTCTTTTCTTGCTAAAGAGGAGATCTCCGCATACTGGCTTACTGCCACAAAGTTTAAATTGGCTTTACCAATATACTCCTGCAGACCGCCTTGCTCGCCAATACATAAGTCGACTCAATGCATCATGGGCTGAAGAAGGTGCAGGCGTAATAAATTTATCCATTACAGGCTCAAGTCCTCAGAAGGAAATAGACTTCGTGAATGGTCTCATAAAAAATTACCAAGATTACGATCTTGAGAAAAAGAACTTAACTGCGGCTAATACAATTGATTTTATAAACGACCAACTGACGAGTATAAGTGATTCGCTAAAAAAGGCAGAGCGGCAACTGGAAGTATTCAAGAATAAAAATATTGTAACAGATTTGAATAGTGAAGCGATGAGACTCTATCAAAAACTGGAGGGTCTTGAAATTCAAAAAACGGAATTGATTATTTCAGAAAATTATTATGATTACTTGACTGAATATTTGAATAAGACAAATCTATTGGATCAGGTTATACTTCCGTCTTCAGTAGGAATAGCCGATCCAATCTTGGGTAATTTGATGGGCCAAATGCTTACAATTCAAGGTGAAATAAAACTGCTAACCAGGGTTGAAAAGCTACAGAATCCTGTAATCGCTGAGAAGACGAGGGTATTGCTTGAATTGAAGGAAGGCATTTTAGAGTCTGTTAAAAATCAAAAATCGACAAATACAATACGATTAGATTTTCTAAAAAAAGGCATTCATGAATTAGAGAATCAATTGAATTATTTACCCATTGCAGAGCGTCAACTTGTTAATATAAAACGCAATTATTCTCTTTTAGAAAACCTCTATATATTCCTTCTTCAAAAAAGAGCTGAATCCGGAATTTCAAAAGCGTCTAACTCTTCTGATATTATTGTCGTAAATCCACCCTTGTCCAGCGGCCCTATTTCCCCCTTAGTTTCGAGAAATAATACCATTGCCCTTATGCTTGGTATTGCCATTCCTATTTTAATTTTCATGTTACTCGAGTTGCTAAATACGCGTGTACAATCTAAAGAAGATGTAGAAAAAATCACATCGATACCTTTTATCGGTGGAGTTGGGCATAAGAAAGGAGAACCAAACGTTGAAGTTTTTGAAAAGCCCAAATCCTCAATCTCTGAATCCTTTCGGGCTTTGCGATCTAATCTAAGTTACTTTCTTGAAAAAAAAGAAAAAGGAGTTTTTCTTGTGACCAGTTCAATAAGTGGCGAAGGCAAAACTTTTTCATCAATTAACATGGCCGGTGTTTTTGCTTTATCCGGAAAAAAAACATTGATCGTGGGTGCTGATATGAGAAAGCCAAGAATCTTCAGTGACCTTAAACTAAGTAATGACAGAGGTCTTAGTAATTACCTGGCAAACTTAAATAGCTTTGAAGAGGTGGTGCAGCAGACGCAGTACAATAATCTTGATCTGGTGAGCGCTGGGCCCGTACCACCTAACCCTTCTGAATTATTATTGGGTAATAAAATGAAATTGTTTTTAGAAACAGCCAAAAGTCAGTATGATTTCATTTTCATTGATACTCCACCTTTAGCGCTGGTTACAGACGCTTTTGTTTTGTCCTCACTGGTAGATCATACTCTCTTTATAGTGCGACAGAATTATACTCCAAAGTCTTTACTTAAGACAGTTAATGAATATTATGAAGCCGGTAAAATTAAGAAAATGAGTATAGTACTAAATGACATTTATAAATCAGGTCCAGGATATGGCTATGGGTACGGCTACGGGTACGGCTACGGGTATGGTTACGGGTATGGAAATAATAAACGAAAAAATGGTCAAGGTTATTACGAAGAGTAGTTTTGCAGTAGCTACACTGCTTTAAAGGGGTACTACTTTCGATGGCTAAATTTCAGTGCCTTCGAAAATTAAATTCGGTGAATATCTTTAGATGGAAGCTCAATTAATCAACTTTCCAAAAATATCAGACCCGCGCGGGAACCTTACATTTTTACAGCATCCTCAAATTATTCCTTTTCATATTGAGCGAGTATTCTGGACATACGATGTGCCAGGCGGAGAGCAAAGGGGTGGCCATGCTTATAAGGAACAGCAAGAAGTTATTATCTCCTTAAGTGGAAGTTTTGATGTTATTATCACAGATACAAACGGAACAGAAAAACGATTTGCACTTAATCGAAGTTACTACGGCCTATGGGTGCCACCGTTAACGTGGCGCCATATGGGCAATTTTTCAACCAATTCACTTGGACTACATCTTTCAAGCCACAACTATTCCGAAGATGACTATGTGCGCAACTTTGAAACGTTTAAGAAAATGTTCAAATGAAAAATTCAAAGGTTTCTGATTGTCAAATCCTTGATTTACCACAAGTACATAAAGTATCGGGAAACATAACAGCTCTTAACAACGAAGTGGAGATTCCTTTTGCTATTAAGCGTATATATTACTTGTATGACGTTCCGGGTGGAGAAGCTCGTGGGGGTCATGCGCATAAGCAGCTGCAACAATTAATAGTCGCTGGTAGCGGAAGTTTTGATATTCATGTGGAAGACGGAACTGCAAGAAAATCATTTCATCTTTCGCGGCCCTATAAAGGATTATTGATGCCTCCTGGCTTGTGGAGGGAATTAGACAATTTTTCTTCTGGTGCTATTTGCCTGGTGCTGGCCTCTACCATTTATAGTGAGGGCGATTACATCCGAGACTACCAACAATTTTTTAAGTATAAAACTGAGCAGGGGTGATTTTAGAAGAGGTTTCTCATCAACAATTTGCTTCGGTTATTAATAACTCATTCCATGCTTTTGGCGATGCTGCATTCAATGAATTAAATAAGGAGAAAGTTGAGAACGTATTTTACCTTTTATTTAAAGACTCGAAATACAGATTGGGTATTATCGTGGGTAGGAATGGAACCTCCTTATCTTCTCCATTTTCATCTCCTTTTGGAGGGTTTACTCCTCTGCATGATGACATTAAGTTGCAATCTATTGAGGAATCCGTTGATTGCTTTTTGGTATGGGCCAAAGAAAATAGGATTGATACAATCAGAATAACTTTACCACCCCCCATCTATTTTGAAAGTTATTTGGCCAAGATGGTAAATGTCTTTTATCGGAAAAAGTTTTTAGTCAAGCAGGTCGAATTAAACTATCATTACGATCTAAATAAATTTTCTAAAACTTACCCGGATTCCATTTGGCGTAATGCTCGTAAAAATCTGAACCAAGCACTTATTAATAATCTTTCATTTATCAAGTGTGACACCGAAGAGCAAAAAAAAGTAGCCTATGAAGTTATTCGACACAATCGTATAACGCGAGGAGTGCCATTCCGCATGTCATGGGTGCAAGTACTTCAAACAACTGAGATTATTCCAGCAGATTTTTTTTTAGTTAAACATGAAGATGAGAAATCAATTGCTGGCGCTATTATATTTCGTGTGGCTAAAAACGTGGTGCAAGTTATTTATTGGGGAGACTTGCCTGAGTTTTCTAATTTGAAAACAATGAATTTTCTTTCTTACAATATTTTCAGTTTTTATAAGAATGAAAATTATCGTTTCATCGATATTGGGTATTCGACAGTTGACTCTAT
Organism: Cyclobacteriaceae bacterium; assembly: GCA_965278925.1. Taxonomy (GTDB): domain Bacteria; phylum Bacteroidota; class Bacteroidia; order Cytophagales; family Cyclobacteriaceae; genus ELB16-189. The sequence goes on along the minus strand of OZ257123.1, from coordinate 1,507,915 downwards.
TCCTAATTATGGATTGTGTGAATTTAAAGAAGGTATTGGTTGCGATATGCAACCCAAATTGGTTTTTGAAAAGGAAGTATAATGTTTGTTGTCAATCCTGATAAGTACCTTCTTCCGGACTATAAAATTAGCCCATTTCAAACTCAGGATATTTCGTTAAATAGTTCATTACCATTTGAAGAAACCATAGATGATTATTTTCGAGATAGATTTGGTCATAGCAATTTCTATTATACCCTAAATGGTCGACAGGCACTTAATCAAATACTGGTCACTTATACCCTTAAGCAGAACGATGTAGTTACCATCGTCACAACATCTGGTAATAACTACATTAGTAGTTGCGTTACGAACGAAATTGACAAATTTTGCAGGTGGAAGAGAGAAGTGACTAAGGATACTAAGCTCATTCTTGTAATACATGAATTTGGCTATCCGTTCGGGAAAATTGCAGAATTAAAGGCCTATAATCTTCCAATTGTTGAGGATTGTGCATACTCTTTCTTTTCGGAAACTGATGATTATCAACTTGGTGCTGTAGGAGAATTTTCCGTTTACAGTTTTCCGAAAATGTTTCCCATACAGTTAGGGGGCATGATGATTTCTAATAAAGGACCTCAAGCTGCTGTTAATCTCAGTAAAGATATAACTGTTTATCTAAAGAGCGTTCTTTCATATTACATCAAAATGAAAGATGAAATTCTAACAAATCGCATTAATAATTATTTGATATTACAAGACAGACTACGAAAGGTTGGACTGGAACCCAGATTTGATTTGCAAACTGGCATAGTGCCAGGCGTATATATGTTCCGATCAAATGGCAAAATTAATTTAGCGCTGTTAAAAGAATATTTATTTGGCCACGGAATTCAATGTAGTGTGTTTTATGGTGAAGAATCTTTCTTTATTCCTGTGCATCAGGCTTTAAGTAAAAACGACCTTGATTATATCACGCATGTGATTACGTTATTTAGCGGACAGTTTTTGAAATGAAAATCGAAAATATTTTTTTAGGAGAACAAGTAAGTGTAGATGAAACGAGCTCTCTTAACAATATAATAGTAAGTGATTTTGTCAAAGTGGCAAAACAGTGCACATTGTTTGGTCACCCTGATTTTCTTTTGAAAGTTGGAAAGCAAAGTTATATAGGAATGAATACACTTATTGAGGGATTTAATGCGCAGGTGTCTATTGGTGAACATGTAAGCATCGCTCAACACATTACAATTTTGTCTGGATCTGGACCTAATGCCTCAAAACTTTTGCAGAGGTTATTTCCGATTGAAAGAGGTGAAGTTCATATCGGTGATCATACCTGGATTGGTGCTAATTCAGTAATTATGCCTGGTGTAACGCTCGGTAATTTTTGTGTGGTTGGTATAAATAGCTTTGTAAATAAATCTTTTCCGGATTTCTGTATTATCGGGGGCACACCAGCCAGACTCATTCGCGAATTTACAACTGATGAAAAGAATACATTGCTAACAAAATGATTAAATTCTTAGACCTAAAGAAAATAAACGATTCTTTTCAGCCAGAACTGGACGAGGCTGTGTTACGAATAATTCATTCTGGATGGTTTTTAATTGGAGAGGAGTTAAAGAGTTTTGAAAGTCAGTATGCTTCCTATATTGGATCTCCTTATGCAGTAGGCGTTGCAAATGGCCTCGATGCGCTTCGTTTGATCTTCCATGCTTATATTGAATTGGGCCGATTGCAAGAAGGAGATGAGATTATTGTGCCTGCCAATACCTACATCGCTTCCATGCTTGCTATAACGGACAATCGACTAAAGGTCGTTTTAGTTGAGCCAGACATTCATTCGTTTAATCTTGATCCAACTTTTCTAGAAAAAAGTATTACTCCTAAAACTAAGGGCATTTTGTTAGTCCATCTGTATGGTCAAAATGCAATGCACCCGGAAATAAAGCGTATTGCCGAGCAATACAATCTATTATTGATCGAAGACAATGCTCAGGCAATTGGCTGCTATGCTGGCAATGTTCGTACAGGAGCAATTGGCCATGCGGCTGGTCATAGTTTTTACCCCGGTAAAAATCTTGGAGCGTTGGGCGATGCTGGTGCTGTTACAACTTCAGATAGAATATTGGCGGACACAGTAGCCGCATTAGGCAACTATGGTTCGCGAAAAAAATATGTGAATGAAATGAAAGGCCTCAACTCAAGACTTGATGAAATTCAGGCAGCAGTGTTAAAGTTAAAATTAAAACGTCTTGATACTGATAACGAGCGCAGACAAACTATAGCTAGTTTCTATTTAAATAAAATCGAAAATAGAAGAATCATTTTACCGGGTAAAGTAAATGATCATGTGTGGCACTTATTTGTGGTGCGCTGCCGAGAACGAGACACCTTACAAAGGCATCTTACAGACAGCGGAATTCAGACAATTATTCACTACCCTATGCCTCCGCACAAGCAATATGCTTATAAAGAGTGGAATCAGTTTACATTTCCAATCACCGAACAAATTCACAACGAAGTATTGAGTTTACCGATCAGTCCGGTTATGGAAGACACGGAAGTTGAAGCGGTAATAAATGCCGTCAATGAATTTTAATACTTTACCTTTTTTTACCTGATGGCGGACGAATCGCAATCTTCCTACCGGCAGATTGTAAAGGCTACTTCTATTTTTGGGGGTGTTCAGATGTATCAGATATTTTTGTCGCTTATACGTTCAAAGATTGTAGCGGTGTTATTGGGTACGCAAGGCATGGGAATTTCCGGATTACTTATATCGGTAACCTCATTAGTGAGCGGAGTAACAAATCTGGGCCTTAATGTAAGTGCCGTACGCAATGTATCAGATGCAAATGCTACAGGTAATGCCGGTCGTGTAGCCATAGTCGCCACTATACTAAAAAGGTTGGTCTGGATTACGGGCATTGCTGGCTCGCTGCTAATGCTGGTTCTTTCCCCTTGGCTAAGCCAACTTACATTTGGAAATGAAGATTTTATCTGGGCTTTTCGCGTATTATCAATAACGATGTTGCTCACCAATATCAGTAGTAGTCAGTACGTATTATTGCAAGGCATGCGCAAGCTGAAGGAATTGGCCAAAGCAAATGCTGCCGGGGCAACTCTTGGGTTACTGGTTTCTATACCATTATATTATTATTACGGAATAGATGGAATAGTGCCGGCATTGTTGCTTACCGCTGTTACCGGATTGGTATTGGCGATTTACTTTGGAAGAAAGGTAAAGTATGAGCCTGTTCCTGTATCTTCATCTGAAGTGTGGGATCATGCTAAAGGTATGATCAAAATGGGGTTGCTGCTTAGTCTGAGCGGATTGATAGGTATGGCAGTTGGGTATTTCACTCGTGTGTACATTACCCACGAGGGCAGTCTGGCTGATGTGGGTTTGTACAGTGCGGGCTTTGCCATGGTTAATACCTATGTAGGTATGATTTTTACTGCTATGGGCACTGATTATTATCCACGCCTTTCTGCAGTGGCTCAAAATAACCAACAAGCAGGTAAGTTGGTTAATCAACAAGCTGAAATGGCGGTGCTGATTTTAGGGCCTATCCTGATTTTGTTTTTAATTTTCCTTAAGTATGCTATCGTCATTCTTTATTCAGCAGAGTTTTTGGATGTTGTACCTATGGTGCAGTGGTCGGTGCTAGGAATTTTTTTAAAGTCTATTGTTTGGTCGATGGGTTTTTTGCTGGTAGCTAATGGCGACTCAACAATTTTTTTTTATAATGAGTTGGTGGCAAATATTTACACACTTATTCTAAATGTTGTGGGATATACCTGGCTTGGTTTGGAGGGCTTAGGGTTGTCATTTCTAATCGCCTATGCGTTGTCAATTTTTCAAACTTTCTGGATAGTACGATATCGATATAATTTCTCGCTCGAGTTTGATTTTATACGAATATTAATAACTCAATTATTACTAGGTATTACTTGTTTTATTTTGGTTCGGCAATTTACGGGCAGTCTGCAACTAATTGTAACCCTGTTCATTTGGATGGTTGCATGTGTTTACTCTTTTTACCAATTGAACAATAAAATAAAACTAGTCTCTTTAATTAGAGGAGTGATTCGCAAACGATGATACTTGTTTCCATAGTAGTTACGAGTTATAATTCGGCTGCTTTTATTTTAGAGACTCTTGAAAGTGTTAGGAGCCAGACCTATCCAAAGATAGAATTAATTGTATCTGATGATTGTTCAACCGATGCTACAGTGGCTCTTGCTCATGCATGGATCAATGCCAATTCTTCACGTTTTGTAAGAACAGACGTAATAACGGCTCCACAGAATACTGGAGTTTCAGCAAATTGCAATCGTAGTATTGCCGCTTCCAAATCTGCCTGGGTCAAATTTATAGCTGGTGATGATATTTTGCTTCCTTCTTGCATTCAAAACAACATGGATTTTGTAAGAGATTTCCCGGAAACAAAGGTCTTATTTTCCTATGTACGGCTTTACAAAAATCAATTTGATGAGCAAAATTTTTTGCGCGTGATACCCGATCAATTTCCGGTAAATATTATGGCTCTCCATTTTTCTGCTCAGCATCAACACGATCTTTTATTACTCTCTGATCGAATAAGTTTTACGCCTTCTTATTTTTTTAATAAAGAAGCGGTTCTTTCGGTTGGCTCATACGATGAGTCCAATACAGCAGCAGAAGACTATCCAATGTGGCTGAAACTTACTAAAGCCGGTATTCGGTTGGATTTTATGGAGAAGGAAACGGTAGGGTACCGGCAACATAGCGGGGCTTTAAATAATATTGATGCTGAAGTTCTCTTTAAACCGTTGTTGCTAAAGACATACTCATTTCGTAAACAAACGGTTTTTCCTTATTTACCCTGGGATATTGTGGGTGCTGAAAAATGGACAATGAGTATGCGAAAATTGTTTGTTTTTTTTGGATGGAATAAAAAAAATCCTGTTTTGGAGTCTTTGTATCGCTTTGCAACTTTGTATGCAAACCCATATCAATACGTAATTTCGTTTCGAAAGAAAGTATTAAAGTCGGGTCGCACCAATGTATTCTATGCTAATTAAGTTTGCCAATGGCTGAGGTAGCGTTAAGTATTATACTTCCCGTGTATAATGTGGAGCCATATTTGGAGCGATGCATTCGTAGTCTTGAGAATCAGGATTTGCCGCACAATGAATATGAAATTATTGTAGTGAATGATGGCTCGCCCGACAATAGTCGTGAAGTAGCGTTGCGGCTTATGGAAGAATTTAATAACATCACACTGGTTGATCAATTAAATCAAGGTGTATCGATGGCGCGCAATGCAGGTATTGATAAAGCACAAGGTGATTATATATTGTTTGTTGACCCGGATGATTATGTATTGCCGAATACTCTTGCAAAATTGATTGATGAAGCTTACGCTTCACAAACAGAAGTGTCTTTTCTAGGTTATTATTTTCTGAATGTAGAAGAACAACGGGTAGCAGAAGTGCTTCAATTGCAATACAAGAATACAGTTTATTTAGGTATTGATGCTTATCTCCTTTCACGTGGCAATGGCAAGACAGACCCTGACCGATCGTGGGCAATTTTGTATAACAGAGAGTTTATTAGTAAATATAATTTGAGGTATGTAGCCCAAATACCATACCTCGAAGATGGCGAGTTTATTGCGCGTGTTCTTTGCTTGGCTACACGATGCACATTTTCAGGGGCGGAATTTTATATGCGTACCACTCGGCCTGGTTCGGCAACAAATTCTGATTTGTTTTATCAGGATAAAGCTGTGGATGGTTTTATTCGCGCAGCTAAAAACTTGATATTGTTCAGAACTCAAACCATACTCTCTCAGGAACAGCAAATATTTTTAAATCAGCCTATCGTAAAATTTTGCATGTTATCTGTTCAGGCATGTGTTTCTCGGAAGTATTTTAGAAATATTTTTAATGTAGAGAGGAAATTGAAGCAGGAAAATCTCAAGCATCTCCAATTGGAGGGATGTAGGGGTGTTTTTAAATCCTATGGTCAATTCTATAATATTTCTGTGTATCTTTTTTTTATTTTATGGGCATTAAGGATTTTTTATAATCAAAGATTTCGAACTGATTTTCAATTCAAATTCAATTAATGAAAATCTTAGTAGCCTCTGCAGCATTTTACCCTGAAAACTCGCCACGATCGTTTCGAGCCACCGAATTGGCCAAACAGTTCTCCCGTCTTGGTCATCAGATAACGGTAATCACTGTTGATAGAGGAGAGGCTGCGCAGAATTTTTGTGATCAACATAATATTCAACTGAGATTCCTGCCTTCATATTTTTTAAAACCGATCACAATTTATCCGAAGGGGATACTTAATTTCTTGTCCAGAGCATTCAACCGATTGCTTTTATTGCTGGTGGAGTATCCTGAAATAGAACTGATGTTTAAATATCGAAAAGCCCTTAGCCATGAAACCGGCTACGACCTTTTAATTTCAGTAGCAGTGCCTTATCCTGTTCATTGGGGTGTAGCATGGGCGTGGAAAAGGCAACTCGCAAAATGCTGGGTGGCAGATTGTGGCGATCCTTATATGGGCGCCACCATAGATAGTTTTCGCAAGATGTTTTACTTTAAATATCTTGAGAAATGGTTTTCACGTAAGGCAGATTTTATCAGTATCACAAATAGTAAGATGATACATAACTATTACCCCGAGTTTCATCCAAAGATTGTGGAAATTACACAGGGTTTTAATTTTGAAGAGACCCACGCCCTGCTACCGGTCTACGAAAGGAACGCAATTCCTACATTTGCGTTTGCCGGCACATTCATCCCAGGATCGCGAGATCCAAGAGCATTGTTTCAGTACTTAGTTGGCTTAGAAACAGACTTTAAATTTTTGATATTCTCTGCACAACGATCCCTGATTGAACCTTACCTAAAGGAGGGGCGGGGCAGAATTGAAATCCGCGACTTAGTGCCCCGACATCAATTATTGCAGACACTTAAGAAGATGGACTTTCTCATCAATATTTCTTATGATATTACAGTGCAATCTCCTAGTAAGTTAATTGATTATTATCTGGTCGACAGGCCGGTGTTGTCTTTGCAGTCTGGTGAAGTCGATGAATTGAAAATCAATGAATTTTTAACTGGAAGATATGATCAAAAATTTCAATTTGAAGATTATAATAAATTCAGAATTGAGAATGTCTGCAATCAATTTTTATCATTGAGTAAGAATGAACTGCTTGAAAGATAGTAAGTATGATCGTAAAGAGTAACGTAATCAGTCAACCAGTGCGTACCCGGCAAGGGTTAGATAGAATTGGCATAGTTACGTTATTCTTATTCTCGCCATTAATTTCGTTGGTGGTTGCACTTCGAAATTTCAAGGTATCGTGGTCTAAAAACTTAATGTGGGCCTTTATAGTTTTTTTCGGCTTTACCTTTGTTGTTTCTAATCAAATGGACAGTACTCGTTACCGCGAGAGTCTGGTTTACATGGCACGGCAACCTATAGGTAGTATTAGAGATTTTCTAGGTCTTATCTATGAGAAAGAGACAGGCTATGTGGATGTACTTCAACCTCTACTCACGTTTGTTGTATCAAGGTTTACGGATAATAGTAGAGTTCTTTTTGCTGTATTTGGTTTAGTATTTGGTTTTTTTTATTCCCGAAATCTGTGGTTCTTATTTTCATTTGTAGAGAACAAAATAAAACGCGAAGCCTTGCCCTTTTTATTACTGGCAGCACTAACTATTGCCATTTGGCAAATTAATGGGTTCAGGTTTTGGACCGCTGCTCATGTTTTCGTTTTTGGTATTTTTACACTTTTAAGTAAAAGCAAAATAAAGGGGTTGGCAATTAGTGCTGCTTCCATATTTATTCACTTCAGTTTTATTTTACCAGTGCTGTTGTTACTGCTTTATTTGCTGGCTGGAAATAGACTGGTTATTTTCATAATCCTTTACTTTGCCTCCTTTTTTATTACCCAGATAAGGCCGGAAGTTTTGAAGGCTTATTCCAATCAGGTGCCAGAAGTATTTCAGGAAAAAACTCAAGCTTATACCAGCGAGGAATATATTAAGGAACGAGGGAAATTGAATCAGCAAGCAAACTGGTATGTTGCCGGACGAGTAACGGCTATCCACTATTCAATAAATCTTTTACTCGCAATCCTTTTTCTTAAATATAGATCTGAGATTTCGACAAATAAAATCGTAGTTGGCCTCCTTTGCTTTGGCTTATTGTTGGCGACTGTTACTAATCTGCTTAGCCAGGTTCCGTCTATGTTACGATTTCAATTAGTATCAGACACGATCTTATTTTCATTTTTCTTTTTGTTTGTGCAGCAGTCTAAGCGAAACGTATTTCTAGGGTGGAGTTATATCCCTTTTTTGCTCGCCACGATTCTCTATCTAGTGGTGGAGATACGAGTTGGCTTTGAGACCACGAGTTTGCTTACTGTTTTAGGGAATCCATTAGTTGCGCCTTTTCTTACAAATGACTTTCCACTAATAAGTTTTTTCAAATGAGTGTATTCTCTCATTGGAAAAATGAAGTGCTAAGCATCCCTGGTTGGCGCACTAAACGCAGGATTGTAGTGATTGAATCCGATGATTGGGGAAGCATTCGGATGCCATCAAAAGCAGGTTTTACCAGACTTAGTAAGGCAGGTCTGGATATGGGGCCAGCAAGTTCGTTGAGATTTAATCTTTATGACACTCTCGCAAATTCCGAGGATATGGAAGCACTCTATGGAGTGCTGCGCAGGCATCGGGACCACCACGGAAGACATCCGGCAATCACGGCACTAAGCCTTGTAGCCAATCCTGATTTCGAAAAAATAGGAGCCAGTCATTTTGAATCTTATTACTACGAATTGATTACTGATACGTTGGGCCGATACTATCCCAATAGAAATGTGTGGGCATTATGGAAGGAGGGTATTGGTGAAAATTTATTCGCACCTCAGTTTCACGGGCGTGAGCATGTAAACATATACCACTGGTTAACTGCCTTGCGGACAAACGATGCGCAAGCTCAATTCGGTTTCAACGAATGTGTTTGGGGATACAATAATAAACATACTCTAGGGATAAGCTTTCAAGCCGCCTTTGATTTTGTTGAGCAGGCTGAGGTTGAAGATCACAAAGCTATACTGGAGGATGGCTTAAACCAGTTTGAAAAATTGTTTGGTTACAGAGCTTCGTTCTTTGTGCCACCCAATGGTTTTTTGAGTGAACAACTCTATGACTTTGCAAAACATAAGGGTATCCAGTACCTCTATTCTTCGCGAAAACATTCGGTGCCTGTGGGTGAAGGTAAGTATCAAACACGGTTCAACTACCTTGGTAAGAGGAGTGAGGCGGGCCAACGGTTCATTACGCGCAATGCATTTTTCGAGCCTAGCCTTGCTGGCAAAAACTGGGTAAGTTCTTGTTTAAAAGAAATTGAAACTTCATTTCGATGGGGTAAGCCAGCCATCATTAGTTCGCACCGTGTTAATTTTATCGGAGCACTCGATGAAAGTAACCGAAGGAATGGGTTAACTCAATTAGATACTCTGTTAACCAGCATAAAAAAATGTTGGCCAACGATCGAATACATGACTACTCAGGAACTGGGTCGCTTAATGGATACACAATGAATAAATTTATTCAACAGGATTTATATCGTTATGTTCCGGAACCTTACTCTGTAAGTGCTTTATTAAAGGGGTTGAGATCGCATGGATTTAGGTATTTATTTTTTATGCGGGTTGCAGCGGCTGCAAAGAATAATTTTTTTCGTTTTTGCGTACGACTCATATTGAGACGCTATCTTTTTAAGTATGGATTTCAAATTCCCTACAAGGCATCTATTGGGGGAGGCTTTCACATAAGTCATTTCGGAACCATTATAATTAATAGCAAGGCCATTATTGGCTCCAATTGCAATATTAACCCTGGGGTGGTAATTGGTCAGAGCAATAGGGGGAAAGCGATGGGGTTTCCCACACTGGGTGATCGTGTGTGGCTGGGTGCTAACTGCATTGTGGTTGGTAAGATTACAATTGGTAATGATGTACTTATTGCACCGGGGGCATTTGTCAATTTTGATATTCCCGATCACTCTATTGTTGTAGGTAATCCGGGGCGAATTAGTAGTTCAAAAAATGCCACAGCAGAGTATATCTGTAATGTTTTGGAAGAATAAGTGGATGGTTTGCACAACTTCAAATAATTCTAAACAAGATGAATCAACAAAAACCTAAAGGACCTCGATTTATTCAAGAACTTATAGCAAGCAAAAAAGTTATTGACGAATTTGGTAACGAATACCCACTTCACTCAGAAATCAAAGAGAAGGAAGGAAATTTGTTGATGAAGGTAATAACTGAAAACAAATGTACGAAAGGCGTTGAGGTAGGCTGTGCTTATGGGATTTCCTCTCTCTATATATGTTCAGCCTTGGCCGAGGTAGGGGATGCGCATCATACTATTATAGATCCTTTTCAACGAGAGTGGAAAAACATTGGGATACTCAATTTAAAGCGGGCTGGTTTCAATTTTTTTTCCTTGTTAGAAGAGCTTTCTGAAATTGCCCTACCGGGATTACTTAAGGCTGGAGAAAAATTCAATTTTGCATTTATTGATGGTTGGCACACATTCGATCATGTTTTGCTCGATTTTTTCTACATTAATAGAATGCTGGATGTGGGTGGTGTGATTGTTTTTCATGATGTCGATATGCCGGGTATAAAAAAACTTCTGCGATATATTTTAAACTATCCAAGCTATGAATTGATTGGAAGTGTAGAAGGTGTAACCTATCCCGTAAGTATAAAGAGAAAATTGTTCGAGCAAGTGGCTCTGGCACCTGTTAGAGTGTTAAGTAAAATTGTTCCAGCCAAAAATGTGCATGATGTATTTTCCAGTAAAATAATGGCTACTGATGCAGACCTTGGTCTTCGAGCCACCATGGTGGCAATACGAAAAAGAAGTAGTGATGAACGCGACTGGCGTTGGTTTAATGAGTTTTGATTCGAATAGACATTTCCAGGAAGTGAAGAGAGTAAGGGAAATAGGGTCTTCAATAATTCGAAACCTGAAGAACATCCCAGGGTGGAGAACGGAGCGTAAGCTTGTTGTTATTGAGTCTGACGATTGGGGAAGCATTCGATTACCATCACGCGAAGTATATCACAAGTTTGTTAAAGAAGGATTTAATGTAGCCAACAGTAGTTACAACAGGTTTGATGCGTTGGAGGCCAACGAAGATATGACCGCGTTGTTTGACGTCCTACGAAAACACAAAGATGGAAATGGGCAGTATCCATGTTTCACTGCCAATGTGATTCTGGTAAATCCTGACTTTGAAAAAATAGCGAACAGCGACTTTCAGGAATATCACTATGAACATTTTACACAAACCTTGAGACGTTACCCAAACCACGATAGTGTGTTTTCACTCTACCAACTCGGATTGAAGGAAAAATTGTTTCATCCTCAATTTCATGGCCGTGAGCATCTTAATATAAATCGGTGGATGAAAGCCTTGCAGTCTCGAAACGAAATCCTTCAATTTACATTCAGCCAGCAAACTACATATTCAGGTAATGATGACTATAACTACATGGAGGCTCTAGATACAGATAGACCTAAGGATATAGAGCACTTGGAGCAAACATTACACGATGGGTTGTCTATTTTTAATCACACATTTGGTTATAGATCGAAGTCGTTTATTGCACCGTGCTATACATGGGCCAGTCAGCTGGAAGAAGTTCTTAATAGTGAAGGCGTTAATTATCTACAAGGCGGCATGTCTCAGTACGAGCCAAGAGGTGGATTTAATAATTATGATTTAAAGCATCATACATTGGGTGACCGCAATTCGCTTGGTCAAATTTATTTAACCCGCAATTGTTTTTTTGAGCCCAGCCTTGTGAAGAAAAATGACTGGGTAGACTATACACTTAATAGTATCGGGGATGCATTCCGTTGGAAAAAACCCGCAATAATTTGTTCGCATCGCATAAACTTTATTGGTTATATCGATGAATCGAACCGAACTAGAAATTTGAAGTTGTTGGATGAACTCTTGAGTGCGATTATCAAAACCTGGCCTTCGGTAGAATTTATAACATCGGATCAGCTTGGAGATTTGATTAAAGAAAATCAAAAATGAGTGATGTAAATATACTTTTTGCTGGCGATTTCTGTGCTCAACTTCGAAACGAAGCGCTGATACTGAATAGCCATTTCGATTTACTCTTTAACGACATTAAGAGCGAACTTGATAAAAGTGACTTGAATGTTGTTGATCTTGAAAGTCCTCTGGTTGTGAATGGAAAACCGATCCACAAAACCGGGCCACACTTAAAGGCTCACCCAGACAGCGTAAAAGCTTTAAAGTATGCTAATATTGGTTTGGTGGCTATGGCGAACAATCACATCATGGATTATGGTGATGTTGGATTATTAGAAACCATTAAGCATTGCAGTCAAGCTGGCATTGCTACTTTTGGTGTTGGACGAAATCTAAGTGAAGCGCGCAAGCCATTTAGTACAACAATAAAAGACAAACGGATAGCGATATTGAACTTTACTGAAAATGAGTGGTGCAATACCCATGGTAACGAAGCTGGAGCCAATCCTCTTGACATCATAAAAAACTATCGCGACATAAAGCAGGCAAAAGATCAGCACGATTTTGTTATAGTAGTTTTTCATGGAGGTAATGAGCATTATGAATTGCCGAGTCCGCGACTAAAGGAACTTTTTCGTTTCTTCGTGGAGGCAGGTGCCTCTGCCGTAATAGGTCATCACACACATGTTGTTTCAGGGTACGAAGTGTATAAGGATGCACCCTTGTTTTATAGTCTGGGCAATTTTTGTTTTGATTGGCCAGGGATGCGTAATAGTGCATGGAATATCGGCATGGCCATTCGACTGATTTTGAAAAACACTATTTCCTTTGAAATAATTCCGATCAAACAAAGTGATGAACAACCTGGGACTACATTATTAAATGAACAAGATAAAACTGTTTTTAACCAGCGTCTCCAAAAGCTCAATTCAATAATTAGCAACGATCAGGAACTGGAGAGTAGGTTTAATAGTTTTTGCGAAAGTAAAAAAGATATCTATAATATTTATCTCGAACCCTATCGAAGTTCTTGGTTGGCATCCTTGCGGAAGCGTAGATTAATTCCCAGTGTTTTCAGTGCTAAAAAAAAGCGACTTATACTAAATATTACCCGCTGCGAGTCACATCGGGAAGTATTTCTAAACTATCTCAAGGACTAATTCATGTGCGGCATAGCCGGCTATTTTTATAAAGCAAAAACCATTTCACATACCGGGCAGGTGGTGAGCATGCTTTCTCAACAACGGCATCGTGGCCCCGATGATTCTGGGCTAAGGAGTTTTTCACTTCGAACACAAAAGACGGATGAGCACTCACCTTTTAACGCAGAGGAACTATCCCCTGGAGTAGAAGGGCTTTTAGGGTTTAATCGGTTGAGTATTTTGGATCTTTCTGTGAATGGTCATCAGCCAATGTGTAGCCCAGATGGCCAGGTAATTCTTGCATTTAATGGTGAGATTTATAATGCCTTTGATTTTAAATCAGAACTAGAAGCTGATGGGTTCCGATTTAAAGGACATTCGGATACAGAAGTAATTTTATATCTCTATATCAAGTACGGATTTGATCAAATGATCACTCGGCTTAACGGGATGTTTGCGATAGTTCTGATTGACTTGCGAAACCAATCTCTTTTTCTTGCACGCGATCGTTTCGGAATAAAACCACTTTATGTTTTCGAGACTGAAGAATTAATGGCCTTCTCCTCTGAGGTTAAGAGTTTTTTAGCACTTGATGAATTTAAGCCTTTGCTGCGCACCGAGTTGCTTGATGAATACTTACTTTTTAGAAATGTAATTAATAATACTCTATTTTCTAACGTAGAAGGTCTTGAGCCGGGAACATACAGGGTTTATACTCCAGGAAATAGCTACCGTACTGAGAGGTATTTTGATGTTGAAGTGTATAAGCGAACTTCAGCTTCATCAGGTATAGAAGATTCGATGAAATTCATTACCGGCTTGCTTAAGGAAAGCGTTAAACGTCAGTTACTTAGTGATGTTAAAGTGGGTTGCCAATTATCGGGTGGTATTGATTCATCTCTCGTTACGCTTTTTGCATTGGATCAGCAAAAGGAAGATTTAGAAACGGTTTCAATTACATTTGATAACCCGGATTTTAGTGAAGAGACCTTCATCAATACGGTTACAAAGCAACTAGGGGTACAATCACATAAATTCCAACTTGATTCAACCTACTATTCTGGGGCCTTTGAAAGAGCAACCTGGCATTTTGAAGCACCCCTCAACCATCCCAATACAATAGGTATCTATTTACTTTCAGAGCGAGCGAAAGCTCATGTGACAGTCTTATTAAGCGGAGAGGGCGCAGATGAAATTTTTGGTGGCTACGGGAGATTTGCCCAATTAAATCACCCTTATTATTATAAAACTCTACTGTCTTCGATTAGAAAGGGAGGATATTCAATAAACCACCTTAAAAATTATTGCCAACAGGATTACCGGGCAATTATGGCGACCGCTTTTATGAATCCGTCCATGGCGCAAACGCTAAAAAGTGATTTTAAAATCAGCGATGCATTACGTCAAAGACGTTCTTTATACAGTAAAGGTGATGGAAGCATTTTTGATAAGCAGGTAAAGTATGAATTAAAAACCTATCTACCCGATTTACTTATCAGACAAGACAAGATGTCGATGGCTCATAGTATTGAAAACAGAGTTCCATTTTTGGATAATGAATTAGTGCAAGCGTGTTTCGCAATTCCTGCTTCGCATCTTACAGGTAATGGTAGTTTGAATCAGACAAAATTTGTATTGAAGCAAGTAGCAGCTGAGCAGTGGGGACATTCTTTTGCTTATCGCAACAAAGGTGGTTTTAGTATTCCAGTACGTGCGTTTTACCAAGACAAGGAGTTTCAAAAGTATCTTCAGGATGCAATACTTCCTGGTATCGCTAACCGGAGACTATTTAATACGAGACGAATACAACAATGGGTGCGAAATATTTCTACCATTTCATCAGCCGAATTAGATGCCTTGTGGATTATGGTTGCCTTTGAAGCGTGGGCACAAAAATTTAAAATTTCATGAAACTGGCCATTCATTCCACTAAAGACTCGTTTAGCCAGCGGTGGATCGACTATTGCGATGAAAATCAGATTCCCTACAAACAGGTGAATTGTTATGCGAATGATATTATCCATCAGATGCATGATTGTGAAGCTCTCCTATGGCATCATCAACAAGGCAATCCCAAGGATATTTTATTTGCTAAGGCACTCCTATTTTCTTTAGAACAGAGCGGCAAAAAGGTATTTCCTGATTTTAATACAAACTGGCATTTTGATGATAAGGTGGGACAGAAGTATTTACTGGAAGCATTGGCTGTAAAAGAATTTGTTCCTACCTGGGTTTTTTACTCAAAGCCTGTGGCTTTGGAATGGCTACGGCATACCACTTTCCCCAAAGTATTTAAATTAAGAGGTGGAGCTGGTTCACAAAATGTAAAACTTGTTAAGACGGAAAATGATGGACATAAACTTATTCTTAAAGCGTTTGGAAAAGGTTTTGCTTCTTACGATGCTTGGGGAAGTTTGATTGAACGATGGCGAAAATATCGCTTGAGGAAAACTACACTTAACGATGTGCTGAAGGGAGTACTCAGATTGGTGGTGGCTCCACCTTATGCCCGTATAATGGGTCGACAGCGGGGTTATATTTATTTCCAGGAATTTATTCCTGGAAATGATTCAGATATCAGGATTATTGTGATTGCTGAAAAGGCATTTGCAATTAAACGAATGGTGCGCGAAAACGATTTTAGGGCAAGCGGCAGCGGTTTTATTTTTTATGATAAGAATAAATTTGATCTGGCATGGGTGCGCTTAGCATTTCAATTAGCAAAGCGTTTAAAAACGCAATGTGTGGCGTTTGATTTTGTACTTGACCTAAATCGCAATCCTTTATTGGTAGAGATTAATTATGGGTTTGCCCCCGGAGGGTATGATGCATGCCCCGGGTATTGGGACAGCCAATTAAGATGGCACGAAGGTAAATTCAACCCGTATGGATGGATGGTGGATTTGTTGGTAGAAACGAAGGTCGAAAGAAATTGACAATTTAAATGCTCTTTAATTCAATAGAGTTTTTAATTTTTTTTCCCATTGTATTTGTATTGTATTGGTTTGTATGTAATCGAAGTTTGCGGTTGCAGAATTTTTTACTTCTTGTTGCGAGTTATTTTTTTTACTCCAGTTGGGATTATCGGTTTTTATTTTTACTTATTTTCTCAACGCTATTGGATTATTATACAGGCCTTAAAATGAATGATGCAGAAGATGAAAAACAAAGACGATTTTGGTTTTGGTTAAGTGTTTCGGTAAACATTGGTTTTCTTGGAATATTTAAATATTGTAATTTTTTTGTTACCTCTTTTGCTGAACTTCTCACTAGTTTGGGATTAAAAGTAGATGTGTGGATGTTACAGATCATTCTTCCCGTAGGAATTTCTTTTTATACGTTTCATGGACTATCCTACGTGATCGATATTTACAAACGGAGGATTAAGGCGGAAAGAGATTTTATTGATTATGCGCTTTTTGTGAGTTATTTTCCACTCTTGGTGGCAGGCCCAATCGAACGAGCTACACATCTATTACCTCAGATTAAATCAAAACGAATTTTTGATAGTCATGAGGCAATTGAAGGTCTTGAGCGAATTCTTTGGGGGTTCTTTAAGAAGGTAGTAATAGCTGACTCAATGGCTATTATTGTTAATCAAGTCTATGCTGACGCAATCCATTTTAATGCTGCTGCTTTGGCAATTGCAGCAGTTGCTTTTTCTTTTCAAATTTATGGTGATTTTAGTGGCTATTCAGATATTGCTATAGGAGTATCCAAGCTTTTTGGTATTGATCTGTTGAGAAATTTTAATTTTCCGTATTTGTCCCGAAACATAGCGGAGTTTTGGCGTAGGTGGCATATTTCTTTATCATCGTGGTTCAGAGATTATCTTTATTATCCGCTGGGTGGTTCGAGGGTAAATTTTAGAACCAGTGTTCGAAACGTCTTTATTATTTTTTTAGTTAGCGGATTTTGGCATGGTGCAAATTGGACTTTTATCATATGGGGTGGATTGCATGCACTTTTTTTTGTGCCTTCTTTTATAATAGGCGCAAATCGGAAGTATCAAACGGATGTTATTACTAAAGAACTCAGGTTTCCAAAATTGACAGATGTTACCCATATTTTTCTAACATTCGCTCTAGTTACTATTTCATGGATATTTTTCAGAGCGGATTCTGTTAGTGAGGCTTTTCAATATTTAGCAAATATGATTTCAGGTGCCTCGGGTAATAAATTGATTATCCAAAATGATCAAATTCTTACTTACGGATTTATTTTTTCTATTTTTTTTAGCATGAGTCTTAATTTTCTATACAGACAAAATGAAGTTTACAAGCCAGGATACAAAACTTTATTTCTTTCATCCCTGATCCTACTTGTTTGTATCACTTTATTTGGTGAGTTCACTGAGCAAAATTTTATTTACTTTCAGTTTTAGTGAAACGTTTTTTAATTTTTTGTCTTTTGATTTTAGTTGGATTTGTAGTTGTAAATATTATTTTCATTTCAGTGGTAAAATCAGTGGATTGGAACTTTAGTAAAGCACGTGAGATTGCTCAGTTTAATGATGAGAAATTTAAAGTATTAGTATTCGGTAATAGTACCGCTCTTGATGGAGTCAATACTGAAATGCTTTCTTCTTATTTTGGAGAATCTTATAATTTTGCATTAGGTGGAGCAACACTGGAAGCTAACTATGTTCAATTAAGAGATTACCTCAAATCAAATAGCAAACCCGATAGAGTTTTGTTTTTTTTGAGCAGTTGTCATGTTAACTATAAAAAGCTCGGTACTATTAACCCTATGATCGAAGATAAGGAAGCACCAAAAAATGTTAGTTTAAAAGAGCTTCCCCTCTATAAATTTAGATGGCTATTCATTGAAAACATAAAAAAGTTAATTTCAAGCCAACATCGCGCTGCCACATTGAGGAAAGGGCAACTGCAAATGAATAAAAGCATTGCAGATCAAACAGTTTATAAGGGTTTAAACATTGATTGCTTAGAATTGAATAATTACTTGGGTGTTGAATTTAACTATTTTTGGCAGATGTATGAATTGTGCCTTGATAAGAGTATTGATTTTGAAATTTTTGAAATGCCTTGCTGGAAAGGATCGCGGAATGAGTGTAATGATATTTTTATTAAAAATGATAAAGTCGACTCATTGATTGTTTATAACTTAAATAATCGACATCTGGCAGATTCCCTTTTGAATCCGACTTCAGACTGGCTGAGTGAAAATCACCTTAATTATTCAGGGTCTGTAAAAATTACAAATAAGATAATTAGTATTTTATCAAAGTGAATCTACAAGAAAATAGCAACATGATTCCTGTCACAAAACCTTTCCTTCCGCCTCAGAACGAGTACAATAAATACCTATTAGATATTTGGCAACGTAATTGGCTTACAAATAATGGCCCGCTTGTAAATGAACTTGAGCTGAGATTAAAGGAATATCTGAATCTAAATCATTTACTTTTTTTGACTAACGGCACCATTGCCATTCAAATCGCAATTAAGGCGATGAAATTGAAAGGTGAAATTATCACCACTCCATTTTCATACGTAGCAACCACCAGTAGTATTGTATGGGAAGGCTGCACGCCCGTATTTGTAGATATTGATCCGCAATCACTTAATATAGACCCTTTAAAGATTGAAAGCGCAATTACACCAAGAACATCGGCTATTCTGGCCACCCATGTATATGGAAACCCATGTGATATTGATGCGATTGAAAAAGTTGCCAGTCGACATAATCTCAAGATAATTTATGATGCGGCTCATGCTTTTGGAACAGCCTACAAAGGCCGCTCTGTATATGAGTATGGTGATATAAGCACAGCCAGCTTTCATGCCACAAAACTTTTCCACACCATTGAAGGGGGAGCCGTTATTACAAAGGATTCGGAATTACTGAAAACAATGGCCTTCATGCGGAACTTCGGTCACGATGGTCCGGAGAAGTTTTCAGAACTGGGAATCAACTGTAAAAATTCAGAATTTCATGCTGCCATGGGGTTGGTTAACCTCAATCATGTTCAGTCAATTTTGAGTACTCGAAAACAACAGAGTCTGTATTATGACGATGTGCTTAGAAATGTAAAATGCCAAAAGCCATTGCTCAACCCCAAGGCAGAGTTTAACTATGCCTACTACGCAATAATACTTCCTTCAGAAGAATTGACCCTTAGAGTGATCGATGAATTGAATCGACATTGGATTTATCCACGCAGATATTTTTATCCATCATTAGATACCCTACCCTATGTAGACGGGCAGGATTTACCCATAACAAAGTCCATTAGTAAACAAGTGCTATGTTTGCCCTTATATCATACACTGACTAAGGAAGAGATTGATTTAGTGTCACGGATTATATTAAGAGTTCAAAATAATTAGAAGATGCTTGTTGCGGGAGCGAGTCGACACGCCAAGGAAATTGTTGAACTTTTGTATCAACAGGATGAGTTGAAGGAGCTTTACTTTTTTGATGATGTAGAGCCCAATAGCCCCAACCTATTTTATGATAGATTCCCAGTTCTAAAGGATGTTTCATCGGTGAAGGAGATTTTTCTTCGCGATAACCGATTTGTTCTTGGACTAGGAGGAACTTCGGCAAGATTCAAAGTTGCACATAAACTACTAAATGCAGGCGGAAGACTGGTTTCCATTGTGGCGAGCACGGCTAGAGTTGGTCATTTCAATACACACTTGGGAGATGGACTTAATATAATGGAGTTTGTTTCAATAACAAACGATGTAAGGATAAACGAAGGGTGTTTATTAAATTCACATGTATCTATCCACCATGATGTAACCATCGGTCGTTATTGTGAAATTGCCCCTCGTGCTACTTTGTTGGGGGGAGTAGTGGTTGGAGATTTTACAGCTATTGGTAGTGGCGCCACATTACTTCCAAATGTTTCAATAGGAAGTAATGCTATTGTAGGTGCAGGAGCAGTTGTTGTAAAAAATGTTTTGCCTAATACGGTTGTAGCAGGAGTGCCTGCGAGGGTAATTAGAATATTACCTTCAGCCAAATAGAATTGAGTTTATTTTGAGTGCACCAATTCTTCTTACTGTCTATAACCGATTAGAGCATCTGAAACAATGCATCGAATATCTATCTTGCTGTGGTGGTGCCGATAAATCTGAGTTATACATTTCATCGGATGCCGCTTATCGAGTTGAAGATGAATTAGCAATTAATGATGTTCGGGCGTATATAAAAACGATTTCGGGTTTTTTGAAAGTGATCCCTATTTTCCATGAAGGAAACAGGGGACTAAAGGAATCTTATTACACTTCGCTGGAATTGATTTTCAAAAAGTATGACCGTTTCATTTTTCTGGAAGATGATGTAGTCGTTGCTCCTGACTTTCTGAGTTATATGAATGAAGCCTTGATTTTTTATCAGGATGATTTTCGTATTTTTTCTATTTCCGCCTTTTCTTTTTCCACCTTTTATAGAGTGGCGCGAGAGAAACAGAACCGTGTGTATTTCACCAACAGATTTTACCCGTGGGGGTTTGGTCAATGGAAAAGCAGAGCCTTACTTAGCACTGAATACACCAAGACGGATGTTGAAGAGTCACTTAATGATTCTGGTTTTCTAAACCGATTAAATGCAAATGGTCAGGATTTGCAGTCTGCGTTCTTAAGTTTGATGGCTCAAAAAAAAATGCTCGTGTTGGATTATCTGCACACCTATCACATGGTGAGGAATAATTTATTCACAGTAGTGCCGTATATGACTAAGTCATTCAATATCGGTCATGATGGAAGTGGCTCACGAACAGTAAAGAATAGTAGATTTCAAAAGATGGATTTGAATTTTTTACATACTCCAAACTCTTATAATTTGACACCTCTTACAAAAGGAAGTGTCGACAATTCTTTCAATCGAGTACATTTTTCGAGCCCGCTAAATCGAATAAAACTTTTTCTCCGAAAGCTGGGGCTATTAGGGGTTGTGATGAAATGGGTGAATCAATACCGTGGAAAACAATAACACAAAGACTCAGCGGATTGTAATTGTATTGCCTCATTTGAAACCAGGAGGTGCCGAAAGAACTGCCACGGAACTGGCGAATTATCTAGTCTCGCAAGGAGAAGAAGTAATCATTTTACTCATGTATAAAAGAGAGATTTTTTTTAATCTTGATGCGAAAGTAAAATTAGTTGAACCTACCTGGAATGCTTTGAAGTATGGAAAAATTATTAACATTCTATTTGTCCTTTTCTATTTGCGACAAACCATAAGAAATACTAAACCCGATATAGTATTTGCTCTTGGATACATGGCATTTACGTTAGCTGCTACATTTGGTTTAAATACTACCGTTGTTATATCAGGTCGAAGTAGCCCAAATCGGGTAAGGTTTCCGGGAAATAGGGTTCTCAATTTTATTTATGGAATCAGTCATAGACTCCTTTCATGTCGAGTCAATGGGATTATCGCACAAACTAGTCAGGCCTCAATTAGGTATACTGAAAAATACACCTGCACAATACAAGTTATTCCGAATTTCCTTAGACCAATCAACGAGCATATTATTGAACGAAAGAATCAGGTTATTACAGTAGGTCGTTGTGATGTTGAAAAGGGACATCAATTTCTACTGCGGTCATTTGCTAAACTTAATGCCCCCCAGTGGATCCTTGTGATAGTAGGAGATGGCCCGAAGCGAAGTGAATTGGAGCTTGAAGCAAAGGAATTAGGAATCTCCGATCGGGTAGTGTTTGCAGGATTTCAAAAAGATGTAGATTATTTTCTCGCGCAGAGTAAGATATTTGCCTTCACGTCTCTCCACGAAGGTTTTCCGAATGCTCTGTTAGAGGCAATGGCAACACCACTGCCTTGTGTTAGCTTTAATTGCATTGCAGGCCCATCAGATATAATAGTCAATGGAGAAAACGGATTTTTAGTTCCTGTGGGGAATGTAAACGAGTTAACGCTCAAGATTCAGCGATTGATTGATGACGAGTCCCTACGTTCCAGAATTGAACGAAATGCGAGCGCCATCAAAACTCAGTATGCGATAGAAAAGGTGGGGGAGCGGTATAGATTTTTTTTTAAGAAAATGGTTAATCAGAAATAAAATGATTGTAGTAACAGGGGGTTTGGGCTTTATTGGTAACGAGTTGGTTCGTCAATTAAAGGGAACAGGAAAGGAAATTCTTATACTTGACAATAAGAACAGAATAGCACCGGCTATTGAAGATTTAAAGGATATTTTGATTGCAGAATCGGATTTAACTGACCGTGACCGTATCGCTGATATTTTCAGGGAAGCAAAGCCTGACATCGTGTTTCACATGGCTGCTATTCACTACATACCAGAATGCAATGAAAATCCCGAACGAACGCTACGTGTTAATGTTGAAGGAACAGAGAGTATTTTACGAGCAGCAGCCGGGGTAGGCGTTAGCAAGGTAGTATTTGCTTCATCGGGCGCTGTGTATGCAGACAGTGAAATGCCCCTTGCTGAATCTGCGACCATTGGCCCAGTTGATGTTTATGGTTGGAGTAAGTTGTTTGGAGAACAACTCTGTCAATTGAATCATAGCTTATATGAGCTTCCAATAATTGTTGCCAGATTATTTAATAACTACGGACCTCGTGAAACTAATCCGCATATTATTCCGGAAATTATTAGTCAGTTGCGCTCTGGTGATATTTTAAATTTAGGAAATATTTCTACGGTACGCGATTACATTCATACAGAGGATTGTGCAGCGGCCTTAGTTCGACTTTCAGAAATTCAATCTAAAGGAATTACTACCGTTAATGTCGCAAATGGAAAAGGATATACAGTTGGTGAAGTGATTGAGTTGATTCGAAAGATCACAGGCCGTGCCATTCAGGTAAAGTTGGAACATGGAAGAGTCCGAAGGTTTGACAAGCAAATACAAGTAGCAAACGTTGAAAAATTGGTCAATTTGACGAACTGGTTTCCAAAAATGACCTTGGAGCAAGGAATGCGCGATTTACTTCTTTTTGAAAAATTGATTTAGCACTAGGTGAATGAAGGCAAGAATAAGAATAGGAATTCTTTTTAATTTTAGAAAGGGATGGATGGGTGGCATCATTTACATCATCAATCTGGTGAATGCTCTTAACTTTCTTGATGATAAAGACAAGCCTGAAATTATTGTGTTTTATAGTTCAGATTTGTCAGAGTTCATAAATCAGTTCAAGTATCCACATCTTACACTAGTTCCATATACTTTTCCGGGTTTTGTAAAAGGGTATTGTCTTTCCATCTTACAAATGAAGAATATTTTTGTTGATGCATTGTCTAAAAATTACGGCTTGAGCGGAGTGTATCCTCTTAATGACTGGCCAGTTTCAGGGAATTACTTATTGAATCGTGGAACACGGGTGGTTGCATGGATTCCTGACCTGCAGCATAAATTTTATCCTCACTTCTTTAACAAGTTACGAGTGTTTTTGCGGGAAGTCAGGATTAAATGGTTATTAAGAAACTCTCAGGATTTAGCCGTTTCAAGTCTTGATGTCGAAAGTCATTTTAGAAAATTCTATACAATATCAAGTCGGTTGCGCATTCATGTATTGCGATTTGTATCCATTATTAATGATTTTTCATTTTTGCAATTGAACCAATTGCAAAAAAAATACAACATACCAAACAAGTACTTTATTATCTCTAATCAATTTACAAATCATAAAAATCATAGGGTTGTACTAAAAGCGCTTATTCGTTTGAAACAGCAAGGAGCTGATATTCATATTGTATGTACAGGAAAAATGGATTTCAAGGGAAATGAAGAGTATATAAAGGAAATCAGAACCATTATAATCGACCAAAAGCTCCAAAATTCAATTACCCTTTTAGGAATCATTCCTCGGCATGATCAACTTTCTCTAATGAAACACGCGCGAGCTATTGTACAGCCGAGTTTGTTTGAGGGGTGGAGTACTGTAATAGAAGACGCCAAAACCCTACAGGTTCCAGTAATTGCTTCGAACTTACCTGTCAACATCGAACAGCTGAAGGATAGTGGAATTTTCTTTAATCCGCACGATGATGAAGAGCTTGCAAACGTTCTAACCTCTTTTGAGGATTCTCACAAGGTAGAGTTTGAACAATATGAGGAGCGGGTGAAAAAATTTGCCCATGACTTTATTTCTATTTTCAATTCGGGTAGATAATGGTTGATAAAAAACGATCTATTGTTTTTGTGAATCAAGCTACTGGGTACCTGACGATTGATATTATTAATGCCTTCGCAGATTCTGGAAAGTTTTTAAATATAGCCCTACTCGCTGGAAGTATACGCACGCAAGACATTCCATTGAATTCATCGGTAGAGTGGGTGAAGACTATTTTATACAACCGTGGTAATCCTCGAAAGAAATTTATGTCATGGTTTTTGGGGTCGTTACAGATTGGTTGGCATTTAGCCACTCGATTTAGAAAGTATGAAGTTTTTTATATAACCATTCCTCCCTTTGCCTATTTGTGGTCATTGCTCTTACCCAATCGATTTTCAATTTTGGTGTTTGATGTATATCCAGATGTTCTGAAAATATATAATATTTCAGAAAGCAATGTACTATATAGAATATGGTGCTGGGCGAATGCTCGCCTCTTTAGAAAGGCCTATAGACTTTATACCTTGGGTGATGGAATGATGAAATTACTTTCAAAGTACACAAGCAAAAAGAATATTACAGTTATTTATAATTGGTCAGGGTTAACTAAGATGCGTCCCATTTCCCGCTCCGAAAATTTTTTTCTTACGGAACATAATATCGAAAATAAATTTGTTGTTCAATACTCGGGTAATATAGGCTATACGCACAATGTAGAAGTCTTGGTAGAATTGGCTAAGCTTATGAAAGACGAGTCAGGGTTTTTTTTTCTTATTATTGGGCGTGGAGAGCGATACAATGAGATTAAGCAACAGGTTGATCAGGAAGGCTTGTTAAATTGTAAGCTTTTACCTTTTCAGCCTGATGAAATTTTGAATTACACCTTAGCGGCAGCTGATTTGGGCGTGGTTATGTTAGATGATAAAATAGCACATGTAAGTATACCAAGTAAAATTTATAATTTACAAGCAGTGGGGGTTCCAATCCTTGGCATTGCTAACACAACCTCAGAGTTGGCAATTCATTTGCAAAGACATAATAATGGAAAATGTTTTGAGCGCACGGACCTTTCTTTTATTCGTGATTACATACAGGAACTTAGAAATAATTCCGATAAAATGAATCAATTGAAAGTTAATTCAGCACTTGCCGCAAAGAGTTATACTTCCGCCAATGCACTATTATATCTTCAGACGTATGTATAGATACTGTGGTAAGCGATTCTTTGATTTTTTGGTAGCTTTTTTTCTATTGATAGTTTTGGCGCCATTTTTATTTACTCTTTCGATCATTTTGATGATTGCAAATCAGGGATCTCTTTTCTTTGTGCAAGCAAGACCGGGTTGGCGTGAACGTTCTTTCAATTTAATTAAATTCAAAACCATGTCTGATGCGTGCGATCAACAAGGTAATCTGCTTCCCGATAAAGAGCGTATTACAAAGGTGGGTTCACTGGTGAGAAAAACCTCGCTAGATGAATTACCGCAAATATTTAATGTATTGATTGGTGATATGAGCCTGATAGGACCGCGCCCATTGCTGGTTAAATATATACCGTTATATAATCATGTTCAACGAAGACGACATGAAGTGCGTCCGGGTATTACTGGGTGGGCTCAGGTGAATGGAAGAAACAAGATTTCATGGAAACAAAAGTTTGAGCTGGATGTCTATTATGTTGATCATGTTTCATTTTTTTTTGATATAAAAATTCTTTGGTTGACAGTATTGAAAGTTTTGCAACGCGAGGGAATCAATCAAAGTGAAGAAAGACCAATGCCGCCATTTACAGGTCAATAGAGATGAGCTTTGTTAGGCGATTTATATACCTTATTTATTATTTCAAAGAACTCGATTGGCCAAAGTTTGATCTGTTCATAAGATATGTAAAGAAAAAGACAGGAGTAACTACTCTAACTCTTTGGAGTAGGATTATTCTATGCTCGCTACGTTACAATATCTCTTTAATGGAATATTTTCAATTTCGGTTTTATGAAATTCCTGACTCCGAGAAAAAAAGCTATGCGGGTACCGGGTTTATGTATGAGTATCAATTAAGGATGAATCCAAAAGAACATAGAGCATTATTGTCTGACAAATTGAAATTTTTACAGGAGTATAATCAATTTATTCATCATAAGTATTTATCCTTAGTAGAGTTAGAAAAAGACACACAACAAGCTTATGCATTGTTAAAAAATCACTCAGGAAAAGTTGTACTGAAAAGTTCAACCGGTCAATGTGGCGTTGGTATCGAGGTACATTCTGCTGATAGTTTATCTCCGGTTTCGTTGATAGAAAAGTTGAAGAGTAGTGAAAACAATCTGGTTGAGGAATTTGTAACGCAACATGATTCAATTATGGCACTGTCCCCCTCAGGATTAAATACGGTACGCATCATAACCCAACTTAACGATAAGGATGAAGTGGACATTTTGGGTGCACGGCTTCGAATAACTGTAAACTCTGTTGTAGACAATCTAGCGGCTGGGAATATGGCTGCTCCTATAAATGATGAAACAGGTAAAGTAGAAGGCCCCGGTGTCTATAGTGACATAACAAAGGAAAATGAATTAGTCCATCCTGTTACAGGTGTAAGTATCCTCAACTTTCAAATTCCCTATTGGAAACAAACTATAGACATGGTCAAATTGGCTGCATTACACAACAAATCAAACCGTTCTATTGGTTGGGATGTAGCAATTACTAACACAGGCCCTGAGTTAATTGAAGGAAATCATGACTGGTGCAAATTACTCTGGCAATTGCCAGTAAGAAAGGGATTGAAGGGTGTTCTGCTAAAATATGGGGTTGAGCAGAAGTGAAGCAGCTTAATCTTGGCTATATAAAAAATTTGGATGCCTTGCGCGCTTTTGCTGCATTGGGGGTCATCTTTGCTCATGCCTATTCAATCGATGTATTGCCTCAGTTTCCAATATTTGGTAAAATTTCATACTTAGGTAATTTTGGCGTTTCCTTATTTTTTGTTTTATCTGGATTTGTCATTACCAGGATTCTTATCCATACGCATAATGAACCTTCCTACTTCAGGGCTTTTTATATGCGTAGGTTACTTCGAATTTTTCCATTGTATTATATAGGATTACTTGCTTATTATTTTATCCCATTCTTTCTTGGAACAGAATCTTCGATTACTCCTTTTAAGGAGCAACTTATATTTTATACCTACCTGCAAAATTTTTCGAGAACATTTGATTGGAATGCTTCCGGTCCAGGACACTATTGGTCATTGGCTGTAGAAGAGCACTTCTATTTACTCTGGCCGGCAGTGGTATACCTCTGTTTAAAATTTCGATCGAATAGTTTAACTTTATTACGGGTTAGTATAATTATCATTTTAGCAGTTCATGCTTTGCGTGTTTTTATGCTTGAAAAAGACTTTAATATAAATGTATTCACGCTCACGCGATTGGATCAATTGGTATACGGAGGCATTATTGCAGTCGCAGAAAATCGCGGTATTATTGTTAGAAAAAACTTATGGCTTTTTATTTCCGTTGCTTTAGCTGGATTGCTTCTTATTATCATGCTAGAGTCAGGAAGTTTTTTAATGAAAGAGGCATTTAAATATACTTCTTTTGGTATATTTTTTTCAGGACTTATTTGCACAGTAATTGTTATTCCTGATTGCAACGTGTTTAGTAAAATGCTGCAAAATAAGTGGCTGGTATACCTTGGTAAGATTAGCTATGGATTATATGTTTGGCACGTTTTAGCCATGATGTTAGTGACCTATTACTTCCACGGATATCCAGCTATCCATTTTTTATTAGTCATAGCAGCAACTATTTTAATAGCTGGGTTAAGCTACAGGTGGTTGGAACAGCCATTTTTAAAATTGAAATCGAAATTTGAGTACCGAAGCAATTCTTAATAATACTGGAATGAAAATCTTAATCACAGGTGTTGGTGGTCCAACACCAAGAAGTTTTGCCATTGCATTGAAAAAATACAGTAACTACAAATCGTATTATTTAGTGGGAACAGACAGCAATCCGTTAAGTATAGGATTGTATCAGAAGGATTTGTTTGATAAAACATGTCTGGTGCCACCCGCTTCTCATCCAGACTATTGGAAAGTTATTGATAAAATAATTGAAGAAAATTCGATAGAGATAGCGATAATACTTCCTGAGAAGGAAGTATTAGTTTGGAGCATGAGGATGAACGAAACTGGTCTACCATGCAAATCTCTAATACCAGAACTTCCATTGGCTGAATTGCTGATTGATAAATCAAAAATGACTTTAGCCTTACAGAGTTTTCGACTCGTACCTCAATCTGTTGAGTTTAATCGTAACCAAGAAAATTTAACGAATGTATTTGACTTGCTTTCATTTCCTTTTTGGGTTCGTAGCACATCAGGCACAAGCGGCTTGGGATCTTTAAAAATTGAAAATAGAGAGTCATTGACAAATTGGATTGATATTAACCCAGGTGTAAATCAATTCCTCGCTAGCGAATTTTTACCTGGTCGAAATTTGGCTTGCAAACTATTGTATTTTGATGGAAAATTGAGGCGTGCTGCTTGCGCGGAGAGAGTTTCTTACATAATGTCGAAAGTTGCACCATCAGGAATAACAGGTAACACTTCTTTTGGTCGTTTTTTAAATGAACCCAAACTGATTAGTATAGGCGAACAAGCTATGGAGTGTCTATTTGAGGTTTCAGGAGCTAAGAGGCATGGTTTTTTTACTGTGGACTTAAAAGAAAATGACTCGGCTAAACCTCTGATTACGGAAATAAATATTCGTCATGTGGCCTTTACCCAATGCTTCGCTGCAGCAGGTGCAAACCTTGCTGAAGATACAATTCGACTTCTGGACGGTGATTCATTAATTAGTAATAGCTATAAATATTATGAGTTTGAAAAGGATCTCATTTTTTTAAGAGATGTTGATTCTTTACCAATTATTATGAAAGAGTCAGATTTGGAGGATTTATCTTACATGGATTAATCTTGGAAAATCCCCTAGTTATTTTTTGGATAGGAATAGGGATAACACTTGTCTATTACTTTGTCAGGAAAAAAGTACTACGTAGTTTATTGAGCATTTCTTTTATTTGGCTTTTTTTGATTTCGTCAACACCACTACCACAATGGATGGTTTACCGCTTGGAGAAGCAATATTCTGTCTTTGAAATAGATAAAAATCTTCATGTCGATTCAATCAAAATTCTGATTTTAGGCGGTGGACATTCCATTGATCCTAATCATCCTGCCATCGATCAACTTTCGCTGGATGCTTTGGGGAGATTGTCTGAGGGAATTCGTATCTATAGAATAGTTAAAGGCGCTAAGTTAGTGTGCAGTGGTGCATCGGCCTCTAATCGTATTACCCAGGCAGAGATGTTGGCATTGGCGGCTATTGAACTAGGTATTAGTCCAGAGGATACGTTACTCTCCAAATTGCCTATCAATACTTCCCAAGAAATAATTACATATAGTAGCCGATTTGGAAAGGCGCCCTTCATTTTAGTTACAAGCGCAATTCATATGCCACGAGCGATGGAATTTTGCTCTAAGAACGATTTAATGCCTACGCCAGCACCAACAAATTATCTGATAAAAAATGATATTAGTGTTAATAAATATGATTTTATTCCGTCTTACTTTAAAATAATGTTGATGCAACGCGCCATGCATGAATACTTAGGAATACTCAAATTGAAGTTGTCATCTTAAAGCACTAGTAGCATAGTATAAATTGAATTTTATAAATTGATAGATGAAGCCAGTAGCTATTTTTGGCGCAGGAGGTTTTGGTAAGGAAGTTTTTACTCTTTTGCACGATGTAATTGATGAGGAGAAGAAACCTTGGAAGTTTATAGGTTTTTTCGATGATCACGATTACTCAGAAAAACTAGGCGACTTTTACTTAGGTGATTTGACAAAGTTGAATACCTGGAAAGAGCCTATCCTGATAGTAATTGCTTTAGGATGGTCCCATATTAGAAAAAGTGTATTCGACCGTATTAATAATCCACAGATTGATTACCCTACTCTTATTTCCCCCAAATGTATTTTGGGATATCCTTCAAGGATAAGGGCAGGGAGGGGCGTTATTATTATGGCAGGCGCTAATCTTACAATTGACGTAAAGTTAGGAGATTTTGTAGTAGTGAATTTGAATGCTACACTTGGCCATGATGCAATGCTGGGAAATTATTGTTCCGTTATGCCTTCTGTAAATATTTCGGGTAATGTTAAGATGGGTGATGAGGTCTTTATAGGATCGGGTGCTACTATTTTACAAAACATTCACATTGGTGACAAATCGATTATCGGTGCCGGGGCTGTAGTGACTAGAGATGTAGAAACGAACACTACCGTAGTGGGTATACCTGCCAAAGTAATTAAGCGAAGATAATGAGCAATGGATTTACTCTCTTAGTAAGAGGTAATAGACCTTCACTTTTTTTTCTACTTAAATTTGTAGGCCTTTACCTGCTACTTAACACGGTGTATGGTTTCTTCATAGAAATTTATAAACCTTGTACAGATCCAATAACAAGATTGGTGTCCTACAACACAATAATTGTTCTTGAAATGTTTCATGATAATATTTCAATGCAAGACTCTGATGTTTCTCCTCACATAAAGATTGAAAAAGATGGAGTTAGGATCATCAATGTTTTTGAAGGTTGTAATAGTGTTAATGTTATTATTGTTTTTGTAGTATTTATCATTGCTTTCTCCGGGCCGTACAAAGCCATGCTTAGATATAGCGTGTGGGGTATTTTAATTGTGTATGGCATGAATCTTCTTCGTGTAACGCTACTTTTTTGGGTGGCTTACTATTTCCCAAACTCTCTCTATTTTTTCCATAAGTATTTTTTCACAGCCATTATCTATGCAGGCGTTTTCGTTTTATGGTATGTGTGGGTAAAGAAAGTACGTAACAATGAACACGGAACTGAGGCAGATTAAGAAATATCCTAAACGGATTTTCTTTTTGGTATTATCATTATTCGCGTTGATATTAGTTTATTTATTTCAACAGAAAGATGTGTTGAGTATCATTTGTTCATGCGCAATCTCTCCCACTCTACATTTCATATTTAATAAATCGCTTCGTTTATTAATTAACGATTTGATTATGCTGGGGATTATCCATTTGTGGTTTTTTGATAAGGGAATAACTCGGCTTGCATTTTGGATTCAAGTAGTTGATACGTTGATTCTTTTGCCTCTCTATTTAGTCTTAAAAATTATACTTGAAGGTACTACCGAAATTTCTTCCCCATTACTTTCTCAGTTTCACAGACTGATCATTAATCCAACCTTAATGATCTTATTATTTCCGGCCATATATTTTCAACGTTATAGTTTAGGCAAACAATGAGCAAAAGAATTTATTTATCGCCACCGCACATGAGTGGTGATGAACTAAAAAAAGTACAAGAGGCTTTTGAATCCAATTGGATATCTCCAGCAGGACCTCATATAGAGGAATTTGAAAATACTTTATCGGCCTGGAGTGGTCTTCCTTTTACGGCTGCAGTTTCTTCAGGTACTGCTGCCATACATCTGGCTTTATTGATACTTGGTGTTGGAAAGGGAGATGAAGTTATTTGTTCTTCGTTTACTTTTGCAGGATCCTGTAATCCAATCGTATATACAGGTGCTACACCCGTTTTTATTGATTCCGAATTGGATACTTGGAACATGGATTCGAATCTATTACACGAGGCAATTCTAGATCGAATGGCAATTGGACGAAAGCCAAAGGCAATAATTGTTGTTCACCTGTATGGAATGCCCGCGAATATGGAAAGAATTAGTCAGTTGGCCCGTGAGTTTGGGATTCCAATTATAGAAGATGCGGCAGAAGCACTAGGCTCCTTATATCAAGGTAGAAGGTTAGGAGGGTTGTGTGATTTTGGTGTGTATTCGTTTAATGGAAATAAGATAATCACTACCTCTGGTGGTGGATCCCTTCAATCGAATAATCAAAAATGGATACAAAAAGCAAAGTTCTTGGCAACGCAAGCACGTGACACTGCTCCTCATTACCAGCATTCAGAGATTGGTTACAACTATCGTTTGAGTAATGTTTGTGCCGCAATAGGCCTAGGCCAAATGATGTCTCTTAATGAAAAGGTGAGTAGAAGGCGTAGTAATTTCGACCATTATGAGAATTCGCTTTCGCCTATTGGAGTTAAATTTCAATCTGAACCACTAGGGTATTATTCTAACAGATGGCTCACAACCCTAGTTTTAGATTCAAAGCTTAAAATAACTCCTGAAACGATTAGGATAGAGTTGGAACGTGATAATATTGAATCGCGGCCCTTATGGAAGCCAATGCATTTACAGCCAGTGTTTAAGGATGCCCCTGCCTACACCAACGGAGTTTCTGAGTTTCTCTTTAAATTTGGATTATGCCTTCCATCGGGCTCAGCATTAGTGAAATCAGAATTAGACATAATATGTCAAAAGATTATAGCAGTAATCAGGGGGTAGCCTCAGTAGTGTAATTGATTTATTAATATTTGATAATCAATCAGTTAGTTATTTTTTTGTACAGCTATAAAGATTCATAATTTAGTCACATTAGTCATTTCAGGTTACAATTGACTCTACTAGCAGTATATAAAACATACCGTTTTTCTGTTCCACGAATTACCACTATATTTGAGAGATTAGACTAACTATGA
The DNA here is from genome assembly GCA_965278925.1 of Cyclobacteriaceae bacterium. Taxonomy (GTDB): domain Bacteria; phylum Bacteroidota; class Bacteroidia; order Cytophagales; family Cyclobacteriaceae; genus ELB16-189. The sequence continues at coordinate 1,474,927 of OZ257123.1, read as the reverse complement.
GAATGAGGCTTTTATTTTTTTGGTTCCTTGTCGTGAGTGTAACGACAAGTATTGCTCAATCCGATGGTGATTATCGTACAGATCAAACAGGAAACTGGTCTTCAGCTACTACATGGGAAGTTTTTGTCAGTGGTGCATTTCAAGATCTTGAGACACCAGCAGCCGGAGCATTTCAAAATGTTATTCCATCAGATCTTTCAGGGGCTGTAAACATCCAAAACAACATAACAATTACGGCAAGCGTTACCGCAGATCAACTTACCCTTACCTCAGGGACCCTGACAATCAGCGCAGGGCAGGTGCTATCAATTCTGGATGGCGTAGATAATGACTTTGTAAATCTAGGAGGAATCGTTACGACAACCGGAACACTCTCTATTGCTGCAAGCGCGGTTTATGAACATGCACGAAATGGAGGAACCATTCCTTTAGCTACCTGGGGCCCAAATTCGACTTGTTTGGTAACAGGAATTGCTGCCACAAACCCGACATTGATAGCCGCAAATGCATATGAAAATTTTACCTGGGATTGTGTGCAAACAGGTACTCGGAACCTAGGTGGAAATCTAAGAACAGTAAATGGGGATCTACTTATTTTAAATACCAACAATCAAGCACTTCAATTTTCAACAGGGATAGCCTACACGTTGGATGTTGCTGGCGATTTTACAGTCAGTGATAATTCCAGAATTCAGTTTTGCACAACTGCCAGCCCTGTAGTAGTTAATCTTGAGGGTAATTTTGATTTCTCATCTACAGCAATAACTGCCTCGACTCTCAAGACTTCAGGAAGTTATACATTTAATGTCGCGGGTGATTTTTCTCAAAATTCAGGCACACTTAATATCTCAGGGGGAGGAAATATTGGTACAATCAATGTTGAAGGGAATTTTGTGCAGAGTGGGGGTACCTTAAGTGAAACGGGGGCAGGATCGGGCTTACTTGCCTTTGTGGGTACGGGTGGTGTTCAAAGTATTGTTCAAAGTGGAACGATAAGTAATACAATTAATCTTTCTGTATCTAATCCCGATGGAGTTGTTTTAAATTCTAACGTAACACTTCCTGGTGGTCTTAGCCAACTTTTGGGAGCTGGTGATGTAGACTTAAATGGATTTATTCTTACTATAAACGGTAGCTTGTCTCAAGCAAGTGGATCAATAGCAACCAACTCAACATCAGAGTTAATTCTTCAAGGTTCGGGCACATTGCCAGGTGCGGGTTTTCCAATCTCATTCGCAGGCTCAGACATGGGACGTTTACGCTTAAATAAAACCGGAACACTTGAAACTGCTAGTGCAATTTCAATTGAAAACCTCGACCTCTATAATGGCTCGTTTGACTCAAATACAATAAGCATCGCTCCAGGAGGAACAATCGAACGTAGGCTGGGTACAATTACCAATCCACCGGCAGGTTCTAGCTATAATTTAGTTTATACTATTACAGTAGCAACAAATACCGGTCCCGAAATGCCGGCTTCTGCAACTGTATTGAATGACCTGACTAAACAAGGTACGGCAGCACTTTCGCTTAATCAGGCATTGGCCACGGTAAATGGTGATCTGACTTTAACAGCAGGCACCTTTAGTTTGGGTACCAACAGTGTAACACTGGCAGGAAACTTCACTAGTAACTCTGCGCTCACATCAGCTTCAGGATCAGTTTTCACAATCTCAGGAACATGTAGTTTGTCTGGGGCTATTGCGCCTACATTCGATGAATTGGTAGTCAGCGGAACACTTACTCCTGCGGTTGGATATCGAGTGAATGGAAACTTTACAGTAGCGAATGGAGCAACTGTTAATTCGGGAACTGGAATAGTTACTTTTGGTGGAACTACCGTGATAACCAATGATGGAACGATGAACCTGAACGCGGTTACTATCGGTGGTGGATTTACGATGACTGCACCCATAACAACTATGGGAATCGCTGGAAATTTCACTTCCACCGGTACGTTTGCAGATGGTGGTGGCACGATTTTATTTAATGGAACCACCAACCTAACTGGAGTTGAAGTTTATAATAATATTACTGTTACGGGCACGGTTACCAGCACAGGCAATTCATCACAAACTGTGGCGGGTAATTTGATTAACAATGGATCATTCAGTCTTGGAACTGGTAACCTTACCTGGAGTGGAAACGGGACCTTGTCTGGTAATGGTAACACAACAGTAGGCGATTTAAACATTACTGGTACTTCATGTACGTATACTGCCTCGGGTACATTAACTTTAAATGACGATCTTCTTGGAGTTGGTAGTTTTGATTCCTCAGATTCGGGTGCTGGCGCTGTAATCTTTGCCGGAGCGGGTTCCGCAATTGGTGGTGCAGGGGCAAAGACATTAAGAAACATTTCAGTTACAGGCACATTAACTCCAGCCACTACCTACACCTTGGTGGGAGTAGGTGGATTGGATGTTAGCGGAATTCTGGCTTCTGGAGGAACTATCATTTTTGGTGGAACAACTCAAACCATTTCGGGAACAGGTACAATTGCTTTCAATGTGTTCACAACTAATGTTGGTTCAGTTCTTACGATTACCCCTGACATTACTATTAACGGCAACCTTACAGGAGATGGAAATATTATTGCTTCTGGTACGATAACCTTTGTGGGACTTACTATGTCTGGCGCTGGGTTAAAGAGTTTTAATAATGTAACGGTTAGTACAGGCACGTTTACACCGAATTCAGATTATTCAATTACAGGTAATCTGGTAATTAATGGTACACTGGCTGCCGGAAATTCAACTACCACTTTCAGTGGAACTACAGCGATCTCGGGAGTTGGTGCAACAACCTTCAACTTCTTAGTAATATCTGGAACACTCACTTCATCTTCAGGTACGGTTTCTATCGTTCGCGACTTCACAAACAATGGAACGTTTAATCACAATAATGGAACCATAAGTTTCAGTACAACTGGTACTACTTTACAGAACATAGCAGGATCGCAAAGCATACTCTTTAATAATCTTGTAATAAACAACTCAGGTGGTGCAACTGATGTAACTAATAACATAACCTCTCCGGCTACGGTCTCCTTGCTGGGAACCCTTTCTTTTGGGGAAAATAATTCTGTTTTTGATGCCGATGGATCAGGGGCTTTAGACTTTGTGCTTTTATCAACGAATGATGATCCAACGGCTGACGCACGAATTGCCGCAATCACAACTACTGGAAGCAACATATCTGGCAACTTTACAGTACAACGTTTTGTTTCGAACGAAGCCAGTGGTAGATTTTACCGCTATATTTCCTCACCGTTAGTAGGCGCTACAGTAGCCAATTTAAAGAGTGCAATCCCTGTAACGGGAACATTTACCGATCCTTCGGACGGAAGTTCTTCACCTCCTTGTACAGGCTGTATAACAACAAGTCCTTCTTTGTTTTCTTATAATGAAACAACAAACGCATATGTTGCCTTTCCGGCAAGTGGTTTAGCAAGTGCAAATGCATTTACAAATGGCCGCGGATATTCTGCATTCTTCAGACATACAGGAAGTGGTGGAGTAGGAGATGCGACCATCAACTTTAGAGGAACAAATCCTTCAACGGGAACTATCGCATTACCAGTTTCTCCAAATGCTAGCGGATTTAGTCTGGTTGGTAATCCTTATCCTTCGGCTATTGTTTGGGACAATAACGCAGGTTGGGCGAAAACCAATATTGCCGATGGAATTGTTGTTCGGGATAATTCAACTGGTGTCCATCAATCCTATAGTGCAGCTTCGGGAACAGGAGTGATTGCTGCAGGGCAGGCATTTTGGGTGCAGTCCAGTTTGGCTGGCGCATCGCTTTCAATTAATCAAAATGCAAAAACAGCCACATCCACATCATTCTACAGACTTGATCAACCCATAGCTGATCAACTTGAAGTGCAGTTGGTTAAAGGCAGTACGGGAACGATGGACGTTACTAGAATCGAAATTCGGAATAATAGCGTTTCTGGTTTGGATAGTTACGATGTGTTCAAATTCAATAATAACCTTGATAATGGCACCGCAGTTACTGAAGTTCACGATGTGGCGGTATTAAGTGGCTCTTCAATGTTATTGGTTAGTTCAGTCCCTACTATTTCGTGTTCTGAGATTGTTAATTTGAGAATCAATGATATTCTTAATAATGGCGAGACAACAGCGAGTTATACATTGGACATTAATTTAGGAGGTTCGTTTGCTTCTATGAATTGGGTCCTCCAGGATCAAAAAACTGGCCTTGAGCATAATCTTTCGACAGGTCCCTATCAATTTACAGTAACTAGCTCTGACATAGGTCAAACAATTCTGCCATTTGCTAGCGGAACACGTTATTTTACCAACCGATTTAGTCTACGTGCTAATCAGATTTCAATAAATACATCCTTACAAGTTACAGCTCAAAATATTCTGTGTAATGGCTCCGAGGCGGTTGTAAGGGTTGCCAATAGTCAACAAGGAATGACGTATGGACTTGAGATCAATGGACAACTTTATCCTTCTGTAAAGCAAGGCAATGGTGGAGATTTGAATATCTTCATACCGAGCGAAAATCTTATTGGAGGAGCCAACCAGATACGAGTACACGCAAATGGAGGATGTGACTCGCAGTTTCTCGCAAACGTGTCAACAATAAATAAAGAGGAGGTTTTCACGATAACCGAAACAACAGGTGCTTCGTTATGTAGGCCCGGTGCAGCCATCCTTAATGCTTTAGCTTCCTCTGAAGCCGCTTCATATCGTTGGTATGAAAATGAAACCAGCACGCAAATACTTGGCACCAGTGCTCAATGGGAAACTCCAGAGCTCAATAATTCAACTGTTTATTATGTGTCCGCTGTTAATGCGTCAGGGTGTGAAAGTCAACGAGTAGCCGCACAGGTTGATATTACAGATGTTACTACTTCAATAGAGATTGAAAGCAGTGGATTGGTTTGCTCAGGCGAATCAATAACCTTGACTGCTGATGCAGCGACATCCAATGTGACGTTTAAGTGGTATGAATCAATGACAAGTGAAACACCTCTCAAGGAAGGTAGTTCATTTGCAACCCCAGCCTTGCCTAAGTCTACCAAATATTATGTTTCGCTTACTTCTCCTTCTGGATGTGAAGGCGAACGTGTGGAGGTTTTTGCAAATGTGGCGTCATATGATCCTGAATTAAGTTCATTGACTGAGACTCAGGAAATATGTGTGGGAGGCTCTTATAATTTCACTGCACAAGGGGCTCCAGCCGGATCAACTTACCGTTGGTTTGATTCCATGGAAGATACCGTTCCGATTTATGAAGGATTAAACTTAGTAACACCTCAATTAACAGAATCAAGGTTATACTTTATTGAATCCAGGAGTGAATTTGGTTGTTCGTCAAGAAGATTTGCAGTGCAAGCAAACGTAACCACAAGCTTAGCTACGTTAGTTTCGATGACACCTATTGAAGTATGCCCCGGAACAGAACCATTGTTGAATTTGGTGCCGGGCCACGTCTCAAATGTTAATTATCGTTGGTATGAATCAGCGGAGTCTGGAGCAATTTCGATTCACGAGGGATTGCAATGGACAATTCCCCCGGTTGAATCAACAACATCCTATTACGTAAGTGCTTTAAATAGCAGCGGTTGCGAAAGTTCTGAACGAAAGAAAATAACGATTAATGTTGTGTCTATTCAGGAACCAATCATTGATAGTCCAGGTTCAGGATTATTGAGAGCAGTAGTGAGTGTGGGTGACCTTCAGTGGTATTTTAATGATCAAGAGATTCTTGGTGAAACGGGAAAAGAATTGATTATTGGAGATGCAGTAGGTGCTTATTCTTTGACGGTCACGCACAACGGATGTCAAACAACTTCTTCACGATATGCTGATCAAAACATTGTAACAAGTGTGAATGATTTACCTTCTACTTTTTACGTATATCCAAACCCGGCAGATGAGCGGATATTCATTGAAGTAATAGAATCAAATCCGGTAAAAGCACAATTGATAGATATAAAAGGAGCTACGATTGAATCAATTAATTTGTACCAAACTAATGACCGATGGAAAGGTGAAATCGATGTTAGTGGTGCTTCTGCAGGCAATTATTTTATTCGCCTTACTTCTGGAAAGAAATCTATTACACATCAAGTGATTATTCGCAAATGAAAAGAACTGGCTTTATTCTATTGATTGTTGTATTGTGCTTACCAATAGTTTTGATAGCACAACCGGGTGATCCGGGTGGGGATCCTGATGTGCCCATTACAGGTATAGAGATTCTCCTTGCTATGGGTGGCTTTTTGGGCTTAAAAAAACTCTATGCATCAAGAAAAAAATCAAATTAAATCGTAGTGAAAAGCTTTCCGGCCCTCCTTCGGAGATTAAAGATTCTTCCGCGCTGGGTAATTATTGCAATCGACACCACATTTATTCTAGTATCAGCCCTTTTAGGATATCTGCTAAGGTTTAATTTCTCATTTTCGGATTTAGTCAATAATCATTTTCAATTTGGTGTTTTTTTCTATGCTTCATGCGGCCTTATTTCAATTCTAATTTCTGGAAGTTATAAGGGAATCATTCGTTATACGGGAATTCAGGATGGAGTTAGGATTTTCTTAATGTTAATGCTTAATGCTTTTCTGGTAATTTCAATTGATTCGCTACTTCGATCAACAGGACAAAAATTTATTATTCCATTTTCTGTAGTTCTAATTAGTATCCTTTCCTCCTTTCTTTTTCTTTTTAACTATAGACTTTTAATAAAACACATATTTACACATTATAGAAGCGTGATTCTTAAGCGATCGCGGGTGGCTATTTTTGGAGCTGGCCATACGGGTATCATTACGCGCCATGTTATTGAATCAACCCCTAAAATGCAGATTGTTGGCTTTTTGGAAGACAATCTAAATAAGATTGGAAAAGTTGTTGATGGCACTAAAATATACGATGCTCGTAGTGCCAACCTAAGTCAGTACCTTGATGAGCAGAATATTGATGATCTGATAATAACCGTTCGAGATATCACTCTTGAAAGGAAGAATGAGTTGGTTGATGCTTGCTTACGTAATAATGTTAAGGTAAGGACTGTGCCGCCTGTTGAGAAGTGGGTTGGTGGGGAATTGAGCATAAATCAGATTCGTGAGATTAATATTGAAGAATTGTTAGGGAGAGAGTTGATCCAGTTAAACAATCAGGCGATAGAGCATGATCTTAAAGGCAAAAGAATCTGTATTACCGGTGCAGCTGGTTCTATCGGAAGCGAATTAGTTCGTCAGGTAGCACTTCATCATCCAGAACGAATCGTTTTAATTGATCAAGCCGAATCACCTCTTTATGAAATCGAACGTGAAATAAAAGCTATATCAAATGTTAAAATAATTCCCTACATAGCGGATATCACCAATAAATTTAGAATTGCTTCTATCTTTGATGATAACAAGCCTGAGATTATTTACCATGCAGCCGCCTATAAGCATGTTCCTTTAATGGAAGGAAATCCTAGTGAGGCCATTCAGTGCAATGTTATTGGCACCAAGTGCTTAGCTGATTTGGCAGTTGAATTCAAGGTAAAGAAATTTGTGATGATCTCTACGGATAAGGCTGTCAATCCGACCAATGTAATGGGTTGTTCAAAACGAATAGCTGAAGTGTATGTTCAGGCTCTCAATGAACAATTGAGAGATCAGGGTAAGTTTGGGACTGCTTTTGTTACAACTCGTTTTGGAAACGTTTTGGGTTCTAATGGGTCAGTAATTCCGCTGTTTAAAAAGCAGATTTCCCAAGGTGGACCTGTTACAGTAACTCATCCTGATGTTACTCGTTTTTTTATGACTATACCTGAAGCGTGCCAATTGGTTTTAGAAGCGGGAACAATGGGTAAAGGAGGTGAGATTTTTATTTTTGATATGGGATTGCCAATAAAAATTGTTGATCTGGCAAAAAAAATGATATCACTATCCGGTCTTCAAGCAGGGAAAGATATAGATATAGTTTTTACAGGTTTAAGGGAAGGTGAAAAGTTATATGAGGAGCTATTGAATAATTCAGAAGACACAATACAAACACACCATGAAAAAATTTTAATTGGGAAGGTTGAGCCTTATTCTTATGATGAAATAAATAGGTACATTGAATTGTTCTTTGATCTCGTTAATGATCGAAATGAACTTAAAATGGTAGCCTTGATGAAAGAGTTAATTCCTGAATTTAGGAGCAATTATTCCAGATACGAAATTCTAGATAGTAAGACGAATTGAAATTACCGTCTTCTTAGACCACCTTTTTTATTATATCGATAGAAGGAACTTCTCTTCTTACTGTATGTTCTACCACTACCCTGACCTCCTAAATCCCAAGGCAAGAAGTATTCAAATTTTGCATTGAATAAAATATAGCTATCATTTGACTCTGGATTCCCTCGCTTATAACCAGCTACAGCATATGATGCACCCTTAACTGATAGCAGTTCTGAGTCAGTACTTATATAGGTTGCTGGATAAGTAGTGCTAACGTCATCCAAATAATCAGTAAATAATTTTCTATAACCACCTTCAATAGCGATATTAAGATTAGGTCCCATTTTAAATCTTATCCCCAATCCTAGGGGAATTGCTGGAGTAACTCTACTGTAGCTAACTCCTTCAGTTTGCAGAGGCTGTAGAGTATATTTATTTCCAAGGTATTCAGCAGTGGGATTAAAGTACATTAATCCGACACCAGCAAATCCATATACATTGTAGGATGGTCTTCTGTAATATCTATTTCCATTTGCGAAAAGGTTAACCATTCCGGTTGCACTAATTTCAAAATTATTTGATTTAAAAGACAGATTCCGATTAATCCTACCCTCATCGCCAGATTTTGCATCCGACCCCTCTAAGGTGAACCAAATTGCCTCAACTCGGGCACTTACTCGGGGAGTTAAATAATATTGAAGTCCAACACTTAAACTTGGCTTTGCATCAAGATAATCACCATCATTTGCCAATTCACCCAAATAAGTGGAAGTTCCAGTTCCTGCAACGAGAATCATCGAGCGATCCTTTCGAATCGCATAAAAACTTTGTGCAAAAGATATCTCAGCAAATAGAACAATAGTGACCAGAACCAACAATTTCCTCATAAAGGATACTTTAAGTAGCTAATTTATGCATTTTACTCCAATTTGGAAACCAGCTAAGCCAGCACTTCCTTTATTTTCTGAGCTGCATCCTTCAACAAAATGGCTGAAAATACCTTTAAACCTGATTCTTGAATGATTTTCGCACCTTCTTCGGCATTGGTGCCTTGTAAGCGCACAATAATTGGTACGGGTATATTACCAACTTTCTTGTAAGCCTCTACCACACCGCTGGCAACCCGGTCACAACGCACTATCCCACCAAAAATATTAATCAATATTGCCTTTACGTTGGGGTCCTTTAGGATTATACGGAAACCAGCCTCAACTGTCTCAGCATTTGCGCCACCACCCACATCTAAAAAGTTTGCAGGTTCTCCACCTGAAATCTTAATAATATCCATGGTAGCCATAGCAAGGCCGGCACCATTTACCATACAGCCTACATTGCCATCTAACTTCACATAATTTAATCCCGATTTTCCTGCCTCTACTTCGAGCGGATCTTCCTCTGAAATGTCTCTCAATTCCTCTAGATCTTTATGTCGGTAAAGAGCATTGTCATCTAGATTTACTTTTCCATCGACCGCAAGAATTTTATTATCGGAGGTTTTGAGAACCGGATTGATTTCAAACATAGAGGCATCAAGGCCGATATAAGCTGAATACAATGAGTTGATGAATTTAATCATTTCTTTGAAGGCATTTCCTTCAAGCCCCAGAGCAAAAGCTATTTTTCTAGCTTGAAAAGGTTGCAAGCCAATACTAGGATCAATCCACTCCTTTACAATCTTTTCTGGGTGAGTAGCAGCAACTTCTTCGATATTCATACCACCTTCTGTGGAAGCCATAATTACTGGCTTACTGGTGGCACGATCCAACAGGATACTCATGTAGTATTCCTTCGGCTCATTCTCTCCGGGATAATACACATCCTCGGCAATAAGAACTTTATTTACCTTCTTTCCGGCTGCGCCAGTTTGAATGGTTACGAGGGTTCCACCCAAAATTGCTTTTGCCTTTTCGAATACTTCGTCAGCACTCTTGGCCAAAACAACTCCTTTCGAACCCGTTTCTTTTACGGTTCCTTTGCCACGACCGCCAGCATGAATCTGAGATTTCACAACAAACCATTTAGAGCCTGTCTCAACGCCAAGTTGCTTGGCAGCGGCCACAGCTTTATCGGGGGTATCTGCCACAATGCCGCGTTGAACAGCAACTCCAAATTTCTTTAGAATATCTTTAGCCTGGTATTCGTGGATGTTCATAAAAATTAGTTTTGGAGGCAAGCTAGTTTTTTTAAACCTTTAATTCAAGAATTTAAATCAATACACATGCTCAGAGCCGAAGGGGTGAAGAAGTCGTATGGGGTACTTAATGTACTGAAGGGGGTAGATATTCAGATCGGCAAAGGCGAGGTCGTTTCTATTGTGGGGGCTTCAGGGGCAGGTAAGAGTACTTTATTACATATTTTAGGGACGTTGGACAGGCCGGATACTGGAAATGTGGTTTTGAATGGCAAAGATATTTTTTCCCAATCCCCTCGTGCGTTAGCAGATTTTCGAAATAGGAACCTCGGTTTTGTATTCCAGTTTCATAACCTATTACCTGAGTTTTCTGCTCTGGAAAATGTGATGATTCCGGGGCTTATTGCCCGCACGGATGAAAAGAAGGTTAAAGTAAGGGCCGCACATTTACTCGAAACGTTGGGATTGAAGGATCGTGCCGAACATAAACCCTCTGAGCTTTCGGGGGGTGAACAACAACGTGTGGCTGTTGCAAGGGCCCTTATTAATGAGCCTGTTTTAATTTTTGCTGATGAACCTAGCGGAAACCTAGATTCAAACAATGCCAGAGAACTGCATCAACTATTTTTTAAACTACGAGATGATTTTGGGCAAACTTTTGTGATCGTTACACACAATCAAGAGTTTGCGGCAATGACTGACCGCAGACTTGAAATTCAGGACGGGAAAATGGTTAAGTGATCAATGAATGTGACTTAACAACAACTGCTCGTTGTCTGCAACTTCCATTACTTCAACATGTCCTTTTTCATTTATTGAAGTGAGGATCACTTTTTTTGTTTCATTGATCAATAAAGGATCATACTTAGCGGCTACGCGGATGTAGTTTTCAGTAAACCCATGCATGATCCCACCTTCAACGTCATTTTCAAATAACACGTTAAACGAATTATGTAAATTCTTCTCATAGAAAGCTCTTCGCTTTTTATCCGAAAGAATATGAAGCATCCGCGAGCGTTCATTTCTCTCCTTCATAGGTATTGCTTCTGGTAGACTAGCGGCCAAAGTATTTTCACGTTCAGAATAAGTAAATACATGCAGGTAGGAAATATCTAGTTCGTTCAGAAATTGATAGGTTTCCAAAAAATGCTCGTACGTTTCGCCAGGAAACCCAACAATAACATCAACCCCAATACAGCATGAAGGCATTACGGATTTAATTTTCTCGACTCGGCTTACATAAAGTTCGCGCTGATACCTTCTGCGCATAAGTTTCAAAATTGTATTTGAGCCCGACTGAAGCGGGATATGAAAATGAGGTACAAATCGTTTTGATTGAGCTACAAATTCTATTATTTCATCTGTTAACAGATTAGGCTCAATCGAAGAAATTCTAAAACGTTCAATACCATCAACATCGTCAAGCGATTTTATAAGGTCAATGAATTTCTCTTTTCGTTCGCCTTGCTGCAAACCAAAGTCTCCGATGTTTACTCCTGTTAAAACGATTTCCTTTACTCCAGAAATTGCTATTTCATTCGCATGCTTTACAAGATTGAAAATGCTATCACTTCTGCTGCTACCTCGCGCCAACGGAATGGTGCAAAATGAACAGGAGTAATCGCACCCATCCTGCACCTTAAGGAAGGTGCGTGTGCGATCATGCAGAGAGTAAGATGCATTAAATGTATCTACAGTATTAATCTCAGAAGCAAATACTGCGGGGGTTTCAGGTCGAACGAACCCATCGAGTAATTCAACTAACCTAAATTTTTCTGCAGCCCCCAGAACCGCATCAACACCGGGTATTTCAGAAATCTCTTTCGGCTTTAGCTGCGCATAACAGCCGATTATCGCTACATAGGCATTGGGAGAAATGCTTCGCGCCTCACGTACAATTTTGCGACACTTTTTATCTGCGTTTGCAGTTACCGAGCACGTGTTGATAATAAAAATGTCAGGCTGATCTGTAAACTCAACCTTCTGGTATCCGCTTTCTTCAAATTTTCTCGAAATGGTAGATGTTTCGGAATAATTGAGTTTGCACCCCAGCGTATAAAATGCGACTTTTTTCATGATCAGGCCGCAAATTTAATCAATTCATTTGTGATTTATTAAAATCAGCTTACCCAACAATATCCTTTTCAAGGGAGGCGATTTTCTTATCCAATTTTTGATTAATTAAATCAAAATCCAATTTTGATTTAAGAGTTGCACTTACGCTGATGTAGAATTTAATTTTTGGCTCAGTGCCGGATGGTCGCACTGAAATTTTACTTCCATCTTCGGTATAAAATTGAATAACATCAGATTTGGGAAGACCAATATTTTGAGTTGATTGATTTGCCACATTTTTTTCAACACTGGTTTTATAATCTAAGATCCGGACTACCTTTTGTCCGCCAAGTTGATCAGGAGGTTGATTTCTGAATTTCTCCATCATGTGTTTGATTTCCTGTTCCCCTTCCGCACCCTTGCGAACAAGATTCACAAGGCCTTCTTTATAAAATCCAAAATCGACATACATCTGAATGAGCCAATCATATAAGGAATGACCTTCATCTTTTGCCGATGCCGCAATAGCAGCAAAGAATGCACAAGCTGAAACCGCATCTTTATCGCGCACAAAGTCGCCTACCATATAACCATAACTTTCTTCACCCGCAGCTATAAATTTCTTCTTACCTTCCATTTGACCCATTAGTTCTGCAATGTATTTGAACCCGGTAAGCGTATTGTAACAGTCTACACCTAACTTAGTAGCTATGGTATCAACCAACTCAGAGGTAACAATAGTTTTAGCGATATAACCGTCTTTTTTCTCTTCGCTACTGAGGTTTTTCATAATAAACCACATCATCAGACTGAACGCCTGGTTTCCATTCAGTAAAAAGAATTCACCTTTTGAATCTTTGATGCCTATGCCAACACGATCTGTATCCGGATCGGTGGCCATCACCAGCTCTGCGTTAACTTCTTTCGCTTTTTTTAGAGACAACTCCATAGCCGATTTTTCTTCGGGGTTTGGTGAGTGAACGGTTGGAAAATTTCCATCAGGCTTTCTCTGCTCTTCAACGACTATCAGATTTTTGAACCCGAGGCGTTGGAGACATTCAGGCACCATCGTGATGCCGGCACCATGAATGCTTGAATAAACTATTGGAATATTTGACTGTTGGGCAATGCTCTCCTTTTTAGGGATTAGTTTTTCTACTTCTTTGTAATAGGCATCTTCCAGAGAAGAATCTATCATATTGATTTTAGACAGGTCGGCCTTGAACTTGATATTTTCAAAACCCCCGATTGAATTTACTTCGGTGATAACATTTTTATCATGAGGGGGAACCAATTGGGCACCATCTGCCCAATACGCCTTATAGCCATTATATTCTTTAGGATTATGCGATGCTGTGATCACTACTCCGGAGTGACATTTCAGATGTCTAATAGCGAATGACAAGAGGGGAGTAGGACGAAGTTCAGGAAACAGATACACTGTTATTCCATTGGCTGAAAATATATCTGCGGCAACCTGCGCGAATTGGTTGCTTTTGTTACGGCTATCATATGCTATCGCAACTTTTATTTCTCCCTTAACAGATTTCTTTAAATAATTCGCCAGTCCCTGGGTAGCTGCTCCTACGGTATATCGATTCATGCAATTTGAACCAACACCCATTAAACCACGTAGTCCACCGGTTCCAAATTCGAGATCTTTGTAAAAACTATCAATCAACTTCTTCGGATCAGGATCACTCAACATTTGCCGGATAGCATTTTTTGATTCGGAATCAATTACCTTGGCAGAAAGCCATGCATTGGCTTGGTTGGTAGCAAGTTGAATAAGGTTCATGATTTTTATTATTTTAAGATTAAATTACTAACTTAGTTGGGGCAAATATAAATCCCATTTATCTTATGAAATCAAAATTATTTTATTTCACCTTATTTCTTTTCACCACATCAGTTGCGTTGTTGGCTCAGGAAGTAAAGGTTGTGACCATCGTGGAGTCTATTGTACCCGGTGGTCTTGGTAGATCCAGAATCATTGATGCCAAGCAGGATGTAAACTTTCAAGATTTCACCACGGAACGAACAGAAGAAGGAAAAGGTGATCAGGGTGATATTAAGAGAGCAGATGTAAAAATCGAAGTTTTTGGCGAAACAAAGTTGCTTAACTTCTACAGTATTGCCGGTATCAATTTTCAAAATATTGCATCCAATGATGCTGTGATCAGTTCAAAGATCAATACGCTTTTGAAAGAAGGATGGGAATTGATTTTTGTAACCAGCGGTGTGGAGAGTGACGCTGGGAAGAGTGACGGAAATGGAATCTTCATAACTCGCCTTTACTTCAAGAAATAAGAGGGAGGGATGTACTCTAAAGTATGAGCTTGTGACCTTTTAACTTTATAAATTCCCTCTGAGCCCTTGCTCTAATTCAATTGCTTCAAACAAGGCTTTGAAGTTTCCTTTACCAAACGATTTGGCTCCGTTGCGTTCAATGATCTCAAAGAAAAGAGTTGGACGGTCCTGAACTGGTTTTGTAAAGATCTGAAGGAGATAGCCTTCCTCATCCCGATCGATAAGAATGTTTAATTTTTTTAACGATTGAAGGTCTTCATTTATGTGACCTACCCGATCAAGAACATCTTCGTAATAAACATCGGGAACCCGAAGAAACTCCACACCACGTTTACGCAATTCGCCTACGGTAAAAATGATATCATCGGTGGCTATGGCAATGTGTTGTACTCCGGCACTTCGATAGAAGTCAAGGTATTCTTCAATCTGCGACTTCTTTTTCCCACTGGCAGGTTCATTGATTGGAAATTTAATATAACCATTTCCGTTGCAAACAACTTTAGACATCAAGGCGCTATATTCAGTAGAGATATCTTTGTCATCAAACGTAATAAGAAGTTTAAAGCCCATTACATTTTCATAGAAATCAACCCAGCGATTCATGTGGCCGAGTTCAACATTGCCAACGCAATGATCAACATACTTCAATCCAATGGGATTAACCTGCGCGGTACTTTGTATAGCGTGGTAGCCTGGCATAAAAGCCCCGGTGTAGTTAGATCGCTCCACAAACGTATGGATTGTTTCGCCATACGTTTTTATGGATGAAACAATCACTTCTCCGAACTCGTCTTTAAGTTTTTTGGGTTCACCTGCAGGCTGCGCTCCACGCGAAACAGTTTCATTAAAAGATCGGGTGGCATCATCCACCCATAGAGCTAACACCTTTACTCCATCGCCATGCATTTTAACATGGTCGGCAATGGGTGATTCTGGTTGCAGACCGGTTGTTAGCACAAACCTGATTTTATCTTGCTGCAATACATAGGATGCTCTGTCGCGTACGCCTGTTTCAGGGCCTGCATAGGCGATCAAATTAAACCCCATACAATGTTGGTAAAAGAGTGCAGCTTGTTTAGCGTTACCAACATAAAATTCGATATGATCAGTACCCTTTAGGGGAAGAAAATCCGGATTCATAATAACATTGTGTTTGTTACTCAAAATTAATCAATCCTGTAGTTTTAATTTACCCTGCATTTACATAATCTTGGTAAAAAATTGAACTATGGACGTAAAGGAACTAGATAAGGCAATTCAGGAAATAGCTGTCCGCAGAAATGCACTTGGCAAGATTGACTACAATAATCCTAAATATGATGATTTAGAAGAAGAGCTTCACGATTTGGAAGACTCGCTTCATGTAAAGTTTGGTGACTATCTGGAAGAGGTGCTACAGGATGTTCATGATAAATATTGCCCGGATACAGACGTACTTTATCCAATTGCTTATCTGGCCAAAGCCTATATAATCAACGAGAAGAATGAGTATTCGGTAGCGACCAAAGAAGGTGTTTTTGTTGAAGTTGATTCTATTCCCGGAAAGGATACAAAACTTGTTATCGTACCAAACCCGGTGCGGGTTATTTTAAATGTTGGTAAAGATCAACAACAAATTGTCTGGACTGCGAAATAGAAATTAATAACCCAGTTTGTCTCTTACTTTACGAAGCACAGAACGTGCAATTACTTTAGCCTTCTCCTCACTCTTCTCAAGTTTCTTCTCTAACTCAGGCAAGTTGCTCATATAGAAATTGAAGGCTTCGCGTTCTTTTGCATACTTCTGAAGAATCAATTCATAGAGTTCTTGCTTGGCATGACCATAACCAAAATTGCCAGCAAGATATTTTTGTCGCAAAGCTTTTGTTTGATCTGCTTCTGCGATTAGTTTATAGATAGCAAATACATTGTCGCTATCTGGGTTTTTAGGAGCCTCCATAGGCTTGCTGTCGGTTACGATAGACATCACTTGCTTGCGCAACTCTTTATCCGGAAGGAAAATATCAAGAATGTTTCCGTACGACTTACTCATCTTTTGTCCATCTGTGCCTGGTATAGTCATTACCTGCTCTTCAATTTTAGCTTCCGGCAGTACAAAAGTTTCGCCATAAAGTGTGTTAAATGAGTTGGCAATATCCCGTGCCATTTCTAAATGCTGGCGCTGATCTTTTCCTACAGGCACAAAGTTCGCATCATACAAAATGATATCGGCTGTCATCAACACAGGGTAAATAAAAAGCCCTGCATTTACATCGGCCAATCGGTCGGCTTTATCCTTAAAGGAATGCGCATTGGCGAGCATCGGAAACGGAGTGAAACAATTAAGATACCAGGTGAGCTCGCACACTTCCGGAATTCGGCTTTGTCGATACAACAAATTCTTTTCTACATCAAACCCAAACGCCAACCAGGCTGCCGCTACTGCCTGCACATTTGATACGCGTTGCTTCGCATCTTTTATTGTTGTAAGTGAATGCAGGTCGGCTATGAAAAAAAAGGATTCGTTGCCGGGTTGTTGAGATAATTTGATGGCGGGTATAATCGCGCCAAGCAAATTGCCGAGGTGCGGACGTCCACTACTTTGAATCCCTGTTAAAATTCTTGCCATACAACTGCAAATAAATAGAAGTATTCTGAAAAAGCCGTGATCAGTAGGTTATAAAGTTGAGGGAAAAGATGTTTTAATTTCAGATGTGCTGTATAAGAACTAATTTTACAAATCATGAAGCGCATTGCATTTCTTCTTTTATTGTGGGTTCTGCCAGAAACAGTATGCGGACAACTTTTGGAGCCACTTCTCTTTAAGGAAAAGATCCATGACTTTGGTGAAATTGTTGAAGTTGAAGGCACTGTAGAGTTCGAATTTATATTTACCAATAACAGCGGTCGGCCGGTAAAGATTATTACTGTGCAGGCCTCCTGCGGTTGTACAACACCGGGCTGGTCAACACAGCCCATTGAGCCAGGAAAGACTGGATTTGTGAAAGCGAGTTTTGATCCAAAAAACAGACCCGGATATTTCAATAAATCATTGACGGTGACAACAGATTTGGAAGGAAGCCCCATCACGCTACAAATAAAAGGTACTGTTGTGGAGAAACAATCTTTGTCTGATAAATCGCTGACTGCAGCGAATGGCAATCTCAAACTAAAAAATAATTCTTTCAACCTTGGCAAGGTGCATATAAACAAGGCGCCAACAAGTAAGGAGTTTGAGGTTGCAAATTCCGGAACGGGTAAATTAGATTTCAGTAAAGTTGATGTACCTGCTTACATCAAAGTAGAAACACCAACCTCGCTAAAAGCAGGTGAACGTGGTTCGATAAAAATTTTGTACGATGCGAAGCTGAGAAATCAGTATGGCTTTCTTTCTGATAAAATCGAGATTCACACAACCGATAGTGTAAATCCAATAAAGTCATTTTCGGTCTACGCTACGGCAGAAGAATTTTTTCCAGCACTTACTGCGGAGGAGCAAGCAAAAGCCCCGGCCTTGATGATCTCAACGTATGTAATTGACTTTGCCAGGGTAAAGAAAGGCACTAAGGTGGAGCAATCCATTATTTTTCAGAACAAAGGAAAACAGAATCTTGAGATCCGGCATGTTCAAAGCAATTGCACCTGCCTGACGGTTGCAACAGATAAAAAAACTATAAAACCTGGCGAATCAGTTTCTCTGGATTGGGCTTTCTCTACAGAAGGAAGAACAGGCACACAGAACAAGGCACTAACAATCTATTCCAACGACCCGCGCAATCCTGTGCAGCGCGTTACGCTGAGTGGTTATATTGAAGACTAAGATGTAAAATGCTTTGCAATGGCAGCTGCGGCATGACCATCGCCATAAAGAAGTTCATTCAGATGAATTGATTTCTTATAGTTTTCTTTGAAGAGGGCGATAATTTTATTTCGATCGGCCCCAGCCAAGGCATTTGCACCCGCCTCTACTAGTTCCACCCATTCTGTCTGATCGCGTAAAGTGATGCAAAACTTGCCGAAGAAGTACGCTTCTTTTTGTAAGCCGCCACTGTCGGTCATCACAAGACTACATTGATTTAATAGGGCGAGCATGTCAAAGTACCCAACAGGGTCAATGATGTGTGCTTGTAATTTTATTTTTTGAGCAGTCAAAAAGGCTTTTGTGCGAGGGTGGAGGGGAAGAACAATTTTTACTTCCTTACTGATTTCATTCAAAGCATCACAAATTTCTTTTAACCGTGCGGGGTCGTTTGTGTTTTCTGCCCTGTGAAGAGTAACTAAAATAAATGAATCCTGAAGGTTTTCTTTTTGCAGAATGGTAGCATGCGTAGTAATCTTTGAAGTATAATACTTTACCGCATCATACATGACATCGCCCGATAAAATTAGTTTGCAGTTGAAATTATCATATCCCTCATTACGAAGATTTTTGAGGGCTGTGGTGGTAGGACAAAATAATACAGAGCTCATTCGATCAGCAAGAATCCGGTTTACTTCTTCGGGCATTTTCATTTCAAAACTTCTTAATCCCGCTTCAACATGAGCAACAGGAATATGTAATTTTGAAGCAGCCAGTGCCCCTGCCAAGGTTGAGTTTGTATCTCCATAAACCAGCACATAGTCTGGTTTTTCTTTTAGCAGAACCTCTTCGGTTTTTTCGAGCATACGACCCGTCATAGCACCATGATTGAGGCCGCTTATCTCGAGGTTATAGTGAGGTGGTGGTATTTCCATCTCATCGAAAAACACCTGACTCATGTTGTGATCAAAGTGTTGCCCTGTGTGCACAATCACTTCATGTACACCTGCCTTTTTTAATTCCCGCGAAACGGTAGCTGCTTTTACAAATTGAGGCCGCGCACCGAGGATGGTAACGAGTTTCATCTAAGAGAATGCCGCTAACCCTGTAATATGATTTCCAAGAATCAATAAATGGATATCATGAGTACCCTCATAGGTAAGTACCGATTCAAGATTCATCATGTGGCGCATGATGGGATACTCGCCTGTGATGCCCATGCCACCGTGAATTTGTCGTGCTTCCCGGGCTATCTCTAATGCAACATGAACATTGTTTCGCTTCGCTAAAGAAATTTGTGCTGTTGTCGCTTTCCCTTCATTCATTAGAATACCCAGGCGCCAGTTTAGCAACTGAGCTTTTGTTATCTCAGTCAGCATTTCAGCTAACTTCTTTTGCACCAATTGAAAAGAGCCAATCGGTTTGCCAAACTGAATGCGCTCCACTGCGTATCTTTTTGCTGAGTCATAACAATCCATAGCAGCACCAATAGCACCCCAGGCAATTCCGTAGCGCGCAGAGTCCAGACACATCATCGGTGCACCCAGGCCATTTTTACCAGGAAGCAAATTCTCTTTGGGTACTTTTACGTTATCAAACACCAACTCCCCTGTAGTGCTTGCGCGCAGCGACCACTTGCCATGAGTTTCGGGAGTAGAAAATCCTGCCATACCGCGCTCCACAATCAAACCATGAATTCTTCCGGCTTCATTTTTGGCCCATACAACCGCTACATTCGCTTTGGGTGAGTTAGAGATCCACATCTTGGCACCATTCAAAAGATAATGATCGCCCATGTCTTTAAAGTTGGTAACCATTCCGCTCGGGTTAGACCCATGATCGGGTTCGGTTAATCCAAAACAGCCCAGCCATTCACCACTGGCCAATTTGGGTAAATATTTTTTGCGCTGCTCCTCACTGCCAAATTTATAGATCGGATACATCACTAACGAACCTTGCACCGAAGCGGTAGAACGCATGCCAGAATCACCACGTTCTATTTCCTGCATCAGAATTCCATACGAGATGTAATCTAACCCACCGCCTCCGTATTGCTGTGGCACGGTAGGGCCAAAGGCACCAATGTCACCAAATTTTTTTACGATTTCGTACGGAAATTGCGCATGCTGAGCCCACTCTTCTATGTAGGGTGAAATCTCTCGCTTTACAAAATCGCGAATAGAACTGCGGATAAGCTTATGTTCTTCTGTCAGTAAATCATCAATTCCATAAAAATCAGGTTGTTCGTAACGATCTTGTTTCAGGGATTTTTTGATTTTAGTCTCGGAAGAAGAATGTGATGACATAATATTTTGGTTATTCTTTTGAATGGGTCAAATTTACGCAAGTATTCATAATTCCTATGGACAAATCTTCTCTCGATCCGGCCCTTATCGATCAGTTAAAAAAACTTCAGCAAAAATATGCTGTTATGGGCCAGGATCTTTCTTCGTACCTGGACGGGTTGCTCCATTCTGATTATTTAACCTATTGGGATTACATCCACCTTGATACGTTACTAAGTCTTCAAAATCCCAAAACTCAATTTCCCGATGAGAAAGTTTTTATCATCTATCATCAGATAACGGAGCTTTACTTCAATCTTATTCTGTGGGAGATTGAGCAGATTGCTGAAAAGGAGAATCCTGAAGAGAAATTTTTTATCGCCCGCCTCGATCGCATCATCCGCTACTTTCAACTTCTTGAAAACTCATTTGAAGTGATGGTGAATGGTATGGAGAAAGAACAGTTTCTGAAATTCAGGATGTCGTTGTTACCCGCTTCCGGATTTCAGTCAGCACAATACAGGCTTATTGAAATTTGCAGTACAGATTTAATAAACCTTGTTCATGTAGAATTTCGCGAACCGATGCAAGAGTATAGCGACATCGAACAACAAGTGGAACATCTTTATTGGCGTAGTGGAGCTACTGAGTTGGCCTCGGGTAAAAAGACACTTACGTTGCAACAGTTTGAAGAAAAGTATTTGAAACAGTTTAAGGAAACGGGTATGAAATACCGAACCCGCAACCTCCGAAAAATATATCAACAACATTTTCCATCATCCAACGAGGTGATAAATCGGTTGCGTGAGTTTGATCAGCTTTCCAATTTATTGTGGCCACTGGCTCATTTACGATCGGCTGGCCGTTATCTTCATCGCGATCCGGACGACATCAAGGCAACCGGTGGCACTAACTGGCAGAAGTATTTGCCACCCCGTTTTCAACGCATTATGTTTTTTCCTGAGTTATGGTCAGAACAGGAAAAAGCAGAGTGGGGAAAGGCAGCCATCCTCAAGGCAATTCATCGGTAAAGAATTTTTCTGGATTTCGTTAACTTTACAGCATGCTCATTCCTATGAGGGCTATCGTATTGTGTTTATTTTTTTTATCCCCCCTTGCCCTGCTGGCACAGGGAGTAACGCGTTTTACGTATCACGATGCAGATAAGAAGAATCTCAAAGAGGTATATCAGGTAAAAGATACAATCACGAACTCGTTGCAAGGCCGATACATCTCTTATTTTTTGAATGGCAACATTGAATCGAAAGGTCAATTTGTAAACAACGAGACTTCGGGTGTGTGGGAGTTTTATTACGAGACTGGAAACATCCGGATGCGCGGGATACTAAGGCAAAACTCAAACTATGGCCGCTGGGAATATTTTTATGAAAACGGGCAGAAGAGCATGGAAGGCACCATTAACAATCGCCTTCGCGAAGGCGTGTGGATGATTTATTACGAGAGTGGAGATCTGAAAGAAACCGGTGAGTATCTGGATAACAAACGCACGGGGCTTTGGAAAACTTTTTTTGAAGATGGCACTTTGCGCGGTGAGATTGAATACTCAGAAGATCATGGTCGCTTCACAGAATACTATCATTCGGGAAAAGTATTGGCCGAAGGGCCGCGCGCAGGTGCACGCAATGTGGGGCATTGGCGATATTTTTCTGAGGATGGGGTTTTAGAAAGTGAAGGAGACTTTATGAGTGGCAAAAAGAATGGTGAATGGAAAAACTATTATCCTTCAGGAAAAATTTCATCGGAAGGTAACTATGAAAATGATGAGCCAGTCGGAGAGTGGAAGTATTACTTTGAAGATGGAACCCTCAGTTCTTCGGGCGAATTTATAGGTGGAAAGAAACAAGGCTATTGGAGCACCAATAATCCGGGTGGTAAATTGAAGAGCGAGATTACCTATCAATCGGGGAGCGGAGAATATCGTGAGTATTATGCCAGTGGAAAATTAAAATTGAAAGGTCTTATTCAAAACGGCAAGAGTCAGGGTATGTGGAATTATTATTTCGAAGATGGCAAACTTGAAGGCGAATGCGAATTTGTAGAGGGCAAAGGAACCTATAAAGGATATTTTCCTTCGGGCACATTACAAACAAAAGGAATGATCGAAAACGACCTTCGGGTGGGCACGTGGGAACTCTATGAAGAAGATGGAAGACTGACGGGCTATTATAAACCCTTTTATGAAGATAATAAACTCGCCAACGAAATTAGTGCGTTGACTAAAGTTCAAACAAAAGCAACTGCGACTGCCTCAAGAAAAGGATTCACCTACTTTAATCCGCGCTATCCGGAATATAGAGGCGTTATTGTTCAGGGCAATCCGGCATTTTCATTTGTAGGCTTTATGCCTTTCGGTATTGAATTTTATAACGAAGAAAGACTAGGTCACGAATTTGCATTCGAAGCAATTCGTAATCCCTTCTTCACGGCCGATTCGGATGTTGCAAAAGATGAGATTTATAACCGCGGCTATTCAATCTCCGTAAAACAGAAATTTTATAATCCTATGAAAACCGGCATGTGGTATTTCGCGCACGAAATCCGGTTTACAAATCTCAGCCACTTTTCAAACATAGATTTTCCACTTGCCCCCGGTAGTCTTCTAACAGCTAGTGCTTCAGAGCAACGGGCTGAGTATGGAGTAGTAGTGGGGAGCCGCTTGATGCAACGAAATGATGGTGATGGATTTACCATTGACGCGTTTATTGGCTATGGAATTGGCTATCGCATTTTTGATGTGGAACCTATTTTCGAGGGCGTGTTTAGTTCGTTAAACCGCGATAAAGTATCACAAACGTTTCGCTTCGGATTAACCTTTGGCTATTCTTTTTCTTTTGATGGAAGGAGGTAGTCAACATGTAGTGTCATGCCGGGCCTAACCTTGCCACAGTTGGCAACCCTGGCAACTGGCCTGACCCGGCATCCCGTTTTTCATTGGACCTACATGAACAGTACTTGATTCATTTTATCCTACCTTTGCTGCCAGCCCAATCGGGTTATTAAACTGAAAGGATAAATACCTTTCCTATGCAAAGAACAATTGAATTACAATTAAGTCCACAAGAGGCATTTGATGCGCAGCTATTAAAGCAAACCCTTTTTGAAAAAGCAGGGATTGCTGATGACGGAAGTGTGTACCTCCATCCGATGAAGCGCTCCATTGATGCCCGCGGACGAAGCGTGGTGGTAAAAGTGTTGGTTGAAATCATTCCGGCATCAAAGACTCCGGATACAATTAGTTATCACAAAGAATATGTGGATGTAAGGCAGGCTGCACCGGTAATTATTGTTGGTGCCGGACCAGCCGGTTTGTTTGCAGCGATTCGATTGCTTGAACTGGGTGTAAAACCTATTGTGCTGGAGCGTGGCAAAGATGTTCAGGCAAGAAGGCGCGACATTGCTGCTATCAACAAAGAACATCTCGTAAACCCAGAATCAAATTATTGTTTTGGCGAAGGTGGTGCCGGCACATACTCAGATGGTAAACTTTATACCCGATCAAAGAAACGTGGCGATGTAAGGCGCATTCTGGAAATATTAGTGGCTCATGGTGCCAGCGAAGAAATTTTATTTGATGCGCATCCGCACATAGGCACCAACAAATTACCACAACTGGTAGCCGCTTTGCGAGAAACTGTTTTGCAGGCGGGGGGCGAGATTCATTTCAATACAAAAGTTACCGACTTCGTTTTAACAAATGATGAAGTGCGTGGCGTGATTACCCAGGCAGGCGATAAACTCGAAGGTAAGGCTGTAATTTTGGCAACAGGTCATTCGGCCCGCGATATATTTCAGTTACTTCATGCCAGCCAGATTTTAGTTGAAGCCAAACCCTTTGCGGTAGGAGTTCGTGTTGAGCATGCTCAAAATTTCATTGATAAAATTCAATACCATTGTGAGGCAGATCGTGGACAGTATCTGCCCGCTTCATCGTATGCGTTAGTACATCAGGCAAATGTAAGTGGCAAGGAGCGGGGCGTATTTTCTTTTTGTATGTGCCCCGGTGGCTTCATCGTTCCGGCAGCTACAGCTCCGGGCGAAATTGTAGTGAATGGAATGAGTCCTTCGCGCAGAGATTCAAAATATGCCAATTCAGGCATTGTGGTCGCTGTGGAAGAATCCGACTTCAAGCACTATCAACACAAAGGGCCGTTGACCGGCATGTACTTTCAGGCTGAGATAGAACGAAAAGCCTGTGAGCTTGCTGGAGGCAACCAAACTGCCCCGGCCCAACGACTAAAAGATTTTGTTGATCATAAAGTTTCATCTTCTTTGTTAGATACATCTTATCAGCCGGGGTTAACCTCAATAGCGTTAAGTGAAGTACTTCCTTCCTTTATTACAGAAAGTTTACGGCAAGGGTTTAAAAATTTTGGCAGTAAAATGAAAGGCTATTTGTCTAACGAAGCACAGATTGTTGGCGTGGAGAGTCGCACCTCTTCTCCGGTGCGAGTGCCGCGCGATAAAGAAACGCTGGAACATGTTCAGACACAACGACTTTTCCCGTGTGGGGAAGGAGCAGGCTATGCCGGAGGCATTGTTTCGGCCGCCATGGATGGCGAGCGCTGCGCAGAGGCTGCTGTAAGAAAGTATGTGAAGAGTAAGTAAAGTAAGAGTAAGTAGGCAATCATGAGCGCTACTAAGCAAACCTTAAGAATTACTATCAGCACAGACTAAGCGAAGGATCTCCTTACTAAGGGTGCGCGTTTGCCTTGAAATAAAAAATCAAGAGGCAATTCCGTTTTGGTATACAAACGAAATCAGTTCGAGTGAATTCTTTACTTCGGCTTTGCGAATAAGATCGGCCCGGTACGACTCAACAGTTCGCGAGCTCAATTGCATAGCCTCGCCAATATCCTTGCAGGTCATACCCCTAGAAAGTTTTAAAATAATTTCTAATTCTTTGGGAGTAAATTTCAAGGTGGGTAAGGACTGATCAACTCCGTTATCAAGCCATTGAATTATTTCTTTTTCGTACTGCGAATGAAAGTAATAACCCCCACGCATTACTGCGTGTCTGGCGTAGATAATTTCAATAGGATCTCCCACTTTTTCTACAAATCCACGCCCGCCAATCTTAAGAAAGTTAAAGGCAATGGTAGTAGAGTCGAACATGGTAAATAAGATGATCTTTATCTCTTTGTTTTTATTTAATAAGTACCTGGCTGCCTCATAGCCGTTAAGGCGCGGCATGCTGTAGTCAATCAGCACTATATAGGGCTTATGGTCTTGATATTGTTCAATGGCTTCAAGCCCGTTGGCCGCTTCGATTACTTCAAGCTGCTTCCATTCTTCTTTAAGAAGAAAGGAAATTCCTTTTCTAAGCACGGGATGATCATCGGCAATGAGATTTTTTTTTAAAGCCATAACATCAATGGCTTGTATGGTTTGAATAAGTTTTCAAACTTTTTCAGAGATCAGGTTCGAAATTGAAAAGTTAATAAAGGTGCTATAGTAAAATACGGTACAATTGAAATGTAAGATAATAGCCTTGATTTATATTTTTAGCTAGCGATGAATGCGTACTTTGTTTATTAAATCACTCATTTACCCAATTTGAAATGAAAAACATTCTATTGCTTTCTTTGCTGACCACCTCGCTAGATATTTCTGCGCAGTGGCAAGGAACAAATCCTGTTTATTTTAATGTAGGTTCGGTTGGGATAGGTACGTCCAGTCCTATAGGTAAATTGGATATAAATCAAGCAGGTGGCCAATTAAGATTGTCAGGAGGGACTGTTGCTGGAGGTGTTTGGACCAATGCCAACGATATACTCTATTTAGCAGATTGGAACACGGGTACCAAAGGATTGATCGTAAATATGACTAGTGGCAATGTTGGCATTGGTACCACCAGCCCAGGTACAAAGTTGCATGTGTCAGGCTTAGGCGCAGTAAGGCAACGCATTGAAGCCACAGATAATGGCTATGCCGAATTGTATCTAACCTCTAATAACAAAACATGGTCGTTGAGCAAAAGACCAGGCACGGAGCAAGATGCTTTTGGGGTGTTTCATTACAATGGTACTGCCTGGGGTTCAAGTTTGCTTTCAGTTTTACCTATAGGCAACGTAGGCATTGGCACTTCAACACCCACTTCAAAGCTACAAGTCCTATCCAACGATGCTATTGGAGCAGCTCTTAATTCTGAAGTTTTAATTACTCGTTTTAGTACTAACGTAGCAAATTCGCAAAGTCTAGATTTAAAATTGAGAAAATACAGCACTACCGATAATGCCTGGTGGGGAAATAGTTTAAGGCTTCAAAGAAATATTGACGATGCTGTAAATAGTTGTTATATAGATTTTGGTGCTTCTGAAGCAAATCTAGGTTCTGGTTCACATGAGCTAGGTTTTGGTGTCGGCAATACAGAACATATGAGAATTTCTTCAGGAGGCAACGTAGGTATTGGCACCACCGCTCCCGATGCCAAACTCGCTGTGAAAGGCACCGTGCATGCACAGGAAGTAAAAGTAGACCTTTCCGTACCTGGCCCTGACTACGTTTTCGACAACGACTACAAACTTCTTTCACTCGAAGAAATCAAAACGTACATCGACAAAAATAAACACCTGCCCGAAGTGCCCAGTGCCAAAGAAATGGAAGCGAATGGCGTAAACCTGGGCGAGATGAACATGCTGCTTCTAAAGAAGATTGAGGAGTTGACGTTGTATTTGATAGAGCAAAATAAAAGGACTGCGAAATCTGAGAAGGAAAATGGTGAGTTAAAAGAACGGGTTAGTCAACTTGAATTACTATTAAAAAAATAATTGTATTATGAAGTACACAAAAATAGTTTTTATATGCCTTGCGATATCATGGACTAGCTATGGGCAAAACACTTCTCCGTGGCCTGCTACCGGAAATATAGGCATTGGAACAACATCGCCTGATTTCTTACTTCAGGTTCATAGTGCCAATGTTCCAACGATCGCAATAGGCAAAGGAAGTTCAAATACGAATGGAAAGGCAAGTTTGTTTTTCAATGCAGGCATAGGGGGTGTTGCCAATGGCTTCTGGGTAAATTATTTCAAAACGGCATCTACCGATAGATTGGGTTTTGTTGATGGCGGGGCAGTTGAAAGAATGTCAATTTTAAATGGAGGAAATGTTGGTGTTGGTACTACCACACCTAGTCAAAAATTAGAAATAAACGGGAGTATACTGGAAAACTCAGAAAATGTAGCCTTTGGCATCGATGCACAATTAAGTGCAAGATTGGGCTTCATAAAAAAGGTTGGTCACTTTCCGGTAATAGCATCTGACAATGGCAGTCCCATCATTTTTTCTCAAACTAATCAAACGGGTGTTCATACGAATATTGCTGGAGCAACATTAGCTGAGCGCATGAGAATTGATGCTAATGGCAATGTAGGTATTGGTACAACCACTCCATCTGCAAAGCTTAATATTTATAATTCGGGGTCCACTACTAATGTTGTCATTGGAAACTCACAAACTGGTTCCGGAGGCTTTACCTCGCTTATATTGGGTACAAGCGCTGATACGAATGGGTATCTTTTTATTGATGGAGTCAAGAGTTCAGGTTCACTTTATGGTGATGTTATTTTAAATAGGTGGGGTGGCAACGTAGGCATTGGCACCACCGCTCCCGATGCCAAGCTCGCAGTAAAAGGTACCGTGCATGCACAGGAAGTAAAAGTAGACCTTTCCGTGCCCGGCCCTGACTACGTTTTCGACAGCGACTACAAACTTCTCTCGCTCGAAGAAATCAAAACCTACATCGATAAAAACAAACACTTACCTGAAGTGCCCAGCGCCAAAGAAATGGAAGCTAATGGAGTAAACCTGGGTGAGATGAATATGTTGCTATTGAAAAAGATTGAGGAGTTGACGCTGCATATTATCGACTTGGAAAAACGAATTAAAACAGTTGAAAGTAAAAACTAATTTTTATGCGTAAATCACTGTTTGTTTTACCCTTCCTCATCATGGCCATTAATAGCATGGCACAAGATGAGCCAAGTGCTGCCCCAAAAATCAATGCTTTTAGTCTCAGCCCTGATAACCTGGGTGCCATAGCAAACTCGGTGAATCTTTTTACGGGTGATCTGGCATTACCGCTCAACCTAGTCTCAATACCCGGGCGCGATGGACTGGGCATTGATGTTTCGCTGTCTTATAGTTCCGCCAACATAGAAAACATCTCCGATGTCTGGAATCTGGATGCCCCTACAGGCATCTTAGGGTTAGGTTGGTCAATGGGGCAATCACAAATTGTGGTTGATAATAAGCAGACCGGTGCAAGGGACGATGATGAATTTTATTTAGTAGACGGAGGCGGTTCCACTCGGCTGATCTGTGTGGGGAATAGCTCAGGCATAAAAAGCTATAAAACCAAAACGTTCAGTAATAAGATAATCAAATACACATTCGCAAGTGAAACATGGGAGATTACACACGAAGATGGCAGTAAATCTTTCTATGGAGATCAAAACAGTAATCGTAATACAGTGCAATGGATTGTGAAATGGGGCAATTGGATTGGCAACAGTAATGTAGCCAGTGGTCAACAGCGTCAGGGCATTGTCTGGAATTTATCAGAGGTCCGCAACGTATGGGGGGACAAGGTAACGTACACGTATACACAGACCCAAAACTTTGTGGGGCAGGGTAATAATTACCAAACAGAAGCTTCATACCTATCCCGGATCAATGACTCCTGGGGCCGAGAAGTAGAATTAGTTTATCGTAATAAACTACCCGAAGAGTATGCAGACCCACACACGGAACAAGTTGAGCCTGATGCGTATCAGGAGCGTTATGAGAGATTATACCTCGATAAAATTTATGTGCGGGCTGATGGAAACAATTTTTATGAAATAGGCTTGAAGTATGTGACTAACCTGTTGGGCACTGGCAACCTCACCAAGCGATTATTAAAGGCAATTACGAAAACAAACCCCGCAGGTGTTCAGTTGCCAGGAACTTCGTTCGATTACTTAATTACAGGTGTGATGAAAGGCTCGCTTAGCGCAGTTGCAACAGGAACAGGAGGGAGTGTTTCATTTGAATACGATGCTACAGGACTTACCATCAATCACTCTTCAAAAGAGTTAAATATCACAGCGCCCTCTGGTTATGCTGAACCAAGAGTTTTTATGGAAGAAAACTATGTTGTTGTAACTTGGCGGCAATTGAACGGATCGGCTCATGATTCGAATGAAAGGCCAGTCAGAGTCTTCGTCTATACGTGGGACGGTAAATGGCGGGAGTCTGATTTGGGAACTTTTGGAAATACGAAATTGATAAGTAACCAACAGGATTTTCAGGTTGTAACGGGAAAGGACTTTTTTGCAATGCTCCGACCCGTCTCAGGGCTTACCACCTATTGGCTTTACATATGGAGTAAAAATGAGAAAGTTGCTGCCGGCTGGGATTTGTTTACCTCCAACATCAATCTCGACACCCATGACAATACAAAAGAGGTCCTGATAGCTGGAAACGAATTTGTAGCGGTAAGCAACAATAACGGAAAAATCATACGATACGTTCGCAATTCGACCACTTGGACCAGTAGTACTATCAATGATGCTGTGGCCACAAGATTTACTACGGGTACTAACAATTACATTGTTTCACTCAATACGGCACCGAACCCTGATGTTCTTACAATGTATTATCTGGATGAGACAAAAACCTGGCAAATAAAAACACTAACAACTGGATTTAATAGTGGCTCTAACTCCCATTTATATAGTACGAATGGGATAATAATGGCGATGATAGATGGTACAAATGAATATATTTTTAGATGGGACAGCGATTATAATCTAAACTCGAACAACACTGGTTTTGGATACGCGGATAACTCATTTGTAAGAATGATAAATGAGTCGATGATCTCAGTAACTACATCAGAGTTACCACCTGCTTCAAATGGTAAGCAAAGAGCACTTAGATTTAATGGAGTAAATTGGATTGATACAGGCGAAAAAGCTATTCAATACTTTATTGGTTCCTCATATGGAGAGGATCTTATGATTTGGAGTAGTAATGCTTATTCAACACCTGTGCAGCACTTTAGAAAAGAGTTTAGTCCTAATTTCAATTCCTGGCAATCCGATATCTCGCACACGGCAAGCGGAGGAAGTAATTACAGGATTGGCCACAACGTATTTAGTTTGGATAATCAGATTTACTTTAGAAATACAAATGGTTTGTGGACACCTCAAACAAATCCCAATGGTACTGGATTTATTGCTGGTGGAGCAAATCATTTTTTTGGTGGACTTGGGATTCAGTTTTATAAGAATGGTAATTTTCAACAAGGTTATCCAATAACTGGCAGATCTCATGGCGTGATAAACTATTTCGATATTTATACTTACCAACCACGTCAACGATTAACCAACCCTTATATCATGGTTACTTGTTTAAGTTCAATGGCTAATAACTTTGAGAATGTAACAAATTTAACACTAAATCGATTTGTGAATTATGGATTTGAGGGCAAGCAAAATGACTATCCTATCACCCGAATTACCGTAAATGATGGTACAACAAATCGCTTTGTTTCATATGATTACAATTCTTCCAAATCAACAATTGACCCCAGTGGTTCAACAGCTTTATATAATTTAGTTACCACTGTACCCGGAAGCGCAAGCGCCACTGTAGTACCTAAGCCTTTTGGACATACAGATACCTATTTCTATAACGGGCTTACGGAAGCAGAATTAGTTGACACATTTCCTAAGGATATTAGTTATGCAGACGTGCTGAGTTATTTTAAATTACTCACGGGTCAGGTTTATCGCACTAACATCTATTCATCAGCTGGCGGTAGCCCGGTTGCTGAATCAAGTACGATCTTTGATTATGATAATAGTACCGGTTACAATATGACAATGCCCTACAAAGGCATTGTTAAAAAAGATGGTCTTGAGATCTCTACTGAGTACGCCTTTGATAATATCACTACAAAACAGTTAACGCTTCAGCGGGTAGTAACCAAACACGCCACCACGCAGGAGACACAGGTAGTTGATACCGAATATACTTATGCATGGCAAAAGTACCCTTCATGCCTTGCTAAAAATATACTCAGCCCGGTTGTGCAAACCAAGAGAGATGTTAACTATAACACCTACACAGAAAGCAGTATCTCTCGCTGGAAAGACTGGCCTTGTACCGGCCCAAATTGTTTATCATCCACCGTGCCGGCACCGGCTGATCAGTTTGCATGGAAAGGAACGAACTCATCCGACTTCACCTGGTGGGATGTTGCTCAAACACCCTCAGCGGATTGGCTTTATGCTGGAAAGATACTAAGTCGTGATGCCACCGGCCTTGAACTTGAACAGCAAGGCAATGCCAAACAAATTTCGGGTCAGATCTGGGATCAAAACAAACGAGCCGTGCTTGCATCGGTTTCCAATGCTCCGCTAAGTAAAATTGCTTATGCAGGCTTTGAAGATAACGTTACCGGCAACTGGGTGTGGGCGGATGGCACCATCAACACCGGCACATCGAAGACCGGCTTAAAGTACATGAGCCTCGGCACAACCGGGCTCACCAAAACGGGCCTCGATCCTGCAGAAAAATATGTAATCTCTTTGTGGGCAAAATCTTCAGGTGGCTCCATAATTATAGATGGGGTAGGTACCCTTACTTTATCAAGTCTACCGGGTTGGGTTGCAGGAAGTTGGAACCTGATTGAATATGCAATCACGGGCTTGTCTAGCATTAACATTCGAAGAAGTGGGGCTACAGAAGTTCAGATAGACGAAGTTAGATTCCATCCGGTATCAGCTCGCATGGCAACGTCCACCTATCATCCGTTTTATGGGATTACTTCACAAACCGATGCAAATAATCTTACTGTCTATACGGAGCACGATGAGTTTGGGCGTACCAAAAACGTGTTGGATGATAAGCGTAACATAGTAAAGACTTACCTCTATAATTTTCAAAAGTAATGGTATGAAAAAGCTATTTTTTAATTCAACAATAAAGGTATTATTGGTCACTGTCTTTGGGTTGCTAACAGTAGCATCTTATGCGCAGTGTAGTTATAATCCTAGCACTGCCAGTACTTCTGGCTGCTCCGGGTCTAGTTATACGCTTTCAGCTACATCCTTCAGCACATCTGTTACAACACACAAATGGTATACAACGCCCAGCGGTTCTACTACTGTAACCGTAACTGTGAGTAACCCGGGGAGCGGTATTGTTCAGTCTAGCCTCACATCAAATTTTAGTGCTAGTGTTACCTATTATGTTGCCGCTGTTTGCACGGGGGGCACAGAATCAACCAGAATACCAGTTTCATTTACCCTCACCACTCCCAGTACCATAAGTTACACAACATCTTCCGACCCAACAGCCGTAAGTATTTCAAATCACGTTACACTTACTGCTTCAGGTGGTTCAGCCTATGAGTGGCGATATAACTTGCAAACCAGTTCACCAGTTTCCGCAGGAAGTACATTTACACCAACCCGCGGAGGAACCTATAATTTAAGAGGAACCAATAACTGCGGAACAGTTCAAAATCTTTTTCAAGCAATAAATTACAAACCAATTGTGGATGCCGGTCCCGATCACTCAATCGGATTACCAGCTTCCTTTACAATGTACGGTTCTGGCTCTGATCCTGATGGGCATGCAATAACATATGCCTGGACTAAACAATCGGGACCGGCAGTAACAATGGGCGCTACAAATGGGAGCTCCTTGCTTTTAACCAACATCCTTGCGGGTACCTATGTTTTCAGACTTACTGTTACCGATATTCCTAATAACAAAACTTCTTTCGATGAGGTTACCGTTGTGGCAGCCAGCTATACCAACAACCTAAATTATGTGCAGTCTGAAACTGTAAAAGTGCCCGGCAAACTGACTAATGGTGATCTGGCAGGTCTTGGAGTTGCCGATAAAAGTAAGCAAACGGTATACACCGATGGTGTTGGCAAAACGATCCAATCAATTCAATACCAGGGTTCACCTGGCGCTAAAGATCAATTAGTCATAAACGAATACGATGAACTCGGCCGTCAAAAGAAATCGTATTTACCTATGACCACGTTGCAGAACTCGGGCAGTTATGTTTCAACTGCATTGACTGATCAATACAATTTCTATAACGATATCGGCTTCAGCGATCCAAACGAATTTATCATTGATGATATCCGGCCTTTTTCTGAACAGACTTTTGAAACTTCGCCCCTGGGCCGCGTGCTCACATCAAAAGGGCCTGGTTCTGCCTGGGCAAGTATTTCATCATCGGTAGTCTATGGAACAAATGCAGCCAGTGAAGTGCGTATTTATACGGTTGGGGCTACAGGTTTACCAACAAACGCGGGCACCTATCCTACTAACGTACTTTCGGTGACTGTCACTACTGATGAGCAGGCAATTGAAAGTAGATCCTATTCAACACGTGAAGGATTAAAAATACTGGAGAAACGAAAAGTCGATGCAACCAATTGGGCCGAGACTTATTATGTCTATGACAATTACAACAACCTTCGGTTTATTGTTCCACCCGAGCTTGTAAAAATTGCTTCCCCAACACAAACTCACTACGACACCTGGGCCTATCAATTTATCTACGATAATTTGAAACGCCAGATTGAAACCAAAGGCCCTGGCACCGACTGGGTATATAATGTGTATGATGGCCGCGACCGCCTTGTGCTTTCGCAAGATGGAAAACAACGCCAGGCTAATGAGTGGAGTTACACAAAATACGATGGCCTGGACCGGCCTCATGAATCTGGAATTTATCGACCTGGTATTGCCATTAGCCGCGCTGATTTACAAATTGCAGTAGATGCTTCAAACGCGGTCAACCCATCAGCAATAAATATCGTCCTTCCCGCTTACGTGGGCACAAACACCTATGTAGCATCAAACTCCATCACACTCCAACCGGGTTTTACATTTAACGCTGCAACGTCCGGTTCTTTTAAAGCATCCATCAGCGATCCTTACGGAGAAAATTATGCAGCCAGCTATCCGCAGCAGAATGTTGAAAAAATGGTGGTTAGTTATTACGATAGTTATGTAGACTGCTCTGTCTGTCAGGATCCCAACTTCGCATTTGTAAACGAATCCTGGGGCACAGATACCTCCAATGAGCCCTTTGCAAAAACAGATCGGGTACGTGGCCAAACCATTGCCGGCAGTGTTAAGGTGCTCGGTACAGCCGATCAGTGGCTACATTCCGTAACTTACTTTAACCGCCAACAACAGGCTATTCAAACTATCAGCTCAAATCACTTAGGTGGTCGCGTGCGGGCTTCTTCTTCGGTAGAATTTAGCGGCCGCACCAAAGCTACGTTGCAAACCTATCTTGGTTTCA
This sequence comes from Cyclobacteriaceae bacterium, assembly GCA_965278925.1. Classification (GTDB taxonomy): domain Bacteria; phylum Bacteroidota; class Bacteroidia; order Cytophagales; family Cyclobacteriaceae; genus ELB16-189. The sequence continues at coordinate 1,439,821 of OZ257123.1, read as the reverse complement.
ATGTGCCGGTGTCTATGATTAAGCGCAGGTTTACTTACGATCATGCCGATAGACTCATGACCGTAAAACACCAGCTCAATACTCAACCTGAGGTTACGTTGATCTCCAACCTGTACAACGAGTTGGGCGAACTGGTGGATAAAAGTATTCACAGCGTAGCCGGATCGCCATTTTTGCAGTCGGTTGATTACCGGTATGCCATACGAGGATGGATGACCCGCATGAATAGCACAGCAGGTACTGATGCAGGTGACCCAACGGATTATTTCGCTCTAGAACTGGCTTACAACAATACCTTCGGTGCTCTGAACAGTGGCCGCAATGATGGCTTCATTACGGGTGCCAAATGGAAAAACAGTTTATCATCTAAAGAGGCTGGTTATGGGTTTAGCTATAACAACCTGGGTTGGCTAACGGCTGCAACCTTTAAACAGAACGAAAGTAATAACTGGGCCTCTCAGAATTCTTTTTTCAGTGAAGATGGACTTACCTATGATTACAATGGCAACATTCAAACCCTTAACCGCAGGCAACAAACAGCCCCCACTATCTCTGCCCAGATCGATCAGTTAGCGTACAACTATGGTACAACCGGTGGTAACAGACTTTTTAAAGTAACCGATAATACAACTGCTGCCGCGATCGATAAAGCCAAAGGTTTTAACGATCTCAATACCACCGGTGACGACTATACATATGATGTTAACGGCAATCTTACTCAGGATAAGAATAAAGGGATAAACACTATTAACTACAATTATTTAAACCTGACCGACCGTGTTACCTTCAATGATAACTCGTACATCCAATACACCTACGATGCTGCGGGAGCTAAACTCCGTCAGGCTTATTACAACGCTACAGGGCAAGTACAAAGCAAAACCGATTATGTAGATGAGTTCATCCTCCTGAATGATCAGCTTAAACTGATCATGCATGAAGAAGGTCGCATCGTAGGCCCCGATTACAACAACCTGGTCGCCAATCCCACGCGGGAAGCAAATGGAACAGAGGGATTTACGGCAACCAATGTTACAGTAACAAGTGAATTCATAGGTGGGCAAACTTACATTAAAGGCGTTTGCAGTGTGGCCTCAGCAAATCCCGGTTTCTATCCGATTGGTGGAGCCACGGGTACCGGAATCTATACCGTCAAAGAAAACGAAAGCTATCTCTTGCAGGTACTAGGGTATCAATCAGTGGGTACTACAGCTAAGCTATATGTGTGGAGCAACACCGGTGACCTTATCTGGACTAGTGCGCCAACACTCCCCATTGGGTCGGCAAATGAAAACTGGACCTCCGCTACATTTACCATTCCCACGGGTGTTACTCAAATTAAAATTGGTGTGCGCCTGGGTACGCCTGCAGTAGGGGATACATATTTTATCAACCGGATTGCTCTGTATAAAACCGATTGGGAATATCAATACTTCCTGAGCGACCAGGTGGGCAGCCCACGGGTAGTGTTGGGTACAACACCTAATGTGATCACGTTTACGGCCACAATGGAGACTGAAAACCATAGTACAGAAAATACCCAGTTTCTTAATCTCAATAGCACGCGATTCTCTGTGAATGCCCTGGCCAATCAAACTCAGGGCGGCAATGAGGCCATCACCCTGAACAATGCCTACCGCATTGGGCCGGCCAAAAGTTTTAAAGTATTTCCGGGCGATAATATTGATGCCTCAGCCTATTCATACTGGACAACTTCTTCCGGACTAACACAAACTCCATTCGCTACTATGTCGTCTGCCCTGATCTCAGTGATGGCAGGTGGGGTTACTCCCATGATTGATGGTATCAACGCAGCCTATACAAATACTACCGGTGGCTTACCAGGCTTTTTATTAGAACCCTTCCAAGGCAGCACCCGGCCTTCAGCATTTATTAATTACATTCTGTTTGACGAAACCTATAAACCTATCGAGGCTAAATCCACACCCGTGGGTTCCTCGGCCGGGGTGAAACAGTTAATTGCTTTGCCCACGATATCTGTGAAAGAAACCGGCTACCTGTTTGTGTATTTAAGTTACGACAACGAAAGCACACAACTTGTTTACTTCGATGATCTAGCCATTAAAGTAACCGAAAGCCCGGTAGTGCAGGTAAATAATTATTACCCCTATGGCCTGGTGGCCATGGAGTGGGTGCGCGAAGGCGAAACCGATAACAACTTCCTCTTCCAGGGCAAAGAACTGATAGACCAAACCGGCTGGCACGACTTTGGGGCTCGCATGTATGCGGGTGATTTAGGGAGGTGGTTTGCAACTGATCCTGCCGGGCAATTCGCCTCGCCATTTAATGCAATGGGTAATAACCCGGTGATGGGGGTTGATCCTGATGGCAGGTTTGTTCTAGCAGCAATTGCTCTAGGTGCAATAATGAATACTACAATACAGGCACTTTCAGGAAAAATAGATAATATGGGCGACTTCTTAAAGGCGGCTGGAGTAGGAGCTTTATCAGGTCTTGCTGGTGCTGGAGCAGCTGCTGCTGTAGCGGGTGCGACTAGTGTTGCCACAACATTAGGCGGATCGATTTTAAATGGAGCTTCAATTGGAGCCGCAAGTGGAGCCGCAGGTGGCTTTATTGGAGGGGCAGGAAATGCCTGGGCGAGCGGAGCAAGTTTTAGCGGAGGTTTAAAATCAGGGCTGCAAGCTGGCGGAATAGGTGCAATTTCTGGAGGTCTGATCGGGGGTGTTTCCGGTGGTATCAAGTATAAAAAAGATATTGGTGTTTTTCTTAGAGGTGCTAAAAATATGGGTATAGATCCAAACCAGCCAGTACCTGAAACAGATTTGTTTTTAAATCAGGCACAACAAAATTGGTACCCCGATGCTCCAATGAATAAAGTTTCGAATTTCACCGTTGAAAATGTACCAGAAGACATTATTATTAGAATGGGTGATGCGGGAGATATGGCGAGAACCTTACCAATATATGGTAATGATGGTCTGTCAACTGGTTTTTCAAATGTCTATTTTAACAGCGGTGGGTATCCGTACTCTCCCTTCCAAAATGCAAAAACCCTTTTTTTTACCATGGGCCATGAATTCGTTCATGTATCACAATACGCTGCTCTTGCTGGGTCAACTAGTAAATTACTTGAGAACGTACGACTCAAGGAAATAATGGAATATCATGCATGGAATTATAATAGCCAGTCTAACGAAAGTCCAAGCAAGTACCTTAAGATTTCTAAGAAGTATTTTGATTTGTTAAACTGGAATAACTTTTCTTGGACCAAGACAGCAAACTTTTTATATCCTTTTAAATAATATGCTTAATAAAATATTGCTTTTAATATTTTGTTTTTACCCTGCAAAAGGATTTAATCAAAATCTTTCCATAGGATTTTCAATAGAATGGCGCAACGAAATTCAGTCAATGGCTCTCAGTCCAATGCAAAAGAATGAATCAGTAAATCTTCCTTATTTAGTAATAACCTATAGAAATAATACCACTAATCCGATATATTTTAGAAGCGTTATTGGGTCAGATGAACAATTTCTTCCATTCCCATCAGATGGCATGATCAATAGTCCAAGGGATTTACCAGAAATGATGTTGAAACAGGGTAAACATAAGTTAAATGTGTTTGAAGTAAAATCTACTGATCTTAGACATTTTGGAAGAATGTGGGAAATATTTTCATCTGGTAAAAAAGAGGTTGATTATACTACTGAAATTATTAATTATGAGATTTCAGATATTCAACAGGCTTTAACAATTCAGAAATTATTAGACTCAAATGATACAGGCAAAAGGCTTTCATGCTTTTTAGACTCTACTAAGGAAGTAATTTCTTATAAAGAAGCTATTTCAGTGATAGGAGAAATTCAGAATAATAACGAGATTAAATTTGAATTTAATTCAAAAGATTTCGATAATAACATTATGAACAACGAAGTTAAAGGTCAATTTATTTTTTTAAAAAAAGATGAAGTATTTATCCAAAAATATAATCTCTTAGCTTTTTATATTTTGGGAGGCACTTATTCTTTTTCGCTATTTGAAAATGAATTGAGTGATTATGTGTTAGGTGATGCCTTCTTTGATAAAGGAAAAGAACGATGGATTTACAAAAAGATCAAACTACCTAAGAAGGTTGATTCGTTTATGTTATTTAAAGGACATATTCAAGTTAATCCTATTACAATAGAAATTAAATAGAGTGAGTAAACCCTTTGCCCTTGTTGGTGTTGCTTGTGAAATGAGATACTTGAATAGGAAGATGGGATACGTAAAATGTTGGATCAATAAAATAATGAGTAGATTCATAATGCACAAACTCCACGCAGAATGAGAAACATTTAATTGTAAGCAATGAGAGTCGTTATCACCTTAGCCTTACTGATTTTGTCATTCACCGGCTTTGCCCAAAAATACCAACCGGTAAAAGCAGATTCTTTATTACTAAGGTTGGATACGCTTGCGCTGCCCGTTTTGAAATTTGAACAAGCAGATACCTTGAAGCTGAAAATCAAAAACCGGCTCGATTCTCTCGCAACGGTAAAAGCTCAAGTCAAAAGCAAAACAGATAGCATCAACCCCATCAATGTAATTAAACACAAACAGCAAAAGCTTGATTCGCTAAAGACAGCCTTGCTATTAAAAACAAAAGGGCTTGATACCCTGCAGGCAAAAGAAAAGCTTGCTCATTACAATCAAAAACTAGACTCAGCGCGTACCCAATTACAAGCTCGTATCGATAGCCTTTCGCACGTAACTCTTGACCTAAGCAGCATCAAAGGCCTGGACAGCCTCAAACTTCGATTAGATAGTTTGAAGAACAAAGGCCCCCTTAGTGATCTTAAGGAGGCGGAGGCAAAGCTGGCCGGGTTGCAGCAAAAGGTGAGCAGCAAAGTAGCTGATGCTGAAAAACAGATAAATGAAAAACTCGGAGTGCTTACACAACAAGGAATAAATGTACCTACATTAAATTTACCCGGCACCGATGTTGGTAAACTCAATGTACCTACTCTGAATACATCATTACCGAATTCGCTCAACGTTAATTTAGGCAATGGACTAAAATTGCCAGATGGCAATCTGCCTACTGGTGATCTTTCATTGAATACCAATCCAGATCTTAATCTGAAAAATCTGGGTGAGAAAGCTAACCTCGGTGACTTACCAGACTTAAAAACCAATCCGATCAAAGAAATGGATGGTTTGAAAAACTTGCAGAAAGATTTCGCAAAAGTGGGTGAAATCAGCACGGAGATAAAGGGCTATCAGAATGATATTAAGAAGGTGCGGGAAGGTGGGTTGGATGAATTGGAACAACTACCTGAAAAGGCTGAAGAAAAAGCGTTGGAGTTAGCCGGTGATGAATTTCAGCAACGCGCTGCCATGGTGGAGAAATGGAAATCAAACCCGGCCTATGCAAAAGAACTTTTACTTAATCAGGCCAAGGAGCAAGCCGTCAATCACTTTGCCGGAAAGGAACAACAGTTGAAAGCAGCCATGGCGCAATTGGGAAAACTTAAGTCAAAATATCAGGACGCAGAAGGAGTGTTGGATTTGTTTCAGAAGAAACAACACCCGCTAAAAGGAAAGCCTTTTGTAGAACGGATCATACCGGGCATCAATATCCAGGTGCAGGCAGGTACTCACATCTGGCTGGATTTTAATCCGTACATAGGCTATCAGATTAGCAGACGCTTCACAGCTGGCGCAGGCTGGAACGAACGATTATCGCTTGACTTTAAAGAATGGGAAATAATTAGTGCCGAAAGAATTTATGGCCCTCGTTCTTTTCTTGAGTTTAAGTTTAAGGAAAACCTGATTCTAAAAGCAGAAACTGAATTAATGAATGCCTGGGTACACACGCCACTGCAAAGAGCATTGAATGAAGCACCCAAACAAGAGTGGGTGTGGAGCAGTTTTGCAGGTATAAAAAATGTCTTTAACCTCTCAAAAAAACTTAAAGGCAATGCGCAGGTATTATATAACCTCTATAATCCTGACAAGAGAAGTCCTTATGCCTCCAGACTAAATGTTCGATTTGGATTTGTGTATGTAATTAAGAAAAAACCAAAATAAGTCTTATTTCACGTATTCAGTGGCTATTATGAGCGTATGAGCAATCACTACTTAGGATATTAGCAGTTACAACTTCGGGCATGAGTCATTACAACCTCGGTATGAGCAATCACCACTACAGGTATGAGTAATTACAACTTCGGGTATGAGTAATCACTACCACGCATATGCAGTGTTTAGAGTGAGCGTATGAGCAATTACTACTACGGGTATGAGTAGTTACAACTTCGGGTATGAGTAATCACTACCACGAGTATGCAGGGTTTATACTGAGTATATGAGTAGTTACAACCACGCATATGCAGTGTTTAGAGTGAGCGTATGAGCAATTACAACTACAGGTATGAGTAGTTACAACTTCGGGTATGAGTAATCACTACCACGAGCATGTAATTTCAAAAAGTGGGTGTCCGTGCAGCCGGATACATGAAGGAATGTGAAACTGTAGCGAAACCCGCGATCCGATTAACTGGATTGCGAGTCTCTCTTTAAATTCAGCTAAGCTAAAAGAGTTTCCACTCGACCGCAATGACCATGATTTTAATCCTGAACTCCCATGAATAGGTCATTGCGGGCAAGTGCAGGTACCTGAATTTGAAGGTGAATTATTAACGAGACTCGCAATCTCTTTATATCGATGGACTATGATTTAATTCGAGCCTCTTTTGCTACGTAAGGTAGTATACCAATCATTAATTGTACTCACTTAGTCTGAACCATCTCATGCAAACCTGCAGCAAACCAACTACCAACCTCTCAATTCTCACATCTCCTCTGACTAAGACCTACTCTAAACAATTTCTAATAACGCAAAACCAAAACCAGTGCCTGCAAACGTGCCAATGTATTTCGCGTTGTCATTTTCAACAACTATATAGTTTGCAAAATATTTGATTAAACATGCAACACAGTAGTGGATACACCCCGTTGCAGTCATTATAAAACAAAAACAATATGACACATGTCAAAAACGTGGAAGCCTTCACCAGGATGGTGAGCTTCTGCACCGGGTACGAAGGTAAGTACAACCCCGGTCGCCCAAACCTTCGGATCGAATCGTTATCCACCCAATTGGAAGCAGCTCGTCTTGCGCTCGAACACGTAAAGTCGACCAAGACCCACTACGACAATGAAGTGAACCTGCGCAAGCAAAAGTTCGATCAGCTTTCTCGTTTGGTTTCCAGCATGCTTCGCACGCTGGAATCTTCCGGAGCTTCGTCCGAGAAACTGGATGATGCCCGTCAGTTCGTTCACCAGATTATGGGAGTAGCACCAAAAAATCGGGTGCCCATTCCGTCCGATCAGGTGCAGCCTTCAACCACCAGGCGGTCGCAATTGCAACTGGCCTATGTAAGCAAGGCCGATTCCTTTTCCAGGCTGGTGCAGTCGGTTACTTCCGAGCCCTTATACCAACCCTTCGAACCAGAGCTAGGTCTGGAAGGTTTGGTGAGCAAAGAGCAGGAGTTGAACCAGCACAACCAGCGGGTAGGGGAAGCCCGCAAGCAGTGGAGCAATGCGCTCATCAACCGCGATCAGCTCATGTATGGCAAAGGATTGTCGCTGTACGAGATGACAAAGGCTGTGAAAAAATACGTTCGTGCTATCTATGGCTATGATAGTAGACAGTATGCGCAAGTGAAGGCGTTACAGATTGTGAAACTAAAACAAAAGTAAATGGCCAACGAAGAATAAAACCTCTGCGGGCCAGGCTTGCAGAGGTTTTTTTATCTGATCTCCAATCTCCACCATCTGATCTCCACCCTAATTTTTCATCACAGAGTTATTCTCTTTCAAGAACTCTGTGCGAATGAGAGAGGCCAACTTATCATTTTCAAGTATTTCTATTTGAAACAGAAATGCTAAATTCACGCCATGAGCGTCCGCAGGGAGTTACCCGAATAGGAGGCACTTGTACCTGTTACTTTCAAAATCCAATGATTACCTTCGGCAAACGGATTTTTGCACTAACCTATTTTCTTTTCATGGCCACACCATTAGCCTTCGGGCAACATAGTTATCTCTTTATCGGAACCTATACCCGCAAAACCAGCGAAGGCATTTATATCTATCAGTTTAATTCAACATCAGGCGATCTGAAGCTGATAAGTATTGCAAAAGAGATTACCAATCCTTCGTTTCTGACTATCTCAGCAGATGGGCGTTTTTTATTTTCCATAGGGGGCAACAAAGGCGATTCGGTGAGTGCGTCTGGTATTGATAATTTGACTCATCAGCTCACGTTACTTAATTCACAATCGCTGGCGGGTAGTTCGGGCGCGTGTTATGTAGAAGTTGACCAAACTGGGAAGTGGGTGATTGTCGGAAATTATGGGAGCGGGAGTGTTACCGTGCTGCCTGTTTTGGCCGATGGAACACTTGGGCCGGTAAGCCAAACTATTTTACATGAAGGAAAAAGTGTTAATCCGGAACGACAACAAAAGCCATTCGTTCATTCCATCAATATTGCGCCCAATAACAAAGACGTGTTTGTGCCTGATCTGGGAACCGACAAAATCATGGCATATTTACTCGACCATAAAACCGGAATGCTAACGACTTCATCAACCCCGTTCATCACCGTGGCGCCAGGTTCTGGTCCACGTCATTTCGTATTTCATCCCAACGCAAAGTTTGCCTACGTGATTAATGAAATGACCGCTACAATTACAGGCTTTAAGTATACAGAGGGCACGCTGCAGTCTTTTCAAACCATAAAAAACCTGCCAGATGATTTCACAGGTCCCAAGTGGGCTGCCGACATTCATATTTCGCCCGATGGTAAGTTTCTCTATGGCTCCAACCGGGCACATGAGAGTCTGAGCGTTTATAGCATCGATCAAAATACCGGAAGACTTACGTGGGTTAGCAATCAGGATGTGCATGGAAAAACACCCCGTAATTTTGCGATTGACCCCACCGGTAATTTTTTATTGGTTGCCAATCAGGATTCGGATAACATCACTGTGTTTAAACGAAATAAAGAAACAGGGCTACTTACCTTCATGGGTAAGGAGATTACCATTTCGCAACCGGTGTGTTTGAAGTTTATGCTATAATTGATAAACGTTGAGAAAGATCAGCGTAGAGTATGCAGTACTGTTGATTGTGTTTATCACGATGGTTATTTCCTGTAAAAGTGTAAACACCAAAACTAATTCTACTACGCGTACTAATTCAGCACCGGATTCAATATTTTTAAGTATTCACGCGCTCGATCTTACGGAAGACATGAGTGCGATATCAAGTAAACACGATGAGCTAACTTTACTCGTTTATGAAGTTTCTGACTCGGCAAAGTTTCTTCAGTTAGTGTACTCAGCTTCCTTCATACTCACACGAGAGGGAAGAAAACAAGTTTCGTGGGCAAATTCGTCAGACCTAGTGGGAAAAACCTATTCTATAGTGCTGCTAGAGCGGGATACTGATCAGTCTACCGATGAGATTGAAAATGCCGTGCGCAATCAGTATGTGGATATTGAAAAGCATTTTTTAAAGCAAGGTAACTTTGGGATAGAAAACTACCTGGGTGATAACGATATTTTGGGTATTAAAAAAATTGAAACCCTTGGGCAAACTGACAAAATCGATTTTGAACTGCGTGGTTTTTTTAAGTTAGATAAATTTGAATATCTCTTGCGTATTTCAAAAAATGAAGAGGTTGCCAGCACTCACTGACAACCTCGTTCATAGATTAAAATGTTTGTATTTGAATGACCCTTTCAATAATCTACTTTGGCATCACTACGGCATCAACCACGTGGATAACACCATTCGATTGGTTAACATCCATGATGGTAATTTTTGCTGTGTTACCTTTCTCGTCTTTGATCACAACATTTTTGCCATCCATCATAGCCCAAAGTTTTCCACCTTGTACGGTTGTAAATTCTGCTTTTCCGTTGCCTGTTTTAATGGCATTGGCTACATCCGTTGAACTGAATTTTCCGGATAGCACGTGATACGTTAACACACTTGAAAGAGTAGCCTTGTTTTCAGGTTTTAAAAGCGTGTCAACGGTGCCCGCTGGCAATTTAGCAAAGGCTCCGTTTGTTGGAGCAAACACGGTAAATGGACCAGCACTTTGTAAAGTCTCCACCAATCCGGCTGCTTTAACAGCGGCTACCAGGGTGGTATGATCTTTAGAGTTTACTGCATTTTCAATAATGTTTTTAGCAGGATACATCATTGCACCACCCACTTCAACGGGCTTTTGAGCGAATGCAGCTGCCGCCACAAATAGACTTAATGCTGTTACAATTAATTTTTTCATACTTAAATTTTATATTTTGTTATAAAGACATCTACGATGAAACACCACCTGCTGGATTTATAAGTTTCTTTATTAATAATTTGTTTTTGATGAACAACAATTAGATTTTTTCCAATGCCTTTTTAATCTCCCGCGTGATAACAGGCCCCAATTCAAAAGAACTTTGCAGGGCTTCGTCAAGAACTTTTTCAGCTTCATCGTCAAACCCATTGGCCAGATAAATCATTCCAAGATGGTAAGCGGCATCGGGTTCAAAGGTTTTATCCTCTACATTCTTTTGTGCTATTATCAACGCCTCCTTTTCATTTCCTGATTTTAATAGTGCCCAGGCTTTCAAATCGTACGATTGTGGGGTGGGGCGGTTATTGATTTCTTCTTCTGCAATGGCAAGACTTGCATCCGGGTCATTAAAATCATCAGCATAAAGGCCTGCCAGGTATTTGGCGTACATGGTTTTGTATCTCACATTATTTGTCAGGTTTATAAATATTGTAAGCTGATCAGTTTTTTCAGCTTCATCATTTTGCATCTCTGCTATTTCTGCTAACATCAGATGGGCTTCTGGCATCCGGCTTCGCGTGGCCAACACATTAATGATACGTTTAGCTTCTATAAAGTTTTTATCATTGGATAATGCAATCCAGGCTATTCCTTTTAACGCGTAATCATAGGTTGGATCTTTTTGAAGCACGGTTAGATAAGCTTGGTAAGCTTCGTCAATTCTTCCGGCATGACCATACATATCGCCCAGATTAGATAACGCCCAGCAGTAGAGTTCTTTGTTTCCTTTGATGCGATCCAGTGCTTTTTCCATTATAAAAATGGCCGAGTCAAGCTCACCTTCCTGGTCTTTTACTTTTACCTGTCGGATCAGGTGTGCAAAGGAATTTTTATTAGCAAATTGGTTGAGTACAAAGGTAGCGCGCGCAACGTCACCAAGTTCTAAGGCAACATCCGTAATCACCAACATAGAGGCTGCTCTTTTGCCGCCTTCATTCAGTGCTGCTTCGGCATACTTTCCGGCTTGTTTAAATTGATGTTGTGTAATTGAATTTTGAGCCAAGGCTAAATACAATCCCGCTCTACTCTGTGTGGTGTTAAGCAGATTCTGATACATGCTGTCCGACTTTTGGAGTTCATCAACGTTGCCTGTTTTTCTGAAATTAGCAGCATGCAGTCCGGCTATTTTTATTTTGGAAGCCTCATCCGCAGGCGTTCGATTCAATCGATCTTGCCAAAAGATTAGGTCGGCATCGATAGAATAGTTACTTACCAGTTTGTTGGCCATCAGGTAACGTTCGTAATCTGCAGACTTGGTTACGACTTTCTTTTCTTCTGAACACGAACAAACTAAAATCAACAATGTAATTGAGAGCAGGAAAGATTTCATAAGAGGTTGAATTAAATGTGGACGCAGAGAGAACCCAAACTGGATTCTCTCTGCATCCAACATGAGGTTAGTTAAAACGGAGCTGCCAAATACGGGAAGGTTGTTAAGAAAACCTTATCGTTTGCATCTACATGATCGTCCGTAAGGCCGGGATTGCTTGTTCCGGCAGGGCCACCAAAAATCAGCAACAATTCTACAGAGATTACATCGTCTGCTAATCTCCGACCCGTAAGCACATTGGTTCCGTCAAAGAAAGTAGTAGTTCCTGTTAACGAAGTGTTCAACACGTCTGTAGCTAGCAAGCCTGAAAATGTTGCTGCATTTTGTCCCAAGGCATTGGTTGTATAGCCTGTATTGAGTGCTAACAAACGAGTATTAAACACCGATGCATACGCTGCGCCCATCGCTGAAGGAATAGTTTCGTTAAACACATCTTTTGGAGTGCCGGCAGCAATAAACACTGTATTAATAGCAGGACGTGCCATTTGATCTTCTTGTTCGTAACGAACAACGGGTTGATCGTCATCATCGTTACATGCGGTAAACGTTAGGGCAGTTGCAAGTATGGCAACCGTAGCCAGGTAGTTAAAAGTCTTTTTCATTTTTATTAAAATTTCTTTGAATTACTTTTTGCGATTTGAAGTTGCCCAGATGTTGATAGTTCCTGCACCCAATTGAGATTTAGGTACTTCAATTACCAACGCCATTACATTTGTGCCGGCAAACGTATCTGTGCCAGGATTATTAAATGACGCGGCAGTTCCGGCCAGCACAGCTTTGAACTGAGTTAAGTCAAAAAAGAAGGGATCATCGCGCGGGCCTGCAAAAACTTTAATGCCGTTGTTAGTTCCAATTACCGGAGTAGCCCCTGTGGTAATAGCAGCCTCTACCGATACAGTACTAAGTAATGTACTCTGTAATCCCGTTGTTACGGGAGCTGTAGGTCCATAAACGCGTACTTTTCCACCTTCAAAGGTGGCTTGAATAACCAAATCTTCGATGTTATCTTTTGTTGAACTGTTATCGATGTTAATTTCGATCATCACTTCTTCATCAAACGTAGCGGTTGCGGTAGCTGCAGGCGATAATAAACCTTGCGTGTTCACCACAAAGACCATGTTATCACCATTGGCGAACGAATAAACATCAGTAATGTCAGAACCAATACTGGCCGACCCTGCGCCCGTAACTCCTGGTGCGTCAATATGATCGGCTGCAATCAGGTAGGCTCCCGATGCAACTAAGATCAAAAAGCCAGCGCCAAGCACTTTCATTTTGTTTGTCATTTTCATAGATTTTTTTGGTTGATTATACCTAACTACGTAATAAGGAGCACGATTGGATTTCGTGTTAACATTATTGATTTGAGATTCTTTTCAATAATTTGCACCTTAAATCATAAACAATCTCAACAGCTACTACTCATATTGACGAAAAAGATTTGGTTCTAAAGCTTAAGGCTAAAGACAAAGTAGCGTTTGAATACCTGTACGATCATTATTCAGGTGCGTTGTATGGTGTTATTAGCCGGATAATTAAAAAAGAAGAAGTTGCTGAAGAAGTGCTGCAAGATGTATTTATAAAAATCTGGGACCGGATTGAAAGCTACGATCCTAACAAAGGGAGACTCTTTACATGGATGTTGAATCTGGCCCGAAATCAGGCGATTGATAAAACCCGATCAAAAGAAATTAGCAAAGAAGGAAAAACCAGCGACATTGATAATCTCGTAAATAGAATTGACAAACGGCAGTTTACGGAGCAACATAGTGATGATATAGGGGTGCGTGAGATATTGATTGGGTTGCCCGAAGAGCAAAAGTTTGTGGTTGAGAACTTGTACTTTAAAGGGTATTCACAATCAGAACTGGCAGAAGAATTTAATATCCCGCTGGGAACAGTAAAAACCAGGTTACGATTGGCATTGAAACAATTACGGTCTATAGTTAGTGAGCTTTGAATATAAATGATTACATAGAATCCGGTATTCTCGAAGCCTATATGCTTGGAGAGCTTTCAGCCAGTGAACGCGCTGAGGTTGAAAAGAATCTCGCAACGTATGCTGAGTTGAAAGTAGAATTAACGCGCCTCGAAGAAGTGCAGGAAAACTTCTTAATGAAAAGGGCTGTTACTCCAAGCGCTTCAGTAAAAGCAAAAGTTTTCGGAAGAATTCAATCCAACCCTGCAGGAAGAAGTGTGGTAATGCCGCAACAGGATTCCAAATCCAGTTTTTGGAAATTAGCAGCGGCCGCTTCAATAGCGGTGGCGCTGGGTGCTTCGTACCTGGCATTTAATTATTATGGAAAGTGGCAAGACACTGAAACTGATCTCAGCGAGCTAATTGCTCAGAATCAACGCATCGCACAAGATTATAATACCGTAAATCAACGGTTGGATAAAATTGAAACGGACTTGCAGATTACAAATAATCCGGCCTTCAGCCGGGTGATAATGGCGGGCACGGCTAACGCACCCGAGGCCCTTGCTTCTGTATATTGGAATGCCTCAACAAAAGAAATTTATTTGAGTGTGCAGAATATGAAAGTGCTTGCGCAGGAAAATCAATACCAACTGTGGGCGATCGTAGATGGCAAGCCCGTAGATGCCGGAGTGTTTGATGCCCTTGCAGAAGGTTTATTAAAGATGAAAAATCTTGAAGGTGCAACCGCATTTGCTGTAACCATCGAACCGCGCGGGGGCAAGCCCACTCCATCCCTCGAAACCATGCAGGTTATCGGAAATGTTGTAAAAGGATAATCTCTACTGTATTCGTTGTGATAAGTTTTCCTGCCCCTCAAGGTATTGGACTACTGCAATCAAATAGCTACCTTCCACTGCGCGTAAATCTAAGATGCTTAAAATTACTACCATGAAGAAGTTATTCGGTTTACTCTCGGTCGGCTTAATGATAATTACTCTTGCAGGATGTAAAGACAATGATGAGCCGCCAAAAAAAGTTACAGTGGGGAATCTGGTCGTAGAGACAACGATCAGCACGAATGGATCAGGTCTTGTAACTTTTAAAGCAACCGCAGATAATGCTGTTAAGTTTACATTTTATTTTGGCGAAGGCCTCAATAATCCTGTGGATTTACTTACTGGAAACACCTCTCATACGTACCTTTCGTCAGGAACATATCCTGTTAAGGTTCAAGCCTATTCGGCAGATAATTTAAGTGTTGATAAAAATCTGAATGTTACAATTCAAGTAAATGAACTCCCTATATCAAATTCGGGATACACAACCCCAACCAGTTATGCGGGTATGTCACTCGTGTGGCAGGATGAGTTTGTGGGTGACCAACTCAATACAGCCAATTGGAATTATGAGCTAGGTCCTTTCAATCAGGAACTTCAATATTATAAACAGCAGAACACAACGATACATGACGGATATTTGATTATTAAAGCCAAGGTAGAAAAGGTGGAAGGGAAAATCTATACCTCTTCACGCCTTACCACGCAAAATAAAAAAACGTTTAAGTATGGTCGTATCGACATCCGTGCGATGATGCCCAAAGGCAAAGGACTTTTTCCCGCCTTATGGATGTTGGGCTCTTCCTTTTCTACCCTTGGGTGGCCCAAGTGTGGAGAAATTGATATTATGGAGACAATTGGTGGCGGTGGGCGAGATAGCGTAGCGTATGGAACTGCTCATTGGGAATTTAACGGCCAGCATGTTTCCTATGGTGGCCATAAAGGTTTGCAGAATGGTCAAGTCTTAGGGGACGAATTTCATGTGTATTCTATTGTGTGGACGCAGACCGAAATCAAATGGTACATCGATGATATAAAATATCATACCATTGATATTACTCCGGCTGATCTGGTTCCTTTTACAAAAGAGTTCTTTTTTATTTTCAATGTGGCAGTGGGCGGTGAATGGGCCGGAAGTCCGGATGCCACTACGGTTTTCCCGCAGCGAATGGTGGTGGATTACGTGCGGGTGTTTCAGTGATCAGGCTGTCTCCAAAAAGTAAAGTTATCATCGCGGGCAAGTTAACAGGATTTCATTCCATCACTTCTTTTCAAAACGCGACCCTCGATCCAATCAAAATGAAACGAAGCAACGAAATGCACTCGCACCTCTATAGGAGGGATTCCGAATCGCGCATTCTTAAATTGATTAACGAACGAGTCTCTTCTAATGCTATGCCAACTCTCTCAAATCAACAGGTACTACGCGTGAAATCCCTTTCTCCACCATCGTAATACCATAGATCACATCGGTGGTTGTCATCGTGCGCTTGTTGTGCGTAACGATTACAAACTGCGAGTCTTTGCTAAACGTACGGATGATGTTGTTGAACTTATCAATGTTGGCATCATCCAAGGGAGCATCCACCTCATCAAAAATACAGAACGGTGCGGGCTTCAGCAGGTACATCGAAAATAGCAGGGCAGTAGCGGTAAGCGTTTTTTCTCCACCCGATAATTGATTGATAGTTAATGGTCGCTTGCCTTTTGGTTTCGCGATAATGTCAATCTCTGATTCAAGTGGTTTGCTTGGGTCAGCCAACTTCAAATCACAATCATCACCCTCGTTAAACAACGAGCGGAATACTTTAATAAAGTGTTCTTTAATATGGGTGAACGCCTGCATAAATGTTTCGCTCGCAACACCTTCTATTTCGCTGATGGTGCTGAAGAGTGATTCTTTTGCTTTCAATAGATCATCCTTCTGGGCGATGATAAAATCGTTGCGCTGCTTGATCTCTGTGTAGGCCTCCATCGCCATCGGGTTGATCGGGCCCATGTTGTCAAGCTTCTCGCGAATTTTGGTTACCTCGTTGCGCAATTTGTCTTCATCAAACAAAGCAAGCTGTTCGGCTTCTTCGGGAGTGGCATTGCCAAGCACGGTATCCAGATCAATGTTGAACTCAACGTTCAATCGTTCTTTAACAGAATTAAGTTGAAGTTTACTGTCATTCAATTGGCTCTGTAATTCCATCAGCAACGTATCAATGTTTTGTCGCTGGTGCTGAATTTCTCGAAGGTCTTTTTCGAACTGATCTATTTCACCACGGCCAGAGTAATATTCTTTCTCGGCTTCACTAAGACCTTTCTCCATCTCATCTTTTTCCGCATACATGCCGATCAGTTCTTCGTCATTGCTTTGAGTATTTTCAATGATGATGCGAATTTCGTCTTCATTCTTTTTCAGCTCCTCGCGGTTAGATTCAATGCGCAAACTACTTTGCTCCATCGATTCCTGTTTAAAGCGCATCTCTTGCTCAACGCTCTTCACGCGGTTCTCCTGCTGATGAAAGAAAATATTCTGTTCGTTGAAGGTCGAAGATTTTTGACTCAGCAATTCATTCTGAACATTCAACTCAGCAGTAATCAGTTTTAATTTCTCGTCTTGTTGAGAAAGCTCCTGATGAGCCAATTCTGCTTTGGGGCGCAGGTCTTCTAATTCAGCGGCAAGTGTTTCAATTTTTTCTACAATGTCTTCTTTACGCAAGTCGGCACTGCTCAACATACTGCTGAACTGCTCTTGTTTGGTGCGCACAGAAATAAATTCATCATTTACCAGCTTGATGGCGTTTTGCGCTTCTTCAATCTGTTGCTTCAGCGTGTTGTTGCGCAGGCGTTCTAGTTCACGTTGCCTGTCAACTAACGAATGACGAATGTCTTCAACCTTTTTGGTGAGCTCTTTGATTTCTTTGTCTAACTTCTCAAGGTTTTTAGCGCGACCAATTTTTTTACCTTCAAATAAACCTACTGAACCACCCGACAGACTAAACCTGCGTCTGGTAACTTTTCCACTCTTGGTGATAAACGTATTTTCATCGGTGGGAATAGTTTTGATATCGCCTTCGTAAACATATACTTTATCCAGAATAAAGGCCATCAGTTTATTATACCGTGGATCAAACTCAATGATCTGTGTTGCCGGAAAGGCGTTAGGATACATTTGAATATGGGAAGGTGTAAACTTCTCGAAAGAATCCAGAATGAAGAAGTTTGCTTTGCCTTTGCTTGCATCACTTAAAATATTGATAGCTTCGTAGGCTTCTGCCTCATGCTCTACAATATAGTAGTTCAGGTAGGGCTCCAGATAATTTTCAATAGCAACACGATATTCTTCACTGGTTGAAAGAATGTCGGAGAGGAGCGGAGCATTTTTTGTCCAGCCCACATTTTTCTTTAAAAACTTGATTGCTTCCGGGAAGCCTTCCAGGTTTTCAACCAACGACTTGGTAAGTTGAAATTCATTCTGGCGGGCATCCAGCTTTCGACCAGACTCCGTCATTTCATCGCGTATCATCTCGATGGTTTTTTCCAACGAGGTTATGCGCAACAGAATATCTTCTTCTTCTCTCTTTAGTTTGTCGAGGTACGTATTCTTTTCGTTGATCTCCTGCGTAAGGATTACCGTTTTCTTTTCAAACTCGGCAATGCTTGCACTTTGATGGCTGGTATCTGATGTGGTACGTTCTAATTCCTGTTTGAAGGAAGAGATTTGGATGTCCCGAATCTCCAGTGATTTATTTAAGTTGAATGAATCTTCTTGCTTGGTGCGATACACCTGCCGAAGCGCATCCGACTCACCTTGTAGTGTATAGGTTGCTGCCTTTTGAGCTTCATATTCCGCCTTGAGCGAATCAACTTTTTCAGAGATTTCCTTCAGGGCCTGGTGCGCGGCATCACGCTCAGTCTCCAGACTTTGAATGCTGAAGCGGGCACGTTCGTTACTTTTTTTATCCTGATCAACTTGTTCCTTCAGGTTGTTAACTCGATCATTTAAGAAACGAAGGCGTTCATTTTTTATTTGCTTCTCACTTTCGTACAGTCTGATTCTAGAGACAAAATCGTTGATCGACTTTTGCCGTGTAGAGAGCGTACGTTCTTTAATAAGCAAATCAGCTTTTGATTTCTCAATCAACGCCTCTTTGTCGGCAACATCCGTAGCAAGTTTTGTTTTGCGATCACTCTCGTTTTCAACTTGCTTTTGTACAGTGGCAAAGGTGTCCTTCTGCTTATTTACAACTACTTTGGCAAGTTGAATGCTTTTTTCCTTGTAGTCTTCTTTAATTTTATAATACTGCTCGGTTTGTTTAGCCTGTTTCTCCAGGCTCTTCATGTTCTTTTCAATTTCGAAAAGCAGATCTTCCACGCGCTCAAGATCAGCATCCGTATCTTCGAGTTTCTTCAGCGTTTCTTTCTTGCGCTTCTTGAATTTAGAAATGCCGGCAGCTTCTTCGAACAACATTCTTCTCGAGTTGTCGCGATCGTTGAGAATATCATCCACCATGCCCAACTCGATGATGGCATAACTGTTAGAGGCAACTCCGGTATCCAAAAACAGGTTGGTGATATCTTTCAGGCGACATGCCACTCCGTTAAGCAGATATTCACTTTCCCCTGATCGGTACAACCGTCTGGTGATGGTAATCTGCGAGTATTCGGTAGGGAGTATGTTCTTGGTGTTATTGATCGTAAGCGATACTTCAGCCATTTGCTGTGGGGCGCGCTGACTTGTGCCATTGAAGATTACGTTCTCCATTTTTTCGGAGCGCAAGGCACTGGTCTTTTGTTCGCCTAACACCCAGCGAATTGAATCCACCACGTTCGACTTCCCGCAGCCGTTGGGGCCAACGATACCCGTAATACCTTCGTCAAAATTTATAACTATTTTATCGGCAAAACTCTTAAAGCCCTTGATCTCCAACTTCGATAACTGCATGAATCCCGTGAGAATTTAGTGGTTGAAAAAATAAGATGGCAAAGATAACCGTAGGATCGGCATTTGGAAAACCAGGCATACCCATTTCATCAACATTTTATCCAATCCAAAAAGAGTCAAAAAGGGCTTTTTTTTGATTTATTTCAATACCTTTGGGTAACCTATGGATTTACAATTTTGGATTTGGTTGATCGTGATCGTAGTCACGCTGATTGCACGGGCAAATAAGAAAAAGCCACAGCAACCATTTGAGCCGCAGCAGCCAGATTATAAAGAGCCAACATCAGCAAATAAACCTGTTTCATTTGAGGATCTGTTGCGAGAAATACAAGCCGCCAAGACTCCAAAACCAACGCCTGTTATCATACCAAAGAAATATGACTTTGAAGATTATGATGATAATCTG
Organism: Cyclobacteriaceae bacterium; assembly: GCA_965278925.1. Taxonomy (GTDB): domain Bacteria; phylum Bacteroidota; class Bacteroidia; order Cytophagales; family Cyclobacteriaceae; genus ELB16-189. The sequence continues at coordinate 1,420,011 of OZ257123.1, read as the reverse complement.
AAAGAGGAAGCAGAGGTTGTTGAAAAGACCGACTATCGTTCGGAAGATTCAATTTACGAAACATACGATAAGGCAAAACGAGATGCGTTTAATAAGGTATCGTTGGAAGAGAGCATGCATGTGGAAGATACCGTAGTGAAGTTTGAGCAGCTTAAAGGCTACAAAAGAGAGGAACGAGAGCCGGCTGTAAACGAATATGTGCGCGAACTCAGAAATCCTTCGAGTTTTAAAAGGGCATTTATTCTGAGTGAGGTTTTGAGCAGGAAATTCTGAAAACGTGATTTTTTAGGTAAAACATTACTCATATACTAGGGAGTGTTTTTTTTAAATTAGTAGTTGATAGTTTACTGGCATCTTTGCATTATTCAAGGGTTGAGATCAATTTTTTGCAAGACCCGTTTTAAAACTTTATCTTGCTTTGACTTAAAACTTTATATGACCCCCCTCAAAGACTTAAAGGTCAAACTTTTAATAACCTTCTTTATATCGTTAAGTACGATTACACTCACAGCAAATAATCCTTTCTTTGATAAGAATCAGTCACTGCCTGTGAAGCCTAAGTGCGATGAAATTGAAGTTAAGCTCGAAATCACTCACACAACAGGAAATCAGCGTAATGGAGAAATCGAATTGAATTTTAAGGAATCGTCATCAGTTAATACATACACCTATTTTGTTTTTTCAGGAACGGATACGGACAACCGTCTCGAGGTAAAGGGAAATAAAGTGAGTGATCTGGCCAAAGGAAATTATAATCTCTACATTCAGAATCAGGCGGGTTGTACAAAGCATATGAAATTCAAGATTAATTGATACCGGGCGTGAAATCGAAAAACTATTTTTTTGGAGTTCTTATCGGACTCTTATTTTTCTCAGCCGCTTCGTTTGCACAGGCACCCATTGCAACTATAACTAATAAGAAGGATGCTTGCCGCGATTTATTGGATGGAGGCGGAAACCCCGGAACGGATGGTACGCTGGACAATGGATCGATCACGATAACGGTAACTTCGGGAATTCCGTCAATCACACTTTTTGTTTTGGGCCCGGTTAATAAGCTCAATATTCCCATGACATTGGGAGTTCCTTATCTGGCAGACAATCTGGAACCAGGCATCTACAATGTAATTGTGCAAGATGGTAACCCATCCGATTTTACCGGAACGTTTACTATTAACGGCACAACGGATATTGTATCAGGGCTCACGTCAGGGTTCCCAATCAACAGTACAAGTTGTGGCACTCCGAATGGACAAATTGCCATTGACGTTTCGGGTGGATCAGGGAATTATTCTTACTCATGGACAGCCACTAATGGATTTGTTTCTACCGCGCAAGACATAGCAGGTCTTATTGCTGGAGATTATACAGTAGTTATTACTGATAACGGTACAAACTGTACTCAAACCATTGGTCCGGTTACGGTAACGGAGCCCCCACCACCTTCCAATTCAGTTCTTAGCTTAACAGGTGCTTCTCCCATCTGCGCAGGTGAGGCTTCATCTATTAAAGTAGACATTACGGGTGGGGCAGGACCATTTACATTAACCATTACTAATCTTGGAGTTATTAATAATTATACGGATGACACGAATATTTCAGTGTCTCCAGCTGCAAACACTACCTACACGCTTACGAGTGTTACCGATGTAAACGGGTGCTCTTCAGTGGCAGTAAGTGGTTCGGCTCTCGTGAACGTAAATCCCGTGCCCCTTGCACCTGCAGTGACATTTACACCAAGCACCTATTGTGTTGGGGGTGCCATAATAGCTCCCGCTATTACTACTCCTGTTGGTGGAAGTACCTACGCCTGGTATAGCGATGCAGCCTTAACAACATTGTTGATAGCAGGAACTAATCCTACAAATGCACAACTAGGGTTTAGTAGCGCGACTGCTAATACCACTACTGTTTTTGTGGCAGAAACCAACGGAACAAATTGTGAAGGCCCTGCTACTCCGGTAACGCTTACGGTAAATCCAATTCCGGCAGCTCCTGCAGTTACATTTTCTCCAAGCACGTATTGTGTTGGTCAGGCAATCACAGCGCCAACAATTACAGCCCCTGTTGGCGGCAGCACTTATACCTGGTATAGCGATGTTAGTTTATCAACAGTGTTAACAACTGGCTCAGCACCCTCCAATGCACAATTAGGTTTTAGTAGTGCCACAACCAATACAACAACAGTATTCGTTACTGAGACCAATAGTAATAATTGCCCCGGTGCAGCAACCCCGGTGACAGTAACTGTGAGTGCTGTTCCAGTGGCACCGGCAGTAACTTTTAATCCTTCTACCTACTGTGTTGGCGAAGCAATAACACCTCCGGTTATAACAACACCAGCAGGTGGGAGCACCTATTCGTGGTATAGCGATGCGGGCTTGACAACGTTACTTATTACAGGAACAAATCCTACTAATGCTCAATTGGGATTTAACAACAGTACAATTAACACCACCACGGTGTTTGTTGCCGAAACTAATAGCAGCACATGTATGGGCCCGGCAACTCCCGTAACATTAACTGTAAATGCAATACCAATTGCCCCAGCCGTTACCTTTAGCCCAAGTACATATTGCGTAGGCCAACCAATTACAGCACCTATTATCACCACACCGGTTGGCGGCAGTACTTACACCTGGTATAGCGATGTTAGTTTGTCAACCATACTTACTACAGGCACAACACCTACCAATGCACAACTTGTATTTAGCAGTCTTGCGGCCAATGTAACAACCGTATTTGTAACCGAAACCAACAGTAGTAGTTGCGAAGGGCCGGCAACTTCAATCACATTAACTGTCGCTGCCGTTCCTGTTGCCCCAGCAGTAACTTTCACCCCTACCAATTATTGCGTGGGAGCCGCGATTGCACCACCCACTATTACAACTCCTGTAGGGGGTAGTACCTATTCGTGGTATAGCAATGCAGGATTGACCACGCTACTGACAACGGGTACTAATCCAACGAACTTGCAGTTAGGCTTTAGTAGTGCAGCAGCCAATACAACCACCGTATTTGTAACGGAAACCAACAGCAGTAACTGCACGGGTACTGCAACGGCTGTTACGCTTACGGTTAATGCAATTCCTGTTGCCGCAGCAGTTACGTTTGCACCAACTACATATTGTGTTGGCCAACCCATCACATCGCCAACTATTTCAGCTCCTGTGGGCGGAAGCACCTATACCTGGTATAGTGATATCAGCTTATCAACAATCTTAACAACAGGCACAAGTCCAACCAATGCTCAACTCGGATTTAGCAGTGTTACACCGAATACAACAACAGTGTTTGTAACAGAGACAAACAGCAGCAATTGTATTGGCCCTGTTACCACCTTTACGTTAACTGTGAATGCTGTGCCAGCTGCACCGGTCGTTGCATTTAGCCCAACTACATATTGTGTTGGTGAAACAATTAATGCACCTGTTATTACCACGCCAACGGGTGGCAGCACCTATACCTGGTATAGCGATGCTGGGTTGACAACCATTCTAACAACAGGAACTAATCCAACCAATCTTCAACTGGGCTTCAGCACAGCAACAGTAAATACTAAAACCGTTTTTGTCACCGAAACAAGTAGCAGCAATTGTGCGGGACCTGCCGCTTCAATTACCCTTACTGTAAATGCGGTGCCGGTGGCACCTGCTGTAACCTTTAGCCCTAGTATCCGATGCGTTGGCGATGCGATTACGCCCCCGGCAATTACTACACCAACTGGTGGCAGTACCTATACGTGGTATAGTGATGCAGGCCTCACAACTGTATTAACAACCGGAACAACACCAACCAATCTTCAGTTAGGATTTAGCAGTGCTGCAGCTAATGTAACAAGTGTCTTTATTACTGAAACCAACGGTGGTTGCGCCAGTCCAGCTACTACCATCACGCTTACGGTTAATGCGTTGCCAACAGCAACCGTTACAGGAAACACAACGATCTGTAATGGTCAGAGTACTGATTTGACATTTACATTTACAGGCACTGGCCCTTGGAATTTTCAATACTCAGATGGCGTAGCAACCATACCCGGAAATTCACTAACTAATTCACTGGTCATTCCCGTTTCACCAACGGCAGCCACCACCTATACATTGGTCAGTGTTACAGACGCAAATTGTGTGGGTACAATTGCAGGTGCTCCGGTTGCTATCGGTGTGGATGCCGTGCCCTCTTCTGCGCTTACGGTAACGAGAACCATTAGCCCGGTTTGTTCGGGAGGATCCAGCGCAATTGAAGTGGCAGGCTCAGAAACAGGAGTAAGCTATCAGTTAAGAAATAATGCAGACAACAGTCTGATTGGGACGGCTGTTGCCGGAACAGGTGTTACTATTTCACTACCAACCGGTGCTCTTGCAACAACAACTGTATTTAATGTTTTGGCGACACGCGGTGTCTGTACGCCTGTACAACTGACAACTACCATATCGGTTACTGTCGTTGGGTCAATAAATGCAGGCCTCACAGTGAGCGCACAGACGAGTCCGATTTGTTCGGGTTCGGCAACAAACATTCAGGTTGCAGGTTCGGAAACGGGTGTAAATTATCAATTGAGAAACGATGCAGATGACAGTGTTATTGGAACTGCTGTTGCCGGAACGGGTGGAACGATCAATCTTCCAACAGGAAATCTTTTGGCAGCAACAACCTTTAATATTCTTGCTTCGAACGGAACGTGTTCAATCGAGTTGAGTGGTCTGGCCACAGTGAACGTAGATGTAAATCCGAATATTGGCCTTGCCGTTAGCGGACCAGCAACAACGCTTTGTGTAGGTGGCAGCGCTTCCATTGATGTCGCCAGCTCAGAAGTGGGTGTTAGTTATCAATTGCGCAACGATGCAGATGATAGCCTGATCGGTACGGCTGTAGCCGGAACCGGAGCCTCCTTGTTATTGCCAACCGGAGCCCTCCTTACCACAACAACATTTAATGTTCTTGCAACCGGTGGGGTGTGTACTCCGGTTGAGTTAACAGCAACGGCAACTATTAATGTGGCGGGGGCTATCAACCTGGGGTTGGCAGTTACAGCCCAGTCTACTACTTTCTGTGCCGGGCTTTCAACATTAGTTCAGGTGGCAAATTCTGAAGTAGGTGTTGATTATCAATTGAGAAATGATTCTGACAATAGCACCCTTGGCCCGGTGGTGACCGGAACCGGTGCAACAATAGATTTACCAACTGGAAATCTTACCACCACAACATCATTTAATGTACTTGCATCTAACATAACTTGTTCGGCAGCGTTGACGGCAGAGGTTACGGTTACTGTAAACCCTGCTCCCGACCCGGCCCTGGCAGTTACTGCACTAAGCAGTACGATCTGCTTCGGAACGTCTACTGCCGTGCAAGTGGGTAATTCTGAAGTAGGAGTAAGCTACCAGCTACGAGATAATGTTTCCAACAATCCTGTTGGAAGTGCTGTTGTGGGCACCGGATCACTATTGAGTTTGCCAACCGGAGTTTTGACGGTTAACTCAACATTCAATGTGTTTGCTGTAATCGGGCCTTGCTCAATCCAGCTCGCAAGCGTGGTTACAATAAATGTATTAGCGAATGGTGATCCACTGTGTATTCCACCAAACAATTGTGCTACAGTAGTTATTACTCCTGTAACTACACAAGCCACCTGTGGTGCGACTGTTCCTGATGGAACGGTGACCTTTGATATTAACCCTGCCGTGCCCGTAGTTAACATTGATGGTGTTAAAATTGAAATAGATGGCCCCATTCAGGCAACGCAGTTCAATAACTTTGTCTTTACAGGATTGAGTGTCGGCACATACGATTACACCATTACCTACGGGGATGCAAATAATCCGGCTTGTATTAAAGTAGGTTTCTTTACGATTGATCCAACGGGCGCACCCGATCTGGTTGATTTCAATCTTACCTCCGAAAGTTTTGATTGTCTGGTGAGCACGGGCTCAGTTACGATAGTAGATTTCTTTGGTACTGCAAATACGGATTACAGCTTCGAAGTGTATGCCAATGGCAACGTAGTTCAAAGTGGTGCGATCACAAAAGATCAGGCAGCATCAGGTGCTTTTATAATTTCCGGGTTAGCCTTGGGCGAATATCAGGTTCAGATTTCGCAAGACCAATCGGGTGTTAATGGTTGCGTTGGTTTGGTAAGATCTTTATTTAAAGACCTCGTTATTGCTGAACCTACCTTCGGGTGCGGATTATTTATCCCCAATATCTTTACACCGAATGGCGATGGTGCCAATGACTTGCTGGTTATCCGAAACCTTCCGGCCAATTCGCAATTGGTAATCACCAACCGCTGGGGCAAAGAAGTATATTCTGCTACGGATTATAAAAATGACTGGACGGGTGGAGATACTTCGGATGGAGTTTATTACTACCGTCTTTCTGTTGACGGAGAATCTTTTACAGGTTGGATAGAAATTCTACGAGGAAACTAATTCGAATTAAATCGAAGCCAGAAATTTCATCGTATCAATTTGGTCTGCATACTCCCAAACATCCGGTGTTTGAGCTTTACCAAATGGAACGCTCCCATTAAACCATCCGTTGGCCGACACCACACATTGAATTTTATCTTTCTCCTTGTCTAGTTTTTGATTTAAGTCTGAGAGGTTTTTATAAGTCTCATAAAAGAGAACGGAGATAGGGGATACCAACCCTTCATTTGCAGTAAGCATGATAAACCCGTTATCGAAATAGGGTACACCATTTACCAGCATCAGAGACTTCTGATAATCATAATTGTTGACATACTTATGATGATGAATAATCGGTTGGTAAATTTCCCAGCAGTTTAATAGCCGAGGGAAACTATAGTCTTCGGGCACAAATAATTTTGAAACATTACGACAGCCGAGACCAAAGTAGGTAAACACATCTTTGCCCAGATCAACCAACAAAGATTCATCCTCTTCGCCCATCAGCACTGCACAGGAAGAACGATTTTTTCGGATGATATGAGGAATGTTTCTGAAATAATATTCAAAGTAACGGGCGGTGTTGTTACTACCAGTAGCAATCACTGCGTTAACACCGTTCAATCGCTCTTCAAATCGAATCTGGGCTTTAAATTCAGGTTCGATTTCGATCAGCCAATCGCTCAGTAAAGAAATTAGATAAGAATCCTGAGAACTCCTTTTCGCCACCAGTTGATGGCCGCTAATAAGAATGCAAAGAAAATCGTGGAACCCTACCAGTGGAATATTTCCAGCCATGGCAATACCCACTGTTTTTGATTTGGTTGCTGTTAAAGAATAACGAGATGTCCATTCGGTAAGCGGATCTTTTTTTAAAAAGTGCTCGATGCCACGAATTGCCATATAAACTGAATCGGCTGTAAACCAGGCATTTTCTTGGGCAGCCCGATCGAAGATTATCACCTTCTCAGACTCGCCTAGCTGGCCTATTTTCCTTCCTAATGCCGTAAATGCTTCAATGCGGGTTTCTAATTTCATGGCTGGTCTTCAAACTTTTAGTGCATCCCCGGTGTTTTGACAGATGACTTTGTAGACGTATTTTTGTGGCAAAACTACACGTAGTAACTTGAAAATTAGCGCGGCATGGCAATTAAGATAACGGATGAGTGTATAAACTGTGGAGCCTGTGAACCCGAGTGCCCGAATACTGCTATTTATGAAGGTGGCCGGGAATGGAATTGGGCTGGCGGTACGGCACTTACGCAGGTAGAGATGGAAGATGGTTCTAAAATAGATGCAAAATCTTCACAGACTCCGGTTTCAGATGAGTTTTATTATATAGTGTCAGGAAAATGCACTGAGTGTACAGGCTTTCATGAAGAGCCGCAATGCGCAGCTGTGTGTCCGGTTGATTGTTGTGTACCCGATCCGGACATGGTTGAATCCAAAGAAGAGTTATTGGCTAAAAAAACCTGGCTGCATAACGAACAACTACAAGCTTAGAAACGGGGCAATAATCTTACTCCTTCAATTAAGAGTTAGATAAATACCGGAGCAACCTTCACCAAGGCTGACTAAAAAGTCAACTAGTCATCGCGGCCTTAAGCCGCGATCCCGTTTTTTCACTACAACGCTATCTATTTTTACTTTTGAGTCAGCCATGACAGATGAGATCATTTCATCTTCGATCGCTTGATCATGTACGCTTGCAGCACGTCAAAATATCCATCCTGAATATTGGCCGAGATAAAATCTATCTTCAGTTGATTGCATTTCATTTTTAATTTCAGGTGATATTCCTTCAGGTGCTTTTCAAATTGCTCTTTAATCTCGTGGGGATTGAGGGTTAGCTTGTCACCGCTTTCCAGATCGATAAATTCGTAAGGCCTCTCTTCAAAATTGAAATCAAGTTCGGTTGCGTGATCAGTTACATGAAATAAGATTACCTCATGTTTGTTATGTTTTAAATGCTGCAGGGCTTTAAAGATTTCTTCATCATCGCCACCTTCAAACATGTCACTGAATATAACCACCAGTGATCTGCGATGAGTTTTCTCAGCAATTTCATGCAGCACGTTGGCAACCTGCGTTGATTTTCTAGCGCCATCTGTGTTCTTTAACTTTTTATCCAGTAGTGTAAAGAGTTTATCGAGGTGGGTAGGGGTAGAACGAATGGGAGTCAGCTCTTCAATTTTATCTGAGAATAAACATAAACCCACGGCATCGCGCTGCTTGTTGAGCATGTATGCCAACGCAGAGGCAGCATAAACACTGAACGTTAACTTTTGATGTGTGTCTTTTGGATAATACATCGAGGAGGAGCAATCAATAGCAATTACACAACGCAGGTTAGTTTCCTCTTCATACTGTTTGGTATAAAGCCGATCGGTTCGGGCAAATACTTTCCAGTCGATGTGGCGCGTGCTTTGGCCTTCGTTGTACAGACGGTGCTCGGCAAATTCTACCGAAAAGCCATGATAAGGAGATTTATGCAGGCCTGTGATAAAGCCTTCCACCAGTTGTTTTGCCAATAATTCAAGGCTTCCCGAAAGCCTGATGTCTTCAATCGTCATTTCTATCGGTTAAAATTCTAAAGCAACAACTCCAATCTTTCAATTTAGTATATAAATCTTACTCAAATTGGGGGATACCATTTGCATTGAAAATTTTAAATACTACCTTCGATTTACCCATTTTTACCCAAAAACCTAACCAAAACCTTATAATCAGTGGAAGAGAACAAGACAAACGGACGAGAAGAGATTTTCTCTGAGAAAGTGAAGGCAGGTAAGCGTACCTACTTTTTTGATGTAAAGTCAACGCGCTCAAATGATTATTATCTCACAATTACCGAAAGTAAAAAGAGATACAACAAAGATGACGAAGGATTTACGTATGAAAAGCACAAGATCTTTTTATATAAAGAAGACTTCAACAAGTTTATGGAGGCCCTGAACAACACGGTGAATCATGTAAAGACAGAGTTACTACCCGATGTTGATTTTAATGCCTTCGATCAGCACCATGAAAAAGAAGAAGTAGAAGCCAAAGCCCCCACGGTTGATTCAGAATTGAAGTGGGACTAAAAAAATTACCTATACCTAAACCGGAACTGCCCTGACGAAAGTCGGGGCTTTTCTTTGTCGAAAATTTTTTCAGGCTCCGTTGAAGAAAGTATCTGATATCACAACATGAGGAATACGATAGCGCTAATTTTGTTCTTATCAGTTACGACAATCTGCTTTGCGCAGAAAGTTGAGACCAGATATTTCACCAGCCAATGGTTAACGAAGGAGGTGTCAAAAGGCAAGGCTAAATTTTCACAAACCAGAAGCGATAACACGGACGGTACAGTGACCATAGAAATAAAGGACCTCACCAATAACATAATTGTCCGCAGCGAAACTTACAAGGGAAACGAACCCTTTGGGATGTGGAAGCATCGCTCGGGGCAACGTATTTCAATTATCGACTATAACTTTCAGTTAATTTATTCCGATGGAAAATGCTTCGATAGCATACCCGGAATCAGAACCAGCTATTTTCACGATAATGATACCGTAGGGTATACCGCTCCCAAGCTGAAAACAGGTCACTCTACTATTTCGCAATTCATATCCAAAAACATTATTTATCCTTCGCGGGCAATGGATGATGATATTCAGGGAACAGTGAAGATAATGTTCACGTTAACGAAAGAAGGCAATGTTGAAAATGTGTTGGTGGCTCGTGGTGTAAATATTATTTTAGATAAGGAAGCAGCACGGGTAGTTAGACAGCTGAAGTTCCTCACTCCACCAAGTTTACGGGGGCAACCTTTTTCTTTGTCTTGCGTGACATTGCCAATTCAATTTTTAATTGAGTAACGAATTTTCTTCGCAGCGGAGTATCCGGGCAGAGGAAGCCAAAGCCCCACCGGGAATTCAGAATTGAAAGTGAGATTAAAAAAAATACCTATACCTAAACCGGAACTGCCCTGACGAAAGTTGGGGCTTTTCTTTTACAGGGCTTTTCTAAGCACGGGATGATCATCGGCAATGAGAACTTTTTTCAAATCCATAGAAGTACTAATGTAATATTTAGGATCGAAAAGTAGAATTTAGTTTAGGAAGGCTTCGATTCTGTAGAATTTAAGGATTCGGTACCGTATAAATACGGTAGTAAGTGTAATGTATGGTTTTACAGATAGTTCTACTTTTAAGATAGAGAATAAATAATACATTTATTAAGAAGTCTTGCGGCATTCTTTCAGTGCGTGAGATTTAATACTTCTAAGAGTATAAAACCTAAGTAATCATGACAAAGTTATTTTCTTTTTTACTGGTTGTGATTTCTTTTCAGGTGCAAAGCCAAGACGATGATTTTACGAAACGGCTTTTGTGGAAAGTAGATGGGGTTTCTAAAACGGATAATTCAACAGATCAATTTACATCGAGCAGCGAGTTTGTTACGGAAGGAAGCAACACAATTAAGTGGAATCAAAAGGGTGGGGCCTTGGTGTATAATTTCGAGGTTACACAAAAAGTGGGCAACTGGAAGGATACCAAACAAAATGGAGAACTGGTGTTTTCAGTTTTGTTTCGTGGCTATGCAGGGAAGATAAAGTTTTCACGAAAGCAGGGTCAGATTAAGATTGAGACCGATATTCCAATAGAAGGTAAGAATACGTTACCATTTGTCTTCACGATAGCCTCAATCTCGGTTTTATGAAGTTAAGAATATCGCTATTATGTATACTCATTGGCATAACAGCAATTGCTGTGTATAGTCAAGGAGGAATTGTTCAGATTTCCGGCCCCACCAATGTAACGTCCGGGCAAACGTATACGTATTCCTTAATGGATGATGTAATTTACGCACAGCCCATCTGGACGGCATCCCAAGGATCTGTTATTAATACCTGGCATAGCGGCATTACCTATTATGCAAGTATTACCTGGAGCGGATCAGGTTCAGGGTCTGCTACTTTTCAGGATGGCTTTAATCAATTGGGAAGCTTATCAGTTACGATTTCACCGGGCCCACCCACTCCACCCTCCGTTAATAATGGCTCCACGTGTGGACCGGGCACCGTTACATTATCAGGTACACCCACATCCGGTTGCACCTTGCGCTGGTTTAATGCTCCAACCCGAGGAACCTATCTTGGCGAGGGGAACACCTACACTACACCAGTTATCTCCGTAACAACCACCTATTATGCAGCATCGTATAATCCGAATACAGCCCAATTCAGTACCAGGGTAGCAGCTACGGCTAGTGTAATTTCACTTCCTACCAGCTCGGCCAGCGCCACTAATAACAGTCGCTGTGGAACCGGATCAATAACCTTAAATGGCACTCCCGGTGCCGATACCAACAATTTAAATTGGTATTCTTCATCGACAGGTGGAACCTTAGTAAATACAGGCTTAGGATATGTACCTACTCTTAGCGCAACAACTACCTTTTATATAGTTGGATATCAAACATCCACCGGCTGCGAAAGCAATGCACCCAGAGTTCCAGTTGTTGCAACAATAAATCCTTACCCTGGTTTGCCAGCAGGAGTAAGCCAAAATAGTTGCGGATCGGGAGCGTTAACCCTAACAGCCACAACCGGAGCCAATGGAAATGCAGTTCGTTGGTATGCAGCGCCTACAGGAGGTTCACCACTTGCTACGGCCACGAGTTATACAACGCCTAGCCTGAGCACTACGACAACGTATTATATTTCAAGTTATAACTCGACAACACTTTGCGAAAGCAGTGCAGCCAGAGTAGCCATAATAGCAACGGTTAATCCCATTCCGGCAGCGCCCACAGGCAGTGGAGCAAGCCGATGTGGGCCAGGTACTCTTACATTAACAGCCACAACCGGAGCCAATGGAAATGCAGTTCGTTGGTATGCAGCACTTACGGGAGGTTCACCACTAGTCACGGCCACGAGTTATACAACACCCAGCCTGAGTGCCACGACTACCTATTATATTTCAAGTTATAACTCGACAACACTTTGCGAAAGCACTGCGGCCCGGGTAGCCATAACAGCTACAATTAACTCTTTACCGCCTGCAGCAGGATATGCTGGTCATGCTCGTTTTGGTGCTGGCACGTTAACATTGACAGGTACCGGTACTCCCGGAGGCGGAACCTACAAATGGTTTAATAGTGCGAACTTGTATCAAACTACAGCGGCTACTTATACAACAGCATCTGTGAGTGCTACCACGAATAATTTTATGTACGTGAAAGCGGTAAGTTTAGCTGGATGCGAAAGCGCATCAACAGCTATTAATATCGTTGTTTATGCGCCACCTGTTATTTCGGCACCACAATCCTATGTGGTAAAAGAATCAAACGTAACGTTGACCGCAGACGCTGGGTATGATTCATATTCCTGGAAGAATTCAGCAAATACAGTAGTGGCCACAACACAGTCATTCACAACAAATGTTCCCAATACGTATATTCTAACAGTAACCAAAACGGGTGCCACCGGAGTCTCTGTTCCTTTTGTGTTAACAGCCTCTCAATTTACAGGCATGAATAAAAACTACATAGTAACTAATACAGCTCAGATCAGTGGCCTTACCGATGCCACTACAATGCAGAATCTTTCAGCCGAAAAAGTGGCGCAGCAAGTGTCTTATTTTGATGGACTTGGCCGCCCGGTTCAAACGGTTGCCACTCACGGCTCAATTAATAAAGTTGATCTGGTATCACCTGTCGTGTACGATGCCTACGGCCGTGAAGCAAAAAAATATTTGCCCGTTGTAACTGGCAGCGATGGGCGCTATAAAGAAAGCTTGATGGATGCCTCTGGTAACTACTTAGTGAATACCTATAACAACACCTCGGATAAAATTGCCGATGATACCCGGCCCTTTAGTGAAACCCTATTCGAAGCTTCACCCTTGAATCGCCCCGACAAAGAATATGGTGTGGGACTTTCCTGGTCTTCAGCGGTGGGCGGAGCCAACAAATTTATTCAGCACGGGTATCTGATTAATGTACACAATACCGGCAGCAGTACCACACAGGAGAAAGTTATCGCGTGGAATGTGAGTGCCGGAAACCTACCGGTGCGTGTTGCACCCATATCTGGTTATGTAGTAGGCGGTGGTTATTATGCAAGCGGCCAATTGCAAATTAAGAGCACTAAAGACGAAGAAGGCAATGAGGTGCGTGAGTATACGGATAAACTGGGGCGCGTAATTCTTAAAAAAGTACAAGCCACAACGTCAACAGATTTAAACAACACTACGCACTGGGCGCTTACGTATTATATCTATGATGATCTGGGTAATCTACGGTTCGTGCTGCCACCCGAACTAAGTAAACTCGTTCATGGAAGTGCCGATACTTATCCAGTATCAACTACTGACCTTAGCAACTGGGCCTTTCAATATAAGTACGATGAGCGCAAACGCATGATTGAAAAACAAGTGCCGGGCGCGGGAGCTGTTTATATGGTGTATGATAACCGCGATCGGTTAGTGCTTACTCAGGACGCCAATCAGCGGGCACTGGCAACAAAGTATTGGAGCTTTACCAAATATGATGAGTTGAATCGACCGATCATGACAGGTATCAGGGACACTTCGGCCAGTCTTACCCAAAGCCAGATGCAAGTGGTAGTCAACAACTATTATAATAATATGACGACTACGACCTGGCGTAAATGGGGTGAGGCTTATGTAGGCAATGTGGCTGGCAATGTTCATGGCTACACAAACAAGTCGTATCCGGTGCGCACCGGATCAACGACTACCGAAATTGATCCGAATAAACATTTATCTGTTACCTATTACGACAACTACACCTTCCGCAGTATTTGGTATGGTACGTACACCTATTTGAATGAAAGTTTGAGCGAAGTTGCAAATGGCATTACCTATCAGCAACCAGCAACAGAAAATTTACGCGTGATAGGTCAGGTAACAGGAACAAAAACCAAAGTATTAGATGGCGGAGTAACAGGCGGCTACACCTGGCTTAAGTCGATTACTTACTATGATGATAAGTACAGGGTAATACAAACCTTAAGCGATAACTACAAAGGTGGTACCGATCGGGTAACTAACGTGATTGACTTTGTAGGCAAAGTGTTGAAATCAAAATCAACGCATAGCGAGGCAGATGTTAGCTGGCGAGATGTGGTAAGTTTAAAAATAGAAGGCAATAAGTTGACAGCAATTTCAGGGCCGCCCCAGTATGGATTTGGTGCTGCCTCGGTTCAACAACTTGCTGTGGGCCAAGACGGCTGGTTTGAATTTACGGTCACCGAGACGACCACAGGAAAGTTTATTGGATTTAATGATTCAAACAGCGGTGGTACTAGCAATAGTGATATTAATTATGCTTTTCAACTCTATTATTCCACTTTGTATATTCAAGAGAATAGCAATAATAAAGCTACAGTAACAGGGCTTGTACCCGGTGATGTTTTGAGGATGGAGCGGATTGGGACAACGATAAGTTTTAAGAGAAATGGTATTCCAATATCTACTTCAGCTATAACTCCATCAACCACGGCTTTATTCATAGATAATACCTTTCACTTAGGTGGCAATACTATTGCCGGGGTGCGTGCCTCCTTTGCCACCACTACCAAAACCACCACCCGCAGATTCGAATACGACCATGCCGGGCGTTTGCTAAAAACCTGGCACAAACTTGACACCCAACCCGAAATCCTCCTCGCCCTCAACGAATACAACGAACTCGGCCAACTCGTTGATAAAAAAATTCACAGCACAGTAAGTACCGGTGCCAACGCCAAACAAAGTGTTGACTACCGCTATAACATCCGCGGGTGGCTAACTTCGATGAACGATGCTTCCCTTGCCACCAATGTTACTACCAATGACGATACGGGAGACCTGTTTGGGATGAACCTTGAATATAACAAAACAGATCTCGGCTTGGGTAACACGCCATTATTCAATGGAAATATTTCCGCCATGGCATGGAGCAATAATCTGGGATTGGGCGCCACCAAACAAAATGGTTACGCGTATAGCTACGACAAACTTAACCGCATTAAGACCTCTGTATTCAAAGAGAAGAATACGTCTTGGTCAACCCCGGCCAACAATGCACTACAAGAGACCGGATTCAATTACGACCTCAACGGCAACATCACCACGCTGCAACGCAATGATAGGCGGGCATCAGGTTGGATGGATAACCTGGCCTATACGTACACAGGCAATAAACTACTTCGTGTAACCGATGCAGGCGATGATTACCTGGGCTTTGTGGATGGTACCAATGCCGGAGATGATTATACCTACGATGCCAACGGCAATATGATTACTGATCTCAACAAAGGAATCTCGAGCGCCATTACTTACAATTACCTCAACCTTCCCGAAACCGTAACCAAAGGCGGCAATAGCATCCGCTACATCTACGATGCTGCGGGCCGCAAACTCGCGCAGGTAACAACGTTTAGCGGGCAGCAGAAACAAGTAGATTATGCCGGTGAGTTTCAATACGAAAATGATGCGTTGCAATTCATCAGCCATGAAGAAGGAAGAATAGCGATTGCCAATAACAAAACGATTGTTACCCACAGTGGCGATGCACTCACCAACATCACGGCAGCCACCTCAACGCTGGCCACGGTAACACAAAACAGTGCGCAGACTTACATCCGCGCTACTGCAGTGGGTGCTACTACCAAGCAAGGCATGTTCCCGATAGGTGGTACGCTTGCTGTGCAGGCCGGTGAGCAATATCGGATTCGTGCAAAGGGCTATCGCACTGCGAACAATGCCAACCAGGTTCATCTCTACATCCGCACCAACAGCACCGACCTCAACTGGCCGGGAGCGCAGTTGCCAAAGAGCGATGTCAATGCCACTAACGAATCATATGTAGAACAAGTGATCACCATCCCGGCAGGGCATACCATGTTGCAGGCCGGAGTAGTGTGGAATACGGTCGCGGCAGGCGAACAGTTTTTCTTAAATGACTTTGAGATTACAAAGCTCACCACCAACACGACTCCCGAATACCAATACAACCTCAAAGATCATTTGGGCAATGTGCGGCTGTCATTTACCAGCAAGGATGAAGTGGATGTGAACACCGCCACATTAGAGACAGCTAACCTCAACACCGAACAAAGTCAGTTTTTGCGCATTGATAATGCGAAGCGCATCAACGCAACTATTTTTGATAAGACGAATGGCGCTGCTACCGGCTATTCCGAGCGACTCAACGGCTCTGCAAACGAAAAATATGGCGTGGCAAAATCTATTAGCGTAATGCCGGGCGATGTGATCAACACCGAAGTGTATGCCAAGTATGTAGACCCGGTTACCAGCAACTGGACTGGCGCACTCACCACCCTCATGAGCCAAATAGCGGCCAACACAGCCGGAGTAGTGGTGGACGGTGCCTCGTATACCAGCAGCACGGCTTCTTTCCCACCGGCATTTATTGGGTTGCAGAACACCAGCAACACGGGG
This sequence comes from Cyclobacteriaceae bacterium, assembly GCA_965278925.1. GTDB lineage: Bacteria > Bacteroidota > Bacteroidia > Cytophagales > Cyclobacteriaceae > ELB16-189. The sequence continues at coordinate 1,403,141 of OZ257123.1, read as the reverse complement.
GCACCGCGGGCCTACCTTAACTGGTTGATCTTTGACAGGAACTACGGGTTTATTACCGGGGGCTTTAAACAGATTGGCACTGTAGCCAAAGAAGCCGGCACCGATGTGCCCCACGAGTTGATAGCCTCACCCACCATAAACATTACTCAACCCGGCTATGTGTATATTTACCTGAGCAACGAAAACCCAACCCCGGTGGAAGTGTACTTCGATGACTTTAAAGTAACCCACACCAAATCTCCGGTGATTCAGACGGATAATTATTATCCGTTTGGGTTGACGTTTAATTCGTATCAGAGAGAAAATGGTCTTGCTAATAAATTCGTTAAGTTTCAAGGACAAGAACATGTTGACGATCTTGCTTTAAACTGGGATTCATTTAAGTGGAGAAATCATCAGCCTGAAATTGGAAGGTTCTTTAGTATTGATCCCTTGGCTGAGAAGTATCTTTATAATTCACCTTATGCGTTTAGTGAGAACAAGGTTGTTGCTCATATCGAGTTAGAAGGTCTTGAATCAGTCCTCAATACTTTGACAAAAGTTGCAGGACAGAAAAGCACGATGCAGCACATAAGGAACGCAAATAATAGTATCAATATTCCTCTAAAAGTATCAGGGTCAGGTCAAATATTTGGAACTGGTGGTGGCGTCAAGGCAGGTGATGCAGAACTTAAATTTAAAGCTGCCTACGGACAAGGATCAGTAGATTCAAATGGCAACGCTGAACTAAAAGTTTTAACCGCAGAAGTTGAGGGGTCATTTAATGGTTATGGAGCAAAGGGTGATGCGACACTTGGTATTGAGAAATACGATCTAAAAACAATGACAATAACCGATCAGGAAAATTATGACTTCAGCGGACAATTAGGTAAATTATCTGAGAATAGTTTAACAACAGGAGATAACGACATTGCTTCATTTGGGGCAAAAGCAGGACCAATAGACGTTGGTTTAACTATTACGAATGAAGAATTTAAACTAGATGTGATGGGTTTTATTAATAACACTATTGATGCGACAAAATCCTACATCAATAACATGATTACAGATATGACTAGTAATTCTCTTAATACCAACGGTTCAGGTAAGAATGGTAGTGAGTATCATAAAGAGAAGCAAAAAAGAGAGGAAAATTGAGTATGAAAAATTGGATTTTGTTTGGATGGTATCAAATGTTAGGCGGTGGATGGGGGTTGATTATTTTATTAAAAGAATTAGTCATTAATGATGTGAATCTTCAGCAAATAATTATTGCGACTTTTTTTATTGCTCTTTTTATCTTGATAATTTTCTCAGGGTTATTAACGTTACGTCAAAACGTTCATAGAAAGAAAATTGTAATGCCTTCCTTAATTATTCAGGTGATTCAGTTTCACTTCGGAGGTTTTGGTTTTGCTTTTGTTGCTGGGTCTTATTTAGGTATTGAATTGGCTAGCGAGACTTCCTTTTTCTTTCGCCCTCTGTATGGTAATTTTTTATTGAGCTTTGAGGCCTCAGAAAGTGATTTTTTAAGCATTAACATTATCCCAGTAGTTCTTTTGTTTTTTGTTGACAAGTTGCTGGGCAACAGCAACCCCCCCCATGATGGGAAGGATTAAAGATGAGTTAAAAATAGAGAGACAGAAAGTGTTGGAATAAATGAGCAAACTCCGTGATGAAGTAGTATAACACGATCCCCCCCCTTCGCAGCGGAGTCTCGGGAGAGATGGAAAGAACGACAGGAGGGACTCCGCGTAATGTGAAAGATAGAACAGAAAAAATGAAGAGAGTTTAAGTAAAGATGAAAGAAAAACGCGGAGTCCCCGAGGCGGGAGACTCCGCTAGGAAACGGGAAACGGAAGGAATCAAAAGGAAAAAAGCACCAGTGAGTACAAAACGTAAAATATCAGAATCAGAAGGTATCCAAACCCCCTCGCCTTTGTTGGTGTTCTTCACCAACAAACCCCCTTCGCAGCGGAGTCTCCGGGAGGGATGGAATGAGTGAGAGGAGGGACTCCGCGTAAATTGAAAGATAGAACAGAATAAATGAAGAGGGTTTAAGTAATGATGAAAGAATAACGCGGAGTCCCCGAGGCGGGAGACTCCGCTTAGAATAGAGATAAAGAATCTTTAAAGGAGAGACCCAGCCAGAGTAACGCGGAGTCCTGCGACAGAGACTCCGCTTGGAAACGGAAATTAAAATCAGGACAAAAAGAAAAAAGCAGCAGTGAGTACAAAAAGACAAATAGCAGAATCGGAAGGTATTTACTTCATTACCATTACCTGTTATGATTGGTTGCCATTGATCGAGCGCACAGCTGGTTATGATATTGTTTACAAATGGTTTGATTACCTGAAACAAGAAGGGCATTATATAACAGGTTATGTAATCATGCCCAATCATCTACATGTATTGATTGGGTTTACCCAAACCGAAAAATCCATCAATACCCTTGTTGGCAATGGCAAGCGCTTCATGGCTTATGAAATAGTAAAGCGCCTGGAAGAAAGAGGGAATGCAGAGTTGCTCTCTAAACTCACTGCAGGAGTAAACAGTCGCGATTCCAAACGGGGCAAACTACATGAAGTATTCGAGCCTTCATTCGATTGGAAGGAATGTCGCAGCAACAGATTTATCAATCAAAAATTGGATTACATGCATGATAACCCATGTCGTGGTAAATGGAGTTTGTCAGAAAACCCTGTGGATTATGTGCACAGTTCGGCTAAATTTTATTTAACTGGCGAACAAGGTATTTATGACGTGTATAACAGTGGCTTGCTCGAGGACATTGATTTAACAAATACGACAAGTGATAGAGTTTGAGATAAACAAAACGCGGAGTCCCGAGGCGGAGACTCCGCTTGGAAAAAAAATATTGGGGTTGTCTTGTTGGTGAAGAAAACCAATAATGTCGTGGGTGCGAGGGGCAAAAATGAGAATTGAACATTGAAAATAAAAGTATATGAACAACACTTACAGAAGCACTTCACGGGGTTGTAAAAACAGACATCAACATTTTACACAACAGTTTTTAAGGCACCTTAAAACAATGATGGTGGTTGTTTCATCTACCCTGGTTTCTTGTAATCTATTTGCCCAGCCCACGCAAGAACAAAATAATGCACCCATAGGTTTTTTAAGTAAGTCCACCGTTATACCACCAGCACCAGAAGCGGCTTCGTTGGGCCAATATGGTAATGTGCCGGTGAGTCTTTATAATGGCCGTATCAATTTGTCTGTACCAATCTATGAACTAAAGGGCAAGGAGATGACCCTGCCCATTTCTCTCAGCTATAATTCTGGGGGCTTTAAAGTAAGTGAAGACCCCGGGTGGATGGGACTGGGGTGGACACTGAATGCAGGGGGTGTTATCACAAGGTCGGCCAATGGTAGACCAGATGAATGCGAAAACTATTATGACAAAAGTCAACAGATTATCGCAGCAGCTGTTGGCTTGAACCCTCGGCAGAAGCAGGATTTCTTTGAAGATATTTCCAAGGGCTATGTAGAAACTCAACCCGATTCTTATTTCTATAACTTCGGCAGCCTCAGCGGGAAGTTTCACATTAATTCTGTCAGGCAAATTGTTATGGTTGATTATAAACCAGTAACCATTCAGTTTAGTAACCTGTGCGTAAACGAAAGCACAGTTACTGTAACAGGTCCGGATGGAATCACCTACAAGTTTAATGATCGCGAAGTGACCGACATGATGTATGATGATGAAAATCTCACCTCATCGCTGGATCATTATGTCTACACGTCCAGCTGGTATCTTACCGAAATGATTTCAGCAAATGCGATAGACACATTTCGTTTTCAATATCAATACTTACCAAGCAGCCCTACCACGGTAACGCCTATGGCAGAATCCATGTCTTACACAATTCATGGCCCTACGCTAACGGATGGAAGTGGTACTACACCACCTTGCGGGGATGTTTCTGGGCCAACTCAAGTTAATCCGGCCGTGGTTAATATTGCCCGAATCTTCCTGAGTAAGATTACTTATAGAGACACAGAAATTAATTTTACTTCGACTAATAATAATTCGGCTTTTGGTGGTAAGAAACTGGATCAAATACAGACTACTATTAAAGGTGTCCAAAAACGAAAGGTTGTTTTTAATTATTCCTACTTCGATCATTCTTCTGAATTAAATGATTCGCGCTTAAGATTGGACAAGGTGTATGAGTACGGTCCGGTCGCTCAGGTTTCGCCTCCCTATGAGTTTACTTATTCGGCAATCACGTTGCCAAACATTTTGAGTACCGCGATTGATCATTGGGGTTATTACAATGGAAGTGGGGGGCTAATACCCACCATTCAGGTTGGGCCATGCGCAAAGGGAGCTGGAGCAATCCGCGACACCGATCCAAATCTGGTAAAAGCAGGCTCGTTAATCAAAGTGAAATATCCCACGGGTGGTTATTCCGAATTTACTTATGAAGCACACAAAAAAAACGATACTTATTCAAAGACTACCCGGCAAATGGTCGATGTAGGGCATTCAAATTCCGCCATGGTGCTAGGAGGAATATATCAGTCAGGTCAAAGCTGTCAGAGTTTTCCGAGGTTCAATATCGTTGATCTGGTAATTCCTGATACCGTATCGAGAGTAGAACTTAACGCACCTACATTTGTATGGAACGAACAACAACACGGTGAGGGAGCTAAGGTGTTTGCAGGTATTATCAAAGCAGAAGAATTTACTTTCACAGGATGTAATCTCTATAATTACTTGGTGAGTAATTATGCGGCTTTTGATTTTCATTGGTTTTTGGAACAAGACTTATACCCATCCTCAGCGTTTGGTGGCCTTATGCCCGGCAATTATAAGATAGTGGTGATGAGTGAATTCTCTTCAATTTCTCCTGTAATTGAAGTAACGTATTATACAAGTGAGTTGAGAGATGTATCTACCTTGATACCGGAACAATTTATAGGAGGACTAAGAATCAAAGAAATTGTTGATTACCATGCTAGTGGTCAGATAGCAACTCGCAAATCGTATGAGTATGGAAATGCAAAATCCTTTGGAGAACCTAATTACTTTACATTGTCAACTTACTTCTCCGAAGCTCCGAAATTTCAATCAAATCAGGGGGCTCCAGGGGCGATAGATTACACTTCACAAACGTTAACGATTTCTTCCAGCAGTAACGCTGCCTTAGGTACGGTAATGGGCAGCCACGTGGGCTATGGTGAGGTGATTGAAAAAACACTAGATAGTGGCGGAATTTCAAAAGGGTATAAAAAATACTATTATAGAAATAATGACATTGAAAATGCGGGTAATTCGTTTGGATTTGACTTGAATGATTATGGCCAGGGAGATTTGTTGAAAGAAGAAGTTTACGATGAGAATAATCAGCTAGTAACTCAAACTCTCAATGAGTATGCGTACGATTTAAGTCCTGCAGAAAACCGAAATAAGGCTAGTATCGTCAGCTTTCTTGTGATGGCAGACCCTTATCAAAGTAATCAATTGACGTTGGCGGAAAAGGAAACTACCACCGGCTCGCCAACAGGTGCTTATGTTTGGTTTTATCCAATTAACGAAGACATGGCGTATTGTACTTCATGGACATATACTAATCAATATGCCAATTGTGTAACTGTAGTTCAAACCGAGGATTATCTTTCAAATACAAATCGTAAGACCTATAAAGTTAGGAATAAGTCGTATGCATACACTATCCGTGGCAACTGGCAATACTTGTCAAAGACAATTAAAAAGGAATTTAAAAATGGTGTGGTTTTCGAAACATCTGCGAAGAATTATTTTGATGATTCATATCTGGCACTTCCAACCCGAGTGGATCAGACAAATAGTAAAGGAGAACTGATTCGATCAGAGTTAACCTATTCTTCGCGAAGCGAACTAATAAAGAAAGTAGATCTGGTGGGCACAGATCAGGTTGTTAATGCTCAATGGGTGGATTATGAATTTCAAAACAATAAATCATTCCCTAAGGACATTTATTTTACTGAGTCAAGCGTTCCCTTTGCCAAAAGTCAACTTTCTTCCAAATATGTAAAACGAGCAACGTATCAGTATGACTTTGCCAGCGGTAATTTGATTGAGTATAACAAGACTAATGATGTGAATCAATCTTTCTTATGGTCTAAAGATGCCAGGTATATTATTGCGGAAGCCCAAGGAACGTTTGCCGCTAATATTGCCTATACCAGTTTTGAAGGTAGTCCATCAGAAGGCAATTGGATATTTAATACCAGTGTTTCCCCTTCGGCAAAGACGGGCATAAAGTCACATTCATTGAGTGGAAAGCCAATTACAAGGAACAATCTTCAAAATACCACTCAGTATGTACTTACTTTTTGGGCAAAAGATGGAACACCTTCTTTAAATGGAGTACAATCCAGCGATGACGATTCCAGCGCAGGTGTGGATGGCTGGCGTTTTTACAAGAAAATTATTTCGGGTATCACATCACTTACAATCTCAGGTACGGGTGCAACAATGATTGACGAGCTGCGATTGACCCCTGCTGGAGTGCACATGACTACCTATGCGTATGACGATCGCTTTGGTGTAACACATATTTCAGATACGAATGCAAATGTTACCACCTATGTATATGAAGATTCTGGTAAGTTGAAAATGGTAAAAGACAATAAGGGAAATATTGTGAAGCACCAGATTTATAATTATCAGAGTCAATAATTAAGGGTGTGAGTGCTTTATCCTTAACCCCTTTTCCCCGCAGAGTTACTCGTGTCGAGAACCACCTTCGCAGCGGAGTCTCCGGCTTTTGAAAAGCGCAGAGTTCCCGTGGCGGGTAACTCTGCGAGGAAATAATAGCTTCTAAGGCAATAGGGCACCCGCCAAAAGCGCAGAAAACCATGAAATAGTTGCCATCTCGCCATAAAGCAATGTGCAGGAAGCCATGAAGTACTTGCAAGATCGCCATGAAGTAGTTGCAAGATCGTCATGAAGTAGTTGCAAGATCGTCATGAAGTAGTTGCAAGATCGTCATGAAGTAGTTGCAAGATCGTCATGAAGCAGTTGCAAGATCGTCATGAAGTGGTTGCAAGATCGCCATGAAGTAGTTGCAAGATCGTCATGAAGTAGTTGCAAGATCGTCATGAAGTAGTTGCAAGATCGTCATGAAGTAGTTGCAAGATCGTCATGAAGTAGTTGCAAGATCGTCATGAAGCAGTTGCAAGATCGTCATGAAGTAGTTGCAAGATCGCCATGAAGTAGTTGCAAGATCGTGATGAAGTGGTTGCAAGATCGCCATGAAGTAGTTGTCAGAACGCCTCTTCATCCCATAGTTACTCGTTTCGAGAACTCTTCGAGAAGGAGTGAACCCAACTTAGATTTTCAGGTATTCAGGATTGGGGTAGCAATAAGTTCGGATTAAGGGATGGAGAAAGACAGGAAGCTGATCTGGGATCAGCTAAGCTCTTTTTTCAAAAAAAGATCAGAATCAACCCTCAATTTTCTATCTTTAATCAGTGAAAATCCGGCTTGCACTCTTGTGTTTTCTGCTCACCAATCTGGCCCTCGCCCAGCAGTGGGATAGCCTGAATTTCGTGCTGCCCACGGATACGCTTTTACTAAAGTCAATCCAAAAAGCAGATTCTATCACGCTCTCCTTTCAATCCAAAGCCGATAGCCTCAATGGGCTCTACCAAAAGCAGTTTACAAAACTGGATAGCGCAAGAAACAAAGTGCAATCAAAGATTGACAGCCTCAGCAACCTCAAACTCCCCACCGAAAAACTTACCCGCACGCTGGATAGTTTGAATACTCTCAAAGACCAACAGCTCTCCACGCTCACAAAAAAAGTAGAAGACCTTAAATCAAAAACTACCCAAGGGTTAAAAGAAATTCAACTGCCGCCCCAGTTGCAGGAGCCCATGAATAAGTTGCAATCATCCATAGAAGGATATTCGCTGCCCTCATTAAATACTTCTATTTCCGGCATCCCCTCATTACAGATGCCCAACCTCGGCACAAAATTGCCAACCTTCACCCATCAACTGGCGCTTGATCCTAATCTTAAAGACTTTGCGGGTAACCTGAACAAGATAACGGGGCTGGCAGACCAGGCTGGTCAATACACCCAGGATGCACAGAACCTGGTAAAAGGAAACCTCGATGAAGTGAAAAGCATTGATAAAACCATAGAAAGCAAAGTAGCAGGCATGGAAGGAGTGGACCAACTGAAAGAAGGCACGGCCATGATGGGCCAACTTAACCAATTGCAAGATTCGGCCGCCCTGCAAGACAAAGCCAAAGAACTTGTAAAAGAACAAGTGATGAATGTGGCCCAAGATCATTTTGCCGGCAAACAGGAAGTGTTGCAACAGGCGATGGATAAGATGAGCAAACTGAAAAGCAAATACTCAGAAGTAAAGAGCCTGGCCGAGTTGCCGAAGAAGTTACCCAACCCACTGAAAGGCAAACCCTTTATCGAACGTCTTGTGCCCGGAGTTTTTTTTCAGATTCAAACAAGCCAATACTTTCTGTTGGATGTAAACCCCATGCTGATGTACTTAATCAGTCCGCGCTTGTCAGCCGGAGCCGGTTGGAATCAACGCCTGCCATTTGATGAATTAACGATAAGAAAAGAAGAACGTGTGTACGGTCCGCGGGTCGCCTTCGAAGTCAAGTGGACGAAAGGAATCAACTTCCGGTTGTTACCTGAACTCATGAACACAACTATTCCGCCCCTGATTGCGAGCAGCCAGGGATTAGATCCTGCTTATCGCGAGTGGGTGCCCAGTGTGTTTGTAGGAATCAAGAAAGACTTCACAGTCTATAAAACCATCAAAGGCAACACCGAAGTGCTCTACAACCTTTACGACAAAGATGGCATGAGCCCGTATGGCGATCGGTTGGCTGTAAGGTTTGGCTTTGAGTTTCCGATGAAGAAGAAAGTAAGACAGCCTCAATCCTGAGCGCCACTCAACAACCAATGCTTAGTATTTGGTAGAAAAAGGTTGCCAATGAGAGTTCAGGAGTTAAGCAACAAAATTTACGTTCCCGTAGACGGGATTGCGGGTCTCGATTTAAATTCAGCTAAGACTCAAAGAGTTTCCACTCGCCCGCAACGACCATGATTTTAATGTTGAGCTCCACTGAATAGGTCATTGCGGGCGAGTGCATGTACCTGAATTTGTTGGTGAATTTTTAACGAGACCCGCAATCTAGTTAAAGCAAAAAAATGCCGCAAAAGGCAATCGATTTGTCGGGGATTTGGTTGAACTTGCAAAGTGTATACTAACCTTGTCACCTACTTTCCCGCTACAGCTGCTAACCTTCATTTGTCATTCGCCTAAACGTTGAATAATATTGCGGCACTTTAAATTAGAATGAACAAAAAAACCGTCATCATCGGAGCCACCACCAACCCATCGCGCTATGCCTACCTGGCGGCTGGCATGCTTACCGAATATAACCATGATATTGTACCAATAGGAATAAAGAAAGGTGAGGTTTACGGGAAGCAAATTTTATTAATAACCGAGCGCCCTGAAATAAATGATGTGGATACAGTAACGCTTTACATCGGGCCGCAGCATCAGCCCGAACATTACAACTATATCTTAAGTCTTAAACCGAAGCGGGTAATTTTTAATCCCGGCACAGAGAACGCAGAGTTTGAGAAATTACTAACCACAGCAGGAACAGAAACACTCGAAGCCTGCACGTTGGTGCTCCTGCGTTCACACCAATACTAGCTAGGTTGGGCAGTTAAAAATTTAATACCGTACTAAAAGTCCCTCTCCTCCGGAGAGGGATTTAGGGTGAGGTCATTTAGGATAAACGGCAATCGCGCCCACGCAAACCACTTTCCACTTGCCATCTTTCTTTTCCAGAATGCGCACGTGCGATGTCTGGTCGTGATCAATGTTGTCGTTCACCTTTTGAGTATACCGAACATAGGCGCCATTGCCATAGATTCTGAAACTTTGCCAGGTGCGATCAATCTTTACATCGCCTGCCTGATGGGCAACATCAATCTGGCGGCTTGCCACATGGGTGGTAAAATATTCATCAAACGATTTTTTTATACCTTCCCAACCTTCAATAAAACTGGTGCCTGTCGAGTCGGAGTAAGACCAGTAGGCGTGGGGCACCTGAGCCCAACTATCCTCCCAATCTTTTCTGTTTACTTTAAAGAAAGACAATGTTTCTTTTTCGATAACGGCTTTTATAGCCGCAACTTCTTTGGCATCCTGTGCGGTCAACGAAGTTAAGGTAAGTGCGAACAAACCAGTCAGAAAAAATAGCCTGAGATTTTTCATGGTAGTAGGGTTTAATGCACTATTAATGTACGGAATCTCAGAGAATTGCTAACGATTGCGGCAATTAAATTTTACCGATTTTTTGAATTTTGAGCGATTGCCCAAACACAAACGACTTTCCATTTTCCATCCACCTTCTCCAATACCCTAACCTGCGAGGTCTCGTCCGTGTCGATGTCATCCTTTACCCGTTGAATAAAGCGCACGTAAGCACCGGTTTCATAAACCCGGATTTCGATCCATTCGTTTGTAATTTGTGCATTCGATGGCCGCGCGTCCTTGAAATACTGGGTGTAGGTATTATTGAGCGCATCCCAACCTTCTACAAAACTGGTAGTGGTGGAATCGGAATACGACCAATAAACATAAGGTGCTTTTAGCCAGGTATCGGCCCAGGTTTGATAATCTACATTCATAAAGGCTGCGGTCTCTCTGGCAATCACAGCCTTGATAGCCTCTTGTTCGTTTTGTGCCAAAAGGCAACCAGCCGACAGGCAATAGAAAATGATGAGGGATGTAATTCGGGATTTCAAGCTTATCTGATTGCCCCTCAAGGTAGCGATAAATCCTGTTGGTTATGAAGGAGTGTAGTATTTCTAAAAAGTAACAAAAATCATAGCACAGGTTCTTGGCTATTTCTTAGCTTAGAGAATTAAATCTTCATGTTATGCTTACGGATGAAAAGTTAATTCAAGTTAAAAAGTACACAGTAAAGCCAGGTAAGAATGTTAAGCTCAAAGAGTTTGACACGGAGTACACGGGTAAAACCTTAAACAAAACCGAAGCAGAACTTCTGTTAGAGAAGGGCCGCAAGGAACTGGCCAAGGTGCAAGATGAATTGTATGCGCATAATCGCTATAGTGTATTAATCATCTTCCAGGCGATGGATGCAGCCGGAAAAGATGGTGCCGTAAAACATATCATGTCAGGATTCAATCCGCTCGGTGTAAAGGTTCATAGTTTCAAGGCTCCTAATTCGGCTGAGTTAGATCATAACTATTTCTGGCGCCATGAGTTAGCTCTGCCGGCACGGGGCGAAATTGCCATTCATAATCGTTCGCACTACGAAAATGTGCTGGTCACAAAAGTTCATCCGGAATGGATCTTGAATGAACATATTCCCGGTGTTGAATCAGTAAAGAATATTGACGATAAGTTCTGGCAACAGCGATATAAACAAATCCGGAGGTTTGAAAAAAACCTGACTGACAATGGTACCGTGATCCTTAAATTCTTTTTACATGTTTCCAAAAAGGAACAGAAGAAGAGATTTCTTGAGCGCATTGACGACCCAAGTAAAAACTGGAAGTTCTCGTTGGGCGATTTGAAAGAGCGTGCCTTCTGGGACGACTATCAAAAAGTTTATTCAGAAGCGTTGAGTGCCACCTCTACCGAATACGCACCTTGGTTTGTAATTCCCGCTGACGACAAATGGTTTGCAAGGTTGGCGATTGCAGCCATCATAGCACGCCAGTTTGCTAAACTGAAAATCAACTACCCGGTGGTTTCGCAGGCACAAAAAGAAGAATTGCAAAAGGCTAAAGTTCAACTGATGGCTGAGAAGGAACCCAAAGGCAAAAAGGAAACGAAGGCTAAAAAGGAAACGAAAGTAAAATCTAAAAAGTAAGACTCACCTAGGCTGGTCAACGTGAGCTTGTTTTAAGAACCACATTTTTATTCGTGCATTCGTGGCATAGTTCTGTTATGTAAACAAATTCCTTTAGTCATAGTTCGAAATTTTACTCATTCACATGAACTACTACTTCTTTGCTTCTCAGTTTTGAGGTAATGGAAGGAAGTATCGTTCGTGTGGAGTCATCCCACGGATTGTTCATAAGAACCAGAAGTTTAAGATAGGGCAGGTTGTAGACACCCGCAGGAAGTTCAGAAATCTGATTACTGGAAACGTCCAGGTTTTCAAGACTTAACAGCTTCGATAAATCGTTCGGTATCTGGGCCAGGTAGTTATTGTTAACGCGCAGCACTTTAAGGTTTGTAAGATTGGCAAGGCTGGCGGGTAATTCACTTAGCCTATTGTATGAAATGTACAATTCTTGCAACCTGAGCATTGTTCCTATGGGCTCCGGTAAACTAACCAATCGGTTATTGGAAAGATAAAGTACCTCCAGATTCTTGAGATTGGAAATCCGATCATCGATACGCTCGATCTCGTTAAAATAAAAATCAACTTCCCGCAAGGATGTTAACGCATACAACCCGGCCGGTACTGCGGTTAGTTTGTTGTGATAAAACGAAAGCTGCTCAAGTTTGCTTAACGATGCAAGAGCTGGATCAACCGTTTCAATTGAGTTGTAATTGAGCGTTAGCCTTTTCAGATTTGGCAAACCCTGAATCGATGCCGGCAATTTCTTTATCTTGTTTCTTTGCAGTTCTAATTTTTCGAGTGTGGCATGTTGTGTAATCCGGTCGTTTGCAAGGGTGATATGATTATTACTTAGCAGAAGTTCTTTCAGGTTTTTATTTTTTGAAATTCCTTTGGGGAAATTCGTCAACTCCGCAGAGGCAAGATCAAGTTTCTCCAACTGGGTAAAGCGTTTAAACGAAGCAGGAATCAACTTCGGGTTTTCGCCTCTGATAACAAGTGTCTTAATACCCTGATTTTTTCCAAGTCTTAGTCTACCCGAAGGTTTATTATTTAACACATAAACAGTAGTCAGGGTAGGCAATCTCTTTAGTTGCTTTGACAATTTTCTAATGCGGGTATTAACCAATTCCAGTTGCTCCAGCTTTTTACAGGCAAGAACCTCAACGGGAATAGATTTCTTTCCTGAAAGACTAAGGTATTTCACTTCACTTAAATCTTTCATTGTTGAAAGACTATCAAAGGGTATAAAATCGGGTGAGCCTGTGTACACTTTCCGATACCTCACTATTTTTTCGCGCATAGCCATCATCGACTTCATAAGGCTATCAGTTGATTCGAAGCTTGATTTGTTGGCAATAAGTCGTTGAAATTCTGCCTGAATAGTTGCGTATGTAATCGAGTCTTTAGGGGAATCAAACACGGGTATTTCTAACACTGAAAACTTCTGTTGGGCAAATCCCGAAAGGGGCATCGCAAAGAGAAGAGTTAGCACTTTAATAAGTTTCATGATGACTGGATTTTATATGAAACTAATAATTTAGTTAAGAAGAATCAAGGCACCTGTTTTTGATCTCTGAGCAACCTAAAAAATACTTCAGTTTTTTGAGTTAAAAATGCTGTAAACGCTTTCAAAAACCTTATTTTTGAAGGTTATATAAAATCCAAAATGAACGAACCAAAACCAAACAAGGAAGCCAATTATTCAGCTAGTAATATTCAGGTTTTAGAGGGTCTGGAGGCCGTGCGCAAAAGACCCGCCATGTACATCGGTGATATCGGTGTAAAAGGGCTCCATCATCTGGTTTGGGAGGTTGTAGATAACTCAATTGACGAGGCTCTTGCTGGTTATTGCGATGACATCCATGTTACCATCAATGAAGACAATTCAGTTACGGTAGAAGATAATGGTCGCGGTATCCCAACCGACTATCACGAAAAGGAAAAACGATCGGCCCTGGAAGTTGTCATGACGGTTTTACACGCAGGCGGAAAGTTTGATAAAGACACCTATAAAGTATCGGGCGGTTTGCACGGAGTAGGGGTGTCGTGCGTTAATGCATTGTCGTCCGTATTGAAGGTTACCGTATATCGCGAAGGCAAAATGTTTGAGCAGGAATACCACCGTGGCGTTCCTCAATATCCTGTGCGTGTTGTAAGTGATTCTGATCGCAGAGGTACAACAGTTAATTTTAAACCCGATGCGGAGGTGTTCACGCTCACCACCGAATACAATTACGAAACGGTGGCTACGCGCATGCGTGAGCTTTCATTTCTAAACCCCGGAATAAAACTCAACCTGAAAGATTTACGAGACAAGGACGAGAACGGTGAACCTAAATCAACTTCATTCTTATCGGTAGGTGGATTGAGTGAATTTGTTGAATATCTGGATTCTACGCGCGAGAAGTTAATTCCAGCACCCATCTACATCGAAAACAATAAAAGTGAAATCCCGGTGCAGGTAGCACTCAACTACAATACCTCATACAGCGAAAATCTGGTATCGTATGTTAACAACATCAATACTCATGAAGGTGGTACACACGTAGCGGGTTTCAGACGCGCACTTACGCGCACGCTGAAGAGTTACGCGGATAAATCAGGGCTTCTCGAAAAAGCCAAGATTGAAATCAACGGAGACGATTTTCGGGAAGGTCTAACGGCAGTTATTTCTGTCAAGGTACAGGAACCCCAGTTTGAAGGTCAGACCAAAACCAAGTTGGGTAACTCCGAAGCTATGGGTGCTGTGGATACTGCTGTGGGCGAAGTGCTGCAACATTATCTTGAAGAGCATCCCAAAGAAGCAAAGATGATTGTGAGCAAAGTAATTCTGGCTGCGCAGGCACGGATTGCTGCACGCAAGGCCCGTGAAATGGTGCAACGTAAGAATGTGCTGTCTGGCACCGGATTGCCCGGCAAGCTTGCAGACTGTGCCAGCTCAGATCCGGGTATCTGTGAACTATATCTCGTTGAAGGTGACTCTGCTGGTGGCTCAGCCAAACAAGGTCGCGACCGCAACTTTCAGGCTATTTTACCCTTGCGTGGAAAGATTCTGAATGTAGAAAAGGCGCAGGAACATAAAATTTACGAGAATGAGGAAATCAAGAATATGATCACCGCATTGGGTGTAAGCTTTGGTACCGCAGAAGACAATAAAGCCCTGAATCTTTCAAAGTTACGCTATCATAAAGTTATTATTATGACTGATGCGGACGTTGACGGAAGTCACATCCGTACACTAATTTTAACTTTCTTTTTCCGCTACATGCGCGACTTGATTGAACAAGGATATGTCTACATCGCTTTGCCGCCTTTGTATCTGTTAAAGAAAGGAAGAGAGGAACGTTATTGCTGGAACGAAGAAGAACGGGATGCCATTGTGAAAGAGTTAAGTAAGGGTGGCAACGAAGACAGCGTGGGCATTCAACGATATAAAGGATTGGGTGAAATGAATCCGGAGCAACTTTGGTCAACCACCATGGATCCGGTTCGCAGAACGCTGAAGCAAGTGAGTATCGAATCAGCGGCCGAAGCTGACCACTTGTTTTCTATGCTGATGGGTGATGAAGTAGCACCACGCAGAGAGTTTATTGAGAAGAATGCAAAATATGCCCGAATTGATATCTAAGTGGTTGGGGATTTCTGATGGGGCCGAGAGTAAGCCTAATGATGCTGTTACCAAGCACATTCAGGAGAGCAATTACATCAGTCGTGATTTAAGCTGGCTTAAGTTTAATTATCGGGTGCTCGATCAGGCTAAGCACATGGATCGCAGTATTTTCGAGCGCTTGAAATTTCTGGCTATCACCGCCTCTAATCTGGATGAGTTTTGTACAATACGCCTGGGTAGTTTGTATAATTACCTTGACTATGGCAAAGAGCGTTTTGATTACAGCGGTCTTCGCGAAAATCCGTTTCGTCAACTGCTGCTGGGTGAGATTCAGAAGTTTGTACACGACCAGAATGACTATTACATAAAAAAGCTAAAGCCTCTTTTTGAAAAGAATGGCTTTCGCATTGCGAATTGCGATACACTTTCTATTGAACACTGTGCACAGGTAGATCAGTACTTTCAACGTACCATTTATCCGATGCTTACTCCGATGTTGTTTGATAGCTATCACACATTTCCGGTGCTGAAGTACAATCGTCTTTTGTTTGGGGTTGTTACGCGGGTGCCGCAAGATCCCAATAACCAGCAACGGGTTTCGTTCATCCAGGTGCCAAGTAATTTGCCCCGGTTTTATGAAATCGAAAACGAAGATGAGTCAATCTCTTTTGTTCCGCTCGAAGATATAATTCGCAGGAACATGCAACACCTCTTCCGAAATATTGAGTTGGAGGCAATTAACCTTTTCAGGATAAACCGCAACGGAGATTTTACGCTCGAAGAAAGCGAAGACATCGAATCAAATTTTTTAGAGGAGTTAAAGAAGAAGTTACAAACCCGAAGAACGGGTCGCGTAGTGCGTATTGATATTGAAGAAAATCCTGACCCGTGGATGGTGCGCATGCTCAAGATCCAGTGGGACCTTGACGACTTGAATATTTTTCAAATCCCGAAAGAGGGAATGATTGACTTTAATGGTATTGGTCAGATCATTAATCACCGCGAGTTTAAAGACAAACGCCTGCAACCCAAACCTCCGGTAAAGCCACTTTCCTTTCCTGAACAAGGTAATAGCGATCTTTTTGAAATCCTGAAAGGACGAGATGTGCTTTTGCATCATCCTTATAACTCCATGGAGCCAGTTCTCGAATTACTGGAACGAGCAGCCGATGATCCATTGGTTTTATCCATCAAGATTACCATTTATCGGTTATCGAAAGATTCGCGAATCAGTGCTGCACTACTCAAAGCAGCTGAGAATGGTAAACACGTAGCAGTTCTTTTTGAAGTAAAGGCGCGTTTTGATGAAGAAAATAATTTGCGCGAAGCCCAGAAACTGCAAAAGGCTGGCTGCTTTGTGATTTATGGAGTGAGTAACCTGAAGACGCACACCAAACTTCTGCTTATTGTTCGAAATGAAGATGATCGTGTTTATCGATATGTTCATCTCTCCAGTGGTAATTACAATGAGGTAACCTCGCGCTTTTATACCGATATAGGGTTGTTAACCACCAACGAAACCTACGCCAACGATGTGTCGGATTTTTTTAATGTTATCACAGGCCATTCGCAACCAGCGGCTTATCGAAACCTGATTACCTCACCGCGCGACATGCGCATTCAGTTATGCAACCTCGTGCAACGCGAAGCAGAGAATGCCAAGGCGGGAATCCCGGCAGGTATTGTAATTAAACTAAACTCCCTGCAGGACAAAGAGTTTATCGACTCACTGTATGAAGCTTCGCAGGCTGGTGTACCCATAAAATTGATTATTCGAGGCATGTGTTGCTTGCGGCCGGGCCGGAAAGGATTGAGTGAAAACATTGAAGTAATCTCGATCGTGGGTGAGTACCTTGAGCATTCGCGCATATATTACTTTCATAATGCTGGTGATCCTAAAGTTTACACAGGCAGTGCGGATGCTATGGTTCGGAGTTTTGATCGCAGAATAGAATCTTTGTTTTTATTGGAGCAAGACATTCTGCGCAAGCAAGCCATGAATAATCTCCGCTATAACTTAAAGGATAATGTAAACGCCTATACCATGCGGGAAGATGGCAATTACGTGATTAAGGAACAAAACGGTGAGCCTCCGTTTAATGTGCATAAAGAATTTTATGAGGTAACCCGCGAGATCGTTAAAGAAGCGACTTTATTTTAACCCTTTTTATCCAGTAAAAAGGATTTATTACCCTTTGATTGATCCTCTTTATTCACAAACTGAATTTTAGCCTGCTTGCTGTTCCGCTCAAAAAGATGGAGCATCATTCCATCTTTCAAACCAACTTCTGGCACAAACATATACTTGGCTTTCGCCCATTCCATTACACTCATGTAAATTGAACTGGCAGGGATGATTACATCAGCCCGGTCAGGGTTCATTTGTAGTTTGTATATACGCTCCTCAAGTGAGTGCCGCTCAATCATCGTTTTTACTTCACCCATCTTTTTCAAAGACATAAGGCGATGAGGCTTTAGTTTTGCTAATTCAAAAATCTTACTAATGTTTCCACCCGTACCAACTGCTGTTACTTTTCCCATATCCCCACGCACATGTTCCTTCACCCACTGTTCCATGTCACTCCAAACAATTGGTAAATCGTAATGTTCCAGTATACGTACAGAGCCCACTTTAAAAGATCGCGTTTTAATTTTCTTACCCTCGTGGTATACGTTTAATTCAGTACTTCCGCCACCCACATCAATATGAAGATAAGTCTTGGTGCCAAGGTAAGATCGGATGGCGGTATTGATTAATTCAGCTTCGCGCTGACCATCAATAATTTCAATAGCCAAACCTATTTCTTCTTTTACTTCTTTTGCCAGTATAGCCCCATTCTCTGATTCGCGCATAGCAGAGGTGGCACATGCCATGTAATCATCTACTTCATATAACTCCAATAGTAGTTTGAAGGCCCGCATTAGTTTTTTAAATTTTTCTTTGCTTTTATCGCTTATACGGTTTGTACTGAACACATCATGCCCAAGGCGCAGCGGAAATCGGACATATTCCATTTTCTTAAATAAGATTTGTTCATCATTTTCAAGCACTGAAGAAACCTGAAAACGGATTGCGTTGGAACCGATGTCTATCGCTGCTAGTTTCAAAACACGTATCAATTTATAGTCGGTGCAAAATTAACCATCCATATTTTAATATTGTTACCTAAATGTGTTTCTTTGCAGTGCTTATCCAGAAAGACTGAGGGACCGGGCCCGATGACGTCTTAGCAACCTTGCCAATAACTTGGTGCTAATTCCCCTCCTGAACGATTGCAATCGGATTAGGAAAAGATAGGCGGCCCATCAACAGGCTCTTTCTGGATAAAAAATAAAATCAGAAAGAGTGAAAATACAAGACATTTTAAAGGAGAGAATTTTAGTGCTGGATGGTGCTATGGGTACTATGATCCAACGTCATAAACTCACGGAAGCAGATTTCAGAAACGAGGCGTTAAAAAATCATCCGCATCCCCTGAAGGGAAATAATGATTTGCTGAGCATAACACGACCCGATATTATCAAAGATATTCACAGCCAATACTTTGCTGCCGGTGCAGACATTGCAGAAACCAATACATTTGGTGGAACTACTGTAGCGCAGGCCGATTATCATTTAGAGTCTTTGGTTTATCAGATCAATTTTCAGGCAGCCAAACTTGCCAAAGAAGTTGCTGAAGAGTTTACAAAGAAAGAACCGCATAAACCCCGCTTCGTAGCAGGCTCCATGGGGCCAACCACCAAGCTTGCCTCTATGTCACCCGATGTTAACAATCCTGGATACAGAGCGATCTCGTTTGATCAATTGGCAGTGGCTTTCAAAGAGCAAGCAAAAGGATTGTTGGATGGTGGCGCAGACATGCTTTTGCTCGAAACAATAACGGATACCTTAAATGTTAAAGCAGCCTTGTTTGCAATTCAGGAACTCTTTGACGAAACAGGCAAAGAAGTACCCATCATGGTTTCAGGTACGATTACAGATGCAAGCGGAAGAATTCTTTGTGGTCAAACCACAGAAGCATTTCTGATTTCGGTATCGCATGTGCCATTGCTTAGCATTGGCTTAAACTGTGCGTTGGGCGCTGCTGCGTTGCGTCCATATCTGCAAGTGCTGAATGAGAAAGCTCCCTTCTTTGTAAGTGCGCATCCCAATGCGGGCTTGCCAAATGAATTTGGTCAGTATGATCAAACGCCCGATCAGATGGCGAAGGAGATTGAAGAATTTTTGAAAGAAGGACTGATAAATATTATTGGTGGCTGTTGTGGATCAACCCCAGAGCACATTTCAAAAATTGCTGAAGTAGCAAAGAAGTATAAACCACGAGTAGTCCATAGTCTTTCAGTCGATAGTCAGGTAAACGTATAAAACATGGCTTTCAAGTTTGAAAATTTAAAGGTGTGGCTAAACTACCTCACAGAATTAGTTAAGAGTATAGAAGCCCTACGAAATTCCCTAAAATAAACTATGAGCCATCAACCATCGACCATGGACCATCGACCTTTATTGCTAAGTGGCTTAGAAGCTGTACACATAACCCCAAATTCAAACTTTGTCAATATCGGAGAACGCACCAACGTTACGGGATCAGCAAAATTTCTTAAACTAATTAAAGAAGATAAATTTGATGAAGCGCTGGAAGTTGCTCTCGACCAGGTGCGTGGTGGTGCGCAGGTGATTGATGTAAACATGGATGAAGGCATGCTTGATTCAAAAGCTGCCATGATCCGGTATCTAAACCTGATGGCTTCAGAACCAGAAATCTCTCAGATTCCCGTGATGATTGACTCATCCAAGTGGGAAGTGATTGAAGCAGGCTTAAAATGTATTCAGGGTAAGGGAATTGTAAACTCCATCAGCATGAAAGCTGGTGTAGAAGAATTTAAGCGGCAGGCAAAATTAGTAAGGCGCTATGGTGCAGCTGCCGTAGTAATGGCCTTTGATGAACAAGGTCAGGCAGATACCTACCAAAGGAGAATCGAAATTTGTAAGCGTGCCTATGATATCTTAGTGAATGAAATAAATTTTCCTCCGCAAGACATCATCTTTGATCCAAACATCTTTCCGGTGGCAACCGGCATTGAAGAGCATAGAAATTACGCACTTGATTTTTTTAAAGCCACAAAGTGGATTCGGGAAAATCTTCCGTATGCACACGTAAGTGGAGGGGTAAGCAATGTGTCTTTTAGCTTTAGGGGAAATCAAAAAGTAAGAGAAGCCATGCACTCGGCTTTTCTTTTTCATGCGATACAAAATGGCATGGATATGGGTATTGTTAACCCAACCATGTTGGAAGTGTATGACGAAATTCCGAAAGACCTTCTTGAGCGCGTAGAGGATGTGCTCCTAAACAGACGTGAAGATTCTACCGAACGCCTGCTTGAGTTTGCCGAAACTGTAAAGGGCGTTGCTAAGAAAAAAGAAACGGACGATGAATGGCGCAAAGGTACGGTTGAGGAACGAATCACGCACTCGCTGGTAAAGGGGGTAATTGATTTTGTTGATGCGGATACAGAAGAGGCACGCCAGAAATATGGCAAGCCCTTGCTCGTCATTGAAGGTCCATTGATGGCCGGAATGAATGTAGTAGGCGATTTGTTTGGCGCAGGTAAAATGTTCTTGCCACAAGTGGTGAAGAGTGCGCGTGTGATGAAAAAGTCGGTGGCATACCTTACACCCTTTCTGGAAGAAGAAAAACGAAGAACAGGAAACACAGGGCAGGTTGCAGCAAAAATTCTATTGGCCACTGTTAAGGGAGATGTACATGATATTGGCAAAAACATAGTAGGAGTGGTGTTGGCTTGTAATAATTACGATGTTATTGATTTGGGTGTGATGGTTCCTGCCGAAAAAATTATTGAAGCCGCTAAGCGCGAAAAGGTTGATGTTATTGGCCTCAGTGGATTAATAACCCCGTCTCTCGATGAAATGGTTCACTTTGCCAAAGAGATGGAGCGTGAAAAGATGGAGCTTCCGTTGTTGATTGGTGGCGCCACCACGTCCCGCATTCATACGGCAGTGAAGATTGATCCGATGTATTCTGGCCCGGTAGTTCATGTATTGGATGCATCACGGTCTGTGCCAGTGGCCAGCGAACTAATCAGCAAAACAACGCGCGCAGGATTTCAGGCGAAAACAAAAGAAGAGTATAGATTGATGCGCAAAGATCATGAAGGGCGCCAGCAGCTTAAAAACTATATTCCCCTGCAGGCAGCACGAGATAATCGAACCAAAATTGATTGGTCTGAAGTTGCTTTTACTCAACCATCCTTTTTGGGTCGGAAGGAATTTGTCAAATATCCGTTGGAGGAAATCCGAAAGTATATTGATTGGACTCCCTTCTTTCAGACCTGGATGTTGGCGGGGCGTTACCCAGGAATTTTAGAAGATTCGGTAGTAGGGGTGGAGGCTAAAAAACTCTTTAACGATGCAAACCGGATGCTTGATGAAATAGTTGCTGCTCGTAGCCTACAAGCCAATGGAGTTGTAGCTTTCTTTCCTGCCGTTAATGTAGGGGATGACGTTCACTTATTCCGTAAAGGAGAAGAGAATACCTTTGCGGCATTTCATTTTCTGCGTCAACAGAATAAGAAGGCGCAGAACCTGCCAAATTTTTGCTTAGCAGATTTTGTATCACCAGAAATTGGAAAAGACCATTTTGGAATGTTTGCTGTAACTGCGGGTATTGGACTGGAAAAACTTGTAGAGAAGCATAAGAAAAACCAAGACGATTATTCTGAGATCATGGCGAAAGCACTTGCTGATAGGTTGGCAGAAGCCTTTGCCGAATGCCTTCACGAAAAAGTAAGAAAAGAGCTATGGGGCTATGCAAAAACTGAGAATCAAACAACTGAGCAATTGATTGCAGAGGAGTATGATGGGATCAGGCCCGCGCCTGGATATCCCGCCTGTCCGGATCATACGGAGAAGAAATTATTGTTTGAGTTGTTGGATGCGGGTAAGGTTGGAATAACCCTTACAGAATCGTATGCCATGTATCCGGGAGCTGCTGTGAGCGGATTTTATTTTTCAAACCCACAATCAAAATATTTTGGATTGGGGAAAATAGAGAAAGATCAAGTTGTGGATTATGCCAAACGCAAGGGTATGAGTATTGAAGAGGTTGAGAAATGGTTGTCTCCAAATTTAGCCTATAACTAATTTTCAAATAGTACATGAAAGTAATCGATCATTTAAAAAACGCTAACGGTAAAACCCTCTTCACTATCGAGATTTTACCCCCGCTAAAGGGCGAGAACATCAAAAATCTGTACGACAATATGGATCCCTTAATGGAATTCAAGCCACCCTTTATAGATGTAACGTATCATCGTGAAGAGTATGTTTATCGGAAGAAGGATGCCGGACTACTTGAAAAAATCTCAACGCGCAAGCGCCCGGGCACGGTTGGTATTTGTGCGGCCATTCAAAACCATTATAAAGTGGATACAGTGCCACATATTATTTGTGGTGGATTCAACAAAGAAGAAACCGAAAATGCATTAATTGATCTTCATTTTCTGGGTGTTGATAATGTGCTGGTGCTGCAAGGCGATGCTATTAAAACTGAATCAAAATTTATAGCTGAGCCTGATGGCCACAAATTTGCGTCTGATTTATTGGAGCAAGTAGTGAAGATGAATAAAGGCTTGTATCTGGATGAAGAACTGGAAAGTGCCGCACCTACAAATTTTTGTATTGGCGTAGCGGGCTATCCCGAGAAGCATTTTAATGCGCCCAACCTGAAGAGCGATTTAAAGTATCTTAAACTGAAAGTCGACATGGGAGCTGAGTACATTGTAACTCAAATGTTTTTTGATAATAAGAAATACTTCGATTTTGTAGATAAGTGCCGTGAGGCAGATATCCATGTGCCGATTATTCCGGGGATAAAACCGTTAACTGGGCGTGGACAGTTGACCGTGCTGCCCAAGACTTTTCATATCGATATTCCCGAAGAGCTTTCGGATGAAGCGGAGAAATGCAAAGACACCGCTTCCTTAAAAGAGGTAGGCATCCAATGGACGATACAACAATCCAAAGAACTGATTAAAAGAGGTGTGCCGACTTTACACTTTTATTCGATGGGTAAATCCGATCCCATTTATCGAATCGCGAAAGAGTTGTTTTAAAATAAAAAAAGGGCCGAAGCCCTTTTTTTATTATCGATTATTCCTAAGGATTGATAGGCAATCCTGTCCCTGAATACTTTGATAGGTCGGCCTTAGGTACTGTGGCTCCGAACTTAGTATTAATAGCATCAATAAATACGTTTGCTGTAAATGCATTACCTCTGCTATTAGGGTGAAGACCATCTTCTGAAAATGCGCCTGTGGGAGGAGCAAAGCTTGGAGTAATAGTTACACCGTTAATTAAAGCAGCCTTAGCTGTTACAAAATCTGAATAAGCTTTGTTAACATCAGCAAGCGCAAGACGATCGCCACTGGCTGTAACAACGGCAGCGATTCTAGCATTAAACTCTGCTGTTCTGGTTAAAATAGCCGTTGTTTCTGCAGGAGTTAATACAAACTGATCTGAAACTGGATAGCTAACACCAAACACTGCCTGTGGGCTTCCACCAAAACAAGTTCCTAGAACTGAACCCGCAGCTAAAGGAATTAAATCTGTTGCTGTTGCTTGTCGTGCAAGGGCATAAGGAAGTAATCCTGCATAGGGCCCAGCCATATAAGGAGATAGATCTGTTAATCCTCCAGTGGAATATCCTACGTCATCACTTAGTAGTACACCGTTTTTCCCAGCTACAAAAGTTAATCTGCGTTTGGTTCTCTCTTCAGCTGTAATGATTGTGTTTGTAACCATGGCATCTAAAAAAGCATTGTAGTTTGCGGCTAAACTTCCATTTAGGGTGGTAGCTGTAGCGGCATCCAACGTGATTGTATTCCAAGGTACAGTATAGAAGTATGGTAGATCTGTGAACTTAGGAATATTACCGATTACACCTTTAAAAGTTGTTCCGGTTAAAAGTCCAATAGTTGGATCATTCAGGGCAACATTTAATTGTCCTGCAAAAGCAGCGTCTGAAGTCATACCATAAGTGCCAGCAGGTGTACCGAGCCCGGTATTGGCTGCACCAGTAGCAGCATAAAGCAACACATCATCAAAGCCTAACCAAATCAAATAGAAACTTCCGGCAGCTGCTTTTGCATCAGTTATAATTCTTGAACCAGTGCTTCCATCGGGACTAGGGCTTGATGCAAACCTTGCATAAAAAGGACTGTAGGCAGGATTTGCAGGTGATGCTGGTCCTCCAGTTGCTGGAGTTAACGTTTGCCCTAGATAAATCAAGGGTACTCCAAAGTTATTTAGGTTTGCTTTAACGCCTGTAAAAGCTCCTGGAAAATCGGCCGTGTTATAAGGAGCAGGTAAGGCTGGTGTAGTTACAGCGGCAGGGCAAGTAACTGATGAGCCTGGAAATTTAGCCGGTGAAGGACCAGCAGATCGAGGACCAGTTCCATCGGGATCAAATAGAATTAAACGACCAAGTATTAAACCGGCACCTACGTTGGATGAAATCGGATTAAATCCATTTACTGAGTTGATATCAGGTTGATTAAATGTTGTTGACCCGCCTGCATAACTAAGTTGAGTAGCTACTATTTTCGCAAGTGAATTGGCCTGCCCATCGTTAAATAGTGCTTGGCCTTGCATACCAGCAACAAATGAATTTCCGATTGTAACAAACTTAGTAAAGCTTGCAGAACCAGGCGCTCCACTTGGAGTTTCAGGGTCAACAATAACGGGTGGATCCAACGTAATAACTTCCTGTTCGCACGAGATGCTGATCAGCAAGGCGAGTGGGAGTACATATAGAAACTTTAACGTTTTCATATTTAATATTTTAGGATTCAATTATTTTAAAAACTCATCAAAGGTTAGCGAGATGTAATACATCTGTCCTACAAAAGGAGCACCGAGGTTGGTGCGGTAATCACCACCACCTAAATTAGTGGCACCAATTTTTATCATGGATCGCAAGGCAGAAAGTTTATAGTTTATCTGAGCATCTAACACGCCAAACTCAGGCACGTTCCATTCGCCATACGATGACTGCCACAGATATCCTTCCTGCCATCTGAAGTTGATATTGAAACCTAGGTTCTCAACAATTTTCCGGTTCCCGATACCCACGCTGATCTTGTTCTCAGGAGTATTAAACCCAGCACGGAAATCCGCTGTTTCATTGGCATCAAAGGTTGCATAGCTATAGCTACCGTTCAACGAGAAATTACGTGGCAACGAATAGGTGAACCCTAAGCCGGCACCAATAGAAGTAACGTTCTCTAATGAGTTGTTATACAAACTATATAAGCTACCAGCAGCAACTGTATTTCCCTGGTGTGTAGTAGGAGCTTTAACCGCTACAATCTGGCCACCGATAAAATCCTGATAGGTAGTATAATAAGCATTTAAGTCAACCAACAATTTCTTGGAGAAAACTCCTTTATAGCCAACTTCAAAAGATTTCAGTTTTTCTGGTTGTACATACGGAATATCAGCCGTTACGAGTAAGTTGGAATTACCTCCTGTAGGAGTGCCATCAGCAGCAAGTGTTCCGCCTGATGCTCTGAACGCACTATACGATTCATCTGTCCATGCGCCACCGTTATGTACACCATAGCGTGCAGCATTAGCCTCAGTACTTCCAAGCAGTGTTCCACTAGAGGATGGGAAGTAGATAAACTGCGCTTGTGTGTCGGGGTTTCTGAAACCAGTCTGGAAGGAGGCTCTCAAATTATGATTTTCGGAAACACTATACACGGCAGAAACGCGCGGAGTAAACTGCCCATCAAAGTTTTCATTTTTATCATACCGGATTGATCCGGTTAATTTTAGTTTATCCGCAAGCGTTTTGGCTATTTGAGCATAGGCACCGAACTCGTCAATTTTAATTCTTTCGAAATTATTGACGTCCTCTGGACCTTCGTTAAAAACGGTTCCATCTGAAAACAAATCATACCTGCGCACATTTCCTCCAATTTGAACTTCAGCAAATTCAATCTGGTTTATGAAATTGTAATTAAACTCGGCATGTAATAGTTTGGAATTATCAACAAAACTTGAACCGGGGGGAGTGCGCTGAAATAAATTAGTCCGCACCTGATTCATTAAATCTGTGAAGGCCGGTGTGCCAACGGCAGGTCTGTTACGATCAGCGTGAGCCCGTGCTGCGGCATGAGCAGCAGCTGGATTTCCCGCAGGAACACCGGGTATATAACCTTGCATCGATAATACATAACGCTGTGCATATTCCGGTGCCCATTGTGTTGCTGTAGGACTATAGTATTCATTCGCAAAGCCACCCTGAGCCGACATGTTCCAGGAATCTCCATCTTTAGTTTCTGTGCGGTAAGCACGAACAAAGAAGTTATCAGATTTCAATTCTAACTTATGAAACTGTTGAGTGAAATCGCGCAAGGCATATTTTTCAGTTCCTTGATAAACTGAACTTCCACCGCCAAAGCGATAATTGTAAGAAGCTTCAATTTTATCGGTGATTCTATAATGCAACGCACCATCTGCTTTGATGCTTTTAGCATCGCGGTTATCTAAAATGTCTTCTTCTTTAAAGCCAGTTCTTCTTAAGTCAAGAGTTCCAAACGTTCCGCCAATAGGAACAGGAATTGTGGTTTCGTCTCCGTAAAGATTAAGGCCGTCAAAATTAGGATTACCACTAAGGTCTGTACTTGACTCAGGATTAACACGCGATGTTTTATAATCATTACTTAGCCAATCGGTGGCCTGTAGTAATGAGAAGTTTAGTTTAAATGCAAACTTATTATTAAAAGCCTTAGCGTAACGAATGCTATATTGTGTGAACGGGTCTGAACCCGCGGCATCAGAGTTTGTAACTCCACCTTTAAATTGTGCACTTAACCCTTGATAGTCGAACGGGCTTTTGCTTTTCATGATAAGAATACCGTTGAACGCATTGGGGCCATAGAGTGCAGACGCAGCACCCGGCACTAGTTCAACGCTTTCTGTATCAAGTTCGCCCATGCCAATAATGTTTCCTGTTGGGAAGTTGAGCAAGGGGGCTTGCGTGTCCATACCATCCACCAATTGCACAAAGCGCACGTTGGCAATCGTAGCAAAACCACGGGTATTAATAGAGGTCAGGTTTAAACTTCCAGAGTTTGTTTGCACACCTTTTACATTAGCAAGGGCATCGTAAAAATCAGGTGTGGCTGCTTGCTTAATAGCAAGTATGTCCATCTTTTCAACAGTAACCGGTGATTTTAAAATACTCTCTTCAACACGGGAAGCAGAAACAACAACTTCCTGACCTAGCAAAGTCTGTTCTTCGAGATTAATGTCAAGTGCAGGTGTGTTGGCATCTTTGATTTCAATTTCCTGGGTTGCAAAGCCGATAAATGAAAAGACCAATGTAAAGGGCGGAGCCTGATTTACCTTTAAACTATATTCTCCGCTTGTGTTTGAAATGGTTCCTATTACCCTTCCTTTCACCACGATATTAACACCGGCCAATGCGTCACCGGTTCCTCCGTCTTTCACCGTTCCGGAAACGGAGGTTGTCTGGGCCATGAGTGCTGCCGCCCCGCACAACCAAAAGAGGGCGAGTAGCAACGCCTTTCTGTAGAGTTTGTTCATAAGAATTATGGGTTTAATTCTTAAATCTACAAGAAAAAGCACAATTACAAACGATTGAAAGCGACCTTTTTTGAAAACGATTGTGGAAATTCCAGACTCCTGGAGGCTATTGTTTATCCTGCCTTACGATCTCTACCAGCCGGTCGCAGAGGGCATTAATTTCACCCGCCATTTTCTCGTCTCCGGTTGCACTTAATACGCTTTGCGCGATACCACCCACGCATTCAATATAGAATCGTTTCATCTCATCTACAGGCATGTCTTTGGTCCACAGGTCGATACGCATGGTGTTTTTTTGTTTATCGTCCCAAAGTGAAACCGAGATTGACTTGGTTTCTGACGGAGTATCTTCAGGTTTATCGGTGGCATCCCAGCTAATTCTTTCCGGTACGTTGTTATTGTCGAGGTCTATCGAAAATTGTATTGTGGATTTTTTCATAGTGCAAAATTATTGCATCCGATTAAATAATTTAAAGTAGTACAGTATTCTAAAACTTCATCTCTGGAATTTCGCCATCAATAACGAGGTTTCCCGCTGTTGCTTTCTTTATTTCTTCTACACTAACACCCGGTGCGCGTTCAAGTAATTTAAACCCGCCAGTAGCCAGCACATCCAACACTGCCAGATCGCTCACAATTCTTTTCACACACCGAATACCTGTGATGGGCAACGAACATTGCTTTAAAAGTTTTGAGGCACCCTCTTTACTGCAATGTTGCATAGCAACTATTATATGCTTGGCCGAAGCCACAAGATCCATGGCTCCCCCCATACCTTTCACCATTTTTCCGGGTACTTTCCAGTTAGCGATGTCACCTTGTTCTGAAACTTCCATCGCCCCTAAAATAGTTAAGTCAACATGGCCACCGCGAATCATGGCAAAACTATCGGATGAACTAAACAGAGCCGAACCGGGCATCATGGTGATGGTTTGTTTTCCGGCATTAATCAGATCAGGATCAATGTCTTGTTCTTTCGGAAACGGACCGATACCCAGCAATCCATTCTCTGATTGCAGAATAACATTCAGATTTTTGGGAATATAATTGGCAACAAGGGTAGGTATACCAATGCCCAGATTGATATACATACCATCTTTTACTTCTTGTGCGATTCGTTTAGCAATTCCGATTTTATCGAGCATAATGAAATAAATATTTTAGAAATGAGATTTTAGACATGAGATGAGAAACCCTGCTCTCATATCCACATCTTAAAACTACTTGCTAACAGTTCGCTGCTCAATCCGCTTCTCATAATTTGATCCTTGAAAGATTCGCTGCACGTAGATTCCAGGTGTATGGATATTATTGGGGTCAAGTTCTCCTACGGCAACCAGTTCTTCTACTTCAGCGATCGTAATCTTTCCTGCTGTTGCCATCATCGGATTAAAGTTTCTGGCCGTGCCCTTAAAGACAAGGTTGCCAGTTGTATCACCTTTCCATGCCTTTACAATTGCAAAGTCTGCGCGAAGCCATTGTTCAAGCAAGTGCGGTTTGCCATTAAACTCACGCACTTCTTTGCCTATTGCTACTTCGGTGCCAACACCGGCAGGAGTAAAGAATGCCGGGATACCTGCACCACCGGCACGTACACGTTCTGCCAACGTACCTTGTGGAATTAACTCTACTTCGAGTTCACCAGAAAGGAGCTGTCTTTCAAACTCAGCATTTTCACCGACATAGGAAGAAATCATTTTTTTTACTTGTCGGGTTTTTAACAGCAAGCCAATTCCAAAATCATCCACCCCCGCATTATTAGAAATGCAGGTAAGTCCTTTCACGCCTTTTTTGAGCAAAGCCTGAATGCAGTTTTCCGGAATACCGCAAAGACCAAACCCACCCAGCATCAGGGTTGTATTATCTGAAATGTCTTTCACGGCTTCTTCAGCATTTGCTACAACTTTGTTGATCATAAAGTTTAGTTTGAAACAAATCTCAGATTCCTGAGTTCAAAATCCAAATGAATGAGGTCATTGGTTTTTTAAGGCTGTCAGTGCTGATTTTTTATCGAGGTGAAGTTGATTCTTCAGTGATTCAAGATCATTGAATTTGGAGTCGGAGCGTAAAAGTTTTAGAAATGAGATATGAATGGTTTCGCCATAGATTTCCTTATCAAACTCAAAAATGTTGACTTCAATAGAACGTTTGGAACCATTTACGGTAGGGCGGTTGCCAATATAGAGCATACCACCATAACTATTTTTTTCATGGCGTACCGTAACAGCATAGATTCCTTCACCCGGAACTAACTTATCGTGCGAATCCAAATCGATATTAGCTGTTGGAAACCCAAGTACTCGCCCCAATTTGTCACCTTTAATTACTCTACCAGAAAGTGAGTAGGGGCGACCTAAAAAATGATTAGCGGTATCGATGTCACCTTCGGCAAGAGCCTTTCGGATACGGGTAGAACTAACGCCAACATGATCTACATCTTGTCGTGAGATTTCTTCAACCTCAAACCCATAAGCAGGTGCATTTAGTTTCAACTGCTCAAAACTGCCTTCTCTGTTTTTACCAAATCGATGGTCGTAGCCGATTACCAGTTTCTTGGTTCCAATGGTATCAACCAAAATTTTTGAGATAAATTCCTCCGAGGAGATTTGCGAGAATTCTTTGGTAAAAGGAATTCGGATCAAATGATGAACACCTTGAGCCCGAAGTAGTTCGGCCTTCTCTTCAAAAGTATTCAAAAGCCTGAGCGAGGGTTCGTCTGGCCGAAGAATGAGTTGTGGGTGTGGCCAGAATGTTATCACAACTGTTTCGCCATTATTTTTATTGGCTATTTCGGTTAGTCGTTGTAGAATTTTCTGATGCCCGTGATGCACTCCGTCAAAAGTGCCGCTGGTTACCACCCCATAACGCAACGGTGTAAAATCTTCCAGGGTGTGGTATATCTTCATTGCGGCACAGGGTTTATTTGCTCAATGGTTACGGCATCGTCAAGTTTAAATTCACCGATGCGAGTCCGGCAAAGTTCTGCAAGGTAGGCACCAACTCCTAGTTCATTTCCGAAATCGCGGGCAAGACTTCGAATATAAGTACCTTTTGAACAAACAATTCTAAATCGAACTTCAGGCTTTTGAATTTGTGTTATTTCAAATTGCGATACAACAACCTCGCGGGGCTTAAGCTCCACATCTTTACCTTTTCGCGCAAGTGCATAAGCTCGTTTGCCACCTACTTTAATAGCTGAGTGAAGAGGTGGAATCTGTTGTAGAATGCCTGTAAATTTTCTGGCGGCCATATAAATAGTCTCTTCTGTTATCGAATTGATGTCCAGATTTTCAGTCGGTTTGGTTTCAAGATCATGAGAAGGAGTTGTTTGGCCAATTATAAATTTTCCTGTGTATTCCTTCTCTTGAGCTTGATATTCATCAATGCGCTTCGTCATTTTGCCAGTGCAAAGAATAAGTAGTCCGGTCGCCAATGGATCAAGTGTGCCAGCGTGACCAATTTTTTTTATCTTAAGCCTGTATCTGAGTTTATTAACAACGTCAAAGGAAGTCCAGCCCCAAGGTTTGTTAATTAATAGTAACCGATCTGGACTAGTTTCCATTTCAAACAACAGTCAGGTCTATACCAAGCCAATACAGGATAAGAATGATTGTACCTAAAACAATTCTATAATACCCAAACAGTTTAAAGCCGTTACGAGTAAGAAACGAGATAAATGATTTTATAGCTAAAATAGCCACAATGAAAGCGGCCACGTTTCCAAAAATAAGAACAGAAATTTCATGCGAACCAAACGTGTTTCCCTCCTGATAGAACTTTAGGAGTTTATATAAGGTGGCTGCTAACATAGTAGGCACAGCAAGAAAAAAAGAAAATTCTGCTGCAGCTTTTTTAGTTAGATTTTGCGTAAGACCACCAATAATTGTTGCGGCAGATCGTGATACTCCGGGTATCATGGCAAGAGTTTGAAATAATCCAATCCGTAAGGCAGTCTTGTAGGAGATTTCATTGGCACCATTTTCTTCAGACTTGTTGAATAGCTTATCGATGAAGAGGAAGATAATTCCCCCGATAATCAACATAGCGGCCACTACCTCGACACGCTCAAGCAGCGAATCAATAAATTCGTTAAGGAGAAATCCTAACACTGCGGCTGGTAAAAACGCAACAAACAATTTGAAATAGAAATCTACTGATTGAAAGAATCGTTTCCAGTATAAAACTAAAACCGAAACGATTGCCCCCAATTGAATTGCTACCGTAAACGTCTTTGTAAAGGGATCGGATGCAATACCTAAAACCGATGATGCAATAATCATATGGCCCGTGGATGATACCGGCAAAAACTCAGTGAGACCTTCCACGACAGCCAGGATCAACGCTTCTAGAAAAGACATGGAGACTTATTGCTTTTCTTTGGGGGTATGAAGGATGGCAAAAACCTCAGTAATAAATCCACTGAGAATGATAATTGGACTTAACGTTATTCCCATAAAGCCAAAACCATAAGGCTCTTTATCCAGTGCCATTACTGTAAATCCTATAACTAAAAGAATAACGCCTGCTGTCATCAGCTGATAGTTTCTTTTTCCAAAGGGGAGTTTGTTCATGTTAATAAAGTTCGTCTAGTGAAAGTTTTAAATATTTGTTCACGGCCCGGTAGGTGCTCAACACGGCAACCAACATGCCTAAACCTAATAGGGTAAAGAGCAAAAGTAATAACCGATTGGTGTTTTGAATTAAGATTAAATCTTCAACCTTCTGAGTTGCGAAACTGAGCAGCAGTATCAGAAGGGCAGAGGCAAGAATACCTGCTATCAAGCCATGAAGCCCGGCATGAAACAAAAAGGGTCGTTGAATAAACCAACTACGGGCACCTACTAGTTGCATGCTGCGAATAAGAAATCGCTGTGAGAACAAGGCAAGACGAAGTGTGTTGTTAATAAGCAAAACCACTACCAGTATCAGCAGGCTAACTAATCCAATTAAAATCAATCCGATTTTTGTTACATTCTTATTGATAGATTCAATTACATTTTCGATGTAGTGTACCTGAAAAATGCCACTGATCTGTTCGATCTCTGATTTTATTTTCTTTAGACTTTCAGTATCATGAAACTCGCTCTGAATGCGCACCAGATACGCATCGCGTAAAGGATTTTCACCCAAGAACTTTTTAAAATCTTCTCCGGTCTCTTCAATAAATTGTTTAGCTGCTTCGTCTTTGGAAATAAACCGAATGGCTTCTTTGTCTTTGGAAACGAATGGCTTGGATAAAAGGCTTTTCTCAATTTGAGTTCGCTGTGTATCAGACACCTGACTTTTTAGGTATACCTGAATTTTTACATTTTCTCGAACTACGCGCTCAAGCTCTTTTGAATAAATCACAAGCGTGCCAAAAATTCCAATCACAAATAATGCTAAGGTGATGCTAAGCACCACGCTTATGTAAGGGTAGGAACCCAACTTCTTCTTTCTGATCTTGAATTTTTTATCGCCAACACTCATGATTGGCAAAGATAGGCAGGATTTCCACTATTTTTAATATAGGCAGACTCTTAAATCCAGGCCAAAAAAGAAAACCCTCTGTTTTGCAGAGGGTTTCTGTTAAGCCTTAAACATTACTTTTTTCGGTACTCTTTCAATTTTACAATCAGCGCCTTATCACGAATTATTTCAAGCGGGGTGATTTCAGTCTTAGTGTCATCCAATAAGTAGAAGTTTTCTTTATAAAACAGAAAAGTAGAATTTACATTTCCATTGATTTGAAGAATTTCAAATAGGCTTTTATCAAAGGAGCCGAACAGAATCATTTTGGTATTTGCAAATTGATAATGAAACGAATACTTCTTATTTGATGAATCTACTTCCACCTCCATTTTTGAAACAGCCAGTACGGGTTTACTGCTTTGACCCGTTTCGCGAGTAGCTGTACTTTCTGTGAGATCCGATGATGGATCGATTACATTTAAAGCAGGCTTGGAAACTTCCTGAGCAGGTTTAACTTCTATTGGCACAACCGTCTTTTTTGACGCACCTTCTGTTGCCTTACTTTGTTCAACAGAGTTTTCATTACTCTCAATCTCTTCAGGCTTTATTTCTTCCTGGTTTTGTTCTTTTTGTTTTATGGAATCTTCAATTGAAGTAGAGAGGTTTGGAATTTCCTGATACTTATCGTCTTTGAAGTATAGATAAATCGCTGAAACTACTACGGCAGTGCCCACAAGCCCGGCTGCAATACGAAGGGGTGAGAATTGTATAGTAGAAGCACCACCCCCCGTTACCGGAACTTTATTTAGCATGGATTTGAGTTCTGCGACCCGCGCCTTTTTTAAGCCGTCAATAATTTGAGTTTGAAGCTCCACATCTGCTTTTAGAGCAGAGTCAGATTTCATTTGCTCCTCAAAGGATTCCCGATCAGTCTTGTTAAGCCGATTGGTTATATATTCATCTATTAATTCGAAATTGTTCATGGCTCTATACTTAGTCTAAAAAATCCTGTTCTGAATATTGCGCTTTTACGAGCTCGTCTAATTTTTGTTTACACTTATACTTTTTCGTCTTTGCAGTGTCGGTATTGGCAAACCCGAGTTTCTCGGCTATTTCCTGCATCGACATCTCATCAAAGTAATAATACATCAAAACCTTCCTACATGTTTCACCAAGCTGGTCCAGGCACTTGGCGATAATCTTCTCTCGTTCCGGACTGTCCATATCCATCGATTGGGCGACATCCTTTTCCTCATGAGAAAGCCGTTTTTTTCTATCCAGTTCTTTACGCCACAGATTCTGACAAATGCTGTAGATGTAAGTACTGATTTTGGCAGTCATCACCAGATTTCCAGACCGTGCCTTTTGCCAAAACACTACAAGAGCGTCCTGATAAACGTCACGAGCCTCCTCTTCGGTTCCACTATTGGTGATCACCAACTTGGTCATCATCCGATAGTATTTTTTGTAGATAAACTCAAGAGCCTTTTCGTCACCCTTTTGGATACGTTCGAAAATTTCCTTTTCGTCCATCTGCAAGTTCAATTTGAATACCCTTAGCGCCACAATTGGTAACCTTTAGTTAATGATGAGTGGAGTGAATTTCGGGTTTAAGGTCGTTATTTTTCCGATGAGATGGTAATCACTGACCAGGTTCCCAGGTTTGGGTTCTGTAAAAGGGGCCCCAGTATCCTCTGAGTTTAAGATTATTTCCTTCAAGCCAGATTTTGCAACGATAAATTTTACCATTGTTAGGATCGAGAATAGTTCCTTCTGAATATTCATCATTTACCTGCTTCATATCCTTCAAAATCTCCATTCCAATGATCTTCTTTTTGTAACGTTCGTCTTCAGAATCACACTCATTACAAACCGGGTCTTGGTCTTCGCCTGTAGCCCTGAATAGTTTAACTATTTTACCATAAAATTTTCCACCCTTCTCAAAAATCTCAACAATAGACTTGGGTTGGTTGGTTTCGTCATCGATTGTCTTCCATTTTCCAGTTATGGTATTTTGACCAATGGCACTTGTCGCAATGGCAAACAGAGCGAAAGTAAGGGTGTAGATAAACCTCATGGTAAGCATATTAAACTCTAAAATAAACAAAAAGAGCGGTGTCTGAAACACCGCTCTTTGAATCAAAAATTATCAGAGATTATTTTTTTGGAGTGTCGTTACCAACGGGTGTAACAACTACTTCAATTTTGGGTTTTGCGTCCTCAATTTTAGTGGTAGAAACATCATCCTTCACAAGGAGTGGAGCGATTACGAGCGCCACAACCGACATCAACTTCAAGAGAATGTTTAGGGAAGGGCCGGAGGTATCCTTAAATGGATCACCTACTGTATCACCAACCACAGCAGCTTTGTGCGGATCAGATTTCTTATAATACATCTTACCGTTGATTTCTACACCTTCTTCAAAGCTCTTTTTTGCGTTATCCCACGCACCACCGGCATTTGATTGAAAGATCGCCATCAATACGCCAGTTACTGTTACACCTGCTAATAGCCCACCAAGAGCCTCAACTCCTAAACCTGGCATAAAAGCAACTGCAACGGGAACAACAACAGCCATTACTCCCGGCAAAACCATTTCTCTTAGAGCTGCCTTAGTTGAGATTTCAACGCATTTACCATACTCGGCAGAACCATCAGCATCATGGAATGTCTTTTGTTCATCCGCTGACCACTCTTCAACAGGCTTGTCACCGTTTTTCTTCATCAACGCAAGCGCTGCTTTTAGTTTAGGAATATCATTGAATTGTCTTCTCACTTCTTCGATCATGGCCATAGCGGCACGACCTACTGCACCCATAGCCAGAGCAGAGAATACAAATGGAAGCATACCACCTATGAATAAACCAGCCATTACGTTTGCTTTAGAAACGTCAATGGTACTGATCTTTGCAGTAGTCATGAAAGCACCAAAAAGTGCCAAAGCAGTAAGAGCTGCAGATGCAATAGCAAAACCTTTTCCGATAGCCGCAGTGGTGTTACCTACAGCGTCCAATTTGTCTGTGCGTTGACGTACTTCTTTAGGTAAATCAGACATTTCTGCGATACCACCGGCATTGTCAGAAATTGGTCCGTATGCATCCACAGCTAATTGAATACCCAAATTTGAAAGCATACCTACTGCTGCAATAGCAATACCATAAAGACCACCAAAATGGAATGCTCCAATGATGGAAGCAGCAATAATCAGGATAGGCCACATGGTTGACATCATACCTACACCAAGTCCGGCAATGATATTTGTAGCTGCACCTGTAGAAGATTGTCTAACGATTGAGAGTACAGGCCCCTTGCCCATAGCAGTATAATGTTCGGTGATTAGACCAATAGCAACACCCGCGACTAGACCAATTACTGTTGCCAGAAAGATACCGGTTGATGTATAGTGATTTCCCAATACTGGATCGGCCCATGCATACAGCGGATCCTGAAACCACCATTCAGATGGAAGCATCCATTTGATGATGAACCAAGAGGCCACAATCATAATAACAGATGAAATTATCTCACCCATGTTCAGGGCTGTTTGGGGATTTCCACCTTCCTTAACTTTTACGAAGAATGTTCCTAAGAACGACATCACAATTCCAACACCAGCTAGTACTAATGGAAGAAGAACAGCTGAAAGTCCATCGAAATTATCTATAAACCCTGGTACCATAAAAGCAGCACCAAGCACCATAGTACCCACAATAGAACCCACATAAGATTCAAATAAATCGGCTCCCATACCGGCTACATCGCCTACGTTGTCACCAACGTTATCAGCAATAGTTGCCGGGTTAAGAGGGTGATCTTCAGGAATACCTGCTTCTACTTTACCTACTAAGTCAGCGCCAACATCGGCAGCTTTAGTATAAATACCTCCACCAACTCGGGCGAACAAGGCAATTGAGGAGGCTCCAAATGAAAATCCTGTTATAATAGTGATGACCTGATTCAAGCCTGCCTGAGTATCAACACCAAACATTTTCGCATAGATGATAAACAGTACACTAAGTCCTAATACTCCAATCCCAACAACACCCATACCCATTACTGATCCGCCAACAAAGGCAACTTCTAATGCTTTGCCAAGACTTGTTCTTGCAGCATTGGTTGTTCTTACATTTGCTTTTGTAGCTACGCGCATTCCAATAAATCCTGCCAAAGCAGAACAAAATGCCCCCAATACAAAAGACACACCAACCAAAGGAGAGGAGGTTTCGCTGTTGGCTGTTACAGCGAGAAGAACGGCCACACAAACAACGAAGATTGCGAGCACTTTATACTCGGCCTTTAAAAATGCCATAGCACCTTCGGCTATGTGGCCAGCAATTTTTTTCATTTTGTCTGTGCCGGCATCTTGCTTGGCTACCCAGGCACTTTTCCACACGACATACAGCAACCCCATAACTCCAAACAGGGGAAGAACATACAGTAAATTTTGCATACAGGTTTAATAGGTTTTATGATTCAAAAAATCCCGCAAAAGCGGAAAGTGGCTTAAAAAAGCCCCGCAAAGATAGAAGAAGGCTCAAATAATTAAAACATGGAATTTGACTGTCTTTTAAGACGAAAAAAGCTGTTTTAGAGCCCCCCAAAGCTGTTTTCGTGCTGGGTCATTTGTAAGAAGATTCTCCAGACTCTCCGAAGCCACAAGTGAGACTCCATTTACATCAATAACCTGATAATAAGGGATACCGGCTGGTACCAAACCAAAGTAGATAAGCCTGTGTGGTTTTACCTGCCAGATTGAAAGATCGAATGATTCCTGATGCTTAATTGTCACTTTATCAAATGACAGTTTCAGAGCGGTGAGAATTTTCTCAAGCAGTTTGGTTTCTGAATCGGTAACGTTTGTCCAGGGCTTTGTAAGCAAAACGGTTGGCAATGGCTCAAGTTGATAGACTTCTTCCGTATAAATGGTTTGATTCAGTATGTTCATTGGTTTTTCTTGAAATCAAAAATAGATCTTAACTCATCGGCTTCCTCGGGTTTCATGCGCCCTGATAAAATCAAGCGCAATTGTCTTCTTCGTAAAGCTCCTTTATAAAGTTCAATTTCTTCAGGTGTCTCAGGTGCAACCTCTGGAACTTCAACCGGGTGCCCGTTTTTATCAACAGCAACAAATGTGAAATAAGCTGAGTTGCTTTCTATTTTTTTTCCCTCAGGGATATTTTCTGCATCAACATCAATTCTGATTTCAACTGAAGAATTGAAAGATCGGGTAACGCGCGCACGCAACGTTACAACATCGCCTAACCGGATGGGCGAGCGAAATGAAATATTGTCAACCGATGCTGTTACTACTATGCTATTGCAATGCTTCTGTCCGGCTATGGCCGATACAATATCCATCCAGTGCATCAGGCGCCCACCCATCAGGTTGTTGAGTGTATTGGTATCATTAGGCAGCACCAACTCGGTCATGCTAACAAAGGATTCTTTCGGATGCTTTTTCTTTCGTGTCATTATTGCGATGTTAACTACTAACTGTTAGTTCGTTTTCTAATGTTACAAAAATCATAAAAAAACTTTGCAATACCCGTGGCCTCTTTGCTTATTGCAGAAATAAAAAAATCTCCGTGTTAATTACTAACACATATAACGTTTGCCCAAGCTCAATTTCCATTGAGACCACAACCATTACGGGGTAGCTCCCGACATACCTACATTTCTCATAGACATACTTTTTAATAAAATGAAACACTGAAGGCAGACTTCGGTACTAGATAAAATTTATTCTCGTTATGAACGTGTTGAAGTTTGGAGGATCATCTGTGGCAACACCGGCCCGCATCCGATCCGTGATAGAAATAGTAAAACCTTATTTGCAGGATAAGAAATGTGCCGTGGTTTTTTCGGCTTTTGGTGGTGTAACCGATACGCTTATTGCGTTGAGTGTTTCTGCTCTGACTGGAAAAATTGAATACAAAAATCAGCTGCAAGCATTAGAAGCCCGGCACCTGGATACAGTTCGTGAATTGATAGGTATTCAACGACAAAGCGCTATCATTGCCCAGGTAAAATTTACTTTCAATGAACTAGAAGATGTGCTACATGGAGTTTTTCTTGTAAAAGAACGCACACCCCGGACATTAGATTACATCATGAGTTTTGGCGAACGGCTTGCTGCCTACATCATTGCCGAGGCTTTGAAAGACCAAGGTGTGCAAGCAGAATTTTTGGATGCACGTAACGTGGTGCGCACCGATAGTAATTTTGGGTATGCCCGCATTGACTTTGAAACTACTAATAAACTTATTGCGGAATATTTTAATACCCGTAACAGTCTTCAGGTAATTACCGGATTTATTGGGTCATCGGCTTCTGGTGAAACAACAACAATTGGACGAAGTGGCTCAGATTATACTGCGGCTATTTTTGCCGGTGCGTTGAAGGCTTCGGCCCTTGAAATCTGGACAGATGTTGACGGCATGATGACGGCCGATCCACGCAAAGTAAAAAAGGCATTCACCGTAAAGGAGATGACGTACGAGGAAGCCATGGAACTATCGCACTTTGGT
The DNA here is from genome assembly GCA_965278925.1 of Cyclobacteriaceae bacterium. Taxonomy (GTDB): domain Bacteria; phylum Bacteroidota; class Bacteroidia; order Cytophagales; family Cyclobacteriaceae; genus ELB16-189. The sequence continues at coordinate 1,363,054 of OZ257123.1, read as the reverse complement.
GCGAAGGTGATTTTTCCGGCTACCATGCAACCGGCTATGATCAACCGCATTCCGATCTGGATCAAGAATACATTTAATCCAACTTTTCAGGGTACTCTTATCAGCGAAAACTCAAATGGAAAAAATCTCATCATCAAGGGGATATCTTCCATGGATAAAATCAGTTTGTTGAGTGTGCAGGGTAGTGGTCTAGTAGGCGTTGTGGGTGTTTCCATGCGATTGTTTGGTACGTTGGCAAAGGAAAATATCAGCGTGATTCTTATTAGCCAGGCGTCTTCTGAACATTCGATTTGTTTTGCAATTGAAGGTTCCAAAACACAACACGCCAAAACAGCCATTGAAAAAGAATTTCTTTACGAAATCCGTAGCCGCGAGATGGATGAAATTAAAGTAGAAGAGAATCTTGCCATCGTTGCCATTGTTGGCGAAAACATGAAACATAATCCCGGCACCAGCGGCCGGATGTTTAGTGCATTGGGCAAAAGTGGAATCAACATCAACGCCATAGCACAAGGTTCAAGCGAGCTTAATATCTCTGCGGTGGTTCATGAACAGGATATAGCCAAAGCTTTGAACGTTTTGCATGAAGCATTTTTTCTTTCCGATAGAAAGGTGCTTAACGTTTTTCTGGTAGGTACCGGGCTCATAGGCAAATCGCTGCTAGCCATGATACAAAAACAATTTGATCAGCTTGCCAAACAAAATCATCTGGAAGTTCAAGTAGTGGGCGTTGCCAATAGTAAGAAAATGCTTTTTAATGAAGATGGATTAAAATTACAGAATGCCGTAACACAAATGCGCGATACCGGGGAAGACATGAACCTGAATGCATTCTTTGGTACAATGAACTCAATGAATTTATCAAATAGCATTTTTGTGGATTGCACATCGAGTGAAGAAGTAACGGAATATTATGAACCTATTCTGGCTTCCAATATTTCTATTGTAACTCCCAACAAAAAGGCAAACTCAGGTTCGTATAAACAATATCAGACATTGAAGTCTGCAGCGTTTAAGCGGGGTGTTAAATTTTTGTACGAGACAAATGTGGGTGCTGGCTTGCCTGTGATCAATACACTCAACGACCTGTTGATTAGTGGTGATAAAGTAATCGGCATAGAAGCGGTGCTAAGTGGCACACTGAATTATATTTTCAGTTCATTCAAAGCAGGAGATAAGTTCAGTGACGTTGTAAAGCAAGCGAAAGAGAAAGGGTACACAGAACCCGATCCCCGCGATGATCTTAACGGAATGGATGTAGCGCGTAAAGTTTTGATTCTTTCACGCGAGGCAGGCCTGTCCCTTGAGTTAGAAGATATCAAAGTTGAAAATCTTGTTCCAACGGATTGTCAGGGTAGCATGCCCATCGATCTGTTTTTTGAAAAACTGACCAGCCATAATGCTGCCTTTGAAAAACTCAGAGCGGATGCTGAATCCCGAAAGGAAAAGTTGCGTTACATGGCGGTTTTGCAAAATGGAAAAACGAGTATTCGATTAGGCTCGGTAAATGATCAGCACCCGTTTTATTCTTTGTCTGGAAGTGATAACATTATTCTACTAACTACGGAACGTTATCACGACCGACCTATGGTGATTCGGGGGCCGGGTGCTGGCGCTGAGGTAACAGCGGCCGGAGTTTTTGCAGATATTATCCGTATTGGTAATTATATAAATGTGTGAGCAGACTATGAAATCTCCATGCACACCATTCATGTCTAGGTCTGAAAAATTTGGAGATTCTATGTGGCAACTAAAAAAAAATAACACATGAAATCTATCCGCGCCTTTGCGCCAGCAACCGTTGCTAATGTATGTTGTGGATTTGATATTCTGGGATTTGCCGTAGATGCTCCTGGTGATGAAGTTAAACTTACGCTGCGTGAGGATTCCTTGATAAGGATTACATCCGTTACAGGTGATGGCGGCAAACTTCCGCGCGAGTCAGAAAAGAATACGGCTGGTGTGGCAGTTATTTCATTTCTTAAAGCATTAGGGATCAATCAAGGTGTTGATATCGAGTTAATAAAAAACCTTCCTCTGGGTAGTGGCATGGGGTCTAGTGCTGCTAGTGGAGTTGCCGCGCTGGTTGCCATCAATCACCTGATGGGTAATCCGTTTACACGTGAACAATTAGTGCCACATGCAATGGAGGCCGAGCGCATTGCTTGCGGGTCTGCCCACGCTGATAATGTTGCGCCTTCATTGTTAGGTGGCTTTGTGTTAGTGCGTGAGTATCAGCCTTTGGATGTTATAAAAATTTCAGCCACCGAAAAATTATACTGCACATTGGTTCATCCGCATCTTGAACTGAAGACAGAAGATTCGCGTAGAGTGCTTCGGCAATCCTTGGCACTGAAAGATGTTATTACACAAAGTGGCAACATTGCTGGCCTTATGATTGGACTTACCAAACCAGATTATGCATTGATTGGCCGATCATTAAAAGATGTGATTGCGGAGCCAATACGGGCAGCATTTATTCCAGGATTTGATAATCTTAGAAAAGTGACCATTGACTCAGGTGCATTGGGATGTGGTATTTCAGGATCAGGACCTACTGTTTTTGCATTAAGTGAAAATGAAACTCATGCCTTTGCAGCAGGCAATGCCATACAACAAGAATTTTTAAAATATAAGTTAAAGTCGGATGTGTATGTTTCGAAAGCCAATCAGGAAGGGGCTCGTATTCTTAATCCGGATTAATCATCGCTGAATAAATGAAATACTATAGTACAAATAATAAGCCTGTCAGGATCAGTTTACACGATGCAGTTGTTCAAGGTCTTGCACCGGATAACGGGTTGTACATGCCCGAACAAATTCCAACTTTACCAGCTTCATTTTTTGATTCACTACACAAAAAATCCTTTAACGAAATTGGGTTTGAAGTGGCAAAGAATCTGATCGGGGATGATATTCCTGAAGCCGAGCTTCGTAAAATTATTGAGCACACCATACAGTTCGATGCACCCTTGGTGGCTGTTGATAATGTTCATGCTCTGGAATTATTCCATGGCCCTACGTTGGCTTTTAAAGATTTTGGCGCGAGGTTTTTATCGGGTTTGCTAGGTTATTTTGCCCGGCAACAAAGCCGCGAGATAACTATTCTTGTGGCGACTTCTGGGGACACAGGAAGCGCAGTGGCCAATGCATTTCTTAATGTGCCCGGCACGCGGGTAGTAGTGTTGTATCCTTCGGGAAAAGTAAGTGAGATACAAGAAAAGCAGTTTACCACATTGGGTGGAAACATTATTGCATTAGAAGTATCAGGATCGTTTGATGATTGTCAGCGACTGGTGAAGGAAGCCTTTCTTGACAATGAACTTAAGAATTCTCTTTTTCTGACTTCCGCAAACTCAATTAACATCGCGCGTCTGATTCCTCAATCGTTTTATTATTTCTATGCTTACGCACAACTTAAGCAACCTGATAAACCTGTAGTAGTTTCTGTGCCAAGTGGAAATTTTGGAAACCTAACAGCCGGGCTCATAGCCAAAAGAATGGGTTTGCCTATTCAAAAATTTCTTGCAGTTACAAACGCTAACAATGTTGTTCCTGAATATTTACACACCCAACGGTTCACACCCAGAAGTTCTCAACAAACTATTAGCAATGCTATGGATGTAGGCAACCCTAGCAACTTTGTTCGGATGTTGGATTTGTATGATCAGAACTTCACGAAACTCTCACACGATATTTTAGGTTATCATTTTTTGGATGATGCCACACGAAGTGCGATGCAATTAGTTTTTAAAAACTCCAATTATGTGTTAGATCCGCACGGTGCTGTTGGCTACCTGGGATTGAAGGAATTTTTGAAGACTAATTCAAACTACACGGGAATATTTTTAGAGACAGCCCATCCGGCAAAGTTTAAGGAAGTGGTTGATGATTCAATTCAGCATTCGGTTCATTTGCCTCCACGACTGAAGGAATTTATGATCGGTGAAAAAAAATCTATTTCTATCTCCGCTAATTTTTCAGATTTCAAGTCATTACTTCCAACCTTGCTCGCCTAACAAAGGCACAAATGCGAAGAAGTCAAATTCTTCAGTCTTAAGTTTATCTTTTGATTTTGTAATCCGAAGCATTTTTTGTTTTGCACGATCTCCTACAGGGATGAGCAAGATACCGCCTTCGGCTAACTGATCGGTGAGGGCAGTCGGCACTACCGGAGCTCCGGCTGTAACGATGATCTTGTCGTAGGGAGCTTTGGCTGGAATTCCTTTCGAACCATCTCCAAAAAAGAAATACGGTTTATAGCCGAGTAAAGGCAGAAAGTCGCGGGTTCTTTCATATAACTTTCGGTTGTATTCAATAGAATAAACTTTCGCACCCATTTCAACTAAAATTGCCGCCTGGTAGCCAGATCCGGTTCCGATCTCCAGTACTTTATCACCTTGCTTGATTTTTAATTTTTCGGTTTGAAATGCCACCGTGTAAGGCTGGGAAATTGTCTGGCCTTCGCCAATCGGAAAAGCCTTGTCCTCATAGGCGTGAATCAACAGGGCATCGTCAAAAAATGCATGGCGGGGCACTTTACCGATTGCGGCCAAAACGCGGGCATCAGAAATGCCTTTTTCCTGCATTTTTTTTACCAATTTATTGCGCAAACCGCGCTGCCGATAATTATCCTCAACCATTTAAGTAAACTTCATTTTGGGGCTAAAAACGCCATTTTTCAGTGGGAAACAAAGTTTTAGAAAATGTTTAGGAAAATTGAAACTCAAGTCCCTATTTTGGGGTTCTCTAAAGCACAGTAAATTCTATTTGCCATAGCGTTAAAACTGTGTAAAACCTGACTTCGACAGCAAATAGTTTTGCTTCTATTTGCCAAGGGGTCAGGTTATTTTTTTGCCTCTTTTTATCTAACGATCTTATCGCCTAAAATCCAATTAATATAAAAGGCGCCCAATAATAAGGAGCCGCATATTTTCCTTCGTTAAGAAAATCAAGTTTGGCTGCTCTTAAACCCTCACTAAATGAAGTGCTGCCCGTCTGTAATGCCCGCTCATAAAAGTTCATCATCAGTTCGGCTGTGGATTCATCGGCTACACTCCAGAAAGAAACAATAATATTTTTAGCCCCGGCATATACAAGTGCCCGCGATAACCCGATTACACCTTCACCTTTCGAAATTTTTCCTAAGCCTGTTTGGCATGCTGATAAAGTTACCAGATTTGCATTGAGATGGAGGTTATAGATTTCTCCGGAAAAGAGATTCCCATCTTCTGTTTCCGAGTCGTTTTGTAAAAAGATACGTGACAATTCAGGATTCTCTTCATCAACAATACCATGTGTTGCAAAGTGAATCAAGGAAAAGTCTTTAAGTTTTTCATCTTTAATTGCCGTTTCGCTTGCATTTTTTTCAGTCAAGACATCACAGATAATGTTCTTACTTTTAAATAATCCCTGAATCTCAGTAACTTCTTTTTGGGTTCCGGGTAAATTGTTCAGGTTATCTTTTTCAGGAAAAATGATAGGAGCAAATAATTTTGCGGAAGTAAGTGTTGAAACTCTGGTTTCTTTTTTTTGAAGTAAGAGCCCAGCAGAAAATTCGTAGCGGATATTGTATTTTTGTATTAGGTATGGCAACTTTTTAAAGGGTGTGCTGGGGTCTTGTACATTTTGTGTAAGCAAGGCTTCAAAAGGAATTACACTCATTCGGCCAGAAGGCAGCACTACGAGACTGTTTATGGACGCAGGAATTCCCTTTGGAATTAATAACCGATAGAGATTTCTGGACGTGAAAATGAATGCTTTCTCTTCCATGAAATACAAACTATTTCTAAATCCACTGATGTATTTATCATATTCGGCTGGCAGCGGTTGATTTGTGATTGTAAATTTTTTGTTGGTAATCACGAAGGTATAGAGTCGACTGTTGCGGTCGTCAATAAAATAACTGATCAAGGCAGTTTTGGAATCCAGCAAATTCTTCAATTGTGAAATAGCAGGGGATGCTGAGTTGAACTTTAAATTGAAATACTCAGGATAGTTTTTCTCGAGTTGGCTTGTAAAGTTGCTATAACTCTGATTGAGATGAAAGGCAGTTTCTCTGAGGTATTTTTCTTCTTCGGCTGACGGCTTTTGTGCAAGTTTTTGAGTGATTAATGCCATCGCTGATTTTAAACTCTTTTCTTCTTCCAAAAGAGCAGGAGGAATATTTGCAAAAGATTTTGCATTGGTATTTGAGATGGCCTCTTGTAATACGGCTGATTTACTTTTCTCAGCGAAATAAAATGATTGCTCTTGATATTCTTTACGATCAGTAAAAGACACGTCACTGAGCAGGTAGGCAATTCGTACACCATCGGCATACACTTCGTTGGCAATTGATCCCAGCGTAATTTTATCAGATTCATTGGTGGTTTGTTGCCTCAATTTATCTATTAACGTGTCGCATACCTGCAGCGTAGAAAGTCCAAGGGTAAGATCACTTACCTTAAGTGTTTTACCCAAATGCCGGGCTTCCAAGGCTTGTGCTTTATACATCATCGAATACAACAAAACATTTCCATTGTAGTAGTTTTTAAAAGACGGATTTTTCTTAATGTCCCGTGAGTTGAAATCACTCACGTTTGATATGATCGCTTTCTGATAATTACTCAATGCACTGTCGTACTTATCTTCCGACTTAAGAATGTTTCCAATGATGTTATACGTGTAGGCTACATCCGGATGTTTTTTTCCTTGCGATTCGATGTAGATGGCAAGTGCTTTTTCATAGTACCCCAGTGCGGCTTTGTTGTCGCCAGTTTTTGCATAGGTAAGCCCCAGGTTGGTGAGCACAAAAGCCTTGGATGGATGAGCTTGTTTGTAAACTTTTTCCCAGATACCTAAGGCAGCCTCATAATAATTGATCGCATCACCGTACAACTCTAACGAAAAATAAGCCCGCCCCAAATTGGTGTTCGCAATCGCCATTTTAGGATGATCCATACCATGAAGCTTTTCGTACATGGCAGCAGCCTTTTCATAATAATCCAAGGCTTTGTTAACGTCCACCTGAGAATTGGCAAACCCCAGATCGTTGTAAGAAGCTGCAATCAATTCGTGTGTAGCCGGTAGTTTATCCTGGCGTATGGATAAGGCCATTTGTAATTGTTCTATCGCCTGAATATATTTTCCGGTTGCTATATAAACCTGCCCCAGGTAGGAGAGTGTCTGTGCAGTTTCAAGGCCACTATTGTTTTGAGTTAACGCGCTGGCCGCCTGACTCAGTGTTTCAAGAGCTAAATCATTTCTGCCTTGGTTGAGATACAGAAAGCCAATGTTAGTTTGTGTGATGTCTGTTAGCAGTCCTGCATTTTTTACCTGACTTATTTTATTGACTGTTTCTTTGAGGAGATTGTCAGCAGCATCAAATTTTCCAAGTCGAATGAGGGCCTCAGCTTTTTTATTTCTAATTAGAATATCCTGAAACGCATCCTGGTTGTTGGTTTGGTCAGCCTCCTTGATTACTTCTTCATAGCGCGAATCAAGTAACAATTCGTCAAGACGGTTAACGAGATTCTTGTTACCTGTTTGTGCTTGTACGGTGAGCTGTGTGAGAATGAATACGGAAATGAGAAGTTCTCTTATCATGGTTAAAACCGATAGAAGTAACTTATTGACGAAACAGCATGACGGGTAAGGCCATCTGGGTTTACATCGCGTTGCACTAACTTTCTACCCAACAGTAGTTTGACACCCGATTGAACATTAAAATTATAACCTGCGGTTACAATGCCTGATAGAGCAAGCCCGCGGGCGCCATTGGGCTTTATTTCGCTGCCCAGTTCATTCGTTATCCGATCGTTTGTTATCCGATAGATCGGTAATAGTCCCGCAGAAAAATTAAATCGTGCAAAACGAAAATTTCTTTCTGCCCGCAGCATTACATCAACCCCTCGTTTTAATTCATTAGCCTGACTGTAGGTTAACAAATACGATTGATCGGGATATTCAGGAAAATCAGTCCAGTCAAATTGATTGTTGTTAATATGAATAAGGGGAATTTGAATGCCAGTAGCAAACAACCACTTCTTGCTTATCACCGATAGCCCGGTAATAAAATCATATGTGCCCAGACTTGTTTGATAGTACATAGGCAGAGGCTCGTCTTTAAATTTGTCCGATGTCTTGTCGGATTTGTTGGTGGGAATTTTGCCGCCTACCGAAAAATTGACATCATATTTTTCAGAAGAGAATACTGATCGGGTGTAGCAAAATGAAAGGTCTGTAGCTCCTTGCGTTTCTCCCAGGTTGCCATTGCGCACCATCATATACGGAAGTTTTACCTGAAAGGAAGATTTTTGAGTGATGCCAAAATTTAAATCTGCTGTTGCTACATAAATCACGGGCGTGGTAGTTGTCGTTCCGCGATAAAAACTCAACTCCATAGACCGAAGCTTGAATTGCAGTTTTTTGTTAAAGGGCTGATCGGGCTTTAATGCACCCATGGTGCAAAACCCGGCATCGCTGCAGCCTTGCGACAATGCGCTAAAGCTGGCGCTGATTACGATCAAAATTAGAAAGACTCTTTTCATACTTTCACTTGCCAAGTTATGCAGGGCAATTGCATTGTCCAAAAGTAAGGCGGTAATATAAAAAGCCTGAAACAAAAGTCTCAGGCTTCTTACTATATATTACTTTGATTACATACCCAGTGATTGATTTTCAATCGAAGCAAGTTCAATAATTTTTTCGTACTCGGCCGGATTCAGGTCATTAAAGAAGTAATGAACCGGATTGGCATGAATTCCATTTACGAATACCTCATAATGTAAATGCGGTGCCGTAGAAAGTCCCGTATCGCCCACATACCCAATCAGATCACCACGTTTAATCTTTTGTCCCTGCCGCACAGCAAAGCCATGCATGTGTGCATAGCGGGTGCGATAGCCAAACCCATGATCTATTTCAATCATCTTTCCATAGCCGCTAAAGCTTACATCAAGTTTATCGATGGTTCCATCCGCTGTGGCATAAATGGGTGTTCCGATGGCTGCGGCAAAGTCAATGCCGGTATGCATCTTTTTCACCTTATAGATAGGATGAATACGCAATCCAAACCCCGATGCCAGCGCTATAAGTTGTTTGTTGGCTACGGGTTGAATAGCCGGAATAGCAGCGAAAAGTTTTTCTTTACTCTCGGCCAAATCCACCACATCATCCTGCGATTTTGATTCGATGTAAATTTTTCTGCGCAGGTTATCCACACTTTCACTCAACTTAACAATAATGTCTTCATGAATTACATTCTTGTTTTTGATGTCTTCATAACGATCCAAGCCGCCCACCCCCGCTTCGCGAATACTTTTGTCAATCGGCTCGGCCCCCAACACCACGCGATAAATATTATCGTCACGGTATTCCATGTTTATAAGTTGCGTGTGCAGTTTTTCAACTTCTGCCGTAAGGTTATCGTAATAAAACTCTAACTCTTTTACTTCATTTTTAAGAAGTAATTCTTTGGGCGACTCGAAATACGAGCTATACAAAATCAATAAGCCTACTGCCATCGCCACCGTGAGCGACAAAATTCCTAATGTGTTAAGAATCATGTCTCCGGTAGAAGTTTTAATTCGCTCGTACTTACAAGTTTCGGTATCGTAGTAATATTTTATTCTAGCCATAATTCAATTTTTAAGCTCATGCAGGTCTGAATACTTTAATTACTTCATTTCTGCATTCGATATAGGGGCCATTTAAGAGATCAATGCAATAGGGGATGGCCGGAAACACTGCATCCAAGCACTGACGGATGGCTTTTGGTTTCCCTGGCAAATTTACGATTAAAGTTTGGTTTCTGATGCCCGCGGTTTGTCGTGATAGAATGGCTGTAGGTACGTACTTCAAACTTTCCATTCTCATAAGTTCGCCAAAGCCGGGCATCATCTTGGTGCAAACTGCTTCCGTTGCTTCAGGTGTTACATCGCGCAAGGCCGGACCTGTGCCACCACAAGTAACAATGAGGCAACATTTCTTTACATCGGCCATTTCAATCAGTGTGGCTTCAATAAGTTTTTGTTCATCGGGCACAATCGCATATTCTTTTTGCCAGTCTCCGATAATGTATTCATTCAATGTAGCTACAATGGCTTTGCCGGGAAGGTCTTCGTAGATACCCTGACTGGCACGGTCACTTACATTGATAATTCCTATTCGAACCTCACGCTCGGCCCCGCTCTGGAAGAGAAGAGTGACCTCTTTATTGGACTTATCAAGATCACCTGAATTTGTCATTGCTATTTAATTCTGTTTGATTGAATCAGTGAATCTGAGGCCGTCAATTTCACTTTCAAATCTTTCGCTCGTCCTTTCTTAAATACCTGTCGCCCTTTATTAATTCCTTTGCGGATTTCCTTTTGAGCTTCTACCGGCAAGGCAAGGATGTCGGAGCATTCCTGCGAGCAACAGCCCGCATATTTTTTTGCACACTCCGCGCATTGAATAAACAACAGATGACAACCCTCATTTTTACAATTGGTGTGGGTGTCGCACGGGTTGCCACATTGATGGCATTCACTGATAATATCGTCTGAAATACGTTCGCCTAACCGCTCGTCAAATACAAAATTCTTTCCGATAAACTTATTCTCCAGACCCTGATCTTTTACCTGCCGCGCATATTCAATAATGCCGCCATTTAGTTGGAAAATATTTTTGAAACCCACATGCTTAAACCATGCACTCGCTTTCTCGCAGCGGATGCCTCCGGTGCAATACATCACCACGTTTTTATCTTTCTTATCGGCCAGCAAATCTTTTACAACCTGTAGTTCTTCTCTGAATGTATCTACATCCGGACAGATGGCATCTTTGAAATGACCCACTTCACTTTCGTAGTGATTGCGCATGTCAACAATAATTGTATCTGGGTTATCGGCCAACTGATTAAACTCATTGGCATTTACATGCACCCCGCAATTAGTTACATCAAACGTGCTGTCGTTTAGCCCATCAGCAACAATTTTATTGCGTACCAGAATCTTAAGCTTAAAAAATGATTTGCCATCATCATCAACAGCAGTGTTTAATCGTAATTCGTTTAAAAATGGAATGCTATACAGACCAGTTTTGAAATCCAGAAAACGCTCGGTTGGTACACTGATCTGTGCGTTGATACCTTCGTGAGCAACATAAATGCGACCCCACACCTGTAGCTGATCGAAGAGTTGATATAACTCGTTTCTAAATGCTGCGGGGTCGGCAATCTGATGGTATTTATAAAAAGAAATAGTGGTGCGGGCCTGCACACTGTTATGAAGCTTCTCTTTTAATTCTTTGCCGTTAATTCGGTTAAACAAAGCCATTTCGCACAATTTGAACGTGCAAAGCTAATGATTATTCAAGTCAGTTTCAATCCAACTGTTTCAAGTACAATCAGTTGGCAGCGGGTTTTAGTTGCCCTTTAAGAAGTTTGTTGTAATCGCCACAGGTTAAAGTACCTGCATGATTGCAATAGCCGCAGGTCTTATAGGTGTCGCCAAAATATCCCTTTTTAATAATAACGGTAGAGCCATTACAAACCGGACAAACCACTTTGCCTGTGGGGCCGCAATCAATATCAAAGTCTTTGGAAAAAATCACGGTGGCTTGCTGAGCTTCCAGTTGTCTTTCTTTCACAAGTTCTACTTCAGCCTTGCTCTTTATTTCTATGGCTTCTTCCGAAAACTGCCCTGACGTTCCTTTCAATTGAATGTATTTATTCAACCAGTCTACACTTTGTTTGTACTTGGTAAGATAATAGGAATTTTTGCCGAGGTAAAAGGTAACATCAGACGGAACGCTTTTTACTGAGCGTAAAATATTCAGAATTTTTTTGTCGGCTGCTTCATATTGTTCGGCATCAATAAGCAATGCAACCGAATCTATTTGCCTGTCGATAGCCCGTTGTCTGTCTGCCTGACGCTGAATTTCCAACTCTCTGAGTTTTTCTTTTTCGTCTATTTGTGCCCAGGCTGTTGATGTAAAAACAACCAAGAGTAAAACCAACACAACTCTATTCACGCAACTAAAATTAAGTTTGAACAAAATCTTTCTTCGACAATTGTAACCACTCCATCGTGGAGTTACAAAAAATATCTTCTTTTACCGATTCGGGCAACGCCATGTCTTCAATAAACTTTCCTATTTCTAAATCCCCTAAAGGAAACGGATAGTCTGACCCCAGCACAATACGTTTACTGCCTTGTAGTTTCAATACATACTCTAACATCAGGGCATCGTGCGTTACACAATCTACCCAGAACTTACCCAGATAATTTCTGGGATTCACATTGTTATCTATCGCCACCAGGTCGGGGCGGCAATTAAAACCGTGTTCAATACGCCCGATAGTAGGTAAGAACGATCCGCCCGCATGCGCAAACATAACGCGAAGTTTCTGGAGTCTTTCAAAAATCCCGCCAAAGATCATCGAGCACATAGCGCGCGAAGTTTCGGCCGGCATGCCCACCAACCACGGCAGCCAGTAGCGCTGCATTTGTTTTTCGCCCATCATATTCCACGGGTGCACCATCACTGCGAGGTTTAGTTTTTCGCAGGCTTCAAAGATGGGGAAGAAACGTTCTTCATTCAGGTTGTCATCATTAATGTTCGAGCCAATCTGAATTCCCTTCAGGCCAATTTTTTTTATGCGCTCAAGTTCTTTCACGGCCAGCTCGGTATCCTGCATGGGCACGGTGCCGAGGCCAATGTATTGCTTTGGGTATTTGTCTACGAGTTTGCCGAGGTGATCATTTAAAAATTTTGAAAGGTCTAGGCAATCCAGTGGTTGCGCCCAATACGAAAACATAACGGGTATGGTGCACACCACTTGCACATGCGTGTTAAATTGTGCGTACTCCTCAATCCGGATTTTTGCATCCCAGCAGTTGTCTTTGATCTCGCGAAAGAATTGATTGCCGCGCATCATTTTGGCATAGCCTTGTCTATGATGTTGCAGGTAGATAAAATCGCCATAGCCAAACTTGTCGCTCCAGTTGGGCATTTTTTTGGGGAGGATGTGCGTATGGGCGTCAATCTTCAGCATGCGGCCTGACTAATCCGGTAAAGGTAGCTAAGCCTGTTGCTTTACACAACAAATAAAAGTAACCGAGCAGTCATACCACTTAAAGTGGTCGGACGACTGAACTAACTTTTATATTCAATCTTGGTAATCCGCCAAACAAATTGCCGGGTGGGTGTCTTTACAATTACTTCATCGCCTACTTCTTTTTTTAGCAGTGCCTGTGCCATGGGCGAGTCCATCGAGATGTAATCTTTCGCTCCAATAAGTTCTTCGCCACCCACTATCCGGAAACGGTTCTTTAGGCCTTTGTCATTTTCAATTTCTACCCACGCCCCAAACATCACTTTGCCTTCCTGAAAAGGATTGTAGTTCACCACTTTCAGGTCGTCAATACATTTGCGCAAATACAGAATGCGCTTGTCAATTTCGCGCAGTCGTTTTTTATTGTAATGATAGTCTGCATTTTCAGAACGATCGCCAAGGCTGGCAGCCCAGGTCACTTTTTGCGTTGTGTCGGGCCGCTCCACCCGCCATAGGTGATCCAACTCAGCCTTTAACTTTTCTAAACCTTCGGGTGTAATAAGCAGTGTTTTCATGTGTTCATAATTTTCTGAAAGTGACCAGAATTATCATTCTGCTAGGTCGAATTAAATTTCCAACATCCTGGTTTCAGGATTGCAAGGGAAGTGAAAATCGTCAGTTATCCAAAAAAACCGAAATGTACCTGAGGTATCTTTGCTTTCGCAGCATGTAAAACATCGTGGCATAACCTATTAACTATAAGTATAAATAAACATGCAACCGACATGGACATTCAAAAATTAAACCCAGACGGAATAGAATACTTCAAAGACTTGCTTCAAATCTTCAATGAAGTGTTTGAGCATGATAAACCAATCCCCAGGGTCGAATATTTATCAATGCTTTTACACAATCCTGACTTTTTCGTAATCATAGCAAAGAAGAACAATGAAGTAGTAGGTGGCCTTACGGTATTTGTTCTCCATACCAGCTACACCGAAAAGCCAGTCGCCTATATTTACGATGTAGGCGTGAAACCAGCTTTTCAAGGAAAAGGATTTGGCAAAGCGTTACTGAATTTTTTAATTGACTATTGCAGGCAGCATGGTTTTCACGAAGCATATGTGGAAGCCGAAACTGATGATATCGATGCTGTGCAGTTCTACAGAAAGGCAAATTTTTCCAATGAAATACAAGCCACTCACTTCACCCACACATTCAATTCAAAGTAAGGGTTTTAGTATTCCTCTATCTTCCAACTTCTATTTTCCAATTCGTTCTTCCAGCAACTTTGTATGATGCTCAATATGATAAGCTGAAAAGAAAAGCATCTCGCGCACAGTAAGTTTGCCGAGCAGCGGGTGGGGGATAAGATATTTATCCAACCGATCTTCGCTCCAAAAGCTTAATCGGCTAGCCATCGCTTCTGCCTCACTTTTAAAGCGTGCAATTTTTTTATCCTTCTCGGTCCAGGTAACAACTGCTGGCACAAACCGTCCACTGGCCCGGCCACCGGAAGCAAGTTTTTGTTTATACCGCTCAACAAGTTGCTGATAGGTGCGCGGTGGGCGATTAGGTTTTCCAAAAAGTAAACGCAAAATGAAACCAGGCAACAAAAGCGCCTGGTTAACAGGCGAAAGACTTTTGATTAAGTGTCCAAGGTTTTGCCCCACCGACCATTTGTGTTCAGGAGTTTCTAAAAATTTTGTTTCCGGTTGTTGGGCAACGAAGTCAACAAATGCAGTGGCATTTTGTGAAAGAAGTTGTTGAATGAATTTTTTGTCTTCCATGATTACTAGATCACGGCTCCCCGCCTCCCCCTTTACTGAACTTGTGAGTTGGTAGAGAGAGCAGGCGTGGCCGCGATGACAGTTAATTTCAAAGATTCCATCCAGGTCTGTATTCGCTCTTCACAAACTGATTGGCCTCATCAAAGTTTGTAATCTTCATGTTCTTGGCATCCCACAGTAATTTTTTTCTGCCCGGAAATCCCTTATCATTTCGCATTCCATAGCTGCGTATGGCAAGGTTACCCATCAGCACGGCTTCGGTGAAGGGTCCAGCATATTCAAACGGACTACTCAATTTTATTTTTCCATACCCTGCAATACAGGCATCAACCCATTGGGTATAGTGACCCTCTTCGCCACCCTGCACACGAGCCAGGGTTGGCTTAGGTAAGGTTTCTTCTTTCATTCTTTTTGATGGAAGCAGAATAGGAGGGCGTTCATAATTACCAATCAATTTTCCTTTAGTGCCTTCAAAGATGTAGCCGTTGCCGCCATCGCCCATCATTTCATCGGGCAACAATTCGTCCGGTCTTTTTGGAACGAGTCCACCGTCCATCCAGGTAAAGTTGATAGTGCCTTTACCATCGGTGCGTGGAAATTTTAAGTGAATAATCGAAGAAGCAGGACAACTGTCTTTATAATCAGCCATCACAAAAAAGTCTGACCACGCAGTCGTGGTGCTGCATTCTACTTCCGATGGATAATCAATTGGTAGAATACGAAACGCAGCATCCATGATATGACACGCCATGTCACCCAATGCTCCGGTGCCAAAATTCCACCAACCACGCCAGTTGAATGGATGGTAGGCAGGATTGTAATCAACATGTTTTACAGGCCCTAGCCATAAATCCCAATCTACTTCTTTTGGAATTTCATGCTTGCCAGTAGGAGTAGGAATGCCTTGCGGCCACACGGGCCTGTTCGACCAGCACGAAACGGTATGGACATCACCTATTAAGCCTGCATCTACATATTCTTTGGCAGTTCTCACATAATCCGCAGAAGCGTATTGATTGCCCATCTGGGTGACCACTTTGTATTTCTTTGCAGCCTCGGTAAGCATCCGGGCTTCATAGATGTCGTGTGTTAGTGGTTTTTGCACATACACATGTTTGCCCCGTTGCATGGCGGCCATCGCAGCTACCGCATGCGTATGATCGGCTGTGGAAACAGAAACAGCATCAATGTTTTTTGCTTCTTTATCGAGCATTACGCGGAAGTCTTTGTAATACTTGGCGGTTGGAAAATTTGTTTTTGATTCCATTGCCTGACGATCGTCAATATCGCACAAGAAAGAAATTTTTGCTTTTGGATTTTTAGCAAACCCGGTTAAATCACTGGTACCTTTTCCTCCCACACCAATGCCGGCTATGTAAAGCGTGTCGCTCGGTGCAAGATAACCCGGTCCACCCAAAACAAATCGGGGTACAATTGAAAACGCTGCTGCTGCAAGGCCTGCAGTTTTAATAAAATCTCTTCTTGAAACTTCCTTGACGGAATTGGGGGTTATTTTTTTTAGTGGCATTTTAAATAATAATTAGATAGATAAATTTTTCACCGGAGTAATCTCTTTCCAACATCCAACTTTCTACCATCCCGTTCTGTACTCACGTTTTACAAATTGATTGGCGTCTTCAAAGTTGGTGATCTTCATGTTTGGACCATCCCATAGCAGTTTAATATTGCGTCCAGGATAATCGAACTGGCCTTCTCTTCCGCCAACACGCGGCTTGCGAATATCATAACTGCGGATCGCAAGATTACCCATCAACAATCCTTCCGTTAAAGGTCCGGCCAAATCAAAGGGCGATGATAATTCCAATTTTCCATACCCTGCAATACAACCTTCCACCCACTGGGCATAATGACCTTCGGCACCGCCCACTACACGCTTATAGGTTTGTGGAGTGCTTACTTCTTTGGTTCGTGAGGTTGGTAACAATTGTGGATTGATTCCGTACGTACTGCACATCATCTTACCTTTAGTACCAACCATAATCACTCCGTTTCCACCATCGCCCATCATTTCGTTAGCGCCTAATTCTTCAGGACGTTCAGGTTGAATGCCGCCATCCATCCAATGAAATTTAACATTTGGCTTTCCTGTTTTTCCAGGAAACGTCATAATTACATGTGAAGAAGGAGGACAACTATCCGGAAAATATCCGCGTCTGAATCCGTCAATGTAAACACTACCGACACTACACTCCACTTCCGTGGGATAGCCCAGTCCGAGTACACGAAACGGAGGTTCAATAATATGGCAGGCCATGTCACCCAATGCACCTGTGCCATAGTCCCACCAGCCACGCCAATTAAAGGGAGCGATTTTCTCAACGTAATCTTTGGCCGGAGCAGTGCCCAGCCATAAGTTCCAGTCTAACTCTTTTGGAATTTCAGCTTTGTTTGTTGACCACGCAATTCCCTGTGGCCACACGGGCCGGTCAGTCCAGCAATACACAGTATGCACATCACCAATCAATCCGGCATCATACCACTCGCGCATTTGCCGCACACCATCACCCGATGCGCCTTGATTACCCATTTGAGTAACTACTTTATATTTCTTCGCTGCTTCGGTAAGCATACGTGCTTCATGAATGTCATGTGTTAATGGCTTTTGCACATATACGTGCTTGCCCAACTGCATGGCCGCCAAGGCCTGAATGGCATGCATGTGGTCGGGAGTTGAAACAGAAACCGCATCGATGCTCTTATGATTTTCATCTAGCATCTTGCGATAGTCTTTGTAATATTTTGCTTTTGGAAAGTTGGTAACCGTTTTAGCAGCTCTGCGATCGTCCACATCGCAAAGAAATCCAATATCTGCCTTTCCGCTTTTCGCAAAACTGGCGATATCACTTTCGCCTTTGCCACCGACACCAATGCCAGCTACAACAATTTTATCGCTTGGCGCGATGTAGCCACTGCCTCCAATTACGTGACGTGGCACAATGGTTATGGCTGCAGCAGCAAGGCCAGCTTGTTTAATAAAACTTCTTCGGGTAGTCATAGAATAATTTTAAGATGTGAAAAGAAAATCATTTAATAATGTTACTGGCTCGAGAACTAAGAATTGTTTTAAGAATCAAACTTCACACTTTCTGCCAGCGTACGCTCATCATACTTTACTCCGTATTGATCGAGCACATCTTGCGGAACGCCATCCCATTGATTGGGTTTGTTGCCAACATATCCTAAATCTTTAATTCCAATTTCGCTGGTAAAAAATCCGCAAGCGGTTAAGTCACGCATCAGGTTGAAGAAAGCAACGCCCTGCTGCAATTCAGGTTTAGTTTTTTCAGGATACGCAATTTCATCAACCATTTCTATTTGCTGGGATGAAGTGCAAGAAGCAAAATCAGCATTGAAGCGTTTCATGCATTGAACATCAAGCCAACGCAGGCCACCGCGCAATGGAGTTTGATGACGAGGCATATCCTTTACTATAAACTCAATGAATTCGGGAACTTTGGCATCGGTGGCAGAACCAGACGTGCCATCTTTTGGAATAATAATATCCGAAAGAATAGAAATGGTTTTCATTTCATGTTCGTCAAAGAATTTTTCATCGATGAGTTTTTGCTCGCGAACTAATTCTTCATTGGTGCGATCAATCGTAAACGTTGCACCTTCAGGAGTTTTTTCCTTTACCGGTTCGCATGATTGCTGAAGTAATGCAGTTGCTCCGAGAGAACTTACTGCAAGTGTTTTTAAGTATTTTCTTCTGTCCATAGTAGTATTAAGTAGTTAGACTTAAGTATCAAGATTTTTGACTTTAACTTAATCTTTAGTCTCATGTTTAAAGCCTCACATCTAAAGTTTCAATTATATATTCTGTTTCTTCAATTCACTAATTATAAACTCACTGGCCCGCATGGATAATGCTAAAATTGTCCACGTTGGATTTTTATCAGCTTGCGATACAAACGGACCACCGTCAACAATAAAAAGATTATCGACATCGTGCGCCTGATTGTTTTTATTTACTACTGATTTTTTTGGATCGGCTCCCATCCGGGTAGTCCCTACTTCGTGAATGATGCGGCCGGGTGCTTCAAGTCCATAATCATTTTCGGCACCGCTTTTACCCCACGTAACAACACCGCCCATTTTATCAATGATTTCGGTGAACGTTTCTTTCATGTGTTTTGCCTGCTTTACTTCATGCTCGCTCCACTTATAGTGAAAACGCAACACGGGAATTCCGTATTTATCAACCGTGGTTGGATCGATTTCGCAATAGTTATCTTCTCGTGCAATAGCTTCCCCGCGTCCGGCCATACCGAAAGTAGCACCATAGAAATAACGATAGTCATCTTTTAATGCTGCGCCATACCCTCCGGCTTCTTTTTGTTTACCATCACGCCCTGGATAACTTCCATTGGTGCCTTGCATGCCAAAGCCAAAACCATATCCGGGCATGCCCATGCCACCCCAATATTCAATATGATAGCCACGTGCGAAGTCAAGCTTTTTATTATCCAACCACCAGGGTGAGTAAACATGCATGCCACCCACACCATCTTCATTGTAACGTTTACGTCCTATTAATTTCGGTAAGATTCCGCCCATAGAGGCTCCGGTTGAGTCATGTAAATATTTTCCTACTACACCACTTGAGTTAGCCAGACCATTTGGAAATTGACTCGATTTAGAATTCAGAAGCAAACGGGCCGACTCACAGGCACTCGCTGCCAGTATCACCACTTTGGCGTTAACGGTATACTCTTGCATGTCATCTTTATTCACAAAAGAAATGCCGGTTGCTTTTCCTTGCGCATTGGTGATCACCTCGCGCGCCATAGCATTCGGAATTATATCCACGTTTCCGGTATTTACCGCAGGCTTTACCAATACAGACGAGGAAGAAAAATCTCCATACACTGTGCACCCACGATTACATTGCGAACAGTAGAAACAAGCTCCGCGTTCTTTGTTAATTGGTTTTGTAAGAATTGATAACCGTGACGGGATCACTGGAATGTTTAACTGATTTCCCGCCTCTTTTATGAAAAGTTCGTGCAATCGGGGTTTGGGTGGTGGAAGGAAAATGCTATCTGGGTCGTTGGGTAGATTTTCTTTCGATCCAAACACGCCTATCAGTTGATCTATCTTGTCATAATAAGGTGCTACATCATCGTAACTTATTGGCCAATCATCGCCCAGACCATCAATACTTTTTCGTTTAAAATCTTTAGGGCCAAACCGTAAAGAAATACGCCCCCAGTGATTCGTGCGGCCACCGAGCATGCGCGAGCGAAACCAATCGAACTTGGTTCCATCTTTATGGGTATAAGGTTCGCCATCAAGTTCCCAGCCGCCATAGGCAGCATCAAAATCTCCAAAGTGCCGGAGGGGAGTACTGGCACCTCTGCGTGGTGATTCCCACGGCCATTTCATCTGGGTTACATTCTTGGCAGGATCATACATTGGACCTGCTTCGAGCAGTACTACTTTAATGCCTGCATTGGCCAGAACATAGGCAGCCATACCGCCACCGGCACCAGAGCCAACAATACAAACATCATAATCTTTGGGAGTCTTCTTAATTTGAAAATCGGGCATAAAGAAAAGGTAGATTAACTTTTCTAAATGTAGATTTTATTTTCACAAATCAGAAGAAAGAATTTCTGATTAACCGTTAGATCGGAGGAACGGTTTTATTTCTTTTTGGGTACCGGATCGTAGCCGCTGGTGCCCCAGGGGTGGCAGCGTCCAATTCGTTTCATGCCTAACCAGCTTCCTTTCAGTGCTCCCCATTCTTCAATGGCTTCAATCGTATACTGCGAACAAGAAGGTGAATGGCGACAGTGCGCCCCTAATAAAGGAGATAGGGTAGATTGATAAATCCGGATGGGCAGTATAATTAGTTTCTTAATGATCATTCAAGTAGGCAATCTGAGATTAACTATACTACAAACGTCAGGTAATAAATCAACTTAGAATTATGTGAACGACATTACTCAAACGAGTAAGTCATCTCGCCATCTTTGCCATCTTTGATTTGAATCCCGAGTTTTTTTAAATCGTCTCGGATTTTATCGGAGAGTGCAAAGTTCTTATCAGTGCGGGCTTTCTTGCGGAGGTCAATTAACAGATTGATAGTGCCTTTTAGTACTTCATCATTTTGTTCTTTCTCTTCCTCCAGACCTAACACTGTTTCCATAAAACTAATGTAGGTGTTTTTGAAGTTGGAGAAGATTTCAGCCTCAATTTTATCAAGTGACAGGTTGCCGGACTTCATATCGTTAATGCGAGATGACATTTCAAATAATACAGCCAATGTTTTAGCGGTATTAAAGTCATCACTCATATTCTGGTAACACTCATTGACAAGGCGACCCAGCTCGGAGTTAACGTCCATGTCAGGCGTTGCTGTTCCGTTCTGCTCGATTTTTTTGATTAACCCAAGTGCATTAATCAACTTTTTGAACCCCTTTTCGGCTGCCTGTAACGCTTCGTTCGAAAAATCAAGCGTGCTTGAATAATGAGATTGCAACATGAAAAAACGAACTGCCATGGGGCCATACCCTCTGTCGAGCAGTGAATGCGTACCAGCAAACAATTCACGTGGCAGGAAGGAATTCCCGAGTGACTTGCTCATCTTTTGCCCGTTTACAGTAAGCATATTTGAGTGTAGCCAATAGTTAACAGGTGTTTTGCCAGTGGCTGCGGTACCCTGGGCAATTTCACATTCGTGATGGGGAAATTTCAAGTCCATCCCACCACCATGTATATCAAATGTTTCCCCCAGATATTTGGTGCTCATCACCGTACATTCAATATGCCAGCCCGGAAATCCATCGCCCCAAGGGGATGGCCACCGCATAATGTGATAGGGTGATGCTTTTTTCCATAATGCAAAATCAATTTTCTCTCGCTTCTCATCCTGATTATCAAGATCACGGCCGCTTTCCATCAGTTCCTCTACGTTACGCCCGGAAAGGATACCATAATGATGGTCATTATTATACTTACGCACATTAAAATAAACCGATCCATTCGATTCGTAAGCTAATCCTTTGTCGATGAGATTCTGCGTGATATTAATTTGCTCCACAATATGTCCCGTTGCACTAGGTTCAATACTGGGTGGAAGAATATTAAACTGACGCATTACTTCATGAAAACCTTCGGTGTAATGCTTCACAACTTCCATCGGTTCCAATTGTTCAAGCCGGGCTTTTTTGGCAATCTTATCTTCACCTTCGTCAGCATCGTTCTCCAAATGGCCTACATCGGTAATGTTGCGCACATAACGCACTTTGTATCCGAGAAATCGAAAATACCGCGACACAATATCGAAGGTGAGAAAAGTTCTTACGTTTCCGAGGTGCACATTATTGTATACAGTTGGCCCGCATACATACATGCCCACAAATCCAGGATTAATTGATTTAAAAACTTCTTTTTTTCCACTTAAGGAATTGGTTAATAGTACAGGATACTTTTCAGTCTCTTTCATAGAAGAATTGAGTCGCAAAAATACAACTAAAAGTTAAACGTTTATGCCAGCCGGATTACCTGCATGCGACAAATAGGTGGATACATTTTGTGCTGTAATGATTTCTAAGGGAAATAGTTGAAGTGGCGTGGAGACCTTCTTAAAAAGTAAATGGTTGACTAGGGTTTGAATTCCAAGTTTTGCCTGCCGCATGGGATTTTGATTTATTAAGAAGTGGATAGAACCTGCCTGCAAGCATTCTAAATTTTCCTTAATAAGGTCATAACCTACAATTCGAATAGAAGATTTTAATTTCCTTATTGAGGTGGCTACTTGGTGAGCTTTAGATGTACTAATAAAAATCCCTGAAAGGGACTTGTTGCTTATTATTTCTTCAAGTTGTTTAACGAAGCTGGGGTGATCCTTACTATTAAGTATATAGGTTAGAATGTTAGCTTTACCACCTCGTTCAAAATAATCCCTGAAACCCCGCTCTTTCTCTACGAGATGAACAGAATTAGTAAGATCTTCATCGATGTGTAAAATAGCAAAGGAAGCATTGTTAGATTGTCCCATAGAAATTAACTCTGCAGCAAGGCTCCCGCTTTTAAACAAATCCTGACCAATGAAACTAAGAGCCTTTGCTTCAAGAATGTGAGTATTGAAAAGAACGAAGGGAATCTTGGCCTCTGAAAGAACTTTGAAGAACGGTATAGACGCAAAGTAAAATAATGGAGCTAAAAGTATTCCATCAGGATGAGAATGAAATACTTTAAGGGCTATTTCCTGAAATGACTCTTTGTTGTGATGGTTGTAGAATGAGTACTCAACGGAAAGTCGGACTCCGAACTGTGCTAATTGGGCTTCCCCGGATTTGATTCCATCGAACGATTGTTGCCAGTAAGGATCTAGTTTAGGATCAGGTGTAATCGCCACGATGCGATAATTTCTGTTTTCTCCAAGAGTCCGGGCAATCAGGTTGGGGCGATAATTAATTTTCTCAAGAACCTTTTTTACTTTTTCTGCTGCTGATTTTGATACCCGACCTCTGTTATGTAATACCCGATCAACAGTTCCATCTGAAACTCCTGCCATGGCGGCAATATCACTTATCCGAATATTCTTTGGCGCCATTTGTATCGTGATTGTAACGAGTGTAGTGTTATTTTCGGCTAAAATAAAGAAGGTACTTTTCCGTAAAATAATTGATTTATTTTTTTTGTGTGTACGCACACAGTATATATCTGAAAGAGATAGGGGCAAAGCCGGTGCTAATGGTCGTTAGGACTATAAGTTTACCGGCAAACGTCTTCGCTATCGTTTCCGTAATCGATTGCGAATTCGATTGCAAAATTATTTTATCGCATTTTTCACCTAAATCGATAGATTAATTTTATTTTGGAACTGGTTTTTAATCAATATCATCTTTTGAGAACATCTTAATAACCCTAATTTAATTTTTCCCTAAACAATTAACCCAATTAAAAGACCATGAAAAAACTGTACAGCAAAGCGAAGCGAATGATGCTTCTCTTCTTGTGGTTAGCCGGTTCCTACACCGCGCTCGCCCAGGATAGAGCAGTATCCGGAACCGTAAAAGATGAGAGCGGTTCTCCCATGCCAGGTGTAAACGTAATCGTAAGCGGTACCTCAAACGGTACCGTAACTGATATATCTGGAAAGTACTCACTAACCGTAGGTTCTGGTGCCAAGCTATTATTCTCCTTTATCGGCTATACTTCGCAAGAAGTAACGGTGGGGGCAAATACTATTGTTGACGTAAGTATGAAGGTTGATGTTACGGAGCTCTCTGAGATTGTTGTAACCGGGTATACTTCAGAGCGTAAAGCAGATATAATTGGTGCTGTTTCTGTTGTTAATAGCAAAGAACTACTGCAAACTCCGACTGCAAATTTATCGGCTATGCTTCAAGGCCGTGCAGCTGGCGTTGTGTCAAGTGGTGGTGGTGCACCAGGTGAAGCAGCCAAAGTGCGGATTAGAGGATTTTCCTCATTTGGTGGTTCCGATCCTCTCTATGTAATCGATGGGGTACCAACAACAGACGCAAACCGCGTCAATCCAAATGATATTGAATCAATTCAAGTATTGAAGGATGCAACTTCGGCATCAATTTATGGTTCGCGTGCCGCAGGTGGTGTTATTATTGTAACAACTAAACAGGGTAAATCTGGTTCCATGCAAATTGACTATAATGCTTATGGTGGTGTTACCTACATTCCCGAGAGTTACCAGCCTGACATGCTGAATACGGCAGAGTATGCTCAATATTTAAAATTATCGGATCCAGGAGCTAATCACCCGCTTTTTGGAATCCAAGGAAATATTAACCCTAACAGTCTTCCTGCTTTTTATGTAACAAGTCCTTCTTTGAAAGCTGGTTTTCCTGCAGGAGCACCGCAGGTAGATCCTGGTTTATATTCAATTAATGATTATTCTAATATCTACCAGATTACTCCAGTAAGTGCTGGAACAAATTGGTTTGATGCAGTGACTCGTAATGCGGGCATCCAGAATCACCAACTTCAGGCAAGTGGTGGAACTGATAAATCAAATTACTCTGTTTCTTTTAACTATTTTGATCAAAAAGGAGTGTATGTTAATTCCAATTATAAGAGATATGCGGTAAGGGTAAATACTGTTTTTAAACCTAAAGATTTCTTACGGTTTGGTGAAAATTTTCAGTTTAGCAATGAATCGTTTCAAAATGCTACGGGTAATGGAGCCCGAGGCGAAGCTAGTGCATGGGCACAGGCCTTCCGGATGGTTCCTTATATTCCTGTGAATGATATTGGAGGTGGTTGGGGCGGAAACGGTATAGGAAGTTCTGGTAACGGTACTAACCCTGTAGCGCAACTTTATCGTGATAAGGATGATCAGAATTTGAACTACAAGATGTTCGGTAACGTATTTGCTGAGTTAAATCCAATCAAGGATATTACCTTAAGGACATCGATGGGTGTGGATATGGGAACTTATTTCAGCAAAGATTTAGTAATCAAAACGTACGAAAGAGCTGAAAATACAGGTACAACCGGACTAAATCAATCTTCATCATATAGTCTAAACTGGACTTGGTCTAATACTTTGGCTTATTCGAAAACATTTGGTGACCATACAGTAAAAGTTTTGGCTGGACTTGAAGCGATCAAGCAAAATATTGGTGATGGTATCTTCACTCAAAATGTTAATACATTCGATTTTGAAGATCCACTCTTTGTTACCTTAAATACAGATCAAGGTGTTGGTCAGAATAGTGGAAGCACGCAACGGCAGCTCAGAACCTTGGCTTCAACTTTCGGTAGAATTGATTATGCGTATCAGGATAAATATCTTTTCAATGCAACGATAAGAAGAGATGGGTCTTCAGCATTTGGAAAGCAAAACACCTACGGAACTTTTCCAGCCTTTGGTCTTGGTTGGAGAGTTTCGCAAGAATCCTTTATGCAAGGAATTGATTTCATCAGCGACTTAAAATTGAGAGGTGGTTGGGGACAATTGGGTAATCAAGGCCCGGTAAATGGACTTAATCAATACACGACATTCCGTTCAAATGCTGGATTGTCAAATTATGATATTAACAGGTCTCAAAATTCATTAGCAATTGGCTATGCAGCATTTAATGCTAGCAGTCAGAGTACTAAATGGGAGACCTCAGAATCAACCAATATCGGGTTTGATGCTTCAGTGCTTGGTGGTAAGTTTGATGTTTCCTTCAGCTATTTTAATGTAGATACCAAGGATTTGTTAGTGGGACAACCAGCACCTCCTAATGGTGGGCTTTTATCTCAACCCTCAATTAATCTTGGAAAAATGCGTAATCGAGGCTTTGACTTTAACTTAACCAATCGTGGTAAAATAACAGGCGAATTAGAGTATGATGTTACAATGACGTTTACTCATTTTAAGAATACTGCTATTGACTTGGATGGAAATCCTGAAACCTTCTTTGCAAATAATGCTTCTCGGTTAAACAACGTGTGGCGCACTCAGGCAGGGCATCCTATCTCATCTTTCTATGGCTATCAATTGGATGGATTTTTTAATACTCAAGCTGAAGTAGATGCGCTTCAAATGGATGGTGCGAAAATTGGCAGCTGGAGGTTTAAAGATTTAAATAATGATGGTGCCATCAACGATGATGACAAAACATTTATTGGAAATCCGCATCCAAAGTTTATCATGGGTATTAACCTTGGTCTTAGATACAAAGGATTTGATTTCTCTACGTTTCTGGTTTGGAACTATGGAAATGACTTGTTTAACTACACAAAATACTGGACAGACATGCGGGTTTTTGTGGGAGGAGTAAGTACCCGTGTTCTTAACGAAGGCTGGACCCCTTCAAATCAAAACGCTACCCTTCCTCAACTTGGAAGTGGCGCAACCGATGGTTACACAACCTTTATAAGAGCCAATTCTAATGATTACTATATTGAAAGTGGTTCTTATTTCAGAGGTAAAACACTTCAAATAGGGTACACCGTACCTGCCTCTGTAGTTTCTAAAATTGGATTGACAAGAGCTCGTATCTATGTGCAAGGACAGAATTACTTTACCATAACCAAGTACTCGGGTCCTGATCCTGACATTTCAATTCAGGGTGGTGAATTATCAATGGGTCTTGATGACGCTGCCTTCCCTAACCCAAGACAATTTCTAGTAGGTTTAAACGTAGCATTCTAATTTTTTAAAATTAAACAACTATGAAACTAAAATATATTTCATATATAACTCTTACAACCGGAATGCTTCTTACAGGTATTTCGTGTAGTGACTCGTTTTTGGATACACCCCCTCCAGGAACATATTCAGATGCATCTCTTCAAAACCTAAAAGGAGTTGAGGGTATGTTAATTTCGACCTATGCATCTCTTGATGGTTCTTATTTTGAGAGTTGGGACAACAACTATTTTAACCAGGTAGGTGGAGCTTCAAATTGGGTTTGGGGAAGTATTAAAGGTGGAGACGCTTACACCGGTACTGAACCTTCTGACGGTATTGATCAAAAGCCAGTTGAACGTCATGAAACCCAGCCTAGTAATGGAACTTTGTTGAACAAGTGGAGAGGCTCTTATGATGGAGTTGCAAAAGCTAACCAGACCCTACGAACATTGTATGGTGCGGTAGCCTCTGGTACAATTACTAACGCAGCTACAGCGCAACGCATTGAAGGTGAAGCAAAATTTTTGCGGGCGCATTTTCATTTTGAAGTGCAAAAGGTTTTTGGTGTTGCTGTTTATGTGAGTGAGGAAGTAACAAACGATCAGTTAAATTCGCTTGTTAACGATCACCAAATTTGGCCTGAAATTGAAGCGGATCTTCAATTTGCTTATGACAACCTTCCAGCTACTCAAACGGCTGCTGGTAGGGCAAATAAATGGGCGGCTGGTGCTTATCTGGCTAAGATTTATATGTTTCAAGCAAAATGGGCAGAAGCCTTAGCATTGCTTAACACAGTAAGAAACGGAACTACCGCAAGTGGTACAGCCTATGCATTAGAAGCCCGTTATAATGATAACTTCAGAACCTCAGAAGAGGTGGGCAATTCAGAGTCAGTTTTTGCGTATGAGGCTTCTGCTTTGGATGGAACCATTGGTAATGGTAACTATGAAAACACGTTGAATCAACCCCACGGAAGCTCTGCTCAATATGCAGGATGTTGCGGATTCTTCCAGCCATCGTACAGCATGGTAAATTCGTTTAAGACAGATGCTGTTACTGGGTTACCTTTATTAACGACTTATAACAATGCAGACCTCTTGAGCGATGAAGGACTATTGTCCACTCAAGCCTTTACTCCGGACAATACAACTCCAGTTGATCCTAGATTAGATTGGACAGTTGGTAGAAGAGGAATTCCATACCTTGATTGGGGACTTCACCCAGGTAATAACTGGATTCGTCAAGTTGCTAATGGTGGACCATTTTCGCCCATTAAAAACGTCCCCTATTTGAGTGAGAAAGGTGGTACAGCAGCCTCCGTTGACTGGGGCTTCACATCAAATGCAACAAATGTGAAGATCATTCGATATGCGGACATTTTGCTATGGTTAGCAGAAGCAGAAGCCGAGGTTGGATCACTAGCTAATGCAACTGCGCTCGTTAATCAGGTTCGCACTCGTGCAGCAAACCCTGCTGGGTTTGTTCCAGCATCCCCAGCGCTTTATTTCATTGGCAATTACCCTACTTTCGCAACGAGAGCAGAGGCAATAGCCGCTATTAGATTTGAAAGAAAGCTGGAATTTGGAATGGAAGGACATCGCTTCTTTGATCTGGTTCGTTGGGATAGTGCATCAAAAGCAGGTAAAACTGCTTTGGCGTTTGACATTGTGGCTTATCTAAATGGCCCTGATTATCTGGCTAAAGAATTAGGTCCAAACCATAAGCGTAACCATCTTATAGATGCAACGATGACGTTGAAGTACAGATTTGAGCCTTTGCCTGAATATGTGATTACGCAGACCAGAAAAAATACTGATCAAAGTACAGATTGGGGAGGAACTAGAAGCCCTAATTAATACTTAATTAATTCAAATGAAAAAAGGGACTGTCATTGGCAGTCCCTTTTTTCATTTGACCAAACACAACTATTTTTACCAGAGGATCAAGTTCAATCTTACATTTTAAGATTTTGGTTCAAATGAAAACCCAGATATTTGTATACTATGAAAGTATCGCATAGAACCATGATTGTGTTTTGCTTGGCATTGCTTGCAGGGTGCGATGTTAAAGAGAAAACGTTGTTTAAACTCATCGAGAGCAAGGAGTCTGGGCTCGATTTCAGAAATGACATTTTTGACAATGAACAATTTAATATTATAACTCAACAATACATTTATAACGGAGGAGGAGTTGCAATCGGTGATTTTAATAATGACGGATTACAGGACGTATTCTTTTCTGGCAACATGGTTCCTAATAAGTTGTATCTTAATAAAGGAGAACTAAAGTTTGAAGATATTTCGGAAACAGCAGGAATAGGGGGGTTCAATAAATGGAAATCCGGAGTGGCCTTAGTAGATATTAATCTTGATGGATTGCTTGATATTTATGTTTGCTCCACGATGTCCGAGGATTCTACACTCCGCGCAAACATGATGTTTGTTAATCAGGGATCAAAAGACGGTGTACCCACATTTATTGATAAAGCAAAGGAATTTGGTATTGATGATATGGGCTACAATACGACAGCTACTTTTTTTGATTATGATAGTGATGGAGACCTCGATTTATACCTCCTAACTAATTCGCGACAGGCTGGTCTTCCGGCAAAATACATGCAAAAAGTAAATGATGGAACTTCTACAAATACAGATAAGCTTTATAGAAATAATGGAAATGGAACCTTTACGGATGTTTCAAGAGAAGCAGGTATATTATGTGAGGGGTATGGATTAGGCCTTGCGGTTGCAGATATTAACAAAGATGGCCTTTCTGATATATATGTTTCGAATGATTACATAACGAATGATCTATTATACATAAATAAAGGCAAGGGGAAATTTGAAAATAGTATTGATGACCAGATAAAACATCAGGCGAAATTTTCCATGGGAAACGACATTGGTGATATAAATAATGACGGGTATCCAGATATAATAACCGTTGATATGCTTCCTGAAACCAATCTAAGAAAGAAGACGGTTATTGTTGGAACAGGATATATTACGTATATAAATGATGTGGCATTTGGATACACCCATCAGCATGTTCGTAATATGCTTCAGTTAAATAATGGAAACTCAACCTTTAGTGAAATCGGCCAACTCGCAGGTGTTTACCAGACAGAATGGAGTTGGTCACCTCTTTTTGCAGACTTTGATAACGATGGGTTTAAGGATTTGGTGGTCACCAATGGTTTTCCAAAAGACATAACTGACCGCGACTTTATAAGTTTCAGAGGGAAGGTAAGTACGGTTACAGGTATTGATTATTTACTTGAACAAGTTCCTTCTGTAAAAGTGGCCAATTACATTTTTAAAAATAATGGCGATCTCACATTTAAAGACATGACAAAGCAATGGGGATTAGATCAACCAACATTTTCGAATGGTGCAGCATTTGCAGATTTAGATAATGATGGTGATTTGGATTACATCGTTAATAATATCAACGACTTTGCGATGTTATATGAAAATACTTTGAATTCTAAAGATAATAAAGGGACACCTCACTTTTTAAGATTTAAGCTAATCGGTACAAAACAAAATAGTTCTGGCTTAGGAACAAAAATTTCACTCAATCACTCTAACGGTAAAATCCAATATCACGAACATACAATTTCGCGGGGCTATGTTTCGGTTGTGGAAGATGCAGTTCATTTTGGGTTGGGTAGCGTATCTAACGTTGACACGGTTTCGGTTGTGTGGCCTGATGGCAGGACTCAGTTACTTTTTGATGTTACTGCGGACCAGTTGCTTGTATTGAATCATAAGGATGCAACGGTACAAGACAGCTTACTTCATAGGCAGAAAATACAATTAAACAGATCGTCACTTGTTAAAGATATAACCAGTCAGGTGGGTATCCTCTATAAAAATCAAGAAGAAGATAAAATAGATTATAATATTCAAAGAACGTTGCCTCATAAGTTTTCACAGTCTGGACCTGGTATTGCAATTGGAGATTTAAATGGCGATGATTTGGAAGATTTTTATGTTGGCGGAGCTGCCAATTATTCTGCAACTGTTTTTATACAAACAAAGAACGGTACTTTTGATTTTAAGAACATTGAAAAGGATAAGGCAAAACAGGAGGAAGACACTGGTGTTCTCTTATTCGATGCAGATAATGACGGAGATCTTGATTTGTACGCTGTAAGTGGGAGCTACGAATTTGAGCCTGGTAGCATTCGTTATCAGGATAGACTTTTTAAGAATGATGGCAACGGAAATTTCACGTTAGACAACACTGCCTTACCTAAAAATGTTGCAAGCGGATCTTGCGTTCGAGCTGCGGATTTTGATTCAGATGGGGACTTAGATTTATTTGTAGGTGGAAGGGTGCTTCCAGGCAGTTATCCGTACGCAGATGAGAGTTACCTTCTTCAGAACAATAAGGGAGTGTTTACCAACGTAACAAGTGAGCTATGTAAAAATTTAGTAACACCGGGTATGGTTACCGATGCATTATGGACTGATTTTGATAATGACGGTAAAGTTGATATTATTTTAGTGGGTGAGTTTATGCAGGTGTGCTTTTATAAAAATACAGGAGGAAAATTTGAGCGCATTCAGTCTGGTATTGATAATTATAAGGGTTGGTTCAACAGCATTACAGGTGGTGATTTCGATAATGATGGAGACACAGATTATGTAGTGGGAAATTTAGGATTGAATAATCATTACAATGCTTCTTTTGATCAACCTATTACAGTTTGTGCTAAAGATTTTGATGGAAATGGTAGTATAGATGCAGTTATATCGTGTTATATCAAAGCTGAAGATGGAACAATGAAATCATACCCTGTTCATTTTTGGGATGATTTGAATTCGCAAAGTCCAAAATTTAGGAGGAAGTTTGCCAAGTACAAGGATTTTGCATTAGTCACTACCGATCAATTCTTTACCCCAGAAGAACTAAAGGAGTCTCTTACTTTGGAGGCCAATTATTTAGCTACTAGCTATGTGGAGAATCTAGGTTCCGGGAAATTCAAAATGCATAAACTACCGATGATGGTTCAGGTTGCTCCCGTTAATGGCATGGTGACGGATGACATCAATAGAGATGGCTACCTTGATGTTTTTATGGTTGGCAATGACTTTGGGAATGAACCAACAGTAGGTCAAAATGATGCCTTCACCGGCTTGGTTTTATTAGGTAATGGAAGGGGCGCCTTCGATGTTATACAATCATCAAAAAGCGGTTTTCTAGTGCAGGGTGATGCCAAAGGGTTGGCGCGTGTTTCAACTGGTAATGGTGACTTATTTATTGCGACTCAGAATAGAGATAGTCTTAAGGTTTTTATTAAGAATAATGTTGAAGACTTAGCTGAATTTATTCCTGAACCATTAGACAGTTATGCCGAATTTATTTTTAGCGATGGAGCAAGACAAAAAATTGAATTTTATTATGGATCTGGGTACCTTTCACAATCATCCAGAAGGGTTCGTATCCCAAAAGGAGTTAAAGAAGTTATTGTATTTGATTATGCAGGAAAGAAAAGAATAATAAAAAAATCATAATTAAACACAATTCATTAAGCGATGCATAAAAACACTCCCCCTTATGAAATCTAAAAGTAATTTTTTCGTGTTTTTTCTTGTCTTTATTTCTTGTTGCAGTTGTAATGATGGTGGCGGTGATGATAAGATTACACCTACAAATCTTACAATTCAATCAACAGTTAGTGTTGATGGATCAGGATTAGTATCATTTATTGCCAATGCCGATAATGCTGTTAAGTATAGCTTCTTTTTCGGGGAAAATTTAAGTGATCCCGCTTTTGAGTCAACAAATGGTGTAGCTGAGCATACTTATTTAAATTCAAATACGTATACAGTTACGGTAGTTGCGTATTCTATCGATAATCTTTTCATGAGCAAAGATGTAAGTCTTACTATTCAAGTAAATGAGCCATCAATACCCACAACAGGATTTACTTCACCGCTTACTTACCCTAATCTGACTTTGATCTGGCAAGATGAATTTGAAGGTGATGCATTGAGTTCTGCCAACTGGACACATGAGATTGGAAATGGAGTAGGAGGCTGGGGTAACAACGAATTGGAGTATTATCAATCATCAAATACTTCCGTACAAGATGGTTACTTAGTAATAAAAGCCAAAAAGGAGAGTGCAGGAGGTTTTAATTATACCTCATCACGGATAATTACAAAGGGAAAACAGGATTTTAAATTTGGTAGGGTTGATATCCGTGCAATTTTACCGAAAGGTCAAGGCATATGGCCTGCGTTATGGATGCTGGGGTCCAATATAAGCGATGTGGGAATAGGTTGGCCTAAGTGCGGTGAGATTGATATCATGGAATTGATAGGAGGAACGAGCGCTACAGCCGGTAGAAATGATAGAATTTATGGAACAGTGCATTGGGATAATTCAGGAAGCTATGCTTCTTATGGTGGCAATACCACCCTTTCTGGTGGAAAAACATTTGCGGATGAATTTCATGTTTTTTCCATTACTTGGACTGATACAACCATCACCTGGTATCTTGACAATGTCCAATTTCATGTAATTGATATCACCCCCACAGGATTAAGTGAATTTAAAGAAAAATTCTTTTTCATTTTCAATGTAGCAGTAGGTGGTAATTGGCCAGGTAGTCCGGATGCAACAACGGTATTTCCACAACGGATGGTGGTTGATTATATCCGGGTGTTTCAATAGAATTTGGTTTTACTATGTAAGTAAGAATTTTATTGGGTTGAGTTCCGGAGAATTAATATCGAGGTCTTCTCAGTCTTCCATTGTTGAAATAGTCTCTGGGGTACTTTGCTTGCAAAGTCAAGGGCACCAAGAAGAATATCCTTATCACCATCTTCATCAATATCTGCTGTCTCCATAACCAGCCAACGACCAGCCGAGCCTTCGGGTAATTTTTGTGGTGTAAACTTAAGATTATTGTTCTCAAAATAGATAAAGCTTTCATCGGGTGCATTCTCAAAATCCGCGAAGAAAGAAATGGCGACTATATCTAAGTCTCCATCCTGATCAAAATCAACGGCACTTGCTTGAGATGCTCCGTGCATCTGAAAAAACCAAGACTCCTTAAATTCGCCCACGGAATTTTGAGTAAATATTCTAACTCCATGATAAGGTTTAAAAATTAAAGAATAATCGGAGTTGTCTCCGTTAGAATAAAGAATGTCAAATCTACCATCCTTATTAAAATCGGCAATTTCGAAGTAGCTCGAACCATAGACAGGAGGGAATCTTAGTAAAACCTTTTGTTCAAAATTGAAACCTCCCTTATTCATAAAATAAGTGAGTTGCTCGTCCCCTTGTGTTAGCAAGGCTAAAATATCCAACTTACCATCGTTATTAAAATCGTCTACAGTAATTTTTCGTGACCCCGGTAAATTGGAAATGACATGCTTTACAAAAGCCGTATCATGAACACTTTCGTAGACAAGAAGCCCTCCGGTATAGTTGCCAAATGCGCAGACAATGAAATCCTCAAATCCATCCATATTAATATCTGCTTTCACAAAGTGAACCGGTCGTTTAATCGAATCAAGTAGAATTTCTTTCAACTCACCCGTTTCGCTTGCACTAACAATTTCACCGACTGATTGATCATTGGGATCCATAATACCCATTAGAGACATGATGAGATTATTTTTACCAAATTCTAAATGAGAAACAGGGCTTTTGAGTTGATGAGTAGTTACAATTTCAAACTGATTAGTTAGTATATCCAATGTTCCATTTCGCGAACCAACAATTATTTTATGATTAATTGTATCTACTTTAATAAGTGTAATCAGTGGAAGCGGCTCCTTAGTATTTACATAACTAGAGGCCTTGAAAATAGTAAGTGGCTTAACTTCATAAGTGTTTTTTGGTTCCAGTTCCTGAGGTGCTTTTTTTTCAAAATAGGCTACGATGGATTTCCATTCTTCATCACTTACCATCGGGTTATCGGGTAGTGTGCCAACAACTGTTAATAAGTCTTCGGCAGCAATAAATTTCTTGGCATCCATTAAATCGACTAACCCCATCCTAAAAGCCATGTTGGGCAACACACTTTCGATCCACACTTCTTTGGGTAGTAGACTTGGCTCTGGAAATAAGTGGCAACTTCCGCAATATTGTTGCGCTAATCGTTCCTCCTTTGCCTCATCACTTTCGCAAGAAACTAATAGAGCTATAAGAAAGGTAAATGAGATAAATTTGGCCATCATGCGTGTTGATCAAAACCTTAGAAAAATCGATTCATTGTGTACTATATGAGGCTAAATTAATATATTTAGACAGTGTTCTTAAATATTCTGTAGATACCAACGGTAATAGATATGACCAATTTAAAATCATCCCGAAGGAGTTTTATCAAGAAAGTAGCAGGAACGGCCCTCGCTACGTCTGTTGCACCGGCCGTGGCGCTTGGTGGTGAAACGAATGGTTCCTTTTATTTGGAGGCCCCTAAAATTGACAAAAAAATTTATGCCTCCAACGATCAGGTGAACGTGGCAATTATAGGCATGGGTATTATGGGTTTTAGCAATGCCCTCTGGACATTACAAATACCTGGTGTAAAACTTGTTGGGGTATGCGATCTCTACTCGGGCAGACTTGATAGGGCCAGAGAAATGTATGGTAAGGACTTATTTGTTACCAAAAACTACAAAGAAATTTTAGATCGTAAAGATGTTGATGCTGTAATAATAGCCACTTCAGATCATTGGCATGATCGGATATCAATTGAGGCAATGAATAAAGGCAAACATGTTTATTGTGAGAAGCCTATGGTGCATAAACTCGAGGAAGGGGCCGAGGTAATAGCTACTCAGAAGAAAACCTGCAAGGTGTTTCAGGTTGGTAGCCAGCGTGTGAGCTCTATCGTAACAGAAAAAACCCGCCAGATTTTTGAGTCTAAAACGATTGGTGATTTGGTTATGGTTGAAACTTGGATGGATCGTCATAGTGCCAATGGTGCCTGGCAGTATTCGATCCCCACGGATGCTCAGACAAATACAGTTGACTGGGATAATTTTCAAGGGGATGCACCAAAGCGACCTTATGATCCGGTTCGGTTTTTTCGGTGGCGAAATTATCAGGATTACGGAACGGGTGTAGCAGGTGATCTATTTGTACATCTGTTTTCAGCGTTGCATGCAGTAACAAGTTCAAAAGGCCCCAATCGGGTGTTGGCAACCGGTGGATTACGTTATTGGAAAGATGGACGTGATGTACCTGATGTAATTCTTGGTATTTACGACTACTCGCAAACAGATGAACACGCTGCCTTTAATTTGCAGATGCGTGTAAATTTTGTGGATGGCAGCGAAAGTGGTGAAGGCCTAAGATTGATTGGAACGGATGGAGTTATAGAA
Organism: Cyclobacteriaceae bacterium; assembly: GCA_965278925.1. Taxonomy (GTDB): domain Bacteria; phylum Bacteroidota; class Bacteroidia; order Cytophagales; family Cyclobacteriaceae; genus ELB16-189. The sequence goes on along the minus strand of OZ257123.1, from coordinate 1,326,757 downwards.
ATGGGCTGGGATGCCGTGAAGGTTATTCATCATAAAATCAGAAATGAACCTGGCTACGGTGGCTGGGATTCATATGATACTTTCTCGGAAAGTCAACGAAAGGAGTATGAAAAATGGTACAAGGCGAAATATCCAAAACCTGCTTCGGTTATATCCGAGTCAGATTTAGAATTTAAAGCCCCTCGTAATTACAGCGCTAACCTCGACCACCATGCTAATTTTTATAGAGGTATCCGCGAGAAGGCAGTGATTGTTGAAGATGCTTTGTTTGGCATGCGCGCAGCAGGGCCTGCTTTAGCAACCAATAAAAGTTACTTCGATAAGACAATCATTAACTGGGATCCTGAACAGGCTAAATTAGCTTAAGGTGGCGGGCGCCCTAACATTGGTGTGTTCAGAAATCAGTTAGTTTTTGGATATTCTCCCATTGATTTAGTTTGCTCTAAAGGGATATAATTTTTTTAAAAATTCATAACGCAGCCTATAAAGGCTGTCCTTTGAGCGAACTTATCCTCGTTACGTTTCGTGTAATCAAAATTATATTCATAGCCACGCACGTTTACATGGTTGGTTAGGTTGTCCACACTTACAAATGCTATCATCATCACCTTTTCGCTAAGGGTAATGAGCCTACTGATGTTCATGCTTACGTTCAAATAGTTTGGAAGACGTTGCTGATCAACTATTGGCACAAAGGCGGGTTCAAATACCTGATACTGTTCATCAAAATGCACAGAAGCTACCGGATTGTAAAAAGATCCCTGCCGGAACAATGAGAACAAAGATACGGTCCACGAACTTCTAAATTTATATTGAAAATTTACCCGGCCGAAATACGTTAGATCGAAAGGTGAAGCATAGGTTGTTTCATTTACCGTGACAACTGAATGTAGTGAGCTCATAGATGCCTCAGCGATAATGTGATTGGATTTATACTTTATAAAACCTTCAATCCCATACGTTTTCCGAAGCTCACTGCCAGTGTTAGATCGTTTGGTAAAAACCGAACCAGCCATTTCCCATGCATGGTTATTATACATCGCATCCAGCGAAAGCTGGTGAGTTTCGAAACGAATTACAGGATTAACATCGACACGTGAAAAGTCAGTTCGATGATACTTTCCTGCACCCAACAACCATGAAAGGTGTTCACTGGTTAGCCACTTTAAGTTTATTTGTCCACTTGTATATTGAACCTGATTGCTTGTAGGAATACCCTGACGTGCACCCAAGCCCACAAGGAGTTTTTCTTTCAATCGATACTTACCATATCCGTAAACTTCGGTGAGTGGAATGCGGGTAGCGGAGCGTGTAGAGAAGAAAGGGTGGGTGGGAGCCACGGCATAGCTAAACATGGGCAATGTGCCAATAAATTCTTGCTGTCTATTATCGTGCGAGATTCCAACTTTAAAATCAAAACTTTCACCTATACTGGCATAGTTGATTGATGAATAGAAATCCTGATTGCCTAACTCAATATCTGACCGGCTAAACTCAAAATTGGCTTTGTAAAAGCTTGCCCCTTGATTAATACTCAACTCACCACGACCAAAATGTTTTTGAAATGAAACTGTTGTGAAATTTCGTTTCTTCTTTGCCATGAAATTGCCTTGAAAAGTGGGATGGCGATAATCGAACGTAAAGCTTTCACTTAGCGAATAGTTAAATACCCGAAGTAGTGTTTTATCTGAGATTTTTAAAAAATAATGAAGACCGGCATCTACCGAACTAAATTTTTTAATTCGCTCCAAAGCCTTCTCATTCAAATTGCGTAAAAGACCGGAGAATTGATAGTTAGAAAACGCACTTAATGAAGATTTCGTGTTTAATGGCAAGCTAACACTCGCACCAACATTGGCCATGGTAAGTGAAACTTGCGTAGCCGCCTTTTTTGGAACAATAGCTTCAGTTTGAAGGGCAATCAAACCAGAGGAGGTATTGCCATATTCCAAAGGTGGATTGCCGGAATATACTTGTAAGCTATTGATAATTGTAGTGTTGAAAATACTAAACGTGCCAATGCCATTAAGTTGACCATAGCGTATTCCATCATAAATAGGTACACTGTTTAAGAAGATACCGGTTTCCTGTGAGGTGCTTCCGCGCAAGCTAATGTTGGCAGATTCGTCAAGTGTTGTAGCAGCCGGCATTGAGTTTACGGCCAGCAACGGATCGGCTTTTGCGACCGGGTTGGTATAGATTTGAAGCTTATTGGCATTCATCGTTCGAAACTCTTCGGCAATCAATCTCTCAGCTTTTATCACGATCTCTCCGGTTAGTTTCAGAGAAGGGATAAGGCGAATGGTTACTTCACACGTGGTTTTAATAGGTAGCAGTACATCTTCATAGCCGATAAACGACACCACCAACGTATCGCCTACTAGATATGGCAATTGAAATTGACCCAGCGAATCTGTGCTGCTTCCAACTCGCCAGTTAGATTGAAGGCGAACATTGGCTCCTGGTAAAGGATAATTACTTTCAGAATCCCAAACGATACCGCTAATTACTTTGCATGGTTGTGCATAAGCGGATGCTATGAAAATGCTTAAGGAAAAAATTATAAGTGGTTTCATATGATCGTTTAATTTAATGGACTAATCCATCGTGACCGATTCACGCAGATATAAAAATTCTTAGAATGTCTTAGCCTATTTTTTGAGAGTGTTCTGCGCAGAAGGTAACAGTTTGCGTTTGACCCACTCGAAGTTGGTTTCAGCTTTCAAAACTTTCTCATACACTCCAATGGCTTTGTTTATCTGTCCATCTTTTTGATACGCTTGCCCAAGCATTGCAAGTGTATCGATGTAAAGCCAGTTGTGCGTAAGTTGAGTAGGATTTAGTTCAAACAAGGCTATTGATTTTTCCAAGGCGTTGATTGATTTCTTCAAATCTCCACCGAATGCTGCAGGTGTGTAGAATTTATTATTGGCGTAAACACGCCATACAAGGGGCGATTCTGGTTCAAGTTCAAGAGCTTTTTCGACCAGGCTGCTGCTCTTACTGCCTAGTATCATTCCCTTCATGGGGCTATAACCCATTTCGTTGCCATAAATGCCAGAAAGGAGTGCAGCCGCTTCGCCCGATTTTTCATTTTGCTCCAATAATTTCTTAACTAAACTTTTAGCATCATCTACATTTTCATCAAAAAAATCCTCATCGTCTAGTGCCATGGAACCATTGAGAAGTGAGGCATATACATAGGCGAGTCGAAATTGAGCGTTGAAATCCTTTGATGTTGCAGGACTTAATTTCTGTTGGGTTTCGACCGCTTTACGCCACAAAGATTTTGATCGTTGCAGGTAGGCCTGATACATCATTTCATCTACTTCGCTTTGTGCGAATGCTGAACTAAAACAAATGAATGTTATAAAAAATGTTAGGAGTTTCATAACGAATATTTTTTTTAAGCATGACTTATTTTTTAATTAGATTCATTGACATAAAAGGAAACCATTGTGTTCCATCTTGTGAAAATTCACCTTTTTCGTTCCAGGTTTTATCTTTTGTGGAAACCGTTATCAGGTATTTAATTTTGCCACGGTTATTGGGCAAGTCAAATCCCCATTCAAACTGATTTTCGGTAATTACTTTAAAGTAAGCATCAGTCTGACGGCCTTCCATAGTAAAGGATTTCATTCCAAGTTGTTGCGTAGAAGGGTTATAGAAGATGATCGCATACGCATGAAAAAGCTTTTTATTTGTAAGGGGGTCTTTTCCGAAGCCTTCGATATTAATTAGCGTGCTGTCTAGCTGCCAACTAATCTTCTCTTCCTGATTTACCTTTACGGGTGCACCTCCTTGCTGCTGAATGGTCGCTGTTCCATTCCAGTTTCCCACGAGGAAGTTTAATGGCTTTAATTGATCGCGATTAATTTTTGCCGGATTCTGCGCCTGTAAAAGAGAAGATGTACCGATTAATAGGAAACACAATAGGATTGATTTCATGGGATATAATTTTAAGTGTTAATTATTTTTGTTTAATGAGTTTGAAGAAAATAGGAATGAACCACTTGCAGCTTGTCAGATTTTGCTTCATTAATTGCTAACATCAAAATGATTAAGCCAATAATAATTCCTAAAGAGAGCTTCACTGGTTTTGTGATTATGATTTCATAAATAAGTTTATATCATAAACCATCTGTGTAAAAAAATTACTTCCCTATATATTGTCTTAGCGCACTTACATATTCCTCAAAAGCTTTAAGACCCTGCTTTGTAATTTTGCACGTTGTAAGTGGCTTCTTTCCTTTGAATGACTTCTCGATACTTATATAACCTGCTTCCGAGAGTTTATCCAATTGCACACTTAGGTTTCCAGCCGTTGAATTGGTCTTTTCTTTTAGCCAGGTAAACTCAGCAGAATCCACACTAATTAAAAGTGACATAACACCTAGCCGGAGTTGAGAATGCAATAGTGGATCTAATTCTTTCAACATGCTATTCAGATTTTTTAAGCATGTGTCCCGGAATAACATAGCCTGCAGTTACGGCCAAGGCAGCAAGCAGAAATTGATTTTCGAAACTCGACATAAAAATGAGCACACCAAAAACCCAAAATGCAATACCGCCCAGCATTAGTGGTTTGAACTTAAGCAACGCACCGGAAATAAAAGTGGGTACTGCACTTAATGTAATGATTACAGGATTGATCTGCCAACCAATTTGTTTTCCGAAAAACCAAAAAATAAAGCAGGTAACACCAAAGCCGATCCACACCCACTTATAAATGCTATCTAAATGCGTAGAGACATTTGATTCTTTGCCTTGTCGCATTCCATAAATACCTGAAACAATTGCTGACAGAATCGTTAGCATAAACATCATGTAAGGATTGGATACGCTGGTAAACTTGATGAGTATGTAAACACCCAGGTTGGCGATTACAATTGTCCAACCCCATAGCAAGAAGTAGAAACTATTTTTTTGCATGTTGCCTTTTGCCTGACGAATCATTGAGCTGATTACATCCAGACTTTGTTCGGGCGTGAGAGTTTCTTTTTCGCTACTCATAATGTTTAGATTTTAATGAAGTAATTGTTGGTTGTTCGCAGTGATTCAACGGCACAAATATAAATTGGTTTATATTATAAACCAAAATTTTCAAATACTCCATTTTTACCGTCCAAAGTGCCTTTTTTAACGACCATAAAACTGCCTTGAACCAAATCACTTAATGTATAACTTGCGTTAATCCTAACCGACAAACCGTATGAAGAAATCACTTACCACAATTTTACTTGCCTTAATAGTTTTTTCTGCGCTGGCCCAAACCGAAGTGCAACAGGTTGAAAAACTGAAAGCTGATGCAGCCGCTGAAGTAGAAAAGAATGCAGTGCTTGGTCAGCAGATCAACGATATGTTGTTTAGTTTTTCTGAATTAGGATTTCAGGAATGGGAGACATTCAACTACCTCACCACACTGTTGGAAAAGCAAGGTTTCAAGGTAGAGAAAGGTGTGGCCGGTGTGCCTACTGCCTGGATAGCAAAGTGGAGTTATGGTTCGGGCAAGCCGGTGATTGCGCTAGGTTCAGATGTGGATTGTATTCCCAAGGCTTCGCAAAAACCGGGAGTTGCTTATGCCGATCCGATTGTGATTGGTGCGCCAGGTCATGGGGAAGGTCATAATTCTGGTCAGGCACTAAACATCATTTCCGCGTTGGCGCTCAAGAAAGTGATGGAACGCGAAAAGATTTCCGGCACAATTATGCTCTGGCCTGGAGTAGCAGAAGAACTGGTAGGCACAAAAGCTTATTACGTTCGTGCCGGATATTTTAAGGATGTAGATGCTTGCATTTTCACCCATGTAGCTAACAACCTAGGTGTTGGCTATGGCGATGCTGGCAATAATGGATTAGTTTCAGTTCGATTTAATTTTGAGGGAGCAGCAGCTCATGCAGCAGGCGCACCGTGGCGTGGCCGAAGCGCACTTGATGCCGTTGAACTAATGAACATAGGTTGGAACTTCAGGCGCGAACATCTTGAATTAACCCAGCGGTCGCATTATGTAATTTCCGATGGTGGCGATCAACCGAATGTTGTTCCTTCAAAAGCTTCGGTATGGTATTACTTTAGAGAACGCACCTATCCCAACATCAAAAAATTATTTGATGTCGGAGTTAAAGTAGCCGAGGGTGCTGCCTTGATGACGGATACAAAATTTACGTATGAAGTTCTGGGTTCTGCATGGCCTGGCCATTTTAATAAACCTCTTGCAGAAGCAATGTATTCTAACATTAAAGTAGTAGGCTTACCAAAGTGGACGGAGGAAGATCAGTTGCTGGCCAAGGCAACACAAATAGAATTGAAGGCTCCAAAGATTGAAGGGCTTGCTGTTAAGCTCGATACCATCAGTCTTCCAACACCCACAGGCCCCGTAAACGTTATGGGTCGTCAGCTAATGGCGATGGGGGGTGGGTCGGATGATATAGCTGATATCAGTTGGTCCTTGCCCACCATTGTACTTCGTTATCCATCTAATATTCCCGGCTTGCCTGGTCACCATTGGAGCAACGCAATTTCTATGGCTACACCCATCGCCCATAAGGGAATTGTGTATGGTGCAAAAGCTGAAGTAATGACATTAATTGATTTATTATTGAAACCAGAAATTCTTAAAAACTCCTGGGAATACTATCGCACTGAACAAACGAAGGACTTGCAATACACCCCGCTGATTGGCGAAAAGGACCTTCCGGCTATTACCTTAAATCAGAAAATAATGACGGAGTATGCACCTAAACTTAAACCCTTCTATTACAATCCAGCGAAGTATAAAACCTATTTGGAGCAACTAGGGATTGTATATCCGACCGTAAGACCAGATCAGAAGGCAGCCATTGAAAAGGAGAAATTGAAGAAACAATAACTCAAATAAATTTAGTGGGTGTAATTTTAATATCCGCTTAACGTTCTAAGTAAAGATCAAATCTCCTATGATTAAAAGAGGTGCATATCTTTTACTGGTTCTTTTTCTTTCGCTTAATTTTTCGGTAACGGCATCACATATCAGGGCTGGCGAAATTTCGGTTAAGCAGAAGAATTGTGCTGAAGGAATTTTCTTGATAACTCTAGCTATGTATGGTAATAGTTCATCACCGGTTAGTCCAGGTGAGGGAATTTTGAACTTTGGAGATGGATCATTCATTTCTTCACCACGCGGTAGTTTCTTACCACGCCCTGATTTAGGAGCGGGGATTGGTGTTTATTCCTTTACTTCTGAGCATAAGTATAATCAAATTGGGTCTTATACGGTCTCCTATTCAGAAACAAGTCGTAATTCAGGTATTTTAAATATTCAGAATTCAGTTCAAACACCATTTTTCATAGAGACTAAAATTATTTTTAATAGTAGTATCTGCAATAATTCACCGATTCTGTTGGCGCCTCCTGTAGATAGAGCCTGCTCTAAGCTATCTTTTTTTCATAACCCGGCTGCCTTTGATGAAGATGGAGATAGTTTATCTTTCGAAATTGCAGTTCCGTTATTATCAAGCATTCAACAAGCAACTTATCTAGCCCCAAATCATTCGTCATTTTATGCATCCGATTTTAATACAGGAAATGAAGCAGGGAATGGACAACCGCAATTTTTAATAGACGCTTTTGGCACTATTACATGGGACGCCCCAAGTGCTTTGGGTGAATATAACATAGCCTTTATTGTGAATGAATGGCGAAAAATGAATGATGTATATGTAAAACTTGGCTCTGTAAGAAGAGATATGCAAATATTGGTTGAAGAATGTAGTAATAGAAGACCCGATTTAATTATTCCTCAGGATATTTGTGTGTATGCAGGTACAGTAATTAGTGAAATAATACTTGGCTCCGATCCAGATAACAATGATGTGAAGATTGAAGTCTTATCAGGAATATTCTCTTTACCTAACAACCCAGCTGTATTTTTACCTAACCCATCGGAATTTCAGCCAAGTGCACCAAATGCATCTTTAGCATTTCTATGGATGCCTAATTGTTATCAAGTTCGAAATCAACCTTACCAAATCACCATTAAGATAACGGATAATCCACTCACGGGTCCAAATCTCGTCCGATTTAAAACTTGGAATATTAAAATTGCTGCTCCACCACCAATTCTAGTAAATGCCGAGCTAGATGTAATAAATAGGAAATCAAAATTATCATGGTCTTCTTACTCTTGCACTAATGCATCAAAAATCCTTATCTGGAGAAGAGTAGGATCTTTTTCATATAATCCAGATGATTGTGTTTCTGGATTGCCAAAATTTGCTGGCTACAAAAAAATAACAGAAGTTTCTCCTGAAGTTAATGAATTTATAGATGATAATGGTGGTGCAGGGCTTTCAGTTGGAGCGGTATATTGTTACAGGATAACTGTTTTGTTTCCTCTTGTTGGAGGCGCTGAAAGTAGGGTGTCATCTGAATTTTGTATTCCTCCAATTCTGGCTGATGCCCCAATAATAACGCACATTTCAGTTTCAAAAACCGATGAACAAGATGGAGAAATGATTATTAGTTGGCGAAGTCCGTATGATCTTAGTCAACTAGATTATTTGCAACCTTACGAATATCAAATATTTCGCGCTACAGGACTTACGGGCAATAACGAGATTATTAAAATTCATTCGAGTAATATTCTGGATACAACATTTAGAGATAGTGGATTAAACACAAAAGATTTTGGATACAACTACAGAATTTTGCTGCTAGCAAAAAACGTTAATGACCCCACCTTGTTACCATTGGATACTTCTTCCATTGCTTCGTCAGTTTGGAATGAGGCAACACCAAGGGAAAATAGTATTGAACTTAACTGGAATACAGAAACCCCATGGAGCAATGTCATACAAGATAACCCATGGCATCTCATCTATAGATACGATGAGGGTTCTGGCAGCAAGGAATCTATTTTGATTGACAGTGTTAATGTTTCCGAAAACGGATTCTATTTTCTGGATGAAGGTACATATCAGGATAAGAAACTGACTAGTTCGAAATTTTATTGTTACCGAATTTTGACTCGCGGAACCTATGGCAATCCAGCGATTGAAACACCACTTGAAAATTTTTCACAAGTGTTTTGTTCGACAATATTTGATAATATTCCACCATGCAAACCTCAGATTGTCAAAAGCTCAATTGATTGTAATTTATTTAATACTCAGACTCCTTGTTCCCAACAGGTTTTTTCAAATTCTATCGAATGGTTACCCCCCGCAGATGATGATTGTATGAAAGACATCTATTCGTATCAACTATTTGCGGCTAATTCCTTAAATGAAGAATTTCAATTGATTGGAGTAACTGATGGAAATGAATTTCTTGAAAACCATTTGACTAAGTTATCAAGATGTTATAAGGTTGCTTCAGTTGATCGATCAGGAAATATAAGTGAATTCAGCGAAGAAGTTTGTTATGATAATTGTCCCTCCATATTTATTCCAAATGTTTTTACTCCCAATGGAGATCAATACAATGAAAAATTTTCTTTGTATAATTCAAATCAGGACTGTTCTCGATTTGTGGATCAGGTATCTTTTTCTGTATTTAATCGCTGGGGTCAAAACGTTATCGATAGACTAAATGAGGGTTCAGTTTTATGGGACGGAAAGGATACTGCAGGTAAATCGGTACCAGAAGGAGTTTATTTTTACCAAGCTAATGTCCTTTTTGATGTGTTAGATTCCGCGAAGAGGAACAAACAAATCAGAGGGTGGATTCATGTTGTTCGTTAGTATTTGTTACATAGTTTATCATATTTTTGTAGAAGTAAATTTCTATGTTTACCGGAATAATCGAAGCGTTAGGTAATGTAAAAGACGTAGTGCAGGAGCGAAGCAATAAAACGTTTTGTATTGAGAGCTCCATTAGCCATCAGTTAAAAGTAGACCAAAGTGTTTCGCATGATGGAGTATGCCTTACAGTAATAAAGGTGCAGGGAAATCAACATTGGATAACAGCTATTGATGAAACACTAGCTAAATCTACGCTTGATTTACTAAAGGTCGGAGATAGAGTAAATCTTGAGCGGTGTATGATTGCCAACGGCCGATTTGATGGGCACATCGTGCAAGGTCATGTAGATCAAACCGGGACCTGTGTTTCTGTACAAGATGTAAACGGAAGCTGGCTTTATACTTTTCAGTATGATCTCAGGCAAGGTAACATAACGGTAGAGAAAGGCTCAATCACAATCAATGGCGTAAGTTTAACTTGTTTCAACAGTAACGACAATAGTTTTTCAGTTGCCATAATTCCCTATACCTACGAACATACCAATTTTCATCAAATTAAGGCTGGCAATCTGGTAAACCTTGAATTTGACATAATTGGTAAGTATGTAAAGCGATTATTAAATAATTAGTAAAGCGTTTTATTTAATCGGGAGATTAGTATCTTTATTTACTAACCTAATACAAAATTTTATGCTTGATCAACTTGTAAAACTCGTAGAACAAAATGCCGGAGATGCCATCGTTAAAAATCAGGCAATCCCCAATCAATTTAATAATGCAGCCATTCAGGAAGTAGCTGGGTCAATCTTTAATACTTTGAAAGGTCAGGCTGCACAGGGAAACCTGCAGCAAGTGGCCTCTATGCTTCAGGGTGGTGGCAGCAGCAATTTGGCCAGCAACCCCATGGTGAAGCAGATGATAACATCGGTAGCAGGAAATTTTGCTGCTAAGTTTGGGGTTTCATCAGCTCAGGCACAGAGTATTGTTGCTGGATTACTTCCTACCGTAATGAATCAGTTGGTTAAAAAAACGAATGATCCCAAAGACAATTCATTTGACTTAACAAACATCATGAAAAGTGTTAGTGGCAATAATAATTTGGATGTAGCCAGCATTCTAGGTCAGGTGGCCGGAGGCAATTCAAAATCAAATCCCCTTGGTGCGTTGGGCGGGCTAGCCGGAAAACTATTTGGCAAGAAATAGGAAGTATTTTTCAATCTTTAGGAAAAGGGCTGTCTCAAAAATCGTCCAGTTATCGCGGGCCTGCCTGCGCGTAGCCGCTATGCTGCACGAAGCGTTTCGTATAGTGAAGCTTCGGCAAAGGCAGGGCCGGAATGACATGTTAATAATTAGTGGACTTTTGAGACAGCCTCTTTTTTATGATATCGGTTTCTCAAATAGCCTGCTGTTTTAAAACCAATTAATCCGCAGATGAGCCCTATGGTGCCACCCACCAGAATATCACCTGGATAGTGAACACCAAGATAAATGCGTGTATATGTCATTAGAATAGCCCACACAAAGATGAACCCAATCCACCTATATGTGGAGCGCAGTGTAAGCCATACAAAAAGAGCTACCCCCAGCGTGTTAGCTGCATGCCCCGAAGAAAAACCATAGAGTCCACCTTTATAACCATCCACATGATGTAGTAAGCCCACCATCGTTGGATCTTGTGAAGGTCGAAGGCGCTCGAAAAAGGGTTTCATAAATGAAGAAGTAATCTGATCACATAGAATAATGGTAATTGCAGCACCAAACAAAATGAACCAGGCTTCTTTCTTAAAGTTCTTGATTATTAGAAAAATAAGAAAGAGGTAAAGTGGTAACCAAAAGAACGTTTTTGTGATTGTTAACATAACCGGGTCTAGCCACGGTGTATGAAAACTATTTAGAAAGATCAGCACTTCCTTATCCCACTCAATTAATTGATCAAGCATAGATTTCAAATATATTTTTTTGCCACAGTGGCATGATTACCCGGTTATTTAAAACGGAATATTGTAAAAATAGTCAGAATTGATGAGTTGTTTCCATGGTTTTGATTCCCGTTAAAGGAATTGCATAGAAGCTCAGGATGTTGGAAATTGTACCCTTAATTTGCTCTGGCTTTAAGGCTTTATGGAAAAATTTGATCTCATTATTATCGGTGCCGGTCCTTCGGGTTATGCAGCGGCTATGCGTGCCATTGACTTTAAAAAGAAAACGCTACTTGTTGAAAAAAACGCTGTAGGCGGAGCGGGCGTTACCAACGGTGCCTTGTCATCAAAAACCTGGTGGGAGTTATCGCGCGAAGCTTCTGCTTTTAGGAAGAACCTGAAGCGGTATAATATTCAAGAACCATCCATCAGCTTTAAAGAAATTCAAAATGAAGTCCGAAAAGCTGTGCTTGAACGCAAAGTACTGCTGGAGGAACACATGCATCAGTTGAGCGAAACTTCGTATGCAAACCTTCTCTCTTTCAAAACCGGGCATGCAAAACTTAAAAGTCAGCATGAGATTGAAATTACGGTGGGAACAAAACAAGAAATAGTATATGGTGATCACATCATTTTAGCTACAGGCAGCCGACCTCGCTATTTGCCAGAACTTCCCATTGATGAGAAAATTATTTTAACAAGCGAAGGCATTGAAGACCTCGATGATTTTCCAGAGAGTATGGTGATTGTGGGGGCCGGGGTAATTGGATGTGAGTACGCTACCATTTTCAGTGGGTTTGGTCGCACCAAAGTTCATTTAATTGATAAAGGTGATCGAATACTTCCTTTTGAAGATGAAGATGTGGTGCGGATTGTGGAGCGCAATATGGAAAACAACGGAGTGTTAATCCATCGAAACTCAAAGTTGATTAGTATGAAAACTATCAATGGCCGGGTGGAATATGAGTTAGAATACACTGATGGCAGCCGCGGAACATTCAATGTTGAAAAAGCCTTGGTTTCGGTAGGGCGGGTGGCAAACATTGAAGAACTGTGGGATGATAAAGTGGGTATCAATATTACCAAGCGTGGGATTGACAACAGCGATACGCAAACCAATGTATCAAATATTTATGCGGTAGGAGATCTCACGGCTGATATCTCGCTCGTAAATGTGGGCGAATTGGAAGGTCGCTATGCGGTGGAAAAAATATTCGGTAAACCAGACCGCAAGTTGGTCTATGAAAATATCAGCACGATTATGTTTTTGAGTCCCGAAGTGGCAGGAGTTGGAATGAACGAAACACAAGCAAAAGAAGCTGGAATAAACTATAAAGTAGTGACCCTTGAGTATAGCACCATTACACGGGCTATAGCTAAACGTAATACGCAAGGTTTCATAAAACTGCTTGTCACTGCGGATGATCACATGAAGATTTTAGGTATGAAGGTAGTGGGCAACCACGCCAGCAGTGCTATTCAGGCAGTAGCCGTTCTCATTTCCATGGATAAGGGTGTAGAAGAATTAGCAGAATGTGTTCACCCACATCCCAGCATTACTGAGGGCATTCAGGAGTGTGTGCGTATGCTGATGGGTAAATCACTCTTTAAACCGAGCGCGTTGAAGGGTCGTATTTCTTGTCGCTCGTGTAATAATGGAACGTATCAGGATATTGTTTTTTAATGGTTGACTTGTTGAGGCGTTAAATGTCTGTGTTATGAAAAGAACCTTGGTCTATTTTGCATGTCTTGTGTTTCTTAATTCCTGCTCAGTTGATAAACTTTATACGATGAAACAAAATCGGAAAGTTCATCCTTTTGAACAGGTCGATTTTCAGGAGCTGATGCAGCGATACATGAGCAAGGATAATTCAAGTGTTGGCACTATTGAGGGCATCTATTCCGTTTCCGTATTAGTTGTTAAGAAAGGTAAGGGACTGTTGTCTTCCGAAGTTCGTGAAAAGATAATGGATAGGAGAGAGAATTATTCGAAAGTGGCAATCATAAGAGATGTGGCAGGTGCAGACCGTGAATATTTTGAAATTCCATTGGATAAAGATCTTTTGCCATCCTATTCCGTGCGTGGAGAGTTTACAGGCATGACGGAAGCAAACATTTTAGTGTATAAACATTTTGAGCCGCGCGGTCAGGTTTCTACGTATACATTTACCTACGATCGAGCGCGAGATATACTGGAAGGTATTCGCAAGGAGAATAATGGGCAGGCAGAAATCACCTACACGCTTACTTATCTGAAATTACATCCTAAGGCAACACAAGTTACAAGAAACTAATTTTCAGTAGAAAGCCATTACTGCCCCCAGTGGTTTTCGTTCAAGCAAAGGCACATAGGTTTCAGGATTTGGATAACCTACCGGAATCAAAAGGAAAGGTCGTTCGTTTTCCGGGCGTTTTAAAATTGTTGTCAGGAAATTCATTGGGCTGGGAGTATGGGTAAGTGCTACCAAACCCGCATGGTGTAGGGCAGCCAGCAAAAAACCACAGGCAAGACCTACCGATTCGTTTACATAGTAGTTGTTACGTTTGCTTCCGTCCGGAAGTAAATCATAAACTTTTTTAAAGACTACAATTAAATAAGGAGCTACTTCGATAAACGGTTTCTGCCAATCGGTTTGAAGAGGTTTGATATCCTCAAGCCATTCCGTACTCATCCTGTTCTCATAACTTTCCTTTTCTTCTTTTTCCACGGCTGCGCGAATCTCTTTCTTTGACGTGCTATCAGCAACCACGCAAAATGTCCACGGCTGTTTATGTGCGCCAGAAGGCGCTGTAGAAGCAGCTTTAATACAATTCTCAATAATTGCCAAGGGAACTTGCTGATCAGAGAAATCGCGAACAGATCTTCGCCTGTTCAACCACTGAAAGAAATCAGCGCTCCTTAAAATCATTTCTTCGGTTGGGTAGATCTCATGTGAGTAGGCTTCGAACGGATACCCATCAATCACCTTTGTTTTGTTAGTAGACATAAAATTTGGTTATGCAATCTAAGTTACAAAAGTAAAATTCAGATTGAAGATTGGCGTATAGCAAACCAGCCAGTTGTCTTCACCCTGACTATTTTGCGTGGCGGTTTCTTAGCACTCTCAACACATCTTCCAGTTTAAAACCTTTAGCCGTTAGCAATACCAAATAATGATACATCAGGTCTGCGGCTTCACCCAGAAATAAATCTTTATTATCATCCTTTGCTTCGATCACCAACTCAACTGCTTCTTCACCAACTTTCTGTGCTACTTTGTTGATTCCGGAATCTAATAATTGGTTGGTATATGATCCGGTCTTTGGATTTCTTTTTCTTGCCTGAATAATCGATTCTAAAAACTCTAATCCCATGCGCTCATTTTTCTCACCAAAACATGTGTCGTCACCAGTATGACAGGTGGGTCCGGTCGGGTTGACTTTGAATAACAGCGTGTCCTGATCACAATCCATCGAAACTTCAACGAGAGTAAGATAATTGCCAGATGTTTCACCTTTGGTCCAGAGGCGTTGTTTTGTACGACTGAAAAAAGTAAGTTTTTTTTCAGCGATTGTTTTGTCCAAGGCTTCACGGTTCATGTACCCCAGCATCAGCACCATTCGTGTGCTAGCGTCTTGCACTATGCAGGGGATGAGGCCTTGCGATTTTTCGAAATTCAATTTGGTGATTTCAATCATAAATTAGAGTCGGATGGTAACGTCATTTGCTTGTAGATATGATTTAAGAGTTGGAATGGTAAGTTCCCCAAAGTGAAACAGAGAAGCTGCCAACGCAGCATCTGCTTTGCCCATCACAAACGCTTCCAGAAAATGGCGTGGACTTCCTGCGCCACCCGATGCAATTACAGGAATGCTTAATAACTCATGTAATTTGGCGAGCGGATCAAGAGCAAAGCCTTGTTTAGTGCCATCATGATTCATGCTTGTAAATAGAATTTCACCTGCACCCCGTTCCTGACCTTCCTTTGCCCACGAAAATAATTTTTTATCGGTGGGTTTGCTTCCTCCATGAGTGTGCACTGTCCATTGATTATCCATTTTTCGTCCATCGATGGCTAGCACAACAAACTGCGACCCAAATGCTTTTGACATCTCATCAATGAGTTGCGGATTTTTTACTGCCGCTGAGTTGATACTTACTTTGTCAGCCCCGGCTTCGAGCAGAGGTGCCACGTCAGCTACACTGCTGATGCCGCCACCCACCGTAAAAGGAATGTTGACATGTGCGGCTATGTCTTTTACCAGTTCCACAAAAGTTTTTCTTTTTTCATTCGTAGCGGAGATGTCAAGAAATACTAATTCATCCGCACCTTGTTCTGCATAAGAAGCACCCAGTTCTACCGGATCTCCGGCATCGCGGATGTTAATAAAGTTTATGCCTTTTACCGTGCGACCGTCTTTAATGTCGAGGCAGGGTATGATTCGTTTCGTAAGCACGATTGATTACCTGTTTTGAAATGCTTTTAACTCTTCCAGTTTAATGCGACCTTCATAAATGGCTTTGCCGATGATAACGCCATACACTTTGGCGTACTTAAGCTCGTGCAAGTCATCCATGGTGCTGACACCGCCACTGGCAACAATTTTTAATTTTGGATATCGCTTAACCAGTTTTTTATACAATCCCAGATTAGGCCCGGCAAGCATGCCATCCGTACCAATATCCGTGCACGTAAGAAACTCTAAGCCTTCTTTTTCAAATTGATTGACTAAATCAAACAATCGAAATTTCGTGTCTTCCAGCCATCCATTAATTGAAATGTTTTCACCCTTTACATCAGCACTTAACACAAAGTTTTCAGCACCATATTTCTTTAACCATGCACTGAATTTTTCGGGCTCTTTCACCGCCATGCTGCCTATGTTAATCTGATGCACACCAAGGTCGAGTAGTTGCTCAACTTCCTGTTCTGTTTTTACACCGCCACCAAAATCAACACTCAGTGCCGTCTTCTCTTGAATATCGCGAATCACTTCCCAGTTTACCACTTTACCTTGTTTGGCACCATCCAGGTCAACCAGATGCAAACAATCCAAATCGGCATCTTGAAATTCAAGGGCTACTTCAACAGGATCTTCACGGTAGATTTTCTTTTGTTTGTAATCTCCCTGCGTGAGCCTCACACACTTTCCATCGATAATATCAATTGCTGGAATGATACGCATGTAATAAACTAGTTTATCGCGATTTATTATTTATTTAAAAAGCTAAGCAATACTTTTTCACCTACGGCAGCGGACTTTTCGGGATGGAATTGTACGGCATAAAAATTATTTTTTTTCATAGCTGAACTAAACGGAAGAATATAATCGGTGCTGGCTGATGTGTGTTTGCTAAGGGGCACATAATAACTGTGTACAAAGTAAACGAATTGGTCTTTCAAAGAAAGATCAATCCAACTATTTGACACAGTCAATGAATTCCAACCCATGTGCGGTACTTTTTCTTTGTTTTTTGGAATAAACAGCTTCACAGTCTCCTCAAATATCCCCAGACAAGGGGTATCATTTTCTTCAGAATGTGCACACATCAATTGCATTCCAAGGCAAATACCCAACACAGGTTGTTTTAAATCTGTAATCACTTTATCCAACTTATGAGCCTTCAGGTAATCCATGGTTGTACTGGCTTCGCCCACGCCAGGAAAAATTACCTTATCGGCTTTCTTGATTTCTTCATGATTATCTGTAATTGAAAATTCAACATGGAGCCGTTCCAGTGCAAATGCCACTGAGCGGATGTTTCCAGCATTATATTTTATGATTGCGATCATGAGTTACTGGTTTCTGGTTTTTTTGCCTCTGGCTTCTCGTTGGACACGCTACTAATTTACTTCCTTACCGAATACTGATTACTTCTAGCGTTTTACTGATCACTGCCTACTTTATTAAATAACTCCCTTGGTGCTTGGCAACTGATCGTTAAACGGATCTTTTCTCACAGCCATTTTAATTGCTTTGGCAAACGCCTTAAAGATGGCCTCAATCTTATGATGTTCGTTGGCACCTTCAGCTTTGATGTTCAGATTACATTTAGATGTATCGGTAAAGGATTTAAAGAAGTGGAAGAACATTTCCGTAGGCACTTCGCCAATCTTCTCCCGTTTAAATTCTGTTTCCCACACCAGCCAAGGCCTACCTCCAAAATCAATAGCGACCTGTGCCAGGCAATCATCCATCGGTAGGCAAGACCCATATCGTTCAATGCCTCTTTTATCACTAAGAGCTTTGAGGAAGGCTTCACCCAATGCCAGTGCAGTATCTTCTATTGTATGATGTTCGTCAATATGCAAATCGCCTTTCACCTCTATGTGCAGATCAATTAAGCCATGTCGGGCAATTTGCTCAAGCATGTGATCAAAAAAACCAAGCCCGGTTTTAATGACAGCTTTTCCAGTTCCGTTTAGGTTTAGTGAAATACTAATGTCAGTTTCTTTAGTAGTTCTTCGCACGCTGGCTTGCCGCGATGGCAATACTGCCTCGTAGATTCTTTTCCAATCGGTGGTGGTGAGGATGCAGAAGTCAGCTAACTTTTTATCATTCAGCATTGATGCAAATGAACCGTCATTAATCAAAATTCCTTTAGCTCCCAGATTTTTCGCGAGTTCTATGTCGGTAAGGCGATCGCCAATCACAAATGAATTTGTGAGATCATAGTCAGCACTAAAGTAGGGGGTAAGCATTCCGGTGCCGGGCTTACGGGTAGGTTTATTTTCTTGTGGCATTGACCGATCTACATGAACAGCTTTGAAATGAATTCCTTCGCCTGCCAATGTGTTTACAACTAAGTTTTGAACAGGCCAGAATGTTTCTTCCGGAAAAGAGACAGTACCCAGTCCGTCTTGATTAGTCACCATGACTAATTCATACTCTGTTTCACGGGCAATCTTCCCAAGCCACGTAAAAACCCCTGGTATAAAAACCAATTTATCCAAACTATCAATCTGGGGATTTTCTGCGGGCTCAACGATGATGGTTCCATCACGGTCGATGAAAAGTACTTTTTTCATATAGCGTTAAGTTCTTTCAATAGTGTTTGATTTTCAAGCGGAGTGCCTATGGTGATGCGCAAACAATCATCACAAAGAATTACGGTTGATCGATCGCGTACAATAATACCCCGATTTACAAGTTGCTGGTACACGTCCCGTGCATTTTCTATTTTTACCAATAGAAAGTTTGCATCGGATGGATAGACCTTTTTTACTGATTCGATTTTAACGAGTTCTTTTTCGATTCGATTACGCTCGGCTATAATTTCTGTTACCCACGCATTCTTTTGCGCTTCGTTTTGTAAACCTTCTTCGGCAGCGTGTTGTGATAATAGACTGATGTTATACGGTGGTTTTATTTTATTCAAAATGCCAATAATTGCTTCGCTGGCAAAGCACATTCCCAACCGGATGGCGGCCAGCCCCCATGCCTTTGATAAGGTTTGCAACACAACAAGATTTGGAGATTCTTTCAACAACGGCAGAAATCCGGGATAGTTCGTAAAATCGATGTACGCCTCGTCAACTACGACCAATCCCTTAAAGGAAGTTAGTACCTGCTTTATTTTTTCAAATGAAAGCAGATTACCAGAAGGGTTGTTGGGACTGCATAAGAAGATAATTTTTGTACTCGCATCAATAGCGTTCAAAACTGCTGGCACGTCAAGATCAAATTCGGCTGTGAGTTTTACATTTTTAATTGTAACGTCATTAATTTCTGCACTCACGGTGTACATGCCATACGTTGGGTGAGGAATCAACACGTTATCATAACCCGGTTCACAAAAAGCCCGGATCAGTAGGTCGATGGGCTCATCGCTGCCGTTACCCAGAAAGATCCGGTCAACCGGAACCTTTTTGATTTTACTGATCTGCTGTTTTAGTTTAACCTGATGCGGATCTGGATAACGATTGTATTTCGAAGCCGGATAGGGGTTTTCATTTGCGTCTAAATAAACCGAAGCGGTGCCTTGAAATTCATCGCGGGCCGATGAATACGGCTTTAGTTTTAATACGTTCTTGCGAACAAGTTTTTCAAGTTCAAACATACTCTTCAATTTCTTATCCGCACTGCCTCGGCATGGCCTCTGAGTTGCTCAGCTTCAGCCATCTCTTCAACGATGGGGCCAATCAACCCTAACCCTGCTTTGGTAATTTTCTGTACGGTGATGTATTTCATAAAGCTTTCCAACGCTACGCCACCAAAAGCTTTTGCAAACCCATTGGTAGGTAGGGTATGATTAGTACCCGAAGCATAATCTCCGGCCGCTTCAGGTGTATACGGTCCGAGGAAAATAGAGCCTGCATTTACAATGTGATCTACCAGTTGATCACAGTCTTTCGTGTTGATGATAAGGTGCTCTGGGGCAAATTCATTAACGAAATCAATAAGGTCGCTTTGCTGTTTGAAAATTAATGATAGACTATTATTCAGTGCGGCAGTTGCGATTTCTTTTCGAGGTAACTTTTCAAGTTGTTTCTCTAGTTCAGAGGCAATTTGCGATACGATTTCTTCGCGTGTGGTTACTAATACTACCTGACTATCCACTCCGTGTTCGGCTTGCGATAATAAATCAGCCGCAACAAACGCTGGGTTGGCCTGCTCATCAGCAATCACCAATACCTCCGATGGGCCCGCTGGCATATCAATGGCAATTCCTTCCTGACTAACCAATTGTTTTGCTTTTGTTACATATTGATTACCTGGACCGAAAATTTTACTTACTGACGGAATTGTTTCTGTACCAAACGCCATGGCGGCAATGGCTTGTGCCCCGCCTGCCTTATAAATCTTTTTCACTCCAGTGAGTTGGGCTGCAAACAAAATAGCAGGATTAATCTTTCCGTTTTTATCCGGTGGCGAACAAAGAATCACTTCATCACAACCCGCCAATCGGGCAGGTATCCCAAGCATTAACACAGTTGAAAAAAGAGGAGCGGTGCCACCCGGAATATAGATTCCAACTTTCTGAATTGCGGTGGCTTTTCGCCAACACGTTACACCGGGCATGGTTTCTATTTTTTCGCTTGCTCGTTTTTGGGAAGCGTGAAATACTTCAATATTTTTTGCTGCAGCCAGAATGGAAGTTTTTAAGGATGCGGGGATATTGATAATCGCCTGTGCTATTTCCTGTTCGGATACCGGCAGCACATCGAGCTGAACTTTATCGAACTGCAAGGTGAATTCTTTCATCGCCTCATCGCCCGACTTGCGCACACGATTCAGAATGTTCCTGATAGAACCTTCCAAAAAATCTAATTCTATTTGTGGCCGCTCGCACAAAGCAGGCCATTGAGACTTAGGTGGATTGTTAATTGTTTTCATAGCAGGTCATGCAATCATTTTTTCTATGGGGATCACCAAAATACCTTCAGCACCAAATGATTTTAGTAACCCGATTTTTTCCCAGAAATCATTTTCATTTACTACCGAGTGCAACGATGACCAACCCGGCCTGCCCAGCGGCATGATGGTAGGGCTCTTCATACCCGGAATGAGGTTTGTTATTTTCTCAATGGCTTCGTTGGGGCAGTTAAGCAAAATGTATTTGCTGTTCTTGGCTGATTGCACTGCCTGAATGCGGAACAACAACTGATCGAGTAGCGCTTGTTTTCCTTTCTCCAGACCAGGAGTTGCTATCAGTACAGCTTCGGATTGCAACACAACTTCTACTTCCTTTAACCCATTGCTTAATAGGGTGCTGCCGGTGCTTACGATATCACAGATAGCATCGGCCAGGCCAATGCCCGGAGCAATTTCTACCGAACCGCTGATTTCGTGAATCCCAGCTTCAATATTATTCTTTGCCAAAAACTGTTTTACAATAGTGGGATAGGAGGTAGCAATGTTTTTTCCTTTCAGGAAGTCGATACCTGTATAGCTCTCAGCGCGCGGAATCGCAATTGACAGTCGGCACTTGGCGAAGTCGAGACGTTTTATCAACTCGTTGTGTTTTTCTTTTTCGATCCACACATTTTCACCCACAATGCCCACATCGGCTACGCGATCTTCAACATATTGTGGAATGTCATCATCACGCAAAAATAAAACCTCTACCGGAAAATTCCGGGCTTGAGCCTTCAGTTGATCGCGCCCGTTGCTGAATTGAAGTCCGCTTTCCTTTAAAAGCTTCAACGATTCCTCTTGCAGTCTTCCGGATTTTTGAATGGCAATACGTAATACGGTACTCATATTTATTAGATCATTTTAAAACAAAAAAGGCCTACCAGTTGTTTGGCAAGCCTTTCATTAATTCGTTATAGAGTTAATCAAAACAAGGACTGGCCACTCATGCGGTTAGCGTGATGGTGATGGCCGTGGATGTTTTGAGTGTTTTTCATAATTATGGCTCAAAGGAAAAGATTCCTTTCAAGGATTCAAAATTTATGTGAATAAAATCAATGTTTTTCTGGCTAACGCCTGTTTAACTGAGCGAGCAAGATCGGTCAAACACAGAACCGTGAAAATAAACACGTCTGTCTTTAAAGGTAAGATCAACTAACTTGCCGGCTGCTGGTTTAACTATATGATATGAAGAAGTGGTTGATATTTTTATTAGTGGTGGCCTGTGCCGATTCGAAGGAAGCTAAACTGCAAAAGTTTTTGTTGAAAGGAAATCTGGCGCTCAAGGAATCTAATTATGATCAGGCCAGTTATTATTATGGCGAAGCACTGAAGGTCGATAATTGTTTTGCGGATGCCTGGAATAACCTCGGCACAGTTTATTTCGATCAGCAACGTTACGATCTCGCCTTGGAAAATTATGATAAGGCCATTGCCTGCAAACCTGATTTTCTGCACGCTCTGTTTAACCATGCAAACACAAGTTATGAGCTGAAGGAATATTACAAAGCGCTTGATGATCTCGACAAGATAGTCAGTATGAAGCCCGATACGGCACTGGTTTATTTTACGCAGGGATTAGTGTACACAAAAATGCGCGAGTTTGATAAAGCTCTTTATGCGTTCGACAAAGCTCTTACCTTTGATCAGGAGAATATTGACTATCATGTAAATCATGCTACCGTGCAATATTATCGCAAGAACTATGATCAGGCACGGAGGGAGTTAATGAACGCTGCACAGCGCAAGCCAGCGGAACCCAACATCTACAACACATTGGCCTTGCTGGAAACAGATAATGGTAATTATTCAGAAGCGTTGAGGCAAATTGAAACGGCGATAGCCCTTTCACCACGTCAACCTTACTTTATCAACAACCGCGGTTTTATTTATCTGAGTATGAATGAACTTGAAAAAGCCGAAGCCGATATCAACGAAAGTATTGGCATGGATCCGTACAATGCCTGGGCTTATCGCAATAAAGGAGTTTTATATATTATCCGTAAAGATTTTAAATCAGCGGAGCGGTTGCTTAAACAAGCTTTGGAGATGGATCCGTTCGTTGATAAAATTTATTTCTACATGGGCATGGCGTACCTTAACAATGGCAATACAGGGCTCGCTTGTGTTTCGTTTAAGAAATCGGAAGAGCGTGGCGATAAGATGCTTACTACAGACCTGATTAAACTATGTAAAAAGTAGAAGGTTATCGACTTCCCGGCAGTGAGTACTTTTTTACAACATCATCAAGCACCAAAACCCAATCTTGTCCATAGCCTGTGGTGGGTGGCGTAAATTCCTGCATGGGTTTCTTCATAAATTTTCCGGCATCTGTGCTGATTCCGGTACGCGGATTAAACCAAAATGCCTGAAGTTCCTTGCCTGAAATTTTGTCCGTCTTGATGGTAAACTTTTTCCCTTGCGAACTATACACAAAAATGTAATCGTTGCCACGCGTAGCCTGAATGTGATCGTTGGCGCCCAAAGCATTTGTTATCAGTGTTTGATCGGGTACACGATCAAACTGAGACCGTGATTCAATCAGGTACCGCAGGTGTTTCATTTGGCCAGCGCCTGGTAAATCCAGTGCTACATACCAAGGAAAGTGTGGCCCGTTAATGGGAGTTCTATTGGGGGCATACATTTGCCAGATGTCGTGGCAACCGTAGGTATGACCAAAGGCTCCGGCAAACACATCTATATAAGCATGCTTGCGTACATCATACGCGTTTGATGTGCCGAGGTCATTCGCATTGAAACAAACCGGATGATCTTCATACAAGGCCTCTCCATCAACAACGGGCTTTGTTGATTTCAGATCATACACCCAGGCCACACGATCCCAAATATTATTCTCGCGGCAATGACCCGTTTGAAACATATTGAAGTCGAGCCATTCATCATTATGAAACCATTTCGATGATCCCCCGTCTTCAACGCTGTTTGGTTGCGGATGAAAGGTGATCAATGCCTTGTCGTTGCCACCAACACCTTCCGTAATGCCGGCAGCCATCGCACGCCAGATTGCTACATCGGCTTCGTTGCGTGGATTACGATCACCACCCAAAATCCAGATTATGTTCTTTTGATTTTTATATCGGGTGCCAAGCCACCGTCCATATACCGTAGCATTGTCAACGGTAAAGATTTCAGGGCCCGTACCCCAACGATCTTTAAAAACTTTATCACCCCAGGTAGGAAGCAAGCCAATATACAGACCTAGTTGCTCGGCTTTGCGAATAATAAAATCAACATGCTGAAAGTAGGCTTCACGTGGTTTGGTGGGGTCATCATTCTCTAACGGAATTTCTCCATAGGCATTCGGATCGTGCAAGCCATCTAATTCGGCCAGCACGACAGCTTGAATAACCGTGAATCCTTTATCGGCCCGGTTTTTTAAATACAGTTCAGCTTCTTCACGTGTAAGACGATGAAATAATTCCCACGCGGTGTCGCCAAGCCAGAAGAAAGGTTTACCCTCGGCTGTCATCAGGTAGCGTTTATTATTACTGACCTTTATCTGTGCTTTTGATGCTTGGAGTGAAAGTAAAAGGACCAGCAGGATAAAGTATCGCATCGCTTTCATTTTAAATTTTGTTTTGAATAACAGATTATGTCAATCACGTATCTTTGGAATCCAAAATACAAAATCTCTGCTCTTTTTGTAGTTATTTGTGTGGTTGTAGCCGAATGAAGTTAGATTATCTTGCCCTCGCTGATCGATTAAAAGGCCCTTTGCCAGGACCAGCAGCTCATGAGCCTTTGCGGGCAACTCCGATAGGCCTCGTTAAACCAAAATTTGAACACCAGTTGCCGCCCAAGCCGGGCAGTGTGATGATACTACTTTATGAAGAAGACGGAAGAATTCTGTTTCCGTTAACGAAGCGGCCCGATTATCTCGGTACACACGGAGGGCAAATCAGTTTGCCGGGTGGTAAAGCCGAGCCCGGTGAAAACAAGATCGATACTGCATTACGCGAAGCGGAAGAAGAGATTGGAGTATCGGCTTCACGCATTGAGATTATCGGAACCCTGTCTGAATTTTTTGTAATCCCCAGTAACTTTATGGTGACCCCGGTAGTGGGGCTGCTACGGGAGGGCATGGATTTTATTCCCGATCCAAAAGAAGTGGTAAAAATACTTCGTGGTTCATTGGAGGAATTGATACTTGACGATGCAGTGCAGACCAAAGAGATTCTGGCTGCCAAGATGTTCCCCATGATGGCTCCGCACTTTGAAATTGAAAATGAAATAGTGTGGGGCGCTACTGCGATGATCCTGAACGAGTTTAGAATGGTGGTGCGGGATGTTGTTGTTTAAAACCAAGTCGCAACTATTTTTGAATGCGGTTGCGTTGTCCTTGATACAGACTCAACATCACTACAATTGTTCCGATAAATGTATAGTGCGTAAAAGGCTCATCCAGCAGTATAACTGAAAACAAGATTCCAAACAGAGGACACAAAAAGAGCCAAAGCGAAGCGCGCACCGTATCTTCCTTCAGTAGGTAAAGCCATAGCTGCACGGCTCCTATTGATACCGGAATTACCAGCCATGCAATCGAAAGCCAGAAACGAACATCATACGTAGTGCCACCACCTTCGAAGCCCAAGGTAAAGGGCAGAAGTACCAGCCCCGCAATCAACACCTGCCAGCCATTTATCACCGTACTGGAAAGGCGCCATGTTACTGACGAATAATATACGGCTCCCAGCGAGTACATGACCATGCTGAGCACAAGCAGCGACACCCCGAAGACAGTAGCATAGCCGCTTTGCAGAAGAGGATAGGTGGCGATGGCTACGCCAATCATTCCGATAACAATGCTAATCCATTCGCGAAGTTTTACAGGTCGCTTTAACCACACAGAAGAAATAAAACTAATCATAAGCGGATTGAGGGCCAACGCAAGGGCTGTAATGCCTGCAGCCACTTCCTGCAGCGCGATAATAAAGATGCCAAGGTATAAGGCTGTATTTAGCAATCCGAAAATGGTAAGGTGAATCCACTCTTTTCCGTGCGGCCAAAATCGGGGTGCGGTAAACCGGCCCACAGCCAGCAGTACTGTTCCGGCCAACAAAAATCGTATGGTGAAGAGTGTGAGTGGTTCGGCTGACATTAAGCCAAACTTACCAGCCACTGAAGCTGATGACCAAAGGACAGCAAAAGAGATTCCGGTGAGGATGAAACGAAAGTGTGTATGCAAAGGAATGCTAAGATGAAGTTCAGGAATTGAAATTCAAAATTTTGAATTTGTATTTTATGCTAACGGAATTGACTTCGCTTAAATCAAATCAATTTGGGCCTTCTTTTAAGTGACGGGTTAATGGCGGGCAAAATACCCGAACAGTCGGCATAGGCAATTGGTTAAACCCGTATTCTTGCATCATAAATCATGTACCATGCAACAACCCGAACTAGGAAAACGATTAACCGCTTTACGGAAAGAGAAAAATCTCACTCAAGAAGAGCTGGTGGAAAAAAGCCATGTAAGTGTGCGCACCATCCAACGCATCGAAGCTGGCGAAGTTTTACCCCGTGTGTCTACTATAAAAATTCTGTTAGCAGCTCTCGGGCAAAATCCTGAATCATTTTTAACAAAACCCACACTAGTTATGGAAACAAAATCATCCTCACCGACTGGCAGAAATACCCTGCTGATGGCTGTATTTGCCGGAGCCATTTATTTGGTAGCAGAAATTATTTTAGGTGTTATGGATGTAGCCTGGCTCACACGCGAGAGCGATTGGACATCCTTGCTAAACATTATCTACATCAGTCTTACCGTTGTTACTGTAGCTTCTTATTTCTTTTTTATAAGAGGCTTTATTGCTTTGAGTACCATTTTTGAAAACGGCTTGCTGAAGGTAGGCGGGTATCTGATGATGGTGGCTGTAGCAGGGTTAGGCATTCTCGATATCTCCACCCTTTCCACTACTGATCTTGATAGTTTATGGATTCAGTATTCCGCGGCAGCGGTTCTGTTTGGTGCCTTCACTATTCTGTTTGGTATTGCACTTCTTCGGTTGCAGGATGGCATGGGTGAGTTGTCCCGGGCTGCAGGAGTGTTGGAAATTTTAATGGGCTGTGCGCTGGTTACTGTTGTATTCTTCTTTATCAGCTATGTGGTTTTGGTTCCTGCGGTGATCGTGGAGATTCTGGTTTTATATCGGGGGTATGAATACGTGTCTCGGTCGGAGGCCACACCGATACTAGTAAATTCCTAATGAAAATATTCTTTAGGAATATTGCAGGGCTTAGTCTTGCTATTTCAATATGAAAACAAATGCCTGATTGTTTTTGTGAAATCGATTTTTAGTAACATTCTTCTCCTTCACAAAATGCGAAACGATGGTCTCTGAATATTCACGTTTACAGGCAAAGAAGATAACTTCCTTTTTTTCGTTCTGAGCTTTCAACAGCGCATTCAGGGCGGGCCTATCATGTGCGCCAATCTCACATGTTGGTTTTATAGATTTTTCAATCCTGGCAATTACCTCATTAACTTCCTTTATTTGTTGCGCGCTTAGAATGGCCATGTTTTAAATAGTATAATGCAAAAGTAGTTCATTCCCGTGAGGATGCAAGGAGCAGGGGAGTGCTGATAATTTGATTGACTAGCAATCCTATTTGAAGATATTAAACTCTGACACCATTTTTTTATACTCCGGTAGGATTTTCTCATACAGCGCCTCGTCTACTTTCTTCAACGAATTCATCAACCCGCCAATGCCCGAGTCCTTCAGGCTCACTTGTTGTTTTTTGATTTCTTCCATTTTTCTCCGGATCGTTCCTTCCAATTTGATCAGCTCTCGTTCGGTCATTGAATTACTTTTTGAAATACAAATAAACCAGTTATAATTTTACCTTTTAATCACTTATCAAACTATTTATGTTTATTATCAGCCTCCAGTACATTGTACCCCTCGAAAAGCTTGACGAACACATGACCGAGCATGTGAAGTTTCTTAGCAACTACTACAAGCAGAATGTGTTCTTAACCTCCGGCCGCAAGGTGCCACGCACGGGCGGCATTATTGTGGCGCTGGCAAAGTCAAAAGAAGAAATTGAATCGATCATGCAAGAAGATCCTTTTTGCATTCATGGACTTGCGGAGTTCACCGTGACTGAGTTTTTAACTTCGCAGATGCATCCTGCTTTCAAAAAGATGATGAAGGAAATCGTATTCACTTAACCAACAATTAATACCTTGGTTAGTATCCGCTCTAATTAAGTAACCAGTGGGTTGGATTGTCAAATCCAAAGAAGTAGAGCAAATCCTGAGTGTTGCGGAGCACAGCCTCTCAGCGCATCGTCCTCTTCGAGAGACGATACCTGAATAAAGATGCTTAAAATAAAATGGAGAGACCAACTTTTAATCGGAATTCCGGGTCCGTCAATGCTATCTGTGAAAGTTTACTATCGGTGCACTCGCCCGGAATGACATGCTCGCCTATGAAATATCAAATTGAATACAAGGTTAGGAGCCACCTCACAATTCAGGCTTTAGGTTTGTGCGCAGATACGCAACTAAATCCAGCACTTCTTTATCGGTTAAGGTTTGTAACAATCCTTCTGGCATCAGGGAGGTTGCGGCCGTTTCGCGGGATTGAATATCGGATTTATTAAGCACGAGTTGATCTTGCCCGATAACCCGCAACGTAATCTGACGGTCATTCTCTGCAATCACATTTCCACTGTACGTACGTCC
The DNA here is from genome assembly GCA_965278925.1 of Cyclobacteriaceae bacterium. Taxonomy (GTDB): domain Bacteria; phylum Bacteroidota; class Bacteroidia; order Cytophagales; family Cyclobacteriaceae; genus ELB16-189. The sequence continues at coordinate 1,298,072 of OZ257123.1, read as the reverse complement.
ATCTCTGCTGGTAATTACCACCATCCGATAGTCGTCCTGAATTTCACTGCTGGGTTCGATCAGGTTAGTAAGCAGATAATCGATGTTGGTTCGATTTGATCCCGTGATGTCTGGCCCTAGTTTTCCTCCTTCCCCATACAAGGTATGACACGCACTACAGCTGCGTTGAAACAATGCCTTTCCATTTATTAGACTGGCCGTTGCTAAGGACTGATCTTTAAGTAAATGTTGATATCGTTTATAGGCAACTGCCTTGTCTCCGGTAACCTGATCAATCGGACCCCATACTTCCACAAAGCCATTGCCCACTACTCTGCGCAATTGTCGGGCAACATAAGCAGGGACAACACTCTTTTTAACGTGTTCATCCTTGATCGCCTGGGTAAGCAAGCGACCATAGACGGTTCGGGATGATAATGTTTGAAGGGCCTCACCCTGCTCTTGTAAAGTTAAGGCCTCGAATTCATTAAGTAAGAGATTGCCAAAAGGTTCATGATCATAGGCAGCCATGGCACGAATGGCATCGATTCGCAACGCAGGCTCTTTGAACAATTCGGGTAAGATAGGCACCAACTCACCACTTTGTTTCGAAGCTAAACTTTTCAAAGCCAATCTGCGGGCCTCAACCTGGGAAGATGGATTCTTCAATTGAGTAAGAAATTTTTGCTTGGCTTCTGTGTCACCAAACAGTTGTGCAATTTCCTGCGCAAGCAGTGCAACACGTTTGTTTGATTTCAATTTAACATACACAGCTTCCCAATTATCAGGCGCTTTCACATCCGATCTGCCTTCAAGTCCGGCTATCATTCCTTTTAACATCGCTGGCAATTGAGCCGGTTTTTTTTCAAACTCAGCCACCAAGAGCTTTAATGCATTCGCATCAACAAGTCGCCTTGAAGTGAATTCAGCGATCATCGGTACTTTTCCTGTGCTGGTCATAGCGATGGCTTTCTCCGAGGCTTGTTCAACCAATCCTTCCATTCCATACCAAATCATTTTTGGAATGTTGTGATCTTCATTATCACTCGACCCTGAAATCAATCCTTCTACAATAAGCCATTTTGATTTTGTATCCAATCGTTGAAGAGCCGCAGCCAAATATAATCTCACTACAGCAGAAGGATCAGAATTGCTCATCTTTATCATAGCATCAGTAGTTTTTGCTGAGGCTGTCCTATCTTCACAAAGCATTTGAATGGCCCACGCACGAACATGCTCATCGTTATCCGCTAACGCCTTGAGCAATTCTGCTTCGCTAAAACTTTTTGTGATGTGTAAGGTCCACATGGCCCGCAAGCGGTGGTCCGGATTTTTACTCTCGTTGAATAATTTTCGTAGTTGCGCCACCGAACTTTCGGATAACTTTTCTGCGGCACGATGTTGCAAGATTATCCGTGCTCTTCGCGCATGCCAATCACTGCTGCTTGTTTGCAAACTCACCAACTGTTCATCGGTCATTTTATTCAAATCGGTATACCGGCCGTCCCACTCTTTGGCCAATGAATTTGCCGGACTAATCCGAAAGATTCTTCCGGTCTCCTTGTTAAGCACTTCCTTGCCACAGATATCCGCATCATGCCAATCGAGTACATACATATCGCCCGATGGACCTACTTCCATGCTGAAGCCAATCCACTGTGCATTGTTGGCCATTAAAAAATCATCGCCATGCCGGGCCACAAACCCGGAGCCCTTCGGCTCCAACACATCAGAAAGCACGGCATGTTCATGAATGTTGGCCATGAATATTCTTCCGTGATGAACGCTGGGAAATGCATCGGATTGGTAGATGCGTGCACCTCCATGCGCAGAGCGATGACGATGATCAACAATAGTACTTAGGTCGCTGTACACATAAGGATTAAAATGCTGGCCACCTTGCCGGTGGTAAATTCCACCCGGGATAACATGAAACAAATGTGGAATAACACAAGCCGTGATAAACAGTTGACCCTTGCTGTCATAATCAATTCCCCACGGGTTACTGAAACCATGAGCCACTGCTTCAAATCTTTTTTTGGTGGGATGATAGCGCCACACACCTCCGTTAATATCAACCCCTTCCGCATCCAGCAGGTCTTCCGGAAAGGGTTCTTTGGGTTTGTAGATTTTACCTTTGCCATTTGGCTTTCGGATTTTAGAAGGAGTTGCAAAACCTTCCAACCCATAGAGCCAGCCATCAGGGCCCCAATGAAAACTATTTATTGTTTCATGCCGATCGCGAATTCCCCAACCGGTAAGCAGTACTTCAATATCTTTATCACCCACATCATCCCTATTTTTATCAGGAACGAAAAGCAGGTTAGGAGGCGCGCCTAAAAAAAGTCCATCAAAGCCAACGGCAATAGCCGAAGGAAAAGGAATTCCTTCCAGAAAAACTTTACGACTATCAGCAGCCCCATCGCGATCGGTATCTTCCAGGATTACAATCCGGCTATCGCCAGAGTTTGAAAACCCACCGCTGCGCGATTCATAGTCCCGATTTTCTGCAACCCATAAACGCCCACGATCATCCCAGCAAAATGCAATGGGCTGTGTCACCATTGGCTCACCTGCCCAGGCATTGGCTTTAAATCCTTCCAGCAGCGTCATGCTTTGCACGGCTTCATCAGGAGTTAAGAATTTAGCCGAGCGACCTTCCTCCTGGGCAATGTTCCATAACGATGCTGTTGAATACATCGAATTGCTGCCTATGTATTCGTTCCATAATTCAGTAAGGGCTACATCGTTGAGTTCTCCGGTATAGGCAACTACCTGATGCCGGATAATTTCTGTTTCTCCTTCTTTGATCTGCCAATCGCCCATGTGCGCCCGAACCGGACCAACACCCAACTGACCATCCACGCGCCAGGGTTGAGGGAAACCAACATTTTCAGGATGATCAAAAATGGCGATATGCGCCAGGTCATTGCGTCCTTCTACCTGCATAGCCACATCCATCCACATAGAACGTTGCGCATCTGCCTTAGTGCCGCGTTGCCGCGCTGCATTCACGGCTTCTCCTTTTATACCTTCCTTCCATGGCATCCGCAAAAACAATCCGCCATAGTCAAACTCACCAATGGTGATATCGGTTGTTGCTTTTCCCTGCCATTCGAGATCAAGAAAAAATTTTCCTTGCCGCGCCCGCATTTTCCATACTTGCGTTTCCTGCAGCATTGGTTTTCCGGTTTCATCCAACAAATCATAAACGGTTTGCCATGAAACTTCGGTTCCCTCCGCTACCAACACTTCGTAAGATACCTTTCTCCAATACTCACCCTCCGGATGATGAAAGAAATCGCGGCCGATACTTTTTTGCATAGCCGGATACTTGTCCTTCTGATAAAAGTATTTGTGTACTGTATCCATGGGAGCTCCCGTGCCATTGACTCTTGTAAAGCCCCAGTACAATCCTGTTTGATGTGTGTGATGGCCGGGGCTGTATTCAGTGAGTTGCCCGTTTCCATCAGGAGCTGAAATAGGATGCAGATAGGGTCTGAAATTCGGTTTTGCATTTTGTGTTACCAAAACTTCTGATTCTCCCTTCCGAAAAACTGAAAGTGTATGGGCTTGATCATCTTTAACGATCGTTAGAACGCTGAAATCAGTGCTGGCAACTTCATTCTTCTTAGCGGGATTACATCCCGATAGCAGTAACACCAACATCAGGCTGCGAAGGAAAGAGTTTGAGGGCAGGTAATTCATCTTACTGATTTAAGATATTAAGTTATGAATTTTTTTATGGAGTGATCACGCAGTCTTCTCAACGCGGTTATTAATTGAAACCCAAACAGGGAGGACCCACCCATCTCAAGGTTAATAAAACAAACAAGCGAAGCATCTCGTTGACGCCTTCGCAACTTTGTTAAGGTTGAAGAATGTGGAATAAAGAAGGGTAAGCCTCGCTATGAAAATATAAAAAAACCTCCGCATGTGCATGCAGAGGTTTAATTTTCGTGGCGTGTCACAGATTTGAGGGTTTAGAGATCTGGAACTTCGTCACTGCCTGACGGGGCTCACTCTTGTGGCCAAAGATGGCTTTCATTTGCAGCTTCACACCCTTCATGGTGTCATAAACACTGCCAGGGTATGCATAGAGCAGATTGTTAAGCTCCCATGTGGCATTCATGAACTTCGCTTTGGCCATTGACACATTCCTGGTTGCAGCGCGCAACTGTTCCAATTTTTCTTGCAAGGCCTTCACCTTCAGGTCTTCCAGGTTGGGATGGTAGTTGGGTTGCTCACTCACGATCATCACCAGAATGCCGAAGTTGTCTGCCATTGAAGCGTAGTCAAGCCCCATTGCTCTACGCTTCTTTGGAGTTTCTGTTGCAGCCGGTGGCTCCGTGGAAACAGGATCGCGGCTTGTCTTGCGGCCTGCCAGCTTTCTTGTTATCCCCCGAGCATCCACTACGGTTTGCTCCTTTACGTTTGAGGACTTCAACTCGCTGAGGATGCGGGCAGCAAGTTTGTCTATTCCCTCAAACTTCACTTCGCGATGGTTAGTCGCTTCTTTGTAATCTGACCGCATTTCCTTCATCGACTCATACGCAATTCGTGCGTTGTTCAATAAGGTGGTCAGCTCCTGTACACTGAGGTTTTGTTGTCCGGGGTTATAGTTGCCTCCCAACCCGGTGCAGACCGCAATGACCTGGTCAAAGTTCTGCATGTTCTTTACATGTGACATAACAGTAATAATTATTGTTATATGCTTAATCACGCAGGCGCATTCAGTGCGTTGTTGTTTTTTCAACTATTTTTTGAACTATATATTTTCATTTTGCTATAACCTGAAACAGATTGGCACGTTGGTATGCATTTTTTCAAAGAACTTTTGAAAACTATGAAAAAATATTTTTTTCTTTCGTTCTCCGTCACGACACATCTCCTGGCTTCCCAACGTTGATTGTAACAACGCCTTCATGGCGATCTTGCGATTGCTTCATCATGTTCTTGCACCTGCTTCATCATGTTCTTGCAACTACTTCATGGCGATCTTGTAACTACTTCATGGCGATCTTGCAACTACTTCATGGCGATCTTGCAACTGCTTCATGACGATCTTGTAACTACTTCATGGCGATCTTGCAACTACTTCATGACGATCTTGCAACTGCTTCATGGCGATCTTGCAACTACTTCGTGGCGATCTTGCAACTACTTCATGACGATCTTGCAACTGCTTCATAGCGATCTTGCAACTGCTTCATGACGTGTTACCAAACATACGCAGGCCCGAGGCGGGAGACTCCACTGTGAAGAACATTTTTCAGAGGTTCACAGGGGTTGAGTGTAACCATTAAGAACTTTTTCACGTCTTCTCTTCATCCCTATTGAGTTTTAACTCCACATTATGCTTAAAAACCTGCTCATCATCGCTTTTCGTACAATCCGCAAAGACAAATCGTACAGTATCATCAATATTTTAGGTCTTACCATCGGTATTACCTGCAGCATGTTTCTGTTGATGTACATTCTGGATGAACTGAGCTACGATCGTCATCATGCCAAGGCCAATAACATTTATCGGGTTGTATCCAACATAAAAGAGCCCGACAATGCATTTACCTGGGCGGTGGCTCAGGAGCCTCTGGCGGTTGAACTCCGAGATAATTATCCGGAAGTTAAAAATGCGGTTCGGTTTAACGGCCTTGGCAAGACTCTGTTTAAGCATGGCGACAAAGAGTTTAATGAGGTCGATTTCTTTCTGGCCGATTCAACGGCATTCAAAATGTTCACGCACCGCTTTCTATCAGGGGATGCCAATACTGCACTCGACAATCCCTTTTCGATAGTGTTGTCAGAAAAGATTGCCCGGAAATATTTTAACGATGCGGCCTCTGCACTCGGGCAATCTTTGCAAACTGTAAACAGCGAAGGCAAGGTGGAAGATTACAAAGTAACCGGTGTAATTGAAGATGTTCCCCTGAATTCTCACTTTCGGTTTGAAGCCTTAATCTCCGGTAACACATTTCCGACTACACAAACTAACTGGGGAGGTTTTGGTGTGTATACCTATATAGAATTACCAGAGGGATACGATCTTTCAAAAATGTATGCCAGCTTCGACAAGATTCTCAAAGAAAAAGTGAATACAATCTTTGATCAATACGGCATCTCAGTAAAATACGAACTTCAGAAAATCACCGACATTCATCTTTATTCTAAAATCCAGGATGAAGCCGAGGCAGGGGGCGATATCTCATACATTTATATCTTCAGCGCTGTGGCTGCCTTCATGCTGATTATTGCCTGCATTAATTATATGAATCTGGCTACAGCCCGATCAGCCAACCGAAGCAAGGAGGTGGGGCTGCGCAAAGTAATGGGTTCCCAACGCATACACCTGATGGCGCAGTTTATTACAGAATCGGTTGTCATGACTCTTGTTGCGTTATTGATTAGTCTCGTGTTAATTTATGCATTGCTGCCTGCATTCAATACGCTCGCGAATAAACAACTTCCCTACTCTTACATTCTTCAACCTACGGTATTGCTTAGCCTGATCGGCATGATGCTTTTTATAGGGATTGTTGGCGGTAGCTATCCGGCCTTCTATCTCTCGGGCTTCAACCCCGTGCAGGTACTAAAAGGAAAGCTGGCTAGCAAAGGCGGAAGCGTAGTTTTTCGTAAAGCATTGGTGGTGCTGCAATTTGGCATTTCCATTTTTATGCTCATTTCAACACTTATCGTATTTGATCAGCTACAATACATGCGAAACAAGGACCTCGGTTTCGATAAGGAACATATTGTACGCTTAAATCTGAACGAACGTGAACTGCGCAACAAAGCGGCTGTGCTGATTGATGCCTTAAAGCAAACTCCTGAAGTGGATGGGATCGGCATGGCTAATTCATCACCAGGCGAAGGGATCGGAAAACTATTATTAAAAGTCGAAGAGAATGATGGCAAGCTCAGCGACCGTGGAGTGGATTTGTATTCCGCTGATTTCGACTTTGTAAAAACATTAGATATGAAGATCGCAGTCGGCCGCGATTTTTCACGCGATGTGATTTCGGACACCACGTATGCTGTACTGGTAAATGAAGCCATGGTGGCACGTATGGCATGGCAAGATCCGATTGGAAAAAAAATAATATTCGCGGGTGGTGGGCCCAATGGAACGGATTTGGAAAAGCATGTGGTGGGCGTAGTTAAGAACTATCATCAAAACTCGTTATACGATGCGATTGAACCTTTGATGATACTACTGGATACTAGACGAAACAATTATGTTTTTGTTCGGACAGAAGGAGGTGATGTGAAACAGTCTATTGCCGCAATCGAGAAAACCTGGAAAGAAATTTTCCCCAGCTTTCCCTTCGAATATGCTTTCCTCGATCAGGATTTTAACTCTCAGTATAAAGCGGATGAAAAACGGAGTCAGATTTTTACGGCATTTTCTGGCCTCACCATTTTTATTGCCTGTTTAGGATTGCTGGGCCTGGCCGCTTTTACAACCCATCAACGTACCAAGGAAATTGGTATCCGTAAAATTATTGGCGCTCAGGTAAATGGGTTGGTTTACCTGGTTTCGAAAGAATTCTTTTTGCTTGTAGGCATTGGTATTGTGATTGCTTTTCCGGTAGCCTGGTATTTTACTGACAACTGGTTGCAAAGCTTTGCCTATCGCATTGAGGTTAAGGAAGCTTGGCCTACATTTGTCCTCTCCGCATTGCTTGCCTTTATCATTACCGTGGTCACGGTTGGGTTTCACGTAATCCGCGCAGCTACAGCTAATCCGGTTACCACCTTACGGGATGAGTAGCTGCACGTGAGGCAAACCTCTCAATCTTGAATGCCGGGTTGTGGTTGGCAGGGAAGTGGGCGAAGGATCTCATGCGGTTTCTTATTGAGAAGAGGGGAGAGTATTAAAAGCTGTATTAACATGGCGCCATAGAATAAGCAGTTCGGGCTTCCCGCTATTTGGCGCGGAGAGATGAACGATGGAAGAACGATTGTATTTTAAGCCTTAGGTTGTTTGTGAAGAACATTAGCAAAGGCAAGGGAGTGCCGCTCAGGATTGGCTAAGGATTGTGGTGGATTGATTGATTAATGTGCATTAAAATAAAAAAAGGCGCCCCGCAGGACGCCTTTGTGTTTTATGTTGCTGAATAAAAAGCTACTTCTTTTTCTTCGCAGTCTTCTTACTCTTCTTCACTACTTTTTTAGTGACCTTCTTTTTAGAAAGCTTCTTCACCACTTTTTTGGCATTCTTCTTAACTACCTTTTTCGCTACTTTTTTCTTTGCGGCTTTCACAAGTTTTTTGGCAGCCTTCTTTACTTTCTTAGCTACAGGCTTCGCTTTCTTAACAACCTTTTTAGCGGCTGCTTTTTTCTTAGCCTTAGGTTTCGCAACTAATGCAGAGGCCGCTGCTGCTTTGGCATTGCCCATCGCATTTAAGGCCGAACCGGCCTTGAACCATACTATCTGATTTTTATTGTACGTATGATTTACGCTGATAGAATCCTGACTGCCATCGCTGTGATGAATCAACAACGTTAGTGGCTTATCCGGACTAAAGCTGGTGAGGCCGACAATATCAAACGAATCGTCTTCTTTAATTTTGTTATAGTCTTCTTTGTTGGCAAACGTTAACGCCAGCATACCTTGCTTCTTCAAATTGGTTTCGTGAATGCGGGCAAAAGATTTCACCAGAATGGCACGCACACCCAAATGACGTGGCTCCATGGCCGCATGCTCGCGTGATGAACCTTCACCATAGTTTTCGTCCCCCACTACAATAGAACCAACACCCTGAGCTTTATAGGCACGCTGTACTTTCGGCACTTCGTCATATTGACCACTCAATCCATTCTTCACACTATTGATCTTCTCATTGAAAAAGTTGGTGGCTCCAATCAACAGGTTGTTGGAGATGTTATCCAAATGGCCACGATATTTCAGCCACTTGCCGGCCATCGAGATATGATCGGTGGTACACTTTCCTTTTGCTTTGATTAACAAGCGCAATCCTTTCAGGTCTTTACCTTCCCATGGTTTGAAAGGGGCCAGCAACTGCAGCCGGTCGGAGGTAGGGCTTACCTTTACTTGCACCCCACTGCCATCTTTGGCCGGAGCCTGATAGCCTGGATCTTTAACATCAAAACCTTTTTTGGGCAGCTCGTCTCCGGTAGGCGGGTCAAGTTTTACCTGTTGACCTTGTTCATTCGTAAGGTAATCCGTAAGCGGATTGAAGTTCAAATCTCCCGCAATGGCGAGTGCTGTTACCAGTTCAGGCGAGCCCACGAACGCATATGTGTTTGGGTTACCATCATTGCGCGACTGGAAGTTTCTATTGAAGGAGTGCACAATGGTGTTCTTCTCTTTTCTATCGGCACCAACACGGGCCCACATACCGATACACGGACCGCAGGCATTGGCAAATACTTTGGCTCCGATCTTATCGAACGTGGCAATAAATCCATCGCGCTCGATGGTGTAGCGCACTTGTTCTGAACCTGGAGTGATCGTAAATATAGCTTTGGTTTTCAGGCCTTTATCGGCTACTTGTTTAGCTAAACTTGCAGCACGGGCAATGTCCTCGTACGAGGAGTTTGTACACGAACCAATTAAGCCTACTTCAATTTTTGTTGGCCAACCGTTTTTAGCGGCTTCTTCTTTAAGTTTTGAAATTGGCGTTGCCAGATCGGGAGTGAACGGCCCGTTAAGGTGCGGTTCTAAAGACGACAAATCGATTTCGATAACTTCATCAAAGAACTTTTCCGGATTTGCATATACTTCCGGATCGGCCGTAAGGTCGGCTTTGATTTTATCTGCAAGCTGGGCTACTTCGGCACGGCCGGTAGCAATCAGGTACCGACTCATCGAGTCATCATACCCAAAGGTTGATGTAGTAGCACCAATTTCAGCACCCATGTTACAGATTGTGCCTTTGCCTGTGCAACTCATGGAGGTGGCACCTTCGCCAAAATATTCGACAATAGCACCGGTTCCACCTTTTACGGTTAGTATGCCCGCTACTTTAAGGATTACATCTTTGGCGGAAGTCCAGCCACTCAGTTTGCCGGTAAGTTTAACGCCTATCAGTTTTGGAAATTTTAACTCCCATGCCATGCCGGCCATTACATCAACAGCATCGGCACCACCTACACCAATAGCCACCATACCCAAACCTCCGGCATTTACCGTATGTGAGTCGGTACCGATCATCATACCACCCGGAAACGCATAGTTTTCGAGCACTACCTGATGAATGATACCTGCACCTGGGCGCCAGAAACCAATACCATATTTATTAGACACAGATGACAGGAAATCAAATACTTCCTTGCTCTCAGTGTTAGCAACAGTTAAATCATCTTTGGCGCCTACCTTGGCGGTGATCAGGTGATCGCAATGTACCGTAGAAGGCACCGCTACTTTAGGCTTGCCAGCCGACATAAATTGCAATAGTGCCATCTGGGCCGTAGCATCCTGCATGGCCACGCGGTCGGGGGCAAAATCTACATACGACTTACCTCGACCAAAGTTTTCCAACTTCTGGTCGGTATGAAGGTGTGAGTAGAGGATTTTTTCTGAAAGTGTGAGGGGTTTGCCAACTACCTGTCTGGCTTTGGCAATGCGGCCTGGCATCGCTGCGTATAAGGCCTTGATCATGTCTAAGTCGAATACCATAAATCGCGTTAGTTTACGAGCCTCTAAAGTAGTAATATTTTAGGAATTAAGAGGTAGGGTACGGGCATGAGGAATTAGGCATTGGAGGTTACCCAATACCTAATTCCCAATGCCTGAGTTTATTTGCTATTGATGTAGTTCAGAAATTCGCGCTTGGTGTTTTCGTCTTCGAACTTGCCACCAAAGAAGGCAGTACCTGTTTTGCTATTGGTATCGCCAACACCGCGAGACGCAACACACATGTGGTTAGCATCCATCACCACACCTACGTGCTCGGTGCCAAGAATGCGTTGCAGTTCTTTACCGATTTGTACAGTTAATCTTTCTTGCACTTGTGGTCGTTTCGCAAAGTATTGCACAATGCGATTGATCTTCGATAATCCGATTACTTTGCCGCTGGAAAAATAAGCAACATGTGCTTTGCCATAGATAGGAACAAAGTGATGTTCGCAATGTGAGTAGAAGGTTATGTCTTTTTCTACCAGCATCTGATCGTACTTGTATTTGTTTTCAAAGAGTCGCGCTACAGGCCGGTTCTTCGGATTCAGTCCACTGAAGACTTCCTTCACATACATTTTAGCAACTCTGCGGGGCGTACCTTTCAGACTGTCGTCTGTAAGATCTAGCCCTAATATTTCCATGATCTCGCGAAAGCGTTTCTCTATCTGCTCCACCTTTTCGTCATCGCTGAGCACGAAAGCATCTTCGCGCAGGGGCGTATTCCACGAAGTGATGATATGATCATCATCAAAGTCTTCGTCCACAGGTTTAATGGGCCGGATATTCAACGAAATTTCTTTCTGTCTCATACAATTTGACTTTAAGGTCGTACTGGGTATCAATTTGCTGCCTCAATATCCGCCAGACAACCATCGCAATGTTTTCAGCCGATGGATTCAGGTTTTTAAAGTAGGGAATGTCTTTGTTCAGGTTTTTATGATCGAAGTGATTAAGCACATGTTCTTTGATAAGATCGCTAAGCACTTTCATGTCAAATACATATCCGGTTTCCGGATCGGGTGTGCCCACCAGGGTAACAATCAACTCATAATTATGACCGTGGTAGTTGGGGTTGTTACACTTTCCAAATACAGCATCATTTTTTTCATCCGTCCACGCTGGGTTATACAAGCGGTGGGCGGCATTAAAATGTTCCTTGCGGGATACGGCTACTTTCATTAACACCTATATAAACCATTTGATGGTAAAATGGTTCAGATTAATTTTTACTCTACCAGCTAGATTAGAAAGTGGATATCGAGCGGTCGTGGAAATCAAATGTTGGCATGGTGAGACCCAGAAATAATTCGTGAGTGGTAAACGCTGTGCCCACCGATTTATTGGTTGGTAGTTCGAAGGTGTACCCAAATTTTAACTTATCACCCAACTTGGCTTGCACCTGAACACCATAGGCATTGAAATTGCGTGTGAAAACACCAGCCGTATATTTTTCATTGAAATTTACGTTGAAGTTTAAATCAACAGACACGGGTGAGCCCTTAACAGCCCGCAATAATGCACCCGGTTTAAGCCGAATGTTTTCATTTAGAAAATACACATATGAGCCGAATACATAGATGGTTCGGTTATAAAGTTGAACATCCTGTATTGTAGTAGAATTGGTAACGCTAATAGTAGTGTTTAGCAAGCGAGGAATTGAGACTCCGATAAAATATTTATCACTTTTTAAAATGGCACCTGCACCCAGGTTAGGTTTGGTAATGTTTTCAGTTTGCGTAAAGGCTTCATCCGTATCATCATCGAGGTTAAGATCTTCGAAGTTATTTCTGAAATTAACAAACCCAGTCTGCATACCGAAGCTGAAAGTTTTCTCATCGTCTAAGGGAAGTTTGTATGAAAAGGCACCCTGCACCTCCAGATTTTTGGTGCTTCCAATCATGTCTTGTATTACCAGCAGACCAGCCCCGACTTTATTATCAACCAGCGAAATGTGGCTATTGAAATTAAACGTAACAGGATTGCCTTCGAAGCCGCCCCATTGATTGCGATACGAAACGGATGCATTGAAATTATTATTTAATCCGGCATAGGCAGGATTAAGGACCATTGGGTTATTAATGTATTGCGCATAGAGAGGATCTTGCTGACCAAAGGCAATGGTGCCAGAAAGAAGGAGCAGTGCAGCAGCTAAAAGTCTTTTCATGTGTTATTTCTTAATAGTTAAGTATCCTGTTAGTGATTCGCGGTTACTGCTCCCTGTAAATTGAATTCGATAGAAGTATGTGCCGGAAGGAAGTTCGTTACCATTGTTATTTCTTCCGTCAAACTTATTCGAGTCGTTATTGTAATTATCTATTTCAAAAACCAGATCGCCCCAGCGGTTAAAGATACTTACCTTATTCTGAGGTTCGAGTGTCGTAATGTTGCCAATTCGGAACGTAGGATTTTTAGTATCCCCATTGGGAGAAAATCCATTGTAGACAATAACATCACCCTCCACAGTTATTGTAATAATACCTTGCGAACAAGCGCCAGCCAAATCGCACACTTCAATAGTAAGTTGATCGGTGCCGGCAAAGTCGGTGTCAGAATAATCCAGTATTAACTCAGAAGCTGCAGTAATACTAGCCGTTGCATTACTAATCGGTTGGCTTATAATCTGAAGCGAACTAAGGTCGATGTTATTTTCAGGATCAGAAACCAGCGGAGCAAGATTGATGGTAACGATGTTCCCTATCTGAGTTGATTGTGTGGGCACATTTATTACAGGCGGAGTGTTGCCAGTAGGAGTGACAGTAACGTCAATAGAAAGCACGTTACTTATTGTTTCTCCATCTGTAATAGAAAAAGAAACCGAACGGGTTTGCAGCGTGGGTGCTGTAGCGCTATTGTTATACCGAACAGACCGCAAGGCAGTCTGATAGTTTGCCACTGAAGAGATACCGGTAAGCGTTAGTACGCCCGAAGCGGCACTATAATTTCCACCAATTCCATTTTGACTAGTGAAAACCAATTGGTCTTCGCTGGATACAAGACCTGTGGTGATTGCTACCGTTGCGCCTTCTAGGTTGGCATCATCGGCATCGCTTGTTGTCAACGCCTGCCCAATTGCGATAGGGCTTGCATTGAACGCAACGGTTGGGGTGCTGCCCGCCAGGATGGGTGCACTGTTAGGGAAAATAACCGAAACAGAAGTGAGAAGTGCTACCGGTGTTGTCTTATCACTATCAAGTACGCTTACATTGAAATTTTTAGTGACCACCAGCGTTTTTGCACTGCCCGAAACCCGACCACCTTCGCTTGGTTTGGAGCCCACATACGAATACTTAATCGACCGGATTGCTGCCTGATATTGTGCAGCTGTTGCTTTTCCTTTTAAGATGAACTTTGAATTATCCAGCGGATCAAAACTACCGGTAATGCCCGATTGAGTGGTGTAGCTGATCACATCTTCACCCGTTGTAAAACCAGAAAGTGTTAGAGTGGCTTCTACCATCAGATCATTGTCGGTATCACTCAGTAAAAATTGAGGTAGAATTTCAATCGGACTACCCCCGAAAACGAAATCGGGTGTTTGAGCCTGACCAGTTACGAGTACCGGAACCGGATTTTCATTTCTAATAAATTTAAAATCGGAACCATACTGAGTAGGCAAAAACATATCGGTGTCGCCATCGTCATCAATGTCAGCAAAGACAGGCTCCATAGATAGCAGGAGTGATGAATTTAAAAGAGGTTTAATAGTTGGAGAATATACCGGTGCCAATGGAGTGCCCGTGTTCTCAAGATAGAATACCCCTAAAGTATAAGTAGCCGCAAGATCAAAGTCACCATCATTATCAATGTCAGCTAATTTTGGAAAGGCGCGCGGCAGATTAAGGGTTAAGTCTTCAAAAAAATCAAGGGGATTGTCTACACCAACAGATTCACTGTATACCGGACTGGCGTTGGTTCCGGTATTCTTGAAATATCTTAATTGTGTGTACGATTCACCAGAATAATAATAGGAATAGCTATAATAAAATTCAGCTGCTATTAAATCGAGATCGCCATCGTTATCAATATCTGTAAGATTAATCGTACTTACTTCTGTGCTAAAGGTTAGGGCATCAATAGGATGGCTTGTTTCAGTGAAGGTTCCGCCCTCATTTTTAAAATAAAGGAGTCCCAACGATTCGCTGTACGTGTACTTTAAGATAAAGTCAAGATCACCATCTTTATCTAAGTCAACAAAATAAGGCGTGCCGCGATAAGGAATTGTTGGGAGATTGAACAGATTGGGTTCCGCTTTGAATTCTCCATTATCATTTCTGAAAAAATCAATAACTGTTTCGAGTTCAGTGACTTCACCAAAATAGGTAATATTGGACGAGATAAAGGCATCTAAATCGCCATCCAGATCAACGTCAACAAAGTTAGGGTAATTATTATCTTCGCTGCCACTAAAAAAATCATCAATTCCACCTACCGGGCTATCGGGGCCGGTTTGTTTCGTAAATACTCCAGCCGTGTTTTCAAAGTATAAAAGCCGATTATTCTCAGAATAAGTTCCGCTGTATTTATTGCTATCATAATTGCCCGTGCCAAGAATTAAATCAAGATCGGTATCGTTATCCAGATCTACCAAGGCAATGCGGGTATAATTCAAATCACCATTGATGATATTGATTTCAAGCACTGATTCTGAAAACTGATCGGCACCATTATTCTTATACAGACTAACCTCGCCCGTGAAGCCGCTGTAGGTGCCACCGTATACTTCGGCAATGAGTAAATCAATATCACCATCTTTATCAATGTCTCCGGTGCTGATTCCTGAGATGCGGGAAGCAGGTGCTGGCGCAAGTGTTAACGGATGGAGTGAAAAATTACCTGCCCCGTCATTACGATAGTACCGTATGTTTGAGGAATAAGTATCAGAGGCAAATAAATCCAGATCGCCATCTTTATCAAAATCCGAAAAATGCAAAACACCATCATAGGCCGAAATTCCTTCTAGCGGGTTTCCGGTTTTAGCTACACTGTTCCATGCGCCAACTTGCTGTGAAAACGTGCCACCATCATTTCTATAATATCTGGCTGAGGGTCCCGAATTGCTTGCAAAAAAATCCAGATCGCCATCTTTATCAATGTCAGCCATCACGGCACTGTTGGCCACCCTGGTTCCCATTGAGGGTAGGGTCAGGTATGGAGGTGTAAATTCCTGGCTTGCGGAGAAGACGGGATTGGCAGCAGTGCCTTCATTTACCAGAGCAACCACTTCACCATATTTTGTTCCAACCAAGACATCAAAGTCTCCGTCATTGTCCAGGTCTACGGTAGAGGGGGAAGGGATTGGATACGAGAGACTGCTGCGCAAGGGATTCGCAGCTCTTCGCTTTAGATTGAAAGTTCCGGGGTTGGTTGATTGTGCTAAAGCCAGATCATAGTCACTCAGCATCATGATACCAGCCGAGACCGAGGCAATCTTTACCTTATTATAAAGAGTATTGAATTTCTGATAGCTCTTGCGCAGTTTTTCTTTCTCACCCGCCTTTAAGGTACCCCGTTCTGCATTTCGGCTATAGCGAGCCCGCAGTTTTAAGAACCTCTCTTTGGATTTTTTTAATACATAACTCGCAAAGTGATCGAACATGAAGCTTTGAAAAATTAAAAAATCAGTGGTAAGATAGGAAAAGTTGCCATGAGTAGGCTATGTGATTTAAAAGAAATTTTGCAGTTTTCCACAGCATGACTGGCTTCAAAAACTTAAAGACAATCCCGGTATGGCGGCAAGCAGATCATCCGTTGCAAAACGAGGCTGCCGTGTTGTGGAGAAAAAGTAAAGTTCTTACGGAAAAGGAAATCAGTAAGCGTAGGAACGAACTGATTCTGGTTGTAGTCTCAGAAAAAACCGGTGAACTAGTGGGCGTGTCAACCGCTGGTAAATCGCGGGTAAAACTTTTTAACAATAACTGGATGTATCACTATCGCATTTTCGTTTCCCCTGAGCACCGCATGGCAGGCCTTGATTTTATGATTGATGCGATGTCGTTCAAAATCTTAGCCGAGCATGTCCATCAGGAGCCGGAGATTATTCCGGGGGTAGTGATGGTGTATGAAAACAAAGCTGTTAACAATCTTGCCTTTACACACGCAGCCGTGGGGCGTGTTATTCCGGTTATGTTTGCCGGGTTTGATTCGCGCAACCGGCCTATACGGGTTTTTTACTTTAAGAATGCGCGGATTTAGATTGACTTACTATGAATAACTGTTCGCAGAATTTTTCTACCGTTGGATACTCCCAAAAAAGATGGGGATTGATTTCGCAGTTCAGTGATTTCTCCAATTCGTCAAGAAGAAACATGGCCTGCATCGAGTCGATACCCAATTCCATAAACTCATTGGTCAGATCAATTTCCTCGGGGGCACAAGCGAGTAGGCTTGCCAGTTGCAGCCTCATCTCACTAACAATTTTTTCTTTTTCCATTATCCCTTAATCATGCTGGGCAGTAAGGTAGCAAAAGTAGAATTTGAAAGTGTTTGGCAAAAGCAAGTAACCGATGCTGAAGTTAAAATTCTTTGGCTGGAATTCGGAAATCCTGATTTTGACGCGTGGGATAGAAACATGGTTGTGGTTGCCAAAAATGAATTTCAACAAATTATCGGAATTGTAGTGACAAAGCAGGCCCTTGTCAGGCAGATGAAAAATGAATTTTATTTGCTGCATATTATCGTGCATCCGTTTTGGCGCCTGCAAGGAGTAGGGGCAGAACTTTTAACGCGCGCCATAAACATCCTTGAGCAAGACCGCAGAACTTGCTGTGGGATTCTTTGCCTCATACAATCAGAAGAACTAAAGACAATGAACGAAGCGGTGTGGCCGAAATCCAACCTGGTTTATATTGGCAATAACTCAAAGGGTGCGCACATTCGGGTGCGTTATTTTTCCGGAGCTAAACTTCAGGGCTTTCAGTAAGTCTAAGTTCGGTAAGGCTGCGAAGGGTAATATTATTCCGATACTCAGGTTCGGTTATCATCTGAAGATTTGCTTTCCGTTTAATCAGATAAGTAAACATTTCCACGGCTTCGGCTTTTGCAAGCCAATCGCCCAGGCATCTGTGTATGCCGGTGGCAAAAGATAAATGTTGATTTAGATTATCTCTTTCAAAGGTAAGCTCATCCGGATTTTCAAACAACTCACCATCTCTGTTTGCAGATCCCAAGCATAGCGTAATTCTGCTGCCTGCCGGCAGAAACCAATCCTCTAGCTGAATGTCTTCATTAGCCATGCGGGCAATAATTTGCAGCGGAGTATCGAATCGAATAAGTTCATCAATGGCTGCATGCAAGTTGCCAGGCTCGCAAATAAGTTGCTGCCATTTTTGTGGATGCTGTAGCAGGTGCTTCAATCCCATCGAGATAAGACTTGATGTCGTTTCTTCGCCCGAGATAAAAAGAAAAAGCGCGGCATTGCTAACATCGCGTATGGAATAATGGTGATTCTCACACAAGTTGCTGATGAGCGACTGGTCAGGATGTTGTTTTTTGAATCGCACAACACCATCAAACAGTTGCGCCATTTCTTCCGTGGCCTCTTTTATGCCTCGAAGATCCCGCAGGGTAAGGTACATGTCCAACGATCGTATCATACGATGCGAAAGTTTCAGAATATGATTGTGTTCAGCGTCTGGTATTCCGAGAATGGCTGACATAGTTAGTGCTGGCAGAGGCTCGGCAAAAGCCGTAATAAAATCAAAATCATTCCAACTTACCGCACGAGCGAGCTTTTGAATATTTTGCTGAATCACAGATTGTACTTCACGATTGCTCCAGGCGTTGGTCATCCACTTGCGCATGGCGGTGTGATCGGGCGGATTTTTAAAAACCAGAAATGAAGACAGGGCTTCGAGCAACGAGCCAAACTCGCGCGATGACTCGGGACGTCCCGCTTCGATTTCGTTAATCCAGCTAACCCGGTTTCCAACTATACAGCGCGGGTCTTTCAACAAACTCTTTACATGTTTTGCTTTGGTTATAATCCATTCGCCATGAATCGATTTATGCACCGGATCGTGCTCACGCAGCAGCGCATATACAGGGTAGGGGTTCTGAATAAAGGCACGATCGGCCGGCCGCCAAAGTTCATTCATGCTTTTCATTGGTCACAGCCCAATAATCCAATGCCGGTGTAGTCAATGCCATCTTGCTTTCAATTTTTTCAGGATTAAGCACGGAAGGTCTTCGCTGGTTGTGAATAATTTTCACATCATAAATTTCTTCTACGGTAGTATCATACTCCAGAGAGCCTTCTACGTTGCCACTTACCATGTCAATAATCACAACACCACAGTGGGTAGATTTTTTGGAGATTGGCAAATCGCTAAATGCTTTACTGCTTTCGCGGATTTTTGAAATACCAATAAACAGATATCGATCAATCCGATCCATGCCTCGCGCAAATCCGTCCACCGATTGCAGGATAGTAAGCACTCCGGTTTTTTTATTTACGCGGGCCAATTCACCAGTGCCCGAAAGTAAAATATAAAGTTCATCATCATACAACCTGGGTGAGTGTGGCATGGGTAGTTTATCAGCCACAATCTGGTTTGTGGCAACCTCCATGACTACGCCCCCCGAAGCTTTGTTTGTGCGCCAGCCGCCATCTTCATCCGAAACTCCCAGCGCAGTTACATAAGCAGGCTTGCCATCCTGAAAAGCCACTCCATTCAAATGACATTGATCGGATGGGCGGATGTGTTTGATAAAGGTGGGTGTCCAAACGGGTTGAAAACTAAACCGATGATTGATCAGGGAGAGATTGGAGAACCGTGTATTAACAGCCCATAACTTTCCATCTGCCCAATGCAAATCATGAATGTCTAATTCTCCGGTAAAGTATATGGCACGGGGTAAATACAGCGCATCATACGTGTTGCGCATTTTGGGATAGTTGGGTGCCATGCGGGGTGCATTGGCCAATACCACTACTTCATTGCGCGTTGCAATAGCAAGTTGATTTCCATCCAGCGCAAGGCCCATGGGCTTTTCGAAATGCCTGGGTAGTTGAACAAGTTTTTGGGGTTCGGGTGCACTGATGAAGATTACTTTGCTGGCCTGATAGGTACTGATGGCCAGGCTGCATCCAAAGCGATGGAGTAGTTGTGGAAAGCTCTCTGTATAGTGACTTGAAAATGGAGGAGTATCTTTCATTAATCAAATTAAGTGCTTCTAAACTATCAAAAATTCTCGCCATTTTGTAATCCGAAAAAGATGTCTACAAATCTTGAAAATACGGTTATCTGGTTTACTGGACTCTCGGGTGCTGGTAAGACAACACTTGCTACTGAACTGAAAGTGAAATTGGAGGCTGCCGGGTTGCGCATTTATTTGCTGGATGGTGATGCGCTGCGGGCCGGAATAAATGCAGACCTTGGATTTTCAAATCAAGACCGCTCTGAAAATATTCGCAGGGCAGCAGAGGTTGCTAAACTTTTTTGTGCCGAAGGGTATTGTGTGCTGGCCACCTTCATCACTCCGCTTGAGGCAGACCGTAAGCAAGCTCGGGAAATTATTGGTGGTGACCAGTTTATAGAAATTTATGTTCAATGCCCATTAACAGTTTGCGAACAACGTGATGTGAAAGGGCTTTACAAAAAAGCGCGCACCGGATTGCTCCCTCAGTTTACTGGCATTGACTCACCGTATGAAGAACCGGTATCTGCTGATTTTACAATTCGTACGGACGAGCGAACTGTAACGGAAGCCGTGAACTTGATTTTAGAGAATTTGTTATAAGCGTATCTGAATTTTAATGGAGAAGATTTCAATTGTTATTGCCCTGTTAGCTGTGGTAACTGCCCTGGCGCAGATCACGGATAGAATTCGAATCCCATATCCCATTTTATTGGTGTTGGTTGGTATCGCCATTGGCCTTGTGCCCGGCCTGCCCCACGTTGATCTGCATCCTGACATCGTCTTTCTTGTTTTTCTTCCACCGGTGCTCTACGCAGCTGCCTGGTCTACTTCATGGCCAGACTTTAAACAGTCCATCCGACCCATTTCTTTGTTGTCTATTGGATGTGTACTTTTTACAACCGTGCTGGTTGCTATGGCAGCCCATTACTTTATACCCGGCTTCGGCTGGCCCGAATCATTTGTATTAGGAGCTATTGTTTCGCCACCCGATGCGGTTGCCGCCACTGCGGCCACCAAAGGTTTAAAAATCCCCAAGCGAATTATTACTATTCTGGAAGGCGAAAGTCTTGTGAATGATGCTACCGGACTGATTGCCTATCGCTATGCAATTGCTGCAACGGCTTCGGGTACATTTATTTTTTGGCTGGCCGGCATCAACTTTATTTACGTTGCCGGTCTTGGAATTATATTCGGTATTCTGATTGGGTATGCATTTTTCTGGGTTCATAAAATCACACCCAACAATGCTACTACCGATACAACATTTACGTTGCTTGCTCCTTATACAGCATATCTTGTTGCCGAAGAATTTCATGCCTCGGGGGTACTTTCTGTTGTAGCCGCAGGTTTATTTTTGTCACCCCGCTCGTCAGAAGTATTTTCTAACCGCACCCGCCTGCAGGCATCAGCAGTTTGGGACACGATGATCTTTATTTTGAATGGGGTAATTTTTATTCTTATCGGGTTGCAGTTACCCATGATACTCAACAACATCAAAGACCACACATTGAGTTCGTTGATTTTTTATGGATCGTTGGTGAGTGTTGTTACAGTGCTTGCGCGGATCATCTGGGTTTTTCCGGGCGCATATATTCCACGTTGGCTAAGTAAGGGCATTCGGGAACGAGAACCAGAAACGAATGCACGAAGTGTTTCTATCATTGCCTGGTCGGGCATGCGAGGCATTGTTTCGTTGGCGGCTGCATTGGCGTTGCCCATCATGTCGGCCGAGAAGGTATTCTTTCCCAACCGCGATATGATCATCTTCCTTACGTTTTGTGTCATCTTCGTAACGTTGGTTTTGCAGGGAATGACTTTGCGCAAGCTTATTCAA
Organism: Cyclobacteriaceae bacterium; assembly: GCA_965278925.1. Classification (GTDB taxonomy): domain Bacteria; phylum Bacteroidota; class Bacteroidia; order Cytophagales; family Cyclobacteriaceae; genus ELB16-189. The sequence continues at coordinate 1,276,479 of OZ257123.1, read as the reverse complement.
TGGCTGGGTGTTAAGGTCGATGATCGCCATCAGCGCGAAGAGGAGGCGGCCCGGTTACGCATTGCGTCATCGGTGATCGAACACATTGAAGAGAACTATTCGCTTGCGCTAAGCGAAACGGTGCTCAATCAAATAAAAAGTAAGTATGAAATCCGTATTCAACGCATACGCAAGGATATTACCGAGCAGCGAATGGATCCCGATCAGATCCGGGAGTTTCAACGGATTCAGCAAGCGCTGCTGGTGCGGGAACGTGAGTTTATTCTGGGGCTTCGCAAAGAAGGAAAGATCAGTGACGAAGTTGTTCGCAAAGTTGAATATGAATTAGATCTGGAAGAAGCGCGATTGGAGTTAGATGCGGGGTAATTTAAAAGGGGCTGTCTCAAAAGTCATCCGGTCATCGCGGGTTATGACCCGCGATCCCAGATTTGAAATGTAGAATGACATTTCAATATTGATTAGACTTTGAGGCAGCTTCTTTTGCTATGAATTCAATTCCTTCTAAAGTTTACGAAGCCAGATATTTCTGAACTGCGTTTTGTTGCCATGATCTTGTAACGAAATTACATCATCCCCATGCGAAGAAGGATAATCATGTAAGCCAATGTATTGCGTAAGACCATTGATGGTTGTGTTGTTTTGAACAACCACGCCATTGTGCAACACAGTAATACGCGCAGGGGAATCTAACCGACCATCCGCCTTAAAGCGAGGTGCTGTATAAACAATATCATAGGTATTCCATTCCAGCGGAGTGCGCATAACATTCACTAAGGGTGCATGGTCTTTATAAATACTTCCGGCCTGGCCGTTGCGATAGGTTCGGTTATTATAGGAGTCAAGAATCTGAAGTTCATAGCGGCCCTGAAAAAACACCCCACTATTGCCACGACCTTGGCCTACACTTTCCACTGCATCGGGTGCACTGAATTCAATGTGTAACTGGCAATCGCCAAATTGCATTTTTGTTTGAATGCCACCAGAGCCCGGCACAACTTCCATGTGGTCGTTATCTACAATTTTCCAGGGTGCTGGCTTAGCAACATCTCGTTGACTTACCCATTGATCAAGATTTTTGCCATCAAACAAGATGATTGCATCAGAAGGAGCATCGCCTAATTTTTTGGCAGGGGTAATTACTTTTACTTCGGGCTCCCAGATTTCAGTCATCTCTGGTTTCATGGGCATAGGCGAAACTGCAGGAGGTGTGTTGGGGTACCCTTGTTGAGCCAATGAAATGGTAACGGAAGCGAGTCCAACAACTATCAGGCTAAGCCAATTTCTATTTGATTTCATAGTCATTATTGATTTTGAGGTAAGTAATAATCAAACATATTACAAAAAATCCAACTTTTATACCCGCCCTATAAGTTCGGTTGGGATTAAGTAGCAGTGGTTAATTTATTTCTGGGCTACGAAGATCTAATAGGTAGTTTTGTTGCTCAGAGAGAATTTGAATTGTTGTGTTTTAACATACTGCGAAAGATAGGCATCGATTTCCACGTAAAAGGGTTCGTTGGTAAGATGGGTAACTGCTTTGGTTAACACCTGCTGCACTATTTTATCGTAGGTCTCCAGGTCGGCATTGGATTTTTTTAAATCCAGCAACCGATCTTTCACGGTGTCCATCATTTGCTTGTCGGCTTTTACATTGAATTTATAATCGAGATAGGTAGGCAAATCGCTCATCAACCGATTGATTATCAATTCGCGATGGGCCTTTAAAATTTCCTTGAGCTGAACCAGCAAAACTTCAGGATTTGTATCGATTAAAGATTTGTTCCCTAACAGGGCTGACTTAATAGTTTTCATTTTTCTTGAATTTATCCTAATAGAAGTTGATCGATTTCGTTGAAGAATTCCTGATTGCTAAGTTTCACACTGGTTCTTTTTTTAATCTGTTCTACAATACCAGCATAGTTTGTTAAATCAACATCCCGCTTTTGCAGGTCCATCAACTTGGTTTTGATTGCTTCTAATTCTGTTTCGTTGGCCCGGGCGTGATACTTGAAAGCCAGGAAGTAGGGGATGTCCTTCAATAGCCGGGTAATGAGTAAATCGCGGTGTTGATTTAACACCTGTTTCACCTGAAACAGCCGCACATTTCTATCGCGGGCGGTTATATATCGTTGCCCTATCAATGCCGATTCAATGATTTTCATGCCCGTTATGTTTATCAGACAAACATGGAAAATACTAATATAATTAGCAATTTATTAGCTAATTAAATTAGTATAATGTGTTAAAGGCTTGTTTTTTAGTCAAAAACCCAATCTTAGTGTGATGGAATCCATAAGAAAGGACCCTGCCAAGGCAGATAATCGAATCTGGCGTGATTGAAGCAAAGCGGAAGGCAGGATTCGTCACGCTGCACAACTCCAGATTCAAGTTCCCATGCCGTTATCAAATGGCCTCCAGCAATTCATGAGGTTTAATGGAATTGGTTTAATTTTAGAAACTCCAAAGACTGGACAGTATCTAAGACTAACCCTTCATGCCCGAACAACTCGAACAACAACTCTGGAAAATTGCTGATACCCTGCGCGGCAAGATGGGGGCCGATGAATTTCGCGACTACATCCTCGGGTTTATCTTCTACAAATACCTGAGCGAAAAAATGCACACCTATGCCGATGAACTGCTCAAGCCAGATAAACTCAAGTACGCTGACGTAGAAAAACAAAAGAACAAGAAAGAAATACTGGCTGCGGTAAAAGACGAGGCCATTCATAAACTCGGCTATTTCTTAAAGCCCTCCGAGTTGTTTAGCGAACTCGCCCGCAGAGGTAATGCCGAAGGCAAAAGCAAATTCATTCTCGATGACCTTAGCAAAGTGCTCACCAGCATAGAACAAAGCACCATGGGCACCGAAAGCGAAGAAGAGTTTGTGAACCTCTTCGAAGACCTCGACCTGGGCAGCAGCAAGTTGGGCAAGAGCGAGAACGACAAGAACGAACTCATTGTAAAAGTGCTCTCACACCTAGAAGAAATTGACTTTGATCTCGACAACCACGAGAGCGACATCTTGGGCGATGCCTACGAATACCTGATAGGCAAGTTCGCCAGCGGTGCCGGCAAAAAGGCCGGCGAGTTTTATACACCACAACAAGTGAGTATGGTGCTGGCCCGCCTGGTAACAGCCGGTAAAACCAAACTCAAAAATGTGTATGACCCTACGTGTGGCTCTGGTTCGCTGCTACTGCGTGTGGCAAGAGAGGTTGGTCAAAAGAATGTAGGCAAGATTTACGGGCAGGAGAGCAACCCTACCACCTACAACTTGTGCCGCATGAACATGATCATGCACAACGTGCACTACAAAAAGTTCGATATTAAAAATGAAGATACGCTGGGGCGCCCCGCGCACATAGACATGCGCTTCGAAGCCATTGTGGCCAACCCGCCTTTCTCGGCCGAGTGGAGTGCCAGCCCGTTGTTTATGAGTGACGACCGCTATGCACCCTATGGCCGGTTAGCGCCCAAGAGTACGGCCGACTTTGCTTTTGTGCAGCACATGGTTCACCTGCTTGACGACAAAGGCACCATGGCCTGCGTACTGCCGCATGGTGTGTTGTTCCGCGGTGGGGCCGAAGGCCACATACGCGAGTATCTCATTAAAGAGAAAAACTGCCTCGATACCATCATTGGGTTACCCTCCAATATCTTCTACGGCACCGGCATACCCACGTGCATCATGGTCATGAAGAAAAAGCGGCCGGATGCCGGCAGCATATTATTCATTGACGCGAGCCAGCATTTTGAAAAAGTAAAAACGCAAAACGTATTGCGGCCTGAAGACATTACCAAAATCATCAGTACCTACAAAGCCCGCACAGCCGAAGACAAGTACAGTTACGTGGCCCCGCTCACCGAAATTGCTGAGAACGATTACAACCTGAACATACCCCGCTATGTAGATACTTTTGAAGAAGAAGAAGCGGTGAACTTGAAAGCCGTAGTAAAGGAATTGAAGAAGCTCGATGCCGACATGAATGCAACCAATACCACTTTTGAAAAGTTTTGTAAGGAGCTAGGAATAGAAAGTCCATTTTGAGTATGAGACCCAAGTTAAGATTTAAAGATTTTGCCGATGAGTGGGAAATAAAAAGAGGCTCTGAACTTTTTATAAATAGTAGGACAAAAGGTAACGACAAACTGCCTTTATATTCCGTGACTCTGGATAGGGGGATGGTTCCTCGTGATTCCTTAGATAGAAGGGTCGAAAGTGAAACCGAAGGAGGCGACAACTTATTCGTTGCTAAAAATGATATTTCCTATAATATGATGAGGATGTGGCAAGGAGCATTTGGCTTGGCACCTGTTGATTGTATGGTTAGTCCTGCTTATGTTGTTTTACATCCCAAAGAAAATGTATTCTCTGATTTTTTTGCCAAATGTTTTATTAGAAGCCGAAATCTCTATTTGTTTACGGCCTTTTCTTACGGTTTAACCAGTGACAGATTAAGGTTGTATTTTAAAGATTTTGGGAGGATTAAATTTGCCGTTCCCTCTCTCCCCGAACAAAAAAAGATCGCTTCGTTTTTAAGTGCGGTAGATGAAAAGATACAGCAGCTCACGCGCAAAAAAGAATTGTTGGAGCAATACAAAAAAGGCGTGATGCAACAACTCTTTTCCGGCAAACTCCGCTTCAGAGACGAAAACGGCAAACCCTACCCGAAGTGGGAGGAGAAGTTGTTTGAAGATATCTATTCCTTCTTTCCAACAAACTCTTTGTCAAGGGATAAGTTGAATTATGAAAGTGGCTCTGTGAAAAATATTCACTATGGAGATATACATACAAAATTCAGCTCTCAATTTACAGTTAATGAGGAGTATGTTCCGTACATAAATAGTGAAGTGGACTTATCCAAAATCAAGGATGAAAACTATTGCAGAGAAGGTGATTTGGTAATTGCCGATGCGTCAGAAGATTATAATGATATTGGTAAGTCGATTGAGTTAGTAAAACTGAATAATGAGAAAGTTGTAGCTGGATTACACACGTTTCTTGCTCGACCTGATTTGTCAAAGATCAAAATCGGATTTTCTGGATATTTGGTTCAGGCTTCTTATGTTAGAATGCAAGTGAAGAAGATTGCACAAGGAACAAAGGTGCTTAGTCTTGCACCAAGTCGCTTAGGAAAAGTTAAGCTATCAATACCTATTAAGGAAGAACAACAAAAAATCGCCAGCTTCCTCACCGCGCTGGATGCCAAAATAGAAAGCGTGGCCGCGCAAATAGCCCACACGCAAACGTTTAAAAAAGGATTGTTGCAGCAGATGTTTGTATGAGCATGGAACTTTTCATTTATAAAAATTTGTATACCTTTGTGCACCAGCCGGATCCGGGCGCCTCAAAAAACAGCATTACCGGCCCATTTTCAGCAGAGCAATATTTAACTAAAGATAATACACCCTCCATGCCTCTCTCTGATGCACACTTGGGGGGTTTTTTCTTTTTAAGCCATGGCTAAGAAAAACTACAGTAAAATCCCGCTGTCGTTTCAGGATCAGCTTCAGTTGATGCAGAGCCGTGGGCTCACCGTTACCGATCCTGCCAAAGCGCTCAGCTATTTAAGGGAAATAAGCTACTACCGTTTAAGCGCTTATTTTTTACCCTACCAACAAACCAAAGATCAGTTTAATGCCGGTGTTACGTTCGATCAAATCATTGATACTTATTCATTTGATCGCGAATTGCGGTTACTGGTATTTGATTGTATAGAACGCATTGAAATAGCCATTCGCACACAAATGATTTACCAGATGTCAGTGCACCACAACGATTCGCATTGGCAGGATAATCAGGCGCATTTTATTACACCCTTCTATAATAAGATAGGTACATTGGTTGATCCCTACCAGGACTTGCAGTCCATTATTTCCAAATCAAAAACAGCCCGCACTCCGGAAGTATTTATCAAACATTACACCGATACCTATCATACTCCGGCTAATCCGCCAGCATGGATGTGCCTGGAGTTGCTAACCATTGGAGAACTTTCACATATCTATCGCGGCTTGCGCAACAACAGCGACAAGAAACGTATTGCCGATTTCTTTGACGTGCACCATACCGTATTTACTTCGTGGCTCCATACATTAACCTATATGCGCAACTTGTGTGCGCATCATTCGCGTCTTTGGAACCGCGACCTTGCCATTGAACCGGACAGGTTGATAAAGGCTGTTGGTCCGTGGATCAGTCAACCTTTCCAGAACAATAAGCGCACGTTCTATTTCATTTGCGTATTGCGATACCTGTTGCTTCGGGCAAATCCGGGTAATAGCTTAAAGAGCAAACTCGAGGCATTGTTTGCGAAATACCAAACTGTGCCGATACAGTTTCTTGGAATTCCTTCCGATGGAAAAGGAAATCGCTTGGATTGGAGAAACGAACCCCTTTGGCAGTAATGGCACAATCAGAAGCTACATTGGAACAGAACCTTATTCAGCAACTTGTTGGGTTAGGCTATGCTTCAGTTAAAATCCATGATGGTGATGCGTTCCTTGCTAATCTTAAAACACAGCTTGCGATATTTAATAACACCACGTTTACAGCAAAAGAGTTTGATGCTATTATAAACCATCTCGCCAAGGGCAACGTATTTGAGAAAGCGAAAACCCTTCGGGATCGGTTTAATCTCACCAAAGAAGATGGTACTTCCTTTTACGTTCGCTTCTTTAATAATGAAGATTGGTCAAAGAATTTGTATCAAGTCACCAATCAGGTTCAACAGCAAGGCTCTTTTCTCAACCGCTATGATGTAACACTGCTTGTTAATGGCTTGCCATTGGTACAGATCGAGTTGAAGCGAAGAGGTATTGAGATAAAAGAAGCGTTTAATCAAATCAACCGCTACCAGAAGCATTCGTTCTGGAGCAACCAAGGATTGTTTCAATATGTGCAACTGTTCGTGATCAGCAACGGGGTTAATACAAAGTATTTGGCTAATAATCCATTGCAGTCGGTGATGCAGACTTTTTATTGGTCGGATAAAGAGAACAGAATCACCAGCGAACTCAGTGCTTTTGCCAATGCCTTCTTAAACACGGATCATCTCGGTAAGTTCATTTCGCACTATGTGGTACAGAATGAAACGTTTAAGAACATGATGATTCTACGACCTTACCAATATTATGCCGTTGAGGCCATCATCAATCAGGTGCAAACCAGTAATAATAATGGCTATATCTGGCATACAACGGGCTCGGGCAAAACACTTACTTCGTTTAAGGCTAGTCAGATTATTATGGACTTGCCCGAAGTTCACAAAGTTGTGTTTGTAGTAGATCGTAAAGATCTGGATTACCAGACAATGAACGAGTTCAATGCCTTCAAGAAAGACAGTGTTGACGTAACCGACAACACAGCTTCTTTGGTAAGGCAACTAACGGATGATACCAAGTTAGTACTCACCACCATTCAGAAACTGAACAATGCCATTACCAAAACGCACTTTGAAAGTAAACTAAAACATCTTCGTGATAAAAAAGTAGTATTCGTTTTTGATGAGTGCCATCGTTCACAGTTTGGTGATACACACGAGCGCATAACAAAATACTTTCAAAAGGCACAGCTCTTTGGTTTTACCGGTACACCCATCTTTGCTGAGAATGCCAGCAAGAATGAACATGGTAAACGTACAACTAAAGATTTGTTTGGTACGTGTCTGCATAAGTATGTGATCACCGATGCCATCCGCGATCAGAACGTATTGCGTTTTGGAGTGGAATACATCGGCAGGTACAGGCAGAAGGGCAACACCTTCATGGACATTGAGGTAGAAGACATTGATAGGCCGGAAGTGTGGGCCGATGAAAAGCGTCTGTCCAAGATCGTGGATTACATCATCGCCTATCACGGCCAGAAGACATTTAACAAAGAGTTCTCCGCCCTCTTTGCCATCAGCAGCATTGAGAATCTGATTAAGTATTACGAAATCTTTCAAAAGAAAAAAGAAGCAGGCGAACATGACCTGAGAATAGCCACCATTTTCACCTACGGAGCAAACGAAGAGGATGAAGATGCACAAGACATGCTTCCGGGTGATGAACTGCCAATGGCTGCCGATCCTAAAGTTGCTTACAGGTCAAAACACACCCGCGATAAACTAAACGAGTTTATCAGTGACTACAATAAAATGTATAGCACCAATTTTTCAACAGAAGATGACAAACTGTTTGAAGGTTACTTCAAGGACATAAGTAAGAGATTAAAAGAGCGCGAGAAAGAAACCTTCAACGATGAAAAAGACAGGTTGGATATTTTGTTAGTGGTAAATATGTTTCTGACTGGCTTTGATGCCAAGAAGGTTAATACACTTTATGTGGATAAGAACCTGAAACACCACGGGCTCATTCAATCCTACTCAAGGACCAATCGCATTTTAGGAGAGAAGAAATCGCAAGGAAACATTCTCGCATTCAGAAACCTGAAAGATGCAACAGACAAGGCTATTACTTTATTCTCCAACAAAGAGGCCATTGAAGAAATTATACTTCCGCCTTTCGAAGCCATTGCCAAACGCTTTGATGAAGCCCTACAGGATTTATTGAAAGTAGCACCAACACCACAAAGTGTTGACGACTTGGTGAGCGAAGAAGATGAAGCTGCTTTTATTCAGGCTTTCCGCGCACTGCTTCGCGCTAAGAATGTGCTGGAGTCATACACCGACTTTAGTTGGGCAGCACTGGGCATTGATGAAGAAACCTTCATCGACTTCCAAACAAAATACATTGACCTTTACGCTAAAGTAAAACGAGAGAACGCCAAGCAAAAGACTTCCATTTTAAATGACATCGATTTTGAAGTTGAACTGATCCACCGCGATATTATCAATGTAGTCTACATTATAAAGCTGCTGGCTAAACTGAAACACGCTAAAAAATCAGAAAAAGAAAAGCAACGCAAAGCCATCCTGGATTTATTAGGCAGCGATGTTCAACTTCGCAGCAAGCGCGAGCTAATCGAAAAGTTCATTGATGAGAACCTTCCCAAAATTGAAGATGCGGATAATATTCAGGAAGAGTTTGAACAATACTGGCAAGACCAGAAGGTATTAGCCCTTGCTAAACTCTGTGATGAAGAAGGTCTGGATAAAGAGCAGTTCAAATCTTTAATTGATGCCTACATCTTCTCCGGTCAGGAACCTCTGCGCGATGATGTATTTAAATGTTTGGGCAATCGGCCTAGCATTTTACAGGCACGTGAAATAGGGGAGCGGATTATTAGTAAGATGAAGGAGTATGTAGCGGTTTTTGTGCAAGGGATGGTGGCTTAGTAGAAATCCATGAAATATAATATCTATACAAGCGCGGATAAATTAATGGGAACATTTGAATGGCTATTAATTGCCATTGATAGAGTATTACTTGATAAAGTTGTTGAGTGCTATCTGAAAGGCATTAATGAAGGTGAAATCAAATACATGCCCAACGCGCTCGCCCAGACGAAAGTCAAATAAAAAGGATAAATGTTAAAAAGTGATTGTATGCACACTAAACTTCTCTTGTTTTTAATCGGTGTTGCATTTTTCGCTGGTTGTAGTCCAAAACAATCACAACAAAATGAACTAGTAAGCATCACCGCATCTGTTGGCGAGACTTACCTCGGAATTTTTTTTACTAACGCTGATAGTGTGCGGATTGAATCTTTTAAAAAGCTAGTAAAAGATTATCTTCCAGAGTTTACTCAAGTCGGTCAATTTCCAGATTCCATTACGCAAGATAGCTACTTGGTAGAACGCTACCCTGAACTTACAGGCGATCTTGCCATGCCCGATATCGACTACATCCGCTTTGCAGCACAAGGATTAAGTGAAGAAGAAATCAGTAGGTTAAGCCAGGCCAGTAGCGCATTTATGCTTACACTTTTCACTACCAACACAAACATCTTAGAAAAGCAGCGAAGCATTAATGTCTTCATGCAAACCTTGGCGCAAGGCGAAGGTAATTTTATTGCTGACTTTATTACCCGAAGGTACTATAGTGCCGCTTCTTGGAAAGAAAAACGTATTGATCCTTTTGTAGGCAAGTTCATGCTACAGGAAATTACTATTCATACCTATCGGGAAGAAAATAACTATTGTAGAATGGTTACGCTGGGTATGGGTAAATTCTGTCTTCCGGATATTTCGCTTAAAAATACAATGTGTGGTGATCAAAATTCAGCTAACACACTTATCAATGCGATAATTGCTACATGGTTAGAAAGTCCATTTATCCATGCAGACTCAACTCTTTTAATTGATCTGCAAAACATTTCGGATAGCAAGCTTAAGGAATATCTGACAGCCGACATTAAAGACGGTGCCGAACAACGAGTGGAAGTACAGCTTACATCAGTTTTACCGGAAGAGGGGGACGAGCTCAACATGCAATTCAAGGTTGCTTTTAACGATTCAAATTTTTCATCAGAACAGGAGCAGCAAATGGATTTACTCGAAAAACTATTTGGCTCGGAAGATAAACTCATTAAAATCTCCCATGACGAAGCTATTTTAGAAGCAAGCAAGCTTGCCAAAGCTCGATTGCCCGAATTGCAAAAAAAATTTAACAAAGGACTTGAACCAGGTTTTTCACTTTTATTGAAAGCACCCTTTACCACCGATAGCGGTGGTAATGAATGGATGTGGATAGAGGTAACAGCGTGGAATAACACAGACATTACAGGCGTTTTGCAAAATAAACCCTATGAAGTAATCGGCTTAGTAGCGGGTGCCCTTGTAACCGCAAATCAGGAAGATATTTTTGATTATATGCTTAGCAAACCCGATGGAACATATGAGGGGAATGAAACCGGAAAACTTATGGAAAAAAATTGAAATTAATATTTTAAGGAATAAAACTTATTGCAAATGTATGTACATATCCCACCTGACTTTTCATGAACACTTGCCAGGATACAGGAGTTCAATGAGTTGTGTGGCTTAGTTTTAATAAAAATATAATCTGTATGAACTTTATAAAATACACTTTTCTTCTTTTCCTCTTAAGTTTCGGATTGGTGTCGCAGACTCAATACTTTAGTGGGGAGCTTACATATTCTCTCAAAATTATTCCGAAGCAAGCCAATCTAAATGCTGATAGTATTATGAATGAGCAGCCTGGCACTTCATCCACATACCTGATCAAGGAATATTTTTATAAAAGCACCTACTTTAAAGATGGCGAGCAAACCTACCGCTATACCTATCATGATCAGTCCAAGCGGATGTATGACGAAGAAATGGCTAATGACTACATATCATTCCGGGATTCCCGTAAAGGCAACACCAGTCGCATCCGTTCCATAATTTATAAAGACAGTATCAAGGTAATTGCCGGGCATCCCTGCTTTATGGTAGAGCGGGTGTATGAATCGTATATAACAAAAACCTATTATGCGAAAGACCTAAAAATAAATCCCGAGGCTTATAAAGGTCATGAAGTGGGCGATTGGTATAACCAGATTAAAGAAGTAGGTGGGAGTTTAAGTTTAGGATCAATTTCTGAGTACAGTACCCATGTGGAAGAGCACCTGGTAACAAAAGTTGAGCAAAGAAAAGTCAGGGATGAAGAATTTGATCTACCGAAGAAGATGGTAGTGGCATCCTTTACCGCTTTGGATACAAATGTTGCATTAGATAAACCCTCAGAAGAGTCGGTGCAATGTTTTCGTGAAAAAATAAAAGGAGGTAAGAATATCCCGGCTGATGGTCTTAGAATATATGTAGGCTTTATCGTAGATGAAAATGGTAAGGTTAGCCACATAAAATCGTACGAGAAAAGTGAGAATGGCTTCGATGCAATTGCCGAAAGTATAATCAAAGATTGTGGACTGCGGTTTGCCTCTGGAAAAATTGCAGGCAAGCAAGTAAGTGCATTGGTTTATTTTCCAATTGATTTTAAGCAATAGCAGTGGCGCCTCTCGCCCTTGTTGGTGTTCTTCCAACAATAGATTTCAAGAGACTGCGCTAAGAATGTTATCACTATGCGCTTAGTCGTTTGCAAGCTGCACTTACCACTGCGCACATTGCGGCTAGCACTGCGCAAGTGCGCGCTACCACTGCACACATTGCGACTAGCACTGCGCACGTGCGCGCTACCGCTGCACACGTTGCAACTAGCACTGCGCACTTGCGCGCTACCGGTGCGCACATTGCACCGAGCGCTGCGCACTTGCGCGCTACCCCTGCACACATTGCAACTTGCACTGCGCACTTGCGCGCTACCCCCGCACACATTGCGACTACCGCTGCGCACGTTGCACCGAGCGCTTTCATTGCCGTCAGGTCTTACGACCTGACGCTTCCCTTTCTGATATCTATTCTCCGCAGAGTCACCCGCCTCGGCCCTAACTGCAGTTGGCAGGGACTCTGGCCCTCGCCCTTGTTGGTGTTCGTCACCAACAATAGATTTCAGGAGACTGCGCTAAGAATGTTATCACTATGCGCTTAGTTGTTCGCAACCTGCACTTACCCCTGCGCACGTTGCAACTAGCACTGCGCACATTGCGGCTAGCACTGCTCACGTGCGCGCTACCACTGCACACATTGCGACTAGCACTGCGCACTTGCGCACTACCCCTGTACACGTTGCAACTAGCGCTGCGCACGTGCGCGCTACCCCCGCACACATTGCAACTTGCACTGCGCACGTGCGCGCTACCACTGCGCACATTGCGGCTAGCACTGCGCACGTGCGCGCTACCACTGCACACATTGCGACTAGCACTGCGCACTTGCGCGCTACCGGTGCGCACTTGCGCACTACCCCTGTACACGTTGCAACTAGCGCTGCGCACGTGCGCGCTACCACTGCACACATTGCAACTTGCACTGCGCACGTGCGCGCTACCCCTGCGCACATTGCAACTACCCCTGCGCATTTGCGCGCTACCACTGCGCACGTTGCACCGAGCGCTGCGAATCAGTACTTAACCTTTAACATAGGTTAATCTTCTGTCGTCTTTCATTGCCGGGCAAAAAAATATTTTTTTTCCTTTTGAAGAAAAAGTGCGTAAGAACGTGCCACTCACAGTTAGGTTGTTAAAAACAGAAATATATAGTTGCATAAATAGTTGAAAAAATTACAACAATGCCGGCAATGTGTGCGACACAACTTCGGCAGTAAAACTAAAAGTGCAGGCTATCTTGCGGACGTGCAAGCGAAACCTATATGGCGGTAGCTAAGGCGCAGGTACATAAACGTAAAATTCTATGATCTGCCACAAAACTAAACCCTGCATGGTAACGTGCAGGGTTTTTTACACAAACAGAAATCCCAAAGGCAATCTCCAACCTCTATTTGAAAATGCCTCAATAAAAAAAGGGCCCAAAGGCCCTTAGATTTTAAATCAATTGCGGTTAGCAAAACTCATCAAATACTTCCACCAGGTGCTCGCCAATCATTTGGGCATTACGGCCTTCAATGTGATGACGCTCAACAAAATGAACTAATTCACCATCCTTAAAAAGCGCAATGGCAGGCGAGGAGGGCGGATAAGGCAACGTGTACTCACGCGCTTTAGCAACGGCTTCCTTATCAACACCGGCAAAAACAGTGGTCAGATGATTTGGTTTCTTTTCGCTATGTTGAAGGGCCCACTTAATACCTGGGCGCGCTGCACCGGCAGCACAACCACACACGGAGTTAATCACGAGCAGGGTAGTGCCCTTGTGATCCTTCAATTCAGTATCTACTTCGGCTGAGGTTTTAAGTTCTTTAAAGCCCGCTACGGTTAAATCCTGGCGCATGGGGGCTACTAAGGGTTCTGGATACATATTAATTCAAGATTTAAGATTTCAAAATTATGCTTTTGTATGATAATAACACTTCTATTTTAATCCTGGTTCAATTCCCAATTTGGAGTATTGAATTTTGAATTGCTTACATAAATCCGAGTTCGAGTTTGGCCGCTTCACTCATCATATCTTGTGAATAGGGCGGATCAAATGTCAATTCTACTTTTACACTGCTGATGCCTTCTATTTCCTTTACCTTTTGTTCTACCTCTACGGGAATTACCTCGGCCGAAGGGCATGAAGGTGAAGTTAGGGTCATCAAAATGAAAACATTGTTTACCGGAAATACACTGATCTCATAAATGAGACCCAACTCGTATACGTCTACCGGAATCTCCGGATCATACACGGTCTTTAAGGCGGCAATTACCTTATCGCGAAGTTCGCCTTGCGGCACTTCTTTGGTAGCAGATTCAAGATTTGGTGAAGTATCGCTCACGAAATTTCCTTTTGTGTTTTAAACGCCAGCGCATACAGTTTCATTTGTTTGATCATGGAGGCAAAACCATTGGAACGCTGGGTGCCAATAAATCGTTCCATGCCAATCTTCTTCATAAAGTACAGGTCTGCATTCAGAATGGCTCCGGATTGTTGACCATTAAAAATCCGAACCAATAGACTCACCAGTCCCTTTGTGATGGCCGTGTTGCTGTCGGCTTCGAAATGGATTTTGTCATTTTCTATCCGGGCTGTCATCCATACTTTCGACTGGCAACCTTTTACAATGTTGTCTTCCGTCTTGAGATCTTCGCTCATTGCAGGAAGTTTCTGACCTAATTCCATGATGTAGAATACAGTCATCTCCATGTCTCCATCGAGCAAGGAGAATTCATTTATAATTTCGTCTTGTACTGAGTTAACTGAGTTCACTACTTAAATACGGTTACTTCAAGTTTTGCGATCCGTTTTTCGTGCTCTGCCACTAATCTTATTTCTTCTGCCAATTTAAAAATTGCTCTTGAGTTTTCAGATGTTTGTAGGCTTTGTTTGAAGATTTCGGTTTTCATTTGAGACACTTCAGCCTTCATTTCAGAGACCTCTTCAATAAGTTTATCCTGACCTTTCACCATCTCTGCCAGTAACTCGACTATTTTGTCTTCGTTTTTCATAGTTATTGGATTTTACTTCATGAAGTTAACAATTCTTTCAACACCTTCCGCCAGTTGATCTATTTCCTCCTTTGTATTGTAAACCGAAAACGAAGCCCGCACCGTTCCTTCAATGCCGAAGTGGTGCATCAAAGGTTGGGTGCAATGGTGACCGGTGCGAACGGCAATGCCTCGCGTGTCAAGCATTTGTCCGATATCAAAATGATGAATGCCTTCAATAACAAAAGATTGTACGCTTACTTTCTGAGTGCTGGTTCCAACCAGTTTTACAAAAGGAATAGCGGATAGCTTCTTAACTGTATAATTCAATAACTCATTTTCATGAGCGGCAATATTCTCCTTACCCAATTCATTGATGAAACGGATTGCCTCATGCAGCGCAATCACATCGGCAATGTTTGGCGTGCCCGCTTCAAATTTATAAGGGAGGTCGTTATAGGTTGTTTTGGCAAACGTAACGTCCTTAATCATTTCGCCACCGCCCATGTAGGGTGGCATTTTTTCAAGGAGTTCTTTTTTTCCATACAGAATGCCGGTGCCCGTGGGGCCGTACATTTTGTGCGAACTGATGCAGTAGAAATCACAATCCAGCGCCTGCACATCAATTTCCAAATGGGCAGATGCCTGCGCTCCGTCAATCAAAACAACTGCTCCTACGTGGTGAGCAGCATCAATGATTTGCTTGATGGGATTAATCGTTCCTAAACTATTGGACGCATGATTAACAGCAACAATTTTTGTTTTTGCTGATACCAACTTATGATAACCTTCCAGATCAATCTCACCAATCTCGGTGATTGGAATTACTTTCAGAATTGCTTTTTTCTCCGCACAAATCATCTGCCAGGGCACAATGTTGGAATGATGTTCAAGCCCGGAGATGATCACTTCATCACCTTCATTGAGAAACGCTCGTCCATACGAAGCGGCAACGAGGTTTATACTCTCTGTAACGCCACGAGTAAAGATGATTTCTTCTACATGCTTTGCGTGAATAAATTGCTGCATCGCATGTCGGGTCTCTTCATAGGCCTTGGTGGCTCGTTCGGCAAGTGTGTGAATGCCGCGATGAATGTTGGCGTTATCCTTTTCGTAATAGGTAGCAAGAGCATCAATAACCCGCTGTGGTTTTTGATTGGTAGCTGCATTGTCGAGATACACTAACGGCTTACCATTTACCAGTTGGTTCAAAACCGGAAACTGAGTCCGGATCTTTTCAATGTCCAATCGGAGAGTAGCCACTGTATTCATATCAGAAATTCTTTTGAAGTCGCTCGGCAATCAGATTGTCGAGATAGGATTTCAACGTTTCGTTTTTAATCGGGGTAAGCACTTCGCTGGCGAAGGCATACAATAACATCGCTTTCGCAATTGGTTCGGCTATTCCGCGCGAGCGCAAATAAAACAACGCTTCTTCATCTAGCTGACCAGACGTGCAACCGTGTGAACATTTTACATCATCGGCCCAGATTTCAAGTTGCGGCTTGGTATTTACGGTTGCTGAATCAGAAACTAAAATATTACGGTTTGATTGAAAGGCATTTGTCTTCTGTGCATGCGGACGTACAAATATTTTTCCGTTAAAAACTCCTTTCGAGTTGCCATCCATAATTCCTTTATACAGTTCGTTACTGAAGGAATTAGGTTTTCTGTGATCTACTACCGTGTGATTATCGCCTAGTGTATTTCCAGTAAGGAGATAGAGCCCATAGAAATGCGATTCGCAGCGTTCACCATCTATGATGATTCCTAAATTGTTACGAACCAGTTGCCCGTTCAGGGTGAGTGTGAAAGTATTTAACAAACTTTCACTTGACTGATGGATAATCGTATTTGCTACCTGAATGCTTTTACCGGCATCGTTCTGAATTTTACAATACTCAAGATGTGCTTTTTCCTTCACGATCCACTCTTCTGAGAAATTGTGAAACACCGAATTGGATCCGATCGAATCGAATTTCTCCACTACACTTACCTCGCTGCCCTTTTCAACAAGACCTAAAATCTTTGTTTGGCTGATCACCGGATTGTTGATCGCATCATTAAGATGCAAAATGAAAATAGGTTTTGACACCTGCGTGTTTGCCGGAACATGAATAAACAACCCATCTTGCCAAAGTGCTGAGTTTAGGGCCGCGAACGGATCACTTTCCGGATTGAGTACTTTGTCAAAGTACTTGTTTATAGCCGAAGTGTCTGAAGCAAAAGCTTGCTTCAGTGTTTTTATTTTTACTTCACTCTCAGGACTGATGACCTTTGAAAGTAATTCTGAATAGTTCCCATTTACAAATACGAGAAGATTGGCATCCAGAGTTGGAATT
Source organism: Cyclobacteriaceae bacterium (assembly GCA_965278925.1). Lineage (GTDB taxonomy): Bacteria > Bacteroidota > Bacteroidia > Cytophagales > Cyclobacteriaceae > ELB16-189. The sequence goes on along the minus strand of OZ257123.1, from coordinate 1,259,265 downwards.
AAAAAATCATGTACAGATTTGATAGAGGACGTAAAGGCACGGACTGTCCAGTCAAAATTCTTTTCTAAACTTTTTGAAATAGGAGTGAAGCGATATTCTTCCTGCTTTGCGGCAGGTAATCCAGTTTTCTCAAATGAAATAAGTGCATTAGTACGATAATCCTGTGCAACATCAAATTTACGTTGATGAAAGGCTTCACTAATTTCGTTGTTAATATTGCGGGTTGCGGTGGTACTCATATCAGGCAACAGCCACTTCGTTTTTAATCCAGTCGTATCCTTTTGCTTCCAGTTCCAACGCCAGTTCTTTGGTACCAGATTTTACGATTTTCCCTTTATAAAGAACATGTACAAAGTCAGGAACAATGTAATCCAGCAGCCTCTGATAGTGAGTAACTACAATCACCGCATTGTTCTTCGTGCGCAATTTATTTACCCCGTTGGCAACAATACGAAGCGCATCAATATCAAGCCCCGAATCAGTTTCGTCTAAGACAGCTAACTTAGGTTCGAGCATCGCCATCTGAAAAATCTCATTGCGTTTCTTTTCCCCACCCGAAAAACCTTCGTTGAGCGAACGACTTAACAACGACTGGTCAATTTCAACCAACTTCATTTTCTCCTTCATCAATTGAAGAAAGGCAACCGCATCCAACGCCTGCTGGCCACGATATTCCCGAATCTGATTTAAAGCAGTCTTCATAAAGTTGATGGTACTTACACCCGGTATTTCTACCGGATATTGAAAAGCCATAAAGATGCCTTCGCGGGCGCGATCTTCAGGCTCAAGCTCCAACAGGTTCTTGCCAAGAAAGTCAACTTCGCCTTCTGTTACTTCAAAATCTTCGCGCCCTGCTAACACCGAGGCGAGTGTACTCTTACCAGAACCATTCGGGCCCATGATGGCATGTACCTCACCGGCATTTACTTTCAGATCAATTCCGTTAAGGATTTGTTTCTCCCCAACTTTTGCCTGTAGATTTTTTATCGTCAACATGTATATATAATTCTAGTTTTTTGTTTCACGCAAAGGCGCTAAGAACACAAAGATCTCAGCGTCTTAGCGAGCAATTCTTACCCAACACTGCCTTCCAATGTGAGAGCTAAAAGTTTTTGTGCTTCAACAGCAAACTCCATCGGTAGTTGATTCAAAACTTCTTTCGCATACCCATTCACAATCAATGCTACAGCTGCCTCTTCATCAATGCCGCGCTGCAAGCAATAAAAGATCTGATCTTCACCAATCTTTGAGGTAGTTGCTTCATGCTCGATACGGGCACTGTTATTTTCAACATCGATGTAAGGGAATGTATGCGCCCCACACTGATCACCCATCAAGAGCGAATCGCACTGCGAGTGGTTTCTTGCGTTGCTGGCACGTTTCATAATCTGCACCTGGCCGCGATAACTATTTTGAGATTTGCCTGCAGAGATTCCCTTACTCACAATGCGCGAGCGGGTGTTCTTTCCGATATGAACCATCTTGGTTCCGGTATCTGCCTGCTGATAATTATTGGTGACAGCTACTGAATAAAATTCGCCTACAGAATAATCACCTTTCAGAATACAGGACGGATACTTCCAGGTAATGGCAGAGCCCGTTTCTACCTGTGTCCATGAAATTTTTGAGTGATCGCCAAAGCACAAACCACGCTTGGTAACGAAGTTATAAATACCGCCCTTACCATTTTTATCTCCGGGATACCAGTTTTGTACAGTAGAGTACTTGATCTCGGCATCCTTCATGGTATACAATTCAACTACAGCAGCATGCAATTGATTTTCATCGCGCATGGGTGCGGTGCAACCCTCCAGGTAGCTTACATACGAACCCTCATCGGCAACAATTAATGTCCGTTCGAACTGACCAGTGTTGGCTGCATTGATTCGGAAGTAAGTGGAAAGCTCCATTGGACAACGTACACCTTTCGGGATATAACAGAATGAGCCATCAGAGAAGACTGCAGAATTGAGCGCAGCAAAATAATTGTCGTTCATCGGCACAACAGAGCCGAGGTATTTCTTAATCAAGTCAGGATGTTCTTTAACAGCTTCACTAAACGAACAAAAGATAATGCCCAGTTCCCCAAGTTTCTCTTTGAACGTAGTAGCTACGGATACACTATCGATTACGGCATCTACAGCAACACCGGTCAATCTTTTCTGTTCTGTTAAAGAGATACCCAGTTTTTCAAATGTCTTCACCAATTCAGGATCAACTTCATCGAGACTGTTGAGCGTTGTTTTTTTCTTCGGTGCGGAGTAATAGATGATGTTTTGATAGTCGATAGCAGGGTACGAGACATTGGGCCAGGCAGGCTCGGTCATTTTCAGCCATTGTCTGAAAGCTTTTAGTCTCCATTCAAGCAGCCATTCCGGTTCACCTTTCTTAGCAGAAATGAATCGAACAGTTCCTTCATTTAGCCCCATAGGGGCCTCATCCGCTTCCAGGTTCACAGCCCAGCCATGCTCGTATTCTTTCGAGGTAATTTCTTCCAGAACCTGATTGCCTTTACTCATTGCAGTCTATTTAGACTAATTTCAAATAGTCGTCAAAAATACAACAAAATTGGCTGTTTAAGGTTCTGTGCGAGGCGAAATTTATTCTATCAGGTTAGTTTTAAATTCCTGTCGAGACTCTCTTCAAGCGAGATCATCGTCTCCGTTCGTTCGATGCCTTCTACTTGTTGCATTTTATCGTGAAGAACTTCCTTCAGGTGATTTGTATCTCGACAATGAATCTTCACAAACATCGAGTAGTTTCCGGTTGTGTAATGGATGCTTGTTATTTCAGGAATGTTTCGAAGTTTAGCCAGCACCATATCATACAAAGCACTCTTTTCCAGATAGATACCTATGAATGCGGTAATATCATACCCAAGTCTGGCATAGTTTATCCGAAGGGTTGTCTTTTCTAAAATGCCGGCATCTTCCATTTTATTCATTCGCACATGCACCGTTCCTTGTGAAACGTTAACCTTTTTTGCCACTTCGGTGTAGGGCCTTTTTGCATCCTGCATCAGAATTTCAAGAATCTTAAGGTCAGTGCTATCAATTTCAAAATTTCGGCTCATGATGAGGTAGTTTTTTCAAATCTATTAATATTGTTACTAATAAATTAAATATTGTGCAATAATTATAAATTATTGTTGACATAAAATCATTTATGACGTTACTTTGCTAAAGAATTTACAATGTAGGGTGTTGAAATAGGCAGACAAGCCCTCCGATCTCGGGGGTGGAGATAACAGAACAAATTTCGGGTAAAACCGGGACTAACTGCTCCGTGGAGGTTCGAAGCCTTCCTCTACAGCGAAAGTAACAAGTTCTTTAAAATTGTAGGGTGTTGAAATTGGCAGACAAGCCCTCCTGTCTCGGGGGTGAGGAGCAAAGGACAAACGCACGGTAATGGGTTGACCACTAAAATGTTTTCTTATGCCTTGCAGCTAACTTCCTCGTGAAGGTTCGAACCCTTCCTCTACAGCAAAGCCCCGATCTCCGATCGGGGCTTTTTTATTTCGAAATCCTTCTTAGCTGAGGTTACAACCGATTGCTGAACCCACCTTTTTTTTCTTTCTTTAGAATTCTAAAAAAGACAAGATGCAAACCCCCTGGTTCTCACGATATCCAAAAGGAATACCACAGCAAATCGGGCCCTATGAGTATGAATCGTTGCTTGAACTTTTTGATGTAGCAGCGAAGAAGTACCCAAACCGCGTTGCCTTTGAGAATTTTGGTAAGCAAATAACTTTTGGTGAGGTAGACAGACTCTCAACTGCATTTGCAGCGTATCTGCAACATGAGTTAAAATTGAAAAAAGGTGACCGGGTAGCCATTCAGATGCCAAACCTTTTCCAGTTTCCGATTGCGTTCATGGGAGTGATCAAAGCAGGAATGATTGCGGTGAATACAAATCCGCTTTACACACCGCGCGAAATGGAACATCAGTTTAACGATGCAGGAATTTCAGCCATCGTTATTGTTTCAAACTTTGCACATAACCTGGAGCAGATATTACCAAAGCTTTCTGTTAAGCATATTATTGTTACCGACATGGGCGACATGCTGGGAGGCTTGAAAGGGACGCTTTTGAATTTTGTTGTGAAGTATATTAAGAAAATGGTGCCAGCCTATTACCTGCCTACCGCACTAAGATTCAAAGATGTTTTAAAAAAAGGCGAGTCACTGAAGTACGTGAAACCCGAAGTGCATTTAGAAGATCTGGCCGTGCTGCAATATACAGGCGGCACAACCGGTATATCCAAAGGCGCGCAACTTTCACATCGTAATATCATTGCGCACAATACCATGATTACACATTGGTTTAAACCCCTTATGACGGAAGGCCAACAGGATGTCATCATTACAGCATTGCCACTCTACCACATTTTTGCCCTTACAGTTAATGGATTGCTAATGTATACACAAGGTGTAAAGAGTGTACTTATCACCAACCCGCGCGATATACCGGGGTTTGTAAAAGAGTTAAAGAAACATCGCTTCTCTATTATAACAGGTGTAAATACATTGTTTAATAGTTTACTGAACAACCCTGATTTTAAAGACTGTGATTTCTCAGCCTTGAAAGGATCCATTGGTGGGGCGATGGCGGTTCAGGATGTGGTGGCTAATAAGTGGGAAGAAGTAACAGGACATCCTTTGGTGGAAGGTTATGGATTAAGTGAAACTTCTCCGGTGCTGTGCTGCAATCCGCTTGACGGAAATCATAAGCGGGGCACAATCGGCATTCCCATGCCCAGCACAGACATTGCTATATTTGATGAAGAAGGAAAACAACTGCCACAAGGGGAAGTAGGAGAGATTTGTGCCCACGGCCCGCAGGTGATGCGAGGCTATTGGCAGAAAGATAATGAAGGGGTTTTCTTTGCAGGCGAATGGTTTCGCACGGGCGATATTGGGTTGATGGATGAACAAGGTTTTTTCAAGATTGTTGACCGTAAAAAAGACATGATTAAAGTTTCGGGCTTTAATGTATTCCCCAGCGAAGTTGAAAGTGTGTTGTCGGGTCATCCTAAAGTATTGGAAGTAGCCGCCATTGGCATCGCAGATGCAAAGTCTGGAGAGGCGATAAAAGCATTTGTTGTGAAACGCGATGCAAGCCTTACGGAAGAAGAGTTAAAAGCATTCTGCCATCAGAATCTTACCAATTATAAAGTGCCGCGGCATTTTGAATTTCGCACGGAGTTGCCTAAAACAAACGTGGGAAAAATTTTACGCAGGGCTTTAAAAGAAGAAGAAAAAGCAAAAGCAGCTTAACCTTGTCTGGGCTGAATTACTACCGCTACCGTTATTTTTTTTGCCAGGAGTTTTAATCGATGTATTAACTTCGCGCAAAATTTAACTCATGACCAAACTCAAGTTTTCTGCCGTGTGCCTAGTTGTGTTAATAGGCACCTTGCGTGTTAGTGCTCAACAACCGGCTGCTTCGAATGTAACACACTATCCGCAAGAATCGCACATAAAAAATGTTCGTCAACTCACCTTTGGTGGCGATAATGCAGAAGCTTACTGGAGTTTTGATAGCAAGAGCATCAGCTTTCAATCGAACAATAAAGAATGGGGACTTTCGTGCGATCAGATTTTTTACATGCCCATTGAGGGAATGGACTTGAGTGTAAAAGGAGCAAAACCTCCAATGGTAAGTACAGGGCTTGGCCGAACCACCTGTTCGTTCTATATGCCAGGCAATAAGACTATTCTCTATGGGTCAACACACCTTGGCGGGAAAGACTGTCCGAAAGATCCGGGGCGCGCACCGGGTGGTAAGTATCTGTGGCCTGTGTATGATACCTATGATATTTTTGTTGCGGACTTAAAAGGAAAGCAGAAGAAGCAATTAACAAAAACACCCGGCTACGATGCCGAAGCAACGGTATCTCCGAAAGGCGATAAAATTGTATTTACTTCTACCCGCAATGGCGACCTTGATTTATATATCATGGATATCAATGGAAAGAACGTGAAGCAAATTACCAATGAAATCGGCTACGATGGTGGAGCTTTCTTTTCACCTGATGGCAAGAAACTGGTGTTCAGAGCGTCTCGACCAAAAACGGAAGAAGCCAAGAAAGAATATCTCGATTATCTGAAGCAAGGGTTGGTAGCGCCTACTGAAATGGAACTTTATACTTGTAATGTTGATGGATCAGACCTGAAGCAAATCACCAATCTTGGAAAAGCTAACTGGGCACCGTTCTATCATCCGGCCGGCAAGAAGATCATCTTTAGTTCAAATCATAAAAGCACGCGCGGCTTTCAGTTTAACTTATATATGATTAACGAAGATGGATCGGGTCTTGAACAAATTACCTACGATGGTGTGTTCGATTCATTCCCCATGTTTTCGCCTGATGGCAAGAAGATAATTTTCTCAAGCAACAGAAACAACAACGGTACACGCGATACAAATTTGTTTGTAGCAGAGTGGGTTGATTAATCTTGTTGCTGGTTATTTGTTTCGGGTCCAATCAAACCAGCGACCAGTAACAAGAAACCAGCAACTATCTAAATCAGGTTATCGATACCAAAGAATTTCTCTACAATTATCAGAATAGAAAGTATCCCAAGCAGAACAGGAGCTACCCACCGGATGGTGAGATGTAGATAGCTGCGTGTACGCGATGTCATGTAGCTATCATTACCCTGTGTTAGTTCTGCATCCATATTACCAATGCCCCATTGGCGCGAGATAAAGATGCACATCAGGCAACCGCCCACAGTGAGGCAGATGTCGCTCATGTCGGCAATAAAGGTTAAGAAATCCTGACCGCGATAGAAGGTAAGTTTATTGAAGGCTGGAATCATTCCCTGGCTTACCATGCTGGGCAATCCGAGCACAAAAATCAACAGCGCCAATAGCCAGACTACATTTTTCCGTTTCATTTTTTTCTGATCTACCAGATAAGCAACAGGCACTTCAAGCAACGAGATAGTTGAAGTTAACGCAGCGAAGCAAACCAGCAGGAAAAATGAACCACCAATGATGCGCCCTAAGAGGGGTCCCATCTCTGAAAAAATTTGTGGGAGCACAACGAAAATCAAAGGTGGGCCTGATGTGCCAATTTGCTGAGGATCGATATTGAGTTTGAAAGCAAGAAAATGTACTAAAGGAAATACCATTAACCCGGCAAAGAATGCAACGGAAGTATCAGCTGCTGAAATTACCATGGCCGAAGAGGTAATGTTCTCTTTTTTACTCAGGTAAGAACCATAGGTAATCAGTGCGCCCATACCAAGGGAGAGTGAGAAGAAGGCTTGCTTCAGACCATCCACTACCGTTTTAATTTTCAACTCACTAAAGTCGGGAATCAGATAAAATTTAACTCCGGAGAATGCGTTTGGCAGTGTGAGCGAATAAATTATAATACCGATAAGAATAATATAGAGAGATGGCATCATAATCTTGTTAGCAGCCTCAATACCTTTTTGAATTCCTTGCGCTACAATGATGGCCGTGAGTGCCATAAAGATTAACGAGAAAATAAAATTAGAATTGGCAAAACCGGTCAACGAGCTCAAATCCAGGATCTCATTTACGTAGCTACCAAAAAAGCCACCAAAATCCTGATGATTAAGCAAATCGCCAAAGGAGATATGGAGAAAATAGCCGAACGCCCAACCTGCTACGACATTATAAAATGAGAGAATAAAAATACCAGCCATGATGCCGAACAACCCAAGATAACCCCACTTGCGCCCACCAAATTTATGGTACGAACCATAGGCATCACTGTTAGCTGAGCGGCCAATGGCAATTTCACCCACCATTACCGGATAACATAATAATAGGATACAAGCCAGATAGACAAACAAAAAAACAGCACCACCATTTTCTCCTGCCAGGTAGGGGAAGCGCCAGATGTTACCCAGCCCTACGGCCGAGCCTGCTGCTGCCAAAATGAAACCGATTCTACCTGAAAAGTTACCTCTGTTTGCCATAGGGAATAAAAGTTGAAGGGCGCAAAATAGACCTTAAACTAAAATTATCAAAAAGACGTTTGTAATACATCAAGTGATTAACTTGTAAATTATTCGAATAAGACCGATAGTCAGGTCTGTTTTTTTAACTGGTGATGGAAGAGATTAAGAAACTTACTACACAGGAAAAGTCGCTCAGAATTAATTTGAGCAGAGCGATTTATGGTTCGTTTGCCGAGATCGGGGCCGGACAAGAAGTAGCAGCCAATTTTTTTAAAGTGGGTGGAGCATCGGGAACGATTGCCAAAACTATGTCGGCTTACGACATGAAATTCAGTGATGCCATCTATGGTGTGTGCGAACGATATGTATGTGAGGATCGCCTGATTCAAATGCTCAATCATGAGTATAAATTATTACCCGAACGCTTGCAGCATCGCATAGCCGATACCCGCTTCTTCGCTTTCGCAGATACCGTGGAGGTGCTGAATTTTGAAAGAACTAATCAGGGGCATGGTTGGATTGGACTTCGGTTTCAGTTAAAGCCGGAAGGCCCGTATAATGATTGTGTAGTGCATGTTAAGATGCATGACAATGATCCGCTGCAGCAACAGGTATCGCTTGGAATTTTAGGTGTAAATATGATTTTTGGGTGCATGTTCATGAAAGACCCCGAGCAAATCATAACTTCATTATTGGATGGATTGACCTCGCGCAGAATGGAAGTTGATATGTTCCGCCTTAGCGGTGCTGACTTCGATCATGTAGACAATCGATTGATGGCACTGAAGCTAGTTAAGAACGGACTCACGAAGGCTGCTATGTTTGGCCCGGATGGAACTGTGATGCAACCCTCAGAGGCATTGTATAAGAAAAATGTTTTAGTGTTGCGAGGCCGGTTTCGTCCTGTGACTCACGTAAACGTAGATATGTTGCTGGCCTCAAGGCGGCACTTTAAGCGCGAACCTGATGTCGACAAATCGCGCATGGTGGTGCTTACCGAGTTAACACTCAACGATCTAAGTTCAGATGGTCAAATCAATGAAAAAGATTTCCTGCACCGGGCTGAAATTATCTGCTCACTCGGGCAAACCGTGTTGGTTTCAAACTACTTTGAATATTATCGGTTGGTTGATTATCTATCGCGAATAACGAAAGGGAAGAAGATTGGATTGGTGCTTGGTATTTATGCGCTGCAAAAAATCTTTGAAGAAAGAACATACGAAAATATTCGCGGTGGAATTCTGGAAAGTTTTGCATCCTTGTTTGGCACGAATGTGAAGTTGTACATCTATCCATCCTTGCGTCAGGAGAGTGACCAGTTATTTACGTTAACAGATTTTGAAAAGGAGTTGCCTTCCAACCTACGCTCCTTATTCCGCTATCTCATGGAGAACAATAAACTTGAGGATATTCGCAATGCCAACGTAAACAACCTGCACATCATTTCCGATAATGTGCTGGCCATGATCCGCAAAGGTGAGGCTGGCTGGGAAAAATTTGTTCCTTCAAAAGTTGAAGAAGCAATCAAAGAAAATGGCTTGTTCGATTATCCACTCACCAAAGCGCTGAGTGAACGGGTTGATGTAAAAGTCTAGAGTTTTCCTTCTGCTTTCATTCTACTGAAATACGATCTCGCTTCTTTCAGCACTTTGGGCGCAAGAGCAAAACCAGAGAGCATGGTTGGCAACGCCATCAACGCATATGCCACATCAATGATGTTCATCACATCCTGCATAGATAAAATGGCTCCCAGCACGATTGTAAGTAAATAGAAATAGTCATAATACTTTCCTGCTTTTACGCCAGCCAAAAATGACATGGCTTTGTTGCCGTAATAGCTATACGAAAACAACGAAGTGATTGCAAAGAAAAAGGCACAGACCAGAAGCAGAATTTTTCCGGTAACACCCAACGAACTTTCAAAAGCTGTTGCTGTAAGAGTAACACCACTGGCCCCGGACGTTTGCCAAACTCCGGTAACAAGAATAGCCAATGCAGTAAGCGTGCAAACAAGAAGTGTATCAATAGCTGGGCTTAGCATAGAAACAAGACCTTCACGAATTGGCTCGGTACTTTTTGATGCGCCCAATGCCATGGGTGCAGTGCCAATACCAGCTTCGTTCGAGAAAGAAGCTCTACGTACACCGGCTACAATCAATCCACCTACCAAACCACCAAGGGCAGGTTCACCTCGATAATGATCAGCAGCAAAAGCATCGGTAATCACCATCCATAAATAATGCGGTACTTCACTGATATGAATGATAAGAATACTCAATACAGAAAAGAAGTATAAAATAATCATGAGCGGTACCATCTTTCCAGCCCAAACCCCGATCCGTTGTATGCCACCAATAATTACAACACCCGAGATGATCATAAGCATGGTACCAATTATAAATTTCACTACAGAAACTTCAAATGATCCGATCGAGAAGGAAGCCGCTTTCAAACTCTCTGAACTTACGCCAATATCGATAATCACTTGTGTAAGTTGATTTGCCTGAAAGATAGGTAAGCAACCAATCATGGCGCATAAACAAAAAAGTACTGCGAGCGGATACCATCCTTTACCCAAAGCTTCCCGAATCACATACATCGGGCCACCTTGTATCTGACCATCTGAATCTTTGCCCCGATACATAACAGAAAGAGTACTTGTGAAAAAGTTGGTTGACATACCCACGAAGGCAGTCACCCACATCCAGAATAAGGCACCCGGTCCGCCAATGGAAATTGCAGCGGCTACTCCGGCAATATTACCCATGCCCACCGTGGAGGCAAGCGCGGTTGACAATGCTTCATAAGGACTGATTTGGCCTGGGTCGTTTGGGTTATGAAACTTTCCTTTTAGAATGGCAATGCAGTGGAGAAAATATTTGTAGTGAATAAACCTGGAATAGAAAAAGAAGAAGAGCCCACCCAGAATCAATAGAAAGAGAATGGGTGTCCAGACTCCGGTTGCAATTTTGCTGATTAATTCACTCATCGGAATAAAATTGAGTTAATACCTAAGTGGCTAAAGTAGGAAATTAATCGCTTTCAAAACTAATTTGATTTTGCAGACGGCATTTATTTATGCGAGGCAACCATCCACTGGCTAAGTTCCCACAACATACGCGAACCCACATTTGCATCCCATTCATTCGATCCCGGAGCTACTTCGCAAAGATCAAATCCAATAATTTTTCTTCCTGATTTTACCACTTCGCGAATCAGATAAACGGCTTCTGAAAATTCTAATCCACCGGGCACGGGTGTGCCAGTGTTTGGACACAACTTCGGGTCCAGCGCATCGATATCAAAACTGATATAGACCAGGGGCGGAAGTTCTTTGATAATTTCCTGACAGGATGCGTGCCATGATTTTCCCTGATACATAGCTGCTTTAAGATCTGCATCGAAGAATGTTTTTACACTACCCATGGATCGCTTAATAACACTCAACTCCTCAGCGCAATAATCTCGAATTCCTACCTGCACTAACCTGTTTACCGCTGGTAGCTTCAATGCATTAAACATAATAGATCCATGCGAGTAGGTAAATCCTTCATAGGCTTTGCGCAGATCGGCATGGGCATCGAATTGCAGAATGCCAAAGCGATCATGTTTTTCTGCCAGCGCGCGTAACAATCCAAGGGGTGTGCTATGATCGCCCCCAACAAGACCCACCAGTTTACCTTCCTTTAGATGGCTTGAGCTTATCTTCTTTATATAGATGTTCAGGTTTTCACTGGCTTCATTTATTTTCGTTGTTACCACAGCCGCTGATTCAGAAGCTGTGGCTGCCTCCAGTGAATCGATGTGTGCCTTAGCAAGTTGTCTTAGTTTATTATTCTCAATCAGCAGGTCATCCAAAAGAGGTAACATGGCAACCGAAGTTTTCCACGCTTCTTTTATTTCGTGATGGAAGAGATCGATTTGAAAAGATGCCTGAAGAATGGCTTCCGGCCCACGGGCGGTTCCTTCGCGATACGATACGGTAACTTCCCACGGCACAGGAATGATTACCAATACTGCTTCTTCGGGGGTAACAGGTAAGCCAAATAGATTTCCTTTCACACCCAATCCATTGGGATCAAAATTTTCCATCATTGATCAGATAAATGTGGATGATAACAGAACTCATGAAGCCCGCTTGCCTCCGAAATTTCAGACCAGGGCATTTCAAATTTCAGAGCACACAGCTCAGCTGTATCCATCGTGGCAAGTGATTTAGTCGATGATAAATAATTGTGAAGTTCTATAATAGTAGGGTAGTGCCCCACCAGTAAGATAGTTTTCGCAGATTCATCAACGGTATTAAGCAACTTTACAATTTCAATCTTATCAGATGAATAAATACTCTCTGAGAGTTGAATCATAGTTATATCCAGGCTAATCTGTTTGGCAATCAACCGTGCCGTTGCCTGGGCTCGCGCAGCCGGGCTTGATACAATTAGATTAATGTTAGAATTTTCACTCTGCAATTTCATTCCAACGTTTATCGCATCGTTGGTTCCTCGCTCTGTTAATGCCCGATCTTTATCGGATAAATGTATTGTGCCACTAACCGCCTGTGCATGTCTTACTAAATAGAGAATCCGACTCATTATGCGGCAAAATTAACTTCTTGTAGATTTTTTTGAATTATTATTCTCAATTATTATGGTGTCAATTGGATTTCATACAAAATCATGGTAATCAAGTCACTCTGACCAATTTAAGTTAACGATCAACACCACCGATTGGCCTCACTCACAAGTCGGGTCAACTGCTTTTGGGTTTGAGTTTTTAAAAATTTACTGATATTTGGAGCGATTGAAGTAAAAAGAAAGCATGTCAAAGAACTTAGTGATTGTAGAGTCTCCGGCAAAAGCGAAGACCATTGAAGGATATTTGGGCAAGGATTATAAAGTCACGAGCAGCATGGGGCACGTGCGCGATTTAGCAAAAGGAAACGGAGCCATTGACGTTGAAAATGATTTTGAACCGACCTACGAAGTCTCGCCAGAGAAGAAAGAAGTAATTAAAAAGCTAAAGGAGTTAGCCAAAGATGCAGAAATGGTTTACCTGGCAAGCGATGAGGACCGTGAGGGAGAAGCCATTAGCTGGCACTTGAAAGAAGTACTTAATCTTAACGATAAAAAAACCAGACGCATAGTATTTACCGAAATCACAAAGAATGCGATCCTAAACGCGATTCAAAATCCGCGCGGCATTGATATTGATTTAGTAAATGCACAACAAGCAAGGCGATTACTTGATCGGTTGGTTGGTTTTGAGCTGTCGCCTATTCTTTGGAAAAAAATCGGAACCGGATTATCAGCCGGTCGGGTGCAATCTGTAGCAGTTCGGTTAGTAGTAGAGCGCGAGCGTGAGATTGAAAAGTTTGATGCAAAATCATCGTTTAAAGTCTCGGCCATTTTTGATTTAGGCAAAGGCAAACAATTGGTTGCTGAGTTGTCAGAGAAGTTTAGCGAAGAGAAAGATGCCCTTGCATTTCTTGAATCCTGCAAAGGCGCGGCATTTGCAATTTCGGATTTAGTAAAAAAGCCAGCGAAGAAATCACCGGCACCGCCATTCACAACCTCTACCCTGCAACAAGAGGCCGGAAGAAAACTTAGTTTCTCGGTATCACAAACCATGATGGTGGCACAAAAACTGTACGAGGCCGGTAAGATATCTTATATGCGTACGGACTCGCTGAATCTTTCGGATGAAGCGGTGCAAGGAGCGGTGCGCCAGATTCAATCGGCTTATGGAAAAGAATTTGTATTTACACGGAAGTTTAAAACAAAGTCGGCCAGCGCACAGGAAGCACACGAAGCCATCCGGCCTACCGATTTTTCGGTAATGGATCCCGGCATGGATCGCAATGGACAACGGTTATATGAATTGATCTGGAAGCGTGCGATTGCTTCGCAGATGGCAGATGCAGAATTAGAAAGAACAACCGCTTCCATTTCGATTTCTACCAATCCAAGAACGTTGACGGCTTCTGGTGAAGTGATCAAGTTTGAAGGATTTCTGAAAGTATATATGGAGTCGAAAGACGATGAAGATAGCGAAGACGAAGATAGTGGTAAGGTGTTGCCACCGTTGAATGTGGGTCAGAAACTTGATCTTACTCAGATTTCAGCTACACAAACTTTTTCGCGTCATCCGGCTCGCTACACCGAAGCAAGCCTTGTTAAGAAATTAGAAGAGTTGGGTATTGGTCGTCCATCAACGTATGCACCAACAATCTCAACAGTGCAAAAGCGTGGCTATGTAATAAAAGAAAGCCGCGAAGGAAGAGAGAGAAAGTATCAGGTTCATATATTAAAATCGGATATCATTATCTCCAATACAGAAACTGAAAACACCGGAGCCGAAAGCAACAAGTTATTTCCGACTAACATTGCGATGATCGTTAATGATTTTCTGATTGAACACTTTCCTGATATTACGAACTTTTCATTTACAGCGGAGATCGAGCAGGAGTTTGATGAGATCGCCAATGGAAAACTGAAATGGCAAAAGATGCTCAGTGGTTTCTATACACCTTTTCATAAAACGGTAACTAAGACAGAGTTAGTTGAGCGGTCATCCGTACAAAACAAGAGCAAGGAACTTGGAGTTGATCCGAAGACCGGAAAGAATGTTTATGTGAAACTCGGGAAATACGGTGCGTATGTACAAGTAGGTGAGAACCCGGATGACAATGGCGGAGAAAAACCAAAGTTTGCCGCCTTGCGACAAGGCCAGTTTATTGAAAACATTACACTGGAAGCTGCACTTGAATTATTGAAGATGCCGCGTGACCTTGGTGTTTTTGAAGAGAAACCGGTAGTGGCTAACATCGGTCGGTTTGGCCCTTATGTTTTGCACGATAAAAAGTTTATTTCTATACCGAAAGGCGAAGACCCATACATCATTACTCCGGAGCGTGCCGTTGAGTTGATACATGCAAAGCGTGAAGCCGATGCCAACCGATTGATAAAAGCATTTGAAGGCAACGAGGAAATTCAGATTTTAAATGGTCGCTTCGGGCCTTATATAAAGGCCGGAAAGAAAAACGTGAAAATCCCAAAAGGAAAAACTCCTGCCGATCTCACCCTGGAAGAATGCATTACACTTGCCGCTAATGCGCCAGAGAAGAAAGGTCGCTGGGGACGGTTTGCTGGTAAGAAAAAAGAAGAACCCGCTGCACCCGCAAAAGCACCTAAAAAAGTAGGTGTTAAGAAAGCAGCAGCGAAAAAGACTGTAGCCCGTAAACCTGTAGCGAAAAAAGTAGCCGCTAAAAAGGTGAAGAAGAAGTAAGAGGATCTATTTTATTCCAATACTGACTATCCCGTTATTATTTTCAAAATATCTTATCGGGATCACGGGTCGAGTTTTTAGACTCTAAGAGTTTTATTTTTTTGCCACTCGCCCGTGATGACTCTAACAATATTAGTTTATAACTTTTATTACCTTAGGGTATGAAAAATTTACTCGCCTTTTTGTTTCTGGTAGTTGCAACTACAGCGCATACTCAACCTCTCGAACAATTTCTAAGTCACCCGATTGAATCGAACCTCGCAGTTTCTACCGATGGTAAAAATCTTGCCTGGGTTATTAATGATCACGGCAAACGAAATATTTTGGTTAAGACCGGAACAGATGTGCCGAGACTGCTAACTGATTATCAACTTGACGATGGTCAGGAACTTTCGCAACTTGTTTTTTCTCCCAACGGCACCAAACTTCTTTATGTGCGTGGCAGTGGTGCTAATCGCAATGGACAAAATCCAAATCCCGCCAGCCTTGCAGAAGGAGTAGAGCAGGCCATTTATTATAAAGAGATTTCATCGAAGAGTCCAGCGGTTAAAATTGTAAACGGAAACAGTCCGGTCTTTTTTAAAGATGGAATCAGGTTTTTATTCGGCAAGGGCGGCCAGATTTATGAATCGCCTATGGATATAAATGCAACACCTAAACTTTTGTTCAACGCACGGGGCAGCAATGGTGGCCCTAAGTTTTCACCGGATGGCAACGAAGTGTTATTCACGAGCAATCGTGGCGATCATAGTTTTATTGGCGTGTATAATTTCATTCGCAAAGCTGTTCGATGGATTGCGCCTGACGTAACCAACGATGCCTTTCCGGTTTGGGCGCCCGATGGCAAACGCATTGCCTTTATCCGCACAGCCGGAACAAAAATAGGAGAGTTGGGGGATCTCACCGGAGGCGAAAAATTTTCGATCTGGATTGCCGATGCCGAAACCGGAAGAGCAACCGCCATTTGGAAATCACCCGCAGATGATGGCGGCTTTGCGCAATCAACACCCACACCACTGGCATGGGCAAGTACGGGTAGAATTTTATTTTTCTCTGAGCACAGCGGCTGGAACCATGTTTACTCTATGACCGAAACCGGTGCCGATGTAAAAGATCTTACACCGGGTAATGGCGAAGTGGAAAGTTATGTACTGGATGCTGCCGGCAAGTCAATTTATTTTGATGGCAATCGCGAAGACATTGACCGCAGACATCTTTGGAAATCGGATGTTACCATCGGAAATCCGGTAGCGGTTACAAGCGGAGAAGGCATTGAAATGTTTCCGGCCGTGGCAGCAAATGTTTTGTATGCATTTCGATCTACCACCAACACCTCAAAAACATTGGTTCGTATTGATGAATCAACAAAGTCCATGGTGCCTGTGTATGGCCAAAAGCTAACTGCGTTTTCGCCAACAGGTTTTGTAAAGCCCGAACAAGTAATCTTTAAAGCAGCTGATGGCACTACCATCCATGGTCAGCTTTTTATTAACCGCACACTCACTGGCAAACGACCGGGTGTTGTGTTCATGCATGGCGGGCCTATTCGTCAAATGTTGTTGGGCTTTCACTACAGCGATTATTACATTAATTGTTATGCCTTCAATCAATACCTGGCCAGTCAGGGGTATGTGGTGTTGTCAGTAAACTTTCGTTCGGGTGTTGGATATGGTCGAGATTTTCGCAGAGCAAAAAATCAAGGGCCGCGCGGTGCCAATGAATATCAGGATGTTGTGGCGGCAGCAAAACATCTTCAATCGCTTGCCGAAGTAGATGCGGCAAAGATTGGGTTATGGGGTGGTTCGTATGGTGGATACCTGACAGCGATGGGACTATCGCGCAACCCCGAAATTTTTAAAGCCGGTGTGGATGTGCATGGGGTACACGACTGGTCATTCAATGGGCAGGATGCCACAAACTCATGGGGGTTGCAAAAAGCAGAATTGGAAGTAGCGCTCAAATCATCACCCATAGCAGATCTCTCAAAGTGGACGGGCCCGGTACTGGTGGTTCATGGTGATGACGACCGCAATGTAAACTTTCAACAAAGCATTGATCTGGTAGAAAAACTTCGTGATAAAAATGTGGCAGTAGAAGTGCTCATCTTTCCCGATGAAGTGCATGGCTTTTTACGCTACGATAGTTGGAAAAGAATCTTTGAAGGCGCGAAGGATTTTTTTGATCGAAAATTGAAATAGTTTCTGGTTGCTTGCTGCTGGTCACTCGTTTAGATGATCAGATTGGTAATAAATATTTTCAAAGTCAGTAACTAGTGGCCTGTGACTAGAAACCAGTAACGAGTTATGAAAAACATAGTAGTTCTCACCGGTGCTGGCATTAGTGCTGAAAGCGGCATTGCTACCTTTCGGGATGCAGGTGGATTGTGGGAAGGCTATAAAGTAGAAGATGTTGCCACGCCTGAAGCCTGGCGCAAAGATCCGGTGCTTGTGTTGGACTTTTACAATCAGCGCAGAAAGAAAGCGCTGGAGGTGAAACCCAACCGCGGTCATGAGATTTTAGCCGAGCTTGAAAAGAATTTTGAAGTCACCATCATAACCCAAAACGTAGATAACCTGCATGAGCGCGCTGGCTCCTCGCACGTGCTTCATTTGCATGGCAGTTTATTTGAATCGCGGAGCACAAAAAATCCAGCGTTGGTTTACCCGATAAAAGGATCTGAATTAAATCTTGGCGATGTGTGCGAGTTGGGGTCTCAACTGCGGCCTAACATCGTATGGTTTGGTGAGGGGGTGCCGATGATGGAGGTAGCAACAGACATTGCCGCGGGGGCAGATGTATTTTTAGTGGTGGGTACTTCAATGGTTGTGTATCCCGCTGCTGGTTTGATCGACTATGTGCCCGACCGGGTAAAGAAATATGTAGTCGATCCTAAAAAACCTGAGATACTGCATGTGCCCAACCTTGAATTTATAACTGAGAAGGCGAGTGTGGGGATGGAAAAAGTAAGGAAGTTGTTGGGGTAGTTATCGACTATTTAAATACATTATCTTTCTATTGTGATAATTGAAATATCAACAATGTTGTTGGTTGGATGTTGGGCGTTATGCCTTTCCTGAAGAAAAAGTGTTCTTAAAATTGATTATTTTTGGGTACTATTTAAACGAATATGAAAGCAGCAAATTTAAAATTCAACCTAATAGACACTTATTTAGGGCTTTTGGAGAACTTAAGTCCCGACAATAAACTTGAATTGATATCTAAACTTTCGGACTCACTTAAAAGCTCAAAAAAGCAAATTGAGGAGAATTCTGACAAATCATTAGATGATTTATGTGGAGCATTCATCTTCGACAAATCGAGTGACGACTTGATAACTGAATTAAAGAACAGTAGAAATTTTAACCGGAAGATTGAGGAATTTTGAAAAAGTACCTTCTTGACACTAACATTTGCATTCACTTCTTAGGTGATGAATACAATATCAAAGGAAAGATTGAAAAGGTTGGACTTGAAAACTGCTTGGTTTCGGAAGTAACTATTGCAGAACTGAAATTCGGAGCAGAAAACAGTCAAAACAAAGAAAAGAACAGAAAAACTATTGACGACTTCGTTAAAATGTTTTCAATAATACCTATCTACAACTCACTCGACATTTACGCCAAAGAGAAAGCAAGACTTCGTAAAAATGGGAAACCTTTAGACGATTTTGATTTGTTGATTGGAGCGACAGCGATTTCAAATAATTTTACTCTGGTGACGAGAAATGTTTCCGATTTCGACAGAATGGATGGAATTGAAATAAAAAATTGGGTTGAGAATTAAAAGGCACGAACGCCCAACAAGAGCTATAATGCATTTGCCTTTTAATGGTTATTTTGGTAAGACAAACGCCTCATAGCCTTACAATTGCGGAGCATGCCAGACAAGTGAACTACTCAACTAACTAACTAACGAATACGTTAGTTCTTCTTCTTAGACCTTTATCTACCCATACATCTTTTCAATCTCCCCTTTGTAGTGATCAAGTAGCTTTTGGCGCACGGGCTTTAGTGTTGTAGTAAGTTCTCCGCTTTCTGGTGTCCAATCGTGATGGCACAACACAAAATTACGCACCCGCTCTACGTTGGGTAGTTCTTCATTCAGCAGTTCAACTTCCTGTTCCAGCTTGCTGCGCACTTTTATGTTATACACCATAAACTGTGGCGATGTCCAGTGGATGTGTTCTTGTTTGCACCAGGCTTGCAGCATTTCGAAATGAGGTACAACCAAAGCGGTTACATACGGGCGCTGAAAACCGATGATAAGGCACCGTTGTATAAAAGCCGATTGGGCAAAATGATTTTGCAAGGGCAGGGGCGCAATGTATTTTCCCGCAGAGGTTTTAAAGATGTCTTTTTTTCGATCTGTAATTTTAAGAAATCGCTTGTGTACAAACTTTCCTACATCGCCCGTACGAAACCAGCCAGCTTCGGTAAACGCATCCTTCGTTAGCTCCGGTCTTTTAAAATAAGCCAGCATCACATTAGGCCCCTTCACCAGAATTTCGCCTTCCTGTTCTTCATTGGGTTCGTCAATCATTACTTCCACGCCTGGGATAATCAGGCCCACCGTACCAAAACGATTTTGACCGGGCTCAAACCGATTTATGGAAATGAGCGGTGCCGTTTCTGTCATTCCATAACCTTCTACTATCTGAATGCCGGCTGCAGAAAACAGTCGCCCGATTTCGGATTGCAACGAAGCCGCGCCCACTACCATATATCGTATGTGGCCACCCAGTTTTTTTCGCCAGAGACTTAACACAAGCACGCGGGCAACAAAAAGTTTTGCCGTATACCACGCATTTCTTTTCGCACCATATTGTTTGCCGATGGCAAGGGCCCACGTAATCACTTTTTTCTTTACTGGATTTTTGTCGAGCAACTGCTCCTGCATAAAGTCGTACATTTTTTCCAGCACCCGCGGCACACTGGTGCAGAAGTAGGGCTTTACTGTTTTAAAATCGTGCGCGAAACTTTCTTTATTCTGACTGAAGTAGAGAGACACGCCAAATGCGAGATAACCATAACACGCCATCCGTTCTAAAATATGACTGAAGGGAAGAAAACTTATCACCCGCTGGCCGGGCTCCAGCGGAAGCATGGTTAACGTTACTTTGATATTGTGCGCAAGGTTGTGATGAGAAAGCAGTACTCCTTTGGGCACACCCGAACTTCCGGAGGTATAAAGAATGGTGAGCGGATCGTGTTCGTGAATGGAGCTCTTTATTTCTTCAAGTCTTTGCAACTCAGTCGAGTTGGGTTTTTCGCAGTTGAGTGGATGAAAAAAATCTGGTACGTGCGGTTCAAGATGAAAAATTGAAAGACTGCTTCCTGCTCGTTGTTTTATCGACTCAATCTTTTTGTAAAGCTCCTGATCGGCTGTAATGCAAAGCTGCGCTTCTGTTTCTGTAAGGATAAGTTCAACATCCTGAACGGAAGCGGTAGGATGCACTGGGACTGTTATCAGGCCACATTGCTGGCAGGCAAAATCTATAATCATCCATTCGGGTTTGCCCATAACCGGAATGAACAATACGGTTTGACCTTTTTGATAATTATTTTTAATGAACCAGCATGCGAGTGCGTCTACACGCTCCTTAATTGTTTGAATTGAATAATTTTTCCAACGGCCATCTTCAAATGCATTTATTGCATGCGTGTTTGGATACTTTTCTTGTTGATAGCCAAGTATCTCAAAAATGCGTGTGAAGTCACTAGCTGGTTTTCGTGTGATTTCCATGTGCTTCATCCCCGGCAGGGGGTTGCGGTTTTACATACAGAATTTCGTATAAAATCTCAAAGAACTCAGCAAACTCCGGCAGGTTATTATGACGTCCGTTTTCAATAGCATGCAACGTTACCTTGTCGGGATAAAGCGCTTGCAGTTTTTCGCTTTGTGCAAAGGAGATAAGCCTGTCTCTGGTGCCATGAATAATGTGCACCGGACATTCGGTTGCTTTTAAATACTGATCGGTGCGGATATTATAGCGAAGCAACCAACGCAAGGGAATAAAAAATAAGTATCGATTTACATTATAGAAAAAACTAAAGTATGGCGAATCGAGAATTAACAACCTTGGCTTATTCCACGAAGCGATGCGGGCTGCAATGCCGCTGCCCCACGAGCGGCCATATAAAATAATTTTTTTTTCGGGATACGCCTGCGTCAGCCATTTGTAAATGTATTGCGCATCGTTAAATACTTTGGTCTGGCTTCGCTTGCCTTTGCTTTTTCCAAACCCGCGATAGTCCATCATAAAAAAATCGTAGCCGTTGCTCACAAAATCTTTGGCAAATTTTCCCCAGCCTTTGATACTCTTGGAATTTCCTTTGAGGTAAAACACAACCCCCAGCGAATTGGGCACTTTAAAATAAATCGCGTTGATGCGACCGCCATCTTCCATATCAAAATCAAGTTCCTCAAAAGGAAAAGGATATTTATATTGAAATGCGGTAGAAAGTTTTTCGGGCCGAAAGAACGCAAGGTGTTGAAAGAGATAAAATGAGAGACAGATGGCAATGTACAAACCGAGAACTGAGAGCAGGATGGTCATGATTCAAAAGATATTGAATTTAACGTTCGACTCCAAGCAGTACTTCTTTAAGGGTAGTATGATACAAGTCGAAATCGCGTAGATTTTTGTGACCGCCTTCTTCTATAATTACAAATTGATCGTTTGGCCCAAGCAACGGTTTTAGCTTTAAGGCAGACGATAACGGCACCACCCAATCATTGGTGCCGTGAATAATTACCTTCCGGCATTTTACCTGTGCAAGATTCGCCTTGTTAGAAAATGTATTTCGAATTGGTAGAAAATAAAGAAAAGGTCGAAAGATTGGATGGATAACTCCGGTTATCTCATCGAAGGGAGTTTCTAAAATGAGCAGGGCAGGTGTGACTTCTGTGGCGAGGTGTGAGGCCACAGCCGAACCTAGCGAGCGACCGTAAATGATTAATGTTGAATGCGGAACGTTGGTTTGAGCCCATAACAAAATTGTTGTTGCATCGGCATATAAACTTTCTTCAGCAGGGGTGCCTGAGCTTTTACCAAAGCCCCGATAGTCTGCCATCAGCACATCGTACCCGAGGCTCGTAAAATCAACAGCATACTCACCCCAGCGTTGTAAATTATCAGCATTGCCATGAAAGTACAGCAGCAACCCTTTGGATGGTTGCGAAGTAGTAAACAATAAAGCGTTTAAACTTTCATCATCCGCAGCAGGAATAAAATATTCCCGAAAGGGTTGATTGAAGGTGAATGAATAATCTTGCGAAAGCGTATCAGGTTGAAAGATGATTTTATCCTGAAGCAAATATATTCCTAAGGATATCAGCCCATAGCTTACCAGAATGATCCCAAAACCTTTTACAATTTTCCTCATCCAGATCGTATCGTGTTTGGATGCCAAGATACTGTTTTTCTATATCCGCAGATGTGGATTGGATGCGGCATCCTGACATTCGCCATCAAAACATTGTTGATTAAGTGAATTAATACCCATACTTTGGGCTACTTAGAGAAGTACTATGAGTTCAGAAAAAACATTCTTTGGTCATCCGCGCGGTCTTGCAACACTTTTCTTCACGGAAATGTGGGAGCGATTTAGCTATTACGGGATGCGGGCTTTGCTGTTATTGTTTATGCTAACTACCGTGGAGGATGGCGGCATGGGCATCGACACTAAAACAGGGGGCGCAATCTATGGCTTGTACACAATGTTTGTTTATTTACTCGCGCTGCCCGGTGGCTGGCTTGCCGATAAATTTTTCGGATTGCGAAAGTCTGTTTTTTATGGCGGCTGCTTAATTACCATAGGTCATTTTTGTCTCGCGTTTCCTTTTGCAGAAACATTTTTTATTGGTCTGCTGCTTATTGTGATGGGCACCGGACTTCTGAAACCTAATATCAGTAGTCTTGTTGGCGAATTATACTCAGCAACTGACCAGGCCAGGCGCGACTCGGGTTTCTCTATTTTTTATCTGGGCATTAACATCGGGGCTACTCTGGCTCCTATTATTACAAGCTATTTAGGTGAGAAAATTGACTGGCATTATGGATTTGCTGCTGCAGGCATTGGAATGTTGTTTGGTGTTATTCAATACAAGCTAACTGAAAAGAGTCTGGGCCTTGCTGGACTGGAACCTGCTAAGTTAGCAGACCCTGTTCTGCAACTTAAGAAGGAAAAGAATTTTACTATGGGTCTACTGATTTTTGCGGCCTTACTTATTTCATTCATCACACTCTTGTTGACACGGGTAATTACAGTCAATCCGGTTGCCATTGCAAAAGCTTCCTTATATGCAATAGGGGGAAGTGTGGTGCTTTATTTTGGATACGTTTTGCTTTTTGAAAAGCTGGATAAAAGAGAAAAGAATAAGATAAAAGTGATTGCCGTATTTTTTTTAGCCTCGGCTATGTTTTACTTTGGCTACGAACAGCAAGGCTCTTCGCTTACGATATTTGCCAATACCTATACAGATCGTTTTATAGGAACCTTTGAATTTCCGGCAGGCTGGTTTCAAGTTGTGCCTGCGGGTGCTGTAGTAGTTTTTGTTCCCATGTTTGCGTGGCTTTGGATCTGGCTTTCGAAACGAAATCTAAACCCTTCTACGCCCATTAAGCTTTCGATGGGTTTGATCTTTATGGGACTTGGGTACGCTGTTATGATGGGCGGATCGATGATTATTGTCGCAGGTAGCAAAGCACTCCCTACGTGGCTTATTTTTACATACATCTTTCACACGTTTGGCGAAATATGTCTGTACCCAATTGGCTTGAGTGCCGTGTCAAAACTTTCCCCTAAAAGATTGGTGGGCCAGATGATGGGTGTTTGGTTTATGTCTCTTGCACTTGGCAATCTTGTGGCAGGATTATTCTCCGGTGAATTTGATGAAACTTCAATCACCGCCAATCCACAACTTCTGGTTGATCTTTTTCAAGGTGTAGTTATCGTGATGATTATTTCAGGAGTCATTGTCATGTTATTGAATAAGTCATTAAAAAAACTGATGGACGATATCCTCTAACTTATATCTAACTTCTAATCTCCAACTTCCAACCTCTGCCTATGGAAACTCTGAAAAAATTTAAACCCTACATCGCACCCGAACAAAACGTAGCCGAGTTCACTGTTAAGTCAGTGGTGTTTGGTGCCTTGTTCGGTATTCTGTTTGGGTGTTCTACGGTGTATCTCGCCTTAAAAGCCGGGCTTACAGTTTCAGCCTCCATACCTATAGCAGTAATCGCCATCACGCTGGGGCGGAAATTTCTGAAGACAACTATTCTGGAGAATAACATTATTCAAACCACCGGCTCAGCTGGCGAATCAATTGCAGCTGGTGTAGTGTTTACCTTGCCGGGATTTTTGTTTTTATCTCCCGGTGCTGATGGAGTAAGTGTTGGCGAAAGCTATTTTAATTATCTCACCATCTTAATTCTCGCGGCCTTTGGGGGGATGTTAGGAACATTGATGATGATCCCGCTCAGACGATCGTTGATAGTAAAAGAACATGGCACACTGCCTTATCCGGAAGGAACAGCTTGTGCTTCTGTGCTGCAAGCCGGTGAAAAAGGAGGTGACTTCGCTAAGACAGCCTTTATGGGAATGGGTGTTGCATTCACGTATGCGATCTTACAAAAAGTGTTACACGTTATAGCCGAAACGCCTGCTTACGTAACAAGTCAAGCCAATAAATTTTGGCCTTCGGCTGCTACCCGAGGCGAGATCACGCCTGAATACTTAGGTGTTGGGTATATCATAGGTTTTAAAATTTCTGGTGTGTTGGTAGCAGGTTCGGTGCTTGCCTGGTGGGCGATGACTCCTTTGCTTGCGACCTTAGTTCCGTCAGATACTATTGCCTTGCAATTGGTAAAGCTCGGCTACTTAGTTGATCTTAACACAGCAGGCGGACCTGGTGGCTGGGATCCAGCTTCACATTCCTTTGGAAATTATGCGGATGCTATTTACCGGGCATACATTCGTCAGATTGGTGCAGGAGCCGTTGCTGCCGGAGGACTTATCACCCTTGTAAAAACAATTCCAACAATCATTAGCTCGTTCCGAGAAAGCCTTAGTTCTCTTAAAGAAAAAGGTGAAGCTGGAGTTCTGCGTACAGATCGTGACTTGTCATTCAAGGTGGTAATTGTAGGAAGCATTGTGCTGATTGCCACCCTTGCGATAATGCCCAATATTCCCGGTGACGGCATTTTACAAAAATTATTAATTGGCGTTTTGATAATCATCTTTGGTTTTTTCTTTGTAACGGTAGCAAGCCGCATTGTTGGTTTGGTAGGTTCGAGCAATAGCCCTATTTCAGGAATGACGATCGCTACGCTTATGGGCACCTGTTTAATCTTTACAGCAGTGGGTTGGAGTGGAAAGTTATACGAACCGCTAGCGCTTGTAGTAGGAGGTATGATTTGTATCGCAGCGGCCAATGCCGGAGGAACCTCACAAGATTTAAAAACCGGATACATAGTAGGAGCAACCCCACGCTACCAGCAACTGGCGCTTTTTATTGGGGCCATCGTTTCTTCCGTTGCTATTGGTTTGGTAGTTAAAATACTAGATACACCTACCCAGGCCATGTTAGCACAAGGCATCAAGCATGCTGTTGGCAGCGATGCCTATCCGGCACCGCAAGCCACGTTAATGGCCACGTTGGCAAAAGGAATTTTATCTTTTAACCTGGACTGGCAATTTGTAATGGTGGGTGTTTTTATAGCCGTCATGATAGAACTGTGTGGAATCAAGGCCTTGGCTTTTGCTATTGGATTATACCTTCCGTTAGCAACCACGTTGCCTATTTTTATTGGTGGAGCGATAAAAGGATTTTTAGATTATCGGGCTGAAAAGAAAAACGAGAAGAAAGAAGAAGAGGACTTAGGTAAAGGAAGTTTATTCGCAACGGGATTAATTGCTGGGGGAGCAATCACAGGAGTTATTGTGGCTATCTTAACAGTATTCTTGCCGGATTTTATGGGTAGTGTAAACCTGGAGCACGGTATTGTGCAAGGTCTTGGTCAGAATGGCTACTTCATTATGGGAGTAGTGTTCTTCGCGGTAATGAGTTTGATTTTATACAGGATCGGAAGTAAAAAGGAGTAGATAAAATCCTAGAAACAAAAAATGCTACCCACAGGGTAGCATTTTTTTATACTGTTTTTTAAAAACTATTTACTTACAGAAACGAGATCGATAATCTCCTTCAACTCATTCACAGCTTTGGTTTCGGAGGCGTCCACTTTGCCATCGGCATGGATGATGTCATACATGTCGGCATAAATTTTATAACGCTGCGCAAATTTCACATGATCAAAATGCTTGAACGATTCTTTGATAATGGTATGAATGGTGGCAGGGTCTAACTTTTTGTAATCAACGGCTACCTTGTCAAGGCGCACTTTATGATCGCCTTCAATGGGAAAATGCTTTACCATTTTCTCAAGGATCACTTTCTCTTCATCGGGGTGCAGGGCGCCATCGGCATAGGCCATGTGCACATAAAGGAATAAAACGAAGTCGCTGAATGTTTTATGAATTACCATATGCTAACGATTTCTTGTTGACTTAAAGGTAATAAAAAAGGCCACGCTTTCAGCGTGGCCTTTTTTTAATCAGAACAATTTTATTACATCATTCCGCCCATGCCGCCACCGTGTGGCATAGCTGGAGCTTCTTTTTCTTCTGCAATTTCAGAAACTACCGCTTCGGTTGTCAGCAACAAGCCGGCAATAGAAGCTGCATTTTCAAGAGCCAAACGAGCTACTTTCGTAGGATCGATAATACCTGCAGCGAAGAAATCTTCGAATTTGCCGGTAGCGGCATTGTATCCGAAATCCTTTTTGCCATCGCGAACTTTATTCACGATTACTGAACCTTCCTGGCCTGCATTTTCAGCAATGGTTCTCAGCGGTGACTCAAGAGCCAAACGCACGATGTTTACACCAGTAGCCTGATCTTCATTGTCAACAGCAACTGTCTTCAATGCTTCAATGGCGCGAATGTAAGCAACACCACCACCCGGGATAATTCCTTCTTGCACAGCAGCACGCGTTGCATGCAAGGCATCATCAACACGGTCTTTCTTCTCTTTCATTTCAACTTCGGTGGCAGCACCAATGTAAAGGATTGCCACACCGCCTGAAAGTTTAGCCAAGCGCTCTTGCAACTTCTCTTTATCATAATCAGAGGTGGTAACTTCAATCTGTGCTTTGATTTGATTTACACGACCTGCGATGTCGGCTTTTTTACCAGCACCGTTTACGATAATGGTATTGTCTTTATCGATATTGATTTTTTCTGCGCGGCCCAAATACTCAAGCTTTGCATCTTCCAGCTTCATGCCGGTTTCTTCAGAGATAACTTTTCCACCGGTCAAAATAGCGATGTCTTCCAACATTGCTTTTCTGCGATCGCCAAAGCCTGGAGCTTTAACAGCCGCTACACGCAGCGCACCACGAATTTTGTTTACTACCAGCGTAGCCAAAGCTTCGCCTTCTACTTCCTCTGCAATAATCAACAAGGGCTTTCCTGTTTGTGCGGTAGCTTCCAGTACAGGAAGTAATTCCTTCATAGAAGAAATTTTCTTGTCATAGATCAACACATAAGGCTGATCTAAGTCGGCTTCCATTTTCTCCGTGTTGGTTACAAAGTAAGGGGAGAGGTACCCACGATCAAACTGCATACCTTCAACAGTCTTCACCTCAGTCTCGGTTCCTTTAGCTTCTTCTACCGTGATCACGCCATCTTTGCCAACTTTTTCCATAGCTGTGGCAATCATTTTACCAATCTCAATATCGTTGTTCGAAGAGATGGTGGCCACCTGAGTGATTTCCTGTGAGCCTTTGATATTTTTAGATTGCTTCTTGAGGTTTTCAATAACGGCTTCAACAGCCTTATCGATACCACGCTTCAAATCCATTGGGTTTGCACCAGCGGCCACGTTCTTAATTCCATGACCATAAATAGACTGAGCCAACACAGTAGCGGTAGTAGTACCATCACCGGCTGCATCGGCAGTTTTAGAGGCAACTTCCTTCACCAATTGAGCACCCATGTTTTCAATAGGATCTTTCAAATCGATTTCTTTCGCTACTGACACACCGTCTTTGGTAACGGTAGGAGCACCAAATTTTTTATCGAGGATTACGTTACGACCCTTAGGGCCAAGGGTAACCTTAACAGCATTTGCTAACTTATCTACACCCTTTTTAATTCTATCGCGGGCGTTGGTATCGAATGTTATTTCTTTAGCCATAATTTTATGTATTACTTAGTTGATTAAAAATTAAACAGTTCCGAAAATATCTGAATTGCGCATGATGAGATACTCTTTGCCATCGATCGTAATCTCTGTGCCTGAGTATTTGCCATAAAGCACCTGGTCACCAACTTTTACAGTAACCGGCTTATCTTTCAATCCGTCACCCACTGCGATGACTTTACCTTTCTGTGGTTTTTCTTTGGCCGTGTCCGGGATGATAAGTCCGGAGGCAGTTTTTTGTTCTGCGGGAGCAGCTTCAACGAGCACCCGATCTTCGTTTGGTTTGAAATTGATCTTTGCCATATGGAATTAGTAAATTTTAGTTAAACAAGTTTAAACTGTTCGATGCCCAATAGTCCATTTCTGTGCCATTTCTGGGATTTGGGCTTTTTTTGCCACAATTTCCGGTGAGGGCAGCAAAGATGAAGATTTTTGTCAGAGCTGTCATGGTGTGGGCCAAACAAAATGGCAGTTTGTCATAAAACCGGGTTTTTTGTATTATAGAGCAAGCAAAACATTTCAGGTATGGAGCGACTAAAGGATAACTGGTTGACAGATGGATTGATTGATTTTGAATACAAGAAGTATCAACTTTTAGCCTATTTCAAAAATGTAAAAGAGTCTTTCAAACGGGTAGAGTTATATCCGTTCTTGTCGGATCTTGTCTTTCACTATCGCAATTTGATGTCATTGCGCGAAAATCAAACTCTTATCAGGGAATCATTCCCCAAAGAAATCTCCCCAGATGGGCTAAAGAATCTGGAACTAAACTATAAACGTATCATTGAAGATGACTTGATCATGCAGGAGATAGAGTCAATCATGCAGTATGCGTTGCCACAGTTTAAATCTTCACTAGACGAGGGTGCTTTTATTTATGAATACGTGGAATCAAAATGCGAAATCTCTCCGATAGGCCTAACTTCTCTATATGCCGATGAAGGGTACCTTTTTGTTACCCAACCACCTGAAAAGGAAACGAAGATTTATCGCTATCAGGCAACCATTTTTGAACAAAGCACTGAACGTATGCGTGGCATTCACACGCACTATCTGCACACGGCTGAACGAAGCCTTAGCAACACCTATGAAAATCTAAAGCTTAATCTGATCCGTCAATATTCAGAGCTTCCCAATCCTTCCGTTTACCTGGTGCTTTCGAAATTGAAATTCCCGTTCGATCAAACCTTGATGCCTGTAGCCAAACGGCTTTTGGTTAAACAAATTTCAAAAGCATCCTAAACAAAAAGACCCTCGCAAAGAGGGTCCTTTGTTATACGCAAATTGGAGAATTACTTTGCCGGAGCAGGAGTTGGTTGCTCAGTCTTTTTCAGATCGATACTAGTTCCTTGCTGTTCCTTCGCTTTCTCCAAAATTTCATCTGTAGTTACATTGTTTGGAGTTGCAAAGTTAGTGGCTAACGAAAATACCATAATGGCAATAGCGAAAGCCCACGTAAGTCTTTCAAGTAAATCACCGGTTTTCTTAACACCGATCATGTTGCTGGCTCCTGAGCCTCCAAACTGACTCGAAAGCCCACCGCCCTTAGAATTTTGGGCAAGCACAACCAAAACCAATAACACTGAGCTAAAAATCGCTAAACTGATAAATAAGATATACATAAATTACTTCTTAAGGTCTTCAATTTGAGCCGCAAAGTAAGCCTTTTTTTGTGGAAACTTCCAAATTAACTTCTTCAAGACCTCAATTGCTTTTTCCTTTTTTCCTTGCTTTAGCAGGATTTGAACCAGGGTCTCCGAAACGATATTATCCCCATACGTAAGACTATTTTCGGATAGATCATCTTTTGATTCGTTGGCAGGAGTAGGGACTAACTTATTTTTAGAGATGTTTGGTTGAGTTTTTATAAACTGATCAATAATTTCAATCTGTTCTTTCTGTTTTGGGCCTTCGGGTTTGATCTTTTTCTTCGATGTTTTTATTTCTAGCAATAAACCTTCATCCGGGTCAGTGACAGATTTAACTTTTTTCGATTTTATCTCTGTAGTTGGAAAGGGAAGTCCTTTTTCATGAGTCTCCACAGCCAACTCAAATTGATGTTTCCGGTCTTTGAGAATTTCAATATCATGCATCACCTCATCAAAAAGAGCATCACCTGTTAGCGAATTCACAACCGTAGGAATAGTTTCTTCTTTGGCGAAAAGTGTTGGTTTGCTCTCAACAACTTGTTTAGGAGTAGTACTGGCGACAATTTCTTTTACCTCTTGTTTTGCAGGTTCGGTTTTAAGTGTTGGCTTCCTTGATTTTTGCAACGAAGTCATAATCGATTTTAGCACAGCCCGATCGGTGCTATAGATGGCACTTAAATGAAGTTGATGGTCCTTATCCGAAAGTTGATTATCCTGCGCTGCGCGGGCCGCCATGCCATGGATTATCTGGCTGTAGGGATATTCTTGTTCGAGAGAAATCAATTGACTCGCTTCATCGGCAGAGAGCGATGTATAGTTTGAAAGAAGATTATAGAATTGGTTCTTTTCCACTTTTGAGTAAGCAGGTAAAAGTAAATGTAAGCGAAATTCTCAGTACGCGCAACCTTTACCAGTTCGCCAGGGTAGCATTGAAGATGTCAATGTAGATCTGATCAAGAATTTTTCTTTCCAGATTCTCCTGCACCGAATTAAAATCCTGTGCGCTTGGAAAATCAGCATAAAAACTGAACACCCGATCCTTAAAATTATTTTCCGGTTTAATTGTATCGATGTAGTTTGCACGCACAGCGATAGTAAGGCGTGTAAGGGCTGCTGGGTCGCCCCGCTGACTAGTGGATGTTCCGCTAACCGGAGCGATAGGAGTAATTCCATATTGAGTAATGGTGCCTTCAATTTGAAGTTCCCCATTTTCAGTAACAACCCGCAGACTTGAGTTCTGTTGAAAATATTGTTTTAGCTTATTGGTAAATGTTTGCCCCAGGTTGGCGGGTCCAAGATCTGTATTGTTAAAAAAATCTTCAACCTGAATAGTTTGGGCCGTGGTTGCTGCTCCGGTAAAAGAGTAGGTGATGCAACTTTGAAGAGTAGGTAATGCCATTGCAAGAAAAAGCGCAACACAGAAAGTAATTTTATTCTTCAAGCTCGTATTCTTTAATCTTGCGATACAATGTTCTTTCCGATATCCCCAAATCACGTGCCGCATATTTGCGCTTGTTGTTGTTCTTGCGCAGCGCACGCATAATCAATTCCTTTTCTTTCTTAACGATTGAAAGCGAATCATCTTCTGCTTCGTGGGTAATATCCTGAACCTCTTCTTCTTCAGCAACAACGGGTGTGTTTGCTGATGGATTTAGATTTAATGTAACAGGTTCGTGATTGTGTTTGATTTCTTCCTGAACGCCCTCAAACAAGCCCGCATGTTCCTTTACAATCTGGGCGGCAAGATCTGGGTTTGTGGTACTTTCCAAGACAACTTTTTTCAAGTCGTTCATATCCTTACGCAAATCAAAAAGAATTTTGTAAAGAATTTCGCGCTCTGAAATATTATCCTTTCCCGACTGATCCTTATACAAGGCCGGCAAACTTGTTTCTTTTGGAATATATTGACCTAATGCTTCTGGATTAATTTCTTTATGGTCAGATGACAATACTGAAATCTGCTCCACCAGATTTTTTAGTTGACGAATGTTGCCGGGAAAGCGATACTTTAATAAAATATTTTTTGCTTCTTCTGTAAGAGAGATCGGTTTTACTTTGTATTTCTCTGCGAAGTCAGTGGCAAATTTTCTAAACAGCAATTCAGTATCCTTACCCCGTTCGCGCAAGGGTGGCACATAGATCGGCACCGTACTCAAGCGGTAATATAAATCTTCGCGAAATTTCCCCTGTTCAACTTTTACCAACAAGTTTACATTCGTTGCTGCCACAACCCGCACATCGGTCTTTTGGACCTTGGAAGATCCTACCTTAATAAACTCACCATTCTCTAACACACGAAGTAATCGCGCCTGCGTGCCGAGCGGCATTTCTCCAATCTCATCTAAGAAAATGGTACCTCCATTAGTTACTTCAAAATATCCTTTGCGGGATTCATGCGCCCCGGTGAAAGATCCTTTTTCATGACCAAACAATTCCGAGTCGATAGTGCCTTCGGGTATTGATCCACAATTGATAGCAATAAACTGGCCATGCTTGCGCGGGCTAAGATGATGGATAATTTTTGAAAATGATTCTTTGCCGCTTCCGCTTTCTCCGTTTATAAGTACCGACATATCGGTGGGGGCCACCTGCATGGCTACACGCACTGCGTTGTTAAGCATGGGTGAGTTGCCTATTATACCAAAGCGCTGTTTTACATTTTGAATTTCTAAATCTGTAATTGCCATACTCAGTTTACTATCTTACCAATAAGTGTTCCGCTGGTGCATCGTTCTATCAGCACATTGACGTAATCACCCTTCATTTTATTTTCTTTAGGAAATACTGCCACGTGATTAGAAGAAGTTCTTCCTTGCCAGAAACCGGCACTTTTTCTCGATTCACCTTCAATCAATACGCGTTGTGTTGTTCCTACATCTTGTTGATGATGAAGGTGCGAGTGTTGACGCTGTTTGGTAATAATTTCTTCCAATCTTCGAGTCTTAACTTCCAGGGGAATATCGTCAGCATATTTTTTTGCCGCCAAGGTGCCGGGTCGCTCCGAATATGAAAACATGTATGCATAGTCATACTTCACCAAATCCATCAGCGTAAGTGTGTCCTGATGTTCAGTTTCTGTTTCACTGCAAAATCCACTGATCATATCCGATGAGATACCGCAATCTTCACCCAAAATAGCTTTTACACGGGCAACTTTTTCCAAATACCATTCGCGGCTGTAGCCACGATTCATCATTTCCAGAATACGACTGTTGCCGCTCTGCACCGGCAAATGAATGTACTTACAGATGTTCTCGTACCGGGCCATGGTATACAAAACCTCATCGGTTATATCTTTTGGATGTGAGGTAGAGAATCGTACACGTAAATCAGGGTGAACCAGCGCAACCAACTCAAGCAGATTGGCGAAGTTTATTACTTTCTCCGCGCCATTTTTTTCGAGCCGTGCTTTGTTGTTTTCAACCTCACTCCATTTGTAAGAATCTACATTTTGCCCCAGCAGGGTTACTTCACGAAAACCTCTGCTGAAAAGATCGTGCGCTTCGGCAACAATTGATTGCGGATCCCGACTGCGCTCGCGCCCACGGGTAAATGGAACAACGCAGAACGAACACATATTATCGCACCCACGCATAATGGAGATAAAGGCTGTAACACCATTCGAGTTTAATCGAACCGGGGTAATATCTCCATACGTTTCTTCGCGTGATAAGAATGTGTTTACGGCTTTGTCGCCCTCGTCTACCTGGCTTATAAGTTTAGGTAAATCGCGATACGCATCGGGTCCGGCAACGAGATCAACAATCTTTTCTTCTTCGAGTAACTTTGTTTTAAGTCGTTCGGCCATACAACCCAGAATGCCAACCATCATTTCAGGCTTCTTCTTTTTATACGATTGAATTTGGTTTAGGCGATTACGTACAGTTTGTTCAGCCTTTTCGCGGATGGAGCAGGTATTCAGAAACACCAGATCGGCTTGTGCCAGATCGGAGGTAGTATCGAACCCCTCTTTTTCTAAGATTGAGGCTACAATTTCACTGTCTGAGAAATTCATCTGGCAGCCATAGCTTTCGATATAGAGCTTGCGGGCCTTGCCTGTATGTTGATCTTCCAAAACCTTCACGGTTTCGCAAGCTTCTTCTTCAGTAGATTCTATAAGGCCAATATCTTCAATCAGGTTCTTCATTATTTTGGCTTTGCGGCTGCAATTTACTACATTTTAAACTTTTCGTGACATCTTGTCAGTCAGTTTTATCATTTCTTTGAAAAGATGTCTTTACATGTTTTTCAAGTAGTTTTAGGCATATTTTCATTTGTAGGATGGCTATTGTTAAAACTGTTCGGGGATTTACTCCACAATTTGGTTCGAATTGCTTTCTGGCTGATACTGCTGTGGTGGTAGGGGAAGTAACGATGGGTGAGAACTGTACAGTTTGGTTTAATGCCGTGGTGCGCGGAGATGTGCACTCTATAACAATTGGTAACAATACCAACATTCAGGATGGGGCCATCATTCACTGCACCTATCAAAAAGCAAAAACAATAATTGGTAATAATGTTTCCATCGCTCACAATGCCATTGTTCATGGGTGCACGGTAGAAGACAATGTGCTGATTGGTATGGGTGCAATTATTATGGATGATGCCCTTATAGGAACTGGCTCCGTCATAGCAGCTGGAGCAATCATCCTACCAAAAACAATTGTAGAGCCGGGAAGTATTTATGCAGGCGTTCCTGCAAAACGAGTTAAAGGTGTTGGTGATGAAATGAAAGAAGTTATCACCAGAACGGCCCGCAATTACCCCATGTATGCAGAGTGGTTTAAGTAAATTTTTATGAATGCAGAGAAAAATCTTGGGTATGATCTGAAAACGATCGAAGCATACAAAGCAAAAATTAAAGTTTCAGGCAAAAATTACCTGCTTGCCGAATTGGAAGACAATACCGATGAGTTTGTTCATTTCTATTTCATAGGAACTTTTGAAGGAGTAGAAGTGATTCATGATTGTGTGCTCTATACGTTGCGCTTTCAACATGAGAGTGAAATGTTTGAGATTGCCGAAGAGAAGGCCATGGAGCGATTTCCGCAGTATCAAAAAATCAAAACCGAAGCGGAACAAACAGGAGAGCTTACCGTGCCCGATGATTTAGAGAAAGAGATCGGTATTTATATAGCCGAAGTAATGGTTGAGTTGGAGGAGGAAGGCGAGGTAAAAGTAATGGAGCATGTTGACCTTGATACAAGTCACGAATTTGGAGTGGGTGTGGATGGCGGCTTGAATGTAGATCGGCTTACACCTGAACTTATAACCCGATTTGTTTCAGATTTTAATGCCGATACTTTAAAACTTGATGATTCGCTTTATTCTTTTCAGATCAACAGCAATGATTTTGAGTTGTAGCCCCGCGAAAAAAAATTAAAAACACTCTAAATTCATGAATAGTGGCCTATATTTGCGGCCCTAAATAAGTTAATTCATGAAAAACCTTTCCCTCATTCTTAACGCTGTACTACTGGTAGCAGTGGGCGTTTTGTATTACCTGCACTTTTCCGCTAAAAGCTCATCTTCATCGGCATCCGAGATTACTAATCCGACCGATTTCAAAATAGCCTATATCAATTCAGATTCTGTGTTGAAGTATTATGACTTCTTTAAAGTAAACATGGAGAAACTTGAATCGAAGGGAAAAAAGTTAGATCAGGATCTTCAAAATCGGGCTCAGAGTTTACAAAATGATATCACTGCCTATCAGCGCAACTACGGCAGCATGACCATCGGGCAGGCCAAAGCTGTTGAAGAAGATTTAGGTAAAAAACGCCAGAACCTTGAGCTATATCAACGGAGCCTTGAACAAGAACTTATGGCCGAACAAGGTAAGATGAATGAAGACTTGTATAAAAAAGTTACTGACTTTTTGAAAGGCTATGCTCAGCAAAAGGATTTGCAGATTGTATTGAAGTATAACCCAAGCAGCGATTTATTATACGGTGGCCAAAGTGTGGACATCACCAAGGATGTTGTGCAAGGATTGAATGATGCTTATAAGGTAGACCAAACTCAACCTAAGGCAGACTCAACAGCCGCTAAGAAGAAATAATAAAGTGAACACGTTAAGAAGCCGTTCCGTAAAATTTCGGAGCGGCTTTTTTGTTTTAGTGCAGATGTCTTAATTTCAAATCGTGAAAAAGAATGTCCTCGCCTTTTTAGGTGTTCGTCCGGAAGAACAAACGCAAGTATTGTTAATGCTTGCTACAGGTTTTTTCATAGGTATTTTCATCGCCACCTATCAGGTAACTGCCGAATCACTCTTCCTTAATAAACTTAGCGACCAGCTTGATAAGGCATTTCTTATTTCGGGGGTGTTGGGTATTGTTTCAACATTGTTGTTCTCCTTCTTTCAAAACCGAATCAAATTTGTAACCCTTACAATTGGCAGTATTATATTGATTGTAGCTGCCACGTTCGCAATTTATTTTGCCTATCACACAACAGACGAAACACTTCAAAAGTACACACTTTTTTTAATGTATTGCCTGATCGGCCCCATGACAGCCATTTTGCTGCTATGCTATTGGGGTATCTTTGGCAGGCTCTTCAACTTTAAGCAATCAAAACGAATTATTGGCTGGATTGATACGGGGCAGCTTATAGCTATTATCATTGCTAACTTCCTGATTCCGCTCACGGCAGCTTTTTTCCCTGACACATCCAATTATCTCATAGTTTGTAACGCAAGCATTGTAGGCTCGTTGGTTTGTTTGATAATTATTGCTGTGCGGTACGACCTCGCAAGGCTTAGTGCTGATCCAACAGTAAAGGAAGAGACCAGGTTTACCAAAATTTTAAAAGATCGTTACATTCTTTTATTGAGCGGGTTCTTAATTGTGTCTATGGTGACGTTCTCCTTCAATCAATTCACGTTTCAAACACTGCTAAATAAGCAATATCCCGACCAACGCGACCTTACCAACTTCTTGGCTTATTTTAATGGTGCCATCTATGGGTTGAGTTTACTCATGCAATTATTTATTAACGATCGGATCATGAGTACCTACGGAATCCGGATTTCACTGTTTGCCTTGCCAGCAGTTGTTGCGCTTCTTTCTGTGGGAGCGCTTATCTCCGGAACGGTATTGGGTTATCGGGTAGAAGACGATGCACAAACATATATCTACTTTTTCTTGTTTGTGGCCGTTACTCGTCTCTTTAACAGTATGCTCAAGGATTCGCTTGAGAATCCAGTATACAAGTTGTTGTTCATTCCGTTGGATAGCCGCTATCGGTTTGGCATCCAAACAAAAGTTGAAGGTGTGGTGAACGAATCCGGAAGATTTATTGCGGGTGTTTTTATTTTCTTGTTTGCCCTTATTCCCTTCTTTAAAATAATCTGGATTCCGGTGATCGTGTTAGGATTGGTGATTGCTTATTACCGAGTAATCCAAAACCTCTATCAGGAGTATAAAGATAAGATTCGCTCCAAGCTTGAACATGCATCAGAAGGCAAGCAAGAAAAATTAGAAGTTGGTTACACAGAAATTACTACTCGTCTGGAGGCAAACCTGAACGGTGTGGATCCGACAAAGGCCGTTTTTTCTTTTAAGCTATTAGAGAAAATTGATCCCTCTAAAGCCGGAGTATGGATTAATACGCTTATGCGAAATCAGGAGGAAAGCACGAAAGAGTACGCACAACGAAGAATGAATGAACTTAAAGGCCTTTCTGTTTCTGAGAATTATGTGATTCGGGTTGATAGAGATAAAGTTAGTGCGGATGATAAGCAGATGCTTTCAAAAAATGATCTTGATTTAATTTTAAATAGTGGAGGCGATATACAAAAGGCCAGAATTCAACGATTGGCTCGCTCGTTGGATGCAAACGACAGACTTTACAGTGCCGAACTTCTGTTGCATTCGCAAAACCGTGAAAATATTTCTTTCCTGATTGAACTTTTGAACGACAGCGATAACAAAGTTAGGAGTACCGCTATTAAAACGGCCATCAAGAAGTATGATAACGAAGTGATCTCAGCAATCATAGAGAACCTTTCTAGTCAACATCACGCCAACGAGGCTATGAATGCCTTAATACTTATTGGCGAGCCGGGGTTAAGCTTGTTGGATAACTCCTTCTATCGATCCGGTCAGAGCTCACAGCTTATGTTGCGGCTTGTGCAGATCATTGGCTCAATAGGCGGCCAGCGGGCCAAGGAGATGTTATGGAATAAAATTGATTATCCCGACAAGGTAATTGTTTCGCAAG
This sequence comes from Cyclobacteriaceae bacterium, assembly GCA_965278925.1. Lineage (GTDB taxonomy): Bacteria > Bacteroidota > Bacteroidia > Cytophagales > Cyclobacteriaceae > ELB16-189. The sequence goes on along the minus strand of OZ257123.1, from coordinate 1,220,900 downwards.
TTCTGCTGGCATTAGGCGAATCTGGTTTTAAAGCAGGGATGTCGCAAGTGAGCCGGATTAAATATGCAATTGAATCGGATGTTGCAGATATCACCTGGAATCTGGGTGCTATAAAAGAACTCGGAGATGAGGAAGTATCGACAGTAGTACGAAGAGCACTGAACCGGGAAATTCAAAATGACATTGAGCATATCTACATGTTGCTAGCGATGTTGTATGATACCCGGTCAATTCAATTAGTGAAAGAAAATATCGAGAGTGGTACAGCAGAAGGAGTAACGTATGCTATTGAACTTTTAGATGTTTTTCTTTCGGAGCAACTGAAACAACGAGTAATTCCAGTATTGGATGATATAAGTGTTTCCGAGAAGTTAAATCGATTGGAGATTTTTTATCCACGAACAGAATTAGATAGTAAGCTTGTTCTTAAGTTTCTGATCAACCGCGAATTCACGCAAAGTAATCGGTGGACTAAAGCAGTTGTTATCCGTCAAATAGGTGTTCAGCGTATCGAAGATTTTACGTTAGATCTTATCGCACAACTTTTCAATCCGGATTTCCTGATTCGCGAAACTTCAGCCTGGGCATTGTATCAGATAAGCCCTGATTTGTATAACACAAATGCTATTCGGCTTGGTGACGAAGCGAAGCGTGAGCTCGATTTTTCAATTCTCGATAAAGGGGAGCGAACAACCCTAATGCTTTACGACAAAGTTCTGTTCTTTCAGCACATTCCATTGTTTGAAGGCCGGGCAGGAATCACGCTCTCTTACCTTGCCGATCTTTCAAAGACTGTTGTTTTAAAACAGGGTAAGCTTTTAGCGATGGATGAGAAGCAGAACGATGATTTCTACATTCTATTCAAGGGCGAGGTAGAGTATTTTGAGAAGAGTAAACACATCACTGATTATCACGTAGGTCAGTTTATTGGCGAGCGATTATCTGCTTCTGGATTTGTGAATGCGAGCCTTATCAAAGCGAAAGAAGATACTCTTTTGCTCAAGGTTAATAAGAATCGTTTTTATGAACTCCTGGCCGACCACGTTAAGTTGGCGGACAAGGTTTTGGAATATATTTGATTTTAGCTTAGATTTCGTAGATTTTTTAAACTAGTCGGGGGACAAAGACTATTTTTTTAGCTTAGATTACTCAAGTAAAATATCCGAAATCCTCCTTGTTTTAGTAAATTTCAGTCTATACGATCACAAATGGGATGTTGAATTATTCTGTTCAGGCTGGCGAATTGAATGACTCCTCTCCGGATGCACTGCATCCCGGAGAACGGATTGGGTCTAATCCATTTCCTGGTCTGCGTCCCTTTACCATTGACGATAGTCATCTTTTCTTCGGTCGCGAAGGTCAGGTTGATGAAGTCCTCCTAAAGCTTTATCAACACAGATCAGTAACCATCATGGGTTACTCAGGTAGTGGTAAATCCAGTTTGATGTATTGCGGTTTGATTCCCGTGCTCTATGGCGGGTTCATGACCGATTCGGGCCCAGATTGGAAAGTAATTACGGTGCGTCCCGGTAATGCTCCCATCGAAAACCTCAGTGTTGCCGCGGTTAATTTTCTTTTTCAGGAAGGTCGCATTGCCGAGGAGGACAAGCACATTCACAAGGCAATTATCAATTCGGTTTTACGAAGCGGTTCCACCGGATTGGTTGAATTGGCTAAATACCTGCAAACTTCAGATGGAGAAAATGTATTCTTTTTAATCGATCAGTTTGAAGAGTTATTCAGGTATAAAGAATCTGGTAATGAGGATTTTACGAACGAAGCAACAGCCTATGTAAACCTTTTACTTGAGGCTGTTGCCCAGCGTCACGTACCTGCTTATATTTCTTTGAACATGCGCTCCGATTTTATCGGAGAGTGTGCATCTTTTCCTGGCCTTACCCAGATGATAAACACCAGCAATTATCTGGTGCCGCAGATGACGCGCGATCAAAAGCGCATGGCTATTGAAGGCCCGGTGGCCGTAGGCGGTGGTAGAATTTCTCAGCGCTTAGTGAAGCGACTGCTGAGCGACATTGGAGATAACCAAGACCAACTTCCGATTCTACAGCATGCACTCATGCGCACCTGGGATTATTGGGTTGCCAACCGTGAAGAAGGTGAGTCGTTGGACATTCGGCACTACAATGCGGTAGGTAGAATAGCGCAGGCATTATCGTTACATGCCAACGAAGCGTATGACGAACTTACGAGTCAAGAAAAAGAAGTAGCTGAAGTTCTTTTCAAATCCATTACCGAAAAGAATTCAGACAGTCTGGAAATGCGGAGGCCAGCCAAAATCTCGGAAGTGGCGAGTCTGGCGCAGGTTTCGGAAGAACGGGTAATTGATGTAGTTGAAAAATTCAGAAAACCAGGTCGGTCGTTTCTGATGCCGGGTATGCATGTGGCTCTAAAGTCCAATTCAGTAGTAGAACTTTCGCACGAAAGTCTTATGCGAATCTGGACACGCTTATCCACCTGGGTAGATGAAGAGTTCGAGTCCGCTTTGATGTATAAGCGGGTGTCGGATGCTGCAGCCATGTATCAGATCGGAAAAACTAGTTTGTGGCGTCCGCCCGATCTTCAATTGGCACTCAACTGGCAGAAGAAACAGCAACCCACACGACAATGGGCCCAACGCTATGATATAGCATTTGAAAGGGCCATTGTATTTCTTGATACAAGTCGCATAACCTACGAGGCCGAGCTTAAGAATCAGGAGATGTTGCAGCGGAGGATGCTACGCAGAGCCCGCGCCACCAACCTTATTCTTGCCTTGTTACTTTTGATAGCAACTGGTTTCTTCGTTTATGGCTTCTTCCAACAGATTGAGGCTGAACGACAAAGAGCAGCTGCGGAAATAGCAGCAGCGGAGGCAAAAGTTCAGCGAGATGAAGCTGTAAGACAAGAAGGAATTGCTAAGGAAGCTCTGAAAAAGGTTGAACTTAGAGAAAAACAACTTGAGCAGAAAAATATAGAATTGGAGGAAAGAACTGAAGCGTTAAGACTCGCTGTAATTGATGCTACCAAACAACGAACCTTGGCTGAATTTAATGAAAAGGAGGCTTTCATTCAAAGAGATAGCGCTCGAATTGCTCGTGATGAGGCTACAAAAAATCTAGACTCTGCTATCGTAAACTATAATAACTCCTTAAGACTCCTGATGCTTTCCAAAGCCCAATCCTTAGCGGCAAAATCTGAAGGCATTGATGATTCGCAACTTGCAGGCTTAACTGCTATGCAAGGTTACTTGTATCATACCAAATATGGCGGCAAACAATATGATCCTTATATCTTCCGTGGCTTATATTATTCGCTAGCAAAATTGCAAGGCTATAACTACAACGCGATTAAAATTCCGGGTGGTCTAAAAAACAGAATGTACGCGCTTGCGTTGTCAACTAATTCAGCCGCGTTTTACACGACTGGAAACGATGGCCGAATCTTTAAAGGCGACTACCTGACTCAGAAGGTAGAAGCTAAAAGTATCTTTGAAAACAAAGGAATTCCTAACCGTGTGTTAGCCTTGAGTAAAGATGAAAAGTACTTAGTCAACGCGAGCGACTCGAGCTATATCGAAATCATAAACCTGGCGTCTCCTTCCAATCCACAGCGTGTGGAGGGTCACACACGATTTGTGAATGATATTAAGTTTATGCCTGACAACTCAGGGTTCATCACTGCTTCCGCGGACAGAAGTCTACGTTTTACCAATCAGGTAAGTGGTCAGAGTAAAAAAATGGTAACACTGCCATATGATTTAAAGTCAATTGACATAAGCCCTGATGGCAAACAAATGGCGGGCGTTTCTCCTTCCGGAAAGCTGATAATTGTTGATTTGTCGAATTATTCTTTTAAAGAAATCTGGAGCGATGAATCAACTTTCAAGCTCGGTGATAGCGTTAAGACGGTTAAGGTAGCCAATCGAATCTTGTCTGTAGCGTGGCATCCAACCCGTCCGCTGATTGCGTTTGGGGTTGAAGTATTAAATGAATCACGAAAAACAGTGCGGGGCACAGTTAAGTTATTTGATCTTCAAACTAAAAAGATAAAGGAACTCACCGGCCACAAATCAGGCATTGCTGATCTTGAATTTAGCCCGGATGGATTGCTGTTGGTAAGTTCTGGATTGGACAGTAAGCTACAAATGTGGGTGGTTGATCACGAAGAAGATTTGCCGATTGTTATGGATAATAATAATGGTTCTGTTTGGGATGTTGTCTTCTCGAAAGATTCAAATTATTTGATTGCCTCGTGTAACAATGGAGAGGTTCGCGTATGGCCAACTGATCCGCGCACGCTGGCCGAATTGGTTTGTCCTAAAATGCAGCGCAACATGACTAAGGACGAGTGGGATAGTTATGTTGGCAAAGACATTGGTTATGAATCTACCTGCGTGAGTCTTTTAATTAAGGATTTTTGATGAAGCGTATATTTTTATCCAGCCTTATCGTTACGTTCATCATCATCACTTCCTTCGCGCAAAAGGATAATGAAAAAGACACAGATCGTGAACAAATCATTTTGCAGGCCGGAGACGAGTTCAATGCCGGTAGATTTTATGGCCTATCGACATTACTTAAGCCCGTGATTGAAGACCCGAAGACAACAAATGAACAGAAAGTAAGAATTTATCTACTCTTAACGCAAGCGTATCTGATTCTTGATGATCCTATCGCAGCCGATGACAGCTATCTTAAATTGTTAAAGGCCGACCCTGAATATGTGGCGAACACCGCCCGTGATCCGATTGACGTTTATTATCTCAGCAAAAAATTTACTTCAGTTCCGATCTTTACGCCTCAATTGCGTATTGGACTAAGTACTTCGTTTGCCAGAACTATTTATAACCTTTCCACCAGTGGCACTCCAACCGACTATAAGAATATTCCAAAAGTTGGGTTTCAGGCTGGTGGGGGCATAGACTGGAACATCAATAATCATTGGAGTATGTGTGCAGAAGGAAATTGGGCCTACAAAGCAATTAAGCGCGAGACTACCGGCTATTTTGGTGCCGATGATCAGATTGTTGTTGAAAAACAAAACTGGTTTGACATTCCTATGTATGTTAAGTATACAGACGATTCGGGCAAGATCCGACCGTTTGGGTATGCCGGGTTTGCCATCAACCTTTTATTAAGTTCGCGGGGGCCAGATTGGTCATTTAAAAATAATAGTTCGAATGGTAGTTCTACGGAGGCTACAGGTCAAGCCGAAAATCTTACTTCAAAAAGATACTTCGTAAATCGATCGCTGGTAATTGGAGGCGGAGCTAAATATAAGATTGGTAAAAACTTTGTTTATTTCGATGTGCGCTACATGGCGGGGTTATCAAACCTTACCAAGCCTGAGAATAATTATTATTTAAAAGATGGAAGTTTTGATCCGGCAGTTGCCAAGTATGCTGAAGTAGGGGATTTGTTCAGATTAGATAATCTTTCATTGTCTGTGGGCTATATCTATCCGATTTATAATCCAAGAAAAAAATCAAAACCCAGATTGGGTAACTTGTTTAAGAAGAAAACTGAAAGTAAGACAGATAAACCCTGACATGCGTGTAGCCGGAATTATATTGATCTTGTTTTTAACTTTTTCGTGCGATACTGAAAGCAATTTTTCGATACCGGAAGAAAACTACTTTGTTAAGTTTTACGGTGACGAGGGCGAGCAGGAGGGAGTGGATTTTATTATGAATACCGATGGCTCAGTAGTGATGCTAGGGAATACAAATGAGCTTGGTACGGATCAGCAAATTTATGTAGTGAAGGTTGATTCCAGAGGCCTTGTGCTTTGGCAACGCAGTATTGGATTGACTAATAAAAATGATATTGCCAAAGATATAGAACTTCATCCGGATGGCAGGATTGTGATTGCCGGTGAAACGGAGATGAGTGTTGGTGACAAAGACATTTATATTAAAACTTTGTCACAATCTGGAGATCAACTTGACAGTGCCCGGTATGGGTTACCTAATAACACAGATGAAGAGGTGAATTCCGTATCTATAGTAAACGGAGGTGGTATTTTTGTGCCTGGTTTTATTGTGACGGGCGCCACCACAGAAAGTAACGGCTCTGCAATTCGCGATGCAATGGCATTGCGCTTCGATAACTCATTACAAAGAATACTAGAAGCTGGTCCCAATCCAATCTGGACAGCCTCACGTTATGGGTATATAAGTGACGATATCGCTATTAGGGCAATTGAAATAGACCCTGCAACAATTTATTTCTTTGGATACTCCAACAGAGTGATTCAAACATATGATGGCGATTACAACTTTTGGTATTATGCGTTAAGTGGTGATGGAACTCCTAAGCTGGGAGAGTATTATTTTGGAAAAGAATCTGAAGATGAGCGATTAACATCAGTTGAAATTACGTTTGGCCAGCCGGGAATTCGCTACCTTTTAAGTGGCACGGCTACAAATATTGAGAATGCCCAATCATTTATTGGAGCACTTTCTCCGCAGTTAAGTTTCAGTTCTGGTGATGTTTTAGGCGAAAGAAACCCAACCACACTTGGTCTTAATACTGATGATTTGTTACAAGTAAAAGTGAAGGGAACGGTAAGTAATTCATACTTAATGATCAGTTCAGAAACACAATCTGATAACCAAGGCTTTAATATTGCCCTTACACGACTAAGAGGGGGTAGTGATCTAACACCAGATTCTGAAGTTTTAATTTTTGGCGGTGAAGGAGATGACTTTGCAGGCTCGGTTGCTGAGTTGCCCAATGGAAGAATTCTTTTAATGGGCACAATGACCATCGGACAGAGTTCAACGCGAGGTCAAAAGAAAATGGTGCTCATGAAATTAAACTCCGAGGGTAAATTGGCGGAATAAGCTGTTTTTGATTCAAAATGGTTACTTTTATAACGTCTATATTATCTAGCTTCTGTAGTTGGCCAATACCTTATCTATGTCCTTGACTTTACGACTGCTTTCATGCTTCCGTTCGTTTTCTGCAGCTGAGTCTATTTCAAAATCTTCCATTCTTATAATACGCTTACTCCTTGTATTACTGATACTTAGCTCAGTCACCAACGTCTTTGCTCAAAAAACTTGGTTACCTGCAACAGGAGGTAGTTGGGCTGCTGGTGCAAACTGGTCAGGTGGCACTATTCCTCTTGCTGGCGATGTAGTAATTATCAATTCTGATCAATCGGGGAACATAACAAACGTACCTACCATTTCGCTTGGAGGACTTACGATTAATGGCACTTGCTTATTTGGAAGTACGGCCGCAGGCACAGCGGCTTCCCTAACGGTTACAGGCCCCCTAACAATTGCTGCAGGCGAAACTTTAACGCTGGGTATTGATGGTTCAGGTTTCAGGGTTAATTTAACATTATCTGCAACTAGCGTAAGTACAATTGCTGGAACGCTGAATGTCACTTCGGGTACAGTAAATAGATTTTTACAAAACGATGGAGATCTCACTATTACTGGAACGGGTAATGTGCGCGATAATTTTTCGGTAACTGGTTTTGATAGTGATTTTATACTTGGTGCGAACGCAACACTTCGGATAGGTTCTATAAATGGAATTACTACAAGTCCAACGGCTAGTGGTAATATTCAGGTTACCGGCCTCCGAACTTTTCCAACAACCGCTGATTATGTTTTTGTGGGCGCTGCAAATCAATCTACTGGTAATGGATTGCCTGCAACAGTAAACGATTTAACAATCGTCAATACCGGAGGCGGGGGTAATAATACTGTTTCGTTGACATCGAGCACGGGAGTTTCGGGTACCCTTTCCGTTAACACTGGAGTTTTTGCCTTAGGCGCGAATAATGTTACCACTGTTGGTGCTCTTAATATGACCGGAACTTCAATAACAGGCACAGGTACATTGACTTTGGCTGGGGATGTTACCACAAACGCCAGCGCCACAGCCTCATTAATCAGTTGCCCAATTGGATTAGGCGGTTCTACAAGAACTTTTAATGTAGATGACACAGCTGCAGTACCTGATTTAAATATCACGGGATTAATATCAGGTGCCGGAGGGATAGTTAAGTCGGGAATTGGCTCCATGAATCTTTCTAATGCTTCAAACTCTTATGTTGGTTCCACAACAGCAGCACAAGGAATTTTAAGAATTGCAGCGGCAGGAGGTGCAATACCAAATGGAAGCGCATTAATTGTAAACAGCACGCTTGATCTAAATGGAAACAATGAGACGGTTGGTTCATTGGCAGGATCAGGAACAATTACAAGTAACGCTGGCACTACCATGACATTAACCATGGGTGGTGACAATACAAGTACAAGTTTTTCAGGAGTAATTCAGAATGGTTCAAGTACCGCGGTAAGTATTTCTAAAACTGGTACGGGTGCTCTTTCTTTGTCCGGAGCAAATACCTATTCAGGATCGAGTACTGTCTTAGCGGGAACACTTAATATTAACAATGCAACTGCTATCGGCTCCGGGCAACTTATTATTAACGGTGGAAATATTGACAACACCAGTGGAGGTCTAATAACCCTATCCAATAACAATGCACAAAGCTGGAATTCCGATTTCACTTTTGTGGGCACTCAAAGTTTAAACCTTGGTACAGGTGCGGTTACCCTTAGTGCAAATAGACAAGTAACCGTTAGTGCTAGTGTTCTTACGGTAGGGGGAATAATAGCTGGGGGTGCTGTCTCACTTTCAAAACTTGGAGCAGGTACCTTGACCTTATCGGCAGCAAATTCTTATTCAGGTGCCACTTTTTTACTTGGAGGAGCCCTTAACATTAATAATTCCTCGGCATTAGGTACGGGCCCGTTTACAATTTTTAGTGGTACAACTATAGATAACACGTCCGGAGCACCCATTACTCTTAGCACTAACAATGCTGTTAATTTTAATGGCGATTTTACTTTTACAGGCACTCAAAATCTAAACTTAGGTACTGGAGCTTTTGCCTTTGGATCTACCCGTGCGATTACAGTAGCCGCTAATACATTAACAATTGGGGGAAATCTAAATTCGGGTGCCTTTTCACTTTTTAAATTTGGTAATGGTGTCCTGAATTTTGGTGCAAATACAATTACGTTAAATAGTTTAACGATAAGTGCGGGTACACTTATCTCAACTTCGGGCACCTTAAATATTGCAGGGAGTATTTCTAACTCCGGAACGTTTACTAATAATGGTGGAACAGTGCATTATAATGGAGGTACTACACAAATTATTAACTCTTTATCTTATAACAATCTTACGCTATCAGGTGCTGGTCAAAAAAATGCATCATCATCAATTTCAGTTGCAGGTAATCTTATAAACGCTTCCACGCTTGATATGGGAAGTAACATATTAAGTGTCACGGGTACAATTACTAATGCAGGTGGAGATATTCGATTTAGTGGCCCGACAAATGGAATCGCAATTGGCACGGGAACCATTACTTATAATGGCGCATCGCAAACTATTACTTCAGGTATTTATAATAATCTTACAATTAATCAATCGGCTGGAGAGGCATCTTTGAGTGGCGCTGTTACGGTTAATGGTATTCTTACACTTACAGCAGGTAACCTCAACCTGAATGGTCATAACTTGACTCTTGGTCCTTCGGCTTCCATATCAGTGGCTTCCCCTTCGTCCACTCGAATGATTATTGCCACAGGTGGAAGTCAAATTATTAAAACCTTCTCAGCCTTGGGCTCATTTTTATTTCCTATTGGAGATAACACCGGTACTGTTGAATATTCACCGATTACAGTTAACATAACTGCTGGCTCGGGATTCCCAGCAAACATTGGGGTTTCTGTAGTAGATGCCAAGCATCCAAGTAATGTAAGTACTACTAATTTCTTAAGCCGCTTTTGGGAAATAACACAGCCCGGAATTACCGGCTGTGTGGCTACCGTAACGGGTACTTATACTGCTGCCGATGTTACCGGAGCGGAGGGCAGTATTTCATCAGCACAGGTAAGCGGAACATTTAATCAGTCCACTAATGCCTGGGCAAAATTTTCTGCTTTAGGGGGCAATACCTTTACTGCAACGGGTGCCTCTCTCGCTCTCGGTCAAACGCATGCCTTTACAGGGATCACTGGATCCAATCCGGTTGCCACCATTAACATCGGAGCTGGAGTAACTATTTGCATTGGCAATTCAGTGAACTTAAATACCAGTGCTACGGGAGACCCCTCTTTTACTTATTCGTGGTCTTCAGTTCCTGTCGCTGGTGGCTTAAGTGCAAACAACATAGCTAATCCAATTGCTACTCCAACAGCAACAACAGTTTACACGGTTACAATTAGAGATGGAAATGGAATTATCGATACGGAGAACACAACGATTACAGTTAATCCATTACCGGCTGCGCCATCAATAAGCACTAGTGGAAGCACCGTGTGTGATGGGGCTAATCCAGATGTTACATTAACAAGTTCCGCAGCCCCTAACGGAGGCACCTATGTTTGGTATAAGGGCGGTATTGCTACGGGCGATGTTGGAGGTTCATTGATTATTAATGATCCTGCTGAGAGTGGTTTGTATTCAGTTACTGTTATTGATGGAATCACATTTTGTGTAAGCCCTCAAAGTCCTTCTGAAACTGTTACCATCAATGCGTTGCCATTAATCACGCCAGTAGTTACTCCGGCTACGACTACGATTTGTAGTGGCAGCACGGTAACGGTAAACATAGCGGGCAGCCAGGCAGGAATTAATTATGAATTGTTTGATGGTGGTACCTCGTTAAGCACTGCGATAGCGGGCACGGGTGGCGCGATCAATTTAATCACGAGTGCGTTAAGCGCGAATACAACCATCACGGTACGCGCTACGAATCCGACTACGACCTGTACCGTTTTATTAAGTGGTACGAGTGTAGTAACCGTAACCCCAATCCCCACAACGCCAACCGTAACGCCCGCGGGTCCGGTAGTAGTGTGCGAAGGCTCAGCAAACATCACCTTAACGAGCGATGCAGGGGCAGGGAATCAATGGTATAAAGATGGGTTACCGATAGGCGGAGCTACAGCCACGACATTCAACATTACGACAGCCCCTGCCAACAGTGGCAGCTATACAGTAATCAGCACAGTGAGCGGCTGTGCTTCGGCCGTTTCGAATGCAGTAGCAGTTACGATCAATGCGTTGCCATTAACCACGCCAGTAGTTACTCCGGCTACGACTACGATTTGTAGTGGCAGCACGGTAACGGTAAACATAGCGGGCAGCCAGGCAGGAATTAATTATGAATTGTTTGATGGTGGTACCTCGTTAAGCACTGCGATAGCGGGCACGGGTGGCGCGATCAATTTAATCACGAGTGCGTTAAGCGCGAATACAACCATCACGGTACGCGCTACGAATCCGACTACGACCTGTACCGTTTTATTAAGTGGTACGAGTGTAGTAACCGTAACCCCAATCCCCACAACGCCAACCGTAACGCCCGCGGGTCCGGTAGTAGTGTGCGAAGGCTCAGCAAACATCACCTTAACGAGCGATGCAGGGGCAGGCAATCAATGGTATAAAGATGGGTTACCGATAGGTGGAGCTACCGCCACGACATTCAACATTACGACAGCCCCTGCCAACAGTGGCAGCTATACAGTAATCAGCACAGTGAGCGGCTGTGCTTCGGCCGTTTCGAATGCAGTAGCAGTTACCATCAACGCGTTGCCATTAACCACGCCAGTAGTTACTCCGGCTACGACTACGATTTGTAGTGGCAGCACGGTAACGGTAAACATCGCGGGCAGCCAGGCAGGAATTAATTATGAATTGTTTGATGGTGGTACCTCGTTAAGCACTGCGATAGCGGGCACGGGTGGCGCGATCAATTTAATCACGAGTGCGTTAAGCGCGAATACAACTATTACGGTACGCGCTACGAATCCGACTACGACCTGTACCGTTTTATTAAGTGGTACGAGTGTAGTAACCGTAACCCCAATCCCCACAACGCCAACCGTAACGCCCGCGGGTCCGGTAGTAGTGTGCGAAGGCTCAGCAAACATCACCTTAACGAGCGATGCAGGGGCAGGCAATCAATGGTATAAAGATGGGTTACCGATAGGTGGAGCTACCGCCACGACATTCAACATTACGACAGCCCCTGCCAACAGTGGCAGCTATACAGTAATCAGCACAGTGAGCGGCTGTGCTTCGGCCGTTTCGAATGCAGTAGCAGTTACCATCAACGCGTTGCCATTAACCACGCCAGTAGTTACTCCGGCTACGACTACGATTTGTAGTGGCAGCACGGTAACGGTAAACATCGCGGGCAGCCAGGCAGGAATTAATTATGAATTGTTTGATGGTGGTACCTCGTTAAGCACTGCGATAGCGGGCACGGGTGGCGCGATCAATTTAATCACGAGTGCGTTAAGCGCGAATATAACCATCACGGTACGCGCTACGAATCCGACTACGACCTGTACCGTTTTATTAAGTGGTACGAGTGTAGTAACCGTAACCCCAATCCCCACAACGCCAACCGTAACGCCCGCGGGTCCGGTAGTAGTGTGCGAAGGCTCAGCAAACATCACCTTAACGAGCGATGCAGGGGCAGGCAATCAATGGTATAAAGATGGGTTACCGATAGGTGGAGCTACCGCCACGACATTCAACATTACGACAGCCCCTGCCAACAGTGGCAGCTATACAGTAATCAGCACAGTGAGCGGCTGTGCTTCGGCCGTTTCGAATGCAGTAGCAGTTACCATCAACGCGTTGCCATTAACCACGCCAGTAGTTACTCCGGCTACGACTACGATTTGTAGTGGCAGCACGGTAACGGTAAACATCGCGGGCAGCCAGGCAGGAATTAATTATGAATTGTTTGATGGTGGTACCTCGTTAAGCACTGCGATAGCGGGCACGGGTGGCGCGATCAATTTAATCACGAGTGCGTTAAGCGCGAATACAACCATCACGGTACGCGCTACGAATCCGACTACGACCTGTACCGTTTTATTAAGTGGTACGAGTGTAGTAACCGTAACCCCAATCCCCACAACGCCAACCGTAACGCCCGCGGGTCCGGTAGTAGTGTGCGAAGGCTCAGCAAACATCACCTTAACGAGCGATGCAGGGGCAGGGAATCAATGGTATAAAGATGGGTTACCGATAGGCGGAGCTACAGCCACGACATTCAACATTACGACAGCCCCTGCCAACAGTGGCAGCTATACAGTAATCAGCACAGTGAGCGGCTGTGCTTCGGCCGTTTCGAATGCAGTAGCAGTTACGATCAATGCGTTGCCATTAACCACGCCAGTAGTTACTCCGGCTACGACTACGATTTGTAGTGGCAGCACGGTAACGGTAAACATAGCGGGCAGCCAGGCAGGAATTAATTATGAATTGTTTGATGGTGGTACCTCGTTAAGCACTGCGATAGCGGGCACGGGTGGCGCGATCAATTTAATCACGAGTGCGTTAAGCGCGAATATAACCATCACGGTACGCGCTACGAATCCGACTACGACCTGTACCGTTTTATTAAGTGGTACGAGTGTAGTAACCGTAACCCCAATCCCCACAACGCCAACCGTAACGCCCGCGGGTCCGGTAGTAGTGTGCGAAGGCTCAGCAAACATCACCTTAACGAGCGATGCAGGGGCAGGCAATCAATGGTATAAAGATGGGTTACCGATAGGTGGAGCTACCGCCACGACATTCAACATTACGACAGCCCCTGCCAACAGTGGCAGCTATACAGTAATCAGCACAGTGAGCGGCTGTGCTTCGGCCGTTTCGAATGCAGTAGCAGTTACCATCAACGCGTTGCCATTAACCACGCCAGTAGTTACTCCGGCTACGACTACGATTTGTAGTGGCAGCACGGTAACGGTAAACATCGCGGGCAGCCAGGCAGGAATTAATTATGAATTGTTTGATGGTGGTACCTCGTTAAGCACTGCGATAGCGGGCACGGGTGGCGCGATCAATTTAATCACGAGTGCGTTAAGCGCGAATACAACTATTACGGTACGCGCTACGAATCCGACTACGACCTGTACCGTTTTATTAAGTGGTACGAGTGTAGTAACCGTAACCCCAATCCCCACAACGCCAACCGTAACGCCCGCGGGTCCGGTAGTAGTGTGCGAAGGCTCAGCAAACATCACCTTAACGAGCGATGCAGGGGCAGGCAATCAATGGTATAAAGATGGGTTACCGATAGGTGGAGCTACCGCCACGACATTCAACATTACGACAGCCCCTGCCAACAGTGGCAGCTATACAGTAATCAGCACAGTGAGCGGCTGTGCTTCGGCCGTTTCGAATGCAGTAGCAGTTACCATCAACGCGTTGCCATTAACCACGCCAGTAGTTACTCCGGCTACGACTACGATTTGTAGTGGCAGCACGGTAACGGTAAACATCGCGGGCAGCCAGGCAGGAATTAATTATGAATTGTTTGATGGTGGTACCTCGTTAAGCACTGCGATAGCGGGCACGGGTGGCGCGATCAATTTAATCACGAGTGCGTTAAGCGCGAATACAACTATTACGGTACGCGCTACGAATCCGACTACGACCTGTACCGTTTTATTAAATGGTACGAGTGTAGTAACCGTAACCCCAATCCCCACAACGCCAACCGTAACGCCCGCGGGTCCGGTAGTAGTGTGCGAAGGCTCAGCAAACATCACCTTAACGAGCGATGCAGGGGCAGGCAATCAATGGTATAAAGATGGGTTACCGATAGGTGGAGCTACCGCCACGACATTCAACATTACGACAGCCCCTGCCAACAGTGGCAGCTATACAGTAATCAGCACAGTGAGCGGCTGTGCTTCGGCCGTTTCGAATGCAGTAGCAGTTACCATCAACGCGTTGCCATTAACCACGCCAGTAGTTACTCCGGCTACGACTACGATTTGTAGTGGCAGCACGGTAACGGTAAACATCGCGGGCAGCCAGGCAGGAATTAATTATGAATTGTTTGATGGTGGTACCTCGTTAAGCACTGCGATAGCGGGCACGGGTGGCGCGATCAATTTAATCACGAGTGCGTTAAGCGCGAATATAACCATCACGGTACGCGCTACGAATCCGACTACGACCTGTACCGTTTTATTAAGTGGTACGAGTGTAGTAACCGTAACCCCAATCCCCACAACGCCAACCGTAACGCCCGCGGGTCCGGTAGTAGTGTGCGAAGGCTCAGCAAACATCACCTTAACGAGCGATGCAGGGGCAGGCAATCAATGGTATAAAGATGGGTTACCGATAGGTGGAGCTACCGCCACGACATTCAACATTACGACAGCCCCTGCCAACAGTGGCAGCTATACAGTAATCAGCACAGTGAGCGGCTGTGCTTCGGCCGTTTCGAATGCAGTAGCAGTTACCATCAACGCGTTGCCATTAACCACGCCAGTAGTTACTCCGGCTACGACTACGATTTGTAGTGGCAGCACGGTAACGGTAAACATCGCGGGCAGCCAGGCAGGAATTAATTATGAATTGTTTGATGGTGGTACCTCGTTAAGCACTGCGATAGCGGGCACGGGTGGCGCGATCAATTTAATCACGAGTGCGTTAAGCGCGAATACAACTATTACGGTACGCGCTACGAATCCGACTACGACCTGTACCGTTTTATTAAATGGTACGAGTGTAGTAACCGTAACCCCAATCCCCACAACGCCAACCGTAACGCCCGCGGGTCCGGTAGTAGTGTGCGAAGGCTCAGCAAACATCACCTTAACGAGCGATGCAGGGGCAGGCAATCAATGGTATAAAGATGGGTTACCGATAGGTGGAGCTACCGCCACGACATTCAACATTACGACAGCCCCTGCCAACAGTGGCAGCTATACAGTAATCAGCACAGTGAGCGGCTGTGCTTCGGCCGTTTCGAATGCAGTAGCAGTTACCATCAACGCGTTGCCATTAACCACGCCAGTAGTTACTCCGGCTACGACTACGATTTGTAGTGGCAGCACGGTAACGGTAAACATCGCGGGCAGCCAGGCAGGAATTAATTATGAATTGTTTGATGGTGGTACCTCGTTAAGCACTGCGATAGCGGGCACGGGTGGCGCGATCAATTTAATCACGAGTGCGTTAAGCGCGAATACAACCATCACGGTACGCGCTACGAATCCGACTACGACCTGTACCGTTTTATTAAGTGGTACGAGTGTAGTAACCGTAACCCCAATCCCCACAACGCCAACCGTAACGCCCGCGGGTCCGGTAGTAGTGTGCGAAGGCTCAGCAAACATCACCTTAACGAGCGATGCAGGGGCAGGCAATCAATGGTATAAAGATGGGTTACCGATAGGTGGAGCTACCGCCACGACATTCAACATTACGACAGCCCCTGCCAACAGTGGCAGCTATACAGTAATCAGCACAGTGAGCGGCTGTGCTTCGGCCGTTTCGAATGCAGTAGCAGTTACCATCAACGCGTTGCCATTAACCACGCCAGTAGTTACTCCGGCTACGACTACGATTTGTAGTGGCAGCACGGTAACGGTAAACATCGCGGGCAGCCAGGCAGGAATTAATTATGAATTGTTTGATGGTGGTACCTCGTTAAGCACTGCGATAGCGGGCACGGGTGGCGCGATCAATTTAATCACGAGTGCGTTAAGCGCGAATACAACTATTACGGTACGCGCTACGAATCCGACTACGACCTGTACCGTTTTATTAAGTGGTACGAGTGTAGTAACCGTAACCCCAATCCCCACAACGCCAACCGTAACGCCCGCGGGTCCGGTAGTAGTGTGCGAAGGCTCAGCAAACATCACCTTAACGAGCGATGCAGGGGCAGGCAATCAATGGTATAAAGATGGGTTACCGATAGGTGGAGCTACCGCCACGACATTCAACATTACGACAGCCCCTGCCAACAGTGGCAGCTATACAGTAATCAGCACAGTGAGCGGCTGTGCTTCGGCCGTTTCGAATGCAGTAGCAGTTACCATCAACGCGTTGCCATTAACCACGCCAGTAGTTACTCCGGCTACGACTACGATTTGTAGTGGCAGCACGGTAACGGTAAACATCGCGGGCAGCCAGGCAGGAATTAATTATGAATTGTTTGATGGTGGTACCTCGTTAAGCACTGCGATAGCGGGCACGGGTGGCGCGATCAATTTAATCACGAGTGCGTTAAGCGCGAATATAACCATCACGGTACGCGCTACGAATCCGACTACGACCTGTACCGTTTTATTAAGTGGTACGAGTGTAGTAACCGTAACCCCAATCCCCACAACGCCAACCGTAACGCCCGCGGGTCCGGTAGTAGTGTGCGAAGGCTCAGCAAACATCACCTTAACGAGCGATGCAGGGGCAGGCAATCAATGGTATAAAGATGGGTTACCGATAGGTGGAGCTACCGCCACGACATTCAACATTACGACAGCCCCTGCCAACAGTGGCAGCTATACAGTAATCAGCACAGTGAGCGGCTGTGCTTCGGCCGTTTCGAATGCAGTAGCAGTTACCATCAACGCGTTGCCACTCTCTAGCCCCGGAGTGTCTCCTGTATCTACAATTATTTGTAGTGGTTCAAGTGTGACTGTTTCAGTAACAGGCACAGAAACAGGAATAAACTATCAACTCTTTGATGGGCCAACACCGATAAGTTCTGTGGTAGCGGGTACTGGTGGAATGATCAGCTTAATTAGTTCAGCTTTAACTGTAAGCACCACCGTTACTGTTGCTGCTGTAAATCCAATCACAGGATGCGGTATCGTCCTACCCGGCACGATCACTGTAACGTTAAGTGCAACAATCCCAACTCCAACCATTGCACCAGTCGGCCCACTAACAGCATGCGTAGGTGATCCGGTAATCACGCTTACAAGCAGTGCTGCAAGCGGCAATCAATGGTATAAGGATGGAGTAATCATTGCGGGCGCGACTAATCCTACATTAAACATTTCTACAGGTGTTATCAATAGTGGAAGTTATACTGTGATTGAAACACAAGCAGGTTGCACCTCTGCTACATCGGTTGGAGTAAACGTGACTATAAATTCAATTGCGAGTCCTCCGGTGGCATCAAACCCAACACCAATTTGCGTAGGAGGAACAATTCCAACATTAGTTGCAACAGGCACTAATCTACAATGGTATTCGGATGCTGCTCTTACTAGTCTTGTCGGTACAGGAAGCCCTTTTACGCCTTCTTCAACTGAAGTTGATAATACAATCGCGGGAACATACACGCTCTATGTTACTCAAACTATTGGCTGCGAAAGTGTAGCAACCAATGTTGATGTGTTGGTCAACCCTGCCGTTTCGGTAAACGCTGGGGCGGACACCAATCTCTGCGCTGGACAAAGCATAACTCTTGGGGGTAGCCCAACTGCCAATGGCGGGTCTGGTACATATACATACAGTTGGACAAGTATTCCTCCGGGCTTTACAAGTTCACAATCAAATCCACTTGTAACACCGGCACTTGGAACGATAACCTATGTTTTGCAAGTGACAGATGCTTTTGGTTGTTTGGGAACAGGTCAGGTTGATATTACCGTAAATGAAGTTCCTACATTTTCTATAACGAATAATACAGGAGGCGGAACAGGTCAGATTTGCAGCGGATCCTCCATTAACATTGCTTTGACTAGTCCAACAGCAGGGGCCACGATAACCCTTCAAAACGTTAGCTATGGAGTAGTTACAGGAGGAGCACATGCTGCTGGCGGATCCTTTGTATCAGGAAATACAATTACGGAATCAGGCGGATTGATCAATGGATCTAATGTTCCAGTTACTGTTAATTACGTGTTTAGTGTATCAACACCTGATTGCAACAATCCGGTTACCCAACAGGCTAGTGTGATTGTTAATCCTGCACCTGTCATGAGTACGATTAACGCAACAACTCAAATCTGTAGTAACAGTGCAGTTGACATAACATTAAATAGTCCAACCAGTGGAGCTGTTATTGAATTGACATCAGTTGTCTATGGTGGCGTAACAGGGACGCTAGCAGCAGGGGCAACTTTTACTCCAGGATCAAAGATTACAGAAACGTTGATTAACTTCACAAATGCAGCAATAACAATTAGATATAATTTCGATGTCGTGGCAAACGGCTGTGTTAACTCCGGTTCTTTTGTCGATGTAATAGTTAATCCCAACCCTACATTTATTGCAAGTAATTTCTCTACGGAGATTTGTAGTGGTGATCAGACCAATATACTTTTTGGAAGTGCAACACCTGGGCATCAGATCAATGTTGTAAGTGTGAACTACGGATTTACAACAGGGGGCACAGTTAATCCGGGTGTCACTATTTTCAATAGTGCGACTCCGCTTATCGAAACACTTTTGAACAATACAAACAGCGCAATCGATGTTGTCTATGAGTTTAATGTTACTACTCCGGCCACAACGCCTGTATGTTCTCTCTCTCCTGTTAGTCAGTTTGTAACAGTTCGGGTAAATCCTGCCCCAACATTTGTAGTCACGAATAACACAGGCGGAGGAAGCGGAATAATTTGTAGCGGCAACCAAACTAACATCCTGTTAAATACACCCGTTTCAGGTGGTCAGATTAGATTGGTAGATGTCATATACGGCAGTGTGAGTGGAACACTTACAGATGGAGCATTATTTAGTAACGGCCAAATTATTAACGAGGTATTGATAAATACTACAACTGCTCCGGTTATTGTTAGTTATGAATTTGAAGCTATTGTTGGGGTTTGTGGTCCAAGTCTAAGTCAGATAGTTACAGTTGAAGTTCGTCCTCTAGCAAACGTAGTAGCGTTACCTGCGAGTCAGACGATCTGCAGCGGATCGAATACGAGCATTGCGTTGAGCACTACGAATGGAGTAGGAGGCGCGACTTATAGCTGGACAGTAGCACAGAACAATGTAAGCGGAGCTACGGCCTCGAGCGGAGCCACGATCAACCAGACATTAATGGCTACAACGAGTTCAGCGGGCACGGCTACGTATACGATCACACCGAATGCAGGTGGATGTAATGGTGCTCCGATTGTAGTGATAGTAACGGTAAATCCGTTACCGGATGTAATAGCAGCCCCGAATGTAGAGACGATCTGCAGTGGCGCAACGACTAACATTAGCCTCAGCACGAGCAACGGAGTAGCAGGGGCCACGTATAGCTGGACGGTAGTTCAGAGCAATGTAAGCGGAGCTACGGCAGGCTTTGGCACATCAATCAACCAGACATTAACGGCTACGACAAGCGCAGCGGGTACCGCCACGTACACCATCACGCCAAGTTCGAATGGTTGCAACGGCACCGCGATTGTAGTTGTAGTTACAGTCAATCCAACCCCGAATGTAGTAGCGTTACCTGCGAGTCAGACGATCTGCAGCGGATCGAATACGAGCATTGCGTTGAGCACTACGAATGGAGTAGGAGGCGCGACTTATAGCTGGACAGTAGCACAGAACAATGTAAGCGGAGCTACGGCCTCGAGCGGAGCCACGATCAACCAGACATTAATGGCTACAACGAGTTCAGCGGGCACGGCTACGTATACGATCACACCGAATGCAGGTGGATGTAATGGTGCTCCGATTGTAGTGATAGTAACGGTAAATCCGTTACCGGATGTAATAGCAGCCCCGAATGTAGAGACGATCTGCAGTGGCGCAACGACTAACATTAGCCTCAGCACGAGCAACGGAGTAGCAGGGGCCACGTATAGCTGGACGGTAGTTCAGAGCAATGTAAGCGGAGCTACGGCAGGCTTTGGCACATCAATCAACCAGACATTAACGGCTACGACAAGCGCAGCGGGTACCGCCACGTACACCATCACGCCAAGTTCGAATGGTTGCAACGGCACCGCGATTGTAGTTGTAGTTACAGTCAATCCAACCCCGAATGTAGTAGCGTTACCTGCGAGTCAGACGATTTGCAGCGGAGCCAATACGAGCATTGCGTTGAGCACTACGAATGGAGTAGGAGGCGCGACTTATAGCTGGACAGTAGCACAGAACAATGTAAGCGGAGCTACGGCCTCGAGCGGAGCCACGATCAACCAGACATTAATGGCTACAACGAGTTCAGCGGGCACGGCTACGTATACGATCACACCGAATGCAGGTGGATGTAATGGTGCTCCGATTGTAGTGATAGTAACGGTAAATCCGTTACCGGATGTAATAGCAGCCCCGAATGTAGAGACGATCTGCAGTGGCGCAACGACTAACATTAGCCTCAGCACGAGCAACGGAGTAGCAGGGGCCACGTATAGCTGGACGGTAGTTCAGAGCAATGTAAGCGGAGCTACGACAGGCTTTGGCACATCAATCAACCAGACATTAACGGCTACGACAAGCGCAGCGGGTACCGCCACGTACACCATCACGCCAAGTTCGAATGGTTGCAACGGCACCGCGATTGTAGTTGTAGTTACAGTCAATCCAACCCCGAATGTAGTAGCGTTACCTGCGAGTCAGACGATCTGCAGCGGATCGAATACGAGCATTGCGTTGAGCACTACGAATGGAGTAGGAGGCGCGACTTATAGCTGGACAGTAGTACAGAACAATGTAAGCGGAGCTACGGCCTCGAGCGGAGCCACGATCAACCAGACATTAATGGCTACAACGAGTTCAGCGGGCACGGCTACGTATACGATCACACCGAATGCAGGTGGATGTAATGGTGCTCCGATTGTAGTGATAGTAACGGTAAATCCGTTACCGGATGTAATAGCAGCCCCGAATGTAGAGACGATCTGCAGTGGCGCAACGACTAACATTAGCCTCAGCACGAGCAACGGAGTAGCAGGGGCCACGTATAGCTGGACGGTAGTTCAGAGCAATGTAAGCGGAGCTACGGCAGGCTTTGGCACATCAATCAACCAGACATTAACGGCTACGACAAGCGCAGCGGGTACCGCCACGTACACCATCACGCCAAGTTCGAATGGTTGCAACGGCACCGCGATTGTAGTTGTAGTTACAGTCAATCCAACCCCGAATGTAGTAGCGTTACCTGCGAGTCAGACGATTTGCAGCGGAGCCAATACGAGCATTGCGTTGAGCACTACGAATGGAGTAGGAGGCGCGACTTATAGCTGGACAGTAGCACAGAACAATGTAAGCGGAGCTACGGCCTCGAGCGGAGCCACGATCAACCAGACATTAATGGCTACAACGAGTTCAGCGGGCACGGCTACGTATACGATCACACCGAATGCAGGTGGATGTAATGGTGCTCCGATTGTAGTGATAGTAACGGTAAATCCGTTACCGGATGTAATAGCAGCCCCGAATGTAGAGACGATCTGCAGTGGCGCAACGACTAACATTAGCCTCAGCACGAGCAACGGAGTAGCAGGGGCCACGTATAGCTGGACGGTAGTTCAGAGCAATGTAAGCGGAGCTACGACAGGCTTTGGCACATCAATCAACCAGACATTAACGGCTACGACAAGCGCAGCGGGTACCGCCACGTACACCATCACGCCAAGTTCGAATGGTTGCAACGGCACCGCGATTGTAGTTGTAGTTACAGTCAATCCAACCCCGAATGTAGTAGCGTTACCTGCGAGTCAGACGATCTGCAGCGGATCGAATACGAGCATTGCGTTGAGCACTACGAATGGAGTAGGAGGCGCGACTTATAGCTGGACAGTAGTACAGAACAATGTAAGCGGAGCTACGGCCTCGAGCGGAGCCACGATCAACCAGACATTAATGGCTACAACGAGTTCAGCGGGCACGGCTACGTATACGATCACACCGAATGCAGGTGGATGTAATGGTGCTCCGATTGTAGTGATAGTAACGGTAAATCCGTTACCGGATGTAATAGCAGCCCCGAATGTAGAGACGATCTGCAGTGGCGCAACGACTAACATTAGCCTCAGCACGAGCAACGGAGTAGCAGGGGCCACGTATAGCTGGACGGTAGTTCAGAGCAATGTAAGCGGAGCTACGGCAGGCTTTGGCACATCAATCAACCAGACATTAACGGCTACGACAAGCGCAGCGGGTACCGCCACGTACACCATCACGCCAAGTTCGAATGGTTGCAACGGCACCGCGATTGTAGTTGTAGTTACAGTCAATCCAACCCCGAATGTAGTAGCGTTACCTGCGAGTCAGACGATTTGCAGCGGAGCCAATACGAGCATTGCGTTGAGCACTACGAATGGAGTAGGAGGCGCGACTTATAGCTGGACAGTAGCACAGAACAATGTAAGCGGAGCTACGGCCTCGAGCGGAGCCACGATCAACCAGACATTAATGGCTACAACGAGTTCAGCGGGCACGGCTACGTATACGATCACACCGAATGCAGGTGGATGTAATGGTGCTCCGATTGTAGTGATAGTAACGGTAAATCCGTTACCGGATGTAATAGCAGCCCCGAATGTAGAGACGATCTGCAGTGGCGCAACGACTAACATTAGCCTCAGCACGAGCAACGGAGTAGCAGGGGCCACGTATAGCTGGACGGTAGTTCAGAGCAATGTAAGCGGAGCTACGGCAGGCTTTGGCACATCAATCAACCAGACATTAACGGCTACGACAAGCGCAGCGGGTACCGCCACGTACACCATCACGCCAAGTTCGAATGGTTGCAACGGCACCGCGATTGTAGTTGTAGTTACAGTCAATCCAGCTCCTCTGGTTTTAAGTACACCATTGGCAATCACCAGATGTAGTGCTGTCGGGCCAATTAACTTCACACCTACATTTACAGTTGCAGGTACAACTTATACCTGGACGAGCTCGGTTGCAGGCCCGATAACAGTAGCAAGTGTAACAGCAAGTGGTAGTGCTACTATTATCGACAACCCAATCAATACAGGAAGTATATCGGGTACGATAATCTATACGTTCGTCCCCACAGCACCGGGAAGTTGTGTTGGGCCAACATTTAATTATGTAGTAACTGTAAATCCGGAACCGGTTGGCGTTAACGATGCAAAGACGGTATGCAGTGATGCGCCAGTTGCCTATAGCTTATTGCTGAATGTTTCTTCATTAGGAAATAACGTTGGCAGTACGTTTGTGTGGGTTGCAGCAGATAACGTTAATCCCCTTGTTACAGGTGAAAGCATAAGTAGTACTGCAGGCCCTTCTATAACTGACATTCTTGTTAATAAGACGAATACTGATCAAGCTGTAGTTTATACAATCACTCCAACCAGTACCAATGGATGTTTGGGAGGATCGTTCCAGATCACAGTAACGGTTAAACCAGAACCTGTTGGTGTATCCGTTACTGCACCTGATATCTGCAGTGGATCTCTTGTTGCTTATGATTTACAAGGTAATGTGAATGCACTCGGTAATGTTTTAGCTTCTAATTTCACATGGACAGCTTTGTCGCATCCGGATGTTACCGGAGAAACTACCTCATTGAAATCAGGATCAGTAATTGATGATATGCTGGTGAATAATTCAGGTGTCAATCAAACAGTAACCTATTTAGTTACACCGACTTCGCAAGTAGGCGGTTGCCTGGGCGATCCGTTTACTATTCTGGTTAACGTAAATCCTAAAGCAATATTCACAGCAGGGCCTGATCTTGCTGTTTGTGTGGATCAAAATGACATAGAGATTCAAGGTTTAGTGACGTTTGCACCTGCAACGTATTCATGGTCGGGCGGAACGGGCACATTTGATAACAACACATTAGAAAAACCAAGATATATTTTAAGTGCGGCTGATAAGGCAGTAGTTGTTCCTACAGTGCGTGTGTTAACACTTACCATTGCAGCTTCTGGTGTTTGTCCTGCAGAGGTTGAAACCGTGAATTTGACACTTAATCCTCTACCAAATGCTTCGTTTATTGGACTGCCATTCCCAGCGGCAGCTCCCGAGAATGGAGCTGACATCACGCTCAATGCGTTCCAGGCGGGCGGATTATTTACAGTTACTCCAGGTTCAGGGTTAACAGCGACAACTATCGACCCAGGTACTGGTTTTGATCAAACATTCCTGACACCTGCTAATGCTACTCTTTACGATGGAACACCTGCAACTCTTAATGTCATTACGTATACCTTTACTAACGTGAATGGATGTACCAATTCAACTTCTCAAAGCTTAAGGGTTAATCCACTTACCAATGTTGATTTTACCGTTGCAAACTCTACTCTTGATGGTGATGGCGATTATAGAGTATGTGCTGACACGGGAGATCTTTTATTATCTCCAATAGTTCCATCTGGTCCTCCTGGTATATCGCGAGTTTTTGTAAGCTATTCCCCGTCTTTGCCAGTTATTTTTGATGGAACTAATTATTTTATCAGAACAACTAATGCACCCTCTGGAGTTTACACGATAGAATTTCAGTTTGTTAATTCATCTGGGGTGCCATCATCAAAACCAAGAGATATTAAAGTCCAGGCAAGCCCCGTGGTATCCTTTACATCAACCGGAACTTGTATTGATAGCCCGACAACATTTACAAATACATCCACCATTAATTTATCAAATGTAAATTCACCTTTTGCTCCAACCATAGGCTTAGTAGAATGGAACTTCGGTGATTTCAGTGGTGTAACTGGTGCACCTGCCGCAGCAATACCGTTAGGAACTAACGCTGGTAGAACAACCGGAACGTATGATAACCCAAGTCACACGTATGGAAATGCCAGCAGTTTCACAGTATCACTTAAAGTTACTACTACGCAAGGTTGTGCCAGCACTTATACAAGTCCTACATCAGTAATTGTTGGAACTATTCCCCTTGTTGACTTTGATTATTTTGCGATCTGTAATAACGATAGCACAAGATTTAAGGCCGTTATTACAAACCTGGGTTCAAGTACTATTGCTCAGTATAGTTGGAACTTTGATGATGGCGACCTGCTGAGTGGCTTAGGTACTATAGCTCCACCTGCAAATAGCGGACGAACCATAGGTACTTATGATGAACCGATTCATAAATATGTGAGCACCGGAGGTTATGATCCAACCCTTACCGTTACAACTAATTTGGGCTGTACGAGCCTGCCAAGAACCAGACCGATAACTATTGTGCCTTACGTAACGGTGGTAGCATCATCCGCTAATCCTCCTGAAAGTTTCAATACACCAGCAGGTTGGTTTATTGAAAATTTAATCGATCCGGACGATAATACTTTTGTGAGTTGGAAACATGGTGCACCAACCGGAACGGAAATAACGACTGCCAATAGTGCGGGTAATGTGTGGTGGAGTGGTAATAACGTTGGCAATACTTATTTCTCCAACGAGAAATCAGCAGTAAACAGTCCATGCTTCGACCTCGATGCGCTTGAACGTCCTATGATTGCACTTGATTATTTCTCTGATCTGGAGAGCAACCTTGATGGAGTAGTATTGCAATACTCAATTGATGGTGGTGCTACATGGGAGTTAGTGGGGCCCGCATTAACAGAAACCCGTGATCAAGGAATCAACTGGTTTAATGGGCAGGGCATTCCATCCAACCCAGGTAATCAATTGGTTGGTCAGTATGGCTGGACCGATGAACAACGCAGTTGGAAAAATGCCCGGTTTAATCTTGATAGAATTACTAAGACAAATGGAGAAAGGAAACAGGTACGATTCCGGCTAGCATTGGCCAGCAACAGTACGAATGCACCAGGAATTGATTTTGATGGGTTTGCCTTTGATAATGTATATGTGGGTGAAAAACAACGAAATGTCTTGATAGAACATTTCACTACAACACAATTAACGGCAAGTGTGAACGCGGATAATTATCTGAATGGATTGTACCAAACGCAACTAATAAATAGAGGCTATTCGGATTTTCAACAAATTCAATACCATGTCAACTTCTCAGGAACAGATCCATTCAATAAGGATAACCCAACTGATCCAGCGGCAAGGGCTCTTTACTTTGGCGCTTCACAACCTCCATACACAATCATGGATGGTGTATTGGTGCCAGGTAAATTTACGGGCAATACTTACGAATTGAATAATATTGAAATTGACCGCAGAGCGTTAGTAGACCCTGTTTTCAACTTAACTCTTAAAGACACCACTTCAATCGACAATAAGAAGATCAGTGTGAAGATGGTAATTACGGCCAATCGGGATTTCACTTCTCCTCTTATAATGAATGTGGCCCTGGTAGAGAAGGATGCCACCGGATTCAAAAATGTGTTGCGCAAAAATCTATTTGGTAGCGATGGCGAAACCATCAATCTAACATGGGTTAACGGTCAGCAATTAATCAAGCTTAAGTTTGATGTGCCGATTGATGTGCCCATCACTAACCCAAATCAATTGCTGTTGATCGGTTATGTGCAAGACAAAAACACCAAAGAAATTTACCAGTCTATTGCGATAGATGGTCCGATAAAATTGGGTGACCCGGTTGTTGGGGTACTAGACGAACCTATTCTGGCTGCGTTGAATAGTATTCAAATGTTCCCGAATCCGGCTAATCAGGAATTTACTTTTGGTCTGCCGGCCGATGTACATGCGGGTAGTCAATGGCGAATTATTGATCAGCGTGGAATAACAGTTTTGGAAGGAGACTTCGAAGGGGTGGTAAATGGAATGAAACAAGTAAATGTTTCTGGTCTTGCCAATGAAATTTATTTCGTGATTATGACCGGACCTAAGGGCGTAACCGTAAGGAAGAAACTGGTTGTGATGAATAGGAATTAAATACTCGCCTTCAGCGTTTCAATAGCTGATGATAGTGATAGACTAACTTCATTAGCAAGAGCAATGATCCTTTCTTCGTGTTCAGCAGTTTTTGCTTCTTGCTCGAGTACTATAATTTTATCTTTTAGGCTGTGAATACCCATCAGAGTAATTGTCGGCTTTATTTTATGAACTACTCTTGCTAGTTGTTCCCAGTTTTTAATAACTAATTGCTTTTTAATATCAGCTATAGTGGTTGGCACAGATTCAAGAAACGCTTCAACGATTTCCTGAATAAATTGCTCATTATGATTAGAAACCTTTTTTAAATAGCTGAGGTCAATGACAGGAGGATTACGAGTTGCAAGATCGTTAGAAGGCAATCCCTTTTTTATGGTAAGTTTTTTTCCGAGGTATTTTGTCAGTGCCTGAAAAAGATCTTCCTGGGTAAAGGGTTTGGTAATGCAATCATTCATGCCAGCGGCAATGCAATTCTCAAAATCTTTTTGCGTAGCATTAGCGGTTAATGCAATAATAGGAACTTTGCTTTTCTTGGGATCACCCTGCCGGATTGCCTTTGTAGTCTCAAATCCATCCATCACGGGCATTTGAATATCCATAAGGATAATGTCAAAGGCATTGTTTCTGATTTTTTCAAGCGCTACAACTCCGTTCTCTGCAGTTTCAAAATGACACCCCCACATTTTTAAAATACTGCTGGCATATAACCGATTAATGTCATTGTCTTCCACCAATAATACGCAAGCATTCTTTAACTGATTATTATTTTTTGGTTTGTAGAGTTTCGTTTCATCAAAGAATTCTGTTTTACCCAATTGATACGTGATAGTAAACGAAAAAGTAGAACCTTCGTTCTCTTTACTGAACACACGGATTGAACCATCCTGAAGTTCTACCAATTGTTTTACAATTGTTAATCCTAACCCTGTGCCGCCATATTTTCGTGTTACGCTGGCATCGGCCTGGCTAAAGCTTTCAAAAATTGTTTGAAGCTTACTAGTTGGTATTCCAATTCCCGTATCCGTAATATCGAAACGAAGTTGATAAGTTTTCCCTTTTATCTTTTCTGTTTTAACGGCTACATGAATATAGCCTGCGTGGGTAAATTTAATAGCATTGCTAATCAGATTAATCAGAATCTGATTCAGGCGCACCGGATCCCCTACAAAAACCTTGTTTGCATCTTTGCTGAGTGTATGCGAAAGTTTAATTCCTTTTTCCTTGGCTTGCACACCAAAGGTGTCGATGAGCGAGTGAAGCAGATCGTTGAGATTGAATCCAATTTTTTCTAATTGCAGTTTTCCCGATTCAATGGAGGCGAGATCAAGTATGTCGTTGATAATTACCTTGAGATTGTCGGCTGCGCTCTTGATTGCATTCAGATAAGTTTGGCTTTCTTCCCGCGTTGGGTTTTGATTCAACAAGGCAGCCATTCCTGAAATTCCGTTGATGGGGGTTCTGATTTCGTGACTGATGTTGGCTAGAAACTGTTCTTTTGCTTTTTGCGCCCGCAACAATTCCTCGGCATCCTTTTTTCGTTGAGTGATATCGCGGCAGTCGAGAATTAGTCCGGCAATGCCTTCTTTCTGCTTAAGATTAACCGAATTAAATTCAAGATACTTATAGGATTTGTCTTTGCACTTAAACTGAAATTCGATGGATTTATTGAATGCTTTTTTTGTGCTCTTAGTAAATTCCTTTTTTACGTAAGGCAGTAGTTGAGGGGGTACGAAATCGAAAAAATTCTTTCCTACGAGGCTAGCAGTTTTATAGCCCAGGGTAATTTTTACCGAATGATTGTGATAGAGAATTTTACCCTCATAGTCGACCAGAAAAATAATGTCTGAACCATCCTCTACAACTGATTTGTAAAACAGTCCTTTCCTAACGTAGGTGGGTAATGATTGTCTCATTTTTTCAAATTCCTTTTGTTTCCATTTCTTTTAGATAGCGGTAGATGGATGATTTGCCAATGCCCAGTTTTATGGCTACTTCCAGCACATTGTTATCGTACTTGGTAAGATAAGTGCGAATGATGCGATAGGTGTATTCCTCCAGGGTCATCTCTTTGGATAAGAAGGCATCTTCGCGAATGGCGGTGGAGAAGGTAATGTCTTTAGCATGTATTTCGTTATCGGTTGCCATTACAACAGCTAATTCAATCACGGATTTCAATTCTCGCACATTGCCAGGATAAGAATACTGAAGAAGTTTTTCTTGTGCCTCGTGTGTTATCTTCAGTTTTTTAAGATCGTTTTCTTTGGCGAAGAGATCAGAAAAATGTTTAGCAAGTAAAAGTATATCTTGCTCGCGCTCGCGCAGCGGAGGCAAATGAATTGGTAATCCAAGCAACCGATAATAAAGGTCTTCGCGAAAGCGCCCAGCCCGTACCTCTTCTTGCAGCTTTCTATGGGTGGCAACGATTACCCGCACATCGAGTTTGATTACCTGATTGCCTCCAATTCGTGTCAATTCTTTTTCCTGCAGAACCCTCAGTAGTTTTGATTGCAGGTTCAGATCCATTTCTCCAATCTCGTCAAGAAAAATAGTGCCACCTTCAGCTTCTTCAAACTTTCCGATTCTGCGGCCTGCCGCCCCGGTAAATGCACCCTTCTCATGACCAAAGAGTTCACTTTCAATCAGGTCTTTGGGAATGGCAGCTACGTTTACGGCAACGAGTGGTTTGTTCTTTCTTTTGGAATTATAATGGATTGCTTTGGCGATCAACTCTTTCCCCGTTCCCGTCTCGCCCGTTATTGAAACGGTGATCTGAGTCTTAACCGCTTTCTCTATCAGGTCAAATATTTTTTTAATAGCTGAACTGGTTCCTAGTATACTTTTCTCAAACTCATACTTAACTGTTATCTCATGTTTGAGCCTGTCAATTTCACGGATAAGCGAGGTCTTGTTTCTTGCATTCTTAATCGAATTAAGTATGCGGTCTTTTGCTTCTTCATCCTTACTTATATAGTCGAAGGCTCCGCCTTTCAAAAGTTCAACGGCCGTCCCGATCTTCTCCTGTGCAGAAATGATGATCACGCTGATATCCGGATCAAATTCACGGATGGATTTAAGTACTTTCTCACCGGCCAAATCCGGTAAGGAATAATCCAATGTTATAATGGATGGTTTCTTGTGAAGGTTTGCAATGCAGTCTTTTCCTGTTGTAAAAAACTCCGGCTCAAAATCAGGATTCAGACTAAGTACGTATTTTAGAAATTTAGAGTAGGCAGGGTCATCTTCAACTACAAAAATTCGGACTTGATCTTTTTCGTGCATCCGTTAGGTCATTTTGTTCCTGCTGCCGCAAGATATTAGTAGTGATTCTTCTAAAATATTTGAAATTTACGTTAATTCCCACGAGTTAGGGAACGTGGACAACACTTTTTAAAGGAAATTTTATCTTATGATTCCAGAATTTGACGACCTCTCGCAGCCCGAGATAGAATTGATGCACAAGGCGCCCATGTTGGTATGCATTCTTATAGCAGGAGCGGATGATCACATTGATAATAAGGAGGTGAAGAAGGCCATTGCGCTTACCGAAAAGAAGCAGAAACGTGCCAAGTCACACTTGCTTGCTTTTTATAAAGAAGTAGGCGAGGATTTTGAAGATAAGTTGAGAATTGTAATTCAGGATTTTCCGGTTGAGGCTGAAGAACGAACACCACTTGTAATAGAAGCTCTTTCTCATGTTAACACAATTCTGAAAAAAGTTGATCCTAATTTTGCTCTCGAGTTCTACAATAGCTTACGGGAGATTGCATCTGAGACAGCTAAATCATCTGGTGGTTTATTAGGATTAAAGTCAGTGGGGGACGAGGAAGCGAAACTCGTTAACTTATCGATGTTGAAAAATCCCGCTACATTTTAATTCTTTCCATGTCCTTCAAAGAAAGCCGGTTTTTTGGCAGTTCAGTAGTGCCGTTCAGGCTCGTATTTATCATGTGGCTTTCTTTTAGTATTGAATTTTTTTATGGAATAGACCTTGGCTTTTTAGGTATCAAACCCCGAACATTAGAAGGTTTGATTGGCATATTTACTGCGCCCATGATTCATGGGGATTATATGCACCTGCTTTCCAACACGTTTCCACTTTTGTTTCTGGGCTCAGTTCTATACTTTTTTTACGAACGCATAGCGGGTATTGTGTTTTTCCGAAGTTACTTTATCACCAACATTTTAGTGTGGGTCCTTAGTCCACGGGTTTCTTATCACATTGGCGCCAGTGGGTTGATTTATGGGCTTGCTGCTTTTTTGATTTGCTATGGGCTCTTGAGGCTAGACTTTGTTTCGCTTATAGTTTCCACGTTAGTATTCTTTATTTATGGAGGAGTTTTTTTAGCAGGCGTACTTCCTGCCGACCCACGTATTTCCTGGGAAGCCCATTTGGCTGGGGCTTTGGTTGGCGTGGTAACAGCCTTTAACTTGGCGCAAAAAAAGAGCAGGTAATGGACGCGGCAGCGAAGAAGATTTTTGATCGGATTAAATCAGGCAAATACGACCCAGTGTATGTTTTGCAGGGTGAAGAGACTTACTACATAGATCTCATTTCCAATTATATAGAGCTCAATGCTTTAAGTGAATCTGAAAAAGGATTTAATCAGGTTATTGTGTACGGAAAAGATGTAAGTGTGGCAACCTTGCTTACTCATGCCAAACGATTTCCAATGATGGCAGAACGACAAGTGGTTATTGTTAAGGAAGCACAGGACATACAGGATTTGCAAAAAGAGACTGGGGCAAAATTGCTTTTGGATTATGTGGCCCGTCCGCTTCCTTCAACCATTCTGGTGCTTTGTCACAAAAATAAATCATTTGATAAGAGACGGGAGTTAGGGAAGAAAATCGATCAGCTCACCGTATCGGCTACATTCAAAAAGCCGTATGAAAACCAACTGGGCGAATTTATTTTGGAGTACACAAAAGAGAAGGGATACAAAATTGAAGATAGTGCAGTTCGCGTGCTGGCAGAATATGTGGGCAATGATTTAAACCGGCTCGCCAACGAAATCGAAAAAGTTTTGATTGGGGTTCCGACCGCAGAAACGATTACAGCCGAAAAAGTTATGGCTCAGGTCGGCATCAGTAAGGAGTATAATATTTTCGAATTGCAGAAGGCTTTGATCAAAAAGGATTTGCTGCAGGTTTCGAAAATTGTGAACTACTTTGAGAGTAATACAAAGAAGAATCCAGTGATTCCGTTGGTTGCGTTTTTGTATTCATTCTTCAGCAAGTTATTAGTAGCTCATTCAACCTCTGATAGAAGTGAAAAGGGATTAGTTACTGCCCTAAAAATCAGTCCATTCGCTGTTAAAGATTACAGTAGTGCTTTGCAATATTATACGCTTGCTAAAGTGATTAATGGAATTAGCCTTTTGAAGCAAGCTGATCTTAAATTAAAGGGTGTTGACTCGGGTAGTGAAGGTGAAGGACAAATTTTAAAAGAGCTTGTCTTTAGATTAATGATGTAGAAAAATATTTTCATTTTTCAACCCTCGCTTTATGGAATAATTATTGATAGGTCATCTTGATTATTGAATCAAATGATGAAGATATCCGTAAGAATTAGTAGTTTTGAGTTCACACAATCTATTTTTTAAGTGCTGTGTGAGCTTTATTTTTTAAACTAGTACTGCAATATTTTTTGACTTTGTCAGTTTTACGAAAAAACCGTTGATGAAGAAATTCCTATTTCTATTAGCTGCATTTGTCTCTCATTTTACGTACTCACAGAATCTGTTGTCGCAACAGCAGGCTGAAAGACTTTTTAATACCGGCATTGATTTAGTTAATCATAGTCAGTATGGTGCCGCGCGCGAAGTCTTTTCTGAGTTTTTAAACATCTCATCTTCGTTCGATGCCAAACGTGCAGATGCTGAGTATTACAAAGCTTTCTGCGCGCTTAATTTGTTTCATACGGATGCTGAGAAACAAATAGATGATTTTATTAAAACTCATCCATCGCACCCAAAAGCAATAGTAGCCAACTATGATCTGGGTAATTTTTATTACAGTGAAAAGAATTATAAAAAAGCTTCCTTGTTTTTCGGCAAGGTTGACTTTTCTGCTCTTAGCCAGGAACAACAGCGAGTTGGTCGTTTCCGGTGGGGGTATAGTTTGTTTAATCAAAAGTTTCTGAAGGAATCGCTTGAGCAGTATAACTTTATAAAAAATGTAGGCGGTGAGTATGGCCCGGCAGCCAGTTACTACGCAGGTTTTATCGAATATAGCCAGGGTGACTTTACAACCGCTCTTATCGACTTAAAGAGGGCTGAACAAAATGAAGCCTACTCCAAAGTTGTTCCGTACCTGATCGCCAATGTTTATTATCGACAGAAAGACTATGATGCTTTACTGGAGTATGCGCAAAAAGTGAGCGCTCTCGAAGGGCTTACCAACCAGGAAGAAATCGCTTTGCTTTCTGCGGAGGCTTACTACAAAAAGAATGATTTTAAGAATGCCTTTGCCGGGTATCAAAAGTATCTGACCGGCCGCGAAGATAAAGCGGATAAAAGTGTTTTGTTACGGGCCGGCTACGTTGCCTACACGTTGGGGGAAGATGCCACTGCTTTAAAATTTCTAAAATCTTCTTTTACGGATACAGACTCGGTAGGATTTTATTCAGCTTATTACCTGGGTTCCTTATACCTAAAGCAAAATCAAAAGCCAATGGCACTTACTGCTTTTGACATTGCACGCAAGTTCAAACCCGATCCAAAGCTCGTAGAAGAGAGCACGTATCAATTTGCAAAAGTAGCCTATGATCTGGGTCGACCTGATCAGGCTATTACAGAATTTGAAAAAATGCTAGTCACTTTTCCTAACAGCACACACGCTGATGAGATAAAAGAACTTCTATCGCAGGCGTATGTAAATGCTACCAACTATAATAAGGCAATTGAATATATAGAGGCTATGCCAAAGCGTAGTGCTGCAGTTGACCGTGCCTTTCAAAAGGCAACGATGTTAAAGGGCATTGAATTGTTTAATAAGGAGGACTATTCATTGGCAGTGCAGTTTTTTGAAAAATCACTGAGTTACCCCATCGATCAAGATTATGTTGCTGAGGCAAGCTTTTGGTGTGGTGAAGCCTATTCAATTGGTAGGAAGGATGAACAAGCGGCTGAGCACTATCAGCGAATTGTTGGAATGAATAATTATGTGAATCAAGATATTATTTTAAAAACCCGTTATGGTCTTGGGTATGCTTACTACAACCTTCAACAATATGATCGGGCACTTTTTAGTTTTAAAGAGTTTGTGAATAAAGCCCCTCGCACTCAAGTGAATTTATCGGATGGAATGCTTCGCTTGGCCGATTGTTATTATGTTTCAAAATCATATCCCGAAGCATTAATCAACTATCGTAAGGTTGTTCAGCTTCGGTCGACAGATGTAGACTATGCCCATTTACAATCTGGCGCTATCCTGGGTATTATGAGAAAATACGATGAGGCCAGTGCAGAGTTAGATATCATGATCAAGAGTTTCCCACAGTCTAGGTTTTTAGATGAAGCATTATTTCAACGGGCTCAATTAGATTTTGAGCAAGGAAATTATGCGAGTGCCGTTGCGGGATACTCCACACTCATTCAAACTAAATCAGGGTCACGCTTTTTACCGTATGCCCATACCCGCAGGGCCGCTTCCTATTTCAATCTTAAAGAATACAGCAAAACGGCACAGGATTATATTACCGTATTGGAAAATTATGGAAGTCATCCGGCAAGCAACGATGTGCTGATTCCTTTACAAGAAGCGCTAAATTTATCGGGCCGCTCTTCTGAGTTTGACAAGTATCTTGCTGAATTTAAAACTGCGCATCCTGACGCTAAGGGAATTGAGTCGGTAGAATTTGAATCTGCAAAAAATTTATACTTTAATCAGAATTATCAAAAGGCGATCGCGTCATTAACGAATTACACCATCACGTATCCTGAAAGCCCGAGAGTTTCGGAAGCAAAATACTACGCAGCAGAATCGCACTACAGACTGAAAGATTGGAACAAAGCCCTGAGTGTTTATTTAGACATTGCTCAAGACAAAACGTTTTTATTTGCCAGCAAGGTGATAGGCCGTCTTGCTGAACTTGAATTTAAACAAAGCCGATTTGAAAAGGCAGTGCCATACTATCAGCAATTGGCACTACTTGCCACAAATAAGAAGGAACAATACAGCGCCTGGTCGGGGTTAATGGAATCGTACTACCTGCTGGCACAATATGACTCGGCAGAAGTTTATGCCCGCACAATTTTAGAAAAAGGAAATGTTAATGCAGGCGCTCAGAATAAGGCCTCATTATTTCTTGGTAAGTCAGCAATGGCCCGAGGTGATTATGATCTTGCTCAGGATGAATTTTTGAATACGCTTAATTCTGCGCAAGATGAATATGGAGCCGAAGCCAAGTACTTGCTGGGGGAGATTCAATACTTAAAAAAAGAACATAAGCAGTGTTACGAAACTCTGGTAAGCCTTAACAGCGATTTTGCGGCTTATCCGGAATGGGTAGGAAAGTCTTATCTCTTGCTGGCAGACAATTACATGGCAATGGGTGATATTTTTCAAGTAAAGGCAACGCTAAAATCGTTGGAGACTTTTCCTCTGGAAACTATACGAACCCAAGCGAGTGAGAAACTAAAAAAGATTGACGGGGAGGAATTGAAAAAAGCCAATCAGGCAAAGGCCGATACTTTAGATAATTAAGAAATGAAGACAATTGAGATCATTTCATGTAAATCACACACCCGAAAGAGTTTGGTTCTGTGCCTGATGTTAGCGTTGGTGAGTTCGGCTTTTGGTCAAGATCCTGAAAAATGGGGTGAAGGTGAAATTGAAAAAGTTGAGATTGAAATTGTTAAGGAAAGACAAATTATACTTCCCAAAGCCAATCGTAATTTTGAAAAAGTATCGCCCCGGCCGGTTGAGCCCATTAAACCTGAGATTACCTACGATTTCAAAAATCTGAGATTCTCAACTCCTGAATTTAATCCAGCCATTCGTCCCTTAAGATTAAAGCAAGAACCTATCGCAAAAATTTATGGAAACTACGTCAGTGCGGGTGTGGGCAATTACTTTTCTCCATTTTTAGATGCCTACGCAACTACAAAGCGCGACAAAGAAAAGTTTTATGGTCTAAAGTTGTATCATCAGAGTTTTGGACAAGGTGCAGTCGATAAAAAAAATTCGGCTGGTAGCAATACCGAGCTGCGTCTCTTTGGTAAGGCCTTCGGCCCAAAAGCAAGCCTGGGGGGATTTGTTAACTATGAGGGAATTGGTACATATTTTTATGGATACACGCCAGGTACTGATATTAACCGCGATCTGATCAAGCAAGATTATTCAATTTTCAGTTTGGGTGGCGAGGTTGGAAACTCTACTACTTCTGAATTTAACTATAAGATAAATGGATCGTTCAGTTACCTTAACGATCATTACAAGGCCAAAGAAAGTGAAGTTACTTTAGGCTTTACGAGCGACTACGAAGTTTCTAAAACAAGTAAGATTTTGTTTGGCTCAGATTATTTCCTGATTTCGCGAAAGGATGCTCTTATAGAGGCAAAACCACGACATATTTTCAAGGTAAAAGGAACCTATCAATTCTCTCCAATAGAAGACTTGTTAGTTAAGATAGGGGCAAACGTAGTGTTGGAAAATGATACACTGGGTAAAGATAAATCGGTTCATGTGTTCCCCGATCTAAAGGCATCCTATCCGCTAAGTCCATCGGTGGAGATGTATGCTGGGCTTTCCGGAGATATCGATAAAGTATCGTTACATACCATTGCTCATGAAAACCCATGGGTTAATTCCAACATCGGAATTAATAATACAAATCGGTCAATTGAATTTTTGGGAGGGCTCAAAGGAAAATTAGGGAGCAAAGTAGCCTTTGGAGTGGGCCTTGCGGTTGCGAACCTCACGAATTTTTACTTCTTCCAAAATGATCCAACAGATCGTTCGAAGTTTATCACGGTTTTTGATGAAGGAAACACGAAACGGTCAAACATTTTTGCTGAGTTGGGTTTCTCGCATGCCGAGACAACGCGCATTTTACTACGAGGTGATTTTTATGGTTATTCCACCGACCTGGTTCCGGAAGCATGGCATAGGCCAAAGTACCGGGTTAGCTTCAACTCTTCGTATAATCTCTATTCAAAGTTTCTCTTTAATGCAGACATGATTGTGCAAGGTGGAGCCAAGGCATTGGATGTTGATACGAATACAACTGTGGAACTTGACCCAGCGATAGATTTGAATTTGAAGGCGAGTTACTTCTTATCAAAGCAGTTTTCTGTCTTCCTGAAAGGAAGCAACCTGTTGACAAATGAATATCAGCTATATCTTAATTATCCGGTTCGGGGTTTGCAGGTGATGGCTGGAGTAACTTGGGTATTTTGAAAATAGCTTAATTTGTAGAAATTACGTTAATTTTGTGTTACTACCCTGTTAAAAAACAAACCAATGGCAAAGAGAAAAGACAAAGGCGACCAGGCAAATGAAAATCTTAACGATGGCAACAACGGTGAAGATAGCTTCGGCCTACCTGATATTGAATACAAACCTCTGGACAACCCGGAACAAAATACTGTTGAAACAGAACAGCCAGCCGTAAAATCTGAAGAGACTGTGCGGGAATCGTATTCCTACCGACCTCAGGAAGAGGCAAAGTCAAACGCACCAGTTATTATAGCCATTATAATTGGCTTAGTGCTTCTTGTGGCGGCATTCCTGATTTATCAGTATGTCTACCTGCCAAAGGCAGAAAAGGAGAAAAAAGAATTAGCAGCGAAAGCAGCAAATGAAAAAAAGAAGCGTGAAGAAGCTGCCCGCTTAGCCAAAGAAAAAGAAGCTGAAGAACAACGTAAGCGCGAAGAAGCTGCTGCGATTGTTGCCAAGCCAGCTATTGGCACGATTGAAACACTGACCGGACGCACAGGTCGTTATTATGTTGTAATTGCCAGTGCTGTTGATGGAGATTTGATTAAAGACTATGCAAATAAACTGAGTGTGAAAGGAACAGGCACTAAAATCATTCCTCCGTTTGGTAAATGGAAATTTTTCAGACTTACTGTTGGCGATTTTGATACCTATGCCAATGCTCAAAGCAATGCCGATTCGGCTAAGCCGGAGTTTGGTGAAGGGGCATGGGTTATTAAGTATTGAAGCAGTGGCTTTGATTTTTTGATGTGAATAGTTATTATTTTTTAAACTTATGATGATTGCACAGATTGTAACAGGAGCGGTTGAACCCAGTGCAGATCAGGCTATATCGTTTATTGATCTGGCACTGGCTGGCGGACCGCTAATGATTCCGCTAGTGATTTGTTCTATACTAGCGATCTACATTTTTGTAGAACGACTTCGCATGATTAACCGGGCCAATGTAAGTTCGGAAGCATTTATGAGTAAGATCAAAGAGCTGGTTCAGAGGGGTGATATTAACGGAGCTAAAATATTGTGTTCACAACATGATACACCCATTGCACGCATGATAGAGAAAGGGGTGTCACGAATCGGAAGCCCGTTAAAGAATATTGAAGCCTCTATCGAGAACGTTGGAAAAATTGAGGTATTCCGCCTGGAAAAAAATCTCTCTGTACTTGCAACTATTGCCGGAGCTGGCCCAATGATTGGTTTTTTAGGAACTGTAGTAGGTATGGTGGGTGCCTTTATTGCCATAGCACAAGAAGAAGGATCGGTGAGTCCTAAACTCTTGGCTGACGGAATTTATACTGCCATGATTACCACTGTAGCTGGGTTGATTGTAGGCATCATAGCCTATCTGGGTTATAACTATCTTGTTACGTTGGTTTCTAAAGTTGTGCACAAGATGGAGTATACTTCGATAGAGTTTATTGACTTATTGCAAGAACCTAGGTAGTCATGAATCTACGAACCAATAATAAAGTTGATGCGGCATTCAGCATGGCCTCTATGACTGATCTCATTTTTTTGTTGCTCATTTTCTTCATGTTGACTTCTTCTTTTGTTACTCCCTCAGGGTTACCGGTTAACTTGCCATCAAGCGTTGCCAGCACTATCGAAGTTCAAAAAGTATCTGTTACAGTAACGAAGGATCTTCAGTTTTTTGTGAATGATAAAAAGGTAACGAAATCAACACTGGAGGGGGAACTGAAAAATAAACTGGCTGGCCCGAAGGGTGTTGTAGTACTTCATATTGACGAAAGTGTACCAACCCGCGAAATGGTTTTTGTGGCGGGCATTGCAACCAAGTTAGAGGCTCGTGTTTCTATCGCAACAAAACCTAAGTAAGCATATGAACACGCAACAAGAGAAAAAAAATAAAACCATTGCCTGGATTACTTCTTTGGGCATTCACGGTCTTTTGTTGCTGGCTTTTATTTTAATGATGGCATGGCGGGCACCTAATCCTCCTTTGCCGGAATATGGTATTGAATTAAACTTTGGAATGGATGATCAAGGTGGTGGAGAAATTCAACCTGAAACCTCTCCGGGTGCAACTGAAGATTCGCCAGAAAAAGTGGAAGAGGAACAAACAGATACAGCTGAGCCTGAAGAAGTGAAGGAAGAGGCTGTTACCGAAAAGGCGGATGACCCAGTGGTTTCGAAAATAGAAAGTCCGGTGGTAGTTAAGGAAGAGAAAAAAGAGCCTGCGAAGGAAGTAGCAAAAGAGAAAACACTTGAAACAAAACCAAAAGTTACTCCCAAAGAAGAAGTAAAGAAGGAGGTGCCAAAGGAAGTAAAGGTAACAGAAGATAGGGGTACGGAGACTAAGAAAGGCGACCCAACAACCAGTCAGGGCGATGACAAGGGTAAAGTAGGCGACAAAGGAAATCCTGAGGGTAAAGTTGATGCCAAAGCGCTTTACGGCCAACCCGGTGGAGGCGGAGGTGGCGATGGTTTTGGTCTTTCTATGTCGGGTTGGGCCTGGGCTGATGAACCTAAAATTCCAAACCTTCCTGACAATGAAGATGGTCGTATCGAGTTTGAAATAGAATGCGATGAAAGTGGCGAGATTGTTGGCATCACAACGATTCAAAGAGGCCTAAGTGCTAAAGCTGAGCAACTTCTTAAAGACGAAATCAGAAAGAACTCACTCATGAAAACGTCAGCAGGAAAAGCACCTGAACGCTCTAAGGGAAGGGTAGTCTTTATTCTGAAAACGAAATAAGTAAGTCTTAACCCTATTCTACAATAATCAGGTAGTAATTCTTTTTGCCCTTCTGCGCCAGCAGATACTTATTCTGAAGCAGATCAAATATGGGCTTTTGATTGACATCGGAAATCTTAATCTTATTAATACTTACGCCACCCCCCTGAATCATTTTTCTGGCTTCCCCTTTGGAGGGGAAAACAATTGCCTTGGTAGTTTCCGATAACAGATCTGTAACCGTAGCGCAGCTATCCAATGACGCTCGACTAATGTTTACCTGAGGCACGCCTTCAAACACAGCAAGTAATGTATCTTCATCAAGACTTACCAGATCTTCAGTTACCGAATTGCCAAACAGAATTGAAGAGGCCTTAATAGCCATTTCGTACTCCGTTTTTGAATGAACGCGCAAGGTTATATCCTTAGCCAATTCTGTTTGAAGTTTGCGCAAATGCGGAACCTGATTATGTTCTTGAAGGATGGTCTCTATTTGTTCTCTGCTGTGTTGTGTGAAAATCTTGATAAAATTAGATGCGTCTTCGTCCGAAGTGTTGAGCCAGTATTGATAAAATTTATAAGGCGATGTCTTTTTTGGGTCTAGCCATACATTGCCGCCCTCAGTTTTACCAAACTTGGTGCCATCGGCCTTCCTTATAAGCTGAGTAGTGAGCGCGTAGGCATCGCCATCGGCTTTTCTGCGAATTAATTCAGTGCCGGTAACTATGTTTCCCCATTGGTCTGAACCTCCCATCTGCAACTTGCAATTCTTGTTTTTATAGAGCCAAAAGAAGTCGTAACCCTGCACCAACTGATAGGTAAACTCAGTAAACGAAAGTCCGGTTTCTAAACGCTTCTGAACAGAATCTTTGGCCATCATGTAGTTGATGGTGATGTGTTTTCCCACTTCACGAATAAAATCCAGGAATGTAAACTGCTTAAACCAGTCGTAATTATTCACCATCTCGGCCGAGTTGCTTGTGCTCGTTGAGAAATCCAGGAATTTCTCCAGTTGCCTTTTCACGCACGATTCGTTGTGCCTGAGAGCTTCTTCGGAAAGTAGATTCCGTTCAGCTGATTTGCCTGACGGATCGCCAACCATGCCAGTTGCACCTCCAACCAGTGCATACGGTTTGTGACCACACTGTTGAAATTGCAACAAGGTCATGATTTGAACAAGATGACCAATATGAAGGGAGTCGGCTGTTGGGTCAAAACCTATGTAGCCTGCTGTCATTTCTTTTTTTAACTGATCTTCCGTTCCGGGCATGATGTCATGCAGCATGCCCCGCCAGCGCAGTTCTTCAACAAAATTCTTCATCGTACAAATTAAGACTTCAAATATAAGGCTACTTAACGTAATCAAATGGGTGAAATTTAATTAATCTATCCGCTTCAATTGTTCTATATAATACGCTGTAATTCAGGGATTTTATCTATTTACAATTCGAGTAATAAACTACTCGTTGGGTAACATTACGTTTCTTAGGATAAAACCTGTATCATTGGTGCTTAAAATTTAAATCACCCATGCAACAACCTGATGCGCTAAACTTGGTCGCTGAGTTTCATAAAACTTTTAAACACCCCATCCTTACTCAACCGGCCATTCCACCTTCAGCCCGGTGCAAGCTGCGAGTAGCATTGCTTGCCGAAGAACTTAAGGAGATGGAAGTTGCCATCGAAGAGAACGATCTGGTAGGTGTTGCTGATGCGCTCTGTGATCTTCAATATGTTTTATCAGGTGCCATTCTTGAGTTTGGCCTGGGTGATAAGTTCAAGGCTTTATTCGAAGAGGTGCAGCGATCTAATATGAGCAAGGCTTGCAATACTGAAGAGGAGGCAAAACAAACGGTACAATTCTACTTGAAGAAGGATGGTACGGAATGTTATTATCAAAAGGAAAGCAATAAATGGCTGGTCTACCGTACTTCCGACAACAAGACGATCAAGTCTATCGGTTATTCACCTGCTAATCTGGAAAAAATTCTCCAAGGCTGATCTAAACGTAAAATTCCAATTGAAAAACTGCATCCTGCCCACGTAACGGAACAGGGTGAACGGCTAGAATGGGCAGCTCATTGTAAGCTTTGATGAATTCTGATCGGCTGATCCGAAGTTTACTCAAACCAGGGCGCACTTTATGGTATTGCATTCGCCCCGACTTGTTTGAGGTGGCAGAATACATATAATCAAACCGGATCGGAATAGGAGAGGGGATGTACTTCATTGAATTTAAATCAGGCATAGGCATTTCTAAACTCTGCATGGAGCATGCTGTTTTGCAC
Source organism: Cyclobacteriaceae bacterium (assembly GCA_965278925.1). Taxonomy (GTDB): domain Bacteria; phylum Bacteroidota; class Bacteroidia; order Cytophagales; family Cyclobacteriaceae; genus ELB16-189. The sequence goes on along the minus strand of OZ257123.1, from coordinate 1,177,926 downwards.
CATGTTGTATTGCGCCAACAATGAATAGGCCCATGACGGCACGTAGTTAAAGTGCCTTTCATACTCATCAATCTTAGAGCATAACTCTTTGACATAGAATCTGATCTGATCAAGATTTCGACAATCACTTGGGCGTTCAAAATTTCTGGTAGTGAAATTCTTTAGCTCAATCTCCAATTTTTTCTTCTCAAACTCGCTCATATAATTGTGTATTAATACACAATTATAACTATAATTATTTATAAAATGCAATAATTACTGTGCAATATTGCACATTATTTTTAAAAAACCATTTTCTTAGGCTTTTTCCCTGCTTTATTACTAACCGGACCACGCTACACCCCCCGACATTTCGTTTAGGAAGAGCATCCGGATTACTTAATTCGCATTACAACTTTACATCTACCTCTGATCGGGTGATTACTTGTTGATGGGATTGTAAACCGGTAAATTTTATGCTTAAAGTATTACCTTTAGAACTTAAATTTTTTCTATTATATGGATATTCAAGAGACAAAAGCATTTATTGATACATGGTGGAACATAATGTTGATAGGGGCTATTATTATGTTTGCGCTGGCTATTATAACTTTCCTCACCTATCACCTCCGCGCCTCCTTGATTTCAAATTTGAAGGATCGCCACGACTTCGTTAATGCGAACGAAATAAAATGGTATAAGCGTGTTTTTATTCTACTAGGCCTGGCTGCGGCCATGGTTATTAATATGTATGGTAAAGATGAAATTGGCGGTCCGGGTATTGCTTTTTTTGTGCGGATATTCTTTTCGATTGCCGGTGCTACCATGGTTGGTTATATCTCTGGCCTTGTGCTGGATTATTATTACCCTACCAAGTTGAACACAAAACTGCGCAAGCTTCGGTACACACCAAGGCTTTCAAGCACGGGTAGTAAAATGAAGTTGCTTAGCGAAGATGAAGAAGATGTACACCTCGATGAAGGCATGCAGGCAGAAGAAAGTATCTTCTCTATTGACTATGATGTTTGGGTTGATGAGAAAACAAAAGAGATAAAAATTGAAAAATATCAAGGTCATTTGATTTCCCTGAGGTGTCTTAATTGTGACTTTTATACAATGCGGGTACAGCGTGAAGAGATCATTGAAAGAAATGAAGATGGTAGCCCGAAGGAATTACTCAAGCACTATCAATGTGCGTATTGTAAAAATGTGCGCGCTACACAATTTACCATAAGCCGTAAGGAGTCGGAAGATTACAAACATGTAAAACCTAAGTTTAAGAAAAACACAAAGAATATTGAATTGGTTAAAATTGATATTCATTCGAGCCTTGGTGGAAAGAAAACCTATGAATTTCAGTCCGTTGAGGAGGCTCAGAAATTCCTGAATGAATTTGATTTTGACAAAGTTGCTTAAAAGCGGCATCCCATTTGTACAATCGTCCGTAGAAGTAAGAAATAAGTACTATGAATAAACGAAGCGCGTTAGGATTTCTGATCACTGTTTGGGCTGGTTCCGTTTTTGGATTCGTGGCTGATACCACCGACTTGAAACCCAAAGCTGTTTTTGGTAAAGAAGCCAGGGTTATCTCTTACATATTGGATAATAACCACTACCGAAAGATAAAACTTAATGATTCTCTTTCGGCTGCTATTCTTGAGCGATACATCAAAGATTTAGATAACAGCAAAACCTACTTTCTTGCTTCTGATGTAAAGTCTTTTGATAAGTTCAAATTTGCGATTGACGACCTTACTCGCAACGAGAATGTAAATCCGGCCTTTGATATCTACACCGTATTTGCCAGACGTTATAAAGAACGAATGAATTATGTTTTGTCTACGTTAATTCAGCAAAACTTTGATTATAGTGTTGATGAGTACTATGAAACAGATCGGGATAAAGAAACCTGGGCTAACTCCACCGAAGAGTTAAATGACGTGTGGAGAAAGGTCATCAAAAGCCAGGCGTTAAGTCTCAGGCTTGCAGGTAAAAAGCAGGAAGAAATTGTTGAGACTCTTAAAACCCGCTATCAGCGATTTAATAAATCCTTTTCACAATTTAATGCGGAGGATGTATTTAACATCTACATGAACGCAATTACAGAATCGTATGATCCGCATACAAATTATCTGTCGCCCAAACAGTCAGATCTTTTTAAACAGCAAATGAGTTTGTCTTTGGAAGGAATTGGTGCTCAGTTGCAATCGGAGAATGATTACACAAAGATTGTTAAGATTTTACCAGGGGGTGATGCGCAAAAAACAGGAAAGGTAAACGTGAATGATCTGATCATTGGAGTAGCGCAAGGTAAAGAAGGTGAGATGGTTGATGTGGTGGGTTGGCGATTGGACGATGTTGTTAAGTTAATTAAAGGCCCGAAAGGCACAACCGTTAGACTTACTATTTTGCCTGCAAAAACAGGAGTAAATGGACCTTCCCAAGAAGTAACATTGGTTAGGGATAAGATTAAGCTGGAAGATCAGGCAGCCAAAAAAGAAGTGATCAACTATCAGATTCAAGGACGCAATGCAAAGTTGGGAGTAATTTCTTTGCCAAGTTTCTATATGGATTATGATGCTTATCAAAAAGGAGATCCAAACTATAGAAGCACTACCCGTGATGTTAAAAGGCTTATTGGTGAATTGAAAGCTGAAGGCGTGGAAGGTATTGTTATGGATTTGAGAAACAACGGTGGTGGATCGCTGCCTGAAGCAGTTGATTTGACTGGCCTATTTATAAAGGAAGGCCCCGTGGTACAAGTGAGAAATTCTGCCAGCAAAGTTGAAGTGTTGCCTGATGATGACAAACAGGTTTTTTACACAGGACCATTAGTAGTGTTAACAAACCGCTTTAGTGCTTCCGCCTCTGAAATTTTTGCAGGAGCTATTCAGGATTATCAACGAGGTGTGGTTGTAGGTGAATCTACCTTTGGTAAGGGAACTGTGCAAACTGTTCTTGACCTCAATCGGTTCATCAACGAAAAGGAACCTGTGGGTGAATTGAAACTTACCTTTCAGAAATTCTACCGGGTAACAGGAAGCAGCACCCAGCATAAGGGTGTAATTCCAGATGTTAATTTACCTTCGGCATTTGATGCAGAACAATATGGCGAAAGCGCTAACCCCAGCGCTTTGCCCTGGGATATAATTAAAGCAGCTACCTATCAAAAAGCAACCGAAGTAAATGATAAGGTGATAGCCGGATTGAATAAATCCTACCAGGAACGATCTAAGTTTGATTCAAACCTTAAGAAATACATTGTCGAAACGGATGAGCTAAAGCAAAACTTAGCGGAAACTAAAATTTCGTTGAATGAATCGAAACGCAAAGCTGAGATGGCTGAGGTTGAAAAGAAAAAGGCAGCCGAAAAATTAGATACAAAGATTACTGCCAAGGAAGGACTTCCGGTTGATGAACTTCAGAATTTGAAAGATGAATATCTCCGTGAAGGATTATTGATTTTGGGTGAACTGGTTACAAAACGGTTTGGATAAACTATTTTGAAACCTTAACGGGAGTGAGTGTGTAACCTTTTGATTTTATAAGATTAAGTAGGCCACGCTCACCCTCCAGGTGCGATACGCCAACCGAAATAAAGGCTACATTCTCCTTCATCATCTTCTCAATTTTAGGCAACCATTCTTCGTTGCGCTTAAAATAAAACTCCTCTATAAATTGAGTGTTATTTTCAAGAGGGTGCAGTGTGTACTCAAAAATTTCTTCCAGATTTCCTTGGGGGTAATCTTCCATTAATTTTTGAAATTCAATTTTTTGCTTTTCAAAATTATCTACACTATGCAAGAGCGCAATTTCCTGATCTTTAATAGAAAAAGAATTAATGGCTTCGGCTTCACGCTTCACGCTTTCAAGGCTATAGGTTTTAAGCTTGTTCTTTTTAGCAAAGCGCAATAATTCGATATCGTAAAACATTACTTTTTCACCCAGCGCAAGGCGGGTCATAGAAATGGAGATAGGTAACGGTTTCAGTTTGGAATACTTGGCCTCAAACTGAGCTTTGGTTATTTTAAATTCTCTCTCAAATAGGTCGAGTACTTTTTTATAATATTCTGGCGATAGGTGAGTGGCCAGTGATTCTCCTTTTGGATAATGTAGAGACTTGTTTAATTCATGCTGGGCATGGTGATCGATCTGATCTTCTATGGCAAATAAATCAGACGCCTTAATTTTGTCCGTTACTTCTTTTGGCAGGAAGTATTCCTTCTCACCAATAAATTTCAACGTACCGAATAAATAGGAGGGTTTGGTGATACCGTTGCCACTAATCTCCCACAGGATAGATGTTTCCTGCGCTTTTAGATTTAAGAAAACCAATGCCAATAGACAAGAAATCAGAACCCTTTTTTTCATAGATAATTTTTAGCTTAACAAATAAAAGGTAATTGCATGTAAAAAAGAAGGATCATAATCATTTAGCGAATTGGCACCTAATTTTTTTCTATTTTACGTGCTAAATAATTCAGGATTTTTCCCCGACTAGCGGGTTCTAAGGCAAATGAGTGAAGAATTATTAAAGGCTATCGTTCAACTGTTTGCCATTGTGGCAAAGGAGAGAATTACAGAAGACGAACGTGCCAATATAAAGGAGTTTCTTTCTATTCATCTTAATCAGGAGGCCACCCGCTATTACCTTACCCTCTTCGATGATTTCTGCAAGGCGAATAAGAGACTTATCGAATCCAACCTGAATGTAGACGATGCTACCCTTGAATTTGTTGACGATTGGTCGCAGATAATTCAGATTGCCAAGAAAGTAAATCAGGCTCTTACCATGCAGCAAAAGGTAATCCTGGCAGTTAAGATTATTGAACTTTGCTATGCTGATGGTGAACTTTCCGAAAGACAAAGCAACCTGATTTATTATATAGGCGAAGCGTTGAAAATTCCGCAGAAAGATGTTAAGGCAATAACAACCTTTGTGCAGGGTCAGGATATTGAGGAGCTAGCGTCTAAAAATATTCTTGTAATTGATGAAGGATCTGGCGGTAAAGATTTTCCAGGTCCACGGATTACGGCACGTGACCTAACGGGTCTTATTGCCATTTTGCGCTTGCAGGATATTGAAACCTATCTGATTAAGTATCTCGGCATCACGCCTTTATACCTAAATAGCGTTTCGTTAAAGAGCCGTAAGATTGATGTATTTGCAACCGGAAGTGCCATCCGGGGGCCCAAGATTGAACCAATCTATTACTCTGATATTGTAGGAAAGTTTTTGCAGGAAGAAAGTGATACCGACATCTCATTTATCGGGGAACATATTTTCTATCATTTCAAAAGCGGGAAGGCGGGACTACAAAACATAAACGTAGCTGAGACGGGCGGAAAATTAATTGGCCTGATGGGTGCCAGTGGTTCGGGTAAGTCAACATTGCTTAGCGTACTCAATGGTTCAGAAAACCCGTCTAGTGGGCGTGTGCTCATCAATGGCATTGACATTCATAAAGAGCCACATAAAGTAGATGGAATTATCGGGTTTATTCCTCAAGACGATTTGTTGATTGAGGACCTTACCGTTTTTGAAAACCTTTATTATTCGGCCCGATTGTGTTTTGGTCATTATACAAAAGAGCGAATTGCTGAATTGGTTGAAAAAGTTCTATTGAATCTCGGTCTGTTAGAAATCCGTGATCTCATAGTTGGCTCCCCCTTGCAAAAAACAATTAGTGGTGGCCAACGAAAACGACTTAATATTGGTCTGGAGCTGCTGCGCGAACCAACCGTACTTTTTGTAGATGAACCTACATCCGGACTTTCTTCGCGCGATTCGGAAAACATTATGGATCTGCTCAAGGAATTGTCGTTGCGAGGTAAAATGATTTTTGTTGTTATCCATCAGCCCTCATCCGACATTTTTAAAATGTTCGATACGTTGATCATTTTGGATGTGGGTGGTTTTCAGATTTATTACGGCAACCCCGTTGAGTCTGTTAATTACTTTCAGGAAATTATCAACGCAGCAAACAAAACACCGGGGGCATGTCCAGAGTGTGGAAATATTAATCCCGAACAGATTTTTAATATTATTGAAACCAGAATTGTAAACGAGTTTGGTCGGTTTACACACACACGCAAAATTTCGCCCGGCCAATGGTATCAATATTTTAAACAAAAAATTAAAATCTCTAAAGTCATAGAGGTGCGCGATCCTCTTCCGGTGGTTCAGCGAATTCCTAACTGGTTTAAGCAACTAAGAATTTTTAGTATTCGCGATGTGCTGGCCAAGTTTGCCAACAAGCAATATATGGTTATCAACCTTTTGCTTTCTCCGGTGCTGGCTTTTTTTATCGCCTATTTTGTTAAGTTCTATGATGTGGAAAATCCTCAATACACATTTTTTCATAACACGAATATTCCGGTTTATTTTTTTATGAGCGTGGTGGTGGCCTTGTTTGTTGGCCTGATAGTAAGTGCCGAAGAAATTTTTCGTGACCGCAAAATTTTGAAACGAGAAAGGTATCTCAATTTAAGCAGCAGCAGTTACCTGATCTCGAAGATAACTATTCTCTTTACCCTGTCGGGGATACAAACTCTCAGTTTCATTCTGATTGGCAACTGGATACTGGAAATTCCGATCACGGAAATTCGGTATTGGTTTATTCTTTTTTCCTGCTCTTGTTTTGCTAATGTGTTGGGGTTGAATATATCGTCTGCCTTTGATTCGGCAGTTACAATTTATATTCTGATTCCTATTTTGATTATTCCACAATTGTTATTGAGTGGTGTGGTTATCAACTTCGATAAGTTTAATCCTAAAGTGGGCACGCCCAATGGTATTCCTGCATTGGGAGAGATGATGGCTTCGCGGTGGGCCTTTGAGGCTTTTATGGTCACTCAATTCAAAGACAACCCATACGAAAAGCAATTTTACAACCTGGATCAAAAAATAGCACTCGCCAATTATAAGAAACTCTATTACATTCCAACTCTTGAATCAAAGCTGGCCATGATTATAAACAATGGCAACAAGTGGCGCGATAGGTCTGAATCAAACCCGGTAAAACAATCGCTTGGAATCTTGCAATCAGAAATTAAGCACGAACTATCGATTATTGGAGCGGATCGTTTTAAGTATGTTGATCAGTTGGAAATCGGAAAATTTGATTCGTTCACCTATCATAAAACAGATACATTTTTACGTGCGCTCAAGCGATTCTATTCAAATCGGTATACAAAAGCAGATGAAGAAAAACAGGCCATTATAAAAGATCTGACCAACACCGATGAAAAACTTCAGACGTATGAAAGCTCCCGATTAAGATTTCAAAATGAACAGGTTTCAGACATGGTTGAAAACTCAAATGATCCGAAAAGGATTTTAGAATGGGATGGCGAATTAGTTCAAAAAGTATCTCCTGTTTTCTTTGACGATCATCGACCCGCGCATCTTTTCGATTTTACGGCAAACTTCTATGTGCCTACCAAATATTTTGCGGGGCAAAAATTTGATACATTCTATTTTAACTTATTAATGATCTGGTTCTTTTCATTGATGCTTTATATAACTCTGTACTTCCAATTGTTTAAACGAGCTATCAATGCACTGGAAAACTATAGAAAGTACCGGAAGAAAGACCGTGAGAAATAATTTTTACTTTAACACATAACTTATGAAATTCAAAATTTTAGTTCTTGTTTCAATTTTTGCAATCGGATTTTCAGCATGTTCAAAGAAAGAAACTGTTGAAGCGCATCCGGAAGAAGAAATGTCAGCGGTCGATCCTAATGAGTGGCCCGAAATGGATTCGTTCCATATGATCATGGCCGAGTCGTTTCATCCATACAAAGATTCTGCAAATCTTGAGCCGTTGAAACGCCTGGCCGAAGAGATGGCAGTTGAAGCGGAAAAATGGTCTTCAACTAGCTTGCCCACTAAAGTCAATAGTGATGCAACCAAAGCACTACTAAATCAACTTAAATCAGATACCCGTGCATTGGCGGATAAGATAAAAGGCGGAGCTAGCGATGAAGAAATTGGCGCTGCTTTAAAGTCGTTGCATGATAGCTTTCACGGAATTATGGAAGCCTGGAATGAGGGTGGCGAAGAAGGTCATGAACATGAGCATTAATCTTTCAATGTGGTAAACTTAAAAACGGAGGGCTGTAAGTCCTCCGTTTTTGTTTCCCCGCAAAATCAAATCGCAGATTTTATTTATCTGGTAGGTTGATCGAATCCATTTTCAATTAACTTTCCTGAAAGTATTTGGAATGGATGCTACTGCAATTACTAAAGAAGAAAAGAAAACACTTTGGTCTGTGATCATGGCCTCTTCGGTAGGTACACTCATTGAGTGGTATGACTTCTATATTTTTGGAAGTCTCGCCACCATTCTATCTCAACAGTTTTTTCCGCAAACAAATCCTACAGCCGCTTTTCTTTCAACACTGGCAACTTTTGCCGCAGGTTTTATTGTGCGGCCCTTTGGTGCGCTTGTCTTTGGAAGACTTGGCGATCTGGTAGGTCGTAAGTATACATTTATGGTAACGTTGGTTTTAATGGGTGGCTCAACGTTTGCCATTGGGCTGGTGCCGGGATATCAATCTATTGGCATTGCAGCGCCAATACTTGTATTGGTTTTAAGATTGCTGCAAGGCCTGGCGTTAGGTGGCGAATATGGTGGTGCCGCTACCTATGTAGCCGAACATGCCCCGGCAGCACGTAGAGGCTATTATACCAGCTTTATTCAAACAACAGCCACGCTTGGGCTCTTCGTTTCGATAGGAGTAATTCTGGCAGTAAGACATTGGGTAGGCGTGGAGGAGTTTGCAATCTGGGGTTGGCGAATTCCCTTTTTAGTTTCAGCTTTTTTGGTGGCTGTCTCTATCTACATCCGGTTGCGCATGCAGGAGTCGCCCATGTTTAAAAAGATAAAAGCTGAAGGAACGATTTCTAAAAATCCTATTCGCGATAGCTTCGGTAAAAAGGAAAATCTTATTCTCGTTCTCATCGCCTTGTTTGGCGCCACAGCTGGGCAAGGTGTGGTGTGGTACACAGGGCAGTTTTATGCAATGACCTTCATTGAAAAAACCTGCCAGGTAGAGTTTGTTCAAACACGCGATATCATCGCCATTGCTTTGCTTATCGGAACTCCGTTTTTCATTGTCTTTGGTGCGTGGTCAGATAAGATTGGACGAAAGTATATCATGATGACCGGACTTATCCTGGCAGTATGTTTATACATGCCCATCTATAAACAGATGTATTCTCTCACCGATACCTCAACGAAAGTTGAAATGGAGAGTGCTAAATCACTGGAACGCTTAACATCCATCACGGCTTCGGGCGATACCCTTATCACTAACAAAACAGTGCGTCTTTTTACAGACCAGACAACCCGAACCGAAACAGAAAAACTTCAAGCTGGCGCAGCAGCCGAAATAAAATCAGAAGTAACATTAGCTGGTAGTAATTATTGGTTTATGATTGCTTTGGTAGTTGTGCAAGTGCTTTTGGTAACGATGGTGTACGGTCCTATTGCTGCGTTTCTGGTTGAGTTGTTTCCCACTCGCATTCGATACACATCCATGTCATTGCCGTATCACATTGGTAATGGAATTTTTGGTGGCCTAACACCATTCATTGCCACCTCACTTTATGAATCCAGCAAAAGTGATGGCTCTGCGGGCGATCCTTTTGCGGGCTTGTGGTATCCTATTATTGTGGCGGCTATCAGTTTTGTAATTGGAATGATCTTTCTTAGTAATAAAAAGCGCGGGGAGGTGATGGAATAACTTCACATTCAGCAATGGCCAAAAAATCGCAATGGACGCTGGTGGGCAAACGAAAGTTGGAGCTATCCAATCTAGAAAAAATTCTCTTTCCCGAAGATGAGATCACCAAAGCGCAGATAATTGAATACTATTTAAAAATTGCACCCACACTCTTGCAACATGTAAAAGGTCGTGCGCTTACGCTGATTCGGTTTCCGGATGGTGTAGGTGGCGAAAGCTTTTATCAGAAAAACCGGCCTGAGTGGGCCCCCGATTGGCTTGAGTTTGTTAAGTTGGGCAAAGAGGAAAAGAAAGATTACATCATTGCCACTGAGCCGGCCTCGCTCGTGTGGCTAGCTAACTTAGCAGCCCTTGAGTTGCATCAACTGCATAGTCGCAAGCCTGACTTCGAACGTCCCGATTATATGGTGTTTGACCTTGATCCGCCCGAAGGATATTCCTTTACAGACATCGTGGCGTTAGCGCTCGATCTTAAAGCCTACGTGGAATCATTTGGGTATACTTGTTTCGCAAAAACAACGGGTGGCAAAGGCATTCATATCTGTTGCCCGTTGGAACCTGCATGGGATTTTCATACCGTGTTTGAGGCAGCACAGGCAATTGCAGCGCCTTATGTTGAGCGCAATTCAAAGAACACTACTCTGCACATAAAGAAGGAAGCCAGAAAGGGTCGCGTGCTGATTGATATTTTCAGAATCCGATCGGGCCAAAGTATTGTATCGCCTTATAGTTTGCGCGGCCGTAAAGGGGCACCTGTTTCCATGCCACTTACGTGGGATGAAATATCAATGCTGAAGAGCCCGTTGGAATATACCATCAACAATGCAGTTGATAAAGTTGTTCAGGATGGTGATGCATGGGAGGGCATGGATGCCTTTGCTGTAGAGTTACACACACATCGCAAAACAAAAGTTGTAAAAGAGAAAAAACTTCCTGTATCCAAAAAGCATAAAACTCCCGAGCAATTGGCTTCGTACGAACAGAAGCGTGACTTTAAAAAAACACCGGAACCTGAGGCGCGCATTCTGGAGGGTAGTGGAAACAGTTTTGTAATCCATCGCCATCATGCTTCGCATTTGCATTACGATTTACGATTGGAACAAGACGGAGTTTTAAAATCGTGGGCTGTGCCGCGCGGGTTGCCTCCTCATCCGGGTGTTAAACGTCTGGCTGTGCAAACAGAAGATCACCCCATGAAATATTTAACCTTTGATGGAGTGATCCCGAAAGGTCAATATGGAGCAGGTGAGATGTGGATCTATGCGCTGGGTAAATATCAGATCACCAAGGATAAGAAAGATGGATTTTATTTTAGGCTGAGTAGCAAAGAAGTAAATGGAGAGTATCGAATCTATAAGATAAAAACAAAGGAGTGGCTGTTTGAACGGGTAGATACACCCCAGGTTAATTATCTTCAGGATGCTATTGAGCCGATGCTTTCGGGTTCGGCTTTGAAACCACCATCTGGCGACAATTTCATTCACGAAATAAAGTGGGATGGTATCCGAGCCCTAATTGCTGTGGAAGACGGGCAAATCAGAATCCGAACCCGAAATCAAAATGATGTTACAAAGCAATTTCCTGAGTTGACTATAGTCGATAAATCGTTTCGGGCAACCTGTGGCCTGTTCGATGCCGAGATTGTATGTCTCGATAAAAGCGGGAAAGCTGATTTTAAAAAAGTAATTCATCGGTTGATGAGTACAGGTGAAACGGCTATTCAAAAAAACTCAAAGACAAACCCTGTGTATTGTTATGTGTTTGACTGCCTATATATGGACGGGCGCAGTTTGATTCATGAACCGTTGGTTAAGCGAAGAGAATGGCTGAAAGATGCACTTAAGCCAGACACTCCCTATCGGATAAGTGAGGCTGTTGAAGATGGTGTGGCGCTATTTGAGGCTGCCCGCGAACACGAACTGGAAGGGATTATTTCAAAAGATAAGTCTGGAAAATATTTGCCCGGCAAACGCTCCGATCAATGGTTGAAAGTTAAAGTTCGCAATACCCGCGAGTGCGTAATTCTTGGGTACAATCCCGGCAAGGGCGACCGCAGTGTTACCTTTGGTGGGCTGCACATTGCAGAACGGGAGGGCGACAAATTTTTATATCGGGGCAAAGTGGGTACTGGATTTGATGATGCTACCATTAAAGAAATCTTTAATCAGTTGAAAGCCTTGAAGGAAATCAAAAAACCAATTGCCGATAAAGTAATGGACGAGAAGATAAGCAAGTGGGTGGAGCCGAAGTTGATGGCCGAGATCAGTTACGCTATGATAACAAAAGATCAGCAGTTTCGCGAGCCCGTGTTTGTTCGATTGAGACCGGATATGACTTAAAGAACAGACATTTTATGTTTGCACGTTTTCATATCTTTCAACCTGAAATCCCGTAGTTTAAATTTTACTAGTCTTATGGCCGCTGATGCATCCCTTTATCTGAAAAACCTCTGGTACATGGCTTTTCACAGCTCGTTTTTGAAGCAAGGAAAGTTGGTTGGAAAAGAGATGCTTGGCGAGAAAATTGTTTTTGGTCGCGATGTACAAGGTAAGCCCTTTGCGTTACGTGATAACTGCCCGCATAGAGGTGTGCCGCTATCAAAGGGTTGGTATAAGGATAACATCATTCAATGCTGTTACCACGGCTGGCAATTTGACGCCAACGGCACCTGCAAAGGAATTCCTGCACTTCCGCCCGACAACACCATCGACATCTCTAAAATTAAAGTTTATAAATATCCTTGCGAAGAAATAAACGGCACGGTGTGGATCTACATCGCTGAAAAGAAGTTGCCGAACACGGTGCCCATTGAACCACCACCCAATTTGGTGTTAGATGTAGATAAAAAATTTCTACATGTAGAAACGGTGACGATGCCGGCTGACATCGATCACTCCGTTATCGGGTTGATTGATCCCTCGCACGTTACGTTCGTTCATCAATCGTGGTATTGGCGCTCGGCAAAAAAATTGAAGATTAAAGAAAAACAATTCGCGCCTACGGCCCGTGGTTTTAAGATGGTTCGGCACGCACCATCTTCCAACTCAAAAGGTTATAGTGTGTTGAAGGGTGGAACATCTACTGAGATAACTTTTGAAATTCCAGGAATCCGCACGGAGCATATTTTAGTAGGAGAGAAGCACCAGGTTATTTCAATTACGGTGCTAACACCTATTAATGAAAACCAAACCGAACTCACACATATTTTTTACAGCTCATTGCCGCTTACACGCTGGTTATGGTGGCCATTGAAAAAATTGGGCAAACAATTTATTGGCCAGGATCTTGGTGTGTTTAATAAGTTAAGCGAAGGACTAAAATCAAAACCAACCTTGATGTTATTGGGCGAGCCCGACATGCAGGCGCGCTGGTACTATGAAATCAAAAGACTGTGGGCGTTATCACAACAAAACAACACTCCGTTTGAAAACCCAATCAAACCACAAACATTGCATTGGGTAACGTGAGGGTTCGCAATCCAGTAACTTTCAACTCATTCAGGTTGCCTATAACCAACAATGAAAGATACCCGCAAAGCCTTTCACCGGATCAGCTACCTGCAATACCCATTGATGGTAATTGCCTTAGCGTATTGTTATAAACCCATGCTGTTTGATCGGGATACACTTTGGGTTGACCTGAACACGGGTCTGGTATTTTTGGGCCTCGGCATGAGTTTTCAACGTTACAAGACACCACCAAAAACGCAGAATAAGCTTTCAAGAAAAATTTATGAGCACCCAAAGTTTACGCGGTGGTTTTTTATCATGATCGTTGGGCAGATTATTTTGTTTACCGGGCTTGGCCTGTATGGACTTTTTTCAGAAGGGCACTTGAAAGATTTATCTTTTGGATTTATTGCACTGGGCATTGGAGTAATAGGCATGTTGAAGAGCGCTATTGAAATGGCGGAGCATGTGCAGAAGGCAAAAGCCAGATCGACAGCTTGAAGGAGTTGTTAAAAGAACTAAAGGACAACAAAGTCAAGTATAGAGTATAATTTTCGGTCTGCCATACAAAATACCATTGAGACACTTAGACTAAGTCTTGTTCAGGTTTATGTCCTTACCAGCTGGATTGTACGATCGATTTGAGTACCTAAAAACGAGAATTGATTTTTTCAAAAATAATTCTTCGGATTCTATAGAAGCGAAAATGGCTTATTCAGAATACAACAAAATGAACATGATATTCCAAGTGTAAACCCAAAGCACAGCAACGCATTTAAACTTGACCTTAAAGGTGGGTAGTTAAATTGTATGATTCAACTGTGAAAGCGACTTGGAAGGTTAATGAAAAATATTTTTAGAAAGGCCAAAACCAGGAGATGTAATTTATATCGCTAACTATTGGGTATTTTTTTCGTGTTCTCCCATTCAGCAAACGCTTTTAGTTCGCCAGCTAGGGCTTGATAAACCCATGTAACAACAGCCAGATCATCTGTTAAGCCAATACCCAAAATGAAATCAGGAACCAGATCCAGGGGATTGATAAGGTAGATGACAGCAGCTAGTAAGATTAAAAGAAAACGTAATGACCGTGCCTTGTACTGACCACTCACATGAGCTTTCAACATCCGGCCGAGCAACAAAAACTTTTCTTTTAGTGCGGGTGCATTAATCGAACTACTATTTAAATGCTGAAGTTTCAGTGTCAGTTGACCTAAAAGCCTTACCATGCGGGCTGGCTTACCAACCATACGCAACGCTTGCTTGAGTGCCAGATCGAAGAAAACATTTTTAAGTGTTATCATGGTGCTTAAACGAATCGCACTGACTAAAGAGTCTGATTTTTCTTAGGGTTATTGCTGGTCACTCCCTTTTAATCAACACAAACCGATAATAATAGCGCGTTTGATCTTTCAAGTTTTTATAGAATTTGGATCCTACTACACCAGCAAATTCGGCAAACAATTTTTGCCATTTGGCAGGAATTAGTCTTTTAATGCGATCTTTCTTTGCTTCGTCCTCGGCCTCAATGGCTTCAATCACATTCGCTGTAATATTTTCTTCCTCCACTACTTCAAGCCCACTGTTTTTTAATTGACTTCTCAGAGTTTCAAAATCAACAGCATACCGGAAATCAACCATTAAAAAATGGCCGTTTGGTTTTAATACTCGTTTTACCTCACTGAGAAATTTTTCCACCGATCCATATGCATGACACGATTCTACATTGATTACCACATCTTGGCTCTTATCCGCCAGCGGAATATCTTCAGCACTTCCCTGAATAAATCTGAGATTAGGAAGCTTATGTAATTTGTTTGCCAGTTCAACAGCATGTTGAGCTAAATCCAATCCTGTGTAATAGGCCGGCTTAAAGTAACCAGCAAGATGCCGGGCACCACCACCACGGCCGCTACCAACTTCAAGTACTTGTTTGCCCTCCAACGAAGTCTTGCAGGCAAGGTAATGATACATGTGCAGCGGATATTTTTGAACCGGGGTCTCTGAAAGCTGAAAGGGAGCCTCGTTGTTGTTGGGGGCATATCCATAATTCATAAAATGCCAATCCTCAGCCGGAATATGTTTGGCAAGAAGTTCGTAAATTACTTTCGCATTGAGTCGCTTAAACCAGGCAAAACGTTTGAACGGATATAATATCGTTTTAATCATGAGGGTGGGGTTGAGGTAGGTCGGCAAGATATAAATTAAAAAACAACTAAATTTGATTCTGTATGTGTGGAATGTTGACCTCACCGAAGGAGTTTAGAATGAAAGATTAAATTTAAATGAAGCATAGCCTGGCGTTGGTAAGTATTGTTGTTGGTGATTATGATGAGGCCATTCGCTTCTATACTGAAAAACTGAACTTCGTATTGATAGAAGATACGAGGTTGAGTGAATCTAAGCGGTGGGTGGTAGTGGCTCCAGAGGAGTCCGAGGATTGTAAGTTGTTGTTAGCCAAGGCAGCAAATGAAGACCAACAAAGTCGAATTGGAAATCAAACCGGTGGCCGGGTGTTTCTCTTTATGTATACCGATAATTTTTGGCGTGATTATGAATCGATGCAACAAAAAGGAATTGAATTTGTGCGTGAACCTGCAGAAGAAAGTTATGGAACTGTAGCTGTCTTCAAAGATTTGTATGGAAACTTGTGGGACTTGATAGAGCCTAAAAAGAAAGCCACAAATTCAAAGATTATTAATCAGTGAATCTGTGGCTTATGTAAGCTTATTTAAATTAATTACGCGGTTGCTGGCTTCTTCTTCATCCAGAAATAAAGAATGGTGAAGAGTACAATGAGTATGGCAGGAAACGTGATCATAGTTTGTAGTGTTGCCTGCCCTGCTGCTAACTCCAATGCATTGCCTTCAAGGCCAGCAACTGCAGCTTTTTCACTTGCACTATCAATCCATCCACCGATAATTGGTTGAAAAATAGAAGTGGAGAGCATTCCGAATGCACCTACTACCGACATTCCAATTGCACCAGTCAAAGGCATTTTTTCAGCTGCAAATCCTATCATATTAGGCCAGAAGTAACAAACCCCCATCCCAAATATGACAGCAGCAACATACGCCATAGGGCCAGTTAATATACTAAGCAGAGTTATACCAATGGCCGTAGTAATGGCTGATCCGAGTAACACTCCAGTTTGATCAAATCGATGAACAAACTCTCCTCCGAAATAGCGACCAAAGGCAGATACACCAAATGTCAAAGCCACAATTACCATGGGTTCAGCACCACTTTTTGAAAGTACCAATTGTGCCCATTGCGAAGGGCCAAATTCTGAGATAGCCGTTAACGTCATGCAAGCGCAAATGAAAATGAAAAGAGGCGTTGCCATAGCTTTTAAATTTCCAGCGAGTGAGGCTACTTCTTTTTTAGCCTCTGGAAAGACCTGTCCATAGAATACGTAAGCGTAGATAAGAGTAGGAACCATGATGATCCATATTTGTGCCTCCCAGCCCATATTCATTTTTGTCATTACAAATGAAACAAGGCTACCTAACACAATACCTCCTGGGAACCACATGTGGAAACGGTTAAGAAGCGTATTCATTCGTTTTCCACTATAACTAGTTGCAATCATTGGATTGCAAGCGGCTTCCGTACATCCATTACCCAATCCTATAAACAAGGTTGAGATTAGTAGCCCAGTATATCCATTCGCAAAAACTGTCATTAAAATTCCGATAGTATGAGTAATGAAAGCGATAATCATTATTCGCTTAGGCCCTATTGCACTGTAGAAAATCCCACCAAGCACCATAGATATAGGGAACCCAAAGAAGAACATGGAATTTATAAACCCAAGCTGAGTTGCTGTAAGATTGAAGGTTTCGGCAAGTTCGGGCAAAACTCCTGCTCTAATACTAAAAGAGAATGCGGTTGTTATCAAGGCAAAGCAACTGCCATAAAAAAGTCTGATGTTAGGTTTATCGCTCATAAAAAAATTCTTTAGATGTTGATTTTAGGTTAGAAATATGAAAGTAAATTCCAATGATTGCAAATAGTTTGTGTAAATGGATTTAGTGAAATCATAGTTCGAAGGCAATTCCGTTATTTTTCAGGGTAACATAAATTCGTTTATCAAACTTGTATAGCACCGCTGCCCGGTGCGAAACATCCTTTTGTTTCTCATCACATTTTTTCAACAGTTTCATGTTAGAAAGTTTTCTTCGAAAGTTTGATTTGTCAAGTTTGGTTTCAAGAATGGCTTCATAGAGTTCCTGCAATTGAAGTAACGTAAATTTCTCGGGGAGCAAATTAAATCCAATGGGTTCGTGCCTCACCTTGTGCTTTAAGTGTTGAAGGCCAAATTTTAAAATACTGTTATGATCGTAGGGTAAGTCAGGCACATCGCGAACATTAAACCATTGCGCATCCGAGGCTGTAAAGCCAGCGATGAGCGAATAGTTTTCTTCATTGACAAGGGCATAATAGGCGATTGTTACTACGCGCTTAAGTGGATACCGATCGGGTGAGCCAAATGCTTTTAATTGTTCAAGATAGATATTGTTAATGCCTGTTAATGAATACAATAACCGCTTAGCAGCCTCGTCCACACTTTCCCCATATGTTATCCAGCCCCCAGGCAACGCCCAACGACCAGCACTTATACCTTCGCCATGTTTTATCAGCAAGACATCCAGCCGCCCGCCCTTACAACCGAAAATAAGGCAGTCGATGGACAGGGCATCAATAATAGAGTCGGAGGTAGGCTCAGTTATCATGAAAGAAATATGGACTAATATATGGTCATTTAGACTATAAGTAAATACTTTTGGGATAATTTCAATCGTATGCATCAATTTCTTTTGGGTTTGGATATTGGAAGTTCTTCGGTGAAAGCAAGCTTGGTTGCCGTTGAAACCGGAAAAACTGTGACCTCGGCATGCTCACCGACTGAGGAAATGGAAATGGTTGCCCTTCAACCCGGTTGGGCTGAACAAGACCCCGATATTTGGTGGCAACATGTGGTAAAAAGCATTCGCTTATGCCTTCAAAAATCTGGAGCAAACCCTGAAAACATAAAGGCGATTGGTGTAGCCTATCAGATGCACGGCTTGGTAGCTGTAGATAAAGCCGGTAAGCCCGTTCGCTCTTCTATAATCTGGTGCGACAGTCGTGCGGTGGCCATTGGCGATGAGGCCTTCAACGAATTAGGCCAGGAGTATTGCTTATCGCATTTCCTTAATTCTCCGGGCAACTTTACAGCATCAAAACTTAAGTGGGTAAAAGAACATGAGCCCGAGGTTTACGCTCGCATACACAAAGTTATGTTGCCGGGTGATTATATCGCCTACAAGTTAACTGGGGAAATAGTTACCAGTGACACCGGACTTTCAGAGGGAATTTTTTGGGACTATTCAAACGGTGGTATTGCCGATTCGTTGTTGAATCAATATGGAATTGATCGTGCGTTGTTGGCCGATATCAAGCCGGTCTTTTCCAAGCAAGGTAGCGTAACATCGTTAGCTGCTGAAGAAACAGGTCTTAAAAAAGGTACCGTTGTTTCTTATCGCGCAGGCGATCAACCAAACAATGCTTTCTCTTTAAATGTGTTAAAGACAGGAGAAACAGCCGCGACTGCCGGAACATCAGGAGTCATTTATAGTGTAACTGATAAAAACGCATTCGACCCAAAGTCAAGAGTGAATACATTTATTCATGTAAGCAATAAACCCAATCAAAAGCGAAATGGAGTTTTATTGTGTGTGAATGGCACCGGAATTTTGAATAGCTGGTTGCGTAAGAATTTAAAAAGTGGAAACACCGCATTGGAATACCAGCAGATGAATGAATTCGCAGCCAAGGCTCCGGTGGGCGCAGAAGGCTTATTGATGTTGCCTTTCGGGAACGGTGCCGAGCGGATTTTAGAAAACAAAAGTATTGAGTGTTCGTGGCACGGTTTAAATTTTAATCAACATACACAGGCTCATATTTTCAGAGCGGCCCAGGAGGGTATTGTCTTTGCTTTGAAGTATGGTTTTGATATTCTGCAAGGAATGGGCTTAAAGACAAACGTTATTCGTGCGGGTCATGCCAATATGTTTTTAAGCCCATTATTCAGAAAAGCATTTGTAAACGCAATTGGTGCGCACCTCGAATTATACGATACCGATGGTGCGAAAGGAGCTGCGCTGGGTGCAGGCGTGGGGGCCGGTATCTATGCCTCATTTGATGAAGCGTTTAAAGGATTAAACATGCTACTGGAAGAAGCTCCTGAACAAAATTTGGTAATGCAATATGAAGAGGTATACCAAAAATGGAAGACAATTCTAACCAATCAATTATAAAATCAGTCATTAGTTATTAACTCAAAATTATAGACAAACCAAAAATTGCTTATGAAAATCACAAAAGGAAATAAGGAATACTTTAAAGGTATTCGGGCCATCAAGTTTGAAGGAAAAGAGTCTGACAATCCGCTTGCCTTTAAATTTTATAATCCTAAAAAGAAGATTGGCAAAAAAACCATGGAAGAGCACTTGCGTTTTGCCATTGCCTATTGGCATACCTTCTGTGGCACCGGGGGCGATCCTTTTGGACCTGGTACAAAAAACTTTCCATGGTCAACGACCACTGATCCTGTGCAACGTGGGTTGGATAAAATGGATGCTGCGTTTGAATTCATCACAAAAATTGGCGCACCCTTTTATTGCTTTCATGATTTTGATCTTGTAGAAGAAGGTCCAACATTAAAAGAGTCGGAGAGAAGATTGCGCAAGATTGTTGACTACGCAAAAGAAAAACAAAAAGCGTCAGGTGTTAAACTTTTGTGGGGCACAGCAAATTTATTTTCCAACCCAAGGTACATGAACGGAGCCGCTACCAATCCGGATTTTAACGTGGTTTCTTTTGCCGCAGCGCAAGTAAAGACAGCCATTGATGCTACCATTGAGTTGGGTGGTTCAGGCTATACTTTCTGGGGTGGCCGCGAAGGCTATATGTCGTTGTTGAATACAAACATGAAGCGCGAACAAGAACACCTTGCTCGATTTCTTCATGCTGCCCGCGATTACGCAAGGCGAAATGGTTTTAAAGGATCTTTTTACATTGAGCCAAAACCCATGGAGCCGAGCAAACATCAATATGACTTTGATGCGGCCACCTGTTTATCGTTCCTGCGTCAGTTTGATTTGATGGACGATTTCAAACTTAACATTGAAGTAAACCACGCGACACTGGCCAGCCATACCTTCGATCATGAACTGCAAGTAGCAGCGGATGCTGGTATCTTAGGAAGTATTGATGCGAACCGGGGCGATTATCAAAATGGTTGGGATACCGATCAGTTTCCTAATAATGCTTATGAATTAGCCGAAGCTATGTTGGTTATTCTACAGGCTGGTGGATTTAAAACCGGAGGTGTAAACTTTGATGCAAAAACACGCAGAAACTCAACTGATTTGGTTGACATCTTTCATGCTCACATTGGTGGTATGGATATGTTTGCGAAAGGCTTGCTGGCTGCCTACGCAATTTTAGAAGATGGAGAATATCAGCAGTTAAGAAAGGCCCGGTATGCTTCGTTTGATTCTGGAAAAGGGCGTCAATTTGCCCAGGGCAAACTGAGTTTGAATACATTAAGTGCGCTTGCTCACCGCAAAGGAGAGCCTGAGCAACTTAGCGGGCGGCAGGAGCATTTTGAAAACCTGATTAACAAGTTCATTTAATACCGCTCATAGTTTTTAAGGTCGTTCTGATAAATAAAATTGTTTATTTTAGGCAACTAATTAAATCTTACAAACAAATCTAACTACGCATGAAATGAGCATAAACCAGACTATACCCAATGGTATGTTAATCCCGTACCTTGTAAAAGGGCAAGTCTCAAAATGCGAATTCCGTGTGCCAATAAAAAGTAAATATTAATACATGAATAGAAAATTACGCATGGGAATGGTTGGTGGGGGCAAGGACGCCTTCATCGGATCAATTCATCGCCTGGCCGCCAACATGGATGGCCTGATTGAAGTAGTGGCCGGAGCGCTCAGCATCAATCCCGAAGTTGCAAAAGATAGCGGCAAGATGCTCTTCCTTCAGGAAGATCGTACCTACACCACGTTCGAGGAAATGATTGAAAAGGAAAGCAAGTTACCGGCCGACAAACGAATAGATTTTGTAACCATTGTAACACCCAACTTTGCACACTTTGCTCCGGCTATGCTGGCATTAGAAAAAGGATTTCATGTGGTAATTGAAAAACCAATCACTTTTACGTTAGATGAAGCAAAGCAGTTAAAGAAAAAAGTAGAAGAAACAGGATTGATTTTATTGCTTACCCATACTTATTCCGGATATCCTATGGTACGTCAGGCCCGGGCTATGGTAAAGGAGGGTGCGCTCGGAAAAATCCGTAAAATCTATGTAGAGTATCCGCAGGGCTGGCTGAGTAAAATGAGTGAGCGCGAAGGTAATGCGCAGGCTGCGTGGAGAACCGATCCGAAAAAGTCGGGCAAAGCAGGTGCCATGGGCGACATCGGCACACATGCTGCCCATCTCGCAGAATTTATTTCTGGTTTGAAGATCACCCACCTGTGTGCTGATCTTAATATTATGGTTCCTGGCCGGGCATTAGATGATGATGGCAATGTGCTTTTGAAATTTGATAACGGTGCTGCCGGGGTGCTCATGGCTTCGCAGGTTGCAGCCGGTGAAGAGAATGCTTTAAGGATTCGCATTTATGGAGAGAAGGGCGGGCTTGAGTGGGCACAGCAAGAACCAAATACATTAATCGTTCGATGGCTTGATCAACCGACTCAGATTTTACGTGCAGGCACCAATGGCTTCTTGCATCAGGAAGCAAAATTTAATACTCGCACTCCGGCTGGCCACCCGGAAGGATACCTGGAGGCATTTGCAAATCTCTATCGAAATTTTGCTCTTGCCTTATCCGCACGTATTGATGGAACAAAAGCACCTGCTGAAGTTGATTTCCCTTCCGTAGCAGATGGTATTCGTGGCATGGCCTTTATTGACAACGTGGTAAAGAGCGGCCAGAGCAAAGACAAGTGGACACCTTTTGAAGTTTAAGAGCTATGCAGACACTAAAAGGACCTGGAATTTTTTTAGCCCAATTCATGGGTGACGAAGCTCCCTTC
The DNA here is from genome assembly GCA_965278925.1 of Cyclobacteriaceae bacterium. Lineage (GTDB taxonomy): Bacteria > Bacteroidota > Bacteroidia > Cytophagales > Cyclobacteriaceae > ELB16-189. Next base: position 1,155,635 of record OZ257123.1, on the reverse strand, counting down.
AACAATCTTAAGTCAATTTGTAAATGGGCGGCATCACTCGGGTATGTGGGTGTGCAAATTCCCAGTTGGGATGCCCGTTGTATCGATTTGAGAAAAGCCGCAGAAAGTAAAGACTATGCCGATGAAATTCGCGAGACTGTTGAATCTTGTGGATTGCAGATCACAGAATTATCTACACACCTGCAAGGGCAATTGGTTGCTGTTCACCCTGCCTATGATGTAATGTTCGATGGCTTTGCGCCAAAGTCTGTGCATGGTAAACCGAAGGAGCGTACTAAGTGGGCGGTTGATCAATTAAAGTTAGCTGCACGGGCAAGTAAAAATTTGGGATTAAATGCGCATGCTACTTTTTCGGGTGCGCTGATGTGGCACACCGTTTATCCGTGGCCGCAGCGCCCCGCAGGATTGGTTGAAGATGGATTTAAAGAGTTAGCAAAACGCTGGCTTCCTATTTTAAATGCCTTCGATAAAGTAGGTGTGGATGTTTGTTATGAAATTCATCCGGGCGAAGACCTGCACGATGGAATTACCTTTGAGCGTTTCTGGGAAGCAACCGGAAAACATAAACGTGCGAATATTCTGTATGATCCCAGCCATTTTGTATTACAGCAATTGGATTATCTGCAATACATCGACTTCTACCATTCTTTCATCAAGATGTTTCATGTTAAGGATGCTGAGTTTAATCCTACCGGAAAAAGTGGCGTATATGGCGGCTTTCAGGATTGGGTAAATCGTCCGGGACGATTTAGATCCCTAGGCGATGGTCAGGTAGATTTTGCATCGATTTTTTCAAAGCTGGCTCAATACAATTACAGAGGGTGGGCTGTGTTAGAGTGGGAATGTTGCATTAAACATCCCGAGCAAGGCGCTGCCGAAGGAGCTCCATTCATCAAAGATCACATCATCCGGGTAACCGAAAAAGCGTTTGATGATTTTGCATCAACCGGAAAAAACCCAACACTGAACAAAAAAGTTTTAGGCATTATAAAATAAAGTATCATGAAAAAAATAACACAGATTTCTCTTATGCTCGTATTCGTAATCGTGCTGGCTAATTGCGGATCAAAAACAGAAACAACAGCAAGTACCGAAGACTATGGTGCCCCCGATGAAAGCGGAGAAGCAATTGCCGGAGATGTTATTGCTCAGGGCGAATCGCTGGTGAAAGCAGGCGACTGCAAAACCTGCCATCATGCAACAAACAAATTAATTGGCCCATCGCATACCGATGTTGCTAAAAAGTATGAGTTTACCCAAGCCAATGTTACGTTGATAGCAGGTAAAATTATCAGTGGTGGCACCGGAGTTTGGGGCGAAATTCCAATGACACCACACGCTGACCTTTCACAGGCCGATGCTGAAAAGATGGCCCGCTATGTATTGTCGCTCGATGGCGAAAAAGAACACTAAGAAAGTCTAACCTATACATTACTCAATCGCCATATCCATAATGCGATAAAGACGATTAACAACCTCATTATGAAAAAACTATTTCCGGTTTTAGTACTACTAATTCTTTTCGCAGCCTGCAAGCAAGACAAACCTCGCATATTGGTTTATTCTGAAACTAAAGGCTATAGACATGGATCGATAACAGCAGGAAAGGTTGCGCTTCAAAAATTAGGACTTGAAAAGGGTTTTGATGTTGATACTACCGAACACTCGGAAGATTTTACGGAAGAAAATCTAAAAAAATACAACGCAGTTGTGTTCTTAAGCACAACGGGTGATGTGCTCGATGAAATGCAACAAAATGCATTCATCCGATATATTCAAGGTGGTGGTGGCTATGTAGGTATTCACGCGGCTGCGGATACAGAATACGAATGGTGGTGGTATGGAAAACTGGTGGGAGCTTATTTTAAAAGTCACCCCGCTACGCAGGAAGCAAAGTTTAAAAAAGTAAAAGCGTTTGGAAATGGAATAACTCTTCCGGATGAGTGGATACGAACAGATGAATTATATAACTATAAAAAGATTTCGAAAGATATCAATGTACTATATACACTGGACGAGACATCGTATAAAGGAGGCGAGAATGGCGATAACCATCCGATAGCCTGGTATCATGATTTTGATGGTGGGCGTTCGTTCTATACGGGCATGGGCCATACCAACGAGTCGTTTGCTGATTCTCTGTATTTAGATCATGTGTATCAAGGGATTTTATATGCTATGGGAGAAGGTAAACCTGATTTCTCGAAAGCAAAATCGAAAAAGTTGCCAGAAACAAATCGGTTCACGAAAGTAGTGCTGGGTTCTTTTTTTGATGAACCAACCGAAATGGATATTCTTCCTGATGGCCGCATCATCTTTCTGGAGCGTAAAGGAAAAGTTAAACTGTATAATCCGGCTACAGATTCAATCACAGTGATCAACACCTTTAATGTGTGGACCAAGTTTGAAGACGGGATGCTGGGTATTGCACATGATCCGGATTTTGAAACGAACAAATGGCTCTACATCTATTATTCACATCCCGACAAATCGGCAAATGTGCTCTCGCGATTTGTGTTTGATGGCGAAAAAATTGATCAAGGTTCTGAGAAGCTAATGCTGGAGGTTGCCACACAACGCGAAACCTGCTGCCATACAGGTGGATCGATTGTGTTTGGCCCTGGAAAAAATTTGTTTGTATCGGCTGGCGATAACACCAGTCCTTTTGAGTCTGATGGTTTTAGTCCGTCCGATGAACGCAAAGGAAGACATCCCTTTGACGCACAAGGATCATCTTCAAACACGAACGACTTGCGCGGTAAGATTTTAAGAATTCATCCCGAACCCGATGGAACGTATACCATCCCGGAAGGAAACCTTTTTGCTAAAGGCGAAGAGAAAACGCGACCCGAGATTTATGTGATGGGCAATCGAAACCCGTATAGAATTTCAGTAGATCAAAAAACCGGCTTTTTGTATTGGGGTGAAGTAGGCCCTGACGCTGGCAATGATGGCCCCGAGCGTGGCCCACGTGGTTACGATGAAGTAAATCAGGCACGCACGCCAGGATACTTTGGCTGGCCTTTATTTATTGGCGACAACTATCCGTATGCTAAATATGATTTTGAGAAAAAGACAATCGGTGCGTTGCATGATCCTGCTAGGCCAATCAACTCATCGCCAAACAACACGGGTAAAACTGAGTTGCCTGCAGTGAGCGCGCCATTTATCTGGTATCCCTATGCTGAGTCACCAGATTTTCCTTTAATGAAAACAGGTGGTCGCAATGCGATGGCGGGCCCTGTTTATTACTCTGAAGATTTTAAAGGTAAGCCCGAAGCCTTCCCTGGTTATCTGGATGGAAAACTGATTATCTATGATTGGATGCGTAACTGGATGCGGTTAGTAACGATGAATGAGAAGGGTGATATCATGAATATTGAACCCTTCATGGAAGGAACGCAGTTTAACAACATCATTGATATGGCGTATGGCCCGGATGGAAAACTATACACTCTTGAGTATGGCACCGCATGGTTCAAAGAAAATCTGGATGCTCGGTTGGCCCGTATCGATTTTAATGGTGGCAATAGAGTGCCAACTGCTTCTTTGAATGCCAGTAAAAATTCTGGCTCCCTTCCGTTGAGTGTTACTTTCTCGACAGGCAAAAGTTCAGATCCGGATGGAGATGCCGTTACCTATGCATTGGAAATAAACGGTCAGGCAGTAACAGGTACAAACAGTGAGTTTTCCTATACGTTTGATAAGGCCGGTATTTACAGGCCAACTTTAACCGTAACAGATGCCAAAGGGGCTACCTCAAAAGCAGAGGTTACTGTGATTGCGGGCAACGAACCACCCGTGATTGATGTAACTGTAGAGGGTGGTAATCGCTTCTTGCCGGGTGGCTCAGCAAACTATAAAATTTCTGTAACCGATAATGAAGATGGCACTACAACCGATGGAAAGATTTCTTCGGATAGAGTTTTAGTTACCTTAGACTTCCACCCGCAAGGTTATGATATGACCAAGATTGCGCAAGGGCATCAGCGTGCCGATTTGCCGGGTAAACTGCTGATCGCTGAAAGTGATTGTAAGTCATGTCACCTGGTAGATCAGAAATCGGCAGGCCCAAGTTACCGAGATGTAGCTACACGTTATAGTAAGAACACAGATGCTACCGAGGTTTTAAGCAGCAAGATTTTAAATGGTGGATCAGGCGCTTGGGGCGAAGTGGCAATGGCTGCTCACCCGCAAGTTACCAAAGCACAAGCTGTGCAAATGGTGGAGTATATTTTATCGTTGGGCAAAGAAGAAAAAGTAAAGAGCTTGCCGCTGAGTGGAAAAGCAAATTTTGCCGTGTTACCATCTCCGGGCCCGACTGCAACTTCTGCGTATGTGCTTACTGTTAGTTATGAAGACAACGGAGCGAATGGAATGCCATCTCTCTCAACCACCAAACAGTTTGTATTTAATTCACCAGTTTTAAATATGACTGAAGTGACTGATTTGAAAGGTGGAGTTAGAAAATCAAGTGCTGCAGGATTTGATTTTGTAGAAAATGTAAAACATAATTCATCCGTAACCTTTACCGATATAGATTTATCAGGTGTTGGCAAACTCAATTTTGTTACTGTGGAGATTGGTACTATGAAAGGTGGGGAGATTGAGGTAAGGCTGGATTCTGAAACAGGAACAAGCTTGGGAACCGTAAGTTTTGCGGGCTCTCCTAAAATGGAAGTGCAACCCGGTATATTCATGAAACCTTCCGGGATTTCTATGAAAGGAGTAACGGGCAAACACAACCTTGTGTTGATTTTCAAAAATGAAAAGGCAGGTGATGATATCCTGTTTATGCTGAGTCAGGTTTCATTAGGTAAATAGGGTATTAGGTAAATTTTAAAAACTATGGATCGCAGAAGATTTATTCAGACATCAGCCATCGCCACAGTAGGGATGCTTACACTGCCTTCTATCTTGGCCGAGGCCAAAGGCAAAAATTCGATTGGTTTGCAACTGTACTCACTGCGTGATGTAATCATGAAAGATGTAAAGGGCACACTTAGCTCAGTGGCAGGTTGGGGCTACAAACAAGTGGAAACCTACGGCTACGGAGATGGTAAACTATTTGGTATGCCCGTAGCGGAGTATGGGCAGTTTATGAAAAGTATCGGATTAAAAACGGTGAGTGGTCACTATGGAATTGATTTGGCGGCCAGTCCAGGCTGGGAGCAGGCCTGTGCGGATGCCAAAGCCTTGGGACAAAAGTATGTTGTGGTGCCTTGGATGGATAAGAATTATTATAGTTCGTTGGATGAATTGAAGAAGACATGCGAGATTTTAAACAAGGCAGGTGAAGTTGCCAAAAAGTATAAGCTCAGAATGGGCTATCACAATCACGCCTTTGAGTTTGAAACCGTTGAGGGCAAGGTTGTGTTTGATGTAATGCTTGAGTTGCTCGATCCAAAACTGGTTGGTATTGAAATGGATTTATATTGGGTTGTGAGAGCCGGCCAAAACCCCTTTGCTTACTTTGAAAAATATCCCGGTCGGTTTGAGTTATGGCATGTGAAGGATATGGATAAGAATAATAAGGACAACAATGCCGATGTAGGAACAGGGTCGATAGATTTCACCAAGTTATTTGCAGCAGCAAAAAAATCTGGAATGAAAACTTTCTTTGTAGAACAGGAAACGTATCCATCAAACCCGATGTTGAGTGCTGAGAACTCGATCAAGTATCTGAAGACAATACTCTAAACGAAACCAGTTAAGCCTGCAAGAGGCGCCTGATCACTAATGTCTAGCACGAGTGGTCAGGCGTTTTTTTCTTTGTGCTTTGTTGTAGAATCTATAGTACTTTTGAAGACAATTTTATTTTTCTCATGAAGCGGTTCCTTTTTATAAACTTCATATTTCTTTCGGGTTTCTCCTTTGCGCAAGAGATCACTCAATCCGTTACCGGGCGAATTAAAGACAAGACAACAGGCGTTGCGTTATCAGGGGCCAGCATTTCTGTTTTTGAAAAGGATAAATTAATAACAGGCACTTCAACAGACTTGCAGGGACAGTTTATGCTAACCCTGCCACTTGGTCGTTATAGAATTGAAATCTCCTATACGGGGTATCTGTTAGCAGAAAGCGAGTTACTGATCATTGCCGGTAAAGGTAATGTGTTGGAAATTTCGCTACAGGAATCACCAATTATCTTGAATGAAGTTGTTGTTAGTCCACAAACCAATTTCGAGTCTGGATTAACAACACTATCCATTGAACAATCGCTGCGTGTGCCGGCCAATTTTTTTGATCCCGTGCGGATGCTGGCCTCTTATCCGGGTGTGGTGACAGCCAACGATCAGGCTAACTCAATTTCTGTAAAGGGATATTCACCTAATGGGTTGCTTTGGCGATTGCAAGGTCTGGATATTGTTAACCCAAATCATTTGGCTAATGCCGGAACGCTGAGCGACAAACCCGTAGCGAATGGTGGGGGTGTAAATATTCTCAGTGCTCAATTGTTAGGCAAGACCGACTTCTATTCAGGAAATTTGCCAGCGCGCTATGGCAATGCAGTAGCTGGAGTGATGGATATGTCGCTGCGGCCTGGGGCTGCCGATAAAATGCAATACACTGCGCAGGCAAGTTTAATTGGTATGGATTTGTCTGCCGAAGGCCCGCTCAGTAAAACCAAAGAGAGTTCGTTTCTTGTCAACTATCGGTACTCTACCATTGGGTTGCTTTCTAAACTAGGTGTTGACTTTGGTGACGAAGCAATTAATTTTCAAGACGTATCATTTAACTTAACTTTTCCGCGCAAGCAAGGAGGTCTTTCTTTATTTGGTTTTGCCGGCTGGAGCGAAAACAGGTTTGATGCAAAACCGGAAAGTGAATGGGAAGAAGAGAAAGATCGTTACACCATTGACTACTCAGGTCAGGTGTATGGATTTGGATTGGTTAACCAGTTTAAGCCGGGCTGGGCCTCTGTAAGTATGGGTGCCTCGATATCCGGCCAACGACAAGATAGAACATCGCAGAGTGAAACTATTTTAGAGCCAGCCTATATTTTTTCAGAGCGTTATTTTTCTGACCGCCTTCTAGTATCTACGTTTATCAAAGCGGTGCGTAAACTTAGCTCCACAGGATCGATCGAAGCCGGACTTATTACAAACTATCTGGATAATTCGATGGATGTAGCCACAGTTACTCCTTTGTATTTTGATCCCTTTTATCCAAACCTGGCGGGCACCGTTAACGGGTTATTATGGCAGCCGTATTTAAACTGGTCGCAGTATATTGGCAAGTTTAACCTTAATGCCGGGGTGCGCTATGTCAATTTTACCTACAATAATTCTGCATCGTGGGAGCCACGCGTAAGTTTATCCAGAAACCTGAATACAAACACGTTTACACTTTCATACGGAGTCACCAGCCAATGGCAACAAACGCAAACGTATTTGACTGCCGGCAACAGTCAACTGCCATTTACCAAGAGCAATCAATTTACATTGGAATGGAAAAAGCAGGTGCGTACTGATTTAAGAATGGTTTCGTCACTCTATTACCATCACTTAACAGATGTGCCTGTGTTACCAGGTTTTTCCTATTATTCACTCATCAACCAATGGGAAGATTTTCCGGAAGCTGATTTGAAAGGAGAGGGGGAAGGTCGCAACTACGGGGTAGAAGCCTTTGTAGAAAAGAAATTTTATGACGATGTATATTTTATAGCATCGGGCTCTTACTATAAGTCAGAATATCGAAACCAATATTTATCGTTTACCGATTCCCGCTTTAGCGGAAACTTTACCAGTAGTTTATCGATGGGCAAAGAGTGGAACAAAACAAACAAAGCCTTTGGTGTGCATGCACGCATACTGTATACGGGTGGCCTTCGTCAGGCACCGGTTGATGAATTTACATCTCAACAAATCGGCACCACCGCGTATGATCTTTCTCAGGGTTTCACAATTAAATACCCGAACTACTTTCGGTCGGATGTACGTGTAAGCTGGCGTAAAAATAAGCCCGGTTACACCCGCACACTTTCTATCGACATTCAGAATCTGACGGGCTATCAAAACGTGGCCTATCAGTATTACGATACCTTCCAGAAACAGGTAAACACCAAATATCAGCTGGGTATTATCCCTGTGCTAGCCTACCGGGTTGACTTTTAATAAAAAACACGTTTCAAACGTTTGCAGCGCTTTATTTTGCGATAAAGCCTCACTACTTTTGCGCACATAAAACCCAACCCTTTTTATGAACTCCACCCTTGCTGATAAAAAAATGAATACAGTTTCGCATGCTGAATTGCTCTCGTGGGTAAATGAAGTAGCAGCCCTGTGCACGCCTGACACAATTCGCTGGTGCGATGGTTCAAAAACTGAATACGCTGAACTGTGCGACATGTTGGTGAGCAAAGGCACCTTCATCCGCCTGAATGAAAAAAAACGACCGAATAGTTTTGCCTGTTTTTCTGACCCCAGTGACGTAGCGCGTGTAGAAGATCGTACCTATATCTGTAGCAAACGCAAAGAAGATGCCGGCCCCACTAACAACTGGATGGAGCCGCGGCAAATGAAACAAACATTGCATCCCCTTTTGCAGGGATGCATGAAAGGAAGAACGATGTATGTTATTCCGTTCAGCATGGGACCAGTGGGTTCTGATATCGCCCAAATAGGAATTGAAATTACTGACTCTGAATATGTAGTGGTAAACATGCATTTAATGACACGTGTTGGCACCCGCGTAATGGATGTGTTAGGGGCAGAGGGCGAGTTTGTAAAGTGTTTGCATACCGTGGGTGCTCCCTTGCGCACGGATCAGCAAGATGCTAAGTGGCCTACCAATGCAACCGTAAAATATATTGTTCATTATCCTGAAGAGCGTTCCATTGTGTCCTACGGGTCGGGGTATGGTGGCAATGCTTTGCTGGGTAAGAAATGTTTTGCTTTACGCATTGCTTCAGTTATGGGCAATGATGAAAACTGGTTGGCCGAACACATGCTGCTGATGGGTGTGCAAAGTCCGGATGGTAAAAAGGATTATGTGGCCGCAGCCTTTCCCAGTGCGTGTGGCAAAACAAATTTTGCCATGATCATTCCGCCTAAGGAATTGAAAGGTTGGAAAGTAACGACTGTAGGCGATGACATTGCTTGGATAAAACCGGGTAAAGATGGAAAACTCTATGCAATCAATCCTGAAGCCGGATATTTTGGTGTGGCGCCCGGCACAAACGAAAAAACAAATCCCAATGCAATGGCTACCATTTCGAAGGATACAATTTTTACCAACGTGGCTATTACCGAAGATGGCGATGTGTGGTGGGAGGGGATGACGAAAGAGCCGCCAAAAAATCTGCTTGATTGGCGTGGCCAAAAGTGGGATCCAACATCGGGCAAACCTGCCGCACATCCAAACAGTCGCTTCACAGTTGCTGCGGGAAACAACCCGGCTATTGATCCGGAGTGGGAGAACCCGAATGGTGTGTGTGTAAGTGCCTTTGTTTTTGGTGGCCGCAGAAGCACCACGATTCCATTGGTATATCAATCTTCTAATTGGGCCTATGGTGTTTACCTGGCTTCTACGATGGGTTCGGAAACAACTGCAGCTGCTTTTGGTGAAGTGGGTAAGGTAAGACGCGACCCATTTGCTATGTTGCCGTTCTGCGGCTACCATATGGGTGATTACTTTAATCACTGGCTGCAATTTGGACGAGGCTTGCCTGCACCCCCGCGAATTTTTGGTGTGAACTGGTTTCGAAAGGATGCCGATGGAAAGTTTATCTGGCCTGGCTTTAGCGACAACATGCGCATTTTAAAATGGATCGTGTTGAAGATCCGTGGCGAATCAAATGCGGTGGAGAGTCCTATTGGCTGGATGCCCACTTACGATGATATCGACTGGACAGGATTGAATTTTACGCGCGAACAGTTTGAGAGCATTATGGACATTGATCGCGAAGAATGGAAACGCGAATTGTTGCAGCATGCCGAGCATTTTGAAAAGATGTATGACAAACTGCCAAAAGAATTTATTTTCATGCGTGAGTTACTACTCTCCAGCTTGTGGCGTTCTCCTGCCAAGTGGAGTCTGGAGCCGGAACGCATTGATGATCATGATTAGATAGCCTGAGCAAACCTTCCGATTTCTGATATATCCGTTTGTAAACGTTTATAATCGAATATAATTGGTTAATAACTTTGCATTCCAGCCACAACGTGTTTACTTATGATGTAGAGGGTGACTCTTAATACTTCACGATCAAAAATTCAGTGCGCCTATTTAGCTGATGTTCAGCTTCCGAACAAGTTGATTTTACATTGCCTTCGCAGCCGCAGTCGTTAATTAGTTTCGCTTCGCCAAAACCTTTTCCTGAAATCCGATCTTTGGATATTCCTTTTGAAATGATGTATTCTGCCGATGACTTGGCGCGCCTGTCAGAAAGTGCTAAGTTCGATTGGGCACTACTGCGGCAGTCGGTATGCGAGCCCAACTCTATAATCATGTTAGGATTGTCTTTCATTACCTGAACAATCTTATCCAACTCAGCCGATGCATCCTTACGAATAAGCGCCTTACCCAAATCGAAGTAGATTGGATTGATATGAATAATCTTACCGATATCCATTCCCAAATCAAGTTTATCCATTTTAATATCCATCAGTTCGTGCACGGGTATCTCGCCAGGTTTGTTCACTGTATATTTAAAGTTTGCCGTCTTGGTTAAATAACCCGCGCGCTCAAAACGGAATGAATAATTCAAGACATCACCAATTTTGGTATTCTCTAAACGTTTTCTAATCTCGCCTTGTAATGAGGTATTTTCGGTAACAACTATTTTTCCTGTTTTATTGTCGCGCACGTTAACCTTTACATCTTGTATAGGCAGTTCGCTTACGCGATCTTCCACCCGACAATATAAACTGTTACCAAATTCCGTCAAGTAAACTTTAACGGTGGCTTCAGGTTCACCTTCTTTTAACTCTAAGGTTGATTTTCCTTCGAGGTATTTTTCTTTAGTACCAATGAATGTATAATTACCAGGCTCCGCCTCGTACACGCAAAGACCATTTTCATCGGTAACGCAAGGTTGCAGACTGCCGGTAGGATTAACCGAAGCTGCTGTAATTGGTTTCTCAGTAATGCGATCAACCACTAACACTTTAACAGGCAATGTAAATGAAATTGGTTTGGTTCTGGTAAAACTAAAAATATCATCGTCCAAACCGGTGCGATGTCGATTGGAACTCATAAAACCGGCTGTGCCTCCGGTGTTTACTATTAAACCAAAATCGTCTTTATTGGTATTGATGGGATACCCCATGTTTTTTAGTTGCGAGGTATTTTTAAGATTTACCACAAACACATCTAAGCCACCCAACCCACCATGACCATCTGAGGCAAAGTATAAAAGGTCGTTGCTCACAAAAGGAAATTGTTCGTTGCCATTGGTGTTTATGAATTCCCCTAAGTTTTCGGGTGTACCAAATTCATTGCCATTATAAGTTACCCTATAAAGGTCAGTGCCACCTATTCCACCTGGCATGTCTGATGCAAAGTACAGATAGGTCATGTCCTCGTTAAAAGCAGGATGTGCTACAGAATAATTTGCGTTGTTAAGAGGCAATGGTTCTGGATTGCCCCATTGCGAGCCGAACCATTTTGAAGTAAATAAACTAAGATTGGTTACATCCGAAGTGCTTTTGTTTAAATTATTCCGAGTGAAGATAACAACATCTTGTGCTTTATTAAAGGCCAGCGGGCCCTCGTGATATTTAGTATTAAGGGGTTTGAATGGCTCCACATCTTTTCCAAAATATAAGGAGTCTGTTTGTTTACGAAAGTAAGTGCTGTAGTAACCGGCAGTTCGCGTATCATTGCTGGTGTTTCGGGTTTCATCGGTATGCAGCAGTTCACCATAGGCATATAAATTTGGATTGTCATAGCTTACATGATCTTCGCGGATAAACTCATGCTCGTGCAGGTATTTGGTTAGCCCGGTTGTGTCTACATAATAGTGATTTAGAAACGGGGTGTTATTCCAGCCGAAAACATTTTTGTGTAATTTACCACGATGCCGGGATGAGACAAACACCAGACCTTGCTTATACGCTACGGGAGAGAAGTCGGAGTAAGGTGTATTGAATTCAAGAAAGTGTACATCGTTAATCAAAGTATCGGCCAGTATCTTAGCAATAGGTGATGAGGCAATGTTAGCGATGCGTGTAGATGTGGAACTAAATTGTTGAGCTCGCGTAAACGCTTCTTCTGTTTTGCCATTCTGCAAAAGACACTGTATGTATTGATATGAATCGACTTCACTCTTTTTGTTATCCGCTACTTTGCTATAGTATTTTTCAGCATTCCGTGTGTCTTTTATTTTGTAATAGCAGTCGGCCACTTTCAAATAAATGGCTTCATTGCTGGCTCCACTCATTACGACTTCTTCATACAATTCGGCAGCCGATGCAAAATGTAGTCGGCTGTATTCTTTATCGGCTCGTTTAACAATTAATTTTTGAGAGTAACCACTAAGGGTTATACTTATCAGAACTAAAAGCATAAGTTTTTTCATACGATTAGGCATTCATCAGATTAGAAATGACGTGGGGTAATAATTTTTTTCTTCAGTGTAGCAAACTCATAGCGCACCATTATTTCATGTGTGCCAGAAGCATAGCGCGAAAGTTCACTTGTAGTAATATCGTATGCATACCCAAACCGTAAACCTGTGGTGGCTTGAAACTCTAATAACGCAACCATAGCATCGCCTGTACGGTACGAAGCGCCAATACCAAGTTTATCTACATACCAGAAGTTAAGATTAAAATCGCTTTGAATAGGAGCACCTTCTACCACTTTAACCAAAAATGAAGGTTTGAGTTTTACGTTGGGACTTAATCCAACCACCACACCAGCACCAAAGAAGTAATGCCGCTTCATCCGCGATTGTAATTCTTCCAGGCTGGCCAGTTTATTATTGAGTATATGCGGCAACGCCAAAGACACATAAAACTTATCGGTAGAGTAGAACATACCAAAACCAAAGTTGGGATTAAACTCACGTATGTTGGCACCAAAAGCCGGATCGTTTGGATTAGGTTGTGCAACATCGGCCAGGTTGGCGCTGTATTGCGTAAAGCCAACATTTGCACCAAACGAAAGTGTTCCTTTTTGCGTAAGCCGAACGCGATATGCATAAGATGCATATGCACCTGTATTAGCTTCCACACCCACCTTATCTTTAAATACAGTAAGGCCTAATCCCATTCGTTCATTCGCTAATGGCATATCTCCCGAAAAGGTAATGGTGCTGGGCGCTCCAGGTATATCCACCCACTGCCTGCGGTACATTCCTGTAAGGCTCAGCACATCGCGGCTACCGGCATAGCCTGGATTAACCAACAGGTAGTTGAACATGTATTGCGAATACATGGCATCTTGCTGTGCATGCGTCTTGGTTGACAAAGCCAATCCTATTACAACACACACAGAAATTATTTTCAATGAAGATTTCATCTTTTAACTATCTCTTAATGGTAAAGAATTTCGGTTTGTATTCGGTTCCGTTTACACGAATGATATAGTAATAGGTACCATCGGGTAGTTGATCGCCAATTACAATGCCTTGGTTAGCGCGACCATCCCAATCGTTCTGGTAGTTGTCGGATTGATATACAACGTTACCCCAACGGTTAAATACACGTAGATCGATGATGCTGTTATTAGGATTGTCGATTACAAAAACATCGCCAACACCATCCCCATTAGGCGAGAAGCCTTCCGGCACAATTACATCGCATGGTTCGGGATCAAGTACGTTTGGTATGCCATTGTCATCACAATCCGGAAGCGGGAATGTTGGTCGTTGGTTATCATCCCAACCATCCAGATCATTGTCTTCAAAGTCATCCACCTTACCGTCATTATTTTCATCTGGTAAACCAATTTCAATTACATCGGCTGTTCCATCACCATCCGAATCGGCATCGCGGTAGTCGGCAGTTCCATCATTATTGGTATCGGGCACTGGCAACGGATCATTATCTACCAAATCCACTAATCCATCCTGATCGGTATCGGGTTGTGTTCCGGTTCCTGGCCTTCCATTCTGATCCGGATCTTCGCCACCCGCTTCAATCACATCCCAAAGTCCATCGTTGTCACTATCCAGATCAAGAAAATCTCTATGACCATCAGTATCTGTATCTGGCAAAGGAAGTGCAGTACCACCAGCAGCCGGATCAGCACCATCGTGCAAACCATTTCCATTGGTATCGGTAATCGAGCCAGTGCCAATTCTTCCATCACCATCCGGATCGCTACCACCGGCTTCAATCACATCGGGTATACCATCGCCATCGCTATCCAGATCGAGCGAGTTTGGAATTTCATCACCATCAAAGTCATCATCGCCTTCAACAGCATCGGGAATACCATCATTGTCATCATCCAGATCTAAATCGTTAGGTACACCATCGCCATCTGAATCAAATCCTTCGCGCCAGTCGCGATCATCGCCCGGATTGTCTAAGTCAGGGAAGGAGAGAGGTGTTTGACTGTTGGTTGCATTTTGTGTTTGTGTGCTTCCGGTAATCAAATCATAGGCATCGTCAAGCCCATCATTATCAGCATCCGTATTTACCGGTGTTATGTTAGCCACATTGTCGTTGTCGGTATCGTAACCTTCAAGCGCATCTGGGTACGAATCGTTGTCACTATCGGTATCCAGATAGTCGGGGGTGGCATCGCCATCGGTATTAACCGGAATGATTGGAGTACCTCCGGTAACATCAAACCTGTTGTCGAGACCATCATTGTCTGAATCCACGTTCAATGGTGGCTGATAACCAGAGGTTGTTTGGGCTTCAATGATATCTACAATGCCATCGTTATCACTATCAATGTCAATGTAATTAGGTTTAGTATCACCATCGGTATCAGTAACAGGTAATGCTGTTCCGCCTGTAGTGCTGTCAACAATATCCGCAATTCCATCATTATCGCTATCAGCTGTATTATCTATACGGCCGTTATTGTCAGCATCAATTCCTCCGGCTTCAAGTATGTCGGTTATCCCGTCATTATCGCTATCGATATCCAGGTAATTTGGAAGTGTATCGTTGTCGCTGTTGGTGACTGGTAATGGAGTGCCTCCACTATCAACTACATCAGCTAAACCATCGTTATCACTGTCTGTAAAATTATCAATGGCACCATCGTAATTGATATCTGCACCTCCGGCTTCTATCAAATCAGGTATTCCATCATTGTCGCTATCGCGATCAAGATAGTTTTTCTTACCATCGCCATCGGTATCAGGTGCGGGCAGTGGTGTTCCATCAACAATATCCACAAGGCCATCGCCATCTGCATCGGTAAAAGTTCCGTCTAAGATTCCATCACCATTTGCATCAGTACCACCGGCTTCGCGGGTATCAGTAATGCCATCGTTGTCGCTATCGCGATCAATGTAGTTAGGTCTCGAATCGCCATCGGTATCGGTAACTGGTAATGTTGTTCCGCCTGTTGTTGTGTCTACTGAGTTTGCCAAACCATCGTTATCTGAATCAGCAAAGCCATCGATTACGCCATCGCCATTGATATCCGTTCCGCCAGCTTCAGTTGTATCGGTAATACCATCATTATCGCTGTCGCGATCGAGATAATTAGGTATGGCATCACCATCAGTATCGGGTACAGAAAGTGGTGCGCCACCATTGGTTGGATCAACCACGTTGCTCATGCCATCGCCATCTGTATCGGCAATAGGGCCGGTGCCAATGCGACCATCATTGTCAGGATCGCTACCACCGGCTTCAACTACATCTGTAATTCCATCGTTGTCGCTATCCAGATCAAGATGGTTTGGTCTTCCATCACCATCTGAATCAGGTACAGATAATGGTGTGCCTAATGTTTCTGAATCGATGTTGTCGTTAAAGCCATCAATGTCGGTATCGATAAAGTTATCGGCCATACCATCGCCATTGGCATCAATGCCACCAGCTTCTATTACATCAGTAATACCATCATTATCGCTGTCGCGATCTACATAATCTGCTTTACCATCACCATCGGTATCAGGTGGTGACAAGCGTGTGCCTCCTTGCGAAGGATCAACCACATCGGCAATACCATCTTTATCGGCATCAACAGGATTATCTATTTTACCATCCTTGTTTGAATCAATACCTCCTGCTTCATGCAGATCAGGAATACCATCGTTGTCGCTATCCAGATCAAGGAAGTCGCGCAAACCATCGTCATCGTCATCGCCAGCAGGCAATGGAGTTCCACCATTGTTGGGATCAACTGAGTTTGCTAATCCATCGCCATCGCTATCTGCGAAGCCATCAATTATACCATCGCCATTGGCATCGGCTCCACCGGCTTCAATGGTATCGGTAATACCATCATTGTCGGTGTCGCGATCTAATCGGTTTGGAATGCCATCATTATCGGCATCGCCATTTCCTTCTGTTATATCCGGAATACCATCGTTATCGTCATCCAGATCAATTGAATCAGGAATACCATCGCCATCGCTATCAAGAGATTGGCGCCAATCGCGATCGCCACCTGGGTTGTCGAGGTCAGGGAATGAATTAGGAGTCTGGGCATTGGTTGCGCCAGTTGTATTAAGTGCAGTAGTACCATCGGCATCAAACGCATCATCAAGTCCGTCATCGTCTGAATCGTTACCGGAAGG
Organism: Cyclobacteriaceae bacterium; assembly: GCA_965278925.1. Classification (GTDB taxonomy): domain Bacteria; phylum Bacteroidota; class Bacteroidia; order Cytophagales; family Cyclobacteriaceae; genus ELB16-189. The sequence goes on along the minus strand of OZ257123.1, from coordinate 1,138,975 downwards.
TAAGATGTTCGCTACTCCATTGTTGTCGGTATCGTAACCTTCCAGTTGGCCGGAGAATGTATCGTTGTCGGTATCGGTATCAATATAATCCTGATTGTCGGTACCATCGGTATTAACCGGTATCAGTGCGGTACCACCATTGTTGATATCAAAACGATTATCGATACCATCGCCATCGGCATCTAGCCCTAAAGGAGCCTGATAGCCAATAGTAGTCTGCGCTTCTATAATATCTACTATGCCATCATTGTCACTATCAATGTCGAGGTAGTTTGCACTGCCTGATGCATCTGTGTTAGGAACGAGTAGGGGAGTTCCACCGTTAGCCGGATCGGTTATGTTGCTCCAGCCATTTCCATTTGTATCGGTAATAGCTCCGGAACCTATGCGCCCATCGCCATCATTATCAATTCCACCAGCTTCTATTACATCGCGGATGCCATCACCATCGCTGTCCAGATCCATCGTATTGGGAATGCCATCACCATCAATGTCTCCGTTAATGAGTGCAGTGCCACTGTTGTTGCTATCTACCAGATCAGACGCACCATCACCATCTATATCTGTAATTGCACCGCTACCAATAATACCATCATTATCAGGATCGGCTCCACCTGCTTCCAGCACATCGGGTATTCCATCATCATCCGAATCGAGATCAAGGTAGTTAGGAAGTTGTGCGCCATCTGAATTCAGGTTAGGTAAGCGTGTGCCTAAACCTGTGCCACTGGTATTATTAATAGGATCGACTATATCAGGGAAGCCATCGGCATCAATATCATTTGCTACACCCGGGCCTACACGACCATCGCCATTGGCATCTGTACCCCCTGCTTCAATTGCATCAAACACACCATCGTTGTCGCTATCTATATCCAGGAAGTTTTTAATACCATCACCATCAAAATCATCTTGGGCATCGTTGATGCTGATAGGCGTGCTTGCAAGAATCAGTGGCAACCCATTTGCATCTACATTGGTGCCGATAAGACCCGTGCCCGGAAAACCATTTCCATCAGGATCAGAGCCACCCACTTCGATAATATCTGGAATACCATCGTTATCAGAATCAAGATCGCGGTTGTTAGGCAAGCCATCCTGATCGGCATCATCAGTTCCTTCGGCTGTATCGAGGATGCCATCGTTATCATCATCGATATCAGTTAGATCAGGCGATCCATCACCATCTTTATCGATATCTGAACGCCAGTCGCGATCACCACCTACTTGTGTGTCGGGTTGCGAATTGGGCGTTTGACCACCATTGGTAGCAAAGCCACCGCTGTGATTGTTGCCGTTATCGAGATCAAAAATGTTAGCAAGCCCATCGCTGTCTGTATCGGTAAAGGAGGCGGGATCCAGAACACCATCATTATTGGCATCTACTTCAGATGGATGTAAGACACCTACAGCACCAAAAAAGTTTTCAGCCAGATCGCGAATGCCATCACTTTCAGTATTAGTATCTACATAGTCGGGTGCGCTTCCACCGTCAATGTTGGAATAGCCACTGGCAACTCCACCATTATTAACATCGTAGGCATCATCAATTCCATCGTCATCTGTGTCCAGACCAACAGGAGGTACGTAAGCAGAAGTGGGGAGCCCTTCGGTATTGTCAATAATGCCATCGTTGTCAGAATCTATATCCAAATAGTTAACGCGACCATCACCATCTCTGTCTTGATTGAACAATACATTCACACTACCAAGTTGGGTAGGGTCATTCAAATCTGAAAGTCCATCGGTATCTGTGTCGATAATAAGACCCGTACCGATGAGACCATCGTTTTCACCATCGGGAATATAAAATGCTGCTTCGAAGTTATCGGGTATTCCATCGGCATCGCTGTCGAGATCGCGATAGTTTGGATTACCATCGCCATCGGTATCCGGATTAGGTAACGCACTACCTCCATTGGTTGGATCTGCACTATCAGGCCACCCATTATTGTTGGTATCGGCAATAGCACCGTTACCTATTATGCCATCATTTGCAGTATCTGATAATGCAGAACCAAAGCTTGCTTCTGAGGCATCGGTTATACCATCATTGTCTGAATCTACATCGAGGTAATCAGGTACGCTGTCGCCATCGGTGTTGTGAACAGGTAACGCTGTTCCACCATTGGAAGCATCGGCAATATTACTCCAACCATCGGCATCGGTATCGGCAATAGGGCCACTACCAATGCGGCCGTTATTATCGGCATCTGTACTTCCGGCTTCAATTAAATCAGCAAGGCCATCATTATCACTATCGAGATCGCGATAGTTGGGAAGTCCATCGCCATCTTTATCCAGGTTGGTTAGAGGTGTTCCACCAGTGGTCGCATCAACCACATCAGCTAATCCATCTGCATCATTATCAGTAAAACTATCTATTGAACCATCGGAATTGGTATCGAGTGAGCCTGCTTCAATAATATCCGGAATACCATCATTATCGCTGTCGCGATCGAGGTAATCTTCCTGACTATCAGCATCGGCATTCCGCACCGGTAGTGGTGTGCCACCATTGTTGGCATCTACCAGATTGGAAAGTCCATCGCCATCCGTATCAGCAAAAGGAGCAATGCCGATTATGCCATCTTCATTTGCATCAGTTCCACCTACTTCAGTTACATCGGGCAAGCCATCGTTATCGCTATCCAGATCGAGATAGTTTGGTAGGGCATCATTATCCAGATCGCGTATAGGAAGTGGCGTAATGGCAAGAGGATCGGACCAGCCATCATTATTGGTATCTACAAATCCATCTATGCGACCATCGCCATTGGCATCGGTGCCTTCGGCTTCGCGGGTATCGGTTAAGCCATCGTTGTCAGAATCTACATCGAGGAAGTTAGGTACGCTATCTCCATCCCAATTATCAATAGGGTAGCTATCGGCACGACCGTTGTTGTTGGCATCGGGGCCGGTTGCGATTAATGGAATACCATTCTGACTTAAGTCATACGCATCGGCAAAGCCATTACCAGAATCGGTAAACCCATCTACTATTCCATCATTGTTAATATCGGGGCCACCTATTTCACGTATGTCTGTAATGCCATCATTGTCGCTGTCAAGATCAATAATACTAGGTCTTCCGTCACCATCGTTATCTAAAGATGTAAGACCACCAGGTGCCACATTATCGCGTAAGCCATCGCTGTTTGCATCTGTTCCATCCAGTATGCCATCTCCGTTTTGATCGGCACCACCAACTTCAATAACATCAGGTACTCCATCATTATCTGAATCAAGATCGAATTGATTGATGATTCCATCGCCATCGGTATCAAATAATCGACATACACCATTTATCAAAGCCCCGCCACCATTGGCAATACAATAATCAAGATCAAGATAGTTAGGAGTTCCATCGACATCATGATCGACCAAGCCATTGCCACCGGGTTCGTTTATATCTAGTAGACCATCATTATCATCATCTGCATCAATCAAGTTGTTAACTCCATCGTTGTCGTTATCAATGCAATTAAGTACAGATATAATAGTGTTGTAGATTTTTTCACAGCCTGCAAGATCAGTTATGCGCAATAGGTAGCTACCTGATTGATTGAGTTGAATATTATTTATAGTAAGAACCGGACCAATTATTTCAACTCCGGAAGGAGTACTCCAAACATATCCGTTTGGATTGTTGATGCCAGCTGAACTGGAAGAGGAACCATCGATTAAAAGATTTGTGCCAATACAAACCTGAGTTACGGGTTGCAGTTGCCCAATAGGAGTGGAGATATTAGTAATTGAGCTGTTGAACTGTAAACACACCGTGCTTATAATACCAAACTCATTTGTTATTCGCAGTGTTACTTTTTCCGAAAAACAGGGGTCGGTATTATTCATCGTGTAACTGATGCAAGCCTGATTCCCACTAATGGTAACAGTACCACCACTTCCCGCAAGGGCTGTGATAATTGCATTGTCAGCACCGCACCCACCCATGCTTACACAATGCGTGAAAGCTATGCCCGGGGTAACGGTCGCGGCTACATAGGTTGCAGTAGGTAATTGAGTAACCGGATCGTATACTTCAATATTTTTTAGATAGTCTGAATAGTAAGCATAATTTCCAGTGCCAAAAGTGAAAGCCATTACTGCCACCTGTATTTTCTTATCAGATGAGATACGATTGTTGCCGGTTGGTAAAATCTGAGCGTCCTGAAAAACAACGAATGAATAATCAGTTCCAGGTATCGGATTAGCTTTATTACCATTAACAGTTGCCGCGGCTATGGTATATGATTGACCATTAAATGTTAAGCTTGTTAATCCGTTATTAGGTACATAGGCAATTGCGCGAGCCTGAATACCGGGTTTACTGAAATCAACTTTTCGTGTTCCCAGGCATGGATCAAGTGCGGGTAAGATTTCCATACCAAACTCGCCTTCGGTTTGTGAACTAACATGATAAACATAAATAGGATCACTTGCCTCAACCGTATAGGGCGCAAATTGCGTATCGCCCAGAAAATAGGTAGCTACTCCGCCACTATTGAGTGTTGTTGGCATGGTGTTGCCCCTGGAGTCTATAGCCCCGCTAACACCATTTACAGTTAGTGTGGTATTATTTTTTACTCCAATAATAATGAGATAGTCTTTTACATCGGATGGATTACCACCGTCTACTAATGAATACTTGTTAGACAGAGCCGTTGTGGGAACGAGTTGCGCCAAACCTGCATCGGCTTTTCCACTTTGTGAGTTACGGGTATGATGTGAGCCTCCATTTACAACAATGGGTTTGTTGGCAATTACTTTCGTGCCGGAGATTGTTCGGTTAGGGTCTTCATTTCTGGTGCCTATGATATAGCTCTGACCTCGATTTAGAATTACAGAACGGACTCCACTCCAATCGATAGCGGTGTTGGTTGTAGCATTAGCCGAGCCCTCCATCAATACCGTATTGGGAACGGTAAACGTTACTTCTGTGTTGTCTTCAGTTGCCATAACTGAAGTAAAATGCTTTTCAAGTGAACCACCACCATAGAGCAGACCATTAGCATCAGTTTGAGAACCAACAAAAAATGCATAACCGAGTGCAGGATTGCCATGAATTTGTAGAATTTCTTCGTTAAAGGTTTGGCAACCCGGTCTGGAAAGCAATCTGTATGATACCTGGATCGGTTGATCAGAAGTAATAATTAAACCGGCATCATTAATTACCGTATTAAGATTTTGCCTTAGTACCTGATTGCTCCCAGCACCAGTTATTGGAAAAGCAATATTCACTGGATTCGCTATGGGAAGGATGACGTTCTGATATAACGATCCATCGCCTCTAAGTATTGTTACGTTTGCTCTCCTGTTAAGCGTAGTTAGGACAATGTCATCGGTACCAAAAATATCACAGTAAGCATCCTTGTCCCCAAAAATGGGCGGCATATAATAAACATAGGGCTGATCACAACTTGGGGCAATCAGACAAACTGTAGTGCCACCGCAATCAGGATCCTGACAATCAATAAGGCCATCACCATCGTCATCAATCAGGTTGGTACAATTCTCTTGGGAAAAGGAAGCAAAGGAGGTTAAGACAGCAATTAAAAAACAGAGTAAATACTTGGCCATCAGGTTTAGAGGTTTATCCATCTGAAATGGAGGTTAAATAAAGGTAAGATAGTAGTTGAGTCGGAATCAGAAAGGCGGACGGATGATTTTTTTGCGATTTTCATATCAAAGACTAAATGTCTGGATACATATATTGCGAAGGTGTCTTTCCGGTAACCTTTTTAAATTGTCGATTAAAGTGCGACAAATTCTGAAAACCAACCTCATAGCAAACCGACTGAATGTTAGGTTGCCCTTTAATTAGCATTTTACAGGCTTGACTAATCCTAACTTCGTTTAGAAAATTTGTGTACGTTTTTCGAGTCCGAACTTTGAAATACCGGCAAAAAGCTTCAACGGAAAGATTAGCCACCGAAGCTACTTCACTGATTTTTATCTTACGATTACTTTGTTTGAAGGTGAATTGCAACACGTCATTCATGCGTTTGTCTTCTGCCAGACCTGAACCTTGAACCGGAGTAATTGAAAGTCGTTTCAGATTTTTGGATTGAGCCAACACATGCAACAGCTGTAATAACAGAATCAGTCTAACTACTTTTTTTGCTTGACATATTTTATGAATAAGCGAAACTACTTCTATCTGAGATTTACCTTCCACCCGAATAGTGCCGACTTTGCCTAGAAACCTCTGGATGTCTTTCAATTCGTGGAGTTGCCAAAAATTTTCACCTGCATAGTATTCGTCAAAATAGATTGACGTTGCCCCCACATTCTTTTTGTTTCGGGTTAGGTAATAATTTTCATCACTCCTAAAAACATGTGGTTGTCCGCTGCCAATCAGATATACTTCATTGGCCTTAAACCGCCCTACATAATCTCCGGCAATTAATGTGCCCTCACCTTTTTCAATTAACATCACCTGAATTTCAGAATGCTGATGCAACCGGTCATAAAAGTATGGTAGCACATCTACCTGCAAGCGAAATGCCTCATGCCCGGTTTTCGGTACTTGAAAGGGTATTACTTTCATTAAGTCTGATTTTGACTATTTTTTTTAACTAAATACATCAAGATTAGTCAAAATAGTATCAGAATGAGTTATTCAGAATGAAATTGTTTTGAACTACTTCACGTACTTTTGAAGTATTAAATAAAATCAGAATACTATGACAGTTGCATGGCAAGGCATTTATCCGGCTCTCACTACCAAGTTTACGCATGACGATAAATTGGATTTTCCATTATTTGAAAAAAATCTGAAAGCCCAACTGGATGCCGGAGTAGATGGTGTAATTCTTGGCGGTACACTCGGAGAAGCTAGCGTGCTGAGCAACGAAGAGAAATTCGACCTTGTAAAATTTACGGTTGATAAAGTTGGTGGTAAAGTGCCAGTAGTGATGAACATTGCTGAAGGCAGTACCCGCGAAGCTGTTAAGCTGGCAAGTGACGCAGAAAAGAGTGGTGCTAAGGGCCTGATGATGTTGCCACCCATGCGCTACAAATCCGACCAGCGCGAAACAGTTGCCTATTTTAAAGCGGTAGCGGAAACATCCAGTTTGCCGATTATGATTTATAACAATCCCATTGATTACAAAATTGAAGTTACACTTGATATGTTTGCTGAACTGGCCAATAATAAAAATATTCAGGCAGTTAAAGAATCAACCCGCGATGTAAGCAATGTTACGCGCATGATTAATCGTTTTGGCGATCGCTTCAAAATTCTTTGTGGGGTGGATACGATTGCCATGGAGGAACTAATGCTTGGTGCCGATGGGTGGGTAGCAGGATTAGTGTGTGCTTTCCCTAAAGAAACCGTGGCAGTTTATAAACTAACCAAAGCAAATAAGATTGCCGAAGCATTAAAAATTTATCGCTGGTTTTTACCCTTACTGGAATTAGACATCCATCCTAAGTTGGTGCAGTACATTAAACTGGCCGAACAGGAAGCAGGCATTGGTTCTGAAATTGTTCGGGCACCGAGGTTACCATTGGTAGGGGAGGAACGGGAACGGGTATTGAAAATTATTCGTGAAGGTATTGCCAACAGGCCTAAGTTGTAAATTGGTTTCTTGTTGCTGGTTTCTAGTCTAACAAGTATCCAGAAGCCACTGACCAGTAACATAAAGTGTTTAATTATGAAAATAGCAAATGGTTCCGTTGAAGATATAAATGATGTACTGCAACAAGCTCAACTTGCATTTCTTTCATACAAAAACTTTTCAGGAAAGAAGAAGGCGAAATTTCTGCGGGCTATTGCCGATGAGATTGAGACGTTAGGTCAACAGCTGGTAACAACAACGATACGTGAGACTAATCTTCCGGAAGCGCGCATTATCAACGAACGCGGTCGCACAACAAGTCATTGCCGCATGTTTGCCGATTTAGTAGAGGAAGGTTCGTGGGTTGATGCACGGGTAGATACAGCATTACCCAATCGTATGCCTGCACCTAAACCTGATATTCGTAAAATGCTGATGCCCATCGGGCCTGTGGTTGTGTTTGGTGCAGCTAATTTTCCTTTGGCATACTCAACCGCGGGTGGCGATACCGTCTCTGCATTGGCTGCTGGTTGTCCGGTAGTTGTAAAAGCGCACCCAGCTCATGCTGAAACTTCAGAACTGGTGGCAGAAGCTATTTTAAAAGCAATGGAAAAAACCGGAATGCCTCAAGGTGTATTTCAACATGTGCATAGCGTTGGCTTTGTTGTAGGACAAGCATTAGTAAAACATCCGTTTACCAAGGCAGTTGGATTTACAGGTTCATTGGCAGGTGGGAAGGCCTTGTTTGATTTGGCCAATCAACGCGAGGAGCCAATCCCGGTGTTCGCTGAGATGAGCAGCATCAATCCGGTTATTCTGTTACCGGAAACGTTAGAGCGTGATGCAGAAAAAACGGGCGCTTCATTGGCTGCCTCCATCACCTTAGGGGTTGGACAATTCTGTACTAACCCAGGTTTAATTATTGCTGTTGAAAGCGAAGGATTAAATCGGTTTATAAAAACACTCTCAAACGAATTTCAAAAAGCATTGCCCGGCACCATGTTGCATCAAGGCATAGCAGATAACTATTCAAAAAGATTAACTCAGGTGTTGGCACAAAAAGGTGTGTTGGTGGAAGGACAATCTTCTGAGAAAGTCAACAAAGCTCAAGGCAAACCGCTTGTTGCTTCTGTATCGGCCGATGAGTTTATGAAAAACCCTTCTCTGGCAGAGGAAATTTTTGGTCCGTTTTCATTAATCGTTCGCTGTAAATCAACCGATGAATTGAATGCAGTGGTTAGTCGGGCTCATGGCCAATTAACGGCAACTGTTATCGCTGATGAAAATGAATTATTGAAATATTCCGGTCTTCTCAATATGCTGGTTGAAAAGGCGGGTCGTATAGTTGTGAATGGAGTTCCTACTGGGGTTGAGGTTTGTCCATCCATTCAACATGGTGGTCCATTTCCAGCCACAACCGATTCTCGCTTCTCGGCTGTGGGCACAGATGCGATCAAACGCTTTGTGCGCCCGGTTGCGTTTCAAAATTTTCCTGAGTCGATGTTGCCGGATGAATTGAAAACCGAAAACCCGGTTGGGATTTGGAGAATGGTTAATGGGGAATTTAAAAAGTAGTTTCTTGCTGGCGGTTAGCAGCCAGAAACCAGCACCCTTTTGAAAGAGTTTTAATTAAATAAGCACAGTGAATAAATCAGGAACATTCAAATGCATAGACGCCCACACCTGTGGCAACCCGGTTCGGGTAGTGGCTGAAGGTGGTCCTAAGTTGGAAGGTGCGAACATGAGCGAAAAGCGACAACACTTTTTGAAGGAGTATGATTGGATTCGCAAGGGCTTAATGTTTGAGCCGCGCGGTCATGATATGATGAGTGGAAGTATATTATATCCACCGTCTGATCCTGCCAACGATGTGGGTGTATTGTTTATTGAAACCAGTGGTTGTTTGCCTATGTGTGGACACGGTACGATTGGTACCGTTACTATTGCCATTGAAGAAGGATTGGTAAAGCCTAGAACACCGGGCGTGTTAAATCTGGAAGTGCCCGCAGGAATTGTGCGTATTGAATATAGACAAGAAGGCAACAAAGTGAAATCGGTAAAAATCCGGAATGTTAAAGCGTATCTCGCTGCAGAAAATCTTACAGTTGAATGTCCGGACTTGGGTGAGCTTACGCTTGATGTTTCGTATGGTGGAAACTTTTATGCGATAGTAGATGTGCAGAAAAATTTTTCGGGTTTAGAACACTACACGGCCGACCAGCTAATCAGTTGGAGCAGAACGTTGCGCAAGAATATCAATGCGAAGTATTCGTTTGTTCATCCGGATAATTCAACCATTAATGGATGTAGCCATATTTTATGGGCTGGAAAAGTAATCGATCCAACATCGACAGCCCGCAATGCGGTGTTCTATGGCGATAAAGCAATTGATCGCTCACCGTGTGGCACGGGCACTTCGGCACGCCTCGCTCAATGGTATGCTAAAGGAAAATTAAAGAAGGGAGAGAATTTTATTCACGAAAGTATAATAGGTTCTAAGTTCATCGGTCGTATAGAAGAAGAAACGGAGTTGCATGGCAAACCTGCGATTATTCCAAGCGTAGAGGGCTGGGCTAAAATTTACGGACATAATACGATTACGATCAATCCGGATGATGATCCGTATGCGTATGGGTTTCAGGTGATATAGGCTGATACTGGATTCTTGACACTGGATTTGAAAAAGGAAGGTTAATCAATATCAATAATATGAGCCACAAGAAACTGGAGATTTGGCAAGAGGCTAGACAGTTATCAATCATGATTCATGAAATGACTTTGAAGTTACCAAAGTTTGAGCAATTTGAAGAAGCTCAGCAAATAAGAAGATCAAGTAAATCAGTTCGATCAAATATTGTAGAAGGATATGGAAGAAGAAAATACAAGGCTTGAAACTTTGTTTGAGACAAAATCCTTGACAGATCAATTGCTATTTGATAGCCTGCATCAAGGCTTACAAAAATTGGGACGTAAGATAAATAATTTTATAAAGGCGGTGGAAAGAGAACATAACTCTAATCAGGTAAATGAACCTGACGCGGAATATTATAACCAATCTTCCGGTATCGAGAATCAAGTATCCTGCAACAACTATCCGGAAGCATGAGAGTAGGAATTATCGGTGGCGGCATTATCGGATTAAGTTCAGCCTACTATTTAAATAAAACTGGTCATCAGGTTACCATCATTGAGCAAAGTAATTTGAAAGATGGGTGCTCATTTGGGAATGCAGGTATGATTGTGCCAAGTCATATTATTCCGTTGGCTGCTCCGGGTATGATTTCAAAAGGAATTCGCTGGATGTTTAATTCAACGAGCCCATTTTATGTAAAGCCTCGTTTAAATTCTGACTTACTTAAATGGGGTTATCAGTTTTACAAACATGCCACGAAAGAACATGTAACCAACTCCATCCCGGCTTTAAAAGAATTGAGTTTGTTTAGTAAAGGTCAGTATCAGCATCTCGCCAAAGAACTCCCGTTCGGCTTTGGCTATCATGAACGCGGTCTTCTTATGTTGTATCAAACAAAAGAAACAGAACATGAAGAAGCGGAGACGGCAGCCATTGCTAACGATCATGGAGTTGAAGCTCGCATTTTATCCGCTGAAGAAGTGCAGGCATTGGAGCCAGATGTTAGAATTAATGTGCGTGGCGGGGTTTATTTTCCGGGCGATGCGCACCTCACACCCCAAACACTGGTAACTCAACTGATAAAATTTCTTACGCTGCAAGGTGTGGTTTTTTGTACCCAAACAAGGGTTGATGATTTTGTTGTCGAACGTGGAAAAATTCAATCCATTCGAACAAATCATGGTGAACATACTTTTGATGAAATTGTAATAGCCACCGGCTCGTGGTCCGGTCATGTTGCGTCTAAATTAAAAATGTCGTTGCCTATGCAGGCCGGTAAAGGATATAGTTTTACGTTGCAAAATGTTGAGAAGAATATTCGTATTCCTTCAATCTTTCTTGAATCACGCGTGGCGGTAACACCTATGGGTAACACACTTCGCTTTGGCGGCACCATGGAAATAACGGGCGTTGATCACACCATAAGTATGAATCGCGTGAAGGGTATTGTTGATTCTATCCCACGTTATTATCCTGAAATGAAAGTAGCCATGCCTAAGGCAGCGGAAATCTGGCATGGCTTGCGACCTTGCTCACCCGATGGCTTGCCGTATATCGGACGCACAAAAAAAATTCAGAACCTTATTTACGCCACTGGGCATTCCATGATGGGGCTGAGCCTGGGGCCTGGCACCGGACGATTGATAGCAGACATAGTTGATGGTGATAAACCCTTGATGGACTTGAATGCTTTTAATCCTGAGCGTTTTAACTAGTTTTTGCTATCCATTGACTTTGTGAATAACCATCCGTATAAAACTTTATCTTTCTGGTAACCATCTTCGTTTAGATAAGTATTTTTCTAATCCAAAAGAAAACATTTTGCCATGTTCAAAAACAACCTGAAAATTGCTTTGCGCAGTTTGCTCAAGCAAAAAGTCTATACCATTATTAATGTGTTGGGCTTGGCAGTGGGTATTGCCAGTTGTTTGCTGATTGTGCTTTTTATAAAAAATGAATTTTCATACGATACGTTCTTTACCGATCACAACCGAATTTACCGAATGGTTTTGGAACGCAAATATCCTAATCATTCAACTTTCTATGCAATCATTCCTAGCTCATTTGAAGGTATAATCAGGCGCGACTTTCCTGAAGTAGAAGAATCGACCAATGTATATGGATTTCAGAATTTTTCAATGTCATATAAAAATGAACGAGAAGAAGTAAATCAGTTCGATGAAGAATTTGTGATTGCCACCGACAGCAATTTTCTAAAAGTATTCAGCTTTACATTGTTGAAAGGCAACCGGGATAAAGTTTTAAGGCAAGCCAACGAAGTGGTGATTACACAGGAAATGGCAACGCGTTATTTCGGATCGGCTGATCCTATAGGAAAAATTATTACTGCAGGCCTGCAGGAATTTAAAGTTTCGGGTGTTATCGAAGATATTCCGCACAATTCGCACTTTAAGTTTAGCGCCATACTTGCAGTAACTACGTTTCCATTTACGGCACGCGAGAACTTTACCAGTTTTGCAACCTATACCTTCTTTCGGTTGCGGCCCAATAGTGATCCTGCAGCCATGGAAGCAAAAATTCCTGCCGTAGTGGATACGTATGCAGCTGCACAAATAGAAAAAAATCTTGGTAAGTCGTGGGCAGATTACCGCAAGGAAGGAAATGGCTATCGGTATTTTTTACAACCCTTGGCATCCATCCATCTTGATCCAATTAATTTAGAAGCAAAGATGAAGCCGGGTGGAAACAGGAACTCCGTCTATATTATGATCTCAGTTGCAATTTTAATTCTTGTGATTGCCTGCATCAATTTTATGAACCTTGCCACAGCTCGTTCAGCCGAACGAGCCCGCGAAGTGGGCGTGCGCAAGGTGATGGGCTCGTTCCGTCAACAATTAGTGGCGCAGTTTCTTACTGAGTCGTTCGTATTAAGTGCAACCGGTGTGGTGCTTGCTGTAGCGATCATTTATTTTTCTCTTCCTCTATTTAATAATCTTATTGATAAACAACTGACTATTCCGTTCACGACCACAACACTCTTTATCTTACTTATTCTCGCAGGGCTTGTAGGTTTGCTGGCCGGTAGTTATCCTTCATTTGTACTTTCTTCTTTCAATCCAGTAGTAGTGTTGAAAGGAAAATTTACCGGAAGCCGGAATGGAAAATGGATTCGCAATGGCCTTGTTATTTTTCAATTTTGGATTTCTATTATTCTGATGATTGGCACGTTGGTTATTCAGCAGCAAATGGAATTTATGTCTGATAAATCCTTGGGCTTTGATCGCGATCAGGTATTGGTGGTTGAAGGTGGTTTTAGTCTCGAACCGCAGACAGCCAAAACGCTGATTGAAGAAATAGGACGACTACCGCACGTGGCCGGTGTGGCCGGTTCCTTTTCAATTCCAGGTCGTGAGAATGATTTTTTTGGAATTCAGTTTCAACCGGAAGGCTCATCCGAAATTTTAACTACCAAGTCGATGGTGGTAGCAGATGGCCTTGCTGAAGTATTAGGTTTTGAGTTAGCCGAAGGCCGTTGGTTTGCCGAAGGCATGAACGATTCGCTCAACCTGATACTCAACGAATCAGCAGTAAAAGTAATGGGTTTAGAAAATCCCATTGGTCGTAAATTGATTGACATTCAGGAGCGGCCGGAAGGAAATGTAGCCGTACCTTATACAGTTGTGGGTGTGGTGAAAGATTTTAATTTTATTTCGTTGCGCGATAAAGTTACTCCGCTGGCTATACAAAGCAACGAGGCCTTTGGGCAAGGCAGTCAATATTTTGTTACGCGTTTGAAAGCCGGGCAGATCCCGGAAGCTATAAAAGCTATCGAGGCAACCTGGAAGAATCTGGAACCAGGAGAGCCATTTAAGTTCTCATTTCTTGATCAGAATATTGATGCGCAGTATAAAAACGAACAGCAATCGGGTAAACTTTTCGCGGTATTTTCAAGCCTTGCAATTTTTGTTTCATGCATTGGGTTGTTTGCGTTGTCTGCATACATTACAACTTTGCGTACCAAAGAAATTGGTGTGCGCAAAGTATTGGGTTCTTCGGTAACAGGTGTGGTCGTACTACTCTCAAAAGATTTTACAAAAATGATTTTGATTGCGTTTATTTTAGCGGTACCAGTGGCGTGGTATGTAATGGAGAACTGGTGGCTTCAAACATTCGCCTATCGCATCAATATCAGCGCGTGGATTATTTTTGTTTCCGGAGCTACGGCTCTGCTTATTGCATGGCTTACGGTGAGTTATCAATCCATTAAAGCGGCTATTCAAAACCCGGTGGGGTCGCTGCGGAGTGAGTAGATAAACAGCCAAGCTAACTACTCGTTAGTGCTTAAATTGTTGTAAGCATCTCTGTTCTAGTAAAAGCTTTATGTAGAAATTAATTTCTATAGTTGCACCGATTATTATGTTGAATAGTGATCAATTTTGGGTTGCCTTGCCATTCGGGTATAAGCACCACTCAATAAATTACCACTAAGTTTTCCAATCCAGATACCGTAAGCATTTCGCTAGTCTGAATTTTGAGGTCGGCTTCAATACCATTGACCATCACTTTCTTTGCGTTCTTGACATTGATCATAATTGTCCATTCCGCGCGGGTTTGCCGAATCCGATATTCTGTTCGATCATCTTTGCGACTGACTGCCAGACTCACCACATTATCGCCAACCTTCACATTATCGAGGGCAGCCTCTGGCCATTGAATAGGCAGGTGTGGCGAGAGGTAGATACTCTTTTCATACGCCTTGGGTTGAAGGCCAAAGAAATAGTTAATAATTGGAACTGCAACACCATAAATGTTCCAGGCTTGGGTTATCATGCCAAAGTCGGGCGATACTTCGTACATCGAACCGGGCAAGGCATAACTAAACGATTGCTGTAACTTTTTAATATACTCCAGTGCTTCTTGAGTATAGCCGTATCGTGCGGCAGCAACAGCCTGCACGCTTGTAGGCAGTGTCATTACAGCGCCTGTGTATGAGAATACTTTCTTCCTTGACTTCAGTACCACACTATCAGCTTCTTCGGTGCGGTCAATGCCGGTAACAAATATCCCGTAAGGATTTTCGTAGGTCTTGCTTTTTCTCAGTGCCGCTTTGGCTTTATCGACATCGGCAAGGCCTGTTTCAAGAGGTGTATTGACAACCCAATTGTGATAGATGACATGTGGCACACGTTGTTTGGGTTGGTAGTTTTTCATTTGCTTGCGGGTGCTTTTCAATTCCGCTACAGCCCACGACTTTCCGAGTGTGTCTGACCTGACGAGGGCGGCTTCCAGAATTGGAGTTGCTTCGGCCAGAGTTCCCATAAAATCCCCAAACGAGTTTTCACTTGCCTGCCACCACTCGTTATTAATTTTTACTTTCATTTCATCGGCAAGTTTTTGATATTCGTCAGCGGGTGCTGGCTCACCAACTGCATAAGCCAGTTGAGCCAGGCTCGCCAACGCTTGTTGTGTGTATACCGCAACATCAATCATTTCCAACTCCGATTCCAGACCGGGTATTTCCATCATGCCGCTGCCATTCGGATAATGATTGCCATCAGGATCACGCTCTTCGAGTAACCACTGCATTCCCTTTTTAAATTCTGGATAAAGTTGTTTTACAAGTTCAAGGTCGCCTGTCCAGGTAAAGTATGTGTAAACCAGTGTGATAAACTGCGCGGTTTCATTGATGTTGCCAGGGTTAAAGACCGATCCGTTAGTTGACACTTCATGAATAATGCGACCGTTGCTATTTGTTTTCTTTGAGAGTGTGTGTAATAGAAGAATTGTATTTTTAGCAAGTTCATGATCGCCTGTGGCCAACACACCTTGCAATGAATAAGTAGCATCAGCTCCAAACCACCAGGGGTAGTCCGGTAGGCCTGCAGAAAGACCAACGCCTTGCTCTGGTACATTGCGCTTAAGCCAATCTGTATTATACTTCAACCATTCATACATTTGTTCAACACCCTTATCGGGAATGGTGAGTTTAGAAGCATGGTTTATATTTTTGTACCGAGCTATTTTTTGATTAACTAAATTCTGCGCTTGTGTCTTTAATAGTTCATACGTTTTGTAAACAGAAGATTCTGACACGTAAGAGCCAGCTATAAAAATGGGAATGATTACTTCATCGTTTGGCTCCATGATAATCGAATAAGAGAGCGTGGCATTTTTACCTAATCCTTTTCTTTGCGGAGCTGTGCATTCCGTAGTAACGGTTGTAAAATTTCCTTTCTGAGATGATCCGATCATAACATACCACGGATTGTTTTTATCCTTCGCAAGGAAAGCCGAGGCCTTTGCATCAAATGAAATTTCATCTTCAGAATCAACCATGCCGGTGCGTTCGCCTAGCCAGGTCGGCCTCAAGTCTACCAATCCTGTAAAAGAGAAGGTGAGTTTTTTTACTTCTTTTCCACTATTGGAAATTCTGAATTCCACCAGCGCACCCTCTACACCATCCGGAATAAATTGAAACCTATCTACTTTTATGTTCTCTTCATTCCAGAAAAAACGATGTTGGTTGGCCATCGGATAATTAATAAACGTATCGGCTTTGTCAAGACAAAATAATTCATCGTCAGTATCAATTTTCAAACTGGCAGTAAAGCCATCCATAAGCTTGATCGGATGATCCCAAATTCCGCCCATCTCGCCATCAATATGCCAGCCTAGATCAGGAAAACTTCCGTCCTGATGACCCACAAGGTAAACACGATCTCCGGCCGTAACAAAAGGTGAAGCCAGGTACTGAGGGTTACCCTCAATAAAAGGAAGCTCAACAACTTTCTGGAGATTACCTTCAGTTTTTTTCTCAGGAGCCGAACAACTGGCAAGGAAAAGTAGGGTAGTTATAACAACATATTTCGTCATGAATCTAAAGTTAATGAATGTGTTGTAAGGAAGGTGGCTGCCGATATGAAATTAATTTTTTTTCTGGGGGATGTCCAATTTGTGTACTTTCAATTGTTATGGTTGTGTATTTACTAACTAAACCCTTAACACAATGGACGAATTCATTTTAATTTTCAGGCATGAAGATGGCAAAAAACTTGCCTCACCCGAGCAAATCCAGATCTGGATGAAACAAACGATGGATTGGATTGGCAGCATTGCTGCTCAAAACAAATTTGTGGCCGGCAATGGCTTACCTTTTGATGGCTCGAAAGTTGTAATCACCCGAAACTCAAAAAGTATTGTAACCAACGGACCTTTTGGTGACATCAAGGAGACAATAGGTGGCTACATTATTGTAAAAGCAACTTCGGTGGAAGAAGCTGTTGAGTTTGCCAAAGGCTCGCCTGTTTTGCAGGGCGAAGGCAATAGTGTAGAAGTTCGGAAAATTGCCAGCGGAGACGGCACTCACTAAATTGAATATAACCAGAGTGCTCTTGTATTTTTACGAGGGCACTTGTTTTCATGAAGCAACCTGATTTAATACCGCATTTGTTCAGAACTGAATTTAGTAAGATCACATCCGTTCTTTGCAGGCATCTGGGTATTGAGCATGTGGAAGTGGCCGAAGACATAACCAGCGAAACATTTTTATCTGCACTGGAAACATGGACCTATAAAGGCATTCCTGAAAACCCTGTTGCGTGGTTATATGCAGTAGCAAAAAACAAAGCCCGTAACCATATTCTTCGCGATCAACTTTTTTCAAAAAAAGTTGCTACCCAACTAACACACTCAACAACAGAGCAACCGAACTCCGAAATTGATCTGTCTGAGAAAAATATTTCTGATAGTCAATTGCAAATGTTATTTACCATCTGCCATCCTTCAATTTCAGTAGAATCACAAATTGCTTTGGCACTCCGCATCTTGTGTGGGTTTGGAAATGAAGAGATCGCCTCTGCATTTTTGACAAGCACCGAAACGATTAACAAACGGCTTTTAAGGGCAAAGGAGAAATTAAGGCTTGAAAATAGTAAGATTGAGTTTCCGGTTGGAAGTGACATACCAGTCCGGTTAGAAACTGTTTTAAAGACACTGTACCTCTTGTTTAGTGAGGGTTACTATTCAGAGACAAATAGGAACATCTTGCGTGTGGAGCTTTGCCTTGAAGCGATGCGATTGACGTATTTGCTTCTTGAAAATGAAGAAACAAACCGATCGTCAGCTAATGCCTTGCTTGCATTGATGTGTTTTCATGCGTCTCGGTTTGCGGCTCGCAAAAGCGAAAAAGGCGAAGTTGTTTTATACGAAGATCAAGACGAAACATTATGGAATTATGAACTGATTGCCAAAGGTGCTTTTTATCTTCAACAGGCATCGCAGGGAAACACGCTTTCCAGATATCACCTTGAAGCAAGCATTGCCTATCAACACACAAGTAAAGCTGATACAAAAGAAAAGTGGTATACCATTTTGCAACTCTACAATAAATTGCTGCAACTGGAATACTCACCGATGGCCGCACTCAATCGCACATTTGCTTTGTCCAAAGTACAAGGAAAGGCAGTAGCCATTATTGAAGCCGAAAAATTAAATCTAACCTCGAATCATTTTTACTTTACTCTACTAGGTGAATTATATAAGGAAATTGATTCGGAGAAGGCCAGGAAAAATTTTGAGCACGCCTTATTGCTGGCAAAAACGAAAACAGATCAACAGACGATTAAAAGTAAAATTCAGGAACTGGATTAACACATTTACGAACACCTGTTGAATGTGACTTTAAACAAATGCTATTCCCGTTTGCTTCGAGATATCGCGTAGATCATCCATTACAGCTTTAATCAACGGAATGCCTTCTTTTCTTCTAATGACTTCGGCTTCGTGTTCAGGATCACCGGGTATTAAAACAGCCTGCTGACCTTTAACCGGTTTTGTGTTTCTGAAAACATCGATCCATTCATCTATGCGTGTTTTAAAATCATTTACATCCATAAATCCATCAATTTGCATAGCTCCAAAAAAATGCCCGATACCTTTGCCAACACTGCGCGATGGAATTTCCTGGCGCAAAGCAAAAGGCGGAGCAAACGGTCCCCAGTTTGCGCCACTCAACACGCTTGTTAGAATATCAACCATGGCCGAGAGTGCATAACCTTTATGTCCACCCAACTCACGCTCCGAACCAAGGGGTAATAAAGCTCCTCCTTCAATCATGTCTGCAGGTTGGTCAGTCATGTCGCCATCTTTGTTGATGATCCAACCTTTTGGAATTTTCTTCCCTTTGCGTTTAGCAATTTCGATCTTACCATAAGCCGCAGCACTGGTGGCAAGATCAATTACGATAGGACGATTTTTTAATCCGGGAAATGCAATGGAAATGGGATTGGTGCCGAGCATTCGTTCCGCACCCCACAGCGGGGCTACGAGTTTGGTGGTGTTAGTCATCGACCAGCCAATCATATCGCGCTCGAGCGCCTTAAATGAATAGTAGGAGGCTATTCCGTAATGATTGGTGTTGCATACACTAGCCCAGCCCGAGCCATGGGCTTCAGCTTTGTCCATCGCAATTTCATTTGCTTTTGGCCCCACTACCAAACCCAGTCCGTTATCGCCATCTATGGTACAAACACTTTTTCGCTCACGTACAATTTTAATACTAGGCTTGGGATTGATCCGCCCCAGCGTAAACATATCAAAGTAGGTGTGGAGCCGTGCAACGCCATGCGAGTCGATACCGCGTAGATCTGAAAGACTTAATACATCGGCAGCTTGTTCTGCGTCTGCTTGTGAAACTCCAAAATGTCTGAATACCTTGATTGTAAATTCTTTCAATTGTTCGGCTTGGAGCAGGGTAATTTGATCAGTGACCATACACTATTGTTCAAAGATCTTGTTCATTAAAACCCATTTCTCTCCGGGCGTGGCATGTGGCAAGGCTTGTTGATATTTCCACATAAGCTTTTCCCATTCCTGCACATTGGGATTGGCTGCGTCAGCTGTGGATTTTTTATCGAATGAAAAATCAGTATTTGTTTCCATTATCATGAAAAGACGGTTGCCTGTGCGATAGATCTGCATGGTTTCAATTCCAGAATCCCTGATACTCTTTTTAATTTCGGGCCAGATTTTTTTATGATAAGCTTCGTATTCGGCAATCAGAGCCGGATCGTTTTTTAAATCCAGGGCAAGGCAGTAACGGGTCATGCTTCTTTGACTTTATAGCCATACCAGCCAAAAAGCATAATGATAAGAAAGGCTATGAATGGTATGATCAACGCATGTTCAATTCCCGAAAGCGATATTAAACCCGTAAGTGGTGGGAGAACTGCACCTCCGACAATAGCCATGATAACCAGACCGGAGCCAAGTTTTACTTGTTCACCTAAATTTTTGATTGACAACGCAAAGATGGTTGGAAACATAATCGACATGAAGAAGTACGTAACACTGACAGCAACAACAGCCGATAGTCCTGTGCCCAGCCAACCATATAGCACAAGGGCAGCACTTAGCGCGGCATAAATAGTAAGTAGTTTATTGGCCGCTACTTTAGTAAGAAGCCACGTTCCTACAAAGCGGCCAACCATAAACAAAACAAATGCGAACGATGCATGAAAACTGGCGATCTGTGTGAGCGTTGCAGTTTCAGAAATCCGATACAGCCAATGAACTATTTCTAGGTGATGATCTTTTGCAAAGTGAAGTTTTAAATCAACGAAATACCCCCAGATGGAAGCTTGCGCACCTACATAAAAAAACTGCGCCACCACACCAAACAATAAATGACGGTGCCTGGTAATGCCTTTGAAAGACGCGCCCTTTTCGGCTGCTGTAGAAATCTCAGGCATTTTTGTAATCGCAAATAAAATTGCCACCAACAAAACAACTCCTGCAATGGCGAGGTATGGAACTTGCACTGACTGTGCTTCTGCTATGCGAATCACTTCAGCTTCTGCAGCTGGCATCATAGCCAATGTTTCGTTGGTGTGCTCCGTAGCAGAAAAAATAAAAAGACTACCCACTACAGGCCCCATGATAATACTTAGTCCATTAAAGGACTGTGAAAAGTTTATTCTGCTTTCTGCAGATTTAGGATCGCCCAATACAGTAACGTATGGGTTGGCAGCTGTTTCCAAAAAAGCGAGGCCACAGGCTATTACAAACAACGCAAAGAGAAAAAATCCATACACACGCATTTCAGCAGCGGGATAGAATAAAAATGCACCGCCAGCATACAGAAGCAGCCCGATCAGAATTCCTTTTTTGTAACCGATGCGGTTCATTAAAAAGGCAGCGGGCAAGGCCATTACAAAATAGCCTATGTAAAAAGCTGAATCGACAATACCCGCTTGCGCGCGATTAAGATTTAAGGCGGTTTGAAAATGTTTGATCAGCGTTCCATTCATGCTGTTGGCAATACCCCATAAAAAGAACAATGAGGTTACCAGAATGAAAGGAATTAAATAAGATTTAGTTGGGTCATACTGAAAATCAGATTTGCCAGCGGGTATAGCCATGGATTGATATTGTTAACTTATTGCTCGATCAAGATGAGTATAGCCACCATCTACAAACATCCATTGCCCGGTGGTGTGGCTCGAACGATCGGAGAGAAGAAAGGCAACAGCATCGGCTATCTCTTCTGGTTTTGTGAGTCGGTGTTCAAGCGGAATTTTTTTTGATACAGATTTTAATTTTTCCTGTGGATCAGAAAAGCTTTTCAACCACGACTCATAGAGAGGTGTTGATACTTCGGCTGGTATCACTGCGTTTACACGGATGTTGTAAGGAAGTAATTCCACGGCCCATTCGCGTGTAAGCGAAAGGATGGCACCCTTGGCAGCTACGTACCCTGAGGTATTGCCTTGGCCCGTCACAGATGTTTTAGAACCAATATTTACAATGTTGCCCCTGTTTTTTTTAAGATGCGGAAGGGTGAAGTGTGCCATGTAATAATAGTGCCCTGCATTATTATTTAAGGACTGAATAAATTTTTCCGGAGTTCCGCTTTCAAGACCAATGTTATCATTTGCCCCGGCATTGTTAACAAGCCCATCGATTTGCCCAAACTCCAACATAATTTCTTCCACCACGTGTTGACAGGCTGTTGCTGATGTTAAATCGGCTTTAAAAAATTTACCTTTCTGATTGCTGTCGGGCAAGGTTTTTATAGACTCAGCATTTCTATCAACGACCGCTACACGTGCGCCTTCTTCAGTTAGAGTTCTTACAATTGCTTTTCCAATTCCACGTGCGCCACCCGTTACAATAAATACTTTATTTTTTAGATGAAGTTCCATTTCTAAAGATTGTAAAATCTTGTGGCATTTTCACCCATTATCAATTGTTTTTCTGAATCAGAAAACTGCTTTATGTGCTGCTCAATTAGCTCAAGTTGAGTCTTGTATGAGGCAGCTACCAAACATACGGGCCAATCAGAGCCGTACATCACACGTTTACTGCCGAACAAAGAAAGAACTGTATCAAGATAAGGTTTAAAATCATCAACCTTCCAGTTTTTCCAATCAGCTTCAGTAACCAAGCCTGAGAGTTTGCAATACACATTATCAAACGAAGCCATTGCAGTCATCTTCTTTTCCCAAACTATCCTTTCTTCTTTGCCAATACGCGGCTTGGCAAGATGATCAATCACAAAATTTTGATCTGGAAAATGATTTACCAGCCAGATCGTTTCATCCAACTGATGCTCTCTTATTAAAATGTCGTACGTAAAGGTATATTTCTTCAGCGCCTTGAGGCCTTGAAGAAATTCCTTTTGCATCATAAAACCGTTTGATTCTGCCTGCACCACATGACGAAATCCTTTAAGTTTTGCATGCTGACTAAAATGTAAGAGTCGATCTTCAACCAAACACGAGCGCAGATCAACCCACCCAACTACTCCTTTAATAAAATCGTTATTGTTAGCGAGGTCCAGTAAAAACTGAGTTTCATTTTCAGACTGATCCGCCTGCACGGCTACACAGCCTTTGAAATGATGTGTCTCTAATAAAGGAGCAAGATCTTCAGGTAGAAAGTCTTTTTGAATTACCTTCATGTCATCGGTAATCCAACTGTCTCGTTCAGAATTAAATTTCCAGAAATGTTGATGTGAATCAATTCTGGATACCTGATTCATAGAATTTTTGTTCACGTTATGAAACAACCTGACGTTGTTCACCCAGGCCCTCAATACCCAACTCTACAATATCGCCTTTCTTGAGGTAGACGGGTGGATGAAATCCATGACCAACACCCGAGGGTGTGCCTGTAGAAATAACATCGCCCGGCAGCAAAGTCATAAATTGACTGATGTAGCTGATCAGAAAAGGAACTTCAAAAATCATATCATCCGAATTGTTATCCTGCATCATTTTGCCGTTAACTTTTAACCACATGTGCAGGTCATTGAAATTTTTGATCTCATCTTTTGTAACAAGGTATGGGCCCATAGGGGAGAAGGTATCGCAGCCTTTACCTTTTGTCCATTGGCCGTTTCGTTCCAACTGAAAAGCCCGCTCGCTGTAATCGTTATGTAAACAGAACCCCGCTACATAATCCATTGAATCTTTCTCTTCTACATAAGTTGCTTTTTTGCCAACCACCACAGCAAGTTCAATTTCGTAGTCGGTCTTGGTACTGTTTCTTGGGATGGTTACTCCATCGTTGGGGCCAGTTAAGGCTGATGTGGATTTAAAAAAGATAATGGGTTCGGGGGGCAAAGGCATTTTCGATTCGAAGGCATGCTTGGTATAATTAAGGCCAACACAAATTATTTTAGAAGGTCGCTGAAAGCAGGGCCCCAACCGGGTGCCTTCTTTTACAAGCGGCAATGAATTCTGATTTTGATCAAGCCACTTCCTTAAGCGATTTAACCCATCCGTTTCAAAAAACTTTTCACCATAGTCTTCTCCAAAAGCAGAGGCATCATACATTTTGTCTTGAATAAGTAAGCCTGGTTGTTCAGTGCCAGGTTCACCAAATCGAAATAACTTCATGTCTTATGTGTTTAGTCTTATAAATCCGCCATCAATAGGATAATCTGTGCCAGTAATAAAAGACGCCTCGTCTGAGCACAGATAAAGTGCAAGATGGGCAATCTCTTCGGGTTTGGCCATGCGCCCAATTGGTTGTGTTTTCGAAAGCTTCTCAAACATTTCTTCTTCCTTTCCGGGATAGTTCGTTTTCAAAAAACCTTCCACAAAGGAAGTGTGAACCCGCCCAGGCGAAATGCAGTTGCAGCGAATACCTTCGTTTATGTAATCTTTTGCTACGGATAACGTCATGGATAGCACTGCGCCTTTTGTCATTGAGTAGGCAAAGCGTTCGTTTAATCCCAGGCTGGCAGCTACCGATGCAATATTTAGGATCACGCCATGCTTTTGTTTTTTCATGTGTGGAATTGCTCCAAGCATGGAATTGTAGACACCTTTTATATTTACCTGATATAGTTTATCGAAGTCGGCCTCTGAAGTAGTGTCCAGTTTGCCGATGTGGGCAATGCCGGCACTGTTAACCAGAATATCAATGTGGCTATGTTCGTGAACGATCTGATTGAATACTGTAATCACCTCTGCCTGAAGGGCAACATTACACGGAAATGTGTCTAAATTTTTGATCTTCTTAGCTACTTCCGCAATGGCGTCTTTGTTCAAATCGATCAGGCAAACAGTAGCTCCCTGCTGCGCCAATTGTGCAGCAATAGCTTTTCCAATTCCACTTCCAGCTCCGGTAACAACTGCAACTTTTCCTGTTAAATTAAAAGGCATGAGACTGCAATTGAATTATTGGGAAATCTGTTTTTTTAAAAATGCTACCATTTTCTTAGTGTCATAGTTGCGGGTGCCAATTTCTTTCATTACCACTGTGCCATCTTTAGAAATAACAAACGTAGTTGGTATAGAAGGCACTTGTAGCTGATCGGCCAGAAATCCGGATGGCATATAGATGGGGAAGGTATAGCTATTCTTTTTAACATAGGCCTCTACTTTGCTAAGCGCCTGATCTTTATCCAGCGAAAGCATAACAAATTCAATGGGCTCACCTTCCATTTTTGTGTATAGTTTCTGAATGCTGGGCATCTCGGCTTTACACGGACCACACCACGTTGCCCAAAGATTTAGAAACACTACTTTACCTTTATACTTATCGAATGAAATTTTTTGACCACTTAAATCCTTGATAATAAACGCATAGTCAAATTTGTTACGAGATTCATTTTCTGACGGACTCACATCCAACACTCCGGCTTTCATCACAGCCGATTGCGTAATATAAGTAACTTCGCCCATCAGGCCGGTTACTTTCAATAGTCCAATAATAATTATGGCCGACAGGAGTGTTTTAGTAAAGCTTACCAAAATCTTCATAGAAGTGCCAAAATTGGCTTGGTTATTGAAAAGTGATTGCTCAAATGTCCTTAATTTTAATAACTTGGAATAATTTTAGAGCGTAAAATGTACAGGAAAGGTAGTCTAATTGTTGCTTTTTTAATCTGTCAGGTCACTTTTGCAATAGCGCAAAAAGTTAAATACAAAGACCTTATCGAATTGCTCAACGCCAAGCAGTATGAAATGGCAGAGCCCTTTTTGAAAAAGTATCTGCGAGAAAACGATGATAATCCCAGTGCTTACCTTTATATGGGCATTATCTATCAGGAGCGGATCACGAAAAAGGATATCCTCAAGCAAACCGAAGCTCTTATCACGGATATCGACTCGGCTATTTTCTTTTATGATAAAACATATCCGCTAATTACCGAACGCGAGATCAAACGACACGGAGACGACAACTATCAGATGTATGTGCGCAGGGATTACCGCACGGGCGAGTTTGGCGTTACTCAATCAGATGTGCAGTTAGATATTGAGACCCGCCTAAAGAGTCTTAAGGAAAAGCGTGATAAAGTAAAACCACTTAAAAATAACTTCACACAAGCCGAAAAATTATATGGCCGGGCCAATGAATTCTTTAAGGGAATTCAAAACAAGTATGCCAGCGAGAAAGAATTTTATTTGCGTTCAGACGACCAACTGTTGGTTGAGCTAAATAATCTGATGGCGGTTTATGATTCAAGCCAGGTAGCATTTAAAAGCTACAAGTCTATTCTGCAAACAGTAGGAAAGACGGGTTATAATCAAGAGTTAAATTTGTTGGAGATAAACGACTTTAAAAAGGATGGTATAACGGGAGCCGATTTTCTTGCAAATGACCTAAAACTGTGGGACTACACCCGGTGGGCTCAAAAATCATTTGATGTTATTCGGAAGGAGATTACTCCGTTGCGTGATAATCTAATAGCCTACGATATCGAGATAAATAAACTTGAGAAGAAATTAAAGACAGATTCTGTTTCAGTAAAGAATGATCTGACCAAATTGGTAGATAAACTTATTCACAATCAATTGGTGAAGTTTGATCCTGATCCGCTGCCAACAGGTGTTTTTAGTATGAAGATAGCAGAGCTTGAATACTTTTCTGATCTTATCACACATAAACCCTTTCGGGATTCAGTTAACGTAGCACTTCGTATAAGTAATCTTGAAAAAGAGATTACCTCAGTCCGTAAGCTTGATAGTATTTCATCAAAATTGGCAAAAAGGGATTTTGATAAGGACGAGATAAATTATAAGCACTTTATTACAAATGCCTATGGCACAACAACAGTTCTTGAGGCCATGATAAAAAGAACCAGTGAGTATGCTCACCGTGAACTGCTGCAAAAACAGAAGCAGTTAGAGCATACAACACAATCGTTGATGTGGATATACAGTGCACCAGACTCAATTCCTTTGTTTCATGAAGAATCGGATAAGCGACCTGTAAAACCATTGGTAATTGTCAACGAGGTTTATACGTTGGGTTTAAAGTATGTTGACTCACTGGCGGTTGGCTATTTTTATACGATCACCCCATCCAGAGTACCTGATATAGGTTTAACCTTTCCGGTTGACGCCCCTAATTTCAAAAAGAGAAATCTACCTATTATCAAAAGCATTTCCATTCATGATGCAAATCAGGTTTATTTTGTTCTGATCTATTCAGAAAACAAAACGGCCGAAGGGTTTCCGGCTACCCTCGCAAAAATAAACCGTACCGGGGGCTTAGCCTGGAGTTTTAATTACAAGCTGGAAATGAAACCTGTAGAACTTTTATATTCGGCTAATTCAACCGAACTCATGATTAAGACATCAAGCCCTACGGGGGAGAGTAAGATTGTGGTGGTTGATCAAAACGGGAAGAAGCTTCAGTAAATTCTGTAATTGAACTACAGGATAATTAAAATTCAATTCTTTTAGAAATACTGGCTGAGATGTAACCACTATTAATAAGATCAATCGTTTCGCCCGGAAGTGCTTTGGGAATGTTGTAAGTATAACTCACCAGGAAAGTCCAGTTGTTTATTGAAATTGCAAGCGGAGCAACAAACGAATAATTTAAAACTCCAAATTCGTTGTGAGTTACATCGTAATACAACGGCAATTTATTTCGTATTCTATAGATTATTCCAAGATACGTGCGTGCATAGGGGAGAGTTTCAGTCACTTGCTCGCTACCAAAAAGAACTGACGTAGTAGGATAAAAAGCAACCCGGTCTATTTTACCCAGCTTTCTTTTCTCCAGGTTTAGCATCACAGAAGGGTTTATGCGGTGGGCGATCTTATCCCCAAAAAAAAGTTGATAGTCTAACCGTAAGGTTGCCATGCCTACATCAAAGAAATTGGAAATCCCAGCACTGTTTTTATAAGCGATATAATCATCTTCGCCAAGACTTGAATACATGTAACGACTATATTCTGCCATGAACGACCACCATAACGTTGGACTATTCATATAACCTGCCGAACCAACTGTGAGGTAATAATTCGGATCGTACTCATTACTCCAATATCCGGTAACATCCGCGTAAAACCCGGATTTATGATAATAAGAAAAGCCCGGTGCCATGCCAAACTGGTTAAATCCCAACGTGCGACTGGCCGCAACTACATTGCTATTGTAGCCCAGTCGGGTAATCAGCTGCGAGCGTAATTTTGGCACTGGCATATTGATAAGACTATCAATGAGCGAAAAAATCTTTGACGAATCTCCCTGGTTTAGAAGGGAATCAAGCTCAGCAATGTATGGATCAGAGTATAATAAAGTAGAATCAGTTTGCTGACTTTTTGCGGAAGTCAAGCAAACTGATGAAAGAAAAATGCCTATCAGAAGCTTTTTAGCAAGCACGGTTGGGTGGTTAGTTCCGCTGTTGTTGCTTCAATCGTTGGTTTCGTTCGCGAATAGTTTCGTTGCGCTGCTGCATAGTTCTGCGTTGTTGTATTTGCTCAAGAATAATCCGTTGAAAGTCACCTTCCGCTTTGCGCAGATTTAAAATTTGCTGTGCAGTTATTACTTTCAGTAATCTGTCGGAATAAGTCTTCTCAAGATCCAGTTCACGTTGTTTTAAGGCTAGCCCCAGTTTTACCAATTCTTCCTGCTTGGCCTGATCGGGGTTATCGTTTTTGATTTGCTTGCGGGCATCCACAAACTCTTGCCGAATTTCTCTTCGCTTGTCTGAAAACTCTTTGTAAACCGGCCAGAATTTTTCGGCCTGATCGGGTGTGAGCCCCAACTTGTCAGAAATATAAGCGATACGAAGGTTTTTGATTTTCTCTTGCACGGAAGGATCCTGTGCAATAGGATCACCCTCAACAGGATCTTGTCCAACCACCATCAGGCTGATGAAACACAATCCGAGTATCATTAATTTTTTCATAACACGTTAATAGTTTTCTGGTTCTACATTAAACTCGTCCATTAAAATATCCAATTCGTCTTCAGCCACTTCAAAAGATGAAAATACTTTGTCTTCCAATTCAATCAAATCAATTTCACTCCATGTAACCGTCTCGGCAAGTTCATCCATATTTAAATCCCCATCATCGAGGTAAGCAATTAGTTGTTCGGTCTGAATCTCGGCTAGTTGTTGTTCAAAAGAACCTCCGGATTGTGTTGTAAACCAAACCAAGCCGATGGCAACCAACGCCAAAACTGGCAAAGCAAATTTTATGGTCGGGCTCCAATACCACTTGGCTGATTCGGGCTTGGCTACCCGCGCTTGAATAATGCCCGGAAGTTTTTCAAAATACCCTTCGGGTACTTCAAAAATGTTCTTTTTGGGGATGTCTTCCAGTTTCTTCATTTGGCTCTAAGACTAAGTACGTTCACAAAAGTTTAATCACTGGGTTATATAATCTTCAATTTTCTTTACAGCATGATGATAGCTCGCCTTCAGCGCACCCACACTTGTGTTTGTAATGGTTGCCATATCCTCGTAAGAGAGCTCATCAAAATATTTCATATTAAACACAAGTCGTTGTTTATCAGGTAATTTAAGCAGCGCCTTTTGAAGTTTTTTCTGAATATCTTCACCGCTTATATCCGGGGATGTATCCAGCTTTGCGGAGAGTTCTTTTCCTACATCTTCCAGCGGCAGAAAGAACCTTCTGCGCTTCTTGTTAAGGAAGGTGAGACACTCGTTGGTTGCGATTCGATAAATCCAGGTAAACAACTGTGAGTCCTCGCGGAAAGAAGAGATTGATTTGTGGACTTTGATAAACACCTCTTGCGTAAGATCATCGGCATCATCATGGTCAATTACCATTTTGCGCACATGCCAATAAACGCGTTGCTGATAGGCTCGCACCAACAGATTGAATCCATAACTTGTGGTTTCCGGATTCTTAATTTTCTCAAGCAAGTCTTTGTCTTCCAAGGAAGCCAATGGGTTAATGGCGGTTTAGACCTTAAAGATACGATAAGGTTTAATGCCCTATTTAAGTTTTTCGAGCAGATCAACAAGCTGCTCAAAGGTTTCTTTAGAATGGGTGGGAAAGTTGGCAAAACGCAACTGATTTTTTTTCTGATCGCCATAACCATCACCCGGATAGAATTTATGATTTTGTAAATGCTTTGTTGTGCGCTCGGTGTTTTCTCCGGTCTGAGCAACAAGTACAGTTTGTGATCGCAACGTTGGATTGCTGACAAATGGCTGAACCAGTGGATGTGCTGTTAAAGCGTTATACAAAATCGCGGCCTTATACTCTGTTTCCTTTCGTATGATGTGAATACTCCTGCGAAGGAAATCCTGAACTACTTTACCCAATAAATAAATGGCCAGCACATTGGGAGTTTCGGGGGTCTGATTCTTTTTTGCGTTGGCAAGTAATGTGGGTAAGTTATGATAGGTTCCTATCGACATTCCTTTTGAAAGCAGGGATTCTGCTTTGCCAATGCAACGATCATTCACAATCCACACACCCAGGCCAGCTGGCAGACCAAAACCTTTTTGCACCGAAAAGAAAACAGAATCAATTTTAGAATAGTCAAATTGTGGGTAGGGCAGAGACGAAACAGCATCAACCACAATCAGCGATTCGGGAAACCTGTTTCTAAACTGATTGATAAAATTGATAGGAAGCGAAACACCAGTACTGGTTTCGTTGTGTGTGAGTGCAACTAGTTCGGTATCTATTTCGGCATTAAATTCAGAATCAAATCCCTGACCATTTGCTACTTCAATTTTTACAGGTGTTTTCCCTACTTGTGTTGCAATTTCAAAATAACGTTTTGAGAAAGCGCCATTCACAAAATGTAGTGACTTGTTGGCAACCAGATTCTGTATAGATCGTTCCCAGATTTCTGTAGCAGAACCGGTAAAGAAAACATGGAAGTTATCGGGAATGCCAAGCAGTTCTTTGAGGCCCAGCGTTGCATTTTTAGAAATGCTTTCAAATTCTTTGCTTCGATGGGAGAGTGAAGGAACACCCTCACGAAAAGCCTGCCGCATGTGATTTTCTACGGTGAAGTATAATTGTGAGGGTCCTGGTGTAAAATTTATCATGATAGTTTTATCAGATGCAAAATAACCGTAAAGAGAACTACCCTCAAAATAATTGTTGTCTACAAAAAAATAACAGAATAGTCAACGTTTACATTCACCAATCTCTTTCTCTACTTTACATCATAAAATCCATCGAGTCTGGGACACGTTTGCTGAACCTAACATTTAAACAATACCGAGTGAAGTTCTCGGACAAAATCAGGCCTCATCCGCCAGCTGGCGGACCTCGCCCGAAAAGCAGGTTAACAGTGGAAGGTTGCGACCAACGAACAGCTCAAAACTTGTCTTTTCTGAGGTTCAGAAACACCTCTCCAGATCCGGTGGGTTTTTATTTTCATTTTATGAGAACCTTCATCATCTTTTACATTTTCCTTCATTCCGATTCATTGTTCGCTCAGAATCAAGAACAAGCTTTGCTGGAGTTTGAAAAAAAAATTGAAGCTGCAGTGGTTGCTTCAGATACTTTATTTCTTCAAACTGCGTATGCCCATGATTTTCGATTTAAGCATGGCACCGGATTAGTTGATTCCAAAGAAAGCTGGTTAAAGGATGTTGCCAACAACAAAGGAAAATTTATTTCACGGATTGTTGCTTCGGCAGAAGCAGAACTTCATGTAAATATTGGAATAACACAAGGAGTTATAACTGTAACCCGCATCGAACGATCGTATACGATTCAATATGTAAGGGCCTATCGTAAGAAAGGAAAACAATGGCAATTATTCATGCACCGTACCGTGCAGGAAATTCACGCGAAGTAATTCTCCTTCGCTAAACGAAACTGCGGTCGAAGTTAGATTGATTCTCCTAATAAAGCACTCTGAACTTAATGGTGTGCTCAATGGCCCGAAGTTCTTTGATTACATCCTTACCATACTCTTTATTGATATCGGTAATAACATATCCTATGCTTTCATTTGTTTTAAGATATTGACCGGCAATGTTAATTCCGTTGTCGGCAAGGATCTGATTTATTTTGGCAAGAATGCCCGGCACATTACTATGGATATGAATCAATCGATGTGCATTCTCTAAAATAGGCAGCGATAAGTTCGGGAAGTTTACACTGTTGCTGGTGCCACCCGTATTGATATAATCCAAAAACTTACCTGATACAAACTGAGCAATATTTTCCTGAGCTTCTAACGTGCTACCGCCAATGTGTGGAGTTAGAATAGTATTGGGCAGTCCGCGCAGTTCAGAAACAAACTCTTCGTCATTGCTTTTGGGTTCGTGTGGAAATACATCAATGGCGCACCCGGCAACTTTTCCGGATTGAATATTTTCTTTCAAAGCTTTTATGTCAACAATATGACCGCGACTGAGATTTAGAAAAATGACGCCCTTCTTCATCAGGTCGAACTCCTTCGTGCCGAAGATGTTGGTATTTTCTTTGCGCCCGTCTACGTGCAACGAAATGATATCAGATTGCTCCAACAACTCCTTCAGCGATTTGCATTTGGTTGCATTGCCAAGCGCCAGACGCTCCTCACGATCATAATACAACACTTTCATGCCCAACGATTCTGCCAGTACGGAAAGTTGTGACCCAATATTTCCATACCCGACAATGCCTAGTTTCTTTCCACGAATTTCAAAACTTCCCTTGGCGGATTTATCCCAAACGCCTTTGTGCATTTTGGCTGATTTATCCGTAATGTTACGAATGAGCAAGATGATTTCTCCGATAACGAGCTCGACTACCGAGCGCGTGTTACTGTAGGGTGCATTAAAAACAGCAATGCCACGTTTGGTAGCCTCTTTTAAATCTATTTGATTGGTGCCAATACAGAATGCGCCAATTGTCATCAATCGATTTGCGCTTTCTAAAACCTTAGCAGTCACCATCGTTTTGGAGCGAATTCCCAACACCGAAATATTTTTTATTTTCTCACATAATTCATCTTCATCAAGCCCGGCAGGATAAACTTCAACATTAAATCCTTCAGCTTTAAAAGCTTCCACTGCATAGGGATGAACATTCTCTAGTAAGAGAACATTGATTCTGTTTTTTGGATAGGAGATAGCCGTATTCAATTTGTTGAGGTATAA
Source organism: Cyclobacteriaceae bacterium (assembly GCA_965278925.1). Classification (GTDB taxonomy): domain Bacteria; phylum Bacteroidota; class Bacteroidia; order Cytophagales; family Cyclobacteriaceae; genus ELB16-189. The sequence goes on along the minus strand of OZ257123.1, from coordinate 1,105,986 downwards.
AAATTCATCGAGACTAGGTGCTATATGATCTGCTTTGCTCAATACTTTTTCGCGCTCTACATTTTCGGTAAAAGCAAAAAATTTATTTGCCAGCCCAGCATGTTTAATTTCGTAGTCGGTATAACCATCCCCAATTACATATACATCTCCGGGTAAGTTCAGTCGCTTTAATTGCTCAACCTTGCCGTTGTTCTGCGAAAGCGGGTTTTCTCTGTCAAAGCCAGTCACATTACCTTGCGCATCGAAATGAAAACGGTTGGCAAGAATATTTTCAGACTTTATTCCAAATTCAGTAACAATCGGGTCAATAAACGCATGAAAACCGTTTGAGATAATGTAGATGTTATCGGCATAGGTTTGAAAGAACTCACGGTTGCGTTTGAATGATTCAGACACAAGCTCGCGTAACACAACAACCAATTGCTCGAGATGCCGCTTGGTGGGTGACAGCAGCTCAATCCTTTTTTCTAATGATTCCCGAAATGAAATCGAACCATCCATACCCTGATTGGTGATGTTAATAATCTCCTGACGCATCCGTTCAAGTTCGGGATGATCTTTTAGTGAGATATCTGCAAGAACATCAAACGCTTCAACTTTTGTGAATGTGCTATCGAAATCGATTACGAAATACCGGTTGGGCTTCATTGGTTTTTATAACAAACCCAAAAGTAAAACTAAAAGTCCACAGTGCACAGGCAAGTCTTCGCAGGATCATCGAAATATTCTCGAACACATGTTAGGTATGCAAGGTCTATCTCACGTGTTAATAACAAGCCTCATCACCTGAGCAGAGGTGGGGCACACGTGGGCAAATTCACTGGAGGCTTTAATCTCTTCAGGCACAGCATCACGATCAATTTCGTTAAACCCTAGCTTCTGAAAAAAATAGTAGGCCGTTTCCGTTAACAAGTATACTTCTTTCTTCTTCTTTTCCGTGGCCAGTTGCAGCAGATCAGAAACAATTTGCTTTCCTACTTGCTGGCCTCGAAGTTCCTGACTTACGGCTAACGATCGAAGTAAGACTTTGTCGCCATGAAACTCAAGGCCGCCTGAGCCAATTAATTTTTCTTCTGAATTGTAGTAAGATAAAAAGACGTTGTTATCTAACGTAAGATCGTCAGCTGGTAGTAAATTGCTTCTGAGAAAGTTTTGTAAAGACTCAAGATCGCGACTTGATTTAACTTCCTGCTTTACAATAAACTCTCTCATAGGGCAAAGGTGGCAAGCATCAGGCAAAATGAGAAGCCTGATTGATTAAAATTTCATTAGCAACAGCTTGATCCTTCGCCACAGCAAGCTGCTTTGGCTTCTTTACTTGAGGGACTTGATGCACTCGGTTTTTCGGCATACACGGTAATGCTAAAGATTCCAAGACTTCCTTTGTTTACCTGTTCCAGTTCTTGTTCATTCAAGTAGGCTGCAAGTATTTCCTGAGGCAGCGTGATCTTTTTGTTTTTTTGGATTTCGAGATTAGTAAACCCAACTTCTTTAATGATTTTTAAATACTCGTCTTTCTGAATAGCACCAGAGATACATCCTGCATACATCTCAGCATTTTTACGTAAGCCTTCGGGCAATTTGCCTACCAGCACAATGTCTGAAATGCTAAAATGGCCACCGGGTTTCAATACCCGAAAGGTTTCTGAAAATGCTTTGGTTTTGTCGGGCACCAGGTTCATCACACAGTTGCTAACTACCACATCGGCTATGTTGGCACTAACTGGTAGTTTTTCAATATCGCCATAACGAAACTCTATGTTGTGATAGCCCAATTTCTCAGCGTTGCTTCGGGCTTTTTCAATCATCTTCTCAGTAAAATCAACTCCGATAATTTTTCCGGAAGCACCCGCAACCGATCGTGCAATAAAGGCATCATTACCGGCACCCGAACCCAGGTCAATAACCACATCGCCTTCTTTAATTTTTGCAAATTCCGTAGGTAAGCCACAGCCTAATCCTAAATCGGCATCAGCTACATAGCCGGCAAGCTTTGTATAGTCTTCGGCCATAATCGCTTCGTCAATAGTAGCGCAGCCGCATCCACTGCCGCAGCAACTGGTTTCATTTTGAGTTTTACTTTGATCTGCAATTTCACCGTACTTCTCTTTTACTAGTTGCTTTAGTTCTTCCGTGGTATTCATATAGATTGTATTTTAGTTATCGTAATATTGCGATTGATTTGATCAAAAAAATTTTAACAACAACCTTCGTGAACTTCATGAAGAAGATCACCAAGAAGTTTTTTTGCTTTCAGCAAGGCTTTAGAATCAATACAGTAACAAACGGAAGGCCCTTCAATTTCGCCTTTGATTAAACCTGCTTTCTTTAGTTCTTTTAAATGTTGGGAAACGGTTGACTGAGAAAGTGGAAGCTCTTCTACAATGTCGCCACACACACACGATTTACGTTCCGACAAGTATTGCAAAATTGCAATCCGGGCCGGATGCGCCATCGCCTTGGCGATCAAGGCTATTTCATTTTGCGTTTTTGTAAATTCTTCGGTTTTTGAAAGTCCCATGTTGCAATAATCGTAATATTACGATTAAAGTTTCATTTTCTTGAAATTTATTTTTCGAATGCACTTAGAACAACCTCAGAAAAACTGTACTTCCTGTTTGAACTGACCTGCAATAGAATGAACTTTACACGTTAACAATTCTATATAAACAATTTCCCATGATAGCAGTAAAAGGGTATGCCGTCCAAAATCCTACAACTCCATTAGCTCCGTTCAATTTCGATCGCAGAGAGGTAGGTGCGAATGATGTTCAGATTGAAATCCATTATTGTGGCGTGTGCCACTCTGACCTGCATCAGGTGCGCGATGAATGGGGCGGCTCCATCTATCCGATGGTGCCGGGTCATGAGATCGTTGGCCGGATTATTAAGGTAGGAGCCAACGTAAAAAATTTTGAAGTTGGTGAACTGGCTGGCGTAGGTTGTTTTGTAGACTCATGCCGCACCTGCGCCAGTTGCAAGGCTGGTAACGAACAGTATTGCGATGCCGGCATGGCGGGCACATACAATGGCTATGAGATGGATAAAAAGACTCCCACCTATGGCGGGTATTCAAATTTAATTGTAGTTGATGCGAATTATACATTGCATGTATCGGATAAACTTCCGTTAAAGGCTGTAGCCCCGCTGCTTTGTGCTGGCATTACCACGTACTCGCCCTTGCGTCATTGGAAAGTAGGAAAGGGGCAAAAGGTGGCTATTGTTGGACTGGGCGGTCTAGGCCATATGGGCGTAAAGTTTGCAACTTCGTTTGGTGCCGAAGTAACCGTGCTTAGTTCTTCAGCGAGTAAGGAAGCAGATGCTAAACGATTGGGTGCGCACCATTTTGTAAATACAAAAGATGAAAAAGCGGTGGCAAAGGTTCGAAATCATTTTGATTTTATTCTGGATACAGTTTCGGCTCAGCATGATGTAAACATGTATTTGGGCATGCTGAAAACCGAAGGCACCATGGTGCTGGTAGGCGTTCCGCCCGAGGCAGTGCCGGTGCATGCCTTTAGCCTGATACCCAAACGCAAAACCTTGGCAGGTTCTATGATTGGTGGCATCCACGAAACCCAGGAGATGCTCGATTACTGTGCGGCCAACAACATTGTATCCGATATCGAATTGATCAACATCAAAGACGTAGAGCAAGCCTATGTGCGCATGGTGAAAGGAGACGTGCGCTATCGGTTTGTGATTGATATGGCTACGTTGTAGGGATAAATGGTGACAGCAAAATATATTGAAACTGGTTTGTGGAATAGGATTATAAACTTATTGATCGAGAATAAATGGGAAGTAACTTATGAGTATGACGGCATGGATGCCGGAATTGATTTCAATTCTGTTACTCTTAAAAAGGAAGATGAAGAAATTATGTTTGAATGGACTAACTGGGAAGAGGGCGAAATAAAATGCCGCACCCTTCTAAGGCTGAATGAAATAGAAGAAATGATAGGGCAAAAATTTAAAACAGTGTCGTAATAAATAACCAAGTAAGATTATTTCCGCTTCAGCACCTTCTCCACCGCACTCACAATATTCTCCGGGCTCAATCCATACTTCTTTAAAAGTTGTGTGGGAGTGCCACTTTCGCCAAACGAGTCGTTGACGGCTACCATTTCCATTGGGGCAGGGTGGAAGCGTGATAGCACCTGAGCTACACTGTCGCCCAGGCCGCCATTGATCTGATGTTCTTCGCAGGTAACAGCACACCGGGTTTTTTCAACGGATGTAAGAATGGCTTCCACATCCAGCGGCTTAATGGTATGGATATTAATAATCTCTGCTGAGATACCTTTTTCGGCAAGGATTGCCTCGGCTTCAATCGCCTGCCATACCATGTGGCCCGTGGCAAAAATGGAGACCTGTTTTCCGTCAATTAGTTTGTCGGCCTTGCCGATGGTAAAGGGCCGGTCGGCTGCCATAAAAATAGGCCAACTGGGGCGGCCAAAACGCAGGTAGGTCGGGCCTGTATGACTTCCCAAGGCCACAGTTGCTGCTTTGGTTTGGTTGTAATCGCACGGCACAATAACCGTCATACCGGGCAACATTTTCATCATTCCAATATCCTCAAGTATCTGATGAGTAGCACCATCTTCACCAAGAGTTAAACCTGCATGGGAAGCACAGATCTTAACATTTTTACCGGAGTAAGCGATTGACTGGCGTATCTGATCGTACACACGACCTGTCGAAAAGTTGGCGAATGTTCCTGTGAAAGGAATCTTGCCCCCGATGGTCATGCCAGCTGCCATGCCTATCATGTTGGCTTCGGCAATACCCGTTTGAAAGAACCTTTCGGGGAAATCCTTTTTGAAGGCATCCATCTTGAGCGACCCGGTAAGATCTGCACAAAGGGCAACTACATTAGGGTTCGATTTTCCCAGTTCATGAAGGCCAACGCCAAAGCCGGAACGGGTGTCTTTCTTTTCAGTAAAGGTATACTTGGTCATGGTAAAAAAATTACGCTGCAAGTTTAGGCATTCTGCAGGTAACTTCCTGCCGCCCTGTTAAGGTTTTGTTAAAGATTGGATTGTGCCTATCGCGTTCTGGAATGACCCGTACAAGTAGAAAAAAGTTCTATGTCAAAAACAGATCGCAAGCTTTTAATTTGGTTTATTATTTTTCTTGGGCTTGCGCTGATTCCGTGGTTTGTTTGAATTTGCTGTCAACTCATCTGGGTATTCCGGTTATCGCGACCGACTGCACTGATTTGGAAAGCCGCGATCTTATTCAAGTTGGATTCCGGGTCTCGTTTTAAATTCACAATAAATTTCAAGAAGTTCTCCGCTCCGCCCGAATGGCCAATTTTTATATAATTGTGCTGGGTAATACCTCAGCTCAAAAAAGAAAGGCCCAGATTGATTCAGAGCCTTTCTTAGTTTCAAGTAATTTATAACTTACTTCATCTGACCATACTTTTTTGAATAGCGTTCATACAACTCTTGTTGATTACCGGGCAACGTCATTAGCTTGCCTGTGATAAAAACATGTGTCAGCACATTGCCACGATAATCCAGCGCATCGCCATTCGAAACAAACAATGTTGCATCTTTTCCTACTTCCAGTGTTCCCACCCGATTGTCAATACCCAATGCTTTGGCTGTATTAGATGTGATAGTTTTCAACGCATCTTCTTTGCTCATACCATAGGCAGCAGCAGTGCCTGCATAGAAACCAAGATTACGACTACCATGCAAGGCACCATCATCCATAATCGAAACAGTTACCCCAGCTTCAGTAAGAAGATGTGGAAGTTTGTAAGGCATGTCAACATCATCGTCAGTGCGGTTTGGCAGATTATGGGTGGAAGGCAGGATCACAGGAATTTTACTTTCTTTTAAGAAGTCGGCTACCCATAGCGCCCCGGTGCCACCAACAATGGTAATTCGCTTTACCCCGCTGCGTTGCGCAAAACGAACCGACTCAACAATCTCTTTCGGATTGTTAGCGTGAATCATAAGTGTCTTCTTGGCATCAAACAAGCCCTGCATTGCATCAAACTTTAGATTTGCCTCTTTGGTTGACAACACTCCATAGGCTTGCGCATCTGAAAAGAATCGTGAAATTTCAGTTACCTGTTTTTCATAATTAGTATTGGCCGATTCATTGAAGCTAAACGTATTGAAGTCAAACTGACGGCTCATAATGGCTGGCCAGTTCATGTGAATAGCAATATCCGCAGCTATTGTAGCATCTTCCCAATTCCAGCCATCCATTTCCATTACAGAAGAGCTGCCTGAAATGGTGCCTCCGGTCGGGGCTGATTCGGCCAGCAGCACTCCGTTGAAGCGAAATGTTGGAGTGTACTCCGTATCGGTGTTATACGAGATTTGAGCTCGCACATTCGGATTCATCTCGCCACGTTCTGCATTGTCATTCATGGCGCGGATGGAACTTACTTCCTGTAAACCAACCTGTGAGTTGGGAAGGATAAAGCCCGGATAAACATGCTTGCCGTTGATGTTGATTACGTCAAATCCGGATAAATCCATTTTCACAACGGTAGCATCGGCAACAGCTGTAAGTTTTCCTTTATCAAACGTGATCAGAGAATTTTGAATTACCTGGCCAGTGCCAATGTGCGCTATACCACCCATTAAGGCTATGGGCTTTGATTGTGGTTTAGCCGGAACCGGTGTCTGTGCTGAGGCAACATTCATCGTGAAGATTGCCATCACCAAAATGTATATTGATTTTTTCATTTTGTAGTTCATTTAAAATGTTAGTCTTCTGTTTTTTCAAAACCCAATACATCATCGCAATGAAAATCTACCTGGATGCGCGACTCAGCGCGTTGCACAGGCATACCTGCCTTCTTGGCGTTTTTCATTTTCTGGATAAGACGGGCTCGATCGGCTAACAGTTCTTTGTTGTTGGCAGCATCTTTTTCAAGATCGAAATAAATCTTTCCGTCAATGATTGTCTTTTCTGGCTTTGCGTAAACAGAGAGTGGATGATCGGTCCACAACACAATGTCGGCCGACTTACCAACTTTAATACTTCCCATCTGGTTATCGAGGTGCAGCATCTTGGCAGGATTTAGCGTTACCATTTTAAGTGCATCTTCTTCAGACATACCTGCATATTTAACTGACTTGGCGGCTTCCTGATTTAACCTGCGGCCCATTTCAGCATCATCTGAGTTAATGGCGGTAAGTACACCCGCACGGTGCATGATGGCTGCATTGTAAGGAATTGCGTACCGTACTTCCCACTTGTAGTTCCACCAGTCGGAGAAGGTGGATGCTGCAACGCCATGTTGTGCCATCTTATCAGCCACTTTATAACCTTCCAGAATGTGTGTAAAGGTGTTGATGCGGAAGTTGAAACGCTCGGCTACCTTCATCAACATGTTGATTTCTGACTGCACGTAAGAGTGACACGAGATAAATCTTTTCTTGTTCAGAATCTCTAACATTGTTTCGTCAGCCAGGTCTCTGCGCGGCTTAACAGCAAGGGCTTTATCCTTGGCGGGAACAGCGTTAAAAGCATTCCATTTTTTCTCATATTCTTTGGCACTCGTAAAGGCGTCAACGTAGACTTGTTCAACACCCATACGCGTTTGTGGGAAACGAATTGAGCTTGGATTGCTAGTGCGTTTTACGTTTTCGCCTAAGGCAAATTTTATAAAGCCATCAGCTCCGGCAATTTTTAAATTCTCTGGCGATTCGCCCCAACGCAATTTGATTAGGGCAGACTGGCCACCAATCGGGTTGGCCGATCCATGTAACACTTGCACGGCCACAACACCACCTGCCAAGGCACGATAGATATTGATTGCTTCGGCATCGAGGTTGTCGCCAATGCGTACCATGCCTGAATTGCTAGCCACATCGTTGATGCTGGCAGCACCAATGTGCGAGTGTTCGTCAATGATGCCGGCAGTTAAATGTTTGCCTGTGCCATCAATAACTTTTGCAGCCGGATCGCTCAGGTTCTTGCCTACTTTTAAAATCTTACCATCTTTAATCAGCACATCGGTGCCCTGAAGAATTCCTTCTCCCTCATTAGTCCAAACGGTTGCATTTTTAACTAACAATGTTTCAGCCACCGGAAGGGCTGGGAAACCATGGGCACCAAAAGGAAACGTTACTTTGCCCAACTCTTCTTTCTTATCCGTTGCTGCTGGCTTTGCCGCTGCTTTGGCAGCGAGGTCGCCCGTACGATTTCCAGACCAAGTAATCCAGGTTCCGTCAGCCAACTGTCCTTTTCCTTTCCAGCCCGTTCCTTCGCTCCAGCCTGACAGACGAATGCTTCCTGTACTTTGTTTGGTTGGTTTGAAGCTAAGCGTGATCAGATCGTTACCGAACGTGGTGGCGGCATCAAACGAGGTTGAGTCATTCACAACTATTTTTGCTTTGTGACTTCCAGCCTCACCGCTTACTTCCAATTTATAGGTTTGACTTCCAACGGTTAAATTATAATTGCCGCTGAAGTTTTTAGTATCCAATGCTTTTAGAGAATACGGTTCGCCCTGCACCCAGTTTTGATGGATGATTGTTTTCTCATCGAATAGTTTGCCGGATGTTACAAGGAAGTTTGCAAGCATGCCTTTCTTTAGACTTCCAACCTGATCATCAACTTTTAAAAGTTGAGCCGGGGTAGTGGTTATTGCTTTCAATGCGGCTGTTTCAGTAAGCCCGTTCTCAATGGCCTTTCTAACGTTGGGCAAGAAATCAGAAGTTTTCTTAAGACCGGCACTTGTAATGGCGAAGTTGATTCCATTTTTTTCTAATGTTGCCAGGTTGGTAGGAGCGAGCTCCCAATGTTTCAGGTCAGCCAACGATACCCGTTCGGCATCAAAAGGATCTTCCACATCCATGGCATCTGGATAATTAACCGGAATAATTAACGAAGCTTTGGTGGCTTTGATTTCATTGATGCGTTTGTATTCATCACCGGCACCTTTGATAATGTATTGCACACCAAACTCATCGCCAAGTTTATCAGCGCGCAGCACGTTGGCCCAACTAGTGGCAGTAAAAATTTGTGGCAACCGCTGATTTTGAATCCAACCCTCCAGCGACTGATCGGCAAATGGTTTTGGATTTTGACTGCTATACCATTCGGCATCTAAATAGGTTTGACGCAACAAAGCAATGAAGCCCATCATTGAGCTGGGGTAAGATTGAGTAGAGGTTCCTTTTTCGAGTGAATAGTTTGCGGTAGCCTTTTGTTTCAGCAAGGCAGTATTGTCATTCTTTTCATTGAGTGTTACGAATGCACCAGTCCCTCGCGCTAACCCATCAGGCTTAGAAGTAAGTACGGCACCAAAGCCCAGCTTACGAAGTTCGTCAGCCGTTTTTACATTGATGGTGAATTCATCGGCAGCATTATAATGCGAGCGGATAGCCTGGTTGGCATTGTAGGCGCCTTTTGTTTTTGTATCTAATTGTTCTGCTCCGCCAAAGCCACCACCACGCGCTCTTTCCACATCGGGCAAACCATAACTTGTGAACATGTCAACTAGCGAAGGGTAGATGTACTTTCCTTTTAAGTCGATGGTTGTATATCCTTTCGGGATGGTGAGGTTAACACCTACTTGCTCCACCCGATTGCCTTTTAAGAGCAGTGTGGCATTTTGAAGGGTTGTTTGCGGATCAACTACAATAGTTGCGTTGGTAAAGGCGTATAAGCCTGCGCGGTTGTCTTTCACATCGTTTCGCGGAAAGGTTTCCTGCGCCAGCGTGCTTCCGGCAGCGAGGAGTAACGTGAGAGCAAATATCAATCGGCTATTTTTGATAAGTTGGTAAACGGTAATCGTCATAGTTCTGGGGTTGAGTTATTAAACGTGGCGAAAAGTATAAAAAATGCACACAGAAGTGCGCAAATAATGGATGTACGGTTAATAGGTGGTTTTACTTAGGGAACAGAAGTAAAATCAATATTCTGGGATGCAAACAATATTGGTGAAATTCACTGATTATCAGACAAAATCACACCAACCCATGTAAAGATTTTACAAACTCTGCTACCCAGCCGCTTCTATTATCGTTGTGGCGATAGGAGATGAAAATGTCGTATTGGAAGGAGGGGTGGATAGAGGACATCACTCAAAGATATTCAAATAAGTTTGTAGTACGAGTCATGAATTTTAACGTCCCTTGTTTCTACTTCCCTTCCCGTGGCCCAAAGAAGTCACCTTTATTCCAGGTTGGTCTTACCCGTGTTTGAGCAATTGAATAGCTGATTAAAAAATTTAACTGCACGTATTTACGGGCTGCATCAAAATCAAAATTGTTTGTGATTTCATCGGAAGGACGATGATAATTTTCGTCACGCCATTTCTTAGTGAACGCCACCAGATCGAATAAGTTGTCTTTTGTCAGGGTTCCGTATTTAATATGCAAGGCGGGTATTCCTTGTAGCACAAAACTATACTGATCACTGCGCACAAAGCGAACTTCTTCCGGCATAGGGTCCTGCTGTCGTACTATGCCCAAAAAATTGCAGGCGAAGTCAACATTACTAATAAGACTTGAATGCTCGGCACCTAGTGGAGCCACCGACAGCAACGGGGCTATCAAGGTGGGCATATCAGTATTTACATCGGCCACAATTTGTGATTTGGGTACCGTGGGGTTGCCGGCAAAGTAGGCCGAACCTAAAAGGCCCATTTCCTCAGCTGTTACCATTACAATTAAGACTGAGCGAAGTGGCTTTGAACCCATCTGTTTGTAAACTCGGGCAATCTCAAGCAGCGAAGCAACACCCGATGCATTGTCATGGGCACCGTTGTATATTGAATCACCTTTTATCGGCCGACCAATCCCAACATGATCGAGGTGTGCCGTATGAATAACATATTCATCCTTTAGAATTTTATCTCCCCCTTCAATTTTACCAACCAGATTATAACTTTCAACATCGCTGAAGGTGCTGCTATAGGCGAGGTGTAATGAAAAGCGAAAATCAAAGGATGCGGAAATGCCGTTTTTTAAATCGGCCATAGTTTGCGTCAGATTCTTTCCGGAATTAAAAAACAATTGCTGCAAAGTGCCGAAGGGTATCCGTGCAACGGCATTCAAGTTGCCGCCTACAGAGCGGCCATAGGCTGCCGTCTTTTCAGGATTCATAGCTGCGGTGGTTGTGGCCGATGCGCTAACAGCCCCGGTGATTGAGTTGGGAGCAACAATGGCGCCCACGGCACCTTTCTGTGCCGCTATTTCCATTTTGGAAGCAACATTGCCAAAGTGTGCCACTAACGTAGACGGCAAGTCGAGGCCCGGTGGCGAGCCATTTAAAAACACAACAATTTTTCCCTTTACATCAATTTTATCGTAGTCCGAATACTTACCGGGAATCTCAATACCATAACCCACAAAAACCACGGCTGCATCTTGCGCGACATCTTTTTGGATCACACCCGGCACAATAAAAATGTCTTTGCCAGCTTTAAGACTATCCACATTACCCAACCGATCAACCAAAAGAACAGTTGAAAGTTTATTGTTTACGGTAGCTCTGCGAAGAATAAGTTTTTGAAGATAGGTTCCATTTTCTCCGGCTGGTATCATACCAAGTTGAGTAAACTCGTTTACCACATAATCAACTGCCATTTGATAGCCTTCCTTTCCGGGTTGGCGACCTTTCAGTTTGTCATCGGCAAGAAAGGTGATATGACTTTTTATTTTGTCTTTATCAACCCGATCCAATGCTTTTTTTGTCTTGGTATCAAGTTTTATAGTTTGTGAAAATAGGGCTGAAGAGATAAGCAACGATGCAATGGCGAGCGAGATAAATTTTTTCATGAACAATAGGGTAGGTTCAACTGAATTGTGTTGAGGCGAAGATATTAAATTGATTCCGTTTTAATCCTTATTTTTATACACGTAAAATTTAAAAAGGTATGGCATCCATAAACTGGCAAAAAGAAATCCAGCCTCTTATAAAAAAGTATGCTGGCAAAAAACATCCGCTTGATTATAACAATACCTATGAACTGCTTGTGATGGTTGTGCTGTCTGCGCAGGATTCGGACCGAAATATCAATAAATTGTCTGTTGATCTATTTAAGACATTCCCCGATATGAAGTCGCTTGCTAAAGCTGATCGCGAATCTCTTTTTCCCTACGTAAATAAGATCCGAAACTTTGGTAATAAGACGAAATGGTTACTGGAACTGGCAACAACTATCAAAGAAGACAAAAACATCCCGACCACGCTAGACGGTTTAACGGAGTTACCCGGCATAGGCAGAAAGTCGGCCAATGTTATCCTTCGCGAATCAGATCTGCCGGCTGAAGGAGTTATTGTAGATCTGCACGTGGTGCGAGTAGCGCCCAGGTTAGGGCTGGCTACTGGCACTGACCCTAAGAAAATAGAAAAGCAATTGATGGAAGCAATTGACCGAAAGGATTGGGGTGACGGAGGTATGGCTATTTCATTTTTAGGAAGGGAAATCTGCAGGCCCACAAATCCTAAATGCTCCGAATGTGTAGTCAATAAAGTTTGCGAATATTTTAAGACAAATAAATAGTAGGAACGATCTCAATTTGCTACTTCGATTTTTACCTTAATTTTTTTAAGCCGTTCGTTTTTTATGGCGGCTAGTACATTATTTACCAATGTTCTTTTTACCGAAACATACGATGAAAAATCAAGGGTGGTGATCAAGCCAATATCATCACTTTGCAGGCCGCCCTTTTTTGTAAGCAACCCCACTATATCACCTTTGCTGATTTTATCTTTCTTGCCAGCACTTATGTATAAGCACGTAAACCAGGGTGGCGGAGGTAGGTGCAATTTTTTGCTAACAGTAAATTGTTGTACTGACTTATCTATGTAATGCGGCAGCGTTTCGTCATCGGCTAAGATGAGGTAGGCCTGCCCTTCAGCATGCATACGTGCTGTGCGACCATTGCGATGGGTAAATGATTCCTGCTGAGGGGGTAATTGATAATGCACAACATGTTTTATTTCTGGGATATCCAATCCGCGCGAAGCGAGGTCGGTAGCGATCAGCACATTGTGCGCCCCACCCCGATAGCGAATCAAATTTTTTTCACGATCGATCTGATCCATCGCGCCATGTAAAATACCGTGCTCAAAATTGTGTTGTGTAAAAAGTGCACTGATGCGCTCAACAGCCTCGCGGTGATTACAGAATACAAGGCATACTTCCTGATTAAAACCGGCCACCAGCCGCATCAGGGTTTCAACTTTATCAGCACTCAAGGTATGAACAACTTTAAGAGATAACTTCGAGTCAGCTTCATCCTTCAGGTAGTTAAGTGTTTCCGGTTTTTTGAAAGGCAAAAAATCAGGCCACACATCAAGCCGCGTGGCTGATGTAAGCAGGTGTTGTTGTTTTCCCGTAAGGGCTTTGAAAATGGTATTTAATTGTTCGTGAAAACCCATTTGCAAAGATTTGTCGAACTCATCCAATACAATCAACTTTACACTTTTTGTGTCAAATGATTTACGCGTAATATGATCGGCTATCCGGCCCGGTGTGCCAATAATAACGGCCGGGGCTTCACTCAAACTATTTTGCTCGATCTTCATTGAGTGCCCTCCATAACAGCAACTTACTTTATGGGAAGTTTTCATAGCTCTGAAGACTTGCTCAATCTGCAATGCCAACTCGCGCGAGGGCGCCACAATTAATGCCTGCACTCCGGCATCGGATTGTAATTTTGTAATCAGTGGAATTAAAAAGGCCAACGTTTTGCCCGAGCCTGTGGGCGCAAGCAACATGAGGTTATTGAATGTTGAAGCTTTTTCAATAAATGCAGTCTGCATCTCATTGAATTGAGCAATAGATAAGTTCTTTAAATAGTCAGCGGTTGCTGCTGTGACGTTGCTTTGCATGAGTGCAAAGGTAATGTTATGCAAGCTTCTTTCTGTTTCTATTTTTCGGCCAGCCATTACTCTACATTATCCTGGATTCATTCGAAGAGCACTTTTATAAAAAACAAAGGCTGCGATGGCCATAAACACATGACTGATGTCGATGTAGTTGAACCATTCATGTAGCGAGATTTTGTTCATAAAAACAAGCGCGGCAAGGCACGCAATCATAACCGCATACAAGGCAATCAGACTGGTACGGTCGCGGTTTTTATAATAGACATACCCATGAAACGGCAACACAATGGCCAGCAACCCATAGCCAGAGTGAAATTCTACCCATTCGAAGTTTAGTGTATAAATTGTAATAGTCATGATGGTGAGTAACTCTACAATGTTTAACACAAGAAAGAACTTGCCCACACGAGGATTTATTAATGGTCTGGCATATTCAATAGAAGATCTCTCTATGAAGGCAACAGAAAGCATGCTGATAATCCAACCGGGTAGTTTCCAGGCAAATGAGAACAGATATAAAAACCCATGACCTACCAAGCCTCCAAACAAAGTGGCCAATCCAAGTAAAAGAAAGTACATGCGAAAGTAGACCAGTGCTTTTTCAGATGATTTTCTCTTTCGTAATTGATAAAAAGCAAACAGGCATACAGCTGATACGAGTAAATCGGTAAGTGTGTTCACCGGTTCATCAATGCGGAGGCCAAAAGGTGCAATAAATGGTTGAGACATAATTATGATGGTCCTAATCTACTTGCATTTTCTAGCATTGTAATCGATAAGTAAGAGTTATGTCTATTTTAACCTTATCTTTAAATTTAAGTTTTATTAAGTGTTTTAATACCCTTTAGTTTGGTTTAAAGAAATGCATAAAGGTGTCTGAATCAATTCTTTATATCGAAGGTCTGATAGATCACGGTCGCTACTTTGAAGCACGGGCAAAAGCGGAAGAGGCACTGAAGCAACAGGACAATCTTCGGCTGAAACAACTTTTTGCACTTGCCGCTTCAAAGTCGGGCAACCCTAAGCTTGCGCTGGATTTTCTGACCACACTGTATTTAAGCAATGCAGACGATTCGGAGACTGCCGGAATTTTGGGCGGTATTTATAAGGAGCTTTTCAAAAAGTTACAAGATTCGAAGTATGCTATTCTTTCGCGCGATACTTACGCAAAAAATTTCTCTGCCACAAAAAATTATTATACAGGTATAAATGCCGCTACAATGTCGGCAATAGCTGGCAAAGCCGTGCAAGGGCGAGAGATAGCAGCTTCGGTAATTGAATTGATTGAACCCACAGCAACTTCGGTGTGGGAGATGGCTACGCTGGGCGAAGCTTACCTGCTTACAAAAAACAGAGATCGCTCTGTTGAATATTATATTAAAGCGAGGCAACTGGCAGGCAATGATTGGGGAAAGGTACTTAGTGTTCATAGTCAGTTATGGTTACTGAATCATTATGTGCCTGTACCTAAAGAAGTGCTACGAATTTTTGCACCACCTATTGTTGTTGCTTTTGCTGGTCACATGATTGATGCACCCAACCGGGCCACACCGCGTTTCCCGGCTTCGATTGAAGGTAAAATAAAAGATTCTATCAAGAGCGCCATCCGCACTTTACATGCAAGTATTGGATATTGTTCTCTCGCGTGTGGGGCGGATATTCTTTTTGCTGAAGCAATGACGGAGGAAGGTGGTGAAGTGCATGTGATGATGCCGTTTTCCAAAAATGATTTTGTTAACACAAGTCTTTTGTTTGCAGGCGAACAATGGGTGACACGGTTTGAAGCCTTGCAACAGAAATTTCCAAGCACTTTTATCACCAAAGATAATTATGGGGCCAACGATGATCTTTTCTCGCTCTTAGGTAAGGTGATTTTTGGAGCTGCAGTTTTACGGAGCCAGAGCTACCATCAGGAGCCGTTTTTGCTCACTGTATTGTCAGAGTATGATTTGAAAAGGAGGGAAGGGGGCACGCGCGACACAATTCAGATGTGGCCGTACCCACAGCGATATACCAACATAAACCCAGATGTGCTGTATACAGCAAGTGAGATTGTACCTTCAGCAACCTCCATTACCAGGCAACAACAAACAGTAATTTCAAATCGGCCCGTATTATTTACGGCCTGCTTTGAAATGGTTGATATGTTGCCGATGGAACGAGAGCGAATCGAGAAACTAATAAAATCGCTGGCTGGCGAAGAACAACTCTCCTTCAAAGTTTATGAAGAGCAGGAGGAATCAATTGTTGTTGGACTGGAGACGGAAATTGCTTTGATGGATATTGTAAAATCAGTATGGAACAGTACCGCGCCTTTCAAACCTGAAAAACCAATTCGAATTGGATTGCATGCCGCCCCTGTTTATGTTAACTCAACCGAGAATGACATCAATATCAGATTGCTTCGTGCGATTAGTAAGTACGCGCCTAAAGGAAGTATCTGTTCGAGTCTTGGGTTTGCATCGGTGCTGGCTCTTTACCCCAGAAAATTTCAGTTAGATTACGTAGGCGTAATTCAATTGCCTGATGAAACCGAGAGCAACGGGCTCTATCAGGTAAGTCTGAAACCGTAGGTGAGAATTTCGATTGGTTCGCATTTGATAAATATGTCAATTCTATCCGGCTGCATTGTCAAACGTATCTCAACTTAGTATATTTGAAGCTATGCCATCGGTGATCTCAGGATATGAATATGACATTTTCGTCTCATATCGTCATAAGGATAATAGAAACACAACAGGTTCGTCTTTTCAAGGACAAGGCTATCAGGTAAGTAACGGCTGGGTTACAGATTTTATAAGCGATCTAAAAAAGGAATTAGAGAGCACATATAAGGAAGATTTATCGATCTATTTTGACTCCAACCCCAAAGATGGCCTTCTCGAAACACACAATGTAGATAAGAGCCTCGAAGGAAAACTAAAGGCTGTAATTTTTATTCCAATACTTTCTCAGATTTATTGCGATCCCAAGTGTTTTGCGTGGCAGCATGAATTTTGTGCCTTTAACCGATTGGCGCATGCCGATACAATAGGCCGAGATATCAAACTTCATAATGGTAATGTGGCTAGTCGCGTGCTTCCGGTTGTCATCCACCAGCTTGATCGTGAAGACCAGAATCTGTTTGAAGCTGAGTTACAATCTAAACTTCGCTCAATTGACTTTATTTTTAAATCGCCCGGAGTAAACCGACCCTTACGGCCCGATGATAAGCGACAAGATAATGCCAATAGTCTCTTTTATCGTGATCAGATTAACAAGGTAGCGAATGCAATTAAAGAGATAATAACGGCAATAAAATATCCGGGCCGCACCGATATCTCAGATGATCCGGGTACAGAACGGGAAGAAACAATTGTTAGCTCCGAGAAAGTAACTAAATCAGAACAGAATCTACATGAAAAATCACTGGCCGTTCTTCCATTTGTAAGCCTTTCGCAAGATGCAACGCAGGAATATTTTGCCGATGGTATTACAGAGAATATTCTGATTCAGTTGGCTGGCCTGCCTCAATTGCGTGTGATCTCCAGAACCTCTGTGATGCGGTATAAAAAAACCACTAAATCGGCCCCTGAAATTGCAACTGAATTGGGTGTAAAATTTATTCTTGAAGGCAGTGCTCAGGCACATGGAAAAAAAGTACGCATCAACGTTCAGTTAATTGATGGTTTGAAAGATCAGCATCTTTGGTCGAAAGTGTTTGTTGAAAGCATGGACGATATTTTTGAGATTCAGAATAATGTGGCTGAAGTGGTAGCGAAAGAATTGATTTCATCTTTTAATCCAAAGCAACATGAAAAATTAAAAGAGATTCCGACAAAAAATCTGGATGCGTATGATCTCTTTCTTAAAGGCCGCCATGCCTTTAATCAATGGAGTGTGGATGGTTACCGAACAGCTACGGAATATTTCCAACAGGCGATTGCAAAAGATACTGATTTCCAACAGGCGTATTCGTATCTGGCAAGTTCATACTCTGCACGTATGTCATGGAACGGTGATCTTTCTCCAGCAGAAGCAAAGAAAAATTTAGACATCTATTTGGCCGAGGCTTGGAAAAGAGGCCCTTCGGATAACGACTATCTCACAAAAGCTTTCGTTGAGTTTTTTATCAACAAAGATTTCGAGGCGAGCGAAAAACTTCTTTTGCAAGCGATGGAGTTGAGTCCGAATAACACTACCGTGTTATATACGTATAGCTATTTACTGAATATGTTAAGCCGGCATGATGAGGCCATGCAAATTGTTGAAAAGGCAAAACTCATCGATCCGTTAACTGTTGCGTATTTTAATTATCAGATCATTAACCTATATCTTTTAGGCAGGCACGAAGATGCAATCACTACAATAAAAGAAGCGCTTCAGTTATACCCAACCGTGCTTCGGTTGTATGACTTTCTCGGACGGGTTTATTTGACTATCGGCAATTACGATGCGGCTGTGGAAGCCCTTTTGAAAGGTATGCGCACCTCTATGATTAAGCCTCCTTCCATGATTGCATATTTAATCGGAGCATATGCTGGTTTGAAAAGCACAGGGAAGGCAACTGAATTAATAACAGAATTAACGAAGCGTAGCGAAGCCAATGAGAAAGGTATTAATATTTATCTGGTGCATGCCTTTCATTTCATAGGTGATGCTGTTTCTGCGAAAGCATGGTTGGATAAGGCATGGCAGACGAATGATGTTGATCTTATCTGGTGGAATGTGGATCCCTTGCTGAAAGACCTTCGCGAGTCGTTGCCGGATAAGGGTGCGCGAATAAACACTCCGGATTTTAATGCAGCCGAAACCCATATCATAAATTTATTGGAGGAGAAGATGCCTAACCTTCAGTATCATAATATCGATCATGTGTATGATGTGCTTAACGCTTCTTTGGTGATCGCCAAAAGTGAGCGAATAAACGAAGAGGAGCTTAGACTACTTCGATTGGCAGCGCTCTTTCACGATAGTGGATTTATTCATTCGCCCAGACAGCACGAGGCAAAAGGGGCAGAGATGGCCAAAGAGATTTTGCCAGGCTATGGGTTGAGTTCAGAACAAATTGAAACAATTGGCAACATGATTCTTGCCACGCGCATTCCACAATCACCGGTTAGTCAACTGGATAAAATTTTGTGCGATGCCGATCTTGATTATCTGGGGCGCGATGATTTTTATGAAATAGGAGGACGGCTCTTAGAGGAATTGAAAACACAAGGAGTAGTTGAAACGGAACGCGAATGGAATCTGGTGCAAAAAACATTTCTGGAATCGCACAGGTATCATACAAAATTTAGCAAAGAAACCCGGGAAGCTAAAAAGCATGAACACCTGGAGCAGATTATTTCAAAATTCAGGAAGTAACTGAAGATTGGTTCATAGCTAAAAGTGATTTATCAATTACGCTTTCAACAAAATACATATCAACCTCACCAATATTTTTAGCTGAGATTTTTCCGCGGTATAAACACTGATAATGCTCGTTGATTTGATTATACGTTGAGGCCGAAATATTTACTTTACCAGGCTCTCCATTTGACTCCATGCGGCTGGCAATGTTTACGGTATCGCCCCAAATATCATAGGCATATTTCTTTTTACCCACCACTCCGGCCACAATAGGACCGGTATGAATACCAATACGTAATTCCCAACCTTGCAGGCCCTTCGCGTTTCGTTCTGCATTTCGGGTGACCATAAACTGTTGCATGGCCAGGCCGGCCCGCACGGCATCAAGAGGATGGGTTTCGTTTACGGTAGGTATACCCCCGGCACACATGTAGGCGTCTCCGATTGTCTTAATCTTTTCAAGATTGAATGTCTCCATTATTTCATCAAAGGCAATGAAGTAATCATTCAATTCTGCAACCAGATCTTGTGGTTTCAATTTTCCGGCAATCGAAGAGAAGCCTTTAAAGTCTGTGAATAACACAGTTACGTTATCATAAAACCGAGTTTGGGCATAGCCATTTGTTTCCAATTCACGGGCAGTCTCTTCGGGTAAGATGTTCAATAACAATTCCTTGGATCGGTCTCGTTCGTCTTTAATAATCTTATTAGTCTTACGCACATATCGATATCGATTATAGAATCCCATTAAAACAAGAATCAATAAAAATCCGGTAATAACAGCTGCATAGTTAACAATCTTCTGGCGTTGAATAGTTGCAGCCTTTAATGCCTGATCGGCTGTTAACAGATCAATCTCAACTTCTTTTTTCCCAAGATCAAAATTGAATTGAAGTTGCTGAATTTTTTTATCGTTGTCGGCATTGTACAGCGTATCTTTTATGCTGCTATGCAATGTATCGAAGATGTAGGCCTTTTTAAAGTCTCCGATTTTGGCATACGATCTGGCCAATCCATCATAGGCATCTTTCAATTGCAACTTTCCACTGATTCCTTTTGCGATTTCTTCGGCCTCATGGTAGTAGGTGATGGCTACTCTATGCTTGCCTTGCCTTTTGTAAGCCGAAGCTATGCCCAACAGACTTTGTGTGATCTCAAGTTTTGCGTCCAGACTTTTTGAAATTTCGAGTGCCTTGTTGTGATATTCCAGCGCTTCACTGAAGTTTCCCTGATCGGCATAGATCTCACCGATCATATTGAGCGGAAAAGTTGCGTCAATTGTTCCGCGGTATACTTCCAACGATTCATCGAGGTAAAGGAGCGCTGAATCATAGAGCTTTTTTTTCTTATAAATTTCGCCAACGTTCATAGACACAATGCCTTCACCAGCTTCGTAATTTATGGTGCGGAAAATGGGCAATGCTTTTAAGAAATACTCCAGCGCTCTGTCTTCGGTGTCTTTCTTATTATTGTAAACCGTACCGATACCATTGAGTGCGGTGCCAATTCGTAGCGAATCGTTCAAGCGTTCTGAGATTTGAAGTGATCGGAGAAAAAAATCAATTGCTTTTGTGTCATCCCCGGCATTAAAGTAGGTCGATCCCAGATTACTTAAAATATTGGCCACGCCAACATTAAACTTTAGTGAATCGAAAATGCCTAATGAATTCTGAAATTGAATGGCGGCTTCGGGGTAGTTGGCCTGATAAAAATATCCCAGACCAATTGACTTATAAGAATAAGCTTCGCCTTTATGGTAGCGAATTTTTTTTGCAAGTTGTTGCCCTTGAGTAGCATACCGGATTGCTTCTTTAGGATCTTCACCCAGGTATTCTGTGCTTATCGCAATTAAGTTGTTAACCTTTAGTGTGTCCTCGGGTTGTGAGGCAATTTCCTTTTTTAATTTTTCTATTTCGTAGTTCTGAGATTGACCTGAGACGGCCACAAAAAAGAAATATGAGAAGATATAAAATTTGATTCGCACGAGGTATGATCCAATGACTTTTCAAGGTACAAATGATTTTAGAAAAAATGGAATATTAATTGAGGTGAGGAAAAAAAGGAATGGATTACCCATTCCTTCGAGTGTTATAAATGGCTTGAGTTTATTCTTTATAAACCTTTATCACCTCTGTGCCTTTAGCATACCTGATCTTGAGTAAATACAAACCGGCATCGAGTGCGGTAAGATCAACTTCTAAGATGTTGTTTTCCTTTTGCCAGATTGCCTTAACCGGATACGACTTACCAATTCTATCAAAAATCATTATGTCACCAATTGCTGGTTGCTCCACCAAGCCTGTGACAGAGATGTTTACGTAATCCAACGTAGGATTTGGATAGGCTAGAGCTCTTTCGCCAAGTTCTTCCGCAAGGTTAAAACTCTTGGATTCTGACGAAGCAGTTCGGGCGAAACTCATGGTGTTTTGACACCGTGGCGAAGCCGTACTTGCCTCAGCAGTCAGAGTTGTCTTCTTTGTAAAGAAATAACTAGATACCCGCCAGGTTAAAGGACTGCCATCAAAGAAAATCTCAAATTGTCCTTTGCCTGGTGAAAATAACTGTGGGGGTTGGCCCGCATACGAACCAGCACTAACAAGTTTATTGTCATTTCCATTGGGGATGTAGACAGCGGCCCAGTTGTCGTTGGTGTATTCAAAATGTGCTTTGTACCGGAATCCCGATGGATCTTTCTGTAATTCTTCCACGCAGGTAAGAACAGGCTTTATGGCTCGCGCTGTTAATCGGTTGGGATTAACATAGAGTGTACCATTGACATATTCGATTTTGTAATTAGTTAAATTATTAATCTTCACATCTTTTGGTACAATCGAATAGATTCCGGCAAGATTAAAACTGCCGGTAATGTTATATTTTGGCCCAGATGTTACCAGTGAATTGCGAGTGTCCCCATTCACAAATCCTGTTATAGTAGATGTAAGTGTGGGAATATTAAAGCACTCAATTACTTTGTCATCGGCTGTTACAGTAAGTATAGCCTTCGTAATTTCAAGAACTCCATTGTTCAAAAGGAAGGTATAGTTATTATCAACTCCTCCTGTCAAAAGTATACTGTAATTGTCTACCACACTGGTTTGGTTTGCCGTGCTGCTCGCTGTTGGTGCTGTGTCGAGAAACGAAGCACTTTCCCCATTTTTAAATCCTGAATAGAGTATAGAAAAGGAAGGATTTTCGCTGCCATAGCTTCTTATTTTATTCTCAGCAGTTGCTGTCAAGAGTGCTTTAATAACAGCCAGTTCGCCATTAAAATAAATATACGAGTAGTTTTTATCGCTGCCACCGGAAACTACCAGATCGTAAACTCCAACGGGACTACCATTCGTAACGGTACTTGTAATTACCGGAGGCAAATCAAGAACGGTTGAATCTTCATTATTTACAAATCCATAATTTGTTGAATCTCCAGCATTTATTCCATACCGAATACTGAACTCAGGATTCGCATCGCCATATACTTTTTCTTTGTTGACGGCAACAACTGCAAGCTGCGCTTTCTCAATAGAAGCCTTTCCAAAAATATAGTCTAAGATATAGTTTACAGAGTCTCCGGGTTGAAGTTCTGATTTAATCAATTCAACGGTGGGGATTATTTCATATTCACCAGCATCAACAAGACCACTGGCGGCAGTAAGATTGCCGTGTTGATCTCGTACCTGATAGGTAACGGACTTTATCGTTGATTGAAGGCTATCGATATACTTATATCCTGTTACGGTTATACCATAATCAGGTTGTTGTTGGCCATAAACGCCCTGAGCGTCATTGGCTTTTACGGTCAAGGTATCTTTCAGTATAGTCAGTGTTCCAATTCCATATGTAATATCGAAGTTGGTTGATAGTTCGGTAAGGAAAGCACCGGGCACGATGGAATGTGTGCCCGCGGTGGTTCCGGTAACCATGTTAATAGAGAGTAACTCGGGCAACTCATAGTATGCAATTCCCTCCTCAATAATGGGTGGCTCGCTATTGAAAACGTCAAGCGAGTCAATCAATACAATTGCATCACTGTTGCTGGATACGCTGTCGGCACCTACCGTTTCACTATTCACCAGGGCTCTTGAATTTACTAACGCTCTTGAGTTGACCAACGCACGAGAATAGTTTACCAATGCCCGAGAATTTACCAGAGCCCGAGAATTCACCAACGCTCTCGAGTAGTTTACCAAAGCCCGGGAGTTAACCAGTGATCTGGAATTTAACGTGATCAAGTTGGCCGTATCGGGATTTTCCTGATACTCGAACAGAGATTGTTTATCAAAATCAATGACAAAGGTTGAGTCTACAACGTGCGCTCCATTTACCAGCGCGCGTGAATAGTTGACGAGTGCTCGTGAATTTACCAACGCTCTTGAACTAACGAGAAAGCTGAGGTTTTGTAAATCAGAATTTACGAGGGCCCGTGAGTTAACAAGCGAACGCGAATCAACCAAAGCAATGGCATTGTTGGCAATGATGGCGCGGTGGTCGGCCCTTAAAGTATTGAGCAATGCCTCACGGGATTCAACATGGGTGCTATCAAATTCATAGGAGTAGGTTATTCTGTTGTCGAATTTCTCACCGTACACAGTTTCTATATCAGACGGTGTGATCATCAGCGGCAATTTTTCAATAGTCAGCAAACCATTTACAAACGTATAGTCATACAATTCTTTAAAAGAAATATCGAGGTCGGTATCAACTTCAATAAGGTATCGATCTACGTTGCTTAAGGCATTGGCCGGGGTTGAAAATTGCAGATTGGTGAGTCCAACATCTTCTAATGTAAGCATTGATGAAGAGGTAAGGGTGTCGCCATTTACAAGCACTGTTGCGGTAAATTGAGGGATAGTCTCACCGTATTTTTTCGTTTTGTTATTGGCAATGACGGTAACAAGTTTTTTAACAATTCCATAAAAGAATAATGAGTCAGATCTTCCGCCATCTAATCCGCTGGGTGTCTTTGCTGAGGTTGAGACCTGAATAGGAGGATTGCCTTCAAATTGTGGAATGATTGCTTCCAATTCTGTGGAGTTTACAAATATTGTTTGTAGCGGATTGCCACGAAAAAGAATTTCCGACTCGGAGGTTAAATTTTTACCTGTCACTGTTAACGTGAATGAATCTTGACCCGGATCAATTGTGGCTGTATCGTAGGCAAGCGCGGTAATGGTTGGCCGGGGTGCTGCAATTGTTAGGAAGGAGGCATCAGCCTGAATAAACCCTGAGCCAGATTTTGAATCGAATCCTTCCTCATGCATATCGAGTGCCGACTCTTTGAGCACTTGTCTTACTTCTTCAGGACTGTAGGTGATTCCATAGAATTTGGATCGCGCTTCCAGCAGAAGAGCGGCTACACCAGCAGCATGGGGCGCTGCGGCTGAGGTTCCAAAGAAATTATAAAAATCGTCTTTGCCTTCGGGTAGGTCAAGGTCAACATCAAGTCCACCAAGTGTAACCGTTGTATTTGCTCCGTTGGGTGCAATGAAATCTGGCTTGTTTCTATTTTCTCCGTTAACAAGTGTGCCCCCCGTTGAAGAAAATGTAGCTACTGTAAATTGTTCAGCGCCTTCGGGGCGTTTGTAATCAAAGGCTTCGGTATTACTATAGAGTATAGCACCTACCGTTATCGCACCTTGCGAATTAGCTTGCCCTACAATTGTTGCGGTGCCTGTAGCGTGTTCATTAAACACAAGTTTATCGCCACGGAATACGATGTACTTAAACTTCACATTATCGGTTCCGGCTGCACGAACTATCATAATGTTGGTGGTCGATTCTTGCTGAACGGTGAAAGGCAATACTTCAATGGGATCTCCGCCCAGGTTGTTGCGGTTAAATCCAAAAAGTGTTCCTCCGACATCGTTGGTCAGATAAATATCAAGATCGTTGGTTGTACCAGTTTGGGTTTGACCTAATGAGTAGATAGGATCTTCCCATTGCAACACGATGGTGTAGGTTCCAGGTCCTACGGTTATGTTTTGATAAATGTCTCCACCGCTATAATTATGAGCATCTCCGGTTATGCCCGCAGGTGCAGGGGCTGTATTGAATACACTTTCATACGATTTGTTGCCAAAGTTTCCGGCCGCAGTAAAATATGAGACACCTTGCGCGGTAACATAATCTACCGCCTGCGCAACTTTGCCATCCTGAAAGAATGGTTCAGTTATATAGGTAATGTCATCCACAATAATGTTACAGGTATCTTGCTGAAGTTCTTTAATTCCTTTTGCAAAATCGCCTGCACTTATAAATCCGGTGCGGAATACCAACTTCGCTTCAGGCGCAATATCATGCACAATCTGAAGCATGGCTCTTCCCTCATCAATTCCTCCAAACGGAGAATCTTTTAGTACCCGAACGTTGGCTGGCAGATCATCATTCAACACATTGGCCAGGGCCGGATTGCCAGGTTGTTTGTTATAACTATCGGACAACACGCCTACTTTAATTCCTTTACCACTTAAATCATAGCCCAACCTTGCCAGGTCAGAACGCATGGCTACATCACCTTTGGTTGTAATGGTTCCGGCATTTCCAACAGGAGGATAAGCAGGCCGCACATAGTTGATTAGTTCTGGTAAATCATTTAGTAAGGGGAGTTTATCGATAGGAAACAAACCTGTAATAATCAATGAGTTTTCTCCATTGTCAACTTCATCTGTTAAGCCGTATTCGGAAGTTCTTAGCAAGGTTAATAAGGCATCGTATTGACCCACGATAGAAATTACTTCAATCAGTACCTTATCGCCAGAGAACGTATAGATGAAGTTGGTGCTGTCTTCAACTGTAGGGTCAAAATTTTCGGAGAGCGAATTCAATTCGGAACCAATCAGATCAATTACTTTTCCATCAGCAGGAGGGGTGTAGTAAGGGCAGATATCAGAATAAGTAACAAGTATAGTGTCGCTCGCACTGCAGGCAACTGCGGACGTTGCGCCAAAGCTATCTTTTACAACTACTGTGTAGGTTGTGGTTGCAGATGGGGTTACTGTTAAGTTAGCTTGTGTACCTACCGAGACCTCATTTGTAAACCACTCGTATGTATAAGGCGCTGTTCCACCACTGGCAATGGCAGTGAGAGTGGCTTCGTTAAATTCAAAACAAACTTGTGTGTCAACCCCGGCATTAACCGTAAGTACGGAGTTTACCAACACAATTACGGCATCGGTCGCTGAACAACCCGATCCGGTCAAACTAGTTGCCGTAACTGAATAAGTTGTAGTTGTTTCGGGTGTAACTGTAATTGATTGCCCATTCATTCCATTACTCCAGGTATAGCTATAAGCACCAGTTCCGGTAACGGTCGCATTTAATGTAACTGTACTTGCACCTGAACAGACATTTACATCTGCGCCAGCATTAACTACAGGAGGTATGTTGTTGAGCGTTACGAGGGTAAAATCTGTTGCCGTGCAGTTTCCGTTAGCAACGGTAAGTGTATAGGTTCCGGCTTTGTTTACAATAGGGGTAGCTGTAGTAGCTCCAGACACGATTGCTCCGCCATTACTAGCCACCCAGCTATAGGTAACTCCCGCAGAAGTTGACGAACCATTGAGTTGCACAGTAGGTGAGGCGCAGGTTATTACTTTATCGGCTCCCGCATTGGCATTGGGTGTTGTGCAGGTTTGAAAAGGTGAATAGATAATAGTGACACCACTTTGGATGTTCACCTGAGTACCACTCCATAGAGCACCGGTGATATCGGTATTGCCCGTTCCAGAACCGACATTAATAGCTGCATACGGGGCCCACACAGTACCTAACCATTTAGATTTAGAACCACTGTATCCGTTAGCAATATCGAATGCATACTTTGATGAACCCAGGCCGGTTCCGTGCACTTCGGTAAAAATGCGGGAGGCACTTCCACCATTTAGCAACGTTACGCTAAGCTTTTCTAACTTAACATTGTTGTGAACATATAATAAAATTGTGCCGGTAGGGTTATTCTGAAAATCAAAGATGAAAATGTTGCTGTTCTTATTTTCAATTTTATCAAGTACGTAGATTCCGGTTCCTCGAAATGTTAGTGTTTGATTACCCGAAAGTTTAACGTCATCATACGCACCTGGAGTTATCGTTCTTGTGGTTGTGATGTCCGTCATCTGTGGACATGCCTGAAATGCTGTAACAGATGGCAAGGCTGGAAAGGCAGGCAACGTGGGGGCTCCCATAATTCGTCCACCCGCGGGTGTAGGACCAGAGTAAGTTGAGCCAACCGGGTGCGTAACCTTTCCCGAAATGACCCCACCGCCAACCACAATCTTTCCATTTACATCTATGTCTCCTCCCAATGTTGCGTTGGAGCCTACCGATAAAATTGTTCCGAAGGTCGATGGAGAATTTGAAGCCTTAATCCTGCCGGTAACAACATTGCTATTCGCAAGTGAAATTGTGCCCTTGCTGAAAATATCACCACTGACCACCGCACTGCCTGTGGTTTTAACAAGTTTAAGACTGCCGATTGAGCCACCATTTACGGAAGAAGAACTACCTATTTGAACAGCATTGCCCGGACTATTGCAGGAGGAAGTACCTGGCCCACCGGCCCCTGCGAATAAAACAAAATCATACATTTGAAGTTGCTGTACCTGTTGAGCTGAGGAAACAACAGGGACTAATAACATCAGCAGGAAAACCACTTTGTGAAAATGTGCATTCTCACAAAACCAACTACAAAATGGCTTTTTCATGGTAATTGAGGGGGTTATTGAGGTCATTACTCTACGAAAACAGAAAAAACAATCTGTTCTTAGGTAAGAATAGTGTAATATAGAAATAAATGGATTAACAAGGAACAAAGTAACTGTCTGGCTATCCTATTGTTGCTTTGCCGACACTTTTGACTTAACGGACTCTGATTTCTACATAAAATGATACCCTTGAAAGCTTTTTTGAATGGAATGATAACGAGTTTGATTCTCCTTTACTCAATATCTTTAAGTGGTCAATCAAAAGATTTATTTGGCAGCGATGAAGTTCTTGACCTTACTATTTCCGGAGATGTTGGCGGGCTTATGAAGGATCGCGGAACCGATCCTCAATATCATACCCTAGCTCTATCATACAAAAGCGAAGTAGGTACTTTGGTAGAGATGTCAGTTAAAATTAAAGTACGAGGGCACTTTCGAAAACTAAAAGAGAATTGTGTTTATCCTCCATTGCTGTTAAACTTTGCGGAAACCGATTCGGTAGAAAGCCTTTTCAAGGGACAAGACAAACTAAAACTGGTTACCCCATGCCGGGGTGATAAGTATGTGGTTCGTGAATACTTGGTGTATAAATTGTATAACCAGATAACTCC
Source organism: Cyclobacteriaceae bacterium (assembly GCA_965278925.1). Taxonomy (GTDB): domain Bacteria; phylum Bacteroidota; class Bacteroidia; order Cytophagales; family Cyclobacteriaceae; genus ELB16-189. Next base: position 1,077,524 of record OZ257123.1, on the reverse strand, counting down.
GAGAAGTTTTAAGGTGCGGTTAGTGAGGGTAATCTATAACGATTCGGATTCTAAATCAAAAAAGAATGAACCTCTTTATGGTTTACTTATAGAGGAAGAAGAACACATGGCGAAAAGAAACAACGCAGTTTCCGTTGAAGGTAAATTAATAAGACCTGAACAAACTCAACGCGAGGATTTTCTGAATCTTGCTATGTTTGAATATATGATCGGCAACACAGACTGGTCGGTTCAGTACATGCAGAATATTAAATTGATTGCCAATGAGCCCACGGCTACACCCTATACGGTGCCGTATGATTTTGATCATTCAGGCATTGTGGGGGCTCCTTATGCTCTGCCTGCCGCAGAATTATTATTGAGCTCTACCCGCGAAAGAAGATACCGTGGATATTGCATTGCGGATATGAATCAATTCAGCGATGTGATCGATCGATTTAATAAAAAGAAAGAAGATTTGTACCACGTATACACAAATTGTACTTTGCTGGAGGAAAATTATCTTAAATCAACGCTTAATTATCTTGACGATTTTTATAAGACCATCAACGAGCCCAAGAAATTGAAGAATGAATTTCAATATCCTTGCAGGCCTAATGGTACAGGCAATGTGGTAATACAAGGGCTGAAGAAGAATTAACCTTAATAATCTCCAACGGTCTCCTCTAATTGCGCCAATGCTTTCTTGAGTTCTTCATCGTTAGGGGAAACACCATGCCACTTGTGTGAGCCCATCATGTAATCAACACCAAAGCCCATTTCGGTTTTCATCAGGTTCATTACAGGTTTTCCCTGTGTTAATAGACGCTTTGCGTTTTCAAGTCCAGCTACCACATCTTCAAGTTTGTTGCCATTAAATTCCTGAACTGTCCAACCGAAAGATTCCCACTTTGCTTTCAGGTTCAGGAGCGAAAGAATTTTGTCTACCGGGCCATCTATTTGCTGACCATTATAATCAATTGTTGCAATAATGTTATTCATTTTGTTGTGTGCTGCATACATGGCTGCCTCCCACACCTGACCTTCCTGCTGTTCGCCATCACCCATCAGCACATAAATAAGATTGTTGTCACTATTCAATCTTTTTGCTTGCGCTGCTCCAATAGCAACCGATAAACCCTGACCCAGCGATCCGGATGCTATTCTGATACCCGGAAGATGCTCGTGGGTGGCCGGGTGACCTTGAAGGCGGGTGTTTAAAAAACGAAAAGTTGATAATTCTTTAGCATCAAAATATCCGGATCTGGCCAGCGTAGCATACCAAACCGGTGAAATATGACCATTCGAAAGAAAGAAGAGATCTTCGCCCTGACCATCCATGCTAAATTTTGGATTATGCTTCAGGATGTGGAAATATAGGGCCACAAAAAAATCAGTGCATCCCAACGAGCCACCCGGATGACCGCTCTGGCAGGCGTGCACCATGCGAACGATGTCTCTGCGTATTTGACTGGTAAGTCTCTTTAATTGTGCTAAGTCTGGTTGTGCCATGAAAGCTGAAATTTTGCCCGAATATAAACAGACATTTGAGGATAATGAAACACTCGTACTCGATCATTAAAACAAAAGCCCAATTCTAAAACCGGACCTAAACTTTTATAAAGAATTAACTTACTTTTTTTTCCGGGATACTTTCTTCAATACCTTCTTAGCAGGTTTAGCTACTTTTTTTGGTGCTTTGCTGGCTGTAGCTTTGGATGCTTCTCCTAATATCTGCCCTGCATGATTTTTGGTATCTACTTTTTCAATCACCTCGATGATTATTCCACTTTCATCAATTACGAAGGTAACACGCGCGGTGCCCATATACTTTCTTCCATACATCGATTTCTCTACCCATGTACCAAACTTTGCATGCATAGATTTATCTTCATCCGCTAATAAGCGGAAAGGAAGTTTTTCCTTTTCTATAAATTTTTTATGCGATTTTTCAGAATCTGAACTAATGCCAAAAACTTCGTAGCCTGCCTTTTGCAAGGCTTTGTAATTATCCCGCAAACTACAAGCCTCGGCCGTGCATCCGGGTGTCATGTCTTTAGGATAAAAATAAAGAACTGTCTTTTTTCCTTTCAGGGATGCGAGACTTACTTCAAGTCCGTTCTGATCTTTCGTTTTGAAGTCAGGAACCCTGGAGCCAACCGTAAGAGCCATAGCATTTAAATTTTTTGTTTGAAAATTGTTTCGTTACCAGCCTGATCAACAACCTTCAATTCAAAATCTCCCTGAAGAAGTTTCGTGCTCTCCAGTTTTTCAGATTTCAGAATGCCGGTTTTGTAATCATAAACCATTAACAACCACTCGCCATTAATGTTTGCTTCAAAGTAAGAGATTCCGGATAAGTTATCTTTGATCTTAAACCGGGTTGCCGCGGTTGACAATCCTACCTTACTGATGGTGGGGGGCACGGTATCGCGCAGTAATGTAAAGTCGCCAAACTCGCGTGTGTTAAATTTAAGGCGGTTGTTCTTCCATTCACTTTGCACAAACACAAATCCCCGACCTTCCTTTCGGTAGAGACCGAGATCCCTGGATTGAAAATAATTCAATTTAGGTTTAAGGGTAACGACAATATTTTTATGCAACGGAATGGTGCGGCTGCCAATTGAAAATTGTTCTTGGTTATTCAGCGTATCATACGCCATCATCAGATAGGCAGTATCATATAATGATTGGTTTGGAAATTCAATATCAGCAAGATCGCTGTAGTATTTGTAAGTTGTTTCAGAAGGGATGCGATCGACAAAATCATATGGAATTGTTCCCTGGCAAGTTTGAATTGAGTCGGGCAATAGGGTTAATAAGTTAATCAGATAAACCCGTTGGTTAACACCTTGATAGGTAGTAGCAAGGGAATGTGATTTTCCTTTTTGCCATACTGTTATTGTTGAGTCTTCACATTTACGAATAGAAAGCTTCAATGTGTTTTCCAGAATTTCACTTTCAAAAGATTTGCTCTGAGTGGTTAGCACGGGTGTTTTTTCGACAATGGGGTTGGGCTTTAAGGTAAAATGCACCTTGCTTTCATTACCATTAAAATCCTTTAACCGAATATCGATAGGAATTTCTTTGGTAGAGATGGCAATGCCATTTTTTGTCAACGCATGAGGATAATAATTTAGACTATTCCCATCGTCAACATAAAGTTTATTATACCGCGTTCCTTTTAATTCAAGAGTCCGGTAATCCATCAGGGTGAGTATTCTACGCGACTCGTTGAAGTTTACTTTATCAATAGTTTGTGTGAATACCACTTGGCTATCCACCTGCATATTAATGTAGTTGATGCCATACCGAAAGCGGGCATTCTCCATTTTATCATGAGCAAGCACTTCAATGCCGATACGACCGTGTGCTAAAATCGGGTAGGGTAGGATGTAATTATTTATATTCTTTACGACAGAAAATTCAAAGCGACCAAACTGATCGTTGATGCGTGATTTATCATCCATTGTTTTAAGGGCCACCTTAAACACCATGGGAGCAAGGTTATCCTTTACTTCACTAAACTGATAGGTGAGAGGATTGATGGCTTCATTATTTTCGTTGCGAACTTCGAAATGAAGATGCGGTCCTCCGGAGCCTCCGGTGTTTCCCGACAAGGCAATGAGTTCGCCTTTGCTGATTGGAAACTGATTGGGTTTAAATTCAAGATCAATCTCTGAGACCTTACGGGCATACCTTTCTTTGCGAATAAACTCACCCATGGCACCTTTAAACTGATCGAGGTGTGCATATACTGTAGTGTTCCCATCCGGATGTGTAACAAACAATACGTTACCATATCCTCCAGTGGTTGCTGTTGCCCGTGATACATAACCATCATCGGCTGCAAGCACAGGTACCCCAATGCCGGGAGTATCAATGTCGAGGCCTGCGTGAAAATGTGTGTTGCGCAGTTCGCCCATAGTGCCCGTGAGTATGGCGGTGTTTCCCGGGTTTATGGGAAACAGGTAATTACTCCTTTCTGCCTTGCGGGGTAAGATAACTTTGTCAGGACTGAATTGTGCCGAAGCACTGCCGCAAAAAAGCAAAAGACTAAAAAATACTAACTCACTTAACTTCAAATTCCAACAACTTCTCATCTTCAATGTAGGCGGATAGTTTATTTCCAATCGCCACAGGCCCGACTCCTTTTGGAGTTCCGGTAAAAATCAAATCGCCTGTGCGCAACGTAAAAAATTTTGATAAATAGCTGATAATATAATCAAACGGAAAAAGTAACAAACTCGTATTTCCTTGTTGCTTCAATTGACCGTCTACTTCCAATTTAAAATTGATGCTCTTAATATCTTTAAACTCTCCAACAGGAATAAATTTATCGGAGATAGGAGCAGAACCATTAAATCCTTTGGCAATATCCCACGGCAATCCTTTCTCTTTTAGCTTTGCTTGAATATCGCGGGCAGTAAAGTCAATTCCTATGCCAATAGCATCGTAATATTTGTTGGCGAATTTTTCTTCAATATTTTTCCCCTCCTTGCTGATGCGCAACACCAATTCCACTTCGTGATGTATATCTTTTGAAAAGTCTGGATAGTAGAAAGGGCCGTTATTCCGGATAATAGCTGTGTCGGGCTTTGTAAAGATCACAGGTTCATCGGGGCGCTCGTTGTTGAGTTCCTTGATGTGTTCTGCATAGTTTCTGCCGATAGCAAAGATTCTCATGGGGTTATTTTTTCTTTGATTGTGCAAATTTAGAAACAATCTGCCCCAATCCGGCAATTTCATCGTCAATTTTGATCCCATATCGATAATGGCTTTATCTTTGCGTGTCAAAAAAGAAAAACATATGTTCAACCGAATTGTATTATCAACCCTGTTAGTCACTGTATTATATGCCTGTGCTACCGTACCCATTACAGGCCGTAAACAGCTAAGCCTTGTCTCTGCTGCCGAGATCAACCAGATGTCGGCCCAGCAATATCAGGAGGTTATAAAGACGGGACCGCTTTCTACTAATCAGGAGCAGACAGCCCTGATCAAAAAAGTGGGCGTGCGGATACAAAAGGCAGTTGAACAATATATGGCCGACAAAGGCTTAAGCAATCAACTGCAAGGTTTTGCCTGGGAGTTTAATCTTATTAAAGACGACACTACTGTAAATGCCTGGTGTATGCCTGGTGGTAAAGTAGCTTTTTATACCGCCATATTACCGATTTGTAAAGACGAAGCGGGTATTGCCGTTGTGATGGGGCATGAAGTTGCACATGCCATTGCCAATCACGGGGCCGAACGTATGAGCCAGGGACTTGTTGCTGAGTTTGGCATGAGCACAGTAGGGGCTGCTATGGGACAAAACCCTTCGGCAACTCAACAGATATTTATGCAGGCAATTGGTGCAGGAACAAATGTGGGCATGCTTAAATTTTCACGAAGCCACGAGTCGGAGGCCGATCATATGGGATTGATCTTTATGGCTATGGCCGGCTACGATCCATCAACAGCTCCTAAATTTTGGGAACGTATGGCAGCGTTGAGCGGTGGGCAGGAACCACCTGAGTTTGTCTCTACGCACCCATCGAATGCCACCCGCATCAAAGACTTGCAAGCTTTGATTCCCGAAGCGATGACGTATTACAAAAAGTAGTTGCAAAAATTTTCTAACCATTCATTACCGAATGCGTTATTGAGTTTTGTTTCTTTTTATGGTTGATGCGTATAACTTCTTAGCCTCGTGGCAACTCTTTCCTGAAAAGGGTACTTATGAATTTGGCAACCGGCCGAAGTCAGGTATTTTTAGAATTGAATTAGCAGGCACGGGTAAACAACTCGCCATCAGTATGCATTGGGTCTCATTGGAAGATCAAGCCTTCTCATCGCAGTATTCTATAACACCGGATGGTGAAGAGTATGATTTCGATAACCCTGAACTGGGAGATACCGTAAGAAGTGAGTTTATTTCTTCGCTTCTCTTTCAAACTCATTTCAACAAAGACAAAAAGATCTCGCTTGAAGTCTCGCACGAGATTACACCTAAAGGATATTTGAAAGTAACGCATCATCATTATAATGATGCGGGCGAGAAATTTACCAACGAAGAAATTTATCACAAGCAGTTAAGTGTACTTCCATACTCAGCTTCGGTTTCGGGTGCCGTGATTAAGCCAAATGAAGCAGGAGTAATCCGGCATCAGGCGTTGTCGGCTATGGAAGAGCAAACCAACATGCAGCTTACGCAGATCCGGCAGCAGATTGAATTGCTGGCAATACAAGCCAAAGAGATTCAGAAGCGCAAAGAACTTTCGATGATTATTTATGATGCCCAGATAAGTTTTGCCCCCGTAATTGGCCTAACATATTACCTCTATGAAAAAGAGGATGCATCCCATCTGGTTTCTATGATCAGTCCGAAAGAGTGGGGCAGAAAAACGCCCTACAAAAATTTTGTCTCAGCTGTTAAGTTGCTTGCCGACCATACTTGGAAGGAAGTTTAACTTTTCCAATCTATTAGATAGTGGATTACATATAAACAACTCAAACTCTTAGCGAACCACGGAATGCCCGCACACCATAATATGATTCGGCTCCGTTATGATACACAAACACGCGACCAAACCGATAGTCAGCAAAGATGGCCCCGCCAAGCTTCCTGATCTCTGCAGGTGTTTTTATCCAGCTCGAAGTTTTGGTATCGAACTTTCCTAGTTTTTGCAATTCGTGAAACTGGTCTTCCGTTAAAATCTCAATGCCCATCTCATCCGCCATGCCCAGCGCACTATTCTTGGGCTTATGTTCTTTCCTCGACTCAAGCGCTTCGTGATCATAACAAATGCTTCTTCGGCCCGCAGGGCTTTCTGCCGAACAATCATAAAAAATATATTCGCCAGTCTTTTTATCAGCACCTACAACATCGGGCTCGCCACCTGTTTTTTCCATTTCGTTCAGCGACCAAAGTTTATCTGCATTCGCTTTCAACTTTGCTTCAACCTTAACCCATTCAATACCTTTATGCCGGTTCATGTTTTTTTCAAAACGAGCTCGTAAAATTAAAAGTAACTCTTCAGATAGGTCGACTGATAATTTCTTTTTAACACTTTTAATTTTACTCATGCAATTGGTTGATTAGTAATGACTTTTCGGTCTGCAGGTCTATAGTACCAAGATACCAAAGTAAGGAGCAATAATAAGGTGGGGCCAAAATAATCTTTAACCCCATCTCCAACGGCTGCGTGCGAAACGATAGCCCCCGACATAGCAAAGAAAAAACCTGCATAAGCCCATTCTTTCAATACGGGAAACTTTGGAATAAGCACAGCTATTACACCTAACAATTTCCAAACTCCCAGAATGGTTAGAAAATAAAGTGGATAACCCAACCGTGCCACCAGGTCTGCTTCTTCTTTCAGTTTAATTATCTGCACAATGCCCGTGGATACCATGCCCAACGAGAGCCAGATTGTAGCAATCCAATAGATGATTTTGTTCCTCTTTGTCATAGTATATTATTACTTGTAATTGGGTTATAGCTTTTGTTGCTATTGATTTTAAGCGTCTTTGAATTAAAATAATTCAGATTATTATAATCAAAGATCAGAATTTTTTCTCACTAACTTTCATCTGAAACTAAGCAGAATTATGAAAAACCTACTCCGCCTCGAAGAAGCCTGTATGCTAGGCCTCGCTATTTATCTCAATTCGTTTTTGCCATTTGCCGGCTGGGTTTTCTGGGCACTGTTTCTCCTGCCCGACATTGGGATGCTTGGTTATCTTGTTAACGCGCGTGTAGGCGCTGTTACGTATAACCTGTTACACCACAAAGGCATTGCTATTGCCTTTTACTTTGTTGGATATTTTCTAAACGTCAATGAACTTACTTTAACAGGAGTTGTGCTGTTTGGTCATAGTTCGTTCGACAGGGTTTTTGGCTATGGATTAAAACACTCAGACAATTTTAAGAATACTCATTTAGGTTGGATAGGGAAGTAGTTGCCAGTTATCAGTAATTGGCAACTGATTACTAGTTTATTTTTTAACCTCTTTCGCCCACATATCACGCAAGGTTGAAGTACGATTAAAAACTAATTTACTGGTAGTAGAGTCTTTATCCAGGCAAAAGTAACCCATTCGTAAAAACTGAAAATGCTCGCCAGATTTTGCGTTCAGGATTTCAGGTTCGGCATAAACGGTTGGTATCACTTTTAATGAATCGGGGTTAAGATGATTTCTGAAGTCATCATCCAGGGCCCCCATATCCTCCACATTAAACAATCGGTCGTATAATCGCACTTCAACAGGCACTGCTTTTTCAGCATTCACCCAATGGATAACACCTTTCACATTGATCCCAGAAGTATCAGAACCACTACGGCTCTCCGGAATGTAAGTGCAACGCAGTTCCGTAACGGTGCCATTTGCATCTTTACTAAACTCATCGCACTTAATGATAAAACCACTCTTTAGCCGAACCATCTGGCCGGGTGATAACCGGAAGTATTTTTTAACCGGTACTTCCATAAAATCTTCACGCTCAATATACAGCTCGCGCCCAAACGGCATTTCGCGTACATGCGTATGATCTTCCGGATAGTTTTCGCTGGTCATTATTTCGGTCTTGCCTTCGGGATAGTTGGTGATCACCACTTTTAACGGATCGAACACCACCATTCTGCGGGCTGCTACTTTGTTAAGATGTTCGCGTACGCAAAATTCCAGCAAACTAATATCAATCAGGTTATCGCGTTTGGCTACACCAATGCGATCGCAGAAATCGCGAATGGCTTCGGGTGTATAGCCGCGTCTGCGCACCCCACTTAACGTTGGCATGCGTGGATCGTCCCAACCGGTTACATGCTTTTCGTTTACCAGTTGCAGCAACTTGCGTTTGCTCATCATGGTGTACGTCATGTTCAGCCGGGCAAACTCATACTGACGTGACGGATAAATTTCAAGATTTTCAATGCACCAGTTATATAGTTCGCGATGCGGAACAAACTCCAGTGTGCAAATGCTGTGGGTAATTTTTTCGATTGAGTCACTCTGGCCATGTGCAAAATCATACATCGGATAAATGCACCACGCATCGCCTGTGCGATGGTGATGGGCATGTTTGATACGGTATATCACCGGGTCGCGCATCAGCATGTTAGTGTGCGTCATATCAATTTTGGCGCGTAACACTTTCGATCCATCCGGATCTTTGCCGGCTTTCATGTCGGCAAACAGTGTCAGGTTTTCTTCTATTGTGCGATTGCGATACGGACTGATGGTTCCGGGTTGGGTGGGTGTTCCTTTTTGCGCAGCCATCTCTTCGCTGGTACTATCATCTACATAAGCCAATCCTTTTTTTACCAACGCAACGGCAAACTCGTATAACTGCGGAAAGTAATCGGAGGCATACAATTCTTCAGCCCACTGAAAGCCCAGCCACTTTACATCGCCCTTAATACTTTCCACATATTCGGTTTCTTCCGTAACGGGATTGGTATCGTCAAAGCGCAGGTTGGTTTTACCACCATATTTTAAGGCCAAACCAAAGTTTAAGCAAATACTTTTCGCATGTCCCAGATGCAGGTAGCCGTTCGGCTCAGGCGGGAAACGCGTAGCAATGCTGGTATATTTTCCCGACTTAAGGTCGGCATCAACAATCTCCTCCAGGAAGTTCAAACTCTTTTCTTCGGCCATGGTTCGCTTAAAAGGTGTAAAGGTAACCGACTGGTTGTATTTTGTGAAGCGCGGAAATAGGATTTATCTTTCCACACGAAACAAACTTTTTCAATCAGTACTTGGTTGATACTTTCTGGATGAAGAGCCTGCACATTAAAAACATGGTTTGTAACCGCTGCATTATGGTAGTAGGGCAGGAGTTGGAAAAACTTGGCCTTGAAGCAGAGCAGATTACATTGGGCGAGGTGACTTTGAAAGAAGAACCATCAGTAGCTAACCTTTTGGCGTTAGATCAGGTACTTGTGAAGTTGGGCTTTGAGCGAATTGATGATCGCAAGGCGCGGTTGATCGAGTCGATTAAGAAACTTGTTATTGAGGAGATTCATCACAAAAGTCAGCGAACTAAAAAACTAAACTGGTCTGCCTTGCTGGCCGATCAAATTCATTACGAATACAATTACCTCAGCAGTTTGTTTTCGGCTGTGGAAGGAATAACGCTGGAGCAATACATCATCCAACAGAAAATTGAGAAGGTAAAAGAACTACTTTTTTACGATGAGCTTACGCTGAGCCAGATTGCCGACCGCTTGGATTATAGCAGCGTGGCGCATCTATCTGCCCAATTTAAAAAAGTTACCGGCATGACGCCATCAGAGCTGAAGAAGATCAAACCAATTGATTCCAATCGCAAGTCACTCGACTCAGTTGGCTAAAATTCTATAACACCTTTTGGGAATTATGTAACTAAAGACGTTCAGGATTGCTGTTTATTTGCAGTGGTTGAATTTAATGTTTGGCCTTCGACAAGCTCAGGCCACCGTAAGTTTAAATTACGAATTTTGAATTAATCTATGACACAAACTTTAAAAATAGAAGGCATGACCTGCGCGGGTTGTGCAGCCAAGGTTCAACACGTTTTAGGCACGGTTGCAGGAGTGCAGCAAGTTCAGGTTAATCTGGATAGGGCTGAGGCCGAAATCCAATCACCAAACAAAGTTGCCGAACATGCATTTGCAGAAGCTTTGGCGCCTTATAAATATCGTATCGCAGGTTTACCACAGGTTGCTCCAGCTGGTTTTTGGCAAGATGGCTCGGTGTGGAAGCGCGCTTCTTTAAACACCTTAAATTGCTTGATCGGTTGCTCGCTGGGCGATTTCGGTATGATCCTTTATTTGCAGGCCTATCATCCTGAAGTTTCCATGGCAACTCAAATGATATTGGCAGTTTTGGCTGGTTTGGCAACTTCTGTTTTATTCGAGACCACCTTGCTTCGCTTACACGAAAAGTTTAGCTGGCCGGCTGCGTTGCGTACAGCCTTTTCCATGTCCTTCATTTCGATGGTGGCGATGGAGGTGGTAATGAATGCAACAGATTTTATGATTACGGGTGGCAAAGCAGCGTTTGGCAATCCCATGTATTGGACCGCGTTGGTTATTGCGATGGTAGCAGGTTTTCTGGCTCCGTTGCCTTACAATTATCATAAGCTGAAGAAGTATAACAAGGCGTGCCATTAGGCTGGCTAACAAGGTTTACAACCTTGTTAATCTTAGCCACATAGGTTTGCAAACCTCCCAGTAACAAAAAATCATTACATTTGTGCACGCATGAAAGTTCTCCGCTCCATAGTTTCGCTTGTACTTGCCGCATTGGTGTTGGTTGCATCCAGCAGCTTTACGGTGAATATGCATTTGTGCGGTGGAAGTGTGCAGAGTGTTTCTTTGATTGAGAAGGCCGAACCTTGTGCCATGGAAAAGTTGGCGTTGCAATGCAAAGCTAAAACCAACATTAAAAAGTCTCCTTGCTGTGAAGATGAAGAGTTAACGTTTGAGGGAAACGATTTTAATGCAACTCAAATAGCAAAAGCCGAAATTCAAAACAACTTCTGGATTGCAATTGCCTTTACCCCGTTGCAATTTTCCTCACCATTAAATTCTTCTCAACACTCCTCCTTTTCGATTTACAAACCACCGCTGCTTCAGCGCAATATTCCGGTGTTGATTCAATCCTTTTTGATTTAGACTAAAGTATAAAGACTTAAAGACTCAAGACTGTTTTATCTTGTTGTTTTTAAATCTTTAAGACACACGTTTGTCTCTCATCTCGTGTCTCACTACTCACGTCTATTTATGATTGAAAAAATTATCTCTTTTTCCCTGCACAATCGCTTTCTTGTTCTACTAGCTGCCGCGGGACTATTTATTTGGGGGTATCGATCTGTGCAAACCAATAAGATTGATGCAATCCCGGACTTATCTGAAAATCAGGTAATCGTTTTTACCGAATGGATGGGGCGAAGTCCACAGATAATTGAAGATCAGGTTACGTATCCATTGGTGTCCAATCTTCAAGGACTGCCGCAGGTAAAATACGTTCGTGGCTCCTCTATGTTTGGGATGAGTTTTGTCTATGTAATTTTCAATGATGATACGGACGTGTATTGGGCACGTGAGCGAGTGCTGGAGCGATTAAATTATGCCACCCGTCAATTGCCGCAAGGTGTAATGCCCACCTTAGGCCCCGATGGCACCGGAGTTGGCCATATTCTTTGGTACACACTCGATGCTCCGGGAATGAATCTGGGTGAGCAGCGTGCCATGCAGGATTGGTATGTAAAATTCGGTCTTCAAAATGTGCCGGGCGTAAGTGAGATCGCGAGCTTCGGAGGCTTTCAAAAACAATATCAGGTAGCACTTAACCCCAACAAACTTCAATATTACAATTTGTCTGTAACGGATGTTATCCAAAGCATACGCACCAACAACAATGAAGCGGGCGGTCGAAAATTTGAACTCAGCGACATAGGTTACATCATAAAAACTACAGGCTACTTAAAGTCGGTTGAAGAAATAGAAAACATTGCAGTAAAAACTGTTAACACCACACCTATTAAAGTGAGTGATCTGGGAGTCGTGCAAATGACGGGCGAACCCCGGCTAGGTATTTTTGATCTGGATGGCGAGGGCGAAGTAGTGGGCGGTATTGTAGTTATGCGCTATGGCGAAAATGCTGATCAGGTTATTACTCGTGTGAAAGCTAAGATGGAAGAAGTTGCCAAAGGATTTCCGGAGGGTGTAAAGTTTAACATCATTTACGATCGCAGCGAACTTATCGGAGAATCTGTCTCGTCCATCAAAACAACCCTGATTGAAGAGATGATGGTCGTTTCGCTGGTGGTGATCTTGTTTTTGTTTCACGGGCGCAGTGCGTTAAGTATCATTATTCAGATTCCCATTACCCTCGCCATTAGTTTTATTCTGATCAATGCCATGGGTATTACATCTAACATCATGTCGTTAACCGGAATTGTGCTCGCTATTGGTGTAATTGTAGATAATGGAATCATTATGTCAGAAAATGCTTATCGCAATCTTTCGTTGCGCTATCTGCAATCGGGGCCAATACCAGAACTAGAACGATTGGAAATTATAGAAAAATCTTCGCAACAGGTTTCGCGTGGAGTTTTTTATTCCACCATTATTATTATCGCCTCTTTTTTACCTGTGTTTATGCTTACCGGTCAGGAAGGAAAATTGTTTCATCCGTTGGCATATACAAAAACATTTATCATGCTGGTGGACGCCATTCTTGTGATTACACTGGCTCCTGTTTTGATTTCTTTCTTTATGAAAGGAAAATTCAAAGATGAAAAAACCAATCCGGTTAACCGAACTCTGGAACGACTCTATGAACCAATTCTCAGAGTTTGTTTGCGATGGAGAAAGACAACAATTGGAATTAATATTCTGGCCTTAGTTGTAAGCATCCCGTTGTTGATTGGTCTTGGTACAGAGTTTATGCCACCACTTGATGAGCAATCGGTACTTTTTATGCCGATAACGTTACCTGATATTTCTAACGAGGAAGCAAAGAGACTTTTGCAGGTGCAGGATAAGATCATTAAGTCTGTGCCAGAAGTTGATAAGGTGTTGGGCAAAGCTGGGCGTGCCAGCACAGCGACTGACAATGTTCCGATTTCAATGATTGAAACAATCATCACGCTAAAACCTAAATCCGAATGGCGTGTCGGAATTACAAAGAAAGACATCATTAACGAACTGGACGGAAAACTTCAAATACCCGGTGTTGTAAATGGCTGGACCCAACCAATTATTAATCGAATTAATATGCAGGCCACCGGCATTCGCACCGATGTAGGCATAAAAGTTTATGGTCAGAATCTTGATAGTATTTATAAATTTTCTCTTCAGGTAAAATCTGCGCTTGAAAGAATCCCTGGAGTTAAGGATTTATATGTGGATCCAATTACGGGCGGAAAATACCTGACGATTGATATCAACCGCGATGCATTAGCCCGCTATGGCCTTACCGTTGACGATGTAAACATGGTGGTTGAATCGGCCATTGGCGGCACTACCATCGGTCAAACCATTGAAGGAAGAGAACGATTTTCGATTAGTGTGCGAATGGCGCAAGACTATCGCAACAGTCTTTCACAAATTCAACGTATTCCGGTTATGACTGCTTCGTTGGGTATGGTACCGCTTTCCTCTGTTGCCGCTTTTCGCTTTGAAGATGGCCCGCCCATGATTGTTTCAGAGAACGGACTGCTGCGCGGAGCAGTGCTATTTAATGTGCGCGATCGTGATCTTGGATCAACAGTAGAAGAAGCCGTTGCAAAAGTCAACAGCGAGTTGGGTTCTTTATCGAAGGGTTATTTTTTAGAATGGAGCGGTCAATACGAAAATCTGATCCGGGGCAAAAAAACGTTGATGATTATTTTGCCAATTGTAATCGTTATTATCTTCATCTCATTATACCTCGCCTTCAAATCAGTGCGTGAAGCATTTCTGAGTTTGATTACCGTTCCCTTTGCATTGATTGGTGGCGCCTACATGGTTTATTTCCTGGATGTAAACTTATCGGTAGCTGTGGCGGTGGGTTTTATTGCGCTGTTCGGAATTGCAGTGGAAACTGGAGTAGTAATGGTGATCTATTTAAATGATGCGATGAAACAGTTGATACAACTTCGTGGTAACTCGCGCGAAACGATTACACTGGATGAACTCAAGGAATTTGTTATTCATGGAGCAGCGAAACGCTTGCGACCTAAAATCATGACAGTTTGTGTTGCACTATTTGGTCTGGTGCCTGTACTGTGGTCAAACGGTGTAGGGAGTGATGTGATGAAACCTATCGTGCTGCCCATGATTGGTGGTGTGTTCACATCAGCAACTCATATTTTATTAGTTACGCCTCTTATCTTTTTAATGACAAAAGAATTTGAATTAAGAAAACTTGGTAAACTTGATGGACATGGAGAATAGATTAAAAAAATCATCAATTGTTAATTTGCTAACAATAACTGGAATAATTCTATTTGCAACAGTAACTGGCTTTACTCAAGGTGTGTCACTCGATAGCGTATTGGTCGTTATCAGAAAGCAGAATCCGATGTTGGAAGTGTATCAGCATCGCGCGAACGCCATGAATGCGTATGCATCAGGATCAAAAGGGCTGATGGCCCCGGAAGTGGGTGGTGGTTTGTGGATGTTTCCGTATAAGAAAATGAATTATGAGCATAATGTGGATACCCGACAGATCATGTTATCGGTTCAACAGACTTTTACAAATCCAGCAAAGTTACGGGCAACTGAAAAGTATCTTCTTTCGAAGGCTGCGATTGAAGTAGCTGGTGAACGGAAAACTTATAATGAACTGAAGGCGCAGGCAAAGAATTCATACTACCGTTGGTTTGTTCTCGAAAAAAAGAAATGTGTTTTGAAAGAGAGCGAGGAAATTATTTCGTTGATGATAAAGATTGCACAACTAAGGTATCCGTATAATCAAAGCAAGCTATCCAGCATTTATAAAGCCGAAGCGCGATTGAACGAAGTTAACAACATGCAACTGATGAATGAGAACGAAATTCATCAACAGAAAACCTTGCTAAACCAGCTTATGAACAAGCCTCAGAATTTTCAACTCCTTCTCGATTCGGGTTCAATTCCGGCTTCATTTCAAATTGATGAGGTAGATTCTGGACTTCTTACCCAATCGCGTAGCGACCTGCTTCAGATCGAACAAACTATACAGACAATGAAGTTCAATCAGCAACTGGAGAACGCGCAGACTAAACCAGATTTTAATATAAGTTTTAATCACATGCTTTCGGTAGGGGCGGGCATGCCCGATCAGTTTATGCTGCTGGGCATGATTTCAATTCCGATTGCTCCGTGGTCGTCAAAAATGTATAAAGCAAACAGCAAAGCGATGGATCATGAGATTGATGTTATGAAGAGTGAACGGTTAGCAATTCTCAACGAAGTGCAAGGTATGACAACCTCCATGGTGTTTGAAATCAAAACAATTCGAAAACAACTTGAAAATTACGAACAACGAATTCTTCCGGCTTTGAAGAAAAACTATGACGTGCTGATGCTTGCCTACGAAGAAAACAAAGAAGAACTCCCGATGGTAATTGATGGCTGGGAAACATTAAATATGACCCAACTTCAATACCTCGATACACTTGCCAACTATTACAAAATGATTGTAAGCTATGAGAAAGAAATTGAGAGATAAGCTGACACTTGACACTTGTCAATTGCTAATTCTGCTTCTACTAGTAATCAGCTGTGCTCCTAAAGATTCAGCGCATGAACATGCAGACACCTACATTTGCCCCATGCATCCAACTGTTATCAATGACAAGCAGGGAGTATGCCCGGTTTGCAACATGGACCTGGTGCGCCAGGGGCGGCCAGACGAGGAAGTGATTATCACGGAAGATCTTGCACACTTGATAAAATCACCGAACAGCAGAGTGTTGGCTTCTATTAAAACAATTAAAGGAGAATACAAATCCCAGTCTACATCAGTTCAATTAACTGGCCTCGTTACCTACGATACCCGATTGTTACAAAGTATTTCCGCACGGGTAAGTGGTCGCCTTGAAATGCTGAATTTAAAATATGCTTTTCAGTCAATCAAGAAAGGGCAGAAGTTGGCAGAGATTTATAGTCCGGAGTTAATTGCTGCCCAACGCGAACTGCTGTTGTTAATGGAACAAGACGACAAAACTGACTTGCTTGATGGAGCAAAACAAAAACTTTTTTTGTTGGGATTTTCCCAACACCAATTGAAAGAGCTGATCACCACAAAAAGTATTCAGCAACGATTTTCAATTTTCAGCCCCGTTGAAGGCTACTTGGTTTATGAAAATCAATCGGCAACTATTTCAGAAAGTGAACCTACAGGGATGAATGAATCAAAATCCACTGGAAGTAAACAGGTTGGAGCGAATGCCATGATTCGTGAAGGTGATTATATAAGCACTGGCCAAACTCTGTTTACAGTATTTGACAACGCGGCTGTTCGTGTTGAATTAAACGTGCCCACATCATTAGCATCAGGATTAAAATCAGGAGACGAAATTGATATAATTATAAACAATCAAACTAAAAATGCCCGAGTTGATTTTGTGCAACCATTCTATTCGCAAGGCGAAGATTTTCAAAAGATACGAGTAGATATTAAAGATCAATCGACTATAAAAATAGGAACATTGGTGTCAGCTATCTGGAAAAGCAGCGTGCGGGAATCCTTGTGGATTCCACGGGCTGCGATAATCAACTTGGGAAATGAATCAATCGTATTTGTAAGGGAGAAAAGTGTGTTTTCTCCGCGCAAAGTAGTTGTGGAATACCGAAATAAAGCACACGTTGCTGTGAAAGGATTGAGTTCATCGGATGAAATTGCAGTCGATGCCCAATTTCTTACCGATAGTGAAGGCTTTATCAAGACTAAAAATTAGTTATGACTAAAAATAAAGTTCAATCATTCATCATTTGGTTCACGCTAGGCGCATTGTTATCATGCTCTGAAAAATCCCCTCTATCGCCAACACCAATAAGTGCACCAGTCCGTCAATCAATGGACATGATGTTAACGGAGAGTCAACAACGATTGGCTAACATCACCACTCAAAAAGTTAGTCGTAAACTGATTGGTGAAACCCGGCTTGTGAATGGGCGACTTAAAGAAAATGAAGAGTTAAGTACATCCATCAGCAGTCGGGTGGCAGGAAGAATAGAAAAGCTTTTTGTGAAAGAGACTGGCAGAATGATAAAGAAAGGCGAGCCGCTTTATGAAATCTATAGCGAAAGTTTATTAACGCTGCAACAAGAATATTTGCTTGCCAAAGAACAGACTCAAAAATCAGACGCTGATAATGATCGATATGAAGCATTGTTGAAGGCTGCGGAAAAAAAGTTATTACTTTTTGGGTTGCCATCTGCTCAGATTAATCGCTTATCGAAATCAAACTTGACAGCGAGAACTACTTTTTCAGCTCCTGTGTCGGGCGCAGTAAAAGAAGTTAGTGTAGTTGAAGGCCAATCAGTGGCAGAAGGAGACAGACTTTTTGAAATCGAAGATTTAAGTTCATTATGGCTTGAAGCAGAATTATATCCAAACGAAATTGATTTGATTGATAGGGGTGACGAAATAACAACAACTATTGTCGGGTTTGAACAGAATACTCAAAAAACAAAGATTATTTTTCTTAGTCCCGAATACGAAGCTAATAATCAGATAGTGGTTATGCGTTCGGTACTTAAAAATCCTCAAGGTATTTTTAAGCCAGGCATGCAGGCCAACATTCAAATTGGTGAGAAGACAAAAGAGTCGTTGAGTTTACCAACCGGGGCAGTTATTCGAACGGGTACGGGCGCGCATGTTTACGTGCAAACTGATAACAACACTTTTCAGCCGCGCAATGTGCAAACCGGACTTGAAGATTTTGAGCAGGTAGAAATAACCAGTGGACTGAAGCAAGATGAGGTGGTGGTGGTAACAGGTGCTTATCTTATCTACAGTGAATTTATTTTAAAACGTGGGATTAATCCTGCAGAACATATTCATCAATAATCTAATTTTAAACTTTAATTCTAGAATCTATGAAAACCAGATTATTAGTAGCCACGTCTATTGTATGCTTGGCAGCATTTGTTAGCAGTTGTACAGAAAAAAAGCAAGAAGCAAGCGGACCAGATGTGGAGGCTGAGATGGAACACGCATCAACCAGTGCTGCACCTGCCGAGGCAGTGGCTCCCACGTTTGAAGTATCAAATGATTTTCAGAATCAATTAGCCGCAGTATTTACTTCCTATGTAAATCTTAAAGAAGCTTTTGTAGCCACAGATGCAGCCAAAGTAAGGACCGAGGCAGCCATGACCCAAAAGGTTCTGTCGAAAGTTGATATGAAACTACTTTCAGGTGCTGCCCATAACGATTGGATGACTTATCAGACCGGATTGGCCGATGCGTTAGCTGAGATGCAAGGCACTACCGATATTGAAGTTCAGCGCACTGCCTTTAGCAAACTGTCCGATAATTTGTACAAAAGCATCAAAGCCTTTGGACTGGGCGGCACACCTGTCTATTACGAATTTTGCCCGATGGCGTTTGATAATCAAGGTGGCTATTGGTTAAGCGATAACGATGCTATTCGCAATCCCTATTTTGGTGATATGATGTTGAAGTGCGGGTCGGTACAAGAGAAGTTGTAACGCGATGTATCGGATTCTATTTTTAGCTGTAATGTTTGTAGGATGTTCGCCAGGCAGGGAGAGTAAAATAAAATTGATTAACCCTGAAGATATTGTTTTAACTGATTTAAAAGGTCAGTCGATTAATCTCTCAGACTATAAAGAAAAAACAATCTTCGTAAATTTTTGGGCAACATGGTGTCGTCCATGTCTGCAGGAGATGCCCACGTTAGCCAACGCACAAAACAAGCTAAAGAATGAATCAATCGTTTTCTTGTTTGCCTCCAACGAAAGTCTGGATCAGATCGTGCGATTTGAAAAGAAGCAGGGTTATGGTTTTTTATATGCCCATCTTGGAAACATGGAAGAGCTAAATATTTTGGCACTGCCCACGACTTATATTTTCAACAAGAATGGTGAGTTGCGATTTTCTGAACCGGGATTTCGCACGTGGGATTCGCCAGAGAATATTCAACTAATTACCCAAATAGTAAATGAAGAATAGTTGTTTCGCAGCATTTAGTGTATGGTTATTGATTGTTTCTTGTGCTTTTCCAAAAGAAGAAGTGCTTGTTGTAAAGATGGACTCACCAGCTAAAACTGGTGCCGAACCGTTCTTGGTTACGAATGAGTATAATCAGGTTTATTTATCGTGGATAGAAAAACAAGACACCATTAGTTACCTGAAATATTCAAAACTTAAAGATGAGGCATGGATGCCACCCGTTACTATAGCAAGTGGTGCTGAATGGTTTGTTAACTGGGCTGACTATCCCATGGTAGCTGAGAGCAAAGGAAACTACCTCGCTCATTTTTTGAAGAAGAGTGGTGACGGCACTTTTGCTTATGACATCAATGTAACAACCTCTCATGATGGTATACGGTGGAGTGAGCCCTTCGTTTTACATGATGATAAGAAGCAAGCCGAACATGGATTTGTAACGATGATTCCGGATGGGAATAATTTTTTTATCACTTGGCTTGATGGGCGAAACACCGTGATGGAAGGGATGGAAAATATGAATCATCATGAAGGTCATCATGGGGCAATGAGTTTGCGTGCTGCGATTATTGATCCGACCGGAGTTAAGTTAAATGAATGGGAACTTGATGCTAAAACATGTGATTGTTGTCAGACAACAGCAACCCTTACTGATAAAGGCCCGGTTGTAATTTACCGCGATCGGTCGGATGAAGAAATCCGCGATATCTCTATTGTTCGATTCATCAATGGAACGTGGACACCGCCACAGCCAGTTTATAAAGACAACTGGAAAATTGCTGGATGCCCGGTTAATGGCCCACGTGTTGGCAGTTTAGGGAATACACTTGCCGTAACCTGGTTTACAGCTGCACAGGATTCTGCAAAAGTGTATGTAGCATTTTCTGAAAATGGAGGAGAATCTTTCAATGCTCCTATTCAAATAAATGAAGGGAGTACTATAGGTAGGGTAGATATTGTTTTACTTGATAATGACCGGGCAGCGGTTAGTTGGATGGAAGATGCAACACTCAAAGCCCGGATTGTGAATAAGAACGGTACGAAATCGACACCCTGGCAGATAGCTACTTCGTCCGTATCCCGCTCCAGCGGATTTCCACAAATGACAAAACGCGATAATGGTTTACTTTTTGCCTGGACAGATGAACAGGAAAAAAATATCAAGATTTCTTTTCTCACAATTCCGGATTAAAAAATCATCTGTAAAAAATTCCTCAAGCATTTAAATAGTTCATTAATTATCCGTAATTAACGAACTCATGCAACAATCAGAAAAAGGTAAAATCGGATTGTGGACAACCACCTGCCTGGTCATAGGCAATATGATCGCATCTGGGTTGTTTATGTTACCGGCCACACTTTCAATCTATGGCGGCATAAGTTTAATCGGATGGTTGATCTCGGGGGCCGGAGCGTTGTGTTTGGCATTAGTATACAGTTGGTTAAGCAAACTTCAACCACTTGCCACAGGTGGCCCTTATGCATACACACGTGACGGCATGGGGCACTTTGCAGCCTTCTTAGTAGCATGGGGATATTGGATTTCATGTTGGTGTACCAATGCCGCTATTGCTGTTGCTTTCGTTAGTTATCTTACAGCATTCATACCTGCGCTTGGCAATAATTCCATGTTAGCGGTGGGCACAGGCTTATCAGCGATTTGGTTTTTAACTTGGATCAACACCAAAGGTATTCGCGAAGCTGGTCTCGTGCAGGTAATTACCACAATCTTAAAACTTGCCCCACTGCTCGTGATCACCATCGGTGGACTGTTCTATCTGAATTCTGATCACTTCATTCCTTTCAATGTTAGCACTCAATCCAATCTATCGGCCATTACGAGTGCGACTACTCTAACATTGTTTGCGTTTTTAGGTTTAGAAAGCGCCACTATTCCTTCCGGCAATATTAAGAATGCAGAAAAGACTGTTTCGCGAGCTACCATAATCGGCACTTTGCTGACTACACTTATTTATATAGCGGGCACTATTGCTGTGATGGGTCTTATTCCTCCATCGGTTCTTACTCAATCACAAGCACCTTTTGCGGATGCAGCAGCTTCCATCTGGGGTGAGGAAGCCCGCTATCTAGTTGCAGGCGGTGCAGTGATTTCAACTTTTGGCGCACTCAATGGTTGGATCCTGATACAAGGTCAGATGCCAATGGCCGCTGCGCGCGATAATTTATTTCCACGCATTTTCGCAAAAGAAAATAAGAATGGCACACCCGCAATGGGCATTGTTATTTCAAGCATATTGATTTCGATATTGATGAGCATGAACTTTAGTAGAAATCTGGCGGATACATTTACATTTATGGTACTATTAACCACACTTACGGTGTTGGTGCCCTATTTATTTTCGATCATTTCGTTTGTGATGATAGCAAGTAAGCTACGACAGTTAAATGTTTTCAAATTGAGCATCGCAATCATTGGATTTTTATATTCCATGTGGGCTGTTATTGGCGCAGGTCAGGAAACCGTGTATTGGGGTTTTGTGTTGCTGATGGCAGGCCTTCCTTTTTATGCTTACATTCAGATAAAAAAGAATTCATCTTTGTGAAAACCACCTATCAATCCGACTACGGAAAACTGAAATCTGTTTTTATTAAAAGACCTAAAGAAGCTTTTGTTGAAGAAAGCCTGATTTCATCGCAATGGAAAGAGTTGAATTTTCTTTCTAAACCAGATATTACAAAAGCAGCGTCAGAATACTTGGCATTTGAAAAATTGATTACACAACGAGGTGCTGAAGTATTTACTTTACCCTATGATTCTTCTGTTACAATGGATTCAATCTATTGTCGCGATGCAGCGATCGCTACTGATCATGGAATGATTCTTTGTAACATGGGTAAACCAGCGCGCAGAAATGAACCTGCTGCCGAACGAAAAGCGTTTGAGAAGAACGGAATTAAAATTTTGGGCGAGATTGTAGCTCCCGGCACACTTGAAGGTGGTGATGTTGCCTGGGTTGATGAACGAACACTTGCAGTTGGACACACGTACCGGACTAACCAAGAGGGGATAAGACAACTGAAACTATTGGTAGAACCACTCGGAATAGAAGTATGGGTGGCTGAAATGCCGCACTACAAAGGGCCGGCTGATGTATTTCATTTGATGTCAGTTTTTAGCCCGGTGGATAAAAACCTGGCGGTTGTCTATTCACCACTTATGCCAATCTCGTTTAGAAATGGTTTACTTGAACGAGACTTTTCGTTGGTAGAGGTACCTGATTCGGAATGGGATTCGATGGGATGCAACGTCTTAGCTATTGCTCCGCGCGAAGTAATTATGGTAAAGGGAAATCCTGTTACTAAACAAAGACTGGAAGAAATGGGTTGTAGCGTAGTGGAGTATGAAGGGCAGGAGATAAGTGTAAAGGGTGGTGGTGGACCTACTTGTTTAACGAGACCACTGGTGCGCGAGATAGATTAAGATTGTGTTACTGAATATAGAATTAAACAATCTCGAATTTAAAATTTGATTAGTTATGGAATCGTTTCTTCAATTTTTTGAGGCCATGCCCACCTGGCAGCGCGCTGCCTGGATTTTTATCTGCCTTACTATTTGTTGGATTTTGGAGGGCAACTTTCCGTTGTTTCGGTTCTCTTATAAAAAGTGGAAACATGCTGGGGTTAATCTGGTTTTCCTTTCCACTACCATGATCATCAATGTTATTTTTGGAGTTGCCACGGTAGGCGTGTTTGAATGGATTAAAACCAATCAGGTTGGGCTTACCTATTTGATTGATTGGCCAATTTGGGCGGAGCTCTTGATGTGTATTCTGATCTTCGAATTGATGGCACAGTATCTTATCCATTATCTCTTGCATCGGGTAAAGTGGATGTGGAAGTTTCACATGATTCACCACAGCGATACCCATTTAGATGCGACCTCAGGAACACGCCATCATCCTGGTGATTTTGCGATGCGTGAAGTGTTTGCTTTGTCGGCTGTTATTATTACAGGAGCTCCGGCCGGGTATTATTTTTTCTATCGCATCTGCACAGTATTCTTTACCTACTTTACCCATGCCAATATGTCTTTACCAATCTGGATAGATAAGCCACTCAGTTATATTTTCATTACCCCCAACGTACACAAATTTCATCATCACTTCGAACGACCCTGGACGGACACCAATTTTGGAAATATATTTTCAGTATGGGATCGGCTGTTCGGCACTTTCGTGTATGATGACCCCCGGAAAATTAAATATGGGTTGGACGTATTAGATTCTACAAAAGATGAAAGCGTTGGCTATCAATTTGGGATTCCTTTTAATAAGGATATCAAAACTGACTATTAAACTACCTCACTAACCGACTTTTTTCCTTATTGATCGTTACTTTTTGTTTAATTTTGGGATCAAACGTGAACGTATTGTAGTATATGGCAAAAATTAAGATTAAGGGCATTTTTTTTATCCTCTTAGTTGGGTTGGCAAGCTCCTCATATCAGGTTTTTTCGCAGGCTAGCGTTGTAGCTGGTTCTGTTACTACCTCAAAAACTTCCTACACAGTAGGTGCAGGTAATAATAGATTGATTGTTGTTGCTGTTTCGCACGAGGCGGCTGCCCCTGTTGGCACTGTAACCGGTATCACCTGGGGAGGCCAGGCTTTAACGGTAGGAAGAGTTCAGTCAAGCGGGGGTGGGGGTGGTCTTTTGCGCGGAGAAATCTGGTATTTAAACGAGGCCGGAATTTCGGCAGCCAGGGGTAGTTGTAGCTATAATTTTGTAGTAACGTGGTCATCAGGCCCCACAACAGAAGCATTTACAGCCCTTACCTTAAAAGATGTTGATCAAACTACACCCGTTTTTGCTGTTAATAGTGCTCAGAATGGAAATAGTGCAACAATAAATCATGGTGCAACTTCTGTCGGGGTTAACGACATTATTGTTTATGCTTCAGTGTCGGATAACAACAGAACTCACAGTCCGCCAGCCAGTTATACTGAACAAAGTGATCAAGTTATTGGTGGAACAATGAGTCTGGCTACGGCAACAAAACAAATTGCTAGTGCAGGGACTGAGAACCCAACTGCTTCGTGGGCGGGTGGAAATTCCCGATTGATTATTGCCAGTGTGGTCTTTAACGGTGTTTCAGCTACCTCAACACAAACTTTTTATTCGTTTGCAACCGGTGCCTGGGATGCAAACACCTCATGGTCGTTTAGCGCTGATGGATCAAGTGGTGCTGTTCCAGTCGGTGTTTGGCCACAACGGACAGATAATGTAATAATCAGAACAGGTCATAACATCACCATTAATGCTATAGATGATAATAAAATTTGTGGAATTTCTCCTGATGGTCTCTTGAGAAGTAATGTAGGCCCATTTGCTGCCTCCAACCTAGCCATGTTTTATCAAACGGGAGATATTCAAATAAATGGTACGCTTACCGTTACAGCAATAGAATTGATGACAGAAGGGTACACAAAAATATTATCTGGTGGAGTGTTTACTTTAACTTCAAGTTACGTAAATCTTGGTTTTTTAGAAGCTGATGCAGGCTCAACTCTAAGTGCTGCGGATGATCTGATTCTGGCAGGCAACAGTACCACAATCATCAACACAACCTCCATTTCGAATGATGATTTGATTATCAGTTTTACGAATGCAACTCTCTGCGGTACAGGCACCACGACCTTACAGAATGGTTCAGGAAGTCAAATTACGTATGCTAACGGAGCTACTGTTACTCAGATATGCACAAGCTTTACAATTAATTGCACAGGGAGTGGATGCAGTGGTTTTCCGGTGGCAGGAACCAACGCAACAATTATTGGTAATGCTGGGCCTGCCGGGGTAGGAAATCAAACAACCAATAAGCTTTGGCTTATGGCAAATCGGGGAGCCTTTTCTGGTGCTGGAGTAACGCCAGCAGTCAATTTAGCAACTGTTCGCCAGTGGAATGATCAATCCGGTAATGGTAATAATGCAGTACAAAATACCGCTGGGAACAGACCTATTTACAGAACAACTCAGGATAATAATCTTCCTGCTCTTGAATTCACAGGTGATTTGTTTATTGATGGCCCCGCGCTTGGAATAACCGGTACCAGTAATCTAACCTATGTCATGGTTTTTAAAGATACTCAAACTGGTTTGGGTGGAATGAATGATGGAAATGGTCATTTTATTCTGGATAGAACCACTGCTACTAACGCGTTAATGTCTCTGAAACCAATAACTGGTAATTTTTATGGGTTTCAAAAAAGAAATGATTTTGGTGGCGACTTAGGTGGTCCGCTTTCAACAACCTCAATAAATACAAATACGAAATGGATTGAGATGGACAGAAATAGAGGTACAAATTTTGGAATCTATTACAATGGAATTTTGGAGAGTACAGTAGGGGACGCCAGTGGCCTTAGTTTAATACCACCAGATGTTAGAATTGGACGCCATGCCACCACAGCGAATGGAGGACTTCGTGGGTTTATTCATGAATTTTTTATCTACTCCAGGCTGCTAAATAATGCTCAAAGAGTTTTAATTAACAATTACATCTCAGCAAAATATGCGTTACCGCTAACAGCAGATAATGTGTATACCATGGATGATTCCGGCAGCGGCAATTTTGATTTTGATGTTGCAGGAATTGGTCAGGCAAGCGATGGATCAAATCACAAGGATGCAAAGGGTAGTGGCGTGGTGCGCATGTGGAACCCAAATGGATTGACTAATAGTGAGTTTTTAATTTGGGGTCACAACAACCTAAGTTTTTCGGGCGGTAACACCGATGTAGACAATGTAATCATCCGAGAGCGAATCACTCGGGTGTGGCGCGTGAGCGAAGTAGGAGATGTGGGCACCGTTTCTTTATCGGTTGATCTGAGTGGAACATTAGGAAGTGCGATTGGTAGTAACTTACGATTGTTGATTGATCGCGATGGAGATGGTTTTGCCGATAACGATGTAACACCCTTAGCCGGTTCTTTTTCAGGCACTGTTGTTACCTTCTCGGGAGTTAATTTACAGAACGGTGATCGCTTTACCATTGGTAACACTGACCTGGCAAACCCGTTGCCGATACAACTGATTTCGTTTACAGCTACAGCACAACAATCAGAAGTAAAACTGGCGTGGAGCACCGCCTCTGAGCTGAACAATGATTTCTTTACCATTCAACGTTCGCAGGATGCCGAAGTATGGGAGGATGTAATTGAAGTGAAAGGCGCTGGCGACAGTCAGACCCGGATTGATTATGAAACAACGGATGGTTTGCCGTTTAGCGGAGTATCGTATTACCGATTGAAGCAAACAGATTTTGATAAACAATACAGTTACTCAGGGGTAAGGCGTGTTGAGATCACAGTGCCCTTTCAGTTAAAAGTTTATCCCAATCCTTCGTCTGGTACATTTAGAGTTTCCACAGGCTTTGAGATTCACGCTGAAGACGTGCAGCTTATGAATATGGTTGGTCAAACGATTCCTGTAAAACTGGAAACGGATAGCAACTCTGTGCTGGTGGAATCAAAATCACTTTCGCCCGGCATGTACATTCTCCGCGTAAGCAGAGGCTACTGGAAACAATCTGTAAGGGTGATGATTGAGTAACCGATTATTTGTTAACAGCAATAGGAGCACTCAAACAGGCATCCGGGATATTGAATGCATTTGTTAACGGAACTGCATCCTGCCGTATATCCCAACACAATTGGTTAACGAGTCTCCTGATTGCTTTCGTTTTACTGCCTTCCATATAACCCTGTTCCAGATACCAGCCTTTGTTTTTATCAATTTGTGATAACGCGAAGAGATCGCATAATTTCTTTAATACGGTTTTGCAACCGACATCTTTTGTGCTTTCAACCTGTACGATAAATTGTTCAAGAATAATCCGCTCAATGTGGGCGTGGCCAACCTGCACCAGGTGATGCTGACAAACGTTAAAGGCGTCAAACGAATCCATGCCGCTGTCGATATGTTTTTTTAACCTCTTTGCTGCGGATGTTAAAATATCACGCTCGCGGTATTTGAACGCACTCAATTGAAACTCCGGATCAAGTAAGTGTTCTTCGCTTGTGTTGCGAGTGATGATCGGATTCATTTCGGTAATGGAAGTTTTTGCCTGATCAGCAACATAATTAAGAATTGTGAATACATTCATGTTTGCAAACTCTTGCTTAAACTCTGTAAGCCTGCTTTTTGCGACTAATTGCATCAAGACAGTATTATCACCTTCAAAGGTTGTATAAACGTCTGTATCGTTTTTAAGAATCTCTATTCTATTTTCGGAAAGGTATCCTTTACCGCCACAACATTCGCGGCATTCCTGCAAGGTGGCTGTCGTATTCCAGGTAGCAAACGATTTTAGCCCCGCTGCCAGAGCCTCTATCTCTTGCATGTCTTCTTCCTTACGGTTTAAAAAGCGTGTAGTCAGATATCGCAATGAAAAATGCAAAGCATAAACATTAGCCAGTAATGGCATCAATCTTCGTTGATGGGTTCTGTAATTTAAAATTGGTACTTCAATCCCGCCCTCTGGACCAAATTGTCTCCGTTGATCTCCATAGCGAATAGCAATTGTAAGCCCGGATTTAGAAGCAGAATTTCCAGATCGCGGAATGCCGATGCGCCCACCTACCAGGGTTCCCAACATGGTGAAGAATCTCCGGTTGTCACTTGCGATCGGGCTTTCAAATTTTCCCTCCGCATTGACGGAAGCAAACTTGTCTAACATGTTTTCTTTTGGAACCACAACATGATTGAAATAAATCACCCCGTTATCAACCCCATTCAATCCCATCTTACGACCACAATCTTTTATAGTAACGCCAGATAGAATTTTTCCTTTTTTATCGCGAAGTGGAACGATAAAGGCACTTACACCATAATCTTTTTCATCGATAATCAATTTCGCAAAGACAGTAGCCATTTGACCATGCAGTGCTGCATTACCAATATATTCCTTACGTGCATATTCGTTGGGCGTATGAATCCGAAAAGACTTTGTGGCATGATCGTAGGTGGCTGTAGTTTCAATTCCTTTCACGTTCGAGCCATGGTTGGTTTCTGTCATAGCAAAACAACCCGGAAGTTCCAATGTGCCGATATCTTTCAGGTACTTTGCATGATGTTTTTCTGTTCCCAAAAAATAAACACTCATACCCCAAAGGCCAAACTGCACGCCAAATTTTATAACCATGCTTAAGTCGTGATAACTCAGCGTTTCCATAATGGCGAAGTAGGCACCCATATCATCTTTGCCACCATATTCTTTTGGATATGCCATCGATCCAAATCCTTGCTCGGCCAGAAACTTGCACCATTGCAATACACTGGTTCTATAAAGTGTAAGATCGCCCGGACTTACATACTTAAATTCCGGATCAGAGATTAGTGTTTTTACTTTGCGGATAATCTCGGCATGTTCGCCATCCAGAATTTTTGTTAATTCAGCTACATTAAAATTCTGTTGGGTAGCTTGTTCTGAAGTTATGGTCTTATGCCCGGTTTGAAAGTTAAAAATTGCTTCATGACTGATAAGCCCCAGGGTAGATTCAATTTTTTCCAAAGTAGGTCGGGCACGAAGTAAGGCCTCGCTTATAGTTCCGTCATTCTGCGAACTGGCCAGTCGAATGCCGAGATTTACTAATGTTTCGCGTGATAGTTGAGGATTTGCCACCTGCGTAATGGCTTCTTTCCATTTCATTAGCTCATCGGCTGTAGGCGGTGTAGTGGGATCGAGTTGTGATAGTAGAAATTTCTTTTCGTCATCAGTAATCCAGTTTTGGCTGGTGATCATTCCTTCCAGAATTGAAACTTCGCTTGGTGTAAGAATGGCGTCCGACCAAACAGTATAAATAA
Organism: Cyclobacteriaceae bacterium; assembly: GCA_965278925.1. Taxonomy (GTDB): domain Bacteria; phylum Bacteroidota; class Bacteroidia; order Cytophagales; family Cyclobacteriaceae; genus ELB16-189. Next base: position 1,048,087 of record OZ257123.1, on the reverse strand, counting down.
TGGGTACAAATACCAGCAGAGCAGGATTGGACTTAACAACGGTAGATTGAAGCATACTCGATAAAAGATAGTTCGTTATAAAAATAACGATTTTTCTTTGTCCTTAACATTGTGCCTTGATGTGGTACTAGTTGCCGGCCTCAATACCCAATCCACTGATGAGGTGTGGTTTTTCTGAATCAAATTTCAATTTAAAAGTGCCTTTTAATCCGGTGTCAAGTAATACCATCTCCAAGTTGTCGCCAGTAGTTTTAACTGAGATAATTTTACTATGCCCAAAATCGTCATGCAGTCGTTGGAAAATTTTGGTTTTCTCCTCAAGGTTATTATCTGATTTCGTTTCTGAATTGGTTGTTGTTCCAGAATCATCGGACTGCACCGTAGCTCGCATGGGCTTATCAATTAATGCTTGCGAGTAATTTTCTTGAATAAATTTTTTCCATTGGGCAGGATCGTTTGCACAAAGCACCCGATGCATTTCGCGGGCTCTTTTTTCCATAATTACATCTTTGGAATCTTGTGTATGGGCAACACCGGAAGCAGCAAAAATTAAAATCAGTAGCAAGATATTATTCATACGGAAGGGTTAGTTTTCAAAGTTTAGAGACGTATTTGAAGATGCTTGCAAGGTCAGGTAAGTTTTATTAGTGATGCTCTTTTGGAGGCTTTAATTCAATTTTTTTTAATACGAACAGACCCTTAACCCCAATTCAGGCCCATTTCCATGAATCATAAAGGGCTGTGCTTTTGAAATTTTCCTATAATTCTTATCTTACTATACCTTAAACCTACCACATTATGAATTTCAAACCCGAAATCAAGAGCAAAGAGGAATTGGCTGCTGGCCTGCCAAAGTACGAATCCATCGTAAAATACATGGTGCAGCAGCATAATCTGGTTACGGTCCGACCTGACCAATCAATCAATGAAGTTATTGAAATCATGATCGAGAAGAGAATTTCAGGGGCGCCTGTGTTGGATGAAAATAAGAAATTGGTGGGCATCATTTCTGAAAAGGACTGCCTACGAATTGTTGTGGATCAGGCCTATCATAACTTACCGCTCAGTTCGCCTATTGTTTCAGATTACATGACCCGAAATGTAAAAACTCTTTCACCCGATAGCACAGTGGTTGATGCAGCAACGGAGTTTCTCAATTCTCCTATTCGAAGAATGCCAGTGATAGAAAATGGAGTGCTTATTGGACAAATCAGTCGCATCGATATTTTAAGAGCAGCTAAAAATATAAGTCCGGTAAGCTGGTAATTAATTCCAAACTTCTTTCGGCAATTCGGTGGCCTCTACACATCGAAGGCAATAATTTTATTCTTTATCGAAACTATATGAAATTTTTTCGTTCGTTAGTAATTGGTTGCATCACACTATTTTCGTTCACACTTTCACAAGCACAGATTGGTGTGGGTGCCAGTGCACCAAAGGGTGCAGAGTTATTTTTGAACGGCAGTCGTGAGATGCTGGATGCAAAATGGACGTACTGGAATGGGCCACGGTTGGCAGCGACCTTGCCTATCAAATGGTTTGTTGTAACTGATCCGGTTGATAAAGGCTCGGCTATTAACTCAAACGATCCGGCTGCAGCCGGAGGATTGTATGGAGCAGCTGACATCGTAACCAAAAAAGAGTTTCGCGATTTCCGGGCGCATGTAGAGTTTTTGATTTCGAAACCCGGTGGTAACAGTGGTGTGTATTTACAGAACCGATATGAAATTCAGGTACTAGACGGAGATTCAACCACGCATGGACTGGCCGCTATAATCAATGAAAGTGAATCACCTTATCACGCTTATAACGGCATTGGTAAATGGAATTCGTATGATATTGTTTTTCGTGCCGCTCGTTTCAAAGATGGAACGTTGGTAGAGAAGCCTTTGGTGACTTTATATTTTAACGGAAAGAAGGTTCATATAAATCATGCTATCAGCCAGGTGTGGGGTGGGCCTAACTCAGGACAGGATGGAGGTAATAATGGCGGCAAAGGAATAACCCATCGGCCGGGCGGATTAAAGTTGCAAGCCGAAGGTCATGATGTACTTTACCGTAACATCTGGATTCAGGAGTTGGATTTGAAAGATGCGAATACAGATTTTTGAAACATACAAAGGAAACGCGCATAATGAGCGCGTTTTCCTTTCCTGACAATTTCAACACCCAATCACTTCTGCTTTTCTTCTGATACAATAGATTGCCCTTTACTTATTGCCATCATCTCTTGCATCGTGCGTTTCATGCTGTCGGAAGAGCCATCGAGAAAAATAACATTGCCTTTGCCATGCTCTGCAAAATGACGAATGGATTCAGTCCACATAGAAAATAATATAAATGACGAATCAAGATGCGCGCTTTGCATTTCTTTCGCAGCCTGCGACATACCCTTGGCAACTTCCTCTCTGAACAACGCAACGCCCTGACCTCGCATCTGGGCTGCAATCTTTTCCGCTTCCGCAGAAATCTTAATTGCATTTCCATCGGCTTCTGCCGCTTTTGTTTTAGTAATCAATAACGCTTGACCTTCATTTTCGGCAGCTGCACGCAAGTTGTTAGAGGCCACAACTTTGGCCATCGATTTCATAATGGTTTCATCGAAGGCAATATCATTGAGTTGAAGGTCCAGTAAATGATACCCCCATTCTTCGAGGGTGTTATCAAGTTGTTTTTTTACTTCTAAAACAATCTCAGTTCGTAACGAAAGTATTTCAGATTGTTTTTTGGTTGCCACAAAACTGCGGATAGATCCTTCAATGGTGCGAATGAGTGCCGTTGTAAAGCTCTCTTCATTCATAAATTTAAAGGCCACATTTTTTATGGTGTCTTCATTTTGATTTAGTACGGCAAAGAGCAACATCGCTTTGAAGTTTACATTGGCCTGATCGATGGTGGTTGCCTGAAACTCAAGCTCAACAGATCGGTTTTGAATGGAAACACGCGAGTTAATAACTTCAATGATAGGAATTCGAACGTTCAATCCTGGTCGCATAATGCGTCTGTATTTTCCGAAGATGGTAACAACAGCAATATTGCCTTGCTTCACGGTCACAAACATGGTAAAAACCAGAAGTACAAGGAGGAATAGAAGAGCAAACGGTATAATTTGAAGAATTTCCATTGGAGTTTGAATTAAGAATAGAAAGTTAAATAAAAAGCCAGTCCTTAATCAGGCTCCACTAAATTAAGGTAACCGTACGAATAATTTTCTATGATAAGTAGGTGGTGCTTAGTACTTTTAGAAGAAACTTAATTTGATTGTAACTGATTCTAAGATTTATGAAAAGTCTCTTTTTTTTGATTTTTCTTCTTTTTGTAGGAACGGACTGTATAAGTCAAAAACGATTCCGGAAGCTTACCAAAGCCGAGGCGGCAGCTATAAAAAAATATAGCAAGACCATTAACAAAAAGGATGGAAGCTATCATGTTCTCATCCTGACTGATCAGGGCGATATAGTTGTTAAACTGTATAACGAAACTCCACTACACCGCGATAATTTTGTAAAGAAAGTCAAGTCCGGTTTTTACGATAGCCTTATGTTTCATCGTGTAATCAACAACTTTATGATTCAAGGGGGAGATCCTACCAGCAAAAAGGCATTGGCCGGGCAACCTCTTGGTAGCGGTTCGGCACCGGGTGATCGCATTCCGGCAGAGTTCAGAACGGAACAAGGTATTTTTCATAAACGAGGTGTACTAGCGGCTGCCCGGGATAATAATCCCGAAAAGGCAAGTAGTAACTGTCAGTTCTATATTGTGCAACGTCCTGCATGGCGATCAACTCAATTAGATAGCACTATCCTGCAGAGAAACCTAACGCTAAATGACGCTCAGAAGAAACTGTACACTTCGGTAGGCGGTACCCCACATCTGGATGGTGGCTATACCGTGTATGGAGAGTTGGAAGTAGGATTTGATGTGCTTGATAAAATTGCGACAACCAAAACTAATAAGTCCGATCGCCCAGATGCAGATATTCGCATGCGAATGTTTTTGTTGAGTGAACCAAAGTTGAAAAAGACAGCATCAAAGAAATAATACCCCAAGTACTGTATTCTGAATTCCTAAATTGTAATTACCTATGCCACTTCGTATTCTTATCGTCCTCGTATTAAGCTCGTTCATCGCATTGGGTCAACCTATCCCGACTTCATACTATCAGGAATTGCAACATCGTATGATTGGCCCATTTCGCGCGGGGCGAACCGTTGGTGCGGTTGGCATTCCTTCACAGCCCAATGTGTTTTTCATGGGAGTCAACAATGGTGGCGTTTGGAAAACGGATGACTTTGGTCGCACCTGGAAACCTATCTTTGATAAAGAATCAACTGGTTCGATTGGTGACCTTGCTGTTTCTCCCTCGCACCCAAACATAATTTATGTAGGAACTGGAGAAGGTCTTCATCGACCTGACTTGTCTGTAGGTGATGGAATGTTTAAATCCAATGATGGTGGAATTACATGGAAGCACATTGGACTGAATGACGCGCAACAGGTTGGTCGCGTTGTAGTACATCCAACAAATCCAGAGGTAGTGTTTGCTGCCGTGTTGGGTCATCCTTACGGTGCCAATGAAATGCGAGGTGTTTTTCGTTCTCGTAATGGTGGAACAACCTGGGAAAAAGTACTTTACATCAATCATAACACAGGTGCCATTCAGGTTGAGTTTGATCCCACCAATCCAGAAATACTATTTGCCGATATGTGGGAACATCGCGAAGGCCCATGGGAGAATGGTTCTTTCTCCGGAACCAATAGTGGTTTATATAAATCTACCGATGGCGGCACCACATGGCGAAAACTTATCACTGGTTTGCCCACAGCAGAGCAAGGCTTGGGTAGAATCGGAGTTGGAATTTCGTTGAGTAATCCGAAAAGAATGTATGCAACTGTTGATGCCCGCGACAAAGGTGGGGTCTATCGTAGCGATGATGCCGGTGAAAGCTGGAAGTTTGTTAGCAATCAACGCAGGGTGTGGGGTCGCGGCAGTGACTTTGCAGAGATTCGGGTTCATCCAAAAAATCCGGATGTTGTTTATGCAGCCAACACAGCAGCGTATCGTTCAACGGATGGTGGGCTAACCTGGACTTCCGTTAAAGGTGCACCTGGAGGTGATGACTATCATCGCATCTGGATAAATCCGGATCAACCTGACATCATGCTTTTTGCTGCCGATCAGGGAGCAACCATTACAGTAAATGGTGGCAAAACGTGGAGCTCTTGGTACAATCAACCCACTGCACAATTCTATCACATCATCACCGACAATCAATTTCCGTATTGGGTGTATGGCGGCCAGCAGGAGAGTGGTGCCAACGGAACCATTAGCCGTGGTAATGGTGGGCAAATTTCTTTTCGCGATTGGATGGGCGTGGGTGCCGATGAATATGCATACGTAGCGCCTGATCCTAAGAATCCTGACATTATATACGGAGGCCGTGTTACATGCTTTAATAAGAAGACAGGTCAAACACAAAATGTTGCACCAGAAGCGTTGCGTTCGGGTCAATATAGAATGCTCCGCTCGTTGCCTTTGCTCTTTCATCCTGCCGATCCTACAATGTTGCTTTTTGCAACAAATGTTTTGTGGAAGACTACGACTGGTGGCCAGCAGTGGGAGATTATAAGCGAAGATTTAACACGCAAACAACCTGAAGTGCCTGCCAGTATTGGTGATTTCAAAACAGAAAGTTTGAATACGATGAAACAGCGAGGTGTAATTTATTCGGTGGGTGGATCTCCTTTAAACAAAAATATTATTTGGGCAGGCACCGATGATGGGTTGGTTCACACCACTAGTGATGGAGGCAAAACCTGGAAAGATGTAACACAGACCATGCTTACCTCATGGGATAAAGTATCGATGATAGAAGCCAGTCACTATGATGAATCGGTTGCATTCTTCTCCGTTAATGCCTTGCGAAAAGATGACTTGCGACCACACATCTACAAAACAAAAGATGGTGGTGCCAGTTGGAAAGAAATTGTGAATGGGCTTCCACCTAATGCAGTTGTCAATGTTGTGCGCGAAGACCCCAAACAAAAAGGACTTTTATTTGCAGGCACTGAGCAAGCTGTTTATTTTTCTATCGATGAAGGGTCAACATGGCAATCGTTGAGAAACAATATGCCGGCTACTTCCATTCGCGATTTAGTAATTCACGAAGATGATGTAGTGATCGGCACGCACGGGCGCTCCATCTGGATCATGGACAACATCAGTCCGCTAAGAAATGTAACGCAGGCATTATCACAAAAACAATCTTTCTTATATCCACCTGCACTTGCCACCAGAGTGAGATTTAATATGTTCTCCGATACACCACTACCACCCGAAGAACCAGCAGGACAAAATCCTCCGGATGGAGCAATGATAGATTATTGGATTGGCAACTCTGCAGCGGAAGTTCGGTTGGAAATTATGGATAAGGATGGTGGCATGGTGAGAAGTTATTCAAGTAAAGATAAAGCCGAGCAAATCGATACAGTTTCCATTCCACATCCAACGTATTGGATAAGACCAACACAAATTTTAGTGACAACACCGGGGCATCATCGTTTCGTTTGGGATTTGCGGTATGCTGACCCGAAAGGAAGTGACCGGCAATTTGCAATCTCGGCTATCTATCACAATACACCGAGTGGACCGAAAGGACCTTTTGTTCATCCGGGCAAATATAAAGTCAGGCTTACGGTAGATGGAAATGTGCAGGAGCAGGAGATAGAAGTCAGACTTGACCCACGTGTTAGCTTACCAGAAGCTGATTTAAAATTGCAGATCGATAATTCGCTGGTCTGTTATAAACTGTACCACGATCTTCAGACTATTCGCGAAGAAATGGATGCTGGTCTTGCCAATCCAAAGACCAAATGGCCGAAAGGAAAAAAAGAACAATGGCTTGCTTTGCGCGGAGAAGGTGCAGCGGGTAACCCTGATATTCTGTATGGAAGTATTTATGAAAGTGCTGTTGATAAAGAAACTATTGTTGGGTTACAAGAGAAAGCACTCCATCTGATGGCTGTACTTCAAAGTGCCGATGCTAAACCGACATCACCAGCCATGTTGGCGGTGGAAAAACTTAAGATTCGAACGGGTGAAATGATGAATCTATGGAAGGTATTGAATAAGTGATGAACAGTTCCTGATGGTGAATCAGGATTATTGGAACTGTATATTCGAACACAATGTTAAGGCTTATCCCTACCTTTGTAACATGAACATAACCTATTGGCAGATTATCCGTGATGATGCAAAGAGAACCTTTGAGGTAATCAGCAAAACCACCAACGACAATGCGTTTACCAATCGAACCCACGCCATGCAAAAAGCCGGCATGAATGTAAGCTGCATGACTCCACCTGTTACGAATAAAACAGCCAGTAAGGAATTAATAAAAATTACAGGCTACACAAAAGAAGAAGGACTTAATGATCGCCTGATAAAACAGTATTCGGAAATATTAAGAGCCATTGATCCATGGTGATTGAAAACGATGAGTCTAGAAGTTAGAACATAGTATATATCAAACCTTCCACTTTCACTTCCTCATCTAGCATCCAACTTCCAGCTTCTAAACTCTAACCGCCAGCTTAAAACTTCAAACCTTTAACATCAACTATGGAAATAGGAATAGATAGCTTTGCATCAAACATGGGCAGCGATGGCCTGGCCCAACCGGGCAACAACGTGCAAGTAATTCAGGAATTGCTGGATCGCATTGAACATGCCGACCGTTGTGATCTTGATGTATTTGGGATTGGAGAACATCACCGAAAAGAATTTCTGGATTCGGCACCTACTATATTGCTGGCAGCTGCGGCAGCTCGCACCAAACGCATTCGACTGACAAGTGCTGTTACTGTTTTAAGTGCTGCCGATCCGGTGCGGGTGTTTCAAAACTTTGCAACACTCGATCTTGTTTCGCAAGGCCGGGCGGAGATGGTGGTTGGTCGGGGCTCTTTCATAGAATCTTTTCCCTTGTTCGGATTTAATCTCAATGACTATGACGCGGTGTTTGCCGAGAAGTTAGAACTTCTTCTCGCCATTCGTAAACACGAAGTAGTAAATTGGTCGGGCAAATTCAGGCCCGCATTAAAAAATCAAGCTATCTATCCTCGGCCTGTACAAAACCCATTGCCCATTTGGTTGGGCGTGGGTGGCACACCAGAATCGTTTGTTCGTGCCGGCATGCTTGGTCTGCCGCTGATGATTGCAATTATTGGTGGTGAAACGCATCGCTTTCGGCCACTGGTAGATTTGTATCGACAGGCTGGAAAAGAGGCAGGTCATCCGGCAGAGCGATTAAAAGTTGGATTACACTCATTGGGCTATGTGGCCAACACAACCCAAGAAGCTATTGACGACTATTATCCCGGCTATGCCAAAACTTTTACACGTATAGGCAAGGAGCGAGGCTGGCCTCCCGTTACACCCGAACGGTTTGAATCACAACGTGGGCCAACGGGAGCTTTTCTTGTTGGTAGTGCCGAAGAGGTAGCAAAAAAAATTCTAAGACACAGTGAGTCGCTTGGTGGCATTTCACGACTTTCTTTTCAAATGGACAACGCGGGCTTATCGCATGCGCAACTTTTGCAAGCTATTGAACTGATTGGCTCGCGCGTTGCACCGTTGGTTCGCAATGGGTAAGACTAAATTATTGTTTACTCAAATCTTTGCTTCTGTTCAACAGAATAATCAATCCAATAGCCGAAGAGATTGTCATTAGCAATACGGAAGGAAACGCACCATTGGCATTGAATAAACCAACACCAACAGAAATCAGGGAGGCTACTCCGATTTGTATAAATCCCAGTAGAGCCGAGGCACTTCCTACCGTGCGCGTAAAGGGTGCAAGTGCTAACGCATTTCCATTGGGGTTGGTGAGACCAAGACAACTGAGACAGATGAAGAACATGGTGATTACGCCATACAACCCAAACAAATCGGTACTTACACCAATTAAAAACACCACGCTTGCAATTACCTGAGCAATAAGTGCAGTTTTAAATATTTGTTCGCTGGCGAATTTCTTTGTGAGTTGAATGTTTACCTGACCTCCGCCAATGAATCCCACTGAAAGCAATGCGAAAATTCCACCATATAATTTCGGACTCACGCTATAGAGTTCCATAAAAATTATGGGCGATCCGGCCACATAAATAAAAAGTGTTGAAAACGAAAACGCTCCGGCAAATACATACTTACTGAAGGCTGGATTTTTCAGAATCTCCCAAAAGGTAAGTAGCATGGGTTTTAACTTCAGCGATATAGTTGCATCCGGTTGATGGCCTTCCGGTAAAATAAAAATTACCAAAAGAATAATGATTGCGGAGATCAGGACAAGACTAATAAAGATTGCCTGCCAACCCAGTGAGGTTACAATAAATCCTCCGATGGTTGGAGCCAGCAGCGGTGACACCCCAATGATCAAAAACAGCAATGAAAAAATACGCGCGCTTGCTGCAACCGGAAAGAAATCGCGCACCATCGCGATGGCTCCCACCCAGGCCACACTTCCGCCAATCGCCTGAAAGAAACGAAACAAAACCAGTGACGGAACATCCCAGGCTTGAGTACATCCGAAACTTGCAAGCATGAAAATAGTAAGGCCTACATACAACGGTGGCTTTCTGCCATATCGGTCAAGAAAAGGGCCATACAGAATTTGCCCGAGAGCCATGCCAACAAAGTAACTTGAAACAGAAAGCGCAATGGTAGCTGTGTTGGTTCCAAAATCACTTGCTAATTGTGTGAAGGCGGGAAGATATAAATCAATGGCAAAAGGAGTAACGGTTGAGAGTGCGCCTAATATCCAAATGATGCTTCTGCTGTTTGGGTGTGACTTTTCCATACGGCGCAAACATAAAACAAGTGGTGTTACAAGTGAACTATAAATACGATATTTGTACTCACTATTTTTAAAACTATTGCATGGTTGAGCCTAAGTTTCTGATGATTTGTTTTGTGTTGCTTCTTCTTTCGGGATGCAAAAAGGGCGATAACAAATTGTCATCTAATCCGGTAGATACGGCCGCACACGAGAGAATTATTGGTGGCGTGCTTGTAAAGGGCAGTGTTATTGATAACCAAACCCGTTGCTCGCACTATCATACCGAACTGGATATTATTGCTATCAAATTCAAATGCTGCGATACCTACTACCCCTGCTATTCATGTCATGCAGAAACAACCGATCATGACCCTGTTACCTGGCCATTAAATGAACGCGATACCAAAGCTATACTTTGTGGTGTGTGTGGTCATGAACTGACCGTGCAAGAATATATGGATAGTAATAACACCTGTCCGCTATGTCAATCCAGCTTTAATCCCAACTGCAAAAAGCATTACGATTTATATTTTACGATGCAGTGATCAATTTCCAAGAACTTTTTTCAAAGCCGCCTCTATGGCTGTTATATCCGGGCTACCGGGTTTTAGAATACACTGCTTTTTACTAGTGCCCGTGCGCGAAACGAGGCCACTCATCATCACCCGGTTTTCAATATGCGTGTCTGTATTTGAAAAAGCGCTTTCGAACAATGCTGCCAGCGATTGAAACTGTGTTGCATTGAGAGTTATGGTTTTGGGTTCACCTCCGCTATAACTTCCTGACGAACTTTCTATCGGTGTTACCGGAATGTATCTCAGTTCGGTAGGCGTGATAACATACACATTGGCATTGCCATCAGCGTATTCGTAATTGGCGGGCGTGTTCATACAGGCAGTAACGATAAGTAAAATAAAACACCATTTCATAACTTAACTTTCAAGTGAAGTGAAAAGTCTCAATATCATCTAGCATATGAGGCGTCAGGCTGCTCAAAGCGGTCAGACGCCTAAATGCGCTTAAGCTTTGGCACTAATCCGTTCAATCTCTTTCAGATTTTCAATCTTTTTGTTCCGCAAAAATCCATTGATATCCTCAAAATGTTCGCGCACCCGTTTATTGCCAAATTCAAAAACTTTGTTGGCAAGACCATCCAGAAAATCGCGATCGTGCGAAACTAAAATTAAGGTACCATCAAAAGCAAGAAGTGCATCCTTTAGGATATCTTTCGTCTTAATGTCCAGGTGATTGGTTGGTTCATCAAGAATCAACAAATTAACAGGTTGCAACAATAACTTAAGCATGGCAAGGCGTGTCTTCTCGCCCCCCGAAAGTACTTTCACTTTCTTGTCGATATTATCACCACTAAACATAAACGCCCCCAACATGTCTTTTATCTTAGTGCGAATATCGCCCAATGCAATCTGATCTATGGTTTCAAATACAGTGAGTTCTACATCGAGGCGGGCGGCTTCATTCTGAGCAAAATATCCAATCATGGAATTATGCCCTAGTTGAAGCTTACCTTCATAGTCAATTTCACCCATAATGGCTTTGATCATGGTTGATTTTCCCTCACCATTTTTTCCTACAAAGGCTACCTTTTCGCCCCGTGCAATTGTCATGGCAGCATCCTGAAAAACTACATGATCACCATACTTTTTTGTGAGACTGTCAACAATAACAGGGTAATTTCCTGAGCGAGGCGCTGGTGGAAACTTGAGGTTTAAGGATGAGGTATCCATTTCATCCACTTCCACAATTTCAATTTTCTCCAGCATCTTCACCCGCGATTGAACCTGCAGTGTTTTTGAATAGGTGCCTTTAAACCTATCTATAAACTGTTGAATGTCGGCAATCTCTTTTTGCTGATCGTCAAAATGTTTTTGTTGTTGTTCGCGTCTTTCTTTGCGCAACTGTAAATAATGCGAGTAGTTTGTTTTGTAGTCATAGATTCTACCCATCGTTACTTCAATCGTGCGATTGGTAAGGTTATCAACAAACATCTTATCGTGACTGATTACAATCACGCCTTTGGCACTCGTTTTTAGAAATTCCTCAAGCCATTGCACCGATTCAATATCTAAGTGGTTGGTTGGCTCATCCAGCAAAATAAGATCGGGCTTTTGCAGAAGTATTTTTGCAAGCTCAATGCGCATCCGCCAACCACCACTAAACTCTTTGGTAGATCGGGTAAAGTCACCACGCATAAATCCTAACCCAATCAATGTCTTTTCAACCTCTGCATCGAAATTGATTTCTTCTATGGAATAATACTTCTCACTAAGTTCAGACACCTGCTCGATGATTTTCGAATACTCGTCCGACTCGTAGTCCGTACGGGTTTCCAGTTGATGATTTAACTCATCCATTTGCTTTTTCATGTTCAGAATTTTTGAAAAAGCCTTCGAGGTTTCTTCAAATACTGTACAATCGTCTTCGGTAAGTAAATGTTGTGGGAGGTATGCGATAACCGCATCCTTGGGGGCCGAAACTTTGCCACGGGTTGGTTTATTTACCCCGGCAATAATTTTTAGCAAGGTGGATTTACCGGCACCGTTTTTACCCATTAGGGCAATGCGGTCGGTGTCATTAATATTAAAGGTGATGTTACTGAAAAGGGTCGAACCACTAAATTCTACGGTAACCGAGTCAACTGAGATCATGGATATAAATTAAGCCTCGCTTATCGACCCGTCTCCAGAAGTGCTTCGTAGGGATGGTAGCTAAGCAGGGGGGCAAAGATATTATTTTTTTCCTTTCGGCCTGCCTTCAATTTGATCGACTATTTTGTAAAATACCTTCGTAAATTACTGGCCATTAACCCATGTACATGGAAGACATTCTTCAACATCTTAAACTAAGTATCGAAGACGATTTTTTTTCAAAGGCCGAACGAAAGTCGTTAAAGGAACTGATTAGCGAAAAACCGTTGGATGAAAACCAGCTTAACTTTTTGCGAAGTAAAATCTATGAATTAGCCAATGAAAAGGCTACCCCCACCAATTATAAGTTTATGGTTGACTGGATCAAAGAGGCCAATAGTGCGCTAATCAGCAAGCCGGCTCCTGGCCCCACATCCGATGCCTATTTCAGCCCGGGAGATACCTGCAGAAATGTGATCATTCAGCAAATAAGAAATGCTGTTAACAATCTTCAAATATGTGTATTTACAATTAGTGATGATACCATTACCGAAGCCATACTTACTTCGCATAAACGGGGTACCGATGTAAAAATAATTACTGACAACGATAAGTCATTGGATGAAGGCTCTGACATTGAACAAATCGCCCGTCAAGGCATAGCCGTAAAGATGGACCGCACGACCAACCACATGCATCACAAATTTATGGTGGTGGACGGCAAAGCTCTTATTACTGGAAGTTATAACTGGACACGCAGTGCTGCAAAGTTTAATCATGAGAATATTTTATTCACGAGAGAGACTGGAGTTGTAAAATCATTTTTGAAAGAGTTTGATCAGTTGTGGAGAGAGATGGAAGACTATTAATATTAGTTAAGAATACATAAATGGCATTGGTAAAAATCTCCCACATCGGCAAAGCAGGTACTGACGGATTTGTGCTTGAAGACATCTCTTTTTCATTAGCTGAGTTTCAGAAGATTGCCATTGCTGGCGAAACGGGTTCAGGAAAAAGTACCCTTCTGAAAATCATTGCCGGATTAGTACAACCCGACTCCGGTGAGGTGTTTTTCAAAAATGAAAAAGTAAAAGGCCCTGATGTGCAGTTAGTGCCCGGCCATTCGGCCATTGCCTACCTATCGCAGCATTTTGATTTGCAAAAATTCTTACGGGTTGAACAGGTACTTCAGTACGCTAACTCAATTTCAGATAAAGAAGCAACAAAGATTTATTCAATCTGTAGAATCGATCATTTACTTCAACGCAAGACCGATGAACTTTCCGGGGGCGAAAAGCAACGGATTGCCATTGCCCGGTTGTTGATTTCCAAGCCAAAGCTTCTATTGTTGGATGAACCCTATTCGAATTTGGATATGGTGGTGAAAAGCATTTTAAAGTCCGTTATCAGCGACATTGGTAAAAAACTTAAAATCACCTGTATGCTTGTTTCACACGACCCTGACGATACACTTTCGTGGGCGGACGAAATAATTGTACTTAAAGAAGGGAAGGTGGTGCAACAGGGGGTTCCAGAAACTTTATATCAGCATCCAGTAAATGAATATGTGGCAGGGCTGTTTGGTAGCTATAATATACTCGAACCTAAGTTGTTGAAAGTACTAGGCCTTACGGGCTATTCAAAAAGCGTATTAGTACGCCCCGAACATTTTCGGATTACAAAAAAGCGCGACCGTGCAGGGTGGCGCATAGCAGAAATAAGATTTCATGGCAATACCCACGAACTTACGGTGGAGTACAAGCAACATGTGATTCACGTTTCCACCACCCGAACTGATTTTAACCTGGGCGACTGGGTTGGGATATCATTACGGATTCCCAAAAAATAACTACAACTCAAGCAGTCAGGCATTCTGATAAACTCTTATTTTTACCACTACACAAGTCCAATCCTTTTTACCTTATGGCTCAAGACAAAAATTTACCCCATGTTGCCTATTTCTGTATGGAGTATGCATTGCAAAGTGATGTTAAAACCTATGCCGGTGGCTTAGGTATTCTGGCAGGTGATTACCTGAAAGGTGCCAAAGATCACAACTATCCTATGGTGGGCATTGGTATCAAATGGAAGCAAGGATACACCGATCAACGAATTACCGATAAAGGAAAAGTATTGGATACGTATCCGATCTATAAATACGATTTTTTAAAAGATACAGGTGTAACTGTGTCCGTTACAATTCGTAAGCGCGAGGTAAAATGCAAAGTCTGGTTGTGTGATGAATTTGGCAATGCGCCAATTTATTTGCTGGATACCGATGTGCCCGGTAATGAAGATGGCTGGATTACAGGCCAACTGTATGGCTGGTTTGGTGAGGAACGAATTGCTCAGGAAATGGTGCTAGGTATTGGTGGTGTAAAAGCACTGCGGGCACTGGGTATCAAAACGGATGTTTATCATTTCAATGAAGGCCATGCGCTTTTTGCGGGCTTTGAATTGATGCGAGAAAAACTAGCTGCCGGAAAAACGTTTGACGAAGCGTTTGCGGCAACGCGAAACGAAATTGTATTCACTACGCACACTCCGGTGGTGCAAGGCAATGAATCGCATTATATAGATCGTCTAGTATATATGGGTGCTGACAATGAAAGTTTCAGCAAAAAGCAATTGAAGCAACTTGGTGGTTCGCCTTTTAATATGACTGTGGGTGCTTTGCGTTTATCGCGAAACTCAAATGCAGTAGCACAATTACATGCCGTTACTGCAAATAAAATGTGGGCAAAAGTTAAAGACCGTTCTGAAATTGTAGGGATTACAAACGCAATTCATTTGCCAACCTGGGTTGATAAACAAATGACCGAGGCAGCTTCTAAAGGCACTGATGTATGGGCTCCGCACATGGAGAACAAACGAAAATTGCTTGACTTTGTAAAAGAACGCACAGGCGTGCAGTTGAAGGAAGATTCTTTGCTGATTGGATTTTCACGCAGAGCTGTGCCGTATAAACGCAGTGATTTTATTTTTAGCGATCGGCCTAAAATAGATTCATTGTTCAGAAGTGGAAAGCTGCAGATCATCTTTTCGGGCAAGGCACATCCGCTGGACGATCGGGGAAAGGAAATTGTTGAAAACATTGTTGCGCTCACAAAGGAGTATCCCAACTCGGTAGTGTTTCTGGAGAATTATGATATGACGATCGGCTCTATGCTGGTGCGCGGTAGCGATGTTTGGTTAAATAATCCGCGCAGGCCGCAGGAAGCAAGCGGAACATCGGGTATGAAAGCCGCGATGAATGGAGCGCTTAACTTAAGTATCCTGGATGGCTGGTGGCCTGAAGCTTGCCAGCATGGTGTGAATGGCTGGCAGATTGGCGATGGATACGAAAATAAAAAAGAAGGTAAGTTAGATGCCCATGATCAAAAATCTATGTACAAGGTTTTGCTTAATGAAGTTATTCCTACTTATTATAATAATCGCAGCAAATGGATTGAGATGATGAAACAGAGTATTCTCAGTACAAAAGATCAGTTTGCCGTGAAGCGAATGTTGGAAGAATACTACGAGAAGCTTTATAAGGTGTAAGCAAAGAGAATCAGACTTCTTCTGTTCGTAACTTATTATATGAACTCTCTCGTATCCTTGATGACAGTCATAACTTACGGACAGATATTCTTTGTTGTAAGCTCATTGGTAAACTAAAAATAACGATGCACTATTCCAAAAACCTTTTAGCTGGCCTAGGCCTTATACTGAGCATTGTAGTGATACAAAGCTGTGAAGAAAAAATTGCCGATAAGCGGATTAAACAATTTGCCCCGGCACAGGCAGTTGCCTTGTCGAAGTCGATTGAGAAAACAGTAAATCCAACTATTGATTCCGGGCTTACCTTGTCGCTTTGGGGTATCGATTCGTTGGTGGCCGATCCGGTTTCAATAGATATTGACGATCAAGGCAGAATCTATTACACCCGCACAAATCGACAAAAAGATTCTGAATTTGATATTCGTGGCCATCAGGATTGGGAGATTGGCTCTATCCAGCTATCCACCATTGAAGAGAAGCGGGCCTTTCTCCATAAAGTATTAGCGCCTGAACTAAGCAAAAAAAATGAATGGCTTCCTGATTTGAATAACGATGGCTCGCACGACTGGAAAGACATGACCGTGCAAAAAGAACATATTTATCGCATAGAAGATACAGATGGTGATGGCGTGGCAGATAGGTCGCAGTTGGTTGTTGATGATTTTAATGAAGATGTTACCGATGCTGCAGGAGGAATCTTAAAGCATGGTAATGATTTGTTTGTAGGCATTGGCCCAGATCTTTGGCGAATCCAGGAGAACAAGCACGGTTTAGCTGAAGCAAAAACTTCTATCTCGCATGGCTATGGAATTCACATTGGATTTAGTGGTCACGGCATGTCGGGTATTGAAGTAGGCCCTGAAGGTAAAATCTATTGGCAGATAGGCGATATTGGTTTCAATGGAGTATCACCGGATGGAAAAAAATGGGAGCATCCTAACAGCGGTGTGATTGTGCGCTCCAATCCTGATGGCACCGACTTCGAAGTGTTTGCGTATGGTAATCGTAACACGCATGAATTTGTGTTTGATGAATATGGAAACATGATCAGCGAAGACAACGATGGGGATCATCCTGGGGAAAGTGAGCGAATTGTATACGTTGTTGACGGTGCTGATATTGGCTGGCGAAGCAACTGGCAGTACGGAAAGTATCGTGATCCTGATAACAACACATACAAAGTATGGATGGATGAAAAAATGTATGTGCCGCGCTTTGCAGGACAAGCTGCTTATATACTTCCTACCATCAAGAATTTTGTAAATGGCCCCACCGGCATGTTATATAATCCTGGCACAGCACTCAATGATTCATATAGGAATACTTTTTTCATTGCTGAATTTGTTGGCAATCCAACGAGATCGGGCATTCACAGTTTTAAATTAAAACCAAAGGGAGCATCCTTTGAATTTGTAGAATCTAAAATGATTCTCTCAGGTATTCTGGCAACCGGCATTGACTTTGGCCCTGATGGGGCCTTGTATATGGGTGATTGGATTGAAGGTTGGGGCACCAAAGATTATGGCCGCATCTGGAAACTGGATGTTGATAGTCCTGACCTTGAAAAACGTAAACTAACGAAGCAACTATTGGCTGCAGATTTCTCTGACTTTACAGATAAAGAAGTAGGAGAGCACCTAAAAAATGAAGACATGCGTGTTCGACAGAAAGCGCAGTTTGAATTGGCCACACGCGGAAACGATGGGCTGGATATTTTTAAGGAATATCTTAGCCAAACTGAAAATCAGTTGGCGCGCATTCATGCTATCTGGGGAATAAGTCAATTTGCACGAAAGGAGTTAAAGCATGCGGCTATTCTACTTCCTTACCTGAAGGACAGCGATGCTGAAATTCGTGCACAAGCAGCACGATGGATTGGGGATGTGCGTTTTAGCGAAGCAGGCAATCAATTAATTGCATTACTGACAGATGAAAGCAGTCGTGTACGATTCTTTGCGGCTGAAGCAGTAGGAAGAATTGCTTACGAACCAGCAATTAATCCATTGATTAGTTTGTTAGAAACTAACAATGAAGAAGACCACTACATCCGTCATGCAGCTAGTCTGGCATTGGCGCGGATTGGAAAACCAGAACCTATTGTTGCGTTGGCAAGCCATTCTTCAAGAGCAGTTCGTATTGCAGCCGTAGTTGCATTAAGACGAATGGGGCATGCCGGAATAAAAATATTTCTTAACGATGCTGATGAATTTATTGTAACCGAAGCAGCTCGGGCTATTAATGATGATCTTTCTATTGCCGATGCTCTTCCGGAATTAGGCGATGCATTAAATGATCACCGATTTTCAAACGAAGCTTTTGTGCGTAGAGCAATCAGTGCCAACTTGCGTGTAGGCACGGATGCGAGCATGCAGAACTTAATTAATTACGGATTGCACGAGGGCAGTCCGGTGGCCATGCGTGCCGAAGCAATCGATGCATTAAGTACATGGGCTAAACCATCGGTGCTCGATCGCGTAGATGGTCGCTATCGGGGTGTTGTTACCCGCGATCTGTCAGGCGTTCAGAATAGAGCTGAAGCGATGTTAATTCAACTGTTATCAAATAAAGAACCAAGACTAAAGGTATCGGCTGCAAAAGCATCAGGTAAATTAAGAATAACCAACGCATCAACAGCTTTAATGAGCCGTTTAAAATCTGATCCTGATGCTGAAGTCCGAATTGAATCGCTTAAAGCATTGGCTGCCTTGGAGAATGCAAAAATGGATGAGGCGATCAAACTTGCACTGTCTGACAAAGAAAAGGGTGTTCGTGTGGTGGGCCTTGACTTATTAGCAACCATGAACATTTCTAAAGAATTGATGGTATCATTGCTTAGCGATGTAATCAATACCCGCACGATAGAAGAAAAGCAGGCAGCTATTGCTACGCTAGGCACGCTTCCATTGGCTAACTCGGAGAAAGTTTTTGAACAATTACTTTCAAAATTGGAAACCGGAAAACTTCCTGCCGAAGTTCAACTAGAACTTGCCGAGGCGGTTGATAGCACTCATTCACAAACGTTGATTAATCGGTTTAAAAAATTGAACCGCACCTTGTCGCCCGATTCACTAAAGTCTGCATATGCCGGAACATTACTCGGTGGTGATCCCAGGCGTGGAGCTGGAATTTTTTGGGGTCATCAAACAGCACAATGTGTGCGATGCCATGCTTTTGATGATTATGGTGGCAGTGCCGGACCAAGAATAAATGGAATTGCTTCCAGGCTTACACGTGAACAAATTCTTGAATCGCTAATTAATCCAAGCGCACGTATTGCCCCCGGCTACGGTGTTGTAACTCTCGAATTGAATACAAAGAAGATCATTGGCATATTGCAATCTGAAAATGCAAATAGCTTCAGTATGAAAGTGGGTGATAAGCCCGACACGTTGATTAATAAATCGGATGTGATTAAAAAAACAGATTCTCCTTCGAGCATGCCTCCCATGAACTACTTGTTAACCAAAAAGGAAATTCGGGATGTGATTAGCTTTCTGGCAACCTTAAAAGAAGATAATTGAAAGAATGAAAAAGGACTTTGATGTGATTGTGTTAGGTGTTGGGTCGATGGGCTCGGCTACCTGTTACAATCTTGCAAAGCGAGGGCTCAGTGTTTTAGGGTTAGAACAATTCGATATACCCCACGATCAGGGTTCGCATGCCGGGCAAAGTCGTATCATTCGAAAAGCCTACTTCGAACACCCGGATTACGTTCCTTTGCTGGAAAGAGCGTACCACAATTGGCGAGAAATTGAAAAGCTTACAGGCTCGCAACTATATTTTCCTACCGGGCTGCTTTATGCTGGCAAGCGCGATCAGGTGTTAATCAACGGTGTACGAGAATCTGCTGAGAAATATAACTTGAACGTAGAGGCGCTCTCAGCAAACCAATTGAAAGCTCGCTTTCCACAATTTCAGATCCCGGAAGGATACGAAGTTTTATTCGAACCTGATGCTGGGTTTGTTACTCCAGAGCGGGCTATCATAGCACTTGTTGAACAAGCAAGTACGGCCGGAGCACACATTCATACCAACGAGAAAACCATCTCATGGAAAAAAAATGGTGCGACCATCACGGTTGTTACCAGTAAGAATATTTACACTTGTAAAAAGTTGGTTATTACTGTTGGACCGTGGGCCGGAAAAATGATTCCGCGGTTTTCTAATCAATTCAAAGTAACCCGGCAGGTTATTTCGTGGATGAATCCATCACAGCCTCAATTTTTTGAACTTGGAAAATTTCCGTGTTGGATGATTGATGATCATACACAACCAGGAATGTTTTATGGCTTTCCTATTCTGCCTGTTTCGAAATTTGGCGCACCCGGTGGACTTAAGGTAGCTCATCATTACCCTGGCTTGGTTTCCGATCCCGATCAGGTGAATCGTCTTCCTTCTGTAGAAGATGAAACTAATCTGATAGCTGCATTGAATAAATTTCTTCCGGAAGGATATTCGTCCACACAGGTGATGAAGACTTGTTTGTACACAAATACCCCAGACGAAAATTTTATACTTGATTTTTTACCGGGTAACAATCAGGATGTAGTGATTGCAGCAGGCTTTAGTGGTCATGGATTTAAGTTTGTCTCGGTAGTAGGTGAGATTCTGGCCGATCTGGCAATGAACGGAAAGTCGGAGTTGTCCATAAGTTTTTTAAATGCGCAACGTTTAAGTTGAGGCGTGAAAATTAGAATGGAATGAACTTAATTTTAAAGAACATTTTTGTCGGTTTGATTTTTTGTACGCTAACGGCTGGTGCACAAATTCGTAGTACAGGCGCTGATGAATATGATGCGTCTGACCCAGCCACAATGAAGAGTCGATTTACAACTGATATTGAAACATATTTTTTTGTTGAGGCCGCCCGTTATTATGCGGTTAGGCTTGGTTATGAATACGGACTGGAAAATCAAAAACACCTTGTTGGAATGTCGTTACCGATGGTGCATACAATTTTTAATGCAGACTTTGGTGGCTATGAAAACACCACAGGCATTGGTGATCTGAAGATGCGGTATATGTTTGTTCCATTTCAGGAGAATACACAGGCCGGATGGCAGCGGGTGTCTGCCTATTTTGAAGTAACAGCGCCTACGGGTGATTTTTTGCTTGGACGGGGTGCCGGCACCTGGCTTCATAAACCAGGAATAATTTTTACCTATCGCGCAAATCCAGACGTTGCATTTTATCCTGAAATAAAATTTCAATTTTCAGGTGCAGATGCAAACACCGTGGGTGGGGGCGATGGTGCGCCAGACCCAAACGATCCCGCCAAGGAAGCACCCATGCAAAATTTAAGTGTTTCCATTCCTGCGGTTGTGCTTGTTAACAGTTGGGATGGTTGGATTTCACTCAATGCTCTTTACGTTCGGTCGTTTACCGAAAAGACTGGATTTCTTTTTCTTCGAACCGATTTTGGAAAGATGATTGGCAACAAAACATCAGCCTCATTAAATATCACAAAGTTTATTGCAGGTCAACCCCGACTGAATGTATTGGTGCAGGCCAAGCTTCAGTTCTTTGTTCGCTAAGCATGGCGACATAACAGTCTAATCTATCAAAGAATCCGATACTTCATCATCACGCGGCTATCACTCCAGATTTCATCGGGGCTAATGATTTTATTTTTGTATCTGAATTTGATACCGATGCGATGGTAGCAGGCCTGCACCAGCTCAGAGCAAATATATTTTCTGTCATTCACACGTTTTCCAATTCCAAACAAGATGCGCATAGCAATCTTAACTATTTCGGCATCATCATATGGTTTGGTCAACTCATCCATACCAAAACAGATTGCCTTTTTAATTTCCTCCGGGTTTACTTCAGGTTCCACACGGGCAACGGCAATCACGCCTTTATACGGTTTATTCTTACCATGATAATCTTTGATATACTTAGATAAGGGAGCCAGCCTTACACCATAGAGTTTTTCACTTTCTAAAATTAACATGCGATCTACGGTGGCATCATAATAAACGATCCCCACATGGCTCCATACCGATTTGGTAAAGCGCTGAATAAGTTTAGAAAATGTGTAGTTACCAGAACAGAAAACTAAGTCTCCGGTTTTTAAATTCTCGCGAATGTTGGCATAGTTGATTACTTGAGCCTTGCGGATTTCTTTTCGTGTGATAGCTCCTGCCATTTTGATTTAGGTTACGTTAAAAGAAATCTACACAATTTGTGAGACCTCCCTTTGCTATATTAGCTGAGCGGCTTCAATTCTTTTCGACTGCTATTTACGTCTGTTTGTCTCGAATAAAGTCTTTTTGTCTACCAACCTCAAGAATTATTGAATTTTATCAGTAATATTTATTTGATAATGAGATAATTACTTGTGAATATTAAACTGCCACTTAAGTATTTTACCGACCTCAAGATTATTTCTGCTGCGCTGCTTTATTTCCTGTCTGCCCAGCTTGGCTACTTTTTAGTTTTTAAAGATACCACCGCACTGCCAGCCTGGCCGCCCTCAGGCATTGCCTTCGCTTTGATAATTTTATTGGGCCGCTCTTGCTGGCCGGGTATAACAATCGGTGCCCTTATTGCCAACCTGATGGCTTATTGGAATAGTCAGGAACTGCCGCAGCAAAGCCTTGTTGCCATCTCAAGTTTTACTGCTATAGCACAAACGCTAGAAACGTTAACTGGCTATTTTCTGGTAAAGGTCTGGATTAAGGAAGACTATCCATTCAAAAAAACGATGGATACGTTTCGCTTTCTCTTCGTAGCACTGTTAATGAGTTTAGTAGGTGCTATCATAAACACCCTGAGTTTAAATGTCTATGGCGTGATTTTAAATTCTTCCTTTATGCAAACAGGATTGAGTGTGTTGGTTAGTAAGGTGGTGGGAATTTTGTTGTTTACTCCTTTTATTCTGGCCGCAGCACAAAAACACAAATTTGTCTTTCATCCACAAAAGGTAATTGAGGCTGGCATTTTTGTGATTACCATGTTAGGAATTTTTTCTCTTGTCCAAGTAGGCGATCTCAACCAGACTCTTATCAATTCATTGCCTTATTTGTTAATACCTTTCCTGCTCTGGCTAGCTTTTCGGTTTAGTTTGCTGGCGGCTATTAGCGGGGCACTCCTTGCATCCCTTATTTCCATCTATTTTACCATTCAAACCATGGGGCCCTTCGTGCAACCCAATGCCAGTGACTCCATGTTATTACTGCAAATTTTTATTGGTGTTATTAGTATTTCAACGATTGTGCTATCCGCTACAGTTGTTGAACGATTGGCAGCCCAGCATGAATTGAAACAATTTAATGTTAACCTCGAAACCCGCGTTGAGGAGCGAACCAAAGCTCTGAATGATGAAATTAATACGCGTAAAGTAGCTGAAGATAAGTTACTTCAAACAAACAAAGAGTTAAGTAAGCGTAATACCGAACTTGATAATTTTGTTTATAGCGTTTCGCACGACTTGCGTGCGCCCATTGCCTCGGTACTTGGGCTTATCAACCTGGCGCGGAATGATAAGGATATGGCCATGAAGAATGTGTATCTGGAGAAAATCCACAGCAGTGCCATTCAGCAGGATAGTTTTATTCGCGAGATTCTTGATCAATCGCGCAATTCACGATTGGAAATTAAAAGAGAAGAGATACTATTTGAGTCCTTGATTGACGAAACATTTAATCAGCTCAAATTTGCAACAACTACAGGAACTGCGGTTGAGAGAATTGTA
This sequence comes from Cyclobacteriaceae bacterium, assembly GCA_965278925.1. GTDB lineage: Bacteria > Bacteroidota > Bacteroidia > Cytophagales > Cyclobacteriaceae > ELB16-189. The sequence continues at coordinate 1,024,367 of OZ257123.1, read as the reverse complement.
CACATAAAGCAGGATAAATCTTTCTACAGCGACCGTTGGCGGTTGAAGGTGATTTTGAATAATATCTTTTCAAATTCCATTCGTTATCGAAATGGCCGCGATCCGGTTATTAAAGTAAACGTAGAAATAGAGGATCACAAAGCTTTGGTAGAGATTGAAGATAATGGCCGGGGTATATCCAAAGAACATATCCACAAAGTTTATCAAATGTTTTATCGCGCCACCGATGATGGTGCGGGCTCAGGCCTTGGCTTGTATATTGTGAAGGAAACCATTGATAAGCTCCAGGGCATGATCAACATCGAATCTGAAGAGGGGAAGGGTACGAAGGTAAAATTGGAAATACCAGAACTCTATTAGGCGATCCATTATTCGTTGATTAAAATCTGATTCATCATCTTCAGAAAGTTCTGCTAATTTCTATTTTCATTTCTTCGTTCGTTACCGGATGATGAAAGGCTAACCCACAAGCATGAAGTGCAATTGCATTGGGATGGTATGGTATCAACGAGCCATACATACTATCACCCACAATAGGACATCCAGTGTATGCTAGTTGAGCGCGGATCTGGTGATATTTGCCGGTGTGTAGTTCAATGTTCCAAAGAAATCTATTCTTCGAATAATCAGAGACTTTATAGCTAAGAGCCGCCTTTTCAGAAAACGGAACTTGTTCTATATAAAGTGCTGCCTTTTTTTTCTCCTTTCTATGCCAATGTTCCATCGTGCCCGTGCGTGCGTGTGGCACACAAGAGGAAAGAGCCTGATACTGTTTTTTTACTTTTCGCTCTGCAAATTGTTCGCTAAGATTTTTTAGAACATTCCGTTGCTTGGCAAACAATACAACACCACTCACGGGCCGATCAAGCCGATGAATATGCTGTGCATAGATATCTGATTGTACAGAAGATTCTTTTAAATAATTCTTAATTTGATTGAGAAGGTTAGGATGCCCATTTCGGTCGGGCTCTACCATAAGACCTGCAGGTTTGTTGATTAGTAAGATAACATCATCTTCGTAAAGTATAAAATCAGGAACATGAATGTTCATAAGAAAGTGAAGAAAGATAAAGTGATCAGATTTCCGACCTCTGTGTTTTAAAAATGCAAAAAGTTTTTTTTGTAATATAGTTAATTTGATGTTTATCTTGCTTTACAAATTAACAAGTATGAATAGCCAGCATGCAATCAAAGCTTCATTCTTTATTTCAGTTTTTGTTCTGACAATGTTTGCCTTTCAGCAATGTAAACCGCAAGATGCAACCGAGCCAGTTATTCGACCTGATCCCATAGAAGGAACTCCAGTTAGTCACTTTGGTGCGTTAGGTGTTTCGGGCACTAAAATAGTAGGCCTTAACGGTAAATCCGTTCAATTGAGAGGTATGTCCTTTTTCTGGAGCCAGTGGATTGGTAAATATTATACAAATGCCACCGTGAAATGGTTGAAAGATGATTGGCAATGTACGGTGGTTCGGGCAGCCTTAGCTGTTGAAGAAGGTGGTTACTTAACAAATCCTGAAACTGAAAAGAAGAAAGTTTTTGATGTCATCGATGCAGCTATTGAGCATGGACTTTATGTTATTGTCGACTGGCATGATCATCATGCAACGGATCATGTAAAAGAGGCTAAAGCTTTTTTTGCCGAGGTGGCCCAGAAGTATGGTGCTGAACCCAATATTATTTACGAACCGTTTAACGAACCCCTTCAAATTTCATGGTCAACGTTAATCAAACCCTATCATCAGGCAGTGATCGATACCATCCGGCACTATGATGCTGATAACCTTATTGTTTGTGGCACCTCTACCTGGTCGCAGGATGTAGACATCGCAGCCAACGATCCGCTAACTGGAAACAACATTGCCTACACCCTTCATTTCTATTCAGGCACGCATAAACAAGCGCTGCGTGATAAAGCGCGAGTTGCACTAAACAAAGGTGTTGCTTTGATGGTTACAGAATTTGGAACAACAGATGCAACGGGGGATGGAGCTGTGAACAAAACCGAAACGAATACATGGTTTACATTTCTTGACGAGAATGAAATCTCATGGTGCAATTGGTCGGTGGCTGATAAGGTTGAAGCTTCAGCGGTATTAAAACCCGGAGCTTCACCAACGGGTGGCTGGCCCACCTCTCAATTAACTGAATCGGGGTCGTTTATTCGAGAGACGTTGAGGGCTAAAAATCTTAAGTTTGAATAGGAAATTTAATGCATGCACGAAATTCTTAAACAACATATAATTAATCGGGTAGGTAGTGCACCTGCAAATCTTGATAAAGTGCTTTTGCACTTTGAAGCCGTGGAAGCTAAACGCGGCATCTGGCTTCTTCAACCTGGCGAAGTTTGCAAGTATGTTTACTTTATAGTCGCAGGATGCCTGCAAGTGTATGTGGTTGATAAAAACGGCAGTGAGTCAACCCGCGAGTTTTATGTAGAAGACCAATGGGTTACAGACATTTTTGGGTTTCAAAATCAGCAACCTTCTGCTGAGTTTATCAAATGTGTAGAGCCGTGTAAGTTGTTGCGAATTCACTACGAAAGTTTCCAATCTCTTTCAGCGCAGGTTCCTCAGTTTGCTATTATTTATCGCCAAATTTTGGAAGTTTCATACAACAATACGGTTTACCGGGTCAATACGCTAACCGCAATGGATTCGTTGGAGCGTATCAAATGGTTAATGGAAAACAAACCCCGGATTATGACCCGTCTTTCGAGCAAGCTTATTGCTTCCTACCTCGGAATAAGCCCTGAAACAATGACGCGCCTTAAGGCGAAAATTTAAAGTCTTGACAATTGTCAATGGTTGAAGCTTATCACTTTCTCAATTTTGGTTCAGTAAAAAACACTAACCACAATTATTATGAAAGAGTATCTATTACTATTCTGGAATGAGTCTGGAACCGGTCATTACCAACTTGATTCTGAGAAAATGAAAGCCGGTATGGCGGCATGGCAAGCCTGGATCGGAGAGATTGCCATGCAGGGTAAATTAATTTCCACAAAACCCATTACGTGGGATGGTGCTGTTGTCAGTAATCAAGGCGTAACGAATAGACCTGCCATCAAAGAACACCAAATGGTAACTGGCTATCTGATTTGCAAGGCCAAAGACATGGAAGAAGTAAAAGGCTGGGCTAAATCGTGCCCCATCTTGCACAACCCTGACGGATTTACAGAAGTGCGTGAAATTGCACCCTTTGAAATGTAAGCCCTATGGAAAAAATCTTATCAATAGGACGCTATTTGTTTCCGCTATCATTTCTTATGTATGTAGGACTACACCTGGGTAAGCCAGAAGTTGGAGCATCCTTCGTGCCCGATTACATTCCATTTCCATTATTCTGGAACTACTTTACGATGGTCTGCATCTTGCTTTTCATTATCAGCGCCTTAATCGGAAAGTATGACAAGCTTGCGTATACCCTGATGGCTCTCTATGTAATACTCATGGCTGTGCTTGTTCATTTACCACGCGCTATGGGAAGCGAGATGCCAGTTGAAATGATGACGGCCGATATGGCTCGTGAAGCGGAACTTGAAATGGTAAACGTATTTCGCAACTTGATGGTAACCGGTGCGCTATTGGGCTTCGCAAAGTTTGTAGCGAAAGATATCCGTTTGATTGGGTAATTAACAATTGATGAGTTACCCTAAGATAAAGGAGTACTCTATACTCCTTTATCTTTGAAATCAGGATATATTAATTTGTTATCGGAAGAAGAAAGAATAACTAAGTCCTGGTGTCGGGTTTATTTTTGTTTTCAAATCTGGCGCTTTAAGTGCGGTAACACCTAACCGGAAATTCAAGCCTTTCCAAATCATCCAGCGAAACCCCGTCTCAAGCATTCCTGCATTTTTATTCTTATAATCCCTATCTAAGCCACGCGCATAGCTTAGCGAACTGTAAAACGAAGAGGGGTTTTCCTTCTCGCCAATCGGCAAAAACCAGTAGGTAACTCCTGATCGTATAAAGGAAGTTGTTACTCCTGATTCGAAATTGGTGGGATAATATCCTGCATGAATTGATATGTGGTGGTAACGATACTCAACGCCCACCGAGGGATTTCTAAAGGCATTGATACTGATTTCGTGATCAGAAAACTTCTTTTGACCAATCGAAGTAAAGCTTACGAATCCGATCAGTGCGAGAAGATTAATCGTTTTCATGCTTTAGCGTTTATAGCTAGCTTCTGATTACTCTCCGCAAGCTCTTTTAACTTTTTATTCATCATCTCAAAACCCAACAAAGTATTGGTGTTCAGCATTTTTTCAAATAGTGATACAAGAACCCCAATAAATTTTTCTCGTTGCACGAAAGTGGTGGTACCCTCTGTGTTTTCATATAATTCAAAAATATGTTCTCCATCAAACAGACCAGGTATAAACAAATGACCGAGCCAACTTAATTCTTTGAACGGATTTACTATCAATAATTTTGGTTTGAACGTCATTCCTGCCGCACCGGGAGGTTCAATCCGGGCTTTGATTTTTGTTCCTTGTATTGCTTTACCTGAGATGGACTTTATGAAGGGATTCCAGGTAGGATAATTTTCAAAGTCGATAAGTAAATTCCATACTATGGCAGGACTTGCATTGATAACAATTTCAGTCCGGATTTCTTTGTTTTTTCGATTCATCTTTTTGTTTTTTTTTTGATGAATCAAAGGTCGGGTGTTTGGGTACGCGTGGTCTTGATAAAAATCAAGAAGTTTAGGAAAGTTGCTTTTTTCGAAGCCGACTCAATGTTTCGGGTGTCATACCTAACATAGATGCCAGGTATTGTAGCGGCACGAGATTAAAAAGTTCTGGCTGTGTTTTCATGAGAAGATTAAAACGCTCTTCGGTGCTCATGTATAGATGATTAAATATTCGCTCCTCCATCATTGCAAAACACTTCACAATAAAAAGCCTGTCGAGGTCTTTCCATGCTGGCACAGTGTTATTGAGTTTATCGTAATCGCTACGCGAAATTGAGAGCAGTGTACACTGAGTAAGAGCCTGAATGTTCCATCGGCCCACGGAACGAAACATGAAGCTTGAGAGATCAGTAATAAAATAACCGGGTGGCGAAATCCACTGTGTTACTTCCCTGTCATTCGCTTCAATAAACACCCGGATATGTCCGCTTTGGATAAACGCAAGCGTTTCGCAAAATCTTCCGTGTCGAGCCAGGTAATCACCTTTTTCTAACGTACAAGGCTTGAAGAATGAAGTAATTATGTTGAGATCATCCTTCGCAAGGGTAATGCTGGCCTTTATATAATTCTCAAGGGCTGTCATGGGACTAAAAGTAACATCTAAATGAAATCTGATTTTGTTCCACTATACGTCAGTGCCAGAGTATGCATAGCCCTGGTGCAAGCAATGTATAACATCCGTTTATCCACATCCGTTTTAAAATTTCGATCCGATACAAATGGCACAACCACCGCGTCAAACTCTAGCCCTTTCGAAAGATGAGCCGTGGTGATAATGATTCCTTCTTTAAAGAATGTACTATCCGCGGTAAGTAACGAAACACCTGCAGCCTTCACTTCACGATAGACAAATTCAGCCTGTGGTTGGGTTTTGCAAATGATGCCAAGGGTAGTATACGTGGAGTTTCTGAAGTCGGCAATCTGCTTTTGAATTTCCATCAGTTCTTCTGTGTTATTGCTAAAACTCTTTACTATTGGCATTTCACCATGACGTTCCAGTGGAATCAATTCTGGATTGTGTGAAATAGTTTGAGCAAATGAACTGATCTCGTGCGTAGACCGATAGCTTCTGAATAGCTTCACGATCTCTGCTTGCGGAAAAACACGTTCAATGCTTTCTGTGGAAGAAGAACTAAAAGGATTGACGGTTTGATTAACATCTCCAAGAATTGTTTTCTTGCACTTAAACAAACGGGAAAGTACGGAATATTGCACCGGGGTGTAGTCTTGCATTTCGTCTACAAGTAAATGCTTAACATGATCATAGCTGGTGGCTCCTTCCAGTCTGATTTTACAATAGATCAATGGAAATATATCGGCATATTCCAGCGCATCACCCGAATGCATTTTGAATAACTCCGGCTTGCCTAGCCAGGTGTAGAAATTTCTGTAGAGTTCCAGAACACTATTGGTTTTGAACATGCGCGGTATTGCTTGCCAGATCTGGTTTTTTTCATTGCCCGACAGCTTACGCTGCACGGCATTGCGTACATGTTGCTGAATATCCTTTACTACTTCAGGAGTGCGGTTGAGCAAGGGAATGCGGTGATAGGCTTTGAACCGCTCCAAAATAAAGGGAAACGGAACCACTACATTACCAACCCGTAGTTCAGTAAACGTAAAGAAATTATTCTCAAGGTAAATAATGTATTGGTTGAGTTTACTCAGAAATTCAAAGGTGGATTTAAATTTTATTCGCTCAATGAAAGAGTCATCTGATTTTTCAAGCAATGAAGCAACCTGTTGAAAGAAGCTTTGAAATTTGTATTTATCTTCCAAAACTTCGGTAGCCAATTCTTCCATACCCATTTCCGGAATTTGCTCTTCGCCCAACTCGGGGAGCACATTCGAAATATAGTCGGCAAATACTTTATTGGGCGAAATGATCAACACATCCTTTGCGGCAATTTCATCGCGGAAGCGATACAAAAGAAAAGCAATGCGGTGCAAAGCAATGGAAGTTTTGCCCGAGCCAGCCACACCTTGAATAACCATCACTGTTTCGGTTTCATTGCGAATCACAGCATTCTGATCGCGTTGAATAGTGGCAACAATATTTTTCATCTTGTCGTCACTGGACTTGCTCAATTCCTTCTGTAAAATATCGTCATGAATATTCACGGAGTTTTCGATCATAAACTCCATGCTGCCCTTTTTGATTTTGTATTGACGCTTTAATGAAATTTCACCAGCTACCTTGCCAGAAGGGGTGTGATACCAGGCTTCGCCCAATTCAAAATCATAAAACATGGATGAGATAGGCGCCCGCCAATCATAGATCAAATTCTGGCGTTGGGATTCGTCCGTAAATGTATAGATACCAATATAGACAGGAGCCTCATTACTCCGGTGTGTCTTAAAATCAATACGTCCGAAGTAGGGTGACTCAACAAGTTTCGATAATTTTTTTCTTCGGGCCACTGCCGATTCACCTGTAAATGCCATCCGGTTTATAGATTGTCCGGCTGCTACCATATCGGCTTCATCCATTCCGGATTGATGCTCATAGATGTATTCTTTATTTTGCTTTAACTCGCTTGAAAATTGTTTAACATGATCATCAGCTCGTTTAATAGCGAAGAGTAACTTCTCTTTAATCTCCTCCAGGTATTCTCGCTCTTGTTGTTCTGTTATATTCATTTGAAGTGCTCTTCTCTAAAAAAATCTGGGATCAAATTATTCCTCACCTTCCACAATTTGCCCATAGTCAATAAATAACTCTTCCCCCGCTCCAATGTTTCGAATGGCTTCAAAATAATTGCCTTCCTCAATAGAAATAATGTTAGGCGTATCTGAGTGATTTAGAAAAAGTGAAAGGTCAATTTTCTTAAAGCCATAATCCGGAACAAAATATTTCTCTTCATCGAAAAGACAATAGTTTTCTATTAGGTATTTTGCATGTGCGGGTAGTGCATCAACTTCGTTTTTAGTAATGGCTATCCAGGCATCTGCAGGATCGGGCTTGTTGAACATGGCCCGGCATCCTGCAGCGATATCCTTAACAGCAAACACACCAATACCTGCTACGGCAGAGGGCTTCAGGATAACATAGGTGTGATTTGTTAATTCATCTAAAAGATGTTGTTTGGTGATCATTGGTCATTAATTATTTCGGAAAGATAGGACTTACTTTCTACACTTGGTAGAGGTTGGAATCAATGACATAGCCAAACGAACGCCATTCAATTATCCATACAAATTCTTTAGCCTGGCAGCGACCAGTTCTTTGTAATTTCCTCCGATGGGGATTGCCTTGTCAGGCAGTTCTATTTCATTTGAATTGAAGGCCTTTATTTTTTTCAATGCTATAACAAACGATCGATGTACCCGAAGAAATAATTCATTACTTAATTCTTGCTCTAATTTGCTAAGCGCATATTTTGTTCTATACGCAGTCTGCTGAGTCTGAATTTTAAGGTACTCCTTTTGACTTTCTATGTACACTATTTCAGAAAGGGGTATTATCACCTTCTTCTTTTCCGTTTGAATAGTGATGGAGTCTTTTTGACTTTGAGCCATCTTTAATTTATTTACGGCCGCCAGAAACCGTTCGAAATCGATCGGCTTTAAGAGATAGTCAAGTACATTCAATTCATAGCCCTCAAGGGCATACTCATGATAAGCCGTAGTAAGAATTACCTTAGGTGGCGAGACCAAGCTCTTTAAAAAATCCATACCTTTAAGTCCTGGTAGGTGAATGTCTAACAGGAGTAAATCGATAGATTCATTTTGCATAATAGTTAATGCCTGCATAGCATCCGTGCAGATTCCACGCAACGACAAAAATGGAATCTGACTAATATAATCTTGCAGAATATCGGCAGCGAGAGGTTCGTCTTCAACGATCAGGCAGGTTGTCATGGTGATTAATCTAACGGAATAGTTAACTCAACTGTAAAGGTGGTTTTGGTATCAGCAATAGAGAGCAAGTGAGTGGGATAGAGAAGTTCCAATTGTCTCTTAATATTATCTAATCCAATTCTGCGATCCTGGTCTGGTTGCAAAAGATTTTCTTTTGAATTACTGATATGTGCGGAAAGAACTTTGTTTACAAGCTTAATGTGAATGGATATGATTGATTCAAACCTCGACTCGCCAGCACCATGTTTAAAGGCGTTTTCCACAAAATGTATTAGTAAGAGGGGTGCAATTTGTTGTTCGGCATTATCCACCTCCGTTATGAAGTTTACTTGTAGTCTATCGGAGTACCTTAATTTTTCCAAAGCTATGTAATCATCAATCAATTTAAGTTCTTGTGAAAGTGATAGTGTTGAACTGTTGACCTCATAGAGCATAAATCGCATTAGCTTGGAAAGCTTCATAACCGCCTCGGCTGTTTGCGCAGAATTTTTCCGCGCAAGCGAATAAATGTTATTCAACGTATTGAATAAAAAATGAGGATTGATTTGGCCTTTCAGATATTTCAACTCTGCTGCAACTTTTGCTTTTTGTAATTCAATTTCCCGCAACCGAGATTGATATTGTTTTCGAAGTAGTTTAAGTGAACTGGCAGCCCCGGTAACAAAGGCAAGTGTAAAAAAATGATACAAAAGACTTGAGAAATTAAATACAGATTCTGTCTGCCCTGTATAATGAATCAGATAGGGTAGAATAAAAAAATGATTCAACATCGACATTAAAACCACAGCCAAAGCAAAAAAGCCAATCAGCGCAAGTATGGTTGTGCCGATTTTCCAGAGGCCATTCAAATACCGATTGAGCAGGTAAAAGCAACCGTATACCAAAGGAAGTTTGATGGTGAGCATAACCAGTTGAATAGTGAAAATAAGTACATATTTCTCTATAGCAACGGTAGACTCGGGCAAAAGCGTTGCCCAATCAGCGCTAATATTCAGATAGGCCTTAAAAAACACATACCCACACCAAAAAAGGATATGATCAATAACTCTACGCATGCTCAAATTAAAATAAACAGGTAGTCAAAACAAAAGCGCAAATGCACGTGACCGTGTCTGGGTGATTCACCACCGTGGATTGTTGACGATAACGGACTTTTGGTTGACGATAATTGCTTTTCTGTTGAAATACTTTAGTAAATAAATCATTTCTCCCGTCATTCGTCACATGAAAACTTATTTACTTATCCTTATCGTTTGGGTTGCAATTCCATGTTTTGGACAGACAACAATTCCTATTTCCTTTAACAATCCTCCTTTAACTCCACAACTATTTGGCGAGCTATCCATCTCCACGTTATTAAATGAACGTGATTTTGCCATTTCCCCCGATGGCAAAGAGTTATACTATACAGTATCAACGCCAAAATCTACTTTTCAAACTATTGTGTTCAGTAAGCAACTATCGGACGGTGTGTGGTCAGCACCACAAGTTGTTTCTTTTGGTGGGCAATTCAGTGATCTTGAACCAGCGCTCAGTGCAGATGGAAAAACACTATATTTTGCCTCCAATCGTCCCATCACAGGAACGCAAACCAAAGATTTTGATATCTGGAAAGTGAACCGTGTAGGAGCGGGGTGGGGAAAACCAGAGAATCTGGGGCTGCCTATAAATACAGAGTCAGATGAATTTTATCCTTCCATTGCGAAGAGTGGAAATTTATACTTCACAGCTACTTATCCGGGCGGAGTTGGAAAGGAAGATATTTATGTTTCGCGGTTGGCAAATCAGTTGTATCAAAAACCACTTGTGTTAGATACTGCTATCAATACCCGACTGTATGAATTTAATGCCTTTGTGTCTCCTGATGAAACGTATATTCTGTTTACAGGATATGGCAGAAGGGATGACATGGGCGGTGGAGATTTGTATCTCAGCATAAAAGATGCCCAGGGAAATTGGAAACCTGCCCGGAATCTTAAAGCGCTTAACTCCCGCCAATTGGATTACTGCCCGTATGTTTCACCGGATGGCAAGGCTTTATATTTTACCAGCGAACGTCATCAACTCCCAACATCATTTGTTACGGAAGCTGTAACCTTCAAATCAATTCAAAGTATTTACTCAAATCCGCTAAATGGAACAGGGAATATTTACTGGGTAAATTTTCAAAAAATCTTGAAAGCGCAATAGTCTTTTTAGCTATACCAAATGGAAGAAGTTAAGCCACCAAAACAACAGATGAAAGAAAATTGATTCGGGTCGCTCCGGTCGATGCGGATTATCTAAAGACAATTGGCATCGCGCCCACATCAGGAACAGATTTCACAACTGGTTCAGTTGACACAACAAGCGGCTGGCAGGTAATTATTAATGAATCTGCATTGGATTTTTTTGGATGGACAAGAGAAGATGCTTTGGGGAAAGAGCTTGATTTATGGCAGGCAACGGGAGTGGTAAAAGGAGTTGTTAACGATTTTCATTTTTCTTCTCTACACAGCCCCATCGCACCGCTGTTGATCTTTACCGGAAACGGGTTAGCACTTAACAATCTTTTGGTGCGTTTTGATTCGGAAAAGGCTGGACAGCAAACTGAGTTATTGAAGAAGATATGGGCCGAAGTCAATCCTGATTCTCCCTTTGTTTTAACTCGTTTAAACGAGCGATATTAATTGTTGTATAAATCGGAAGCAATGATTAGCAACATAGTGAACCTATTCGCACTGCTGGCGGCAATCATTTCTGCACTGGGATTGTTTGGCCTTGCATCGTATTCCATTTTGCAGCGCACTAAAGAATTGGGTATCCGGAAAGTGCTGGGCGCTTCCGTCAGCGAGATTGTTATCCTCGTATCAGGAAGTTTTGTTACGCAGGTTCTTATTGCGTTTTCATTGGCGGCCCCTGCCAGTTATTTCTTGATGAGTAAGTGGCTAACAGAATTTAATTATAGAATTGATTTCAATTGGTTCATTGTGCTTCTAGCCGGTGTTTTGGCAATTGCCATAGCCTTGATTACCATAGCCTACCACTCCATTAAAGTAGCAAAAAATAACCCGGTTGACTCCCTTCGTGTTGAATAAAAGTTTTGAGCGAGAGTAACAATCTAACCATATGAAACAGTCAATTCTATTACTGTGTATTCTTTCGTTCTCGTTTTGTTCTAATCACGATGAGCAACTGCCTTCAGGCAAACCGGTGCTTAACAAGCCTCTTCAAATTATTGATCCGTTGCCACTTGATGTAGATGTAAATTTGCTTTTTGTAGGCAACAGTCTTACCTACACAAATGATTTACCGGGCCTGGTTGAACAAATTGCAAGTAGCAAAGGCGTTAAGGTTGGAACAAGAATGCTGGCTTTGCCAAATTATGCCTTGGAAGATCATTGGAACGATGGGAAACTTCAAGACCACATTAAGTCAGAAGAATTTGATTATGTAATTGTGCAGCAAGGGCCATCCTCACAAGCAGATGGAAGAATAATGTTGCTGACAACGGGGGCACAGATTAAAGAATTGTGTGAGCAACATAATACAAAGCTCGCCTTTTTTATGGTGTGGCCGGCCCGCGTTAACTATCACACGTTTGGCGGTGTAATTAAAAACTACGGAGATGCAGCGAAAGAAACAAATTCCATATTGTGTCCGGTGGGTCAGGTATGGAAGGATCATTTCGATGCAACCAATGATTTTTCCTATTACGGACCCGATCAGTTTCATCCTTCCGAACTTGGGAGTAGTGTTGCTGCCCAGGTTATTTTTGAAACCCTGATTCAACGGTGACCGGAATTTGCTCCTCTTGTCATAGTCTATCCAAAGATTTAGTAAACCTACACCTTAATCGGTTGTACCTTCTCGTCATTTCCAGAAGGCTGCACTAACTCTGCTTCCTTTTTTTATTTAATTCCCAGTATCTTTATCAAATCCTGTTGGTAAAGCGACCTCAAACCATATTACTATGAACCGTATCAAGTTTATCCTGCTTTTGCTCGTTGTTTCCACGAGCCTGTTTGCACAAACCTCGTTGCCCAGAAGCACACCCGAAGCCGAAGGTGTTTCGTCACAACACATTCTTGATTTTCTGGATGCAGCCGCAGCTAGCAAGCACGAATTTCATAGCCTCATGATTCTGCGTCATGGAAAAGTGGTAGCCGAAGGTTGGTGGAATCCTTATCGACAGGATTTAAAACATACCATGTACTCGGTGAGCAAAAGTTTCGCAGCTACCGCGATTGGCTTTGCTGTTTCTGAAAACAAGCTCTCGGTAGAAGATAAGGTGATTTCCTTTTTTCCAGACGAAACACCTTCAACGATAGATCCAAATCTGGCAGCACTTCGCGTGAAGCATTTGCTTAGCATGAGTGTAGGCCAGCAGCCCGATCCCACCGGCCCGGTGGTTATTAGTGACAATTGGGCGCGCACATTTCTTAGCACACCCATCGTTCATGAACCGGGCTCAAAATTTTTATACAACTCTGCCGCCAGCTATATGCTTAGCGCGATCGTGCAAAAGGTAACTGGACAAAAGACAGCTGATTACCTGAAATCAAAACTATTTCAGCCACTCGGCATTGAAGGTATTGATTGGGAAGTAGGCCCGCAAGACGTGAGCGTGGGCGGATGGGGTTTGCGGTTAAAAACCGAAGACATGGCGAAGTTCGGTCAATTGTTTTTACAGAAAGGTAACTGGAAGGGAAAGCAAATTTTACCTGCTGCATGGATTGATGAAGCCACCACCATGAAGGTGATGCAAAATCCGGATGCACCGCAGGCAGTAAAAGATTCGAGCGACTGGCTACAAGGCTATTGCTATCAAATGTGGCGCAGCCGCAATAATTCATATCGTGGCGATGGTGCCTTTGGTCAATATATTCTGGTGCTGCCCGAGAAAGATGCCGTAATTATTATTACCTCAGAGACAGCCAACATGCAGACTGAATTTAATTTGGTATGGAAACATCTCTTGCCTGCCTTTCAGGATAAAAAACTGCCAGCCAACACAAAAGCCTCGAAACAATTGAAGACCCGCCTGGCTTCGCTCGCGTTACCAATAGCCGCTAACAAAGGCAATGCTGCGATTGAAGCAAAAGTCTCGGGAAAATCATTCGCAATAATTTCACCCGACCGTAGATTAGAAAGTTTTAACCTTGAATTTAAAAACAACATCTGTCGCTTAACTTTAAATACAGATTCGGTTGCTCATACCATTGATTTTGGTTCGGGCAAGTGGGTGCAAGGCGAGACAACTAAATTCGGACCATACTTAGTGGCCGGTGCCCGCACCAATCGCGTAGGACTACCGCCTTTCAAAACGGAAGCAAGCTACCATTGGGTAGATGATAAAACAGTTCAGCTTACGCTTCGCTATATTGAAAGCCCGCACACAGAAACTATCCGGTGCATGTTTGATGAGTCAACAGCAGCGATGGTTTTTGAAAACTCTTTTAATCCAAGCAAAATTGAATTAAAAGCCATTCCAAAAATTAATCGCCTCAATGCACCTCGATTGATTGTTCGGGGCGATGATATGGGATTTTCACATTCGGCCGATGTAGCACTGATTAAGTCTTATCGGCAGGGAATTGAAACTTCCATCGAAGTAATAGCACCTTCCCCGTGGTTTCCGGAAACAGTCAAGATGCTAAAAAATAATCCACGTGTTGACGTAGGTCTGCACTTTGCGATTACCAGCGAATGGGACAATGTAAAATGGCGACCGCTCACCGACTGTGCTACCTTACGAAATGAGGATGGATATTTTTATCCTATGTTATTTAAAAATAAAAATTATCCGGGCCAGGCAATCCTGGATCATACCTATAAGCTGGAGGATATAGAGAAAGAACTGCGGGCTCAGATTGAATTGGCAAAGAAACACATTCCGCGATTAAGCCACGTATCCGGGCACATGGGCAGCACTGCCTTCACCCCGGAAGTAAAAGCAATGGCCTTAAAGGTTGCTAAAGAATATAATCTGCCTATGGTTGATGTTGGTCCCGAAACTACAGGAATTTCCTATACATGGTTTGATTTTAGAAATAAAACAACCGAACAACGTATTGATAGTTTTATTGCCATGCTTGATAAACTGGAAAATGGAAAAACGTATGTATTTGTTGAGCATCCAGGCCTTGATAATGACGAGCTTCGCGCCATCCACCATATTGGTTACAACGATGTAGCACAAGGGCGACAGGATGTAACCACAATTTTCACAAGTGAAAAAGTTAAGGCTGCTATTATCCGCAAGGGAGTGCAGTTGGTAAGCTATAAAGATGTGTTGAAGTAATCTACTTTATAGAGTTCAGGTAATACCTTCAATACGATTAACGGATGATTGCTAAAAAAAATTTGCGCACACTACAGTTAAATTTTCCGTAGGTGCGCAAAGTCAATCATCTCACTAATCCTATCAACCCATTAATCCCGGCCACGTTTATTACTTCCCGACTTCACCGGACTACCACCCGAGCGCTGGCCCGAATCTCCACCCGATTGTTTTCTTTCCACTTGTGAAGCAGAACGTTGTCCACCCGAGTTTCCGGATGATTCTCTCCGTTCCACTTGTGGAGCCGATCTCTGCGTGCTGCGATTGTCAGGTGCTGGCTTGTATTCCCGCTGGCGTTCAGTATTTGTGTTTACTGAATTTGAACGGCTGCCCGAATTATCACGCTGCACTTCTCTGTATTTGCGTTGTGTTTCGTTCGATTCCCTATTAATATCTGAGTTCGTCCTGTTTCTCAACGTTGACTCGTCACGTTTTACAGTTGAGTTTCCTCGATTCACTTTATTATCATTGCTTCGCTGATTGTCTCTGATTCGTTCTCTATTGTAAGTGGACGATCTCGAACTACCACGACTGATTTCCGACTGCGAGCGACCGCGCTGATCATTATAGCCTTCACGTCCACCATCACGACCGCGGGTATACCCTGAAGCACTTCTTGAAGAGCGATAGGTTGTAAGCTGCGCCTGGTGCCTGTTGTAAACAACTACCGAAGTACTTCGGTAAGGTCTGTACAGATCTTGTGCATACCGCACGCGATGCGTGTAACATACCGAGTAATAAGGACGATAACGATGCCACCGTGGATAATAAGTTATGTAGGCAATTGGTCTCCAGGGATTCCACCAGATTGGGCGATAACCCCAATGCCAGGGTGAAATCCAGGGATCATAGTATGGTCCATATACATACTGCACCGAAGGCCAGGCCCATACATTCACTACAGCTTGCGTGGTAGTGGTGCCGGCATTGATGCGCACTTCTTGTGTAGGCTCAATGATGGTTTCAATACCATAGATGTCGGCATCGCCCGTAATCTGCAACACAGCTTTGCCGTTAGCCAATTTCTCCAACTCGATTACTGCGATGTCCTGACTTTCAGTTTCAGAAATAACAGCTTGTAAAATGAAGGCATGAACGGCCCCTTCCTGGCGGTCGATCACACGGATGTAATCAATGTCGCCATCGCCATTCAGGTCGAGGTTGTTTACCTCAGCATCAGCTGAGTTGAGCAGTCGTTCGAATTCCTCGGGTGAGGCCGACTTCTTAAATAGTTCGAGTGCCCCTTCAAGACTGAAGTTGTCACCCGGCACTTCCTCTTGATATTGCTGTGCATGCAGCGCTGTTCCTCCCATCAGCAGGAAAAACAACATCATGATCCTGTTCCCTGTTTTCATAAGCGTTTGTTTTTATAAGTATACGCGTTAGACTGCAAAGGGTAGGCCAGAAGAGAGTGATTGGCATAACTACCAAAGTAATAGCACTGTTTTAGGTCAGATTAGAGGTAATGCATTTGTTGGTTGTAGATCAGCAAAAACTCCATATAAAATTGATTACTATAAAGTCGCTCACTAATCTTGCCAATTGCATTCAATTAAATAACTTACTCCCATAAACCTTCAAAATATGAAGAAACTTTTCTTTCTTTTCTTACTAGTTGTTGCCCTTGCTACTGTGTCGAAAGGGCAAGAACTCAAATCTCCGGATGGAAATTTTATAATGACATTTTCGTTACAAAGCGATGGCACACCAATCTATAAATTGTTGTACAAAGGAAAGGAAGTAATCAAACCCAGCGCCCTGGGCCTTGAGCTAAAGAATGATGATAAGTCGTTGCTGAATGATTTTACAATTATGGACACCAAAAGCACTACCCATGACTCCCGTTGGGAGCCTGTGTGGGGAGAAGTAAAAACCATCCGAGATCATTATAACGAACTCGCCATAACCCTCAACCAAAAAGGAAAAGATCGTCAACTAATTATCCGCTTTCGTCTGTTTGATGACGGCCTTGGTTTTCGGTATGAATTTCCAACGCAAAAGAACCTTGTCTATTTCGTTATTAAAGAAGAGCGCACCCAGTTTGCTATGGCGGGCGATCATACGGCCTTCTGGCTTGCTGGAGATTACGACACGCAAGAGTATGACTATACAACTTCACGATTGTCAGAGATACGAAAATTAATGCCAACAGCGATTACGTCCAATGCCTCGCAAACTCAATTCTCACCCACTGGTGTTCAAACTTCGCTCATGATGAAAACTGCGGACGGCATTTACATCAACCTGCACGAGGCGGCCCTCATCAATTATTCTTGCATGCATCTTAATCTTGATGATAAGTCTATGGTTTTTCAATCGTGGTTAACACCCGATGCCCTTGGCGATAAAGGATATATGCAAGCTCCTCGTTCGTCACCGTGGCGCACAATCATTGTTAGTGATGACGCCCGCGACATTCTAGCCTCTAAAATGACCTACAACCTCAACGAGCCAAGTAAAATTGAAGACACCTCGTGGATTAAACCTACCAAGTACATGGGTGTGTGGTGGGAGATGATCACCGGCAAAAGCTCGTGGGCCTATACAAATGACTTTCCATCCATTCAGCTAGGCATCACAGATTATTCAAAGGCAAAACCTAACGGCACGCATGGAGCCACAAATGCCAACGTGAAAAAGTTTATAGACTTTGCATCCCTACATGGTTTTGATGGTGTATTAGTGGAAGGCTGGAATGTAGGCTGGGAAGATTGGTTCGGGCAGTCAAAAGATTATGTGTTTGATTTTGTTACGCCTTACCCGGATTTTAATGTTACTGAACTAAGAGACTACGCCAAATCCAAAAACATCAAGTTGATCATGCATCATGAAACTTCCGGTTCAACACGCAACTATGAACGCCATCTTGATAAGGCATTTCAGTTTATGAAAGCCAACAACTACGATGCCGTGAAGACGGGTTATGTGGGGCCCATACTTCCCAAAGGATTTTATCATTACGATCAATGGACTAACAATCATTATCAGTATGTTGTTGAAAAGGCTGCCGAGTACAAGATCATGGTGAACGCCCATGAAGCGGTTCGTCCAACTGGCATAGCGCGCACCTGGCCCAACATGATTGGCAATGAATCGGCCCGTGGCACAGAGTTTCAGGCGTTTGGTGGATCAAAACCAAATCACGTAACCATTCTTCCTTTCACGCGATTGATTGGTGGCCCGATGGACTACACGCCCGGAGTGTTCGAGATGGACATCAGTAAGATTAATCCAAACAACAACTCGCATTGTAATAGCACTCTTGCAAATCAACTTGCCTTATATGTAACTATGTATAGCCCGCTGCAAATGGCAGCTGATTTTCCTGAGAATTACAATAAGTTTTTAGATGCTTTCCAATTCATCAAAGAGGTGGCGTTAGATTGGGATGATAGTAAATACCTCGAAGCCGAACCCGGACAATACATTACTGTAGCCCGTAAGACCAAAGGAAAAAGCAGTTGGTTTGTAGGAAACGTAAATGGAGAAACTCCACGAACATCATCGGTGACTTTTGATTTCCTCGAGCCAGGCAAAACATATTTGGCCACCATTTATGCCGATGCAAAAGAGGCGCACTACAAAACCAATCCCCAAGCCTACACCATTCGCAAGGTAAGTGTTACCAGCAAATCCAAACTTGCCCAATGGTCTGCACCTGGTGGTGGTTATGCAATAAGTATTGTTGAAGCCGGGAAGGAGCAGGTGAAAGGGTTGAAGAAGTTGTAGTCTTTAAATTAATGAAATCCTATAAAATAAATCTTTTATGAAATCTAAAAATCTTGCAATAATTATTCTGGTGTTGGTTCAATTTGCTTTCATGCACTCTGCACCGGCACAAGGAAAACAATTTAAGGCACTGTTGGTAACTACCACAAAAGGATGGCATCATGAATCCGTACATGCCGGGGTATTGGCTCTGCAGCAACTGGGCACTAAAAATTTCTTTGATGTTGTGCTGCTGGAAAATCCAAACGGGTTTACGGATAAATACCTTGAACAGTTTAAGGTGGTTATTTTTCTGAATACGACCGGAGACATTATGGATTCAACGCAACAGAAAGTGATGGAACGTTTCATTAAATCCGGAAAAGGGTTTGTTGGCATTCACAGTGCATCCGATACGGAGTATGAGTGGGATTGGTACACTAAGTTAGTAGGGCGCATGTTCCATATTCATCCGGCTATACAAACTGCGCGCGTAAATATTGTGGATGCTGCTTTTCCTGGGCTACAGGGTTTTGAAGGTGGCAAGCTTTGGACAGATGAGTGGTATGAATTCGGGCCGGAAAAAGTTACCGATTTACAGTACATACTCTCTATCGATGAATCTTCCTATGATCCGAAAGCAGAGTGGGGGCCAGCGAAAAAAGGAGTGGGGATGGGTAAACTTCATCCTATTGCATGGTATCATAAGTATGATGGTGGGCGAGCGTTTTACACAGCGATGGGTCACATGCCGGTTGTTTTTAGTGATCCCGCTTTTCTTAATCACCTGTATGCTGGTATCTATTGGGCAGCCACAGGAAAGAAGTAGCAGACAGTACCTATTTTTCTTGAATCTTCTTCAAATACTGACCTTCCAATTCTGTAAGTGATTTATCGTACCCACTTCGATCAGCAAATGCTTCCGGATGGTATGCATCGCCTGGTTTATGTTTTGCATGCAAGCTAAACTGACTGGCATGAGACGAGAGCCAGAGGTCGAACGATTGTTTCTTTAAGGCCTCAAAAGAGAATGCAAAGTCGTTGGCAATTTCAGGATATTCTGGAATGTCAGAGAATTTTCTGTCCGTAACAATGGTAGGCATATTGGCAATCAGTACTTTGTAGGTTGTAGCTCCATCGTTCACGCTCAACAAAAAACTACTGGATCCTTTTGTATGACCAGGGTGATGTAACATGATTAGTTGTGTGGTTCCTAATTTAATCAGGTCACCATCATTTAGTTTACGATCCACCCGAATGGGTTTAAATGTAAGGCCTCTTTTTCCAAGCTCATAATCGGAAAGACCGCCATCGGCCAGCACGTCTGCATCTTTTGCATTGGCAAACATTTTAGCACCAGTAAGTTTTTGAATTTCAGCGAAAGCGCCCACATGGTCATAATGTGCCTGCGTAGTGAGTAAGATTTTAGTATCGGCTATATTAAAACCCAGGTCTTCAATGTTTTTTATAATGATGGGCGCAGAAGCAGCAAGCCCGCTGTTGATTAGAATATTGCCTTCTGAGGTAGTAATAAGATAACAAGCTAAATCATACGTGCCTACATAATACACATTACCAACAATTCGAAAAGGCTGATAAGACTGAGACCATTGAGCATTAACATTCTGCGGTTCATTTATTTTTTGAGCTTTAGAGTGAATGCTCATGAATGAAGAAATTAGTATCGTGAATAGAATGGTTTGTTTTTTCATCACAGAAAATTTAGCCCTCTAAGGTAAGAATAGAGATTGATACTTTAAATCATCAAACTATTTGATTATTCATACCGCAGCGATTCAACCGGGTTAGCTGTTGCTACACGCTTAATCTTATAGCCAATTGTTGCTAGCGCAATACACAATAAAATACCAACGGCAAGACTGATAACCAGCGTATCCACAGGTTCATAATATTCCCACACGCTGTTCATCAGTGCATTTACCATGAACGTTCCCATCAGCGAGCCTGTGATGAATGAAATGAACATAATGAGCATAAATAATTTACCCGACTGCACAACAATATGACCAAGTGAAGCGCCTAATAATTTACGTAGTCCAAGCTCCTTCGTGCGTCTTTGCAGATTTAATGATACGAGAGAATACAGTCCAGAAACCGACATGATAATCGCCACAAGCCCCAGAAATGTATAGAGGATCACAACACTATCGAAATGTTCCAATGCCATCACCATTCTGGACTCCATTAGTTTGCCTGGATAGAGTTGTGTTGGAAATAGTTTCTGCCAGGATTTTTTGAATTGGGCATTCAACTCAACCAAATCATTCGGATCTGCGGAAGCGACAAGATATTTATATTCATTTTCAGGAACATAGCGAAAGGCGAGGGGCGAGAGTGGTTGAAATAAGGCTTGTAGGTAAACATCTTTTACCACGCCCGTAATGTAAACCGGCACTGAATCATTTAGCAGAATGCGTTTGCCTACTGGTTCATCACCAAGATTGAAGATGCGCACAAACTCCGCATTCACGATGATGGACTCCCTGATATCCGAGGTCTTATTTTTTTGAAAACCGTTTCCATTAACTAAACGTACGTTCACGGTATTGAAGTAATCGTCACCCACATTGAGCATATCAATTTCTTTTTCAATCTGATTTTCAGCCCGTGCGGATGCTTTGTAGTTGCTGCTGTAAATATGATGTTCGCTGCCACCAACAGAATGCAATAGTGGATTCTCTTCGATCTCATGCTTGAGTACCGCAAACTGCTGTGGGTTCTCAAGAGGAACTTGGATCACTGATCGCCATGAATAACCAAGATCGTATGACCGTTGAAATTTTGAGTTGAAATAGAAAGCCAATGCAAAAATTACCGCTGCCAGCGAGATGCTGAATTGAATTACAAGCAAACTTTTAGTCAGAAGATTAGCATCACCAAATCGAGTACTTCCTCGTAAAATCTCAATGGGTTTAAAGGAAGAAATATAGAAAGCAGGATAGCCACCTGCCAGCAAGGCAGTGAGAAACGTTAATACACCAAGAACTACAATCAATTCAATATTTTCAGCATAGTGGATACTGATTTCAAGTCCGCCCCACATCCCATTCCAACCGGCCGTGAAGTATTCTGCCAGCACCATCCCCAACAACAAGGCCAGAATACAAAACACAAAAGTTTCTGAAAGAAATTGAAAAATGAGTTCTTTACGCTTGCCACCGATCACTTTTCGAATACCAATTTCTTTGAGCCGGGTGCTGGCCACTGCGATGGCATTGTTCATAAAGTTAAAACAGGCTACCAGGAGGAGAAAGCCCGCCATCGCGAACGGAGCAATCACGGCAGCGGGAGGCATAGGCATGTTCATCCAATGACCTTGATTGCGTTGACTCACGGCTCTTGCCGACATACCTTTGAAAGGCTCAACATAAAAGGATTTAACTTTTAAGTCTGGCCGCGCTTCATTTTGAGTGGTAACAAAACTGGCCAATTGTTTTTCAACTACCTCGACTGAGTTTTTGTTTTTAAGATACAGAAAAGTTGTGCTCCAGCGAGCCCAATTGCTTTCAAGATCTGCTTTCGAAGCCGGATCACTAAAATAGTTTTCATAATGGGTAATCAAATCAAAGCGGAAACTTGAATTGGCGGGAAACTCCCGGAATACACCACCTACTAAATATTCCCGAAGGGAGCCTGCAACTACTTGAGTAATCGGTTTCCCAACTACATCTTCAGTTCCAAAATACGTGCGTGCAAGTTTATCACTAATGAGTACTTGGCCTTTGTCATCTAGCGAAAGCGAACCCGATAACAGATCAATGGTGAAAAGAGCAGTAAAGGCTGGATCAGTATAAATAAATTCCTCTTGAAACAATTCTTCACCAATCCGAAACTGGCCGTCTTTGCTGATGTATTGAATGATCTGATCTCCCTCATGCAGGGTGGTGCGGATTAAATTTCCTACGGGGAGCGGAGCTACTCCGTAGGGCATGTCTCCACGATCAGTTTCTTGCCAAAATGCAACTCGATACAAGTTATTGATATTGGCTTGTTGCTGGTCAAATTCAGCATTGTATTCATAGTTTACCCACGCTGTGATGCTGCAACCAAGCGCGATACTCATGCCTATCAGGTTGATAACAAAGGCAGCTTTGTTTTTAAAGAATGTTCGAAAGGCTAGGCGCAGGTGATGGAGCAGCATGGTTGAGGTGGTTTAGGTGTTAGACGGAGCTGAAGGTATTTAGTTGCGGTTTCACTAAAAAAGTAGAAGGTGATCCGTTTCCAGATCACCTTCGCAATTAAGTACACTACAAATTTTACTTGATCATACCCATTAAGCAAGATCAAACCGATCAAGATTCATCACCTTGCTCCACGCGGCCACAAAATCTTTTACAAACTTCGCGTCAGCATCTTCGCTTCCATACACTTCGGCAATAGCACGAAGTTCAGAGTTGGAACCAAAGATCAAATCAACCCTGGTGCCTGTCCACTTCACGGCACCGGTTGCACGGTCGCTACCTTCAAATGTATTTTGTGCATCATCTGTCGCTTTCCAGGTTGTACCGAAGTCAAGAAGATTCGTGAAGTAGTCGTTGGTCAATGCTTCTGGTTTTTTGGTAAACACTCCATGCTTCGATCCATCGTAGTTTGTATTCAGCACGCGCATTCCACCCACGAGCACTGTCATCTCAGGTGCAGTCAGGTTCAAGAGTTGTGCTTTGTCGACCAGCAGTTCTTCGGCTGTTACAGCATGTTTAGGTTTAAAGTAGTTGCGGAAGCCATCAGCTGCAGGCTCCAGCACAGCAAAAGATTCTACATCAGTTTGCTCTTGTGTTGCATCGGCACGCCCGGGTGTAAAAGGAACTTTCACATCATGTCCTGCATTCTTCGCAGCTTTCTCAACACCGGCACAGCCTGCCAGCACAATCAAGTCGGCAAGTGAAACTTGTTTGCCACCTGTATTAAATTCCTTTTGAATTCCTTCAAGTTTATTCAACACGGTAGCCAGTTGAGCAGGGTTGTTTACGTTCCAATTTTTCATCGGGGCAAGACGAATGCGTGCACCGTTTGCGCCACCACGTTTATCTGATCCACGGAATGTGGAAGCCGATGCCCAGGCGGTTGTTACCAGTTGAGATACCGTCAATCCGGAAGCAAGAATCTTACTCTTCAGTATATCAACTTCTTTTTCATCAATCAGTTTATGGGTAACCGCAGGAAGCGGGTCTTGCCAGATCAACACTTCTTTAGGAACCTCTGGTCCGAGATAACGCGCAATTGGCCCCATGTCGCGGTGCGTTAATTTATACCATGCACGAGCGAACGCATCAGCGAACTTATCCGGATTTTCGAAAAAATTTCTTGAGATTTTTTCATAGATCGGATCAACCTTCAACGCAAGGTCAGTAGTCAACATCGTAGGTGCATGACTCAATGATTTGTCGTGCGCATCGGGAACTGTACCAGCCCCGGCACCTCCTTTGGGTTTCCATTGATGTGCACCAGCAGGGCTCTTTGTCAATTCCCATTCAAAGCCGAACAGGTTTTCAAAGAAGTTGTTGCTCCACTTGGTAGGGGTGGTAGTCCACGCACCTTCAAGACCGCTGGTAATGGTATGAACTCCTGCGCCAGTACCAAATGTATTTTTCCAGCCAAGCCCTTGCATCTCAATGCCTGCTGCAGCAGGTTCGCGATCAACATATTTACCTGGGTCAGCAGCGCCATGGGTTTTACCAAACGTGTGACCACCGGCAATCAGCGCTACCGTTTCTTCATCATTCATCGCCATGCGACCGAATGTTTCGCGAATGTCTATGGCTGCTGCGAGCGGATCGGGTTTTCCATTAGGACCTTCGGGGTTCACATAAATCAATCCCATCTGCACTGCACCTAAAGGATTTTCCAGTTCGCGATTACCTGAATAACGTTTGTCACCAAGCCAGGTGGTTTCAGAACCCCAATACACATCTTCCTGCGGTTCCCACACATCTTCACGCCCGCCTGCAAAGCCAAACGTTTTGAATCCCATGGATTCAAGCGCGCAATTCCCGGTAAGGATCATTAAATCTGCCCACGAAAGTTTGTTGCCATATTTCTTTTTGATCGGCCAAATCAGCAACCGCGCTTTATCCAGACTGGCATTGTCGGGCCAACTGTTAAGAGGCGCAAACCGCTGTTGACCTGCGCCTGCACCACCACGACCGTCCGAGATTCTGTAGGTACCGGCACTATGCCAGGCCATGCGAATAAAGAAGGGACCATAGTGACCATAATCGGCTGGCCACCAGGGCTGCGAGGTAGTCATCAATTCGAAGATGTCTTTCTTAACCGCCTTTAGGTCAAGCTTCTTGAATTCTTCCGCATAGTTAAATGCCTTATCCATGGGATTTGACAAAGAAGAGTGTTGCCTCAGAATGTTCAATTTCAACATGTTAGGCCACCAGTCGCGATTGCTCGTGCCACCGCCTGCACCTTTTTTGAGCGAGCCCCCATGAAACGGACATTGAGCCGCACTTTCATTCATGTCTCCTAAGGTTGTTTTTGAATCTTTGTGTTCCATTTTTTATAGATTAATTAATTGGTTGTTATAATACTTATAAGAATACACTCTTTAACCGTCCAATACCCTGACCAACGTCAGGTCACAGGATGATAGTCGACTTAATGAGCACTTGACTAGCCAAGGCGATCGTGACGACTACTAATATCCAAGATTACCACCGTGTCATTAATAAATCAAATTGATTATCTTTATAAAGATATAGCTATTACCTATGACACTCACTCAACTGGAGTACATCGTAGCCCTTGATACACACCGTCATTTTGTGCAAGCGTCTGAGAAGTGTTTTGTTACCCAGCCTACGCTGAGTATGCAGATACAGAAACTGGAAGAAGAGCTGGGCATCAAAATTTTCGATCGCACCAAGCAGCCCGTTATACCCACCGAAGTAGGAGCGAGCGTGATTGCGCAGGCGCGGATTATTTTGCGCGAAGCAAATGGGATCAAACACCTGATCAATGAACAAAAGGATACGATGACAGGCGAACTGCGCATCGGCATCATTCCCACGTTGGCGCCCTACCTGTTGCCACCGCTGTTTAAACAGATGCGTGAAAAATATCCGCAGCTTCATCTCGTCATTAAAGAAACCATCACCGAAGAAGTAATCAGTGAATTAAAAAACAACCGCCTGGATTGTGGACTGGTGGTAACACCGTTGAATGACTCCACCATTAAAGAAGACATACTTTTTTATGAGGAGTTGTTTGTCTACGTATCGCGCAAGAACGCGCTTTATGATAAAAAATATGTGCTGGCCGATGACATCAATCCCGATCAGCTCTGGTTGCTGGAAGAAGGTCATTGTTTTCGCAGCCAGGTGTTGAATTTGTGTGAGTTGAGAAAGAGTTCTGACTTTCATTTTAAATATGAAACCGGAAACATCGAAACCCTCAAGCGCATGGTAGACAAAAGTGATGGTATTACCATTTTGCCCGAGCTGGCCGTTATGGAATTCAGCAAAACGCAGATGAAACTGGTGAAGCGGTTGAAAGAGCCAAGCCCGGCCCGTGAAGTGAGTCTGGTTACCCACCGCGATCATATCAAAACCAAACACATCCAAACCCTCAAAGAAGAAATTCTCAAGATCGTGCCCCGTCAAATGCAGAAGTTGCAGAACAAGAAGGTGGTGGAGATTAATTATTGATTAATTCCAACTTTGAAAGTCTTTGCGGGGCAGGTGATTATCTGTTGAGTTTTAAGCAATCTTAAATCTGCACCCGCAATCCCGTCAAATTTTGTTCAACTCTACTACTGGATTCCGGGTCAATCAACGTTATCACTCTTGCCAGTCTTTTCACGTGCCCGGAATGACATTTTGATTTAAATCCTTTTATCAGTACCTCGATAATCTCTGCATTCTTGTCGATCCAGCCGGAAGAATTTTATAAATTGAAATGGTTTAGAAAAAAATACTCCATGCTTATAAAGACGTTGCTCTCCCCCAAACCCATCCAGCTCCACAAAGCCATATCCGTAGTTAGAATATTTGTTGGCCTGTTGCTCGTGTACCACGGACAAGAAGTAGTTAACCCGGAAATAATGAAAGGCTATGCCCAATGGGAAACCTTCAAAGACATGCCTGCCAACCTGATGGTATATGCCGGCAAAAGTGCTGAATTCATTGGCGGTGCGTTGCTTACACTCGGCCTGTTTACACGGGTGGGGGCCATCATCACGGCAGGCACATTTACCTACATCACTTTCTTTGTAGGCCATGGTCATTTCTGGTACGAAGACCAACATCCATTTATGTTTGCTTTGTTTGGCCTGATGTTTTTCTTTACAGGACCGAGTGTATGGAGTTTGGATGAGGTATTTTTCGGAAAGAGTAAATCTACCGGGTGAGACTCGTTCGCTTGCAACTCATCGATGAGCTGTGCAGGTTATAAAATAAATACTTTCTTGATCGCTGATACCTTTCCCAGCGGAGTCTCCGGAAGAGTTGCAAATGAGCGATGGGAGGGACTCCGCGTAAATACCACACTAGCCGGAGCGTCCCCTTCGGGAGGCTCTGCGGAGAAAAAAAATATAATTTCTCTATCCGTTCCTTTAACGGGTTTTTCTGTTCTTCGGTCTAATTCTTTCAGGATTAACCTTATTGTCTTTCTTTTCTTTAGATGTCAGCTTTATTAGAATAGATTTTTCTTTCAGGGCTTTTTGGAAAAATTTATTGGTCCAAACAACTTCTGTTCTTCTATGGCTATTTCCTGTAGTATCTGTCGTTGTCGTTTCTATTTTTCTCTTATCCCAACCCTTCTCCTTCAATAACATTTTACCATATAAATCATTTTCGTAGCCGCTAATAAATATCATGCACTTTGCCTTATTTGCTATAGTAAGCAATTCTTTGTGGAAAGTTTCATCATTAGCATCAGTATTATAGCCGCTAGTTCTGTCACCTAAGTATGGTGGGTCGAGATAAATCAGGGTCGCTGGTCGATTTAAATATCTCGCTAATAGTTTTCTCGCGTCCTTATTCTCAATTCTCACTTTTTTAAGTCTGTCAACAACTAATGAAAGCCTTTCTGGTAAGTTATTCCACCTATTGACTCTGGCTTCAGTATTATTACGCGTATAAGAATCTGAGTATGAAAACCCTCCGCGCTCGTTTCCAAACACTCCATTGATTGCCATCATCGACTGAACTAAAAATCGCCTTGCTTTTTCAAGTTTAGATAAGTCGGGTTCAATTTCTCTAGAGTTTACTAATTCTTTTTCTGCATATGGCGTTAACTTTATAGCCTCGCATAAAGCATGAGAATTGTTACGGAGTTGTTCAAAGATATTAATGATATTATCATCAACATCATTAATAACTTCTATTGGGGCAGGTGTCTTCCTTAAAGTGAGTGCAGCAGATCCACAAAAAGCTTCAACCCAACAATTATGCAACGGAAGATCGGAGCAAAGTTGCAAGGCAATTTTATTTTTTGAGCCGAAGTAACCAAATGGAGTATTTACTTTTCCATCCTTTTTTACTTTCTCTGGAACTTCATTCACTTGTTCAACTACCGTAATACTGTTATCCATTTACATTTCCGCAATTACAAAGTTAAGCTTTACCGGCAGTTACTAAAGTGATGGGCAAGAAACATTGCTATTTACTTTTTACTTTTTTCCTTCCAAAGATTCTAGTGTATGCTTCGGCATCACCATCAGTTTCCGACATATTTAAAGAGTAGATAGCATAGTCTTCGTCAATAATATCAAACATTTTCTTTGTCTTAGAATCAATGTTAGTCTTGATGTCTATGTCTATAGAATTTTTATACTGAAGAAAGTGGTAATTTGCCTCAATCATTTCTGAGCCACCCACGCGATGAATGCGATCGAGGGATTGTAAATACTGGGCGCAATTGTAAGTAAGATCATAATAAATAGCGTGATGGCAGCTCTTATGCAATGAGATAGATTCAGCACAAGCTGCGGGGTTGGCAATGAGTATGTCTAGACCACTTTCCGTATCCACAAATTCATCTCTTATCTTTTCCCTGGTTTCTTCCACCTTCAACTGTGTCCCTTCGACAGGTGTAACGCCATATATTTTCTTGCAATAAAACCCTTCTTGTTTTAGGTGTCTTTCAATAAGCTTAATGGTTTCAATAAAATTTGACCATATAACGACCTTTTGGCCTTCCTTTTTTAGAGCTTTAACTATTTTAATTAGATGTACAATTTTAGATGGAACCTCTAAACTATCATAGCGTCTTATAATAGTTTTTAAATCACTTAGGTCTTCTAATAATTTTTCATCATAATCATCAATAGCCGTATTTAGTAATTTTGGGTATGATATGGCTTGGCGTAGGCGCATCATTCTACCTCTGCCCATTTTATTAATAAATTCTATATTCTTGAAATACTCATTTTTAGAGTAATCTTTTATTTTTTTGAAAATTGCTTCATATATTTTTTTCTCAAGCACATTCATCTCAATTATATACGGAGGAATAAAGATTTGAGGTTTTAGTTTTAAATCTGATTTCCTAACTCGATAGAATAATGATCCAACGCTACTATCCAAAATTGTCTTAACAGAATGATTATTCCCCCTCTCTTCATTGTATTTCACAAGAGTTTTATTGTTTGAAGATATTGGGTGTTGAGTGGGCCAGAGAAAGTCAAAAAGATTAAAAATATCCGTGTAACTTTTAGGCATTGGCGTTCCTGTAAGTACGCATCTATAATTTGCTCTCTCTGCTTGTTTAAGAATTGCTTGCGCCCAGTTTCCTTTTATTTGCTTTATATAATGTGCTTCATCAATCACAAGAAATGCCTTAATATATTTTTGCTCTAAAAATTGATTCACATCTTTTTGATCCGATAGTAAGGTCTGATAGCTTGTAAGATACATTTCAGCTTTGTTGGCGGCTATATCGTAGTAGTGATTCTTTCTACTAGTTTTATTACCTCCGGCCATTATGATATGCTGAGGATTTCTGCCCAGTGTTTCACTAAATTCGTTTTTCCAAGGGCCAAATGATGATGGGGGACCTACAACAAATAGGGTATTAACTTTGCCTTCCAGTCGGAGCTTCTCATAAACGGTAAGAACAACCGTGGTCTTGCCGCTCCCTGGAACGGAGAAATTAGCTGCATTCCCAAGTAAATACAAATGATAAGCGGCTTTTAATTGATGTATTTTTAACGTTCTATAAATATTCGAGGAAACGAATTTTTTAAACTTATCAAACTCAATTTTGTTAAAATCACCATTCTTATATTTAGCTGCAATTTGCTTGAGGTTTTCAAAATTCAGATTTACAACTTTTAGTTCCTCGGAATATCTTTTAGCTCTCTCCGTTAACTCAAATTTTATTTCCTCTCGATCGAAATAACTTACTACCTTAAGATACATTTGTCGATCTAATTGTAGTGAGTAGACTTTGCTATTGAATCTATACTCAAACCCCCAAAATGAGAGCTGACTTTTTAAAATAGGGTCTATCCCCTCACTGTTTTCGTGAATAAGAATTTGATTATCATTTACATCTACTCTCACCTATTGATCTTCTTTTTTGGAGCCTTTTTACCCTTTTTTAATTTATCTAATTGATCCTCTAATTCATTTGCTCGGATTTGAATTTCTCGAGTTAATCTTATCGCTTCATCGGCACGGGTTAACTCAATGGCTGTTACATCCATATTTGAATGATTCAATTTGTCCAATGATTTATTTAATAAATCAATAGGGGTTTCTTGTTCTATTTTCTGATCTAAGATTTCAAACGCCCTTTTTACGGGCCAAATAATATCATTAGCATACTTGTTTCCCCAAATAGTGTCCTTCGTCTTTTCGTCAATTTCCTTACCATCTTCACGTGTAATTTCATCCCTAGTTAAGGAGAAATCTATTTTAACAAGTTTGAAAAGTTCTTTTTTGGCATTACTGTTTGCTAACAATTTGGGAAGATCTCGCATAATTTGGTGTGCTTTTTTATCAACACCTTGCAAAACTCTTTTGCGAATTATTTTGAACGCAAGATTCTCAATTTTACCTTCGTCACCGTCTTGTATTCCAAGCTTGATTCTTTCTTTATCGCTGCTAATCTTTTTATAAAGCTTGTAGTAATCCAAAAATGCTTGCCAACGACCTTCGCTGTCGCCTCGACCTTCAGAAATGGTGTTGTAATGACCTGGTCGTTTCAAATATTCAAGATACTTATCAACACACTTTAACGGTTCAATATATTCTTCCTTGAATTTTCTAATGCTTTTCTCCAACGTTGTCCCCTTCTGGCCTTCGTAACTTGGATCATCTAATAAAATCTCTTCTAGTCCCATGCCTAAATCTAGCTTGCGCTTTACAGCAAGAGCCATATCAAAATTGTAATATTCAGCCTTGCCTGTCTTTTGAAATTGATATCTATTTTCTATTTGCTCAATCTCTTCGTTGGTTGGTGGCGGCTCTGATTCATTTAAACCAGGTAATATTACAACCTTAAGATACTTGTACTTCGCATCGCCCTTATGCTTGTCTTGCAGATATTCTAATACCATTTTTCGTCTATTGCCATTAATTAGAAAACCATCAGCAGTTATAATTGCCGGATCTTCCTGCCCGTCTTTGGTAATAGAGGTAGTTAAGTCCTTTGTTGGATCGGGATCTTTCTTGATGAGGAATCGTTTCAACTCAGACTGACCGAAGTCTGTTGTTTCGCTGAGCGGACCTTTATCTTTTTCATACGTCATGACATCAGAAGCAATTCTTCCATTGTCCTTTCTGAAACGTAAAAGTTCAAGAGGAACCTTATAAGCTTTTCTTATTTTGTTTGAGGCTCTATCATCTCTAAATTTAATAGGCTTGTCATTTGGAATCTCAATTCTAGAATCCTTTACTTCTTTGGCAAATTCCTTGATGATAGGTCTGGGTTTATCCTTCAAACTCCGAGCTTTAATTTTTAAACTCTTTTTCATGACTTATCTTATTTTAAATTTCGATAACACTTCAAAAGCAAAAGCGCTTGCATTTCTTGCTGCAATTTCTTGGTAACCTTTCGCATCTGCCTCCGACTTATTGGATAATAAATCTGAAATACCGCGTACGATTAAAAATTGCAAATTCCCGTTAGCATGACAAGCAGAATAGAAACCACTACCTTCCATTTCAACTGCAACCGTATCATTGTAAGAACCATATATTAACTTATATACTTCTGATCTCTTCTTTGCTACAACCTTTTCACCAGCTGCTATAGGTTTGGTGATAACTTTTAATTTTTTTCTTCGATAGAACTTTGGAAGCCTCAATTTCCATTCTTGCTTTTTCGAGTCCGCTTTAGCTCTCTCAAATATTTCAAAAGAAGACATTCCAGCTACTGGTCGGGTTAAAAAGCCTGATTTACTAACCTTGCCACTCTCATACCCATAGGCCTTCTCGGCAGCAACTACGTCACCTAAATTCAAGTCTTTGATACCTCCGGCTATTCCAACGAATAAAATTACTTCTGGATTAAAGAAATTTATTGCTCTTTCAGTCTGTAATGCGCAAGTATTATTACCGGCACCTACTTCAGCTATACCAATCTCCCAATCATGGTATTCTCCCTTAAAAATTCCTTTTTCGTAAATATTACCTTTAGGATGTTTCTTTTCGACTAATCTATCGAGATGTTTTTTTACAGCGTGATATTCCAATGGAATGGCAGTTAGAATTACTGCCCGCGCTATCGGGATTTTATGCTTTTTGTATTGCATCACACCACAAGAGTTGGTACACGAATCCGGGTTAAAATCTTGTCTTTAATGGTTTGAGGCAAAACAGAGGAATTTATAACTAAAAATAATCATTATCAAATAGAACGCAAATAATAGAAATTTGAACCTTCGCCCATGTTGGTATTGATCACCAACATGTCTGGCAACAGTCAACGACTAACCCACTGCGAACCCGATCGGGCAGGAGTAAAGTTGCAGTTTGCTCTTAACATACCGGCATCAACAATTCTAAAAATCTACTCAGGTGGGTTCATATACCCATCGGTATCTTATGGGGTTGCACCGTAAAAATTTCGCAGTGACCTTACCTATTACATACCTGCGCTGGAAGTTTTCGAAATCCACCGTACACATTTCGAAATCTATCGTACCCATTACAGGTACCCATCGGCAGATTGCAAAATGCACCGCACAGGTTTCGGATTGTACCGTACTCATTACATACCTGCACTGGAAGTTTTCGAAATCCACCGCACACATTTCGAAATCCACCATACCCATTACAGGTACCCATCGGCAGATTACAAAATGCACCGTACACGTTTCGGATTGTACCGTACCAATTACATACCCACGCTGAAAGTTTTCGAAATCCACCGTACCCATTACAGGTATCCATCGGCAGCTTGCAAATTGCACCGCACAGGTTTCGGATTGTACTGTACCGATTACATACCCGCGCTGGAAGTTTACGAAATCCACCGTACACATTTCGAAATCCATCGTACCCATTACAGGTACCCATCGGCAGATTACAAAATGCACCGTACAAGTTTCGGATTGTACCGTACCCATTACATACTTGCACTGGTAGTTTACAAAATCCACCGTACACATTTCGAATTGTACCGTACAAGTTTCGGAATCCATCGTGCACATTACAAGCGTGCACCGGTATGGTTTTAATGAAACTATTTTTTTGTAAAACGAGATTTATTTTTGAAAAAACGCATGCAAACGTGCCAGTGCTTTTGGGGTTTCATCCACGACAAAATATATAGTTTATAAAATAGTTGAAAAAAATAAAACATGCTGCGCGTTGCATCGTGTGTAAGCTTATAACATAAACAAATACTGTTATGTCACATGTAAAAAACATGCAAGCCTTTGGGAAGCTCACGGGCATCTGCACCGGGTTGGGAGGAACCTATAACCCCGGACAACAAAACCTTCAGGTGAATGCGATGGCCACCTTAATGAACATCGCTCAACAATCCTGGGAAGAAGTGAAGGAAGCACAGTCGGGGTACGACAAGGCGACCAACAACCGCGAACTTGGGTTTCGGAAAATACGCAAGCTCAGCTCCAGCGTTTATGGCATGTTGCGCGCCTCCGGAACCAACACGTTGTTGCTGGCCGATGCCCAAAACTGTAAGCGCAGAATCTGGGGTGCACGGATTTCAAGGCCACCGGTGGTGGATATAACCAAGAGCGAAGAGGAAACGCTAACCACGCGTCCTTCTTACGGTCAGGGTTACATAACCATAGCCGAGTACTTTGACAAGCTCGTGAAGGTGCTGACATCGGAGCCGAAGTACCAACCGAATGAAGCGGAACTTACGCTCGCCAGCCTCGAACAAATGCGTGACGAGCTGTTCAGCCTCAATGCTGCGGTAACAACTGCGGAGATCAGGGTAGAGGAAGCACGGATTAAACGCAACACCGTTTATTACCTTGCTGCCAATAACCTGGTAGATACGGGAACTGCGGTGAAGACGTACCTGCGCAGTGTGTTTGGCTTTCAAAGTCCGCAGCATCAACAGGTGCAGAAGATTCGTTTTACTAAACCCACTTTGTAATGCGACACCTCGCTGATTAAAACCTCTGCGGTCAGACTGCGGAGGTTTTTTTGTTTTACATAGGTAATTGTTTCATTCCCGCACCTTAAACCCTTTCGCTTCAAGTTCTTTTCTGGTCATGGTAATCACATTTACATCCAGCATGATTTTGCTAAGTGGTTCATCGAGCGAGTCGGTGGGCACGGTAACTATGGCATCGATTACATCCATGCCCGCAAACACCTGCCCATAGACGGTATATTTATTATCAAGCCTTGGCAAGCCGTTCTTGTTTTGCACTATATAAAACTGGCACCCAGCCGAAAGCATCTGTGGGTTATCGTCACGCCCGGCAGCAAAGGCACCGTACACATGCTTTATAGAATCATTAAACTCAGGCGCCAGCAGGTATGGTGAATCTGCAAATCCTTCCGGTGTATCGGGGCAGCCACCTTGCACCACAAAATTTTTGATTACGCGGTTAAATGAAAGGGTGTCCCAATAGCCCGCGTTGGCAAGTTTGATAAAGCTCGCTTTGTGGTTAGGTGTTTCATCATAAAGCCAGATCAGCGCGTCACCTTTTTTAGTTTTTATCTGGCCTACTTCATAAAGCATTTCGTGTGACGTGCAGGCTGTTACCACAAGGAAGAATACGAAGTATTTATTCATTACAAGTAATTTGAATACAAGATAACAAAAACTGATAGGGCTTTTTGATTAGGCAGTGGGCACCTTCACCCGAAAGGTGGAGCCTGTACCTTCAGCACTATTAATTTCGATGGTGCCATTCAGTCGGTCTACCGAGCGCTTTAAAATGTATAATCCCAGGCCACTGCCATTGGCTTGTTGCGTGGCCCGGTAGAACATCTCAAAAATTTTATCCTGCTGGGCTTCGGGTATACCCTGGCCATTGTCTTCTACTTCAATGATCAAATGATTCTCTACCGCTTTAATTGCAATCCGCACGTAAGGCTTTTCCTCCTGTGCATATTTGATTGCATTCTCAATCAGGTTTTGCAGTATGGCATTGAGTAAAATCCAATACGATTGTATCGAGATCGTATGGTCAATCTCTTTTCGGAATTCTACTTTGCTAAAGTTATCAACGCTCTCCAGCGAGTGAATACATTCATCCACCAGCCGGTTGAAATCAATAGGTTCTTTGGGAATGGTGTCGTGGTTAAGTTTGGTAAGATTGATCAAGCCACCAATAATATTTTTTAAACGCTCCACCTGCGCATGCTGGCGGGTGAGATACTCGCGCGCGGTGGGGTCGGTAATTTCCAGTTGTGCCAGGTTCGATAATCCCAACAAAGAAGAGATCGGCCCTTTAAGGTCGTGCGAGATTCGGTAGAAGAATGCATCCAGCTCGGCATTCTTATTTTCAATGGTCTGCGACTGGCGCGTAATAATCTCCAGATTATGTTTCAACTCGGTGTTGGCAAGAATTATTTCGTGGGTGCGCTCCTTTACTTTTAATTCTAATTTCTCAGTAGCATCTTGTTGCACTTTTAATGCGATACGCTGAGCTTGTTCAGTTTCTTCTTTGTACTGCCGGTAGCGATCTCCCAAGGCAAACGCAATGATGCTGGTTTCGAGTACTGCCCCGATCTCAACAAAATGGGTGGTCCAGAAATTAAAATCAAACACCCCGCTGTTGCGCAGCGTGAGCAGCAATCCACCCGTGAGGTAGATGCTCCAGGCCGCTATATAAAATGTGGCCGTTCGGTTTCCTTTTATTCTGCAAACAATGCCTGTTGTTAAAAACAGTATAGTGGATAGGGTGATAATGTTGTTGCCGGCTGAGGATAACCATTTGAACTGAAGTAATAAAATCGAAACCACGGCAAGGGGTATCAACCCTAACAATAACCGGAACATGATGAGTGAATACTTCTTTACTTCCAGAAACCGGATGGTAAAAACGGCAAGGATGATAGCAAGCACACCCAGAGAAAGTCGCCCGGTGAAGAAGTTAATACCCGGATGTTCGGGCCACAGAAATTTTCCGCCATAGCCCGAAGCGCTGGAAAAGATTGCGAACGTACACACGATGGTACAGATATAAAGCAGGTACGTAGATTGTCTGAGACTTAAATAGATAAATAAGTTGTAAAAAAACATGACGAGTAAAATCCCAAAGAATGATCCGTAATAGATATCGTCCCAGCGGATCTTATTGTTAAAAAGACTTTCCTCCATAATGTAAACTGGAAAGGTCTTTGGACTTAATCCGGTTATTTTTATGTACACGGTGCTGTTTGAGTCACTATTAAAATGCAGGGGCAGTACATGACCTGTATGCGAAAGCATTCGTTCGGAGTGAGCAACATAATAGCCACTGCGCGAGTGTTTCCAGGCGGTGGCCTCGGCTTGATAAAAATCTACATACTCAAGAAAGGGTGCGGGTATCTCAAGATACCACCGGGTGCGCGGGTTATGTGTTTGTGTCGTGATCTTTAACCAGAGGGCAGGCTTTAAATAGCCAAAGGTGAGATTGCCTCGTACGTTGAAACGGGATTGATTGCCAGACTGAACGATGTCGTCTATCGTTAACGCATTGGTTGTATCTATTAAAACCTCGGTGCTTGCATCAACCCGATACATGCGGGTAGTGTCGG
Organism: Cyclobacteriaceae bacterium; assembly: GCA_965278925.1. GTDB lineage: Bacteria > Bacteroidota > Bacteroidia > Cytophagales > Cyclobacteriaceae > ELB16-189. The sequence goes on along the minus strand of OZ257123.1, from coordinate 987,629 downwards.
ATAGGAGAAAGGCGGATTGTTGTTGACCAACTACAATGCCCGGTAGCAATCCAATCAAGAACAACCCAACTCCAAAAAAAATCCTGAACTGTTTCTCCGGCATCCTTATTCGTGCCCCAAAAATAGTAAAAATTGAGCAAGCAGGAGTTACTGAAGTCTGCTGTACCTGAGTCTTGAAACTTTTTAGATAGCTTCTGGTAATTTAGTCCACGATCTTTAAAAAATCAGACCAACTTAGCTTTAAAGAAATCTACCGTTCGTTGCCAGGCAAGTTCTGCAGCAGCTTTATCGAAGCGTGGAGTACTGTCATTGTGAAACCCATGATTTACTTCCGGATATATGTGCGCGGTGTACTCTTTATTATTTTCCTTCAGCGCCTTTTCATACGCTGGCCAGCCTTCGTTTACGCGCGTATCCAACCCTGCATAGTGTAGCAGGAGCGGAGCTTTAATTTTAGGAACATCTTCGGCAGCGGGTTGGCCACCATAAAAAGGAACAGCAGCCGATAGATCGGGAACGCGAACAGCAATCATATTTGAAATCCAGCCCCCAAAACAAAACCCGACAACCCCAATCTTTCCATTACATTCAGGATGAGCTTTAAGGTGTGCGCAGGCAGCAATAAAATCTTCGAGCATTTCATTCCGATCGCGCTTGCTTTGCAACTCACGACCTTTATCATCGCTGCCGGGATAACCACCCAGCGGGGTAAGCGCATCGGGTGCCAGTGAAATAAATCCAGCCACGGCCGCTCTTCGGCCCACATCTTCAATGTAAGGATTAAGGCCGCGGTTTTCATGCACAACAACTATACCGGGCAATTTGCCTTTAGCATCTACCGGGCGCGAAAGCAAACCCTTGATGGAGCCCCCACCTTTGGGTGAATCATAGTTTATATAATCAGATTTAAGGCGCGGATCATTTTGTTGCACCTGAATAATATGATAATTCGGACTGATGAAACTGAGTAACGAAGCAACGGTAATCCCACCCACGGCATAGGTGGAGAGTTTATCGAGAAATAAACGTCTTTCGATCCGGTTGTGTGCGTAAGCATCGTAGAGATCAAATACCTCCTGCTTAATGTCTTCTTTCTTTATTTCTTTCATCGCTCGCGTTGTTTTCTGGTTGTTGATTTACGGTGGTCTTACCCACCTTGAATTTATACCTACGAATATAGACAACTGTTGAAATAGGCGGGATGCCGTACATAAAAAATAAATTCGTTACAATTATGAGTCTTAGAAGCTGGAAAAATTTGCGATTAATACTGAAATCATTATGAAGTTGGACACCTCAATACCCCTTCGCCTTATCATCACCCCGTGTATTATCTGCCCCTGCTTCTAACTTACCATCGGGTAAAACCAAAATAGCATCTACACGACCAATCGACCTGCGCGGAGTTATCTTATGACCCATGTTTACCAGCGTAAGACTGTCTTCTTTTAAAAGTGCGCCACTTTCAGGAATGATAACATCGGGCAACCATTGGGCATGTACTCGTTTGGCGTTAACAGCCTCTTGCATACGCATGTCGTGCTCGGTAACATTTAATATTACCTGAAACACGGAAGTGATAATGGTAGAACCACCGGGCGTGCCCACTACCATAAAGAGTCGGCCATCTTTTTCAAGAATGGTGGGTGTCATCGCGCTAAGCATGCGCTTGTTGGGTTCAACCTTATTAGCCTCGGCACCTACTACACCAAACATGTTGGGCACTCCGGGTTTTGCACTGAAGTCATCCATTTCATTATTAAGAAAAAAACCTGAACCTGGTACGACTACATGTGATCCAAACCAGCCATTGAGGGTAGTGGTAACTGCTACTGCATTTCCTTGCGGATCGACAATCGAAAAGTGAGTAGTCTCTTCGGATTCATAGCCTTCAATTTTTCCTTCCTTCACGTCCGCGCTGAGTGTGGCTTTTGTCGGATCGAACGTACTCATGCGTTCATCGTTATATTGATCATCGAGCAATTGCTTCACGGGCACTTTATAAAAATCAGGATCGCCCAGGTAAATGGATCGATCGGCATAAACTCTCCGCTCGGCCTCCGTCATCAGGTGAATGGTTTGAGGTGTATTAAATCCCCATTGCTTAATCGGATACGGTTCTACTGATTTAAGTAGTTGTACAAGACAAATACCGCCACTGGAAGAAGGTGGCATGGAAATAATTTTGTATTCCTTATAATTTGCAACAACGGGCTCGCGCCAGGCAGAAGAATAGTTTTTCAAATCTTCGAGTGTAATTAATCCTTTCCCGCGATTCATTTCGGCCACTAAATCTTCGGCTGTTTTGCCTTCATAAAAGCCAGCTCTACCTAAATCGCGAATGCGTTCAAGGGTGTGGCCTAGTTCAATCCATTTTATAGAGTCGCCCGGTTGCCAGTTTTCTTTCAAAAGAAATTCGGGCTTAACGGTATTGTATTTTATGAGGTCTTCTTTCATTTCATTAAACCATGCTGCTTCTCGCTCAGAAAGTGTAAACCCATTCAAAGCCAGATCAACAGCCGGTTGTAGTAAATCTTTCCAGGCAAGGGTGCCATATTTTTTGTGTGCTTCCACCATGCCATCCACCGATCCCGGCACACCACTGGCAAGATGACCTTGTGTACTCAATTCTGGAATTACGTTACCCTCATTATCAAGATACATATTGGTGGTTGCTGCGGCTGGTGCCTTCTCACGAAAGTCGAGGGTTGTAACAGTTCCATCCTTTAACCTGATAACCATAAATCCTCCACCACCAATATTTCCGGCAGCAGGAAAAACAACCGCCAGTGCAAACTGCGTAGCGATGGCGGCATCAATGGCATTGCCACCTTTCTTCATTATGTCGACACCAACTTGTGAAGCAAGGCCGTGAGCAGAGACTACCATGGCTGAGTCGGTGACCAGGCCAATAATTTTTTCCTTCTTTGAAGTTTGACATGCAAGGACTGTAGCGGCCAACAGAAGAACACAAAAGCGCTTCATGGATAATGGGGTTGGTTATATGAGCCTAAATGTATTACTTCCGCTCGAAGAATACCATGAGCCTGAGAAAAGAAAAAGCCGCCCGTCTAAAACTTACCGTACTGGACAACACGATCCGGCTGATCGGTAAAAAATCATTTGACGATTTATATGTAGAAGAGATCTGTGCTAAAGTGAAGATCTCAAAAGTAACGTTGTTTAAATATTTTCCCCAAAAGGAAGATATTTTGCTTTATTACTTTCGCACCTGGTGCCTGAAGCGCGCGGTTGAGTTTCGTGATAAACCAAGAGAAGGAAGTGCAGGCATTGTATACTTGTTTGATAAGCTGGCCGAAGATTGTGAATCGCACCCAGGAATAATACTTAGTCTGGTTGCTTACCTGGCAGATTTGAAGCGACCACCCAAACCGTTTCCGCTAAAAGTGGAAGAAAAAAAATTGTTATTTCCGGAAGTAAAAGATATTCATCTGGTAGAAATTCAATCGGTAGATCAGATGTTTGAAAAACTTGCCCTCGAAGCTATCTTTAAAAAAGAGATTACGAAGTCAGCGTCTACGCGCGACCTCACTAATTTATTGACTACCATTTTTTATGGATCGGTGGTTACAGCTCACATTCAACAGCTAAGCCCGGTAAAGTTTTTCTTCCGCAAAAATGTAGAAATGGTGTTGAAGGGGCTTCAGTAATACCTGACTTATTTCAGTCTGACTATTTTCGTCCGTTTTCTTTCAAACATACGAATGTGGCGGTTGCCAACGGGAATGTCGATAACGTATCTATTTCCTTTCGACCACATTTTATGCGTACGCGGTCTTACTACTTTTGTGCCTGAAGAGCTACACGAAAGCAGAAGCAAGGCACTAAGCAGAAGTATACCTTTCTTCATTCTATTGAAACCGAACTTTAAAATTAGCTTTTTATTTCAATTCCGGCAGAGGAAATTGACATTCATTCCAATCATGAAGACTTTTGAAACACTTTCTGAGGCAATAGCCGGATTAAAAAGCAAAGGCTATAAATGTGATTTTAATTTGCATCCCGAGCGCATAGAATGCCCGCCTCTTAACCTTCAATTAAGACCTACAGAATTTCATGTTGACGAAGTACATCGGTTTGAAGGAATGAATAATCCGGATGATAGTTCGATACTCTTTGCCATACAATCCACCAATTGGATAAAGGGACTTCTGGTAGATGCCTACGGAGTTTATGCCGAGTCATTGAGTTCTGAAAATGATTAAGCGCCTTACTATTGATTCGCGCACTTCTCATTAAGTATTGGGCGCATTTACGCTTGTTTCATTCGAGGCAAAGATTTGAACGAACTGCTAATGTAGGATTTCGTTGTGTAAAAGATTTGAAGTAAGAATCAAAGAAATATTATATTTAGCATTGTAATCAGTTGAAACAAATAGATGAATTCAAAATAAATTTTATGAAACACTCGCGCAGATCATTTATCAAAACTTCTTCTAAGGTTGCCGCTGCTGCGGGAATAGCCTCCGCGTTACCCTGGCAATCATTCGCGCAGGCAAAAAGCCTGATCTCGGCCAATGAAAAAATCAACGTGGGTCTTATTGGTGTCAACGGCATGGGTTGGTCAGATCTGACTTCGTTCATGAAAATTCCTGAAATAAATGTGGCTGCCCTTTGCGATGTAGATGACAACGTACTCAACTATCGCAAATATGAATTGGCGAAAAACGGTATTCAGGCTAAGACGTATGCAGATTATCGCAAGATGTTGGAAAACAAAGACCTTGATGTAATCATCATCGGCACCCCGGATCACTGGCATTGTTTGCAAATGGTTGAAGCCTGTGAAGCAGGTAAAGATGTATATGTCGAAAAGCCGATTGGCAACTCAATTGAAGAGTGTAACGTAATGGTTGCCGCACAAAAGAAGTACAATAAAGCCGTGCAGGTAGGGCAGTGGCAGCGAAGTATGCCTCACTTTGTTGATGCATTAAATTTTATAAAGTCTGGTAAGTTGGGCAAAATCCGCACCGTAAAAGCCTGGGCCTATCAGGGCTGGATGCGTAACATCGAAGTGAAACCCGATGGCGTTGCGCCAGCCGGAGTTGATTACGAGAAATGGTTAGGTCCGGCTACTAAAAGACCATTCAACCCAAATCGTTTTCATTTTAACTTCCGTTGGTATTGGGATTATGCCGGTGGTTTAATGACCGACTGGGGCGTGCACTTGATTGACTATGCACTGCTGGGTATGGATGCCTCGTTTCCAAAATCTGCAGTGGCATTGGGTGGCAAGTATGCATACCCTGATGGTGCACACGAAACCCCGGATACATTAGCAACGGTTTATGAATTTGATGGCTACAATATGATTTGGGAGCATGCACAAAGTATCAGCAATGGTAACTATGGCAAAGATCACGGCATCTCATACATTGGCAACAACGGCACGTTAGTGTTGTGGCGTGGTGGTTGGGAAGTTATCCCAGATGAAAAGAGAATGGAAGCAGTTCCGTTTCAACCGAATAAAGGATCAGGCCTGGATCTGCATACCGTAAATTTTATTCAGGCTGTAAAAAACCGCGATCTTGGAAAACTTACTTGTCCTATACAGGCCGGGGCTCATGTTGCAACGGTGTGCCAGATGGGAAATATCTCTTATAAAACAGGTACTAAAGTAAGTTGGGATGCGGCTAAGTTTAAGTTTAACGAGGAGAAAGCTAATGCATTAATAGCCGCTAAGTATAACAATGGCTATAAAGTGCCGAAGCTGTGATTTCAATAAGGGCATAAATAGTTAATAGGTTTTTTGCATTAAATACCCATAACACTATATTTGCACCCTGTTTTAAAGGTAGGGTAGTCGTAACAAGTTCGATTCCCGTACGAACTACTTTAAAATGGAAATATTGGTCTGGTAGTTCAGCTGGTTAGAATGCCTGCCTGTCACGCAGGAGGTCGCGGGTTCGAGTCCCGTCCAGACCGCAAAAGCCTTCCCACGTAAGTGGAAGGCTTTTGTTTTTTTATAATGCCTTCCAAAAACAACCCTTGGTTTTAGTTAATTCTTCACGAAATCGGTTGCAGTTCGTGGCGAATTTTGTGAATTCAACGGCCATTTTCCCCACTAGCCGGGATTTGGTTTCTAACTCTGGCCTATCCTAATACATTTGATTACAAGTAAAGGATATCTCTGATCTAAATTTTTAAGCCATGGACAAAAAACCACTTTTTCTTAAAGGCCTTATCAACGCACTCCTGATCGAATCCATTTTGCTGGTGCTCCTGATACTTTAATTACAAGACATTAACTCATTAACAATCATAGCCCCTGATGCGAAAGCAACAGGGGTTTTTTTATTTTAAGACTTTCGTATTATTTCTGTTTTCGACCCTTTCTTACACGAAAAGAACCCAATTTCAAAATTCTATTAATTTTGTACCTCGTTAAATAAACCAGGGCAAATGAATCTATTGGATTTTGAAAAGCCCATCGCTGAACTGGAAGGCAAGCTTGCCGATATGAAACATCTTGCGAATGACAGTGATGATTCGGTAAAGAAAGCAATTCAGGCGTTGGAGAATAAGATCACTGACCTCAAGAAAGAAACGTTCGAAAATCTTACAGGCTGGCAACGTGTTCAGCTTTCGCGCCACCCCGACAGGCCCTATACACTAGATTACATTTACGAGATCACCAGCGACTTCATTGAGCTTCATGGCGACCGCACCGTTGGGGATGATAAGGCAATGATTGGCGGACTGGGGACCATTGATGGCCAGACTTTCATGTTAATCGGGCAGCAGAAAGGCCGCAATACCAAGCAACGGCAGCTGCGCAATTTTGGAATGGCCAACCCGGAAGGATATCGTAAAGCACTTCGTCTCATGAAGCTTGCTGAGAAGTTTAATAAACCGATCATTACATTTATTGATACCCCTGGTGCTTTTCCAGGACTTGAAGCCGAAGAGCGGGGCCAGGGCGAAGCAATTGCGCGCAATCTCAAGGAAATGTTTATGCTTAAGGTGCCGGTGATTTGCATTATCATTGGCGAGGGTGCATCGGGCGGAGCATTAGGTATTGCCATTGGCGATCGTGTACTCATGTTAGAGAACACCTGGTATTCTGTAATTTCTCCCGAGTCGTGCTCATCAATTTTGTGGCGTAGCTGGGATTTTAAAGAGCAAGCAGCCGATGTGTTGAAATTGACTGCCAATGATATGCTAGGAAATAAACTTATCGATGGCATTGTAAAAGAACCGCTTGGAGGTGCTCACACCGATGTAAAGTCGATGGCTACTGAGATAAAGCGCGTGATTCTCCAAAATTATAACGACTTGAATAAATTAACGCCACAAGAAAGAATCAATCAACGCATTGATAAATTCTGTGCCATGGGTGTAGTGAAAGAATAATTCTAAATTCCTGAATTAAAATTTTAAATTGAGGTCGCACATAGCGACCTTTTTTATTGAATTTTGAATATGAATTTACACGTTATTAATACGGGGTTCTTTAAGCTCGATGGGGGAGCCATGTTTGGTGTAGTTCCTAAATCAATTTGGCAAAAGACCAACCCAGCAGATGCCAACAATCTGTGCTCATGGGCTATGCGTTGCCTGTTGATTGAAGAAGGCAATAACTTAATGTTAATCGATAACGGGCTAGGCGATAAACAAGACACTAAATTTTTCAGTCATTATTTTTTGCATGGTGAAGAATCGCTGCATACATCATTAAATAAAAAAGGATTTTCATCCGATGATGTTACCGATATGTTTCTTACCCATCTTCATTTTGATCATTGTGGTGGGGGAGTTAAAAAAGTAAATGAACAAGTGGAACTTACTTTTTCAAAGGCTACGTATTGGTCTAATGAAGATCACTGGTTGTGGGCTACTAAACCTAACCCAAGAGAGAAGGCAAGCTTTCTTTCTGAAAACATTTTACCCATGCAGTCCAGCGGACAACTGAAATTCATTAAAGAGAAAGAAGGCCTGACAAGTCCATTTAATTTCATGGAGATTTTTTATGCATCCGGACATACCGATAAAATGATGATCCCGAAAATCAGATACAAAGATTATACGATTTGTTTTATGGCCGATCTTCTGCCATCTGTGGGTCACATTCCTTTGCCGTACGTGATGGGGTACGATACACGGCCACTGATTACGCTTGAAGAGAAAGCCGCTTTTCTAAACGAAGCAGCAGACAATCATTACATCTTATTTTTAGAACACGATCCCATAAACGAATGTTGTACCGTGCAACGAACCGAAAAAGGTGTGCGGCTTGATAAAACCTTTTCACTAAAGGAAATCTTATGAAGCGGGGGCTTGTATTATCAGGTGGAGGTGCCCGTGGAATTGCACATGTTGGCGTGCTCAAAGCGCTGGATGAAATGGGGATTGAGTTTCATCAGATTTCCGGAACCAGCGCAGGTTCAATCGTGGGTGCCTTGTATGCGTATGGTCACAAGCCCGATCATATATTTGAACTGATCAAGAATCTAAGCATCTTTAAATCTGTAAGGCCCGCCTTTGCCTGGACTGGCCTGTTCACGATGGATGGTCTTAAAGAATTGCTACTAAAGAGTATCCCTGAAAATAGTTTTTCGAATCTTAAAGTTCCGCTTACGGTAGCCGCCACGGATATTCGCAAAGGTCAGGTTCATTATTTTTCTGAGGGCGAATTAATACCTGCCATTGTTTCATCGTGTAGCATTCCGGCTGTATTTAATCCGGTTAGTCTCAACGATAATTTATATGTAGATGGTGGTTTATTGGATAACCTTCCGGTGAAGCCGATTCGGGCAAGTTGTGATTTTATTGTCGGTTCGCACTGCAACCACATCAGCCCGGATTTTGATGTTAAGAATATTAAATTGGTCGTAGAGCGAAGTTTGCTAATCGCCATTCATGCCAATACCGAAGTGAGTCGTGGGTTATGCGATGTCTTTATTGAGCCACCACGCATGGACCGTTTCAGTAGTTTGGATTTAAGTAAAGCTCAGGAGATTTTTGAGTTTAGTTACCGCTATACAAAACAGAATTTTTTACCACACCATTTTCAAAAGAACGCGGCAGCATGATCTCCTCCACCACCGATTTTAAAGCACAGATTTTAAAAGGAATACCAGACGAATTGCCAACAGCAAAGCCTTATGATTCTTCAGTCAATCATGCACCCAAAAGAAAGGACATCCTAACACGGGAAGAAAAAAAGTTAGCGATACGCAACGCACTCCGGTACTTTCATCCAAAGCATCATACTGTATTAGCACCAGAGTTTTTAGAAGAATTGGAAACATACGGCCGCATTTATATGTATCGGTTTCGTCCGGATTATTCAATGCATGCACGACCCATCGGAGATTATCCGCACAGATCTTTACAAGCAGCTGCTATCATGTTGATGATTCAGAATAATCTGGATTATGCCGTTGCCCAACATCCACACGAACTGATTACCTATGGCGGAAACGGAGCGGTGTTTCAGAACTGGGCCCAATACCTGCTCACTATGAAATACCTTGCTACCATGACGGACGAACAAACGCTGCATATGTACTCCGGGCATCCCATGGGTTTGTTTCCATCATCCCAAGAAGCACCGCGCGTAGTTGTAACCAATGGCATGATGATTCCCAATTATTCCAAGCATGATGATTGGGAAAAGTTTAATGCATTGGGTGTAACTCAATATGGGCAAATGACTGCGGGCAGTTACATGTACATTGGTCCGCAGGGAATTGTGCATGGCACCAACATCACCATCCTCAATGCCGGAAGAAAAATTTCAAAACAAGGCGAAGGACTTGCGGGTAAGTTGTTCGTGACTTCCGGATTAGGCGGTATGAGTGGTGCACAACCAAAAGCCGGAAGCATTGCCGGTTGCATAACAGTAATTGCCGAAGTAAATGAAAAGGCAACTCAAAAGCGTCACGAACAAGGTTGGGTAGATGAGGTAATTACAGACCTGGATGATTTGGTTGCACGAGTAAGTAAAGCAAAACAAAAACAAGAAATTGTTTCTCTCGCCTATCAGGGCAATATTGTAGAGGTGTGGGAAAAATTTGATTCGCAAAATATCTTCATCGATATGGGATCGGATCAAACTTCGTTGCATAATCCCTGGGCGGGTGGATATTATCCTGTTGACCTAACCTATGAGCAATCCAATCACTTGATGGCTCAAAATCCGGAAGAATTTAAACGCAAAGTTCAGCAATCGTTGGTGCGGCATGCAAACGTTATCAATAAACATACAGCTAAAGGAACTTACTTTTTTGATTATGGAAACGCCTTTCTTCTAGAGGCATCACGGGCTGGGGCGCAGGTAATGGCTGAAGATGGTATCAATTTTAAGTATCCTTCCTACGTGCAGGATATTATGGGCCCCATGTGTTTTGATTTTGGATTCGGACCTTTTCGCTGGGTATGCACTTCAGGGAAGGAAGCCGATCTTGATTATACAGATCAACTTGCAAAAGAAGTACTTCAGAAAATTTTGTTAACAGCCTCAAGCGAGATAAAAGCGCAGTTGCAGGATAACATTAACTGGATAAAATCAGCAAAGGCAAATAGATTGGTTGTTGGTTCTCAAGCCAGAATACTTTATGCCAATGCCGAAGGAAGAATAAAAATTGCGCTTGCGTTTAACGAAGCAATCCATGCAGGAAAAATTGGCGCTGTTGTATTAGGTCGCGATCATCACGATGTATCAGGCACAGATAGTCCGTATCGCGAGACTTCTAATATTTATGATGGTTCACGCTTTACTGCCGATATGGCAATTCATAACGTAATTGGTGATTCATTTCGCGGTGCTACCTGGGTTTCTATACACAATGGGGGTGGTGTAGGGTGGGGCGAGGTAATTAATGGTGGTTTTGGTTTGCTGTTGGATGGCTCGGCTGAAGCTGAGAAGCGATTAAAGAATATGTTATACTTTGATGTTAATAACGGGATTGCGCGCAGAGCATGGGCTCGGAATGCAGGAGCAATAACTGCCATAGAAAAAGAAATTTCCGACTCTATGAGTATTACAATCCCACATCTTGCTGATGACAAATTACTTGATCAATTGATTTAGTGTTTCGATGGCTCTACATATTGTTGTTTAAAATTTTCGGTTGGAAAATCGAAGGGTCTTTTCCTGTAGAATTAAAGAAATATATTGTTGCGGTAGCGCCCCACACCAGCAATTGGGATTTTCCATTGGGCGTAATGACCCGAAGTATCTTAAAAATGAAGCATACTTACTTTTTGGGTAAAGATTCTTTATTCAAACCACCATACGGTTGGTTCTTTCGGTGGTTGGGAGGTTACCCGGTGGACCGAACGAAAAGTAACGATAAGGTTCAGCAAGTGGTTGACATTTTTAATAAGCACGAAAACTTTATTATTGGTGTGGCACCTGAGGGCACACGAAAAAAAGTTGCCAAGCTTCGAACCGGATTTTATTACATAGCAAAGGGAGCAAACATTCCTATTATTCCGGTTGGTTTTGATTTTTCTAAAAAGCGAGTAGTGCTTGGTAAGCCATTTTATCCAACGGATAACATAGACCTGGATTTTGAAACCTTGCGAACATTCTACCGACCGATGCGGGGGAAAAACCCCGAGTTAGGCATCGATTAACGATTTACCGTCTGATTTTGTACACTCCAAGAACTAATTTTAATCTTCTTCGTAAATTGCTTAATCACACAAAACCAATATACCATGAAAAAAATACTACTCGTATGGCTTATTAGCGGAATCTCCACTGTAGGCTTTTCTCAGTTTATTAAACAAGGTTCTATTATCGGTGGTGGAAGTTTTCAGTTCAGTACAGAAAAATTTAAGGATTCTGATATTAAGGGATCTTCTTTTTCGCTGATGCCGTGGGCTGGATTTCTTGTTATCGATAACCTCGTGGTGGGTGCCGATTTACAATTTTCAACTTCCAAAACTGAATTTGGAGCACCATCTAATGGCACTGATAAAGATAACTCAGTTCTTTTTGGGCCACTAGTTCGTTATTATTTGGATCAAGGTCTGTTTGTTCACGGTCAATATAATTTTGGAAGTAGTAAAAGTACATCTGAATTTGGTAACGTAACTAATACCTTTGAATCCGCTCTCAGTCAGTCCCGAATAGGTTTGGGATATGCTGCCCGAATTAGCGATACAGTTCTGTTTGAGCCAATGATTGGCTATTATTCACAAACAGAAAAGGATAAGTCTGATGATTCTAAGTCCACAGTAAGTGGACTCTTTATCATGGGCGGCTTCACAATTATACTAAAAACGGTACAATAGCGTTATGATCTAAATTCGGCCCTATCTTTGTACTAAAGAGAAAAAAACTAAAACCAATATGAAAAAATTATTGTCAGTAGCATTGTTTATGGTTGGTCTGGGCTTTGCGCAAACATCCCTTGCTCAGGTTCAATTTGCATTGGGTATTAAAGGCGGGCCGAATTTTGCCAATTTGGATGTAAACTCAAGTGTTGGTGAGAATTACAAAAACAGAACAGGCTTTCATGGCGGAGCATTTGCACTTTTTAAGTTCACGAAAGTGGGAGTGCAGCCAGAACTTATATTTTCAAAACAAGGATCAAATGTTCAATTCAATTCCGGAGATGGAGAAGCAAACTTTGATTACATCAACATTCCAATTATTTTGAAACTCTACACCGTTGCTGGTATTAACCTTCAGGCTGGTCCTCAGTTTGGGTTTTTGTCTGGTGGCGAGGTAAAGCAAACTATTTCCGGAATCACGTCAGTGCAAGATGCTAAAGATTTCTATAAGGGTTCTGATTTTAGTTTGGCACTAGGCTTAGGATGGGATCTTCCGTTTGGCTTAACCCTGGATGCACGATATAATCTGGGCTTATCAAAAATTAATGATGGTGACAATGCACCGGAATCAAAAAACCAGGTATTTCAAATCTCTGCCGGTTTTAAAATTTTGAAATTGGGCAAATAGTACTAACCCTACGTTAACCTTAAAGCCATCTTCGGATGGCTTTTTTTATTTCCTTTCCGATGATATAATTTCGGGCCGTATTTAGTATGACCTACGCTGAAACACTAAACTATCTGTATGCAAATCTGCCCATGTTTCAGCGCGTGGGGTCTGCAGCATATAAAGCAGATTTAGGAAATACAATTGCTTTGTGTGAACAACTCGGCAATCCACATCAAAAATTTAGGAGCATTCACATTGCAGGTACTAACGGCAAGGGAAGTTCATCCCACATGCTGGCAGCCATCCTGCAAACTGCTGGGTATAAAACCGGACTATATACCTCACCACATTTAAAAGAATTTACGGAGCGTATTAAGATAAACGGAACAGAAGTATCGCAGGAGTTTGTTATCAGTTTTGTTGAAAGGATTAAATCAGCTATTGAGCGCATCCAACCTTCTTTCTTTGAGATAACGGTGGCGATGGCCTTTGATTATTTTGCTGATAAACAAGTCGATATCGCTGTCATTGAAACCGGGTTGGGTGGCCGATTAGATTCTACCAACGTGATTACTCCAATCGTTTCATTGATAACAAATATCAGCTGGGATCACAAAGATATATTGGGCGATACGCTCCAGAAAATTGCTTCCGAGAAAGCGGGAATTATTAAACCAACTGTACCCGTTGTTGTAAGCGAAGCTCAACCGGAAGTTGAGTCAATATTTGATCAACTGGCAAGCTTAAATAATAGTAAACTTATAGTTGCCGATAAAAACTATCATGTAAAAAGAGTGAGCCAAGGCTTGTATGAAGTAACTTATCATAATCGTACCGATAGGTATCAATTGGATTTGCTCGGTAACTATCAATCCAAAAATATAAAGGGCGTATTGGCTGTTGTTGATGAACTTCGAGCACTTGACTTTCAGATTACAAAAGAAGATGTTGTTCTAGGCTTAAAAAATACGACTAAACTTACAGGCCTTAAAGGACGTTGGCAAACGATTGGTAAAAAACCTCTTGTTATTTGCGACACAGGCCATAATGAGGCAGGGATATGTGAGATTCTTGAACAGATCAAGGACCTGAAATTTGATAAACTGCATTGGGTATTAGGTATGGTTAAGGACAAAGATGTATCAACTATTCTAAACCTATTACCAAAAGATGCCGCCTATTATTTTTGTCAGGCTTCAATTCCGCGGGCTATGCCTGCCAATGAATTGCAAGAGAAAGCTTTGCATGCAGGATTGCGCGGTAGAGTAATTAATAATGTAAATAATGCACTTGCAAGCGCGCGTGAGAATAGTTCGCCATACGATTTGATTATGATTGGAGGTAGTACGTTTGTGGTAGCCGAAATAGAAAACTTGTGAAAAGTAAATTAAAACGATTCGAAATTATTGCCAGTCGCGAAAATGTGATTGAACCCGGAAAAGATATTTTTCAGAAAATAAAAGGCAACTGGAATTCCGTCTATTTTAAAAGAGAAAAGCCAATCACGCTTGAGTTAGCCTGTGGCCGGGGCGAATACACAGTGGGGATGGCGAAATTATTTCCGGACAGAAATTTTATAGGTGTGGATAAAAAAGGCGATCGGTTGTGGAAGGGTAGCACCTGGGCTGTAGAAGATCAGCTAGCCAACGTTGCCTTTTTAAGAACGGAGATTCTTTTCATTGAAAGCTTCTTTGAAGTCGGTGAAGCAGACGAAGTATGGTTAACTTTTCCGGACCCACGGCCACGCTTACGTGATGTGAAGCGAAGGTTGTCAAGCAGTCGGTATATCGATATGTATAAAAAGTTATTAAAACCGAGTGGGTACTTCCGGTTCAAGACTGATAACACCGACCTGTTTAATTTTACCTTGGAAGAACTCGGCTACCGAAATGATCTTGTAGACTTTCAATACACGCATGACTTATATGAATCTTCATTGCGGCCAGAGTGCTATGACATTAAAACCAAATACGAAGAGATGTTTGCTTCAAAAGGCGAGAAGATAAAATACTTGAGGTTCAAATTTGCTAGTTAAAATTTGAAGTGTTTCTATAAAACGGATAGCACCTAAAAGTGAATTATTCAAGATTCTACCAACGTTAAGTCAGTCGAACAAAATTGTTAACGATACCTTGAAATAAAACCTTAAGATTCATAAATTGTCCTTTAGCAATTATACTTTTCCAAAATTTTATGAAATCCGAAGAGAAAATTATTGAACTGCTGGCTAAGTATCTTAAGAAAACCGATCAACTATTTGATCGAATTGATCATACCGATGGAAGTGTTGAAATTATGAGCAGAGCTATGGTGGATCATAGCATAAAATTTAATTCTGTAAATCAAGAAATAAAGCACATGCGCGAAGAACAAGGAATTGTTCTCAATGAATTGCTGTCTATATCCAGGCGGGTTTCTTCGATTGAAGATAGACGGTAGGTCTTTTACATTTGCAAAGTGCTTTTTGTGGTCAGTAACATTTTGGTAACGTCATAGTGACCATTAGATAATACCAAATCATCTTCTTTGTATTAGAATTAATGGGCAAACGCAAACGAGAAGTAGAACTTGTCATCATCTCAGACATACACCTGGGCACATACGGTTGCCACGCGGAAGAATTACTCCGCTACTTAAAGTCAATCAAACCAAAGCGCATCATTTTAAATGGTGATATCATCGACATGTGGCAGTTTAGCAAGCGCTACTGGCCAAAGAGTCACATGCAGGTAGTAAAACACATTACCGGCTTAATTACCAAGGGAATCAAGGTTACTTACCTGACGGGAAACCACGATGAGATGCTTCGCAAGTTTGCCGGGTTTCGGCTAAGTGCTTTTCAGATCGCCAACAAAAAAGTAATTTCCTTAAATGGAAAGTCGGCCTGGATTTTTCATGGCGATGTATTTGATGTTACCATGCAATATTCCAAGTGGCTTGCCAAATTAGGCGCCATTGGTTATGATACTCTTATCCTGATAAATTCTTTCGTCAACTTTATCCTTAAACTTTTTGGGCGTAGTAAAATCTCCTTATCCAAACGAGTGAAAGATAGTGTAAAACAAGCCGTGACATTCATTAATGATTTTGAAAAAACAGCAGCCGACATAGCCATTTCCAACGGCTATGATTATGTAATCTGTGGTCACATTCACCATCCGGAGATGAAGAAGATTTCAACGGACAAAGGAGAGGTAATGTACCTGAACTCCGGTGATTGGGTAGAAAATCTTACCGCTCTCGAATACAATCTGGGTACATGGAGCATCTACCGATACAATGAAGATAGTCATGCTAAGGGAATAAAGATTTCGAAAGGCACCAAAAATAAGCTGGATAATGACGAGATATTTAAAGACCTTGTCAATGAATTCCTTACCATTAAGAAATGAACATTCTATATGCAATTCAAGGCACAGGCAACGGCCATTTAAGCCGTGCCGTTGACATTATTCCAGAACTTCAAAAGCATGGCAAACTTGATTTGTTTGTTAGCGGTGCGCAGGCGGAGATAGTACTACCTTATCCGGTAAAGTATAAATCCAAAGGGTTAAGTTTTTATTTTGGCAAACAGGGTGGAATCAATTTTTTAAAGACCTTTCAAAATAACAGTTCGAAAGATGTAATCAAGGAAATCAATAGTTTTCCGGTTGAGAAATATGATCTGGTGGTTAATGACTTCGAACCCATTACAGCCTGGGCTTGCCGCAAAAAAGAAGTTCCTATCATTGGCTTAAGTCACCAGTCGGCCTTGTTATCAAAAAAAGCACCTCGTCCAAAAATAATAGATCCTTTTGGCGAGTGGATGCTGAAGAATTATGCTCCCATTAAAAAATACGTGGGCTTTCATTTCGAACAATATGATAAGAACATTTTTACTCCGGTAGTTCGCTCGGCTATCCGCGAGGTAAGTGTGAAAGACAATGGACATTACACAATTTACTTGCCTGCTTATGACGACAAAAAGTTGGTAGAGTTGTTACTAAGAGTTTCCAAAGTGCGTTGGCATATTTTTTCTAAGCATACAAAGAAGCCCTATCATGTTGGTCGTATATCAGTATACCCGGTCAGTGGTCAGGATTTTATTGAGAGTGTGGTAACGGGCTCGGGTGTGTTGTGTGGTGCGGGGTTTGAAACTCCGGCTGAAGTTTTACACCTCAACAAAAAATTACTGGTAGTGCCCATGAAAAGTCAGTATGAACAACACTGCAATGCTGCTGCGCTGAAAAAGCTAGGGGTTCCGGTGCTTAAAAAAGTGAAGAAAAAATCTATCAAGAAGATTGAGCGTTGGCTTGAAGAGGGCAAGCCGTTGAATATTTCGTTTCCTGATATTGCTGGTGAGGCTGTTGAGAAAGTGTTTTCGAAATTTTCGGATTAGCTATTCATTTAGTGAGTGAAAACGACACTTATTTTAATTTCATTAATTTATCTGCCACTATCTTGTCTTTCTCAGAAAAGTAGTGACGATCAAATTGTAATGGTTAATGTCGAGAATGCCTCAAGGAAAGAAATTGCGAGAGCATTAAAGATTATAGACTCCCTTAATCCGAATTTGATAGCAGTTAATCTACAATTTTCAAGTAATAAGGATTACAAATCTGACAGTGCGCTAGTAGATGCTCTTTGGGGTATTAACAGCCTCGTAATGGCGAGTGTTATAAAGTTTCAGAATGATGAATACTCGTTTACTTATGGTTCAATGCCTGAATTTGTTCCCTTTCAAGCTAAAACTGGATTTGCCAATGTATTCCTAGAGGACGATAGACAATTAAAAATGTTTTCTGTCTATGAAGAGGTTGAAGGAAAAAATGAATTAAGTTTTGCGGTTCAGATAGCTATGAAATTTGATAGTTTGAGAACTAGCCAGTTTATAGAAAGAAACCCCAAAAAAGTGACTGTTAGTTATGTCAGTAAATTTCACATTTTTAAGAAAATGTCCATCAATGATGTTCTGAATCTGAAGATTTCAGGGGAAACAATAAAGGATAAAATTGTTTTAATTGGCTATATAGGTCCAGAAGAAAAAGATAAGTTTATTACTCCGTTAAACACTCAGAGATGGTTAAAAAAACCAGACATGTATGGATTGGAATATATAGCTAATGTAATCTTACAAATTCTTACGACTGAAAGATGACTCACTCACCCTCCAATTGCTCCAGCACTTCGGCCAGTTCGGTATAGTCTTTCAAACCCGGTTTCAATTCTTGATTTCCGGCAATGTTCACTCCGGCAACTCCGAAACCTAAAATCTCCGTCAATGAATAGGGGCAGGCTTCCAGATTTATGAGCACGGCACCAAAAGCTGTTACTTCATTAAGAACACTCAAATCCAAAGCCTTATCACCTGATAATGTTACCAGCACATTCTGAATTTGACTTTTGCTTTCAACAAGTTTCTGTTTTGCTTCTGCCCATGCTTCTATCGGTAAAGCAACGATCAGAGAATAGTTTGCCAGCATTTGGTTGAACTTCAATTGCCGATACGAAATTTGAAGAACACTTGCAGGATAGCCCGCTATGGTTGCTGGAATCTCTCCCGTATTGATTTCGAGCACAAACTCCGGGCCTGTAACCCACCCGGTTATCTCAGTAAAGGTTTTTGTATCTACTGACTCAGCCGGGAAACCCAGCCAATCAACGCCCATGCCCGCGCAATAGCGGGCATCACTCAGGTTGGTGATATTGCCGGCCTTAACTTTGGTTTTTAACATGGCTCAAATATCAGCAAGAAAAGATAACTTTGGAATGAATTTGTGATCGAATGAAAAGTTGCTGGTTCTTTTTACTAATCCTTTTAATCTTGCCTGCTTGTGGTTCGGAAGATCCCATCAACACCGACATAGGCATAGATTATTTTCCACTCAAAACTGGTAGCCAATGGATTTACAATGTGGAAGAAACTTCTATCAACCTTTCGGTTGAAACTAAGGTTGAATACGAACTTCGGGTTACCGTGGTTGATTCTATAAAAAATGATCTGGGATTGTACACCTATATTTTCCTTCGCGAAACCAGAGCTACTGAAATGGATGCCTGGCAAAGTCTCAACACCTGGTCGACAATGTTTAGCAATAATCAGGTGATCCAAAACGAAGCAAACCTTAACCTTGTTAAATTGATTGTTCCACTTTTTGAGGGTTCGCGTTGGAATGGAAATCAATACAACAACTTACCTGACAATGGAAATTTATTTAATGGACAGAACAGCGCGACTTATCAAGCTATTGAGTTTGATAAACCCGTCTCGTTAGATACCAATCTGAGTTTTGACAAAACAACAACGGTCGTTCAAAATGATTTTACCGATCCGATTGTAGGCACCGACCAACGCAAAGAAGTGTATGCCCGCACCGTAGGGTTGATTTATAAAGAGGTGATTCAGCTAGAATATTGCACGGACGATCCTTGTCTGGGGCAACAAAGAGTGGATAAAGGAGTTAGGTATAATCAAACCCTCAAATTCCATGCTTCGCATTAAGCTGACACTTTTTTGTTTATTGTTTTCAGTTGCCACGCATGGGCAAACCAATCGGTATTTTGTTTTTTTTAAAGATAAGACCGGAACCCCTTTTTCGATCTCTTCCCCAACTCAATTTTTAAGTGCCCGAAGTATAGACCGCAGACTGAAACAGGGGATTGCCATCACCGAAGAAGATCTTCCTGTCAATCCCACGTATGTGGCCCAGGTAAAAACTACCGGGGCTAAAACATTTTTTACCTCGCGCTGGTGGAATGGGGTGCTTATAGAAACTAATCTGGCCACGGTAACTACTATAAATGCATTGCCATTTGTGCAAGAGTCTGTGCTCGTGGCTCCGGGCAGCAAGCTCATTGGAGGCAGAACGAACAAAATAAAACAACGCAAAAATTCAACGGCTGATGAGCCCGTTAACCAACTTCAGTTGCAGCAAATAGGAATTGATGAGATGCATGAAGCTGGAAACAGAGGCGAAGGAATTTCGATCGCGATTTTCGATAGTGGCTTTCAAGGTGTGAATGTAAGTGCGCCCTTTGCAGATTTGTTTGCAGAGAATCGCGTGAAGCAGACCGTAAACTTTGTGACTAACACAAGTAACGTATTTGTTACAGATGATCATGGCACTGAAGTTCTTTCTGTTATGGCGGCTTATTCAGAGGGGGCGTACACTGGCGGAGCGTATAAAGCTGATTTTTTTCTTTACCTCACCGAAGATGTGGCTAACGAATATCGCATCGAAGAATATAACTGGACGTTTGCTGCCGAGCGTGCCGATAGTGCCGGGGTTGATATTATAAATGCTTCGTTGGGATACAATGAATTTGATGATGCTGCCATGGATTATGAAACAAATGATTTGGATGGACAGACTGCAGTTGTTACACGTGCAGCACGAAAAGCAATTGAGCGAGGAATGATTGTCGTGTGCAGTGCCGGCAATGAAGGGGGAGGTTCGTGGAAGTTAGTAACACCACCTGCCGATGCCGAAGGTATTCTTGCAATCGGATCGATCAATAGTGTAAACTCTTTAAGTAGTTTCAGTTCTCGTGGGCCAACTGCGGATGGTCGGATAAAGCCGGATGTAGTTGCACTCGGGTCGGGTACAAGTGTTATAAAACCCAGTGGAGCGTTGGGCACCGCGAGCGGCACCTCGTTGGCCAGCCCGTTGATTGGTAGTTTGGCAGCGGGAGCCTGGCAAGCTTTTCCCGCGCTTAATGCCGGTGAAATCTACGATGCCATTGTGCACTCAGCCAGTCAGGCATCGGCACCCGACAACCTGATGGGCTATGGCATTCCGCATTTCAGAGCAATAAAAAACTATCTGCAAAGGTCCCTGAATACCCAATCAATATCTGTTTATCCAAACCCTGTTTCAGGGAATAGTTTTCAGATAAAATTGAAAGAGGCCACGGATACTCCTGTACAGGTAACAATTTTTGATTCGCGTGGTAGCCGGGTTGCCGACTCCAGCCTGCAGATTAACTGGTTATCAAATCCTTTTGAGTACGACATTTCGAATTTTAAGGCCGGGCTCTATTTTGTAAGGGTAAAGTCAGGAAACACAACCGCCACCATTCGTATTGCGAAGTTGTAATCGGTCTGGTATAAAAGTAAACCCTGCTTATCTTTACGGAGATTCAAAATTCTATTAGATTAATTCAACGTCTCTTTTTTCATGAGCTCCATCATTGCACCCTCCATTCTCGCTGCCGATTTTGCAAACCTGCAACGCGAAATCACCATGATCAATGAAAGTCAGGCTGATTGGATTCATGTGGATGTGATGGATGGTGTTTTTGTGCCTAACATTTCATTTGGCATGCCTGTCATTAAGGCTATAAAAAAACACGCACAAAAGCCGCTTGATGTTCACCTGATGATTGTTCAACCAGAACGTTACATAGAAGCCTTTCGTGAAGTGGGGGCTGATATTTTATCTGTGCACGTTGAAGCCAGTACTCATTTACATCGCACTGTTCAACAAATAAAAGCGTTAGGCATGAAGGCTGGCGTTGCCATCAATCCACATTCGCCCGTTTCGCTTTTGCAGGATGTGATTGCGGAGATAGATCTGGTTTGCATGATGTCGGTGAATCCGGGTTTTGGAGGTCAGAAGTTTATAGAAAATACCTATGTGAAGGTGGCTGAGTTGGCCAACCTTATAAGTGAGAGAAAGTCACCGGCCATGATTGAAATTGATGGCGGTGTCAACCAGAATAATGCCGGGCCTTTGCTGGAGGCAGGAGCACATGTGCTGGTAGCTGGTAATTTTGTTTTTTCTGCAGCTAATCCCAAAGAGGTAATTAAACGTTTAAAAGAAATCTGATTAAGAGTATTACGATGCGTGTTTACGTTTTTGTTCTGGCCATTGTTCTTTTAACTTCGTGCGCCCGCACGGTGTCGCGCATCGATCCCAATCAACAGGTTGATTTAAGCGGACGCTGGAATGACTCTGACTCGCGGCAAGTAGCTGATAAAATGACGGCAGAACTTCTTAACAGTCCCCGGTTTCAGGAGTACGCCAAAGAGCTTGGTAAAAAACCAACCATCATTGTCGGGCAAATAAGAAATAGAACCAGTGAACACATTGACGCAAACAACTTCATAAAGAAATTTGAATTGGCAATATTCAATTCAAATCTTGCTGATCTGGTAGAATCGGATTCCTTTCGCGACAAACTTCGCGAAGAGCGCGCACAACAACAGGATTTTGCTGATCCCGCAACCATGGCCCAATGGGGCAAAGAAGTTGGCGCAAACCTGATGTTATTTGGTGAGATGACTTCTGAAACTGATACCAACAACAAAAGCCGCGTGGTAAATTACGTGGCTACACTTTTCCTTACCGATATGGAAACGAATAAACGTATCTGGTATGGTCAGGAAGAAATCAAGAAGTATATCAAAAACTAAATCACAACACTCTTGAATCGCTTTATCCAATATCGATTTAAGATCCAACCGTTAAAGTATAGCTTACTTTTATTCGTTCTGTTTACGAACTCCTGCGCTACGTATTACCAAACCAACCAAAGTTTTAATCAGGAATTTGAAAGTGGCAACCTGAGCAATGCTTTTACAACCCTGCAAGCAAATTCTTCCGATTCAAAGGGGCGAAGGGAATTCCTGTTTCATGTCAATAACGGATTGGTGCTGTCCATGATGGGCCGCTACGAAGAAAGTAACGAGTATTTCGAAAAAGCTTTTTTGTTTGGTGAAGATTATCGGATCAATTACCTCAACGAAGCTGCCTCGTATCTCACCAATCCCATGATTACAACCTACAAAGGTGAAGATCACGAACATCTGATGTTGCTTTATTACAAAGCCTTGAACTTTATGAAGATGGGAAACACCGAAGCAGCCCTGGTGGAATGTAGAAGAGTAAACATCCGGTTGCAACAACTGAGCGACCGCTATGCAAATGAGAACAAATACCAGCGCGATGCTTTCGTTCATACCCTGATGGGTGTGATTTATGAAACGGATAAAGATTATAACAATGCTTTCATCGCCTATCGAAATGCCTATGAAATCTATAAAAAAGATTATGAAAGACTATTTCAGATTTCGGCCCCAGAACAGTTGAAGACAGACATTGTGCGAAGTGCCTGGCTTGCGGGCCTCACCGAAGAATTCGAACAGTTTAAAACGGAATTTGAAATGACCGATTACACGTATTCAGAGCCAGCAGGTGGCGAGTTGGTTTTCTTCTGGCATAATGGGTTGAGTCCTGTAAAAGCCGAGTGGGGGATTAACTTTGTGGTCGATCGCAGAGATAACTGGGTTTACTTTTCCAATCGCGAGTTAGGTTTAAGTTTTCCTTTTTCATTGTCGAACTATAATGAACAAGAGAGAAATGGGCTCGCGAGGATAGAGTTTTTTCGCGTGGCCTTACCCCGGTATGTAGAGCGGCCCGCATATTATTCGCAGGCCTCGCTGAACTGGAACGACACTACGAGTCAGTTATATTTACTGGAAGATGTAAATAAGATTGCCTTTAAAAGTTTGCAGCAACGTATGCATCTTGAGTTGAGCAAGGCCCTTATTCGGGTAGCCATAAAAAAAGGTACTGAATACCAAATGAAGCAGGAAGATAAAACGCTGGGTTCGGTATTAGGCATGATCAACGCTATTACAGAAAAGGCAGATACCCGCAATTGGCAGACATTGCCACACAGCATTTATTACACCCGCATTCCCTTACAGGTAGGTGCCAATAAAGTTACGCTGAGTCTGAGAGACCCAAGTGGCGAAACGCACGATCATCAATTTAATTACGAAGCCAGGAAGGGGCAGATACTGTTTCACACCTTCAGTTCGTTAGAAAGTGGGTATCCTAACTATGGGTATTGAATTCCTTGAATTTTTGCCTTCCGGTTCTGCATGTTATCTTTAGCGCTTAATTGAGACCTATCCTGAAAAGCAAGCTTCGCATATTCTGTCTATTGCTGTTAGTTGCATTTATCCTACCTCTGGAGTTGCTGGCTCAGGATGATGAGAAGCCTACGTTTCCGCTTGAGACTATTTATGCCAAGCGAAAGAAGAACACCACCCGCGCTATTCTTCGAAACTTTAAATTCAGTTTAAGTACGGGAGTTGGAACCACTTTCTTAAAACACAACCTTGACAGTTTTGGAGTTTATCAACCTACCGGATTTAGTCCCCGCATATTTCCTGTTGGCACCGCAGTTACGCCACGGTACACCAACTGGGTTAATATAGTTAGTGGCGATACCCTGGGAGTAACACCCGGAGACTTTGTGGTAAGTCCGGATACCGCAAAGTTAGGATTCAAAGGGAAGGGGTTTAATATTCCGCTTAACCTCACCATTCATTATGAATTTTTAAAGCGGTTTCGAATCGGTGGTGGTTTTTCGTACGAAGCCATGTTTATGCGCGATTTCAAACCTACATCGTTTACCGATCAGATTGGCAATTTCCGTCCTGGTAACTCATCCGGATTAATGCGAAAATTTTATGGTATGGCGGGTGCTTCATTTTATCGCTTAGATAAATTTTTGTTTACTGGCGATATTCAAGTAGGGGCTTACAAGCCGGGCAATAATTTTGCGATGGGGCTCATTGAAAAAGGTATGTATTTCAACCTTGGTGTCACGGTTGAACGTGAGTTCTCTGAATACCTGCGGGCCTTTGTTCGGCCTTCTTCTGATATTAAGAAATATACAATCAGCATTCCTGGGAGCAATGGAAATTCTATCGAGCACAAAATGAATGCGGCTTATTTTCAGTTTGGCCTTACTTACTCGTTGCCCGAGTTGCCACGGTGTTATCTCAAAGATTGTAAGATTCAGATGAATCATGCTCACGGCAATAAGGAATACCGGAGTCGTGTGCATCCCTTCTTCAAAAAGCAGAATCCCAACTATGGCGAGAATCATCCAACCCTCATCAAATACAAAGGAAAAAATAAGCGGAAACTGAACCCTTATTGACCGATAAGTCAAGGATCAATAATCTTTGATTTTTTATCTGAAAATCCTGTTTTTAAGCACTTGAGAGGCACTACTATTGCTCAATTTTATTTACCTTTCGGCCTTATTTTAACGCCCTTTAACAAGGTGTTTTATGACCCATTCTAACCCCAGGTAAATCGTGGCCGAAGACAGCAGTAACCTCCCCGCAAGGCAGAACATAATTCCCATTAATATCGAAGATGAAATGCGTGGTGCATACATCGACTATTCGATGTCTGTTATCGTTTCAAGAGCCTTGCCCGATGTGCGCGATGGTTTGAAGCCTGTTCATCGCAGGGTGCTCTATGGCATGCTTGAATTGGGCGTTAATTACAATAAGCCTTATAAAAAGTCAGCCAGAATTGTGGGGGAGGTGCTCGGTAAGTATCACCCACACGGTGACTCCTCGGTATACGACACCATGGTGCGCATGGCACAGGATTGGTCGTTGCGTTATACGCTGGTGGATGGCCAGGGAAACTTTGGTTCTATTGATGGCGACTCTCCGGCAGCGATGCGTTACACAGAAGCCCGTCTTCGCAGAGTAGCAGAAGAACTGCTGGCCGATATCAATAAAGAAACCGTAGACTTCCAACCAAACTTTGACGACTCACTGACCGAGCCAACCGTGTTGCCAGGTAAAATACCAAATCTGTTGATGAATGGATCATCCGGTATTGCCGTGGGAATGGCCACGAATATGGCACCTCACAACTTAACCGAGGTGGTAGATGGAATTGTGGCATACATTGATAATAAGGAGATTACGATAGCTGAGTTAATGAAACACATTACAGCTCCGGACTTCCCTACGGGTGGTATTATCTATGGCTATCAAGGTGTGCAGGAAGCTTTTCTAACCGGTCGCGGAAGAATTGTGGTTCGCGCGAAAGCAGAGATTGTTACCAATAGCAGCGGTCGCGATCAGATTATTGTAACCGAAGTTCCCTACATGGTGAACAAGGCCTTGATGATTGAGAAAACTGCAGCTCTCATTAATGAAAAAAGATTGGAGGGTATTAGCGACATGCGCGATGAATCGGATCGCGATGGCTATCGGGTGGTGTATGATCTGAAGAAGGATGCCATTCCAAATATTGTCTTAAATAATCTTTACAAATACACGCAGCTGCAATCATCCTTTGGAGTAAATAATGTTGCCTTGGTAAAGGGGCGACCACAAACGTTAAACCTCAAAGATCTGATCGTACACTTTGTGGATCACCGTCACGAGGTGGTGGTGCGCAGAACCCGGTACGAACTTAATGAAGCTGAAAAACGCGCTCACATTCTGGAAGGGTACCTGATTGCCCTTGATCATTTGGATGAAGTGATCACCCTGATTCGTAATTCCAGTGATCCGGATGTTGCCAAAGAAGGGTTGATGAAGCAATTCAACCTCTCTGAAATTCAGTCGAAGGCTATTTTGGAAATGCGCCTTCAACGATTAACAGGCCTTGAGCGCGATAAAATTCAAAACGAATACAACGAGGTTAAAGCCCTGATTGCAAGGCTCAACGAAATTTTGGGTAGCGAAGCCATCCGTATGGGCATTATCAAAGATGAGCTCGCTGAGGTTAGAGAACGTTACGGAGACAAGCGCAGAACTGAAGTTGTTCATAGTGATGAAGACATCACACTCGAAGACATGATTCCGAATGAAGAGATGGTGATCACCATTTCCAATCAGGGCTATGTAAAGCGCACTTCGCTTTCCGAATACCGCACGCAAGGAAGAGGCGGAATTGGTTCTAAAGCGGCAACCACAAAAGAGGATGACTTTACAGAGCACCTCTTCATCGCGCAAGCCCATAACTACCTGTTGATTTTTACTGAGTTTGGAAAGGTATATTGGAAAAAGGTGTATGAAATACCAGAGGGAACCAAGACTTCAAAAGGTCGTGCAATTCAAAACCTGCTCAACATTGAGCCTGGCGATAAAGTGAAGGCCGTACTTAATGTTAAGGACTTAACTGATGAGGCCTATCTCAACAATACCTTTGTTATTCTTTGCACCGAAAGGGGTACTATCAAGAAGACCTCGTTGGAAGCGTACTCGCGACCACGCGCCAATGGCATCACTTCCATTACAATCAACAATGGCGACCGCTTGTTGAATGCGGCTTTGACCAATGGTAAAAATGATATTATCATTGCAAAAAGTGAAGGCAAGGCAGTTCGCTTTAACGAAAGTGATGTGCGACCCATGGGCCGAACGGCTTCAGGTGTGCGGGGTGTTACACTTGAATCTGGTGATGATAAGGTGATTGGCATGGTTTGTATTGGCAGAGAAGATGCCAATTTGTTAGTCGTTTCTGAAAAGGGTTATGGAAAAAGGTCCTCGTTGGATGATTACCGGATTACCCGCAGAGGCGGAAAGGGTGTAAAAACGATTAACGTAACAGAAAAAACTGGCAAGCTTGTTGCAATTAAGGAAGTTGTAGACAATGACGATTTGATGATTATTAATAAATCAGGAATAAGTATTCGCATCAGTGTAGCCGAGCTACGCGTGATGGGCCGCGCTACACAAGGTGTACGTCTGATTAAACTCAATGAAGAAGATGCGATTTCATCAGTTGAGAAAATTCAAAAGATAGAAACCGATTTACCAGATACTACAAATCCAATAACTGAATAACTGAACAAACTAAACTTGAACCTTAACCTTACTTTGAAATGAAAAAAATTGCCATCTTATTAATCGGGTTGATACCGCTTGTTGCCTTGGCGCAGAAGGAGATTAAACCCAGTATTGCAACGGCTGAAAAGGCCCTACGCGCAGGGAAATTTGACGAAGCCAAAGCCATTATCGATATTACTACTGCCAGCCAGGAGTTTATGGTTGATAAGAAAGGTCAGCCCAGTAAAAATGCTGCCAAGGCCTGGTATTTAAAGGGAATCATCTACGCAGGAATTGATTCAACGAAGGTTGAAAAATTTAAATCCCTTGTTCCGGATGGGTTTCCGGTTGCCAAAGAAGCTTTTGAAAAAGCTAAAGCATTAGACAATGGAAAGACACCTGCGTTTTTAAACGATGCCGTAGGATTTCCCATGATGAATGATCAAGTGAATGCATTTCTGGCTCAGAGTTATTTTAACACTGCGGTAAAGGCTTATCAAGACGATAAGGATTACAAAAAGGCATTTGAGTATACCGAGCGCACATTATATTTTATTCCTAACGATACCTCTATCCTTATGAATGCCGGTGTATTCTTTGGTCCCTCAGCCGAGGAGTATGATAAGTCCATCGAGTACATCAAAAAATACCAGGAAAAGGGTGGTACTTCACCAGATGCCATCATCATGTTATTCAGTATCTATCGAGATAAGAAAAAGGATAACGACCTGGCCTTAAAGTATGCTAAGGAAATGGTAGCAAAGTATCCTAACAATCCTGAGTATCCAAAGTATGAATTGGATATGTACATAAAAATGAATCGCTTACCCGAAGCAAAAGCAGTTATGGAAAGACAGGCATCCGCGGATCCAAACGACAAAGAATCCCGGTACTATTTGGGAGTTATCAGCAATGAATTGAAAGATCCGATCGAGGCAAGAAAGTGGTATGAAGAATCTATTAAGATTGATGCCAAATATTTTGAGCCTCAATTAGGGTTGGCCGAAGTTATCTACTTTGAGGCAAAGACCGTAAAAGATCAGATGAACCAGTTGGGCAATTCAAAGGAAGACTTTCAAAAGAAGGTAGCCCTGGATAAAACCTATCAGGAGAAATTGAAAGTAGCGCTTCCGTATTGGGAGAAATGTGAAAAGCTTAGCCCCGATGAAGGCAAGGTGTTGGATGTACTTTACATGATCTACTCTGATCTAGATATTCCTGCGCAGGTTACCAGAATTGAAAAGAGAATGAAGACCTTGGGATTACTGGATTAATTCCAAAATCAAAGGAGCATAAAGGCTACGTATAAAGCGTAGCCTTTCTCTATTGGCAAAGAATGAATGCCCTTGATGGCATCACCGATTGGTAACCTGAGCTGTAGATTTGGCAAGGAGTCGGGAAATTCCCGTACTGAAACGGGGAAAATCCCATTGCAAAATCGTAGTGTTTAAAGGATTTGGGTTAATTTTAAACGTACCTTATAATCCGTTAACCTAATTTCTTTGAATTTGGATAACATCAACAAAAAGGAACTTTCTGAAATAGACATCTGGGGGTGGGTTGGCGCGAGGCGCGAAGGATCCTACTATTCGAAAACGCTATGAGATCCTTCGCTTAGTTCCCTTCTCTTTCCTAGCGGAGTCACCCTGAGAAATGGAATGTGCTCAAGAAGGGACTCCGCGTATTTCTGACTGATATGGATCGCATTTTGGTTCTCTATCAACCAAACGAGTGATGCAATTCCTAAATGCCACCGATTCATTTTCTTAAAACCATCATCTTCTGCGAAGACATTGACCATGCCAAACGTATGCGCAAGGCGATTATTAATGTAGCGGGGCAACAAGCTATAGATAATTATCGATATGTAATGCGCATCACAGGGGATAGTGTGGAAGGCAAAGCGGAGCTTGATAATTTTATAGACCCTGACAGCAAGTATCCAGTTATTGCAAAGATGGGGGAGATGGAACATATTGTAAATGTATACATCGTAGCAGAAAGGGTAGAGTATATCAGCAAAGATGGAAAGCTGGTTACAGAGTCCTATAAAGATTTTTCAAAAAAACAGATTCAGTCGGAGTTTGCTTCATTGGATGATTTTCTAAATAGCTGGAATGCTTCGGCAAAAAAGAAAGTGATTATCGATTTGCTGGAAGAGCATGGGGTATCATTTAAATTCTTGCGAATCAGTTAGCAAAGACTTCAGCGAATTTGATCTAATCTGCCATGTGGCGTACGATCAACCACCGCTTACCAGGAGATAACGAGCTAACAATGTGAAAAAGCGCAACTATTTCACCAAGTACGATGAGCAAGCAAGAAAAATAACTTATTCATTCTTCAGCGCCTTCACAGGATTTTCCCTTGCTGCGTTGATGGCTTGAAAACTGATAGTGAGTGTGGCAATGAGTAGCGAGGTGAATCCCGCAAGGGCTATAATCCACGGTTCTATTCCTACATGAAAGGCAAAACCCTGTAGCCACTCATGCATCAGGTACCAACCGAGTGGTGCAGCAATAAAGAAAGCAACTAAGATCAGCATGGTAAAGTCTTTGAATAGCAAACCCATTACCTGCGGTACGGAAGCGCCCATTACTTTTCGGATGCTGATTTCTTTTGCACGTTGCTCGCCTACATACGTGGCCAACCCAAATAGTCCCAGGCAGGCAATAGATATGGTGAGTATGGTGAAAATAAGAATGATACGACTCATCCTTTGTTCGGCCCGGAACAGCGCATCAAAGTTTTGATCCAGGAAAGAATATTGAAACGCATTGGTAGAATATTTTTTCCAGATGCTTTCAAGAAGTTGTAGTTGCTCTTGTGTTTTACCGGGCGCAAGACGGATGGCCATTTCACCATTAGGCTCACCACCCAGTATCATCACCAGCGGTTTCACAGTACTGCGAAGGCTTTCAAAATTGAAGTCTTTAACTACACCGATCACCTTCATGGGTTGTGGGTTATCGCCACTATAACTTAACAGCGTCTGATTCTCATACGTATCAAAACCCAAAAGCTTGAGCGCAGTTTCGTTGATGATTACGGACATAGAATCAGCAGGAAAATCGCGACTAAAGAAGCGACCTACTTTTAACGTGTAGCCCATTGCGGTGAGGTGATCATAATCTACCTGGTAAACCTGCAATAGAAAGTCCTGATCTGTTCCGCCTTTTCGCCATGCATTGCTCCAGCCAATGTTGGGCGGCAGATCATTGGCAAAGCTCGCGCTTATAAATTCAGGATGCATAGCCAATTCATTTTTGAAAGCCTTGGCATTTTTATCCAACGACCACGTGTGAAGCAAGTCGATCACGTTCTCTTTATCAAAACCGATGTTCTTCTCCTGCATAAACTTCAGTTGTTTATACACCACCATGCTACTGAGTATAAGCGAGATGGAAATGATAAACTGAAACACCACCAATGAGTTTCTGAGTTTTGAATTTTTGAAACCTGATCTTATTTTTCCTTTCAACACATCTACCGGACGGAAGGCCGTGAGATAGAAAGCCGGATAACTTCCCGCGATAAGCCCTACAAATAAAGCGAAGCCAATGATACCGATAATGGCAATAGGATTTGTAAACAACGAAAGTGTCAACGTTTTTCCAGCCAGCGTATTGAAAGGTTGCAATAACGCCACCATCAGGATAAACGCGAGTAGGGTAGATACAAAACTATAGATCATCGACTCAGACAGAAACTGCCCAATGAGCCGTCCCCGCAAGGCACCAATTGATTTGCGCACACCTACCTCCTTTGCGCGGTTGGCAGAACGTGCCGTTGATAAATTCATAAAATTGATACAGGCAATCAATATGATGAATACGGCTATGGCAATGAAGATGTAGATGTATTGCAGATTTCCGTTCGGTGTTATCTCCTCGGTGAGGTTGGATTTCAAGTGAATGTCTGTTAAAGGTTGCAGGAAGAGACCTACATCATTACCTTTTTCTTTAAACTGTTTGAAGGTGAAGCCTAAATATTTTTCCAACTCGGCACCCATGTTCTTTTCTACCAGTTGATCTAACCTCGATTTTATTTTTTGCGCATCCGCATTGGGATGACTTTTAAAATATGTGTACAGGTTATTAGAAGTCCATTGCGTGTTGGTTCTCATATAATCCCACGATTCACCGGAAAGGATCATATCGAACTGTATGTGCGAGTTGCTGGGACAATCTTTGGCAACTCCGGTTACTTCCGTTGCTTTCTTTTCCGATCCGCGTAAGATTATTTTGCCAATTGGATTTTCATTGCCAAAGTAGCGCTTCGCTGCCGACTCGGTGATCACTATTTTGTCGGTGCCTTTCAGCGCTTCTTTTATATTTCCGGCCACTAACGGAAAGTGGAAAAACACAAGGAAGTTGGAGTCTGCCACCAGCATATAATTTTCTGTGAAACTTTTTTCTTCATAACTCATGGGCATGGTGCGCCATGAGCCAAAGCGTGTGGCACTTTCTATTTCGGGTACTTCCGTCATTAGCGCATCGGCCACCGGGGCGGGCGAGCTGGCCATGTTAAAATCATTTCCCTGCAGCCGGCCTTTGAAGCCGATGCGATAGATGCGATCGGCATCGGTATGAAACCGGTCGTAACTCAACTCATCCATCACATATAAGATGATCAGCAAACTGGCCGCAATACCCAGGCTGAGTCCTGCAATATTGATAAACGAATATCCCTTTTGGCGCAGCATGATGCGCAAAGCAGTTTTGACGTAATTTTTGATCATCGCAAATAAGTGTTAGTCATGATGAGACGCAGGTATGGAGGTGTTGGTTGCACTGAGGTCTATAAAAGGGAAGGGTTTTGTTCTTCATGTTTTCTCCGTGTCAGGTGTTATCACCTGACACCATTACTTTACTTCTCTCCGTGTTAGGGGTTATCCCTGACACCCTTAGCCAAAATCTCGGGCTACTATTTCTCGACCGCATAGTGTGTGATGAATCCAAAGCTTTGGTTCATGGCCGACAAAACACTTAGTATAACGTGCATTTCATTTCCTTGAGATCGCCACGGGCTTGCCTACGCTAAACCTTGTTGCGCAACCCTTGTTGGTGTTCTTCCAACGAACCCATCATTGGCAAAGAGCCTTACTCTAAAAATCAGCCTTTGCGTACAAAAATGGATTTAAGACCCATGGCCCCAAAACCCTCTACCTTGCAATCAATGTTGTGATCACCGCTGGTGAGTTTAATATTCTTCACTTTGGTGCCTGCCTTAATGGCTTTGGAAGAACCCTTTACTGGCAAGTCTTTGATGATAATAACCGTATCTCCGTCCTGCAGTATCATGCCATTGGCATCTTTCACTACATCTTTGGTCGCCTCGGCTTCAACCGATGCTAGAGTTTCGTTCGGGTTCCATTCATGGCTACATTCGGGGCACATCATGGAAGTGCCCGTAGGGTATCCGTATATCGATTGGCAGTTGGGGCATTGGTTTGCTTCGGGCATTTTTAAAGAATTTGTTCAAAAGTACTCAAGTTGATGGTGATGCCACTAACTTAAATAATACAATGTTTTGAGTGATAAAAGTCGTCAAGACCACTTAGAGTGGTCAAGCGAATTATCCTTTTTTGTTCTCATCGCGGCTGAGTGTTAGTAGTTGAAATCAAGGGAATCACTTACGAGAGCCGAGATCCCGTGATCGTTTGATCTCACTTTCATTTACCTCATAATTCAACGAGACCCGCAATTTCGTAATGGTTTGAATCTTAGTGGCAGCATTTCATCGTTATTTCATCATTAAATTTTCCGGGATCGCGGTCAAAGGTCGAGATGATACTCGAAGCATTTCGCATTGTGAAGCTTCGTCAAAGACTATTAGGGCAGGCAGGACCGCAATGACATTGCATAGAGAGAGTGTCCCCCGCATACAGAGGATGACACTTCAACATTGTCATTGCGGGCGAGGATAAACTCTTTAATTTATCGCATACATCCACGAGACCCGCAATCCCCAAAGGGTTAGAGGCAGGCCCGTGATGACCTTTCATAGTGAAGGTGCTCTCACTAAGAAAATGTGATAAGTCGTCAAGACAACTTACCCAATCGAGGAATGGGTCAGCGAATGAGTGGCTGTTTACCGGGCTCCGGTTTCGGGTAAAGCATTAAACGCACTTCGCTTTTCATCCATCCAGACATTCGTTGCTTCGGGCGAAGTCATTCTACTACGCATGTCATTCATTGCCTGAATATGGGCAGCATCGCCTTGTCCTACCATTTCACGGGCGTGTTTGCTAACCATCATAGCGATCTCGTCAAATGTATTTGCACTGAAGGTTTGGTTGCAGGCGCCACCTAATTGGTTGCATGTCATTGTTTTCATTTCTTGTTGCGTTAGCTAATAAAAAATGGGATAGTTGTTATTTTTTAGCAGCGATTAGTCAGCTCATCTCATCACTTCTTTGCACTAGCAATCATAAAGCTATTCACATCCAGCCAATGTATGAAGGCATCAAACCAGCGATTACTGGTTCGATTAGGATTTCCAAGACCGAAGCCGTGGCCGCCATTCTGATAAAGGTGAAACTCAACAGGTCGGCCTGCTTTAAACCAGGAGTCAATAACTCCAAACTGACCATGGAAAAGAAAATCATCGGTGGCGATCACATTGAACATCGGTGGAGCATTCTTCGGCACTTCAACAGGTCCCATGCCTCCATAGATCGGACCAATGAAATCGAGTTCCATTTTCCTGGAGTGAAGAGTTGCATGCATGGTGAGACCCGCACCGGCAGAAAAGCCAATCATGCCTAACCGCGTAGTATCAACACCCCATTCGCTGGCCCGTTTCACAATCATAGCATAGGCTGCTTCTGCATCCTGCAGTTGGTTGCTCAGATCCAAAGGTGGACGAGCAGCGGGTGCTGCACCAGTTGAAGGCGGGGCCGCTGCGGCAAAAGTTCTATTCATAGATTCTTTAAAAGCGTCAATCGACTCGGGTGTTGGTTGAAGTCGGTATTTGAGAACGAAGGCAGCAATGCCACGGTCTGCCAGAGCTTGCGCAACTTCCCAGCCTTCGTTGCCCAACGACAACCATCTGAATCCCCCACCGGGAGCTACGATAACGGCTGCGCCATTCGCTTTGCCTGATTTAGGTAAGAAGGGTGTTAGCGTTGCAGTAGTAATATTTCGCGCCATCGGGTCGCCCCACTGACGGAACCAGGTTTCATGCGCGGGTTGATCTTTGACACCACCGGTGCCGAGCAGAATAGCATTCGGTTCGGCAGGAGCGTCAAGCGGATAGATCGTACCGTCTTGCGCCATAGCAAAGGAATAAACCACAACCAGGCAAGCAACCACGGCTGTTTTAGTGATGCAGGCAAATGGATTAGTCATGATGATGTTGGGATTGGTTAATTAGTATTCCTGTTAGCAATATTAGCTATTGCTGGATAAGTTATCAAGACCACCTTAAGTGGTCTTGATAACTTACAAACTCGTACCATACCAAACTTGAACGAGCACCACTCCATGGGAGAACTGTCCCATCGCTACACATTTGAACGTGTCCCTTCCTGAAATAGCTTGACACATTTTGAGGGGATAGACAATCTCAAAATGGAAGAAGAAGAGTATCACCCGGTGAATGAACAGTTGCCGCTCAAAATCATATCACCTGGTATCATGACTGAGATGAATAGGTCGACAAAAACAACGTAGGTGGCTATACGACTTGCGACCTATCCAACATCAAACTTCAGTCAGAACCTCTTCCGGTTGCTGCGGTAAGGTGACAATAAATTCAGTTCCCTTTCCAACTTCTGATTGCACTCGAATCTCGCCTTGAATTTTTTCTAATGTTTCTTTAACGATATATAAGCCTAGTCCGGAACCCTCGGAGTTATCGTTCGCCTGAAAAAACATGTCGAATATTTTAGGGAGATATTGATTATCAATGCCAGTACCATTATCCCGTATAGAGATGTCAAGATGTGTTTGGTTTTTTGTTACACCTATTTTAATGAACGCGTCTTCTTTATCTTGTTTTGAATACTTAAAGGCGTTGGATAGTAAATTGGCCAGCACAATGCGAAGCCGGGTGGTATCAGCCAACAAGGTTAAGTCTTCGGGGATGTTCACATCAATAGTTATCTTTTCTGATCCGGGATAAAATTGAAGACTGGCCAAAATTTCAGCCACGAGCTTTTTAAGGTGAATGATATTGGGTTTAACAGCCACCCGTGTGTTTCTGGAATACATAACAATATCTTCAATAAACTTTGTTAGTCCAATTAATTGCTTATCCATCATCTCCAAGTACGATTTAGCTTCCGATGAATCGGGATTAAGCTTTACTAAATTTATTAAACCACGAACCGAACTAATGGGTGACCGTAAGTCGTGTGAGGCACTGTATACAAACCGATCGAGCTCTTGATTTACTTTTACCAGTTCCTGATTTTTATCATGTAGCCGCTTTTCATTGTCGCGCAAGGCTCGTTCTGAGTGATGATTAAGCCGTAGCAGAAAATAAATCATCAACACCGCAGCGGCAAATGTTATGGTGAAGTTAATGATCATGTTAATCCTCACATAGTCTGAGGACTGCGGTGTGCGGGTAAAAAAATCAAGATCGATAACTATTGAAAAGATGAAGAGTACAAGCGGCAGCGAGACGAAAAGAATAGCCAGTTTTTTTTGCTCAAAACCTAACGTGCTGATAGCTCCTAGTGCACAGATTATAAATAAGAACGAGAGGCCTGTTTCAACTGGTTCGATGGAGGAGAAAACAAAAATAGTAAGATTGGTAGTAAGTCCCAGAAGTACTTTGGCCGCGAAATGATACCCGTATCTATTTAACAGAAAACTGACCAGCGATAGCAAGGCCGACAATGAAAGCAGGGGCCAGGAGGTATACAGTTCATGATAAAGATCAAAAAGAATGTAGCCTACATTAATCAGAAACGACAATAAACTTAATTGCCCTGTGAGAACAGCCAGTTTAAAGGCAGAATAGGAAAGATTTAAGCCTTTTTCTCCAAGCAAGAAGTTATTTACGGTGCTGGGTAATGTATTCATAATGCGTAAGTACCAATAAGTAAAAAAATTAAGTATAAGCGGTTGTTGTTGGCATAGCACAATTAAAAATTAGTACCGCCTGCATGGGCTAGAGGAACAGACTCTATTTCTGATCATCAATTTTGGTAACCCCCCAAAACAACTTGCCCCGGATGGTTTTTGCAAGCGCTTTATCACATACATCATTTTTAAGCAGTGTGTGGTTCATAGGGGAGTTTAGCGGTCGTAACTTAAGCGCAAGCAGACGGTGCCGTTGGCGCGAATCCAGAAATGATTAATGAGAGCTGTGGTGCGGCAGGATTTAAACTCAGTTTTTAAATTTTGTCGTAGGCAAAGAGAGATTTTTTGCCGCGTACGTAACGAGATCCGCCATCTTGATAGAAAGTCTTATTATTAACAGCGTTACTTCATCGTTAAGGTACCCGAGATTTCGGGTCAAAGGCCAGCGATGAACGGATAAAGGCTGAGATCTCTATTCTATTTTTATCGCCACCCTATACTATCATGCGTAGAGCGCTTCTTTCTGTGCAACAATAGGTTCGCTCGAAATGTATTCATCGTACGTCATCAACTTATCGATGTACCCGTTCGGTGTAATTTCTATTATCCGGTTGGCTACGGTTTGAGTAAATTCATGATCGTGTGTGGTAAACAGAACTGTTCCTGGAAAATCCTTGAGTGCATTATTGAAAGCCGTGATCGACTCAAGATCAAGGTGGTTGGTGGGTTCATCAAGGATCAACAGGTTGGCACCGGCCAGCATCATGCGCGAAATCATACACCGCACTTTCTCACCACCGGATAAAACATTACACTTTTTGAAAACTTCTTCACCTGAGAAAAGCATCTTGCCTAAGAACCCACGGATATAAACTTCATCCCGGTTTTCTTCATCCGCATATTGGCGAAGCCAGTCTACCAGGTTGTCATCAGAGGTAAAGTAGGTTTCGTTATTAACCGGCAAATAAGCAGGCGTGATGGTCTGACCGAATTTAAAATCACCTGAATCTGCTTTAAGCTCTCCAATCAAAATCTGAAAGAGTGTGGTAATGGTTAATCCATCTTTACTCAAAAATGCAATCTTGTCGCCTTTGTTAACAAAGAAATCAAGTTTCTTAAATAGAACATTGCCATTCAGAGAGTGCGATAAATCTTCTACATGCAGTATCTGATCGCCAGCGGTGCGCTTTTGTTGAAATATAATGGCCGGATATCTTCGGTTAGAGGGCTGAATATCATCCACATTGATTTTCTCCAACAACTTTCTACGGCTTGTTGCCTGTTTTGATTTAGAAGCATTGGCACTGAACCGCGCGATAAACTCCTGCAACTCTTTTTTCTTTTCTTCAGCTTTTTTATTGGCCGATGATCTTTGTGCAGATGCCAACTGACTGGATTGATACCAGAACGTGTAGTTACCGGTATACATACGAATTGCCTTAAAATCAATATCAACAACGTGCGTACACACGGTATCAAGAAAGTGACGATCGTGAGATACAACAATCACGGTATTCTTAAACTCAAGTAGAAAATCTTCCAGCCAACCGATAGTATGTAAGTCGAGGTCGTTGGTAGGTTCATCGAGAATAAGAATGTCGGGGTTACCATAAATCGCCTGCGCAAGGAGCACCCTTACTTTTTCTGAACCACTTAGCTCCTTAACCAATTTGTAATGATTGTCTTCGGTGATGCCCAAACCACTCAGCAGGGAGGCCGCGTCAGACTGTGCATTCCACCCATTCAGTTCGGCAAATTCTGCTTCAAGTTCAGAGGCTTTGATTCCATCCGCTTCAGAAAAATCGGGCTTTTCGTAGATGGCATCCTTTTCTTTCATCAGGTTCCATAACCGTGTAAATCCCATCATTACAGTATCCAATACGGCTATTTCATCAAATTCAAAGTGATTTTGGCGCAACACAGCCATCCGTTTTCCGGGATCAATGCTTATCTGCCCGCGTGTTGGGTCTATATCGCCAGAAAGAATTTTTAGAAAAGTTGATTTTCCGGCTCCATTGGCTCCAATAATGCCATAGCAATTGCCAGCTATAAATTTCAGGTTTACTTCATCAAAAAGAACCCGCTTCCCAAACTGGAGCGAGACATTGTTTGCTGCAATCATGTGGTTTTGTAAATAAGGCGCAAAGGTAAGGAAAAGCACCCTAAGTTGAGAGCGTGATTGACAAATTTGAGACTGTATTCAGAGTCCGTAAAATGGTAGTCGATTAAGTCTAAGTTTTTTTTGTCTTAAAGACCCATTAAAAAAGTCACTTTACGCGAGCACGAATTTTCATTTCTGCTTGATCGTTGGCATGAATATAAAACGTGCTGCAAATTTCTTTGATTACCTTATCTTTATGAAATTGTTTCGCTCTCATTTCTTACTCATGATAAAACGTACTCTTAAAATTGTTCTGTTAAGTAGTCTTTCTTTGTTTAGTCTTACTTTCTCATCGTGTTCTTCTTCTGATGATGTTACACCCGTTGTTGAAGAAAGTCTTTTCATAAATGAGATTTATGCCTCTGGTGAAGATTGGATAGAACTCTATAATGCCCTGGAAACCACCAAAGATATAAGTGGATATTCGATTTACGACAATGCTGATATTAAATACAAAATTCCTGCAGGCACTTCGATTCCCGCAAAGGGATTTTTAGTGCTGTTGTGTAATGATCTTGGCACTGGGTTAAACACAAACTTCCGGTTAACATCAAGTGGCGAGACTGTATTTTTAGAGAATATATCCGGTACCTTGATTGACCGGGTTGAATTTCCAGAATTAAATGCCGGACAAACCTATGGCCGATATCCCGATGGTTCGGCAACACTGGCGATATCGGGCGCCACCACCCAGGGCACATCGAATGGAAACACGCAAGCTCCGGCCATTGCTACGGTTACCCGACTTCCAATCGTTCCCACACTCAATCAAGCTGTAACCGTAACAGCCACACTTATATCAAACTTTGGAATAGCTACCGTAAAATTATATCATCGATTTAATGGCGCTGCGTATACATCGCAGAACATGACGCTATCAGGCACTTCGTATACTGCTGTGATTCCGGGAGTAGCAAGCACAGGGTTGGTTGAATACTATGTTGAAGTTATTGGAACCAACGGTAAATCAACATACGAACCTGCTACCGCACCGGCTAAGGCAAAAGATTATTTATTGAACACCGATGTTTTACCTCAATTAGTAATCAACGAGTTTATGGCCTTCAATTCAAGTTGCTGTCCTGATGATGATGGCGGAACAAACGAATTTGACGACTGGATTGAAATCTACAATGCAGGATCGGTAGCCGTAAATATTGGGGGCATGTATCTTTCAGATAACAAGTCCAATCCATTCTCTGATAAAATTCAGGCCGATAATCCTTCGGCTACAACGATTCAGCCAGGCGGGTACCTGGTGTTGTGGGCCGACAGTCAGTCGGGCCAAGGTCCGTTGCATCTGAGTTTTGCATTAAGCAATGCAGGTGAAGATGTGGGCTTGTATTATATTGACGGCCGAAAGATCGATGAATATACGTTTGGTGCTCAAAGTGAAAATACTTCGTGGGGCCGCACAACAGATGGAGCTGCAACCTGGAAGGGTTTTAGTACACCTACACAAGGACAATCAAATCAATAACTGAATTGAATCAACTATACCTGCATGTTTGAATTATTTCCCGATCAGCCTGTTTACGAATATCCACAGTTAATCAATATCACGTATTCGTTTTTGTGGGCTTTCCTGCTGGCATCCATTATTGCCATCACCCACAAGTTGACTTTTACGGGAGATTATTATCCGAAAAATTTCTTTCAATCATTAGTGCTCGGTGCTGTGGTGACAACGCTCGTCATGATGGCTATCGGGGATAGTTTAGCCCGTGGGCTAGGCGTATTTGGTGCGATGGCGATCATTCGGTTTCGTACTCGTATCGATGATCCCCGGGATGTGTTGTTTTTGTTTGCTGCGCTTAGTACGGGTCTCGCCATTGGCGTATATGGATTTACGATCTCTTTTGTTGGTTCTATCTTATTTTGCGCTGTGGCGGCACTCCTGCATTTCTCACCTTTCAAGAGTTTTGCCGATCACAGTCATTTATTTTTTACGTTGAGTGATCCACAACTACTCGAATCTGTATTGAAGATTGTAGAAGTGCATGCTGCGGAGTATCGATCCATCTCCATTATGGTCAATAAGGAGAATGCAATGCGGTATCACTATGCAGTATCATTAAAAAAAAATTTCCGTAAAGAAGACCTGGTGAATGCGTTGCGGGGAATGGAGGGTGTGGCCCAGGTTAAACTGTCATCCAACGAAGTAATACCAGGCTGATGAAAACGACTCGTATTAATTGGTTTTATATTTTAGTGGGGGTGATGTTTCTGGCTATGTTGTTTATAAGCTCGCGCTATTTTAAAGGGAGCGGTGATTCTTCGATCGGAATTGCGCAAAGCAGAGAATATAAAATCAATTCAGAAAAATCAGCTCTTGTTAAATCTATTCAGGTGGTGCCTGGCCAACAAGTAAAAGAAGGAGACTTACTGATTGAACTTACCAGTCAGGAATTGGAAATTGAACTCGCCAAGCTATCCAACCGTATTGCCATCCTTAAATCAGAGCGGGCCGAAAAGGCCAAGTTAACGGATGCGGAAATTTCATACATCAAAGCAGAGAACAATATTGTGTTAGAAGAACTGGAAGCAGAAATCCAGCAAACAAGCAGTGAACTAAAAATGAATGAAACTCTTACTAAAGATTTTGTTACAACTGATAAAACAAATACTGAAAGTCCGTTGGCCATTAAAATCAACTCGCTGAAGCAGCAAAAGGAAATGCATCTGAAAGCACAGGACATCAAGATCAAAGATGTGCTGCAGGAAAGTTCTACCGAACAAACCTTGCTCGAAAACCAGATTACGTTGCAAGAGAGTGAGTTAAAACTTCTTATGGATGAGAAAACCAAACTCAGTAAATATGCTTCTGCTGCAGGTGTAGTAAAAAATGTGCTTGTAAAAGGTGGGGAGCAGGTAGATGCATTCACACCGTTGCTTGAGATAAACCCGTTGCATCCTACAACCATTGTTGTCTATCTGGTTGGAAAGAAATCTGACGTTTATCCGATCGGAGCTTCTGTTTCGGTGTCGGCATATGATCAACGTAGAAATGCCGTAACCGGCAAAGTAATAGGGTATGGCTCGGTGAATGAGTTGCCCGAAATTTTACAAAAGTCTACCGCAGTAAAAGCTTTTGGACAAGAAGTGTTTATCGAAGTGCCTGCAGACAACCCGCTTGCCAACGGAGAAAAGGTGTTGATCCGATGAAAGTAGTTGGATTCTTTCTCTGTATGTTTCCGTTCCTTGTGCAGGCTCAGGTTAGTATGGAAGATTTTTTACATGCTGCTCTGGAAGAACCGGCTCTTAAATCATTTTCCAATCAGGACAATTTTCTCAACAACAAACCTTATCGATTAGCCCCGATTCAAAAGCTTGAGTTTCGCACCGAGAGCAATCAATTAGATCCGGAGCGACAGGATTATGCCGTGCGGTTAAATCCTGCAAATCCGTGGGAGATAAAACGCACCAATCAATATTTTGAAAGCTATCAGGAGTTACTGCAACTTGATCGTGACCGGGTTCTTAAAGAGTCATTGTTTGCCCGCTATGAAGTAATTATCGGGTGGATGTATTATCAAGAGATACGCGATCTGAAAGAGGAAGACAAAAAAACAACGGAGAAACTTTTGTCTATACTTGAAGGTCAACGTTTTTCCAGCTTCTTTGATGCCAATGATTATGTGAAATTGAAACTGGAACAGGTTGATAAGATTATTGAACTGGAAGAAACTCATTTTGAAATTGACAATCAACGCAGAAGGGTTGAAGGATTATACGAACATGCTAAACTCAAAACGATTGAGTGGCCGATCACCCAAATTATTTCTATCGAACAACTTCAAACTGTGGTCGATAGTTTATTGAAGCAACCAGCAACAGGAGGCGAAGTAGCTTATCGCGAAAAGCAAATTGATTTGGCTTCGCGCGAATGGCAATTGGAAAAGTCGAACCTAAGCGTTGGATTTTTACAAACCCAGTATCAGCATTACCGCATTGAGCAAGGTCGCAAGCCCTGGAGCATTTCGATGGGAGTTACCATTCCTGTGTTTAATCCTAATAAAGGAGACATGACCAAACGCAAGCTGGAAGTAATTGAAGCCGAGGGTGATCGCGATCAGGCAACGAGCGATCAGCAAACCGGCCGCGAGCTAACAAGCGAAAAAATAAAGAGTTTAATGAAGCGGTACACAGAAGTAAGTACGATGATGAACGATCTGAACGTAGGCACACTGGCCACTACCTTGCAACGAATCAACGACAGTAACCCCACTGCAGTGATGCGGTTGCAAAGTAATCTTATCAAACTAAAAACTATGGCTGCGCGCCTGAAACAGGAAATCTATCTCTCATATATCGATTTTTTGGGTTATAGCGAAGCATTGCAGCGACAACCTCTTGTCAATTATTTATCACCCACGCTTTCTGAACTTACGCAACATTAAATGCGACTGAAAAAATGTGTGTGGATGATTATGTTTATCATACTCGTCAAAAGCGGAGTGGGGCAAACGATTGATCATTGGGAAACGGTGGTGTATGATAGTATGCAATGGCGTTATTGGCCCGGAGCATCTGATCCCGGTAGCGAGTGGAATACACCGTCTTTTAATGACACTGGTTGGCAGCAGGGGCAAGGTGGCGTTGGCTATAGCGATGAAGACGATCGTACCGTGATTAGTCCGGTGTTGTCGGTTTTTCTGCGCAAAAAATTTACAATCGTCAATCGTGATAAGATAAAGGATGCTGTACTTCATGTCGATTACGATGACGGGTTTATCGCTTACCTCAATGGCGTGGAGATTGCAAGGGCTTTTATGGGAACGAACGCCATCGTTCCGTTTTCTCAAGGTAGTGTTGGCTTGCACGAAGCGCTCCTTTATCAAGGCATTGCTGCCGAAGGCTTTGTGATTAAGAAGGAACAACTTGACGCATTGCTTGTTGCTGGTGAAAATACTTTGGCAATTCAGGTGCACAATGAAAACTTGGGTTCCTCGGACCTTACAGCGCGGGGTTTCTTTTCGGTGGGTATCACCGATAACTCAACAACCTACCTGGCAACACCTTCGTGGTTTGTAGAGCCGCTCAATTTTTCTGATTCCAACTTGCCTATCATTGTTATCAATACGAATGGTCAGTCTATTGGTGATGATCCACGGATTGTTGCCACCATGGGTATTATCGATAACGGGGTTGGGAACCGCAATTCACTAACTGATGCATTCACTAACTACGAGGGAAGAATCAGCATTGAAACCCGTGGCGAATCGTCACAGATGTTTCCAAAGAAGTCGTATACTCTTGAAACTCAGGATGCGTCAGGAAACAATTTGAATGCGGCCCTGCTGGGCATGCCCCCGGAAAATGACTGGGTGTTGTATGCACCGTATACGGATAAAACGATGATGCGTGATGTGCTTGCTTTTAAGCTTGGGCGCGACCTTGGCAATTATGCGCCACGCACCCGCTATGCCGAACTTGTAATCAATGGAGAATACAAGGGTGTATATGTGTTAATGGAAAGAATAAAGCGCGACAACAACCGTGTGGATATAGCAACGCTGCAACCACAGGATATAGCAGGTGATGAAGTTACGGGAGGCTACATCTTGAGGGTTGATAAACTTGATGCAAATGATTACCCTGGTTGGAAGGCAACGCCAAGTTTGCAATTGTCTGGCGAGAACGATATCACCTTTCAATACTTTGACCCAGCCGGGGAAGAGTTGGTGGATGCACAGAGGAATTACATTCGCAACTACATGCGCGAGTTTCAAAGTTCCCTTACTACTACAGGTTTTACCAGCGCAACCGGGTATCAGAAATACCTTGATATACCCTCTGCATTAAATTTTATTCTTGTTAATGAAATCGGAAAGAACATTGATGGGTTTGTGTTCAGTACCTATTTGTATAAAACTAAAGACAGCGATGGTGGCAAGTTGCACATGGGGCCGCTGTGGGATTTTAATCTGGCATTCGGCAATGTT
This sequence comes from Cyclobacteriaceae bacterium, assembly GCA_965278925.1. Lineage (GTDB taxonomy): Bacteria > Bacteroidota > Bacteroidia > Cytophagales > Cyclobacteriaceae > ELB16-189. The sequence goes on along the minus strand of OZ257123.1, from coordinate 942,988 downwards.
GATTATCTGGCCAATGCCCAGTTTGCACCCGGCTGGATGTGGAACGATCAATATCGGATGTTTTGGTTTCGGAGAATGGTACAAGATCCAACGTTTACCAATAAACTTAAATGTCGCTGGCAGGAGCTGCGAAGTAGTTTCCTTACCAACGACTATTTCACAAATGCAATTGATTCGATTGCGACCGCGTTAGAAGAGGCGCAGGTACGCAACTATCAGCGGTGGCCCATATTGGGGGTTTATGTTTGGCCCAATCAATTTGTTGGAGAAACGTATGCGCAGGAAATTGCTTTTATTAAACAATGGACGCTCGACCGACTGACATGGATGGATGCCAACATGCCCGGCACTGGTAGCTGCACCGTGGTAACGGCAATTGAAGAAACCATCAAAAACAAGTTACAAGCATACCCAAACCCATTTGACCAATCCGTTCTAATAAAAATTGTTGGTAATAATCAAGTCAATTCGTTGCAGGTGATTGATAGAATGGGTAAGAAAGTATTCTCAACTCAATTTACAGACGAGTTTGAATGGGCTGGACAGGATAGTTCTGGGTTTACCGTTGCAGCTGGCATGTATATAGTACGAGTGCATAATGCTACTGGTGGCGTTGCGGGCCAGATTAAAGTCGTAAGAAAATAATTTCTTCAACCGCTTACACCACGAATAGGTTGTTCATCATCAATTACTATTTGAGGATTTCTTGTTTTGTAACTTTCCAGTCTACAACCTAATTCATTCATGAAGTACGCTGCTTTTATTTTCATTCTTGGTTCATTTCTTATGTCTGGCTGTCGCGAAAGCAGCAATGAGCAAACTCAGGCACCAGGTTCTATCGACAGTCTTTTCAGGGAATACTATACGTTTAAAAAGCGAATCAATCCGCTGGAGGCAACCAAAGCTGGATTTGCTGAATACAACGATCAGGTTGCTAATTATATTTCAGCACCTTATCGGCAGGATTTACTTGAAACTTACTCCCGGTTTTTAGACGAACTGGATAAATACGATTCAACCATGGTTACGCCCTCGCAGTGGATGAGCATTCGGGTGATGCGATGGGATTGTAATATTAAGCGCGAAGGTATTACGAATGCAATCGCCACGTTTGCTTCGCCAATGTATGATATGCCAACGTTTGAGTTATTTCCGTTGTTGCAGATTCAATCCTTGCACCTCTATTTTTCGCAACTGGCAGGAGGCACCAGCCTGCAACCGTTTCGTACAGTTAATGATTATGATGCCTGGCTGAAGCGGGTAGATGCCTATTTACCTTTTTTGGATACCTGCATCGTTAAGATGAATCAGGGCATAGCCACAGGAATAGTGTTGCCGAAAGTATTGATCAAAAAGATGATTCCCCAACTGAATGATTTTATAAACACTCACGTGCAACAACATCTTTTTTATGCACCGATAAACCTGATGCCTGCCGATTTTTCAACAGCAGAAAAAGATCGGCTTACAGTAGCGTATGCCGACATGGTAGCCAAGAAAATAATACCTAAGTATAAAGCGCTACAGCTATATCTGACAAACACGTATTTACCAGCAGGCCGCGAAACTGCCGGGCTCAGTGCATTGCCCAACGGATTGGAAACGTTTAACTACCTGATTCGCTATCACACCACCACCAACATGACCGCTCCACAAATTCATGAACTCGGGAAAGCGGAAGTAGCCCGCATTCTTTCGGAAATGGAAAAGGTAAAAGCGCAAATTGGTTTTAAAGGAGATCTTAAATCTTTCTTTGATCATGTTCGCACAAGCAAAGAACAGATGCCGTTTACAAACCCAGAGCAGGTCATTGAAAATTTTAATGCCATCGAAGAGAAAATCAAAATAAAATTGGGCGATGTGTTTGATGTAAAACCAAAAGCGGGATTTGTTGTAAAACGAACGGAAGCTTTTCGGGAAGGATCGGCCAGTGCCGAATATTTGCCAGGTAGTAAAGATGGAACACGGGCTGGTGTTTTTTATGTTCCCATTCCCGATGTAAAATCATATAATAAGTTTACAGACGAAGCTTTGTTTCTCCATGAAGCGATTCCCGGCCATCATTATCAATTGTCGTTGCAGCAGGAGAACAACGAGTTACCCGAGTTTCTTCATCCTGAAAGCATGAGTGTATTTGTAGAAGGCTGGGCACTTTATGCAGAATCGTTGGGCAAAGAATTGGGTTTGTATGAAGACCCGTATCAATACTTTGGGATGTTGAGTATGGAAATGCACCGCGCCATCCGCTTAGTGTTAGAAACCGGATTGCACACGATGGGCTGGACGCGCGAGCAGGCGATTCAATATTCATTAGACAATGAGGCTGAGTCGGAAGATAAAATCATTGTAGAAGTAGAGCGTTACATGGCTACACCCGGAGCCGCTTTGTGTTATAAAATTGGTCAGATTAAAATCAGAGAGCTTCGTACCCGTGCAGAAACTGCTTTGGGCGATGCGTTTTCTGTTCGCGAGTTTCATAATCAGGTATTGAACTCAGGAAGTTTGCCGTTGGTGTTGCTCGAAGAGAAAATTAATAACTGGATTGAGGCAGAGAAGTTAAAAGCCGGATTGAATTAGCCCAGTCAACTCAATCATTTTTCTTATCCGGCTTCTTTCCAAAGACTTTTTGAAGAAATGTTTTTTTCTCTTTCGTGGCTTTGTCTACAGAAGCAAGGTTGATTTGGTTATCAATAGCTGGTTGTAATGCACGCACAAATGCATTCCGTAGAATATTCATGATCGTATTCCAGAGACTGGTGTCTGGGTTTTTAATGTTGCCTTCAAAGTTTATTTTGGTAGCAACCTGATCTTCCCCCTGATTTTTAAATACTTCGCCTGCAGTACCTACCATTCCTTCCCACAGTTTTCGAAACAGATTGTCGTCACGGTCTTCTTTGCCCAGCACGTCTAAATCTTTAATGAGCGGTTTTACATACCCTATAAATTTACCATCCTTCGCTGCGGCTTCTGCATATAAGCCAAACACACCTTTGTTGACATCCACTTTTGCATAGGCCTGAAAAAAACTATTCAACTTAACAAGGTTTGTGTTTTGCATATTCAGGTTCATATCGAAGGTAGGATTGTTGGCGAGCGGATCTAAGTGCATTGTAAAGTCGAGCAGACCTTCATAGACATTGGCACTTCCTTTTATTTTTGCCGCTAGTAGAGTAGTTGAGTCATAACTATTTCGTAGGTTTTGTGCCAGAATAAATACGTTATTCATTTCAATATCCACAACGGGTTTCGAACCTTCATCGCGGTAGCGAACGGTGCCGTTAAGCACTTCGAATTTATTTATTTTCAAAGGCATAGATTTTTTAAACATCCTTTTCAGGTAGGTTGAATCGCGTATCAAGATCTCGGGTTCAACGCGATCTTTTGTGAAGAGCAGCACCGGACTTTCCAGGGTAACTTCGCCTACCAGCGAGCCCTTGATGAGCGAGCGCCATTCAACCGATAACTCAATATGTTGAGAAGAGAAGAAGGGCGTTTGTTTTCCGGTAAGCGTATCAACTTTGTCCATGTGTAGGCTATCAATCCGATAAGCACCACGGATCAGCGCAAGATCGATGTCGTTTATATGCCCGTAATAACCCTTCATGTTGGCCAGTGACTTATTTGCAAAAAACACAACAACATAGGGCAGTGCAAGCCGAATAAGTAGCAGCGTAGCTAGTGTGATCGTGAGAATTTTAAGTCTACGGGTTCGTTTAAGAGATTTATTCATTTGGTTAGCGTGGTGTGCCTCCCGGATTGAAAAAACTATGCCATGGATTCAGGTCGATGGCCTTGATCTCAGAAGTCTGAAACTCGGTTAACAAGTATCTATTGTGCCACAGGTGGGGAATATTATACCCAATCTCATGCCCGAGGTTTACGAATCGCCTTGATAGACAGAGTGGTCTGACTATTGATGCCCTGAGCAATCAACCCAACCCGTTTATTATCCATGAAATACGTGCACGAATTTATATCACTCTTTAAGAAAGCACTTTCTCAATGGAGTAGCCGAGAACCTTTCAACAACAGTGTTATTATGGCTTACTATACGATCTTTTCCCTTCCGGGATTGCTGATCATTATCATTAATATGGCCGCTTCGTTGTATGACAAGAAAGAAGTTACCGCGCAGATAACAAGTCAGATTCAACAGGTAATGGGTGGTGATACCGCCAGAGATATTGAATCCATCATCGGCAATGCAAGTCAATCAGAGGAGACAGTTGTTTCTTCGATTATCGGAATAGTTACGCTGCTGTTTGGCGCTACGGGGGTGTTTTATCAGCTTCAGCAGATGCTCAATAAGATCTGGAAAGTAGAGCCCAAAGTAAAAACCCGTCATAAAATACTGGAGCTAATCCGCGATCGGGTTTTTTCTTTTGGATTGATACTGGTTGTTGGCTTTCTTTTGCTCGTATCGTTAGTTCTTTCGGCAGGCCTCAGTGCAGTCAGCAGCTGGGTATCGGTACATCTGTCGCAATCATTGAATGTGATTTTCAACTTGCTGGATATTATTATCTCGCTTAGCGTGATAACGTTTCTGTTTGCAGCTATCTATAAATATTTGCCGGATATAAAAATAGGATGGCGGGATGTTGCGCCCGGAGCCTTTCTTACAGCCATCTTGTTTGTGATCACGAAGTTTGCTTTGGGTTTTTATTTTGGTCAAAGTGATCTGGGATCAACCTACGGAGCGGCTGGCTCTATCATTTTAATTATGCTGTGGGTGTCTTATGCCGGCATGATTCTTTTGTTTGGTGCTGAGTTTACGCAGGTCTATATCACCAAGCATGGCCGCAAACCCAAACCCACTGCAGTAGCAGTTTCTACGGTTTCTCCCAAATAACCTTGCACTTATAAGTATGACTTAATCTTGATTTATGCTAGCCTTTTTATTTTTCATAGCAAACGAGGCTACACCCTTCAACACCATAGGCACCAACAGCCGTGCAAGCCAGCCTGCTTTCGAAAGAAGCTTTTGACCAACCAGCACGTCTATGCCCACTGCCGCGGCCGCATTCATCAACGAATGACTCCGTTCGGTTTTCTTAAAAATATTTAGCACGGGTAGCAGGTATAGAAACGGTTCGAACTTTTCTTTTACCTCTTGCAGTCCTTCTTTTAAAATCAACCGCTGCGACACAATTTGTAGTTCTACACGTCTGCGCTCGGCAATTAACTCTTCGTAATTTTTAATCCTGTTCATAGATCTTTTTGATTATCAAATTTCTGATTCGTGGTATCCAAAACTTTTGCGCTGTACCCAGCAGGATGCTGAACAGAAGGGTATAGATTCCACCCACAATAAAAAATCCTGCTTTCATATTCTCCAACGCTTCGCCCAGCCACCAGGCAAAGCCTAGTCCTGCAAAGAGAAAAACAAACACGCCAAGCATTAACGACATTATTCCGATTACGCTGATAGAAATTCCAAGCGAACTCTGTTCTGCAATTTTTAGCGTAATCAGATTGCGATAAGACTCAACAAGTTCTACCGCGGTGTTGGCCAGGTTTTCGGCACTCGTATTTTCCTCCTTCATAGTTAGTGTTTAAAAATTGTTTGCAGACATAGTTCAGTTAGTTTATTTCCACCTATTTATTTTGGCCACTGTCTGTTGCATGCTTATCATTACTGCCGTTGTCGCCCAACAGGATACTCCATGGTTGAAGGTCTGGTATTTTATCAAAAATTACTTTCAGCACTGCCAGACCCGGTATGGCCAGAAACATTCCCGGTATTCCACACAGCGCACCTCCGACTAACACACCTACCACAGTAACCAAAGCATTAATCCGTACTTTGTTACCCACGATCAACGGCATACCAATGTTGTTATCCAATAACTGAACTACGGCAAGTATGGCACCCACCCACAGCACGTTGCTTGTTTCGGGCGAACTTACCAACGTGATGAGCATACATAGCACGTTTGCTATCAGCATGCCTACATACGGGATAAGATTAAGGAGTGCTGCCAGCAAGGCCAGAAAGATGGCATACTTAATACCAAGCACTAAAAAGCCAATCGAATTTAACGTGAAGACCAATGAAGTTTCGATGAGCAAACCCGTCAGGTATTTTTGAGCCACCGTAGTTGACTCCTGTAAAATATCAGCGACCCGGTGTTCTTTATCACTTTTAAACACCGAGATCAAAAATGCTTTTATGTTTTTGCGATAGTAGAGAATCAGGTACGTATATAATGGTAACAACACCAGATACGTTAAAATAGAGGTGAAGGAAACAAAGGTAAGCCCTACCAACTCCGGAGCATTTTCTTTCAGGTCGTCCACCGTGTTGGTAAAATACTGATTCTGTTTTCGGATGGTCATGTTTGTGCTTTCTTTAAACCATTGCTGAAAAGATTGCGTGACTTCGTTGATCCGCTCTTTCAAGGCGGGCACATCGTTCATGAAGTTGATGATCTGACTGGATAAGAAATACAAGATTCCAAGACCGACCGCGATGGAAAGAAGGAGTGGAATAAGAATAGATAAACTCTTGTGAAACCCTCTTCGAACAAAAAAATTTGTGAGTGGCAATAAAATGTTGGCCAGCAGAATAGAAAACAAAATGGGTAGAATAATATCCCTGCCATAGATCAGCGCTACGCAAAATGCCGACAGCGTGATAACAACAAAGGATAATCTTTGATGAAATGGAACTTCATGTTTAGTAAGCATAGGGGAGGGTTTACGCACTCACAATGAATTATCGTGCCACACTAATTAACAGGAGTAGTGTAAATGAATGCTGTTGAACGATCCGATACTGAGAATTAATCTCCACACTCGTGCGAGTAATTTATCACAATTCTGGCCGCACAGGGGCCTACGATGCCTGTAAGCGGTTATTTGATATGGTACAAATCTTGGCTTTGTGCCTGCCTGAACATCAATCAAATAAATTATGACAAAGAGATTTACTAAACTACTGATCGTCTTTCTGGCAGTCCTGGCGTTTTATCAAACGCAGGCACAAAGTGGCGCTATCGGATTTCATGCCACTGTAAATGAGTATGATGGCGACATCAATGGAAACAAACATCACTTCTATTCATTCGATGATTTAAAACTGGGCGGAGCGCTTTCGCTGCAACAGTATATAAGTCCTTCATTTAATCTGATGCAGAAATTTTCATTCAACAGAATGGTCTATCGCAATTCAGATCTGACAGCTGGCCTGTCAGCCGATATTTTTGCGTTGAACCTGAAGTTGCGTTTCAAATTTAACAACGGCTATATCTTTAAAGAAGATGCTGCCATCGCACCGTTTCTGATGGGTGGGATAGGAGTGACCCGTATCGATTCGAAGACGGACACTGAATTGAGCAATGCGCCTATTGAAGATAAATTATACAAAGCCAATGTAGCGCTGGGTGCCGGAGTACTCTTTCAGTTAACGGATCGGGTAGGCCTCGAAGTCGCGAACACCATCAACGCACCGTTGTATGATGGTTGGGATGGAATCACGCAAGGTGACAACGATCTATACCTGCAACACAGTGTGGGGTTGATTTTTGCTTTAAAGAAACCAACCGACACCGATAACGATGGCGTGCCAGATAAAAAAGATAAGTGCCCCGATACACCAGCACAGGCAAGTGTAGATGTTCGTGGTTGTCCGTTAGACTCGGATGGAGATGGCGTTGTTGATTATCTGGATACGTGTCCTAACCTGGTAGGTCTTGAACAATTTAGCGGTTGCCCGGATGGCGATGGTGATGGTGTTGCCGATAAGGATGATAAGTGCCCTGAAGTACCTGGTGTGGCACGCTTTGCGGGTTGCCCCGATAGTGATGGCGATGGCATTCAGGATTCGGAAGATAGCTGCCCTAATCTAAGAGGCATTGATACCTTTAAAGGTTGCCCCGATACAGATGGTGATGGCGTAGAAGATGCCAAAGACAAATGTGCGGATACACCGAGTGGCATTAAAGTAAACGAAGAAGGTTGTATTCCTGATACCGATGGTGATGGAATTAATGATCTGGATGATGCTTGCCCGAACGATGTAGGCGTGAAAGCAAATAGCGGCTGCCCGGAAATAAAACCCGAAGTAAAACAACTTTTCCAGAAAGCATTGCAAGGCATTCAGTTTGCCAGCGGCAAGGCTATTATTAAGCCGGTGTCGTTTCCGATTATGGATGCAATTGTAAAAGTGATGGTTGACAACCCCAGCTATAAGATGATTATTGGTGGACACACGGATGATCTGGGTAGTGACGAAACCAATCTTACGCTGTCGAAGAACCGTGCAGATGCCGTTGCAAACTATATGATTAACAAAGGCATTGACCCGCTGCGTATTTCTTCGAATGGTTATGGCGAAACCGTGCCTGTGGATACTAACAAAACCGCAGCCGGACGAACCAGAAACAGAAGAGTAGAATTTAAAGTAGAATTTCTGAAGTAGTATTTAATAGATACCACCAAGTGATTGAGAAGCTCCTGCGTAGGGGGCTTCTTTTTTTAATTCACCAGCAAGGTGGAAGTATGTTGTTACATAAACATAAGTGATGAAGCTGAGTTCAATTTTCGGAGCTGATAAAATACCGTTGAGTAACCTTGAGAGCCTGAAGAACAGCGCTCCTGAGATTATTATCTGGGCTGTGCCCATCTTATTCGCTTTTGTGCTGCTTGAAGTATTTGTTAGCTACAAGCAGAATAAAAAGTACTACGACAAAGTGGAAACGTTAGGTTCTTTAGGGTTGGGTATTGGCAATATTCTGATCAGCACCTGGATTAAAGTTGCATTGTTTTACATGGCCGTGTGGTTTTACAACCTGGTGCCGTGGCGCATGGAATTAAACTGGTGGACGTTTATTCCGTGTTATGTCTTGTTTGACTTCTGCAGTTATTGGGCTCATAATATTTCGCACCGCCAGCGGTTTTGGTGGGCCACCCATGTTGCGCATCATAGCGGTGAGCATTACAATTTATCGGTTACATTCAGGCTTAGTTGGGTGCAGTATCTTAAAATCATTTTTCTGTTTCCTGTGCCTTTACTTGGGTTTCACCCGATTATCTTCTTTGTTACCAATCAGGTTGCCATCTTATTTCAGTTTTGGGTACACACTGAATATATACGCACGTTGCCTCGGTTCTTTGAATACATTTTTGCCACACCTTCAAACCATCGGGTGCACCATGGCTCGCAACCAAAATATATTGACAAAAACTTTGGAGCTACTTTTATTATCTGGGACAGAATGTTTGGCACCTACCAAAAAGAAGAGGAGCAAGCCGTATATGGACTTACTGAAAACATTGAGCATAAAGGCAATCCGTTTCATATCAACTTTCACGAATATGCGGCCATGATCCGCGATGTGCGGAAAACAAAACGCTGGAAGGAGAAGCTGTTTTATATTTTTGGAAACCCTTCGAAGATCGCCCGCTTTAAACAATCACGGGTTTTGCGATAGATGGGACTAGCATATGGTTTAGTTATTAAATAATGTGTACGGAGTCATATTTTCAAAACCCTTTAAAACTGTTGATTAATATCAGTAGGATCGATTTTGATGCCATTCAAATAGTTACTTGAAATTGTGTACTTAGGCCATTTTCTGACTTTTAAGGAAGGTAGAATTGTACGTCAAGACACTTGAATTTAGGTTAATCTCGTAGATTCTGAATAGATCCATCCCGAATGAGCCAAGAGTCAAAAAGTGGCGAAATCCCGAAAAATATCCCGTGTAAATCCCGAATATTAAACTTGATAGGAATCAAAGGATGTGATTAATAAAAAAAGCCCCAAAAGGGCTTTTTACATATCTAGACACCATTGCTATGGTGAGGAAATTCAAAGCGGGATTCGAACCCGCACGTTTCTTACGAAACACTGGGATGAAAACCCAGCGCGTCTACCAGTTTCGCCATACGCCGACCTTTACAACTAAGAATACCATTTGAAAGTTCAGATCCTTTAATTTTTTTTCGGAAGCCCAGTTCGACTTTGTAAAACACTGATGATCACATATGAAATTATTCTGCAAGACAACTACGCGAGGTAAGCAATCTGTGAATCCACTAATTAGCGTCCACAAAATTGTGAGCGCCAAGTAGAATTGGCCAATATAGTTGCTCGATTTAAACTGGGCAAAATCAAGAACTACAGGTATTTACCCAAAAAAGCCCATTAAGTAGAAATGGCAATTTGAAGATTTTGATTCCGAGTTAAGCTGCTTTTGAGCCCTACAGTTTCTTTTCCCAAACGAGCTCATTTCACGACAGATTTGGCTCCCTGACTCCCTCGTTCACTGCGCATGAGGCGCGGAAACGAATGAAGGAATTTAATTTCAACAGCGCAATCGATGCGTCATTTCTTCACGTATCGAGCAGATGTATGAGCAGTGTAATTTGACTTGAGTATTTACTGGTAAGCCATAACTTCGTCCTTTACTTCTTCAATGGTTTCATCCAGTTCGCGAAGATGGTTAAATACCTCGCCATAAATCTCGCGTTCGGAAGCGGATAGCGGCGAATCTCGCAGGTGATCCATTTCTTTCTTCAAGTCAGTGAAATAGAGGATGATTTTTTCATTCGCATACTTTTCAATGGCTAGGATGTACTCATCTACAAGCTCATTATATTTAACCGTGGTCTCTGCAATCACTTGATTACACCGTTCGCGGGCTTTCTCCATGATCTTGGCGATCCTGCGAGTACGCGAATCTCCTACAGAGATCAACCGGTGAAATATAAAACCGAGTAGCCCGACAAATAGCGCCGCACCGGCGCTAATGAAAGAACCCACGATGGCACCGAATACGCCAATACCAAAGGACATGGACAAGTCAATTTCCGGAAACTTCATGGTTTCCAGTCCCGCGATGTCGATCAGTCTTTTCTCGGTGTTGTGATTTAAGTATTCACTGATCCGCTTCAAGTGTGTTTCTATCCAACGATCAATGTCAAGCTTGGCTAAATTGATTCGCTTGGCAAATTCCGCGTTGCCGGTTTCAAAAATAGCGTGCATCCCCATCACGATTTCTGCTCGTGTCTCTTTCTCGGGCGGCAATTCCTGATTTAAGGGGATCGAGCGAAGTTTATTTTCCACGGTGCCAAGATGTGTTGTCAGGTCGTGAATTAGCAGAAGGCGTAGCGCCTCTTTCGCCTCTGCTGAACTTCTATTAAGCATTGATCTTATTTCATGCGTTCTCATCCTGATGTCCTGGATGGTCGATTGGATCTGATCTAGTTTATCCGCTTCAAGCAGGCGAACCTTCAGCAAGCTTTCAAAATCCGATATGCCTTTTCGAACTCCTTTTGCGACGGAAAGCAGGCTATAAATTCCATTGCGATTGCCTTCTAAAATAAACTTCCAGATTTCACCGGAAAGGTTTGTAACGCCTTCCGTTGAAGCATCGGGACGACTGGCCAGGATTGCATTGAGTGCGGTCCCCGCGCTGAGGTAAAATATTTTTGAATCAACCTTCTTTGCAATGTCCCACCGGTCTAACTCGCGGTTGATGTAATTTTTGGTTTCATCAAGCCTGCTCTCGCTGAGTTCATCTACCTTGTTAAAGACAAGGAAAACTTTATCCAGCGTTGATGTCAGGTGGATCAATTGTTTTTTCACATCCGACCGGATCAGAAAACCTCCGTTCTTGGCTGGTGATACGTCCAGAACATACACAATTGCATTGAAGGTGTTGACGAATGCGAGCGTATTGGTTACCACATCATCATCCGGATCGTCCATGCCAGGGACATCAAAAAAAGCAATACCTTTTTCAAGAAACTCGTTGACAACCGTCACGGATACGAAATTCACTTTCTTCTCGTTTCCACGGTTCTCGTTCTGCGAGACATAGTCCTTTATGATTTTTGATGAGTATGAGTGGCTACTCTTTTTTCCATTGGTGAAAAACACTTCCACCGTGTCCGTTGCACCCGGTATGACTTGCAAGGGTACGCCCGTAGTTTGAAAAATACCAATCGGCGAAATATCACGCTTCAACAGGCAATTGATAAGTGTGCTTTTGCCTGAGCGCGACGGCCCCATGATTGCAACCTTATACATGGCCAGGTCGAGGTTCTTTTCCAATTGCTGGACGGAGTTATTAACCGAGTCGAACTTCATGGGCGAAGAAAGCTCAACGAATCTTTCGACAAGGTTCGACACCGCCGTTTTCAATTTGAAATAGGTTCCCGGCAGCAACACCGCTTTCTTTGGCGTGCGCTGCCTTACCTCCGTTCTAATTATTTTGATTGCATCCCCGGCTAAGATGTCATCAGCCGAAAAGGAAATACCAACGGTCTGCTTTGCATTCCAGCCGGGCTTATTCTTCGTAAGAAAAGTTGAGAATGACTCGTTGATTGATTTAAAGTAGAATGTGTTTTTATTCTGCACGAAGACGGCCAGGAACACCGGGACATTAGATTGTAGCCAGTCAATTATCTTGTTGACCGGTATCTGCATTTGAAACGATGGAGTGTCGCGTTCGGTAGCTTTTAGCTGTACCAGGAAATGCATGGACGATAGTTGAGCTGAGCCATCAATACCGATCTTATCGTGCAGTGTGACCAGGCCATCGGTTCCGTAGTCCCGAACTGTCCAGTTAACAACACTCGGATTCATCAGCGTTTCAAAGGCTTGCTTTGATCGAAGTTCCTTCTGGTGATTGATATGATTGATGGCGCCCTTGGTCATACGGGTTAACGTTTCTTTCTTATGCTGCCGTTGAAAAACGTTGAATGAGTTTTCAGCCTTTTGCCAGAGAATTCGACAATGCTTGAAATATTTAATTCATCGACGATCTTATGCGCGGCAATGACTTCTTTAGCACCGAGAAATGTCCACAAAACAAAAAGGTCATTGTCTGCAAGCATTTCCTGAAAATCCTTTCTTCTCACCAATAGGCAGGATGCCGACGAATGCATTGCGCTTGGATCAAAGCATACTACCTCGCCGTTTGCGTTTTCAAACTGTCCATCGATCTTGCCGTGCCGAAGCTTCATTAACCTGAAAATTATTTCGGATGGAAGGTGAAAACGAAGAGGGTCCTTATCCCAGGAATATTCCGCTGTTGTTACAAATGCCGTGCCCAACATTTCTGTTTCCTCCTGGTTGTTTACAATCGATAAGCCATACTCTGGATATGCTTCCTGCCTGTAATAGGCGCAGGGCGGCGCCCAATAATATTCGCGACTGAAAACCTCGTAGCGTGCAATTGCCGAGGGCAACCAATCGTTCATGAAGTTTTTTCCTTTGAGGTTTTTGATCAACTTGCCGTGTTCGCTTTTCGTTGTAATGTAACTCCGGGTGTGATACCACAAGTCCTTCTGCGCATTCACGAATCGTTCCTGGTCAATCTCCAAGGGCTGTTGCCACGAATGGTTTGCTTCTAAGACCAACCACTCTGTCCCGCTGGTGTCTTTCCTGATAAGCAAACTCTCGGCACTTGGCAGGTCTGTTGTCTTCTTTGTCCAGGTTTTTGATTGAGGGCTCCATGCGGTGTATGGAAGCACCGACCACCAGAATGACTGGAGTTCCTCGTTTTCCTTCTTTCGTAAAATGGTTGTAGGATCAATGTCCCGCAGGTAGGGTTCCCACGGCCCTTGATATTTGCCTTCTTTAAATTTAAAATTATCAGCAACACGCGCCATAAATTCGTAGTAAGCGATCCACTGGTATTTTTTTCCGATGCGCTCGATGGCCCTTGGTCGCCGTTCGTGGCCCATGGGATGGCCAATGAAACTGTCAAAGTTGCCATGCTTTGCTGGAGTCCATCCAAATTCAAGCACACGATTCAATATGAAAGCCTGTGCAATGCGCATGTCCAGGCTTTGTATATCATCGACAACGTCCCGGTTGTGATCCAAAAACGGTTTGACCTGCTGAAAGTATAGCTTCTTCTGTCCTGCACTAAGCGATGCGTTGAATAGCGCATTTGCCTTCTTCAATTCGCGGTCAGTTTTTCGACCCGTCACTACAAAGACTTTAAATTTTATTTTATTGAATCCCCCGCGTTCCCCGAAATCCATGGGTCCGGGTTCACCAATAAGTGGATTTAGATCATCCCACAGACGCTTTTGTTTGCTGCTGAAGCCTTTGAGAAATTCATTGTAAATGGTCTTGCGATTCTTCTTTGATTCACCAAACCGAAGTCCGGTCCAACTTGAATGACCCTTGTCCGCGTGAAGAACATAGTTCGCGAAATCGGAAGCAGTGATTGATCCGACCAAGAATTGAAACGCCTGTCCATCGAACTTCTTTTTCAACTGATCTATCTTGGGGAGCTTGCCTATCCACTTACTATTGTAGGGTGGTCGGAAATTCTGCGTGCAAGTAAACCCGGTCGTATAGGCATATTCAATAATGTTCCGGGCATAGTCGCGCGTGAGAATATCGACGGGGACTGGCACCTTGCTGAAGAAAGCCTCGGCCACAAACCGGGCAACTTTGTGAGCCTCCGCTGGCGAGCCATTCCGCACGGTACACCCAAACGCTACTGCATACAGGCGTTGCGTGACGTAGGGGTCATTCACCCCGTTAAACTTTTTCATGATGTCGATTAAGACATCTATCCGAGACGTGAGAAGGTTTACCAGTGCTTTTGTTGTTGTATTGCGAAGCACATTATCGGACGAGGACAGGAACCAGGTTAATACGGTGGCTGCATGTTCTGCCGACACGTTATCTAAGAATACTGCATCATTCAAATCGTACACCCAGTCCACTAACCGTTTTACGATGTGCGCGTTTTCGTAGTGGTACTTATGGCTAATTGCCTGGCTCCACAATGCGTCCCGATCAGGCATGGATTGTGAAGAAAGAATCCGGTTGAGAAAATCGGAGTTGAAAAAATGACCCGGAACTAAAGACACTGACAAGATAGTCGCTACAAAACTCTCGTATCGGTACCGATCACCTTTGATATGCTTGTTTATGTATGCATAAACGCTTTCATTTAATGTCGCCTTCGCTCTCCAGGGAATACTCTCGATGACCGAGGTCAGCACACTTAAATCTTTGCGCGTACCTTTTACAACGTCGAACAGTTCCACGCCAAAGCGATCTGGAAGTTGAATCGCCAACGCGTCAATAATGCCCTTGTTAAAAATCAGCTCTTGATCGTCGCGTGTAAAATTAAACAGACCACCGCCTTTACGAAACAGCTTTCCGACGGCGTTCTTTGATTTCGTTTTGTCCAAGTAGAATGCACAGGTGAGGTGATCTGCGAAACGTTCATACATCAAATACAAGTATTCTACTGGTTCTCCGGATTGATCCCACGATAAATTTTTTGTGATAACGCCTTCCGATATGAGTGCCGAAAGAAACTCACCATGGTTAATGTTGCTTAGTTCAGGAACCTTCTGAATGAAAGAATATCCATCATCAAATGTTACCCTATTTTGGGACTGTGCGGAAAACGCTGCAAAACCTTTTACTACTTTCTGTACGAGGAGAAGTTCGACAGGCACATTGTACCTGGTCGATATTTTGTTGTTGACACTTTGGAGGAAATACTCCAATATTTTGGTTATGCCCTCAAACCCATCCGGAATGTTTTTTAAACCTTCTCCATTGAGGCCTTCGCAGAAGAGGCGTAGGAACAACGGGTTAGAAAACTCCGGGTTGAGCAGGGGGACACTAGGAAGCGCTATTTTGTACCACGAGAAGAAAACCTTAGCGGCCAAGTACTCCTGATTTGCGAAACCGTGATGTTCAACTTCGATGAGGTTGGAAGTTTGTCTCAATTGACGCGGTAAGAGTAAATCAGCATACGAGGATCTTATTGATAAGCCAACGCCAATGAACGGGTACCTTTTGAATGTGGCCAGTAACCCTGCAAGGTTGTCTGGCCATAATAACCGTCCATCACCCTCATTAATGGCATCAATGAATATCAGTACTCTCGAATTCAATGCCTGCCCGTAACTGTCCAGCGCCCCCAGGAATTCCTCCCTTGTTAGATTTGTCTGAGCGCGTTGCAGCATTTGCCGCCAAGGGTCGCCAAGTGTAAAATGTTGTCCAAGGAATAGCAATGTTGGCAGACCATTGTCCCTGCGATGAACAGCGACGTCGGCAAGCAAATGAGATTTGCCTACTCCAGCCTTTCCATTAATAGCGAGTAAAGGATTGATTGAAAGTTGTACCGTTGGACTTCGAATGAATTCCTCCATCTGCGTGGTTGCATGAAGAATCCGTTGCAAGGCGCGTCTATCGCCGTGATGCTCGGGATCGCCCCTCTCGGTTTGCTCGTTCTGCGTTGCTCTTTTTGCTTTGGTATCACGCACCATTGTTTCCAAAACCTGTTGGGCAACCGAAGTCTTTTCTCCGATGACCTGAAACATCAAGAGTAAACCATCCCACTCCACCTTGCCGATGTTTCGGAAGCGAGTATCCTTATAGAGATGCACGAACTTGCCCAGCTCAGTCCGAATCAAATCGATTGCCTGATCAACGGACTCATATCCGCTTTTTGGAAGAGACCGTGTCTCTGTCATGAATCCTTCAAACTCCTGCTTACACTTCTTTTCGAATGCATTATCGCGCGAAAGGCCATCAAACACTTTTGCGATGGGTAAGGAGACATTTAGTTGAGGGGAGTACCGAGGCCCCAAGTTTTTTATATTCTCTTCGAGGAGGTTTGAGAACCATTGCTCAGTAAATATCTCGGTATTGAACCAGTACGCTCTTCTTCCTTTGTTTTCATCTTTTGCAAGCCGCTGAAAAATCTCGTGATTGCCCCAATACTCAAATTCAACGGTTCGTCTTTTTCTTTTTGCATATTGTTTCCATGCCTGGACTTTTGTCTCCCAAACGTCCATTGACCATTTTTGTCCCTTCTTTTTCGGGCTCGCCCTGTCTATAGGCGTACAAATAAAGTATTTGACAAGAGTTGGGTACTTATCAATAGCTGTCTTAACAGAGCTGTCGATTTGACTCCATTGCGACGGGCCAAGGTTATCGAAGAATTTTGCCTGCCATCCCCAGACGTTTCCGTTGTCAAGTTCGCAGAAGCATTCAACGCCAGCGTCTGGCGGGGCGATTCGATTGAACTGTATTAAGCCGGGAATAGACTCTGTACTCGCTAGTTGGCAGACCAACTCTTCGAACGCGTCGGGAATGCCTTTACCAAACGCTCTTAATTTATTCCACTCCATGTTCATTATACTCAACGGGTAGTTTATTCGATTTCAGTGTATATCGTTGCCACAGCAATGTCTTGTTACTGATACATCACACGTTTATTTTTGGTGGTATGTCAATATTCTGATTGATGTCCCGGTCAGGAATTCCAACGGTGAAATAATCGACATATTTTTCCTTACAACCAAGGACGGCCAGTAGACATCGATTAATAAACGTAAAGTAGGCTTCCGATAATTTTGTGTATTTATTCTTTTCTATAACATCCGTGCTGTTGATTGAGCCGTGCGTCATTTTATTTCTTGCTCGCAAGGCTTCATTTTCAATGGAGTTATTTTGAATATCAAATTCCAATGTTTGGAAAAAAAGCTTGAGCTTTTCACCTATCCCGATACTGAAAGGATTCTTAATGGAATTGACAAGGCGGTTGCCATAGGTCGTTTTCGAAAGTTCATCAAAGAATTTGACCATGTGCTGGTCTACGAATTCCTTGTGCTTGTCTTTCTCCTCCTGCGAATATTTGCTGGTGAGGTTGTTTGAAGTCAGGTAGTCTTCCGCCAGACTCTCCAGTGCCGACGAATAGATTGGCAAGTTTATTCCAACCGCTAATTCTTGTGCTACCCAATACTTCCATAAAATGTCACTCAGCCCGTAGGCAGATCGTACAGATAGATATTTTGGCCCGAGCATATTAAGAACCCGTTCAATCTTGATTTTATCCCTGGGATCGTCATACGATACGGGAGGCTGGGCGTGTGATTTACATTTATCAACGACGTTATCGCCCCGCGGGCTGACGGCAACCCGCTTAACGATGTGATGATCGGCGTCAAAGTGAGTCTCGCCAACTTTATTGAGATGGCTACCTAATGCGAAACCGGTTATTTCAGAAATGGCGATCCGGATTTGTTCTTCAGGAATGGACTTCAATGATCTACGATACTCGATTTGAATTCCGTTTGCCCAATCGGGCAGGAGACCGCCTTCTACATACTGAACAATAAAATCAAACTCTGGCGTATTTACCAACGCAAAGTCCTCGTTCCAGCCATTCCGGTCGGTAGTGGTGATGTTCGGGGCGGTAACACGCGCATCAACATCGTCACGGGTCTTGCTGACTTTTTCCACCTTTGCCCTGTGGCTCCTGCGCGGAAAAGGAGAAGAGATTTTACGGCATAGATAAAATTCGACAACGTATTCCACCTGTCGCTTATCATCCATGAACGTTTGTTCGAGGTGACTGATATGGACTTTGGCAGAGAATGGGTACTTGCCGTTTGGGGTGTCCCTAAATCCGGTTGTCTTATTCAACGGATAAAAGTTCTTTGCTATATACTGAGAAATAAGTTTGTCATCAGTGCCTTCTATTTCTTCGCCGTACATGATTTCGCCAGGTTGTAAATCTTTATCGTTCGCGCGATAGTCCAGAAAATCATCGCGATGAGTATTCCCAGACAATGTTGCAATGAGTTTAAAGTCATCTCCTCTCGAAATGGAGAGCACTGAATCCTGCTGTATCCGGTAATAATCTTTTATCATCCGCAAATGCGTGACCACCACGGGCCACGACATCGATTCCCATTCGAGCGCACTATGCAATAAGTCAGACTTTATTTCCATAATTTTAAAAGAAAACTGCAACCGAAAAAATGAAGACTACTTAAAGGTTAACTCTAATTTTTGAAGTATGGTCTTCCCATTCCATGTAATATTCAGGGTAATGCATAGTTGTCGACCGTTTAAGATGGACGTCGTAGCACAATTGCAAGCCGTTAGCTGAAAGAAACGTTGATAGAATCGACTTCTTAATTTTCAATGAGAACCCGGTTGACTTTGCCTTATATCGACGTCGATCAGATGAATATTCAGTTTGCCATTTTATTGCCCGCATAGAGGACGATGCAGAAGGCATGAGCATTTTTATTAATGAAATTTTCTCTACCCCAACCAATTTAAAAGCATCATTGGTCAACGATACTATAGCATCGTCTTTTTGTCCCCTGAATAGGTTCCTCGATACTTCGAGAATTGGCTGAATACCCTTTATAGGAAACGTGGCAATAGTGTTTGTTATTGGCAGCTCAGATAGCAAAAGGTTTTTGAAGCACACCATGGCATCATATTGTTGTCGTTCCAGGGAAGCGATGTCCGCTGACTCTGAAGCGAGGAAAGCGTATACCTCGAAGAAGGATGTGTACCTGCTTTGTCCGATTGGCCACTGATTTCCGACTTCAGCAATGGTGACATATTCTTCTTCACGGTTGACAAGATCGGTCACTAGCATTTCAACATCATTAAACTCCATGAAATCACTTTCACTGGTAGACGCCGGCGCCCAGTTTATGTAGGCAGGCTGTCGTTGAAATCTAAATAAGAGGTTGTTCGGATCATAAACCCTAAACTTTGGTCGGATATCATTTACAAAATCATTTTCAAAAAATCCTTGCCTGATTTTAGTATGAAACGTTTCATTAATCCATCTGTTTACTTCATCATAGTAGGGCGAATTGATTTCGATTTCATCAAAGTTCGAGTTGATGTTATACCTCCTACGAACACTGTTTTCCTGTTCAGTGGTTGTAGCTCCGAGTCCTGCAGCAACAAGTGATCCATATAGGGCATCCACAAAGTCAACCTCGTCACTATCGTTGTCCTGTAATTCGAGTACAAGATTGGTTTGGAATTGTGAGTATAGGAACTTGCGCCCATTTACCGACGTTATCAACGACGGATATATAATCGGACTTGATGTATTAAGTTTATTGATTTGCTCCGCTTCGACACTAGATAGTAGTTTTCCGTCGAATAGCGTTAACGTCGCAAAAATATCCTTGAGCGATGCCAAAATATTGAAATGCTTGCAGGACGTAAGCGCGAGCAGGTCGCTTTTATGTTTCACCAGCAAAGGCGGCGAGTCAAGTGCGATCGCGTGAATTATCACGAGAGCATATTCGACTTGGTTAATAGTACCCTGCGCGATAGCGTGCTTAAAAATAAGGTCAAGATTTCTTTGATCGAATTTCACCAAGTCAAAAAGACTTTGCAACGCAAGCTCCCTGATCTTTACAACCGGATAGTTTAGAATGCTCGAAATGTACTTGATCGCTATTTCATCAAAGGACATTGACTCTCGGTGATTGAGGATGAAATGGTGCTCATCTTGTCGTTCGGGAAGACCCTTTGCCAATTCTCTGTTGTATTGTAGGTTTGACTCGTAGTAAACCTCGGTAACATTTTGTCCAGGAAAATATTGCTGGTATTCCATAAGGATATCAATCCTACTGATAAATTCATAACGACCCTCTTGGGCCAAGAAACTTTGAAGCAAAAACCTTTTACCAAATTCAGGGTCTGCTTTCAGTAATGAGTCAACGGGATTGAAGCCTAATGCCTGACTATCATCTCCCCTCGGGTAAACAAGCTTGTACCTTTCATCAGAAGCTATTTCTCTGAATAGTTTCTTTGCTTCTTCGGGATGAATTGCGAGAATTCGGTTAGCTAATTTAAGTAACGCAATTGCCCGGACTTTTTCATTTGTCCAGGCTTCAATGAATTTTGCGATATCATTCCAGCGAAGAATGGAGGCGTCTTCGACCAATTTGTAAATGGTTGCGTCCGTTAGGAACGATACGCTCGCGTACTCCCGTCGATCGTTCATATATTGAAGGATGCTATCTTGCCACTTGGCAAGGTCGATTTTATCAGTGGTATACTGCCGAAACTTGTCGTCCCCTATGAGTAAGCAAAAGGCATCAATTAGACCGGTGGTAGCAATGCCAATGTCAGATGCTTTGAAGATTGTTTCTTTAGAATTTCTAATTTTATTTTTAAAATCGATGTACAGTCTAATTAGTTGTCTTGAATTGGAACTTATCAAGCTTTGTATTTCCGCGCGCAACTCATCGTAATATTTTTGAAAGAGCCCTTTTGATCGCGCGTATTCATTTCGCAATGCCCGATCCCGTTTGTTAGAAAGGTCTGACTTATAGATATTATCTAGGTACTCAGCGAATCTGCTGTCATTTAATTCAAATAGTTTGATGAACTCATCGGGACTCAAGACATTTATGCGGGCTTCGAATTTGCCGTTTCGTTTGTATCGATCAGGCTGCGCTGGTGCCAGTACGGCATCAGGCAATCCATAGGTCTGCGGATCTCCACCAATTTCTGCAACTAAAGTTGCAAGTTTGTTCAACTCGACTGGGGTTGATAGTTCAACGGTAACTGTATATTTAACAAGATCTACAATTGCAATTGCAAGTTCACGCTGGCTAAGTTCAATCGAGCGCTTTAACAAACGTGTTGCCAAATTGACAAAATGATTATCGCGTTTGCTTCCCGCCTCGTCCCACCGCGCCAAAGTCTTGATGATTCCAAACAGGTAGGGCAGATCATCTTTATTGGCTTTTTCTACGAGAGGAGTCAGAATAATTTCCATTGCTTCGTCCCGGCCGATGCGATTGTCCTCTTTACCCAGTAATTCAAATGCAAGTTCCGGATAATGCCCAGCGACGAAACGAATTATATCTGAAAGACAGATATGTATCATTCTCGCATTACCCGCGTAGGCGAGTCGCAGTTGAACATTGAGGACGTCAAATAGACGTTTGATTGTTGCTTCCTGGTCACTTTTGTGTACGACTTCGAGAGCGTCCACGACATAGGAGGCTTGATAGTCCTTTCGGTAGTCAACACCAAATGATACTTCTAGTAGTTGATTGTAAAGTCTATTAAATTCATTTTGAAATCCACATTTCCCATACGTATCAGCGACCTTGGCAAGGTAATCGGAGAGTGTCACGGTCTCGTGTTCTTCTCTTACAATTTCTTCAGCATACTGGATGATTTTAAGGGTGAGCTCGCTTTCACCACGATGCGGGCCCGAATTTAAAGTCTGGGCAAATGTTAACGCAATAAAATAATGGCCGTATCCCTGTCCTTCGCTTTCCAGTTGCCTCCAGTAATCGTTCAGCGATAAGAGTTCCTCGACCGTGCAGAGATCGTTAGCTAAAGAAAAGAAAATTCGATATAAACGATGAATGTCACTTCTAATAAATGAGGTCTCTGTATCGGTATCGAAAAGGCCACGGCTAACCGGTCTGGATTCATCGTTCTTCCGAGTGTAAAGAAATTTAAGTGCCCGTTTAAACGCCTCCTTTTTCTTATCACTTGGTAAAGCTGAAGTTCTTGAGTCATGCCAAAGGCGTGACAACTCAAAGACAAAATTGTAAATACTTCTCGCGGGATTCGGAAGAACCGATACTTTTAGAAATAGTTGTGTGTAATTTTCGGGAGCATATAACCAAAGCAATTTTAGTTCATTAAACAGGTTTATAATATCATCATGAATTCTGTAACGTACGTGTTCATTCTGTATAACCTTGTCGTGAAGTGCTGGGTCATGTATTTCAATCTTTGGAAAATGAGCCGCTACTTCCGCGTTAGATAGGAATCGCGCGCTATCGATCACAAGTTTTTTGAGGCGCTTTTCGCTCAGCGATGTTATATCTAATGTTTGAAGAAGTTTAACTGCTTCTTTTTTATCAGTCTTTAGGATAAGCTCAAAAAGCGCTATGTTAATTAGGAGCGTTAATTTCGGTTTTTTGGGAAAGGCCTTAGACAGGGTAAGCAGATTGTCCAGCCTACCAAGGTCACGCAGTGCTTCAATCAGGTCTCGCTTAATTCCAAAATTAATTTTTCTGGCTTCCTTCGCGGCAATTGCCTCCTTGTCGTACGAGCCCGCGTGGTTTGAGGACCTTACCCATTGAATAGCATCTATATCATTGAACAACTCAATCGGATCTGCGTCGGCGAGAATCTCAGCTGTGAAGACCTGGACCATTGTCTTCGCATTGCCATCCTTGGATTGGTTCGAAAGGCCCTGTTTAACAATCTCGTTGGGTAATCCTCTACCGGTTTTTTTATAGTATTCAGTGAGATAATAACAGAAATAGTTGCGATTTATTAAAACGAAATCTCCATCCCAAATCGATCGTATACTGTTTGCTTCCAGGCCTGCGTTTAGAAACAGGATTGAAAAATCGATCTCGGAGCGGTCTAGATTCCAGGAAAGCCTGTCAAATTGTGCTTTTATGAAACCAATTCGTATAAATTCCGAAAGGGAAGCGGTTTCAATCGTGGCTTGCATTGCCAGTCTAATGTTCTCCTGAATTTCTGGTAGAGTCCTAAAATTTGCCCATGCGTTTTTTAGCCATGCATGCGTTGTCAGCGAAATTATCTTGTCAGTTTTTCCGAGTTCAGTTAAGTGCCGGAAATAATTTCTGTAGGCTTCGTCTGCGTTTGGTTGCTGTTCGTAGAATTCGACGAGAGCGTTGTTAAAACGATCTTTCAGATCTACCGTCTTGCTGAGAATGAACTCCCGAAAACTGTTGTGAAATATGGCATATGCTCTTGCGTTCGATATCTTCAGCAGATGAGAGAACCGCCTGATTACATTTGATACATCGGTGATGGATTTACTCTCATCTGCGTGTTTTAAAATCTTATGCAGCGTATCTATATTGGTATTTTCTTTTCGATATGCCAATACTGCGAGGACCCATCGTGAGAATTCATCATTTTCAATCTGTTTAAAGAGGCTTTCGTGATAGGTGTTAATTTTTCCGTCAATGAGTTGAGGTAAATTATCAAGAATGTTCGTGATGCTGTTTTCTGATGGATTGACTAGTAGTTCAGAGATATAATGTAAGTAGAGAGGGATACCGCCGGAGATGTGTTCGACTTTCTCGACGATCTCGTCGGGTTTAATTCCTTTGGATAGAAGATACTGATGGATTTGTCCTTGTGTAAATTTTGTTACAATGATGTGCCTACGTGAGTCTGCTGATATTTGTTCACGAACCGAATCGGATAATGCAGCGGGATACTGGGAGCTGAGTACGAAAAAGATTCCTTTGGGAAGAATCCCTTTTATTTGATTTAGTAGAGAGTTTTCCCGGAATTCCAGGTCGCGATGAACGTGATCGAGGCCATCAACTATGATCACTACCTTCTTTCCCTTTTGACTGAGCGCATCCAGATAGGCAGTAAGCTTTTCCTCGTATCGATCGGAGTATTTTCCGGGCAGATTTACCTCAGTAAAACTGTTCTCAATCGAAACGCATAGTGATTGTAGGAAGTATTCAGCTTTGTGACGAAGATCGCCAAAATTACTCTTAGCATCAGGTATATAGCAGTAGTAACTCAACGCCATTTTGTGATGGTGCTGTTTAAATTTTGTCAGTGCCGTTGATTTACCCATTCCTGGAACTCCTTCGATAAAAATGTAGCCACCATCAAGCTCTGAAAGGGCGGTTGATAACTTATGAATCAGGTCGATATTTGGGATATAGTACTTGTCGTCAACGACTTTAAAGAAATGGGACAATTTATCTTCAAACCTATCGAGAATGCCAAGGTGTTTTAATAATGTATGCCTTGTGATTTGCTCACCGGTGATGCTCCAATTGACAGCTCCATCGATTAGCTTCTCATAAATGCTTTCCTCTAGCCCCAACCGTGCTAGCCTAATTTTGATTAGGCTTTTTATTTGCGAGAGCCCTTCCTGACTGAACTGGAAATCAAGAGTTCTCAAGAAATCTCCGAACAGCGCCTCGCCCAACCCTGTCTCGGTTCTAATTTTTTCAATTATTTCTTTGTAAGTATTGTACGCGTGAAGATCCTTATACAAGCCTTGTTGGGCTTGGAATGGATTGAGAAAGCTTGTTCTAAAATCGGTGAGGCCGTGGGTAATTCCGGCAGCGGGTCTTTTTTGATTGCTTTCCCTCTTGGTGGTAAACAGTATTATTTTAGCATTGGTCTTCTCTTTTATGCTTAAATAGCCTTCAGCAAGTTGTTTAAAGATTGATTTAGAGTCACCCTGAGGATTCAGGAGATAGAATAGTGTGTAGCTGTTTTCTTCATCTTGTGACCACTTCACTTGAATAAATTCAACACCCGTTTTCCGGTAAATAATCACATCGTCAATGTGATTACCCCGCATGTAACTTTCGAGATGAATATAATGAATTTCGCTTTCAAACAAGAGGCAGTCTAATATTTTGAGAGCTGCAATGTTATTCTGGTAATAAAAGGCGGCTTGCGTTGTTGATCCTTCCATGAGAGTCTTGATTAAACTGGCTAACGCATTTAGGGTGTTGTTTATACGCGAACGAATGCGTTATCGTATCGTAAAAAGATAACGCAGACAAGATAAATTTAACAAATCGGGATGAATTAGCGTTAATCCTAGATCAAACTTTACTTGTTTGCAAGCTTAGAAATTTCTAAGCCTTTTGAAATAATTGCGGTCAATCGCCTTTTGAGAGTACATCATTGTTGTTCTCATGTCGGCATGCCGTAGAGTTTTCTGAATTAACTCCATCGGGATTTTTCTCTCATACATAAGTTGACCAGCAGTGTGTCGCAAGCTATGAGGGCTGAATTTACCTTTAACGCGAAGCCTTCTGAGGTAAAAATTAATAAGACTGTCCAACTCTGTTCTTGTCAGGTTGTTAAACAGGTGCCCTCGTCTAACCTTTAATTTTTTCGAATATGCCTGTAATTCTTTCTTAGCCACGGTGGAAAGTTTGATTGTATCCTTAGACTTTTCACTTTTCCCCTTACCCCAAATTGACACTTTTCCTTGAGAAATTTTAACATCACTCACAGTCAACCTCAACACTTCGATAGTCCTTAGACCATTCCATGCCATCAACGCAAGGATAGCTCGGTCCCTTGGGGCTTTAGCGAGCTTAAGAAGTCGAGTTCTTTGCGGTTCTGATAAGCTGTCCTTATGATAGGTGGATGTAAGACTCCTTGGTAAAACAACCCTAAGACATGACACTTCTCTTAACGATTGAATGCTAATCTTCCTTATTTCGCGCTTGACCATTCTTTGTTCCTTTGAAAGGTCCGAGGAATCAAGTGATTGGTATTCCAAGGCCCACTGACTGAACGCCTTCAAAACCGACTTGTATAACCGCTTGGTATAGTCAGACAAGGAAGGGGAGAGGACATACTTGCTCGCTGTCCTTTTATTGATTCGGGTTACATCATCCTTAATGCTTTCGAAGTACCCATTCAGCACTGTAGCATAGGTTGATAAGCTTCCTCTCGATCGGAGTCGATCTTGGAATGAGGTCAAGAACAGCTTGGTATACAGATTCGCAATTGGAAGCTTGGTCTCATTTAAGTCGTTGACCAAGTAAACAATGTCTCGCTGTAATAAGTAGCCTAGAAACCGTCTCAATATCGATCGGAGAGAGGTGCCACGCTCGTTTAGGTAGTCCCCTAATTGCGCCTGGACATTACCTCCTTGCTTGTAGGTTTTTAAGAAGGACTTTGCATTAACAAGGTAAGCACCAGTAGTTTTGAATTTCCGTATAAGCCAATACTCATAGTCAATAAGAATCTGAGATGCCCGTGGTAGGGTTTTAGATAAATTGGCTCTAACGGCAATGACTTTGGTCATAAAAAACTACATGTTGAAAGGAGTAGGTATTGAACAATAATATTTACTAAATACTATAAATGTACATTTATTTTATAGTAAATAAAAACAAAAAAGAAATTATGTATCTCGGCAACGAAATAAATACAACATGGTTATCTTAAGAACTTAAAGAAAGTGGTTCTCTCCCCCTGGAGGGATCAATAATTTGATTTAAGGAAAGAAAGCAATCTTTGATTACGAATTCTTAATCTCTTTTTCGAGGGCTAAGAATAGATCTGCTTGGGTTATTTTGATGGCATTGCAAATCCGATATAGTGTAAAGGCAGAGGGGACCGTTTTTCCGTTTTCTATTCGCGATAAAGCATGTCGATCAATGAAATCTTGCGATGCTTCAAATTCCTTTAACGAAATATTTCTTGATTCCCGGAAAGCTCGAATTGACTTTCCAAGTGCCTTTGAATATTTCTCTCTTTCAGTCACCTTTTTTTGGTAATGAAAGAATTAATTCGGTTCAGAAGGTTGTATTAAAATACAACCTCACCTACTTTTGATTATTGAAGCTTGATAGGGTTAACCCTAAAGTTAGAGCTAGATGAAAGTCAAATCAGGATTATGAAAATCAAACAAGCATTTCCCACTCAATGAAAGTAGCTATCATCGGTTCACGGGGATTCACAGACAGAAATCTACTGTTTAGTACCTTGGACAATCTAGCTAATAGTGACCCGGACTTTAGTGAAATAAGCGAAATAGTAACAGGTGGAGCAGTCGGTACGGATCAGCTTGCTGAAGAATATGCAAAGGAGATGAGCATAAGAACCGAGATATATCTTCCGGAATACAATAGATATGGTAGGGGAGCACCATTGAAACGAAACTTACAGATTATTATGGCTTGTGATCTGATGGTTGCATTTTGGGATGGCATTAGTCCTGGAACACATTACTCAATCAGAGAAGCTACTAAAAGAAATAAGAGAGTGGTGATAATAAATATTAACAAAAATTGACTGCGGTACGTAAAAATTAATTCCAAAGATGAATACAGAGGAAATCAAAAACGACAAACAGTTAAGACCTTATTTTCTAACATTTATTGCCAAGAATTTTGTACTTGGCCTATCTGACACTTTTAAAGTAAACCATGCAGATCATAGCAAATTCCAGAAAGAATTTTACGATGCCCAATACCAATTATGCGAGCAACTCAGAGCTAAAGTAACGGAAGAAGAAATTTATCCTGTTATTGAAGAAGTAAGCAGTTACTATCTTCGAGCAGTCGGTCACGTAACTTTCGAAAATTACAGATGATGTCTATGAGTTTTATTCCGAAGGAATGTCACTCAGCTTATAGCTGGAGGTGCAGTCTTGTTTCGAAAACCACTCCTTCTTAGATGAACTGGTTTATTCCCATTAATAACAAGTAAAGCGTTATAATCCGCCTGAATATGACGTTTGAACTGGTTTCGTTCATTCTGGGGCAACATTGCCAGTTTATCAGCTAAATCGATCAAATCCTGACGCAAGATAAAGTCAACAGGCATGTAATCGGAGACAAAATAGTCAATACTGACACCTAATGCTTCTCCAAATTTCATCAAGGTTGAGGTGGTAGGGTTATCCAACTTTCCTGTTTCATATTTGGAGAGTAAATCAACAGAAATACCGAGACTATCAGCGAGTACCTTTGGAAGCATCCTCTTATGTTCCCGTAAAATCCTTATTTGCCTGCCAATTTCACCCTTCATTATGCAGAATATAACTATAGTTCTTTTTTTTGGACACAAATATACTCTTTTTTAGAATTATAATTCGAAAGGCTATTGACAAAATCTGGATTTTTGCAGCTTTCTACCTTTAATTGAATATTTTAAGATGTAAAATCAAGCTGATCGTATGCCCAATTCAATTTAAAGGGCACTTCTTATGGTCAGCGACTCTTACTCTGTAAAAAGAGCTATACCTCTTACCAAATTTCAGCGCTTTGGTGGTATCCCGTCAATTAATAAACTGGGTTACTTCGTCTTAGATAGCATTGTCGACAAGTCTAAAGAACTTTACGTATCCATTGGTCTTGCACATACGATTCTACTAATACCTATCAAGACGATAAAGAATGGAATAATTCAGAACAGAAGTCACCAGATAAGGCACTGGGTTTCTTACTGTGATGGGTTCAATATTTGGATACGATACGACTCAATACCTGTTAATACAAAAAATCGAAGAAAAATTCCTCTTTTGCCGGACGAGATGTATAGAATCTTGCAAGCAGACACCACGTTGAAAGAGGAGTATTTCAGAAACCAAGAGTACAGCATTCTTCGTGCCGACCTTGAACAAGCTTATAGCAATGGGTTTCCTCATTTTATAAGCT
The DNA here is from genome assembly GCA_965278925.1 of Cyclobacteriaceae bacterium. Taxonomy (GTDB): domain Bacteria; phylum Bacteroidota; class Bacteroidia; order Cytophagales; family Cyclobacteriaceae; genus ELB16-189. The sequence continues at coordinate 914,044 of OZ257123.1, read as the reverse complement.
CTTACACCAAAGATTTTGAAGATCCACGAGAAAGAATTCTCTATTCAAAAACACACTCTATCTTTGAACGAGTACTTATTCATTGGCAAAGAAAGATTCCGCCTGAAGCCATATTCTCAGCGTTTAGAGATGTGATGTATGCTGAACTAACTCAAGGAAATGAGATTGTTTTCGATACAGAGAATCAAAGATCATTTTGGCGCAAGATTAAACTTGCAAAAGACATAGGCATTAAAAGAGCAATCGTTCACGCCTCTAAAGGAGTAAGTAGGGGGGGAGCCAGGCAAATCCCTGATAAAGTTACGGCATATATTAGAATGCTTCTGAGAAGGCCTGAACGATTACCGTATCCAAAAATTCTGAGCAAAGTAAGAACCAAATTTAGCGGGAACATTTCTTTATCATACATAAAAAAAATTGCAGCAGATCCAGAAACTAAAAACCTGGTAAAGCATGACGCTAACGGATTTTTGTATTCACGGGCGAATTCACTTCCGAAACTTTCGCGTGACCTCTTTACATCTCCTGGAGAATGTTTCCAAGGCGATTTCTACAAACTCCAGTTTCTCTATCGCAATCATATTGGTGTTGTCGGCCGAATGGTTGGTTATTTCATACTGGATGTATTCTCTAGAAAAGTCGTTGGTTGGTCACTTGGCGAGGAGCAATCTGAAGAGGTCGCTTTGTCAGCATTTAAAATGGCTTTCACGAGCTGCGGTTTTCTTCCTAATGAGATTTGGTTAGATAATGACTTGTACTACAATACAGCGAAATTCAAGCGATTCGTTCTTTCAACTCAAAGTATTGGAGTAACATGGAAATTTGGCGAACCGCACATGCCCACCGAAAGGGCAGAAATAGAAAGCTTCTTCTCAAAATTTCAAAAGCAATTGTGCTCTGATAAGAAATTTTTCATAGGAGAAGGCATTCAAAGTAGGAATAGGAGAGGGCGTCCTTCGGCAGAACTAATCAAAAAGTATTGGAGCATGAAAAAAGAGCTTCCAACAGTTCAAGAGTTAAATGCACAATTCACTAAGATGATTCAACAGTACAACTTTGGAACCTATCATGATGAAGCTGCCACCTCACTTTAAATTTCAAAATTCAAAACCAACACATTCAATCTCCTTGGAAGACTGGATGATTCCCAAGTTATTTTGGCAAGTCAAAGATCTTACCATTGATGATACCGGTGGAATAACTATGCACATTAGTAACGTAAGGTACGGATATCAAATTTATGACCCGAAGATATTTTTCAAATTCAAGAATTCAAAAGTTAGAATTCGTTATTCTACCGATGACTTGTCTTTTGTACAGATGTATGACTACCAGTATGATAATTTTATTTGCATAGTCCCTGAAGAACCAATGTGGACAAAAGAACATCCAGAAGTATTCAACTCACACTCTGCTAAAGTTAAAAAGATAAATAAATTCTTGAAGGATCGAAGGGAGGAAGACAAAAGCAAATTGAGTCCAACATTTCAAGTACGGGAAAAATCTGAACTTAAAATAAACAGGCTTCTTATAGATGAACTAGTAAGAAATAATCAAATATGACAGAATCAGAGATTATTAGTAAATACAATTCAGTAGACAGTCTGCAATTTTTGTTGACTAAACCACGAATTGAAACTGGCCAGAAAAAGTTCATCAAGAAAATTCTTGAACTTGCTCATAACAAAAGCCAGATGATTGGTATTATTGAAAAGGAAGGGTGTGGCAAATCAACCTCCATCGCTGAGTACTTCTCTACTCATAAAGACGCATTCTATATAAGAATAGGACAAACCTATACACTCAAAAAGATGTTTCAAGAGCTCATTTTTACAGTGTCCGGTGAGATACCCCATTCTTCAAGCGGAATGTTCATTTTAGTTAAACAGCTATCCGGTTTGCTTACTGAAAACCGTGATAGAAAGCTTATCATTATAGACGATGCCGGAAAGTTAACAGGCCAAGGTCTTGGAACATTCCATGAACTAAGGGAGAACACTCAGCACTGCGTTGGCTTTGCATTTGTTGGGCTGCCATATTTTAAGGGAAACTTAATGAAATGGATGATAAAGGGTAAACCAGGAGTGTCTGAATTTTATCGGAGGATAGAAAATTGGTACGATGATATCCCTAAATTGAACCGCACCGAAAAGATTGAATATTGTAAAAGGCGTGGACTACACGAATCTTCTTATGACGATGCACTCGCGTGCGAAACCATTTCCGAATTGGAAAACTTTGTTAATAGGCGCCTCTCGTTAAAAGAAATTGAAACAGCTTTAGGCAGAAATTCTACTATCAAGATGCCAAAAGACAAATTTGCGTTGGATGGTATTTAGTCCCTCCTACCAGGTTTGCAATTGATAGGGGAGACCTGAAAGATTCTACCCAAGGGTGCCAATTTTATTGCCTTCAACGATAGATGACTTCATATCTTTAAGATTGATACCCAGCCCCGGTCTTATTGCACTTGTACAAGGTGATGATGGTGACCTGTAGGCAATATTTAAGGCAGCATCATTCACAATTTACAGTTTGACATTCCTGGGCACTGGAATTAAGCCATCGCACCTGTGGAAAATTGGGGCGGCCTATTACAAGCGGACAAATTCTCGTAACCACGTGTACAATTCTAAATAACCGCACCACATAGGAGATATGAGCCATGTAGAGCGGGTTTAAACTATTACTTAACATAATATAAATTATGTAACAATGCTACAATTAACTGGTTTGCACCAGTTACATAATCTGCGTTATTTTAAATAGCTTAATAACGATTCAAAAACGGTAGTTATTGTTAGCTGAAGAGTATCTAAGTACCTGGTTTCAAAAGTTTGAGAAGTTCTTTGGGGTCTTGCCGGTTGTCCCAAAATGCAGTAATGATAATGGCATCATCAGAGATTTTATAAAATATGCTGAAATGTCCCATAGCAGCCACATAGGTATCAGGGAATTCCGCAGCTTTGTAGATTAGAGGATTTTCGGCAATCAGGTTAGCTTTTTCATTGCTCAAACGTAGCAACTTTAATGAATATGTTGAGGATTGATTTCGTTGGAACCAATATTCCAGAATAGACCTTCGTTGCCGGGCAGCCGTTTCTGTCCAGATTATTTTCTTTTGAGCCATTCCAGTTCACGTTCGTTGAGTGTGAGCTGATCAATGGTTCTTCCCGCCTTAATATCTTCCTCACTCAACGCCAGCATAATTTTCTGTTCTTCAGTAAGGGGTACTGTTTCTTGCTGAACATGAGAACTTTTAATCATATCCGATAACGCTCGTAGGTAGTCCGAATCTCTAATAGCCAACAACTGGTCGATAACCTTATTTCGAATATCATTAGCTGATGTCATGTTGTTTTAAGTTGATCCTGCCTTTAAAGATAGGAAAATTAGGAGAAAATCCCCTCACGATGATGCGTGCTGGATGAACAAACATCTGAATTATCCTTATTGTATTGCCAGCGCAGCAGCCATACACATTGTGCAGGCCGCACTTCCCTCCCACTTCCAAAGCCTACCCAAAGAGTGTCGCTGCCCCAGCCCGGTGCAAAGTTGCAAATTATTAGGCATTGCACGCACGAAGGGTATTCATACCAAATTGGCTAAAAATTTAGACTTAGGTAGAATGGGCAGGTAGAACTGAATTACACTTACAAATAGTATATAGTGTTCCTCAAGGATAAACTAAGTTCGCATTCTTAAACTCGGTAGGTGTTTGTCCTGTTATTTTTTTGAAACTTATGTAAAAAGCCGAAGGCGTACTGAAACCACAATCAAAAGCAATAGCTTCAATGCTGTAATGCTCATACTTTGAAGACAACAATCGATGCCTGACTTCTTCAACCCGGTATCGGTTAACAAAATCAGGAAAGCTTTTTTTAAGGCATTGACTAAGTGCCTGGGAAATCTGATAAGGTTTCACACCAAGCACTTTTGCAACCCTCGCCACAGTCAGGTCTGACTCAGTAAATAAGTTTTTCTTTTCCATCAATTCAACCAACTGATTCGCCAGTTGCCTCGCCTTATCTGTTGGCTCAAGTGCGGTTCGTATGGTCGCAAATGGCTTTTCATTTCGGAACACGAAGAACAGCAATACATACAGGACAATGGTGGCGATGAGGGTAACTGTCAGGTAGGCAATGTCAGTTTCAATCACTATCTGACTGGCGTAAATCAAGCACAGCACAACCATACTTCCAACTAACACCGATAACCAACTCTTTAGTAGTGGCTGTTCTTTAGATAGTAATTCTTTAACTGCCAAAAGCAAATAAACGGAAAGCTGAACGGAAGACGCGATATACAAATACAGCACCACTTTTTCCGAATTCAACATGAGCAAAACTGCGACCGGCACCAACCAGAGGAAATGAAGATAATTGCTTTTGCCAAGCTGATTACCACCGTTGAGAAGGTTTTGAATGTAGAGAAATAACAGCGGTCCAGTAGCTGTCATGCCAATCAGGCCGATGGCAGGCACACTGTCGGGCACATTTGGAAATAATACTATCAACAAAGACTTACCAATCCTCACAGAAAGGCTCAGAAAAAGAAACCCAAGTAGTCGATTCTTCAAAAGCACGGGAGATTTGGTTAACAGCAGCAAACCCAAAAAGATTGAGTTAAAGACAGCCACCCCACCTACTATGCCGATTAAAATAGAAGTTGTCATTTCCTATTTTTAAAAATACTTCTCCTGATTTTCAAATTTAAACAAACAAGGGCATGATTGAATAGAACTTTGCTTCAAAACAAAAAGTTATGATTCGATTAATTCTATTTTCAATCTCTTTTCTGACAACAGTGTCCGCTTTCGGGCAAAATCCTAATACAGACTTAAAACGCAGAGCGGCTCTTGAAATCCGGGTTCAAAAACTTGCTGACATCCCTGGAGCATTAGTTACGGAAGTTACACAAGGGTCTCCGGCACAAAAAGCAGGCATTAAAACAGGCGACCATGTCATTCAAATAAACGGTATTGCCATACCGGATGAGTACACTTTGCTAAAACTGACTAGGAAGATTCGTTCGGCTGAGTTGGTGCGAATTACCTTGTTGCGTAAAGGCAGCATCAACCCACTGACACTTTCTTTTATGCCAATGGCGGCTTCATTCGAATCATATATTAACCTCACAGTGGAACCATTGACGATAACCAACGACTATGGAGACAAGCTTCGTGCGTTCGTAACCAAGCCAAAGCAGGCAACTGAGAAATTACCAGCCATTTTATTTGTTTCTTGGCTTTCGTGTGGAACAGTAGAAAACACTGATATGAATGACTCTTGGGTAAAAATGCTTCGCGAAGTAGCTGAGAAAACAGGCACTGTTATGCTCAGATTAGAAAAGCCTGGTGTGGGCGATAGTGAAGGGCCTGCTTGTGCAGATTGCGACCTGCAAACTGAACTCAACGGATATCAAGCCGCACTTCGTTACTTGAAAAACCGTAGCGATGTGGATTCATCTAGGATTATAATTTTTGGCGGTAGTTTAGGCGGCACATTAGCATCTGCGGTAGGCAAGGGTCACAACATCCGAGCATATGTTTCAGGCGTGAGCGTCTATAAAAGCTGGCTCGAACATATGATTGAAGTGGAGCGCAGGAGGCTGTACTTATCTGGTAAAACGCAGGGAGAAGTTACCCAATTAATGCAAGGTTATGTTGAATTCCATACCGCCTATCTCAGCGGTAAAAAAACTCCAGGCGAAGTGATTCAAGAGAAACCTCATTTAAAAGACTTATGGTACGATGAACCTCAACACCAGTACGGCAGGCCTGCCAAGTTTTATCATCAGGCGCAGTCCATTAATTTTATGGAAAACTGGAGATCAGTAAATGTGCCTGTCCTGCTGGTAGCTGGGGAATACGATTGGATTATGTCTCTCGAAGACAGTCAACTTCTGGTAGATGAACTCAACAAAAGGCAACCGAATCAAGCAACCCGAATTATCGGCAAGTGCATGGACCATCACTGGATGAAATACAATAACCCAGTTGATGCCTTCAATGAAGTAAACGGAACTTATGATTCAGAAACAGTTGGTAAAATGATTGAATGGATTAATAAAGTCTTATTGTAAGTACAATATCGTTACAGTTAGACCAAACCCTACCACAACATCCTACCAGTTAGAATATCAAACTGAGAGTTTTTATTGTGAAATAACGAATAATCATGGAACGAGACGTTGCAAATTATTAGGCATTGCTTGTGGGATGTGTAATCACACCAAATCTGTTTCCTCCAATTGAAAAATGAGTTCTACCGCAGTACCAAATTCTTTGGCCATGCGAAGTGCGAGTACGGTTGACGGAACAAATTTTCCTGCCTCGATGGCATTGATGGCTTGCCGCGTTACTCCGATCTTCTCCGCCAGTTCGGCCTGCGTCCAGTTCTTTTTGGCGCGCTCTACTTTAATCGTGTTCTTCATGATCGATGTTGTATTTACGTTTCGAGATGAACAGTCCGATGAAATAGTACGCCACAAAGAGTGGAACCAAAAAACGGTACGACCAATCTTCCGGTTTGAGTTCAAATGCCAGATCAATCAGGCCTAGTGTCATGATGGTGAACAACGCCAGCGCGAAGGCCACCACTACGGCCTCCATCTGGATTTTAATCTGTACCTCGTCCATGAAATACACGCTGCGGTAGAACTTGTACAGAAAGAGGGCGAAGGCAATGGCCGGTACGAGGGTAAGCATGATGCCTGCTGCGGGTGATAAGTCCAGCGTTTTCATAGCACCCAAACTACCGATGTAGCTGACCGCCCAAATGAGTGCATAAACCGGAACACGATCCGACAAATGCTTTTTTGATTTTTCCATGGTTTGTTGATTTGATGGATCAAATGTAAGTTTATGTGTTACATAAAGTCAAATATAATTTACTTTTAGTTATATATAATTGTCATTTTATAGCCATATGCAGTGTCAAGTCAGCTCGTTTGAAATATTTTTACTACAAATGTGGTAGATATAAAATCAAATACTACATTTGTTGTAAATATGATGAGCGATGGGAGAATTTGAAGAACTGGTTCTGTTGATTGTGGCCCTCATGAACGGCAAAGCGTATGGCATCAGCATCATTGAAGAACTCGAAAAACGTACTGACCGGTCTGCCGCTATTGGTGCTGTGCAGACTGTACTCAAGCGAATGGAAGACAAGGGTCTGGTAACCTCAGAATTTGGAGAAGCCACCAGCGAACGTGGGGGCAGACGCAAGCGCTACTATCAGATCACTGCTAAAGGTCAAAAAACATTAGCCCAAAACAGAGCCATGCGCAATGATCTTTGGGATGCCATACCAAAATTTGGATGGAACTATGGGATCGTTTGAAAACAAACCACCTTCCTGGGCAATGGCCTTCCTACGCTTCATCGTCCACCCGGAATTTCATGAGGAAATTCAAGGTGACTTGCTCGAAAAGTACCATTCGGATTTGCAAAAAGTTGGACAGAAAACTGCGCGAAGACAATTGTACACCAATCTGCTTTCCATGTTAAAACCAATTTTAATTTTCAACCTCAACCGCATGTATATGAATCCCAAAAACTGGTTAACCTTGGCACTTATTGCACTTGCAATTACGATGGCATCGGTAGCTCCATTCTTATCAGGATCTTCCAGCAATGAATTGTATGCTATCTCCCAATTTGCCCAAACCCTTGGGTACACAGGATTGATTTTTATACCGATAGCCCTGGTATGGCTCATCATCGAATTCCGAAACAAGAAAGGGCAATCGCTTAGCCGATGGACCAATGGATACTATTTTTCATGGCTGGCGCTGATGCCAGTACTCGTATTTATACCCGTTCAACTCATTTTGACTTTGGTTCGCGATCAGCCTCTCAACCTCTGGCCCTTTGCCATCATGTTACTGATGGTTGCCTTTCTGGTGTATCGGATTCAGAAGCTAAAGAAAAAAACAGCGTACAAGTTTAACCCGGTACCATTATATCTTCTTGTTATACCCGTTATCGCTCTGGCTACTTCACAATGGGCGGTGGAAGGTGCAGCGGCCATAAGTCGAAAAGCAGCTATTTCGAAAACCGAACCGTTAATTGCGGCCATCGAAAAATACAACGCTGAACATGGCGACTATCCGAGTGATCTAAATGTATTGATGGATGCATACAGGGGTGAATTGCCAACACTGGATAGCAAAAACAAATTGACCTATGAGTACCAGAAGGGAAACCATTCCTTTCAACTCCGCTTTGAACGACTTTGGCATTGGAATGCCACTGAAGTGGTGGTGTACTCCAATTCCGGGTTGCCGGACATCAACGGCAACTACGAAAACCACCCTGCCGGCCATCCGAACTGGTGGTATTATTTAGCGGACTGAGGTGTCTGAATTCGAACTCTGTCGTTCGATTTAGAACAGAAATTCTTTCAGAATCCATTAAATTTCAGGTTTAAACTTGCATTCCCTGAATGGCACAATGATTGGCAACTGGTTTTACATGCTGAAAAACTACTATACGCTGGCGCTACGATTTCTCGCGAAAAGCAAAGTGCACACATTCATTAATGTGTTCGGATTGGTGGTAGGCTTCACGTGCTTCATTCTGATTTCGCTTTTTGTTACTGATGAACTCACATACGATAAGTCACCGAATGCCGATCGCATTTACCGGGTAGTCAATATGGCACCGGAAAATGATCCGTGGTTAAAAGGCATGCCGCAGATGCCCGCCCAAATGACAAGTGAAATACCGGAGATAGAGAACTTTTCCAGACTCTTGTTTGTGAAGGGGCTGGTTCAGGCCGATCAAAAAATTTTTGAAGAAGATAAGGTACTTTTCACTGACCCCTCATTCTTTTCAATCTTTCAATTCAATATTGCAAAAGGCGGGTATTCTTTTCAGAATGAAAACTCCGTATTGATTACACAAAGCACCGCAACGCGTTATTTTGGTTCTGACGACCCCATTGGAAAGACAATAGAGTTTACGCTTGACCGGGACACCAGCCACACTGCTTACACGGTGAGTGGAGTGCTCAACGATCTGCCATCGAATATTCATTTTCATTTTGATTTCCTCTTGCCCTATCGTGAGAATATGGTTTATCAAAGTAATGTGGGTGTGTACACGTACTTTTTACTAAAGCCCGGAGCGACATCGAATGAAGTTGAGTCAAAATTTGCAACACTGAATACTAAACATCACCAAGCGTGGGGAACTGACTTATCGCAACGCATTACCCTGCAACCGGTTCGGTCTATACATCTTGCATCTCATTATGGAGAAGAAATTGAAGTGAATGGAAATAGGCAGACAGTTTACATATTAGGTTTTACGGCCTTGCTGATTCTGACGGTCGGCCTCATTAACTTCATTAATATTTCACTTGCGCGAAGCATCAAAAGAGGCAAAGAAGTTGGTATTCGAAAAGTATTAGGCGCCAATCGCCACCAAGTTTTCACTCAATTTCTCTTAGAATCATTGGCTATGCTGATTGTTGCTGCATTGATAGCAATGGCTTTGACACAACTAACAATTCCTTTCTTCAATGCTTTTACATTAAAGACAATAGATCCTAATTTAGTTGAGTTTCTCCCGATTATTGGTGTGGCCATTTTGTTCGCGGGTGTTGTAGCAAGTGCGTACCCAGCCCTACTATTGTCAGGCGTATTACCAGCCATCGTTTTGAAAGACGCATCCAGCCTGAAATTTTTGCATGGCACCAAACTAAGAAGTGTATTACTGGTAGTACAATTTTCAATAGCGATTATGCTGTTGGTGGCCACCTTCACTATTTGGCAGCAGTTGAACTACATTCAATCCAAAGACCTGGGATTTAATAAAGAGCAAGTGGTGGTGGTTACCATCGATAATCCGGAATCACAACGCAACTATTCTGTTATTACGCAACAATTCAGGCAACACCCCGGAATTCTACACGTGGCTGCATCGGGGTCTGTTCCAGGCCAGGATTTTCCCGGATGGCCTTATCAACTTCCAGCTGCCAGCAGCCCGACTGGTGAGGACATGGGTATTGGTACGAGCACACTTTTTGTTGATGAAGCCTACCTGAGCCTTATGAATATTTCTATCATTAAAGGCAGGGGATTCACTTCAGAAAATTCTATTTCTGACAGTAGGCACGGCATTATGGTAAACGAGTCGTTCCTGCACGAGTACGGCTGGGATTTAGAAAATTCCCTCGACAAGCGAATACAATATTTTGATCAGACAGTCCGCGCATTTGCCGACAGCAGGGTTATTGGGGTAGTGCGGGATTTTCATTTCCAATCGTTTCGCTCGAAGATTGAGCCGCTCGTGATCCGGTTACGGAATCCTGAAAATAATAGTGGTGGTTCCTCTTTGGCCATCACGTCTGTTTCACTTAAAGTGTCGGGCAATAGTTTGCAAGGACTGATAACTGACCTAAAGCAAACATGGAAGAATCTTGACCCGGTGTATCCATTTGACTTCGAATTTCTGGACGCTAAAATTCAGAAGCACTATGAAGCAGATGAACGATTTGGCAAGCTCTTCATTACATTCACTTTTATTTCAATCATCATTACCTGCCTGGGTCTGTTCGGAATATCCCTGCTCACTATTGAGCAACGAACCAAGGAAATCGGCATTCGAAAAATATTAGGCGCGTCAGCAAGAAATTTGATTACGCTGCTTACTGGTCAATTTATTAAACTGTTGGTTGTGTCCATGGTGGTTGCAGCACCGTTGGGTTACTGGGTGATGGAGCGATGGCTATCTGACTTTTCATATCGAATAAATGTTTCGTTCGTGATTATTTTGTTCTCGTTTATGACTGTGGCACTGGTTGCCGTTGTTACCGTTGGCATTCAGGCATTGAAAGCCGCCAACGATAATCCAGTAGATTCTTTACGGTCGGAATAGTATTGGCTCTAGGTTCTTTCGTTCTCTTCGCCCGCGTTGGTTTTTCACCAACAGGTAACGTAGCCTGCTACGAGTCTGGTTTTGGGCGTTGTATCAAATGCTTTTCGTTCGTTATTTGGTAAGGAGTTCTTCAGTCAAAAATTAAGAATCTTTCCTGTGTAAAAGCAATTTTTAAGATTGTGCTGACTTTCAACTTGCAAGCTGTTTGTTTGGAATACAAAAAAAAATTCAGCATCAGGTTGCGAGTGAAGGACACCCGTGAAAGCGAAGAAAAAAGGCTGTGCATTAGTTTATAAGTACTACTTCGTATTTTTAATAACTCTAAATCCCTCTCCTATGCCATCCCTGGCAGAAACACTACGAAAACACACCGCGCTTTCCGAAAGGAAAATAAAAATCGTAGTGGCCGCGTACCAACCGTTTGTCACCAGGCGCAATCAAATTTTGTTGCGGAAAGGCGAAGTGGCCAGGCATATCTACTTTCTACAGAAGGGTTATTTGCGCGTCTTCGTAACCGATGAGGCGGGTCACCAATTCACGCGGTTTTTGATTGAAGAGGGTATGGAAGGCACAGCGTTTCCCAGCTTCATCCAGGAACAGCCATCGTCAGCGTCTATCCAATGCATAGGTAAATGCGAGGTGTTGCGCATCACCGCCCACGAGCGCGAGCGTTTGTATCAAGCCGTGCCCGAAATGGAGACATACTATCGAAAAGTAATTGAGCATGCCTACGTGGATGCCATCCACCGAATTGAAAATTTGATTTCGATGAATGCACAAAAGCGCTACCGGTCGTTGATGAAAGAAAGACCCACGCTGATTCAGCAACTGCCCGCCAACATCATAGCTGAGTATCTCGGCATCAGCAAAGAAACCCTCTCACGATTGAAATCCAAAAAGTGATTTTTTGACTTTTGTCAACAGCCATTTTCGGTCAACTTCGTTATTTGCTTCATAACAATTACCTCACTTGCGTGGAAAAACAATCTATATCTAAAGTTACCTTGGCCATCGCCACCGGGCTGTCGGGGATGCTCCTGTACTTTGCCATCGGCATTAGTGGCAACTATGGTTTTCTGTTGTGGCTTGCACCACTGCCGCTGATAATTGTTTCCTTTCAATCAACAGGCCGCGTTACATTTTTGTGCGCTTTTATCGCGGGCCTTATCGGTAGGCTTAGTTGGGTTCCGTTCTTGTTGGTATTGATGCCGCCTATTCCCGTCATCGTTATTACGGTGCTGCCCGCTGCTTTATTTGGGTTTTATCTTTTCCTCAACCAGTGGATTGTATTGAAAAGCCAAAGCGTGTGGGCTGTGTTTGCGTATCCCGTTATAGTTACGGCTTTCGAGTTTATCGTGTTTAATAATCCGGTTGACGGCACTGCCGGAAGCATGGCCTACACGCAATCCAATTACCTGGCAGTAATCCAAATCGCTTCCATCACCGGCATTTGGGGCATTGTGTTTATCACTTCGCTGTTGCCTGCAGCTGTTGCATTGGTTTGGTATTTCAAAGACAATCGAGGCAAGCAAAAGTTAACCCTTGCCATGAGCAGCGTTGTGCTGTTTGGTGTAATAGTTTTTGGAATGATTCGCCAGCACACGACACCATCACACACAGAGGTTACCGTTGGCATCACAGCCGTATCAGAAGTTTTATATGGAGATATGTCGCAACCCGGGCGCGCGCAGGAACAAATCATCAAAAGCTACGTGGAACAAATTTCTACACTCGCTAAACAAGGAGCCACCTATGTTCTCTTTCCGGAAAAAGTCATCCAAGTGCCTGTCTCCAAAAAAGACTCGCTGCTTTCAGTGCTCAAACTCTCAGCCGCACAATCAAACGTAACAATCATAGGCGGGTTGGCAGTAAAGAAAGACTCCACGCGGCAAAACCTGGTGGAGTTTATTTCATCTGACGGCACGGTTCAAGAATACAAAAAACGATTTCATGTAAAGAATTTCGAGCGCAACTTCGAACGGGGAACGAAAGTGGGTATGCTCGAGGGCACACCGTTTGCTGGCGGCATGGCCATTTGCAAAGACATGGACTTTCCACCATGGCTCCGAAACTATCAACATGTTGATTTGCTTTTTGTACCCGCATGGGATTTTGTGCAAGACGGTTGGCTGCACTCGCGCATGGCGGTGCTTCGCGGGGTGGAGAACGGATACACCATCGTGCGAGCGGGCAGACAAGGTCGCTTGACGGTAAGCGATTACAGAGGAAAAATTATAGCAGAAGCTAACTGCGAGAAAGGCGCAGCTACCTATTTGTTGGCACAAGTGCCTGTTTATCATGTTGACACGCTCTATTCAACATGGGGCGATTGGTTTGGGTGGCTGTGCATTTTCCTCGCTGTCGTTTTCGTTGTATGCAGGTTCATAGTTGAATAGGTATCTTCATGGGTGAAGAACACCTGCAAAGGCTGGGGATTTACCGGTTTAACGCCAACAGAATATAAAAAATAAATTACATGATAACGCTAACTAGCCCTGTGCGTGAATGTCGCGAGCTGATTTGGCAAATAAACCTGTGGCGGGCTTTTGGAATTCATACTAAACGCACTGGATAGCCTACTCCACCAGCAAATACCCATTTCAACCAAATACTTTTAAGATGAATACATTTCAAGCACTATACTAAGTCCCATGATTCCTTCATTTAATTTGAAAGGAACAGTTAGTTTTTTCAGAGATGAATTAGATTTTTCATCTGTTCTGGACACAGAAACTTATGCGGTCTATCAAAAGGATAACTTGACCATTCATATTTTACGGGCTAGTGAAGACATCGGACAAATGGATGTAATGGGTACGGTACAATCCGAAACCTGTACGGTGCAATTCGAAATGTGTACGATGGATTTCGAAATGTGCACGGTGGATTTCTAAATGTGTACGGTAGGCTTCGTAAACTTCCAGTACGGGTATGTAATGGGTACGGTGCAATCCGAAACTTGTACGGTGCAATTCGAAATGTGCACGGTGGATTTCTAAATGTGTACGGTAGATTTCGTAAACTTCCAGTGCGGGTTTGTAATGGGTACGGTACAATCCGAAACCTGTACGGTGCAATTCGAAATGTGTACGATGGATTTCGAAATGTGCACGGTGGATTTCTAAATGTGTACGGTAGATTTCGTAAACTTTCAGTGCGGGTATGTAATGGGTACGGTGCAATCCGAAACTTGTACGGTGCAATTCGAAATGTGTACGATGAATTTCTAAATGTGTACGGTGGATTTTGTAAACTTCCAGCGCGGGTATGTAATGGGTACGGTACAATCCGAAACTTGTACGGTGCAATTCGTAATCTGCCGATGGATACCTGTAATGGGTACGATGGAATTCGAAATGTGAACGGTGGATTTCGAAAACTTTCAGCGCGGGTATGTAATAGATACGGTACAATCCGAAACTTGTACGGTGCATCTCGTAATCGGCCGATGGGTATATGTACCCACCTGAGTAGATTTTAGGATTGTTGATGCCGGTATGTTAGAGAAAACGGCAACCCCACTCCTGCCCGATCGGGTACCAATGGGTTAGTCTTTGAAGATTGCCAGGCAGGTTGGTCAAGAACACCAACAAGGGCAAGGGGCAAGTTTTAACTTCGCTTTCTATGTAAAAGTCGCTTGAGCACCTTGATGAAAGATTGAAGTAGCAGAGATGACAGAATAGTAGACTTTATATTCCACTTAACCTTGTAGTTCAATCTATCTTCACCCATGCCTCGCCCTTACAGCGCTCACACCTAACCTCTACCTGGTCGGTCTTTGTTTGCCATTCACGCGTGTACACATAAATATTCAAACTTTTCTGCTCCCAATCAGACCAGCCTGAAGAGGTTCTGGTTTCAACAGTAACGGGATAACCTTTGCATCGCGGACATGTCTTCCACTTGGATCCTGCATTCATGTAACCTTGCTGCCGGGCCTCTTCTTCGGTCAGTGGATGCAACCGGCTTACTTGTGTACCACTGTTCGGACCATGAAGCGCCTCGCGCTTGGCCACTACATAAGCGTTGATGTCACAATCATATCCCATGACAATACAAACGCCATGCTTTTCCGAAACAATTGTATTACCCGCTGAAAAGCTGCGCGTCTTTTGATCGCACGGTAATGAAGCATACCGAAAAGCCGCTGCTGCCGCTGCGTTCTTCATCGTCATGAATTTTGATCTCGGCTCGGTAAGCAGGTAAGGCGTGATCTCTCCGGTGGTAATATCAATGGTAAAGGCTGAAGCTCCGGGATCGTCATCCTTTGCATTCGGCCACGTGTATGCGGGAACGGTTTGAATCACCAGTAGTTTGTTAATGCCTTTCAGGAAAAGCGCCTGATTGAGATTCATCCAGCCGGGATATAATAACTTATCGTTGAGCATTTTTCCTGCGTTGAGATCGTAGACATTGAAACCTTCATTAGCATAATAATTGATCGCGTAAGTTGACTGAAGAATGTATTTGTCACTGATGCTCGGAGGCCGATAACCCGGAATGGATTGAACTTCACCTGTAAGGCGGTCGGTGATGGTCGTGTTGCTCAATAAGAATCGTCCCGGGCCACTGGCAGGCGCCTGTGCGTTTGGGTAAGATTGCAAGGTTGAAGGATTAGCCGGATCAAGTATATCAATTCCGTCCTTATTCAACAGCACAAATTTCCCTGGCAGGTAATGTGAATCAAAATCAGCAAAAACACTGAGTTGATTGATTTTAACTTTACCCAGGGTTTTCCCGGTTTGAGGATCGACCACGATGAGGTCTTTATAATAATACACATCGGGCTTTCTGATTTCGGAAAGAATGGCGGCATTGTCCAGCAACGCAAGAAGCCTTCTGTTTGGGATTTTTGCTTTCTGCGTAGCACCTTCGTAAAACAGTACACCTTCACCGGTATTAAGGCCCACGATCTTACCTGATGGACTCATTCTCGCGCCCTCAAGATCTCCGGGAACCAGAACCGCAGAGGTTGACACACCCGCATCTGTGCTGATCTGATCGCGGTAAGCTATTACTGGCTCGCCACCTGGAAAAGACCAGATGATTACCGTTCCGCCACTGCCATGTTTTTCAAAAAAGAGCACCCGGCCATCATCGGTCCAATCATAGGCAAGTGTCTTTACATAATCGTCCAGCGAATGAACCATAGCAGGGGTTTTCATTTTCGCCAGGCTTGCGATTGCTTCATTACCGATTCTGGCATTGCGATTACGCTCCGCTATTTCCGCTTGTAGATCATCCTCGGTTGCTGATTGTTCTACCGAGAAAGAAACTTTTACCTCCCGTGATTTAATGTCTCTGCCACCCCAGGCATTCATGAACACACCTTTGTCCGGATCAAAGTTCATGCTCTCCGGGTTAGCAAAACCACTCCACTGCGTATCGATTCGTTCCAGTTCTTTAAACTGCGGATAGCTGAATGTCAACGCATGGTGAATGCTGTACGTCCGGTCATTGTCCCAACTAATAATAAATGCATAAAACATTGATTGATCGGATTTGAAGTAAACCTGGCCTCCCGACCAATTACTAAATACTTCGGTGCCCGTATTGCGATCAACGAATGAAAATCCACCGCGACCGCTGAACACGATGTATTTTTTATCCGGTGTTACAATAGCCGTCTCCATACCGCGGGTCGATTTAAACTCGATTTTTTTACCGCTAGCCAAATCGACCAAGAACTTTCTATCTTTTAAACCATATACCGTAAAGGTGTTGATCTCCTGAATGAAATGCATGACATTGTTGCCTTCAATAAGAAGGTTCATCTTTCCGGTGCTTACTTCCAGCTGATACAGTTTGCCTGACGTATCGACCAGTCCTGCAAATGCTGAATCTGAACTAAAATAAACTGTAAACGCACCAGCGTTCAAGGTCTTCTCAAAGGACTTTCGTTTCCCCTCGGGCATTAATGCAAGGAGCGTAACCCTGGGGTCAGTAACCATGGCTTTCAGCTTAAGATCGTAAAGGTCGTCCTGCGGATGAGAGCGAATCGCGGATTCACGCTTCACCCTAATAAACCGGGGATTATCCGTTCCGCCTGCGAGACTGCTTGTGAAGCCCGGGATTTCTTCAACGACTTTGTTGGTCGCGATGTCCCATTTCTTGAGCGTGATGCGATCTGTCGTGTATACATATTTCCGATCGGCAGAAAGTGCAGATGTCACATTGCAATTTCCTCGGTAGCCGCTCATCGGATAGCTTTTGCAAGGGATGTTTTGAGCGAAGGAAGCCTGAACAATAAAAACCAGGATAAGGATAGCAGAGATTCTGAACATGCAGCAGCGTGTTTAAGTTAAGACAATGTGATACGATAAGGAATTAAATTAGGTAAAGTTCACGGATTGAGCAATGGATGGAAATACCGGGAGCAGGGTATTTTGGAAATACCTAGAAGTGCGGAGAGCAAACTACAACCTCACTCCTGCCCGATCGGGTACGCAGTGGGTTAGTCTTTGAGTGTTGTCAAGCAGGTTGGAGAACACCAACAGGGTCGCAAGTTTTGTATCGGGAAGTGATTCCTGGAAGAGACACATTGTGTAACCCGTTACTCAAAGAATCGCAATTCTATTTTTTCAAATGATTTAGTTGTGAATTGGTGACAAATGCAATCTTTTTACTGTCTGGTGACCAGCTATGCACGTTGATGCTGCCTTGTCCACCATACAAATAACCGATCGTTCTTGGAACCCCGCCTGAAACTGGCATGATTCTCAGGTACACATGCTTATAAAAAGGATGCTCGTTGGGGTTGATGTCTTTCGGAAAGGCAATGTACACCATCCATTTTCCGTCAGGCGAGATGTGCGGGAACCAGTCGTTGTATTCATCAAAAGTTACCTGTTCTTCCTGACTGCCGTCAGCCTTCATGCGCCAGATCTTCATCGAACCCGTGCGTACAGAGTTGAAATATATCCAGGTGCCATCCGGTGTATATTCCGGTCCATCGTCAAGCGTGGCAGTTTCGGTAAGTTGTGTCTCTTTTTTGGTATCGATGTCGACTGTCCAGATATCATAGACATTGTTGCGCTGACCTGTAAAGATCAGCTTTTTTCCATCGGGCGAGAATCCGTGCAGCCAGGAATGGCCTTTTGTTTCATCGGTAATCTTGGTAGGAAAATCAGAGCCAGTTATGGGAAGCGTGTAGATGGTAGATGTCCGCTTTTCACCTACGTGATGGCTGATGGCTACCCACTTCCCATCGAAGGATAATACATGATCGTTATTGTTTTGATTAGCAAAGCCCGTGTTCAGTGTGGCGATCTTTCCGTCCTTAAAATCATAGGTATATAACGCTCCTTCTGCATTGTAGACGAGCGATTTTCCATCGCGTGTCCAGTTGGGAGCTTGCAGCGAATTAGGTGCCGAGTGTAAAATTTTCCGTTGACCTGTCTCTACATCCATCACCTCAATATGACTTCCGATGTAATTGCGATATGGGATGAAATCCTTTGCTGGAGGAATGATGATGCGCACATTGCTGAACACGGCTTTTTCTACAACATCCGCTCTGTGCGAGCAGAGGAAAAGCCCGGCATATACTTCTTCGTTAAGTACCAATTCTTTGCTCACCGCTTTAAAGTCTTGTCCAAAAGTTGCAGCAGAAAAAGTGAATGTGTTGCCAGCGCGCTCAAGTTTTATTTCTGTAGGATGATATACCGACAACTCAACCTGTTTGGTAGAGTCACCCTCAGCAGGGCGGTATTGCAGCGAAGTAAGATCATCACCATGCACAGTAGCATCCGCATACCGCGAGTCGGTGGTGAGTTTATCACGCGCTATGATCCCAATTTTTCTGTGGTTATCAGTTCCCTGGCCAATAAATTTTACAGTTGCCTGGATGATGAAGTCTCCTTTTATTTTTTTCCAAAGAAAATGAAATTGATCGGCCTTCGCCCACATGTTCGCGCCCGCAGCAGACACCGTATAGGTTTGTTCTTCGCCACTATAAACGACCGAGCCTTTCAAGGTTGGATTTCCCACATCTTCATGATGATCAAAAGTTCCTACCGGTGCAAGCGGTTGCCCGGAAAGAGCCTGTATCTGAAACATCATCAGTAGCACAAACAACCTTTTGAGATTTGGTATTGCGCAGGCAACTGGTCTTAAATCCATAACAGTAAGATTTTATGATTCGCATTCTCAACGCGAGAGTTCAAATTAACCACTTGAACCGGGCAATCAAAGAGACCTTTCGAAAAACTGCTACAGGTTGCTGACCGGGTTTGACGATGTATTAATGCCAGACCCACGAGTAGGGTCCCCCTCCTACGCGAAACTTAAGTTGAATTTCGATAAACAATTGAGTAAGTTGACCTGACAGGAATTGTATAAGAAAAATTGTTCATAACATCTGTCGGTGAACACCAACAAGGGCGAGGAATAAGTACTGGTGATTGGTTAATTGCGCGGAGTCCCGCCCACCTCTCCATGCAACGCTTCCGGAGACTCCGCTGGGAAAGAAGATTTTCTGGCAACCTTGTATTTGGCTTTGGCCACCAAACGGATTTCTTTAAAATTTTTCAATATTTAGTTACCTTACTTTATTCAATCTATATTCTATGAATCGGTACCTGCGGTATTTGTGCCTTATCCTGATGATCGGGTGCTCGGCACCAAAAGAAAAGAAGGAAGACATTAACAACTTTCTGAAAAGGTGGGCGAAAGCGCTCTCTCAAAAAGATAAGGTGGTAAAGGACTTCTATGATCCAGCGTTTCAGTTCCCTGTTGTGCTTGTTGAAGATTCTGCTAGTTTGAGCTATACCATAGACGTTGACAAAATAGAAATAAGCAGACAAGAAAATGGCGGAGACATTTTCGCAGTGGTTCCGTTTCAGTTGAGTGATCAGAAAGGTCAAACCGAAACTGGCAAGATGAAACTAACAATTGGCACTACAACTAATGGTTATTTTATAAAGGATATGAGTCAGGAACTGACTATAGAAGTAATGTGGCGCAATAGAGTGTTGCGCGACAATAAGGAACTTGCCGAGCGTATGAAAACCTATGACTCCATCTGGACTAATGTTCGTGAAGTAGCGTTGAAACTGCAACAACATTATGACACGGTAATGTACTTTACCAAGGTAGACAAACAGGTTTTGTATTATGTGGCCAATGGCGAGTGGGTCTACCCCTATCGCTACGATAGCGCACAATACGATTCCGGGAATTACAAACTAGGAGTTGTTACGGCCGGGAACAAAGTCATTGTGCCTGTAGAGTACAGTAAGATTTATAATCCCGGAGGAACTATCAGCGGAGTTATTGAAGTCGAGCGCAACGGCCTGCGAGGCTTGTTCAAGGTGACCGGTGAGCAACTGATTCCGGCAGAGTTTGAGGGAATTTACCCAACCAAAGCCCCCAATGCCATTGCACAAGTAAAGAAGGATGGCCAATATGGCTGGCTGGACAACAAAGGGAATGTTTCGTTCGATGCTAGTTCTCACAAGGACAAGACACTGTTTATGTCTCCAATCGAAAGCAATGCTGTACTTGGGTGGCAATTCAAATTTCCAGGTACTATCAACGTACTGATTGATATGACAGGCAATTCCGAGTACTGTGATGGCGTGGTGGTGTATCCTTCTTTTTTGCGAGACTTAGGGATCACAAAGGTTGCACATCCCTGGGTGCTAAATGATGTCAATGAAATGGGTATGGGCATGACCGACACGGAGATTAAGATTGAAAAGGTGGAGTCAATTTCAGACAAATTCTTTGGGCTTATCTCCTTTTTTATGGAAGCTGGGGCGGATGCCCGTGGCTATCATACCACACAAAATGATTTGCTGGTGGTGGATAAGCAAATGAATTTATTGGGCCATCAGGAATACCTGACTGTAGATAATTATAATCAGGATCCCTGCGGAGGTGAGTCTCCCTCCTATAGAACGATAGAGCCCGGCCTATACGAATCACACGATGGAAAGGGCCTTTACGCATACTACAAAATAACCGCAGACGGGGCAGTTGAACAATTGAAAACAAACAGGCAATATAACTTTACCAAATATGCAAAGATTGATGAAAGCTATTTTGATCATTGCCGCTTCGAACATATTGACTATAACGAGCGCACCGGTGCCAATTTAATTCTTTTCAAAGGTCTTTCAGCAGAAGAACTCGATATCATGCGCAATGAAATATTTGCGGAGTATGGATTGATTTTCAAAACTGATAAATGGAAAACCTATTTTGAAGCAAAGCCATGGTATACGCCACAATACGATAATGTAGATGAGTTTCTGACCGAGACCGACAAAGCAAACATTAAATTCATTCTTGAGTATAAACAGTTGCACAAGGATATGCAGGTGCAACGCGATTCAATTGCGTTCGGGTGGGCTGGATAAAAAGTGTTGCCTTTGTTTTATTGACTTTGCTGGCTGTCTTGTTTGGCCTCGTGTTGTACTGGCACAATTCTGTGTTTGTGTTTGATGGTCCTGATAATGGATTTCTTCTTACCAAAACTGAAGCGGTTCGATACTCGGTTTATCTGCCGGCCTTTTATATTCATATTGTCACCGGTAGTATTGTATTGATCTCCGGGGTTTTTCAACTCAGCAAATGGATTCGCGCCCGGTATCCAACATGGCATCGGGCATCGGGCCGGGTTTACATCTTTATCATTTTGATTTTTACGGCACCCAGCGGTCTCGTGATGGCGGCCTATGCCAATGGCGGTCTTGCAGCCGGAGTGGGTTTTGCTTTGCTGGCTTTGTTGTGGTGGTTTTTTACCTGGAAAGGATTTCGAAATGCTATTTATAAGAACCTAAAAGAACACCGTGAATTTATGCTACGGAGTTATGCGCTCACCTTTGCTGCCGTAACCCTAAGGCTCTACTCCTTCTTTTTCGCACTCGCAGGATTTAGAGGTGAATCTATTTACATCCTGATTGCCTGGCTAAGTTGGGCACCCTCCCTGATTGTAATGGAAATTTATATTCGGCAAAAGATGAGCAAGCAGGTTAAGGTTTGAACAGTGTTTGGCTTGTTGTGAAGGACACCAACAAGGGCGAAAGATACTTCCATTGCTGTCAGGTCTTACGACCTGACAGACTCATTCTAAATTTAAAGTAATTCGAATTATCTTAGTAGCATGGGCTTACGAGGTCGCACGTACTATCCTGAAGCGGATTGTTTCTTTGTAACGACTACTTGCTATAAATGGCACCCTGTGCTGGCAAATGATAGTTGTAAAAGAATTATTTGTGATAGTATTGATTTCCTTAACAGGAAGTATGAAACGTATGTTTTGGGATATGTAATTATGCCCAATCATATTCACCTGATACTTTTCTTTCCAAAAGAAAATCGACTTTCTGATTGGATGCGCGACTTAAAGAAATTCACAGCAGTAAAAATCAGGCAGGAAATTGAGCAATTAGGTGAAATTAATTTGTTGGAACGTTTACGCGTAGCTGATAAGAAGCAGGTTTTCAAAATCTGGGAAGATCGATTTGACGATGTTATTCTTACGAGCAGCCATCTTTTGAATATCAAATTAGATTACATTCATTCTAATCCACTACAAGAGCATTGGAATTTAGTTACCCAGCCTGAGGAATATGAGTTTTCGAGCGCAAGATTTTATGAATCGGGTGAACAATTGAATTGTCGTGTAACTCACTTTAAGGATATTTTTTAGAATTGTCCTATTGTTCTTTCGGGTCGAAAGACCCGACAGCAAGAAGTGTAACTCACTTTAAGAAGGTTTTTAGAATTCTTCTAGTGTTATGTCGGGTCGAAAGACCCGACAGCAAAAGAAAAGATCAATTCAATATTCGGATGAAACGCAAGTTCTCCCTGCATCGAAGTCAGCATCTGCTTCCGCCATGCATCCACATTTGTGCATGGTAGGTTTTTAATCGGGGACCGAGTTTAAAATGCGGAAATAGAGATGAGCGGTTTGGTAGAGGAAAGTATGCTAAAAGTGACACTACTCTGCTTTTTTCACCGTGATCCAGGTAGCGTTTAGCATTTCACAGAAGTTATCAAGTATATTTATATTACTTACATAATCCTATGCTACCCATAGCCATACAAAACCTGCTTAACCAACCGTATAGTTTAACCCCTGAACAGATTCAGTTTTATGATCAGTATCGTTTTATCAAGTTAAAGCAGGTGCTCGATGCCGAAACCACAGACTACTTTAACAAATGCATTAGCAATAAGGTAGCTGAGATGAATACAGTAAGCACGGCAGTAGATGAGCGCAACACGTATGGTAAAGCTTTTTTGCAGCTGTTCAACCTGTGGCGCGAAGAAGAGCACATAAAAGCATTTGTGTTCAGCAAGCGGTTGGCCAAGCTCGCAGCCGACCTCATGCAAACAGAAGGCGCGCGACTCTACCACGATCAGGCTTTGTTTAAAGAAGCAGGTGGTGGCATTACACCGTGGCATGCCGACCAATACTATTGGCCCTTGCAAACAGACAAAACCATAACTGCCTGGATACCGTTGCAAGCCGTTACCTTGCCAATGGGGCCACTAGAGTTTAGTGCTGGTAGCCACTCGATTGTAGAAGGTCGCGAACTGGAAATTGGTGATCAGAGCGAAACCGCTATACAACAACGGCTGCGCGTTACCGATTTTAAACATGTAATTGAACCGTTCGATCTGGGCGAGATAAGCTTCCACTCAGGTTGGGTGTTTCACCGGGCGGGCGCTAACACAACACCACATATGCGCAAAGTAATGACGGTTATTTACATGGACAGCCACATGAAACTAAAGCAACCGGAAAACAAAAACCAGATTCTGGATTGGAACACCTGGTGTCCGGGCGCAGTAGTAAACGAGGAAATAAACTCACCGCTTAACCCGGTGTTGTATTGAGTGATTTTTTTAATGTGCACTTATAAAGTTGGGCTCTTTTAGTTACTTAAATAATTCAAGTAACTCTGTATCGTGGGCTTCAATAACCTGAACAGGGAGATACCCTTCAAAATTAGGAATGGACGGATCAGCACCATGCTCAAGAAGTATTTGGGCACACTTAACTTGACGATGACGATTTTCTTTGCCCCCAAACCGTTGGCCGTGCACAGCCCAGAATAAGGGTGTGGATTTATAATCAATGCACAACTGGTTAATGTCAGCTTGCAACGTTACCAGTTTTGCAACAACAACATCGCGACCACACCAGGCTGCCCAATGTAAAGCGGTGCCGCCATGACATCCTTTGTGATCTACACGTGCTCCATGTTGTATGTATAACAAAGCCAATTGATCGCACCACATACTACAGGCTGCAGTAAGGGGTGAATCGTTTCCATCCGCACGTGGCAAGTTTAGATTGGCCCCGTTAGCAAAAAATATCTTCGCTATCTCTACTCCCGTCTCTTCTGAATAATACCTTCCGGAAACACCATCACAAATACGATGAAGTGGATGTGCCGTTGCCGGGTTATCTGGTAATGAAAATTCTTTGTTGGCTAATTCAGGGTGCGCGCGCAAGGCGTCATTCAATTCTTGAAGATTGTCAGAGAAAACAAGGTCGCGGATATTCATGCAGAAATTTTAAGAGTTCTGAAATTCTGAAAATCTAACCCATGCGGAATTTGAAAAGAAATAAAAAAAGGCAGCCAAATCATAGCTGCCGATTTAATGAGCCCCCTGCCGGAATCGAACCAGCGACCTACTGATTACAAGTCAGTTGCTCTACCAGCTGAGCTAAGGAGGCTTTATCTGGTGTTTACTCTCCTTTAAAACCTACTGATTACAAGTCAGTTTCCGCCAACTGGCGGATGAGCTAAGGAGGCATATCCCTCTACCGCAGCCTTAAGCGTAGGTAGAAAGAGGGTGCAAAAATAATGGAAGTGTTGGTTTTTACAAGGTTTGCCTACACCGATTTCAAGAGTTTTAGCTGGTTTTTAAGCTGAAGGAGGTTTTCGTTAGCCACCTCTATCTGATCATTAAATTCAGCCTTCATTTTTTCGGCATTTTTAGATCGGCCAAAGAATTCAAGGTTGTTGCGAAGAGTAGCAAGATCATTCTCTGCCTTCATTATTTGCTTGCGCAATGTTTGCTCTTTGTTATAGATCTTCCGTTCA
Organism: Cyclobacteriaceae bacterium; assembly: GCA_965278925.1. Taxonomy (GTDB): domain Bacteria; phylum Bacteroidota; class Bacteroidia; order Cytophagales; family Cyclobacteriaceae; genus ELB16-189. The sequence continues at coordinate 889,090 of OZ257123.1, read as the reverse complement.
GCCTGTGGGTCGTTCTTCAATCCATCCAATTGAATTTTAAGAGTAGCCTCATCCTTCTGCGCTTCATTCAGTCCGCCAATCGAATGGATGTATTTTGAAGTTACTTCTGAAAAACGACTTTTAAGAGATGCAACAGAATGCTTTGGCACAAATCCAATTTCATTAAAGCGTGCCTGAAGTTCCTGCAACAGTTCAAGGCTACCATTTTTCTCTTCGATCGCTTTAGTAAGCGCAACGATAATATCTTCCTTCTTCTTCAGATTCTCTTCCTGCTCAAGGTTATCTTTTTCTTGTGTGCCTCTACGTTGATCAAAGAAAAAATCGCAGGCATCTTTAAATTCCTTATAGATTTTATCGCGCTGTTTTTCCGGCACCGGACCAATGTCTTTCCACTTTGTTTGAAGATCTTTCAACTCTTGTGAAGTTCGCGCCCAGTCAGCACTGGCTTTTAATTCGATGGCCCGAGCAACCAACTCTTGTTTTGCTTTTAGGTTACGATCTCGCTCCTCATCCAGCTTTTTAAAAAATTGACTTTTGTTATGAAAGAATAATTTAAAAGCAGACCAGAATTTTTTATTCAACTCTTTAGACTTTGCTCGCGGCACAGCTCCAATTGCATCCCACCGTTTTTGAACGTCCAGAATTTCTTGCGTCTTGCTATTCCATTCTTTTATACGGTCAGAAGTAAATGCGGCAAACGACACTACCTCTTCACCAACTTTCAATTTAGTCTCAAGATTATTTTTTAATTCGTGTTGAAGTTCATTCAGAAAAGCATCTCGCTTTGCATAAACTGCATCCGATGCAGTTTTGAATCGTTGCCACACAGCCTCTTGTTCTTCTTTCGGCACAGGACCAACATGTTTAAACTCATGATGCAGTTCATTTAATTCGCGCACCGAATCTTTCATGCGTTCTTTTTCTATTAAATGTTCTGCCTTAACACATAGTTCTAGTTTTATCTCAAGATTTTTTTTACGATCTAATTCTTTTAATTCGAAATAAATGTTGCGATGATCATAGAACCGATCAACAAGTGCATTGTAATTGGCCCATAAAGTTTTAAGCTGGGTCATGGGCACCGGCCCTACCAGTTTCCAATCATGTTGAAGCTGCTTGAATATCTGAAATGACTGCGAGGAATCCTCTCCATCAACCAGCGAACGTAGCTTTTCAAGAATTTCGTTTTTCTTTCGAAGGTTCTCAGATTTCTTTTCCTCCTGACTTTTGAAATACTGATTTCTTCGATCCCGTAATAGTTTTATTGTGGCATCAAACGCATGATCCGATTCATCGAGTCGGTATTCAAAGTCGTCTTCACTCCCACCATCTTTCTTGAATTTAGCTAGGGCAGCACTTTTTTCCGTATTCCGTATTTCATCAAACAGCGGCTTGATTTCTTTCAGAACAAGATCTACTTTACGAAAATCATCCTCTTTAGCGAGTTCTTTAATTTTGATTACAAAATCAGCTTTTGTAAAATGAGAATAATCTTCGTGCACGTGCTCTACTTCTAACTCATTAACTTCAGCATCTTCCGAATGTGTACCATTCGTGTGCGCTAATTCAGGAGCAGAAATTTCCCCCGCTACATCTCTTACTTGCTCTTCTTGCACTCCTTTGTCGTTTTCCATCATCATCGGTCATTCCTCTTCCTGAGGAACGGTAAAAATACTAAAATCATTCAATTCATACGGGGATCGGCCGGATAGTTGGAATAAACGGAGTACCTACCCCCTAACCCACGCATCGCCTTTTTCCACATTTGATCAGGTTCGGTTTCAAACACCAGTTCTTGCGAGATCTGATCACTCACTATCCACGAATCAATCTTTAACTCTTCATCCAATTGGGCTGGCGACCAGCCGCTATACCCAAGAAAAAACTTAATATCTGTTGCTCCTATTTGCTTCATTTCTATAAGGGATACCAGCTGATCAAAATTACCACCCCAAAACAGGTCTGGCATGATTTCAATTGAATCAACCAATGAAGGAATACGATGCACAAAATGCAGCGTATCCTGTTGCACTGGCCCCCCGATAAAAACCCTAGCATCAAATGCTTTTAAATCATCAATTACTTCGCTAACACGTGAATCGGATGGCTTGTTTAATATAAATCCAACGGATCCCTCTTCATTATGTTCGGTCAGCAAAATCGTAGTGCGCTCAAAGTTGGGATCAGCCAAATAAGGTTCTGACAAAAGAAGCCCCCCTTTCTGCGGGAGTATTTTATTGCTATATCTGAAAAACTCCATCATTTATGATCTGTCTAAATAACGTTGATTTACAATCCTCTGCTATGTCCTCAAAATAATTCTTAATAAAAGGAAGGAAATGATAAGATGCAACAAAGGGTTTTGCTAATTTTTCGAAAAACTCTATGACACCGATTGCTGAAATCCGAAAAGAGTACACTAAGGCTTCATTGGAGTCTAATACAATCGATAAAAATCCAATCGCTCAATTCAAAAAATGGTTTGATGAAGCTATTCAGGCACAAGTATTAGAGCCTAATGCCATGACACTTTCCACGGTAACAGAAGCCGGAACACCCTCAGCCCGAATTGTATTACTGAAGGAGATTGAAAAAAGTAAGTTTACGTTTTATACCAACTATCAAAGTCATAAGGGAAGAGAACTTGAGAATAATCCTGCGTGTGCACTCACATTTTTTTGGCCTGAATTGGAACGGCAGGTGAGAATTGAAGGAATCAGTGAACGTGTAGAGACATCTGTCTCTGAAGCATATTTTCAAAGCAGGCCTCGAGGAAGTCAAATAGGTGCATGGGCCTCCCCGCAAAGTAGCGTTTTAAAGGATCGTACATTGCTCGAGGCGCGTGTTAAAGAAATTGAAAAAAGATTTGAGGGAAAAGACACATTACCCAAACCTCATCAATGGGGTGGTTACGCAGTAGAGCCTTTAAAAATTGAATTCTGGCAAGGAAGACAAAGTCGGTTGCATGATCGGATTTTGTACTACAGATCAGGCGATCAATGGCTCACTCATCGTCTGGCTCCTTGAAAAGGATTATCGAAGTGAAAACAAATCATTTACCCCAATCATCTTTCTCACAATAAAACCTTCGCCATAAGCAGCCCCAATAGCATGCCCGAATTCGTGGCCTCTTGCTTCAACAAGATTGATAAATGCAGGGCTTGAGATATACGTTTCAGGTTCGTTGCTATTAGGATCGTGAAATTGTGATTTAAATGCTCTAATCGATTTCATTTTTATTTCCCAGAAATCAGAAACATCAATAACAAAGTCAGGTTGAATCAATTGACTTTGAATAAAATGATAGAGGTGCTTTGGCCTCCAGGCTTGTTGGGCCATTCCATTATCTATTGATTCAATCTTTGTAAGTCCGGAATAAAAGCAGGCATCAAAAGCAAGCTCCGCTCCTTTTCCGTGGTCGGGATGGCGATCATAAGTTGCGTTACCAATCACAATTTCTGGCTGATATTTTCTTATAACCTTGATTACTTCCCGTTGATGAGATTCATCATTATGGAAGAATCCATCTTTGAAATTCAGATTTTCGCGTATAGAAAGTCCAAGAATCTGCGATGACTCATTAGCCTCCTGATCACGGGTTTTAATTGTGCCTCTGGTTCCCAACTCACCTCGGGTAAAATCAATTACTCCTACTTTATGGCCTAGCGAAACATGTTTGGCGATAGTGCCACCACAACCCAACTCGGCATCATCCGGATGTGCAGCCAGAACAAGAATATCGAGTTTCATATTTCTTACTTAATGATTAGTGCCTACCTCTTTGGCAGCCAGAAATTTCTCAGCATCAAGTGCCCCCATGCAGCCACTGCCAGCAGCTGTTATAGCCTGTCTATAAACCCGGTCGGCAACATCGCCAACTGCAAACACACCTTCCACATTTGTTTTGGTAGTTCCCGGTATCACTTTTACATAGCCAGACTCATCCATTTCCAACTGACTTTTAAAAACATCGGTGTTGGGTTTATGCCCAATAGCCAGGAAGAAACCCTGTACCGGAATTACTTTCTTCTCACCTGTTTTATTGTTGAGTAAACGAACGCCATTTACTCCATTATCATCTCCTAAAATTTCATCAGTTTCTGTATTCCAGTGGATTTCGATATTTGGAGTATTGATAACGCGCTGTTGCATAATTTTAGAAGCCCGCATTTCTTCTCTGCGTACAATCAAATGAACTTTGGTACAAAGCTTCGATAGATAGGTAGCTTCTTCCGCAGCAGAATCCCCAGCGCCCACAACAGCCACTTCGCGACCACGATAGAAATAACCATCACATACGGCACATGCCGACACGCCCCTATTTGCATATAGTTCTTCGGAAGGAATGCCAAGATATTTTGCAGAAGCGCCAGTAGCTACTATTACCGTTTGCGCTAGCACGATATCTTTCTCATCAACAGTAACCTTTAAGGGATAGGTTGAAAAATCAACGGAAGTGACAAGTCCGAAATTCACTTTCGTCCCAAATCGTTCGGCTTGCTTTTGTAAATCCATCATCATCTGAGGGCCATTGATGCCTTCCGGATAACCTGGAAAATTCTCAACATCATTGGTTGTGGTTAATTGCCCACCTGGTTGCCCACCCGTATAGAGCACCGGGGTTAGTCCAGCCCGCGCAGCATAAATTGCGGCCGTATAACCAGCCGGCCCCGAACCAATAATCATCACTTTTGTCTTTTCCATCTCTTCACTCGTCTAAAATTGAATTTGTTAACAAAAAGGGTCTCAATAACTTGAGACCCTTATCTAAAGCTATAAATTAACATTACTAACCCAAGTAAGGCTTTAAAGCCTTGCTTCTGGAGGTGTGACGCAGCCTTCGGATGGCCTTTTCTTTAATTTGACGCACACGCTCTCGGGTAAGGTTAAACTTCTCACCAATCTCTTCCAATGTCATAGCATGCTCTCCATTAAGTCCAAAGTAAAGCGTGATTACATCTGACTCGCGCTGTGTAAGGGTAGACAAGGCACGCTGCACTTCCCTGCGGAGGGAATCCGTCATTAACCCCGAATCTGGTGTCTCTTCGCTATCATTTTCGAGCACATCCAGCAAACTATTCTCTTCTCCTTGAACAAACGGGGCATCCATTGAAACATGGCGGCCCGAAATCTTCATTGTGTCAACAACTTCTGCCGTTGTTACTTCCAATACTTCAGCCAATTCTTCAGGGGATGGTTCGCGCTCAAACTTTTGCTCTAGTTCAGAAAATGTTTTTGAAATTTTATTGAGCGACCCTACCCGATTAAGTGGAAGACGAACAATTCGAGATTGCTCTGCAAGTGCCTGCAAAATGGATTGACGAATCCACCACACTGCATACGAAATAAATTTGAATCCACGTGTTTCATCAAAGCGCTGAGCCGCTTTAATCAAACCGAGATTTCCTTCATTGATTAGGTCACCTAACGAAAGACCTTGATTCTGATATTGTTTTGCTACTGACACTACAAAACGCAAATTGGCTTTCGTCAATTTTTCAAGTGCAATCTGATCACCTTCTTTAATTCGTTTGGCGAGTTCAACTTCTTCATCGGGTGTGAGTAAGTCTACTTTTCCAATTTCCTGAAGATATTTATCAAGGGACTGGCTTTCGCGATTCGTAATCTGCTTACTAATCTTTAACTGTCTCATCGAACTTTGTGGTCGTTTAAATCAAACACGAAAAAACGAAAATTTAGTTCCAAAAACATTAATTCATAATAAATTTAAGCGCTTGGCGCTTCTTCTTTTCTGGGTGGTTTAGGTAGTAATACTTTGCGTGATAACCTGAATTTACCGGTTTTCTTATCTACTTCAACGAGCTTTACCTTTACATGTTCACCAACTTCCATAACGCCTTCCATCGTTTCGAGGCGCTCCCATTTGATTTCTGAAATATGTAGCAAGCCATCTTTTCCGGGCATGAATTCAACAAAGGCACCAAACGGCATTATCGATTTTACAACACCGTCATAAACCTGATCTACTTCAGGAATGGCAACTATATTTTTTACGCGCTTCACAGCAGCATCCATCACATCCTGATTGTTCGCAAAAATGTTAACGATTCCTTTGTTGCCTACTTCTTCGATTACGATGGTTGCTCCGGTAGTTTTCTGAATTTCCTGAACAACTTTTCCACCTGGCCCGATTACCGCACCAATCATATCTTTGTCGATCGTAATGGTAACAGCTCTTGGTGCATGTGGCTTAAGATCAGCTTTTGAAGAAGCAATTGTTTTCTTCATCTCATTCAAAATATGAAGACGACCTTCCTTTGCCTGGTCTAAAGCCTCCTTCAATACATCGTAAGTCAATCCATCAACTTTCAAATCCATCTGGCAAGCCGTGATACCTTTTTCGGTACCTGTTACTTTAAAGTCCATATCACCCAGATGATCTTCATCACCAAGAATATCAGAGAGGATAGCATATTTTTTTGTTGAACTATCGGAGATCATACCCATTGCAATCCCTGATACGGGTGAAGATATTTTTATCCCTGCATCCATTAATGCCAAAGAACCCGCACATACGGTGGCCATGGATGAAGACCCGTTAGATTCAAGAATATCTGACACCACACGAATGGTGTAAGGGCTCTCGGTCATATTAGGAAGTACTTGCTTCAAAGCGCGCATCGCAAGGTTTCCATGACCTACTTCTCTTCGGCCGGGGCCACGATTGGGCTTCACTTCTCCTGTTGAAAATCCAGGGAAATTGTAATGAAGAATAAACTTGTTGGTTCCATCAAACATGGCACCATCAATCATTTGCTCATCCAGCTTGGTACCCAAGGTTACCGTAGTTAGCGATTGGGTTTCTCCACGTGTAAAAACAGAAGAGCCATGAGCTGATGGAAGGTAATCAATCTCAGATGATATCTGTCTGATTTCATTGGTCTTACGGCCATCAAGGCGAACTTTTTCATTAAGGACAAGATTGCGGCAAGCTGCCTTTTGAATATCCTTATAATACTTCTTAACCAGATCTTTGTTAACTGTTGTATCAGCCGGAAGGGAAGCAACATACTCTTCTACAATCTTTCCAAACAGTTCTGATCTTGTATGTTTATTAGCAAGTTGCTGACGAGCCACATTGTAAACTTTGTCGTAAAGAAGCTTGAAGAGTTCAGCTTTGAAGGCTTCATCTTTTACTTCATGCGAATAGGCGCGCTTCTCTGTTTTTCCGGCAGCCTCTGAAAGTTCTAATTGTACTTTGCATTGCACTTTAATAGCATCATGGGCAAGCTTGAGCGCTTCGAGCATGTCCGTCTCGTTTATTTCTTTGCACTCGCCTTCAACCATTAGAATATTATCCAAAGAAGCAGCTACAATAAAGTCCAGATCTGCCTTCTCTTTTTGCTCTAAAGTTGGATTGATAATATACTGGCCATCAAGCCTTATAACTCTTACTTCAGAAATTGGACCTTGAAATGGGATATCTGATACCGCCAAGGCTGCCGAAGCGGCAAAAGCAGCAAGCGAATCCGGTAATGCATTATGATCGCCTGAGATAAGTTGTATTGCAATTTGAGTTTCTGCATGATAATCATCCGGAAACAGAGGGCGTATGGCACGATCTACTAGTCGACTAATCAATACTTCATAATCAGAAAGTTTTCCTTCGCGCTTTAAGAAACCACCGGGGATTTTACCCGTTGATGCGAACCTCTCCTGATAGTCAACTGACATGGGTAAAAAATCAACTCCATCCTTTGCAGTTTGAGCCGCAACGGCAGTCGCTAAAAGCATTGTATTGCCCATTCGCAATACAACAGCACCATCTGCCTGACGTGCAAGTTTTCCGGTTTCGATAGTGATTTGACGTCCATCGGGGAGCGTACAAGATTTTGAGATAATATTCGATTTCATTAGGTAGGATTTTTGAAAGGGCCTACAATTCACAGCCGCCTCCAGGTTTAATTTAAAAAGCGAAAAGGGAACCTTATTTCGGCTCCCTATTCGGTATTGTTTGTATTCTTATTTTCTTAGATCCAGATCGCCCAGTACAGCGCGGTATCTTTCGATATTGGTGTTCTGAAGATAATTCAGAAGTTTTTTGCGCTTACCAACAAGCTTCAAGAGGCCTTGTTGAGTTGAGAAATCCTTTTTCTGCCCCTTCAAATGGGTAGTTAGGTGGCTGATTCTGTGCGTGAACAAGGCGATTTGTGACTCGGCTGAGCCTGTATCAGTCTTAGTTTTTGCAAAACCATGTTTGCTGAACAATTCTTGCTTCTTTTCTGAATTGAGGTACATCTGTTCTATAAATTTAGCTTTACTATTTTTTTAACGCGCAAAAGTATGTGAATGACTCGATAAAACCAAACCAGTAGCGAAATTCAGGCGGTTTTCTGAAATTTCCGTACAATCCTATCCCAGATAACACTGTAAAAGTCAGCCTCAAACAAACGCGCATCTGCCCGTGCCTGCCTTAAAAAAAACAAGCCTATAGAAACCAGAATGAAATTAGCCAGCCACATTCCAGCCACAACCGAAAGAACCTCCTGCTTCGCCCACTTTTCGCCCATCAATGTGAGAACGTAAAACACGATAAAGAAAAGTATGGACATCAACACGGGCACTCCAAGGCCTCCCTTTTTGATAATAGCACCCAAAGGGGCGCCAATCAAAAACATGGCTATGCAAGCGATAGCCTGGGCCAAAATTTTATGCCATTGAATCTGGAAGGTGCGGTATTCCAGGCCATAGGATTTGATGTTGCTATTATGAGATAATAACTGAGACTTAAGTAAACGAGTCTGCGATAACGCTGCGGAGATTTCATTCAATGAATACGGAGCCGAAAAAATGCTATCCGATTTGAGTTTATACTTTTCTGCAAGTTTGGTGGTGTCCGACCTTATCGCAAGTATAGAACTCACCATTTCTTCTGAACCCGCAACAATTTTACCATCTGCTAGTCTTTTTAGCTGAGCAATTGAATCTCTTTTTCTTTTAACAACTCTGAGTTCTTCAGGCATGTTTAAAGAATCTTTTTTGTAATGATAACTAAACATACTCATTGCTGTATTGTAAACAGCAATCCGCTCTGTTTTAATTACGTTATTAACAGAGTCTGTATCTTTTGTCAACTCATTCATGTTTCGCATGATCCGGTTGCTTTGAAACCATTTCTTTTCGGTACGATTCAAACCAAACGATGAGAGGTCGAAAACAATTTGAGATTTGGTAAATGCCGTTTTACGGTAGCTGTCTTCAACGGCTCCTTGTCGCCCTGAAATATCGTTATCACCACCTGAACCCTCCCGATAGTTATAACCATTAAATAGTTCGAGCTTGAGGTATTGATCGTTTAGTATGGTATACATTTTACCTGAATCGGCAATGATCACTTCCTTATTTCCAGAGCGGCCTCTGTGATCATAAATAATTACCCCTTTAAGAATTCCAGTTTCAGGATTTTTTTCATTGACCTTAATACTGATATCTGGAATAGAATTATAGAAGGCACCTTGCCGAAGATCAAGGGCTGGCTTCTTTTGCTTGATATCATACAATAAGCTATACGCTTCCAAGGCAGCTTTGGGAACAAGATAATTACCAACCAGAAAGGCACCGTAAGTTATTAGCAAAACGAAAGCAAAAATCGGAAACAAACTTCGCACAAGAGAGATCCCCAGGCTCTTGATGGCAGTCAATTCAAAATGTTCGCCTAGGTTGCCAAACGTAATTAACGAAGATAGCAGTACGGCCAATGGAAGAGCGACCGGTGTGTTGAAGATAGCGAAATAGAAAAGTAGTTGACCGATAACATTCCACCCTAGATCTTTCCCAATAATGTCATCAAAATACTTGAGCATGTGGATGTTTAATAAGATAAACACCACTACCAAAAAGGTAAGAATGAAGGGGCCTAAAAAGGAGGTGAGTATTAGTTTATCTATTTTCTTCATCTGGGTGAGCAAAGATAAACTCAAAAACAGCGCCAATTTTTTATTTCAAGGCATTTTATTGAATTCCTTGCAACTGGATTTTGATTAGATAGCATAAAAGTTTGTATGTTTGCGCTCCGAAAAATTGACTTGGTGGTGGGTTCAAATGTATAAAGGTGTACCCGAAATAAATGGCGCGGTAGCTCAGGTGGTTAGAGCACAGGATTCATAACCCTGAGGTCGGGGGTTCAAGTCCCCCCCGCGCTACTTTTAAAGCCAATCTTCTATGTTCACTGTATATGTACTTTACAGCGATTCCTTCAAAAAAATCTATATCGGCTTTACATCAGATTTAAGAGCAAGAATCGAGTCCCATAATTCTTTAAGCGATAAAGGATACACTAAGAAATACAGACCTTGGAAGGTTATTCATTTTGAAGAGTTCACCACAAAACCTGAGGCTATGAAACGCGAGAAACAACTTAAATCCGCCAAAGGGAGAGAGTTTATTTGGAATCAGATTAAAGCCACCTAATGGATTCATATCCGCCAGTTGGCGGACGGGGTTCAAGTCCCCCCCGCGCTACTTTTAAAGCCAATCTTCTATGTTCACTGTATATGTACTTTACAGCGATTCCTTCAAAAAAATCTATATCGGCTTTACATCAGATTTAAGAGCAAGAATCGAGTCCCATAATTCTTTAAGCGATAAAGGATACACTAAGAAATACAGACCTTGGAAGGTTATTCATTTTGAAGAGTTCACCACAAAACCTGAGGCTATGAAACGCGAGAAACAACTTAAATCCGCCAAAGGGAGAGAGTTTATTTGGAATCAGATTAAAGCCACCTAATGGATTCATATCCGCCAGTTGGCGGACGGGGTTCAAGTCCCCCCCGCGCTACTTTTAAAGCCAATCTTCTATGTTCACTGTATATGTACTTTACAGCGATTCCTTCAAAAAAATCTATATCGGCTTTACATCAGATTTAAGAGCAAGAATCGAGTCCCATAATTCTTTAAGCGATAAAGGATACACTAAGAAATACAGACCTTGGAAGGTTATTCATTTTGAAGAGTTCGCCACAAAACCTGAGGCTATGAAACGCGAGAAACAACTTAAATCCGCCAAAGGGAGAGAGTTTATCTGGAATCAGATTAAAGCCACCTAATGGATTCATATCCGCCAGTTGGCGGACGGGGTTCAAGTTCCCCCGCGCTACTTTTAAAGTCCATCTTCTATCTTCACTGTATATGTACTTTACAGCGGTTCCTTCAAAAAAATCTATATAGGCTTTACATCAGATTTAAAAGCAAGAATTGAGTCGCATACTCAAACAATTATATTATTAAAATAGCTACAAACCGATCTAATTATTCTATAATTTGCTGAGAACCAGATTTTTTATATCTTCAATTCAATTCTGGAACAATAGCATGGCAACCGCAATGAAAAATCTCTTCACCAAAGACTTTGAAGTACATGCTTCTATCAAAATGCTTTACCCTTACATTCAAACAGCCAGCGGCCTTTCCGAATGGTTTGCCGATGATGTGAAGATTAGTCCTGAGAAAGTATTTACCTTTGTTTGGGATCACGAAGAGCACAAAGCATTAATGGCAGCTCACCGGGCAAATCACTTCGTTCGCTTTGAATACTTGCCTGAAACTAAACTCGATGAAAAAGACCCGTCTTATTTTGAACTTCGGCTTGAAGTAAATGAATTAACGCAAACCACTTTTATTAAAGTACTTGATTATTCAGATTTTGATGACTTATCGGAACTTGATGACCTGTGGGAAGGACTAATCGAAAATCTGCGTAAAGTTGTTGGCGGCTAGTCAATTTAATCTACCACTTAGCATCGCTGTATTGCTCCATCTTCTATTTTTGTATCGCCTCAATTAATTAAATGGCGCATCACTTCAATTCTGAAATTACCATGCTTCCAAACAATAACCCAACCGAAACAACTGCTTGGCAAAAACTAACTTCCCAATTTCTTGTCATGCAAGCAACCCATCTGCGTGAGCTTTTTGAGGATGACCCCCAGCGATTTGATAAATTTAATCTGAAATTAAATGATATTCTAGTTGATTACTCTAAAAATTTAATAACTGAAGATGTAATTAAAACGCTTATCGAACTTGCTAACGAGATTGAGCTAAAGCAATCTATTGACTCCTTATTTCGTGGAGATAAAATCAATCAAACAGAACATCGGTCAGTGCTACACGTTGCCTTGCGCAACAGGTCCAATAGTCCGGTTTATGTTGATGGGCAGGATGTAATGCCACAGATAAATAAAGTATTGGATCAGGTTAAAACTTTCTCTGATCAATTACTTAGTGGTGAATGGAAAGGATTTAGTGGAAAGGTAATTACAGATATTGTTAACATCGGGATTGGCGGTTCAGATCTTGGCCCGTTGATGGTGACCGAAGCATTACGCCCTTATCACTCAACCATCAGGCCACATTTTGTTTCTAATGTTGATGGTACGCATCTTACCGAGGTACTTAAAAATTTAAATCCAGAGACCACCCTTTTCATCGTTGCTTCCAAAACCTTTACCACGCAGGAAACCATGACCAACGCTGAATCTGCGAAGAGTTGGTTCAATGAAAAGACAAATAACAAAGGAGAAGTCACCAAACATTTCGTAGCAGTTTCAACTAATACAAAATCGGTAACAGCTTTTGGCATTGCACCCGAAAACATGTTTGTGTTTTGGGATTGGGTTGGTGGACGCTATTCACTATGGTCTTCGATTGGACTTTCCATTGCCTGCACCATAGGCTTTGAAAATTTTAAACAACTTCTGGAAGGAGCTCACGATGCCGACATTCATTTCAGAGACCAACCTTTTGAAAAAAATATTCCCGTAATTCTTGCCTTACTCGGAGTTTGGTATGGCAACTTCTTTGATGCCCACTCCGAAGCCATCTTACCGTATGATCAATACATGCATAGGTTTGCCGCTTACTTTCAGCAAGGTAATATGGAGAGCAATGGCAAGTCGGTGGATAGGAATGGAGAAACTGTTCTCTATCCAACAGGTCCGATTATCTGGGGTGAACCAGGCACTAACGGGCAGCATGCCTTTTATCAATTAATCCATCAAGGCACAAGATTAATTCCATGCGATTTTATTGCACCTGCTATCTCTCAAAACCCAATTGGAGATCATCATGCAAAACTATTATCCAATTTCTTTGCACAGACAGAAGCATTGATGGTTGGAAAAACTTCTGAGTTGGCAGAAGAAGAACTAAAAGCCAGCGGTATGAGTTCGGAGGAGATTAACTTTCACCTTCCGTATCGGGTTTTTGCAGGAAACAAGCCCACCAACTCGATCATGTTCAAGAAACTAACACCCTCAACATTAGGTGCTCTGATTGCAATTTATGAACACAAGATTTTTGTGCAGGGTGTGATCTGGAACATCTTCAGTTTTGATCAGTGGGGTGTTGAATTAGGGAAAGTTCTCGCCAAGAAAATTCTGCCAGAATTAGTGTCATCAGAAAATATAACGTCACACGATTCATCAACGAATGGGCTGATCAATTATTTCAAACGATTGAAATCTGAATAACTTCAGAATGCTTGTAAAACCCCGTTGATACCGTAATTTTGAATCTTCACTACACTGAATGGAGTCTACTATTTCTAAAATTGGAGTGTTCACATCAGGTGGTGATGCTCCCGGAATGAATGCCGCGCTTCGGGCCGTTGTTCGTGCCTCAATCTATTACAAGAAAGAAGTGTACGGAATTATGCAAGGGTATGAGGGTATGATCAGTGGTGATATTGTAAAACTTGGTGCACGTTCCGTAGGTAACATCATTCAGCGGGGAGGAACCATTCTTAAGACTGCCAGAAGCCAGGAGTTTCGTACCAAAGAAGGCCGTGAAAAGGCATTCTTGAATTTGAAAAAAAATGGCATCGAAGCCCTTGTGGCAATTGGCGGAGATGGTACGTTCACCGGCTTACATAAATTTTACGAAGAGTACGCAATACCTTCTGTGTGCATGCCTGGCACAATAGATAATGATCTGGCTGGCACAGACTATACAATAGGTTTTGATACTGCTACTAACACAGCCGTGGAAGCCATCGATAAAATCAGAGATACTGCCATTTCGCACAATCGACTTTTCTTTATTGAAGTTATGGGTCGCAATTCAGGCTACATTGCTCTGAACTGTGGTATTGCAGGTGGCGCGGTGGCAACCATCATTCCCGAGGAATCCATGACCATTGAAGAACTCTTTAACAAACTCGATGAAGGCGGTAAGACTAATAAAAAATCCAGTTTGATTGTGGTGGCAGAAGGCAGCAAACTGGGAGGTGCCATGGAGCTTGCCAATAAATTCTCTGAACGAAATAATTATTTTGATATTAAAGTAACCATTCTGGGGCACTTGCAACGTGGAGGAACTCCTACCTATTTTGACAGGGTGCTTGCCAGCAAAATGGGTGTAGCTGCTGTAGAAGGATTACTAAATGGGCAGAAAGATGTAATGGTTGGGATTCGAGACAACCATATTGTATATAATGATTTTGCTACCATTATCAATAGTCATCACGAAATTGACAGTGAGTCGCTTCGTATCGCTAAAATTCTTTCCATCTAATATCATTCCATGAAAGATCTGACCATCGGTATCGACATCGGAGGAACTAACACAAAGTATGGCATCGTTGATCGTCAAGGAACGGTGCTACATCAGGGCAATATTCCTACAACTCAATACGAAGAATTTCAAGCCTATTTTGATTCGATGGCTGATGCATTGAAAAAAGGAATCCAGGAATTGCCAACTGATACCCGCATTGTAGGAATTGGTGTTGGAGCCGCTAATGGAAATTACTACACAGGAAATATTGAACGTGCTACCAATCTGAAATGGAAAGGTGTTTTACCATTGGCCCGTTTGTTTAAAGAAGAGTTTGGCGTGCCTTGCATACTTACCAACGATGCCAACGCAGCTGCGGTAGGTGAAATGATTTACGGCAACGCCAAGAACATGAAGGACTTTGTGGTGATTACACTAGGCACTGGGTTGGGAAGTGGGTTTGTATGTGGCGGGGTTTTATTGAATGGTCATCATGGTATTGCTGGTGAAGTAGGTCATACCTCCGTGAACCCGAATGGAAGATATTGCAATTGCGGCAAACGTGGTTGCCTCGAAACGTATGTGTCAGCTACCGGCATTAAGAGAACCGTTTATAAGTTACTGGCAGATCATCTTGAACCCAGCGAACTTCGCGGCATAAGCTTTGAAGATCTGAATACGAAGATGATTAGTGAAGCCGCCCATCGGGGTGATGTTGTGGCTATAGAAGCCTTTGAATACACAGGACGGATACTCGGTATGAAGCTTGCAGAAACCGTTGTTCATACTGATCCGGAAGCGATATTTCTATTTGGGGGATTGTCGATGGCAGGCGATTTGATTTTTCGCCCTACCATAAAACACATGGAGGCAAACCTGATGCCTTTGTTTCGTGGTAAGATAAAAGTGTTACCTTCTGCCATGTCGAATCAGGCCGCTCCTATCTTAGGGGCAAGCAGCCTTGTGTGGGATTATCTGGATAAGCTGCAATTGAAAGCTGAGTTAGCGTAAGAGCTATTCAAGTTTTACACCAAGGTTTTTTCCGAGTAGTTTAAACTGTTCTGCCCATTCAATATCGGCCAACTCATGACGAGCTTTTGATTTATCCTCCATAAAAATCTCGAAATATAGATTCTGGCTTTTATGGAAATTCGGGTCAAGCTCAAATTTGTGAAGCAATGGAAACATTCTGTTCAATCGTTGCACACGTTTTACATTTTCGCGTTCGCTGCCAATTCGTTTTAATTCTTTCAAAATACTTTCTCCGGCCAACCGCGAGAGTTTCCGTGGATCTTCAATTTTAAGATTCCATCGCGCTAGTTCAGCAACAATGCGCTCCATCTCTTTGATATTAATTTTGTCTGATTTAAATATTTTTACCAAATCGGCATTCAACACATATTCAAAGGTTGTTTTATACGTATTCGGTATTGGAATATTATTGTTAACCAATGCATTGATAAGTAAATAGTCGCGGTTATAACTTTTACGAAGCGAATGTTCCAACTCGGCCATACTTTCCTGCGAAATCATATCGAGAATCTTTCGCTTCTCGTCCTGAAACAAGTGCCAGATCGTATATTTTTCAGGACCAAAATAGGTTTGCATAAGACCAATTACATCGCCTAACCTACCCTCTTCAAATGATTTCACCATTCTGAACTGCATGCCCGCAAATTTATCGGGTTCCATATCGAGAGAAATATTTCCGATAATGTTGTGTTTTCCCAGATAAATCACAGCGAATGCAAAACGTTTTTCTGATCGGGTTACCAGCGACTTTACTTTGGTTATTCCCAAAACAAGTTTTTGCTCACCTGCCTCTTTCTTAACAAACGACTCATTCGAGGTATTGTAATTAAAAATAGTAAGCGACTCGGGCTCGTCTTCAAAAATAGATGACACAGCAAAGTGGATGCCTACGCGTTGTAAATTAGTGCGTGCTGGAACTACAATCTTATTATAAACAGCTGCACCATCCTGATAAGCCTCAACATTACTAGGGGCATCTTCCAACTGATTAACAAATTCAGTCTCAAGTTCTATTTCGCCTATTTGATTAGCCAACTGAATCACGCGGCATGCATACTGCATTACCTGAATGGTTTCAATTCCAGAGATCTCATCAAAAAACCAACCACAGCTTGTGTACATTAACATAGCGTGCCGCTGCATTTCCATAATGCGCAAAATGCGATTCGTTGATGCATCCACCAACGCGTGATCTTTCAAAAAGCGTTTTATATTATCCTCACTTCGTTTAAGAATAATATTGATATACTCATTCCGGGCTTTCCAGGGATTTTTTAAAACCTTACTTGCCTCGCGTTCAAAAATAACTTCAACACTATCGCGCAGCCAATCCAGCGAATCGCGCAAAGGCTTGCGCCAAAGTTGATGCCAACCCGGCTTGCCAGTATTGCAACCACAATTATTTCGCCACCGCTCCACCCCATGCACACAACTCCACGAACTATTCTCAATTATTGCGGCTTCATCCTCCGGAGGGCATAATTCCAAAAACTGACCATAGTTTGTTAGGTTAGCCCTACCATCTTTTTCAATGTAATCAAGGCAAAAGGCAAGCGCCATTTCACCGTGCTTGTGATGATGTCCATAGGTTTCACCATCGGTAGCTACATGCACTAGTTGCGAGCCTTTATCGTTTTTATCAATTGTATTCAGTAATCTATCGGCAAATCGTTTACCGTCATTGAGCAAACCATTAAAAGCAATGGCTTGTGAGATATCGCCTTCGTAAAAAAGTAACATGATTGAATTGCCGCTCGGCAATTTGCATTGATACGCTTTGGTAGTGTTTACGGATCGATCATTTACTTCCGTCCACTCCACTGTGCCTAATTTGCGTACGGCTTTTGCCTGGCGCGGTGCCAGCACTGTGTACTTAATATAATTTTCGGCAAGTATTTCAAGGGTTTCAGTATCGACAGCTGTTTCGGCCAGCCACATACCCTCTGGTCTCCGTTTAAACCTGTACTCAAAATCGCGGATACCCCAAAGAATCTGAGTTTCCTTATCACGTCTGTTTGCCAATGGCATAATGATGTGATTATAAACTTGCGCGATGGCGGACCCATGTCCATTAAAATTGATCAGACTCTGTTTGTCAGCTTCTAAAATCGCTTCATAAGTTTCCGGAGCATACACCTCCATCCATGAAAGTAACGTAGGGCCAAAATTGAAACTAATTCGGGAATAATTATTTACAATATTCTTGATTACACCTTCTTCGTCAAGGATTCGAGAGGTTGCATTGGGTTCATAGCACTCGGCCGTAATTCGCTCATTCCAGTCGTGATATGGATGTGCCGAATCCTGAAGTTCAATAACCTCCAACCAGGCATTTTCGCGTGGGGGTTGATAAAAGTGGCCGTGAATACAAACGTATTTATTAGAATTAGCTGACATCTACTAACAAGATAAAATTTCAATTGCTCATTACTATTTTACTCAAGATCAAACTCTGCTTTCTCTTCTTTAAGCTTTAAAACGGATATTCCTAACGGAGGCAACGTTATAGATATGGAATAATCCTTGCCATGATATTTTACCGGAGTTGTCAATAAGTTTCCTTGATTTAAAACACCACTGCCTCCATACTTGAGGTCGTCAGAATTAAATGCTTCACGCCAGCTTCCACGGAACGGAACACCTACCCGATATAACTGCCGCGCTTCGGGCGTAAAGTTACAAATCACAATCAGCAGATCTTCTTTGCCCTCTCCTTTTCTCATGTAGATCATCACACTGTTTTCGCGATCTGAATAATCCAGCCACTCAAACCCACGGTTATCAAATGGAAAAAGATAACACGCTGGCTCTGCTTTATAAAAGGCGTTCAGGTCCTTTATCAAAGTCAACATTCCCCTATGATACACTTGTTCTAACAAATGCCAATCAAGACTTCGGTCGTGGTTCCATTCTGCTACTTGACCAAACTCGCCACCCATAAACAGGAGCTTAGTGCCCGGATGTGTAAACATGTATGAATACATCAACCGCAAATTTGCAAAACGCCTCCATTCATCGCCTGGCATCCGACCCATCAACGAACCTTTTCCATGCACCACTTCGTCATGCGAAAGCGGAAGCATGAAGTTTTCAGTAAAGGCATAGATCACGCTGAATGTAATTTCGTCCTGATGATACTTGCGATGAATTGGGTCTAGCATAAAATAATGAAGAGTATCATGCATCCAACCCATCATCCACTTTTGGCCAAAGCCCAAACCTCCAAGATAGGTAGGCTTTGAAACACCCGGCCATGCTGTTGATTCCTCTGCTATGGTGATTACATCTGGATAGTTTCCATAAACAACCTCATTAAATTCTTTTAAAAAATTGATGGCTTCAATATTTTCATTACCACCATATTCATTTGGTATCCACTCTCCTGCTTTGCGTGAATAATCCAGGTAAAGCATAGAGGCAACTGCATCCACGCGCAGTCCATCAATATGAAAAAGCTCTAACCAAAAAATTGCATTGCTTATTAAGAAGGATCTAACCTCTTCGCGACCATAATTATAGATATAACTACTCCAGTCTGGATGAAAACCCTTGCGGGGATCTTCATGCTCGTAGAGATGTGTTCCATCAAATTTATAAAGCCCGTGAGCATCACCCGGAAAATGTGAAGGCACCCAATCGAGAATTACACCAATTTCAGCTTCGTGAAAGGCATCCACCAATTCCATAAATTCCTGAGGTGACCCGAATCGACTTGTCGGTGCAAAATATCCGGTAAGCTGATACCCCCACGAACCAAAGAAAGGATGCTCCATGATAGGAAGAAATTCAACATGTGTAAATCCATTCTCCTTTACATAGGTTACCAATTCGTTGGCCAGCTCTTTGTAACTAAGTGACCGATTTCCATCTTCTGGTTTCCTTCGCCAACTTCCGGCATGTACTTCGTACACAGAATAAGGCTGGGTCTTTCCTGATAACTTCTTACGATCCGTTAACCAGGATTTATCTTTCCACGTGTAATCATGATCCCACACAATAGATGCCGTGTTGGGCGCTATCTCTGCGTAGAACGCAAAAGGGTCAGCCTTCTCAAGATACTCTCCGGTATTAGAATGAATGGCATACTTATACACTTCACCTTTTTCTATTCCTGGAAAGAATCCTTCCCAAATGCCCGACTCATCCCACCGCGGTGAAAGTTTAAGGTCACTGTTATTCCACCCATTAAAATTTCCAATTACCGAAACACTACGTGCATTAGGTGCCCACACGGCAAAATAGGTTCCCGACTTCTTTTTAAACGTGGTGAGGTGAGCCCCTAACTTTTCGTAAAGTTTAAAGTGCTTGCCACTTCTGAACAAATGAATATCGAAATCTGAAAAAAGACTAAAGCTATCAGGCTCTTCAGATTTACTTTTCGAAACCGCTTTCTTGCTCATAGTTTTAGTTTTTCTTTTTTCGTTCTTCTTTCGCTTGAAAATATCGATTCATGTGATATTCTATTCCGCGCAACGGAATATTCACCCATTCAGGTCGTCCATTCAATTCATAACCCAATTCGTAAATGGCCTTTTCAATCAGGTAGGTACGAATCAAAATTTCATCCTGTTCGGTAAGTTTACTATCCAGTCCTAAGCGGTCCAAATATGCACCTAGATAAAACCGGCTTACATAATGTTGCCATTGCTCTGCCCATTGAATCAAAAACTCAATATCTTTTTCGCGATAATTTTCATTCAGTAAAATTTTACCAAAGGCTGCGTAATGGAAAGATCGCATCATACCAGCTACATCTTTCATCGGGTTTTTCTTTAGCCTGCGCTCGCTAAAACTAAAACCGGGTTCACCTTCAAAATCAATGATGACAAAATCTTTTCCGGTAAACAAAACCTGACCTAAATGATAATCGCCATGGATACGCGTTTTGATTGCCGTAACTTTAGTTTGATACACTTCGCTAAAGCACTCCAGTACCTGATCTTCCATGGCCAATACGTTACGAGCTAACGCCTGCGTGTCGTCACTTAATTTATCAAGTGATTGCTCCAACAATCGGAAGCGGTCACGTGTAAGTTTGCGCAAGGCTGAATAGAGCGATCGCTGATAATTTGTAGTAAAATACTCTGGCACAAAAGCCGGATTTGTTTTATCCGAGGCCAGAGCTGAATGCATTTCAGCCGTGCGTTGACCAAGTCGTACAACTCGTTCATAAAAACCACGTCCAATAAACTCCTGAATAAGTTCTGGTGCCTCTTCAAATTTTATTGCTGCTTTATTGATCAGGGTTGGCATTTTTTCCTTCTTGGCCTTGGCCATTACCCGTTCATAGAATCTTCCCACCGAGTCGATGGTCATTATCCAGGCGTCACCCTGATTTTCAACTTTCTCCTGAAGCAAACCGAACACAATTGTCTTTCCATCGTTGTCGCGATATTCAACACTGCCTGCATATTTAGGTGCGTTGCGAAACGAGGTGTTTTCGGAAAGAAAGCGAACAATCTCTAGGTCGGGATTGATCTCTTGTTCAATCTTGCGATAGAACTTAAAGAAATACTGATCGTTGTATATGATGGCCGTGTTACTCTGATCAGCCTTTAGAATCTTCGATTCAACTTTATCAGCATTTAACTTAGTAAATACACTACTATTAAATTCTAATGTACCTTCATCGTCTTTAACGCGTACTTTCCGATCCATACTGGTAAAGAGAAAATCGCGAAAGCCTTTGTGAAAACTGCTGTCGAGAATAAATCCAATCTTCCCTTGAATTTCGGCTCGACTGATTACACTTTGAGCCGTATACTCCACTTTATCAAAAATACTATCTGAAGGAATAAAGCACATCGGCAGAAAATATAGCTCAGGCAAACGCTGCACATAATGTACTTCAATAATAGTAAGGTAATGGGTCTCACCTTCTACTTTTAAAGGAATTACTTTGTTAATACTCATTTTGCTGATGGCGCGGGCTTTGCCACCAAACCAGCGGCACTTCTTCATAAATGGCTGAAGAATTTTTCGCTCCAGCACCCTTACATCATTGTAATTAGAGAAAAAACGTTCCCACGACAATTCGGTCTTATATAAAAATAGTTCGTTCGAGTTTCCAGTCAGATCTTTTTTCTCGCTTGCGTCTGCTTGAAACCAAAAATATCCGTAAGGCCCGATGGTAATGGAATAATCGCCATCACCCACACTCATGAAGCGATTCTGACTAAAGACTTCTGTAATATCGCAATCGCGGAAAGCTTTTAGATCAAGAGTAGTGGATTGTGAAAACTGCGAAAGATTAGCAACAACGATAATGTTCTGCTTTTCATAGCCTCGTACAAAACATAAAATCTTAGAATTCGAACTATCAATAAATTTAATATCGCCCCGACCAAACAGATTGAGACGTTTGCGCATGGCCAGCACATTTTTAATCCACCACATAAGGGAAGATGGGTTCTCCTCTTGGGTGGCTACGTTCACAGATTCATAACGATATACGGGATCACTAATTACAGGCAGGTAAAGTTTTTGTGGATTAGCCACAGAAAACCCGGCATTGATATTCATATTCCATTGCATGGGTGTGCGAACACCAAACCGATCTCCGAGATAAATATTATCACCCATTCCAATTTCATCGCCATAATATAATACGGGTGTGCCAGGTAACGAGAACAGGATTGTATAAAGCAATTCTATCTTTCTTCGATCGTTGTTTAGCAATGGAGCCAACCGCCTGCGTATTCCGAGATTATGCTTAGTATTAGGATCAGTTGCATACGCCTTGAAAAGATAATCTTTCTCTTCTTCCGTCACCATTTCCAAACCAATCTCGTCATGGTTTCGTAAAAACAAAGCCCACTGACTGTTGGGAGGTGTAGACGGTGTTTGCTCTAAAATATCAATAATCGGATATGCATCTTCCGTTCTTAAGCCGAGGTACAACCGTGGCATAAGGGGATAATGAAAATTCATATGGCACTCTTGCCCTTCACCAAAATACTGGGCAGCATCTTCTGGCCACAGGTTTGCTTCAGCGATCAGAATTCGTTCGTCATAATGCTTGTCAATATGACTTCGTAGTCGCTTTAAAAATGCGTGTGTCTGAGGAAGGTTTTCGCAATTGGTTCCTTCTTCTTCAAATAGAAAAGGAACAGAAGGAAGACGGAATCCGTCAACGCCTATCTTCATCCAGAAGTCAACAACTTTAATCATTTCCAGTTGAACTTCTGAGTTTTCAAAATTTAACTCCGGTTGATGTCTGTAAAAGCGATGCCAGAAATAGGCTTTGGCTTCATTATCCCACGACCAGTTTGATGACTCTTCATCACTAAACATGATTCTGGCTTCTTTGTATTTCTCCGGTGTGTCATTCCAAACATAATAATCTTTGTAACGCGAACCTGGACGGGCTTTACGCGACTTTTGAAACCAAGGATGTTGATCTGATGTGTGGTTTAAAATAAGTTCTGTGATTACACGAATATTTCTACGATGTGCTTCTTTTAAAAACAGTTTAAAATCTGCCAGCGTGCCATAGTCCGGATGAATGTCACAGTATTCAGTTACATCAAAACCATCGTCCTTTAAAGGCGAGGGATAGAATGGCAGTAACCAGATAGTATTTATACCGAGATCTTCCAGATAATCGAGCTTTTGCATAAGTCCCTGAAAATCTCCAATGCCATCACCATTGCTATCGTAAAAGGCACGAACACTCACTTCATAGATTATTGCATCTTTAAACCAAAGGGGTTCTGTATTTTTTGAAGATGATGCCATGGTTACATGTTTGACTCGTGAATTTCCAGCTTAAATAAATGAAACGGCATTTTGAATGGATTGAGATCGACAAAATTCCATTCTTGTGTCCAGGTAAAATGTTCATCCGTAATCAGGTCGTGCAATTTAATATTGATCTTATCCTTTAATTTAAGCCGCTCCTTGGGCAGTTGAATATACCCGCTTTGACCACTATTTGTATCTAAATTTACAACAACCAAAATTATATTCGACAGGTCGTCTGTAGCTTTCAAATAAGCTATGATTTGATTGTTTTCGATCGGACAAAACTGAACATTCCAGGTAGATTGAAGAGCTGCATTTTCTTTTCTGATTTTGTTAAGAATACTCATGATGTCTGTCATCCGGTTGGTTCTTTTCCAATCATACTGACGGATCTCATATTTTTCTGAATTAAAGTATTCTTCGCGACCTTCTATCGGTGTGTTTTCATAAAACTCATAAGACGGTCCATACACTCCGTAGTTTGATGAAAGTGTGGCGGCCAATGCATAACGCAGTATAAAACTATTCTCGCCTTGATTTTGTAAGTGATATGGCAAAATGTCGGGTGTATTAGGCCAGAAGTTTGCCCTGAAATAATTTCTGGAGGTTCCATTAACGAGATCATTAACATACTCAATCAATTCTTGTTTGGAAACCCGCCACGTAAAGTAGGTGTATGATTGGGTAAAGCCAACTTTGGCCAGCGAAGCCATTACTTTAGGACGTGTGAAGGCCTCAGAAAGAAAAATAATATCGGGATATTTTTTTTGAACTTCATCAATTACCCAATGCCAGAAGGGAATGGGTTTTGTATGTGGATTATCTATTCTAAAAATAACTACACCTTGATCGATCCAGAAAAAGAAAACAGATCGAAGCTCCTCCCATAACTCTTTCCAATTATCACTTTCGAAATTAAAGGGATAAATATCCTGATATTTTTTTGGCGGGTTTTCAGCATATTGAATCGAGCCATCAGGGCGTTGCTTAAACCACTCCGGGTGTTCTTTTACATAGGGATGATCTGGAGCGCATTGAAATGCAATATCCATTGCTACATCAATGCCAAGTTTTTTTGCTTCGGTAACAAGTTTCTTAAAATCCTCAAGTGTGCCCAAGCCTGGCAAAATTGATTTATGTCCGCCTTCATCGCTACCAATGGCCCAAGGAGAGCCGGGTTCACCGGGTTGCGAACGCACGTTGTTGTTTTTTCCTTTCCGGTTATTTTTCCCTATCGGATGAATGGGTGGAAAATAAAGTACATCAAACCCCATGGCTGCTATACGCGGAAGCAGTCGTACGCAGTCTTGAAAAGTACCATGCTTGCCCGCTTCTAACGAAGCTGATCGGGGAAAGAACTCATACCATGCACTAAAATTTGCTTTGGCATGTTCTACCTTAATTTTTATTTCCTGTTCTAGTTTCGTTTCATTCTCGCGAAGGGGGTTTGCGTGAACAACCTCTACAAACTCTTTACTTTGCACCAAATCGATAGCCGCCTGATAACGCTGTGTGTCTTCTAACTTTCGGGCCAGACTTAATAGCCCCGGATTTGATTCTCCCAGTTTCTTCAGTAGGATAGCGCCCTCCATCAACTCAACCCTTACGTCTACTTTTGCGTCCGCCTTTTTCTTAAAACCATCGTACCAGGTATCAAAATGATCTACCCAGGCTTGTATGGTGAAAAGATATATTCCTTTTTCAGCAACATAAAACGAAGCTCGCCATTCATCATTAAAAGTTGGTGTTAGTTCCACGCTTGTCCAAACAGCGGCACCTTCCTTTTTATAAAGTACTTCTGCCCTAATATGATCATGACCATCGCCAAAAATTGAAGCTGTTACATCAACACGTTCGCCAACCGTTCGCTTTGCCGGATACAATCCACTATCCACCAACGGTTGCACATTTTCTATAATAACTCTTGTCTTTTCCTTTATCATCAATCAAAATAGTTTTTTGGTATTACTTGAATATTACTGAAGCATAGGCCGGAATAACTCTTTCACTACCCTTCGATTTCACATCGCCCCACGAAATAAAATCGATCTCATCAAACAAAGCTAATTGACCGTCCATTTTTAGAGTTACCTCCGCATCCGATACATTGTGGATTATTAAAACCCGTTCACCATCTTTTTGGCGAATAAAACTTACCACCTCCTGAATTGTTAAGGGCGAGTTTTCAATGCTTCCGTAGGTTAAGGCAGGACTTCCGTTTCGATAATTCACAAATTTTTTATAGAAATTAAAAAGCGAGTTAGGATCGTTCTTTTGAATAGTCAATGGCACCACAGTTTGATCAGTGCTATACTTTGGGCTCTCCCAATGAGTTTGTTGTTTATCCTTTTTATCTGCATCCCAAATAAAGGGCTCACGTATGTATTCATCTGGTTTCACTCCTATCATTCCTATTTCTTCACCGTAATAAATATAGGGCGTTCCCGGAAGGGTTAACAAGATTCCCGCAGCTACGCGAGCTTTGCTTGCATTATTATCCAACTCGCTGAGAATGCGATTCTGATCATGATTTTTCAAAAAGGTAGCGTCAATGTATTCGTTCGTGCTCTTCGTATAAAAATCATTTATCTCTTTATACTTACTAATCAATCCAATGGTGTCTTTGCCTGCTCTGACTACTGATGTGATGGCGTACCCCATATCGAAATTGAAAAGTGCTGGTAAGCCTTTTAGGTAGGGAGCCACGTCTTCTGCTTTTGACCACACCTCGCCCACCAGATAAACATCAGGTTTTATTTTTTTCATCTCTTCTCTAAACCAAACCCAGACAGCATGATTGTCAGCGGCCCGTTCTGTTGGGTAAATATGCTTGGCTGCATCGAGTCTAAATCCATCAACATTCATATCGGCCAGCCAATACTTTCCGATCTCGACAAACTCCTGCTTCACTTTTGGATTATCAAAATTAAGATCGGGCATGCCACCCCAGAAGAATCCATAATAATGTTCCGACAATGTATCTCCGTTCACCGGATGCCATTGAGTTATATTATCTGAATCAAGGGAAGTAGCCTTTTTAGAAATCTGTTCACGTATAGAGTCTTTGTTTGCCCATACATAATAATCGCGGTAAGCACTATTCTTATCTGAGCTGGCCGCCTTAAACCATGGATGATCAGACCCGGTATGATTCAAAATTAAATCAACAAGAATTTTGATGTCTCTTTTGTGTGCTTCTTCTACCAGTCTTTTGAAATCTTCTTGTGTTCCGTACTCGGGATCGATGCCCGTATAGTTGGTAACATCATATTTATGGTAAGTGGGTGATGGCATAATCGGCATAAGCCAGATTCCACCTACGCCCAACTCCTTTAAATAATCCAATCGTGTTGTGATTCCGTTAAAGTCACCTATTCCATCGCCATTGCTATCGGCAAACGAGCGAACAAAAATTTCATAGTTCACGCCATGCGGCCATTGAGTAACTTTCTTTGTTTGTTCGCACGAAACAAAAAATAAAACAACAAGTACACTAAGAATTCTGCACATCGTGATCATTTAATTTTAAAGATGTAGGAAGAATAAGCAGGTAAATCTACTTCGAATGCTGCGGACTTATCCAATCCAATGTCAACACCACTCCGCAACAAATCTCGACCCACATAGTCGTTCCTTTGGTCGAGACCGAAAGCGGTTATCACTTCATCGGATAATTTTACTTTTACCCGTAATGTTTTATCATGGAATCCGGAAAGAATCACCAGTCGTTCATCACCCGATACCCGGGCAAAGACATGAACCTGTGCCGGAATATTACCTTGCTGCAAATTAAATACGGTAAGATCAAAATAATCGCCTTCGTTAATGGCCTTATTATTTGAAGCAAAGGTGAGGATATCACCGTAAAACTGTCGCAAGGCTTTTTGATCATCACTCAGCGCACCGCCATCATACTTTCCTCCATTTACCCACTTTTGATGGTTGGGAACTCCCCAATAATCAAAGATTGTGGTACGTCCGTCCTCTCCGGCAAAGCCTTCATTACCGGCACCGGGCTCTCCTACTTCCTGTCCAAAATAAATCATGATGGGTGCCTGATCGATGGTTGCGCTGATAACCATAGCCGGAACCGCCTTCCAGGCATCGCCAGCAAAAACTGGTGAAGCGATACGTTGTTCGTCATGGTTTTCCAGAAAGTGAAGCATTCGGTGATTGATTCCCGAAAGGCTTTGTTGAATGGCCGCAATGTCTGCCGTGTTTGATTGTCTGTTGATTAGCAATCGCAACGTATCATACAATTGCACCTTGTCGTATAAGAAATCGAATCGACCTGTTTCAATATAATTACGATATTGGGAGGGGTTATAAATTTCTGCTATAAAAATTATTTCGGGGTTGACAGCTTTCACCTGTGGGATAGCCCAATTCCAAAACTCAACAGGAACCATCTCAGCCATGTCGCATCGAAAACCATCTACGTTTTTGTTAGCCCAATACACAAGAATATCTTTCATCTTCTCCCATGTAGTAGGAATCGGATCAAAGAAATTTCTTCTTCCACCCTGAATATCAACTCCATAATTCAGCTTAACAGTTTCAAACCATTCATCAACACCTGGTGTGGCCGTAAACTGATCGTTGCCCGTAACTTTTGCCGGAGACTCAGTGTATTTTCTGTCTTTGGTCGGAAACGAATTGGAGCCCAATGAATTGTAACGTGCCGGAGGTTGAAAATCCTGACCCGGCAAATAATAAAAATTATTAGAAGGCTTAAATGAAACGGAGGTATCATCACCTTCACCCAGATCTTTTATGCCCGAGGGTTTTGCATCACTCTTGTAGGCGCGCGCCACATGATTAGGTACAAAATCTATAATCACTTTTAAGCCTTGCGTATGCGTTCGTTCTACCAATTGCTCAAATTCCTGAATTCTGTTTTTAACATCGGTAGCCAAATCTGGATTCACATCATAGTAATCTTTAATTGCATAGGGCGATCCGGCTCTACCCTTTACCACATCGGCATCATCTAACGGAACACCTAATGGGCTATAATCAGTTAATAACGCGTGCTCAATAACGCCTGTATACCACACATGCGTAACACCCAATTCCTTTATGCCCTTCAGGGCTTTTTCGTTGATGTCGGCAAACTTTCCAACTCCGTTTTCTTCTATGGTTCCGTAGGATTTATTAGTACTGTTTTGATTACCAAATAAGCGGGTCATCATTTGGTAAATAACTAATTTTTGAGTCGGTGATTTCTGCATGGATTTTTGTGGAATTTTTTCTTTGGGCGATGAGCAGCCTGATAGCATCAGGACTAGAATTAAGTAGGCTTTTAAACTGACTCTCATACGTAACTTAGGAGGTACAAGATAAAAATTCCAACCTCGATTCCACAGAGATTGATCGGAAGATTAGGCCCAAAAGCAAAGATTTTTGCAACCGGTTGCTATAGTTGCCGGTTACGTGCAACGAAAAGATATTGAAATAGAAGGGCTGCGATGCAAATCATTAGCCCCAAAAACTCGCGTGTTTCCTCGATGTACGGAAACTGCATTTTGGCAAGGTCATCAAACAACAACGATCGGTCCGGAGATCGGAACCACTCCAGCGCTCCCGGAAACAAAAATACCGCGTACACCAGATAGATAATACCGGTTATCAGTAGCCAAACTTTGTATTGGATTTTGAACATCGCCAACCCACACAGCACCGTCATGTTAACATAAATCAAAATCCAAAGGAAAGGGTCTGGATCATTGATCTGCACAAATGCAAAAACAAGAAACAAAAGAGCCAGAATAAAATTAGTAATCTTCATTCTCAAAATATTGCTCCCGCAATAGTGGCAGTCATCATGGTGGCTAAGGAAGCTGCAATCATAGCTCTTAATCCCAATCGGGAAAGGTCGCCTTGACGCTCAGGTGCCATACCACCAATGCCTCCGATTTGAATAGCGATAGAACTAAAATTTGCAAAGCCGCACAGCGCATAGGTTGCAATACGAATCGACTTCTCGCTCAATACACCGGATGCTTTTAGATTGGCTAAATCGAGGTAGGCAACAAATTCGTTGATTACCATCTTTTGCCCAAGCAAACTGCCAACATACAAAGATTCGTTCCAACTTACACCAATACAAAATGCAACAATCCGAAATGCCTGACCCAAAATGTACTGAAGTGAAAAACCCTGATAAACACCGTTTGTGCTTTGAACTACAAACTCATTAAGCCCAGTAACTGCACCAATAAAGTCAACCAGAATCCAGTTGACTGCATAGATTATGGCAATGAAAGCCAGCAACATGGCTCCAATATTTAACGCCAACTTCAGTCCATCGGCCGCACCAGATGCCATCGCGTCAACCAGGTTTACCCCTATTTGTTCTTTATTCACTTTCAACGATCTGTCAATTTTTTCGGGTTCTGTTTCTGGCATAAAAAGCTTTGCCAATACAATGGCAGCTGGAGCATTCATGATTGACGCACTTAAAAGGTATGTTGCAAACTTTGCTTGTTGTGCCGGATCACCACCACCCAAAAAAGAAACGTAGGCTCCTAGCACGCTGCCAGCAATGGTAGCCATCCCACCCACCATTAAACAATGCAATTCAGACTGTGTCATTCCTTTAATGAAAGGCCTTACTAACAAGGGCGCTTCAGTTTGACCCATGAAAATATTTGCTGCCGCAGATAGACTTTCTGAGCCTGACAAGCGCATGGTACGTGCCATAATCCACGCAAATCCGAAAACAATTTTTTGAAGAACACCGAGGTAATACAAGCCCGCAGTAATTGCTGAGAAAAAGATTACCGTAGGTAAGGCCTGAAAGGCGAATAAGAAACCAAGGCTATGTTTTACGTCTGGATTGCCGGCACTATTTTTTGAAAGGTCGCCATACAGAAACTCCGCTCCTTTAGCAGCAAAGCCCAGGAAGATGACAAATTTTTCGCTTACAAAAACAAAAGCTTTTTGGGCAATTTCAATCTTGCCTATGATAAGTCCAAAAACAAGTTGGATGCAAATACCTATCAGCACTAAACGCCAGTCAACGGCTTTGCGATTTCCTGAAAGCAAAAAGGCAATAGCCACAATAAAAATAAGACCTAACAGGCCGCGTAAATAGTCCATTGGTTCAGTCCGGTTTTAGGTAGAAAAGTTAATTGCGTTTGCCTAGTTCATCTCTGATTTTGGCAGCGCGTTCGTAGTCCTCTTTATCAATGGCATCTTTCAGTAGATCATTCAATTTCTCAACTGAGTAATGTTTATAGTCTTCGCCACCTGATGATTTTCGGCTTGATTCCTTCTTTACTTTAGCTTTTGGTTCTGGTTTGATTTCGGTTTTCTCATCTTCCTCTTCCTGATCGGTAAGCACAATGCCTGCTTCTGCCAAAATATTTTCATAAGTATAAATGGGCGAATCGAACCGAAGCCCGATTGCAATAGCATCAGAGGGGCGTGCATCAATCTCCGTTTTCTTTAATCCATCTGTACAAACAATCTTGGCAAAGAAAACTCCTTCTTTTAAGTTGGAAATCATTATTTCCTCGACATGAAAATGAAATGAATTTGAAAAAGATTTAAATAGATCATGCGTCATCGGGCGATTGGGAATGATCTTCTCTATTTCAATAGCGATGGCTTGCGCCTCAAACATGCCTATGATTATGGGAAGCCTTCGATTGCCCTCTGTCTCGCCTAGCACCAGTGCAAAAGAGCCAGCCTGCGACTGACTGGAGGAAAGCCCAAGTATTTCAAGTTTTATCTTCTTCAACGCTGCCACAAAAAATTGAAATTATAAAAAAAGTCGTGAAACCCAACACTACTGTAACAAATGCTTTTCTATCCGTTTGCTGCTTTTATGGCGGCTGTTAGTTTGGGAACTATATCAAATGCATCGCCCACGATTCCATAATCAGCAGCTTTGAAGAAAGGCGCATCGGCATCTTTATTAATAACCACAATACATTTTGAAGAGTTAACTCCGGCAAGGTGTTGGATAGCGCCCGAGATTCCGATTGCGATGTATAATTGAGGAGCGACTTTAACGCCAGTTTGACCAACGTGTTCGTGATGCGGTCTCCAGTTCATATCTGATACCGGCTTGCTACAGCCGGTTGCTGCATGTAGTGTTTTTGCCAGCTCTTCCAGTATACCCCAATGCTCCGGACCCTTTAATCCGCGACCACCTGAAACAACAATTTCTGCTTCAGGAAGTAACACATCTCCTGTAGCTTTCTCTGACGATAAAATTGAGGTATTAAAATCTGAATCACTCAGCGACACGGTGTAGTTAACAACTTGGGCACTGCCACCTGTCTCCTTCACTTCGGCAGCGTTTTTCTTTATTGCTATTACCTTCTTTGCGTTTTTCATTTCAACAAACGAAAATGCTTTTCCTGTATAAATGCTTCTTTTAACTAAAAAGCCTGCACCCGTGCTCGGAAGTTCAACCACATTTGAAGCGAAGCTGGCACCAACCTTCACGGCCACTTTTGCGGCTACCGGAGTACCCAATGACGAGTTAGCCAACACAAGTATATCAGCATTTTCATCTGCCATCGCTTTTGTTATTACCGCAGCATAGGCTTGAATAATACCCTTATCAAGTTTTGAATCGGAAGCATGTAATACTTTTTGAATCCCATATTTACCCAGTGCCTGCAACTCGCCTGCATCGGCCGAACCCAACACAATGGCTGTCACTGATCCACCCAACGAATGAGCATAACAGGCTGCTTCCAACGATGACTTCTTTACTTTTCCGTCTGATATTTCTATAAATACTAAGGTTGACATGTCAGGATAATTTAAACTTCAATAAAATTAAAACTCTTATAAAACTTTTGCTTCGTTTTTCAACTTGGTAACAAGCTCTGCTACGTTATCTGCCGAAATCATTTTAACCGCTCCTTTCGGTGCCGGCAATTCAAATTTCTTAATCACAGCCGAAGGCTCAATGGCTTTAGGTTCCACTACTTTCAAGGGCTTTGTTCTGGCCGACATAATGCCGCGCATGTTTGGAATCTTCCATTCGGCAATAGGTTCCTGACAGCCGGCCACAAGGGGAAGCGTGGATTCAACCAACTCTTTGCCACCTTCAATTTCCACAGTCATTTTAACCTTAGTTCCGTCAATATCTAATTTCATTACGGGTGAAATAGATGGCAGGCCTAACATCTCGCCTACCATTGCATGAACTACACCGCTGTTATAATCGATGGACTCGCGCCCCATAAGTATTAATTCATAACCTTTGGCATGCTCGGCAATTTGAGCGGCAACAAAATATGAATCAGCGGGATCTGCGTTGATACGAATTGCATCGTCTGCACCAATGGCCAATGCTTTGCGGATGGTTGGCTCCGTATCGGCAAGACCCACGTTCAAAACGGTAACTGTTGTGCCAGGAGTTGCCTCTTTTATTTCGATGGCTCGTGCCAATGCATAATCATCATAAGGCCCAATAATAAATTGCACGCCTGCGGTGTCGAACCGGGTGCCATTATCAATAAAATTAATCTTTGATGTGGTGTCGGGCACATGCGATATACAAACGAGTATCTTCATAGAGTCTTCAATAAAATGAGAATCAAAACTTTAGGTATTTCCGTTTAAATTTGGGCTCAAGATAAAGGATAAAATCTTAAAAAGGGTATTTAAAAAGCTCAAAAAAATGACGCATTCGGAGCGGATAAAAATGTTGGAGCAATTTCTAAAAGATGATCCCTCCGATCCGTTCAACCTCTATGCGTTGGCCCTTGAGTATCAGAAGCTGAACCTTAACGAAGCAACAGAACTTTTTGAACAGCTTTTAACGAAACACCCCAACTATCTGCCCACCTACTACATGGCTGGAATTAACTATGTGGATCAGGCAAATCCAATACAAGCACTTAGCATCTTACAGAAAGGATTAGTGCTGGCGAAAAGTCAGAAAAATATGACTGCAGCTCGCGAACTAAAGAGTGCTATAGAAAATCTTGAAGACTAAACCTGAAAGACAATCTTGCCTGCTTTATTCGGTCTTGTGATGTCCGGAAAAGATTCAACAATTTTTGAAAAAGGCCGGATCGAATCGATAAGTGGCCGCAGCTGATGTTTGCTGACAAAAGTGAGCATCTCGCTAAACTCATGATCGCTACCCATGGTAGTACCCAACAACGAAAGCTGATTCCAGAACATACGATATAAATCAAGCTTGGCAGGCAGACCGTTAGTGGCTCCATAAAACACAATTTTGCCGCGCGGTTTCAATACTTTTATGAAGTTATTCATCTGGTCGCCCCCCGCACTATCAATCACCAGATCGAAGCCGCCTTTGGTCTTCCATAAATCTGTATAGGTAACTTGCTTCTTATAATTATAAGCGCCCTTGGCTCCTAACTTCAGCGCCTTGTCAATTTTTTCATCACTACCGGAAGAAACATAAACATTTGCGCCAGCCGCTTGTGCAAACAGAAAAGCAAACTGCGCTACGCCCCCACCAAAACCAGAAATCAAAACGTTTTGACCAGCCTGCAACTCGCCTCTTCTAAACAAAGCACGAAAAGCCGTGAGGCCGCCTAACGGCAGCGTAGAGGCTTGCAAAAAATCCAAGTGAAACGGTTTATGATGCAAGCGATCGACTGGCACACAGATATATTCTGCAAACGTACCATCAACGGGCATTCCTAAAATGGTGTATTTGCCCGACTGAACTTCAAGATCAGAGCCCCAATCTATATTTGGATTGATGACAACTTCTTTGCCCACCCAGAGTTGATCTCCTTCATCGCCTACTTCTTCAACAATGCCTGAGCCATCCGAGCCCATCGTTACACCAAATTTGATGTTTGGATATTTACCTTCCCGAATCCAATCGTCTCTGCGATTGAGTCCTGCGGCTTTGATGCGCACCAATGCTTTTCCTTTTGATACCGTAGGTTTCGGAATCTCGCGCAACTCAATTTGACCCGCTTCTCTTAATACAAGTGCCTTCATAGAATAAGTTCAGTTTGAAGATACAAAGCCGAACTAAGATTATAAAATTTAGTCAGAATATTTTATCGTAATCAAGTATCCTAACCGCTTACCTGTTTCCAGTAAGAGCTTATACTTTTTAGAATGGTGTATCGTCATCACCACCAGACGTTGGTGCGGGTGGCGTATCGCGGAAAGTGTTTAAACGACTTTCGTGGGTGATGCTACTCATAGGGGTTAGTCCTTCTGGAGCATCGTAGTCGGCAAACTTGGTATATTTGCCAATGAACTTAAGCTTTACGTTTTCGAGCGAACCATTTCGGTGCTTGGCGATAATTACTTCTGCCATGCCTTGTGTTGGCATACCCTCTTCATCCACCGTAATTTTATAATACTCAGGACGATAGAGAAACATTACAATATCAGCGTCCTGTTCGATAGAACCAGATTCACGTAAGTCAGAGAGTTGTGGTCGCTTATCACCCCCGCGGGTTTCCACACCACGACTTAATTGCGAAAGGGCAATCACAGGCACATTCAGTTCTTTGGCAATGCCTTTTAATGCTCTCGAAATAGAAGCAATTTCTTGCTCACGGTTTCCACTTGCTTCGCCTTTCATCAACTGCAAGTAATCAATTACAACCAATTGAATATTATGTTCGGCCTTGAGCCTGCGGCACTTAGCACGTAATTCCAAAATTGAAAGTGCAGGTGTATCGTCAATGAATATCGGGGCGCTTGAAAGCCGATTGGTTTTATGAACCATCTGTTGCCACTCAAAGTCAGCCAGGTTTCCTTTCTTGATTTTTTCTGAATCCAATTCCGCTTCCGCGGAAATCAATCGGTTCACCAACTGCAAAGAAGCCATCTCCAATGAGAATATGGCCACTGGAAAATTGAAATCTACCGCTGCATTGCGCAAGGCAGAAACAACAAACGCAGTTTTACCCATACCGGGCCGGGCCGCAATAATGGTAAGTTCTGATTTCTGCCAGCCAGAGGTAACCCGATCAAGTCGCGAGAATCCACTGGGTATTCCCGTAAGGCCATCTTTATGATTGCGTTTTTCCTGTATCTCTTTGGTAGCCTGAAACATCAGGGCTTTCATTGAGTCGTAATTCTTACGCAGGTTCGAGTCTGAGATTTTGAAAATGTTCTGCTCCGTTTTATCTAACAGTTCAAATACATCGGTGGTATCTTCGTAGGCATCAGAGTGAATCTGCGAGGCAATCTGAATCAAGTCGCGCTTGATAGCCATCTCTATAATAATACGCGCGTGGTATTCGATATTGGCAGCAGAACTTACTTTAGAAGTCAACTCAGCTATATAATAAGCACCACCTACCAGTTCCAACTTGGCACTTTTCCGCAACTGGGCAACTACTGTGCGCATGTCCACAGGTTCGGAAGCCTTGAACAAGTCGATGATAGCAGTATAAATCTCTTTGTGTTGTTCTGAATAAAAATGATCTGGCCTAAGAAATTCCACAACAGCTGTCAAAGCGTTCTTCTCCAGCATGAGAGCTCCGAGAATAGCTTCTTCCAAATCAAGCGCCTGAGGTGGAAGCTTACCTAAACTTTCGGAGATGTCTCTCACTAAAAGTTTTGATTTGCTTCCAGCTCCGCTCATCACGGAACTTAACCTCACGGGCGTTGATCGCTGCTCCATACTTTGTGGTTGTTGGACGTAGTTTCTTGTAAGGCAACAAACGTACCGCTAAGAATCATACTACGTTCAACAAGTTATCAACGTGGATTTGTTAATAATCATTCTTGAAAAGATTACAAATTTTTATCAGCCGCGTCAACTTTTTTTAAACGATAAACATTTTATTTTATATTTAGGAAATTATAAAATCAATACGTTGACAGCAGAAAATATTTATCAACAAAGTCTTGATAAACAGCGCATAGTGATTGTTGGCGAAGGCAGTGCTTTAATTATGTCACTGGTCGTTCACGCCTTGTCTTTCTTCAATCGAAAATTTGACTGCATTCGGCCTGGCAAGCCTGATTTACTTGATAAATCTTCGCCCCTTATTCTTATTCAGGCACAAGATCAACTACTTGACTATAAACACCATATCGCAGTTTTAACCGATTTAAGTTCAGGTGATTTATTGGATGCTTACGCACAACTTGCAGACGCCACCCCAAAAGGAGGCTCGTTGCTATATCCGGAGTTAAATGTACCCTTGAAAAAGGTAGGTTCGAAAGAACGACCTGATGTGCAGGCACTTGCATATAGTAAATACAAACATGAAGTTAAAGATGGTAAAACCACTTTGGTTAGTAGCACTGGCGAGCGATATACTATTTCACTAAGTGGAGATAAAAATCTCGAGTACATCAGTGCAGCCAAAGAGCTCCTCAAAAAAATTGGCATCAGCAGCGGACAATTTTATAAAGCCATCAGTACCTATTCTGCCTAATACTCTCCTTACGTCCTGCCCTATTTACATGAAATTAAATCTGAAAATCCCGCTTTGCTTTTTTGATCTTGAAACCACAGGCGTCAACATAACGCAAGATCGGATTATAGAAATTGCAGTAATAAAGGTGATGCCCAATGGAGAGGTGATCCGGAAAACTAATGTTGTAAATCCCATCGTGCCGATAACAGCCGAGTCTACGGCTATTCATGGAATTTCAAATGATGATATTAAAGACAAACCTTCTTTTAAAGAAGTTGCGAAAGATTATGCGCGGTTTTTTGAAGGGGCTGACCTGGCCGGGTTTAACATTTTAAAGTTTGATGTACCCATGCTGGTGGAAGAATTTCTTCGAGCCGGAGTTGACTTTGACTACAGTCGTAAGAAACTTATAGATGCTCAAAAGATTTTTCATTTGATGGAGAAGCGTACGCTGTCTGCCGCTTTCAAATTTTATTGCGGAAAAGAAATGGTAGATGCGCACTCGGCCGAAGCCGATACTCAGGCAACACTTGATGTGTTGTACGCGCAAATTGCGATGTATGAAAATCAGGAAGTGACCGATGGGCTGGGTAAAAAAATTGGCATAATTAAAAATGATATGGAGGTGCTGAATAAACTCACCGCTTCCGATCTGGTGGATCTTGCTGGTCGCATGACTCGCAACGAAAAAGGGGAACCGGTTTTTAATTTCGGAAAGCATAAAAACAAACCTGTGTTGCAGGTTTTTAAAGAAGAACCCTCTTACTACGATTGGATGATGAATGGCGAATTTCCTCTTGATACCAAACGTAGGCTTACAGAGATTAAATTGAGCGGATTGATGAAGTAAAATATTCTTTTCAGAATCGATGACGAATATCCTTACTTGATTTTTGAAAAGCTCAGCGGTTTAAGAAAGATAGATTCTACCTTTTCAACAATCTTTCCGTTTTTTTCCGAAGCATCGCGGGCGATAATCCACTTCGGGTCGTTCCTGAATCCATCCCATGATTTTGCGGCTGCTTCCTGACTTTTATGAGCCAACAGATAAACCAATTTTGATTGGGCATCGCCCTTTTCTACACTATTAAAATAGGCTATATTTTCCATGCCTTGCTTTTCGAATAGTTTCAACGTGTGATCTTTGAAACGTGTGGCGAGATCTGGCAATTTGCCAGGCAAACAGGTGTAGGTTCTTAACTCAAACGTGCGCTCAGGGTTGGCTGCGCGAGCATTTAGCATTGGTAAAATATCCGAACCATTCAAATAAACAGACACAATCGACTCAATAATCTTTCCGTTTACTTGCGATTTTTCTGCAACTTCCTTCCATTCCGGATCGGCCATAAAACCGGCCCACGATTTTTCGCGTGCTTCTCTGCTTGGGTAGGCAAGAATATAGTAAAGAGCATTTTTATCATTGTTTGTCGGAATCCAGTAGCCAATATTTTCCATGCCATGCTTTTCAAAAATGCGTGTCGTGTTATTTTGAAAACGTTCTATTAAAGCATCCAATCGGCCAGGAAAGCAATAGTAAATTCGCAATTCAAAATAACGTGTGTCTTGCTGAGCAAACAAAGTACTTCCAAATAGCAGGAATACAATAGTCAGGAATGATTTCATACTAAATTGTTTTGGAACTTCAAGGTACAAAAATCCATGAGGTGGATGTATACCAAGTGCAATATTTAACTCCTATCTTCATCCTGAAATTTTAAACCATCTACCTTCACATCATGCAAAACTTCAACATTAACCGTAGACATTTTCTGAAAGGTGCCACCGCCTCGCTGATGTTGGGAGCTTTGAACGCTCAGGGCATGGGCTTTTTAGATTTTCAAAAAACGTGGCGAGTAGCGTTGATTGGCACCGGGTGGTATGGCAAAAGTGATCTCTTCAAACTCATTCAAGTGGCTGTTGTAGATGTAGTGGCATTGTGCGATGTGGATAAAAATATACTAACCGAAGCCGGCAAACTGGTAAGCCAACGTCAAAAGTCGGGTAAAACCCCACGACTCTATAACGACTACCAGAAAATGCTTTCAGAAAATCAGCTTGATATTGTGTTGATTGGTTCGCCCGATCATTGGCATGCTTTGCAATGTATCGATGCGATAAAAGCAGGCGCTCATGTATATGTACAAAAACCAATTAGTGTGGATGTTATAGAGGGTGAAGCCATGGTGGCCGCGGCCCGTAAACACAAACGCACTGTTCAAGTGGGGTTGCAACGAAGAAGCACTCCGCATTTAATCGAAGCCAAAAAGAATATTGTTGAAGCAGGCCTGCTCGGAAAAATTTCGCACGTAGAAATGTTTTGCTACTACCACATGCGCAACAACAGCAATCCGGCCTTGCAAACCATACCCGATTATCTCGACTACGAATTATGGACAGGGCCTGCTCCACTTCGCCCTTATGATGGATTACCGCACCGCGGCTGGTGGCGTGCTTTTATGGAATATGGTAACGGTATTGTGGGTGATATGTGTGTGCACATGCTCGATACCGTACGATGGACGCTTGACCTGGGTTGGCCAACAAAAATTTCTTCTTCAGGTGGGATTTACATGAACAAAGTAGGCAAGTCGAATATAGCCGATACTCAATCCGCCATTTTTGAATTTGATAATCTCACTGCTGTGTGGCAGCATCGCACCTGGGGTGCACCGGTTGATCCGGAGTATCCCTGGGGCTTTAAAATTTATGGCGAGAAAGGTGTGCTATCGGGCAGTCCTTATAAGTATGATTTTGTGCCCACCGGAGATGGAAAAAAAATTCATGCAGAAGCGGTTTATGAACGTGAAAAATACCCTGAAGATTTAAAAGAGAAAGACATAGAGATTCATACTGCACCTGCCACCCGTGCCCAAATGCTTAACTTCTTAACGTCAATAGAAGATGGAAGCAAACCTGTGGCCGACATTGAAGAAGGTCATATCTCCACAGCCAGTTGTATTCTGGCAAACCTTGCGATGAAAACAGGGCGAACACTTCGGTACGATCCCAAAGCACGGATAGTAATGGGAGATGCTGAAGCCACATTATTATTAACCCGACCTTATCGTGGACCCTGGGCCAATCCTGATCCAACTAAATTTTAGCCCGATTGGCAGGACTACAATCCTATCAATTCTATAGAAATTAAGTTTACCTTTGTGCCCATAAAAACTATCGATACTTGAGCGCAAACGTTGGTTTTGTAACAAATTCGCTGACTTCCCTTTCGGCTTCGGAGGGTTTGGGTTGGGTTTCTTCACAGTTTTCTGGCTCAGCCAGATTTTCATCAGCGCTAGGATTGGAGGATCAAGTGATCACTCACTTAATCGGCACTCAAAAACTGGAGATCAAAATTTTCACGCTCGATACAGGCAGGCTCTTTCAGGAATCTTACGACCTATTAGATCTCACTCAGAAAACTTATAGTCTACCAATTCACACCTATTTTCCACATGCAGCGGCTATAGAGAAACTCGTTACCGAAAAGGGTCCCAACAGCTTCTACGATTCGGTTGACAACCGAAAAGAATGTTGCCACATCCGCAAAGTAGAACCTTTAAAGCGCGCTTTGCATGGCGCCACTGTTTGGATAACGGGCGTGCGTGCCGAGCAATCGGCTAACCGTGGCACGATGCAACTTGTTGAGTGGGACGAACCGCATCAGGTTATCAAATACAATCCATTATTAACGTGGACAGAAAAAGATGTTGCTGAGTTTATAGAGCTAAATAAAATACCTGTAAGCACTATGCATAGAAAAGGATATCCCAGCATTGGGTGTGCTCCTTGCACCCGTGCGGTTATGCCAGGCGAAGATTTTCGGGCTGGTCGCTGGTGGTGGGAAAGTTCCAACAAAGAATGTGGTTTGCACGAGCGCAAAGCTTCCCTGACGAAGTAATCCTATGTCATCAAATAAGAAAGAATTTCCAAGAGCATTAGAAGACGAAGCGATCTATATCCTGCGCGAAGCAGCTGCTCAGTTTGAGCGACCCGCTATTTTGTTTTCCGGTGGTAAGGATTCCATCACCTTAGTGCGCCTAGCACAAAAAGCATTTTATCCCGGTAAGATTCCGTTTCCTTTGTTGCATGTAGATACCGGCCACAACTTTCCTGAGACCATTGAGTTTCGAGATTGGCTCGTTCAAAAAACAGGTGTTGATTTGGTTGTTGGCTATGTACAGGAAGATATCGATGCCAAACGCGTAGCAGAAGAGAAAGGAAAATTTGCAAGCCGCAATACATTACAAACCGTAACGCTGCTGCGGATGATTGAAGAACAAAAATTTGATGCATGCATTGGCGGTGCCCGCAGAGATGAAGAGAAAGCACGCGCCAAAGAAAGAATTTTTTCGGTGCGCGATGAATTCGGCCAGTGGGATGCAAAAAATCAACGACCGGAATTATTTGAATTTTTGAATGGCCGAATTAAACCTGGCGAAAACGTAAGGGTCTTCCCTATTTCGAACTGGACCGAACTGGATGTGTGGAATTATATAAAGGAAGAAGAGCTTGCCATTCCTTCCATCTACTTTACACATGAGCGCGATGTTATTATCCGTGACGGAGTACTTTGGCCTATCTCGGATTTTATCTATCGCGATGCAGACGAAGAAATAGTAAAAAAGAAAGTTCGCTTCCGCACGGTTGGCGATATGTCGTGCACAGCTGCATTAGCCTCTGACGCTGACACGCTGGAAACGATTATCGATGAAATTATTTCAGCCACGCTTTCGGAGCGGGGCACCCGGCTTGACGATAAGCGAGCCGAAGCCGCTATGGAAATTAGAAAAGTAAGTGGATATTTTTAGTTCGTAAATCAAAAATCAACCGTGGAAGTATTACGCATAGCAACAGCCGGCAGTGTAGATGATGGAAAGAGTACCCTTATTGGGCGCTTGTTATATGAAACAAATTCCATCACTA
The DNA here is from genome assembly GCA_965278925.1 of Cyclobacteriaceae bacterium. Lineage (GTDB taxonomy): Bacteria > Bacteroidota > Bacteroidia > Cytophagales > Cyclobacteriaceae > ELB16-189. Next base: position 847,529 of record OZ257123.1, on the reverse strand, counting down.
CCGATAGGCTCGAAGCCATTCACAAAGCAAGCCAGCGCAAAGGAATAGACTTTGTTGATTTGTCGTTGCTCACGGATGGATTAATTGCAGAACGCGAGCAGGGCATCACCATTGATGTAGCCCATATTTATTTTCAGACTCCCAAACGCAAATTTATAATAGCCGATTCCCCAGGGCATGTAGAATATACACGCAACATGATTACCGGAGCCTCGCATGCCGATGTCTCCATAATTCTGGTTGACGCACGCCACGGTATCCTGGATCAAACGCACCGCCATTATTACATCGCTAATCTGCTGCGCATCTCGCATGTTATTGTGTGTGTTAACAAGATGGATCTGATTGGCTACGAAGAAGAAAAATTCAGAGCTATTGAAAAGCAGTTCACCGAATTTGCCAATCAAATCAAAGCACCCGATCAGCACATTCAGTTTATTCCGATCAGTTCGTTGTATGGAGAAAACATCACGAAGCGGTCGGAGAAAATAAGTTGGTATAAAGGAAATGCCCTGCTGGAAGTATTAGAGACCTTGGATGCCAGTCCAAAAGAGTCTAAAGCTAAATCGCGGTTTCCGGTGCAGTATATCATTCGGCCGCGCACAGACGAGTTTCATGATTTTCGTGGCTATGCCGGGCGCGTTGCCAGCGGCAAGTTTGTTGCAGGCGATTCGGTAACCATTCTTCCTTCTATGCGCACTACCACCATCGACAAAATTTACCAGCACGATCAGGTGATTGCACAGGCAGACACCCGCCAATCAGTAGTGATCACACTAAAGGATGATGTGGATGTGAGTCGGGGCGATATGATTGTAAAAACCGGTGAAGAGCCCGAACAAAAAAAAGAACTCGATGCGGATATCTGCTGGTTGAACAACGAACCCATGACGGGCGCTAAAACGTATTTGATGCAAACCGGAACCTCGCTCACAAAAGCAAAGATTGCCTCTGTTGAATATGTAAAAATTCCCTCCACGCTAGAGCAACTTCCGGCTACGGCTCTTAAGATGAATGAAATTGCTCGGGTAAAAATCAAGACAGCCAAAGGTATAGCCTCCGATACCTACAAAGAAAACCCCAGCAATGGATCATTCATTTTAATCGATGAATATTCAAATAACACAGTTGCGGTTGGGTTTTTGAATTAATCTGATAAAAAATCCTTTTCAGGAGTTGGAGAATTGTCCTCCATTCGTTTTGCATTTCTTTTAGACTCTGATCTGTCCGCGTAAACTGAAAAGCCACATGTTCTACAACAATTCGATATAAGCCATTATGGCCTATATCCCCTTAATATACTACCTTCCAAAATCATCCTGCAACCTAACAATGTCACTTTCGTCCGATGGATTAGCAGCATCGGTGTGTTGCCAGATTTCGGCTACCATGCCCCAGCGCTGGGTGCCTACCAATCTATGGCGCTGGCCTTGACGCAAGCGAACGATCTCCCCTATCTGCAAAGGCTTCACAGGTGTTTGTTCATCCGTTTCGCTGATCACAACTCCGGCTGTTCCGGCTATCAGTTTCCATATCTCTGCGCGCCTGTAATGATATTGCCACGAGAGTCTCTTGTTCGCTTCCACCACCAGAATTTTCGGGCTCAACTTATCGCTGATCTTCAAGGTTTTAAAATCCACTTCCTTAAAATACAGATTGGCAAACTTCTCAGCCTGGGTTTCGTCCAACACAAAAAAACCACCCCATGGCCGGGTAAAATCTTTCGAGGCCACTACAAAGCCTGCTGCCTTCAAATAAGTTTCGATAGAACTAAAAACGGACTCGCGCGACCCCGTTAAGTCAACTGCTTGTAAATCTTTCATCCCGAAATTTAAAAATTATAAATCGATTCTTTTAATCAATCCTTCTAGGTCTTATTGCTTTAGCAGAAAGACCTTGGAATAATTTAGCCCGTATTGAAATAACTATTTTTAATCACCACAATTTTAAATGTATCCTTTTATGAACGGATTGCGATTGCTTTTTAAATCCTCTACTTTTCGCTTTTACCTTTCATGACCAAACCGCTGAAAGCACCAGTAAGTCTTACCCGCCAAATGGGCCTGGTAGGGTTAACCGCCACCGGCATTTGCTCGATGATCGGAGCCTCCATTCATGTGGTGCCATTTATGATTCAACGCAACGTGCCGGGCATTGGCCCGTATGTATTGCCTGCATTTTTATTTGCCGCGGTTCCTGCAACGTTGGCAGCCTTTGCTTACATCATATTAGCATCGGCCATGCCGCGAGCCGGAGGCAGTTACATTTATGCAAGCCGTTCGTTGAGTCCTTATCTAGGATTTGTGGCCAGCTTCTCGCAATGGTTTGGGTTATCAATCGTAATCGGTGTGGTGTCATATGTCATCATTCCTTTCCTGCGCGATATCGCCACCGCCTTACAATGGACTGAGTTAGCCACATGGCTCTCATCAGGAGTAGTCAGGGTATCACTGGCACTTTTTTTTCTTTGGACGTTTATTCTTGTCAACATTCGTGGTGTGAAATTGTATGAGCGCACCGTTGTGCCGCTGATGTTTTTGATGTTTGGTCTGGGCGCGATTGTAATTGTAACAGGGTTGCTCTTTAACCAACAAGACTTTGCTGAAGCACTTTTGGCCCGCGAAGGCAGAACCATGCCTGAAGTTATCGCAGTTTTTAACTGGCGCACATTTCTCGCAGGGTCGGCACTTTTGTTTTCAAGTTTTATCGGCTTCGATTCTATTGCGCAAGCTGGTGGTGAAGCAAAAGATCCTTCGCGATCGATGCCACGCGCCATTGGCATAGCAATCTTATCAGTAGGCTTGTTTTATATTCTCTTCACGTATGCCGTGTATCATACTGTGCCGTGGAGTTTTGTTGCACAAGAATCGTTGACGAAAGATGTAACTGCGCCCGGCCTGCTAAGTTATCTGCTTCCAGCAGGATGGGCCGTGCTTATTGTTGTGGGGGCTGCCGTTGCGTTGATTAATGATCTGCCTGCTATGATACTTTCTGTTTCGCGACTTATTTTTTCGTGGGCCGAAGATGGAATTTTTCCTAAACGTCTTTCAGCAATCCATTCAACATTTCATACGCCCTATCGGGCTATTGTGCTCAGCGGCCTCATGGCAACGATTGGAGTTTTAGGAAGCCACTTTGCGGGAGATTTTTTTCTGGGTATTGACATCATGGTTACTTCCATGCTGGTAAATTTTCTACTGATGTGCCTATCGGTGTTGGTGTTACCGAAAAGCAATCCGGGTATTGCAGCAGACATAAAAGTATTCAAGTCACTAATGTTGCAACGCATTGTAGGCATTGCCGGTGTGGTCTCCCTCTCCGGATTTTTGGTTATCCACATCGTTAAAGATTTAACAGCATCTGTGGCAGCCTGGTATTTTCATTCTACGCCCGTGTGGATTATTGTTATGCTTACAGCCTCATTGATTTTTCTGTACAACTGGAGACGGTTGAAAAAATCAGGAGTTGATACCAAAAAATTGTTTTCTACTTTACCACCTGAGTAAATTTTATGACAACGTCTGATCAAACTATTGAGCTTACACCCGGATTTCATATTGCGCGGGTGCTAACCGGACTGTGGCAGGTGGCTGATCTTGAACGCGATGGTTCCGCTATTAATCAGGAGGAGGCAGCACTCGCCATGAAAAATTATTTCGATGCCGGGCTCACCACATTCGACATGGCCGATCATTACGGCTCGGCAGAAGATATCTCAGGAATTTTTAATAAAAAATACGCGCAAGGAAAAGCACAACTGCTCACCAAATGGGTGCCTTCGCCAGGGGTCGTAAAAAAAGCAGCCGTCCGTGAAGCAGTTCAAAAATCATTAAGGCGTCTGCAATCCGAGCGCATCGATCTTATGCAATTTCATGCGTGGAATTATGCTGATCCCTCGTGGCTGGATTGTTTGTACTGGCTTCAGGAATTAAAAGAAGAAGGATTGATTCGTTGTTTAGGGCTCACTAATTTTGATACTGCACACCTTTGTATTGTTTTACATAGTGGCATCGAGGTTGTTTCCAATCAGGTTTGTTATTCGTTACTCGATCAGCGGGCAGCAGGCGCCATGACTGAATTATGTTTAGCGCATCATGTTAAACTTCTTGCTTTTGGCACGGTAGCAGGTGGATTTCTTACCGAGAAATGGTTGGATAAACCAGAACCGATATTAAATCAATCGCTTACGTGGTCGCAGATGAAATATAAACGATTCATCGATGCAGCCGGAGGCTGGCAAACCTTTCAACAATTGCTGACAGCCTTAAGCCAGGTGGCAAAAAAGAATCGTACTTCGATGGCCAATGTTGCAAGTCGCTTTATGTTAGATCGCCCCGCTGTGGGTGGCATAATTATCGGAGCGCGGTTAGGAAAGAGCGAACATATTCAGGAGAACCAATCATTGCTTTCAATCATGCTTGACGATGAAAGTAAAAAGACTTTACAGAACGCACTTTCCAAACTCACCTCCATTCCAGGTGATTGTGGTGATGAATATCGCAAGCCACCCTTCCTCACAGCATCGGGCGATCTAAGTCATCATGTTGAAAAAATTCCATCCCCCTATCCATCAAGTAAAGGCAGTGATGGAAGAACAAAAGCATTGAGTGGCACGGTGTGGGAAGATCTTGCCGGATTTAGCAGAGCGGTAAAAAAGGGTAACCGCATTCTGATTTCCGGAACTACGGCTACACATGGATCAAAAGCAATCGGTGGCAACGATGCAGCCGCACAAACACATTATGTGATCGATAAAATTGAAGGTGCCATTCAATCGCTTGGTGGCACGCTGCAAGAAGTTGTACGCACGCGCATTTTCATTCGCAACATAGCCGACTGGGAACCAATAGCGCGTGCACATGGCGAACGATTTAAAGAAATTCAACCAGCCAACACCATGGTGCGGGCCGATTTGATTGGGGACGAATATTTGATTGAGATGGAAGCTGAGGCGATTGTTAGTGAATAAAACAATAAGTTACTTAGGCGGATAATTTCGCAGCACAATTTTTATTCCTTTGCGGATATTTTTCTCCGTTAACTCTGGTTTAGTTTCCATATAACTGATGGCATGCGATTGCCACACCATGCGGCTATCCTTTCTATCGGCCATGCCAATGATGAGTGAACCCCGCGAATAGTTAATCACTTCTTTTTCAGTCTCCAATGGTTTGATATAGATGGGAGTATCTTCAGCTGGATGATACACAATGGCCTGCTCATCTTTTACAGTAATAGTAAATCCGACAAGCAAATCCGGATTGTTTGTATCCTGGCTAAGACCTTTGCTTTTAAGTTCATCGATAATCGCATTCTTTAAATTTTCGCGCAACGAACTGTCATTTAAATACAAAGGGCCATTGAACTTAAATTCGCAATCGCTCATCCAACAGAAAGTTTTATAGGTACTAAAATCAACTTCATGATCGTAGGTATTTTTTACCTGCACCGAACAACTGCTAAGCAAAATTCCCGCAAAGGCAATCAATAAAAATGGGCGGGATCTAAAGTTAATCTTCATAATCAAATTATTGGCTCCACTGTACTCGCTTGGATGGATAATAATCAATACCCCAGGCTTTCATTCGCGGACCATGATTTCCCAACCGTATTTTGTATTCTTCCCAACTCCGGCCCTCGGCAGGCGACCAACCAATCTCAGCAATTCCGGGCAACCGTGGAAACAACATGTACTCAACATCTTCCATATTCATTAAGGTTTCGCCCCACAGCGGAGTTTCAACACCCATAATCAGGTCTTTGGTGATCCCATCCACTTGCGTAGCCGGATCCCAGTTGTATGCGTCATCTACTTCGATGTAAGCAGCCCAATGCAATCCTAAGCGCGTTGTAGAATCATATTGCATGTCAAGATAAACACGCGTGCTTGGCGACATAATAATGCGGGCACCTTTTTCAGCAGCCTGTTGTGCATACTTCTCAGAACTCCAATGCTGCGCGATAGAATTGCCATCAATGTTACCTTGTGCGATTTCTTCCCAGCCTATCATTTGCTTGTTGTTGGCTTTAACGATTTCTGTAAACCGGTTTACAAAATTTATGTAGTCTTCTTTCTTGGTAGCATGCGCTTCATCGCCACCAATATGAAAGTACGGTCCCGGGGTGATGGCTGACAGTTCGCGGATTACATCATTAATAAATTTGAAAGTCTCAGGCTTTTCATAGCGCAGTGTACTCCAGCCCACTTCAATACCTGTATAAAGTTCGGTAGGTTTTTGCTTGCCGCCCAAAATTCCTTGTGAAGTTGTTACTCCTTTAAAGCGACCTTCTTCCGGCACTATGATGCCACCATTCAATTCACCATAGGAGGCTAATGCCGAATTTATGTGGCCCGGCAAATCAATTTCCGGAACTATGGTGATATATCGTTCTGCTGCATAGGCCACAATCTCTTTGTATTGTTCTTGCGTATAAAATCCACCTTTGCCCCCACCTACTTGCGTGCTGCCACCGTGTGCCGTAAGGTTTGGCCACGATTTTATTTCTATGCGCCAACCCTGATCGTCCGAAAGATGAAGGTGCAATACATTCATTTTGTAATAACTGATTAAATCAACGTATCGCTTTACATCCTCTACGTTAAAGAAGTGGCGCGCCATATCCAGCATCGATCCGCGCCAGGCATATGTTGGATAATCAATAATGGAACCTGTGGCAATTCTGTACTGATCATTTTGAGTCTTTGCTTTTGCAAGCGGAATAATCTGTAACATGGTTTGAGTGCCCATGTAAAGTCCGGCTGGTTGATTAGCCTTGATGGTGATCAATTCTTCCGTGATCGAGATCTCATAGCCTTCGGTTCCGGTGCTTTCATCGGCTCCACCCAATAAAAGATAAATGTTTCCTTTCTCAGGCGCATCTGTAGTGGTTTCAATCTTTGTGTTGTAACCTGTAAGTGCATTCAGCTCAGCAGTGAGGTGGTTTCCGATCTTCTTAAGTTCTTCCTGTTCACCATCTACGTATATGGCAGTTGTTGATGTGAATAGAAATCCTTTTCCGGTAGCAGTAACACGAACAGGTTTCGGTATAATACTTTCTTTCGTGAGGTCTGTTGGGGGGTCGCTTTTGCAGGATTGAAAAAGAACAACCAGCACTAAGACAGATAGGAACGGAAGCGTACGCAAGAATTTCATGGTAGTGAAGTAAATTTTTCGTGTGCGAATTTAACTAAAAATAGCTATCGAACAGATGGAAGAACTAGTAATGTCTATTAGGATTAAACTCGCAACAATTAAACTTTTTTACACTCAACTAGCCAATCCCATGGATATGGTTCGTGTAGCCATTCAGGCACCGAAGCCAACTCTGTGTTCCAATCGTACTCAAGTCGCTCAACATCAGTTACTGTAAACCCTGCATCCCGAAAGACCACCTGAATCTCTGACTCAGAATAATGCTTGGTGGGCACACCATCAATATGAATAATACCCTGCACGAGGTCGCGCTTGCTTCCTTTAAAGTAATTAAATTCATGAGCTGGAATATTCTCAGGCTTCACTCCTTCTCTGCGATATACATCAATCAATCGCCACGATGAAAACATAGCTGAATCAAGCGCTGGTAAAACGATAAGTGCTGTGCCGCCCGGTTTTAAGGCGCTATAGATGTTACCAAGCATGCGGTAGTTTTTTTCAATCTCCGGAAACATGATCACGTTGCAGCAAAACGCAAAATCAGCTGGCGATACTATCAGATTCTTTTTGGTGAGATCGGATTGTTTAAGGTCTATGTTACTAAAACCACGGGCGGATGCCTGCTTTAACAACCCTTTTGAAATATCAATGCCAAGAATACGATTGAACAAGGGCGCGAGATAAGGAAACGATTTGCCATTGCCACACCCAAAGTCTATGGCCGTTTTAGCTAAATCACCATGCTTCTTAAAGTATTTAGGTAACTTCCTTTTCTTATCGCTTTGAAACACATCAAAGATTTCGTCATTGTAACTAGGGGCAATTTTATTCCAGTGGTCTTTTTCGTTCATAAAGGTTGACGACCTTTTATACTTTTGTTTCATCATACTCGCGCGTCAACGCCTTCACAATCTCGGCCATCGGGCGAATGCTATGAATGTGCTCAATTGCCGGCCCCGCACACCACACTGTTTTATAGGTTGCCCCAAAAGCTGCATTCTCTACTTTCTTCATTCCGCGATAAGCGATAATCATCTTCGCATATTTTTTTAACGTTTTATTGTTATTCAGAATGTGCTCCAGCCAAGTAGCCTTGGTGCCCATTTGTTGCACATACGGAGTATTGATAACCGTTAAGGCCGAGCCTGAAAGTTTGGTTGACATTACAATATCTTTTTCGCCATAGTCAATCATGGCTTGCTTATACTCAGGCGAAATATCAGCTTCTTCGCAGGCAATAAAAATGGTGCCCACCGAAGCACCCGCTGCGCCCCAATCCATCACTTGTTTTAAATCTTTTCCAAAGGCAATGCCACCGGCCGAGATAACCGGAATGTTACAATTCGATTTTAGTAAACTTACTAATTCCTTGGGCGAAAGTTTTCCGGCATGCCCTCCGGCCCGGTTGTTTACAGCAATTACTGCATCCGCACCCAGGCTCTCTACTTTCTGAGCATAAGCCAGATCAACAACATCACAAAAAACTTTTATACCCAGCGGTTTGCATTGTTCAATCACTTCTTTCGGATTGCCGAGTGAAGTAATTATATAATCTACTTTCAATTCGAGCAGTGTTTTTAACTGGCCTTTATATTTCGGGTTTGATTTATTGACGATCAGGTTTACACCAAAGGGTTTGGATGAAAACGCTTTAATCTCTTTGATGGCAGCACGCAGCTCTTCATCGGTGCGGTAGTTAAGTGCCGGAAAGGCAGCGGTAATCCCGTTTGCCAGTGCCGCCTTGATCATTTTGGTATTGGAGATCAGGAACATTGGTGCAACAATTACGGGGTAATCAATGCCAAGAAGTTTATCAAGTGTAATAGAGCCCATAGGTGCAGTTCTAAATTTCAGGAAGATTGCAAAAAAGTTATGAAGTAAAAAGTAGGTGAACCTAATTTGTAGTCATCATCCACGGCCTTTAAACTTATCTTGCCAACGGCTTGCTTCTTTTTGTTTTTGAATCTCACCTTTGTCGAGTAGTCGAGCTAAGCGTTCGTTCATCGGCCCACGTGAAGTGAGGTGATAGTCTCCGCAGTCTTCGCATCTATATACTGCAATTGGGCCACCACCTGAGCGGTAATCGAAATGTATATGTGCTTCGATCAACGCATCTTCGGCCAGTTGTTCACTGTGATAAAGCCGCTTGCCGGTAGGGCATTTTTTCATGTTGCAAATATCAACAATAAACTTTCTTGCGCAGAGTCGTAATTGTTAGCTACATGATCCGCACAAAAGTAGAGATTCTGAGCCACCGACTTACGCCAGCGCCCAGAATCTCATTCAACCAACTAAACCAACCTAAACCAATCAATTAATGCCAGCCAACAATTTATCAAGATCAAAAAACGGCAAGGGTTTTTCGTGACAGGCAACAAAGCCCGCTTGTGCAGTACGTTCAACATCACCCTTTTGAAGCAACGTAGTCATGGCAACCATCGCTGTTTTATCCGAAAGTGTTTTCAGTTCTTTGGCAAGTTCAATACCGCTATACTGCTCGCCACGAAGGTGAAGGTCAATGAAGGCAACATCAAAGGTTATTTGCTTTGCCATTTCCAAGCCTTCTTCAGGACTATTGAAAATATAGAATTTTACTTTTTCCTGTTGCAGGGCCAGCATTCGCTTGTAAATAAAACGGTTCAAGGAATCGTTCTCAAAAACCGCAATCACACGTAAATTCTCCATGATACCCCCTATACAAGCATAATCATGCCGCTAGGGAATTAACTCAATTTTGGCAAAAAATAGGTTTTTTATTCTTTCTCTGTCTTGAATTGGGAAAATTATCTGAGACTGGGAAACTTATCGCCTTTTATAGAAGGTTATAAATACAGAGCCTATGATAAGCGACAGTGAAACGAGCACGGCCCAAAGGTTAAGTTTTCTGCTCTCGCCATAAAGGGAGTAGTCCTTCAAAATAAATTTGGTTGCAGAAGGCCGCCAGTGTAATGAGTTGCCCGTAACGGAATCGGCATTTGTGTTTACTATTTTTCCCGGCAGTGTAATAGTGTGCTTATATTTTCCACTAGTTGCCAACGAGAAGAAGTCAACGCTCGTTTCCATATCATCTTCCAGTTTGCCTAATTGAGTTTCGCTTAACGGAAGTTTAGGCATTCCATCAATTTCTAAAAATTTCAAGTCGCCATCCTTTTCGTCCATCAAACTTGTATACATAGTCTCCTTGTATTTTTTAAGGGTATCGATCCACATCGTTTTGTTTTCTTCATTTAAAAGCGCTTCAAGATTCGTGTAATAAGATTCGAACAGCGCTCGCGAACCATAGAAATCAAAGATCTTTTCATTCAGTCGATCAAGGTATAAACTATCAGCTTTAGAAATCGGGCTACCTTCTGCCGGCAATCTGTCAATAAATGCAAAATCCTCTGAGGTAAAGTAATCTTCACTTGGCAAACTCAAACGATTAATTGCATGATAAGTGTCTGAATAATAGAGGTAGGTATAAAACCATCTGAATTTTCTATCAAAGCGGCTCGTCACCCGAAAAAGGGTATCATTGGGTGCAGCTAACTCCTGACTAGCTTCTTCTGCTGACTTAAAATGTTTAGTAAACTTGAGTATCAATTCCTTTTTATCCCTGGCAGGCACAGAATCCTTTGAAAGAATTTGCAGCTGCCAGCCCGAAGCCGTGCTTACACCTACAAAGTTGTTACTGATTTGGGCGGAATCACCTTCTAGTGTAATGGTTTTGTCCAGAGACCCATCATCATACACAGTAGTTTGCATAGAAACATCGTGATCGCAGGAAGCCAATAACAAAAGCGCAACGATGGCACCGAAAAATGCTTTATATGTTTTCATTCGATAGATTTATTTTAAGTTTCTTGAATGCACAATCTTCTCGTTTAAGACACTGATAGAAAGAAACAGACGTTACCGTTAACTCTTTGCGTTTCCAGTGAGCATGTAAGAACCGCTGCGTGTTTAATGTACTGGAGGCTTTACTCGTTGAATATGATCTTGCTTGTTGAAAACTTTCCTTATAAAATTCCTTTGCAAAGAAAATGACTAGCAAACAAGAAGCTATTGCAACGCCCACACGCGGCATAAACCCATTGATATTTGTCAAGAGCTTTATCCACCACGATACGTTTGAGGTTGGTCCAAGTGTGCTCATGATTTTGTTAGTCAGTAACGCGGCATTGCGCTCTTCAACAGGAAGTGTTATTGCCTGACGTATCAGGTTTTGCTGTTGCTTTACCTGCTCCATCAATATTTGGCAAACAGTACAGGTTTGCACATGAATCTCTACAATGGTTTTTTCAGAAAGACTTAACTCTTCAAACTGATAAATCAACACTTCCATTTTTTTACAGGTCATAAGCTCACTGTGTTGGTTTGATAATAGGTTTTCAATTTTTCGCTCATCGCCTTCCGGGCATAATACAGATTGCTTTTTACATGACCGGCCGACATTGAAAGAATCTCGCACACTTCGTCAACTGGCAACTCTTCCAGATCACGAAGAACAAACACAGCCCGTTGTTTGGGCGTAAGCGAAGTTGCAGTTTCCTGAATTGCTCTCATTAACTCACGGTTGTTTACTTCACCATCAGAAGATTCTACCCCGACAATCGATGTGTGTTCAGAAATATCAAGCTGATTTTTTCTTTGTTTTCCCCGTGTCGATTTTAAAAAATCCAGACAGCGGTTTGCAATCATGCGATAAAGCCACGTGGTAAGTCTCACTTCACTCTTATACTTATTCAAATGTTGCCACAGTTTTACAAAAACTTCCTGAACGATATCCTCAGCTTCATCCGGCTCATTTACAAATCGAAGCGCAACGCGGTAAGCGAATGACTGATGTGTTTCTACAACAATCCGGAATGCCTTTGAATTGCCAGCCATTGCCTCTCGGATTACTTCGGGATTTGCGTCTGGCATTCGATTCATTCATGTATTATACGACTTCTTTAAGCACAGGTCAAATGGCCATCGAAAGATTTTAATCCTTGCTTTAACGAATCGCTATCACGCTGTTATTCTCATACCATGCAACTTATTGACACACGTTTCCGTTATCTTTGCAGTTCGCAGAAAACAGGTAGCCGGCAGCAAAGAATAATAATTTTTTAAACTTCAGCGGCACCACGTTTTGTTCTGATAATCTTTAATCTAACAGAATTACGTATGGTTCTATCTGCGAACCTAACAGAGAAATTATGTCTTGGATAACATTATATATTACAGGAAAGTCAGGTTTTAATGAAGAAGTTCTTAGCAATCTGGAAAATTCTTCAATTTCTTTTTTACCGGGAAGCACCGAGGGTGAAAAAGAATTGGTCTTGCTTTGGGTAGATGAAAAACTTCCTTTACGGGATATAAAAAAAGCAATCGGAAGTAAGGCGGTTTTCAAATACAGGCTACAATTCTTTACCTCTTTATCGCAGCGACAGGCGCATGAGAAGAAAAGAGAAACGTTTACGCCACGCGAGCAAGCTATGATTCGTGAGATGACCGACTGGGAAACCAGAAAGTATCGACACAGCGCCTGAACATCCAGCAATCAAAAGACAGTTGATTCTTTAAAATCATTTAGGGTTGGATAAGGGCCGTATTCCAACTGTTAAAAAGACTGTTTAGGAATCAATAAAAAACGATAAATTTAAGATTCGAAAGCATTGCTTGAAAACCTCTATTTTTGGTTAAGAATCTGAATCTATGGCTCTATTTTACCCACGTCCCCTCACATTTCTGTTAAGTATTTTATGGGTTACCCCTGCTCTTGCACAACAAGACTCAACAGCTCTTTCTGAAGAGTACTATCGCATGGGCATGGAAGTGTTTGATTATTCGCACCGCAAGCAAGCAACTGAAATGTTTATGCTCGCCACCAAGGCCAATCCAAAAAGTGCCAAGGCTCAGTTTATGACGGGGCGATCCATCATGCTTACTATCCGCAAGGATCAATCTCTTGATTATTTTAAAAGAGCTTACCTGCTCGATCCAAAGATTGATCAGGATATTTTATATTATCTGGGGCAAGCCTATCATTACTCCGAAAAATTTGACAGTGCAATTTTATTGTACACCCGATACAATCGACTGTTGGCCCGATCACTCGACTACGAGAAATCTAAAAAGATCAATGAAGTGAACCGGAAGATATTTGAATGTAACAATGCAAAGATCATGGTAGCGCAACCCGTAGATATAACTATTGCACACCTTGATGATAAAATCAATTCAGAATGGCCCGACTATGCTCCTACTATCAATGCCGATGAAACTTTTATGGTGTTTACTACGCGCAGGCAGGAAGAGAATCTGAACAATCGACTCGCCTCGGATAATGAGTTTTACGAAGAGATTTTTTATTCCCGCAAGGAAAATGGTGAGTGGACTCCGGCCCGCAATCTTTCAGGACCGCTTAATAATAACTATCACAATGCCAGTGTAAATCTTTCGCCCGATGGTAAAGAGATGCTCTTATATCATGACTCGAACGGGGGGGATATTCTGGCCTCGTTTCTAAAACCCGATGGCAACTGGACTGACCCCGAAGAATTGGAGATTAATAGTGAATACATCGAAAACTCGGCTACGCTAACGGCAGACAATCAGAAGTTATTCTTCTCCAGTAATCGACCCGGAGGGTATGGAGGCACTGATATTTATATGTGCACAAAAGATTCGAAAGGGAAGTGGAGTAATCCGGTTAACCTGGGAAAATTAGTGAATACAGACATGGATGAAGATGGGGTTTTTGTTTCGGCAAGTGGCAAACATTTGTACTTTAGTTCTAATGGTCATGCCGGTATGGGCGATCTTGATATTTTCAGAAGCACCTACAATGCTGAGAAAGATCTTTGGGAAAAACCTATTAACATGGGTTACCCGATCAACTCGGTTGAGAATGACATCTATATCGTGCTTACCCGCGATGAAGATTTTGCCTATATCTCTTCGCTGCGCCAGCAGGGAATTGGTGAGCAGGACATTTATAAGATTGATATCCGTAACTGGAAAGAACCAGCCTATACACAACCCGACTTTGCTGATGCTGTTATGGCTATGGAAGATGAATTGCCAGCTATTGCTAAACCTAAACCAGTAGCTACTACAACACCCGTTTTAGAGGGCCAGGCTTCCATTAAGTTTACTGTTTTTGTTGCTGAAGGCGATTCGCGTAAGCCTATCCCAGCTATTGTAAAATTGACTACCGTACAAGGGGGTGAAGTTAAATTCACTGAGCTTACATCGGGTACCTATCAAACTGAAATGAAAAACACTTCGGGACAAATTCGGTACAAGTTATTTGTTTCGAGTGCTGATTATATCCCCTACTCTTCTTCGTATTATTTCGGTTCACCGTTGCAATCACCCGTATTGAACGATACCATCTACCTTGATAAAATTGCTGTCAATTACAGGCGGACGCTTAATGTTTATTTTGGGCATAATAGTGACGTACCAAAATCATTTGAGGATATTATCTACCTGGAACAAATCATGAAAACATCTTCTACTGTGAAAGTGGAAATTAGCGGCCACACCGATAACATTGGTTCATATCCTTACAATGTTGGTTTGAGTCGCAGGCGTGCTGAAGCTGTGAAAAGGCATTTGGTGCGTTCTGGTCTTGATGAGTCCCGCATTAATGTCGCTGGTCATGGACCTGATAAACCCATCTCCGACAACAAAACGCGTGCAGGTCGTCAATTAAATCGTAGAACAGAGTTTACCATCATCGAAAAGTAATGGTATCTCTGGCTAACCTTAGATGAACCGCTGGCTAAAAAGGTTCCTGATCTTTCTTGCAGCATTCGCTGTACTACTTTTTTCGTTAGTGGGTCCGATTGATCGTACCCCGCTGAACGAACAGGAATATTATCAATCCATGATGGACGATTTGTCTACGCAACAGTTCAGTTCTTATCCACCCTCTAAAAAACTGAACGCAGGTTGGGGTAAAATTTCCATTACTCCTGACCACCCTATGCCCATGGCAGGCTATCGGATGCGATCAGGTTTCGAAACAGTTCATGATTCGTTATATGCACGTGTAATAACACTCAATAACGGTGCAACTTCTGTTTACCTTATCACGATTGATCTTTTGTTGTTTCCGCCTTCATTAAAACAAAAATTGAATCAACGCATTGCAGAAGAATTTCCGTCAAAACCCTTCTTATATTATAGTGCCACTCATACACACAATGGCATTGGCGGCTGGAATAATAGCCTAGTAGGTGAGTTTGTGCTTGGTGACTATGAGGCCCGTTGGGTAAATGAGGTAGCAGAAAAATTGATCGATGAAATGAAATCAATTGAGAATACTTTGAAGTCTGCACACCTCTCGTATTGGAAAGCTGATGCCCACAAATATGTTGAGAATCGTTTGTTGCCGGGAGCACCACATGATGGCTGGCTACGGGGGTTAAAGCTGGTGCGTGACGATAGCAGCGTAGCACACTTGGTTACATTTAGTGCACATGCTACTAGCATAAGTAAAAAAAGTCTTAGCCTGTCAGGTGATTATCCGGCCGCACTTGTTAACAAGCTGGAGGAGGAAAAAAATTCTTTTGGGATGTTCATGGCTGGCATGGTGGGCAGCCATCGGTTAGCCGGAATAAATGAAACTGAATTTGCCTTGGTAGACAAAGCTGGTGAAATCTTGCATGAAAAAATTGATACCGCAATAGAAGAAACATTGAATGATTCTCTAACAATTAAAACCGCACATCTTCCCATACATTTTGGTGGAGCTCAAATGCGGCTTACCAAAAACTGGAAGTTGCGAAACTGGGTTTTTTCTTCCGTGCTTGATCCGCTTCAGGGTGAACTAACTTACTTCGAAATAGGAAATATCATTCTCATTGGCACACCGTGTGATTTTTCGGGAGAGCTTTTCATAACAAAAAGATTGGCTGATCTAGCAACAGCAAATAATAAACAGTTAATCATCACCAGTTTTAACGGAGACTATGTGGGGTATATCACAGAAGATGATCATTATGAATCCTTATCACGTGACGAGGTGATGACCATGAACTGGGTTGGACCTTATTATGGAACTTACTTTACCGATATGATTTCAGTTCTGCTAAAAAAATAGAAATTCTCAAGAGCGAGGTCGCTGATCCGGGCGCCTCTTGCCACGAAATGGTTTTTTGTTTCCTGAATTTTTGCTCTTCCCGCTCCCACCCGTGGAGCTATTTGCTCTTGCTTCGGGATTATATACCGGCCCATTGCCCAACTCAGCCGGTAAGGCAAGTTTTGGTACTTCTTTACCAATCAGGCTTTCAATGCGAAAGAATTTTCGCTGATCTAATTCATTGATGAACGTGATGGCGGTGCCCGTTGTAGCAGCTCTGGCTGTGCGGCCAATACGGTGAATATAATCTTCCGGATCAGGTGGCACATCAAAATTAATAACCAGATCAATGCCTTCCACATCAATACCACGCGAAAGCACATCGGTACCAATAAGGATTGTGAGTTGCTTATTCTTGAACTCACGAAGCACATGCTCACGTTCGGTTTGTTCCAGATCAGAATGAATAGCTTTAGCGTTAAGTCCCAGACGCTGTAGATTGCGATCAAGTTTCTTTACATTCTCTTTGGTGGATGCAAAGATCAACACACTGTTGAATTGTTTTTCTTTTAACAGATTATCAATCAACTTTTCCTTTTGCTCATTATGAACCACATAGGCCTGTTGCAAAATACCTTCTGCAGGTTTTGAAATTGCTATGTTTATCTCAACCGGGTTTTGTAGAATTTTATTAGCCAAGGCCCTGATTTTAGGGGGCATCGTTGCAGAGAAAAACAATGTTTGCCGTTTTGCGGGAAGTTCCTTAATGATGCGTAGAATGTCCTCATAAAAGCCCATATCGAGCATTCGATCAGCTTCATCCAACACAAGATGTTCTACATGTTCAAACTTAATTGTGCCCATCGCGATCTGGGCAATCAATCGGCCAGGAGTTGCAATGATGATATCAACACCACCTTCCATAGCCCTTTTCTGCTGATCCCATGTGGCGCCATCTCCGCCACCATAAATAGGTATCGAACTGACACCGAGAAAATAGGAGAAGCCTTCGATCTGTTGATCGATCTGCTGCGCGAGTTCACGTGTTGGCGCGATGATAACCGTATTCAAATGTCTCTTCTCGGAACCAACAATATTATTCAGAATAGGTAATACATAAGCTGCAGTCTTGCCAGTGCCGGTTTGCGCACAGGCAATAAGATCTCTCTTGGCTAAAATAACAGGAATAGCTTGTTCTTGTATAGGGGTGGGTTTCGAAAACCCCATGGCATCCAATCCATCCAGCAAGCGGGGATTGAATGTAAAGTCGTGAAATGTCAAATTGATAGTGTTATAAGTCTAAAAAAATTGGGCACTAAGGCCTTACGTGGCGCAAGGTACAATAAGTTCGTCAATTTCATTTTTGAAGTGGCACGACAACCTAATCAAGAGAAACCAGTATCTTGTTTCGCCTGTTCAATTAATCTGTATGGAATCACACCCAAACTCTAAAGACTTTTCTTTGACTGTCTCAGTGCAATCAGCTGACATTGATGAGATGAGCCATGTAAATAATGTGGTGTATGTGCGATGGATACAGGAGGTAGCTGCCGCACATTGGACCTCAATCACTTCTGCCGATGTAAAGCAGAGGTATTTTTGGGTTGTACTAAGACATGAGATCGACTATCTGAGTGCAGCCGTGCAAGGTGATACGCTTCTCGTTACCACTTGGGTTGGCGAAACCAGCGGAGCCCGCTCTGAGCGTTTCGTTCAAATCAAAAATAAGGATACGAGCAAAGTGCTGATTAATTCTAAAACAACCTGGTGTATGCTTGATGGAAGAACGTTAAAACCAAAACGTGTAGATGAGGGGGTAATCCGTTTACTAAGGAGTAATTAATTCTTCAAAATCATAAACTCCACACGCCTGTTAAGTTTGCGAGCTTCTTCTGAATCATTAGTAGCAATCGGTCTGGAGCCTCCGAAACCTTTGCCTTTAATTCGTTTCTGACTGATGCCCTTTGAAACAAGGTAAATCTTGATTTTATCCACTCGTTGCTGGGAGAGAACTTGATTCTTTTTCATATCGCCACGGTTGTCGGTGTGCCCTTCCAGTTCAATCTCAACTTTGGGGTTTGATTTTAAAAAATCGACAACCACATTCAATTCCTCATAGGATTCTTCCAGCAGTTTGGTGGTTCCTATCTCGAATAAAATACTCTTCAAACTCACTATCGCTCCCACCTCTATCGGCTGTAACCGAAAATTCATTTCAAGGGTTTTCATTTCGAACGTATGAATATCAAGTCTTTCTGAAATGTTTACAAAGCCTTTTGCTTCCACCTCAATAGAATAAACTTTCGTTGACGGAACATAAAGTGAATAACTGCCATCGCGGCTACTCATTGTAGAATACATTGAATCTGACCGGAAGATTACTCTGGCGGTAATAGGCTCACCCGACTTTGAATTGCTTACCCGACCAGAAATTTTCACGCGCCTATCAGTAACTATATTGGTATCGCGTTTAGCCTCAACAATTTTTATCAGTGTATCTACCACAAGGGGCGTTTGCAAACTGTCTTTAAATATCCTGATATCACCATACCCATCGCTATTACTTGTACTGGTATAAAGTGCCACTTTTTGCGATTCATAACTTCTGTAAAACAATTCTCTTCCTTCCGAATTAATCTGTTGCCCAAGGTTAACAGGTAACGACCAGTTTGTCCAACTTTCATCCAAGCGTTCCGCAACGTAAATATCGAAGCTACCCAATCCACCACGTCTTCCGTTCGATGCAAAATAAAGCTTGCGCCCATCGCCACTGAGTGTGGGACTCATTTCCTGAAAAGTTGTGTTGATCGTGCTTCCCAAATTTATGGGTTCTGTCCATTGCCCTTCTCTTTGCCTTGTTACATACAAATCTTCGCCTCCCAATGAATTGTAGGATTCGGCAGAAAACACAAACACAGATTGATCTTCCTGCCAATGACCACTTAGCATCGAGGAGCGATTTAAAAAGTAAGGAATAGAAATATTTTTAGGTTGTGACCAGTCCATACCATTTTGTTGCGCAACAGAAATCCCCTGCGTTGTTGGATTGACACCTGCTTTTGTGTAGTGGCTTAGCAAATAAAGTTGCGAACCATCGCGACTGATACCCGCCACGCCATTATAGCCCCGATTGTTTAAAACAGGGCCTCCATGTATAGGAGCCGACCATGCGTTTTCTATCCAACGCGAAATCCAAATATCTCCGGGATCTCTTTTCCCTGCTATATTTTGAGGATGATTGGCAATAGTAAAGTAAAGTGTTTTTCCATCCGGGCTTAAAACCGGATTTTGTTCATCCAGAGGTGAATTGACTAAGGCCAATGGATTTTTAGTCTGACAAAGTGCGGCAACCGAAAAGGTTAGAAAAAAAATGGAAAGAAACCTCATTCTGATCGTATACATCTAAAATATAAATAAACTAGTTAAAGTTTTGTTTTGACAGAGATCACATTTTGCTCACCCATTCATTTCCTCTCACGTAAAAGCGCCATGGCAACTTAGCATCTTCTCCAGCATAATCAATGCCAATGCGTGTGGTGGTTACTATTTCGGCTTTACGAACCTGTATACCCTCGTCAATCCAAATATCGGAATTGGTAAGACTTACCCCATTCCATTTCCTATCAATACCCAGCGCTTTCGTTAATTTACCAGGACCAGATGTAATCCGCTTAAGCGTGTTAACCTTCATTCGCGCGAGCATTTGTTCCTGGCCTTTCATGGGTTGTAACGCCCGCACCAAAACTGCATCGGCCTTGCCAGTTCTGTTAGTTACAATATTAAAGAGGTGATGCATTCCATAACACAGATAAACATAAGCAACGCCACCTGCCCCAAACATAACTTTGTTTCGCTCCGTTATTTTATTGTTAAATGCATGACAGCCACGTTCGCGATATGAATAGGCCTCGGTCTCTACAATCAAGCCGCTGGTAGCCTTTCCATCCATTATAACAATTAATTCTTTCCCTAATAAGCTCTTTGCAAGTCTGGCAACATTGCCGTGTTGATAGAAAGATTCCGTTAGTGCGCTCATTAGTCTACAAGATCAGTGGTTTTTAAAAGATCAAAATGGTTCTATTTTTACAGCCTAAATTTAAATACAAACATGAAGAACACATTATTAATCATCTTATTAGCCATTGGCCTGATGGCCAATGCACAGGTACAAACGCCCCAGCCGAGTCCTGCAGCCTCTGTATCAACGGTAGTTGGTTTAACCGATGTTAGAATTGACTACTCGCGGCCAAGTTTAAAGGGCAGAAAAATCTTTGGAGAAAAGGATGTAATGTATCCGCATGGAACAATCTGGAGAACGGGTGCCAATTCAGGTACTAAAATTACTTTCAGCGATGATGTTAAAGTAGAAGGTATTGCCGTTTCAAAAGGTGAATATCTGATTTTTACTTGGCCAGGCGCAACAGAATGGACTGTTTCGCTTTATAAAGATATTGCCCTTGGTGGAAACACGGGAGGATATGATAAAACAAAGGAAGCTGCCAATTTCAAAGTAAAGTCAGAAAAATTGACAAGTGCCGTTGAAACGTTAACGATTAACATCGGTGATATTGCTGCCGACAATAAAACAGCTAAAGTTCAGATTGCTTGGGAAAGCACGTCAGTGAAATTTACAATTGCAGTAGATTTCGATGCGAAAGTGATGAAGTCTATTGAAGCTGCTACTAAAGTGAGCCCTAACAGCTATCTGAGTGCTGCTGTTTATTATCTTGAGAACGGTAAAGATATTAAGCAAGCATTGGAGTGGATAAACAAAGCTGCTGAGGCAAATCCAGCATTCTGGGTGTTGTATCAAAAAGCAAGAATTCAAAAAGCCGCTGGCGACAAAGCTGGTGCCTTGGCAACTTCAAAAACTTCGTGGGAAGGTGCAAAAACTGCTAACAACCGCGACTATCAAACAATGAATGAAGAACTTCAGAAGTCATTAAAGTAATTCTCATTACCTTACATAATAAGGCTCCGACTACATCGGAGCCTTTTTAGTTTCTTCACCACCTGCAAAAGTCTGAAGAATCACAGCCGTAACAACCACAATGAAACACCCAATAATATTGTAGTAAAGAAAGGCGATCTCATCATAATAAAAGAAGTAACAAAGTAGTACAACGGCTTCTCCTAAAAGGGCTGCTATAAAAATGGCATTGCTCTTCACCGATTTGATATAAAAAGCCACGAGAAAAATACCCAGAATAGTGCCATAAAAAAGAGACCCAACAATGTTCACGAACTGGATCAGGTTCTCAGCCTGATTAGCGAGCATGGCAAACACCATCGCAATTAAAGCCCACATAATTGTGAACAATCGCGATGCATTAAGATAGTGCACCGGTGAGGCCTCGGGCTTAAAAGAACGCTTGTACAAATCAATTGTGGTGGTTGATGCAAGGGCATTTAGTTCTGAAGCCATTGACGACATGGCAGCAGAGAACATTACGGCCAGCAATAATCCGATAATACCATGCGGTAGGTAACTAAGCACAAAATTCAAAAACATGTAATCCCTATCCTGAGTTTTTGCAGTGGGTATAGCTGATGAAATGGTTGATTTTACTTTCGCTCGAATGCTGTCTTCTTTCTTTTTAGCTTGATAATAATTCAATTTAGCCTCGTCAATCAATTGTTGATTGTCTTGCTGTACACCGGTAACAAGATTAGTAACGGCTGCTTGTTTTTGTTGATAAACAATCGTGTAATCACTTTCAAGGTTTTTTAGCGAATCAGCATAAACGGTTTTAGCCACGCTATTCCGCAACGGTTGGTTATGAAAAACAGGAGGTTGATTAAAGAGATAAAAAACAAAAACCAACACTCCGATAAATAAAATCAAAAACTGCATTGGAATTTTTAAGAGACCATTAAAGATCAAACCCATTCTGCTTTCTGTTAACGATTTGCCCCCGAGATACCGAGAAACCTGCGATTGATCGGTACCAAAATAGGAAAGAAATAAAAAGGTAGACGCCAACAAGCCCGACCAAATATTAAAGCGATCGCTCAGACTAAAATTTGTTGTTACAATATTCAGCTTACCCAGCTCACCAGCAATCTGAATGGTATCTCCAAACGAAATGTGTTGTGGCAGTAGCCGATAGGCCATCACACCGGCTAGTATCATTCCACCCATAATGATGGTCATTTGGGTTCGTTGCGTGAGACTAACTGCTTTAGTGCCTCCTGAAACAGTATAAATAATTACAAACAAACCTATCAACACAGTTGTGATAAAAATATTCCACCCTAAGATTGTGGATAGCACAATGGAGGGCGCAAAGAGCGTAATGCCTGCCGATAAACCACGAAGCATTAAAAACAATCCAGCTGCGAGCGTTCGTGTTTTTAAATCGAACCGGGTCTCAAGATATTCATATGCTGTATAAACTTTTAGCCGGTAATAGATCGGAACCATAGTAACCGAAATGATGATCATCGCCAGCGGCAATCCAAAATAAAATTGCAAGAACCGCATCCCGTCTTCCATAGCTTGGCCAGGAGTTGACAAGAATGTAATTGCGCTGGCTTGTGTAGCCATAATGGATACACCAATCATCCACCACTTCATGGTATTGTCACCCTTCAGGTAGCCCTCTATGTTTTTTGCACCCCGGGTTTTCCAGGTTCCATAAAGAACGATGGATAACAGGGTACCAAACAAAATGCACCAATCAAGAACATTCATGAGAATACTTGAGTTAGCCAGAAAAAAAATAAGACTTGTATCACCATTACACTTAGTACAAGCCAATACCAACTGCTCCAGGTTTTAAACAACGGTGGTTTTTGTTCTTCACTCATTTGCTTTTTGATTTAACTTTTGTAACCGGTATAGTTTTTGGCTTACTCAACGAAACCAGATTGGCAAAGAGCTTATATGCACCCGACACACCATCTGGTAGTTCTCTAAAAAACGAAAGCCCTGTATACACATAATGCCCTGCTCCGTACTTAGCTATTAATAAACTTCCATTGCGGGCAGGTTCACCTTTATCATTCATAGAAAGCAGAGCATCAAACGATTCACTCCATGCCGATGGAAAATATAATCCTCGCTCCTGCACCCAATCATCAAAGTCTTTTGCTGTAATTTTATTGGGATAGTTGAGCGCTATATGATCGGGTTTTAATATGCGAACCTCGCTATCCTCTTGCGTAACCCGATCGCGCGAAAGCGTTATGGGAAAGGGCGAAAATTTATCAGCATCAATTTCCAGATCACCGTTTGTGTTATATTGAACCACTAACGTTCCACCTTCTTTCACATAGTCAAAAAGAGATGGCATAATAAAGCGAATGCGATCATTTGTATTTAGCGTTCTGATTCCCAAAACAACAGCATCAACTTTTTTCAGTTTGGCAGCGTTAACTTCTTCATTTTTCATTTCCCAGACTTCGTAGCCCAGGTTTCGTAGACTTGCCGGAATATTATCGCCAGCACCTTTTATATAGCCAATCACTGCACCTTCCTTCTTAATGTTGATTCGCAAGGCTCGTGCTTTTGCGGCTGGCAATAAAGTTTGACCCGGAATATGATCATATTGTATTTGCTTGACAGCATGTGAATAAATCTTTCCATCAATCTCTGCCACAGCCCGTATCACACCATCAAATTCTTCCTTTCCTCCAGTCACTTTAAAGGAAAGTGTTTGTTCTTCGTTGATCTTATTTAACTCAAACGTAATGGCTGGCGGATCAGCAGCCCAACCCGGGGGCAGCTGAAGTTTTAAAGTGCCATTGATTTTTTGAAGCGATGCTGATTTAATAAGAATGTTGATTGGTTGTGGGGATTGATCTCTAAACAAAAAAACAGATTGTGGGAAATTCACGAAAACAGGTGGCACTATTTCAAAGGGGCGCATTAGTTCACCTTTTACAGGATCCGTCCATTTGTATATGACTGGAACCAAAACCATAATAGTTTCACCCAAAACAGATACACTTGCCTTTACTGAAATAGCAGGATCATTTTCGGGTTTTCCGATAAGCGGTTTATCCAAAACAGTAAACAATCCCGTTGCATGAGGTTCTTTGAGCCAGTAAGGTGATGAATATTCCTGACTGGCCTGAATATTTTTTGAAGTCTTAATTGTGATAGGATTATTGTTCTTTAGTGCAAGCGAAAAAGATGAATCTAATGAAAGAGATTTACTGCTTATGTTATTCAACGAAAGTGAAATTTCAGATCTGTTAATAACTTCTATTGTAAGATTTACTTTTTGTTGGGGTGAAGCCATAAACTCACTGGCCGTAACTTCAATAAACAGGCCTGTGCAATCTCGAATCAGTTGTTCCACCTCTTGAAGTTTGCGCACTTTCCAAACGGATTGGTCGAGTGCTGAAATCTGTTTTCTGATTTCCAGAAGTTGTGCTACACTAGCTGAAGGGTTCTCTTCATTATACTCTTGAATTATTCTTTGTATTAACGGTTGAATTTTTTCCCCTCCTTTAACACGCGTCCAGGTGGTATTCACTTTTTCAAAAATATCTTTGTCTGCTTTGTTACCCTTCACATACTCAAAAAATTCCAGGGCATCTCCTCGTCTTCCGGCTGAACCGAAACCCTGACTCTTATGTTGGGTGCGACTATCTGCAGCAATCTCTGTATAAGACTTTCCCAATAGAGTATTATAAGTACCAACATTCATTGATAGTATGCCGGGTGTATTTTCGTCAATGGTTTGATTCCACCAGCGACCCGTATTGGTATAAAGAGCACTCACTTGCCAGGTGCCAAATGTTTTTACCTGATCAGGAAAGGTGGTAGCATTATTACTCACATCAAACGCTTCTTGTGCTAAAATGGCCGAGGCTGTGTGATGACCATGTCCTGCGCGCTCGTCTGGTGGAAACCGTGTTAGAATTACGTCAGGCTGGAATTGCCGAATAACACGAACGACATCAGAAAGAATTTCATCCTTGTTCCAAATCTTCAGCGTCTCTTGATAATTTTTAGAAAAGCCAAAATCGATAGCCCGGGTAAAGAACTGTTGGCCACCATCAATTCTTCGAGCTCCCAAAAGTTCCTGCGTTCGAATGAGTCCCAATAATTCACCAATCTCCGTACCAATAAGATTTTGTCCACCATCGCCTCGGGTCATTGAAAGGTAAGCCGTAGCCGCGAGCTTATCATTAGCCAGGTAGGTTATGGCACGGGTGTTTTCATCATCGGGATGTGCCGCGACATAAAGGACTGATCCAAGAAAGTTGAGTTTCTTGAGTTTGAGTTTAATTTCTGCTGCCGAAGGTTGATGATACTGGGCATCTGAGGTAAGCCATAAACAAAATAATAGGAGAGATAGTGCTATACGCATGCGAGCCAGAATTAAAACTCGAAATAAAGGAAAAATTTAATATCCACCTGATTGGGTAAATGAGAGCGGCTAGTAATCGGGTTCAATGGAAAGAAAATGATGCTAGAATTTACCTCTTTTTTCTCCGTTAACGGAAAAAGTGCCATCACCTTCAACAGACATGAAAATTCGACTTATAGGTTTTTTCTTATTGTCAAGGAAAATCACTGTATACTCATGGGGGACAATACGATCTTTAATATCTTCTGAATACCCCCAATCTACCTTTACGAAAGTGCCTGCCTCAGCCTTTCGATTATAAACCAGATGCCCATTCGAATCCGTTACTCTAATCCTCAACTCCTGACTTGTTATAGAAATTACTTTTATCTGAATTAACAAGTATGGAAGAGGGCCGGCAGTTGAATTTTTAACACGAGTGTCCGTTGGCTGTTCATATTCAACGGTCTGCCTATCCATTGGTGGACGTTGTTTAAATGTGTAATCAATTTTTATTTCAAATTCTCCTGCAGGTTTATAGGGAATGTCTCCCTGAATTGTGTAAACAAATGCAAACAGAATCACAATTTTAAAAATCATCAGGTAGAAGACAATTCATTTATTCTCAAGTTATCACTATACAAGTTGATAACCTAACCACTTTGCATAGTCAATCATTCTCATTTTATTTGCAGCAAAATAAAAACAATGAAAACAGCCGAAATACACACAAAGAAGGGAGTGATGAAAATTCAGTTTTTCGAGGCAGACGCACCAAACACCGTTAAGAACTTTACCGATCTGGCAAAAAAAGGTTTTTATGATGGGCTTATTTTCCATCGGGTAATACCCAATTTCATGATACAAGGTGGATGCCCGAACGGAATTGGCAATGGCGGACCAGGTTATAAAATTGATTGCGAGTTGACTGGAGAAAATCAATATCATGATCGTGGTGTTCTTTCAATGGCACATGCCGGCCGTAACACCGGTGGCTCTCAGTTTTTCATTTGTCATAACCGACAGGGCACCAAGCATCTTGATCGCAATCATACGGTCTTTGGAAAAGTAGTTGAGGGATTGGACGTGATTGATGAGATTCGCGCAGGCGATGTAATGGAGAAAGTAATTATTAATGAAGTAGAAGTCTAAAGTGAATAACGCACCTGAGCCACTGCTTTATTAGCTTTGGCCCGGGCTTCTTCAACCGAATTTCCCTTTGCAAGGCACACACCCATACGCCTTTCACCATTTACTTCTGGTTTGCCAAAAATTCTAATCTGCGTTTCGGGTTCTTCCAAAGCAGCTTCTATACCCATGTAGGTAATGTTGGTTGATTTTCCTTTTACCAAAATAACGGAAGAGGCTGATGGGCCCAGCTGCCGGATAACAGGAATTGGTAAACCTAAAATAGCACGCACATGCAAGGCAAATTCAGAAAGATCTTGCGAGATCATGGTAACCATGCCAGTATCATGCGGACGAGGAGATAGTTCGCTGAAATAGACAGTGTCTCCTTTTACAAAAAATTCAACACCAAAAATTCCATACCCACCCAATGCATTTACAACTTGTCTGGCAATTTTTTGCGCTTCTGTTAATGCATTTCCATTCATGGGATGAGGTTGCCACGATTCCTGATAATCGCCATGCTCCTGCCTATGCCCGATAGGCTCACAAAAAGAAACTCCATCTTTATGCCGGATGGTGAGTAACGTAATCTCATAGTCAAAATCAATAAACCCCTCAATAATTACTTTACCACCACCACTTCGGCCACCTTCTTGCGCATAGTTCCAGGCTGTCTCAAGATCTGCTTCAGACTTAATAACACTCTGTCCTTTACCCGATGAACTCATGATGGGTTTCACTACACATGGAATCCCGATTTGCTTTACAGCGATTTCAAAGTCAGTACGGGTAGCAGCAAAACGGAAAGGGGAAGTTTTTACTTTCAATGTATCAGCGACCAAAGTTCGAATGCCTTCGCGGTTCATCGTAAGTCTTGTTGCGTTAGCAGTAGGAATTACCCGAAATCCCTCCTTCTCTAACTCTACCAAGGTATCGGTTGCTATTGCCTCTACTTCCGGAACGATGTAGTCTGGTTTTTCCTTTTCAATGATTGCCCGAAGGGCTTTTCCATCAAGCATTGATATCGTATACGACCGATGGGCCACTTGCATGGCAGGCGCATGATCATAACGATCAAGAGCAATAACCTCAACTCCATAACGCTGAAACTCAATAACAACTTCTTTCCCAAGTTCGCCCGAGCCCAGCATCATCACTTTTAAAGCCGTGGATGTTAACGGGGTTCCTATTTTTATTGATTCCAGGCTCATTCTATTTTTTAGCTATGATCAACAACATCTATTTCTTTTCTCCGGGAAAATAAGTTTTCTCGGCATGCTTAACTACATCCGCTTTGTAAAACCATACATCCTTAAATTTGCCCTGACTATATAACTCAGCCTGATCCTTAAAATGAGGTGACCGAGGATTGTTACTATTCCCTCCTGCTAACACAGACTTTGCTTTTACTTCTTTGCCAAACTCAACAACGGCTACAAAACTATTTCCCACATAGCCGTACATTTTTTTTGTGCCCGGGTATTTCCGGCTTCCAAATGCTGCGAGCGATCCCCAAAAGGATGAAGCTGAAGCTACAGCTAAACTTGGTTTAGAGTCATCATAGGTCTCAGCTATCTTTCCAGTTAATCGTTGAAATCGGTTTACATCACCCCATGCTACTTTCCATGTTCCATAATCTCGCTGCAATTCATTCACGACAGTTTCCAATGCCTTCACTTTTTCATCTGGTGTAGTTTGTGTAACCATAAAGTCTATTATACCTAGCTGATCGGTGCCTGCCGGAATACGCGACATAACTTGTTGTCGCAATTCCTGTCCCCAATAAATTGCAAGGGTGGTCGGTACGGAGTTTATTCCATAGCTCATATCCCATCGTTTAAGAAGGGCAATAGGTTCATCTAATTTCTTTTTAAGATCGTTGTTAGCATTCAGCGCTTTATGCGCGACTGTAAGTGATGGAATAAGAGTTACAAAACCAGACAAAAAGGGATCATTTGCTGCCGCAATTAGTTTATCCAATGTAAATGAAGTCTCGCGGTCTAGTACGCGCACGGCATTTATACCGCGGGCATTCTCGGCATCTGGCGCCATATAGTTTGGATAGTCCATTGGATCAGGGCTACTTTCTCCGGCTACTGAATAAGGTGTTGAATTGCAATTTTGAATCCAGCCGTTGGGTGGATTCAGCGATGTTACAATTTCAGACAGTTCATGAAGTCCTTTCCAATCCGTGGCTGGGTTGCTCCCATTCACTGGCTCCGTCCAATTAAAATTAGGATTTCTATTAGGAATGAAGTTGCCATGCCAGTAAGCAATGTTTCCTTTGCTATCGGCAAAAACTGTATTGTTAGATGAATTAGCTTTTAACTCCATCGTTTTTTTGTAGTCTTCGAAACCAGTAGATTTAGTTCGTTGATAGGATTGTGTCAACGCTTTAAGGGGTTCAACCATTAATGAAATGCTAATCCATTGTTCACCTTCTTTGGCGATCACGGGGCCATGATGCGTGTATAGCGCGGTAAATTCCTTATAGCTTTTCTTGTTACCATCTTTATAGGCGAGTTTGATCTTCTTTGTTATCACAGGCTTTAGAGATTTGCCATGTTTATAAAATATAGAGTCATTTCGTTTAACGATAGTTTCCAAAAACTCATCCATTACATCAGCCTGACTGGACGTATGCATCCAGCCGCATTGTTCATTAAAGCCCTGATAGATAAAAAACTGACCCCAGGTAACTGCACCATAAGCATTAAGTCCCTCTTCGCTGTTTACGTGTACTTCGGGTCGAAAGTAGAATGAGGTATGTGGATTGATCAATAACATTGCATTTCCTGAGGCACTTCGCGAGGGTGCTACAGCAAATCCGTTCGAGCCGCGAGGTTCTGGCTCAGGTTCATTGTGATCCACTTCTTCCAACACACCAATCGCTCCTGCATCATAAAACTCTTTTAATCCATTGACGGAAATCGATTCAATATCTCCACCAATACTTCCTTCGCTGAATAAAAATGGCATCCAGGGCTTAAACCGGGTTATCAATTTTGGTTTTACTTCCGGATGCGTATACAAGTAATAATTCACTCCGTCCGCAAAGGAATTACACAAGCGCTTTAACCAGGCCGGACTTTCCTTGTAGATAGCTTCGGCCATCAGGGTATCATAAAATAATCGCGTGCGTAGATCCTGATATAATTTCGATTCTCCTTCCACTTCAGCTACGCGGCCCAAAGCCGTTACATAGTTCATCTCTACGCGTTCAAAATCATCTTCGCATTGAGCAAATAAAAACCCAAACACAGCATCGGCATCGGTCTTGCCATAGACATGAGGGATGCCCCATGTATCGCGAATAATCGTTACTTGTTTTGCCTGACTTTGCCAACTGGAAATTTCCTCCTTAGCAAATGTTTGGGCAGTTCCTTGTATTGCTATCAATACAAAAATCAGGAGGAATAATCTTTTCATTAGCAGTATCTTGAATATTAAATTGAAATTTATCGATTTTTTTCTGAGTATAACAGGGCTCTTTGAACGGAGGCAAAATTCTACTTACGAGCGTTAATTAATTGAAGTTAATTAATTAATTCTTGTACCAAGAGCGCAATGCGCTTACCTTTCGCGCACTACTTTTTAATACCGAAACCTGTAACTATTTCGCTATGCATTCTCGTCTTAAGTCTGTCATTGTTGGAACCGGTAGTTACATCCCAAAAATAAAAATCAGAAATCAAGACTTTCTTCAGCATACTTTCTTTGAAAAGGACGGTTCTCCTATTACTAAATCAACTGCAAGTATTGTTGAGAAATTTAAAGATATCACAGGCATTGAAGAGCGATGCTATGCATTGCCCGAACAAAAGGCTTCTGATCTTGGTTATCTGGCTGCGCAAAATGCATTTAAAAATTCAGGTATTGATCCAGAGTCGCTCGACTATTTGATAGTCGCCCATAATTTTGGTGATGTAGCTTACAACAGCAATCGAGTGGATATGGTACCTTCACTGGCTTCGCGGGTTAAGCATCACCTTCAAATAAAAAGCCCAGATTGTGTTGCGTACGATTTACCCTTTGGATGTCCTGGTTGGCTGGAGGGTGTGATACAAGCTAATTATTACCTGCGTTCGGGCGATGCAAGGAGATGTATGGTAATAGGGGCTGAAACGTTATCGAGAATTGTTGACCCACACGATCGGGACTCGATGATTTATGCCGATGGTGCCGGAGCCGTAATTTTAGAAGCTGTAGCCGGTGAAAGAGGAATATTGTCACATAAAACTCAAACCTATGCGAGCGAGCACGCCCTATTGCTAAACATGGATCACTCTTATGATCCGAAAAACAAGTCTGACGATCTTTTTATTAAAATGAATGGCCGTAAGCTGTATGAATTTGCCTTGAACCATGTGCCTCACGTAGTGAAGTCTGTACTAGACAAAGCCCAGGTGCATCTCTCAGAAATCAGTAAAGTTTTACTTCATCAGGCCAATGAAAAAATGGATGAGGCTATTATGACCCGCGTCTTTAAACTGTATAATCTTGAATTTAAAAATCATAACGTAATGCCCATGACTATCTCGTGGTTGGGTAATAGTTCTGTGGCAACAATCCCAACCCTGTTAGATCTTATACTGCGTGGTGAGTTTAAAGATCAGGCGATTAGTCCGGGCGAGAAAGTACTCTTCGCTTCGGTAGGTGCCGGTATGAATATTAATGCTGTTGTGTATCAATTTTAGCCCGAGCTATAAACAAGCTATTTCAATTGCTTCCAGGTTCTTTCTAGCAATGCCTTGGTGGCAACAACTCCCTCGCTTTCGCTGAGTGGTGAACCTTCATATTCAATGCCTATGTAACCCGTAAATCCAGAATCCTTTACGATCTGCAACATTCTTGTATAATCAATAATGGTTTCGTCTCCTACATCATTAAACGAATACGATTTTGCACTAACTCCTCTGGCAAAGGGCAAAGTTTCTGATACTCCCAGATAGCGGTCATAAACTTCCGTACATTCCTTACCCGCTTCTGTGCTGCCCCATTTGTGTGAAGTGCACCAGTTTCCAAAATCAGGTAGGGTGCCCACATTAGGCATGTTGACCTGGCTGATAACTTCAGCAATCCACTTTCCATCAGAACTATAAAGTCCGTGATTTTCAATCAACACATTCAGGTTTTTTGCCGATGCATAGGTTCCAAGCTGTTTCAGCGCGTCAACCATAGCAACCTGAACTTCTTCTTTTGAGCCTTCTCCAAATGCATTGATACGAATGGAATGACAGCCTAAAATACTGGCTGCGTCTACCCACTTATAGTGGTTTTCAACAGCAGTTTTTCTAGCCTCAGTATTTGGATTCCCTAAATCACCTTCCTCATCCACCATAATGAGAAGACTTGTAACACCCACCGAATCGGCCGTAGCACGCATCCTCTTCCAATACTCAACATCGGTGGCATGGTCTCTATAAAAACCATTTACATATTCGATGGCTGTAATTCCAAAGTCATTCTTGGCAATAGCGGCAAAATTTTCTGCTTTCAGTTCTCCTTTTTCAAGCGCACGATGTATAGACCATTGAGCCAGTGATAACTTTAATTCACCAGAAGTATTCATAACTGTCTCTTTTGGCTTACACTGATTAACGATGCCTGATACCAATAGCACCAGCACCAGAGGTATAGCTTTTTGTGTAAATGGGATGGGTAATTTCATGAACGAATTTACAAAAAGTTCTATCAATCCTTCCACCCTATTCAGGTATTAAGATTGATAGCTTAACTCATCGAAGTCATTTAGTATTTCTACAGATTGTACTTACATAAGCAAACCTGACATACCCAGAAAAGATTGCTACGGCCTGCTGTAAGAGGCCGTAGCAATTATAAATACTCTAACGAACTAATGAGTCCGTAGTTTGCTTTGAATAAAATCGGTAAAACGATACTTGGCGATACTCGGTGCCGACAAGTACTT
This sequence comes from Cyclobacteriaceae bacterium, assembly GCA_965278925.1. Classification (GTDB taxonomy): domain Bacteria; phylum Bacteroidota; class Bacteroidia; order Cytophagales; family Cyclobacteriaceae; genus ELB16-189. The sequence goes on along the minus strand of OZ257123.1, from coordinate 814,952 downwards.
TGCCCCTTCTACTTTTCCAATGCACTGATCACTTCCACAATAACATTCAAATGGTTGATCCATGTCCCACTCTGCAGATGGGTAAAAGAACGTAAACTCCTCGCCAGCAGCAATAGCCTTTAAAGTTACAAACTCCATGCTTGTAGTGTCGAAAAAGCAATTCGGGTCGCAACTATGGTTTGCGCACTCCAGACATTCGGGAAAAAGTTCAATGTGTTCTTTCTCACCTACCTGCACAGTCAGGTAATTGGGTGTTGGATGAACAGCTTTTGCAAGAAAGCCGATGATCACTTCATTCTTCCGAAAGGATTTTTTAGAAAAAAGTGACCGATTGCTGGTAATCGGATCAATTCGGATTTCGGCAACTTCTGTTTGGTCCGAATCCACAATAGTTTCAATAAAACTCACAGGGTTTTGGGTTTAGTAGTGGTTGATTAAGTACAAAAACTATAAAGTTTAAAAAGTGCAGTTCTTGAAGTGATTAAACTACTATACATTATAACTAATGATTATCAATGCATTATAATAATATCTGACTTCAATCATCATTTTATACGAGTAAATAAATGAAGTTACTTATATAGTTCAAAGTTATAGACAGTTATTTTTGAATAATATGTAACCCTACTTCGTGATGAAGGAGCACGCATTATCAATGACTGATAAAGTAATGATGGATAAAATAACTAGTGATTGCTATACATTCGTGCGTACCAAAATTCGCTTTCCAATAAGTCTGGAGGTTAGTGCTCGAAAAACACATTTGGAACCAACACTTAATTGAATATCGCTATAAATAATCTTTCAAATACTGGTTTCATTCAATCCTCATCGGGGATATATGACCAAATTTCCAAAGCATCATGTAAATCAACTATCCGGTGCCATTTCGTTGCCAGTTTTTTAGTCATACTATTTCACCCACTTAAATTCACAAACACCCATGATTAGATTAGCGCTCGCGGTCGGTTTTCTGGCCGTATTTGGTCTTGTTGCATACGTTATTGTATTGCTGTTGACCAATCATTTCTCAAAGAAAAATAACCAAGACAAAAACCAAAACCCATAAGCTATGTCCACCTTACCTCCAAACTCATTTATTACAAGAAAATCCATTGTTGCCGGAGTCTTGTCTATTATTGGAATTGTTTTATTCCTTATCGTTAACCCTTTCTCATGGAATGATGCCGGCAATCGCACCGTGGTTGAGCGAACTACCGGGGAGCAAATTGTTCAATTTGCCCCAGGGATCTTCTATGCTGGTTTTTTCGCAAAAGAAAAAGAATGGCCCAATCAGATTTCCGTTACCTACCAGGAAACTGTCCCTAACCTTGAAGTCGAAGACAACGGTATTGAAGTAGGACAAATCATGATCCGTTTCAGCGATGCAACCACAGCCGATGTACGGGGTATCACTCAGTTCATTTTGCCATCCGATGAAAAAGAAATGGTTTTGATTCACAATACCCACCGCAGCCCTCAATCGTTGGTTGTAAAACGTCTTGCTCCCTACACAAAAGAGTGTTTGCAATCTTCTGCCCAATTGATGAGCAGTGAAAAACACTATGGTGGTGGACGCGCTCAAATGGCTCAGGATTTTCTGGATCAGCTAAAAGAAGGCGTGTATTTGCTGAAGACCGAAGAAAATATTGTTTTTGATTCGCTAGAGTCAGAGACAAAACGTGTATACCAAACAGAAATTCAGTTTGATCCAAAAACCATGGCACCAAAACGCAAACTATCATCTATTAAGGAGTATGGTATCACCGTGGCCGATGCAGCCATAACTGACGTTGACTATGAAAATAAAGTAGATGAAAAGCTGGTGAAGATTATTGATGCCGCAACCAAATCAGCCATCTCAAAGCAAGAATTAATGACTGCACAGCAACAAACATTAACGGCCAAGGCAAAAGGCGAGCAAGCCCTTGTGGAGATAGAATATCAACAGAAGCAAGATCAAACCAAACAAGTAGTCGAAGCCGAAACTAAGGTAAAAGTTGCTGAGCAAGATAAGCTGCAGCAAAAAATAGCTTACGAAGCCTCTATCCTTGAGGCTCGTAAGATAAAGGAATTGGCCGATGCGAACGCCTATGCAAGGCAGCGGATAATGCAAGCCGATGGAGCCCTTGAATTAAAATTAAAGGCACAGGTTGAAGTACAAAAGGTATGGGCTGATGCTTTTAGTAAGTATACCGGTGCGGTAGTGCCACAAATTCAAACGGGTGGTGGTCCTGTTACAAACGGAGCTTTAAGCTTTATGGATATAATGACAGCCAAAACGGCCAAAGACTTTGCGTTGGATTTGAAAAACAAGAACTAATTATTAGTTGAAGGCAAAACACAAAGAGCGGAAGAAATTCCGCTCTTTTTTATTGACATTTTATTTTCCTTCAAAAAGCCAGGAAACCGAGAAAAACGAGTACACTAAATATAAATCCGAACATAAAAACCTGATACGCATAAACCAGTAGATTATACTTGCGCTTTAAGATCAGACCTTGATTATACAAATCAATTGTCATGTGCTCGTATAGATCATTTTCAGAATCCAGCAGTTTTTTCATTTCATCCAAATACGACTGTTGAGTGTGGCGCGAAATTATTCCAAAAAAAAGTAAGCTTGATTTCTGCATTTCACCACCTATGCTTTTGGCATTAATTAATTTTGGGCGCGCTGCCTGAATCGCAAAAATTACCGAGACGAGGCACGAGAGGATGATAAGTACGATGGGCACAATTACACTCGCCTCGTAGGTGTCAATCTTGCCTGCTACAGCTCCATATCCTGTTATGGCAATGATTGAAGATATAATCATTGTATTGATACTTATTATAATATTGGCCTTGTTATCGGCCATCTGAATAAGGTTACTCTGATTCTGATAGGTAGAGCGGAAAAGGGTTTCCCTTCCCCTACCTGGTTTCTTTTTCTTAGGCAGCTTTACATCCATAAAACTAAATGTATTTAACTTTCAGGTATTCGTCTATACTGCGTTTTACTCTATTCGAAAGTCATTCAATCGAATATCATCTAATCCTTTTTGATCAAACGGGTTTTCCATCTGATCTTGTACATTATACAATGAGATGAGGATAAAGGTAGACATTGCTGACAAGGCATAAACAACCCAGGTTTCGTTAAAGGAGATACCATCATGAAGTTTATTGTAAAGTGCCGGTGTGTAAATAACAGGATAGATATAGATAAATATCAGGCAATAGGCTCTGATAGAAATCGGGGTACGATGCTGGTTTACAGCCATAATATTCTCCGAACTTTCATACACCTCTTTCATAAAACGAAAAATCTTTAGAGCCGTGCCATTACCAATACTGTCGGAGTTTGTTTTGATAAAGAGAAAAATCTTGCCGATTTCTTCCTTCAATTTTTCCTTCGTGCATGTTTTAGGTCCAAGATAATCAACTAAACAAGCACTGATATACTTAATCGTATTTTGAATCTCCTGCTTCTTGTCGTCTTCCAGCTTTTTACTCTCCTGAAAGGAATGATCTACTGTGATGAGCCCTGCTTTGAACCTGGATAGAAACTCCAACGCCTTCTCGCGCCTGCGAAAAGCACTGCGAATAGTAAACACCAAAGGAAAAATGATGGCTATGCTAATAAGTGAAAGATCGTAGTTGTATTGAAAGCTATTCGTTATGGTGATGTAGGTAACGAGTAATGAGATGCCAAGCGCAATCGCGGTTCGGCTGTTTAAAATAGACAGGTATTGGTTCATGGAAATAGTATCGAAGAGTTAGGTCGGGTCAGGTAAATTTAATCAATACCACGAAAATTGCCAGTAACAAAAAAGGCCCCGATTTATCGGGGCCTTTTGTTATGAAAAATTAGTTGTATTAGTTAGCAACGCGAACGTTTACTGCATTCAACCCTTTTTTTCCTTCTTTCAGTTCGAAAGTGATGTTGTCGTTTTCACGAATCTGGTCAACTAGACCTGAAACATGTACGAAATACTCTTGACCTGATGATGTCTCTTTTACAAAACCGAATCCTTTGGTTTCGTTAAAGAATTTTACTGTTCCTTCTTTCATTGTGATTTGTTAAAAAATTTAATGCACAAAGATAAGAATTAAAATCGGATTTCCTCAAAATCAATCTAAGCAGCTCGTTTAATGCGTTCAAGAGTAATTTCCTTCTGGCGGGCAATGCGAACAATCTTCATTTTGTCTAATAGGCGGATTACCAAATATGTTGGGTCAATCTCGTGCCAGCGGATGCCTCCAAAATTGGCTCGGGAACCATATTTGTGGTGATTATTGTGATAACTCTCACCCATCATTAGGAAATCTACAGGCAGGAAGTTTCTGGAGGTATCGCCCACGGTAAAATTTCTGTAGCCGTATTTGTGTGCAAACCAGTTGATTATGGCTCCGTGTATAGGACTCATCAGAAAGTGAATAGGGAGTAATAACCAAAGCCACCAAGTTGTTGCAAACTGAGCATAAAAAGCTACGTATAGCGCACCCCAGAAAAGCCGTGACGGCCACGACCTGGCAAACTTATCAAAAGCTATCCAGTCAGGCACACCTTCAGTAAAGCGGGCTTCAACCTTTAATCTCTTATTGGCAATATCCGAATATATGGTCTTGGTTTTCCACATCATGTTCCAGATAGTTTCATCGTACTTGGGCGAATGTGGATCGTCTTCCGTATCGGCAAAAGCATGGTGCATGCGGTGCATAACGCCATATCCATAAGGACTTAAGTAATTAGAACCCTGAAATATCCAGGTAAGAATGTAGACCACTTTCTCCGTAAACTTACTCATCGTAAATGCCTTGTGTGCTGCATAGCGATGGAGAAAAAAAGTTTGAAAGAATAATGACAGGTACCAATGAGCAACGAAAAAAATCAAAATCTCCTTCATGAAACAGGTAGGTTAGGTAAAAGTACTTTTCAATTTAAGCCCCAAAAGGGGTTAACTAACTGTAAGACCTGTAAAGATTGGTTTTGTGACAAAAAAGAGGAATTATTTTTTTGTTCGCAGGGCATTTGTGATGTCCTGTTTCAAATGCTCAATAAACTCATTGGCATCATCCACATGGCAGGCCTTTTTAAAGCTCTCGAACAGGTTTGAGGTATCGGGCAAGCCAACCTTGATTTTGCCTTTTTCTTCTTCTAATTTTTTACGTGCCCGGCTCAATAACTGCCGACAATGGTCAGCTTTTTTATTCAATACTTTTTGAATGATATCATAATCAAAATCAAAAACCTCCTTCAACAGATAAGCAGCACGCTCCAAGGGTTCAAGCTTGGTTTGTAGCACCTTAAATGCGACCGAAAGCTCCTTCTCGATATCAAGGTGAGCAAAATCAGACTCCTTGAACTTCACAATCAATTCCGAAAGCTGAATAGAATCCCAATACTCTTCCTTCTTTCTTTTAAGTGTATTGAGGTGATTGAGGCAATTATTAGTAACTGCCTTTATAAGATAAGCCTTGGTGTTTTCAATCTTCTCTTGCTCAATGCTAAGCCACTTAACAAAAGTATCCTGAACAATATCTTCTGCATCTGCTTTGCAGCGCAACAGATTATAAGCGATCTGATGTAAGATTGGTTGATAAAGAACAATAGCTTGAGCCTGGTTCAATTTAGGTCTTGATTAATGCCACAAAGATATGCTAAATAAGCTGATTTTACTTGAAAATTTTGATTGACTAACAAGCGTACGCCTACCCTTCTTCTAACTCTGAGAGCTCGAGCCAGCGCAAGGTCTTTTCATCAATATTGGCATTTACTTGAAGTACCTGAGCTGCAAGTTCCTGCAACTTTTGGTGGTCTGTAATACCGCTGTTCATGATGATTGCGAGGTCTGCTTTCTTTTGCTCAAGTTTCTGAAGTTCGTCTTGCAATTTCCCAAATTCTTGTTTTTCCTTAAAAGACAATTTTTTCTTATCCGTTTTGGCAGCCTCTTTTGGTTGCACTGCGCTTGGTTTGATTTTAACCTCCTCCTGCTCCTCTATAGAAGTTCGATAGTCAGAGTAATTTCCGTTAAAAGGTTTAATCTTACCATCACCTTCAAAAATAAACAACTGATCAACCAGATGATCCATGAAATAACGATCGTGAGAAACCAATACCAGACATCCATTAAACTTCTCAAGAAAATCTTCAAGAACATTGAGTGTGTCAATATCAAAATCGTTGGTGGGTTCATCCAACACCAGAAAGTTTGGATTGCGGACAAGAACTTTTAGTAGCTGGAGTCTTTTCTTTTCACCACCACTTAATTTTTCAATGATATTGTATTGCTTCTCTGGCGGAAATAAAAAGGTATCTAAAAATTTAGAAGCCGAAACTGAAGATCCATCAGCTAACGTAATAAACTCGGCAATCTCTTTCACCTCTTCAATCACACGATGGTTCGGATTAAGATCCTCTACTTCTTGTGTAAAGTATCCAACCTTTGTTGTCACCCCAGGGATGATTTCTCCTGAATCGGGTTTTGCCGCACCAGTTAGCATATCGAGAAAGGTCGATTTCCCAACTCCATTTTTACCAACAATTCCAATCCGGTCTTTCTTCTTAAAAATATAAGAGAACTCGTGCACCATTTTTGCCGAGCCGTAACTTTTAGAAACCTGATGGAGCTCTAAAACCTTGCCGCCTTGTCGGGCTTCTTGAATATCCAATTCCAGCCGATCCTTCTTTAAGTTGACTGAGGCTTTATCCTGCAAATCATAAAATGCCTCAATCCTATACTTGGCTTTGGTGCCCCGGGCGCGTGGTTGCTTGCGCATCCATTCCAGTTCTTTTTTAAGGAGGTTACGAGCTTTGGATACCTCAGTTTTCAGCATCTCCTCCCGATCCGACTTCTTCTCCAAAAAGTACGCGTAGTTACCTTTATACCTATAAAGTTTACCCCGGTCAAGTTCTATAATCTCGTTGGCAACGTTATCCAGAAAGTACCGATCATGGGTAACCATCAATAAGGTAATCTGTTGACCCGACAAGTAGGACTCCAGCCATTCGATTGCCTCCAGATCCAGATGGTTGGTAGGCTCATCCATAATAATAAGGTCAGGCTCAGCCAGTAGCATTTGGGCAAGAAACACCCGCTTGCGCTGTCCTCCCGAAAGTTCTTCAAACTTCTGTTCAAGATTCTCAACACCCAATTTAGTGGTGATTGTATGCACCTTGGCGTCATAGTCCCACGCCTTATACTCTTCCATCAGTTCGAGCACTTGTTGCATACGTTCTGGCGAAGTATTTGCATCATGAATACATGCTTCATAATCCTTCACCACAGAAGCGACTTTATTATTCTTATCAAAAATTATCTCATTGATGGTTAAGTGACCAGCAACGTTCGGTTGCTGAACGAGATAGCCCAACTTAACTCCTTCGCGAACGCTCACCGCACCTTGATCAGGAGAAATCTGTCCAATAAGAATTTTAAGCAGCGTGGATTTACCCGCTCCGTTTTCTCCCACCAATGCCATCTTATCTCCTTGCGAGATTCCGAGGGTGAGATCTTTAAAAAGCCAACGGTCGTTGAAAGTTTTAGCGAGTGATTCGGCAGACAGAAAATTCACAGAAAATAAAAATTAGTCCGCAATTTAGCACAACACTTCCACCCCAAAGAATCGGGTCAGGAATAAATAATTTATATGATCACATTAACGGTTTGTCAACTTACACTGTGCGGGATTGCTTTACATAAAAGCAAAAAAAGCACAAACCAAGTTGAAAAACTGCCGTAGCAGTGATGGCAAAAAATAGCAACATAGCTTCCACCTTTTATATTAAATATAAAGTTAATATGATTAATCTAAAAATACTAATATTCAGTTAGTTATAGTTAAATGTTTCAACTAATTAATTGATTATGAATTTGGTAAAAGAGATATTGTACGAGCACAGCAAAACTCAAAAGAATAAGATTGTGAGGTATGTTGTCAATGATGCAAAATGCTTTGCCAAGTTGGTTGACATCTTTCTTGCCGGGCCCCCTCGCATCAGTCAACACGCTGCCTGGCCCATCAGCTACTGTATAGAGCAAAAACCTGAGCTTATTAAACCACATTTAAAGAAATTATTGATCCGGCTTGAGAAAAAAGGCCAACATGATTCCGTGAAACGAAATCTTGTGCGCTTACTTCAATTTATAGACATACCAAAATCACTCCAGGGCAAAACTGTCAACATATGCTTCGACTTCCTTAACAACCCAAAGGAACCAATTGCCGTTCGGGCTTTTTCCATGACCGTGCTGGCCAATCTTGTAAAAGAAAACCCAGATCTAAAGAACGAAATCATAACGGTTATTGAAGATCAATTACCTTTTGGAAGTGCGGGTTTCAGATCGCGTGCCAGAAAAGTACTCAAGGAATTAAAAGGTTAACTTTGGTAGTTATGAGTGATCTGTCTACAACTCACATTTGTAAAAGTTGCAGCAACGAGTTTACAGGAAAATTTTGCAATGCTTGTGGGGAAAAAGTACTCACCTCTGCCGATAAATCATTCAAGTCTATTCTCAATTCGGTTCTCCTGACTATCACTTTTGCCGATAGTAAATTCATTCGCACGTTATGGCAGGTGTTGCGTAAGCCTGGCACAGTAGCCCGTGATTTTTCGGTTGGTAAGCGAGTAAAGAACATCAGCCCCATGTCACTCTTCTTTGTGCTGAATCTGATTTACTTCTTCTTTCCACTTATTCAACTTTTTAATGCTTCGCTCAATACCCAACTCATGTCGCCCTTCAGTGAGTTTTACAAAACACTTATTGCTACCAAAGCCGTAAGCCTGGGTGTAGATGTGAATGCATTTTCAATCCTCTATAATTTAAAGACTGCCACGCTGGCCAAACTTATGGTAATGGTTTTTGTGGTGATCAGTTCGCTCCCACTCAATCTGCTGTATTGGAAGAAGAACAAATTCTTTATGGATCACGTGGGCTATGCGGTTGAACTGGCAAGCTTTAACTTGTTTGTAAATGCCATTCTGCTCACAATCATTGTACGATTATTCGGCTTGGGTGCTTACCTTGATGAGACCATCCTTACCGCAATTTTTATCTCAACCAACCTATATTTTGTATTGCGAAGCAGTCATACATTCTACCGCGAGCGAAGTTGGCGATTGGTGTTGAAGTCCATAATCCTGATTTTGTTTTTGAAAGTAGCACTTGAAATTTACCGCGGCATACTCTTCTTTATTACCATCCTGATGATGTAATCAGCGCAACGAACGCATCAGACTGGCGATAAGTTCTTCAGCCTGACTCTGGTCATCTTCACCGGCAAGGTTACGGTAGGTAAGCAAACTCTGAATGGCTTCATCAATCTCTTTATTAATGGCCAATGTAATTCCAAGGTTGAAGTAGCTGTTGGGAAAAGTGGGCTCTATTTCGATGGAAATCTGGTAATGAATTTTAGCCAATGCAAGATTCCCTATTTCAGCATAAACGTTGGCAAGATTGTAATGAGCCTCAAAATGCCGAGGATCCGCTTTAAGCGATTTTGTAAAACAATCAATAGCCTTGGTGTATTGTTTTCTTCCTGACTCAATGATGCCCAGGTTACAATATGCATCTGCTACGGAATCTCCAGCATCAATGGCTTTTTGATATTGCAGGCCAGCACGGTCGTCTCCCAGTTCATCCAGCATTAGCGCCTCTTCAAATGGAGTTAAGTTATTTAGGTTAATAACTTTGGCCCCTCCAAACAAATGCAATTGGCCATGCTTGTTTGGCGCGGTGTCGGTTTTCTTTTTCCGAACCGGTTTAAATCCAAACTTTTCAGGATTGGGAACTGGAAACTGGATTACCTTGGCCATGTTGCAAAGGTAATTAATTTACTTTTCTGGTATGTGCGTTGAGCTTAGTTAGCTCGCTTTTCTGCGCAAAGTCTTTTTTGCAGTTTCCTTTTCAGTCTTGGCAATACCTTTAGCTTTTTCCATCGGCATCTTCTTGGCAGCTTCGATACTCTTTTTAAGAGCCGTCATAATATCCACCACCTCTGGCTCAGCTTCTTCGATACTTATAATTTCCTTACCGGCAATTTTTGCATCAATGATTGCTTTGAGTGCATCATAGTAACGATCCTTCATCTCTATTTTCGAGAAAGTTGTGGTCATTGAATCAACCAACGTTTTGGCAAGCTTCAGTTGCTCTTTGTCAGCCTTCACTTCAAGGAGTTGCGGCACTTCGCCCATGCTGCGCACTTCATTGGGGTAGCGTAGCCGGTACATCAGAATGCCACCCTCATGCGGGGAAATTAACACAGGTGTTTCGCGATCTCGGAGCACCACTTTACCAACCCCAATCTTGCCACTATCTTTAAGTGTTTGACAAAGCAACCCGTACGTCTTAGCGGCAATGTCGCCATCAGGTCCAATAAAATACGGAGTTTCAAAAAGTGTGTGGTGTACCTCCTGTGATTTTACAAAACCTTCAATCTCAATTATCTTTTCGCTTTTCAGTTTTACTTTGTTCAGATCGTCTTGCTCAATGATTACAAACTGACCGGGTTCGTATTGATAGCCCTTCACGATGTCTTCCGTTTTCAACGGTTGGCCAGTAACTTTATCCTTCTTTTCATAGCTAACCGGATTATGACCTTCGCGTGAAAGCAAGTTGAAACTGATTGTCTGGCCGGTATCAATCGCGTTATAAATCCGTACCGGAATTGTGACCAGCGAGAACTGGATGTGCCCTTTCCAAATTGCCCTCATAAAATATCTATTAGTTTAAAAAATGAAGTACAGGGCACTAAATTATTGACTATGAATGACTTTTCAAAGTCAATTTGTTTGTAAAAACTAATAAGTCCAAAACCAATTATGGACTTCGAAAGGATCAGTTGGGTTGGCTACAGTTTAAAATCCACATACGAGGTGGTATCGACCTCGGCTTTCAGTTCATGCAACAGGTTATATAATCCGTAATACGTACGATTGATATAAAGGGCATCTTTTACGCCTCTGGCTTTTTTCGATTCGCGGAAAGCTTTCATCTGACCAATCTCTTCACCAAACTTATAGAGTGATTCGAAGTACGACTTCTCTGCAAAATCAAATCGCGGAGTTCGAAAGGGTCTACCCAATAGCTCTACCAATTGAGTAAAGACTTCCTTAAAAAAAGTAGTGTCATTGGTAGAATCATCCAGATAGATAAAGCGTAAATCATGAAATACTTTATTCAGACGTGCGGGATCGTTGAGAATATTTTTATCGAGCAATTGAAAATATACTTTATAGAATGAGTCGGGTATTACTTTTACACAACCAAAGTCAATAACCCCAAGTTTATTATCCGGAGTGATTATAAAATTACCCGGATGCGGATCGGCATGCAACGAACGCAGTGTGTGAATCTGGTAGTGATAAAAATCCCACAATGCCTGACCAAGCCGGTTTCTTTCTTTCTGAGAGAGTTTATTGCCTTTAAATACTTCGCCCAACATGTTTCCTTCAATCCAGTCCATGGTTAAAATCCGATCGCCTGAAAGCGAAGGATAGTAGGTTGGAAATACAAGGTTGGGAATCTTAGTGCATTGGCGAGAGAGGTCAATTGAGCGGGTTAACTCCAGCGTATAATCAGCCTCTTCGAGCAAGCGGGTTTCTACTTCACCAATAAATTCGTCATACTCGGCAGGGTTCAGTTTAAACATACGCAAGGCAATAGGCTTTACCATCGCCAAATCGCTCTTCACACTATCGGCTACGCCCGGGTATTGAATTTTTACAGCCAGTTTTTTTCCTTTCCACGTGGCCTGATGCACCTGCCCGATTGAAGCGGCATTACTGGCTGATGTGGAAAAGGTTTCAAATAGTTCTGTTGGCTTTTTCTTCAGTGATTTCTCAAATGTGCGCACGACCAGTGGATAAGAAAGTGGTGGAGCACTGTATTGCGCCATGGCAAACTGCTGCTGATAGGCCGATGGCAATAGATTTTTATCCATGCTCAGCATCTGTGCTACTTTCAGTGCACTGCCCTTTAACTCACTTAATGAATTATAAATATCAGACGCATTATCCTGATGTAACTGATCGCGCGACAACTCTGGGTTAACGAGTTTTTTGCCATAGTGCTTCAGGTAGTTGCCCCCGATCTTCGCTCCTGTTGAAATAAACTTTGTCGCCCGCTGAACTTTGCCCACCGGAATACTCTTCTGCTCTTTCAGCTTGGCCATGTAATCAATTTTTAGAATTCTGGTAAAGGAATTTACCAAAATCAAGTGCGTTATCAAGTACACCTTTGCCAATAAGATCAAAGGCTAAATTCACCGACTTTTCGATGGCTGCATCAGTCTTTTCAAAATTGGCGCTTTCATCACGACTCCAGAATTGCAGTATAAACATCAAGTGCAGCCAGAACAATCCATCGTAGCGCTCATCCAAATAAGGTCGTTTAGCTACCTCGCCTGAAGCTTTGCCCTCATTAAGTACGCCTGAGATCCACTCTTCAAATGTTACTTTAAAGTCTTTTAAGAATACAGGCACACCCACAGGCTTATTCCAGGCTTTAAGTTGATGAAGTACAAAACTTCGATCTGATTTTAATGCTTCCGTTAGCATGAAATAAAATGTTAGTATTTTTTCGCGCGTAGTAAACGAGGCGTAACTCTTATCGGCAATCATAGTTGATCGAGTGTTGGTAACATAGCTTCTCCAGATTGCTTTTTCAAGTGCCTCAAACGAAGCGAAGTATTGATAAAACTCATCTTCCTTGAATCCTTGATCTTTACAGAATTTAAAAACCGAGGTAGGTTGCTTTCCTTCTGTTAGTAAATACTCCCGATAAGCGGCTGTAATCTTTGCTGCTGTTGCGCTGTTAGATTTGGCTTTGGATTTTTTAGTCTTTTCCATACTACTTTTAACAGATTTTATAACAATTAGTTTTCACAACTTAGGATTTCACTTCTGATTAGCCCTTTCGGAATTGACTATTTATCACGAATTTTAAAAGTGGCTTTATATAAGTTTTTGTTAACCGGCTATATGGTGTTGATGGTGTTGGCGATTTCCGCTCAAACCACCCGGTCGGCTGCCTATTATTACGAAAAAGGCGAAGAATCGTTAAAAAGTAAAGCCTACAAAACAGCGTTAGCCCATTTTAATGAATGCCTGCGCCTAAGCCCATACTATTACGATGCATACTACGCCCGAGCCATGACGCGCGAAGGTCTTGGCGACAAACAAGGCGCACTTACAGACTACAATATATATCTGGAATCAAAACCTGATGATAAAGAAGCGCTTTTTAGCCGAGCTGTAAGCCGTTACGACTATGGCCAATGGGCCGTTGCAAAAGAAGACTTCTTAAAACTACTTTCAATGCCCGAGGGTGGCGAAACCAATACGGTTTATTTTCAAACAAGCAATTCTGCCGATGGAACAACGAAAGCATTCACGGCTCATCACGAGCTTACCACCACCCTACTGAATTATCTGGGTTTAATTGAAACCAAGCTTAAAAACTTTCCTAAAGCCAGACTTTATTTTGATTCGGCCATTACAATCAATCCTAAAAATTCCGACTACTTTATAAACCGTGGCATCGTCAATTTACAAGCGGGCGATTCTGCCAAAGCAAAAAAAGACTTTGAGCAAACGTTGGTGCTCAATCCAGAGAGCAGCCTGGCACGGCATAACCTGGCCGTATTAAAGAAATCCGCTGGCAACTACGATGAAACTGAAAAACTCTTAACAGAAGCCATCGAGCAAAATCCAAAGCAGCCCTACTCTTATGCCGAGAGAGGTTCGATGCGGATGAAAGCCGGCAATCTGAAAGGTGCATTGACGGATTACAATGAAGCGATTCGACTCGATTCTGCCGATCCGGACTATTGGCTTAACCGCGGAATCATCAAAGAACAAAGCAACGATTTGAATGGCGCCCTAGCTGACTACAAGCAAGTGATCACGCTGAAGTCAGATCACGAAAAGGGTTGGTTAAATCACGGCAACGTGCTGGTGAAACAAAATCGTCTTGCAGATGCTATCGAAGATTATACCGTAGCCATCATACATTATCCACAATATGGTCTCGCCTATTACAATCGCGCACTGGCCTTGCACCGACAAGGAAAAAAAGACGAGGCTTGCAAAGATTTAAATAAGGCGAAAGCTCTCAACACTCCTGTTGAACAAAAAGTGGTAGATATTATTTGCAAATAGTCGGTGCGTCACTCCGAAGACAATTATTTCCATTAATTATTTGCGTAGGCTAACGCACACGGAACTTGGCAGCTTCCCTCTAAACAATCCGGATTTTGCAAGAGAAAGTCTTCAGGGCGGATGGACCGAGTTGATAACTGTGTCGCTAAACAACTATGTTTCGGAAACGAAAAAATCAACCGGACGCTTTTGAAATTTCATTTAGCAACCACGCTTCTGCCACTGCGAGATCGGTAAAGATCTTGATATAAAAGCCGCGTTTTTCACCGATCTCTTTCCAGTAATTGGCAAAAGCCAGATTATGAGTTTCGAAAGCGGCTGCTATTATGATGTTCTTTAACTGCGGCAACTTTGTTTCGTAGCGCTTCACAATATTAAACGCTTCCGCTATGCCAACATTTATCTGAAGCTTGCGGTAGTCTACCAAAAGATAGCGGCTTTCGGTTTCAATTATTTTTTTATAGACAAGGGATGAAGCTTCCGCCATCGAAGAAAAATCGTCTCGCCTGCCGTGCCCTACTACTAGCAAGTATTTCTCCCGAAGCTCAAAAGACACTAAGTCCATAGGCTTAAAGTAACCAATAGCGTTTTGCTTTCAAAAAAGCAGACGGTTTTTTTCTACAGCCGGACAAGAGGCCTGTGAAGTGGAGTGTTTAATGGCCTGCTAAGGTTGCTGACAGCAATACCTGATTTAATGGAAAGTTTATAAAAGTGGGGCATAAATTCCTCACTTAAGTATTCAAACTATTTGTAGCCTAGCCTTACAACTTTTGCTATCCATATCAGAAGTGACTGTTGATGTCTCAAGAGTTATGTTGGGGGCAAAAAAGACAACTTTATAACTAAAATAATAGAATCATTTAAACGATCGGCCATTTCTATAGAATCGAAAGGAAGCTTAGTAATCCCCTTTTGTAATTGCTTCGAAATTTAGGAGAAGTCAAATTGAACACAATATGCTTTCCTTACACTCTGTAGTGTAGGTACTTCCTTAGTTATCCCATTTAGAACAAAATATGATCCTGCAAGTAAAATAATACTCAGAATGACAAAGAGCAATTGGTTTTGCTTTCGTTTACGGGTAAATGTAGGATTCGGTGGTTTAGGATGTTCCTTAGAGAAGAATTCAAAAATTTCGACCTTATTCAACGTCTTTCAGTTTTGTTTTGCCATGCGAAATCCGACCAATTTTATGAAGATTACTATCCTTAATCCAGCCAACTGAATTTTCCCAAACTGATAGTGAAGTAAGAATCTGTCCACCGTTTACGAGCGACTCAATCCTGGCTGGCCTATTTACATGCCGATCAAATATGTCGAGCGCCAAAGAATTTTCACTTGCATAGGTTGAATTTACAATGTCAGAAATAGGATAGCCAAAATTGCCACCTGTTTTGATTTTCTGAAATCTTCAATCTTTTGAACCTCTTCAGAAGCTAGGGAGTTTGTTGCAATATTTTTATCATTTCCTAAAGCCATTGGTGTATCAATCGAATGCCTATTTGAAATCAACTACTTCCTTTTCGCCTTAAAGGTGCCATTGGGTTGAATAAAAATAGCTTCAGAAATTTTCCCAGCATTATCGGTAAACTCAATCTTAAAACCATCCAGTGATTTAATTGAGAATTTGTCTTTGCCGGTGGCAATCAATTCATACTCGGGTTGACCCGGTACAGTAAGGAAAAGAGTCTCTCCTCCTTTCAGAAAAAACTTTACGGTCATTCCACCTAATTCATACTCACCGGCATATTTTTCTAAGGTTGCTTTGTCAACATCCATTTTTAAAGGGGTGCGCTTAAATTCTATGGGCTCAATAGCAGGTTCTATTTTGAGGGAAACCATGCTTATATCGCCTCCATCATTGGTGGCAAAATTAAATAGTAACTGAGATGATGTAGTGTCAACTTTTGTTTTTGCCTCAAAGGATTCAAATACATCGTAGTGATAATGGCGCAGCCAGGATTTCGTTAATTTGAACTTTGCGAATAAAGAGTCACGCTCCACAACCAAATCAAATGAACCGTAACCCGGATGAGAATAACGACCTGAAAATTCTTGCTTGCTGTGAGAAGGCCGGGTTCCTTTTGCTTTGCTTGAACTTTTAGTTTTCTCCGCTTCCTTTTGATCTTTCAGTGCCTTGTCTTGCCTTGTTTTTAAATCCTTGTTCCAATCTGTGCGGGCAACCTTCAACATCCTATCGGCTATTATATTCCGCACTACGCTTGGCACCGAAGATCCGTTTTGATTGACGAGCACAACTATACCAACGCTATCGCTTGGGAAAAACGAAGTGCTTGCTGAAAATCCATCGATATTACCTCCGTGCTCTACTCGATAATGTCCCTTATAGGATGCCAGGAACCATCCATACCCATAGTTTGAAAGATGAATATCAGAAATCTCTTTATCGGGCAAGGCAGGTGATACCACCATTTGAGAACTTATGGCTTCCGTGACGTAGGGCGCAGGCAGCAATGCTTTTCCATTAAACTTGCCACCGTTAATCCAGGTGATCACCCAATTCGACATTTCATTAACACTGCTGTTAATGCTCCCTGCCGGACTCATAGCTGCAATGTTATAGTAATCCATCTTCTTGATGGTTGTCTGTTTTTCCAATTCATAGCCGAACGCTACATCTTCACTCTTCTGCCAATCAGCAATTGTAAAATTAGAGCGTGTCATTCCCAAGGGCACTAAAATCCTTTCTTTCACATTCTCTGCCCACGATTTGCCTGTTACTTTTTCGGTAATGGCACCTTGCATCAAAAACATAAAATTATTGTAATACCATTTCTCCCGCACTCCGGTGAAGGGTTCCTGATAAGCTATGCGTTGAATCAAACTATCGGTAGATTCAGTTGGGAATAAATACCAGGAGTAATCGTGTCGTGGCAATCCGGTTCTATGACTCATTAAATCCTTCATGATGATCGATTCATCCATTTCAGCACTAAAGAATTTGAGTTCTGGAAAATATTTCTGGGGGCTTTCATTGAAATCCATTTTACCTTCTTCCCTTAACAACCCCAACAGAGATGATGTAAATGCTTTTGTGCACGAACCAATGGCAAAAAGTGTATTGGGTGTAACGGGTATTTTATTTTCGTAGTCGGCATACCCAAACCCTTTTGCATAAACGACTTTATTTTTTTCAACCACAGCAACAGCAAAGCCGGGTGTCTTCCATGTTTCTAACACTTTTTGCAATTCCATGTCTATGCCAGCAAGACGTGTGTCAGCAACGGGTTTCTTTTTCTGCGCAAACACAGAGGTTGTTGTGATAATGGCAGCTAAAATGAAAAGTAGTTTTTTCATGAGGCAGGTTGGGTTTGTAAGCTATGTAAAGTACAAAATTGGATACTACTCATCCAAATAGAAATTAGCCACCATTCTCGATTTCACTTCGTAGGGAATAGTGACAAGTTCTTTGGGATCTACTATTCTGACTTTTGTAGGGTCAGTTTTCTCGTCTGTCAAATACCGCTGCATATTCTCTACGCGTTTTTCAAAAATCCGATTGAGTTTGTTCTGCAATCTTTCATTCCCGACCAATCGCCTGGACTTATCGAAAATAGATAACAATGAGTTTTGAGTCTGGCTCTGAACTTCTACATACGCCATAAAAGCCGAATCTTGTGGATGCAACGAATCTACCGCTTGCTCTTCGTCTGGATTTACATCCTCCTCCGTTGAAATCTTCCTATGAAAGAATAAATATTTCTTCTTACTCTCCCGCAAGGCCAATTCATCAAGTTCTTTTTCGAAGTTGTAAGCTTTAATCAACTCGAGTTTGATCTCAGGCGTTGTTGCTAAACTAGTCAGCATCGCATCGAGTGATTTTTTTTGAGCATCGTCTAGTTCGGTTTGCAAAGGAGTCCAATCAAAACCCTCAATCAGTTTTTCATCTACACCAGATTTTCCGGCTAGTAATTTACCAGGAGCAGCAGCAGCCTTTGAAATAAGATTTTTAACCACCTGCCAGATCACTTTGCCAACTTTATATTTGGGATCATCCAGATTTCCTTCGATAGGCAATTCAATTTTCACATCCCCATTCTTATCGCGAAGCAAGGCAACCGCAAGGCGAACCGGCAAATTGTAGGCAGTACTGTTCTTCTCTTTTTTACCTACCACAATGGTTTTCACTTCCAATTTGTGATTGCTCTTTAGATAGCGATTGCGAACAGAACTTTTGCTGGTATAATAACAAACACCATCGGTAAAAGGATGCGCAACATAATAGTGCGAATACGGGTTAAAGTCTGACACCTTCAGTTCGCGTATTGAATAGTCAATATCCATATCCCGAAATCCGTCTGGGTTTACTGAAATCTGGCCGGCCATCCGCCCCGAAGTGTTTAAAATCGAAGCTGCTTTAAACACAATGTGCTCGCTGGCCGAACTCACACTCTCAGCTTTTACCATCAAATCTTCTAACACATAATTAAATTTATTATGCAACGTATAGTCGTTGAATATAAACTTACCCTGGCGCAACACCAGACTGTCTGCTTTATAGTTGCTGATGGCATAGGTTTTGGAAAGCTCCTGAATATAAGCGGCCATCAGCGCAAATATATTCCCATACGCTACTGCAGTAGAAAGAGAATCGGAAGATAGTCCTTCGCTGGGGTCAGATGCTTGATTTATGAGCTTGGTGAAATTGTTATTCTCATCAAAGAGTTCAAATTTTAAAAACGGCTTAAGAAGACTAACATACCTCATATCATAAATCTCTGCCTCTACATTAATGGTGTCAATGATTGCTTTTAATTCACCTGCCGTTACCAGGTCCCCTTGATCGGGGTCGGTGAGGGCAAAATCATTTAACCGAAGTTCGCCTTTGGTTGCTACCGCTTCGGGTTTGTTAAAGTTTCCGTAAATCGTTTGGTGACTGGTGAACAATCCTTTGAAACTTCCTACCTGCATAAAATCTTTTACATAGGGCAAAAGTATCTCCAGATTCAAGCTATCGAGCGTATAGTCGGCCTTGTAGACTAGTGTTTCAAGATTCAGATCAAACAAGCCCGAAGCACGGCCACCGCGAGTAACCGTAAACCCAAAGTCATAATGTTGTTGCGGATTATCCCAGGCAAAAAATGGGCATGATATATTGATATTCTCCATACGGATATCACTGCTCACATCAAGGTTTTTGTACGAAACGATTCCTTCTTTAAGAGCAAGATTCTTCAACCAAAACTTTGCGGGTTCCGTGCTCTCGTCACTCTCTTGAATAGTTGAATCTGAAGCTAAGAATCTATTCTCAAGATCAGTATAGTTAAATAGATCTCCTTGCTGTGTTATTTCAATATAGGGCTTTCTCAACGCAATTTCAGTAAGCTCATAGTTACCGGAAATACACTTTGCTAAGGCGCTGTTGATGTAGAGCGATTCGAAGGAAACAAAGACAGTTGTATCATCCTTTTCAAATAGCTTGAATCCGATAAACGTAACACTTCCATTAAAAACATTAAACCTTAAGCCGTCTATGCTAACCTTGCGGCCTAGCCACTCTTTGCTGTGCGATTGAATGTAGTTTTTGGCTATGGGTGGTAGAACAAAAAAGCAAATGAGCAGAAAGACAATTAACCCGATTGATACTATCTTAAACCAGCGTTTTATCTTCATAAAATAGTTAGCAATAAATTATCTGGAATAAACATATTCAATTGCTTCTCTGGCTATACGCTCATCTTCAGCTTCAGAAAGTCCACTCACGCCTATCCCTCCTATTACTTTTCCATTTTGTATAATCGGCAACCCACCTCCAAAACCAGTAATCCGCTCATCTGTCCAATACCCCTGTTCCCGATTAGCTTCGCGCATAAATTCACCTTGTGCCTTCGTTGATTTACAATCACGTGCACTGGTATAGGCCTTGCTTTGCGCGATCTGTGAGGAGGCAGGGTTAGCTCCATCCATTCGTAAAAAGGCAATGAGTTCACCTTCAGGACCTGTTACTGAAATAGCAACTTGTTTGTTTAGTTTTTCCACTAATTCAACGGCTCTTGCAATCAACTTTGTTGCTTCGGCAGAACTTACTTTTTCAATTTGATACATACCTTGCGCTGAGATTTACAGATATTATTACACCTTCTTCAAGGCTTCTACTTCTTTTCGCAACGCCTTCAACTCAATCATTACCTCTTTAAAGCCCATCTCCACCTCACGCTCTGTCGATGAAACCTCACCCTCGATCTTCGTTAGTTTACCCGATACTTTTTGGTCAAGCATTACTTTTTCATGAACCTGAGAAGTGAGCACAGCAACAAAAACGTTAAAACTTATAATGGCTGTTAGCACGACAAAACTCACAAAGTAACTTTTGATCAACCAGCTTCCGTTGTAATTATCGCTGGCTGCATACATCATTTCTGACCAGCCATCTAACGTCATTAACTGAAAGAGAGTAAGAAATGCATGACTTAGCGATGTAAAATCAGCGTGTTGATATTGATGGTGGCTAAACAAATATATCCCTACAATGGAGTAGATATAAAGCAAAATGCCGAGTAATAAGGCAAAGGAGAATATGGTTGGAATGATGCTGACAATCTTGCGTTCAACGGCTTTCAAATCGTCACTTACCTCCAACAATCGCATTACTCTCAATACCCTAAATAAGCGGCTCACTACCAAAAACTCTGGGTGCTCAAAGAGATGCGAAAGCAAACTAACGATACTAACCAAGACAATTAGAAAATCAAACCAGTTCCAAAATCCTACTTCGTCAAATTCAAACTTCAGACCTCCCTTCGTTTTTCGGATGTGGAATAATCTAAAAAAGTAGATCGGATTTTTTTCAGCCAGTAACCGAATGATTAATTCAAATACAAAAAAGAGCGTAAACGAGATATCGATGATATCGAACGATACCCTGTGTTCGGGATAAAGGGTTTCAATACCAAGGGTAAGGGAGCAAAGCACGATTACGATGCTCACAACCCGATGAAAAGCCTGACTGTGGGCAATCGGTTCTAATGCCTTCATAAAAATTTACTTGAGAAGTACTGGTTTCCCGTTCATGATCACTTCCAGTGGCTCGCCATGTTCAAGTACAGTTTCTGTTTTGCCGTTGCTGATTTTTACCTTAATTACACGGTCTCTGAATTCTAATCTGAATGAATAGGATTTCCATTGATCTGGTATAAAAGGCCTGAAATGCAATTTCCCATCGCGCACGCGCATGCCGCCAAAACCTTTTACCACGCTCATCCATGTGCCTGCCATCGAGGTGATGTGACACCCTTCTTCTGTATCGTTGTTGTAATCATCTAAATCAAGGCGGGCGGTGCGCAAATAAAATTCATAAGCCTGTTCTTTATACCCCAGCTTACTCGCCAGTATTACATGGACACACGGTGATAAAGATGATTCATGTACCGTCATCGGTTCGTAGAAATCAAAATTTCTTCGGATGGTATCAAGATCAAAATCATCTTCAAATAAAAATATACCCTGCAGCACATCAGCCTGCTTTATAAAACATGAACGCAGAATCCGATCCCACGACCATTTCTGATTTAGTGGACGATCTTCTGGCTTCAGGTCTTTAACCCTGATTAATTCTTTATCAAGAAATCCATCTTGTTGTAAGATTACCTTCCGTTTAACATCGTAAGGATAATACATATTTTCAGCAATGTGCTTCCACCGCTCAGTTTCTGCCTTTTCGTTAAATTTTGTTTTAGTTACGAGTTCAGCATAGCGGGTTGCGTTGGCAGTCTTCACATATTCTACCGCTTGCATTGCAAAGCGGAGTGTCCATGCACCAAGGTAATTTGTATACCAGTTGTTATTAACGTTATTCTCGTATTCATTTGGGCCCGTTACGCCAAGCACAACATACTTACTCTTGTCTTCCGACCACGTGGCACGCTGATTCCAGAAACGTGCAATACCGATAAGTACTTCGAGGCCAAACTCTGCCAAGTATTCTTTGTCGCCTGTATAATCGATGTAGTCGCGCATGGCATACGCCATAGCACTGGTGCGATGAATTTCTTCAAACGTAATTTCCCATTCGTTATGGCATTCCTCTCCATTCATAGTAACGAATGGGTAAAAAGCAGCCCCATCTTTAAAGCCTAACTTCTTCGCATTTTCAATAGCTTTTCCTAAATGTTTATATCGGTATACCAGAAGGTTGCGGGCTACTTTTGGTTCGGCTGTACTTAAGAAGAATGGCAGACAATAAGCTTCGGTATCCCAATAGGTGCTGCCACC
The DNA here is from genome assembly GCA_965278925.1 of Cyclobacteriaceae bacterium. Taxonomy (GTDB): domain Bacteria; phylum Bacteroidota; class Bacteroidia; order Cytophagales; family Cyclobacteriaceae; genus ELB16-189. The sequence goes on along the minus strand of OZ257123.1, from coordinate 792,574 downwards.
ATATTTTTCACCCGTAAATCCTTTGGGGCCAATGTTCAATCGCTGGTCTTCGCCTGTATAGGTTTGTGTAAGCTGAAAAATATTAAACCGGATACCTTGTTGTGCAGCCACATCACCATCAATGGTGATGTCACATTCCTCCCACTTATGAGCCCAGACTTTTGCGTGATCAGCAAACAACTTATCAAACCCAGCTGCAACCGCGGCCTTGAGTTTGGCTTTGCAATTAGTGACGAGTTGATCTTTCGAATGATTTTCGGAACTCAATACTGCCGAATATTTAAGGATTACCAATGGCGTGCCTTGTGTTAAATCAGTGGTAACAACGTTATCGGCATATTTCTCGCGCAGGTTGGTAGTTACTTTTCCCTTACTAGTTTTACCTCCACTTTGAATATCGTATTGAATGCCGGTGCAAACCTGAAAAAGGGTCTTCTTTGTTTGGGCATTCACAATGGCAAACCCCGGTTGGGCCTCTTTGCTTACTTCCTCCCAGAATTTTTCATCGTAGTTAGAGTCTTTATTCACTACATCAGCATCTACCGGCAAGGTTACTGTGATGGGCGAAGAGAAATTGATTGGTGTTATCTCGTAGCGAATCGCTCCGATTTCACCATCGGCCATCGAGCAAAACCGCTTCGAGTCCACACTTACTTTTTTTCCATCAGATAGTGTTGCGGTAAATGTTCTTTGAAGCAACCCTTGTTTCATATCAAGCACACGGGTAAACTTCTCTACTTTGCATGTTGCAAGGTCCAGCGTTAGATCACCAATCTTTATTTTGATTTCTATCCAACTCGGAGCATTTAACACTTTGGCAAAGTATTCCGGATAGCCATTTTTCCACCAGCCAACGCGGGTTTTATCCGGATAATAAACCCCCGCCACATAATTGCCCTGATGAGTTTCACCCGAGTAATCCTCCTCGAAGGTTGCCCGCTGCCCCATGCGGCCGTTGCCTAAACTGAAAACACTTTCCGAAACTTTATTATAGTGAGGATTCAATCCTTCTTCTATAATATGCCATTCATGATGTTTGAGATATTGCTTCATAGCTTATAATTGAAAATTCAAATTCAATACTTTTATAATTCTGACAGGTCAGCAATCTGACCCGTGCATGACTTACTTATCCAAGTTGTTGTAGTTCACTTACTTTAAAATCACCCGTACGGGCAACCACTTTATCAGCCTTTCCAAGTTGCTCTGTTGAGCCCACGCCTACACATTTCATTCCCGCAGCCAAAGCAGCCTCCACACCTGCTTCGGCATCTTCAAACACTACACACTCGGCTGGTGCTACGCCTAGTTTATGAGCCGCCAGTAAAAATATTTCAGGGTCGGGTTTTGTATTGATTATCATCGTACCATCAACCAGTGTATCAAAGTCCTGGGCGATGCCCAATAACTCTATTACGCGCGGTGCGTTCTTGCTGCTGGATGCCAGACCTACTTTGATCTTTTGTTTTTTTAAGCCGAGGATAATATCCCTAACACCGGGAAATATTTCTTCGGGCCGAACTGATTCAATATATTCTACAAACCACCGATTCTTTTTATCTGCAAGTTGTTCTTTTTGGGATTCCGGCATCTGAATGTTACCTAATGATAAAATTATTTCCAACGAGCGCATTCGGCTTACGCCCTTGAGAAGTTCGTTGTGAGCGGGGGTAAGAGTTATTCCAAATTCACTGGCCAATCGTTTCCACGCAATGTAGTGGTAATGGGCTGTGTCAATAATTACACCATCAAGATCAAAAATTGCAGCTTTAATCATTCAAAATAGGTTGTGGGAGATTAAAAAAATAATCAGAAAGAAATCTAAACGCTACCGTTGGCAATAATTCTATCCGTCTCGGCCAACGATTTAAAAACATCGAATGTTTTGCCTTGTGTTCGCAGGGCGCCAAACGCATTACCATACCTAGCCGCGCCAATATAATCTTTAGGGTTTTGTACCAGCCCATACGAAAGCCCCCCTGCAAACGAATCGCCACAGCCCGTTGTGTCAATCACTTTTTCTACCTTAATTGAAGGTACCAGTTCTTCAATAATTTTCTTGCCCTTTTTAAAGTAGGTGAGACATCCGCGCGAGTCGAGGGTAACATACACACACTTCACACCACGCATCAGACAATGCTCGGCAAATTTCCGAATCTCTTCACGCTCCAACTCTTCGCTGTTAAAATCTTCACTTTCGTATTCTTTCTGAAACCACGAAGCATGGGCTTCCTCAAGGTTCATTTTTAACACATCGATATACGGCAACCATTGGTCGCGGTCAATCCAAAACTTACGCTGGCGTTCGCCATTTACCAGGCAAGCCGTGGTGGGGCCGTGCGCATCGAAAATAATTGTAGCCTTACTTTTTTTCTTCAGGTACTTCAATGTATCCAACGAGATTTCGTAATCGCTGATAGGTATAAAAACAAACACATCGCACGTAAGCAGGTTTACCATATCGGCAGGAAGAATCGGATCCATAAATCCAGTTTGTCGTTCCAGCCGATCGTTTTGATTTACAAATCGTAAACTGATAATATCGCCCTGATCGTTTTGGGTAGTTAGATGTTTTAAGTTAATTCCTTTATATCCTTTAAACACTTCTTCCACGTTGTCGTGATCGACCGAGCGCAAATGACAAACCGGAATAATTTCCAATTGATCTCCCGCCAAGGTGGATAATGCAATAACCGGATGCGTAACACAACCCCACTTTTGAATAAGATCTCCGGTGTGCGTAACAATGTGGTCGCGTGGAATAGGGCCAACAACAGCAATTTTCTTCATCATTCAATAGGTTAGATTCAACGTTTTCAGGTTGCTAAAAAGGCCGCACCAAATACACCCGCACTATCGCCTAGCTTGGGCTTAATTACGGGTGTATCTAATCGGTTATTAAAAATATATTTCTTTAACGATTCGCGGCCCTCAGAGTAAATTATGTCGATGTTACCCACACCACCGCCAATCACAATTACATCAGGATCAAGTATATTAATAACAACACTTAGGGCAAGGCCAAAAAAGTGTGTAAGCCGCTCCATGGTTTGTTTGGCATGAGGATCCGTGCCTGCTTTATACAATTCATACACCTCTTTCATGCTCTTTGTTTGTCCGCTTATCCCCGCATAGTATTTTTCAAGAGCCGGGCCTGCCAATACTTTTTCTACACAACCCGTTCGGCCGCAATAACAAGCACCGCCTGATTCATCCAGAAAGTTATGCCCCCACTCGCCTCCTATTCCTTGTAGTCCGTTAATCACTTTACCATCTACCACTACACCCCCCCCAACACCTGTGCCCATGATTACACCAAACACTACTTTTGCATTTGGAAACTGTTCTTTGGCGGCCCCCATATTGGCTTCCGCCAAGGCAAAACAATTTGCATCGTTGGCCATAAAAACCTGTGTACCCAACAATTTTTCCAAATCATTTCTCAGTGGTCGCCCATTCAAGCTGGTGGAGTTGCTGTTTTTCATTAGTCCCAACCCTGGGTCGAGCGTGCCGGGTGTTGCAATTCCTATTTTAGCTGGTTTATACCCGAGGCTGGCTTCCATTTTATCAACCACCTTTTTTATCTGACCAAGAATGTGATCGTAGCCTTTATGGCCTTCGGTGGGAAGACGATCGCGAAAGAGAATTTGTGGATCGGTAGAAGATTTTAGTACGGCCCCTTCCACTTTCGTGCCGCCCAAGTCAATGCCCCAAAGATTATTCATCGGTAGATTATGAATTTTCAAGTACAACTATAAACACGTGCCTCCCAGGGTCGCAAGTCCTGCTGAGATTTTTCTTCCCGGTAATTGCTGATCAACAACGTTGCTGAAAAAGGAATTACTTGGTTGGGTAAGTTAGCAACCTGATCAGAAAAGTTAAGAACAATCAGCATTTTTTCTTGTCCCATTTCGCGGAAATAACTGAAGATAGTGTCAACGCCTGTATCTACCGGACGATAAACACCATAGACCAGAACCGGGTACCTCTTTCGCAACTGAGCCATCGAACGAAAATAGTTTAAAACACTATCAGGATCAGCTTCTTGCGTGTGAACATGAATGTTGGTGTAATTTTGATTAACCGACATCCAGGGTACAGTCGTGGTAAAACCGGCTTGGGTCTCCGAATTCCATTGCATGGGAGTTCGGGCATTATCACGACCGGCATAATTTGCCGACTTCAAAAATTCAGCATCAGAAGTTCCTTTCTTTTGTGCCTCGCGCCAGCCATTCTGAGTTTCAATATCCTTTGATTCATCAATGGAATTTAAATGCGTGTTGGTCATCCCTATTTCATCGCCCATAAAAATAAAAGGAGTGCCCCGCATGGAAAGCAATAAGGTGCAAAGCAGCTTAGCCGACTGATTCCAGTATTCCTTGTCATTTCCCCAACGCGAAACCATGCGTGGAAAATCGTGATTCCCTAAAAAAACACTCCCCCAGCCATTCTCAATAAAGGCGTCATCCCACGTTTTAAAAACTGCTTTAAAATCTTTCATGTTCCAGGCAATTGGATCAAATCTTCCACCCGGTCCCTGATCCATAAACATATGACCAAAATGAAAGATCATATTCAATCCATGATTAACATCTAAATAATCAAGTGAGTTATGCGGTGTAATGCCCGGCCCCTCGCCTACCGTCATCACATCGTAATGATCCCACACGTTCGCTCTTGCTTCGCGAATAAATTCTTTTAGCCGCGGCCCATTGGCATAAACCTTTCGGATCGTTTCATTGAAGTCCGTAGTATCCGTATCCGGAAAATTGGTTCGTTTGGAGATGGCCGAGATTACATCAAGGCGTAATCCGTCAACACCTTTATCGAGCCAGAATTTCATGAGCTTATTGATCTCTTCCCTAAGCACAGAGCTCTCCCAATTAAGATCAGGTTGCTTACGCGAAAACAGATGCAGATAATATTCGCCCGTGTGTTCGTCTAGTTGCCAGGCACTACCACCAAAAAATGATGGCCAGTTGTTGGGTGGACCACCGTTCTTGCCGGGTTTCCAAAAATAATAATTGCGATATGGATTGTCTTTTGACTTGCGTGATTCTTGAAACCAGGGATGCTCATCCGAAGAGTGATTAAGCACCAGATCCATTATTAGCTTAAGCTTGCGCTGATGAAGTCCTGCCAGTAGTTCATCAAAATCCTGTAGGGTGCCAAACTCAGGTTGTATAGAATAATAATCGCTGATATCGTAACCCCCATCATCATTGGGTGATTTATAAATTGGATTGAGCCACACGGCATCGACACCTAAGCTTTTTATGTAATCAAGTTTTTCGATAATGCCCCGAAGGTCACCAACACCATCTCCATTACTGTCTTTAAAGCTTCGAGGATAGATTTGATAAACGATCGCTTCTTTCCACCAGGTTCTATTCATTGCTCTTACTTAAAATTAATCACATCATGCAAAGCCTCAGCAACTTCCGCCTGATGATGTTCTTTGTCGGACTGCGACCATTTGCGCTCTGCCGCAAAAAGTTCAATAATGTCGGGAGCCCACCGGGCAACTTTAGGTCGGTTAAAGTATAGCAAGCCACTTCTTCTGATGATAAAATCCAATGGCTTAATGGCCATTTCGTGATGGATTGCAAACCATGCCTTTGCCAAAATGAGGTCGCACTCAGGTTGATCGGTTCTGTTATTCTCAAGACGATCTAAAATACGCACCGCCTGCCGCCCAAACAGATGAACAAGGTTCGTTGCTTCATTGCCTTGAAGATTCAGTGCATCGAGTCGGCTTACCAATTCCAACTCAAGCTTTTTTACATCTGTATATTGATTAAAATCACCACCTGGCAAAATTAATTCTTCGGTGGTGCAGCGATTCAGATCCGAATTCGAGAAATCGCGCTCAATCACTTTATCCACTACGCGTTCGGCCATTTTGCGGTAGCCGGTAAGTTTACCGCCAGCAATTGAAATCAAGCCTGTAGCCGATTCAAAGATTTCATCTTTACGCGAAAGCTCGGAAGCAGATTTTCCTTCTTCGTGAATGAGCGGCCTTAGTCCGGCCCAACTGGATTCAAGGTCAGCTAATGTTAACAAGGCCGATGGAAATGTTTCATTTACTGCATGGATTAAATATTGAGCATCTTCGCGGCTGGTTACTACATGATCTTTATCGCCTTGATAGTCCGTATCGGTGGTGCCTATGTAAGTGATTCGGCCGCGTGGAATAGCAAAGATCATTCGGCCATCGGGCACATCGAAATAAATGGCCTGCCTTACGGGAAGTCGATGATAAGGCACCACAATATGAACCCCTTTAGTAAGATGTAATTCTTTGCCTTGTTTGGACTTATTAATAGATCGAAGTTCATCCACCCACGGACCAGCCGCATTAACAACTGTAGTTGCGGTGATCGAAAAATCTGTGTGCGCGATTTTATCAATAGCTCTTACCCCTACTATTCGTTCATTCTCATAGATAAACTCTGATGCGGAAGCGTAGTTACTAATGCAAGCTCCTTTGCTGGCGGCAAGTTTGATAAGCTCAATTGTCAACCGCGCGTCATCGGTACGATATTCAGCATAGATAGCACCACCCTTAACATCATCGGTTTTAAGCAAGGGCTCACGATTTAATGTTTGCATACGTGTCAACATTTTTCGTTGATCTTCGGCCTTTACGCCTGCCAGCCAATCGTAAATCTTTAAGCCAATGGAAGTAAGCCAATAGCCTAGTCCGCGTTTTTCATAGAGTGGCAAAAGCATCTTTTCGGGTACCACCAAATGCGGTGCGAGTCGATGCACGATGGCGCGTTCGCTACCCACCTCTTTTACAAGCGCAAATTCCAATTGTTTAAGATAACGCAATCCGCCATGAATCAATTTGGTAGACCGGCTGCTGGTGCCGCTGGCAAAATCTTCCTTCTCAATTAATGCTGTACGCAGTCCGCGCGAAGCAGCATCCAGTGCAATGCCCGCCCCGGTAATGCCACCGCCAATAATCAGTAAATCGAAGGATTCACCTTTTAGTTGTGCTATGTTATCGGCTCTATTCAAGATTGAATTAATTATCTATCCAGCCCATCGTTCGCTTCACTGCCTTCTGCCAGCCCTTGTATAACTTATCTCTATTCGATTTATCCATAGCGGGTGTAAACCGTTTTTGAATTTTTCGATTGCGCAGAATGTCTTCTTTTTTCCAAAGGCCAATTTGAATTCCCGCAAGGTAAGCAGCACCCAGTGCAGTAGATTCTATCACTTCTGGTCGCTCTACTTCTGTTGCCAGAATATCAGCCTGAAACTGCATGAGTATATTATTGGCACACGCACCACCATCTACTTTTAAACTTGCCAGCGTTAATCCGGCATCTTCCTGCATAGCATTGAGGATATCTTTGGTTTGATAAGCCAGTGACTCTAATGTAGCTTTTATGATGTGATCTTTTCCGGTATCGCGCGTTAATCCGAAAATAGCTCCGCGTGCATACATATCCCAGTACGGTGCGCCTAATCCTGCAAAAGCAGGTACCACATAAACTTCGTTGGAGCCCAGCGCCTTCATGGCAAAATATTCTGAGTCTTTTGATTGATCGATCATGTGCATGCTATCACGCAACCATTGCACGGCAGCGCCCGCTATAAATACACTGCCTTCCAATGCATAGTCTACTTTTCCATCCAGCCCCCACGCAATGGTAGTAATCAATCCATTTTTAGATTGCTGAATAGTAGAGCCCGTATTCATCAGCATAAAACATCCGGTGCCATAGGTGTTTTTAGCCATGCCCGGCTCAAAGCAAGCCTGACCAAACAACGCTGCCTGCTGGTCGCCCGCCACCCCGGTAATGGGTATTGAAATACCGTTGATGTTCCAGATGCCAAACAAGGAAGCGGATGGTTTTACTTGCGGCAGCACAGACTTCGGAACATTTAATTCTTTAAGTAATTTTTCATCCCATTTCAATTGACGAATATTATAGAGCATCGTGCGCGAAGCATTTGAATAATCTGTTACATGCGATTTGCCCTGAGTGAGTTTCCAGATTAACCAGCTATCGATGGTGCCAAATGCCAGCTCACCTCGCTCGGCTCGTTGCCGCGCACCCTCTACGTTATCTAAAATCCATTTTACTTTGGTGCCTGAAAAATAGGAATCGATTACAAGTCCTGTGTTCTCGCGAACGTAATCTGCTAATCCCCTTGCTTTCAATTCTTCACAAGTTGGAGCTGTGCGTTTATCCTGCCACACAATCGCATTGTAAATAGGCACTCCGGTTTTACGATCCCAGATCACTGTTGTTTCGCGTTGATTGGTAATGCCCAACGCTACGATCGTATTGAGTTCAATGCCGTTTTCGACAATTACTTTTTGTAGCACACCCAATTGTGTACTCCAGATTTCATCAGGATTGTGTTCTACCCAACCGGGGTTAGGAAAAATTTGTTGAAACTCTTGTTGGGCAATGCCTTTGATCGATCCCTTTTCATCAAAGAGTACGGCCCGAGAGCTGGTTGTTCCCTGATCGAGAGCAATAATGAATTTAGCCATGAGATTTGAGTAGTAAGACGTGAGACATGGGGACTAAATCGTAAGTTTCTTTAGACGAAGATTACTTTATAAATCAATACTCCAACTATCCCACCGATAATCGGGCCCACTACCGGTATCCACGCATAATTCCAGTCAGACGAGCCCTTGCCAGGGATTGGTAATATCGCATGCGCTATACGCGGAGCAAGATCGCGGGCGGGGTTAATAGCAAAACCTGTAGTGCCGCCAAGGCCTAAACCAATGGCGATAATCAGCATGCCCACAACCAGAGGTTTTAGTCCGTGGGTAAATTCATTTACACCAATAAACAAGATACCGCATACAAGAACAGCCGTAGCAATTACTTCGCTGATAAGATTAGCCACCGGCTTGCGAATGGCCGGGCCTGTTGAAAAAACTGCGAGCTTCGCTGCCGGGTCAGACGTATTTTTCCAATGTGGAAGATAGTGTAACCATACCAGCACAGCACCCACAAAGGCACCCGCCATTTGAGAAGCGCAATAACCAAACACCAGGTTCCAATCAAAGTCACCTTTGGCAGCAAGCGCTATGGTAATTGCCGGATTTAAATGAGCTCCACTGATGCTACCCACGGCATAGATTGCGAGGGTAACGGCAAACCCCCACGTAACGCAGATGGTAAACCAGCCGGCATTTTCTGATTTTGTTCCTTTAAGCACCACACCGGCCACAACGCCTTCGCCAATAAGAATGAGCAGCATCGTTCCAAAAAATTCTGCGAGGTAGGGATTCATATTCTACGATTAAAAGTTTGAACTTAGTTAGTGACCAGAATTTGCTTGTATATGCACTTTGGCATCGGCAGGTTTTGCCTTTATCAGTAAGGTTGCCAGCGCGGCCAGCAATAATAGAATGCCTGCAAATAATACTGCCTGACTGCTGTTGTTGTTTAGAAAAGTTTTTAAAATATATCCAAAGGTGACTGTTTGCAAAATCATAGGTACTACAATCATCATGTTGATGATGCCCATGTAAACGCCATAACGTTCTTTGGGAATGTTGCCCACCACCAGCAAATACGGAATACCCATCATACTCGCCCACCCAATACCAAAGCCTGTGATAGCCGGGAACAACAAATATTTGTTTTCGATGAAGGGAAACAATAGTAATCCAATAGCCGCCAACACAAGACAGGTAAAGTGAACTGCCTTGGGTGATGATTTCTTTACAAACCATACGAGAGCAAAAGCTGTAAGGAACGTGACTATATTATACCAGCCATTTACGAGGCCGCCCCAACTTACTGCCTGTTCATACAAAGCGGGATTTTCTGCAGGCGTAGTTTGCCAAACAGAAAGTCCAATACTCTTTGACGCATTTTGCCAATAGCAAAACAGGGCATACCATTGAAAAAGATAAACCAAGGCCAACTGCCACATCACTTTGGGCATATCAAGTATGGCTTCAATTATTTCAATGTTTTGGGCAAACAGTATTTTAGTAACAGAATTTCTTTTTACGGCATTTAACACGGTGCGAAAAAGAGACTTGTAAAACAGGGCCGGAATTAAAAGTACGATCATCATGGCATAGGCCACTACCGAGGTTAATACAGAAATAAAAAATTGCCAGATGAGGTGCGGTTGGCCTTCATTCTTACGGTTGATTTCTTCTATCTCTTGTTGTGTAGCCGGAATCTCAGGCGTGGTGCGCATGCTCCACCAAATAGTGCCGATAGAACAAACCGATCCTAAAAAGAAAGAGGCAAACACCCAGTTTGGGATGGCTCCGGTTTTACCAATAATTAAAAGTGGAAAGATGAAGAGGGAGATGTTTGCCAGGGTTTGGCCGAGGCCGGTAAAAAAACTTTGCGTTTGAAATCCGGTGGGGCGTTGCTCGTCATTAAGTTTATCGGCAATAAAAGCACGATAGGGCTCCATGGCAGTATTATTTCCTACATCCAGAATCCATAGCAACCCGGCAGCCATCCAGAGGGCACTACTAAAAGGAAAAAAGAAAAGGCAGATACTGCATAAGATAGCTCCAATAAAGAAGTAAGGTTTGCGTCTGCCAAAGCGTGGACTCCAGGTTTTGTCACTTAAGGCTCCGATAATCGGCTGAATTAAAAGACCTGTTACCGGGCCTGCAAGATTAAGCAGTGGTATTTCATCAGTACTGGCCCCTAAAAAATCATAGATTGGATTTACGGCACTTTGCTGCAATCCAAAACTGTATTGGATGCCAAAGAACCCCACATTCATATTGATGATTTGGGAGAAGGAAAGGCGAGGTTTAGACATGGACAATCAGGTAGGGTTTATAAAAAGAAAATTAGGGAAATAAAATCAATGTGCAAGGTGGAAGTGTAGGCTTGAGGGTGGAAGTTAGAAGTTAGAAGTTAGAAGTTAGAGGTTAGAGGTTAGAGGTTAGAAGATAGAGGTTGGAGGTTGGAGGTTGGAGGTTGCATAAAAAAACCTCCGCAGTCTGACCGCAGAGGTTTTTAATTAAAGGTGGATGTCATCGGCCTTTTACTGGTTTGTTGAATTCAAGTGCTTTCACCAAGGCGTACTCTGCGCTGTCGTGTCCGTATAAGCCGCGCACATATTTTTTTACTGCACGTGCTGCGTTGGTCATCGAACCTTCGTCTTTGTACAACACCTTGTTTCTGCTAATCAGCGACTCGCTCCACATTCTGCGGGCATCCGCCACCTGTCGGTTAAGTTGGTTAAGTTCAATCACCTTCGCCTCCAGCCCAACCTGTGAATACTGTTTTTCGTAGGGTTGGTACAAAGGTTCTTTCATTACCGACATTACCAATTTTGAAAACGCATCTGCTTTACTTACATAAGCCAGTTGCATGCGACCGCGTTGTGCCGCTGGCTGTTCCGCTTGCGCTGACGGAATAGGTTTACGGCTTTTTGGCGATGCACCCATAATCTGGTGTGCGTATGCACGGGCGTCTTCCAGTTTTTCAGGTTTCGCACCTGAAGCTTCCAACGTTCGCAGGATGCCGGAAAGCAACCGAGGTAACTGATCGAATACCTGCTTCCGCTGATTCACTTGGTTGTCATAATCAGCTTTGGCAATTTTTACATTTTCTATTGCCGACTGAATGTGATTCAACTGCGTGGTCAACGCATCGATCCGGAGGGTTTGACGACCGGGGTTATAACCTCCATACCCGGTGCAGAAGCCTAAGAGCCTGGCAAAGGATTCTACTTTTTTGACATGAGTCATATTGTTTTTGTTTATGGAATAACAACGCAAAGCCGATCCTGCTTTGTTGTACTTTTTTCAACTATTTATGAAAGTATATTTTTATTGTTCTTCGTAACCGAATAGTCAATGGCACGTTTGAACGCACTTTTTTGTAGGCTTTATAAATTAAATTTTGATTAGAGGAATTTTGTTATTGAAGTGAGTACGATATCTGTGCTATGCCTTGTAGGGATACTCACTACGCGTGGTAGTGTTGGTCACTATGCCTTGTGGTGTTACTCACTACGCATGGTAGTGTTGGTCACTATGCCTTGTAGTGTTACTCACTACGCATGGTAGTGTTGGTCACTATGCCTTGTAGTGTTACTCACTACGCATGGTAGTGTTGGTCACTATGCCTTGTAGTGTTACTCACTACGCATGGTAGTGTTGGTCACTATGCCTTGTGGTGTTACTCACTACGCGTGGTTGTGTTGGTCACTATGCCTTGTAGTGTTACTCACTACGCGTGGTAGTGTTGGTCACTATGCCTTGTAGTGTTACTCACTACGCGTGGTTGTGTTGGTCACTACGTCTGGTATAGAGATAGGTACTGCACTTGGGGTAACGAAGTGTCCAATCCAGTCTATCAGTCTTTGATAAAACTTGCGCTTATTCCCTATTTTTGATGGGATAGGCGCAACTAATTATCAATTATGATGCATTATTATGACAAAATCCATCGTGGGGAGAAGCGTTTGTTTATAAAATTTCCCATCGATAAATCAATTACTGAAAGGCTAAAGAAAATAGTTGATTGCACCTGGAGCCAAACAGAAAAGGCATGGCATGTAGAGGCTTCACATGCTGTTTTTGGAAAACTAAAAGATGCCTTCCCGCAACTGCAGCCCTTGAAACCAAGCGCAGAAACCAACCTGGTAGATAAAACGAAGCCATCGGCCAAATCTGCGAAAGCACAAAAACTTACTGTGAAGGTGGTGCAATATAAGACTGGCAGGTTCAGGGTGATAGCGTACCACCATCCGGTGTTGGCATCCATGCTAAAAAGTTTTCCCTTCGCCAAGTATGACAAGGGCGAAAAGTGGTGGAGCGTGGCTATTGAAGAAAAACAACATAAGGCACTGGAAGATTTCTGCAAGGCAGCGGGCATGGAACTAGTATGGGGAGACGAACGTCAAAAAAAAGGTCTAAAACCCAAGCCTCGAGCCTTTGAAATACCCAACTACCGCACCTGCCCAGACGGAATGCTGGAAAAGTTGGAGATCATGCGGTACTCGCCAAGTACAATCGAAGTATACAAGCAATCCTTTGAAGAGTTCATCAATTATTATAACACGAAGAAGATTGATGACATTACCGAACCCGAGATCATTGCCTATACACGGTACCTGGTGCAAGAGCGGGGCATATCAGCCAGTTCACAAAACCAGGCCATAAACGCCATCAAGTTTTATTACGAAAAAGTAAAAGGTGGTGCGCGCAAGTTTTATCACTTGGAGCGGCCACTGAAGGAAACGAAATTGCCCATGGTGCTATCGGTAGAGGAAGTTCAAGCCATGATAAAAAGCACCAAAAACCTGAAGCACAAAGCCATGATTATGCTATGCTACTCGGCTGGGTTGCGGTTGGGTGAATTGCTGAATCTAAAGCCCACCGATATAGACAGCGATCGGATGCAGATTAGCATAAAAGGGGCTAAGGGGAAGAAAGATCGGTACACGCTATTGGCTGAAAAAGTACTTCCGTTGTTGCGTGATTATTATAAGAAATACCGCCCGATGGAATACCTATTTGAAGGCGAGGGTGGAGGGCAATATAGTGAGCGCAGCATGCAGACAGTTGTTAAAGAGGCCTTGCAAAGGGCGAATGTAAAGAAGTACGCAACAGTGCACACGCTGCGGCATAGCTTTGCCACGCATCTGTTGGAAAATGGCACCGACTTGCGCTACATTCAAAACTTGCTTGGGCACAGCAGCAGCAAGACGACTGAGGTTTACACGCATGTGACCAGCAAAGCCCTAAGCGGTATAAAAAGCCCACTGGACAGCTTGGATATTTAGCCTCAAATGAGTAGAATTGATAATGGGAATGGCAAAAAACGTATTTTCGGTTTTAGTGTTTTCTGAAAGTCACCCTCACTCACCTAAAAGCGAAATATGCGCATCTTTTCTAATTAAGGGCGTACCGAAGGTGCGCCTATACTAATGTTGGGCGCCATGCCTTCGGACAAATTATCATATGAAAAAATACTTCACCATCATTTGCTTATTCATTACGCTGACTTCATTCGGACAGACTGATTGGAAGAAACTAGAGATTACTAAATTTTGCAATGTTGACGACAAGCTAATTGAGAGCAAGCTGACATTTGAGAATTCTGTAGTTAAATATCAAGATCAGAAAAGGAAGGTAAAGACGTTGGACATAGAAACGTCCGACATAAAAGGACTCAAGGGAATTACGAAATCAAGATTGACTAAGTGGAATGATATTGCAACACTTGACACGACTTGTGGGTACTTGATTAAACTGGACGAGCAATACATTTACGTGGACAAAGACCCACTAAACTATAACGACAACGAATTGAAGGCATACATCGGACTGATAATTGACGCATTTAAAAATTTAGAGCGGTGAAAAGGCACAGCGCCCAACAATGGCTATAAAACATATGCTGTATTGTAGGTTCTTAACGTGTGTGCTATTAAATTTCGTCAGCAACGTGGGACAAAGATGTAGGTATTTACACGCATACGTCTTATAGCTAGGCGTTGTGTGCCAGGCGCGGGACACGTCTTCGCAAAACGTGACGCGCCAGACGACACAAAGTTGGCTTCGCAGACGACTTGAATCTAACGACTTTTTAAATCAGAGCATACTTGACACATGAACGAACAAATAAACAGATTGACGAACATCAAAGCAATTGGCTGGACAACCCTCACAATTTTTGGTGCCTTGACACTCTGGATAATATTTGAGTTTGTCGGGACAGTAGTATTTGACCATTCTGTTAACAACATGTATGCGGGACAAGAGGAATTCAACGAAGCAACGGCTGAAATGAAAGGTGCAATAAATCAAATGAGAGCTATTCTACTAATTGCGGGGGGTCTCACGTTCCTCACAACAATTGGGGCATTTGGACTCATTCGACTAAAAAACTGGGGACTAATACTATACCAATCAATGACAATAGTAATAATACTAGCTTTGCTTGCCGGACTTGTTTACTACATCTATAATACAAAAACAGAAATGTCGCTCCTACCTAACAGCGAACTTGATATGGAAATGCACGCGAACTTTAGAGCATCTCAAAATTACAAGACGATTGGATACGGAGTTTTTGCTCTTTTATTTTCTTGGGCGTTGACTAGAGTAAACATTTTTCTAAGTAAACGGGCTACGAGAATCGAGTTTCATTGAGATGTATTCACGTTTTAGCACATTTCACTTGGACTCGAACGCTTCAACAAAACGCTACGGACGACTTGAGGCAAGTCGTAAACTAAAAGTAACGGTTGACGCGCCCGAGCACACAACAAAATGTTTCTTCAATGGTGCGGTGACGTGTAGCCCAAAGTTTATATCTTCGTTCAACGTTTTGTGTCGGGGACAGGACGCGGCTTCGGAAGCGCACCACTGAAGAAACACAAACGTTGGCGGTAATTACCTTAGGACACCATGGACGAAGTAGATAAAATTGCAAATAGACTTGATCAAATAGAAAAGTCCTTTGGACTATGGGGAGTAATATTCGCAATTGGACTAGGCGTTTTTTTTATTGCCTTATGGACATATTTCAAGACGTCAATTCAAAAGACTGCTGAGAAAAGTGCTGACGAAAGTTTGAAAAAAATTCAGTCTCATCTTGACAAGGAATTAGTTAAGTTCAGCACAACACATCAAAAACAAGTTGATGCAGTTCACGAATGCTATTTGCGACTACAACGACTGACAAGTACAATAAATGAATCACGTACTGCCGACAAATTTAAAGAAGGAGATGACTCATCAGCAAAAATTGAACTCGTAATTAAATACCGCCATGACTTCAAGCAAGTTTATGGAGAGAATAGAATCTTATTTCCCCGACAAGTTTGTGACAAATTGGACCAGCTTCTTCCAGTCGTAGATGGGTTCATTGAGTTCTACCAAGCCGGACTTTGCAACTTTGACGTAAGTTTATTGAACCCCGACTCAAAAGAAGAAAGCGGAATAATTATTACGGGACTTTGGGAGTCAGATAAGTATGACGAAATGGTTGACGGACTAAGAGACGTAGGACATGATATTGAAGAAGAGTTTAGGAAAATATATGGGACTGAGTAAAGGTAACTACCGCCAACAAAATGCATAATCAATGGCGGGGGTTCAGTGTAAATTTGTAGTTTAGTTTTTCAATATACGTTTAGTGTCGTGGGACAGTGGAGCGCTTCGAATACCCGCCACTGCTTATGCACAAACGTTATGGGCAACCCTAGTGGACGACACACAAACTAATGACTGGAATAAAACGATACGACATTCTAGAATCGCTACCGACTTACGGACCAATGTATATTCCCGTCACTGACAATGACGAGGCTTTTTATTCTGAAGGTTTTGTAGTTAGGTTTTATAAATCTGACGGGACAGATTGGGTCGCTAACTTTCGACCAGGTTGGACTGACTTAGAGGAAATTCATGAGTTCGCCAATGACGAAAGACTTTTAGTGATTGCACGCGGGACTTGCTATATGATGAATCCAGAGCAGACTAAACCTCTTTCTGTTTTTGGAGTTGGTTATGAAAAGGTATTTAAGACTCATGACCAAAGACTGATTCTTCAAGATCAAACCGACTTGACAATTATTGAAACAAACGGAGAACATTGGGACACCGAGAGGATTTCTTTTGACGGACTAAAGGATATAGAACTAGAAAATAATTTAGTAACTGGACTTTCTTATGACCCAATGAATGAATCAGAAGAATGGGTGAAGTTTACTTTTGACATCGACACTAAGATATTGACAGGAGGAAGTTACAAACTGTACAGCTGAGATAGTTGAAGGAAAGTCGGGCAGCCCATAACAAAATGTTTATGCCAGCTTGGGGTGATGTGTAGATTTGAAGTTTTGTTTTCTTAATTTCGTTCGGCAACGTGGACAGTGACGCGCTTCGAAAACCCAAGCCGTCATAAACATAAACGTTATGCGAAAGCCCCGCGGGAGTGCACTTCCTTTTTTTTGAAATCGTTATTTACAATTCAGTCCTCATCTTTACTTATTTCTGTTGCAGCTTTTCAATTTAGTTCACCTTTGCGTGGGGACAGGGACGCGGTCGACTATTTCTACATCATGCCACGCTCACCACTCCGGGACGGTGACGAAGCCGCACTCGTCACATTTGACGGTTCATCATCATCTGAACTGTTTGCGGGGCCATCGCATAACAAAAACTAATTGCAAGCGGGCGGGACAGTGCGTCATTGAAGTTTGTAGTTCTTTATTTATCTTTATCATGTTGGACAAGGCGAAGTTTTTTAATTGCCCGCCAGCAATTAGCTGACCGTTGGCGGTAATTTCTTTTTGGACAAATGAGACACATCAAACATTCATTCTATTTATTGACAATCATTCTCTTATCAAATTGTTCAAGTGATAAGGAACCTATCAAAAGACTTGTGGGATATGAGTATCCATTGGACAGTCTTAGAGAAGGGAAAATATTTGTCTACAAGAAAAATGTTCCAAATGAATATTACTTTGTTGAGCAAAAATTAATAAAGGAGAATGATGTTGAATACATTCTTAACGAATCTTATGACCTTAAAGAAAAGGTTTCGGCAAGTAAGTTTAAATTGACAAATGAAGGGATAGAAGAAATTGAGACATACCTGTATAGATACCCAGACTCATTAAAAAATGAATATCAAAAGGACAAGGGGGAAATATTGGAATCAAAAAATATAACGGACGGACAAAAATACAGAGGCTCCTTTATAAAAATGAAAATCCTAACAAGCGGAAACATAAGAGGTAATATGACGGCTCAACAGATATTTATAAGGGAAGACAAACTTAAATTTAACGGACAAGACCTGGATGTGTTAGTTTTTACAAACGACATCACTGTTAAAGCGTGGCATAGATTTGTTCCATTTTTTTCCAGCGAGACGACTTACACAGGGGAAAACTATTATGCGCGAGAACTTGGACTTGTTAAGTACAGCACAAATACGGACAGCGAAAAATTTGAATGGACGTTAAAGGAGATAAAGAAAATAGATTGATTACAAGAAACTACCGCCAACAATGTGCATGAGCCATAGCGCTATTTCAGTGTTGCATTGTAGTTTTAGTTTCATAATTTCGTTCAGTGTCGTGGGACAAAACGCAGCAGGTCGCTAAAGCCATTCCTTCGTCATTTGGCTTTAGCTCCTATGCCGCGCTACGTCTCATGCACCAGCGTTAGCACCAATGCGCTTTGGACATGCAGACCAATGACAAATAGATTTATAAAATATTTACTTCTCGGTGTATTGACAGTTGTGACACCTTATGTGACAATGATGATTTTAATCATCGTCACAGGTGACAGAATTGAAGGAATGAAACTCAGTGCAACTCCTGGAATAGTACTTCCACACCTGATATTCGGACTAACATTCATTAAGAAAAATTTAACGACAAAGTTTTTACTTACGACTTTGGTGACAGCGACAATCTACGGACTCTTGATCGTGACCATTAGACTTGAAATCATTAAAACCAATTTTGACATCTATGGTTTTTGGGACTTAGCTGTAACAAATTTTATCGCTGGACTAATTGTCTGGGAGATATTTTACCAGTTGGACAAATTAATAGCCAAAAGACGGGTGACAGCAAAGTGAGAGGTGACGCGCACAGGTGCTAACAAAATGTTTATGCCAGCTTGGGGTTCGGTGTAGGTTTGAAGTTTTGTTTTCTTAATTTCGGTCAGCAACGTGGGACAGTGAAGCGCTTCGAAAGCCCAAGCCGTCATAAACATAAACGTTAGCGGCAAGCATTTTAAAAAAGTGACGATCAAGAATAAAGTGGACACATTAAAGCGGACTAGACTTTTAATAATTACAATTTCTATCGTTGGACTTTTGAGTTTATTCTCACTGACAATGACGGTCTTTGCTTGGGGGACAGGTGACTCGACAATCTTTTATCTTTTGTTTTACCCGACATTATTACTGTCGACAATTCTGACTATTGGGAAAATTCGATTTGGATTCATACTGACATTAGTTTTATCTATTTGCTACATTGTATTGCTGACACCTGAAATTGGTGAGTACATTATTTTCAAGTTGGACAATATTGCGTTGTTTGGTGTATTATTCATTCCGTATCTGACATTTTTGTTTTTGGCACCTCTGACAGTAAAGTATTTGACTTCTACTTTAAAACATGGACAACTGATGACTAAACTATCAATTGCGTTGAGCTTTGGTTTTGTTCTTTTTGCAGTATTCGACAGATACGACAAAGACTATAAGGACAATATCTTTATTGAACTAACCATAACAGACGGAAATGAAGCTAAACTTGTTTGCAGACCTGGTTTCTCTGACACAAGAGAGTTTAAATTGAGCACAGACTCAAAAGACCTTATTGAGACGGCCAAGAAACAAGGAGACTTTTTACATGGGAGTTATCTAATTTCAAATGTTGGAATTAGAAAACGTTTTAAGTTTGACAAATTAGTGTCGGTGACAATTACGGACTTTAACGGAACTGAATTAAAAAACGAATTGACTTGGGAGAAAGATAAATTGGACGGAGACATTTCATTCCTAAATAAATAAAGTGGGACTGAAATGCCAGCCGCTAACAATGTGCATAAGTCATGGCGGTGGGACATCACGGTATTAAAAGTATTTTCTTAATTTCGTTTACACCCGTGGATAGGACGCGGCTTCGAAAACCGCCACGCCTTATGCACTCACGTTAGCACCAATGTTTTTTAAATGAGATTATTCATACTACTTGGGACTCTATTTTTGACCATTCCGACAATTGGACAAAATCGAAAGGACTGGACACGGCTCGACTTTTTAAATAAATCCAGTGAAAGTCCATTTATGCCTGAGAGGGATATTTCTGGACAGTGTTTCATCATTCTCTCTGACAACTTTGACTATTACAAGTACCCAATAATCATTAAGTCAACGGACAACAAGGAAATTATAAGAATAGAATTCTCGGATTCACTGGGAATGACGACAATATTTAAAGGGCGATTATACCGACAATTTGATAATCAGAACACATTTAAACCGTGGTTATTCTCGGACAATTCAGACTATTTTCGACTTGCATTTGAGTGTGTTGACTCGACTGGCACCAATTATAAAGTTAAAATCAATGAAAAGGAGTTTGCATTAATCAGTAAACAGAATAATGATTTCAAGAAACAAAAGATAACAGATTTTGTAAAAGACTGGACTACTCTTGGTTGTGATTTTGACAGGTCAGCAAATCCATTAAGAGAAAATCCAAATGGTAAAATTATTAACCACCCAGACCAGAAAGAATATAAAATTTGGAATGGAGAGTCTTTGGAAGTCCAAGGGGATTGGATTAAAGTCAAGACATTGAAAAATGAAATAGGTTGGATCAAGTGGAGAAGCAGAACTAAGGTACTGATAAGAATGTATTTTGCCTGCTAAACAATTGAGTAGAAAAAACACAGGTGCTAACAGCATGTTTCTGCAATGGTGCCGTGACGAGTTGGTTTTAAGTTTTATCTTCGTTCAACGTTTGGTGTCGGGGACAGGACGCGGCTTCGGAAGCGCGCTACTGCAGAAGCACCAACGTTATGCCACATTGCTAGTGGACAGTTTGCACATCTGAAACAAAATACTTACTTTTGACGTAAGTAACGTATGACGACACTATGATAGTTTCCTTTGGTTCCAAAGAGACCAAAAAAATCTGGGAAGGCGAAAGAGTTAAGGTGTGTAAGCATCCCTGTTTTAGTACAATCCAAAAGTAGAATACATTTTCATTATAGCAATAGTTATCAATGTTGAAATGTGGTCAACTTGAGTGGGTTTGCGTGTTGGGGAGTTGTCCATATTTCAACATGACCGGGCTTTTATCGTTAAGACTTTCATGAGGCCGGTAGTTATTATAATCGTCTAACCACCGCTCTGTTTCATCCCTTACTTCATCAATGTTTTCAAACAGGTAAGCATCCAGCACATGCTCTCTGTAAGTTCTATTAAACCTTTCGATGTAAGCATTTTGAGTTGGTTTACCTGGCTGAGTATAAATGAATTCGATACCCTGCATCTGACTCCATTCCTTGATTAGCAAGGCAATAAACTCAGGACCATTATCCATCCTTATTCGAACAGGTTTCTGCCTGCGATGAATTAAATGGTTGAGTATCCAGATAACCCTGCTGCTTTTTATTGAATAATCATTTTCAATATGCAACGCTTCCCGGTTATAATCATCCAGAATATTAAAACAACGAAACTTCCGACCATTCTCTAACGCATCGCTCATAAAGTCCATGCTCCAGGTGTGATCCATCTTTTCAGGAACCTCTAAGGGTAACTTCACTCTTGCAGGAAGCCTGCGTTTCACTTTCCTGCGAATGTTTAATCCTAATTTGATATAAACCCGATGCATACGCTTATGGTTGTCTTTTACGCCCTCATTGCGCAATCGCATGAACGCCTTTCGAAACCCCTCTCTTGGATGCTGTTCTGCTTTCTGTTGCAGCAGTTCAATCAAGGTAGTGTCGTCTTTAATGGATTGATATCTGTAAACGGACCGACTCAGTGCTAGAACACGGCATGCCCTGCTTTTGCTCATGGTGCATTCTGATTCGGATTCTTTAACCATTTGCTTTTTCTGGCAGGGCGTTAAAGCTTTTTTTCTATGAAATATTTGGCAGCCTGAAGATCCAGGGCGAGCTCAGCATACATTCGCTTAAGTTTCGCATTTTCCTCTTCTAACTCCTTGACTCGCTTTAACTCGCTGGCAGTCATTCCACCGTAGCGCTGTCGCCATTTATAAAATGCCGCTTTACTGATTCCATGCTCTCGGCAGAGATCCTCTGCCTTCTTGCCAGCATCAAACTCCTTGAGTATGGTGGCAATTTGATTGGGACTGAATTTGCTCCGTTTCATTTTTATACAATTTAAAAGTTTTCATTGGTATACTTTTAAACTGTACTATTTTCGGGGATGCTTACAAAGGGATTCACTACCGACTTACAAGAAATAGCAAGAAGAAAGTTGAGAATGTTAAACAATTCGCAAAACATTGCTGACTTGCAAATTCCGCCATCGAATAGATTGGAGAAATTAAAGGGGAATTTGAAAGACTATTATTCGATAAGAGTCAATGAACAATGGAGAATAGTATTCAAATGGGACAAGGGAAATGCTTCGGACGTGGAATTACTAGACTATCGTTAAAAGGAATAGAAAATGAAAAAATTAAAAAACATTCATCCAGGAGAAGTTCTTCAAGAGGAGTTCTTGATCCCTTTGGGACTAAGTGCTTATAAGTTATCAAAAGACGTAGGGATACCTCAGACAAGAGTTTCCGAAATCATTAAAGGGAATAGACGAGTAACGGCTGACACAGCGTTAAGGCTTTCAAAATATTTTGGTAATTCAGCAAAATTTTGGCTTGGACTTCAGGACGACTTTGATATCGAAGAAGAAGAACAGCTAAAATCAAAAGAGCTGGAATCGATAGAGCACTATCAAAGCAACGCGGCATAACAAAATGTTTATGCAATGCGGGGGTTCAGTGTAGGTATTAAAAGTAATTTCTTAATTTAGTTCTGTGTCGGGGGACAGAGACGTGCAGGTCGGCCTAAACATTTCGCTGCGCTTCATTTTTTAGCCCTCCTATTCCCCGCACTGCAGAAACACAAACAAAGGTTGGCGCTCATTGGGACGGCTCGTGGACAGAGACGTGTAAGCCGACAAATTCGGTGCTAAACCTGATCTTAAAAATTCCGTATATTCAATTTATGATAGAGAGATTAATTAGAGGTTTTAAAGCGGGACTTAAAGGCGAACTGTTACTCTGGGTCATTTTACTGACTCTTTCTGGAATCATCTACATAGTAACAAGCATTCTTTAATTTTCCTTCGCGGACAAGTTGCAACATACGGACAAGATTTCAGCTCGTTCGGCTCGTGGGACTTTAGTGCAAAATATCCGACTGGACAGAGATGTGTAAGCTGACAAATTCGATCGACAAAAATTCAAAAGGCTCCGCTGAAAGTTTACAACAACAGCTTGGGGTGAAGTGTTAAATTGTAGTTTCATTTTCTTTAGTTTATTTTAGTCTCGTTGGACGGATTGGATTTCAAAAGCCCAAGCCGTCATAAACACAAACGTTATGGGCAAGTCCTTAAAAAAGATTGGTTTTCAAACAAATGTACAGACGAGAAATTTTATCTAATCCGACAAAGTGGTGGGACTCTTTAACGTCTGACCAAAGACTCGCTCTTGTTAAGAATCTCAAAATCGACTTTCGATTAAGACAACAAAGAAAGAAGAAAATCAATTACTCAGCCGGACTCGATGAAATCTTCGAGACTTATTGCCAACAAAGTAAAATTAAGAATGCAAGGCTGAAAATAAAGGTAAATCGTCTCAATATGAAGCCATCGACCGCTGATCAGATACCCGCTCCTTACATGCAAAAGGATAAACTAGGAGCACCGCGTTTGCGTACCTTTAGTCATTAGATCCTACTCAAATACTGCTTATGGTTCGTGGTTTTAGTCTTCTCATTTTTAGTTTCCTTCCGATCCTTGCTTTTAGTCAGGTAGACTGGCAAACAATTCCGTTAACCACAATCGGCAAAGATACTGTTGGCTCCGACCCACAGACTCCTGTAATCATTACCGGTTCAATAAGAATCAAAAACACTTCAGAACCTATTGTAGGCGCATCAATTTCAGCCGACATGCATAAATACTTCAACTATTCAGATAGCAAAGGAAAATATATACTTGAGCTACCGGTTGGCAGTTATCGTA
The DNA here is from genome assembly GCA_965278925.1 of Cyclobacteriaceae bacterium. Lineage (GTDB taxonomy): Bacteria > Bacteroidota > Bacteroidia > Cytophagales > Cyclobacteriaceae > ELB16-189. Next base: position 768,827 of record OZ257123.1, on the reverse strand, counting down.
TTATTGTTCGACACGTGGGTGTTAAGCCAGGGTATTTCAAATTACGCATTTTGTCAGGTGGTCTATTTGACGTTTATCTGGAAGAGGGTGTTGTTGATCTGGAGGAGTTAGTAATTACCTCACGCCCTATTGATAGTAACATTAAACAAGCTCTTACGGGAATTACGCAACTTGAAATTCAGGAGATAAAAAGTCTACCTACTTTTATGGGAGAGGTGGATATTATAAAAAGTATTCAAACACTGCCAGGTGTGAGTAGCGTAGGTGAAGGGTCTTCGGGTTTTAATGTTCGTGGTGGTCGCGTGGATCAGAATTTAGTATTATTCAATGGTGCCCCCATTTTTAACGCCTCGCATGCGTTGGGTTTTGTTTCTGCGTTTAATCAGGATGTGATTAATAGCTTTACCTTATACAAAGGAAATGTTCCTGCCAATCTTGGAGGTCGTGTATCTTCTGTTTTAGAAATCAATACACGGCAGGGTGACTTTGAAAAATGGCAATTCCAATCAGGCGTTGGATTTGCTTCCAGTCGATTTTTGGCTGAAGGTCCCTTGGTAAAAAACAAAACTTCTATTTTGGCTGCAGCCAGAGTATCCCATTCAGATTGGCTGCTTCGAAAAGTTAAAAACCCGGATGTAAAAAATAGCTCCCTGTTCTTCTACGATGCCAATCTAAATTTATCACATCGTTTTTCTGAAAATAGCTCATTACGTTTTTCCTACTATTCAAGTCGCGATTTTTTCAGATTCTCGCAACAATTTGCCTATGGGTGGGACAATTATATTACAAGCGCAGAGTGGCGCAGTTTAGCAAATCGAAAAGTTTCACCCGTACTTTCTGTTGTTTATGGCCGATACAACAGTTCCCTTATAGATCCTTCAGGACCAGATGCATCGCAACTCGACAATAAACTTGATTACTGGCAAGTAAAGGAGACTGTTAATTATATTCCGAATGAGAAGCACAATATTGTGGGTGGAATTGAAGCCACCGCGTTTCTGCCCAAGCCCGAAACGCTAAAACCTTATAATGGAAATACAGCCATTATCAATAAGCAGATAGATAAAAATCATGGAATTGAAGCTTCTGTTTTTTTGCATGACGACTATCAGATTTCTGAAAAACTTTCTCTTTCAGCTGGACTTCGGTATTCTGGATATTCACATATAGGAAATGATACTGTATTCACCTATCAACCTGGTGTACCTAAAACAATATCTACGATAACAGATACATCTTATTATTCGCAAGGAGAATCCATAAAAACATTTAGTGGATTTGAACCCCGCTTCTCAGTACGGTTTAGTGTCAATGAAAAGCAGTCAATTAAGTTTGGGTATAACCGAATGAGACAATATATTCATCTGGTGTCAAACACAACAGCCCCTACTCCGGTAGACATCTGGCAGGTAAGTAACGAATATATACCGCCACAAATAGCTGACAACTTCTCGCTTGGCTACTTTTGGAATTTGGGTGACAACGTATGGGAAACCTCCGTTGAAGGGTTCTATAAAAAAATGCAAAATCTGGTTGAGTATAAAGATTTTCCCACACTGTACCTTAATAACCATATTGAAACAGAATTACTTTCTGGTAAAGGCAGGGCGTATGGAGCGGAGCTTTATGTTCGCAGATTGAAGGGATTGTGGACAGGCTGGGCCTCTTATACGTATGCAAGAACTGAACTGGAAGTAAAGTCATCGTTTGAATTGGAGACTATCAATAATGGTGAGTGGTATCCTTCCAACTACGATAAGCCCCACACCTTCAATCTTGTAATGAATAGAAGGTATAGAAAAGGTGGTGCCTTTTCATTTCTTATTGCCTATAACTCAGGCAGGCCTTTCACAGCCGTAGAGACGAGCTATATTGTTGGTGGTACTGTGGTGCCAGTTTATTCGCAACGTAATCAATACAACATACCAAACTACTTTAGATTTGATGTCTCCTTTACTATAGGCAATGTTGTGAGGAAGCTTGATGACTCCCTTGTGTTCTCCGTTTATAATCTTTTTGGCCGTGATAATGCATACTCTGTATTTTACCAGAGACCGGCCTCCAATTTCTTTATTCCAAAAGCATACAAGCTTGCCGTATTGGGTGCAGCGATGCCTTCAGTAACATATAATTTCAAATTCTAAGATGAATACCAGTCAGCCCACGAGACTGTTCTTGAAGCTTACAGCGAAAATTGTACTATTTTCTGTATTAATCGGTTGCCTTACACCTATTGATCTACGATTTGAAAATAAAGGTGGTATGGTTGTTATCTCTGGTCAAATCAGCACCTTTCCTGATCAGAATTTTGTTGAAGTTGGTATCACCTCGGATGATGCACGTCTACCCTTTCCTCAAAATGATGCTGATGTGGTTCTTCATGATGAAGATGGTAACACCTATCAATATCACAAAGACGATGAAAGAGCTGGTATGTATGTGCTGCCAGAACTTGCCGGCATTCCTGGCAAATTATACTTTATTGAGACCACCTTACCCAATAGCCAAGTCTATCGTTCTGTAGCCGAACGAATGCCTGTTACAAACGGGGCGATTTCAACCCACTATGAAATAAATACTAAAGATTTTATAGACTTTGAAGGCACGCTTCAAACTGAGCCGTTTATTGAGATCTATGCCAACTCAACCATACATACACCAAACTTCTTTAGATGGTATCTGGAAGAAGCCTATATGATATTAATGACTGCTTCTCCGGGAGCAATGGGCTCGGTACCGCCTCCCTGTATTATTACACAAGCTAGTGAACCACAAAGAATAGTTCTGTTTAATGGATCAGATGTGGGGGAGCATTCAATACAGAATCAACTAATGGGAAAAAGAATTGTTGATAAGGCATTCTATTATAAATTTTACTTTACTACCTATCAACATTCTATTACCAAAGAATCACACGAATACTGGCGTAAAGTCAATGTCTTAGCGAATCAAATAGGCTCTATTTTCGATTCGCCACCTGGAAAAATAAAAGGAAACATTGTTAACACTTCTGGTGAAGAAAATACAGCTGGCTATTTCCAGGCTGTAAATACAATTGTTGACAGGATATTTATTAATAGGATTAGTTTACCCTTCGCTCTGCCAGCATATTGCGATTTCGATCCTTTTCGAAATCCTTTTGTAAATCCTTACCCAAAAGAGTGCAGTAATTGCTCCATTGTAAGAAACAGTAGTTTTAAACGACCGGACTGGTTTGAATGATCCCGACTATGATGCCACGAAATTATTACATAAAGACATTTTTTCAATTTTTACTATTCGCTCTAGTTTCAAGTTGCCTTTCTCCCATCACTATCGAAACAGAGAATGCAGGTGGTACATTAATTATCTCCGGTCAGATCAGTCCTTTGGTCGACCGAAGTAGTGTACAAATCGGTATTGCCTCGTTTGATGAAAGGTTACCCACACCTGTTTCCTCAGCCTTGGTTACTCTATTCGACAGTGAATGCAATATCTTCTCTTACAATGAAAATCAATTGACACCCGGGTTATACACCTTACAAAACTCAACCGCTATACCTGGAAGAACCTACCATCTGGAGGTTATCTTGCCTGACGGATCAACTTACGAATCTGTGCCAGAAATAATGCCCGCGGCAATAGGTACCCTATCAACATCGTTTGATGTTATCAAAGAAGAGTTTATTGACTTCGAAGGTGTTGTAAGCCAGCTGGATTTTATTAAAGTTTATAACGATACTCAACTACCTGTCGAATCATCGCTGCCTGTCTATCTTCGCTGGAGTGTAGATGAAATGTTTTTGCTTTCGCCAACTGATTTTCCTGATCCTTTTGGATCCATACCTCCGCCTTGTTATGTATCTCAGAATTCTGATCCGCAAAGAATAGTCTTGTTTGACGGTTCATCGTCATCGGTTAAAGAATTGAAAAAACAACTGATAGCATCTCGGGTTATAGACTTTTCTTTTCTGGAAAGGCATTACTTTACCAGCTACCAATCTTCCTTAACAAAAGAGGCTTTTGAGTATTGGGGCAAGGTAAACATTCTGGCGAATCAGGTAGGTTCTATTTTTGATACTCCTCCAGCGAAGATCAAGGGGAACATTCGAAAGGCTAATGGTAGCTCTGAAGAAGTTCTTGGCTATTTTCAAGCTGTTAACGAAACCTATGACAGATTTTTTACGCTTCCGTTTCTGTTGCCCAGACCGCTTCCAACCTCAATAAAAAAGTGCGACTTTACAGGAAGTTTTAACCCTCTCGATTATCCAAACCGATGCATCGATTGCTTGTCGGTTAGAAACAGTAGCTCAACAAGGCCAGATTGGTTTTAATAAACCAGTATAAAAATGATTATCAATAAAAAAATTGAACTACTTCTTTTACTCTCCATCATGGCTGTAAGCTGCCTAACTCCTATTGATGTAGAAACGAAAAAGCTTGGAGGCACCCTTGTGATTTCCGGTCAGGTAAGCTCCTTGTCAGAACGTAGCTTTGTGCAACTTGGTATTGTCTCAGATGGAGATAGGTTGCCGGAACCTTTGTCTGCCGCTATTGTTACCCTGATTGATAGTGAAGGAAATCTATTGACCTACAACGAAAGTTTTTCACTACCCGGTACTTATTTACTAGAAGCAATTTCAGGAGTGCCAGGACGCACCTACCATGTAGAAATTTTTATGCCTGACGGAACAGTCTACGAATCAGCTCCAGAACTAATGCCGTTAATAACAGGCGGATTGGAAACAACCTATGAGATTGTAAAGGATGAAATTATCGACTTCGAAGGAACCGTAAGGTCTGTTGATTTTGTAAAAATCTATGGCGACACACAAATTCCTGAATCAAGTTCAAGTTCTTATCTGCGCTGGAGTGTTGAAGAAACATTTTTACTTTCGCCCACGGATTTTCCTGACATCGCTGGTGCTATTCCGCCACCTTGCTTTGTTTCACAAAATCCCGATCCACAGCGAATACTATTATTTGATGGCACACAATCCAAGCCTGTAGTGCTTGAAAATCAGTTGATAGCATCGAAAGCGATTGATTGGTCATTTTTAGAAAAGCATTATTTCACAACCTACCTATCATCTTTAACAGAAAATGCTTATCAATACTATCGCAAAGTAAACATCATCGCTAATCAAACAGGCTCCATCTTCGATTCGCCACCCGCTAAAATTAGCGGCAACATCAGAAATTCTTTAAATCAAAATGAATACGTATTGGGATATTTTCAGGCTGTTAATGAAAGCTTCGATCGCTTCGCGTTGTTCAAATCTGATCTTCCATTTTCACTTTTGATCGAAGACTGCTCCTTCCGGGGTTACGGAGTAAATTATCAAACCCGATGCATTGACTGCACATCTTTACGTAATAGTAGCTATGCAAGACCCTCCTGGTTTTAAACCGTTACAAATCAATTTGCAGCAAGCTCCTCTTTTCGAGTCTTTATCTTTTCTAAGATATAGACACCCAATGCGCGACCTTCCTTCATGCCTTCCTCTACTGCAGGTCGGTAATGAATACCTCCATACATTCGGCTTATAGCAGCTTCTTCAGAAGCTGCTATAAATGATTTAAAACTTCTGGCTGTTAAGCCAAACTCAATTTCCGTAGAATCAGTAAATGCAAAATTATCACCAAATAAGTCAGTAAGAGTAGTTGCTGAGGCTGCTGAGATTACACTATGCCCACTGGTATATTCAGGAAATGGTGGTGTTTGCAATAGTGGTACCCAATCTGCATCCATATATTGATTTATATATGTTTCCGGACGCACCAGTTTGCTACGGTACTTCTCATCCCAGCAAGAAATAAAACCATCAATCAGCGCGATTGAAACCAGGGCATAAGCTTCAGCACTTTGTATGAAGTCCGCTTTTATTTTACGACAGGCAACATTTGTAATATTCATCCAATGCCCTCCTGGCGATATTTTCTTTGTTGCAAACATCACGTGACCTTTTACATTCATCACGAAGGGATTGCAATCCCAAAAAAAGGCAATTTCGCGTTGCTCATCAGTAAGGTTCTTAACCATTTTATGCACTTCAGAAGCTTCCCTATAAAATTGACTTTTCTCATCAATAGAAAATGACGTAGGAGGAATCGGCTTAAACTGTTGTGCTGAGTCAATTGCAAAAGGGCGAATTCTATTCCAATGCGGTTCTACAGCATCCATGTAGGCAGGCGGTGTTGGCTTCCAGGTGGCAAGGTCACTCTGAATTGAATACTTAGGAAACGATCTGGATTGTTTATAATTATCTTTCGATGACCAGGCGAGAATATGATCTGCTACTTTTGTTCCATATTCAATAGACCTCTCAAACACATCGTCAGGAATTCCGGCATCTTTAAATTCCTTCATAATCTGATTATAAAAAATATCTAATTTATCCTCTGAAAAGATCAGGGCGCGCCCTACTTTAAGAGTTGCTTGAACAGATGCAAGCGGATAACAATACTCCGCACCTTCTGTTGGTTGGGGCACGCTTTCTAAGCCTGTCACTTGCCCAGCTAAACTTTGGTATTTCAAATCCTGATGTATTGACGCCTCATACCCTGCAATGCTACTGTAGGCATAAATACGAGAAGCGACTGGAGGTGAAAAAATATCGTAAACAATTATATCTGTAATCTGCTTGAGCGACCTATGCAAATACTCGGGATTTTGAGTTCTACCCTTCCATTCATCATTATCTGGTGCACACGAAGTCACTAACAAAGACAAGGCAATAATTTTCAAAATATTTTTCATAAATCACTTTTCGTACTGCAAAAATAGGCATTATCTGATAATAAGAAATGAACCTCAAGATTCACTTAACTTCTAATTTCGGTGCTTAAAGAATAAAACTGAATCATTGCTTCGGCTAACTAAGATTCGCCTTTTACCCTTTCCATCCCTGATTACTTTTAAGTCACGCCCTTCACCTGGAACCAGAAAGCCCGAATCATTTAAATTTTGAGCTATGAAATCACCTTTTCCGTTGCGTAATAAAACTAATCCATAACCTGAGTCTTGCCGCCCTAATTCCGGTTGAATGTCGTGCCAATTACCTACTGCTAAAATATCCAAGGCTCCATCTTCATTTACATCATCAACGGCAAATGAAAATATGGGAAACATTTGAGCCTCAATGGGAAGTTCATGAATTTGGTAACTAAAGTTCCCTTTATTCTCGATCCAAACCGAAGAAAACATTTCTGCTTTTCTATGGGTAAATTCATCAATCCTTGCAGACGGGATAATGTCTTCAAGCCTAACATTTTTATAATCCTGATACTTTAAGAATTTACGCTTCAGCGCTGGTACTTGTTTCACCAGAAGATCTCTTGATACAAAGGGATATTGTAGATGATCATTATAATAAGTAATTATCGGATCATAACTTCCATTGAGATCAATATCACCCACCCATAATTCTATCGGTTCTTGTTCAGTTGCCTTTAATCGTGAGTTAAGTCCAGCATTCCCTACTAAAAAATCAGTATCTCCATCGTTATCCAGATCTGCTTGGAACAAGGTATTCCACCAACCCGAAGTTTTATCAAATCCATATTCTTTAGTCTTATCAACAAAATCATTATTAGTCTGTATCAAAAAGGTGATCGGCATCCACTCACCAACCAAAATCAAATCAAGTTTATTATCCGCATTTAAATCATACCACAAAGCGTCTGTTAGCATGCCCAAGGAAGCAATAGGAAGATGAGTTGATGCATCAGAAAAAAAACCTTTGCCATCATTTTTAAGCAAAAAACTCTCAGGGCTTACACCATATTTACCAGCAACCACTCTCCCACCAATAAATAAATCCAGGTCACCATCATCATCATAATCGCCTGCTGTAACACAACCTGCATTCAGGTAAATAGTTGGAAGAGCTTCTACTTTTTTAACAAGATTTCCCTTGCCGTCATTCATGTAGAGCCTTGGCCTTAACGCTTCCACATTATTTTCTTCTTCTTGACCACCGCTTACAACAAACAAATCCTGTTTCCCATCACCATTGGCATCAAAAAAAATGGAACTAGTATCCTCTGCTAATGAATCCCTTTCATAATGCAGTTGAGATGACTTTATGAAGCTTCCAGATTTTGTTTGTGTAAATAAACATCCTGATTGTCCTTTAGCCCCACCAATATATACATCATCCAGATTATCTCCATTTACATCTGCTACCGACATTTTTGGGCCTTGAGAAGAAAGTGTGTGTGGGATTAATCGCTCCGCTTCAAACCCAGTAAAATTATTCTCAATGTGTTTAAAATCAATTGAGTAATCAGCTTGTAATAATGACTTGGTTTGGCCCTTTACCAAGAGGTTTTCATTTGAATTGACCTGTTGAATCTCAATTGTTTCGTTAACGTTAATGGATTCAATTTTTTGAAAATTGCCACCTGGCCAAACTACGATCAATGAATCTACTTGCTGGTTATTTCCTAAACCGAAATGAAGCGTATAATCACTACTGGATTGCCATCCCCTTGTTGAAATCAATTCCTGTACGGAAACTAACTCTCCAGAGTAAACAATAACCTTGGCACCAATTGCTTTCGTATTCAGGAGAGAACCTTGTAACTTAATCTTTACAAAATTCGCAGTATGATCAGTAGCATTTCGATAGATGACAGCTGGCTCGTTAATATTATTAACAACTAAATCTAAATCACCATCGTTATCAAAATCTGCGTAAGCGGCACCGTTGGATAAGGTAGGATTCAGCATGCCCCATTTGTTTGAAACATCCTCAAATGTTAAGTCGCCATTATTTCTAAAGAAAAAGTTGGCCACTTTCCCGGATGGCATTTTATCAATCATTGCTTTAGTAGAAAGGAACCGTTGTGCCGAATCACTAAAAATGTAGTTTATATAATCAAGATCATTTGGTCTTCGCATGATACCATTTGTAATGAAAAGATCGCGAAACCCATCATTGTCAAAATCAGCTAAAAGGGGTCCCCAACTCCAATCAGTTGCTTCAATCTCTGCCAATGGAGCAATGTCACTGAATAGTAGACTTTGATCTGCCATGGCTCCCCTATTTAATTGCAGCGAATTGCGAGATACCTGATGATGATATCCAAAACGTTCTTTGAATTTATATATCTCATAGGTATCTTCTCCACCCGATGATTTTATTATGCGCTCATCATTTGGCAACATATCAAGTGTGATAATATCCTGCCATCCATCGTTATTTATATCGGCAATATCATTCCCCATAGAGAATCGGCTGGTGTGTGAGACACTTTTTTCCAGGTTTTGCTTAAATGTGCCATCTTTCTGATTTATATACAAATAGTCATTCTCATGAAAATCGTTCGCCACATAAATATCTAAAAAACCATCATTATTAAGATCTGAAACACCAACACTTAAACCATAGCCAATCTGGCTATTGAAAATGCCAACCTGAGAACTAACATCTGTAAACTTTGGGGTCTGTGATGAGGTTAAGTCGTTTCGATACAATTTATCACCTGCTTTAAAGTCACTCTGATTGCGGAGTAAGACATCCCCATAGGATTGTACAGAATGAACCGAGTGATTAACCAGATACATATCCAGATCACCATCATTATCATAATCAAAGAAAGAAGCTTGGGTAGAGAATCCCTGAAAGTCAAGACCATACTCTTCAGTACGGTCAGTAAATGTTAGGTCTCCATTATTTAACAACAATTGATTGCGGCCTGTAAAATCCTTATACCCTCCAACACCACAACTAAAAATATCAAGGTACCCATCGCCATCTACATCAGCCATTGTAACTCCTGTTTTCCAATTTCCCAGACCTGTCACTTTTGCTGTTAAAGAAATATCTTCGAATAAAAAATTTCCCTTATTAAGATAAAGCTTATTATCTCCTTGGTTAGAAGAAAAATATATATCCACCAACCCATCGTTATTTATGTCGCCTGCAGCTACTCCACCTCCGTTGTAGAAATACAAATACTCTATAATGTTAAACTTGTCATCTTCCTGAATCTCATTTACAAAATCTATTCCTGTTTGTTTGGAATTTAATTGATGAAATAGCTTGGAGTCTTTGGTATTGTCAGTCGTGCACGAAGTGATAGTGACAAGAATCAGCCACCGAAGCAAAAGTAATCTATGCATTCTCTGATTCACTTAGTTGAGCCTAAATGACAACATGGAATTCTTGTTACGCAACACGAGTAAATGGTTTTGGTTTCCAATCCTAATTGGCATTAAATCACGAACCTCGCCATCCCAAAATAAACCGGATTGATTTGGTAATAGGGATTCAAAATTACCCTTTCCATCACCCTTCAAGAAAGTGCCATAACTTGCATCATACCTACCCACCTCGGGTTTTGCACTATATAAATTTCCCCCCATTAGAATATCCATGTTACCATCATGATCAAAATCATCAATCGTAACAGCATAAACAACTGACATTTGAGCCGTGACAGGTAGGTGTTTTAAAGACAGCCCTCCATTGCCATCATTAATAAGAAGGCTTGACGACAGCTCATATGCCTCCAATTTTACAGACTTTTCTAATTCCGTTGCACTGAAGATATCGGTGATGGTTTGATCTTTAAGGCTCTCATACTTCAAGTACTTTTTCTTTAACGAGGGTATCTGGGAAATCAAATCATGACGAAGTGCCAGCGGATAACTTTTATCTCCGTTAAAGGAGCTAATAATTTGTTCAACTGTACCATTATTATCAAAATCATTAATATACATACTGACAGGTCTATCAAGGGATGCCTTAAATCTTGAGTTTAATCCGTGATTACCGATCACAAAATCGATATCACCATCATGATCAAGATCAGCTGCGTCAATAGTATTCCACCAACCATTGCTATTGGCTAACTTCGTAGCATCCGTCTTATCCACTAACTTTCCGTTTTCTTGTATCAATATTGTTACTGGCATATACTCACCCACTACAATCAAGTCGATCTGTGAATCGCCATTGATATCGGCCCAGACAGCGTCTGTAATCATTCCTATTTCGATTAGGGAAGGGGCAATCACACTTGTTACATTAGTAAAAAAACCCTTGCCATCATTAGACAGTATATAGCCATTCGTAGGCATTCCATAAAGAAATGGATGACTGCGAATGCCTACAAACAAATCGATATCTCCATCATTATCAAAATCAATCGGCTTAACAACCGAACTATTCTCAAAATTGACAGTTGGCAAAATCTGCGCTGATTTTGTAAAGTTTCCTTTACCATCATTTAAATACAATCTGTCGGCAAGTGCAATGGAGCTTGTTGAAAACTCATTGCTTCCACTGCAAACATACAAGTCCGCATCCCCATCATTATCGGCATCAAAAAATGTACTTTGCGTATCCTCAGATTCTTTATCAGCATCAAAAGCAGGTTGGGCTTGTCTCTTAAACTCCCCATTTCTAAGCTGAACTAGCAAGGCACCAGATATACCCTTTGAACCCCCAATGTAGATATCGTCTTTACCATCACCATTTACATCTGCCTTTGCTATTCGGGGTCCTTCTGTACTAAGCATGTGGAAAACTAACTTATCTCTATCAAAATCTACAAATTCACTTTCAATGTGAAAATAGTTAAGACTGGAGATATCAGATGCTTTAAACACGGGATTAGCATCTTGCTTTGTGGTTACTATCCCATCAATCCCATCAATCCCATCACTTTGTTTCAATTTCAAAACCTGATTAGTAGGTACATTTTTTAATATTGTTTCTTTACCGTCTGGCCATCTAATAGTAACAACCTCAACGGTGTCGATACTGCCTAGTCCAATGTTAGGTCTTGGATCCATCGAAGATTGAAAGCCACGGTTGGGCATTTGCTCTTGGTAAAAAATTTTATCCCCTTGAGTAAGGGTTACTGAAGTGCCTAATGCATAAAAATTACTGGTCGCTCCTTCAAAATCAAACTTTAAATAATGATTGTCAGGATGAATTACGTTGGTTTCATTACGAAAAATTGAAGCCTTGTTGTTAACATTGTTCACAACAAGATCAAGATCACCATCGTTGTCAAGATCACCATAAGCACTTCCATTTGAAAAGCCAGGTACACCCAGACCCCATTCCGTTGCTTTATTCTTAAACTTAAAATTACCTTGATTATGAAAAGCAAAATTTGATATCGGAGTGGAGGGTATCAATTCAACTAGCTTTTTGTAATCAACATCTTTATCGGTTATAATTGAACGAACAACTTCTTCATTCGAAACGTATTGCAGATAATCTTGATTGGTAAGATCTTGATAAATTCCATTGGCAACAAAAATATCTTTAAGGCCATCATTATCCATATCAAACATTAATGCTCCCCAGCTCCAATCGGTAGCTTCTACACCACAAAGTCTTCCTATTTCGCTAAAAGAACCATTTCCATTATTCAATTGAAGGATATTGCGAGTAAATTGGTGATAGTATCCGTTGGATACATTGTATTGATAACGATCCCAATTCTCAAAAGTGGTAACTGTTTTAAGTCGGGCATTATCAGCCGGTAGCATTTCTGTAACAAAAATGTCAGCATATCCATCGTTGTTAATATCAGCCATATCCGCGCCCATGGACGCCCCACTGATTGATTTCATCTGTTCAGTCAGCACCTCCTTAAATGTACCATTCTGATTATTTATATATAGATAATCGCGCTCGAAAAAATCATTTGAGATGTATAGGTCTGACCAGCCATCTTTATTTATATCTCCTACTGTAACACCTAAACCAAAGCCGATTACACTCCCATATATGCCAGCAGCTTCGCTTACGTCAGTGAATTTTCCGTTGTCATTACGTAGTAATTTATCCCCGCCTAAAGAATCTCGTTTGGGGCGTTCATTCTTTCGAAGGTTGAAGCTCCCAATTGCTTGATAGGAATTGTTAAGAATGTATAAGTCAAGGTCACCATCTTTATCATAATCCAGGAAAGCTGCATGAGTGGTAAATCCTCGGTCGGCAACACCATATTCTTTTGCTTTTTCAGAAAATGTTAAGTCTCCATTATTGATAAATAATTCATTCTCTTTATTATCGCCTTTCACATCACCGGAATTGCAGACATAAATATCCAGCCACCCATCTCCATTTATATCCGCCATGCTAACTCCCGTAGACCAGGCTTTTGTTCCTCCCACTCCCGCTTTTTCTGTAATGTCTTCAAATACAAAATTTCCTTTGTTGAGATAAAGTTTATTAGAACCTTGATTGGCTGTTAAATAAATATCGATAAGACCATCTTTGTTAAGATCGCCCAACCCTACGCCTCCTCCATTATAAAAATTTCGATAGGTATATACATTAAAGTTCTGATCAAATGTCAGGTTATTTGCAAAGCTAATTCCGGTATGATCACTACCGACATCAGTAAATAATGTCTTTTTAGCACTTTCTGTTTTGCATGAAACGAGAAAAGCAATCAAAAGTCCAATCCAAACTATACCTTTCATGTTATAAAAATCAGGGCTAGTCATTTTTTGATTGCTCAGCCGACAATCTTTTCAATTCCTTCTCTACTTTTAAATCAGTAAAAACCGCCTGAACAAACTGATCATCTTTAATAAATAAATTTATTCTTCGCTTACCGTCCATCCGATAGTAAACTTTCCCCATTGTCTGATGATTCAATTCTTTAAACTCCGGGCCATACCATTTTTTAAAAACTTTTAACATATCCACAAGCAATGAATCTGAATGATATTGCCTGTTCCAGGGGGCCCATGAATCGTAGGTGAATGTTACAGGCATTTCAAAGATTTTGCCTTCATAAAAGGCAGGGTAAAATCTCATGCTAACGGGGCTATTCGTAATGTCTACTAATTTATATTCAACGTTTCGGTTTGTGGGGCCATGAGTGAATACCTTTCTTCTATTGTACTCCCAACAGTGGTCATAAAAAGCGTCTGCCCCCATTCCCAATGAGATACCCAGGAATAGACTATCATAGTTAGCTTTGTTTTCGCTTCGGCTTCCATTACACGCACTAATAGTTAAGCCTAAAAAAATAAGCACCAGCGTGCCTCCTGCTATTCTTTTCATTTAATTAATATTAATACTTTAACACTTCCACTTGTTCATTATTTTTCCCTACTATAATTCTTCTTTCATCCTTAAAAGAAATTCGCTTCAACGATCGGATTTCGCCTTTGATCAAAATTCCGGATTCATTCGATGGCAGGACCGTAAAGATACCTTTTCCATCACCTCTCAGCAACAAGCCATAGCTCCCATCATAAATTCCAGTTTCAGGCTTGGCGCGATACAAATTTCCACCTATCAGTAAGTCCAGGTTCTTGTCGTCATCAAAATCATCCGCCAAAATTGAATATACCGAGCTGAACTGCGCCTGAATCGGTAAGACTATCTTCTCAAATGAAGTCACCTTGTTCAGAAATATTGACGTTTCAAACGAATATGCATACGAAACTTTGGATTCGTTTATTTGTTCGAGGGTAAAAATATCTGCCAATGCTTTAGTACGATAGTCAGAAAAGTGGAGATACTTTTTCTTTAAAGATGGAATCTGCGCGAGCAAATCATTTCTAAGTACCAATGGATAAGAAGTTCCTTCATCAAATCTGGAGATAATTTGCTCAATGGTACCATTGCGATCAAAATCACTTACATGCATCGTAACAGGCTGTGCTTCGCTGGCCCTAAATCTGGAATTAAGCCCATGATTTCCTACGGCTAAATCAATCCTTCCATCCTTATTAAAATCTCCTACCTCTAAAGCATGGTACCATCCATTTGATTTCTCGAAACCTAATTCTTTGGTTCTGTCTACATAGCGATCATTTTCCCGTAAAAAAATTGTTACAGGCATCCACTCACCAACAATAACCAGGTCAGTCTGATTATCCTGATTTATATCTACCCAGCGACTATCTGTTATCATCCCTACATGGTGAAGTTGAGGAGCAATTTCATTGGTAGAATTTATGAACTTACCGTTACCGTCATTGATCAAGATATAGCCATTACCTGGAAACCCGTAAAGGAAAGGGATAACCCGAACACCCACAAAAAGGTCAACATCGCCATCACTATCAATATCAGCTGCTGAAACTGTTGATGTACTCTCAAAGGTTGTAGATACGGGAAATGGTTGTGAGGATTTTTCAAATTTTCCCGTGCCTTTGTTTATATACAACCGATCTAATAATGCTGACGAACTCGAAGAATACTCATAGCCGCCACTCGTTACATAGAGATCTGATTTACCATCACCATTGGCATCAAAAAAAACACAATCTGTATCCTCGGAGTCCTTATCCTTTTCAAAAATTTCAACCCTCGCATGTTTAAATCCATTTTTAGTTTGAATAAATAATGTACCCGGTTGACCTTTAGCACCTCCAATATAGAAATCCTCAGATCCATCCTGATTCACATCCCCGGTGCAAATACAAGGTCCTTCATTTGAAATCATGTTAAATAACAGACGATCCCTATCAAAGTCAGAAAATTCATTTTCACGATGGGTAAAGTCGACTCCTGAAGTAGTCAGCTGTGTTAAGATAGTCGCTCTGGTATCTTTCATGTCATAGTGCTTATACTGCTTACCCAGTAATGCTTCCTTCTGAAAGACATCAATTATTTGGTTAGTAGCTATATTAATTAGCGCTGTTATACGGCCGTCCGGCCACTTAACCTGGATGGAATCAACCGATGCAATTGAGCCAACACCAAAATGTAAGCGGGTATCTACCGTTGACATGAACCCTCGCATGGGCGATACTTCCTGATAAAAAATTCTTCCACTATCATAGAGAAACACTTTTGCACCGAGTGCAAATAAATTTAGGCTATCGCCATGGAGTGAAAATGATAAGGTCTTGTTTGCAGGATTTATTTGCTTTGATTTGTTTTCATAAATCGAAGCAGGCATATTTACATTATTAAGAACCAGGTCAAGATCACCATCATTATCTAAATCAGCATAGGCCGATCCGTTTGTGTGCGTTGATAATTCAAAACCCCACTCGGATGCTTTATTACTAAACGTCAGATTACCGTTATTCCGAAAGGCATAATTTGGAAGTTTGTTCGAGGGGATTGAATCCACTAGCCGTTTAATTACCTTCTTCTCCTTTTGGAGTACTTCGCGCACCGCATTGGCGTTTGCAATAAAATTTACGTAGTCCTGGTTGATTAAATCTTTATATATTCCATTGCCAACAAAAATATCTTTTAAACCATCATTGTCCATATCAAAAATCAAAGCGCCCCAACTCCAGTCAGTGGCCTCGGTCTTTGCTAATCTGGAAATTTCAGAGAACGTGCCGTTACCGTTATTTAGTTGCAATGTGTTTCTACTAAATTGCCGATAGTAGCCTTGTTGATAGGCAAGATTGTATTTGTCCCAATTCTCAAACTGCGAGGTTGTCTTTAGTCGGTCATCGTGCTCGGGAAGCATTTCCGTTACAAACAATTCAGGCAGTCCATCATTATTAATATCTGCAAGATCAGCCCCCATCGATCCCAGACTTATTTCACGAATCATTGATTCAAGTGACTCGGTGAATGTTCCATCCTGATTGTTTACATAGAGATAGTCTTTTTCAAAAAAATCATTCGAAACAAACATATCAGCCCAGTCGTCATTATTAATATCTCCGATGGTGACACCCAAACCAAAACCAATTTTACTGGAATAAATTCCAGCCTGCTGACTTACATCAACGTAAATACCATTTTCATTACGAAGCAATCGGTTACCGCCATCCGGGTCAGGTATCTTTCGTTGATCTTTTCTTAGATCAAAACCACCTACTGAGCGCAATGAATTGTTTAATAAATAGCAATCAAGGTCTCCGTCCTTATCGTAATCAAAAAAAGCTGCATGAACGGATAGCCCTTCAAACGCAAGTCCATATGCATGAGCCTGCTCCTTAAACGTAAGGTTGCCCTGGTTAATGAACAATTCATTTTTTCTTCGGGCCCCACCAGGTGGGCCGGATTTACAAACATAAACATCCAGAAATCCATCAGCATTAATATCAACCAGGCTAACGCCTGTACTCCAAACGTTTTTTGTTTCCAAACCGGCAGCCTCCGTTAAATCATCAAAATGAAAACCTCCTTTATTCACATATAGTTTGTTGGAGACCATGTTGCCGGCAAAAAAAATATCAATCAATCCATCGTTATTGAAATCCCCCAGGCCAACTCCTCCTCCATTATAAAAACTTCGAAATGTATATGGGTTTAATTCTTCTGTATAGGCAAGTTCATTAAGAAAATTAATGCCTGTTGTAGACGCTGGGAGCAATTGAAAGAGTTTATCTGAATCCGGTTTGCTCTCTTCAGAAGTGCAGCTTGAAAAAATTGAGTGAATAAATATGGTTAAAAAAAGATAAAATACCTCTTTCACTTCATTTGTATCATTAATCATCAAAGGTAAGAACCAGTATGTACATTATGAATAATCTATGCTTGAGTATGGCGACTAAGACAAAAAAAAAGCAGGCATCTAATGATGCCTGCTTTCTAAAATTAATTTAAAATTAATACCCAGGATTCTGTGTGAGCAGGGAGTTAGCATCCAACTGCTGCTTAGGAATAGGGAACACTGAATACGTTGTAGCACTTGCTGCCTTAGCGGGTTTGAAGCCCCACGCATTTGCAAATTTGCCAAAGCGAATAAGGTCTTGTCTACGAGTCATTTCAGCAAACATTTCACGACCACGTTCTGCCAATAGATTATCGGCAGTAAGAGAGGCGAATGGTGTAACCTGTGCCCTTGTTCTAATCTGATTTACTAATGTCAAAGCTTCAGCATCGGCATTATTCAATCTCCAAAGTGCTTCAGCCCTTACAAGAAGGATGTCAGCATAACGGAAAATAACGAAGTCGTTGCTCATGTTTGCAGTGCCGCCTACTTCATAGGCATACTTACCTATGCGCGCACCACCTTGGCGCCATGCATTGGGGCCTATTTCATTGATTCTTGGAGTAAAATTCAAATTGGTACCATCGGGATCTGGCTGAACCGCAGTTTCGCCTTCAAAGGCAGGATCGATAGCCTTAGCACCGCTAGGCAAATATTGTGGACCAACGATGAAGTTAGAGAGCCGTGAGTCTAATGTACCTTGTGTATCAGGTACTTTATCGTTATTCGCATCAACTGCCAACCCTAACCAAACTGGCCCTTGTGGGCCTGGATTAGTTACAGGATTAGAATAAGAATTATAAAATTCTTCAACAACAGAATACCCATTCCAAGGTTGTTCAGTAAGATTATACACTGTTTGACTTGCATAATGCAACGTCATCATGGGCCAGTTAAAACCATTGTTGAATACCTTATCGTAAGGATAGACAAAAATATTTTCAGTGGATCCAGCATTGTTGATCGCAAAGTTATCCTTATAAGTTGCCTGCAGATTGAATTTGGCTCCCGTAATAATAGCCTGCGCATCCGCAGCAGCCTTGGCCCATTGTGGTGTGCCCGTATAAACACCTGCATTTAAGTACAATTTAGCACGCACAGACAAGGCAGCCCATTTGGTCATCCGGCCATACGTGGAAGCATCCTTTGCATCTGGAAGCACATCAATAATATCATTGAGTTCTGATTCAATAAAATTATAAAGCTCCTGCCGGGTTGCTGCACCTTTTACCTCTGTGTCGGTAAAGTCAGTAACCAACGGACCGCGGCCAAAGCCATCCATAATCCAGTAGTACCATAGTGCACGAACAGCGCGAAGTTCTGCAATAAATGCATCCGCACTCGGGTTTCCTTGAGCCTTTAATTGTTCAAATTGATAAATTAATCTGTTGGATGTATTTACGCCACCATACAACATACCCCAGGTATTGTTGAAGAATCCGTTGTCAGGGGTATAGGTGTGCAAGTGCAATTGTTGAAGAACCCCACCATCAAACCAGTCACCACCTTTCGTTGTGATGATCAATTCGTCAGAAACTAATTCGTTGGTAGACCAAAGGTTAGAATGGTTACCAAGGCCGCCAAAACTAGAATAAGCAGCACCTAACCCAGCTATCAACTCTTGTTCTGTTTGAAAAAAGTTGTCTGCTGTTACCTGATCGAACAATTCTTCGTCCAGATCAGTACATGAGAAGGTGAAAAACGTCACCCCCAATCCTATCTTTCCTATCTTACTTAAAAATGATCTTTTCATAATAACTTTGATTTTTTTAATTAAAATCCAAGATTTAAACCAATTGTGAAGGTTCTGGTCGTGAAATAAGTCGACCTTCTTTCAATACCGGGCGACAAGCCGTCATCGGGTTCTGGATCTGTATCGTTATATCTCACTTCAGGATCAACTCCTGAATAGTTGGTTAATGTAAACAGGTTTTGTCCGGAAAGATAGAATCTTAGATTCCGAATGGCTGAACCACTCTTAACTGGCACGTTATAACCAACCGACATGTTATTCAAACGAATAAAGTCTGCTTTCTCTACGTGAATACTGTTCACATTAGCTTTGGTCACACGAGAATCGTAATTCTCTGTTTTTACTATATTCCAGTTATTGATAGTAGTTGTCTCGTTATTTTCATAGAATGCTCTATAGCTATTCAACAACTCATGACCAAGTGCTCCATTAAAGAAAATATTTAGGTCAAATTTCTTATACGTGAATGTATTATTAAACCCAAATGTTGCCGCAGGCAAACCATTTCCAATTACCGTGCGGTCATTATCACTGGTAGGATCTACAACACCATCACCATTTATGTCAACAAATTTATATGTACCATCTGGATTAACACCATCATACAAGGCACCCCAGAGCTGACCCAGCGGATCACCTTCCTTTACGCGCACCAATTGTACTGCACTCTGACCGGGTGAACCCATAGAGGCTCTATAAAGAACTCCGGTTTCAGCAAAGTTGTACGTGTCATTTTGTAAACTCACTACCTCTGTTTTGTATGTACCAATATTTCCACCTACTGTCCATGTAAAGTCAGGTTTTGTAATGGCTGCATAATTTAAGGATAACTCAAACCCAGAGTTCTTTAGTTCACCAATATTTACTTCAGTCTGGCCAACCAGATTAGGTGGAACAGGAACGTTTACCGGCAAGATCATATCCGTTGTAGTGCGGTTATAATAATCGAATGTACCCGACAATTTATTATTGAGCATCACAAAGTCGAAACCAAAATCTATTTCAGCTTTGGTTTCCCACTTCAAATCAGGATTTGCGTTAGTTGCGGGGCCGTAGCTAGGGCCAAATACACCATTATAAAAGAAACTTCCCGTTCTGGTGAATCTTTGTAAAGAAATGTAAGAGCCACCAGGTTGGTTACCAGTAACTCCATAACTAGCTCTTAATTTCAAGCTATTAACAGTGGGTATGTCAATCAAGTTACTTAACGTTACACCCGCACTGGCTGCAGGGAATAGACCCCATTTGTTATTTTCACCAAATCGTGAAGAACCCTCATAACGGGCACTAACTGAAACAAAGTAATTACCCCCTATATTAACATTTGCGCGACCAAAGAAAGCAACTAGTTTGTTAGAGTTGGCATAGCTGTAAACATCTCCTAAACCATTGTCAAAATCTAACGCTGTACCTAAATTATTATAGGTAAAAGCATCCGAAACAAAATTGCCACCCGACATACCAAAACCTTCATTAAAGAAGTCTTGAAAAGAATAGCCACCTAATAATTGTAGGTTAGCGTCTCCAAATGTTTTGTCGTAGTTAATTGTTGTTTCAAAAAGTTCGTTGGTGCGTTGATCTGTGCCTCGGCCAGCAAAACCTAAACCATTTCTACCGCCAAATTTTGCTGATTTTTTATTGTAAAAACCAAAGAAATCTGATTCACGTTGCGCAGAGTAAAACATAGAGAAACGTAAACCTTCGACTAAATCGCTGAAATCGTACTCTCCACGAATACTAGCGAGCTGACGAGTTTCTTTTTCATCACGTTCGTTTTGCTCAACTAAGGAAAGTGGATTAAAGAAGTCAAAGATATCTCGTTCAGCATAACCACCGTATCGAGCCCCCGCTGTTGGACTTGTAGTAGTATTGTCGTAAACGGGCATTGTAGGGTTGGCGAGAATACCATAGTTAAAGGAGGCTGCATTACCTAACTGTGCATCTTTTGTTGTTGATGATAAGGTCACGTTAAATGAAGCCCGATCTTTAAGAGCTTTTTGTGTTATGGAAATACGTCCATTTAATTGCTCAAATCCCGACTTCAAACCAACACCGTTGGTGTTACGAATATTTAGTGACGCTCTGTAAGTAGTTGACTGTGAGCCGCCTGATAAGGCCAGGTTGTGTACCTGTGCATTACCCTGACGAGTTATAACATCCAACCAATCTGTGCTTGAGCCTAAATCAATATGACCAGGAACCTGACGATATTCTTCAGCTGACATTACCTCTATACTATTATTTACATTCTCAATCGCATACGAGCCATTGTAATCAACCTGCACTTTACCTGCTTTTCCAGATTTAGTTGTAACAAGAATTACCCCGCTACCGCCCCGGCTACCATAGATAGCGGCAGCCGACCCATCCTTCAATACATCTATCGAGGCAATATCATTAGGGTCGACCGTGCTTAGTGAACCACCAATAATACCATCGATAACAACAAGAGGTTCAACGTTTGCTCCAACAGTTCCTACTCCACGAAGGCGGATATTAAATCCTCCATTTGGGTCACCCCCGGCCCGTGTAATGTTCAACCCTGCTACTTTTCCTTGAAGCAATTGAACAGGATCGTTCACAGTACCTTTGTTGAAATCTTCAGACTTCAAGCTGGTGACCGCGCTGGTTAATTCTTTCTTCTCCTGAGTTCCATAACCTACCACCACAACTTCACTCAAAGAAGTAACATCAGACTGCAACGATGCATTGATAGTGCTTTGAGAGCCTACACTAACTTCCTGGGACATATACCCCACGAAGGAGAAAACCAGAGTGGCATTGGCGCCAACAACGATTCGATAATTTCCGTCCGAATCAGAAACGGTTCCATTGGTAGTTCCTTTCTCCAGAATGTTTACACCTGGGATTCCGGAGCCATCTTCGGAGGCAGTCACTTTACCTGATACGGTTTGCTGGGCGAAACTCACAAGAGTTCCGAAAACCAGTAACACCGTCAGATACCTGCGAACAAACAGATACAATTTGGTCATACGTAATTGTTTAGGGTTTTAATTGTTGTTTTAAAGAGTACTTTGAGATCAAATTTGTTAATTGCATCAATTAAAAAAAGTGAATTCTCAGCGTAATTATACCTCGTTTTCAGCAGTTGACAAGCCCGAATCAGGGTTTTCTTCAAGGAAATTTTCGGAAACGGTTTCGCAACCGTTTGCGGTAATTATTATTCTTCGAAATTTTTATAAATTAAGCCCTACTCATGAAATTTAATCAGGTCACGATCAAAGATATCGCCCGCGAACTTGGCATATCTCCCTCTACAGTTTCTCGCGCTCTGAAGGATCATCCGGATATCAGTGTGCAGACAAAAAAGGCTGTAAACGAATTGGCTGAGAGACTCAATTACCAACCCAACATAGTTGCGCTTAACCTCAGGCAGAAAAAAACCAATACCATTGGCGTTATCATTCCCGAAATTGTTCATTTCTTTTTCTCTACAGTTATCAGTGGGATTGAAGATGTGGCCTATACAGCCGGGTATAATGTAATCCTCGCTCAATCCAACGAGTCCTATCAGCGCGAGATGACCGATATGAAAGCTTTGTTTAATAGTCGCGTTGATGGAATGTTGCTTTCAATATCCAGAGAAACAGTCAATTTTGATCACATCGAATCTATTATCTCAAAAGGCTTACCTATAGTATTTTATGATAGAATGTATAACAGCCCCAATAGTAGCAAAGTAATTGTAGATGATTATGCAGGTGCTAAAGAAGCAGTAAATCACCTTATCGATCAGGGCTGCAAACGAATTGCTCACTTGAACGGTGCTCCTAATCTTATTATCAGCCTTGACCGTTTTCGTGGCTATACAGATGCCCTAAAAGAACATAAAATGGAAGTTAAGGACAATCTAATCGTTAGTTGTCCTTCCGGAACGTTTGAAGAAGGAAAGCGTGCAGCCAATAAACTTCTTTCTCAAAGCCCACTTCCTGATGCAATCTTTGCCAACAATGATCCCATGGCGATGGGTGCTATGATGGCAATTAAGGAGAAAGGTTTGAAGATACCTCAGGATGTTGCGATCGTTGGTTTCAGTAATTGGTTTTTTGGGGAGCTTATGGAGCCTTCATTAACTACCGTAGATCAGCCCGGCTTTGAAATGGGACAAGAGGCTGCACGTCTCCTGATTCGTCAGATTGAAGTAAAGGATAAAGAAGATTTTGAAATCCAGCCTGAAACCAAAATTCTTAAAACCCGACTGGTTATTCGAAACTCATCGCTAAAGAAAGATAGTAAGAAAAAGTAACGCAATCGTTTTCGTTCCTTTGAACAAAAGATTGTTAGGATTAATAGGGCTATTTAAGTTTACTTTAGTCCTTTAACTCCTACTGTTTAATGAACCCTTCCTTTAACTCAGTCACCAGCAAAAGCCTTGGCAACCTTAGCTCCTTTTCAAAACACACTTCCGGAATTGAAGGCATTACTTCGTTCGGAAATTTTAAAGTAAGCGTCTATTCAGAATCTATTATCCGAATTACTGCTTCTCTCGAAAATAAATTTGAGGATTTTTCTTATTCAGTAATTGCTGCCCCCAGTGAAAACTCTTTTGAAATAATTGATGAATATGATTCCATCAAGATAAAGACAAACGCCTGCTTTTTATCTATCAGCAAAAGCCCGGTACGCTTTTCCTTTCAGGATATGCAAGGTCAGGTTATTAATGAAGATGATGCTTTTGGAACTTCGTGGATCGGTGACCAGGTAACTACCTATAAAAAACTACATGCCGATGAACGCTTTGTCGGCTTAGGCGAAAAAACCGGACCGTTAGATCGCAGAGGAGCAGCCTATCAAAATTGGAACACCGATGCCTATGCTTACAATACGGGAACGGATCCGCTCTATTCGTCCATGCCGTTTTATATAGGTATTCGCAATCATTTTATTTATGGAATTTTTCTTGACAACACTCACAAATCATTCTTCAACTTCGGTGCTTCTAACAATCGGTTTGCCAGCTTCTCGGCAGATGCCGGAGAGATGAACTATTATTTTATGATCGGTTCCTCAGTTAAGGAGGTGATCAAACATTACACGCATTTAACCGGGCGAATGGAACTGCCACCCCAATGGAGCATTGGGTATCAGCAATGCCGTTATAGTTATTATCCCGATAAAGAAGTTGTTGCTGTTGCTCAAACTTTTCGCGATAAAGATATTCCTGCCGATGCTATTGTGTTTGATATCCATTACATGGACAAGTATAAAATTTTTACTTGGGACAAAAAGAATTTTCCGGATCCAAAAAAACTACTGGCAACAATCAAGGAACAAGGTTTTCATGCGGTGGTAATGTGCGACCCTGGGATAAAAGTAGAACCAGGCTATGATGCCTATGACGATGGCGTTAAGAAAAATGTCTTCTTAAAATATCCGGATGGAGAAAATTACCAAGGGCAGGTATGGCCTGGCTGGTGTCACTTTCCCGACTTCACAAACCCTGACACCCGAGCCTGGTGGGCCTCAAAATTTAAAGAGTATGTTGATTTAGGTATCGAAGGTTTCTGGAACGACATGAATGAAATTGCTACCTGGGGGAATGCTTTGCCTGATAATCTTGAGTTTGATTTTGAAGGTATGAAAACTACCATGCGAAGAGGGCGAAACGTATTCGGGTTTCAAATGGCGCGTAGTACCTACGAAGGCACAAAAAAATTAATGAATGGCAAACGACCGTTCAATCTAACCCGATCAAGCTTCTCAGGCATACAACGCTATTCGGCTGTATGGACCGGAGATAATGTTGCGTATGATGAGCACATGTTGTTAGGTGTGCGAATCGTAAATAGTATGGGGCTTACAGGGGTGGCATTTGCCGGCTACGATACCGGAGGGTTTGTGGGCGAAGCCAATACCAAACTTTTTGCTCGGTGGATTTCGATTGCTTCGCTCTCCCCTTTCTTCAGAGCGCATAGCATGATCAACACCCGCGATAGTGAACCCTGGTCGTATGGCGAAGAGGTTGAAGGTATCAGTAGAAATTATATCAAGTTCAGATATCAGTTGATGCCCTACATCTATTCATTATTCTATGATGCTTCTAAAACCGGAATGCCCGTGCAGCGCTCGCTTGCTATTGACTATCCACACGACTACCGGGTATATAGTGGCTTGTATCACAATCAATACCTGTTTGGCCCTAGCATTCTGGTGGCACCAGTTGAAAGTAATAAACATTTACTAAAAATATTCTTTCCACAAGGAGAATGGTATGATTTGTATACTGGCAAACGCTGGCAGGGCGATCAGGAGACTATTGTTGAAAGTCCGATACATCGATTGCCCGTATTTATCAAAGCTGGAAGCGTTTTGCCGATGCAGGCTGCTGGTGCTCACACAGGTATTAAACATGATGAATTGATTCTGCATATCTATTGCGGAAAAACTTCAAGTGATTTTTTACTTTACACAGACGATGGCGAAACCTTTGACTATCAAAAAGGAAATTGTTCAAAGAGACGTATTCAACTATTTGGTTACGAAAACAAAGTAGTAATATCAAAAAATGAAGGCGGCTATAAGTCATTGTTTAAACGAATAAAATTTGTGCTGCATGGAACAGAGGCAAACACACTTTCCTGCAATGGAACCATTCTTTCTCTTACTCACCACGTTCATTCTTTCTTTGCGCCCCTTGAAAAATATGATCCGATAAACGCCCCTGATTCGATGGGTGAAGAAAATGTAAAAATTGCTGTAACCGAATATTCAGACGAGTTGATTGAACTGAGTTGGTGATGGTCAGTAATCATAAACAATTGTGTAATCAAAATTATTACCTTTAACCTGCTTCACAACAATCTACTATGACTCAACACAAACCGCGTCTTAGCTTTTGGCAAATCTGGAATATGAGCTTTGGCTTTTTAGGAATTCAATTTGGGTTTGAATTGCAGAATTCCAACGTGAGCAGAATTTTTGAAACACTTGGAGCCAATAAGGATGAAATTCCCATACTTTGGATTGCCGCACCGCTAACTGGCTTGCTTGTTCAACCAATAATTGGCTATATAAGTGATAGGACTTGGCACCCCTATTGGGGTAGACGAAGACCATTTTTTTTCATCGGAGCAATTTTAGCAACCCTTGCGCTATTCATAATGCCAAACTCTCCATCGCTGTGGGTCGCAGGTGGTATGTTATGGATTTTAGATGCGTCTATCAATATTTCAATGGAGCCGTTCCGGGCCTTTGTTGGCGACAAGCTTTCTCCGGCTCAGCGAACTTCTGGATTTGCAATGCAGAGTTTTTTTATCGGCACAGGTTCTGTTATTGCAGCTCTATTACCATGGGTATTTAAAAATTGGTTTGATGTAAGTAATACTGCTGAAAGCGGAACGATCCCCGATTCAGTTAAATGGTCATTCTACACGGGTGCCTTTGCCTTTCTTATCGCAGTGATGTACACCGTATTTACCACAAAAGAATTTCCACCTGAAAGCATTGAAAAATTAAAAGAGGAAAATAGAAAAACAAGTTTTCTTGGCGGCTTAAAAGAATCGTATCAAGGAATTTTCAATATGCCAAAAGCTATGAAACAACTTGCTTACGTACAATTTTTTACATGGTTTGCGCTTTTCTCGATGTGGATTTATTCTACTAACGCAGTCACTAGTAACATTTATGATATGAAAATTCCGTTTGAGCTTTACACTTCATTGAAAGGCAATCTTATTAGTCAAAAGTCAGAATTGAGTGAAAAGGAATTCTCATCTCTCACTAGTGATCTTAACGAGATCGATAAGTTTCAACATGAAAATACCGATATAATTTTAACATTGAATCTAACCAATCATTTCCTGAAAATGAAAAATTTAGTTTCTGCTGATGAGCTAATCTTAAAGCATGTGCAGCAGCAATATAATGATGGTGCTGATTGGCTTGGAGTATGTTCTTCAGTAAGAAATGGTGTTGCTGCTATCTTTGCTTTTATCATTCCGCTTATAGCAATCAGGCTTGGACGAAAAAAAACACACATGATTTGTTTGATCATCGGAGGGTTGGGTTTGATTTCATTAAACTTCATAATTGAACCTTGGACGATTGCCATTTCTATGGGACTTGTCGGTATTGCATGGGCAAGTATTTTGTCTATGCCCTATGCAATTTTATCAGGGTCGTTACCACCCAATAAAATGGGTTACTACATGGGGGTTTTTAATTTCTTTATTGTTATACCTCAAATTATTGCTGCCACTGTACTGGGTTTTCTTACCATAAATGTGTTTGGCGGCAATACTATGCTAACACTAGTACTTGGAGGAGCCTTCATGATTCTTGGTGGAATTTTGGCACTTAGGGTTGAAGATAAAGATTAGTATTACCATGAAGGAATTAATTCTTTTATCATTTTTTTCGCTGGCTGGACTGAAGCTTCATTCACAAGATTTTCAGTATAAAAAATTAGCCGAAACTATTAGTGTACTTCGTTCAGGTGATTCTTCTAAAATCGAAAAAATATGGAAAGCATTAAGCACTGAATCACAAATTCCTCTCATCGTTAAAGACTCTGTCTACTTCTTCTATCGTGGTTCGGCAACTGCCGTTGAGTGGATGGGTGACTTTAATGGCTGGGGTTATCAAAAAGATTTTCCAAACAAAGGAACAAACATACCCAGCACCAACATGTGGTATCTTAAATCCTCATTTCCTGAAGATGCCCGCCTCGACTACAAAATCTTGCTAAATGGTAGCACCTGGATTCTTGACCCTGAAAATAAATATCAACAGTGGTCGGGTGTGGGTGGCGGCAGCCCTAACTCTGAATTGCGTATGCCTGCCTGGCGTGAAGACCCATCCACAATAGTGCGATCGGGTGTTCCAAACGGAATGGTGATGCGAGATCTTCTTATCAACAGTGATGCATTAGGGTATCAGCTAACTTATTCCGTTTATCTTCCTCACCATGCTGACAAGCTTGGCAAACTCCCTATTTTATATGTTACAGACGGTTACGAATATCTGCATCCGCAATTAGGCAATATGACTACCGTGCTGGACAATCTTATTTTTGATAAGAAGATAAAACCGATAATTGTTGTCTTTGTTGATAACCGCGAACCCGTGAACCGCGCCAACAATCGCAGGATGAATGAACTGGCCATGAATGCAAAGTATCTTGATTTTTTTGTGCAAGAGCTAATCCCACACATTGAGCAAACCAATCATGCAATCTCCCATGCCCAGAGCAGGGCGATCATGGGCACATCCATGGGTGGATTAACTGCTACCTACTTTGCTTTTGCAAAACCTGATGTGTTTGGCCTTGCGGGAATTCAATCACCCGCCTTTTATTCGCGCCCTCAGATTTATACGCTTTGTTCAAACCCAGCCGATCCTAAAATGAAAATATCGATGACATCCGGCCTTATTAACGATACCAGTCTGGATAGCCGAAAAATGAAAGATCTGCTGGAGGCAAGTAGCTGCGAATACCACTATCGTGAAGTAAACGAGGGGCACTCGTGGGGCAACTGGCGCAGGTTGATTGACGATGTTCTGATCGATCTTTTCCCGCCACGTAATTAAAAATCAAATTTTATAACCTTCGCATTTATAGAGAATTGCAAGCGCGATTGGTAATTCATAAATTGAGGCATTGATTTTGTTTTACCCTCGATTATGAAACTACGATTACTCTTGTTTATCATTTCCTCAGTAGCCTTGTTGGAGTCCTGCAGCTCAGGAAAAACTGCCTTAAAGCAAGGCGATTATTATGAAGCTGTTTCGCTGGCTGTTAATCGGTTAAGGCAAAACCCCGATCATAAAAAATCGAAAGAAGTATTACGTACCAGCTATCAGATGGCTATTGAATATTTAGAATCCGATGCCCAGAATCAAATCGCATCGAATGCAAACTTCAAATGGAAAAATGCCGTTCAGAATTACGAACGCATCAATTATCTGTACGAACAAATCCGCACCTCACCGGGTGCGATGAAAGTAATCTCCAATCCTATAAATAAATACAAAGAGCTAACGGATGTTAAGAATAAGGCAGCCGAAGAAACGTATGAAGCGGGCATTCAATCTATGTTGAAAAGCAGTCGCGAAGACGCCAAGCGTGCTTATTTTTTATTTGTAGAAACTAATTCGCTTTCACCCGGATATCGCGAAACTATTGAAATGATGGAGCAAGCTAAGTTTAATGCTACGATCAAAGTAGTAGTTGAACCGGCCCTCATGAATTATTATGACTGGAATTTTGAGCCCGTAATGTTTGGTGTAAACCCAAGTCAGTTTGTAAAACTTTATACTCCGCAAGGGGCTCAGGATGCCGGCCTTACCAAAGTTGATCATTTTGTAAGATTGGTTGTAAACGGCTATTCGGAAGGCAGGCCCGCCATAACCAAACGAACTGAAAATTTTAAAGACAGCGTAAAGGTTGGCGAGAAAACTGTTAACAGTGTAAAAGTGCCGGTGTACGAAAAAGTAAATGCATCGATTACAATCTTCGAAAAACAAATTACCTCGCGCGGGTCTATCACCCTGTTTATAAAAGATGCAACCTCCAATGCCGAACTCAGAAACTCTGACCTTGTTTCTGAAGAACGATGGGCCGACCGTTGGGCTACCTGCTCGGGCGACCAACGTGCCATTCCTGCAGGAACCAGAAAACTTTGCGGTACAAAAGAACCTTATATGGTTCGCGACTTCCTGACACTGCAAACAAAGAAGGAACTTGATACCAAACTAGCCAATGCCATGTCAAGTTTCTACAGCAGCTACTAATTGACTAATGTCGCCTGCAAGACCTAGGCTCAATCAGGCAAAACCATTTGTGCACAAAATTGGTTAGATACAGTATGAAAATATTTAATTCTGTTCTTGTAATGAGCTTGCTCTCAATCGCAGTGCAGGCACAAAACGCAACACAAAAATCTATGACTAAACAAGTTGAGGTAGCCACCCTAGGCTCCGGTTGTTTCTGGTGCACCGAAGCTTTCTTTTTACCTTTAAAGGGAGTCGAATCTGTGGTTTCTGGGTATTCTGGCGGGAAGGTTAAAAATCCGACTTACCGGGAAGTTTGCTCGGGCCTCACCGGTCATGCTGAAGTAATTCAGGTTAAATTCGACCCTGCCATAATAAGCTATGGTGAAATTCTGGAGATTTTCTGGAATACGCACGACCCAACAACGCTTAATAAACAAGGTGCTGACGAAGGAACTCAATACCGATCGGTAGTATTTTATCACAACGAAGAGCAAAAAAAGGTAGCCGAAGCGTATAAAATTCAGTTGGATAAATCAGGCATTTATAAAAACCCCATTGTAACTGAAATCAGCGCGGCCATTACCTTTTACCCAGCAGAAGACTATCATCAGAATTATTATGCGCTAAATCCAAATCAGGGTTACTGTCAGTATGTTATCAGGCCAAAAGTTGAAAAGTTCAACAAACAATATGGGGCAAAGCTTAAAAAATAGCGCACATATTAGAGAGAAATTAATTCTTAATTGAGAACGTAACATAATCTTTAAACCTCCGTTTTAATGGGCATAGAGCAGATAAAATCTTCTCATAGGTTTAGGTTTAGGTAACAAAGACCCCTTCAGACGGAAGGGGTCTTTGTATTTTGTAGCCACCCCGACAAAGCCTCTAAATTTCCGTGCAGAGATAAACCTTTTTGATCGGTAATTGTATTTACCTTGAAATGATTTACAAACTATGAAATCCATGAAATATACTTCTCTCCTATTGCTGCTTGCCGTGGTGGCCTGTGGTCAACAAAAAGATAAAAAACAAAATGAATCCACTTTCGAGATAAAAAAAACAGAGGCTGAGTGGAAGAAGCAATTGACTGCTGAAGAATTTCATGTGCTTCGTCAAAAAGGAACTGAACAAGCCTTTACGGGAAAGTTATGGGACAATCATGAGCATGGTGTTTATTCTTGTGCCGGATGCAATCAGGAGTTGTTTGCTTCTGAAACAAAATTTGAATCCGGTTCTGGCTGGCCCAGTTTCTATAAACCTATAAAAGAAAATGCTGTTGCAGTTGGTACTGATACAAGTTATGGCATGGTGCGCGATGAGGTTGTGTGCAGTCGGTGTGGCGGTCATTTGGGTCATGTTTTTAATGACGGTCCTAAACCTACAGGATTGCGCTACTGCATGAATTCTGTATCGATGAAATTCGAAAAGAAAGAGGTGAAAAAATAAGCTCGCCCAAAGCATTGGAAGACCGTTGATTTGCCAACGGTCTTTTTTTATTATCTTTTCAGAAACAATTTTTATTATGTGCAGACTCATGGCCTATAAAGGCACCCCGATTGTAATAGACGACCTCCTTTACAAACCAAAAAATTCATTGATCACGCAAAGTATCAACGCAAAAGAAATTGAAGAGCCTTTGAATGGAGACGGCTTTGGCATCGGTTGGTATGTGCGCGAAATAAATAATGAGCCAGTAACTTTTGTCTCCGTCAACCCTGCCTGGAACAATCGCAACCTGCGCAACCTCGCTCCCAAAGTGAAAACAAATTGTATGCTGGCGCATGTACGCGCGGCAACCGTTGGCGATGTTTCTGAATCTAACTGTCATCCTTTTCAATACAAAAATATACTGATGGCCCACAACGGTGGTGTAGAGGAATTTGGAAAGATTAAAAGACATTTGCGCGAACCACTCTCGGATGAGCTTTACAACTGGATAAAAGGTCAGACCGATTCAGAACATCTATTTGCTTACTTGCTCAATCATCTTTTCAAAAATCATAAAACCGTAACCCCGGAAGCCGTTGTCGATTCATTTGAACAAATGTTCAGGGATGTAAAAAAATTAATGGCGAAGTATGGCATTAAAGAAGAAGCCTATATGAACATGGCTTTTACCAATGGCGAATTTGTGGTTGCCTCGCGGTATGTAAGCGATCCAAAGCAAGAAGCCCTGACCTTGTATCATTCAGAAGGAAGTCGCTTTGTGGTGGAAGATGGCATTACGCGATTGGTGGCTCCTGAAGATGATGATGGGGCTGTGTTGGTGGTTTCTGAAAAATTGTCTGACGATAAAGACTGGACGATGATACCGCCCAATCATTTTGTGATTGTAGAACAAAACTTAAACGTGCGTGTGCGCCCAATTAAAGACTAAACACTGTTGCAGTTTCAAAAATTCTTAGTGTAGTTTGAGTCTAAAATAATTACTGTGTTCGATATTACAATTATTGGTGGCGGCATTGTAGGCCTTGCCACAGCATTAACGTTGAAAAACACCAACACTGCACTGAATATTCTCGTGCTGGAAAAAGAGGATGAACTAGCGAAACATCAAACTGGCAATAATAGTGGTGTAATTCATTCCGGGTTGTATTATAAACCTGGTAGTCTGAAGGCAACCAACTGCATTCGGGGTTACGATCTTCTGGTTGACTTTTGTAAGAAGAATGAAATACCTTTTGACCTGTGTGGAAAAATTGTAGTTGCCACCGGTGAAAAAGAATTGCCTTTGCTGGAGACTCTTCACGCGCGAGGTCAACAAAATGGCCTTGAGAATCTTAAGAAGTTAACGAAAGAACAGCTTTCGGAATATGAACCACACGTGGCCGGAATTGCCGGAATCTTTGTACCGCAAACGGGCATCGTAGATTATAAAATTGTCGCTAATAAATACGGGCAACTTATTCAGCAGAAAGGTGGCACCATAAACCTGAACGAAAAAGTACTTGACATTCAAAGCTCAGAAAACAAGAGTGTTGTTATCACCCAGAAAGCAAGCTATACAACCCGGTTAGTTATAAACTGTGCCGGACTGTACTCCGACAAAGTTGCACGCATGACCGTGCCTGATCTAAATGTAAAGATCATCCCTTTTCGGGGTGAGTATTATAAGTTGAGGAAGGAGAAAGAATATCTGGTTAAGAACTTAATCTATCCGGTGCCCGACCCTAACTTTCCGTTTTTGGGAGTTCACTTTACGCGCATGGCTAAAGGTGGTGTGGAGGCAGGACCCAACGCTGTGCTTGCATTTAAGCGCGAAGGGTATAAAAAATCAGATATTAATCTCTCAGAATTAGGTGAAACATTAGCCTGGCCTGGTTTTCAAAAAGTTGCTGCAAAATATTGGCGCACTGGTTTTGGTGAAATGTATAGGTCATTTTCAAAGGCCGCATTTACCAAAGCTTTGCAAAAATTAATACCTGAAATTCAGGAAAGCGATTTAGTGGAAGGTGGAGCCGGTGTTCGTGCGCAGGCCTGTGATAGAAACGGTGGCTTGGTGGATGATTTTATGATTCTCGAAGAAAATAAAGTGATAAACGTTTGCAATGCGCCTTCTCCGGCAGCTACTTCTTCATTAGCGATTGGCGAAACAGTTTCTAAATTAGCACTGGCAAGATTTTAATCATAGTGCTTCTCGTGAATCCAAACATCTTTTAAATTGTATTTGAACCCTCTACCAACAAAAATGCTCACATTATTTTCGTAGGGCATGCAATGTGTGCAAGTGGAGACTCCCGCCAAGGTTACTGATTCGAAGTCATCAATATGGTTCTCAAGTGTGCCCCCCAGAATAATTACAACAGAACCTGTATAGTTCCTGGGTCCCCAAATCCAGTAGTTATTGTGCGTTCCGATTGATTTAGGTAGACCATACTGCACTCCAAAAAAATCAATAGCGCCACATCTGCCGTAATTAGAAGAAACAATAGCACAATCTGCTTTTTCATCTTCTGAAAGTGTGTTGTAAACAGTGGCCACATCCCGGGCTTTCTCTTTCCAACCAAACATATCGGCATAAAATTGCGGAAGATCAGAAAGTTTCTTCCCTTCACTTGAACTTGGTACGATGCCAAGAGCCTTTGAATATGAAATGTATCTGTCGACCGAAAGCACAGGCAGCACCATCGGCATTAAAAAACCTGCCGTGATTATCAATAAAACAGAATAAGCATATCGAATCCATATCAGGTGCTTACCTGATAGTTTCTGCTCAACAACTATGGCAGCCGCAGTAAACAAACTCGCGTAGGCAGGCGCCAGGTATTCGCCCTTGCTGGTTTTGTTTAAAAGTAAAATAGCAAGAGCCGTGAGATAAATTACTCCAATGATTTTATATTTTTTAAGAGGCGCAAACAGAAAAAGAGCAAGAAGGCCACTTATCCAAAGTGGCGTGCTGATTGGATTGAGAAACAAAAGTTGGTCCTTAATAAAAGAAAGAGCATTAAGACCTGCATACTTACTCGATGAAGCATTTTCTATAAACTCAAGGTGCGCAAAGTCATGCGTGATATTCCAGAGTACATAGGGAAGAAATAACGCTGCTGCAATACCACCTGCTATATAAGGCCCACGTGTTGTGAAATATTGTCGGTTGGTAAGGATGAGGCCAACAAATATTCCAGAGCCTAAAAACAACAAACTAATTTTATTTAGTAAGCCAATACCCAATACAATCCCAAGCCAAATCCATAAGGCTTGTTTTTCTGTATTAAGAATTTTAATCATCAAATAAACTGCTAGAGCCCAGATGAAAATATCAATCGAATTCATCGAGTAGATCAAACTCATGCCAAGGTGAATGGGCGAAAGTGCAATAACAAGACAGGCGATAAAAATCGCAAAAATTTTTCCGCCCATTTCTTTCACCATCAAACCCGTAACCACTATAGTGGCTGAATGCATGACTATGGGTACGATACGAATAGCCGTAAGACTATCTCCAAAAATGATCCGACTCAGTTTTAAAAGAAACAACGAAAAGGGAGGTTGATCTACATACCCCCAGGCCAGATGATCGCTACATGCAATGTAGTATAACTCATCGCGAAAGAACCCGTAGGCGCCTGAAAAGTTGATGATTAAATGTAACAGAAAACAAGCTACAGCTATACTACCAATAACTATTTTCTCGGAGCGACTTAGCCGTGCCAGCATCATTCTACTAGGTATTCAAATTTTCTTTGATGGCCGTTACTTCAATCTCCACTAAATAATCAGGATCAATCAAAGCACTAACCTCCACCATACTGGTAACAGGTTTTATCTCTTTAAAAAATTCGCCATGCGCTTTTCCTACAGACTCCCAAAAGGTTATATCGGTGACAAAAATACGGGTGCGTACCACATCCTTTAATGCAAAACCTGCCTGCTGCAAAACCTTTTCTATCTTCTCGATTATAAATTTAGTTTGACCGTAAAAATCACCTTTTGCAATTACGTTGGTGCCATCGGAAGCTACTGTGCCCGAGACCTCCACGGTGTTACCAATTTTTACAGCCCGGCAATATCCTACAATGTCCTCCCATTTTGCGCCTGTCGAATAATTTATTCTCATATTCCAATAAAGATTTAGTGGTAAATTACGGATTATGATTGAGAAGGTTGGTCTTAATTTTTCGCAGGAAGAACAAATTCGCTATAGCCGGCATTTTGTCTTGCCACAGTTTGGAGCTGCTTCACAACAGACCCTTAAAAATGCTAAAGTAGCTGTGGTTGGAGCCGGGGGTTTAGGCTGCCCTGTATTACTTTATCTGGCTGCGGCCGGAATTGGTTCATTAAAAATTATTGATGGTGATCGGGTAAGTTTATCCAATCTTCAGCGTCAGGTGTTATTTACAACAGACGATATCGATCAGTTAAAAGCTAGTGCGGCCGCCAGCAAAATAAAAAAACTTAATCCCAACATTCAGGTTGAGGTTATTGTCGAAAAACTAACCACAAGCAATGCACTTTCATTTTTTACTGACGTGGATGTTGTTGTTGATTGCACTGATAATTTCCCTGCCCGATACTTAATTAACGATGCCTGTGTGCTGGTAGATAAGCCTTTCGTATATGGTTCTGTTTTTAGGTATGAAGGCCAGGTTGCCGTATTCAATTATAAAAAAGGAGTTAACTACAGAGATTTTTTTCCACTTCCACCCGACCCCAGCTCGGTGCCCAATTGTGAAGAAGGTGGCGTGTTGGGGGTGCTTACCGGGCTGATTGGGTGTATGCAAGCCAATGAAGCGTTGAAAATAATAGCCGGTTTTGCAACCCCACTGGCTGCCGAAGTGTTGGTGTATGATTCTGCTACGCTGGAATCCACGCGGATAAAAATACCTACCCGAAATTCGAGGGAATCAATAAAAAATTTGATTAATTATGATGAGTTTTGTGGTCTCCACGTACCTAAATCAACTCTTATGAAAGAAGTAACTGTACAAGAATTAAAAGCAATGAAAGAATCTGGCGCTGACTTTCAATTGATTGATGTACGCGAGCCGCATGAGTATGATATCTGCAATCTGGGCGGTGAACTTATTCCGCAGGGTGAAATTCCAAATTCGGTGGAGCGTGTTTCTAAAGACAAGAAAGTTATAGTTCAATGCCGAAGCGGTGCACGTAGCGGCAACATGGTGCAATGGCTTGAGAAAAACCATGGCTTTACTAATCTTTATAATCTTAAAGGAGGCATTCTTGCCTGGGCCAAAGAGATTGATACGAGTATGCCAACGTACTGACTAATGGATGACTATTGTTGACTTCAGAATATCTCAGTATTTTTCTAACCAATGGATATTTGTGGGCTTCTTGCTTATAATCATTGGTCTTGGTATAATCTTTAAGGTAATCATTATAGGAGTCCTTCTTTCATTGATGGGTATAGTAATCATTACTACACACTATCGATTGGCGATCAACCTAACAGCTAAAACCTATCATGATTATGTTTGGTTGTTTGGCTTAAGATTTGGAGAAAAAGGCATGTTTGAGAATATCGAATACATCTTCATCAAAAAAATTAAAGTAAGTCAAACCATCAATTCAAAAGTTTCATCTACCACAATTAGAAAAGAAATGTTTGATTGCTACCTAAAGCTATCAGAAGAAAATAAGATTCATTTGTTAACAATAGAAAGCAAGGAAGAATTAATCACAAGATTAAGAGAACTCTCCTCTAAGATTAACACCAAAATTATTGATTACTCAAATGGTGATCCAAGAGAGATCAAAATTTAGTTAGTTCAACTAGCTTTCAAAGCTTGTTCAATATCCTTAATGACATCCTGAATATTTTCTAGGCCCACAGAAACCCGAACCAAGCCTGGCATAATACCCACCGCCAATCGCTCTTCTTCACTAAGTTTAGAATGCGTTGTTGAAGCCGGGTGTGTGGCAATGGATCGCGTGTCGCCCAAGTTGGCGGAATGCGAAAGCATCTTCAGTGAATTGAGAAACTTGCGCCCCCGATCAATGCCCCCTTTAATTTCAAACGTAACTACACCCCCACCTAATTTCATTTGCTTTTTGGCAAGCTCATGCTGTGGATGAGAAGGTAGAAATGGATACTTAACTTTTAGTACTTCGGGATGTGTTTGCAAATAGGTGGCAAGCTCAAGTGCATTCTGGCAATGGCGTTCCATACGCACGGCCAGTGTCTCCAGACTTTTTGAAAGAACCCATGCATTGAACGGAGCCATAGACGGACCAGTGTGACGTGCAAAAAAGCGAACCTCTTTAATCAATTCTTTCTTGCCTAATACGGCACCACCAATCACCCTACCCTGACCATCAATAAATTTAGTTGCTGAGTGCGTAACCAGATGTGCGCCCCATTTAGCAGGGTTTTGTAAATACGGTGTCGCAAAACAATTATCTACATTCAATATCAATTTATGTTTGGCTGCTAATTTACCCAGCCATTCAAGATCAATGATATCGAGTGCGGGATTAGAAGGCGATTCCACAAAAATCATTTTCGTATTTGACTGGATTTTGCTTTCCCACGATGCAGGGTCAGCTATGTCGGCATAGGTATATGAAATGTTGAACTTCGGAAAAATTACATTCAATATCTGGTGCGTGGATCCAAATACTGAACGCGAAGCAAGAATATGATCGCCCGCTTTCAATAGAGAAGCCATGCTGATATACATAGCGGCCATACCCGAAGCTGTGGCAATTCCATCTTCCGTACCTTCCAGCAAACATAGTTTCTCTATAAACTCGGTATTGTTTGGGTTCGAGAACCGGGTGTAAATGTTACCGGGTATCTCATCAGCAAATAAGGCCCGGGCTTGTTCAGCATCCTCAAAAACAAAACTAGAAGTTAAGTATATGGGTACGGAATGTTCTCTGTTTTGAGTGCGCTCGCTTTGGGTGCGAATAGCATCGGTTTCAAAATTCCTTTCTTCCATCAACTTATTTTATAATCTCAAAGCTATACGTAATCGTGGCTCTTTTTTCTAACGTCTTTGCTACCGAGCAATATTTCTCTACCGAAAGTTGAACGGCTCGCGCTGCTTTCTCCTGATTAATATCGCCAAATAACTTAAAGTGCGCATGTACTTCGGTGTATAAGGCGGGCACTACGCCTTTTTCCCGTTCACCGGTAACGGTGATTTTCAAATCATTAAGTGGCTCACGTTGTTTCCGCAAAATACCAATCAGGTCGATGGCACTGCAGCCGCCCATTGCGGCCAGCAACAATTGCATGGGGCGCATACCCGAATCATGGCCACCATCAACAGCGCCAGCATCCATCACAATGGCATTCCCTTTTTCATTCACAGCTTCCATCCGGAAATCCTGATCAATACGATTTATTTCAATTTTTATCATGCTGCTTGCTTATCCTTCCAAATCAAACTTCCTGCTATCATGGCCACCAAACTAACGATAAGTGCTGGCACCAACGTTGGCCAGGTTAAGTCGATTCGGTTTGCCAAAAACCAGGTGACTGTCCCCATCACCATGGCTAATAGTGCGCCCGTGCTGGAGGCCCGCTTCCAATAAAGTCCCAACACCAATGGGGCGAACAAAGATACCAGGCTAAGTACGGATGACTCTCCTACCAGTTCATAAATATTTGATCGCAGGCAGGCCATCACGGTTGCCACAGTACTAAACCCGAGCACTGAAAATCGGGTGATCATCAAAAGTCTGTGGTCACTGAAGCGATGTTTTGCCAAAGGCTTCACCAGATTTTCAGAAAAGATTGCAGCCGGAGCAAGAATGGCTGAACTGGTAGTGCTCATGATCGCTGATAATAAAGATCCGAAAAATAAAATCTGCACAGGCATGGCAGCATGAGCTAATACCATGCTGGGAAGTGCCAACTGCGTATCGCCACGGGTGTAGTCCGGATAAAGCTGACGAACACAAAGGCTTATAAATAAAGGTAAGAGAGCAACTGTAAGATATAAAGCTGCGGCAATGTAACACGATCGCACGGCTGTGTTTACAGAGTTTGATGACATCACGCGTTGAAAAACATCCTGCGATGGAATAGACCCTAACCCAAGCACGGACCAGGCCGCGAGATAAACAATAATCTCTTTGAAATCTGCATGCGGTAAAAATCGAAACG
Source organism: Cyclobacteriaceae bacterium (assembly GCA_965278925.1). GTDB lineage: Bacteria > Bacteroidota > Bacteroidia > Cytophagales > Cyclobacteriaceae > ELB16-189. The sequence goes on along the minus strand of OZ257123.1, from coordinate 729,390 downwards.
TGCCAGGTTCAACCTTATTAAGTACGACATTAAATCCACCGGCCTTTTGCGAAAGAATAACGGCCAGCACTAACAAGCCGACAATAATGATTACACTTTGAATAAAATCTGTAATGGAAATAGCCCACATGCCACCCGCATAGGTATAGAATGTTACCACCACCGCAGAGATAACAACCCCTTGCCAAACAGCCATGCCCGTTACGACATTTAGAATCAGACCCATGGCCACGAGTTGTGCCGCGATATACCCAACATAGGAAGGAACAATAAATGCACTGGCAACTAATTCCGTTCGTTTGCCGAAACGTACTTTAAAGAAATCGCCCAGGGTAAGAAGATTCATTGAGTAAAGCTTTCGGGCGAAGAGAAGTCCAAAGAGTATGAGGCAAAGAGCCGCACCGAATGGATCTTCAATAACAGCGTAGAGTCCACCCTTCAGAAATTCAGAGCTCGCCCCGAATACGGTTTCGGAACCAAACCAGGTGGCAAACAAAGCCGAAGAACTAAGTAACAATGGAAGGCTGCGGCCAGCCAGCATAAAATCACCCGAGGTTTTCACTTTACGCGAGGCCCAATAGCCGACCGCGACTGTGAGTGCCAGATAAATGACGATAGAGAAAAGCAGCAAGTCAGGTTAGGTCAAAACGTGAACCTAAAACTAAGAAAGAGTAGGATTAAATCAATTACCTCTGGCTGGCCTTTTCAGTTGAAAAGTCCTCGTAACGTTAAAGCCAAGGTGAATATCTCCGTCAAAGAAATCTCCAGTCGTCTCCGTTAAGTATGCTCGTTCGGTAAGTCCCTGCGCGTTGGTCATTACTAACTGGAAAACATGACCACCCGTTTCAATATCAACACCAAAACCGATTGGATTATAATACGGGTTATTTGTTGATACATTCAATCGATAGTAGTATTCAGAAGTCAAAGCAATGCTTTTGGATACTTTAATTCGGCCACCAAGGCCCAATGCTATCTGATCATTGTTTTCAATAGTACCATCAATGGTATTTTTATGAACAAAGGTTGGCATAAGTTGAACCGAAAGGCTTGATGAGAATTTACGAGCGATTAACAATTGACCCGTATAGGAGATTCTATCCTCTAACGTGATATCAAAATCAGCATCTTCTTTTCTGGGTGAAGTGCGAATAGCCATATTTCCAAACGCTGTAACAGTAACCGGAAAAGTTTTGGCGCCCGAACTTTGTCTTAACAATTTATAGCGAAAGTAGGCATCCATTGTTTTATCCACAGAATTTCTTCCAAATCCAACTCCCAATTTATCGGTGAGTCCGTACTCAAGACCAATCCTGACAAAAGCCTGATCCAATCCGAACAATTCATAGATACCTCCATTCACTCTTCCGAAACGGTGTGCAAAAATAAATTCAAGTGCTCCTTTTGTTTTTGTCTCAACAGTTTGGCCATTGACAAGGCGAGTACCTTTAAATGTTGCTGTTGTAAATTCAGAGGCCGGAGGTTCTGACTTTTCTAATTCTCCCAACAAGTCATCTTGCGCAAAAGAAGTGAGGTAAAAAGTAAGAAAGAAAAACAATAAAGTTATTTTCATAAAGGCTTATAAATAAAGTTCAGGCTAACTTCAACCTCCTCGGCAATATTTTGCCAGAGTAGTTGGGGTATTTGAATTTTATATTCTTCGAGTTTAATCTTAAATGATGATTTTGCCAGTATTTTCCCTTCTGAAATTTTAAGCGATCCGGAAATAATAACTTCTTTCGTTACACCGTGAATAGTTAATTTACCTGTTGCAGTAACAGCTTGCTCTCCGGATATATCCGCCACGTAACCCATAAACTTACCTTGAAAAGTTGCCTTTGGATATTTTTCTGTTTCCAGATATTTTTCATTGAAATGCTCTTTCATCAAAGCTTTATCAAATTCAAAATCTTTGATCGGTATTGAGAACGCAACATCACCCGTGGTTATATTGAAGATGCTGAGCGCTTTCGTGTTATCCGCTTTAATATCTTCGATAGAAGCATCAGAAAAAAAGGTAATGCTCGAACTCTCCACCGTGTACTTTTGGGCATTAACAAAGAACGCACTAAATACTATGACTTTGAATATAAGTAGTTTTAACATAGTTTTTTTACTCTCAATTATTATTTGCACCATCGTCTACCCAACAAGCAATTAAATCAATCTGTTGTTGCGTGAGTGTCAATCCTCCGATTGGCATAGTCTTATTTCCAGTTCTTGTCTTTATCTGTGCCGCTTTACTTTGAACATTGCTGAAGTTGGTCCAATCGCGCGTACCTGTTCCTGAACCATGGCAACCTGAAAGAGCACAATTTGTTTCTAAAATTGATTCAATGTCATTTGTAAAACTGACTCCAGTGTTGCCTCTAGGCACTGTAATACTTATTACCTTTTGGCAATCCTCAGAATCCTTGACAACTACTACATACGAGCCATGCTTAAGGCTTGAGAAAGTGTTATTACTGCTAAAGCCTGCTGAACCTAGTTGATATTGATACGTTCCCGATCCGCCTTGCCCGGTTACACTAATAATGCCATTATCAGTAAGGCATTGATTGTCATTTTGTGTATCAATCGAAGCACTTAGATTCGAATCGGGTGATGATATTTCTACCGTAAGTTTTGAAGTACAACCCCGAAGATCTTTAACAGTCACTTCGTAAGTACCGGGTGCAAGTCCGGTAAACTCAGGATTGGTTTGATACACACCACCATTAAGACTGAAATCATACGCTGGCTCGCCTCCGGTTGCTGTTACAAACAAACTGCCATCAATTGACTTGCAGGACGAAGCGTCTACCTTACTGACAAGTGACTGGGCAAGATCGGAATCGTCACAAGAGAATTTATCGGCAATGTCATTATACGCGCAAGAAGTTAAAAATATCGACCCTAAAATAAGTCGCTGAATTCTTTTCATAGCAAACAATGATTCCGTTATGGTTGAAGATAATGAATTTTCTAGTCATGATCTCCTTAATTAATTATTTAATGCTCCCGAATCCACCCAACAAGCAATTAAATCAATCTGCCCTTGAGGCAACCCGGTAGGTGCAATGTCAGCGGGCATTGATTTATTGCCAGTGCGGGTTTTGATAGCTTGGGCGCTCGATTGAACATTGGCAAAAACACTCCAGTTACGGTCGGCTCCATTATCGCCATTGTGGCAACCCGACTTGATACAATTGGCTTGAAGTATAGGTTTTATATCTGTTTCGAAGCTAACCGTTGTGTTGCTCGCAATCACATTGTTGATAGTGATACTACAATTTGCATCATCCTGAACCGTGATAGAATAATTGCCAGCCTTAAGATTCGGAAAAATATTGGATGCTGAAAACGCTCCGGCTCCTATCTTGTATTCATAGGGCGGTGTTCCCCCGGTTACGTTAACTGTTATCGAACCATTTGGATTGACACAGTTAGTATGAGGCGAAATAGTGGAAGCACTTGCAACAGGTGCGGATGGTGCGTTGAGTACCACTGCAGTCAAAGTCCTTTCACAATCATTTGCATCCTGCACAACAATGGTAAAAGAACCACCACCAAGATTATTGAATGTCGAAATACTGCCAAATGCGCCTGAGTTAAGTTTAAATTGATAAGGGGTGGCACCACCAGATGCTGAAACGGCAATAGAGCCATTGCTGGTATTACAATCCGTAGGGTCGCTCTTAGTTGAAAGTACAATGGCAAGGTCGGTGGTTGTGCAATCTACTGGCTTGGGCTCCTCGCTGCTGGAGCAGCCGGCATACACGAGAAATGATACCACTAAAGCCAGACCAACAACTTGATTCGCTGATAAAGATAATTTCATGGGTTATGGTTTTTAGATTCTGAATTAATTTGATAACGTAGAGCTACAAATGCACCGAGGCTGGATAACCGCACATTGCGATCACCTAAATCGGCCAGCGGTATTTTAATAAACGGCTCAACCTGTACTTGCCAACGTGGAGCAAGGTTGTATTGCAAACCCATAGAAAGGTTAAGTATCTTAAACCATTCGTTATTTTTGCGAATAGCCTGATACGGATACACCCTGTCGCCCGTGCTTGATTTTATGGTATAGATATAATCTTCGCGAAGCATGAGGTACGAGGAAGCACCTACAGTTGTGTATGCGGAAAACCTTCGCTTCGATGGAAAGTAATAAGTGATGTTAAGAGGCACATCTAAAATGTTGCAACTCCCTTCAAGATGTCGCGCATCACCACCGTAAGCTTGCTCTTGATATGATTCATAATTTTTACGCGATCGAATTATGCCTGTTGAAACCGAAAGTCGTTGCCCAAAGGCATACTCTCCTAGTACACCAAAATTGCTACCCCATTCAGCCGGCCCGAACTTAACTGACGAAAGATCAGGAGAAGCAAGGAGCCTGATAAACAACCCATAAACTCTACTCTCATCCTGTTTATCTTCCAGCTCCTTGCTAAGATCTGTTGAATCTGTTACAGCGTTAACTTGAGATGTCGAATCTATTAATGGCAGTATTTCTTCTTGCGCGATTGAAAAAATATCAGCTTGATCGTTCGTATCAACAACAAAAATCTCTTTCGTTTCTGCAGTGTTTTCTTTCTGGTCATCTTCCACTAAAACATCCGGGCGTGTGTTTTGGAAATGCTTCTCAGGCTTTGTTAAACTATGGAAATCGGCATTCGAATTTGAAATTGCATTTGAAATCGGCTTGTCGTTAGTAACCTTGCTTCGTTCAATAGGTACAGCTTGTAACTCTTGTGATTGTTTAGCTTCCTCTACAGTTTGTGTACTTTTTGGCCCTGTGTTTATTTCAGTGTGAAACTCTTGTTCATCGCTGTAATTTCGGCCCACCCAAACACCACCCGAAAAAATAATGAATCCTGCCAAAGAGAAGGGTAACCACTTTTTCCAAACTGCAGACTTCGGTTTAGTTTTAAATTTCTCCGACATAGCCTCCCAGGCAACTCCATCAAAGGCTGGTTGAAACCCCTCCGAAGCCTCTTTAAAAAGCAAATCAAGTTCCTGATCAGTTAACTTTTTCATACGATATCTTATTCAATCCATCCAACATCGTGCGCAAATTCTCACGGGCTTTTACCAAGTTTGATTTTGAGGTGCCTGCCGATATGCCCAACAACTTTCCAATTTCTTCGTGGGTAAATCCATCAATAACATGAAGATTAAACACTGTTCTATAGGCTGGTGAAAGTTTTTGAATCATCCCGATTAACTCTTCATGCGAGAGATTTGAATCCGCCTCTGGTTGTTTAAAGGCTGCATGCGCTAATTCCAACGGCTCTTGATTTTGGTGCTTAAGCTCTCTCCGATATTGATCAATGGAAGCGTTGATCATAATTTTTCGCAACCATCCTTTAAAGGATGAATCAGGATTGTATTGATTGATTTTATTAAACACTTTCATAAATCCATCATTCACAACCTCTTTCGCTTCCGCCAGATTTCTTGAATACCGCGCACAAATGCTTACTGCATAGGAATAGTAATGCTGATACAGCAAACGCTGACTGTCGCGATCGTTACGCTTGCAGCCCTGTATCAGCAGGTGCATGGGTTCTTGCGGGTTTTAGGTTAAGAGTCTTTTACAGGACGGAGTAAAAAAAGAAAGGGTTGCCACCGCTTTTCGAAATTACCCAAAAGACTTATAGGCAGGAAGGGGCTAAAAAAGAAAATCCCCCAAGGTCCTTGACCCCGGGGGATAATCTTGTCTATAGTTGGCTTTAATCTGATGCTAAAGTACAGCGGGGCTGTAATCTACCAAATGCTCAACCGTTTGAAGGTTTTAAAAACTGACGAATTGCCAAAATCAGCGTTGAATAGCCTTTAATGTATCCTCTTTCACTGAATCTTTCTTCAAAAACTGATCCTCAATACGCTCTTTTAGCTGAGGCTTTGATCCCGGAAAGGTGGTGCGCGTGCTAATGTCGTAGCTGGCATAAACAAGCAAGGCAAAGAATACCATTGCCAGACCCACAAAGATTTTTTTTGACTTCGACATACTTATTGAAAATTAAAAAAGGGGGCCAAAGCCCCCTCTCACATTGAGTAACTATTTCTTACTTCAATTTTTTCACCACTGCTTCAAATGCAGAAGGATGATTCATCGCCAGGTCAGCTAAGACTTTACGATTCAAATCAATACCTGCTTTTTTTACTTTCCCCATGAATTCGGAATAAGACATTCCATGCAACCGAACGCCTGCGTTGATACGGGCAATCCAAAGGGTGCGGAAATCTCTCTTCTTGGCTTTTCTATCGCGATATGCGTAGACCAAACCTTTTTCGACTGCGTTCTTGGCAACAGTCCAAACATTTTTTCTGCGACCAAAGTATCCTTTGGCCAGTTGCATAACGCGCTTTCTTCTGGCGCGGGATGCTACATTGTTTACTGAACGTGGCATTGTTTTTTAATTTTTGGCGCTGGCGGTCTTTTGTTTCAAAACACTTTTGTGCCAGGTACCGGGTTAAACATATTCCTCTTCGCGTTGCTTGGGAGGATAAACCAAATCCGACTATACGGATTAAACGAGATACGGAAGCATTGGCTTGATGTTACCCTCGTCAGCTTTCTTAACGGTGGTAGCATTTCCTAATCTTCTTTTCTGTTTAGTTTCTTTCTTAGTCAGGATGTGTCTCTTATAAGCCTTCTTACGCTTGATTTTACCGGTGCCGGTAACTTTGAAACGCTTTTTGGCTCCTGACTTTGTCTTTAACTTAGGCATTACTTATAAATTTAAAATCAACTCTTACTTCTTTCCTTTGGGCGCCATCATCATATACATCCGCTTTCCTTCCAACTTTGGCAACTGTTCTACTTTACCTTGTTCTTCCAAAGCCTGCGCAAACTTCAACAATAAAATCTCACCGCGTTCTTTATACACTATCGAGCGACCAGCAAAGTGAACATACGCCTTTACCTTGGCTCCTTCCTTAAGGAAGTTTTCAGCATGCTTCAACTTAAAGTTGAAATCATGATCATCCGTGTTAGGGCCGAATCGAATCTCTTTTAAGATTGTTTTCTGGGCATTGGCTTTGATCTCTTTCTGTTTCTTTTTCTGCTCGTACTTAAACTTACTGTAGTCAATGACTTTGCAAACCGGAGGGTCGGCATTGGGGGATATTTCAACCAGATCCAACCCTTGCTCCTGCGCCATTTTGATGGCCACCGAAGTCGGGTACACATCTACTTTAATATTCTCTCCCACTACCCTTACCTTAGGAGCAAGAATTCGCTCATTTACGCGATAAGGTTCTTCTACTACTCTGCGCGGGCCTCTAACATAAGGCCTTGGGCTATTACCTGGAAATATTGCCACTCGTTGGGTTTAAGTTCTTACTTTTCAAAAACAGGCTGCAAATATCGCTCTTTTTTCCTTTTATCAAAATTCTAAAATCAATCTGGAAGGCTGAAATCACGCGAAAATTGTGATACAAACTCGGTCAGATCCATCACTCCTTTGTCGCCCTCACCATGTTTTCGCACAGCTACTTTATTATCCGCAGCCTCCTTTTCTCCTACCAATAGCATGAAAGGGACTTTGCTTACCTCAGCATCCCGGATTTTGCGACCAATTTTCTCATTCCTGTCATCCAAAAAGCCGCGGATATCCACATTTTTTAAGGTATCGAGTACTTTTTGGGCATAGTCGTTAAAGCGCTCAGAAATTGGCAAAACTGCAATTTGCTCTGGGGCTAGCCAGAGAGGAAAATTTCCTGCACAATGCTCTATCAAAACGGCAACAAATCTCTCCAGCGATCCAAACGGTGCCCGGTGAATCATTACCGGAGTATGCTTTTGATTATCTGAACCTATATACTCAAGTTCAAACCGCTGTGGCAATTGGTAGTCCACTTGAATAGTTCCTAACTGCCAACTGCGGCCTAGCGCATCTTTAACCATAAAGTCTAGCTTAGGACCATAGAAAGCAGCCTCGCCCTTTACGGCTACCGTTTTCAAACCTCGTTCATCAGCAGCCTCCTGAATTTCGCGTTCGGCCCGCTCCCACAGTTCATCATCGCCAATGTATTTGGCTTTATTGTCCGGATCGCGAAGCGAAACCTGTGCGGTATAATTGTTAAATCCCAAAGCAGTGAAAACATGCAACACCAAATCGATTACTTTAACAAATTCAGTTTTTACCTGATCGGGGCGGCAAAAAATATGAGCATCATCCTGAGTAAATCCGCGCACGCGGGTAAGTCCATGAAGTTCTCCACTTTGTTCGTAACGATACACAGTTCCAAACTCAGCCAGGCGTATAGGTAGATCTTTGTAGGATCTTGGCTTTACTTTATAAATCTCGCAATGGTGCGGACAATTCATCGGCTTGAGCAAGAACTCTTCACCTTCATCGGGTGTGTGAATGGGCTGGAATGAATCTTTGCCATACTTTTCGTAGTGCCCGGAGGTTACATACAATTGTTTACTACCAATGTGAGGTGTAACTACGGGATCATATCCGGCACGTATCTGAGCTCTACGCATAAACTGTTCAAGTCGCTCGCGCAGGATGGTTCCTTTCGGTAACCAGAGCGGTAGACCCATGCCTACTTTTTCAGAGAATGCAAACAGCTCAAGTTCTTTACCTAATTTTCTATGATCACGTTTTTTTGCCTCCTCCAGCAAATAAAGATACTCTTCCAATTCCTTTTGCTTTGGAAACGTGATTCCATAAATGCGCTTGAGCATTTTATTTTTCTCGTTGCCCCGCCAGTACGCTCCGGCAACACTTAACAACTTAATCGCTTTGATTGCTCCTGTTGACGGAATGTGCGGGCCGCGACATAAGTCAACAAAATTACCTTGCTGATAGAATGTAATGGTGCCATCGGCCAGCCCATCAATCAACTCAAGTTTGTACTCGTCACCTTTCTTTGTGAAATAATCAATGGCTTCTTGCTTAGAAACATCACTTCGCACAAACGTGTTGTTTGTTCTTGCCAGTTCAATCATCTTCTTTTCAACAGCAGCAAGTTCTTCATCCCCGAAAGGGCGGTCGCCTAAATCGACATCGTAATAAAATCCATTTTCGATCGGGGGGCCGATTCCAAACTTAACTCCAGGATAAAGTGCTTCTAACGCTTCGGCAAATACGTGTGCAGAAGAGTGCCAGAAAGCATACTTACCGCCCTTGTCATTCCACGTAAAAATCTTGATGGCCGCATCTGAATTAATCGGGCGACTAAGATCCCAGATTTCGCCATTTACTTCAATGGAAAGTGAATTGCGGGCAAGACCTTCACTGATGCTTTGTGCAATCTCAATTCCCTTCACTCCTACCGGATATTCTCGCGCTGAACCATCGGGCAACGTAATTTTAACAGAACTCATCGAATGCACTTCTTTATTTTGGATCGCAAATATCGGTTTTTCTAAACAAAGAAAAAGAGATTAAATCAGAGTTGAAGTTGGAAAGTAAACAGGACTCCAAACTTACGGGCATCGGTGTTTTCAAGATAGGAAACCCGATGAACGAAATCTACCCGCAACACCTTGAAGATATTTTCAACGCCATAGCCTAATTCAATATAAGGTTTCCCGTTTTTGAAAAATCCTGCCGGCAATGTTTCCCGGCCTTCCGGGCTAACTGTAGAAATCAGTTGTTGATTCGATTCGCGCAAGCCACCAACAATTACGTTTGATGTAGCGAGCAACCGCCATTTTAGTTTATTTAATAACGGAATTCTATTCAATAAAAAACCTTCCAGGTACTGACGGTATTGGATAGACGCATAGCGGTCGCTCACAAACTCACCATAGTTCATAAGGGAATAAAGAACAGATGAATAAAGAGGCGACTCGTTACCCAGATGCAACGCAAGCAACGGATATGGCAACGTATTAAAGATTTGTTCGCCCGTAAAAGTTATATAGCCAACCCCTAACGGGCCGGTTTTAATTCGTTTAGAAAGCGACAGTCTTACTTTATCGTAGTCGAAATCACTTCCAAAAACACCGCTAAAGCCATGCGTATATTTAAGCGTAATGACTGGCCATTTATTGGTACCCAGGCTAATACGCTCATTGTCATTTTGAAGAAACACTTCATCGCGCGCATAACGCGATTCGATACTTACTTCAGAATTCTGGAACGTGTCTTGAACGGGAGAATTTATATCATCCGGATTGGTGGGAAATCCAAAATCATAAGTTGGATTAAATGACCAGTAACGGAATGAAACTTTTTGTGAATAGCCTTTAAAAAGTTCGCGTTGAAACGCCACCCGATATTCGTCAGAGTAATACCCACGTCTGAAATATCCCCACCGGGCTACTGCTAAGAATATTGGATTGTCAGCCAGATTTTCATCATCAACACCTAACCGATTGATATCACTTCTTGCCCTGAATGTTAACGTTGTCCATCGCTGCTTTGATAAAATACGCTGCGCAGAAACCAGGTATTTAAATCGCTCATCGTTAAATCCATACGCAAGCTGGCCGTGAAAAATCCATTTCTTACTAAAACTGTAATTCGTTTTAAAGCCACCTTGCAGGCGCAGGCCTTCAATGTTGTTCCATGCAACCAGGCCGAGGTAAGGGCCCAGTTCAATTTTTCCTACTTTAACATAGCCATCCAATACTATTTTAAAAATATCGGTATAGGTTTTCACAACAGGAATATTGCGCAGGGTGTCAATCATTTTATAAACACTCTTTTCCGTTTCGCTTAACGGTTCGTGGCGCAGGGTATCCCAATAGCGTTCTTCTTCAAACATGCGGGCATCTTCAGCCATTTCAATGGAGCGTTCATAGAAAGCAAGATCGCGCGGCTGATTGGTGACAAAATTTTTATTGCTTGTATAAAACTTGCCGAGCATTCCCGCATTGTCTTTACCGAGTTCGCCTACATCAATAAGCACCCGGTTTTTTATTGGAAGCCAAGGTCCCAGGTCAGTCTTTTTTAATTCCTGCTGTAGCCGAATCTTATCAATGAAATTAAGATTTGCCTGTTTGCCCATGTTGGCGTCAATTTGCTTCAGGGCATAATCTTCTTTCGTAATCCAGATCGTTCCCGTAAAGGCAAGGTCATGTGGGCTGCGGGGAAAATAATCTAACCGATAACAGAAATCACTGCCTATGTAAAGGCTATCGGTGAGATCATAATCGTAGTAAATGCGCCAGCCATCGGCAATAGGCGACACAAATTCCTTGCTCAGAATATTCAACCAGTTTTGATAAAAATTATATTCCTGAAACGAAGAGCCGATCATTTGTGTAACGGTGGAACCATCTTCTACGCCCACACCATTGATTTTCGTTTTTAGAATCTGTTCTTTCTTTAAGGAAGGATTATCGCGATAATAAACTTTAGAAACACTTTCGGTGATAAACAGGGGAAGAATTGGTTTACCATCCTCGCCCGCAATACGATCAATGCTATCCAGCACCTGCGTAATTTTTTTTACAATCTTCTTCTCCCTGAACTTGTCGGAGATATTATCTACGTCTACTTCAATTTTGGTGTAGGTATCATATTCATACGCAGTTAGTTTTCGCTTGTCGTTGTTGCTCTTGTTGCGTACTACCTTGCGTAGAATTTCGTAAGCTGGATTTTCACCCGCCTTCACAATCACCTCCTGAAGATTTGTTACATCTTCCAGCAATTGAAAGTTTATTACCTGTTGCACGCCTATTTTTATTGCTTTGCTACGCACTTTATACCCGATATAGGAAGCCTGAATAGTATCTTGTGGATTCGATGACTTCAGGATATAATTTCCGTCAAAATCTGATGTTGTGCCAATGGAGGTACCCTTGAAAATGATGTTGGCAAACGGTATGGGGTCTCCACTGGCAGCATCTGTAACCTTACCCTGAATGATGGTTTCCTGAGCTTGCGCTGAATAATGGTGGCAAAAAGACCAACAAAACAAAGAGAAATTCTAAAACTGATTCTGCTCACAAAGCGAGTTTAAAGGCAAATTTAACGATTAATACGGGAGCAAGGTTTTAAGGTGTGTGTATGTAAACGATTATTTCTTCTACATAGCGATCGGTTCTTTATCGCCCAAATGACGAGGCTCAGTACCTAACAGATACAAATCTAAAATGGCTTTGGTTCGGGCCAGGTATTCGCGCAAGTATACTTTTAATGCGGCTTCCTGGCTGGGTTCGTTGGCCACGAGTGCCACGGCACTTACATTAAAATAATTGCTGATAAATAAGGCGCGATAACTGTGAAAGGGTTGTGTTATAATCGTGATGTTTGTTTGTCCGAAAATTTCTTTGCAGCGAACAATAGAATCCAGTGTGCGCAAACCAGCATAATCGAGCGTGATTGCTTCCGTGGGCACACCCAATTTGATTAACGCTTTTTGCATTTCTACCGGTTCGTTGTAATAACGGGTGCGGTTATCGCCACTGACAATAAAGTGAACAATCTTTCCTTCGTTGTAAAGTTCTGCGGCTGTGGCAATACGATTATGAAAGAAGGGATTGGGCGAACCATTCGATAAACGGTGGCTTGTTCCCAACACTAATGCCACGCCACTATCTGGCAGTAATTTATAATCTGTTAACACGCGCGCGTTTGTGCTTCGAACAACCCACACATTAGAAATAAGCACAACCAGCGCTACCCCAACTCCCATACCCAATCCTACCCGCAGCGTCCTCTTCAGTATACTCATCAACAACAAATTAAAGCCGGGGTAAAGTTACTGAATAGACTTCAGAAACTCTCTTTCCATTATTTCCGGGCGCTTCATCATTTTTCTCAACCATCGCAACCTGACTTCTTCTTTTTCTTCGGGCGATAATTGCCAGGCCACATCAGTCGCCCGCATTTTGGGTACAAGCGTATTGAGGCATATTGCAGCACTTACAGAAATATTCAAACTCTCTGTAAAGCCATACATGGGAATTCTAACTTTCATATCGGCCTGCGAAAGTGCAAAGGCCGAAGTGCCATTTAATTCATTGCCCATTACAATGGCTACCTTCTCCTGCACAGGCACATCATAAATTGAGATTCCATCAGGCGAAGGATCGGTGACAAGAATTTTATACCCCTGCTTCTTCAACTGATCGAAACACAAAGCAGCACCGGTTTTTTCTTTTGCTTTATATTTAATCAGATCAATCCATTTGTAAGAACCTTTCAGTACTCTCTTGTTAACAGAATATTGTACCTCATTTTCAATGATGTGAATATCCTGAATGCCCATACACTCGCACGTGCGAATAACAGCACTCGCATTTTGAGATTGATAAATCTCCTCTAAGACCATCGTAATATGCCGCGTGCGTTGATTGAGTACCTGATCGAGAAATTCTCTTCTATGATCCGTTATGTACTGTGCAAAATGATCCGTTAATAATCTGTTTTTAGTGACTTCATCCATTGAACAATGTGCAATCTGGTGTGTTAGAGAAATCAAAGTAAACAAAGATGAGCGAGACAAAAAATTATCTGATCGTGGGTGGAAATTCAGGGATAGGATTGGCACTGGCTAACTTACTTGTTGCGGATAACCATTTGGTCACTGTTGCATCACGTCAGGAAACTACCAATCCATCCTTTAAGAGTTTAATTTACGATGCCACCAAAGATGAATTGAACCTCGATAGCTTGCCATCCAAGTTGGATGGTTTAGTCTACTGCCCTGGCTCGATTAACCTGAAGCCCTTTCATAGATTCTCCGATCAGGAATTTTTAGATGACTTCAATCTGAATGTCGTGGGCGCCATTCGATCTATACGCAGCGCTCTTCCGCTCTTAAAAAACTCCGAAAAATCTTCTATCGTTTTATTCAGTACGGTAGCCGTGCAACAAGGCATGCCCTTTCATGCTTCCGTTGCAACTGCAAAAGGCGCCATCGAAGGACTTACCCGATCACTAGCGGCAGAACTGGCCCCAAAAATTCGAGTGAACGCCATTGCACCCTCACTTACTAATACTCCACTGGCAGGAAAACTACTTGCAACGGACGACAAAAAGAAAGCAGCTGATGAAAGACATCCTCTGAAACGAACAGGCGAAGCCGAAGACATTGCCCGCATGGCAGCTTTTCTATTGGCATCCGATTCATCGTGGGTAACCGGGCAGATATTTCATGTGGATGGCGGCCTCTCAGCCTTGCGGGTATAAATCCTTAATGAATTGATAACGAGCCTTTTCAAAAGGAATGCTTACTTTTGCGGCTTGATTTTTACAGAATGCTCAAAATTGTTTCCATTTCAAGTCTTTTGGCCCTTAAATCGTTAATCACAACTGCTCAAACGGATGTTTCGATACCTCTTGAGGTAATGCCTTACTCGGAAAATCAACGTCAATTAATTCGTGAGTTGACGCTTGGTTTTCAAGCACCCCTTCAAGAAAAAATTGCCACTGAAACTCCAGAAGTTTGGAAAACCTGGCAAACAGTAGAAAACTTTATGTTTGGAAAAGATCGCGGCAATCTGCCGATGATCGCAGACCTTAATGCCTTGCATCCCTACTTCCGCGATAAAATCAGCACGTTGATTTCTCTTTGCAAAAAGAATGGTATTGAGTTAGCGATTGTAGAATCGTATCGAACTCACACCAAACAAAATGAATACAAAACGATGGGTAAAAAATATACCCGTTCTGTGGGTGGGCATTCCAAACATCAATATGGGTTGGCTGTGGATGTAGTTCCTGTTATTGATTCCGTACCTCAATGGGATAATATAAAATTATGGCGGAAAGTTGGCGCTCTTGGCGAGCAGCTTGGGTTGCGCTGGGGCGGACGATGGAGAAACCCTTATGACCCAGGGCATTTTGAGTGGACAGGTGGTTTGAGCAGCTATCATTTGTCTATGGGCCTGAAGCCACGTGTACCCAAGTCGGCCAACTACGAATGTCTTGAAGAAGAACTTACACAACTGACTGGTTATTGGAAAGCCTGGGAGACAGATCAATCTGCCATTGCCAGCAAACAGGTTGCATCTACTAAAATGAACTAATGCAATACGTCTTTCCCAAAGACTTTATTTTTGGAACCAGCACTGCCGCAGCACAAATAGAAACTGCCTTCGACCATGATTGGCAGGGTGTAAAATCAAAGGATGGTTACATCTTTGATCGCACCACCGATCATGAATTGCGTTTTAAAGAAGACGCAGAAATAATTTCATCGCTTGCACCCTATTACCGGATGGGTTTACTCTGGAGTAAACTTCAACGCGAACCTTTCGGAGAATTTGATACAGAAACAGTTGACGAGTATAAACTCTTTCTTGCTGATCTGCGAAAGCGAGGTGTAAAAATCATGATGGTGCTGCATCACTTTACCAACCCGCTTTGGTTTTCGAAAACCGGTGGCTGGGAGAAATCTGAGAACACCCAGTTGTGGGTTGACTTTGCAAAAAAAGTAGTTGATGCCTTTGGATCTGAAGTTAGTTTATGGAACACCTTCAACGAACCCAATGTGTATGCCAGTAATGGGTGGATCACAGGCTTCTTCCCACCTTTCAAAAACAATCCGGTGCTTGCCGCCATGGTTGTAAAAAATATGGGCAAGGCACATAACGAAGTTTATGAATACATCAAACTAAAGTTTCCTGATCAGCCCGTAGGCATCTCACACAATGCAATCGTGTTTTCTTCCGAAAATATTTTGGGTTGGTTTCCAGAGCGGCTCAGCGACTGGTGGTTTATGGAATGGGTGCCACAACATTTTGAGAGAGTAGATTTTTTTGGCATGAGCTATTATGCACGCGTATCGCACGATCCGATGCCAATCACGTATATGAATTCGCCCGAGAAAATAAAAAAATCTGGCAAGCCGCATGACGATATGTGGGAATATCATCCGGAAGGATTGCGTACATGTATTAATAGGTATTGGAATAAATACAAGAAGCCCATTATTATAACCGAAAGTGGCGTAGCCGACTCCACCGATCAATTGCGGCAACGAGCCATTATCGATTATGCCAAAATTTTGCATGAAGCATTACAAGATGGCATCGATATACAAGGATATTTTTGGTGGAGTACGTGGGATAATTTCGAATGGAACCTGGGACCTTCCATGCGGTTTGGGCTTTATGAATGTGATTTCAACACCAAAGAACGGATCAAACGACCCAGTGCTGATGTATTTCGAAAACTTGCGTACCATAAAATGATTGAAATTGAAACCGGAGAATTGATTTCTACCGATTGAAGAATTTCGCTTTGCCTCAGTGGGTAATCCTTGTATATTTCCTAACCCAACCTACCCTACCATTGAGCTTACCCCTCACTCTGTTTATTATGTATCATAGTTCTTTAAATTAATCTAAAACAAAATCAGTATGAAAAGGATTCTGTTGGTTCTTCTGGTGATTATCAGCCTGACATCACAAGCACAAACCAAATTGGTAGAAAAAGTAACTCAAAAGGGAAGTGAGATTGTTATTCCGTATGAGAAGTATGTATTGCCCAATGGACTTACCGTAGTGGTACATGAAGATCACAGCGATCCGGTTGTGCATGTAGATGTAACCTACCATGTAGGTTCGGCACGCGAAGAAATCGGGAAATCAGGGTTTGCCCATTTCTTTGAACACATGATGTTTCAGGGAAGCGACCATGTTGGTGACGAACAGCATTTTAAAATCGTTACGGAGGCCGGGGGAACATTGAATGGATCTACTAACCGCGACCGTACAAATTATTATGAAACGGTGCCTAGCAATCAACTTGAAAAAATGTTTTGGCTTGAAGCTGATCGCATGGGATTTTTGTTAGATGCCGTAACCCAAAAGAAATTTGAAGTACAGCGTGAAACCGTAAAAAATGAACGCGGACAAAATTATGACAACCGACCTTATGGACTAGCCGGAGAGGCGACAGCCAAAAACCTTTATCCTTATGGCCACCCCTACTCGTGGTTAACCATTGGATACCTTGAAGATCTCAACCGAGTTGATGTAAACGATTTAAAAAACTTCTTCTTACGGTGGTATGGACCCAACAATGCAACGTTAACCGTAGGCGGTGATGTGAAACCGGGTGATGTGGTTAAGCTTGCTGAAAAATATTTTGGAACTATCCCTCGCGGCCCTGAAGTAAAAAACATGAAACTGGATGCTCCGGTATTGGAAAGTGATCGGTACGTAACGCTGGTTGATAATTATGCCAGGCTTCCTTTACTTTCGATTACTTTTCCTACCGTACCAAGCTATCATCCCGATGAAGCACCTTTGGCATGTCTTGCGCAAGTGCTGGGACAGGGAAAAAATTCTGTTCTTTATCAAGAGATAACAAAAAATCAAAAGGCTCTTGATGCTAATGCCTTCAATCGGGGCAGTGAACTATCTGGTGAATTTTCAATCAGCTTAACGCCAGCTCCCGGAGTGACACTGGCCGATTCAAAAAAATTAATTGAAGCGGCTATTAAAACTTTTGAAGCTCGTGGCGTTACCGATGAGGATATTGAGAAATTTAAAGGAGCTTTCGAATCCCAATATATCAATCGCCTGCAAAGTGTTAGTGGAAAAGTATCACAACTCGCAGCCTACCAGACTTACACGAACAATCCCAATATGATTGGCAAAGAGTTGGCAAGCTACACCAGTGTAAAGAAAGAGGATGTGCTGCGTGTGTATAATCAATATCTTAAAGGAAAACCGGCTGTTATTTTAAGCATCGCTACTAAAGCTCAGGAAGGCAACGTGGTTGCTCCAGAAAATTATAAAATCAATTCATCACAATACAAGGCCCCCGATTATGGCTATACGGGTCTTACCTATAATAAACCAAAAGATAATTTCGAACGCGCCAAGATGCCTGGCAACGGGGCCAATCCCGTTGTGAAAGTTCCTGCCTTCTGGAAAAAAAGTTTGGACGGAGTTAAAGTAATCGGAACGCAAACTAGTGAACTGCCAATTGTAACACTTTCTTTCCGAATCCCAGGGGGGCACATCTTGCAAGCAAATGACACCTCAAAAATTGGGTTAGCCCGGATGTTTGCGGCCATGATGAATGAAGACACGAAAAATTATACTGCCGAACAGATGCAGGTAGAATTGCAAAAGTTAGGAAGTTCAGTTAGTGTAAACAGTGGCTTCGATGCCATCACCTTTAACATCCAAACTTTAAAGAAGAATCTTGATAAAACCTTAAGTTTATTTGAAGAGCGTTTATTGAATCCAAAATTTACCCAAGAGGCATTTACACGCATTCAAAAGCAATCCATAGAAGGATTTAAACGAACAAAATCCCAACCAGCGTTCATTGCATCGGATGTATTTGCCAAGATGAATTACGGAACCAGCATTCTGGGGCTTAGCGAAGCCGGAACGGAATACACCGTATCAAACCTTGCCTTGAAAGATGTTGAGGATTATTATAATAACTACATGACCTCTAAAGATGCCAAACTTGTGGTGGTAGGTGACGTTAGCGAAAATGAGATTATGGGGAAACTGAACTTCTTGAAAAAACTACCAAATAAGGAAATCAAGTTCCCTTCCATTCCTGCCAACCCAGCAGTAGACAAAACAAGAATCTATCTGGTGGATGTGCCTAAAGCAGCTCAAACAGAATTTCGTGTGGGCGGTGTAACCGGATTGAAATACGATGCCACCGGAGAATATTATCGCGCCATGCTGGCCAACTGGCCTTTAGGTGGTGCTTTCAATAGTCGCATCAATTTAAACTTGCGTGAAGATAAAGGCTGGACGTATGGTGCCCGGTCAGGTTTCTCAGCGGATAAATATAGCGGTACTTTCTCTTTCAGTTCAGGCATTCGCGCTAATGCTACTGACAGCGCGCTGGTAGAAGTGATGAAAGAATTAAAGAACTATACAGCTAATGGCGTTACGGAAGAAGAAATAAAATTCATGAAGAGTGCCCTTGGTCAACGGGATGCGTTGCTATACGAAACCGGGTTTCAGAAAGCAGGTTTCATCGGTCGCATTCTTGAGTATGATCTACCGGCAAACTTTGTGGATGAACAAAATAGAATTCTGTTAAAGATTACGAAAGCGGATCTTGATCAAGCCTCAAAAAAGTGGATCAACCCACAGACGACAAACGTTTTGGTTGTTGGCGATAAAGTAAAAATCGTGCCGGGCCTTGAGAAATTAGGCTACGAGATTGTTGAGTTAGATGTAAATGGTAAACTGAAGACTGGTGGTGAATCGCTGAATAAGAAACTTGTAGAACCTAAAAAGTAAGTATTTCAAAATTTTAAGAATTCCAGATTCAAGCGTGAGATTAACTTAGTTTGAATCTGGAATTTCATTTTTAATCTTTTAACACCCGCATTTCTACTCTGCGGTTTTTGGCGCGAGCTTCTTCGGTAGTTTCTGTGGCAATCGGCTTTGTGCCTCCAAAGGCTTTCGTTTTTACACGATCTTTATTAATGCCTTTTGAGGTGAGATATTTTTTCACCGCGTCTACACGTGATTGTGATAACTTAAGATTAGCTTCTGCATTTCCCTTGTTATCGGTATGGCCTTCTAGCTGAATCACCACCTTAGCATTCTCTTTCATCATGGCAACA
This sequence comes from Cyclobacteriaceae bacterium, assembly GCA_965278925.1. Classification (GTDB taxonomy): domain Bacteria; phylum Bacteroidota; class Bacteroidia; order Cytophagales; family Cyclobacteriaceae; genus ELB16-189. Next base: position 709,923 of record OZ257123.1, on the reverse strand, counting down.
ACTTCATCCAATTCAGGAAAAGATTTTGGATTGATTACTGACTTGCCCAATTCAAAAATCAAGTGATCGAGCACAACAGTTTCGCCTAATGATGTTAGTTGAATATCGCGGTTGATGGTGTTGCCTACGGATTCTTTGGGGTCAACAATCACCGTGCGCGGAATATAACCTTCCGCTTCGGCTGTAATCTGATACTTTGACGAACCAAAAATCTGGAAGGTAAACGTACTGTCATTGATTGTGCCTGAAATACTGCCTGTGGGGTAGCTCTTATAAACTATTTTGGATTTTAGTAGTTTGCTCCGCACGGCATCCACAACATTTCCTTTCACAGTAATATCCTGAGCAAAAGCCAATAGCGGAGTAAGAAGTAATACGATTATCAATTTTTTCATACTGCAAAGCACACGAAAAGAAAAGATAGAAACAAAGTGTATGAGGTGAATCTTAAAAACATCCCGATGAGCGGAACTTACTGACGAAGAACAACGCAATGCGTAGTTTGATATGTTTAAGATTCTTCGGAGTTTTATAGAACAATAGAAATTGTCCCACCATTGTTCAACGACAAAAAAAATTAACTATGAAATATTTATGCGTTCTCATTATCACAATGGCCAGTATGCAATCAGTGCTTGCGCAAATTCCTACAGCCGAAATACAAATTAAAACAGCTATCCTAGCGGCACCTTCTGATAAACAAGCAGAAGTAATGGTGTATGGATACGATGCTAAAGGTGAACTTATTGTGTTGCGAAAAGGCACTAACGAACTGATTTGCATTGCCGACAATCCCAATCAAAATGGATTTAGTGTTTCCTGTTACCATAAAGACCTTGAACCATTTATGGCGCGAGGCCGCGAGTTGAAAACAGCAGGTAAAACGTTTCAGGAAATCTTTGACATCCGCGAAGCCGAAGTTAAGTCCGGAAAATTGGCTATGCCAAAGCAAGCCAGCAATCTGCAGGTATACTCCGCTCCTGCCGAAGCTTACAACACTACTACAGGTGAAGTAACAAATGGTAAATTCAGGTATGTAGTTTATATCCCTTGGGCTACTGCAGCCAGTACCGGCCTTGCAATAAAACCCGAAGCCCCCGGCATGCCATGGATTATGGATCCGGGCACTCATCGTGCACATATTATGATTGATCCGGTTTCGAAGGATTGAGATTTTTGCCTTGAACATTTTAATGCTTTTACCGAACAGAGATAGTATGATAAAGTCGTTGTAATAGTTGTATTTTTCGCCATGCAGATAACACTCACCCTTGGCATCATTGTAATTACTGTAGCCATCAGCCTATACACCATGCAAAAGCCACAGGTACTCAATAGCCTGATGATGAATCCGTATCTGATCGCCAACCACGGCCAATATTATCGACTAATAAGTTCTGGATTTATTCACCGCGACCACATGCACCTGATTTTTAATATGTTCTCGTTCTATTTTTTTGGAACGCAACTGGAATACATCTTTCAGGAAATTTTTGGCAGCCTGGGTGCCGTCCATTACATCGCGTTGTACTTGTCAGGAATCGTTGTGTCGGATATACCTACGTTGCTCAAGAACCGAAAAAATGAACACTACAATTCGTTGGGGGCTTCGGGTGCGGTATCCGCGGTGGTTTTTGCCTGTATACTCTTTTTGCCCTTGCGGGATATCTGCCTGTATGGAGTATTGTGCTTTCCGGGTGTAGTGTTAGGGTTGGTTTATCTGGGCTATTCCTTCTACAGTTCTAAAAAATCAAAAGATGGTATTAACCACGATGCTCATTTATACGGAGCATTGTTTGGGGTTGCTTACTGTCTTGTGTTTTACCCCGACTCATTGCGGATTTTTCTTGCGCAATTAGGTGAGTGGAAGTTACTTTGAAGGTAAATCAAGATGTATGTTAACCAATCCGTTATTCCTCATTCCGTCACTTACCGGGGTGGCATTTATAGTGCTGGGAATAATTCAATACAGATTTCCCCCTAAATCGATAAACGGATTTTATGGATACCGAACTTCCACTTCTATGAAGTCGCAGGAAAGATGGAGCTTTGCCCAGCTATATTCAGCAAAAGAAATGATCAGGCTTGGATTCGTTCTACTATTGACTTCTTTTATGGGTTACTTTTACAAACCTACTGCCGGTATAGGCACTGCCATCGGCCTCGGACTTTTGATTGTCCTTGTTGTTTTACTTTTCATCAGAACAGAAAATGCAATTAAAACCAGGTTTGGTTATTAAAGGGCGCCTCACAAGGCAACTATCCTTATTAGAGAACTGGTTCTCACTTTTAGAAAATTATCTAACAACCTCACTCACCAGAATGATAGGAGTAACATTTGTGTAATTAGAGAAATCTGATCTTATAGCATCTCTGTTTGGCGTGATCGCTGCCTGATAGGCACTCAGGTCTTTTACATAGAAAGTGCCGATAGCCATAAACGGCAAGGGCGTGTTTGGAATACCGCTGGCAACACCTTTTTCAATGGTGTATCTTACCAAATTTGAACCCAGTAGCTCTGCTACCATAGGCATATGTTTGGTTCCATAATACGCTATATCAAAGGTCTTGCCTTCTGAAAATGGGTACATGACCGTCACTTTAATTAACCCTTTTTCTAAAACTGTCGAACTGTTCTTTTTAGTCTTGCCAGATTTTTTTTCTTGACTAAACCCTTCCAGACAGGTGAACAAAAGTAAAATCGAAAGAATGAGTTTAAATTTCATAAGTGTTTATTTAGGAATGGAAGTGATTAAATTTCTAGTTAGGATTTAATACAAATGTCACGACAAATTCGAGATCTGCAAAACTATTCAAATGACGGGAATCCATAAAACCGATTTAAAAACAATGAGCTGAGACATATCAAATTAAAATCTTGTTTCGTGCGGACACGAAACAAGGTTGGGGGATGTTCTATTTTAGATTCTTTTCTGAATTTGCCAATAGTGACCAAAAGGGTCTTTAAACATTCCTTGTCGGTACCCATAATCATGGTCTGTTGCAGGATTAATTTCTGTTGCGCCAGCCTGAATTGCTTTATTCATTACGTTGTCCACATTAGGAACAAATAAACCTATAATTGAAGTAACCCCCTTTGCACGTATGGGTTCAAGAGCGTCACGCATAGTTTCGTGCACATGAAAAATTGCACCGTTGATTTCTAATTCGGCTACATGAATACTCCCGTCATCGTTCCGGAAACAAAAATGCTCCGTAGCACCAAATTTAAAGTAGAAATCAATGTTAAACGTGCCGTTAGGAATGTGCAGTTCAGGGGCAAAATGTGTTGTATCGTCAGTAGTTTTCATAATGCTATTTATGCAGTGGCAGATTTAGAAGCACGTCCAGTTTCTGGAGAACCGAATATTGTTTGAATCTAAATTTACGAATTTACACCGAGCCCGCCATTTCATAAACCTGTTGTTATGCGCTGGCAAATTTCACTCTCTATTTATTTGTCGTTCGTCTTCAGTTCCCTTGTCATAAATTGAGTACAATAGAAACGCAACAACTCCAATGGGTCTGTATAACACGGTCGCAAGAATAACATACTTCGTCTTAATGTTTTGGGTTACTTTGTCCCGGTAAACTATTATGGAAGTAATTATATTAAGTAATAATATCAACATGTACGGAGCTGTCGAAACTAGAATTTGATTTGTCCTTGTCACAAGGTCGGTATTGAAACTTCTCACATATCTATTGAATGCAAACTCTAGAAGGTAGGAAATTGAAAGGAGCAATGCATACTTGCTAATCAATTTGAAATTTCTGTCAGTCATTCTTTGATTTATTTTGTAATGTGGTCAATATATAGAAGATTGGTCCGTATGAGGGCAGAACGATTGATAAAACTCCAACAGGTATAGCTACGAATCCCTTGTCTCTTGTCAACCACAAAATCACAAGTCCAAATATTATATTACCAATCCACGACACATTCGATAAAATTGTCATTCTAATTTCCATGTCGTCAATTGGGACCAACGGCACAGTAAAAAGTATTATGACTTGAAGTATGTAAAGTCCGACTAGAAGTAGAATTACCTCTAATAATTTATCACTCAGTAGTCTCATGGGTAGAATCTTCATATTTGCTTGCGCATAACCTTTAGATTTGTTTCATCATAAAAATAGCAATAGTTGTAGTAACTTTTGTGGGTAAGTGGATTACCGTTTCGGTTATCCATCTTATCCACAAAAAAGCAGCCGGAGCACTATGCGCACAACTAAGTGTGGGCTTATCAAACGATTCAGTCCGGCTGCTTATTTAAGGTGTGAGAAGGGATCAAATAGATATTCAAGGCGTGAGGGCCTATTATAAAGGTTTCGATCCAAAGCTCACTTGTTTAAACATTCTAAAACAAAAGTTATGGAAAAGTCACAGCAAAATCAACCCTACCAATGGATCCTGGGGATCGATGTATCCAAAGACAGCATTGACGCCTGTCTGATCCGGCAAAGCGATGGGCAGTTGTTTGAAAGTAAATTTCACAACAACCTTTCAGGGTTTCGCCATCTCAAAACCTGGTGCAAACAAATGCAATGTGAATGTGATCATCACACGCTGTGTTGTATGGAACACACCGGGCTGTATACCCGATTGCTGGTTCATTATCTGGTAAGTCGGGAAGTAAAAGTCTGGCTGGAAGGCTCCCTTCAAATCAAACGCAGTCAGGGATTAATCCGCGGGAAGTCTGACAAAATTGATGCACAACGCATAGCACGCTATGCTCATGTGTATCAAAGCAAGGCTCAAATCATGCAAATCAGCCTGCTAACGCTGGAGAAATTGAAAGATCTTCAGGCTAACCGAAAGCGATTGATGAAAGCACTTCAGATGCTTCGCACCAGTGCCGAAGAGTTAAAGCAGTTTGATGCATCTACTGCCAAAGTGGTGGATAAAGTTAATCGTGAAGCTATTCGTGGATTGGAGAAAAGCCTGGATAAAGTAGATGAGCAAATTCTCACCTTCATTAAGGAGGATGAAACATTAAAACAGAAATATGATTTAATGCTCACCGTAAAAGGCGTAGGAAAAGTACTGGCCACTATGCTTCTCGTTTATACCCATGGCTTCAACCGCCTGGCCGATAGCAGAAAGCTGGCCTGCTACAGCGGTGTAGCTCCGTTTGTTTATGAAAGTGGAACATCTATCAAAGGTAAGACGGGTGTATCTAAATTCGCAAATGGAGAACTGAAGCGTACCCTGCATATGGCCGCCATCAGCAGTGTACAGCATAATCCCGAGCTGCATGAATATTATCAACGCAAGGTGCAAGAAGGCAAAAATAAAATGTCGGTAATCAATGCCGTGAGAAACAAATTACTGCATCGAATTGTAGCTGTAGTAAACCGGGGAACCCCTTATGAATTACAACTAAAAAATAATTAACAAAGAGGTTGGTTTGATCATAGATATCGTTTGTGCATGGGCAGTGGTGCCTTATCGAAGCCGCGTCTTGTCCCACGAAACTAAACGTTGAACGAAGATAAAACTTAATACCAACTCGTCACGGCACCATTGCAGAAACATTTTGTTGTGAGGCGTACTTCAACTCGACAATTCTTTCTACGAGGTCTCTAAATGTCACAATGCCCGGGATCGTAAGCATCTCGTCTTGCGTTTTAAATTGTCTGATGCTCAAGTATAGAAGGATAATTGTCGGAAGTAATGTGAGAGCAGCCACAATAAACAACGTGTCCCAAAATACCGACCCGAATAATGATAGGATGAGCGTCAACCCAAAGTAGCCTGCTGACTTTCCCAAAGTTGTTCTTCTTTCATTTATTTCCGGAATAACTCCCGTAAAGTTTTTATTTATAAGTCCCAGAAACTCACCAAAGTTTCTCTTTAGGACAGGTTCAATTCTCGAAGAAGGAGATAAGCTAGAAGTGTCGATTCCCTTTAATTCTAAATTCTTTTTAATTGATTTGAATATCGCAGACGAAAGGCATTCTTGTCCAAGAATCTTCATCGGTTTAATTATTTCAATTTTTGCGTGCCTCGACATTAATTCACAAACGTCCTTAACAAATCGTTTGTCTCCTGGTTCGAAAACAGTCTTCCATGTTTCTAATGGAATTTCAATTTTATATTCCTCATTGTAAATCTTCGCAAGTTTGTCCCAAGTCAATAAGTCTCGAGCTTCTCTCCACTCGTCAACTGTCGATGTTAGTTGCAAGTCAAACGATGGATCTGCTTCTGGGTCCAATGGACTACAGAGTCGATGTTCTTCTTTAAATATGAAGAATATTTCGTCAGCCGTTAAATTCCTGTGCTCTATCATGTCCTTGAAGTATGCCTCACAACAATTCGCTATAGGCCATTATGGCCTATATTTCCTTATTATAATTCTAAGATAGGTGTATGCGGTAAATTAACCAACAGACTATTAGAAGTGCCATAATTACCTAAAAATGGCCTTGAAGTCGTTTATAAACGTTTACAATCGGATATATTCAAAATGCGCAATTCGATTCTGAATTCAAGTTCTCCAAATCTGAATATCAAAGAAAGGAGAGAGAATTCTTTCACAAATCAAACTCTATCGAATCACCCGGTGTAAATGTTTTACCGTTGCTTTTCTCATCATCCTCCTTACTTACTTCTTCCTTTTTTTTGCTTTCGAAGAGGTTTGCTTGCTTTGGTTCTTTTGGCTTTTGGGGGTTGGCCTTTGGAGGTTTGCCGTTGACGAGCGAGCCCGCTTTTGACTTTGCTTCCCCGAAGAGGGCTGCTTGTCCGTCCTCCCCGATGATTGGCTCCGGCTCTGTTTCCCATTTTTTTTTTTGTGACAGAGAATCCTTTTCAGTTTCCGTCACTTCGCTTTCTTCATCACCATCTGCCCCGGTGTCTTCAGGCTCCTCCAGCGGTTTTACTTTCGTAACCTTATGTTGCGAAAGTCGATTGCCCAACGCCTTCCATCCTTTTACATCTACAATGTCTTCCAGGCTTATAGTTTCCGTTTCTTTATCCTTGCCTTTTCCTTTCACCACTTCAATTTCAAGTTCGGGTGTTTCCGAAGTGGTAACATACTCAAGCCGTGAGCCAATACCTTCTGAGATAAAGCCAAACTCTTTATCGAGCGTGTTGGTTTCAATTAAAAAACGTTTTACAAAATGCTGCTTGCTCTCACCATCCCAATACACAGCCGAGATTATTTTTTTCGGATTGAACTTCTCCAACAAAATTGTTTTCTCCGGTTCGTAGCGGTTGGTAAGCTCAAAGTTGGTGAGCTTATAATTTCCACTTGACGTGATCGCCAGAATCTGATCGTCACCATCAAATTTGTTTACATACTTGCCGCGTTCGTCTTTATTCAATCGACCACTAGCCTGATCGAACCATAGTTTTAGTCCGCTAAGGGTTGAACCTTTCGCTTCTTTAAAATCTACTTTGCGCACCGGGTATTTGGTGATCGTATTTCCTTTCGCTCCGCGGCCTTTGATCTCCAACTCCGAAAAATCAAAATCAAAAATCTTTTTGCGAGCTGTGCTGCTCTGGCTAAGTTTTACTTCTACTACTTCAGCCTCGCCATTGGGGTTAGCACTCAAATAAAACACTTTGCTGTTGGGGTTGCCCTGGTCTAAATTATATTCCTTATCGCGGATGATGGCCGGCATCGCAAACCGTTTGGCAAACGCTTTTCCACTCTTGCCATCGCTGTAGATCAGGTTATACACCATGCGCTCATCCCCTTTCTTCCACACACCTACATGCAGAATGTCTTTACCCATAAACTTGCGCTCACCAATGCGGCTCACCAGCGCTTTGCCATCTTTGCGGATGGCGATGATGTCGTCCAGTTCAGAACATTCGCAGATATATTCATCTTTGCGCATGCCCCACCCTACAAAACCATCTTCGCGGTTTACGTACAATTTCTGGTTATTGGCAATTACTTCGGTAGCGGTTACGGATTGAAAACTCTTGATCTCTGTTTTGCGCTCGCGCCCTTTGCCATATTTATCCAACAGATTTTGGAAATACGCAATGGCATACTCCGTAAGGTGTTTAAGGTGATGAATGGTTTGCTTCAATTCATTCTCAAGGTCTTTCAGTAATTCGTCTGCCTTAAACGAATCGTATTTTGAAATTCGCTTGATGCGGATTTCGAGCAACCGCAGAATATCATCGCGGGTGATTTCGCGATAGAATAGTTTCTTAAAAGGCTTTAATCCTTTGTCGGTGGTGGTGATTACTTCTTCAAACGTTTCGCAATTTTCAATGTCGCGATAGATTCGTTTTTCAATAAAGATTTTCTCCAACGATGAGAACAGGATTTTCTCCATCAACTCTCCTTTTCGTATCTCCAACTCCTGCTTCAGCAGCTTTACGGTCAGGTCGGTGTTGTATTTAAGAATATCATTCACCTTCATGAACTGCGGCTTGTCTTCCACAATCACGCAGGCGTTGGGCGAAATAGAAACCTCGCAATCCGTAAAGGCATACAACGCATCAATAGCAATCTCAGGCGAAAGTCCAGCTTGTAAGTGGATGAGAATCTCCACGTCTTTGGCTGTGTTATCCACAACCTGCTTCACTTTAATCTTTCCCTTCTCACTGGCCTTCACAATAGAATCCATCAGCGAACTGGTAGTGGTGCCAAACGGAATTTCTTTTATGGCAAGGGTTTTCTTATCTACGATTTCAAACTTTGCACGCACTTTTATCTTTCCCCCCCGATAGCCCTGATCGTATTCTGAAAAATCGGCAATACCACCGGTAAGAAAGTCGGGATAGATTTTAGGATTCTTTCCTTTCAATATATCAATGGAAGCTTTGATTAGCTCACAAAAGTTGTGCGGCAATATTTTAGTAGATAGGCCTACAGCAATACCCTCCACCCCTTGCGCCAGCAGTAACGGAAATTTCATCGGCAACGTCACCGGTTCTTTCTTGCGGCCGTCATACGATAGTTGCCATTCGGTAGTCTGCGCATTGTAAGCTACATCAAGTGCAAACTTCGAAAGCCGGGCTTCAATATATCGCGGTGCTGCAGCGCTGTCGCCTGTGCGCACATCGCCCCAGTTACCTTGGGTATCGAGCAATAAATCTTTTTGACCGATGTTAACAATCGCCTCGCCTATTGCAGCATCACCATGCGGGTGATATTGCATGGTGTTACCGATTACATTCGCCACTTTATTAAAGCGGCCATCGTCCATTTCTTTTAAGGAATGGGCAATTCTTCGCTGCACGGGTTTCAAGCCATCTTCAATGCGGGGCACAGCGCGTTCCAGAATTACGTACGAGGCGTAATCCAAAAACCAGTTTTCGTAAAGTCCGTCCAGGGAAATTAATCCGTGCACCACTTCACCATCCTCGTTTCGTACCGACTTGTCTTTAATTGCTTTCTTCTTGCTCATTCTTAGTTGCTCGTTACTCGATGCTAGTTACTCGTTGTTGGTCGCTAATTATTGATCAGTTAGTAAATCAGTTATCCCTTCTTAAACTGCCTACTGCCACCTGCCTACTATTTTTTTTCTTGCTTATTGTCAACTTCACTCTCCACCAACTCCTCCTCGCTCTCCACTGCATCCAGCTCAATCCGCAGGTTGTCAATAATAAACTCCTGACGATCGGGCGTGTTTTTGCCCATATAGAACTCAAGAATTTTTTGCAGGTGTTTTTCTTTATCGATGCGCACTGGCTGTAGGCGGATATCCTCACCTATAAAAGTGCCGAACTCTTCTGGTGAAATTTCGCCTAACCCTTTGAAGCGGGTGATCTCCGGTTTGCTACCCAACTTATTCATAGCTGCCTGCTTCTCTTCATCACTATAGCAGTAGATGGTTTCCTTTTTATTGCGAACCCTGAACAATGGAGTCTCCAAAATATAAACATGACCGGCCTTTACCAGATCAGGAAAGAACTGCAGGAAGAATGTCATCAGCAACAAACGAATGTGCATACCATCCACATCGGCATCGGTGGCCACAATCACTTTATTGTAGCGCAGACCATCCATGCCATCTTCAATATTCAAGGCATGTTGCAACAAGTTGAACTCTTCATTTTCATACACCACTTTTTTGGTGAGGCCGAAGCAGTTCAAGGGCTTTCCGCGCAAGCTAAAAACCGCCTGAGTTTCTACATCGCGCGATTTAGTAATTGATCCACTGGCCGAATCTCCCTCAGTAATAAAAATCACTGACTCACTTCCCTTCTCGCCTTTTTCATCATCGAAATGAAAGCGGCAGTCGCGGAGTTTCTTATTATGGAGATTGGCTTTCTTCGCACGCTCATTGGCCAGTTTTTTAATGCCGGCAATTTCTTTGCGCTCACGCTCCGATTGCAGAATACGTTTAAGCAACGCATCGGCAACAGTCGCATTTTTATGGAGATAGATCTCAAGCTCTTTGGATACAAAATCACCTACAAAGTTTTTTACAGTGGCGCCTTCCGGAGCCATGTTCATCGAACCTAATTTTGTTTTGGTTTGCGATTCAAAGACTGGCTCTTGCACGCGCACGGCAATGGCTGCCACTATGCTGGCGCGGATGTCTGCAGCATCAAAATCTTTTTTATAAAAATCACGAACACCGCGTACCAAACCTTCGCGAAAAGCCGCCAAATGAGTTCCGCCCTGCGTAGTGTTCTGACCATTTACAAAAGAATAATATTCTTCGCCATATTGACTGCCATGCGTAAGCGCTACTTCAATGTCTTCGCCTTTAAAGTGAATAATCGGATAGCGGATATCTTCGGCATCTGATTTTTGTTTGAGCAAATCCAGCAGGCCGTCTTTTGAAAAGAATTTTTTGCTATTGTAGTTGATCGTAAGACCGGCATTCAGGAACGCATAGTTCCACATCAGATCATCCAGATAGTCGGGAATGAAGTGATAGTGCTTAAACATGGTGTTGTCTGGCTCAAACTCCACCAGGGTTCCGTTCTTCTCGTCTGTTTTGGTTTCTTTGGGATCGGCCGTAAGAACTCCTTTCTTAAACTCGGCCAGTTTGGTTTTGCCTTCGCGAAAAGCCTGCACCTTGAAATAGTTGGAGAGCGCGTTCACCGCTTTGGTACCTACCCCATTTAGCCCCACCGATTTCTGAAAAGCGCCAGAGTCGTATTTGGCACCGGTGTTAATTTTTGAAACTACATCCACCACTTTGCCAAGTGGTATGCCGCGACCGTAATCGCGCACCACTACACGCTGGTCTGTGATCTTCACATCAATCGCTTTGCCGTGGCCCATCATGTGCTCGTCAATCGAGTTGTCGATCACTTCTTTTACCAACACATAAATGCCATCATCTTTAGCCGAGCCATCGCCAAGCTTGCCGATATACATGCCCGGCCGTAGCCGGATGTGTTCGCGCCAATCGAGCGAGCGGATACTCGCTTCGTTGTACTCCATTTCTTTCGCCATGTCTTTTTTAGAACCCCGTTTTTAAAATCGCGCAAAGATTAAAAAATTGATCAGAATCTCAACTGGGAAATTTTAACCCTGACCTACACTGATTTGAAAGTGATTCAAAAAATGATTGATCTCAAATCAATCCTAAGTAAACGATTTTTATACTTACTTCAAGTTGTCGAGTATAATGTTTACTTACAAAAATTTATTAAGTGAGTGGCTTTAACTATTTGATTTTCAGTAATCAAAAAGATAAAATTCGAAGCAATTATTTGGTCATAAATTTCTGCGAAAGCATATACAAAGGCCAGCCTATTATCCAACCGCAGATAAGAATCAAACTTCCATAAATGACGGGCGCCATGCTGTTATAGTTGTAACGATCGCCTCCGTTAAACACGGTTAATAATCCTAACGAAGCAATAAAGAAGATATTGACCGAGATTATTAGACCATAAAACCACGTTGTAAAGGCTTCATTTTTCTTATCTACCAGATTGCGAATCATAAACACCAGCACGTTGATCAAGGCCATCACCATAAGAGAACCATAGAATAACCCATTTCGCGATACTAAGATGTCGGGCCCACCCTGCCAGAGTGTTACATCTGCTGGCAGCCCAGCATACACGTAAAAAAAAACGATAAGAAGGGCCACTATCGAAAAGAACCAAACCCCTTTGAAAATCTTTAATAGCATTCGACTAAATTTGATGCAAAACTAACCGATCAGCTTGAATCTCAACCCGATTGTTCTTTCGATCCCCATTTTTTTTATCCTGATCGGGATTGAACTAGTGGTGGAACGACTTTCGCACCGCAAACTCTATCGGTTGCCCGATGCCATTGCCAACCTAAGCTGCGGTATAACCTCGCAACTATCGGGTTTGTTTATGCGCGTGTTCGCGATTGGGGTATATGAGGTGGTCTACTCAAACGTTGCTTTTTTTTCGTGGGATAAAACGTGGACTTACTGGTTAGTTCTTTTTCTACTCACCGACCTGGCCTACTATTGGGCGCATCGCATGAGTCACGAAATCAATCTGTTCTGGGGCGGCCATGTGGTGCATCATCAAAGTGAAGAATACAATTTATCGGTAGCGTTGCGGCAAAGTAGTTTTCAGGTTATCTGGACGTTTGCTTTCAGTTTGCCCATTGCCTTGTTGGGATTTGATACCTTGGACTTTGCGTTGATCTCGGCATTGAATACATTATATCAATTCTGGATTCATACCGAAACAATCAACAAAATGGGTTGGTTTGAATATCTCTTCAACACGCCTTCGCACCACCGCGTGCATCATGGCCGCAACCCAAAGTATATAGATAAAAATCACGCGGGCTCGTTGATAATCTGGGACAAGATGTTTGGCACCTTTCAGGCAGAAGAAGAACGACCTATATATGGAATTACCAAACCCATTAATAGTTTGAATGCTGTGTGGGCCAACTTCAGCCATTATGCGGAGATGGGAAAAGAATTGAAGATGATTCCATCGTGGTCGGATAAAATAAAATATCTATTTAAAAAGCCGGGCTGGTTGCCTGAGTCGCTCGGTGGGTACAGGACAGCACCTGAGGTTGATAAACAGATTTACAAAAAGTACGATCTCACCCACCCGGTTAAACTTAATTACTATGTCTTGTTTCAATACCTGCTTTGCCTGGGCGTAACCGCTTTCTTTTTATTCAAGCAAAAAGAATTTAGTATGAGTGAAAAAGCTCTTGCCGCTGCACTCATTTCAGTTTGGGTGGTTAACTGCGGGGTGTTGTTTGAAAAGAAGAAATGGGTTGCGTATGCAGAATGGGTTCGAATAGCTGTGTATTCGTTGCTGCTGATCGTTGGCACCTACCTGCTTTTGTTACCCGGTTATTTTTATTTTGTGGGTGTTATCTATGCACTTATTTCGGGATTCTGGTTTCATTCAATTTCAAATACACATAATGAGAAAGTGGCTGTTGCTTAGTGTTGTGAGTTTGGTTTTTTCCTGCGGGAAACCACCACCCGATCTTAGTCCAATCGATCTGGCACAATGGAAAGAAGACAAGGGTGGCTGCAAAAACAGCCGCACTCAGGCGCTCGATGACTTACTGGAACAAAAAGATGAACTAAAAGGGCTATCGGAGAGCGATATTATCAAACTACTTGGCCGCCCCGACCGAAATGAATTGTACAAACGCAACCAGAAGTTCTATTATTACGATCTGCAGCCAGGCAAAGCGTGCGACTCCACGTTTACAAATCAACAATTGATTTTGCGTTTCAATGCCATGGGCAGAGCGAAAGAGGTTTCTATTGAGAATTCAACAGAAGTAGTTCACTAACTATGTAAAGCATTTGCCTGAAAGTATTGTTTTTTCGCTTGTGCTTTATTAATGTTTCTTCTTAGAATATTAACAGACTCATCTTTCTTTTTAAAGTTGAACGGATATAGCAAAGAAGGTTTGAAGTAAAACTTCTTTCCCAACTGCTCGGCCTGATACAACTCTACTTCATAAACACCACCTAAAGTTTTTATATCCACCTCCTTTATATTCTCTAACGGAATCAAGATGTCCTGTCCTTTCTGAATGACATAAAGAAAATCATCATCAAATTCAACGCGATGTACATTGCGGTTCATCCGAATCCATAAATAAATAACGAACAGCAAATAGATTGGCGTAAGCCAGGTGGTATATCTCCCATTCATAAGGGCCTGAATTTTATAATAAATCGATAAGCCAGCTACCCCCAATAAAAGCACCAACACGCTATTGTTATAAAACCCCAGATACCGGGTGGATAAACTTTTGATTCGTTGACTTTTCACTTCAGCCATTATCTTTACCAAAAGTTTAAGATACACATTCTATGAAAAATATAGCCGTGATTGGTTCGGGAACGATGGGGAATGGGATCGCACACGTATTTGCTCAGTATGGATATACGGTAACCCTGATTGACATCTCAGAAGAAGCATTGAAAAAAGCCGTTGCCACGATTGATAAAAATCTCACTCGTCAGGTTGAGAAGGGCGTGCTTACAGAGGCGACTAAATCAAACGCGTTAGCAAATCTCTCCACCACCGCCTTTCTAAAGGAAGGTGTGCGCGATGCGGATCTGGTAGTAGAAGCCGCTACAGAAAACAGTGACCTGAAATTGAAAATATTTAAGGAGATTGACGAGAATACAAAGCCCGGCACCATTCTCGCCAGCAACACCTCCTCTATTTCTATTACCAAAATTGCTTCCGTAACAAAAAGTCCGGATCAGGTGATTGGGATGCACTTCATGAACCCCGTGCCGGTAATGAAACTGGTTGAAGTTATCCGTGGTTATCGCACCAGCGATGCGGTTACTTCTCAGATTATGGAACTCGCACGTAAACTGGATAAAATACCCGTAGAGGTAAATGACTACCCCGGCTTTGTAGCCAATCGTTTACTTATGCCCATGATCAACGAAGCTATCTGCACGTTGTATGAAAATGTTGCCGGAGTGGAAGAGATCGACACGGTAATGAAGTTAGGGATGGCGCACCCGATGGGCCCGTTACAACTGGCTGATTTTATTGGGTTAGATGTTTGCCTTTCGATTCTTAATGTTTTGTATGATGGGTTCGGCAATCCCAAGTATGCTCCTTGCCCGTTACTGGTTAACATGGTGCAGGCAGGTCACAAAGGTGTGAAAAGCGGCAGTGGATTTTATCAATACAAAGCCGGAAGCAAAGAATTGGTAGTAGCAGATAGATTTAGAAAGTGAATTCAACTGATCAAAAATTTCTAGACCATTGGGCGGAAGTAAGAAAAGACGGCCGCTGGATGTATGCCTTCAAGCGGGGAGTTTTGTTTTTTGCTTTGCCACTTTATGCCGGAACTGAGTTGATCAAATATTTATTTCGTGGCACGGACTATCAAGTTTCGCCCGATAGAATTCTGTTTGGATTATTGATCTGGATTGCACTTGGCTTTGTTTCGTTTGCATTTTTCTTATGGCAAATGCAGGAGAACCGATATACTCATTTACAAAAAAAGGAGCACGAGTAGCGCTCCTTTTTAATACGTCAGGTCGGCTTTATTATTTCTTAAGCAAATCGCGAATCTCAGTAAGTAAAATAATATCTGCAGGCGGTGCTGCCGGGGCAGCCGGAGCAACTTCTTCTTTCTTCTTGGCAGCATTCATTCCTTTAATGATCAGGAATAATACGAAGGCAACAATGATGAAGTTGATAACTGCTGATAAAAAGTTACCATACTTAACAGTGCCAAAAACAGTAAGTTCTGCAAGCTGAGTCAGATTGGCTGCTTCCAGTGCCGGCTTCAATGCCAGCGGTGTAATAACATCTTCAATAAACGAGCCTACGATTTTTCCAAAGGCACCACCGATAATAACACCCACGGCCAGGTCAACAACGTTGCCACGCATGGCAAAGGCTTTAAATTCTTTTAGCATATAAGATAAGTTAGGTTAGGTAATAAGTCCCGAAAATAAAAAGAAAAAGGAACTTTAGCGATCCGCTCTCGCCAAGGTGCTATTGAATAATCTTCAATTGGTTGCGCAAACCTTTAAAGCCAACCAATTCAATACCGGTGCTTCCGATAAACATCTTGGCTTGTATTTTAATCGGAATACGATTGCCATCATCCGAGATCCAACAGGTAATGGAGTTTTCGCCATCAAAAATCTTGTTGTCGGGCATCACGGGCACCAGCTTGTGGCAGGGTATCTTTCCTAGTTTTGTGTTTACTTTATCCTTGCCTGCATAAATGATTTTCATGTTATATGGAGTGTCCTCAAAGAAACCAGAAATAGCCAGCGTGTCACCTTTCTTATACTTTGAAAAGTCGATGACTCTTAAATACATAAAGCCAGCTACCATATCGCGCACGTTATCGGGAGTCTGATAGTATTTGGCGTCCCCATAGGTTCCCGTTTCTTTATTCATCACCTTTACTTCAGCCTGAAGTTTATCGTGATCGTACGTAATGATCTCGTCTTTGCGGTAATTTCCTTCGCGGATTTTACGATACGACACATGGGTAACAAGAGCCGAAGTATCAATATAAGCGCCCCACTGATCGTTTACTTTCGTGATCCAGGAAACAAAACCGAGCGTCTCGCCAAAGGCATCTATCTTGTAGCATGGGCGCGCGTTCATGGTGTATACCTTGGTTTCAATCACTGTAGAAGCTTTTCCCACTGTAAAAAACCCAAAGTTTACCCGATAATCGAGCCGCTCGCCTTTTCCAAAACTGGTATTCTTTAATGCGATGAAATCTTTTCTTTTCTCACCTGAAAAGGAAGAGAGTAGAACAAAAAGTATGATACTTTTAAGAAAGACCTTCATAGTTCAAATGTAAACCTTGACAGGCTAAAGACAAAGGATATGCCAAGGTCTGAAATCGGCCAAAACAGCGTTAAAAGCTAAAAATTGTAAAACGATAACACACTAAACAGAAACATTATTTTCTCTTAATGCTTCGTTCAAAGAGGTTTTCTTGTCCGTGCTTTCTTTGCGTGTGCCTATAATGAGTGCACAGGGCACCTGGTACTCCCCGGCAGCAAACTTTTTAGGTATTGTGCCAGGGATAACCACAGAGCGTGGCGGAACAAATCCTTTGTATTCTACCGGCTGAGATCCGGTAACGTCAATAATTTTTGAACTACCCGTTAGTACAACATTGGCGCCCAGCACAGCTTCTCTTCCTACGCGCACACCTTCAACTACAATGCAGCGTGAGCCAACAAACACGTTATCTTCAATAATTACCGGAGCTGCCTGCACTGGCTCAAGTACCCCACCCAATCCAACTCCACCACTTAGGTGAACATTTTTTCCTACCTGTGCGCAACTGCCTACTGTGGCCCAGGTGTCCACCATGGTTCCTTCGTCTACATACGCTCCGATATTTACATACGAAGGCATAAGAATAACACCGCGGTTTACAAAGGAGCCGTGTCGCGCAACGGCATGTGGCACTACCCGAACGCCCAGATTTTTGTAATCTTTTTTAAGGGCAATCTTATCATGAAATTCAAACGGACCTACTTCAATAACCTCCATTTGCTGTATGGGGAAGTAGAGTATAACAGCCTTTTTAATCCACTCATTTACATGCCAGGTTTCGCCCTCAGGTTCTGCCACCCGCAGCTTGCCTTTATCGAGCAATGCCACCACTTCGCGGATTGCTTGTTGGCTCTCCGTAGTCTTCAGCAATTCGCGATCGGCCCAGGTCTTTTCAATTAATTCTTTCAGTTCCATTTATATCCTATTTTTAAATCGGCTTGCAATAAATGAAAAAACGAAGAATAGTCCTTGCCTCCATACTTAAACCCGTAGATGATACGCGCATGTTTGAGAAGATGGGAGTGTCTCTTTCAAGGACAAATGAGTACGAAATTTTTGTGATCGGTTATCCTTCAAAACATGCCCCGGAAAGTCATTCAAACATCACATTATTTCCACTTAAACCGTTTGGGAGAATCAGTGCAGGGCGACTTCTGGCACCATGGCAAGTATTAAAAATAGTATTTAAAGTAAAACCTGATCTATTGATAGTTAATACGCATGAATTACTGATAGTTAGTGTCGCTAACAGAATATTCTTTGGTGGCAAAATTGTCTATGATATTCGGGAAAATTATTGGCGAAATGTATTGCATACAAGTGCTTTCCCTTCTATCGTTAAGCCTTTGATTGCAGGTTGGATCAGGTTAAAAGAAACCCTCACCTCACCCTTCTTTCATGCGTTCTTTCTGGCCGAAAAAACATACCAGCAAGAATTGAATTTTATTACTAACAGGTACCTGATTTTAGAGAACAAGACCTTGGTGCCGCGTGCGTTTAAAAGAGAACCAAACCCTGAAAAAATCCGGTTGCTCTTTAGTGGTACACTGGCCGACAGCACAGGTGTTTTTCAGGCTATCGAACTAGCCAAAAAACTGCACTCCTTGAATTCTAAAATTGAACTTCACATTATTGGATTTTGTGCCTTAGCCTCTACCCTATCTCAGATCAAAAATGAGATTCAAGACCATGCCTTTATTACACTTGTTGGTGGAGATCAACTCGTGCCCCATCAACAAATAGTTGACGCAATTGCGCAGGCTGATTTCGGCATCATTGCTTACCCAAACTCGCATCATATTGAAAATCGAATCCCCACTAAACTCTACGAATATCTTGCCTTCGGTCTACCCATTCTTTTACAGGATTATACTCCTTGGGTTGAGATTTGTCAGCCTTTTACTGCTGCTATACCAATCGACTATGGTAACATTAAACCTTCACTGCTTTTAGATAGGATGCTCACTACCGGGTTTTTCGAAACAACACCACGGCACGTAACATGGGCCTCGGAAGAATCGAAGCTTATCAAAAGAATAAGTGAAGTTTTAATCTAAATTATTTTTTAGACTAATCTAAATATTTACTTTTGTGGACTTCAACCCCGCAAAAGCATGTTAAGCCTCACGGAAGAAAACTACCTCAAAGCCATCTATCATTTATCGGATGGCGGGTCTAAATCAGTTTTAACTAATGAACTGGCCGAAGCCATGAACACAAAGGCGGCTTCGGTTACTGATATGATCAAAAAACTCTCGGCCAAGGAAGTAATCAGCTATGAGAAGTATTATGGTGTAAATGTAACCCCCAAAGGCAAAAGCGAAGCCCTGATGGTAATCCGTAAGCATAGGTTGTGGGAGACATTTCTTGTCGAGAAGCTTGGATTTGCCTGGGATGAAGTACATGAAGTAGCCGAACAACTGGAGCACATCAATTCAACACGTTTAATTGAAAAACTTGATGAATTTCTTGGCTTCCCCAAAGTAGATCCTCATGGCGATCCCATCCCGGATCACAAGGGAAAATTGAAAGTACAGCCCCAGATAGCGGTCGATCAATTGTCTGTTGGCTATCAGGGTAAAATTGCCGCAGTTAAGGATTCTGACTCTAATCTGCTTAAGTATCTCGATAAGATTGGTGCGAGGCCGGGAACAAAAATCAAAATTTTAGGAAAAGAAGAATATGATGAGTCGATGGAGATTCTCATTGATGACCATCGGATTTTTATCTCCAAAGAAGTTTCACAAAACATTTTAGTGATTGAATGATATGAGCGGAAGTAAGATTCAACGAAAATCCCTGAGCGAAGTCCATGCTTCAGTAGATGTTACCAATCGCAAAGGCTGGCGCAAGCTCTTTGCTTTCTTAGGTCCTGCCTATCTGGTGAGTGTTGGGTACATGGATCCGGGCAACTGGGCAACCGATATTGCCGGGGGTGCGCAGTTTGGCTATACTTTAATTTGGGTGTTGCTTATGTCGAACCTGATGGCACTGTTGCTGCAAAGTCTTAGTGCCCGGTTAGGGGTTGTGCGTCAACTGGACCTTGCGCAGGCATCACGCAGTTCGTACCACCCGGTAGTGAACTTCTTCCTATGGATCTTAGCTGAAATTGCTATTGCTGCCACTGACCTTGCTGAAGTATTGGGTATGGCCATTGGACTTCAATTGCTATTTGGCATACCACTGGTTTGGGGTGTAACACTTACCGTACTCGATACATTACTCCTACTCGTGCTTCAAAGCTATGGCATGCGAAAGATTGAAGCTTTTATCATTGCGCTTGTAGCCATTATTGGGGTGTCGTTTTTATTTGAAATGATCTGGGCTAAACCCGATATGGGCGAACTCGTCAAAGGGTTTATTCCTTCCTTACCATCAGATGCAGCGCTATATATTGCCATCGGTATTATTGGGGCTACGGTAATGCCACATAACCTTTACTTGCACTCATCATTGGTTCAAACCCGCAGAATTGATACCAGCGAACGTGGAATCTGGAGTGCTCTCAAATACAACCTGATTGACTCCACCATTGCACTGAATGCAGCCTTCTTTGTAAACTCTGCTATTCTCATTCTTGCTGCCTCCACATTTTTCCGGGCTGGCATGTACGAAGTCTCTGACATTCAGGATGCGTACAAATTTATTTCGCCCTTGTTGGGGAATCAATGGGCCTCAATTCTATTCGGAGTTGCCTTGATTGCAGCCGGACAAAGCTCAACCATCACGGGTACGTTGGCTGGCCAGGTGGTGATGGAAGGCTATTTGAATTTGCGTATTGCTCCCTGGTTGCGAAGGCTAATCACCCGATTGATCGCGATCATACCCGCTTATATAGTTATACTGATGTATGGCGAAGGCAAGACGGGTGAACTCCTTGTCTTCAGTCAGGTAGTTTTGAGTTTACAATTGGGCTTTGCGGTTATCCCGCTTATTCATTTTACCAGCGACAAAGAAAAGATGGGTGTATTTGCCATAAAACTTTGGATGCGGATTGCTGCGTGGGTAATTGCCATTGTAATTGTATCGTTGAATGTAAAATTGGTGATGAACGAAATCTCATCCTGGATTGTGCTGGCTGGAGATAAGTCGTGGATTGTATGGTTGTCCGTTATCCCTGTGTGCGGTGGTGCCGCGGTACTTTTACTCTACATAACTTTTAAGCCTACGTTGGATAAAAGAAGAATGGATAAAATGGCGCGGATACCGCACGGCACTGCGGCTCCGCTAATCGATTTGGGAACCACCGAATACAAACAGATTGCAATCACCATAGATTTCAGTTCTGTGGATACCTTAACCATTCGCAGCGCTACCGCTCAGGGTGGAAAAGGTGCCCGCTATTTATTAGTTCATGTGGTTGAAACAGCCGGAGCCATGTGGTATGGAAGTGAAATTGCCGATCATGAATCCAGTGAAGACACCATGGCGCTGAAGGATTACCTCAATCAATTAAAAGCCGAAGGCTACAACGTTGAGATGAAGATTGGATTTGGCAATCCTAAGCAGGTAATACCTGAGATCGTTCAGGAATTTAAAGCCGACTTGTTGGTGATGGGCGCACACGGACACAAGTGGTTTAAAGATTTGATTTTTGGAACTACCGTTGATACCGTGCGGCACCGCGTGAAAATACCCGTGCTGATTGTAATCGATCAATCGTTAGAGAAAGCCTGATCATTTACATCGTTATTCATCACTATCTTGCAGCATGTCTTCAGCCCATTTTCAAGAGGATACAATTATTGCGTTGGCCACTCCACAAGGAGTCAGTGGCATTGCCGTGATTCGTCTGTCTGGCAAAGATGCGATTCGCATTACGCAGCAAGTCTTTAAAGGAAAAAAACTGGAAGACCAGCCTTCGCATACCATTCATTTAGGTACGATAGGAATTGAAAAGACTCTTGATGAGGTGATGGTATCAATCTTTAAAGAGCCCAATTCATTCACCAAAGAAAACACAATAGAAATTTCATGTCATGGGTCTCCGGTTGTGATTCGGGAGATCATTAAGCTTTTTTTAAAACAAGGTGCGCGCCTGGCCGAACCTGGCGAATTTACAAAGCGAGCCTTTTTGAATGGTCGCTTTGACCTGGCACAAGCCGAAGCAGTTGCCGATCTGATACATGCCGAAAATGACAACGCCCGTCAGGCAGCGCTTAATCAAATGCGGGGTGGATTCTCGAAAGAGATAAAACACCTGCGCGAAGAACTCATCCATTTTGCTTCGCTGATCGAACTTGAACTCGATTTTGGAGAAGAAGATGTTGAGTTTGCCGGCCGCAAGGATCTGATGCAACTGGTTCAGAAAATTCAAGCTTACATTGGGCGCCTTATTAGTTCGTTCGAACAAGGAAACGTAATTAAGAATGGCATTCCAACCGTTATTGCTGGCAAACCCAACGCAGGTAAATCAACCCTTCTTAATGCGCTGCTCAATGAAGAGAAGGCCATCGTATCTGAAATAGCTGGCACAACCCGTGATGTTATTGAAGATGAAATGTCATTGGGTGGTATCACCTTTCGGTTTATGGATACAGCTGGCCTTCGCGATACAGATGATACCATTGAGGCCATTGGAGTATCGCGCACCCGCGATCGTATGAAAAGCGCGTCTTTAATACTTTATCTTTTCGATCTCTCCAATACCAGTCTTCCGGAAATCAAGCGTGAGGAAGCTGACCTCAACGCGTTGGCAATTCCGTTCATTAAAGTTGGAAACAAACTTGACAAGGCTCCGCAAGAACTGATTAAAAGTCTTGATAATCAGAATTTTATATTCATTTCTGCCGCCACTAAAAACAACGTTGAAGCGCTTAAAGAGAGTATCCTATCGCGATTTACCATCAACGAAGTGAAGCAAGGCGATGTGTTGGTGACTAACCTACGGCACTACCAAAAGCTTACCGAAACGCATCAAGCATTGGATCGTGTTATGAATGGGTTGCATTCGGGAGTCACCGGAGATTTTCTAGCCATGGACATACGCCAGTCTCTTTACCATTTGGGTGAGATAACCGGAGAGATCACCAGTGATGATTTACTCGCAAATATTTTCTCGAAGTTTTGTATTGGGAAGTAGGCGACACATAAAATCCATAAGCAAAACTATATAAAATAGTAAAAAAGACCTAGTAAAGGCACTATTTTATTGTACCTCAACAATTGATTCTATCAGTTTATTTATTGATTTTTTGTACCTTCGTGTACCTCCCACGTATTTTTAAGGTATTGAGGTACAAAAAAGGTACAAGTGAGGGAATTTACTGGACATAAATAACCTTAACAAAACTTAAATGCACTTGTGAGTTCTAAAATAAGAATAAAACGGATCTGTCAGCATTGCGGCAATGAGTTTGAAGCCCGCACCACTGTCACAAAGTATTGCGGTGATAATTGTGCTAAGCGAGCGTACAAAGTTCGACTTCGCGAAGGCAAAATTGCATCTAGCGATGCTGAGACATTGAAGATAGTGAGCAAACCAGTAGACGATATAAAAGCAAAAGAATTCCTAACAGTTCGAGACGTTGCTACTCTGCTTAATTCTTCTAGGCAAACTGTGTACACATTGATAAACACTGGCAGCATTAAGGCTGTTAACATTGCCCAACGCAAAACGATTATCAAAAGGTCTGAGATAGATAAATTGTTTAGCCTATGAACGTAACACTCAGATCAAAGGAAATTAAAGGAAGAAAGCTATCCCTTTACCTTGACTACTATCCGGCTATCAATCATCCGGAAACCGGACTACCAACGAGGCGTGAATTTTTGAAGATGTATTTGTATGACAGGCCGCAAAACTCACATGAGCGGGAGCATAATAAAGAAACAAAACTGCTAGCTGAAAAAATTTGCTCAAAGAGAAAGTTAGAGATTGATAAGGGTGAGTATGGCTTCTTAGAAAAAGACAAAAAGAATACGGATTTCCTTAAATACTACCTTGAGATTGGGAATAAACATAAAGAAACAAGTACCTACAATGTTTGGAGTAGTTCTTTCAATTACCTGGAGAAATTTACCAATGGCAATTGCAAAGTACTTGACCTCACAGAAAAATTCTGCAATGATTATAGAGAATTCCTTCTACATACACCTTCAATTAAAAGCGTAAAGGCGAAACTCTCACAAAATGCTGCACTGGCATACTTCAATAAGTTTAAGGCGGCTATAAAACAAGCATTTAAGGATGGTCTCATTTCAATCAATCTTAACGAGAGAATTGATGCAATCAGACAAGAAGAAACACAGCGCGAATATTTGTCTCTCGAGGAGCTTCAACGCCTGGCTAAAACAGAATGTGATAACCCATTACTCAAGACAGCTGCATTATTTTCTTCGCTCACGGGGCTACGTTGGAGCGACATAAGAAAACTAAAATGGGAGGATATCCAATATAGCGAAGCACAAGGTTTTTTCATTCGGTTCACCCAGCAAAAAACTAAAGGGGTTGAAACCTTACCTATATCAGCGCAGGCAACAGAGTTATTGGGCAAACCAGCTGAGGGTAACGAAGTCATATTCAAAAAACTTCACTATTCAGCTTACTTCCGGATTCTACTTGGCAAATGGATGTTGAGGGCTGGTATTACAAAAAATATAACCTTCCACAGCTTCCGTCACACTTTTGCCACCTTGCAAATTGCTGAAGGGACGGACATCTATACGGTTTCAAAAATGCTTGGCCATAGGGACCTAAAGACGACTCAAGTTTATGCGAAAATAGTGGATCAGAAAAAACGTGAGGCGGCTGATAAGATTAAGATTTGAAATTCCAATGAATAAATTTTCTCCATTTAGAATGTCTTCTATAGAATCCTTCAAACTTAATCTTGAAGTATTTTGCAGCGGTCATTACGAAATTTCAAAAGAAGTAAAATCAAAAATTGGTGAATTTCTTATTGGGCACGGCTTAGCCATGACTATTAGAGATGCTTACTCGAACTTGATAATTTCACAAGAAGACTCAAAAACGATGTTGAGTGCCTTTGCGAATAACCCTTTAGATCCCGAAACATTTTGGACCTCCGCTATATTCAAAGAAGTAATCCGGCAGCTCTATACAATCCCTCACATTGTAAATGACTCTTCAAAAATCAATTGGTATTCATTCCCCTACTATGAAAATGACATCTCAAGTTTTAGTGATGTAGCAGTAATCTTGAATACAAATATTGATTTGAACTATTCAATTACCACACACCAATCATTATACAGATTAATCTTTGCCTCAATACTTTCGCAAACGGAAACCCCCGATTTATTTTTAAGTTATCATCTAGAAAAAACTTTCAACAACAACACAGATAGATATCTTAGCTTTCTCAGTCTAATAGCCGGTGATCATTCGGACATAATTAAACCTAGAAAAAAATTCCTTAAGGAATGGAAAAAAAATAAGCCAATAACTGAAAGTCAAAGAGGAATAATCGGCAGTATCGAAAATGATAATGATCCTGAAACTCTAAGAAAATTATTGGGTGAACATTATGAATTATGTATTTCTGCTTTGCAGAAAGTAACACCTCCTGTCCTCAATACAGACGGAAAATACTCACTAGGGGAAAGACAAAAATCAGCAATTGCAGTTTGGTGGGGAGTATGCTTAACTAGAAGCAAAGTTATGAAACAACCATCCCTTAAAATTCTGGCTGAGGTTGTGAAAAAAGAATTCGGTACCAGTATATCCGAAACTACGCTTTCAGGTACAAATAATGCCACTGCAAATTCGAATTATAAAAATCAATTACTAAATCTCATCAAATAGCTTAAATCATCTAAACTAACTTAGTTTTTAGATAGGTTAAGTTATTAATCTCAAGTTTTGTCCCAACAAAAACGCAACATTCAATGGACAAAACTATTTTAATTTCATTACCTGTCGAGCACTTACAAACTATCGTATTTGATAGTGTTAATGAGTGTCTGAAGCTCCACAAGCCGGTCTTACAATCCATCAATCATGAAAATGATTTGATTGATATTAACGAAGCAAGCAAATATTTGGGGTTAGCAACTGCCACCATCTACTCCAAGGTTTCAGGACGAACTATCCCGCACAGTAAGGTTGGTAAAAAATTGTTCTTTTCTAAAAAGGATTTGGCCACATGGATAAAAAGTGGGCAACGTAAAACAGTTTCCGACTTGGAAACAGAAGCAAATACTTATGTCAAATCAAAAACTAAAAAATAGTATGAGATCATTACAATTCAACAAAAACAATCAAGGGTTTCTGGTTCTTAGCGACCTAGAAAGTGGCCAACTATTTTACCCTTGCGATTCAACAGGTAATTTTTTGACTGTCCTCCCAGAAGACTATCAATCAATTCAGTACGTAGGTAACGGAATAGAGATTTTTCCTGTCACTTTTATTACCGAGGATGGGTTAGGATGGATTTCGTCCGCTGTCAATGCCATTGCGCAAATTGGTGCCGGTATAATTGGCTCCCGTGCTACTAAAAAGGCGAACGAAAGTGCAGAAAGGCAACTGCAAACGCAACAGCAAATTGAATTTCTTAACGCACAAACGGCAGAGCGTCAAGCGGCATTATTAAGTCAGCAGCAAAAAGGATTATCCACAGGTGAAATGATTGGAATTGCCGTGGCCGGTGCAGCTGTTATTGGTAGCATTTTATATTTGGTGGCGGCATCATCAAACGACACAAAAAAACCTGAAAGCAAAAAGTTGGATGGTGTTAAGTCGTCAACAAAAGTGAACAAAAAAGCCCGCATGTAACGGGCTTTTGATTTTTTAACCTTATGCAATTACCAGTTGCACCAAAAATATTTTTCCATGTCAAATATAAACAAAAATAGAGGTTGTGCGAAACGCACGCAAAGTCGTACTCTTAAGCCGGACTCAGTTCCTTCCAAAGTTCAACTCCTAAAAGCGGCTAGGTCAGAACGGGCAAGGCTCGAGCTGGGTAATTCGAAGGCTTAAAATAGGTTAAGGTATGGAAGGCAAAAGCACCTTTAACTTATCAGTTCTGAAGGAGGACGTAGCACAGAACATTTACAACCTGCAATCATTTCAGCATGAAGATGCTTTAGACGATAATACTAAAGTCAGTGACCCTATTCCAGTTATAACAATACGCGAATCTGTATTTGCTGTACGTGGCGATATAAGTGTTGTTGGGGGGCTACCAAAAGCTGGTAAGACTTCCTGTTCTGTATTCATGCTTGCAACTGCACTCATGAAAGAGCGGACGGAAAACTTTGACAGTCTTAGTATCTCAAGTTCTTACTGCGAAGGTGAGATGGTCATCTACGTTGACACTGAACAGCCTCTATCGTATACCAACAAACTAAGAAAGCAGGTATTAAAAATCATTGAAGCTGAGCGCCAGCCCCCAAATCTGGGTATAATTAATCTGCGAAAGTACGATTCTCAAACAAAGATGAGTAAAGTGTTAGAGTTAATGGAACGATATCCAAAAGCTCATTTGTGGATTATTGATGGTGTCGCTGATTTGATAAAGGATCCGAATGACACAAAGGAATCTTTTGGTGTCATTGAAAAATTTATGATGAAATCAGATGAGATGAATACAGCAGTGGTTTTATATATACACGAAAACCCAGGCACGGCCGGTAAGCTCAGAGGTAATCTTGGAAGCGAAGCGGAAAGAAAATCTGGTGGAGTAATAGCTATAAAAAAAATCAAAGAAAAGGGGATACACTCCATTGAGGCAAAGCTCATCCGGGGTGGACCTGATTTTGACCCTATCTATTTTAGATATGACAAGGTTTTAGGGCGTATGGTGTCGCTAGATTCCAATGAGGCCAATGAGGTTAAGAAATCAACTGACAAGAACGAAATCAAACGTACTGCACGCTTAAAATTAGCGACCAGGTGTCTATTAACCGGACAACTCAAGTACAAGGATTTGGTAGAAAGGATAATGGCAACTGCCCAAGAAATTGAAGGAAAACCAATGAAGGAACGTACCGCACAGACCCGGGTCAAGGAACTGGATGATATGGGGATTATAAATCTCAATGGTGATTTTTATGTTTTGGCAGATAAATATATACCGCAACCGTAATCTATATATAAGCCCCGTTTGCGGTGCGGTGCGGTACTTTACCGCACCGCAATTCCCTTATATACGCCCATGTTTTGCGGTTGCGCTTTGCGGTAAGGTCTTTTAGTGCCATGGAAAGCCCTAGATATACCCTCCAGAAGTATGCTGGTATAGCTAGCCGCCACCAGTGCCCGGCTTGCGGAAAGTCGCGGGTATTTTCCCGGTATGTAAATACTGAAACCTCTGAATATTTAGCTGACCATGTTGGTCGATGTAACCGAGAAGTTGAATGTGGTTATCACTACAAACCTGCGGACTACTTTGCGGACAATCCAGGAGCCACTAGGCCCAGACATTCGCTCGATTACACACCTAAGTCGAACGTAAAACCTACGATCGCTTCATTCATACCCCGAAACTTTTTTGAAGCTAGTCTCAATCACATTCATTTTGAAAATAACCATTTTGTTCTTTACCTAAAATCAATTCTTGGCAGCAAATGGCAGGAGGCAGTAAACCGTTTCTGCATTGGTAGTGCAAACCGTTGGCCCGGATCTGTTGTGTTTTGGCAAATTGACAATACAGGAAAAATCAGAACAGGCAAAATAATGGATTACAACCCTGTCACAGGGAAAAGGATAAAAAATAGAATTACCTGGGCGCATGGCGAACTTCAAAAAAAAGGATTGATAAAGGATTTCAATTTGAATCAATGCCTTTTTGGTGAACACCAACTTGCTTCAGAGCCATTAAGACCTGTTGGGATAGTAGAAAGTGAAAAGACAGCAATAATAGCTTCCACCTACATGCCAGAACTTATCTGGATGGCTTGTGGTGGTCTCAATGGAATTTCGTGCGATAGATTCATTCCTATAAAGAATAACAGCATCATTCTTTACCCTGATATAAAAGGGTTTGAGAAATGGAGTGCGAAGGCAAATGAGTTAAGGGAAAAAGGTTTCCGTGTAACCGTTTCTGACTTACTTGAAAAAGCAACCTTCGTCACTGATATGGAACGTGCAAATGGTTTCGATCTTGCAGACTATTTGCCAAGGGTGCCACTACCTGTTACCAAACTTGAAGTAATGGAGGCAAGGAATCCGTTAGTAAAAGAGTTGATAAAACGGTTTGAGTTAACCCAAACTATACCTAAAGCAAACCCCAATCGTAACCGAAACTTTACCAAAAATAACCACCCCAATGCACCCGTAAAACTGTAGCGGTGTTACAGTGTTTCCGCTCTGACGGCTTTGGCTTTGGGTGCGGTGCAATGGCGTTGGGCTATGGCGTAGCCAGTGGCAAAATTGCCCAATGCCCCAACGCCTATTCGGGTTTAGGTGATTGCTTTGGGTGTTTTCGGTTCTTGGGTGTTGGGCATTGGGTGTTGGGTGTTTCGGTGTTGGGTGTGTGAGGGTAAATTGGCCGGCAAAGTGGTGTGCCCGGCATGCAGCCCGGCACGGCCGATGCCCAAGGGGTGTCGACCTGTCGTGTTTTTGTGTTTGCTTAGTGTATTGTCACAGTGGACGGTCGACAGTCTACCGTCAACCAGCACCAGGCAACAGCAACCAAGCAACCAGCACCCATGCAAAAATTGTTGCGGTGTGTTTGGGCATACAGGTGTGCGACAGGTGTGGTGTTGGGGGGTGTTTCCGTGGGGTGTTCTGGTGTTCACCAACGGCAGCCAGCAACAGCCAGCACCCAAGCAAACACCCAAAAAGTGGTGTGCCACACGTGTGGGTTTTGGGGTGTTGCCGTTAGGTGTGGTGTGTTTGCGTTGGTTGTGGTGTTTGCGTTGGTTGGGGTGTTTGCGTTGGTTGGGGTGTTGGTAAATAGAAAAAAGCAATCCGCACACAGATGGTGCGGGTTGCTGGGGTTTTTCACGATTCGCTGAAAACGAATAGTTTATGCTGCCTTCTTCGGGTTACCAGCATACGGCTTACCACCAAGTGCCACATTCAATTGTGATTCATCTAGCATAAACTCCTTTAAAAGCATTGAAAGGATCCACACAGCCTCTTGGTGATCCTTATCGCCTGATTGATCCTTGTGGCTACCAACCACCTCGATACCCAAGAGCAATGCCTTTTGAATTTTTGATACGATCTCACCACCACCGATGAAATCTAACTGAACGGTCACCGCGCCTGGGTCATTTTCTTTTTGCTTTACCATAACTTTTTTTTGGGTTTTGTTACTGACTTGTACCTCGGACTTTAATAATCACCACTAGTACCCTGAAAAATTAATTTATTACTTTTTGTATTGGTAAATAATTCTGAATTACATTTACAGAAGGTGAATTTCTGTAACCTTGAAATTATCATCAACCAAAAAAATAAACTAAAATACTATGGCAAAGAAAGCAAAAAAGGCTGCTAAGAAAGGGAAAGCAAAACCCAAAAAAGCAGTAAAAAAATCCGTTAAGAAGTCTGCAAAAAAAGTAGCTAAGAAAGCTACCAAGAAGACCACAAAATCAGTTAAAAAGACGGTGAAGAAAGTAGCTAAAAAAGCGAAAGCAACGGTGAAGAAAGTTGTTAAGAAGGCTAAAGCAGCGGTGAAGAAAATAGTAAAAAAGGTAGCGCCTAAGGCTGTTGCTCCCGCTCCTGTAGTGGCACCAACACCTCCTCCGGCACCGGCCCCAACCCCCGCACCTACACCCACTGAAACAGCCGGTGAAGGATCTGGATCACCTATGTAAATTAAGTAACACTTTTTTGCCAGAAAGAGCGATTCTAACAAGGGTCGCTCTTTTTTGTTTCTCCTAATGGCCGATGAATTCTATTTGTATCAACATTATTTCGAAGTGCCTTATGGCCATTAGGAAATGGTAATTATTGGTAACTTGCTTACTTCATTAAATTTTAGAATTAAAACTAACCACTATGAATAACCGAAGATTACCTTTCATCATTCTGGCCATCATTGCCTTCATCGTAATTCTGGCTTTGTCATCCAGCTTGTTTTACACCATCAGTGCAACGGAACGGGCAGTTATGTTTTATCCATTTGGCAAGGGCTTGGATAAAGACAATATTATCGGACCCGGCACGCACATGAAAGCCCCCTGGAATGAAGTGTATCTCTACAAGGTAAATGAAATGTCGTCCGAGGAAAACATGGACGTGTTGGATAAGAATGGACTTTCAATCCACATTGACATTACGGTTCGGTACTACCCTATTCCTGATAAGATCGGATATATACACGAACAGTTTACAACGGATTACGAAGCTGTGTTGGTAATTCCCGAAGTTAGATCTACGGTGCGTCAGGTAATGGGCCGCTACACTGCTGAAGAAATCTATTCAACCAAACGTGCAGAAGTAGAAACGGCCATCACTACTGAAACAGAAACCATTTTGAATCGGAAAAGTGTGCATGCAACAGCTGTGTTAATTCGTTCTATTATGTTGCCCGAACAAATCAAGGTAGCCATCGAAAACAAATTACAGCAAGAACAGGAAGCCCTCGCATATCAGTTTCGTCTGGATAAAGAGAAGAGTGAAGCCGAACGCAAGCGTATTGCTGCCGAGGGCGAGTCGCGCGCAAACCTCATCATCAACAATAGCTTAACCGACAAATTATTGAAAATGAGAGGTATAGAGGCAACTATGGAACTCTCCAAATCTCCTAACAGTAAAATAATTGTAATTGGCTCAGGAAAAGATGGAATGCCACTGATCTTAGGAAACAACTAATTTTTGCAAACCATTTTTTTTAAAAAACGAACCCTCTATCTTTAAAACGAAAGTTTAAACGACTGATCTCATGGCAAAAACGGCTGAATTAATCATCGATGGTAAATCCTATAAGTTTCCGATCGTAGAAGGTACGGAGGGCGAACAAGGCATTGACATCAGTAACTTGTTAGAGGAAACAGGTGCAGTAACCCTTGATTTGGGATACAAAAATACCGGAGCAACCAAAAGCGCTATCACATTTTTAGATGGCGATAAAGGAATCCTTCGCTATCGTGGTTATTCCATTGAAGAATTGGCTGCCAAATCTACTTTTTTGGAAGTTGCCTATCTATTGATTTTTGGAGAACTACCAACTACGGAGCAACTCACTAAGTTTTCTGACGACATCAAGAACCATACAATGGTGCATGAAGACATCAAGAAGATTCTGGATGGTTTCCCCTCTACATCGCATCCTATGGGTGTGCTGGCTTCTCTCTTCTGCGCTCAAACAGCTTTTTATCCTGAGTCACTCGATCCTAACCGATCTTCCGAAGGTGTTTATCTAAGCATTGTACGATCGTTGGCCAAGATGCCAACCTTCGCAGCGTGGGCGTATAAAAATGAAGTTGGGCATCCGGTAAATTATCCTGATAACTCACTGGACTACTGCTCCCGCTTTTTGAAAATGATGTTTGCTTTGCCGGCCGAAAACTTTGAAGTAGATCCGGTGATTTCAGCAGCTCTCGATAAGCTCTTGATTCTACATGCCGATCATGAACAAAATTGCTCCACATCAACCGTGCGCATTGTGGGTTCATCGAAGGCCAGCATCTATTCCTCCATCTCGGCAGGTATAAACGCACTTTGGGGGCCTCTTCATGGTGGTGCCAATCAGGAAGTAATTCTTATGCTGGAGCAAATAAAGAAAGATGGTGGCGACACCGACAAATGGATTGCCAAAGCAAAAGATAAGAATGATCCTTTCCGTTTGATGGGCTTTGGACATCGTGTGTATAAAAACTTTGACCCACGGGCTAAGATTATTAAAAAAGCAGCGGATGATGTACTCGAAAAACTTGGAGTAAATGATCCAACACTCGATATCGCAATGAAACTGGAAGAGATTGCTCTTAGAGATCCTTACTTTATTGAGCGCAAGCTTTATCCAAATGTTGATTTTTATTCTGGTATTATTTACCGGGCCTTGGGCATTCCTGTGGATATGTTTACCGTTATGTTTGCCATTGGCCGTTTGCCGGGATGGATTGCTCAATGGAAAGAACTTCGCGAGAATAAAGAACCGATCGGGCGCCCACGCCAGATTTATACCGGTCAGAACTTCAGGGCTTATGTTCCTTTGAACAAGAGATGAAATAGAACACAAAGATTATCTTTAAGGCTGGATTAATTCCAGCCTTTTTTATTCACACTAAACTACTATCAAATGGCTCTTCAAGACGATTTTAACGCAGCCGTAGCGAGTTCCAAAGAACTAACCAAACGACCCAGCAACGAAGAACTGCTCGACATGTATGCATTGTTTAAACAAGCAACGGATGGGGATGTAAGCGGAGAGCGCCCGGGTGGTTTTGATTTTAAGGCCATTGCCAAATACGATGCGTGGGCTTCGCGCAAGGGTTCTTCCAAAGACCAGGCCATGCAAGATTACATTGCATTGGTAACGAAACTCCATCAAACCTACGCCTGATCATTGAACTTGTTCTATCAACCGGCTATTGCGCAGGGTGTTCATCACCTCGATGAAGATGAATCGCGGCATGCGGTTAAAGTTCTGCGCTTAAAAGCCGGGGATCAACTTCAACTTACAGATGGGCAAGGTTCCTTTTACGAAACAATCATAACCCTTGCCGATACAAAAAAATGTAGCTTTTCTATTATCGAAACCCGAACTCCTCCACTCCGAAAGTTTTCAATTTCCATTGCAGTAGCACCTACAAAAAATAATGATCGCATAGAATGGTTTGTTGAAAAAGCCGTTGAACTTGGAATAGAAAAAATCTATTTCATGCTTTGTAAAAATTCAGAACGTAAGTCACTCAATCTGGAGCGTATTCAAAAAATTGCAATCAGTGCCATGAAACAGTCTGGGCAATGTTGGTTGCCTGCATGTTATGAACTAAAACCTTTTCAGGAAATAGTAAAGATTCCAGCCGATCAAAAATTCATTTGTCATGTGGATCATCAAAATCCTGACCAACTGAAAATGATGGCTGCTCCGGAAAAGAATTACCTGATACTTATTGGGCCTGAGGGCGACTTCCGTGCTGACGAACTTGAAATAGCACAAAAAAATGGTTTCGTGAAAGTAAGTCTTGGACACAATCGGCTTCGAACAGAAACTGCTGCGCTGGCCGCTTGTCACACCCTTAATTTAGTTAATTTGTAGTTCGATTTATTAATGCCATGACCTCCGCGGAAGCAAAAGCTAAAATTCAGGAACTCACTCAACAGATCAACCATCACAACGAACTTTATTATCAAAAAAGTAAACCTGAGATTTCTGATTTTGAGTTTGATCAATTACTCGAAACATTAATCAAAATCGAAATTGAGTTTCCTGCTCTTCGGTTACCAGACTCTCCCACTCAACGCGTTGGGGGTACAATCACAAAAGAATTTGCAACAGTAACTCATCAATACCCGATGCTGTCGTTGGGGAATACATATTCTGCCGAAGAGCTAACAGATTTTGATGGTCGAGTAGCCAAAGGACTAGATGGCGATGCCTTCGAATATTTTTGCGAACTGAAATTTGATGGCGTGTCAATCAGTTTGCTCTATGAAGATGGCTTGTTAACCAAAGCAGTTACCCGTGGTGATGGCGTTCGTGGCGATGACGTAACGGTGAATATAAAAACCATCCGAAGCCTTCCCTTACGAATTAAATCTAAAAAAGTACCTGCTCGCTTTGAAGTGCGGGGCGAGGTTTTTTTATCCAAAGAGGTATTTAAACAATTGAACAAAGAGCGTGAAGACATTGGCGAAGAAACGTATGCCAATGCACGCAACACCGCTTCAGGCACAGTGAAAATGCAAGACTCGGCCGAAGTTGCCAAGCGTAAACTTGACTGCTTTTTATATTACCTTCTCGGTGAAGAAATCGAAACCGAAAATCATTCTGACGCAATTAATAAATTGGAATCCTGGGGATTTAAAGTTTCGCCTACGTATAGAAAGTGCAAGAATATTCAGGAGGTACTTGATTACATAGCAGAATGGGAAAAGAAAAGGCTGGAACTTCCACTCGATACCGATGGGGTAGTAATAAAAGTAAATAGCCTTGACCAACAGGATCGCTTAGGGTTTACAGCCAAAAGTCCGAGGTGGGCAATTGCCTATAAATACAAAGCCGAAAGCACAAGCACAAAACTTAATGGTATCACCTATCAGGTGGGCCGCACAGGCTCTGTAACACCTGTGGCAGAACTTGAACCTGTTTTCCTTGCAGGAACAACAGTGAAACGTGCTTCGTTGCATAATGCCAATGAAATTGCCCGGCTTGATTTACGCATTGGTGATTATGTATTTGTAGAAAAGGGTGGTGAAATTATTCCAAAAGTAACGGCCGTTGATCTTGGCAAACGAGACACTAAAAGTAAAGCGATAAAATATATTACGCATTGCCCCGAATGTGGCACAGCTCTGATCCGTAAAGAAGGCGAAGCCAATCATTATTGCCCCAACGAAAAAGGATGTCCGCCACAAATAAAGGGAAAGATCGAGCATTTCATTCAGCGCAAAGCGATGGACATTGATTCGCTCGGTGAGCAAACCATTCGACAACTCTTTGAACTTGATCTGGTAAAAACACCGGGCGATCTCTATTATCTAAAGAAGGAAGACTTATTGAAACTTGAAAAAGTGAAAGAGAAATCTGCCCAAAACATGTTGGAAGGAATTGAGCAGTCTAAAACTCAGCCTTTTGAAAATGTTTTGTTTGGAATTGGAATCAGGTATGTAGGTAAAACAGTTGCTGAAAAACTGGCCCGACATTTTAAAACGATGAGTGCGTTATCGCAAGCTACCTACGAGCAATTGCTGGAAGCGCCAGAAGTGGGTGAAAAGATTGCCCAAAGCGTGGTGGATTTTTTTAAGGATAAAGACAGCCTTCACGAAATAACGCGACTTGAAAAAGCTGGACTTCAGTTTGAGTCCAATCAAAAGGATCCAGAAAAAGTAAGTAATGCATTGGATGAAAAATCATTTGTTATTTCCGGTGTGTTTGCGAATTATGAGCGCGATCAGTTGAAAGACATTATTCTGGCTCACGGTGGCAAAGTACTTTCTTCTGTATCCGGCAAACTGGATTATCTATTGGCTGGTGATAATATGGGGCCAGCAAAAAGAGAGAAGGCCGAAAAACTTGGGGTGAAGATCATCTCCGAACAAGAGTTCGAAGCCATGTTAAAGAAATGAATCAAAAATCAGATTATACCTTCAATTTTGGAGTTTACTTTGTTAGCTTTCGGCTATGTTTAAACTGAACTTTCTGAAAATGCGGACAGAAGCCGCGCTTAAAAAGAACAAAACAGCGCGCGGCAGCAAACCCTATAAACAAGCGACTACGGTAGGTGTTGTTTTTAGTGTTGAGGATAAACAAAAGCATCTGGATGTAAAAGATTTTATTCACTTGCTTGAGCGAGATGGAAAGAAAGTAGAAGTATTGGAATACCTTCCGCCCAAGAAGGAGAACTTTGAGTTCAAGTTTGATTTCTTCACCAATAAGGATCTTTCGTTTTGGGGCGAACTTAATTCATCTGTAGCCAATAAGTTTTCAGATACCCCATTTGACTACCTGTTTCATCTCGATAAAGAATCAAACCCACTTATTTTAAATTTGCTGGCCCGAAGTAAAGCCCAATGCAGAATAGGACGATACAACGAAATGGAAAGCCAGTATTATGAATTGATGATTGAACAAAACGGCACCAACAAAGGGTTGATGGAAACTATGTACAATTATACCCGCCAATTGAGATGAAGAAGTTGCAAGGAACGGGTGTTGCCCTGGTTACCCCCATGGGGGAACGCGGAGAGATTGATTTTAAGTCATTAAAAAAACTCTTGACTCATACAGCAAAAGGAGTTGACTATTATGTAGTGATGGGCACTACGGGCGAATCGGCCACGCTTAGTAAAGATGAAAAAAAACAAGTGCTCAGCTTCGTTACCGAGAATAATCCTAAAGACCTCCCCATTGTTTATGGCATCGGTGGAAACAATACGGCCAGTGTTTTAGAAGAAATAAAGTCTACCGACTTAAAAGGTGTTGCTGCTTTGTTGTCGGTAAGCCCTTATTACAACAAGCCTTCGCAGGAAGGAATTTATCAGCACTTCAAAGCAGTTGCAGAAACCTCACCCCTTCCTATTATACTTTATAATGTGCCGGGTCGCACTGCCTCTAACCTTACTGCAGAGACAACCTTAAGGTTAGCCAATATTAAGAACATCATTGGCATAAAGGAAGCTTCAGGAAATCTTGAACAGTGCATGAAGATCGCCAAAGAAAAATCAAAAGATTTTTTATTGATCTCTGGTGATGATCTGCTTACGCTGCCAATCTATTCAATTGGAGGTGCCGGAATTATCTCTGTGCTGGCAAACGCCTTACCCAAAGTGTTTTTGGGGATTAAAGAATATGTAGTTGCAGGCAATCTCACAAAGGCCCAAACAGAACAATTTAAACTTCTCGATATCAATGGGCTTATGTATGAAGAAGGGAACCCGGTGGGAGTTAAATATTTACTAAGCCTTATGGACATTTGTGAGCCGCATGTTCGATTGCCGTTGGTTGTAGCTACAACATCTCTTAAGAAAAAGATAACAGATGTTTATCAAAGATTATAAAGCTAAAAGGGCTGAATCAATGATTCAGCCCTTTTAGTCAAAGTCAATTTATTTTATTGACCTCCCTCTTTATTCTTCAATTCCTGTACTTCCTGGCGGATAGCCTGAGCAGCATTCTTCAGGTCTTGCATGCCCTTTCTGATACGAGTACCGGCAGCGCTATTTCCTTTGTTGTAGAACTTATCAGCATCTCCTTCAAGTGATGCAATTAGAGTCTTTAGTTCTTCAAATTTTTTCATTTTATAGGATGTTTAGATTTAAAAATTGATTTCCTGAATGCCAATTTAGTCAAAACCCTTTAAAAACAAGGTAAAAACCCGTTTTTTTAGATTCTACTAACTTTAATAAGTTCTTCTTTCTTATAAAAACCGCTATCCAGCTTCGTTTTTAGGGCAGAAAAGGCATTTAGCGTCTCTTCCACATCCGATAGCGTATGGACCGCAGTTGGGATAATTCTGAACATAATCACGTCTTTTGGCACCACAGGGTAGATAACGATCGAGCAAAAGATGTTGTTATTCTCGCGCAGATCCATGGACATATTAACAGCTTCGCCTACTCCACCTTTAAATAGAACTGGTGTTGGTGGTGTTTGTGTTGGATTGATTGAAAATCCGCGATCTTTTAATCCCGATTTAATAGCCGACATAATTTTCTTTAAGTCAGCACGTAGTTCTGGATGTTTCTTTAAAAGTTCTAACCGCTTAAGGGCGCCCAAAACCAACGCCATGGGCAACGACTTAGCATAAATCTGAGAACGGAGCGTAAACCTTAGAAAACTTAACACCTTCTTATCGCCTGCTACAAAGGCACCAATACTAGCCATTGACTTAGCGAAGGTGGAGAAATATAAATCAATCTGATCCTGAACTCCTTGCTCTTCACCCACACCAGCACCGGTAGCTCCCATCGTTCCGAACCCATGCGCATCGTCTACGAATAAACGGAAATTGTACTTTTTCTTTAATTCAACAATTCCTTTCAAGTCACCCATGTTACCCGACATGCCAAAGACACCTTCTGTAATCACGAGAATACCACCCCCTGTTTCATTGGCTAATTTGGTTGCGCGCTGAAGTTGTTTCTCCAGATTTTCCATGTTGTTGTGCGGATATACAAACCGCTTACCCATATGCAGGCGCACGCCATCAATAATGCAAGCATGCGATTCTGAATCATAGACGATTACATCCTTCCTATCAACTAGTGCATCTATAATTGACAAAACACCCTGATAGCCATAATTGAGGAGAATAGCATCCTGCTTTTGAACAAAGTGAGCAAGCTCCTTCTCTAAT
This sequence comes from Cyclobacteriaceae bacterium, assembly GCA_965278925.1. Taxonomy (GTDB): domain Bacteria; phylum Bacteroidota; class Bacteroidia; order Cytophagales; family Cyclobacteriaceae; genus ELB16-189. The sequence goes on along the minus strand of OZ257123.1, from coordinate 671,351 downwards.
TCAATATGATGAACAGAATTACCAGACATCATGCGGGCACCCATCGGTGCGGCTAATCCATATTGGGCGGCTGCATCAGCATCCGCCTTACGCACCTCCGGATGATTGGCCAAGCCGAGATAATTATTGAGACTCCAGTTAAGAACTTCTCGTCCGTTAAACTTCATTCTTGGCCCGATTTCTCCTTCGAGTTTAGGAAAAGTAAAGTAATCGGCAGGTAGGTGCGAATACTTGGATAGCGGACCATCCTCCATTTTCAACTTTTCAAATAGATCAATCATTATTGTGGATTATTAACGTTTTGTTTCGTTACAGAGGGTTCTATAATAATTAAACTCTCAACTAAAATTGCGGCAAAAATAGAAAAATTAATGAAAAGCGCCTAAATGCGTTTCAAACCTGCCATTTTTAAGGTTTGGGAAGAATCGTTAGCATTGCAATGATTATACTCTCTTTGAGGGCAGGATACAATAAACAGGATGCAAAAAATCAAGAAGTTATTAGTTGCCAATCGTGGTGAGATTGCCCTACGGGTGATGCGGAGTGCACGCGAAATGGGTATAAAAACAGTAGCTGTTTTTAGCGAGGCTGATCACAACGCTCTTCATGTTCGTTTCGCAGACGAAGCAGTTTGCATTGGGCCTCCCCCCTCATCGCAGTCTTATCTGGTAATGGATAAGATCATTCACGCAGCTCAGCAAACAAATTCGGATGCTATTCATCCCGGGTATGGATTCTTATCGGAGAACGAGGACTTTGCAGCAAAAGTGAAGACTGCTGGTCTGATTTTCATTGGCCCCTCTCCTGATTCAATAATCCTGATGGGAAGTAAACTGGCGGCCAAAGCAGCCGTGGCAAAATTTAATGTGCCGCTTGTACCCGGCACTTCCGAACCTATCTCTGATATTCGGGCTGCAAAAAAAATCGCAAAAGAAATTGGGTACCCGATCTTGATCAAAGCGAGTGCCGGTGGCGGTGGTAAGGGAATGCGTGTTGTAGAAGCAGAAGCGGACTTTGAAAATCAAATGGAACGAGCTGTCAGTGAAGCTATCTCAGCTTTTGGTGATGGTTCGGTATTTATTGAGAAATATGTTACCCAGCCGCGCCATATCGAGTTTCAGATTTTTGGTGATCAGCATGGAAATGTTGTTCATCTATTTGAACGCGAGTGTTCCATTCAACGCAGGCATCAGAAGGTAATTGAAGAAGCACCCTCGTCAATCTTAACTCCTGCACTTCGCAAGCAGATGGGTGAAGCTGCTGTGAATGTTGCCAAGGCTGCTAATTATTATAATGCCGGAACTGTTGAATTTATCGTTGATGAAAATAAGAATTTCTATTTTCTCGAGATGAACACGCGGTTGCAGGTGGAGCATCCTGTAACAGAATTAATTACGGGATTGGATTTGGTGAAACTTCAGATTCGGGTAGCCGAAGGCGAAAAACTTCCCTTTAAACAAGAAGACCTACAAATACATGGCCATGCGATAGAAGTACGCGTTTATGCCGAAGATCCCGCCAACAATTTTCTACCCGATATTGGAACACTAAAAACCTACAAGCGTCCACAAGGCCATGGCATTCGCGTTGATGATGGATTTGAGCAAGGTATGACGGTGCCGTTCTATTATGATCCCATGATCGCAAAAATGATTTGTCATGATGAAACCCGGCAATGTGCCATACAAAAAACAATTCGTGCGATTGATGAGTATGAAATTACAGGCCTTGAAACAACGCTCAGTTTTTGCCGATTCGTGATGACGCACGATGCATTTCGTTCGGGCGATTTCGATACCAAGTTTGTGGAAAAGTACTTTAAACCAGATCTTCTAAAAAAGAAACCTATCAAAGAAGAAGAGATCTTAGCCGCCTTGCTGGCCACACACGTAAAAGAAGAAACAAAAATTTCTTTTTCGGAAGCAACTCATGTTAACACAATAAGTAATTGGAAGAAAAACAGGGTGTAGTATGGCTGAAATAAAACCTGTTCGCGCATGGCGTTATAATGATACATTAACTCAAGCACTCGATGACCTCACCTCACCTCTCTTTGATGTTGTATCGGATAAGCAACGAAAGGCACTTTATCAAAATCCTCTAAACTCGATTCACTTATCGGTTCCGGAAGGACCCAATGCCGCACGTAAGGCAACTGACTTACTAAATGAATGGAAACGCAAGGGCGTTATTCAGCAAGATAAACTACCAGCCATCTATGTGTATTATCAATATTTCAAACTCGCTGGTTCATCCAAAGACTATTGCCGAAAAGGTTTTATCTGTCATATCCGCACATACGATTGGGAAGACAACGTTATTCTAAGACATGAGAATACAATACCAAAAGCTGTGAACGACCGGGTTGAGCTATTAGAACAAACTGAACTTCATGTAAGCCCTACTCACGGCCTTTATACCGATCCTTCGTTTGAATTGGAACGGTACATGGATGAGGCTGTCACAAGTCCGCTGTATGAAACCGAAGACTATCAGGGTGTTCGCGATGTGCTGGCCATCATTCAGGATGCAAACATAGTTCAAAAATTTATTGATGTGTTGAAGGAAAAAAAAATCATTCTTGCTGATGGGCATCATCGCTATGAAGGATCCTTGCTAAATAAACAAAAAAGAAAAGCGTTAAATCCTGATCACACAGGCAACGAGGGCTACAATTTTCACCTGATGTATCTCACCAATACAGAAGCCGATGATTTAAGGATTCTTCCTACGCATCGGCTAATTCATGGTCTTACTGAGTTTGATGAAGAAAGGGTTATCAAAAAGCTTCAGATAGATTTTGATAGTAAGGAACTCGAAGATGCTGACACCCTGGATGAAATTATTTTAGGTAAGAAATGGGCGTTTGGGATTCTATTCAAGAACCGCACGTTAAAAGTAAGACTAAAGCCAGAGTCGTTTGTCAAAATGAAATGGCATTTTCCAGAAGAAGTAAAAGCACTTGATCTAACAGTACTTCATTACTTTATCATTGAAAAGGTGTTGGGTATAGCGGGCAAAGATCAACGTGCATCCGAGAATATTTCTTTTGATCGTAGCTTTACTGATTGTCTGGCAAAAGTTATTCGTGAAGAAGTTCAAATGGCTATCATAACCCCCGAAATATCCATTGAAGATATAAAGCGTGTATGCGCAAGCGGTTATACGATGCCGCAAAAGTCAACTTACTTTTATCCCAAAGTAATTTGTGGTTTTTTATTCAGTTCAATTAAAGAAGATGAATTTCGGTCGCCCGCTTATTCTCGCTTCTAGTTCACCGCGCAGGCAACACCTACTGCGAGAAGTAGGTTTTGAATTCCAGGTGCGCATACCTGACATTGACGAATCTTTTTCTCCTTCAATGCCGGCAAGTAAGGTGCCTTCCTATCTCGCAGAAAAAAAAGCAAGAGTCTTTGAATCTGAAATAACGAACGAAATTGTAATCGCCTCAGACACCATTGTCCTGCTGGATACTAAGATTCTGAATAAGCCAATAGATCGTCTGGATGCCATACAAATGCTCACTCAACTGAGTGGCCGTACGCATACTGTTATCACAGCTGTTTGTCTTCTCGGTAAAGAAAAAGCAGATTGTTTTGATGATCGCACCAAAGTGACTTTCAAAAAACTTACGCAAGAAGAGATAATTTTTTATGTAGACAACTACAAGCCGTTTGATAAAGCCGGAGCTTACGGTGCCCAGGATTGTTTGCTTTCCGGAATCAATCCCTGTTCTGTTGAAGAAATTTTGTTTCTTACTGAAATTAACAAACCAGAGCTTATTGAAAAAACTTTTACCGAAACACAAGCCGGAACAGGAATGGTAGCCATAGAGAAAATTAATGGTTCGTACTTCACCGTGATGGGGTTGCCCGTTCATCGGGTGTATTCGCACCTTAAAAAATTTTAAGTTGAAAAAAATTGCCTCCCTGATTGTTGATCATGCGCGGCAGGATTTTAAGGCCGTTTACTACCTGAGCTTTTTTCTCCTTCTCACAAGCACACTTTCACTCAATTACTATTTTGATATAGAAAATACCTGGATTGATCGGGAAACCGGAAACCTGATTAGAATTGTTTTCTATCTTGTTCTCTATGGGTTTGGATACTATAGTGCTTGCTTACTTGTTTCGCTCTTCAATCATGAAAACAGGTTCTGGACTTCGAGGAAATTCTGGTTGTTTTCCCTTTTTGGCTTGACAGTTTTATCTATTGATCGTGGCTTTCCCTTTTTACATGACCTAATCAGTTCATTAAATCAATCTTATTTAGCGTATGCCTGGCTATATAAAATTGGTACAAATACAATCTCCTTTCTGTTAGTCCTGCTGCCTCTCTCTTTGTTTTACCGGTTTATCGATACTGAAAAAACTGGGTTTTATGGATTGACTGTGAAAAGTGATCTCAGACCTTATGTAACCCTCCTCTTAATCGTTGCACCGATTATTATTTTAGCATCCTTTCACAAAAGTTTTACAGATTATTATCCCATCTACAAAACAAATGGAATTGCGCAACAGTGGCATTGGCCAGAATTCGTACCAGTCCTGATATTCGAGATTATCTATGGGGCCGACTTCCTGAATGTAGAACTGCTCTTTCGTGGATTTTTTGTTATAGGTATGGCTACGGTTTTAGGGAAGCATTCGATTTTACCGATGGTGGTCATCTATTGTTTTCTTCATTTCGGCAAGCCTGCCGGTGAAGCAATCAGTTCAATTTTTGGTGGTTATGTGTTGGGCGTGATAGCCCTTTATTCGCGTTCAATTTGGGGTGGCATTGTTATTCATGTAGGAGTTGCCTGGATGATGGAACTGGCAGCCTACGTAGCCAAACAATTTTGAAGCGATTCTATGGTGATTGTTATAGCGCATTTAAAATGTTTTTGCGGACAAACTTTATGTCCATGCAATCCACAAGGGCGGCAAGGTAATGTCTCCGGAGTTTGTACAACAAACGATTGATCGGATAATGGACCAAATCCGAAAGCCGGAATTGTTGAGCAAAAGACAGCGGTAACAGGTGCATTCATAGCCGAAGCCAAATGCATGGGTGCCGAATCGTTTACAAAATTCATCATCGCCCCTTTCATTAGGGCAGCCGATTCGAGAAAGCTTAGCTGACCAGCCAGATTCATAACCCGCTCACTTTCTACTTCCTTTCTAATTGAATCACAAATAACAGAATCAGAGGGGGCACCTAACAAATAAATTTGCTCATATCGACTTACTATGGATCGTATAAAATCAACCCATTGATCTGCTGGAAATTGTTTCGTAAACCAAACAGAGGTAGGTGCAATACAGATGTATCTAGTGATTTGAAATTTTTTAACAGTCTCATAATCATTTTCAGTCGGATAAAGTCGTGGAAGATCGGAAACTGGATCCGTGATAGTTTCAATCAACTTTTGATTTCTGTCTGTCTCATGCAGTTGAGATTTCAAATCGTGCGGAACACGAGTAGTGAATGCAAAAGACAAGGGGTTTTTATCAAAACCAATTTTATTTTTTGCCCCACTGAATGCCGTGATTAAGCCAGAACTTGCAAACCGATGAACATTGATAACTGTATCATACTTCTTTGCACGCACGCTATTAATCAATTTAAATAAATTTCTGATTTTATTTTTCTTCTTCTCCCAGATCAAAACCTCGCGGATATAAGGATGATTCGTTAACAACGACTCATTACCTTTTCGTAAAAGAAAATCAATGCGCGAATCCGGATATGCCTTGTGCAGTTTTTCAACAACAGCCGTTGCCAGAATAACATCTCCTATAAAAGCTGTCTGAATAACCAGAAATGAACGCACGGCTGGCACAACAATTAAAACTTGGTTTTATAATAGGCTAAGGCTTTGACTACAATCTCCATAGCAACGTTTTTACCTTGAAAATCAGGAACCGTAACTACCTTATTCTCCAACTTTTTATAGCTTTCAAAAAATTCTTTCAGCTCAAGCTTAAAGTGCATAGCAAGCTCACTGATGTCTTTCAAATGCTTTGTGTTTGCATCATTATCCGCAACCGCCAAAATTTTATCATCGGCCATCCCCTGATCAATCATGCGCATTACGCCCACTACACGCGCGGGCACTAAGCATAAAGGTTGTATTGGTTCGCGACATAAAATCATAATATCCAACGGGTCATTGTCATCCCCTAGCGTTTGCGGAATAAATCCATAGTTAGCCGGATAGATTACAGAAGAGTATAAGACTCGATCCAATTTAAGAAGTCCGGTTTCTTTATCAACCTCATACTTGGTGCGCATGCCCGTTGAGATTTCAATAATGCCATTAACAAATTCGGGAGGTTGTGCTCCTGCCGGAGCTTCGTGCCAGGGATGCTTAATCATAGAAACATAAGTTATATCTGCAAAGATACTATTTCCTTCTCAGCTTGCTTGGTTGGTGGGTTTCAAAAGAAAAAGCCCATCCGAAAATCGGATGGGCTTCCAATTCTAACTTGAACTATTAATTTTTATCCTCTTCTGCCTTATCCTTGTCTTTTGAATCTTCCTTCTTCACGGTAATCTTGTCGCCTTCCTTCAAACGTTTAGAAACAATTAGGAAAGGACCGGTTATCACCTCCACAGAATCTGGCAATCCCGAAACAATTTCTATGTTGTCGTAATCGCTAATGCCTGTTTTAACTTCAACCATTTTAGCAACCCCCTTGTCATTTATAAATACCACTACCTTATCTTCTTTTTTCTCTGCTTTGGGTTTACTGCTGTCAGTTACCTGCGGACGTTCGTTATCATTATCATTATTCTGATTTTCACCCATCATACTTTTATCATCCGGATTACGGGTAGTAACAGCAGCCAATGGAACTGAAAGTATATTTTCTTTACGAGTTGTGATAATGTCGACACTCGCTGTCATTCCTGGCCGGAAAGGATAACGGTTACCCGCCTTCACCAGATTTTCGTAGGAAGACCGAAGGATAAGAATCCGAACTTCAAATTCAGTAATCGCATCGGCTGATTGTTTGTCGCGTGCTGTGTTGGCAATGTTAGTCACCAATCCTTTAAACTGTTGCTCGGTGTTGCCATAGGCATCTACGTCAATAAGTACCGAATCTCCATAATGTACACGTACAATATCGTTTTCATTCACGTTTACACGTACTTCCATTTTATTTAAATCAGCAATGCGAAGCATTTCTGTACCGGTCATTTGCGCAGTCCCTACAACCCGTTCGCCTTGCTTTACCAGCAACTTAGATACAATTCCTTTCATAGGAGCAAGCACAGAAGTCTTACGAACATTTTCGCGCGACTCTCTTACACTTGCTGCCGTGCTATTCACAACATACTTGGCGGCTTCCAACGATTGCTCAGAAGAGGTAAGATCATTTTTAGCAATTTTGAAATTCTGTTGGGCTAATTGCCAATCAGCTTCTGAAATTACTTTTTCATTCCACAGTTTTTCCTGACGCTTGTAATCTTGTTCGGCACGCATGTACGAAGCTTGTGCCCGGGCCAACGAAGCCTTGGCTGATTCAACATTGGCTTGCTGCTGATTCAAGGCTGCTTCAGAGCGCTCCAATTGACTAATCCACACATCAGGTCTTATCTTAACTAAAACCTCACCCAACTTTACTGAGTCACCATCTTCAATGGTGAGGTCTGTGATTTCCCCCGAAACTTCGGGTGCAAGTTTAACTTCGATGACTGGCTGCACCGTGCCCGAAGCACTAACCTTTTCGGTAATAGATACTTTTTTAGCTTTGGTTACATCCACCTCAAGGGTTTTTGCTTTGCCAATCCAGCCTTGCGACTTTCCGACAATGAGGAACAATATTAAAAATACAACTACACCAATACCGATGTAAAGTAGCTTGTTCGATTTTTTCTTTTGCTTTGCCATTCTAGTTTAGATATTAATAGTCAATAGGTTTTCCTTGATAAAAGTCTAACACCTTCTTCTTGAAGATGAAATCGTACTTAGCCCGCACCAGATCAGATTTGGCCTGGAACAAAGCGTTTTCTGCAGTTTGATATTCTACAAAGTTTGCCGCACCGTTTTCGTAACGTTGCTTCAACATCCGAAAAGCTTCATCGCGTGCATTTACCTGCTTGGTCGCGGACTGATACGTTTTAGAAGAAGCATTCGCATCATTGTATGCAGACTCTACCGATTGTCTCAACACATTCTCTGTATTTGTTAAATTGATTTGCGCCTGTTGTGTGTTAAAATAGGAACGTTTTACATTGGCTCTGGTTTGATAGCCGTTGAAGATTGGAATTTGCAAAGACAACGATGCAGATCGCGCGATGTTATCTTTAATCTGCTCAGAAACTCCATACCCATCAGGAAAAATAGGTGAAGGTTGATCCGCAAAGCTAGAGTAGTTACTGAATAAATTACCGCCAACGCTCAACCTTGGATAATAAGAACCACGTGATGCTTTCAATGAGTAGTAAGAGCTTTGGAGTTTTAATCTGGAGCTACGAACCTCTGGAAGAGATTCACGGGCTATATCATAAATCTCCTCCGCTGTTTGAGAAATTGAAAGATCAGAACCAACTTCCATCTGCGGTACTTCTATTTCCAAAGGCGCAGAAGCCGGAAGCTGTAGTGCCTGCTTTAATCGAAGGATTGAAAGGTTAAGAGAGTTTTCGTTGGTGATCTCGTTCAATTCATTAGTTGCTTGCTGGGCTTCAAGATCAAGTACATTGCCACGAGGTACGGAGCCAGCCTCTGCTAACTTACGGGTGCGCTCCAATTGCTGGGTGGTAGTGGCTAACTGTGATTGTGAATTAGAATACAATTCCTTATTGAAAATCACACTTGTATAAAGTGTGATCACATTCAAAATCACATCATTCTTTGCCTTACTGAAATCTTCGGCTGCAGCCTCGTTATCGGTGCTGTTTTGCTTGTAGGTATTGAACAACCGGAAGCCGTTAAATAGTAATAAAGATGAATTGGAATTAATGTTGAAGGAATTAATTCGTTGTGTAATAAATTCGTTGGTGGTAGGATCAATATTTCGACCCCAATTTACACCAAAAGAACTACCTGCATTTAACGTAGGCAGCATCTGAAATTTTGATTGATCAAGATTTACTTTACTGGTTTCCGCATTGATCAGACTGGTCTTCACCGTAAGACTGTTCTTTAGAGCATAATCAATACACTCTTTCAACGTCCAGACTTTTTTGTCCTGCGTACTACCCACCAGAGCAGTTATCAGAAACACACTAAGTAGAATTACTCTTTTCATCATAGGTTATAAAACAATGTGCGGTATATAAATCACTTCCTTTACCCAGCTTAGACTCTTTAAATAATCAAATGTTACAGGTTTAATGCCTGAATCCATTTCGATAACCTGGCATGCCAGATCATTTTTTCCTTTGCGCGAAACTGACATGGTAGCAATGTTGCAATCATCGTGAGCCAGCACGCTGGCAATGAAGGCAATGCTTCCTTTTTTATCTTCGGCAAAAATAATCAGGGTGTGAAGGCTCGCAGAAAAGTCGGCCTTGAAACCATTTACTTCTGCAATGTTAATAACTCCCCCACCCTTGCTTTCCCCTAATACTTCTACTGAATTTTTTCCTTTTGTCAAACGGAGGCGAATGGAATTAGGATGCAAGGCCGATGCATTTGCTACTGATTTAAATTGATAGCTAAAACCCTTTTCGTCAGCAATTTCAAGTGCCTCGCGAATGCGCTTATCATCCGTATTAAAGTCCATGAGACCTGCAATTATGGCCCGGTCACTTCCGTGCCCTTCATATGTGCGTGCAAATGAATTGTAAAATGTAATCTCAGCACTATCAGGTATATCGCCCAGAATTTTTATAGAAGCCTTGGCTATCCGCACTACTCCGGCCGTGTGAGAGCTCGATGGACCGATCATCACAGGACCGATCATATCAAAAATGCTACTCTTTTCAGCCATACGCGGTAAATAACGGAATAGTGGACAAAAGGATTGCCTTTCGGGGTATTTTGTCACCCTATTACGGGTATTTTTTAATAAGCGGCAAAATTAGCTGATTTGCGCTATGATAAGGCAAAGCGTTCGTCTTTTTCTTATCCAGTCAGCAAGGCTAAGCTCACCCACTAAACCAATAGGTGAGCTTTATAACAAAGGCCCTGTTCTTAGGGGTGAAGTTTGAATAAGCCGCTGCATTTTCAAACGCATAGAAATAATTGTCTGTGTAAACGATAAACAAGTCCGATACGGGTTTGAACCGCCACTGAAACCGAGAGTTGATGTTTACATTTTTGTACTGACTGTTGTATTGAAAAAATGTTGTAAAAAACACAGACCGCGTTAGTGTGAGGTCAACACGTGGACCAACCAGATAAATATTTGCACTTGTATAGGGCTCTGGTAGCTTTATCCGGTTATACCCGAAGTCAAGAGAAAAAAGTCCGTAGGGTTGAAATCTATAATTAACAGTTCCTGTAACTGCTTGTCGTTGACCATTAAAGTATTGTCCTGCCACTGCTATAAACTGATAGGTAAAAGCTTTGCGCGGATCGGAGATATAATTAGCCGTAACATTTCCATAGGTATACTCTGTACCCTGCGGAAGTTTTACGGCATTGTCTTCTTTGGGTGAGTTGGTAGGATCAAACTCATTAAATAAAAAGGTATACACATTCTTATAATTAACCAGCAGCGTTGCCTGACTCTGGAACGTGATGCCATAGCCATAGGTTAATTCATGATCGGTATAACCATATTGATCATCCCAAATAAATATCATATCCGCAGTGGGGCCATGATTATTTATAATTCGGGACTTTGGGTAAAAGAAATACATCGCAGAGGGTGAGATCCGTTTGTAGCCATTGCGTGGCACATAGCCGATAGCCGGAGTATACCCGTTGCCAATAATCTGATGAAACCAATTGAACAACAGCTTACGCGTGCTGTAAACCAAACTATAGCCATGTGCAAATTCGTTGGCCGGATTGGCTGCTGTAAACTGTTTGTGAAAAAAGACATTGCCCGTCCATTTATTATTAAGAAAGCTATAATTGTAATCAAGCCCGGCTACTCTATTATAATTGTAGCCACCCAACTTAAACGAAGTTGAATCGGTACTGAACTGTTGTTGATTAACAAAAATGGCACGCAGGTTTGAGTTACTGCCAACCCTGCGTTGCAACGTAGCCACTGTATTGTTAAACGATGGAATATCTGATTCTTCGATGGCAGCCGTTTGCATATTTAAAAAACCAAGTCGCCAGTATTTGTTCAGGTTGCCGCTCAGGCGGGCGCCAAACGAAATCTTGTTCTGAACATTCAAGCCCGTGTTGGGATCGCGTGAGATACCCAACCTGCGCGAGAAGAAAGGCCTTGAGTAGATATGACCAAAGGATGAAAACAAATCTGCGTTCTCAAGAAAAAACTGCCTTCGTTCAGGAAAGAAAAGTTCAAACCGATCGAGGTTAGTCACTTGCCGGTCTACTTCCACTTGCGAGAAGTCGGGGTTTACGGTGAGATCAAGATTCATGGATGGTGTGATCGCTACTTTGGCATCGCCACCAAATTCCAAACTCTCATTCCGGGGCAGATCATTTTGAAAATCTTTGGATACCCGGCCTGCGGTGTACGGAATAACAGAAACATTTAGTCCCGGCTCTTTAAGTTCTGCATCCCAAATCATTTCTCCGGTATAATTTAAATTTCCCGGCTCAAAAAAACGAGGTGTCAATGGCCAGATGGCACGTTCATTTTCTTTACTGTCCTGCCGATAGAGTTTTACATTCCATCGGGTGCTGCCAGCATTGAAGCGAAGTGTTTTAAATGGAATTGCAAACTCGGCCGTCCAATACCCATCGTGAATTTTTGTTTCTGAATACCATTTATTATCCCACGATAGATCAAGGTCATCCTGCCGAAGGTATCCATTCGCAATCAATCCTTCGCGTTGCACGCCTGCAGGACTAAGACCAAAGAAAAAACCATTAGTTACATCTTGAAACGGATCGAGAATAACTGAAACACCATCGAGGCCCGGCCCACGAAAATCTCTGCGCAAAGAAGAAATCACATACCCGCCCTTTACATTGTCGTAGGCAACAGCGCTGAAGTAAATAAACTGATCATCATACGTTGCCCGAAACTCGGTTCGCACTTTTGACCAGGACGTATCGTTGGGAAACTGTTGCATCAGTTCGCTTACCACCTCTGCTTCTATCCAGGTGCTTTCGTCAGGAATTCCATCAATACGAATTGGCCCCGAGGCCCGCTTGATATGAAATGTTGGACGGGTTTGAGTATAGGCGCTTTCCGTCACCAGAAAAATCAGAATTACACAGAGAAAGCGCATTAAAAACAGTTTGATGCTAAATACCAGAAAATACGCTGCCCATAAAATGGTATTCTTATGAAAGGCAAAATCCTATACTGCAATCGGTGCCTTAATGGACGGATGGCTCTGATAATTTACAATCTCAAAGTCTTCGAACTCGTACTCAAATAAACTGGCAGGTTTGCGTTTTAGCACCAACTGGGGCAAGGCATACGGTGTGCGTGTAAGTTGAAGCGTAGCTTGTTCTATATGATTAGAGTATAAATGCACATCGCCACCGGTCCACACAAACTCACCGGGTTTAAGATCGCATTGTTGAGCAACCATGTAGGTAAGCAATGCATAGCTGGCAATATTAAATGGAACGCCCAGAAAGTAGTCGGCACTGCGCTGATATAACTGACAGGAAAGTTTTCCATCGGCTACATAAAACTGAAACAAAGCATGGCAAGGAGGCAACGCCATTTTATCTACTTCGGCTGGGTTCCAGGCCGACACAATATGCCTGCGCGAATCGGGCTTGTTCTTTATCTGATTTAGAACTTGTGTTATCTGATCAATTCTTCGGCCATCCGGTGCTGGCCAGCTGCGCCACTGACTTCCATACACCGGGCCGAGGTCTCCGTTTTCATCTGCCCACTCATTCCAGATGGAAACTCCATTATCTTTTAAATATTTGATGTTGGTGTCACCCTTCAAAAACCAAAGCAACTCGTAGATGATTGATCGAAGGTGAAGTTTTTTTGTGGTTACAATCGGAAAGCCTTCCGAAAGATCGAATCTGAGCTGGCGGCCAAAAACTGAAAGGGTTCCGGTGCCTGTGCGATCTGCCTTTAGGGCACCTTGTTCTAAAATTTCTTTGCTCAGCGCTAAATATTGCTTCATGAATCTCAATCAATCCTCAAAGTTGATAAATTCGATTCAATTTTCCATTGCTCCAGTTGGCTATTAAATTCCCTCAAACAATTTTACTGTTTCCAGATATTCCGGTACGTGCACATTCCAGTTTAACCGCTCGCGAATGGACGTTGCGTAGGTTTTTAAATTTTCACCTTCACCGTGTATAGCAAAAACCTGTTTTGGGCTTGACTTAAATTTCTTCATCCACGCAAAAAGCTCTTCGCGGTCAGCGTGACCAGATAGTGAGGTCATGTTTACAACCTGGCATTTCACAGGCACGTGCTCACCAAAAATTTTAAGACTGGGTTTCTTATCTACCAGATCTCTGCCGCGCGTTCCTTCGGGCTGATAACCTGAAATCAATACGGTATCACGTTCGTTTTGAATACGATGATATAAGTGATGCAAAATTCTACCACCCGTCATCATACCACTAGACGAAATAATAATCGCATTATTTTTTATGTCGTTCAGGTTTTTTGAATGTTTCGCACTTTTAACAAACACGAGCATATTTGTTTCCAATTGGTTGGCAAACGTGGCTGTGTTGAATTTTACTTTATGATACTCCGGAAATTTATAATAGAGATAGGTTGCCGAAATTGCCATTGGACTATCGATATAAACCGGAACATCCGGAATTCTATCTTGCTGCATCAGAGTGTGCAGGTAATAAAGTAAAACCTGCGTTCGGCCCACCGCAAAAGCTGGGATCAACAACACTCCGTTACGGGCCATTGCATCATTCACTACGTTTTCAAGTCCCGCTAACGCATCGTTAACCGGATTATCTTTGTTACCATACGTTGATTCGATAAAAAGAACGTCAGCATCTTTGATACCTGTTGGCGGATTTAGCATAGCATCCGTTTGCCTCCCAAGATCGCCCGAGAAAACGATCTTTTTTGTTTGCCCCTCTCCTTTAATAAAAATCTCCGTTATCGCGGAGCCAAGCAGATGACCCGCATCATTAAATACAATCGTAATTGAGTCACTTATTGAAATGCGTTCGGCATACTTAGCTTTCCGTATCAGTGGAAATACAGCCTGCGCATCTTCAGTCGTATACAATGGCTTTGGATTGTTGTGTTTGGAATATCCCCGCTTGCCGGCATAGTATGCCTCTTCTTCCTGAAGTTTGGCCGAATCAAGCAACATAATTTCCATCAGATCCGCAGTAGGTTCGGTACAATAAACCGCACCTTTGAATCCTTCCTTCACTAGTTTAGGCAAGTATCCTGTGTGATCAATGTGTGCATGACTGATCACAACTGCATCAATAAGAGCAGGATCGAATGGGAATTCATCCCAGTTTCGAAGGCGCAATTCTTTCAGACCCTGAAAAAGTCCGCAGTCAAATAAGAATCTAAATTTGCCCACGGTGATTAAATAGCGCGATCCGGTAACCGTTCCCGCGCCTCCTAAAAATTTAACGGTAACATCCATACTCTAAAGTTTATGTAAGAATGTAAAACCATCGCAGACGAGAGCTGATATAAGCCCTACCCATTCTTGATGTGAAGAACAGCAATATAAAAATTCCTGAACCTGATAAAAATCATGTTCTGCAATGATTAGGGTCAACGCATTTTTATTGCTAGCCGGGTACTTTTGATCCATTAAATAACATAATCATGAAAAAACTACTTGTCCCTTGTGATTTTTCAAAACCTGCCATTAACGCATTTAAATTTGCCCTTAATGTTGCAGCACAATCGCCCGACAGTGCAGTTCATCTGCTATATGTTATTGAATTGCCAGTTATTCACGATAGCATGGTAATGCCCGTGGTTGCCTTTGAAGAGCAAGCGTTGCAGGAATTAAAACAAAAAGCTGACGCGGAGTTTATAAAACTAGATGCAGCCTATAACACGGAAGGTGTTGTCGTTAAAAAAGAAACAATCTTTGGCAGGCCGTCTGATATAATTCAAGAATACACAAAAGATAAAAAGATTGATCTCATTGTTATAGGTTCACACGGAGCTTCCGGGTTCAGAGAATTTTTTATTGGTTCAAATGCCGAGAAAATTGTGAGGAATGCAACCGTGCCCGTGCTGGTGCTGAAAGAATTTCACGAAGGACCGATTAAACATATTGTGTTTCCCAATACGTTGCAAACAGAACATCAGGAAGCGTTGGTTCAAAAAGTTAAAGCACTGCAGCACTTCTTTAAAGCACAACTACACATTGTTTGGATCAACACACCTGTAAATTTTACTACCGATACTGTTACCCGCAAGCGCCTTGCTGATTTCGCAAAACGTTTTCAATTTATCGATTACACGATTGCCGTATTTAACCACCTGAGCGCAGAAGAAGGGATTCTGGAGTATACCAATCTGGTAGGTGGAAATCTGATTGCAATGGGCACACACGGCAGAAAAGGAATTTCGCATTTGATTCAAGGTAGTATTACAGAGTCGTTGGTTAATCATTCTAAAAAACTGGTTTGGTCGTACGTCATAAGCGATGAATCTGTTGACGCGTAAGTAACCCAATCATGCCCGTTGTAGAAGTTGTTACAGAAGCCACCTGCTTCCATTGTGGAGAACCCTGCGAAGACGTTTGTTGGAATGACGAAAAAACATTTTGCTGTACCGGATGCCAAACAGTATATGAAATACTGAATAGCAATGATCTGTGCGAATATTATACGCTCGATCAAAAGCCTGGCATCAACCCAACGATGGGCGATCTGGTTAACACGTTCACTTACCTTGACGAACCTGAGATTCGTAAAAAGCTGTTGAGTTTTGAATCGGAATCATACGCCAGTGTACAATTCTTTATACCTGCCATTCATTGTGTTTCCTGCATCTGGTTGCTCGAAAATTTATCGAAACTAAACAAGGACATTGTTCACGCTACGGTAAACTTTGCAAAAAAAACAGTGAGCATTAATTATAACCCAGGCCTTATCAGTCTGGGTTCAGTAGCCTCACTCCTTTCTTCCGTTGGGTATGCTCCGCGAATAACTTTGGAGCAGGAGAATATCAAACCAAAAAAAGATCGCTCGCTTTTATTCAAGCTTGCGATTGCCGGATTCTGCTTTGGCAATGTGATGTTGTTCAGCTTCCCCGAATATTTAGGAATCGGGCGGGCCGACCACGACCTGATGCGCATTTTCTCGTGGTTAAATCTTGCCCTCTCCATACCTGTATTATTGTATAGTGGCATCGATTACCTAAAAGCCGCTGCCAAAAGTTTTACTCAAAAACAAATCAACATTGATGTACCCATTGCTGCAGGATTGCTTGCGCTTTTTTTTCGGAGCAGTTACGATATTATCACTAGCTCCGGGCCGGGGTATTTTGATTCGTTTACCGGACTGGTATTCTTTTTACTGATCGGCAGGTGGTTTCAAAGTAAAACGTATGAGAGTCTTGCGTTTGACCGCGACTTCACTGCTTACTTTCCCCTGGCCGTTAATCGTTTGGAAGCGGGTGACTGGAAACCTGTGGTTATCTATCATCTTTCCAAAGGCGATACGATCAAAATCAGAAACCTGGAGCTTATTCCAGCCGACAGCATCTTAGTGGATGGCCAAGCTTACATCGACTATAGTTTTGTTACCGGGGAAGCAAAACCTGTAAAAGCAAAAAGTGGCGATAAAGTTTTTGCGGGTGGAAGACTTATCGGAACCACGGCAACGCTTACCATTGAAAAGCCAACTTCGCAAAGTCATTTAACAAGCATGTGGAATAACGATGCCTTTAAAAAAGTAGAAGAAACCAAGTATCAAAAAATAATTGACCGTGCTGCACGCAAGTTTACATGGATTGTTCTCGTCATAGCATTCGTTACGGGTGTGTATTGGTATGTAACAGAACCTGCTTCACTTTGGCTCGTAATCACCTCGGTGCTGATGGTGGCCTGCCCGTGTGCACTCGCTCTGGCTGCCCCGTTTACCTTTGGCAGTGTGCTGCGCGAACTTGGCAAGCGACAACTCTATTTAAAAAATGCCGATGTGGTGGAACGTATGGGCACCATCGATGCCGTAGTGTTTGACAAAACCGGAACGATAACCCACGGGCAAGATCCGGAGATTGAATTTGAAGGTGAGCTTAGTGAAAGTGAACTGGCCAAAGTAAAACTGCTCACCAGTTTTTCTAATCATCCACTTAGCAAACTTGTATGTGAAGCGATAAAAAAATCAGGAAAAGGTACTGTTGATGATTTCAGAGAAATTCCCGGCAAGGGCATTCAGGCGCGCATTCAGGGGCAAAATTTCAAAATTGGTTCAGCTTCATTTACAGGCTTTCATAAAAAAACGGATCACTCTGCTTCCTACGTTTTTATTTCTATTGACGATGAAGTGAAAGGATACTTCATGATCCGCACAATGGTTCGCAAGAATATAGGTGAAATGATTACGCGGCTCGGTAGCAAATGCAAAGCATTGCTTTCTGGCGATCATGAAACCGAAAAGCACCCGATGGCTCAACTCTTTAGGCATGCTACCCTGCACTTCAATCAAAGTCCGCACGATAAACTAATGTATATTCACAATCTCCAGCAGAGCGGCCACAAAGTAATGATGATTGGGGATGGCCTTAACGATGCCGGAGCGTTAAAGCAAGCCGATGTGGGCCTTGCCGTTACCGATGACACCGGAGTATTTACCCCTGCCTGCGATGGCATACTGCATGGCAGCCAGATCACCAACCTCGATAAGATGCTTGAGCTTGCAAAAGCTTCGTCAACCATTTTAAAGATTGGCTTTGCGATTTCGTTCTTCTATAATGCAATTGCGTTAAGCTTTGCGGTGAGCGGCCATTTAACTCCGCTTGTTGCAGCCATCCTCATGCCCATCAGCAGCATCAGTGTGGTTTCATTTTCAACACTTGCTGTAAAGTTTGTTGCCCATAGAAAATTAAAAAATCATTAACCGATAAATTAAACGTTTATGAACATCCCTTATGCCACTGCTGAAGAAGCCATGAAAATTGTAAAGCCCGGTGACCGGGTGTTTGTGCATGGTGGTGGTGCTACCCCACACCACTTGCTGCGGGCATTGGCTGCACGGTCAGGTGAATTGTATGATGTGGAAATTGTTAGCATCAGCTTACAAGGCGATGCTATCATTGCCGATAAAAAATATAAGGGCAGTTTTCGAGTAAACTCACTATTCGTTTCGCAAAACATTCGCGAAGCAGTAAATGATGGTCGCGGAGATTATATTCCGATTTTTCTAAGTGAAATTCCGATTTTATTTAAACGAGGAATTCTTCCCATCGATGTAGCGTTGGTACACGTCTCTCCACCTGATAAACATGGTTACTGTTCGCTGGGTGTTTCGGTGGACACCACTGCTACCGCTGTAAAAACTGCTAAGCATGTTATTGCGCAGGTAAATCCACGAATGCCCAGAACCTTGGGGGATGGTATTATTCACATGAATGAGTTTGATGCCCTGGTGTATGCCGAACAAGAACTTCCCGAAGTTATATCGCACGATGCACATCCAGAAATCTCGGCTCGGATAGGGAGTTATTGTGCCGGACTGGTGGAAGATGGCGCTACCATTCAAATGGGTATCGGGAGCATTCCGGATGCCGTGCTGGCAAGTCTTGCACATCACAAAGAACTTGGTGTGCACACCGAAATGTTTTCAGATGGCATTGTTCCCTTGGTTGAAAAAGGTGTGATCACCAACCAGCACAAGAAAAAATACCGCGGCAAGATTGTTACCTCCTTTCTATTGGGCAGTCGCACGCTCTATGATTTTGTAGATGATAACCCCAGTGTGGTGGTGCTGAATGTCGACTATGTAAATGATACAGCCATCATCCGCAGCAATCCGAAAGTTACGGCCATCAACAGCGCCATTGAAGTAGACACCACGGGCCAGGTATGTTCTGATTCTATTGGCACCTACCATTACTCGGGTGTGGGCGGCCAGATGGATTTTGTTCGCGGTGCCAGTTTATCGGAAGGTGGTAAACCAATTATTGCCTTGCCATCCACCACAGCCAAGGGAGTATCGCGCATTGTGCCGTATTTAAAGCAAGGTGCCGGTGTAGTAACCACGCGCGCGCATGCACATTACATCGTTACTGAATATGGCATTGCCAATTTGTATGGAAAAAATTTGCGCGAACGGGCCAAAGCGTTGATCCAGATTGCTCACCCCAACCACCGCGAAACCTTAGAGCGCGAGGCCTTCGCCCGGTTTCACTCGTATGAATTTGAACGAACAGTTTATTGACATGAGCATCATCGCATTACTGATCATCATCAGTCTTACTATTGCACTTCTGTTTCTCGGCATTTTTTTGTGGAGCCTGAAGAGCGGCCAGTTTGATGATACCTATACCCCTTCGGTGCGCATGCTGTTTGACGACAAGCCTGCCAGCAAGGAAAAGGCCAGAGTACCTGCCAAATCTGAAGACATCCAAACATAAAATGATAACAATAGACAATTACTTAGATAGCCACTACATACACAGAAGTAATTGGCTAAGAGCCGCTGTTCTTGGAGCAAATGATGGAATAATTTCAATTTCAAGTCTTGCAATAGGAGTTGCAGCGGCAAGTTCGACAAGAGAACCGATTGTATTAGCAACAGTTGCAGGACTTGTTGCTGGTGCACTATCTATGGCAGCAGGCGAATATGTTTCTGTAAGTTCACAGACAGACACCGAAAAAGCCGATATAGAAAGAGAAAGGCAAGAGCTTAAGGAAATGCCAAAAGAAGAGCTTAATATTTTAGCTCAAATCTATGAGAAGCGTGGATTGAGAAAAGAAACTGCAATGCAAGTTGCTATTGAACTTACCGAGAAAGATGCATTGCGAACACATATTAGAGATGAATTAGGCATAAATGAAATTAATCAATCAAATCCAATTCAAGCTGCTTTTGCATCAGGTGCATCTTTTACTGTTGGTGGTGTTTTACCATTGCTAATTATCCTTTTTTCGCCTGTCAAAGGAATGGAGTATTGGTTGTATGGTTTCACGATTGTCTTTCTTGTCATACTTGGTGTAACGTCTGCAAAAACAGGTGGTTCAAGCACAAAAAAAGCTGTAATTAGGATTACTATATGGGGAACAATAGCTATGGTACTCTCTGCACTAGTTGGCTATATTTTTGGCGTTAAGGTTTAATTCCTAAAAACAAAAGCGAAATCAAAAAAAATGAAATTAGAAAATCGCAGACAGAAAGTTACACCATTACCTCGCTTCTTAGTCAGACTTGGACGTTATGGATTATTTGCTTTAGGCTTAATAATATTTTCTGTTTTGTTGGGGACAGTTGGCTATCATCATTTTGGACAAATCCCTTGGATTGATAGTTTCTATATGGCTTGTATGATTTTGACAGGTATGGGACCAGTTGTAGAAATGAATTCATCAAATGCTAAAATATTTTCATCGATTTATGCATTATATACCGGAGTTGCATTTTTAAGTATAACGGCTGTATTTTTTGCGCCAATAATTCACAGACTATTACACATTTTACACGTTGAACAGGATGACGATGAAAACTAACAAATAAAAAACCAGTTTAAACAGACATAAAAAAACAACGAAGCCACAACAATGTGGATAACCAATGGCTGGGATTCAGTGTAAATCATTAGCTTAGTCTTTCAAAGACTAACGAGCACCGTCAGCCAAGACCAATGATGAAAAGATTTCCACTCTTCCTTTTGTTCATTCTTGTTTTAGCAGGGTGTTCAAACACGAAACCTACGTTTGAAGCACCTGTTCTTAAAAATATTGGTACCTATCAGGTAACGGTGACAACCAACGCAGAAGTGGCATTGCACTCCCAGGCTCCCCTATTCTTTCGCATTGCCTGCCTAAGTAAATCCTGACAAAAATCAGTTCAAGGTCTAACGGCCATCATACACCTCTTTTGCGGGTCGAACTACTTTTGGGCGTAATAAAAAGCTAACCCTCAGCTACGCCTATGGAAATAGAAAAATTCAGCTACGACAATAAAATTGTCAAGGCATTTATGATCGCCACCGTCACCTTTGGGTTGGTGGGCATGTTGGTGGGGCTCACAGCTGCACTGCAACTTGTGTACCCGATCTTCAATTTTGATTTGCAATACACCACGTTCGGTCGCATCCGGCCGCTACACACCAACGCTATCATCTTTGCGTTTGTTGGCAACGCCATGTTTGCAGGGGTGTACTATTCCATGCAGCGATTGTTGAAGACGCGCATGTTCAGCGACCAGCTAAGCTGGATTCATTTCTGGGGCTGGCAACTGATTATTGTTGCTGCGGCCATCACGTTGCCGCTGGGGTTAACTACCTCAAAAGAATATGCCGAGCTGGAATGGCCCATTGATATAGCGATCACCATCATCTGGGTAGTGTTTGGCTGGAATATGATCGGGACGATTATCAAACGCAGGGAGCGCCACATGTATGTTGCCATCTGGTTTTACATCGCCACGTTTGTAACGGTTGCTGTTTTGCATGTTGTAAATTCTTTTGAAATACCGGTAACGTTTTTCAAAAGTTACTCGTGGTATGCCGGAGTACAAGATGCCTTGGTACAATGGTGGTATGGCCACAATGCGGTAGCGTTTTTCTTAACTACGCCCTTTCTGGGCATCATGTATTACTTTTTGCCGAAGGCAGCGAACCGCCCGGTGTATTCATACAAACTATCGATCATTCACTTCTGGTCGCTGATCTTCATTTATATCTGGGCCGGGCCGCATCACTTATTATATACTTCCCTCCCCGACTGGGCACAATCGCTTGGCGTTGTGTTCTCCATCATGCTCATTGCACCATCATGGGGCGGTATGCTAAATGGATTGATGACCTTGCGCGGAGCGTGGGATCGTGTGCGCGAAGATGTAGTGTTGAAATTTATGGTAGTGGCCGTTACCGCCTATGGTATGGCAACGCTGGAAGGACCACTCCTTTCATTGAAAAATGTAAATGCCATTGCGCACTTCACCGACTGGATTGTGGCCCACGTGCACGTTGGGGGTTTAGGCTGGAATGGCTTCCTGATCTTTGCGATACTCTACTGGATGACACCACGCATGTGGAACACAAAACTGTATTCAAACAAACTTGCCAACATTCACTTCTGGATTGGAACACTGGGCATTATCTTCTATGCGTTGCCCATGTATGTATCGGGTGTGGTGCAAAGTTTAATGTGGAAAGAGTTTAATGCCGAAGGTTTTCTGGTGTATAAAAACTTTTTGGAAACAACGGTACAGATTTTACCCCTCCATGGTCTGCGGGCAATTGGTGGTGGGTTATACCTGATTGGCGCAATCATCATGACCTACAATTTAATTAAGACTGCCTATGCCGGAAGCTTTATCGCTAACGAAGCTGCCGAAGCAGCACCGTTGGCAAAAGCCTACGTAGCCAAATCCGGTGGCTGGCATTATCGCGTCCTTGAACACAAGCCCATTGTTTTTACAACACTCGCTCTGGTGGCTATTCTCATTGGTGGTGCCATTGAAATGATTCCGATGTTTGTGATTAAATCCAACGTGCCCACGATCACCAGCGTAAAACCATACACTCCGCTGGAACTTCACGGTCGTGATATTTATATCCGCGAGGGTTGTGTAAACTGCCATACACAAATGGTGCGACCATTCCGGTCAGAAACCGAACGCTATGGTGAATATTCAAAAGCTGGTGAGTTTGTGTACGATCATCCGTTTCTGTGGGGATCAAAACGCACCGGGCCGGACTTACATCGCATTGGTGAAAAGTATTCCAACACGTGGCATTACAATCACATGCTGGCGCCCGATGCGGTATCCACCGGATCAATCATGCCCGCTTATCCCTGGTTATTCGAGCAACTGATTGATAAAGATGCAACCAAAGGTAAGATCAATGCGCTGCGCACGGTGGGCGTTCCTTATCCGGAAGGGTATGAAACAGAAGCGAACGTTGATCTGGAAAAACAAGCCGCTGATATTGCCGCCTCTTTAGAGAAAGACGGCATCAGCGTGGCGAGTGAAGCCGAGATCGTTGCCATCATTGCCTACCTGCAACGGCTGGGTGTTGACATCAAAGGCGAAAAAGTAGCCGACAAACAATAACTCTTGAATAACCCATAACCGTTATGTATAAAAACGTTCTTCAAAACATTGATAACATCGCCATCTGGCCGCTGATATCGTTTGTGATCTTCTTCGCTTTTTTTATAGGCCTCTTGCTTTGGGTATTTATGGCCGATAAAAAATTCATTGACTACATGAAACAAATGCCTATGAATGATAGCGCTGTTCCTGAATCTACATCTTCCACTTCAACACCCGAATAGTTATGTGCAGTCCTAAAAATTCTGAACTTCTGAAGCTGACTATTGCAAGCCTAAAGCCAGGCTTATCTGTGCCCGAAAAAAAATGTAAGGGCACCTGCAAAGATTGTCGCGAAAAGAAAAAGCAATCCGAAACGCTAATCAAAACTATTGGTGTGCTAACGCTGATCTTCGTAAGCAACACACTTTATGCACAGGATGCCACACAGGCTCAACCTTCATTTTGGGCTGATCCCTTAAATCATCCGATGTTACCCTATATTGCGATCCTTGCACTAATTTTTGTTACGATTATCCTCGTTGCCGTTGTTGGATTATACTTGATCCGGGTTGTTAGCTTACTCGCTACCCAAGCTGAAAAGGATCGCGCTGCAAAACTTGGCAAAGAATACGTTCCGAGCCCTTCGTGGTGGAGTAAATTTTACGAGAAGGTGAATAACACCGTTCCGCTTGCTCAGGAAGATACACTTTTGCTTGATCATAACTATGATGGCATTAAAGAGCTTGACAACCATCTGCCACCGTGGTGGAAGTGGTTATTTGTAGGAACAATCGGCTGGGCTGCTATCTATATTTTTTTGTTCCACTTCTCAGGCTCCCTGCCCCTGCAGGAACAGGAATATCAAAATGAGTTGGCTTTTGCCGAAGCACAGTCGCTTAAACTTGCGGCCTCACAACCGAAGGAAGCCATTGATGAAAATTCGTTGGTATACACCACGGATGAGGCTTTCCTGAAGAACGGTAGTCAGGTGTTTTTAACCAGTTGTGTGGCCTGCCATAAAAATGATGGCGGTGGCAATGCCATCGGACCAAATCTTACCGATGCCTACTGGTTGCACGGTGGTGAACTTAAAAACATTTTTCTTACAATAAAAAATGGTGTTGTTGAAAAAGGCATGCCAGCGTGGGGCAAAGCGATGAGCCCAAAAGATGTGCGTGATGTTTCTTTTTATGTAATGAGCCTTCAGGGAAGCAATCCTCCGAATGCGAAAGCACCACAAGGTGAGTTATTCAAGCCAGCTCCTGTGGCAGCCGACACCACAAAAACGCAGGCATCGTTAAACTAAATCATGGACAACGCTGTAACACTCAACGTCCGCAAAGAAAGACTCGCCAAAAGTGTGGGCAATGAATTTGTTGATGAAGAATTTCGCGACAGCATAGCCACAGTAGATGAAAAAGGAAAGCGCATCTGGATCTATCCTAAGAAACCCTCGGGCAACTACCACCGATGGCGCGTATTTGTTACCATAGTTCTATTGTCGCTTTTGTTTGGCGGGCCGTTTATAAAAATAAACGATCAACCATTTTTATTACTGAACATTTTCGAGCGCAAGTTCGTGATTCTCGGGCAGGCCTTCTGGCCGCAGGATTTTTTTCTGCTGGCCGTTGTGTTGATCACCTTCTTTGTTTTCATTATTTTATTTACGGTTGTGTTTGGTCGGGTGTGGTGTGGGTGGATGTGTCCGCAGACCTTATTCATGGAAATGGTCTTTCGCAAAATCGAATACTGGATTGAAGGTGATGCAGGAGCTCAGCGAAAGCTGGCTAAAGAACCCTGGACAACTTCAAAGATCGGTAAGAAAACCATCAAGCATTTTTTATTTCTTTCAATATCTATACTGATCGGCCACACGGTAATGGCCTACCTGATTGGTGTTGAAAGTACAATTAGCATTGTAAGTCACTCCCCTGCTGAAAATCCTGCTGGTTTCATAGGGCTCGTTGCCTTTACCGGAATTTTTTATGGTGTGTATGCAAAGTTTCGTGAGCAAGCTTGTGTAGCGGTTTGCCCGTATGGAAGGCTACAAGGTGTGCTCTTAACAAAAGAGTCTATTGTGATTGCCTATGATTGGTTGCGGGGCGAACCTCGTGGGCATCTAAAAAAGAATCAGGTTCAAACAGGTGGTGATTGTATTGATTGCAAACTTTGTGTACACGTATGCCCTACTGGCATTGACATTCGCAATGGCACGCAGCTGGAGTGTGTGAATTGCACAGCTTGTATTGATGCGTGTGACGATGTAATGGTGAAAATTGGCAAGCCGAAAGGACTCATCCGGTTTGCCTCGTACAATTCAATTAAGGATGGCATTTTGAAAATCATCAATGCGCGGGTTATTGGCTATTCGTTTGTGTTGCTGGCGCTGGTGGGTATTTTGAGCTTTGCACTTATTACGCGCTCGGATGTAGAAACTACGATCTTAAAAGTACCGGGAACTTTGTATCAACGCGAACCAGGCTTTATCACCAATCTTTACAATGTTGAGTTTGTAAACAAAACTTTTGAAGATATCACCGTTCAAATAAGAGTGGAAGAACCCGCAACGGCCACACTCACCCGCGCAGATGGTAACATTATAACCATTCCAACCGAAGGATTTGCAAAGAGTGTTTACTTCATTCGCATTCCCGAGCAGGATGTTCTCAACGCACGCACGGTGATCCGGCTAGGGATTTATCACAACGATAAAAAAATTGAAACTGTGAAGGCTAAGTTTATTGGGCCCGTTCGCAATGCATCAGACGCTAAACGTAAGTAATATGAATTTTGGGAAATGGATTTTCGTTTCGTTTGTATTGTTCGCACTCTTTATTGCAACACTCGTTACCATTTGTGTGCGTGAAGATATAAGCCTGGTATCAAAAGATTACTACAACGAAGAACTTGCCTATCAGCAACAAATCCAACGCATTAACAATACTGCTTCACTCACCGTGAAGCCGGTGATTTCAATTCAGGACGACAGTTTAAAAATTATACTACCCGATGCCATTTTCATCGAGCAAGGAATACTGACTCTCTTTTGTCCTTCCAACTCGAAAATGGATCGTCTCTTTCAACTTCAAAAAACCAGTGTGTCGCAGCACTTTGCACTTACGGGTTTACAACCTGGTATGTATCGCGCAAAACTATCCTGGACCATGAATGGCAAGGATTACTATCAGGAAGAAATCGTTAATCTATAGTATGATTATTACGGCAATAGCATTAGGACTAGTTGGTAGCTTGCATTGTATTGGTATGTGCAGTCCGCTGGCAATAACCGTAACTAATTTAACGAAGCCGGCTTTTATAAATCGGGTTGTCTATAATTTTGGAAGAATTTTGAGCTATGGTGTGCTGGGGATTTTTGCATCCTCCTTTGGAACGTTATTCAAATTTACGGGCATGCAAGATGCGCTTTCTCTTACACTCGGATGCATATTGATTGTTGCTGCGCTGGCTGGTGGTGGCCAAGTAAAAATTCCGGTTGTAACGCGGATGCTTCAGCGGCTCACGTTTTTAATTAAGCAGGGGTTTTCAAAATTTCTGGCTAAAAAAACATTTACATCAATTGCTCTTATGGGTGCTTTAAATGGACTTCTTCCCTGCGGTCTCACCTATGTAGCGCTTACTTATTGTATTACTTTATCTACCCAGGTTGAAGGCTTCGTGTTTATGATAATCTTCGGTGTTGGAACGCTGCCTGCTATGCTAGGTCTTACCTCCATCCTTCAAATCCTGATTAATCGTTTTAACTTTAGCTTTAGAAAAATAGCTACGTTCACGCTGGTAGCCGTAGGTTTGTTATTGATTTCCAGAAGTATTTACCAGCAGCATGAAACTCACCCTGTTGATGGTGATGGGATAACACTTTGTCGCTAAGGTTGACCGTAACAAGCCCCGCCTCAATAAATCTGAATTATTGTAAAGAATATTGCTACCTGTTGACTATTCTCTACACTCAAAAACTTTACAGCAAAGTAAATCATGGACTTCCGTGACAAAGATCATTCTTCCTTAAAGCTCTATCATTTCCCCAGCATTAATGTGCAACTACCTTTCGCAAGAATTAAAGGGTACACAACTATGATCTAAAAACTGAACATCGCATTTTTTCTGGCATTGCTGCTTGCCGTTACAACCGGTATAACACAAGCGCAAGGTAGTTTTACCTTAAAAACAGCCAAGGCTACCGTGCAGGGCACTTCGTCCCTTCACGATTGGGAATCTCAAATTAATTGTAATTAAGGAATCGCTCTTATCCAATCTCTGAGTTAGTCGTATTTTATAATAATCATTGATTATTTGATGTTTACAATTAAATCCTTCAATCATTCTATGATATAAATCATGTTTGAAGTTAGCCACAATCATGTGGCCGGTTTATTGATCTACCTAAACTTGTATCGCTTAACAGGCACAAAAACCAAATCAGTATGAAAACGAAGAGAAAAATGATTACCCGGGCAGTTCTAACCTTCCTGATGGCCTTTATAATAATGTTGGGAGTAGCCCAGCAAAGTTACCGTCAAACCGGAAGTTCGCTCATTACCATAGCGGGCACTTCAACGATGCATGATTGGACCATGACAACAAAAGAGGCTGCATACAAAGCACTCTTTGAAGTGAATGCCGATGGCACACCAGCAAAACTCAACTCCATTACAGTTACTATTCCAGCCGAAAGTTTAAAAAGCGGTAAAGGCTCAATGGATAAAAATGCCTACAACTCGCTTAAGACGGATAAGTTCAAGCAAATAACCTTTCAGCTTTCTTCAGCGAAAATAACAGGCAAGACAATATTGTGTAGCGGAAGCCTCACCATTGCTGGAACCACCAAACCTATCGATGTTGAAGTTGCCTATGAAGTAAAAAATGGGGCTTTAGCATTTAAAGGTTCGAAAGCTATTAAGATGAGCGAATACAATGTTGAGCCGCCCTCTTTCATGTTTGGGTCTGTTAAAACCGGCAATGATATTACCATCACCATTGATGTAACACTAACTCCTGATAAACTCTAAATACAACTTAAAATAAAATTATAAACCTACAGTTATGAAAACAAGAATTGTTTCGCTTAAAAGCCTGGTTATGACGGTTGGGCTACTTTTTGCGGGTATGTTTGCGTTCGCGCAACAACCTGCTATGCAATACTTCCGCTACTATGATCAACGTGGTGTAAACGTGTTTGAAACTTCTAAAGAAGATACCGTTGGTTATGATGGTTTAAAACTTCGCTTTGGTGCTGGCTTTACACAAGGTTACCAAAATCTTAAACACAGCAACGGATTGCCTGACACATCTCCTACTAAACTCTACGAGATGGCCGGTGGTTTTCCGCTAGCACAAGCCAACTTCAACATTGATGTTCAATTGTATGATGGTGTTAGTTTAAACCTGGTTTCTTATATGTCCTCTCACCACCACAATGAATTCTGGGTAAAAGGTGGATATCTTCAAATTGACAAAGTGACTTTCCTCAACAGCGAGTTCTTTGACAACCTATGGAAAAACCTAACCTTAAAAGTTGGTCACATGGAAGTTAACTATGGTGATGCTCACTTCCGTAGAAGCGATGGTGGCAATACAATGTGGAATCCATGGATTGAAAACAATATCATGGATGAGTTTACAACTGAAATCGGAGCCGAATTGTACTGGAAGAGAAACGGAATCTTGGGTATGGTAGGATTTACTGATGGCGAAATTCAAGGTAACGTAAACGATCCTTCTACTCCTGATGGTGCAAAACGCAAGCCTTCACTTTATATCAAAGCTGGCTTTGATAAGCAATTAAGCGATAATCTTCGCGTACGCTTAACAGGATCAGCCATGACTACAAAATCTTCTGCTAGTAACACTCTTTTTGGTGGTGACCGTACAGGATCAAATTATCAGTACGTAATGGAAAACGCTCCAGTTACTTTAACTGGTAGTGCCTTCTCAGGTCGATTTAACCCGGGCTACCGTGACAATGTAACTGCGTATATGGTAAACCCATTTGTGAAGTTTGGTGGCCTTGAAGTATTTGGAACCTGGGAATATGCTTTTGGAAAGAGTGCTTTTGAAAATGGTGAAGGTGCCAGCTATGCATCTCTCGACAATCGTCAAACTCACCAAACAGCGGGCGAATTGCTCTATCGCTTTGGAAAAAATGAGAAATTTTATGTAGGTGGCCGTTATATCAAAGTAACATCAACCATTGCTGATGGAATTACCGCTGCTAGTCCTGGTACCCGCTACGATGTATCAATCGACCGTACCTCCGTGGGTGGTGGATGGTTTGTTACCCGCAACATCTTGCTTAAAGGCGAATATGTTAGCCAGAAATATGATGGATATCGTGATGTTGGACCTAACAACAGATTCTATCAAGGTGAATTCAGTGGAATCGTATTCCAGGGTTCAATCGCCTTCTAACACTTTATATATTGCAACACTATCCGGCCGGCTCGTTTGAGTCGGCCGGTTTTTTTTAACTTTGGTATCATTTTTATTGTTATTATCTGGCATGAGGCTAATCTCCTACATTCTTCTTTTTTATATATCCTCTGCTTTTATAATTAGTGATGCTAATCTTGTTCACCGGCTGATTGTGCTGTCGGCCAGCAAACTCTCGATAGACGGAAAAACCAATATCAATTCGTTCACCTGCGCCATCGCCAACTATTCAGGTACCGACACCTTGGTTTTACACGAGGGGGGAAAAAATACCCGCCCCGTTTTTGTAAAAGGATCCGTTGGCTTGGATGCTTCCACCTTTGACTGCGGGATGAACATAATGACTTCTGATTTTAGGAAGACAGTAAAGTCGGAGGAGTTTCCCGCTATTGTTATCGACTTCATTTCGTTTGAGCGGACCCCCAGTTATGCACAAAAAGAAGAAAGCTTTAAAGGCATTCTAAAAATATCATTGGCCGGAGTTACAAAATTATTTGAGGTTGATTGCTTCATTGAAGCTAAATCGAATGGCATGATTCATTTAAAAGGGGGGCGTAAGTTTACTTTCTCAGATTTCGGATTATCTCCGCCCTCACGCATGATGGGCACTATTAAAGTTCAAGACGACCTGAGTGTTAATTTTCATCTGGTCTTAAAACTTGATCCCAATTTGTAATATTTATGCCTTACTCTCTTCCTCACGTCTCTCATGAATTATAAGCTCTACATCGGAAAAGTTTCCGGGATTGAAATATTTATTCACTGCGAGCGAATGCTTGGCCTTGTGAAAGTTAACGAAAATCTTCTGTGGAATTTAATCTTTTGATTAAACCTATCACGTTACACTAACGAGCAACACTCCATCGCACAACCTTTTCAAGCTTTGCGCGTTGCAGTACTTTTATCTTGCCGCTTTCAATTTCAATCAGGCCCTCATCTTTAAAATCCGAGAGCACCCGAATCACCGATTCAGATGCGGTGCCTACAATCTTGGCAAGATCTTCACGCGAAATGGAAATCTTAACTTTCATATCATCCAACTGACTAACTTTTAATAAAGCTTCAGCCGTGCGCTGCCGAACTGAATTATAGGCTAGGTTAAGAAGTTGTGTTTCTTTCTGTGATACCTTTCTGCAAAGCAAAGAGATAAAACTTGCTGAGACATCCGAATGGCTATTTACCAAAATCAGAAAGTCATTTTTCGGAATTATTACAACTTCACTGTCTTCCATCGCCACCGCAGTTTCCTGATACGAACTACTATCCAGCAGTGG
This sequence comes from Cyclobacteriaceae bacterium, assembly GCA_965278925.1. Lineage (GTDB taxonomy): Bacteria > Bacteroidota > Bacteroidia > Cytophagales > Cyclobacteriaceae > ELB16-189. The sequence continues at coordinate 640,406 of OZ257123.1, read as the reverse complement.
TTCAAAGCCAAAAAAATCTCCTGCCTTATACAAGTTTGTAATCAGCTCTTTACCATCGGGGTGCGACTTGAAGGTTTTCACACTTCCGGATTTCATGAAGAACATATTCAAAGGCGTGTCACCTTCAGAAAATAATTCGGCTTTCTTTTTAAAAGCTTTTATCTTCTTATCCTTACATAAGTCTGTAAGGCTTAGTGCCTTTTTTGCATCTTGAATAAAATGATCTAACCCGCTGTGTGAATTCTCGTACTCTTTGGTGCGGAGCTCATGCTTGCGCAGTCTTGTTTCAATTGCATTTAATAATTCAGTATCGTCAAAAGGTTTGGTGAGATAATCATCAGCGCCCAGATTCATTCCTTTACGGATGTCGGCCTTTTCTGTTTTTGCGGTTAAAAAAATAAACGGAATACCAACGGTATCTGGATTTTTATTCAAAATATGCAAAACGCCATATCCATCCAGCTCAGGCATCATGATATCACACACGATCAGGTCTGGTTTTTCCCGTTGGGCAATATCAACGCCTATTTTTCCATTTTCGGCTGTGAGTACATCGTAGTTGGCCAGAGCAAGAATTTCGCTGGTGTTTTCACGAATGCCGGGATTGTCTTCTATCAGGAGAATTTTTTTCATACTACTTATGCATAGGAATTGAGAATATAAAAGCACTTCCCTTTTTATAGTCAGTGTCAAACCGGATGCTACCATCCAATAGATCAACATAGCGCTTAACGATGTTTAGACCCAGACCAGTGCCTTGTATGTTGGATACATTGCCAGCCCGAAAGAAACGTTCGAACAAATGCTTACGATCCTCTTCGGGAATTCCAATTCCCTCATCTTGAATGGCAATATGTAATCTATTTTTATCACTTTCAACATGAATAGTAATCGGCTTGCCAGGGTCGGAATATTTGCTGGCATTTGAAAGCAGGTTGAATAAAATATTACGCAGGATACGCGAATCGGAAATGATTTCATATTCAGAAGCATCTAACTCCACGCGGATTTCCTGCCCTTCTTTCAGACTTGCTTTGATTTCTTCAATCACATCCTGAAATAAGCTTTGAAGATCAATCGATTCTTTTACTACATCTACTTTCCCTTCCTCAAGTTTACCTAGCGAAAGAAAATCGTTTAGTATAGCAGTAAGGTGTTGCACCGAAGACTTCACCCGGTTTGTATGTTTATCGATCTTGTCGAAGTCGCCCCGTTGTTTGTATTGATCTACCAGTGAGATGGAGCTGAGAATGGTGCTCAACGGTGTACGGAATTCATGCGAAGCAATAGATACAAATTTGGTTTTCAGATCGTTAAACTCACGTTCCTTTTCCAATGCCTTGCGGGTTTCCTCTTCCGCCTTCTTTCGTTCAATTACTTCATTCTCCAGTTTCTGAATGGTTTTGTGCAACGCTTCCGTGCGGGACTGCACTTTCTTTTCAAGTTCTGCTGCGTAAACAATCAATTGTTCTTCGCTGCGCTTGAGTGCCTCTTCTGATTTTTTTCGCTCTGAAATATCGCTGATGAATGCCATCACCAGCAATTTACCTTGAACCTGTGTATGACTTAGGCTGATCTCAACGGGAAATTCAGAGCCATTTTTTTTTAAGGCCGTAAGGTCGCGGCCAAAACCCATTCTTCTGGGCTCGGGATGTGTGTTAAATCCCTTTCGCAAATTAACATGATGCCCGCGATACCGCTCCGGCAACAGGTCTTCAAGAGTTAATCCCGAGAGTTCATTTTTTGCATACCCAAAAATCTGCTCGGCAATCGGATTGGCAATTACGATCTTTCCATCCCCTCCTACCATAATGATTCCTTCTGACATGCTTTGAAAGATTTCACGAAAAGCATCATTCGTTACAAGCGATATCGGTTGGTTCATGTTCATAAAGGTACAAATTACTCACTACCCTGAAACCTGACAAAAATCAGGGGCCCCTTTGACCAAAGTCTATTTTTTGAGACACGATTGAAGATATGTTTGTATCGTGAACATCATACCCGCCACCCAAACTAAAACTGTATTGTGCACCATCGATTTCTCAACATCGACACCACACTCTATTGCATGGGGACTAACACTTGCCCGGCAGCTCAACGCTCACCTTACAATTTTATATACCTATCGGTTAGTTCAATCCAGAGCCGGAGAGATCATTCTCTTAAAAAAGAGTATTGAGGACGAGGCTAAACAAAAGTTTATTGAACTTGAAAAAGCACACCTGATCGGAACCGGTATTTCGTATGATTTTCAGATTGAAGTCGGGTTTGTATCCGATCGGATTGAAGATCATTCGAAAAAAACTCGCCTCAACATTGTGGTTATGGATAAACCCGATCGGTCGAACAGCAACGAAACGCTGGAAGAGCTGATGGAGCACATCGATGTGCCCATATTACTAATTCCTTGAAGTATGGACTAAAACAAAAAAGCCCCTGCCGAGGCAGAAGCTTTTGCGCGAACCCATTACGCGGCTTTTAAATATTTCCCTTCACTTCAACGGTTTTTGAACGACCATTGATGGTAACAGTGACAATTTTATCACACTCCCCACTTCCATAATCAATGGTAATCACTTTGTTGGTATCAACTGTTAATACTTTCGTTCCTTCCACAGCCATGAACACGCGGTTGTTAATTGCACACTCGCGTTTGTATACCAACGGAGTAGTGATGTCAACCTGATACACTCTTCCATTTCGGTTTGTACCGGCAGCCGTTCCGTCAACAACCCACTCATCTTGCAGCGGGTTAGCGCCACGAATCCACTCGCGGGTGCGGTCAACAATACGGGTTGCTGTAGAACCATCAGGCCAGGTCGCCAAGCCGCCTTCCAATATAATAGAGAACTTGGGTGCGGCTTCCGTGCTGCCAGTGATATTAGTAACGGTTCGCGTTCCTTCAATTTGAACACCATTAATAAAATACTCTTCAAAAGTGGTGATTATCTTCGAACCCGAAAGAAAACGCTTGCCAATAAACTCAACCAGAATTTTTCCTTTGCGGATGTTTCCTTTACTGTCGGTGCAGCCGACACCAAAGTCAATAGTTATAAAACCGTGCGGATTTTGAGAACTGTTATCGTCAGCTAACACAAGTGTCATCGTAACACATTCGCTGAATCGTAAGTCATTAGGTTTAATACCAGGACGGGCCGAAGAGGATGTGCGGCCTCCACTTAGGGCAGCATCTTCAACGGATACGGATAAGGTTGCCATATCTTCGGCATCTTCAAAATAGCCATCCGTTGCGGCTTCGTTCTCTACATTTTGTGAATCGTTGGCATTGAAATCGATCTTGTCATCTGCACACGAGGTAAGAAATACCAAACAGACTACAGTCAACCCGGAAAGGGCTTTTGCAAATGTACTTTTCATAGTTTTAAAGAGTTTTTTAAGTTTTGTGGCTCTTAGAGCTTCAATTCTGTATAAGGTTTAATTCACATCCTTTTTTTTGCAAACTATTTTCATCAATTTGAAATCTCATAACCCCAATTAACTCATGAAAACTAAATTTTCACTTATTACTCTCGCAGTCCTTTTGGTATTTGCCGTAACCGGCAAAGCCCAGGAAAATGTTTTTAAAATCAACATTTTCAGCCCAATTGTTAAAACATTTAACGTGTCATACGAAAGAAAGTTAAGTGCCTCAAGTAGTCTACAACTTGGCTTTTTTTACACCGGCTACAAATCAGGTGACACTAAATTTTCTGGCATTGGTGTAACGCCTGAGTACCGGTTTTATCTTTCAGAAAGTGAGGCTCCTGTTGGGGTTTATGTAGCGCCATTTCTAAGGTATCAGAACTTCAAATTAGAAGAAGAAGCAACAAATTCTGAGGGAACACTTTCCATGTTTGGAGGCGGCTTGGTAATTGGTAAGCAATGGATCTTTAAAGAAAGAATTTCGCTTGATATTTTCTTGGGCCCACAATATGCAACAGGAGATGTAAAGGCTACCAGCGGTCAGGACACTTTTGATACTGACGTATTTGATGGTTTTGGAATTCGTACTGGTCTTACCTTAGGTATAGCGTTCTAATCAAAATTGTTGAAATAAAAAACGGCTGCCCTGTGGCAGTCGTTTTTTATTTATAAGTACCTTTATACGATGAGACTATTTTTTATTCTGTGCTATTTAATTGCCATGAGTACACAAGCTCAAACATCTTTAAAAATCGCCAAACTAAAATACAATGGCGGGGGCGATTGGTATGCTAACAAAACTGCCTTGCCCAACCTGATTGAGTTTTGTAATAAAGAATTGGGTATGAACCTGAATGCAGAAGAAGAAATTGCCGAAGCATCAAGTCCGGATTTGTTTGACTATCCTTATATATACATGACCGGGCACGGCAATGTTGTTTTTACACAAGAAGAATCACTCAACCTGCGCAATTATCTTCTGGGTGGTGGCTTTTGGCACATTGATGATAATTATGGGCTTGATAAATTTATCAGGCTTGAATTGAAGAAGGTATTTCCAGAACTTGAATTGATTGAAGTTCCTTTCACTCATCCGATCTATCATCAGAAGTTTAATTTTCCTAATGGTCTTCCTAAAATTCATGAGCACGATGGTAAACCAGCACAAGGTTTAGGGCTCTTTTATGAAGGCCGACTCCTTGTTTATTATTCATTTGAGTGTGACCTAGGCAATGGTTGGGAAGATAGACGCATCCACAATGACCCCGAAGAAAAGCGGTTGCAAGCGTTAAGAATGGGCGCCAATATACTCACATACTGCTTTACAAGTAACTAATTTACAAGGCTTTGTAATTTATTTGATTGTCAATATTGCTTTCTATAACTAAGTTATTAGTTTTGAAACGTAATTGATAGTTATGAAAGAATTGACTAAAGCCGAAGATCAGATCATGCAAGTGTTGTGGAACCTTGAAAAGGGTTTTGTAAAAGATATTATTGATCAGCTACCAGAACCAAAACCTGCTTACAATACAGTATCAACTATTGTAAGGATTTTGGAAAAGAAAGGATTTGTTGGCTATAAAGCTTTCGGTAAAACACACGAATACTTTCCACTTATCGGCAGAGAAAAATATACCCGGTTCTATCTCAACAATCTGGTGAAGGGATACTTCAATGGTTCGTTTCAAAATCTTGTCTCCTTTTTTGCGAAAGAAAATAAAATGGACGTGCAGGATATTGATCAGCTGATGAAAGAACTTGAACACCTTAAAAACAAAAAACCATGATTTCATTTATCAACTACCTCATTGAAATAAACCTGGGCCTGGTTTTCTTTTATGGCATGTATTGGCTGCTGCTAAAAAATGAAAATCAATTTGAAACGAAACGGGTTTACCTGGTGGGAAGTTTACTTGCCTCCATCCTCTTCCCTCTATTTACTTTTGAATCGAATAACCTTTTGCTTATTCCCACTCTCAGCGAATCTGTCCCAACACATTGGCTACCGGAAATAATCGTTTATGGAAATGGTACCGTTGCCAGTGAAAAAGCATCCACCCAGGGTTATTGGACCTGGATTTCGTATGCATACTTTGCCATTGCTATCATCATTCTTGTGGTGCTCGTGGTCAGACTGCTTTCAATTGCCCGGTTGTATCTTAAAGCTCAGCGTTATTCCTGGAAGAGCTACAAAGTGGCTGAATCTGCTGACGTTAAAGGTGTCTTTTCGTTCTTTCGATTCATCTTTTTAAGTCCGGCAGAAAATCTGGAAGCACAAGAGAAAGAGGAAATACTAAGACACGAGGAAGTTCACATTCAAAAGGTTCACTCATTTGATATTCTGTTAATCAATGCAATCGGCATTGTGTGCTGGTTTAATCCGGTCATCCGGAGTTATAAAAAATCCCTGGTTCAGGTTCATGAATTTGAAGCCGATGCGCGCTCGGTGGAAGGCATGGATGTGGATCGGTATTGTGGCCTGCTGGCGAAGGTTGCTTTACAAACAAATGGATATGTACTCGCCAATCACTTTACCAATTCCTTCACCTTAAAACGAATTAATATGATGAAAACTGTTAGAAGAAAAATAAGTCAGTGGAAAATGGCCTCTGTCTTTCTTATGCTGGCTATGTATTTTGTAGTGGTCGCTTGTCAGGATCAGGTACTTTCTGATATAAAAGAAATGGGCCAAAACTCAAGCATAGCACTTGACTACCCTGCAGAAGTAGAGTCAAAATTGGCAGAGTTAAAATCTAAGCATCCAAAAGATGAGTTCATTGTAATTGAAATGAATGAAGAAGGAAAGAAAAAACTTGAAGCGTTAGATGCCGACAAGAGTATCACATCCAACATCAAAGAGATGAATGTGATCAAAAGTGCGGATCAATCAAGCTATATCATTCTCGTTAAAGGAGATAAAGCAGATGCCCTGGCTGATTTTACTAAGGATGGCGAAATCTTCACGATAGTAGATCAAACCGCAGAGCCTAAAGGCGGAATGGAAGAATTTTACAAGCATATCGCTGCAAATATGAGCTATCCTGCCTTGGCCCGACAAAAAGGCATTGAAGGACGAGTATTTATTGAGTTTGTAATTAATGAAGATGGTTCTATCACCGATGCAAAGCCCCTGAAAGGCATAGGTGCCGGATGTGATGAAGAAGCAACCCGTGTTGTAGCCATAGCACCTGCCTGGTTACCCGCTAAGCAAGCTGGAAAAATTGTAAAGCAACGAATGGTAATTCCCATCATTTTTAAATTGGGGAACTCCAACAGCAAAGTAGATGTAGGTCAAACCGAGCAGAAGACAATGGATGAAATAGTGGTAGTTGGCCAACCCAAGAAAAACTAATATTTATCGTATAGAAGTTGGTGAAACTTTTTCGCCAACTTCTTTTTATATCCCACCAAGTACCTCTTCCAACTTCTTATCCAAAGCAGCTCCGCGTAAATTCTTGGCGATAATTTTTCCTTCTTTATCAACTAAAATCGAAAAAGGAATTGCACTAATGTTATAATCAGTAGCAGCCTTCGATTCAAAATACTTCAAGTCCGAGACGTGAGTCCATGTAAGTCCGTCCTGAGCAATAGCTTGCAACCAGTCTTCTTTGGTGCGATCCAGCGAAACTCCAAACACGTCAAACCCTTTGTCTTTAAATTTATTGTACGCCTTTACAACATTCGGGTTTTCTCTACGACAAGGGCCGCACCACTTCGCCCAAAAATCTATGAGCACATACTTACCCCGCAACGAAGACAACTTTATAACCTGCCCATCCGGATTAGGTAATTCTATTTCGGGTGCCGTTTGCCCAATGGCTGTAATCTTCATTTTATCAACCATTTCATTAAAGTCTTTTGTATACTTTGAATCTGGCCATTCAGATTTGAATTTTTCGGCTGTGGATGTATAGAGTTCAAAGTATTTATCTCGATCTAACAGATTATTCTGCTGCAAAAGATTCAATAGCCCGAGGGATGCCGGCTGATCTTTCAGTATTGCCGCAACCTGATCGTACCCCTTATTAATTATGCGCATATACTCCATTTGTAATTCTGCAATTCGCAGAGTATCATTTTTAGATGAAGCCAAAGAAAAGTCGGCCTCCAGATTCATAATATCGGGCGAGTTTTGAACATTGCTCATTACCTTTTGTATTTGCGTAATAAGATCATGATCGGGTGAACCCTTCACTTCATAAAAACCACTTTGGTTGTTGCCATCTACATTAAGTTGCAGATCTGTTTTGTCGAGAATAATAGAAACCATCTGCCTGTTATAAAAATTCACCTGATAATACCCCGGCTCGGTGATTCGCATTTTCTTTTCAAATGTATAATTGCCCTTTAGCATGATTGTGTCTTTTACCCCAGACCCATCCTGCTTAAACTCCTGAATAACAATTTCGCCCTTCTGAGGAAACCCCACTTTGCCACGAACTGTTACATCCCACCCTGGCTTTTCATCTTTACAACTAACTATGATAGACGAAATCACCAAAAACATTATCACCTGCATCCACTTTTTCATACCAATCATTTTTTAACTTAATTTCTTAATCAATAATTCATTTGTCAGTTTGGGATCAGCCTTGCCTTTCGTCCGCTTCATCACCTCACCCATAAACATAGTAAGGATAGCTGTCTTTCCTTTTCTGTACTCTGCCACCTTTAACGGAAACTCTTCAATCACCTGGTCAATCACCGGAGAAATAGAATCCGCATTACTATCCTGAATCAAATTTAATTGTTGGGCCACCACAAAAGGTTGCGCGTTCTTATTCTTGATTAGTTCAGGAAACAATTTCTGAGCAGCTACTGTAAAGTTTAACTTGCCCTCATCAATCAACGCAATTATCTTAGCAAGCACAGTTGGCGAAAGTGGCAGTAGGTTTGCCTCCACATTATTATCATTCAGATACGATTTCACCGGGCCCATCATCCAGTTCGAAGCCGCTTTAAAATTTCCCGTGTACTTACAAACTTCTTCAAAATACAAGGCCATCTCTTTTGAATCGGTAAGAACCTGCGCATCATAGGCCGGAAGATTATACACTGCTATAAATTTTTGCTGCCATTCACGCGGCAGCGTAGGCATCAATTGCCTGATCTCACCTAACCAAGCTTCAGATACTTCGAGCGGACTAAGGTCAGGATCAGGAAAGTAACGATAGTCATTCAGTTCTTCTTTTGTACGCATACCGTAGGTTTTACCTGTAGCGGCATCAAACGTGCGTGTTTCTGACACCACTTTTTCTCCTCGTTCTAGTATTGCAATTTGCCGCTCAACTTCGTGATCAATTGCGCGCTGTACATTTCGTACAGAGTTCATATTTTTTACCTCTACCTTCTTACCGTATTCGGTAGCATCCGTTAGCATTAATGAAATATTCGCATCACACCGTAGCGAACCTTCTTCCATATTGCCATCACAAATCTCTAGGTAGCATACCAGTCTTCTGATTTCGTTTAGCAAGGCATATGCCTCATCGGAACTTCGCAGCGCTGGTTCAGTAACAATCTCAATCAAAGGAACTCCAGACCGATTAAGATCAATTAATGTATCAACTTCACTTTCCAAATGAATGGACTTACCTGCGTCTTCTTCTATATGAATGCGGTTCAATGGAATACTTTTTTCACCCGCTTTCGTTGTAATCTGGATGTTGCCCCCAACACAAATGGGAGTGCGATCTTGCGTTAGTTGATACCCTTTGGGCAGATCGGGATAGAAATAGTTCTTGCGATCAAAAATCTGCCAATGCGAAATTTTTGAATTGCAAGCCAATCCCATTTTAATTGCATACTCAGCAACTTTCTTGTTGAGCTTCGGCAACGTGCCCGGATGCGCCAAGGTAATTACGCTGAGATGTGTATTAGGCGCTCCGCCATACTCGGCCGAATCAGAATTATAGATTTTACTTTTTGTAAGCAGTTGAGCATGGACCTCGAGGCCAATCACTACCACATACTTATTTCGAACGGATGAGTCCATCAAACAAGATTGATCATTGCACTCGCCTTCTTCAACACGCTATCCAGCCCCTCTAACTTCTTTCCACCCGCTGTTGCAAAAAATGGCTGTCCGCCACCGCCACCATCAATTTCTTTGGCTAGTTCTTTCACCATGTTGCCGGCATGATATTTTTTAGTCGTTTCCAACTTCTCGCCAATCATCACGGTTACCTGAGGCTTGCCATCTACATCCGCAGCAAGTATCAACAATAAGTCATCAAACTGATTACGCAAGGCATAGGCGATATTCTTCAGCACCTCGGCATTGGGTACGCTTACGTTTTCTGAAATAAGCGTGTACCCGCTCGACTTTATCGCTTTACCAGCTAATTCATCCTTGAGTACATTCGCTTGGTGCTGATATACCAATTCAAGTTTCTTTTCCAACACATGCTTTTCTTCCATCAACGATTTTGTGGATGCAAGAATATCTTTTGGGTTTTTTAAGATTGCCTTTACTTCGCTTAGTAACTCAAGACCTTCATTTACGAATTGCTCTGCGCCCTCTGCAGTTACGGCTTCAATTCTGCGCACTCCGGCAGCAACTGAACTTTCCGATACGATCTTAAACAATCCAATGTTTCCTGTAAAGGGCACATGCGTGCCGCCACAAAATTCTACCGAAAATTTAGGATCAAAAGTAATCACGCGAACAAACTCACCATACTTTTCACCAAACAATGCCATTGCGCCAAGACTCTTGGCTTTTTCAATTGGCACATTGCGTTGCTCATTCAACTCTATGTTTTCACGCACTTTTTTATTCACAATGTCTTCAACCTTTTTTAATTCAGCCTCTGTCATGGCTGCAAAATGCGAGAAGTCGAAACGCAAAATCTTTTCATTCACCAACGAGCCCTTCTGCTCTACATGTTTACCCAACACCTGACGCAAGGCTGCATGCAGCAAGTGCGTGGCCGAGTGATTACACATTGACTGTCTGCGTTTGCTTTCGTTTACTGATACATGAAACTGAGCCTCTACATTTTCGGGTAAAGCCTCGGTATAATGAACAATCAGTTCGTTTTCTTTTTTTGTATCAATGACAACTACTTTTTCATTTGCTGTTTCCAGCACTCCGGTATCGCCTACCTGACCACCACTCTCGGCATAGAACGGAGTTTTATCAAGCACAATCTGAAACAGTTCTTTATTCTTTTGCTTAACCTTTCTGAATTTTGTGATGCGGGATTCTGCAATCAAATGTTCATAACCAATGAATTCAGTCTTTACATCAGTGCCTACTAAAATCCAATCGCCAGTTTCTTTGGTGGCGTCTGCTTTAGAGCGGGACTTTTGTTTGGACATCTCTTCATGGAAACCTTTTTCATCTACCGAGAATCCGCGCTCACGGGCAATTAATGATGTAAGATCAAATGGAAAACCGAAGGTGTCGTAAAGTTCAAAGGCAAAATAGCCTGGGATCGAGTTTGCGGAAGCAATCTTGTATCGGATATCTTGAGTATTCATAACCTCAATCATATCGCTATTCGTTTTCTCAAAAACTAATTTAGAGGTATCAACTATTTCCCCTCTGATTGGTAAAACATCATCAATGCGTTTCAATCCCTTCTCCAACGTTCTCAAAAACGAAATCTCCTCTTCATACACAACCCGACTAACGTAATCTAACTGTTGGTGCAACTCTGGAAAAACATCCTTAAACTGATTGGCCAGTACGGGTACCAGCTTGTGAAAGAACGGCTCTTTGAAATTCAAATAAGAGAATCCATACCGAACTGCTCTTCGTAAAATTCTTCTGATTACATAACCGGCACCTGTGTTGCTGGGCAATTGTCCATCGGCAATTGTAAATGCTACGGCCCGAATGTGATCGGCTATAACGCGAATGGCAATGTCTGTCTTGACCTCACGCCTGCCCCTCTCCAGAGGAGAGGGGGAAGTTGCTGCATAAGTAACTCCAGCTTCCTTCGCAATAAAATTTATCAGTGGACTAAACACATCCGTATCATAATTAGAAGTCTTCTTTTGTATAGCCATACACAACCGCTCGAAGCCCATGCCAGTGTCAACATGTTTATCGGGTAGTGACTCTAAGGCTCCGGAGGCAAGACGATTAAATTGAATGAATACAAGATTCCAGATCTCCACCACTTGCGGATGATCGCTGTTCACTAACTCGCGGCCGCTTTTCTGTTTTACTTCCGCATCACTTCGAAGGTCAATATGAATCTCCGAACACGGTCCACAGGGACCTTGCTCGCCCATCTCCCAAAAATTATCTTTTTTGCTGCCGTGCAGGATTCTTTCTTCACTTACAAATTGTTTCCACAAATCTTTTGCTTCCTCATCTACCGGAAGGTTGTCTTTCGCATCGCCACCAAACACAGTAACATACAATCTATCTTTTGGAAGCTGATATACTTCTGTCAATAACTCCCAGGCCCAGGCGATGGCCTCTTTCTTAAAATAATCACCAAAGCTCCAGTTGCCGAGCATCTCGAACATAGTATGGTGATACGTATCTAACCCAACATCTTCCAGATCGTTGTGCTTACCACTTACGCGAAGACATTTTTGTGTATCGGCAATGCGCTTACTTTTAGGAATTGAGTTTCCCAAAAAGTTATCCTTAAACTGCACCATGCCCGAGTTAGTAAAGAGCAGAGATGGATCATTTTTTAGCACAAGCGGAGCTGATGGGACTATTTTATGACCCTTATTTTCAAAAAATTCGAGGAATTTACGTCTGATTGTAGCTGAATCCATTAAATCTATGCCCATTTTAACTTTTCACTCTGAGGTTTTTCTCTATATTTATGGGTTCTAAGCCCTGACAAACAGCAAAATTAATCCCCTTGGGATCAATATGAAAGGAATCGATAAAAATCGGTATGAGGTGAGTGAATGTTTTTCGTGTGCTTACCTACGTATGATTAGGCAGTAATGGCAGTTACTAAATTTAAGTACAACCCCAAGACCCTTCGCTACGAGCGCGTGAAGATTTCTTTCTTCAACGTGGTGCTTACTACATTAAGCTACCTTACTGTTGGTGTTCTCTTTTTTATTGGATTAGTACTGCTTCAGAATTTAATAGTTGAAACTCCTTCTGAAAAGAAGTTGCGTGCTGAGAACAAAGCGCTGGAACAACACAAGATGCTGCTAACTGCGCAGTTGTGGGACTCCAATCAACAACTTGCCGAATTGAAAAAGCAAGACCTCTCTTTGTATCAGAAGTTATTTGAAACTCAAGTGCCACAGGAATCAACTCCTGTTTATCCTGAGCGGGAAGAACTGCTGTTGGCGGGTTCAGGAGATTTTGATGAATCGATTGATCAATTAAGTCAACGTTTCTCGGAAGTAATACAATCTGCAAAAAAAAGTAGTCAGATATTTAGCGTAACGCATGTAGAAAAGGAAGACATGCCTACCCTTACCTCGTTGCCATCCCTTGCTCCGGTCGAAAACTTTGAAGTCGCCAAGTTAGTTTCAGGTTTTGGCACGCGCATCAATCCTTTTCATAAGGGACATTACCACCATGATGGTGTGGATATATCCGCAGTGCGCGGAACATTTGTATTAGCTGCTGGCCCAGGCCGCGTGGTGGTGATTAAGAAAAGTGATTTGGTAGCTGGCTACGGTAACTATCTGGAGATCGATCATGGAAATGGATACTTTACCCGCTATAGTCATTTGGAGAATATTACAATTCAGCAAGGGCAGACACTAAAGAAAGGACAAACCCTGGGCACTGTCGGGTCGAGTGGTGGTTCCATTGCACCACACCTTCATTATGAAGTAATCAAAGACGGAAAGAATCTCGATCCGATAAAATTTATTGTGGAAGGTATCAGCGCAGTCAACTATGAAGTGTTGGTTAGTAACAGTAAGAAACAAAACCAATCGCTCGACTGATGGCAAAGGTGCGATATATCTATAATTCGGAATCGTGTAAATACGAGCCTGTCATTATTTCGCCCAAAGTGGCGGGCAGAAGGCTTTTGATCTTTCTTGGTATTTCATTAGTGCTTGGATTAATCGGACTGGTTTATTTTAATTATCATTTTCCGCTGGTTGACGAAACCTTGCAAGCCGAACGCAATCAGAAGTTAAAAACTGAGTGGAAAGTTTTGTATAAGCAATTGGAGCGCACCTCAAGCCAGTTGAGCACACTCGAGCACAATGACGATAAAAATTACCGGGTAATTCTTGATCTTGAACCTTTAGATCAATCGCAACGCGAAGCCGGGGTGGGTGGTCGTGAGAAAGAAAGTAGTTCAATTCCTTATCCACTGATACGTACTGCCTACGACCAAGCCGAAAAAATTAAAAACCGGTTAGACATTGAAGCGCAGTCGCTGCAACAACTAATGGATGAGTTGATAAAAAAGGAAAAGATGTGGGCCTCGAGGCCAGCCATTCAACCCGTAAGCAACAAAGACCTCACTCACCTCCACACAATTTTTGGTATGCGTATGCATCCTTTGTTAGGGTATGTACGCCCGCACAATGGATTAGACTTTACAGCTCCAGCAGGAGCTCCTATATATTCTACGGGTGATGGCACGGTAGGCATTGCACAATATTCCAACTCACTCGGCAACATGGTTTTTATTGATCATGGTTTTGGATTTCAGACGCGCTATGGGCACATGACGAAATATGTTGTAGGCGTTGGCGAAAATGTAAAGCGCGGGCAAGTTATTGGCTATGTTGGCAATACAGGAATTTCGGTAGCTCCACATTTGCACTACGAAGTGCTTTACAAAGGTGGTTATATCAATCCTATCAATTTTTTCCAGCGCGATCTTAACAATAAGGAATACGAAAAACTTATTGAAGTTGGTAGTAAGTCAGCTACCTCACTGGATTAATTACTGTTTCATTTCTTCCTTCCGGCACTTCTGCTTTTATTTGCGTTCTCAAAATTAAAGTATGATCCGAATCGTATTGCTCTCACTTTTTCTTTTTCAAGGCGCGTGGGCATTAGCTCAAAAAAAAGATACGGTTACAATACTTGGTGTGGGTGACATTATGATGGGGAGTAATTACCCGAACGGAGGTGTTCTTCCACCCAACGATGGTCTTGATTTAATGAAAGAGGTTGGATCAATTCTTTCCGGGGCTGATCTCACCATCGGAAATCTTGAAGGTGTATTGCTAGACGATGGGGGCACTGCCAAAACCTGCCGCGATCCCAAAGTATGTTATGTTTTTCGTAGCCCGGCTAAGTATGTTCAGAACCTGGTTAATGCAGGCTTTGACGTAATGAGCCTTGCAAATAATCATGCAGGAGATTTTGGAGAAGTTGGTAGAAAGAGCAGCATAAAAAGTCTTGAAGAGGCGAACATTTATCACGCTGGTCAAACGAGTCAGCCCTACACTATTTTTGAAAAAGATGGAATTCGCTATGGCTTTACTGCTTTTGCACCAAATAGTGGGTGCCTTAATCTGAACGATCTGCCTGCTGCGCGCAAAATCGTTTCCTATCTTGATTCATTAACCGATATCGTGATCGTTTCCTTTCATGGTGGTGCCGAGGGGCCACAGCATCAACATGTGCCTCGTAAAAATGAAATTTTTTATGGTGAAAATCGGGGAAACGTCTATGCATTTTCACATACCCTTATCGATGCAGGTGCTGATATTGTATTTGGTCATGGTCCACACGTAACCAGAGCAGTTGAAGTCTACAAAGATCGTTTTATCGCCTACAGTTTGGGTAATTTTTGCACCTATGGGGGCATTAATGTATCAGGCATTAATGGTTGGTCGCCTATTATTAAGGTTTACACCAATACTCAAGGTACTTTCTATAAGGCTCACATTACGTCAACCTATCAACCCTATCGATCACCCGTGAAGCTCGACTCACAAAAGCAAGTTTTAAAACGAATTCAGGAACTAACCAAAGAGGATTTCCCTGAATGCAAGATTGAAATAACCGATTCAGGATGGGTTTTTAAATCCACAAAATGATGTTAATAGCTTGTCGATAAAAAATATAGTCAACATTGCTTCAAGTTTAAAGAATTGTTACTTTGCATGACGTTCGTTACTAAACACGAACGTTTACAGGCTCCGCAGTCCCTCATGGCGTATAAAGAAAAAGAAATTGAGAAGATATATTATTCAATCGGTGAAGTAGCCGAGATGTTTAATGTAGCCCCCTCCCTAATACGCTTCTGGGAATCTGAATTTGAGCTCATTCAGCCAAAGAAAAACCGGAAAGGCAATCGTCAGTTTACAAAAGAAGATATTGATCATGTGCGCACCATTTATCATTTGGTGAAAGAGAAAGGGTTTACCCTTCAAGGTGCCAAAGAGATGTTGAAAAACGACAGTCAATCTGTGCGAGATAAGATGGATCTGATGGATTCACTTAAAAAAGTGCGCCAGTTTTTGGTGCAGATTCGCGAAAAACTCTAATTCGATTCACATTTTTCATCATAGATTTTTTAATTTCAGAATTCAGAAATTGAATTCATGGATCAGGAACGTGTTTCATTTTTAGCCTTACACTTTACGCCCGGTATTGGCGACTTCTTAGTAAAGCAGTTGGTAAGTTATTGTGGCTCAGCCGAGCAAGTTTTTAATACGTCCAAAGGAAAACTACTTAAGATACCCGGTGTTGGAGAGGTGTCAGCCGAGGCCATTAAAAATGGAAAGACTTTTCAGGAAGCTGAACGCGAACTTAAAAAAGCAGAGAAAGATGACACCGAGATTCTATTCTTCACCGATAAAAAATACCCACAACGATTAAAAGCAATTGAAGATGCGCCTGCCGTTCTTTACTATAAAGGCAATCAAAACTTAAACGTTGCAAAATCGGTAGGGATAGTAGGAACCCGACAGGCCACCGAATACGGAAAAGAAATAGTAGAAAGAATCTGTCAGGAATTGATACCACATAAAGCATTAATTGTAAGTGGTCTTGCTTACGGCATTGATATTAACGCACACAAGTTTGCTCTCAAACACGGTCTTGCTACGCTGGGTGTGATGGGCAGCGGCATGGATATCATTTATCCTGCGGTGCATAAAGACACCGCAAAAAAAATGACTAGCCAGGGTGGACTGATTACAGAAAATAAGTTTGGCACAAAACCCGATGCTCATAATTTTCCTGCCCGCAACCGGATTATTGCCGGCTTGTGCGATGCATTAATTGTTGTTGAAGCAGCTGAAAAAGGGGGAGCGCTGATAACGGCTGATATTGCTAACACCTACAATAAAGATGTCTTTGCTGTGCCGGGCAATCTTGGTCAAACATATTCGGAGGGTTGTAACAAGTTGATCAAAATAAACAAAGCAAATGTCTATACATCTGTAAGGGATCTGGAATACATCATGAACTGGTCGGCAGAAAGTGGTGGTGTGCAAACAACTCTTGATCTTACTCAGTTTGAACCTGACGAACAAAAAGTAATTGCCATTCTGAGAGAACGAAATGCTCCGGTAATGATTGATGAGCTGAGTTTTAAATCTTCCATGCCACCCAGTAGGCTCGCCTCGCTCCTACTCACCCTAGAATTTAAGGACGCAGTAAAATCCTTGCCGGGAAAAATGTTTGCCTTGAAATAATTTGATCTTAATGCGGAAATATTCTATCAGCCATCTGAAGCGCCATTGCAAACTCCTTTCGATTTAATGTCGGTGAGCCCTTCTTCGAATCCAGAAAAGATAAAATTGTTTCGGTGGCCATATTACCCACCAATTCATCTTTTGCCATCGGGCAACCTCCAAACCCCATTAGCGCGCCATCAAATCGTTGACACCCGGAGTTATAGGCAGCTTCGATTTTTTCCATACTGGTTTTAGGATTGGAGTGTAGGTGCGCGCCAAGTTCAATGGCCGGAAATTTTGTGATTACGGATTTAAAGAGATATTCTATTTGTGCCGACTCCGAAACACCAATCGTATCTGCCAACGAAACAATCTGTACACCCAGTGTAGAGAGTATGTCGGTAAACTGCTCTACAATCGACACCTCATACGGATCACCATAAGGATTACCAAAGCCCATGCTGATGTACACTACCTGTTGCTTGTTATGCCGTTGGCACAGCTCCTGAATCTCACTTACAACATTCAATGCCTCACTGATAGATTTATTGGTGTTGCGTTGCTGAAACGTTTCTGAAATGGATAATGGAAAACCCAGATAGTTAATCTGTTGAAACTTGCAAGCATCTTCCGCACCACGTTTATTAGCCACAATGGCCAACAACTTTGATACAGAGCCTGATAGATCAAGTTTTTCCAACACCGCTGCCGTATCGCGCATTTGCGGAATGGCTTTGGGAGATACAAAGCTTCCAAAGTCGATCGTATCAAAACCAACTTTCAGAAGTTGATTGATATAATTCACCTTTTGGTCTGTAGGAATAAATTCTTCGAGACCTTGCATCGCGTCCCGGGGGCATTCTATGATCTTCATGTTAACCAAAAGTTAAACAAAGGTAGGGTAACTCGAGGTCAAGGAAAAATACAGACAACAAACGTGCATAAATGCCATTTAACTGAAAAACTGATCTGAATTTCTGTTACAATGGATTAACTTGTCAAGAGAATAATTTTTACCCATGCCTTTACCATCCTTTGGCGGTTCGTTAGGTTATAAAAGAGCCGCACATTTATTGCACCGGGCCTCGTTTGGTCCTACCAATTTGCAAATAGATTCGTTTGCAACCCTTACAGCCAATCAAGCGGTGCAATTGTTGTTTCAACAACCCTTACCTGATCCGGCCTTGCCGATTGATCCTGAAACGGGAACTGAATGGGTGTTGACCGGAACCACCGATGCAAATAGTGGCGACCCAGACTTGCAGGAATTTTTCAAAGGCTGGTTTATCGGGCAGATGTTGGGCCTTGGCATTCCTCCGTCAAATTCATTGGCCTATGGAACCCGCGAGAAAATTGTCTTCTTCTTACATTCGGTGCTTACCACTATTCAAACCAAAGTAGATAATAGCCGATCGCTCTATTTTCAAAATCAGCTTTACAGGAAGTTTGCATTTGATAAAACGTTGAGTGTAGACTACAATATTAAAGAGCTTACAAAAAAGATTAGTGTTGATAATGCCATGCTGCGCTTGCTGGATGGCAACCTGAATGTGAATGGCAGCGTGAATGAAAATTATGGTCGCGAATTGTTAGAACTCTATTCTATTGGGCGTGGGTTAGAAGGTACTTTGCCACCGGCCAGTGTGCCTGGCGATTATTTCAATTTTAAAGAACAGGATGTGCGCGCAGCAGCCCAGGTCTTATCTGGTTGGGAACTGGACACAACTTTTTCAACGCTTGACGATACCGTTGATTTAGACTTGGCTGGTACGCAAAAACTCCCGCGCGGAAAAGTGCGTGGTAGCATTACCAATGCCAGTGCTCATGATAACAGCATAAAACAATTTAGCGAGCGATTTAATAATGCAACCATTCAACCTGATGCCCTATTGCTAAACGGCACGAATGCCACAGAGGCAAGCGCATTGGATGAAATCAGTCAGTTGATTGAATTGATTTATTCTCAACCAGAAACAGCACGCAATTTTTGCCGTAGAATTTACCGCTTTTTTGTCTATCACGAAATCAATCAGGCAATTGATGATACGATCATTGCTGAGATGGCCAATACATTTGTTGCCAGTGGGTATAAAATTCAGCCCGTGCTGGAAGACCTTTTCCAAAGTCAGCATTTTTATGATGCTGCTGCAGGTGTGGGTGATGACAATTTTGGCGGAATTATCAAATCGCCACTTGACTTGATGGTAGGTACGTTCCGTATCTTCAACATACAACTGCCTGATCCTGTAACAAGTGCAGAATCATACTATGAAAAGACAGGCGAGCTTATTCGCAGTTTACAAGGTATGGGGATGCATTTCTATGAACCTTTTGATGTGGCTGGCTATGATGCCTATCATCAATATCCCATTTACCATCGCAGTTGGATCTCCACCAACTACCTCACACGCAGGTATGAATTTATCCGCAACCTTGTATCGGATAGCCAGATGATGGGTGAATTAAAAATAGATGTTGTTGCTTTTGTGCAGACCAACATAAGCAACGCCATTGCCTCAGATGCCCGCAGTCTGATTATTGAACTAACAAAGTATTTTCTTCCGCTGGCAGATAACTTAACCTTCGATCCTTTGCTGGATGATAATGCAGGACTCACGGCCGAGCGGTTGAATTATTTCCTCACAGCATTTTTGAAGTCTCCTCAAATTGATGCCGATCCCGAAGCAGCCTGGACCTTCCGCTGGAATAACCCGGTTGACATGGAAGTGGTGCGCAGACAACTGGAGAATCTTTTCAATGCAATATTACAATCGCCCGAGTATCAACTTTACTAACCCTTCGAATGAAACGTAGAAATTTTGTAAAGAAACTATCCCTGGCAGCGTTGCCTTTTACCCTCGGTGGAATTCCGATTCGCTTAATGGCCGAGAATTCTCTAACCCGTATGGCCGAGCAAAGTACAAACGATCGGGTGCTGATTATTCTTCAACTTCATGGCGGCAATGATGGGCTTAATAGTATTATACCAGTAGAAGCCTACGACTTATATTATCGATGGCGGGCCAACATTGCTATTCCGGCTAAGAACAGTTTGCGCAAGATGATTGCTTTGGATAGTACCCTTCCCGCTGATGCGCAGGTTGGACTTCATCCAGACATGCTCGCTATGAAAGATCTTTACGACCGCGGTCGCATGACAGTCGTGCAAGGTGTATCGTATAAAAATAACAATGGATCACACTTTCGTGGAAGAGATATCTCTTTCATGGGTGGTGGCTTTGACGATTACTTTTCGTCTGGTTGGGTAGGCCGCTATTTGCAACAGGAATTTGCACCCAAAATTTATCCAAACGATTTTCCAAATCCTGAAATGCAAGACCCACTCGCCATCGAAATGGGAAGTGACGTGTCATTGATTTTTCATCAGGATGGAAATATCCCTACGTCTATTTCCCTAAACGATCCGCAGAGTTTTGCAGAACTTGTAGAAGAACTGGAAGGATTTACGGATGAAGGTGTTGACCCGCGCGGAAAACCTCCGATAGCACTGGATAATTCTCCGTACGGCAAAGAATTGAATTGGATTTTGGGGCTTGAAGACAAATCAGAAGATTATGCCGAACGATTGTATAATGTTTATAAAAATGCTCCGGTATCGTCAGTAACCTACCCGGAACGTTATCCCTTCAACGCACCACGAGGTAGCATGCGAAACGGATTAACTCCTCAGTTACAATTGATAGCGCGCTTGCTGGATGGAGGCGGACCTGGTCTTGGTGTGAAAACAAAAGTATTTCTTGTAAAAATGGGTGGCTTCGATACTCACGCAGAGCAAGTAGAAAGTTACGATCCTACTATGGGCCAGCATGCTGCGCTTATGTATCATATCTCTTCTGCTATGAAAGCCTTTCAGGATGATCTTAAAGCCAGAGGGCTTGAAGATCGGGTGCTAACAGTAACTACTTCTGAGTTTGGAAGACGCGTGCGTGCAAATGGAAGTTACGGAACTGATCATGGTACGGGCGCTCCGGTAATGATCTTCGGAAAGGGTGTGCAGCCTGGCGTAGTGGGTAAGGTACCTGATCTTAATTTACAAAATGTGGAGATGCAATTTGATTACCGTCAGGTTTATGCAAACCTGCTTCGCGATTGGATGCTCGTAGATGAAGCTAAAATCAACAATGACATTTTCTTTAAAGATTTTATTAATGGCCCCAAGGAAGATGGTACGGGTAACTATGAGCCCATGCCGTTAGCTACCCAGGTTATTTCGGGGGTTCAGGATAATTTTATTGGTAATCGCTTTAGCCTAGCTGATTGTTACCCTAATCCGGCAAGCTCCTTTACACATATTGAGTTTAAAATCAATGCTGCCAACCTGGTGGATATCTCTCTTAAAGATAGTCAAGGAAGAATAATTAAGAGTCTGCTGCATGAAGAACGAACGGAAGGAACACATATAATTAAAGCGGATGTATCAGATTTGCCTCCGGGTATCTATTTTTATCAGGTCAAAACCGGATTCTTTACCGAAACCAAAAAACTCATTGTTATCCGATAGTCTTATGAAGCAAATTTTTACGGTACTTCTATTGATTGCCGCATGCATCACCGCAGAAGCACAGATCAAAAGGAAACAAGGCGGGCTCGCCACTAAACCAAGTCAGCAGAGTAAATTTCTTGAGAAGCAATGGTGGTTGGGCTTCAAAGCCGGCACCAATCTATCTGAAGCATCGCCTATAAAACGCTATGCGGTGATGACGCCCACGAATTACGCAAGTGCGCTAACCGAAAAGGTCTACGATTCGTTTAGCAAAACTGGAAGTCAGGCTACCTTAGAAGCAACCTTCTACTATAAAGGATTTTCTTTCAGTGTTCAACCAACCTATAGAAATAGTCGCTTCAGCTATTCAAATCAGTTTCAATGGGATAACCCTGAGAATTCTGCCGAGCGTTTGGTTCTTGAATACGATCAGGAACAAAAAGTTGACTTTGCCGACTTTCCCCTTATCGTGAAGTATGATATTCTTCGTAACAAACTCCGGCCCTACGTTCAGGTAGGCATCTTTTACTCTATGCTGATTAACGCAAACAAATCCGTAAAGGTATCGGGCACCGACTTCGCCTCGGGTGGCACAAATCAATTCACCAATGAGCCCATCATTGTAGGAGCTAAAGATCTATTTGATAATTATTGGGGCCTGATGGCGGGTGCAGGTTTGGATTATAATTTCGGCAACGTAAGAGTTGTGTTGGATGCCTCCTATTGGAAAGGAATGAGCAACGTTACTAACGTTGATAATCGCTTTGGTAACGATCGGTTGGCCGGCATTGGCGATGCTCAGGACGATCTTGACCTCAATAACATTGTAATCTCTGCCGGGGTATTGTTTCCCATGCGTTTCCTGAGCAATAGCTTTAAAACTTTAGATCGATAATTTATGCGCGCGTTATTAATACTATCTCTCGGTTGTTTTATTGTTGCGGGTTGTTCAAATGAGTCCGATCCGGCTTCCGATAAGTCGAGTTTCACCCGAATCTATGATAATGATCAATTCACCGCCTCCTTCTATCCTATCGATATGAAGCAAACAGCCGATGGTGGTTATTTAATTTTAGGTGGACGCAGGATACAGGATTCAAACTTCAGCGGCATTTACATTATGAAAGTGGACGAGTTTGGTGCATTTGTTTCTGAACAAGAGGTAGATGAGAGTTTTGTTAATCCTATAGGGCCGTTGCTTGAGAGTGGTGGTAACTACTACTTCTTTTGTATGAATCCGGTAGGATTACAGACACAACTTCTTCAGTTGGATGCTGCAGGCACGCTGAGCGACCCAATCAGTGTAGGTGGTTCTTACCCGGCTGCTGCTGCAATGGATGGAAGCAATTTTCTTTTGCTCAGCTATGATAATCTAAATAAAGAGAGTGTTGTATCCATCATTACTCCATCGGGTGCTGTAGGTCAATCTCAAGGTTTTAGTATTGGTGCGGGCGATGCAGTTGAAGAACCGATCATTAATCACTTCCTTGGAACGGGTGAGCAACTACCCTTTTTAGTGGGTAAAAATCAAACCGGTCAATATTATTTCAATGGTTTTTATAACTATACCCTATCGCTCGTCTTTACGAACCTGTCTGATGATGAACCTCAAGGTGTTGTTCAAGGCCAGCAGGATGATGGTGGATTAAGTCAGGTAGTGCCTCTGGACGGTGGTAAGTTTGCGTTGGCACGATTCAATTTTGGTGATAACTACTTTTTACCGAATGCAACATTAAATTCTTCTGGTATTAGTTCAAGCACAGATCTGGGTGGCTTGCTGTTTCCTGAGTTGGTAAGTAATGCGCCTGTTAAAATTCTGCGCACAACTATCGGCATCAAAAAAGTAGCCTTGTATGGAAGTGATACACGCAGTAGCCAGATTGCATTGTATGGTTATGACGAAAACACGGGCGAACTAATAGGCAGTCGTTATCTGGGCTTCTCCAATCCCTTTGAGATTTCAACGGTGATAACTACCCTTGATGGCGGTTTGGCTGTATGTGGAACAACCTATGTGGCGGGTCGCTTCCCGCGAATCTGCATTTTCAAGTTATCAAAGGAAGAGGTAAGCGAGTCATTCCAATAATCATTTCGTTATTTCATTAGATTTTTCTTCCTTGGTCATCAATTACCATGATCGACATTGAAGAAAATGTAAGTCTACGAGCTTACAACACTTTTGGCATTGACGCCAAGGCCCGTTATTTCTGCAGAATTAGTTCAGAAGCGCAACTTCAAGAACTTATACAATTACCGGTATACAAAACCGAAAGGCATCTTATACTGGGTGGAGGTAGCAATATGCTATTCTTGCGCGACTTTGATGGTCTTATCATTAAAGTTGACCTTACCGGTATCCATACACAGGAAGAAAATGATGAACGTATACTGCTGAATGTTAAATCAGGCGAGGTTTGGAATGAATTGGTTATGCATTGCGTGCAACATCAATATGGGGGGATAGAAAATTTATCGCTTATACCGGGCACCGTGGGTGCAGCACCAATTCAAAACATAGGTGCGTATGGTGTAGAGATCAAAGAAGTTATTGATCGTGTAGATGCAATTGATCTGTCAACAGGAGAACGAAAGAGTTTCAATAATCACGAATGTTGCTTTGGATACCGTGAAAGTATCTTTAAACATCAGCTAAAAGAAAAAATTTTTATTTCAAGTGTTACTTTAAGTCTGACCAAGAAAAATCATCGTATCAATATCCGCTATGGTGCTATTCAAGATACACTGAACGCAATGAACATTATACACCCTACGATACAATCAATCAGTGATGCAGTTATACAAATAAGAAGTAGTAAACTACCTGATCCACGTGTAATTGGTAATGCAGGAAGTTTCTTCAAGAACCCAACTATCACCGTAACACACTATCAAACTCTAAAAAAAGAATATCCTGAAATACCCGGTTATTATTCTGAAAATCAAGAAGTTAAAGTACCGGCTGGTTGGTTGATTGAACAATGTGGATGGAAAGGAAAACGAATAAATAATGTTGGTGTTCATCAACAACAAGCATTGGTATTGGTAAACTATGGTGATGGAAAAGGAGAAGAAATTTTTCAACTCGCTAAGCAAATCTTATCTTCTATAAAAGAAAAATTCAATATCACATTAACACCTGAAGTGAACATCATTCAATGAAATGCAATGCTTAGTTATGATTAATAATGAAAAAATTATGTACCTGATTTTTTTCTGTCATTATAAAATTTTATTGACAAAATTTTTGTGAATTAATTTTTTATTATACCTTTCGTACAGTTTTACTTAAAACATTAAAACGTTATGGCAAAAAAACCCGCTAAGAAAGCAGCCAAGAAAGCAAAGAAGGCTGCTAAGAAGAAGAAGTAATCAAGTTCGCTTGATACTTTTACAAAGAGAAGTGATCTTGGATCACTTCTCTTTTCTTTTTACAGCAATTCAATTCTCTTAATAAAAATCATATTTATAGATAATGAATACAGACTTAATGAGCTATGCAGGTTGTTTGTATTTATTGCAATAGACAGCCTATTGTGCATATATTCTCATCGCAACGCATTGAATTTCATTATCTTAATCACTCGATTGCGGAAATTTAATTGGCTACACACTTGTTTCGCGCACAATAAGGGCCTTAACTTTGCGTCATCACACAAATACAATACCTCATGGCAAAGACCCCTACTAAAACAGTAACTGATAAAAAAACTCCCGTAAAAAAGAGTGCGGCTAAACCCAAAACAGTCTCACTTGAAAAAATATCAGAAGAGATTCTAACAAAATTAAAAGCACTAAACATTGAGCATCAGCTTCAGGCTGATCTTGAGTGGTGCCTGGGAAGCTACCGCTACGATAATAACGCTTCAGGTTTACTTGAAACAGCCGGCAAAGCATTGGTTGTATTTAAACAAGAACAAGCCAAAAAGACGAAAGGCGTTACGGCAACGTTGATTGCTTCTATTGAGAGCATTCTGAAATAACTGAAGTGCACCAGATATTGAAAGCCGGGAATCCGGCTTTTTTTATATCATGTGAGTTACGTTGGTAAGCGTACCCAGATAACGTGTGCAGTCCACACCAAACTTATTTAGAAAGTCTACTCCTTCATCGGATGCCAGACCCTTAAATTCAGCATACGAGTTTAAATAAATAACTCTGGCAATGCCCATACTGAAAATAATGCGCGAGCAAGCGAGGCAAGGCGACAAGGTAACATACAGAGTTGCTCCTTCTACCGATGTCTTATTCTTAACAGCATAGAGTATCGCGTTCTGTTCGGCATGAATTGCCAACGAACATCCACCTTTTGAGTCTCTCGGACATCCTTGATCGGGCCATTCTTCATCGCAATTATGTGTACCCGAAGGCGGACCGTTGTAGCCGATCGAGATTATACGCGTGTCTTTGGTAAGAACAGCACCTACATGTCGTTTTAAGCAATGTGATCGCTTCGCCAGATTAACGGCTAGCTCCATATAGATATCATCAAAGGCAGGTCGCATCATCGGGAGTAAAAATAAGAATTCAAAATACTATATTCGCGATGAAAATTCGATTCATGTTGGGAGATCGCAGATTAATTTTACTTTTCATTGCTTTTTTTCCACTCCTGCTTCGCGCACAGGAAACAGTAAAGCCAAGACCCAGCCCGGTAAGTTTAGTTACGGCTCGTTATAAAGATACATATCTAAAGATAACTTACAGTCAACCCCATAAGCGCGGGCGGATTGTATATGGCAACCTTGTGCCTTTCGGCCAGGTTTGGCGAACAGGGGCTAATGAAGCAACCGAAATCACAATCACCCGCGATATAATCCTTAATAATACTTCGCTTAAAGCGGGCACTTATTCTATTTTCACCATCCCCGAAAAGGAAAGCTGGACGATAATATTCAATAGCGATCTTGGTTTGTGGGGTGCTTATAACTACAACGATAAAATGGATGTGATGAGATTTAGCATTCCAACTCAACTATTGCAAGGAGCCGTTTACGAACCATTTACGATACTTATAGAACAAAAGAATAATAGAGCTGAACTAGTTTTTCTTTGGGATTCCGTTCGGGTATCGATACCTGTTCAATTTAACGAACCAAAATTGCCATGAGAAAGTATTGTTCACTTCTGTTACTAATGGGCACACTAACCCTCTACGCTCAAGACACAAAAGAACTTGATCGCAGAAATGGATTTAAAGAAATTAAACTGGGAAGTTTAATTGATAGCGTGAAGCAAACCACCTTCAAAAAAAATATTACCGAGCGTAAAGAATTTCAAGCAAAGGTTTACGAAACCGAGCATCCCGACTACATGACAATTGGCGGTGTAGAAGTAAAGAAGATTTCGTTAAAAACCTATAAAGGTTTGATTTACGAAATTGACGTGACTACCTCTAAAGATCCTAACGTAATGCGGGGACTGGAAAAATCCTTTGGTAAAGCTACCTATAGCATCCGCACTGAAAGCTATTACTGGAAAGCCGAAACGTTAAGTTTGGTTTATAAAGGGCACCACAAAGAACTTAAACTCACCTATCGCTCCGGCCCCGTAATCCGAATGATGTATGAGGATAAGGGAAAGAAAATTGAAGAAGTAGCTGAAGATTTTTAACCTTCATCTACCTACTTGATGCTGATCTAAGAAACAGTTCAGTCCTTATAAGTAATCCGATAAATTTTTCCTGCATGGTCATCCGAAATAAGAAGTGAGCCATCTGGCATTTGCAGTACATCCACGGGTCGACCGCTAACCTTTTGACTTGCTTCATTCAGCCAACCGCTTGCAAACGTTTCGTAATTCGTAACCTTGCCATCCTGAAGTTTTACAAGACTTAACTTGTACCCACTTTTCTTTTCGCGATTCCACGAACCGTGTTCGGCCAGAATGATTTGATTTTTATACTCAGCAGGAAACATTGTGCCCGTATAAAACTTAAGACCTAGCGGAGCCACATGAGCCCCGAGATTCTGCATCGGTTTAACAAACTCATCGCACGATCGTTTGCTACCAAATTCCGGATCTTGAATTGTGCCACCATGGCAATAGGGATATCCAAAGTGCAACCCTTGTGTTGGTGCTGAGTTAAGTTCGCAGGGCGGTATATCATCCCCTAACATATCACGCCCATTATCTGTGAACCAGATATTATTTGTTTCCGGGTGCCATGTAAAACCTACCGTATTACGTACACCACTGGCAAATAACTCAAGACCTGTTCCATCTGCATTCATTCGATGGATGGCAGCGAAAACCGAATCTTCCGGTTCACAAATATTACAAGGCGCACCCACCGGTACATAGAGCTTGCCATCAGGACCGAAGGCAATGTACTTCCAGCCATGGTGACCTTCGGTAGGAAACTTATCGTAGACAATAGAAGGTTCGCCTGGATTATCGAGTTTATCTTCAATGTCCGAAAATTTTAAAATTCGATTTACTTCGGCAACATAAAGATCACCGTCTTTAAAGGCCACTCCATTAGGCATGTTAAGGCCCGAGGCGAGTTGCCATTTTTTATCTGCAACAAAATCTCCATCTGTATCTTTAACTGCATACACACTATTACCATCCTTATTGCCAACATAGAGAATTCCAGAAGGTGATAGCGCCATTGAGCGCGCATCATTTACCTCGGCATAAATATCGATAGTAAAGCCTGGTGGCAAGTTGATATCACTCAATGACACTTCTTCTTTTGGGGCGCTGCATCCAACCAGAAGAATGGCTACGAAGAAACTATATACTACCTGCGGTCTGGTCATATTATTTTAGTGTTAGGTCACCCTTAAAAGATATCAAAGATGAGCCGGTTATTCGAAATCTCAACGGGTTTTTACACCAGAAATTTTCCATATCAGCAAAATGTTGGACTGAGGAGCATTTTAAAGTTACCTTTGCAGGAATTTTTAGTTCAGATGATCTCTATTTCCAATATTTCTTACTTCATCGGGGGCCGGGCTCTTTACGAGGATGCGTCCATGTTTATAAAACCGGATGATAAAATCGGGTTAATCGGACTTAACGGGCGCGGAAAATCGACTTTGTTGAAGATTATCAATGGCGACCTCAGTGTGAATGGCGGGTCGATCAGTAAATCAAAAGACTGCACCATTGGGTTTTTAAATCAGGACCTACTCTCCTACCAAACAGATGACGCCATTCTTACAGTCGCCATGGAAGCGTTTAAAGAAGCTGTGGACACGCAACGGCAGATAGAAAAAGTCTTGCATAAACTGGAAACCGAATATTCTGATGATCTTGTCGATAAACTAACCAAGCTGCAGGAAAAATTTGAACACCTGGATGGGTACTCCATGCAAGCAAAAGCTGAAGAAGTACTGGAAGGAATAGGATTCACAACAAAAGACTTACATCGCCCCTTACGGGAATTTTCAGGAGGTTGGCGCATGCGTGTAATGCTTGCCAAACTTCTCTTAGAAAAACCTTCGTGTCTGATGCTTGATGAGCCAACCAACCACTTGGATTTACCTTCCATTGAGTGGGTAGAGAACTATCTGCGTAATTATGAAGGTGCTGTTGTCATCGTTTCGCACGACAGGATCTTTCTGGACAATGTAATTTCCAAAACTGTTGAAGTTACCAATGGTCAGCTAATCACCTATGAAGGAAATTACTCCTTCTATCTAAAGGAAAAAGATTTGCGCGAAGAAGTGCAACAAAACGCATACGATAATCAACAAGCTAAAATCAGGCAGGCGGAAAGGTTCATTGAACGGTTTCGGGCAAAAGCATCTAAATCGAAACTGGTGCAATCGCGCGTAAAGGCGCTGGAACGAATGGATATGGTAGATGAGGTAGTGAGTGATGTAGCGGCTGTAAATTTTCGATTTACATTTAAACAACCTTCCGGAAGGCATGTGGTTACACTCAAAGATCTTTCCAAGGCGTATGGCGAGCAAGTCATCTTAAAACATACAAGTGCCTCTATTGAACGGGGCGATAAGATAGCGTTGATCGGTGCCAACGGAAAAGGCAAGTCTACCTTGCTTCGCATATTAGCCAATACGGAGCCTGTGGATGGCGATCGCATTATTGGCTACAATGTTATCTATGGTTTTTTTGCACAACATCAACTGGAGTCGTTGCATGTGGAAAGTGAAATTCTGGATGAATTAAAACAAGCCGGCAGTAGCAAGACCGAACAAGAACTCAGAAATGTGTTGGGATGCTTTCTCTTTTCTGACGAGGATGTGTTTAAAAAAATAAAAGTACTATCGGGTGGTGAAAAGTCGCGGGTGGCACTTGCTAAAACATTGATTTCGGAAGCCAATTTCTTATTGCTTGATGAACCCACCAACCACCTTGACTTTATATCGGAGAATATTCTGATCCAAGCCCTTCAGCAATACGCTGGTAGTTTTGTTGTAGTGTCGCACAACCGCCATTTTGTAAGTCAGATTGCCAATAAAATCTGGTATATTGAAAATAATCAAATTAAAGAATACCCAGGCACCTACGATGAGTATGAATATTGGAGAAAACAACAAGTTTCTTCCATAACCCCTACACCAGCACCTGAAAAAAAGGTCGCGGAAAAGCCAAAGGAACAACCCAAGGCTTCAGCCAACCCGAATGAAAAGAGGATTAAGGCATTAAACCAGGAGTTGAAAAAAGTAGAAGACGTGATTCAGAAACTTGAGATTGAAAAAAAGCAAGTGGAAGATGAAATGGCTAAGCCTGATGTCTATGGAGATTTTAATAAACTCACTACTTATCAGCAAAAATTTGATTCCCTCCACACAACCTTGCACGAAGAAAATTTAAAATGGGAAAAGTTGATGCTGGAGGCTGATGCACTGGAAGCATCGATTTAGAGCCGTTGTTAAATCAATTATATTCTTTATCCCCCGGAACATTTTACTATATTTGATTATGAATTTAAACTCCATAATAAAAGATAAGTATGAAGAATTTGTTGCTCTATGCAGACAACATAGGGTTAGTAAGATATATGCTTTTGGCTCTTCAATAACCCAACATTTTAATCCGATAAAAAGTGATATTGACGTTATTGTTGAATTAGATATTAAAGATCCGATAGAATACGGTGAAACTCTTCTTTCATTCTGGGACAATCTGGAAGTTTTCTTTAACAGGAAAGTAGACTTGCTAACGGAAGACTCAATACACAATCCTTATCTGAGAAAAAGTATTGAGTCAACAAAAAAACTGATTTATGACGGACAAGGAGAAAAAGTATTTGTCTGACGTCCTTAATTCCCTAGATCATATTTTATCATTACAAGTGAATTAAAATCGTTTGATGAATACAAACGGAATTTTCTAATTAAAGGGGCCGTTGAAAGACATCTGGCAATTGTTGGTGAAGCCATTAATCGATTTTTAAAGAAGTCCTCAAAATATGATCTACTTCACGCGAGCCAAATAATAAGTTTAAGAAACAGGCTTATTCATTCTTATGACAACATTGATGACAGAATAATCTGGACAATCATAAAGAGGCATCTTGTTCCTTTGAAAGAAGATATTCAAAAGATGATCAAATGAAATGTCGATTTACTTCCACCCAATAGCCAGCGAAAGCATAAACCGATTCATTTCGCGATTTATCTCTGTAGTCATCGGGTCACCCATCACCTGGCCTCGGGCGGGGTCCCAATAGTACGATGGGTACTCATAAAACGTAGCCATTCTTTGAAATTTATACCCTGCCATTAACGAAATGCTTACCTCGTGGTACCGGATCCTATACCCTACCATTGGGTTCATCATTTGTCCACCGGTCGATTTTTGATACCCATACTCGTCATACAAAGAGTATTTCCATGACTTTAATGTCCCCCCATAACTGAACTGAATGAAGAAAGCATTTTTTCGGGCAAACAAATCCCAACTCACACTCCCAAATGCGGGTACATGATTCCAATCGAAATACGAATCATAGCCGATACCTGCACCTACCCGCAGACGGTTTCCTATTTTAACACCATGAACAGTAGCACCGCTAAACGAGAGTTCCTTACCACGACTGCATTCGTTGCACCCGATTAAGGTACCGGATTGAATGTAAAAGAAATACTCCGTCTTCTGACTCTTAACAAGTGTATTCACAGCAGTACTGTCTTGTGCCGAAGCTACACCGACAAACACAAACCAAACACTGACTACTAGGGCTCGAACTTTCATTGCTTAACAATCGGCAGTTGACTCAAAAGTTTTATGTTTTTGATGTCCCCGTAGTCATATTGATATAATCCGTCTTCGCCAATCACCATCGCTATATTTTGAAAGGGTATTACATCCAAAGCATGAATGTCCTTGTAATGCGCCAGCTGGTTTTGAGAAATCATTTTAACATCAGAAGCATCAAATGCTTTCAGGCCATCGGAGCCATCGCAGATAAAAAGTGTACCGTTGTCAATGCCGAGGCCATGTGGATTTGTCATTGGATACACAGCCACCATCAATGGGTTTTTAATATCTTCAAGATTAATTACTTCCAGCTGGTTTGTAAATCCCTCGCAGGTTGAGCCGCTGCGTAGAGTAACATAGGCATACTCTCCTTCTACAACCACCGGATCACAGCTACGCACGTGCTCATATTTTGTAAGCAATGCAGGCTCTTCCGGAATTTTTAAATCAACGATATACATACCTGTACGGGATCCCACAAAAAGTTTGTCAGAATAAGGAAATAACGTTTCAACATCCCAGGCTAAAGGAAATTCCTTTTTGGCTTGAGGAGTTGTCTGAACACTCACATCTACTATATCAAGGTTCGATCCATCCAGAGCATATAAGTGATCCCCTGAGATTGTAAACCGGGCCATTGAGCCTCCGATTCCTGTGCTGGAAACAGGTGCGAAGGCGGTGGCCTTATTGAACGAGCTGGAAGCCTGGGCTGTAAGGGCAAAGCCACGATCATAAAAAACTCCGCCCCAATTTTGATAAACAGCCCTGCAATCTGCTTCATTAACCTGAACGCTCTCCACCTTTTCCCAATTTGTTAGTATGCCCAGGTCCGAACTCACCATATAGCCCATTGTCATGTAGTTATTAAACAACCGCTCAATACGATTAACTTCTTTGATTTGAGAAAGATCAGAGATATCAAAAGCAACCAAGTCAACATAACTATCGGCATATAGGGTAGTACCCCGGATTGCGAGATCATAATTGCCCGGTACCTTTAAGAAAGAAACAATTTTAGGATTTGACGGAGTACGATTGTCAATAATATGGATTCCTTCACCTAATTCGTTAATAAAGAGATATCCGTCTTTGTAATAAATCTTTCCAATCTGCGATAACTCTTGTGGCGCTTGCTGTTCAACTGCCGCTTTTACCTGCGCAGATGTAGCATATACTGGTTGGTAATAAATCAGTTGCCGGGTCTCTTCACATTTATCCGAACAACCGGATAGCAGAACGATAATAACAGGCAAGATTACAAAAAATGATTTTGCCGGGAACAGATTGAATTTCTTCATACGATTTGAGTTTGCTTGGTCCTGATGCTTTGACCCACGGTGCACTCAAAAAGTTGGAAGGAAAAGAAATTAGGTTAGAAATAAATCTGCCTGCGTACTAACAGCACACTTAATACCAACAAAGCAACAATAAACAACACGGCATAAAGACCGGGGATTAATTTCTTCTGAAAAAGCTCTTTCACGGATTCCATAACAAGTGTTTTTTGGTCTACTGCTTTGACACCTTCTTTACCCATAACGTTTAAATCCTACTTAAAAATATATCGGAATCTAAACCCGATATCCCAAAAAAGCGGATTTACGCTGCTTGATTCAGCTTTTAACACCTGACTCATCGGGTAGCGTAGCCCTGGCACTAAAGACAATCGATACTGAGAGCCCACTTTATAGCTTAACTCGGTACCCATCAGGGCCGACCAGCTAAACGTTCGATAAGGTGAACTATCACCTGCCCCCTGTGAGTATTTATTTAACTGACCGCTTTTATCGGTCAGTGTATTTTGTAAAAAGACATCAGTTGCCAATCCTGAATTTATCTGTACACCAACCTTTCGGTCAATCAGCAAGTAGCCGGCCTGCATTGGGATGGATACAAATTCGTTGACATTATTTATTTCATAAGGATTTGTAATGGCAAGGTTTGAAGCAGCTTCCTGTAGTGCATAATCGGCTGAATAAGCTTTGGCCTGATTGTTTCGATCAAGGGTAGCAACGTTGGAGTTATACCCGATCTCCTGATTCAGGTAATTGACACCACCCTGCAAAACCCATCGGTCTGAGATTCTCTTTCCCATGTTTATACCTACCGAATAAGCAGAGCCTTTGGAGGCTGAATTATTCGCAGACGAATTTAGAAACGAAGGACTTCCATTTTGGCTGGCAAAAGCCACAGAGCCTGTATTAATTTGTGGCGAATAGTTACCGGTGGATGCACCAATGGATGCCCACAAATCTTCCTTTGTTCGATTCTTTTTGGACTCTGCCATAAAAGAGGCTGGCATAGCTGGCAACTTGCGCACGATGGTTACTTCCCTAAGCTTACCGGCAATAGTTATTTCGGGTGATGTTATATCGGCAAGAGAACGTTGTGTGATGCTCCGCTCGTTATTTCTACCTGTCAGGTTCTTTTTACTTTCAATAGCAACAAGATTTTTTTCTTCACTCTTTTCGGAAAGCACAAGTAATTGATGCGTTACTGCCTCGTTGTCTTTACTATTTACTATTGAATTGTCTTTTACTTCACCCTTCACACCTGAAAAGTTGCCAACTTCATTCGCATCGCTTTTACCTACTCTATCATTAGTATTCGCGGTAATCTGATTCTTATCATCTCCCGGTGCAGAATTTTCCGGATTTTGAACCTTACTTATTTCTTGTGGCACCCCGGAGGTTTGATCACGCACATAATAGGTAGTGAGTGCGCCTACCGCAAGGGCAAAAAGAACTGAGGCCGCAGCGAGGCGTTGATAGAAAATTACTCTTCGTTTCATTGTGCCGCCTTCGGCTGCTGCTAACTGATGATCAAGCCCCGACCACACTTCGGCAGATGGAGTTTGCTCCGCCTGCTGAAATGCATCGCGCCACGCATCGTCAAACTTTTGCCTCTCCGTATTTTCCATACACGTTATTATGATGATTCAATTTTACTTTCAACAAACTTTTTGCCCGGCTATACTGCGACTTGGATGTTCCTTCACTGATGCCCAGCATCTCTGCAATTTCTTTATGATTGTAGCCTTCAATGGCGAACAGATTAAACACCAACCGGCACCCATCGGGGAGCGATTGAATCATTGCAACCAATTCTGAAAGATGAAAGGATGATAAACTAATTTCCACATTCTCCACAAGGTCGATTTCCGTAACATCTACCATGGGCAGCAGATACAATTTCTGTCGCTGTTGATTCAGGGCTGTGTTAATCATGATTCTTGTCATCCAGGTATCCAGTCTGGATTCTTCGCGGAACGACTTTATAGACCCAAAAACTTTCATAAATCCTTCCTGAAGGGCATCCTCAGCTTCCTGGGTAGATTTGGCGTAACGCTGACAAACCACCATCATTTTCCGGCAATAGCGTTCATACATAGCCTTTTGAGCGGCCCTGTCTTCTTTCACACAGCCTTTAATAAGCTCCTTTTCGCTTAGCATGAACTCTTATGCGTATTTGACCCTGAATAATAACGATCGGTTGGAATGCAAATTGAATTAATTTATTCGTTTAGTTTTGAGCTATGAGATCAATTGTTTTGGGGTTCACTGTTCTGCTCGCGCAACTTGCGTTTGGTCAAAAAAAACTAGTCTTCGCTGATAAATCCTACGAAGAAGAAATAAGAACGGTTTTGCTTTATTCACAGGCAAATGGCAACCGCGATCAACTGCGGCCTGCGGTTGCGGCCCTTCAAGGGCAAAATCTATTGCTTGAGTTTGACGACCTGCAAGCCCAGCGCAGTAACTATTATGTAAAAATAATCCATTGCAATTACGACTGGTCTAAGTCTAGCCTCATGGATTTGGATTTTCTCTTAGACTACAACGAATTTCCTATCAATGAGTATGATGTATCTTCCAGCACCTCCGTGCCTTACATCCATTATTATTTCCAAGTGCCGCCCGTAAAATTATCAGGCAATTATTTGTTAGCTGCCTATCGCGAAAGCGATGAAGACGACTTACTGCTAAGCAAGCGGTTTATGATTTATGATAATCAGGTGAGTTTGGTGATGGACAATCAAAGCGCAGGGTTTGGGAATTTACGAACCAGCAACCAGCAGCTTAACTTTAAAATTAATTATTCGCGCCTGGATGTAATTAACCCTATGGAATCCATACAGGCTATGATCCGACAAAATCAGCGGTGGGATAATGTGCGCACAAAAGTGACACCCAGCTTTATCCGCGAAGATAAACGCGAGCTTGAGTATCGGTTCTTTGATCAGGATAATCAATTTATGGCGGGTAATGAATTTCGATTTGTTGATTTCCGGTCACTCAACTTTCCGGGAAGGAATACAGGCCGCCTCGACCGCAGTAAAAGACCTTTTCATCTTTCGGTGCTTACCGATAAGTCGCGGGA
This sequence comes from Cyclobacteriaceae bacterium, assembly GCA_965278925.1. Classification (GTDB taxonomy): domain Bacteria; phylum Bacteroidota; class Bacteroidia; order Cytophagales; family Cyclobacteriaceae; genus ELB16-189. The sequence goes on along the minus strand of OZ257123.1, from coordinate 604,381 downwards.
GCATGAAGTTTATGCTCAATACCCAGATCTTAATGGCAACTACATAATAGAAAACCTCGACAACCGCGATGGTGCCACATCAGGAGATTATACATTTGTTACGTTTAGTTTAGCGGCCACTCAACCAATCAGTGGAAACGTTCATTTAATCGGAGCACTAAATAGCTGGGATCGCAGTTCCGATTCCAAAATGAAGTTTGTGGCAAATCAAAATACCTATGAGAAAACTCTTTTCTTAAAGCAAGGCTGGTATGATTATCAGTACTGGGTTGAATCGCCCGGCCAAAATGGATTTTTAATAGAAGGAAGTCATTTCGAAACCGAAAATCTTTATGAAGTTTTTATTTACTACCGCCCCTTCCGGCCCAATGCCGATCTTTTAATTGGGTATTTTCAGTTACCCGTTAATCAGCGTTAAGCGTACGTCTCTTCAAGATCGGCTTCGTTGCGGATGGAACTGGCATTGGCTACATCCAACATGCCAAACCCTTTGTGCGAAAAATGACCCAACCCATTTTCGTACACAAATTGCTGCACGGGCTGGGGCGCATACAACGTAAACGGGAATGTGTAGCCTCGCACCTCATACTTTACATCCAAATCATAGAGTGGATAAATACGCGCAAACTTTTTGTGCGAGGATTGAATGCGGTTAATGTAATCTTTGTCGGCTACCAACTGAAACTTGTAAAAATCAGCCAACTGCTCGGCTGTGTACTTGCCGCTGGCCTCCATGCGGGCAATGGTATTGTCGTAGAGCAAATCTGAAAACTCGTCCAGGTCGGGACTGATAAACCGCTTTCCGCTTTCGTCATTAAATGAGGCGGGCACCAACACAATGGGTGAAATGCATAGGAACTTAACAGAGTCGGTGATCGATACCGGCTCTTCGTTCTCTACCGATTCGGGTGATAGCTGAAGGCTTCCAATCAAAAGCTCTTTTTGTTCAAACAGCACTTTGATAAAGTAATCCAGAAAATCCTTGTCGGAAGAAGAGAACACCAGGGTAACTTTTGAAGAGAAAAAATGGAGACCCTTACGGCTGATTTTAATCTGACCTTTTAAACCTGAAAAGTTATATTGAGTGTAAGCGAAGTACTTTTCATTTTTGCCCAACATAACCAGACCCTTGATGGTTTGAGCCAGCAAAAACTGATGATGGAAGGGAACGTAAGCTCCTCTATTCTTAAGAGAAAAGACAATGCGTATTCTCAAGAGACAATCCGGTTTAGGGGTAAAAAATATTTGCTAAAACCCCGCCTTTAAAAAAATTGCGGAAAGCTAAGGTACTACAAATCAGTTTAATAAACCGAAAGTCTTTAGGAAAAGTTTAAGTGAAAAAATTAAAATCAACTAGACGTTGAACCTAAAATGCATTACATCGCCATCTTCTACCACATAATCCTTGCCTTCCACAGCAAGTTTTCCCGCTTCGCGGCAGCCTGCTTCACTCTTATATTTCTGATAATCAGGTATTTTAATAACCTCGGCCCGAATAAATCCTTTTTCGAAATCGGTATGGATAACGCCTGCCGCAGCCGGAGCCTTCCATCCCTTATGGATTGTCCAGGCGCGCACCTCTTTTTCGCCAGCCGTAAAGTAGGTTATCAGATTAAGCAAGTTATAGGCAGCGCGGATAAGGCGGTTAAGGCCTGATTCTTTAAGTCCGTATTCCTCCAGAAAAACCTTGCGGTCTTCTTCACTTTCCAGTTCAGCAATCTGGGCTTCAATAGCAGCACAAACTACCACTACTTCCGCTCCCTCCTGTTTCACCAAAGCTTTTAACGCCTCCACATGTTTGTTACCCGTATGAATAGCTCCCTCATCAACATTAGCCACGTAGATCACTGGCTTATCGGTTAATAGCTGCAAGTCTTCAATAGCTTTTTTGTCTTCGGCATCCAGCACCAGACTGCGCGCATTTTTACCAGCCTGCAAGGTTTCTTTATAGGCAAGCAGGGTGGTCAATTCTTTCTTCGCTTTGGCATCGCCACTCTTGGCGGTTCTTTCAACTTTAGCGATCTTCTTCTCTACCGAATCAAGATCACGGAGTTGCAACTCGATATCGATTACTTCCTTATCTCCCACCGGGTCTACTTTGCCAGCCACGTGGATGATGTTGTCATTTTCGAAACATCGCACAACGTGTGCAATGGCATCTACCTCGCGAATGTTTGCGAGAAACTGATTGCCGAGGCCTTCGCCTTTACTGGCACCTTTTACCAACCCAGCTATGTCTACAAACTCAAAAGCTGTGGGAAGTACTTTTTGAGGGTTCACTAACTCCTTTAAAATAGTAAGGCGCTGATCAGGCACAGAAATTACCCCCACATTAGGTTCGATGGTGCAAAAAGGAAAATTAGCCGCCTCCGCCTTATTGTTTGAAATTGCATTAAAAAGAGTTGACTTACCTACGTTGGGCAGGCCCACAATACCACACTTTAAACCCATGACTTGCTATTTTTATTTAAATCAGGGCGCAAATATAGTAGAAGTGGGTTACATGTTTGAAGTTGGAGATTTGGAGGCTGGAAATTAGAAGTTGGAGGTTGGTGGGTTTTTGAAGAAGCTGTCTCAAAGGTTACTCTTTCTCAGAAATACTTTTGAGAACAGCCTCTTACATTATGCTTATAGTATTTTGCGTTTATACACGCGCACTTTTGCTACCGCATTATAGGTTTCACTGGTGTGCCCGAAAATAGCTTTCACCTTCTGCTTCACAGCTTGTGTGGTGTTGCATACATTGCCGACCTCAAGGTAGAAAACGTTGTTCCGCTTCATACGCGCATTGAAGTAGGCAATACTTGCATCCTCCACCTGGTTATTGGCTGCATACAGTTTGTCTACCATGCGCTGCAAGCTCTCTATCGTAAGGTCGGGTGTAGCTGGGTTGTAGTTCGGTTCGTCTTTTATATTCTGCAACAGCTTGCCACAGGTGTTGGCCACCGCCACAAAGCTACGTCCACCTGCCCTGCGTTTATTGATTTGCTCCTGGCCTTCGGGTTCGATCGGTACCGGATCACGACTTGCTTTACGGCCTGTAAGCTTGCGGACAATTGTGCGGGCATCAGCTACGGTTTGCTCTAACACATTTGAGGACTTTAACTCGCTGAGTACACGGCTAACGAGAGACGGCACTCCTTCAAACAACACTTCACGGTGGTTAGTCGCGATCTCATACGCGGATCGGGCTTTGCTTACAGATTCATCAGCATTGCTGGCGTTGTTGAGTAAGTTGATCAGAGTTTCCAAGCGGAGGTTTTGTTGGACGGGGTTATAGGTTCCTCCTAACCCGGTGCAGATCCGGATGACCTTGTCAAGGGCCTGCATGTTTTTTACATGTGACATAACATTTTGTTTTAGTTATGGTAATTGTACGCGCAGCAAGCCCTGTGTTGTTGCTATTTTTTAAATTATTTATAAAACTATATAGTTGCGTTTTGCCACAACCGAAATGCGACTGGCACGTTGGTATGCATTTTTTGATGTGCTTATGAAAAAAATAGTTCCTACCCTATGATGCCACGTGAATGGTGACTCGTACGCGCTGCACAGTTCATTTGCAAAGTTCCTCCGCACTTTTTTGGGGCATAAAAAAACCTTCCGCGCACATGTGCCGTGCTCGTGCGCAAGTGCGCAATGCATCCGCGCACGTGTAGCATGTTAGCGTGTAAGTGTAGCGTGTGTCTGCGTACGCGTACGGTACTAGTGCGCACGTGTGCCGGGCTTCCGCGCATGTGTGCAGTGCCCGTGCGCAAGTGCGCAATGCATCCGCGCACGTGTAGCATGTTAGCGTGTAAGTGTAGCGTGTGTCTGCGTACGCGTACGGTACTGGTGCGCACGTGTGCCGGGCTTCCGCGCATGTGTGCCGTGCCCGTGCGCAAGTGCGCAATGCATCCGCACACATGTAGCATGTTAGCGTGTAAGCGTAGCGTGTGTCTGCGTACGCGTACGGTGCTAGTGCGCACGTGTGGCGGGCTTCCATGTATATGTGCGTACCGCTTGGCCTGAGCTTAGCATTTCCGTTGCACATGAGAATGCTTGTAAATTATAAGCCGGGTGCATGCGCAGAGTTCTAGAACGAGTAACGCTGTGTGGATAGAAGCTGTGAAACGAAAATAGGCTAGTTCAAAAAATCTGTTTGCCGAAGGTAATCATTGCATTTTCGAAAATAACAGGTACTGTGCTGGCTGCCATTGGTTATGCGTGTTGTTATGGCTCGGGCGCACCAACCCTTATTTTTTCTGCGGCTTGTCTCAAGTCGTCCGTAACGTTTTATTGACTCGTTCGAGTCCAAAAATGCTTTTGAATGACGAGTCAAATCTAGGGTTGATGTTTTGTTCTAGGTAGTCCAAGTTTTCAGCGAAACATTAAACTTTATCTCAGTGCGCCACTTTTAATTTTGCGATAAGCAAGTGGGGTTAACTTAAATTCCTTCTTAAAAAGTCGTATGAAAGAACTCTGATCTTCAAACCCACAATCGGTTCCAATTAAAGAAATGGGCCTGTTTGTTTTTGTAAGAAGCCTGCATACTTCTTTCATGCGAAGACGAGTAAAGTATTGAAGTGGTGTTAGTTCGTAGACACTCTTAAATAGTCGGTGAAAATGAAAGCGTGATAGATTGGCCGCGTCCGCCAATTGTGCCAACGTAACACCACCTTTTAAATTCTCTTTCATAAATTTAAGAGCAAGTTTTAACTTGGTGTTCAACTCTTTTTTTGTGATTTCATTTTGGGCTTTGATTCTATTAGTCGGCTTGTATATTTCCAATTGATGCCAAGGTGTTTTCGGCCGGTTGGCTGGATAACCGTATTGCTGTCGAAAAGCTTTTCGCTCTTTTGTAAAATCCCACCAATTCACGCGGTTATCAAAATGCTCAGCATAGTGAACGCAAAGACGCATTTGGTCTTCAACACATGGATCAATCCAAGCACCTAATTGACGCTCAAGTCGGTCGACAAGTTTAGCCGGGTCTTTTCCTTTTAGCTCTTGAATCGAATACAAACCCAATGAAATAAGATCCAGGGCAAACCGGATTCCAATAGAAGGTATGGTTTGAAATTCGGAGATTGCTTTAAGTTCCATCGCCCTTATTTTCGAGATGCCCAAAATGGCTCGTAGATTTTCCACAGAATGGTGATGGATTTCGCCTAGCTTGACCTTGTTCGCCCTCAACTTTTTTTTCTCCGAGGTTACTATTTCCAGGCGATTCATTGAATCATTCATCTTCTGCAAAAGTTAGCATGTAATTGTTATTGTCTTTAATGGAAAACTCGGTGGCACCATAAAATGTTTTTTCCAGTCCGTGCAAAACGGTAACCTTGTCATTTATCGCCTCAAAGAATGCTCGGATATTTTTCACTTTAATATATAGCAGCAGAGAACCGCCCTTGCTTCTGTTTACAATTGGTAACGTGTTTTCGATGCTGGCAAATGTTTGAAACATAAAAGTTACGCTTCCGCATGCCATCATAACAAAGATCGGGTTCTTCTGTTCAGGCACCGCGGTTACAACAGTAAATCCAAGGATTTTATAGAATTCAACAGTAGCGTGAATGTCATTGACAAAAATGTTTGGTGAAATAGTTTCCATGGTAATTGGTTTATTAGTTAAGTTGTTTTGAGCTATTGATGTATATCCAAGCAGTAGTAGTGCAATTATCAAGTACTCCTTCATTTTGTTTTTTACCAAAAGTAATGGATGCAAGTAATCGGAAATGTGCAAAACTTGCGAAAATGAAAAATCCTCTGTAACACAGAAAAGTCGGCAGGTAAGAATCATCCCGGTCCAGATTATTTAGCGCCCTTTTACGATGTTAAAAAGTCGGTAGGTCAAAGTCATCCAAGATGTCTGCGGAAAACGAAACGTTGTTGTCTGGGTCGTCAGTGTCCGCGGACTTTTTAGCGTCTGACACACAACCTTTTTTGCATAAGCAGTGGCGGAATTCGAAGCGCGTCCCGTCCCACGAAACGAAAACGTTGAACGAAGATAAAGCTTTAAACTAACTGGTCACGGCACCATTGTAGAAACATGCTGTTGCCCGCTGTGGCTTCCACGGTCACTTTATTTCTTTTTCAAATTCGTTAATTATTCTCAAAATATTCTGTTTGTCTAAAGTAACGTTGTCCGCTACCCAACGAAAAAAAGTTTGTCGATCTTCAGGATAATTCATTTCATAGTTCACAGGCACACCTGTGTTCTCATAGCAAACCCCATTATTGTCAAAATACATCTCATTTGAGATTGAGAAATACCAATCATTCGGCAATCTCTTCTCTAACGCTGTCGATATTGCACCATTAGTCCGCGAACCAATTCTTTTTACATGATTTAGAGATAATGTGGCCAAAGCAAGTAAGTCTGTCGCGCTTGCTGACTGTCTGGAAGTTAAAACAAAAACTGGTTTAGTGTAGGCCATGTCGTGAGGTTCCAGGTAAATTGACTGTTCAGGGGTAAATGCAGCACCTAGTTTGACTTTTAGAGTAGCAATCTTTGTCTTTTTCTCATTGAACCTTTTAAGTATTTCCAAGCTAACTGCATCCTGTCCACCACCGTTAAATCTCACATCCATGATAATATAGTCAGTTTGAGAGAGGTCATTCATTACTTTATCCATTACACGGCTAATCCCCTCTACCTCTGAATCAATATATTCAGATTCATTTAGTCTTGTCATTTCATTGGCATATGTGGCAACCCATCCTTCTTTTGCAATCATAGAATCTGCCAAATTCAGGTCGGCAAATAGCCACATGGTTTTTATCTGGATGTAGCCAATTTTCTCATTCACCAATCCCCACCGTACAAGCTCTGAATTAGTAGTTAAATCTTTCTGTAAAAATTTGTTGCTAACAATTTGTGCAATCTCAAAATCCCCATATTCCTTTAATTTTTGATTTGACTCTTTATTAGGATTTATGAACATGGCTTTTTCGTATACATCCTCCGAAGGCTCAACTTGTCCATGGTTGTCCTTTAGTAGTCTAAGTATTTCATCTAACACGATGTACAGGTCAGTATCTGTCGAATTTGAGTTCAGTTTACCCTTCTGAACAAGATAAAGACTGTCCCAGTTAATCTTGTTTAATTCGAAGTAAGCGAAGTTTTCCGCTACAGTTTTCGCAAAAACTTCAAAGTTGAATTGAATGTCACTCTTTGCTAGGTCACTTAGCTTTATGTTGCACGCATCAGGAAGGTTGTTCAATCTAGTGAAGCTGTAATTCAAGGTTCCTTGTCGCAATAAAAGTGTATCATTTCTTAATTCGATAGATTTCTCCAATTCGTCTAAAGTCGAATTTCTTGCAGGTAGACACGAGATATTGGTTATATCGTAGAACGAGTATGTGCTATCTTTTATCACTAGTATTTTTCCATAGCCAAGCGATTTCCAAACTCCGTTGAAGACTCCATCTTGTTTATTTGGACTGCATGCTGAAATAAAGACAATGATAATAAATAGATACTTTTTTCGCATAGCTCCTGAGATTTAGACCAAAGACACCTAAGTTGTCATAAGGTTGCTCGGCCATTGCGCTCAACCTTTTTTGCATAAGCAGTGGCGGGAATTCGAAGCGCGCCCTGTCCCACAAGACGATAGCGTTGAACGAAGATAAAACTTTAAACCAACTCGTCACGGCACCATTGCAGAAACATGGTGTTGCATGCCGTTGGGTTTCTTCCGTAAGGGTGATCAATGTGTCTCTACGTTATCAGCCTTTAGCTTCAAAGAGGTGTTCTCGTTGTTATTAGTTGTCATGTCATTTGTCTAATCAATGTAAAGCCAATTTTAACTTTTCAAATTAGTATGAAATGCCTGTTACTTTGTTTTGATTTTGATTGGAGAATATTTGTTTTAGTAAGAAGTCAGCTACATCGGGCCTTGAAACTTTAACTTTCAACGTGTGGTCATCGTATGAGAAGCCGTGTTTATAGTTTCCGGTAAATTTTCCATTGGTCAAAGTTCCAGGTCTAACGATTGTCCAAGTCAATTCGCTTTGTTTGACAAAAGTCTCTTGGAGAAGATGGTCGTCAAAAGTTTTCCTTAGTAGATAAGGGACAATAATTTTCCGAAAAACGAGAGGTGTGTACTTCAATACGCTTTCGCTGTCACCAAATCCCAATGAAGTTTGGCAGATAAGTCTTTGCACTCCATTTTTTTGCATGGAATTAATAATATTTTTTGTACCGTTTGAACGCAATTGCCCGGCTTTGACAGCAGGTGCGCCAAGGCAACATATCACCACATCATGCCCCGCAATAATTTTATCAATCGTGTTTTGCTGTAAAACATCTCCCTCTACAACTTTCAAGTTTTTATTGAAAATTTTTAATTTGTCCGGGTTGCGGACAAATGCGGTGACTTCAAGGCCTTTGTCTAAAGCCTGTTGAACAACTTGGATTCCTGTTCCACCCGTTGCTCCAAATACTAATATCTTCATCATGTTTTAATTTTTTGATAAAGATGGGGTGGCTCGTAAAAACAAAATAGAACAAAACCGACAAAGAAAATTAATTCAATTTGTATCTAAATTTTCTTGGCGTCTTTCCTGTGAACGCTTTAAATACTCTTATGAAATGTGATTGGTCGGCAAAACCATTATTGTAAACTACATCAGCTAGTTTCGCATAGTCATTCTTTGTAATATCATTTAACGAAACTTGAAATTGAATGATTTTTGAAAATTGTTTTGGCGTAACACCAACTTGTGCGATAAATCGTCTTTCAAAAGTTCGTTCAGTAATGTGCAATTGTTCCCTCAGTTTTCTAATCGTTTGTTGCCCATTATTTTTTATAATTATTTGTACTGCCTGTTGAACCGTAAAGTCTATTTTTCTTTTGGTCGCTTGAAATGCGGAAAATAGAAGTGAAGTGATTATGTTCTTCCATTTTTCGAAATCGGTTTGCGCATGCAGCTGCTTGATTGCTTTATTAATATCAAATTGTTTTAGCTTAGTCAAATCGTAACAATCATCATTCAAATCTTTAGGGGTTACACTAAAAAAACTTTCAATCACGAAGGGGTAAAGTTGAAACACGATTAATTTATAAGCTCCATCAATTCTTAACTCTATAGGATGAATGGTTTGTCCATACAAAAATAAATCCGGCATCTTTTTATTAGGAGGAAATACATAAAGTCCGTTATCTGTTACCTGAAACATGATTCCTGGATAACCGTCTGCATAAAAGGGCAAAACAGTTTTTTTTCCTTTATTCGGACTCTCAAAGGTCATTATGTTTTTTACAAACAAGGAAATTGAACTGTCAGGAGGAATTGTTTTAAAACTCATTGTTCGTTGTCAAGTAAGAGTTGCTTGAAGTCAATTTTCAACGTAAAGTAAGGTAAGACATGTCATTTTAGTTTTATGGAACGAAACTTTATCGCCTGTGCCTCACTGTCCACGAAGCCGACTCAATGGCCTGCAGCGATTGTGCTAATGCATTAACGCGCTTTCGAAGCCGCGTCCTGTCCCCGACACCAAACGTTGAACGAAGATAACACTTTGAACTTACACGTCACCCCACCATTGCGCAAACATTTTGTTGTGTGCTGCCCGCATTGTCCTCTCTTAATAGTGGGGTTCCTCATCTAGCTTGGATTTCATTATTTCTTTGTCGAGTCCGTATGCTTTAAGTAAATCTCTTACTTTATTTTTTACAGGATCGTCCGAAGTAGGAGGAATAATTATTTTTTCGATCAGCTGCTCTACATTGCAAGGAATCAATTTTCCGATGTAGTTAGGTTTGTTGTCCCAGTATTTGTCATTGTCTACCGCATCATTAATCTGCTGAAATATTCTCAGTTCGCTCTCATGTACGAAAGCCTTTCTTTTGTGAACGATCGGAGTAAATAGATTGTAAGAAGTTTCTGGGTATTCATTAGCGTCAAACCAAATCTGAGTTTCGTAGTCCAAATACCTAACCTTTGTGATAAACATTTCTTCGCCAAAACTGTCAAACGACATTCTGAGATTGCGTACTGTTGTCTGAATAGCCACACCCTCATTTGTCTTGAGATATAGTCGCCACATTGCATCAGACTCACCTTGATTTATATGCCAACAGTTGACAACAAATGAACGATTGAACTTCTTTTGAAAGTCAGCGAGTTTTTGGGCTCTCTTTATCGCTTCCTCATGAGTAATTGGTCGGTTAAAAAAGTTCGCAATACGTTTCCCGTCATTTATCCTGTGATCAGATTCTCTTTTGGTAAGAGATCCTTCAAAGGGATCGGAAAATTTGTCCGCCCGACAAAAGAATAAACTTCTTTCTTTTAAAAGACTTTCAAATTTGTCAAGATCAATGTATCTCCAGATTACCAATTCCGGGTCAGGAATAATTAAGGGCTCTTGATTAATGATTGGCATAACTCTTCATTTGCGGGTTGCACACAACGGTTTTTGGCTTTGCGTTCGGTGTGAAATAGAAACTAATAAAGTTCAAAATTTAGTACAAAAGCTAATAGAAAGTACAAATGTTCAGCCTAGTACTAATTCCACACTGACGCAAAAACCAATGTTAGCAGCTGCCTTATTGTTCTCAATAATCTACCAATGTTGGTTAGAATTAAGCAATTAGTTTGTAAAAGCGATTCTGCCGTATGCAATGAAAATGCACACAAGGAATATAATTGAATTGATAAAAACATTTTTAAATTCGTGCCGTTTGTAGTGTATTCTTGCAGCAAGGATCATTACGATTGCAAAACAAGTTGCAGATATTGCTGTCAAGATTGGAAGTATGTGAAGTGATAGCGGAAGAATAATTCCAACTGCGCCTAAAATTTCGGAAATGCCAATAAAACGAATCAATGGAAGTGTTAACCCTTCAACACCTGTCTGCCCACTAGCAACTAATTTTTGTTCAGAGAGGATAGATTTGTTGATGCCTGAATAAATAAATATAATGGCAATTACTGATTGAAGAATCCAAAGTGTAGTATTCATATTAGCGTTATCTTTTGCAATTGCAAAGTTGAAAATACTATTTCGGATAACCTTTGATAATTGTCAAAAAATTAAATCTGGGAACGAATTCTGCTCAAAGTTTCTTGAGTGATACCAAGAAATGAAGCAATCATTCCAAGGGGAACCCGCTGAATCAAAGTCGGGTGATTTTTCATCAAAGTTTGATAGCGTTGCAAAGCAGTTGCGAAATGTAAGTCATCAAACTTCTGTTGTAGTTGTACTAAACCAATACTTAAAAGTTGTCGGAATAATTTTTCAATGTCGTGCTGTTTGCTGCAAAGATTTTCTAAGTCGTTGTAATGAAGCGAAAAAAGAATTGAATGTTCTAATACCTCTATTGTTCGTCTGTCAGGTTGTCGGGTAATGAAACTAATAATTGAACACGCAAAAGAATTTTCAGCACTAATCCAATCGGTAATATCTTTGCCGTCTTTTATATAAAATGTCCGCGTCAAACCACTGTCAATGAAATATACAAAGTTGCAAACACTGTCTTGTTTAATAAGAGTGTGTCCTTTGGGTAATTCTAATCTTTTAAGGCATGTTGAAAGCTCTTGCTTGCTGTTAGCAGATAAATTATTGAATTGAGAAACGGTCTGAAAGAATTTTTCCATTTTTTATTTATTCAATTCTTACATAAATGTTAGGGTTAACACCAAGGTTGCTGCTAACGCTGGTGTATAAAACGTAGCGCGGTTTAAGAGCTAAAGCCGAATGACGAAGGACTGGCTTTAGCGAACTGCTGCGTTTTGTCCCACGACACTGAACGAAATTATGAAACTAAAGCCACAATGCAACACTGAATCGGCACTATGGCACATGCACTTTTGTTGTGTATAGTTGCCGCCATTAGGAACTCTTACCACACGGATGCCAGTGCTTCGGTTGTGTGTCGGCATGTGTGGCACTGGCATTGGTGTGGTTTTCCGAGGACTATTTTTTAATTTTCTCAGTTTTGGATGATTTCGCTTCTTTATTGAACGTCAAAGCAAGACCCAACCAATATTCAAATTCTTTTTTGGTTTTCAATCCTGTGTTATCCACCATAACATAACCTCTCATTGGTCGCTTAGTGAAATCCATTGTCCGGCAACCTGTCTTTTCAATTGCTGCGTCATGAAACTCGGGGTCGATACGACACATCAATTCGTCTTTGATAATGCCTACGCACATCTTGTCATTTACCAAAATGTCAAGCCCCCCATCATTTCCTTTTCTTCAATGAAGGGAAGGTCTGCAAGTTGTTCCCGAATTCTGTTTGCTAACTTTTCGTTGTACGCCATTGATGAAATTTAGTGAGTTTCAACATACGATTTTAGTCCAGCAAAAAACTTTTTTATTCCACTGTCCGATTGCTTGCGTATCATCATTACATCAAGCAACTTTCCAAGAAGTCCAAACTTCACTGTGTATTCCATTACTTGTTTAACTTTTGTCTGATTACCAATTTTCTCAAAGCTGTAACTATGCTTCAGCCCTTTGATTGGAAACGAACAATCAGTAAGTTGGTAAGTGAGAGCCTCGTTTGGCTTGAACACAGTTACCTTTTCGTCAAACCAATTTTTTCCGTCAAGCATCAACACTTTCCTTTTTGCTCCCATGCCCATTTTTTCCACTGATGTCAATGTAGATCTCTTTACTGTCGGGTCATACTTGTCTAAAAGCTCAAGGTCTGCGAGCAGCGCCCAGACCTTTTCAACGCTTGCGTTTACCGTAATTTCGTTGTGAATTGTAGCCATATGCTTAATTCTTTTTTAGTTGTTTCATCTGCAAATATAGGCAACTACTTGTAAAATGCAAGTAGTTGAATTACCTTTGGTAAATGGCAAAACATAAACGAAAATCGGATTGTCCGATAAATTTCGCTTTAGAACTCTTTGGTGACAAGTGGACATTTTTAATTGTCCGTGATTTAATGTTCAAAGGCAAACATTACTACGGTGAGTTTTTACAGATGGAAGAAAACATAGCAACAAATATTCTTGCCGATAGATTGGTCTTGCTTGAAGAGGCAGGAATTGTCAGTCGAACTATTGATGAAGCACACAACTCAAAAAAGATTTATAAACTCACGAAGAAAGGAATTGACTTATTGCCCGTTTTAACGGAAGTCATTTTGTGGTCTGCGAAATACGATAAGCAGTCAGCAGCGGATGCTAAGTTCGTCCGAGAAGCGAAGAAAGATAAAGCAAATCTGCTGCTGAAAATTACCGAAAATTTGAACTGAGAGGTTTAAGTTTTAATCCCTTTCTTTATTGCTAAGTCCAGTACGCAAGAATGACTGCAACAAGGATAGCTGAGACAAGATTGTAACCGCTGTTGATGAAAAACAACTTCCATGAGTGTTTTTCCCAAACGATTTTGCTCAAGTGAACAGGAACAAAGAATCCAAGCCAGACCGACAATGCAGAATTTACTGCAAAGGACATTGTGCCCATTTCATTTGAATTTGGAAAATATTTCCAGCCAGCCAAATAAAATGCAAGCATCCACACAAAGAGAAAATTACCGATGACTGAAACTGCCATTCCTTTCATCATTAGTTTTTTGTCTGGACGCATGTTTGGGTCGTAGCCCATTTCCTTTGTCCAAGGTTTCATAAATAGGGCTGCGTACCACACGAAGCCGAGAATGAAACTTAGCAGAACACAAACTGCCACTGCTAAGAAATTTATGTTAAGTTCCATGTGATTACTTTTTGGTTAATGATTTTATGACTGTTTCCATTCTCTTGAACGATGAACCCCAGCCGTTGTAAAAGCCCATTTTTTCTTGTGCTTTGGCATAGTCTTCTGTTTCATGCACAACGCTGAATGTAAAATTTGTTTTGTCTCCGTCAGCCTCAAACAAGACATGAAGTTCAACTCCTTCGGTCATTGGTTTGAAGTCAGCAGTCGTCACGATTTTCTTGTGAGTTTCAATCTCTAAGTACTTTCCTTCCGAAACGAATAGATTTCCGTCAGGCATTGGCATGCTGTATTTCCATTTTCCACCAACTTTGAAGTCATGTTCTATGACTTGAATTTTCATTCCTGGAGGAGCCCACCATTGAATTACATGGTCAGGGTTTGTCCAAGCGTCCCAAACTAATTGGACAGGCGCATCAATTACTTTTGTGATTGATAGAGTGCGGTTTTTCTTGTTGTCTGAATTGCTCATTTTTTATTTTTGGATTTTAGTTGATTGACATATTTCTCGAATGAGTCAATTCTTGACTCCCACTGCTTTTGATATTTCTCCAGCCATAAGAATGCTGGAACTAAGTTTTGGGGTTTGATTACACAGTACCGTTCTCGCCCGACTTGTTCTATCTCTACAATACCACACTCTGTCAAATGTTTGATGTGTTGTGAAACAGCAGGTCGGCTAATATTAAACTCGTCAGCAATGGCATTCAGTGTTAACGGCTTTCTTGCAAGCAAATCAATAATCTTTCGTCTGTTAGGGTCTGCAATAGCTTGGAATACGTCTCGTCTTACTTCTGTCGGCATAATGCGTAAGTAAATTGTTACACAAATAAATAGGTAAGCGTTCACTTACCCAAATTATTTCGAGGAATTTTTATCGTCTACAGAGTCGGGCTGTCGGCTGTATTTGGCCTTTTTTTTGTTTTAGTCAGTCGTTTAATTTGTCCCCGTGTTGTGGTGGAGAGGCAGGCTCTTTTGCATTGCTTTGGTTTGAGTGCAATGCAAATGTGCCTGACTGTGCGAAATGAAACTCTACTTTGTCGGGCGGGTATTACACAACAATTGTATATGGGAAACTAGTTTCCTATATACTTTAATATAGTAACCTAAATTTCTTGAAATCATCCAAAACTCAAAATTTTATCATTTTTAAGATCAAATCTCTACCCGTTTCATTTTCGGGGCAAGCCAGTGCATTACCAACCAGGCCCACAGGTAAGCCATGCCACAGAAAAGAAATAAGATATTATAGCCCACCGTAATGTTGCCCAATAGTTTATAATGATTTAACAAATTGCCTACAATCAACGGAAAGAAAATCCCGCCCACAGAACCAGCCATGCCGCCAATACCCACCACCGAACTCACCGCTTTTTTAGGAAACATATCAGATACGGTTGTAAAAATATTTGCACTCCATGCCTGGTGTGCTGCGGCTGCCAGACTCATCAGTGCCACCGCCACCCACACATGATCAACAAACCGGGCTGTCATGATGGGCACCACACCTATCGCGAAGAGCAACATAGACGTTTTGCGTGCTTTGAATATCGGCCACCCCTTCTTTATTAAATAAGAAGATAAATAGCCACCGCCAATACTGCCCAGTGTAGTTACTGTATAAATTACTGCCAGTTGTAAGTTTGGTTTTCTGAAATCTACCCCATACACTTCGGTGAAATACGAGGGCAACCAAAAAAGCAGAAACCACCATACGGGGTCCGTAAAAAATTTTCCGAGGATAAACGCCCATGTCTGCCGGATGCCCAACAGTTTAATCCACGGCACAGGCTGCAAATTTTTTTCGGCTTGTTCATCTACATCACTGTGGATATGATCAAACTCTTCTTTTGAAAGTCGTTTTTGTCGAGAGGGGATCTCATAAAAAATCCACCAGGCAATAAGCCAGATAAAGCCAAGTGCTCCGGTAAGAATGAAGGCCTGTTGCCAACCATAGATTCCTAAAATCCACGGCACTGCAATGGGCGCAACTACCGCACCGATGTTCGTGCCCGAATTAAAAATACCAGCCGCGAGGGCTCGTTCCTTTTTAGGAAACCACTCGGCTGTTGCTTTGATAGCGGTCGGAAAATTTCCTGCTTCGCTAATACCCAGAAAGGCGCGCATAAAACCGAAGCCCAGCGTAGAGCGCACTAATGCATGGCTCATGGCGGCAAGGCTCCAGAAAAAAACTGAAATGGCATACCCTACTTTGGTGCCTACTAAATCTACCACACGACCAAAAATAAGATAGCCCACGGCATAGGCGGCACTAAAGGCCATCACAATGTTGCCATAGTCAATCTCGCTCCAATTAAATTCTTTTTCGAGCGCAGGCTTTAGTAAGCTCAGTACTTGCCTGTCCACATAGTTGATGGTGGTAGCTAAAAAAATCAACCCGCAGATTACCCAGCGATAGTTACTCCAGGTTTTAGGTTGTGTAGTCAATGATTATTGGTTTTAGTTAACGATTCAATTCCTCACCCCCGACCCTTTCCTGTGGAGAGTGTGTTCGAGGAACAAAGACGGAGTGAGGTCTACACACCTCCATACGCACTGAATGCTCCGTCTACCGGCACCACAATTCCTGACACAAACTTCGAGGCATCGGAACAAAGCCACAGCAACGTGCCGCACAATTCATCGGGTTCGCCAAAGCGACCAAACGGAGTGCCTCTAATTATTAATTGACCGCGTTCCGTTAAACTGCCGTCAGCATTGGTGAGCAGGTTTCTATTTTGTTCTGTAAGAAAAAAGCCGGGCGCAATGGCGTTAACACGAATACCTTCGCCAAATTTTTTTGCCATCTCCACAGCAAGCCATTGAGTGAAATTGCTGATGGCTGCTTTAGCTGCACCGTAACCCACCACGCGGGTCAAGGGCCGGATGGCCGTCATCGATGAGATGTTGATAATGATACCTTGCTTTTTTGCCACCAGCACTTCACCAAAAATCTGGGCGGGTAGCACCGTGCCCGTTAAATTCAATTCAACTACTTTCTGAAAGTCATCAATCTTTAAATCCTGAAACGTTTTGTCCGGCATAACCACAGCACCGGGCATGTTGCCACCGGCACAGTTGATAAGAATATCAATAGTACCGAATTTTTCAACCACTAATTTTTTTGCCTCCAAAAGTTGCTGTTCATTCAGCACATCGGCCGAAATACCAATGGCATTGCCTCCTGCCCGTATGATTTCTTTTGTCAGCGTATCGGCAGCATCCTTTCTTCGACCCATCACTGCTACAGAAGCTCCGGCTCTCGCCAGCGATTTACACATGGCACTGCCCAGCACACCCGTGCCTCCGGTAACTACTACTACTTTAGATTTTAATCCGAACAATTCTTCGATGTATGACATATTTTAAATTTGAGATATGAGACTTTTGGTATTCGGCATCAGGCTTTAACTTGTATCTACTTTACTTACAACCGCACTGCTTTTCTTCCCTTATTGCTTTCGTAGGCTGCTTCTATAAGTTTAATTACATCGCGCGATTGCTCAGGCTTCACCGCCAACTCTTTTCCCTCGCGCAGCACTTCATATACGTTCTGATAGAACCCGAGATAATTACCGGGTATCGTTTCAATGATTGACTCCACATGCAAGCCATTAAGTGTAGTGTTGAGGCGGCTCCAGTTTTCCTTTGGTAGTGTTCCCCATCCTGCACTTCCTGGAATTTTCTTTTCTTTCAACGCTTGTTCTTGCGGATCGACATTGCTGCTGGTAATAAAAGAACCTTCGGTGCCATGCACTTGATAGCGGGGCCCTGGCTCGCGCACCAGATAACTTGACTTAACAATTACGTTCAAGCCTTCATAGGTAAGTCGCAGGTCGTAAAAATCATCTACTCTTCCGCCTGTGCGCTGAGTGCCAATGCGGGCATCAATTTCTTTTGGCATGCCAAACAACACCAACACCTGATCGAGCATGTGCGAACCCAGGTTGTATAAAATTCCTTTGCCCACACCTGCTTCTTCCTTCCACGAATTTGGTTCGATATAATTACGGAAACGATCGTAGTGCGCTTCAAATTCTACAACACGGCCCACCCACTTATTTTCAAGAACCTTTTTCAGTGTTAAGAAATCCCCATCCCATCGTCTGCTTTGAAACACAGTTAGTGTTTTGTTAACCTTCTTTGCCAGCACAATTAAATCATCGGCTTCTTTTATTGTTACCGTAAAAGGTTTTTCTACCACCACATGTTTACCCGCCTGTAAGGCCTGCACAGTTTGAGGAAAATGCAATTCGTTAGGAGTATTGACAATTACCAATTCGATTGTTGGGTCGGCCATTACCTCATCCGCACTTCTTACAACGCTGCACGTGGGATAATGATCGTGCGCGGTGTTCTTACTGCGCTGAACAACAGTTGTCAACTCAAACTCCGAATGTGCGTGTATCAAAGGCGCATGAAAAACTTCGCCCGACATTCCATACGATAGTAGTGCTGTTTTTATAGGACGGATCATTCTTTAAAGGTAAAAAAATTGTAAGCATTGCAATAAAAAATCCATCTCAGGCAAACGGCTTACTTCAACTCCCGGATTTTAATACTGCGAAACGAAACCGCATCGCCATGATCCTGCAACAGGATATGACCTTTTTGCACCATTCCAAAACCTTCCCACACAGTATACTTGCTTCGTGCCACCAGCGCGTAATAGATCGGTGTGCCGCGTTGATACTCCACAATCTTTCTTCCGTTCAACCAATGTTCAATACGGTTGTCCGGATAAACCACAATGCGCCCTTCATTCCATGTTCGTGGAATATCCTGAATCTTTAAAGATGGAATCAAATCATACAACGAACCCAACGTTCTGTTGCCAACCGCGCCCATTTTTGCATCGGGGTGCCTTGCATCGTCCAGAATTTGATATTCAAGACCAATGGCAGAACCTGCGGAGAGAAATTTTTCATCAACGAAATATTTTACACCACTGTTACCCCCTTCGGCAAATTTAAAATCGAAGGTTAATTCAAACGCACCAAACTTTTCATCGGAGATAATGTCGCCCCCATTGGTAGA
Source organism: Cyclobacteriaceae bacterium (assembly GCA_965278925.1). GTDB lineage: Bacteria > Bacteroidota > Bacteroidia > Cytophagales > Cyclobacteriaceae > ELB16-189. The sequence continues at coordinate 585,688 of OZ257123.1, read as the reverse complement.
TTCGGCTCCGCCCGATGGCAACACAGAAAGCACACCCTCTTTTATCTCCCACCCTTTGTCGGGAAACTGACCTTTGAATGCTCCGCGCCAGCCGTTAGTACTTACACCATCCCACAACAATCTAAAGCCTTGCTGCTTTTCCAATGGGGATAAGGTGTTGGGCACAAGATTAACCACCACAATATTATCGAGTGGCCTCGCCACAAGGTTCTCCGTTTGAATGCGAATATTTTTCCAATACGTTTTCTTGCCTTCACCATCGGGACTATACACAGTGTGAACCTGTAACCCAATCAATCCTTTTACCGAAGCATTGTCGATAAGATGCGTTGTGGGAACATCGTTAACCCACGTGCGAATAGAAGAACCAATACACTCGATGCGATAGGTATTCCAGTCGCCCCACCTGTAAGCTTTCTTTGCCGAAGGATTTAATTCAAGCGGATAAAGCCAACCTCTGCGAGCTTCATCATAAATTCCACCCGACCAGGCACGTTCTCTGCGATGATCAACTTCCATCTGATACCCATTCACACGGCCGTCTTCGGGCTTTTGTAAACTCCTGAACTGTATTCCCGAATTAATTCCCGAATCAATTTTAATCTGAACTTCAAGAATGAAATCGCCATATTCCTTTTCTGTTGCCAGGAATGAGTTGGGTGAATCTTTAACACAGGTGCCAACAATCATTTCATCCACTACCTGGTAGATGGCTTTTCCGTTCACCAGTTTCCAGCCGGTTAAATCTTTGCCATTAAAAAGTTTTGTCCACTTTTCTTTTGGCGTGGGCGTGGCTAATAATGACTGACTGATTAAAAGACAAATGATTATAGTGATTCTCATAGTAAATTATAGTATTGCATGCTTAACGAATCGACAGTTGACAAAAAATAATTGACAAGATCTTTACCTATTGAATCCATTTGTCAAAGTTTCATCTCCCACCCCTTTTCATACTCACGGCCCCACAACTTAGTGGCTGCTTTATTATCTTTAATCCTGCCGCTGGCATCGCAATAAATTGTTTGGCCCGAACGATAGGCAATATTTCCTAGTTGTGGTAGTAGCGTAGACTTATGGCCTTCACTTATAGGGGAGTTTAATTTTGCTTTACCGCGTATAGTATCTACAAAATTCTGAAGATGCAGACTATCCAGTTTTTCGCCCATACCCATGGTGTTGGTGGCATCCGCCTGCTGAATGTTGGTTTTCGCTTCTTTACTAAGCTTGCTGCCAAGTTCATATACTTTATAGTCATCTCCACCAGGAATCACCATCGTTCCTTTTTCGCCATAGAAGATAACCCCGCGCCCACTGCGCACTTCGTCATAATCATTACAGCTTTTTCCTTCCCAGGTCATGGCTGTATTGTTTGCGAATTCGTAGGTGATGATTTGCGTGTCGGGTGTTTCCCAATCATCTTTAAACGCAAAGCGTCCGCCTGCTGAAACCACTTTGGTTGGCGACTCAACACCCAGCCCCCAGCGCATCAAATCAATTTCGTGCGTGCCATTGTTCAATGCCTCGCCTGTGCCCCAATTCCAGAACCAATGCCAGTTGTAATGGATGAGGTTGTCTTTATACGTCCTGCGCGGAGCTGGCCCTTGCCACAATTCATAATCAAGATGAGTGGGTACCGCAACAACTTTGCCTACACCAATAGGTTTACGTGCGTTGGCATACCATCCTTTTGCAAAATATACCCGCCCGATGATTCCTTCGCGCAAAGCCTGCACGGCTTCAATCATACGCGGAAATGATCTGCGTTGATTGCCCATCTGCACAAGTTTATTGTATTTCGCAGCGGCCGCTACCAGAATTTCGCCTTCGGCAGGGTTGTGTGAGCACGGTTTCTCTACATACACATGTTTGCCTGCTTTAAGCGCCATCAAGGTAGCCGGAGCGTGCCAATGATCGGGAGCCGCAATAACAATTGCATCCAGCTCTTTTTCTTCCAACAGTTTTCTAACATCTTTTTGCCCTTTCGGTTTTTTTCCTGTTAGCTTTTCAATCTCCAAAATAGTTTTATCCTGTGCATTTGCATCCACATCGCATACATAGCCAACTTCTACATTGGGTAGCTGAGCAAACATGCGGGCCAGATAATGCCCACGACTATTGGTGCCCACTACACCAATAACTACTTTATCACTTTGTACTTTGCCAAGGCTAAAAACGGAAGGCGTCAACAAAACACCTGCTCCGGCTAAGGCTGATTGTTTGATAAAATCTCTACGATTATACATGGTTAGCAATGATTATTGAGGTATTAAATTGCTCACAATTATCGAATAATCATAACTGACAAGATGGTATTATATCAAAATCTAGACCTCACCCAAAGTCTACTAATTTTAAGATACAGCTTAATTGCCCTCTCCCAGAAGGGAACTAGAACTTAAATTAAAGTGTGGCGGTAATTAGTGGGGAAATAGATTTAACCAGATATTAACTCTACTTGAAAGTACTAACGCTTAACTACCTTACCGGAAATAGGTGTTGACCCGGTGCTAGCTATATAATAATAAACTCCATCAGGCAGCTCTTGTTTTTGTAATCGCAGGATATATGATCCAGGCTCTTCTCTGCTTTCACTGGCTGAAATAACCGACCTGCCCATCATGTCAAATACCTGAACAGTAAAAGTGCCCGCTGATTTCATTGTGTATTCAACTTCAAAGTCGCTGTGAAAAGGATTGGGGTACACGGCAACCGTAAAATTAGCAGCGCTTTCTTTTACATCAGTTATCACGTTAGGCATGTTGGCATCCAACCAGCTCATGCGTTCAGTTACCCAATTCTTAAGCCATTCAACTTCAGACTGGAATGTGGGACCCCAATATGAATTGGGCCACACGTATTGCCCGAGTACGGGCCACTTAACAAAATTTCGTTGTTGTGCTTCCATATTTAATACGGTCGCAACGGAATCTATATAAGTAAGAAGCCTTTCGGTTTGAAACTCATTGGCCCGCAACGAAGCCCACCGTGCGGCCAATTTACTTCGGTAGGCCGGATCTTGATTAAGCCGATGCCACCAGAATGGAATTAACCAAAAATCCTGCGGACAAACCGTATTAAAATTAGTTACCCAGCCTTGCGGATTTCCCTGGGTGCAATAGTTGGCGTTGCCAAAACCAAGATTAAAATCCCACAACGGCCCCATCGTTAACTTGCCCCCGTTCGAATCTTTGTCTTTGTGCAGGTAGGTACTTAACCGATACCCATCCACATTTTTACTTGCCTCATTGGCTATAAAAAAATCAATGAATGAATCCGGATCAATGTAGCGCGTGTATCCGTTAACGGGATCTGTAAACGTGGTGCCCGTCAAGGTGCTTTCAAAACTGGTCATGAATTGCTTGATATACGCTTTCTGTTGTGTAGTGATGTCGGCTGCTTTAGGGTAATCGTATTGAAAGAAAATTGTTTGCGTGCCACTACGACCGGGCGGTGTAAAGGAAGATGTCCACCCACCATTACCACTACCACTTTCTTTATCTATTTTGATGATGTAACCACCCGTAAGGTTATCACCACTATTCTCGTCTGCGCTGAGTGAGTTTACATCCACTCGGTTTTTATCGCGTTTAATTTTTTCAATCAACACATACACCCCTTGGTATTGCCCGTTCAGCACCACTTCACAATAACGTGTGCGCGGTGAATAATGACCCAGATCACGACCAAGCTTATAGGCTAGCACATCGCGCATCAGACTTTTATCATTGTACGGAGAAAACAGCACCCAATCTTCTTCGGCAGGCATACCAAGCAGAGGCGCATTAATTCCTTCGCCCAGGTCATTTATTAATTCAACACCATATTGTTTCTTAGGAAACATCTGCGAGGAAGATCCACGGATTTCAATTCCGATTTTTCCGTTATAATTATTGAATGGATCGGTGAGATTGTTTCGAACGTTGGTTCCGTTATCGATAATACCCATCGTGGCAACAATCTTGGGTTCATCGGCAATTGTTTGACCATTTGTGTTGATTACAATAATGGGCAGGTTGGAGGATGTAAATGTTTGGGCATTAGTAAGAACAGCGCATAGCGTAAATACTGCAAAACCAATCCACCGGATAAGCATAATTCTCATTATGTAAAGATGGCAAAAGATTATCAACTCTATGCACCGCTGGCATAAATGCCAATGACAGGTAGTACAATTTATAAAGACTCGGCTATTTTTTTAATTTCTATTAGCAATGGATTCCAACCCTCGCCTCCATTATTTGCCTCTTTAAATCTTCTTTCACCTTCATTAACTTTTGAATAGTCGCCTTGCGTAACGGTGAGCGTGGTGAGACCTCCCTGAGATGTCAACGAGTACGTAATTACAATGTGACTTTCGGAGGTATCATCAATGGTCGAGTTAGGATCAATGGCGGTGTAAGTCAAAAATTTTTCAGGCTCAAGTTTTTGAATAATCCCTTTTACAAAAACCATTTCTTTGCCTTCGTATTCGCCTTTCCACAAAAGCTCACTCCCTACTTTCCAATCTGAAACGGTTTCGCACCCATACATATACTTTTTGGTTTGCTCGGGTTTGGTTAAAACGTCCCAAACTTTTGCTGCCTTGGCGTTGATTGCTATAGTATTGGTTATGATAAGAGACTGTTTCATAAGTAGTGTGTTTAGATATGTAAAGAAACACAACAAACTGACAACAGTATGTCAGCAGGAAAAATTAGCTTCAAAGATTTTTAAAAAGTGGTCAAAAAATCATCAAGGCGTTTCTTTTGCCGAAGGTGATGGCGAAAGTGCATATCCGCAAATTGAAGCCACTCGACAGCACTAAAATAGTTTAGTCCCGGATGTTTTGTCTTTCCACGAAAAGCACTTTTGGCAATTAGGTTTGCTGCCTCGTTCATCTCCGTCTTTAGCAGTAGTAAATCCAGCAGCAGTTGCTTTCTACTTTCTGGCTGGGGAATAAACGTATTGGCCGGATCGCCCTCAATCATTTCATTTGGAAACTCATTATAAGAAAGCATAGTTGCTCCATGGGGTGAAGCCTGTTCGGTGGCATGATCGTTGGTCGTTACACAAATCCTGATTTGCTGGATATAAAAATTTGCATCTTCAATTAGGTGATTGTAAAGTTGGCCGAGTGACCACTGTGTAGGTGAAGGCTTCGTGCACAGTTCAATAAAACTATACTGCTCCAGAGCAGTAATCCAGTGATCAATCGTTCGATTGAAGTTTTCGATCATTCGCCAAGTGGTCTTAATTAAAATACCACTAACCAAAGATCACAAAAATTCAGATAAATAAATATGTCTACATAGAATTTATCAAATGTAATCTCAAGTCTGGATGCAACAACCAGCAGCGAGCAACCAGAAACAAGTATCCGCATTTACCCTTACTCATACTTCAAGGTCTCGGCCGGATTAATCAGGGCTGCTTTAATGGCGTGGTAGCTTACAGTTAACAATGCGAGTAACAACCCTGCGCCCATGCTGAGGGCAAACAATTCCCAGCCAATGGTAGCCTTGTAGGTAAAGTCTTTTAAATACCATGTTGTTATAAACCACCACGACAAGGGCGCAGCCAAACAAAAAGCTACAAAGGCGAGTAGAATAAACTGGCGATTGAGTAAAATGAAAATCGATTGCAAGTCGGCACCCATCACTTTACGAATGCCAATTTCTTTCGTGCGGTTTACCGCATTAATACCCGCCAGACCAAACAAGCCCAAACAAGAAATTAAAATCGCAAATCCTGTAGCCAGTCCCATGATGCTCATCCAGCGTTGATAACTTTTATACTGCTTCGCAACGTCTTCATCTAAAAAAGTATAGTCGAACGGCTTATCCGGATACAACTCAAGCCAAAGTGATTTCACTTTTTCAAGTCCAGTCACAACATCAGTAGTACTGAGTCGCACCATCATAGTAGTCAGGTAGCCCATTTCTTTTGTATTCATGGAAAGAAACATCGGTTCAAACTGTCGTTCCAAAGAAAGAAAATGATAATCTTTCACCACACCAATAATGGGCGACCCCAACCCTACTGAATCTTCCTGCCAGTTGTAATATTCATTTAACGGATCAGTCCATTTCATATCACGCACGAGTGCTTCATTTACAATAATACCACTGGTATCTGTTGCGATGGCGGCATCAAAATTTCTTCCAGCCACCAATTGAATATCGAGCGTGGAAAGATAGAACGGATCAATGCTATAAACGTAAGCCGATTTCTGTTCACCTTTTATTTTAAAACCCCAGCGTGAGTAGCCTTGATTAAATCCGGTGCTAGCACCTGTTACTGATGCAATGGCCGGTTCATTACCCGCGCGCGTGCGAAACTGTTCAATTACTTTATCGCCCTCCTCATTCCATCCGGTTTGTGTAGGAAGCACCAACACTTGTTCTTTATTGTAGCCGAGATCTTTTGTTGTAATAAAATTCATTTGACGATACATCATTACCGAACTGATAATTAAAAATGCCGACAAGGAAAACTGCAGCACTACCAGCGGTTTTGTAAAGCCCGCTTGTAAGCGTGACGTAAAGCCGCCCTTCAATACCTGAGCAGGTTTAAAGTGGGAAAGAAAAAGCGAAGGATAACTTCCTGCAAGCAGACCAACAATCGCAGTGAGCAGAAAACCTACGGACAATAATTGAATCACTTTCGTAGAAGTAAGTTCAATGCCTTTGTTTGTAAACTCATTGAAGGCGGGTAAGAATAGCACTACCAGTATTGAACCAATCACCATGGAGGCAAAAGCAAGCATGAGCGATTCAAAACTAAATTGATACACTAACTGATTGCGTTGTGCGCCAACTACTTTGCGCACTCCTACTTCAATTCTGCGCGAAGCCGAAGTTGTAAGTGACAGCGAAATGTAATTAATGCAGGCGATAAGCATGATCAGCAATGCGATTCCTCCTAATATGATCGAGTATTGCGGATCACTCACTTTCTCCCAATCAATTTCTTTTTTTAAATGCACATCAGGAAGTGCGGTGCACAAATACTCCATCATCTTCACATCGGCAGGAACGGGAACAACGGATTCCTTGCGCCACTCTTCCAATTTCTTTCCCATGTATTTATCAACAATCTTATCAAGATTAGTTTTGAACGTAGTGAGATCGGCATTGGGATTTAACTGCACAAACGTAGGCGTGTTATAGTTTCCCCAATTTTCAAGATTACGCTCATAATACGGTCTGTTCTCTTGCGGAATTAATATTTCAAAATGAATACTTGAGTTAGCAGGTGCCGGGTCAATAACTCCGGTCACAGTATATGATTTCTCCCCATTGATATCAATGCGAATTGTTTTGCCAATCGGATCAGCCTCGCCAAAATATTTTTTTACGATGGCAGGTGTAAGCACAATTTCCGATTTATCAAGAAAAACTCGCTCAGCATTTCCTTCAATCAGGTTAAATGAAAACATCTTGAAAAAATCCGCATCCACATAGGATATTTCTTCAGTAAAAACTTTCTCTTCGTAGCGGAAAATTCCTCGGGCGCCACTATTATAACGGGTAGCATATTTTACTTCGGGAATTTCCGCTTTCAACGTTGGCGCTAATCCTGTTTGAATCCATGCTGACATACGATAGGGATCTGCAGAATCATGTTGCCAGGTGTCAAAGCTTTTCTCCTCAATCCGATAAATTGAATTTTTATTCGTATGAAACTGATCAAACTCTTTTTCATCCTGAATATAAAGTGCGATGAGCATACAAAACGCAAGGCCGATGCTAAGACCAAATGCGTTGATGAATGAATAGAACTTGCGTTTGCGAATGTTGCGCGCGGCTACTTTAAAATAATTTCCGATCATAATGGTGTTGATTAAATTCAAGGTGAACTTATTTCGTAAAAGAATACCCGGTCGCATAAATTTTAATGCATTCCGAACAAATCTTCTTTTAGCTTTCGTTACCCCTACTGTATGCACATCCATTTCAAATTGCTCAAGCAAGTCACCTTCAATGCCCTCATACAAATTTGATGGACAGATGCTCTGAAGAAATCTCAGAGTCCAGCTTGGTGGATATACAGTGTTATCGGGTTTCATAATTTGATTCAAGACTCTAAACCATCTTTAATTGTGGTATTAATTTCCACAAATCAACTCTTGCTTCTTTCATTGACTTCAACATGGCAAGCCCGGCATTTGTAATGGTGAAAATTCGCTTCCGCCTTCCGCCCCGCGCATTAGTAGCTCCGCCCATCCCCGACTTCACGTATCCTTTATCCTCAAGCCGATAGAGCGTGACATGCACAGCACTTAAATTGGATTCGCGACCCAATCGGTCTTTGATCTCGTTCACAATGGCGTTTCCATACGCATCTTCCTGCAAAATGCCGACCATCGTTAAAACCAGTTCTTCAAATTCTCCGAGATATTCTTTTTTCATGGTAGGTAAATTGCGTGTTATCTTTTAACCGGATGTCTCTTCTATTCTAAGACTAAACAGGTTTGATTGTATTTCTATACATTTTGTAAAACTAATATACTCTAAATCATAAGATTTGTTACACTTTTGTCAAAGAAATAATTTGAAAAACAAAAAAAAGCCGATTCAATAACTGAATCGGCTTTCTAAATTAGAATATCTGCTTACTTAGGATCGAGTGCCTGATTAATTCGCACCAGTACATCCTGTAGATGATAGCGGCTCAACTTATCGGAAGTGCCCGGAAGCGCTGCCGTAATCTCTGCTTTCAGGGCTGTTAAATGTGCACGAGACAACGAAATAACATCACTCTTTTTAGGATCGGCCACAGGCGATGCCGGTGAGGCAGGAAAAAATGGACTTGAGAAATTAAATCCACCCGCAGGCGGAGTGGCCGAAGGATTTAATAATGAAATAAGTTTTTCTGCGTGCGCCTTCTGCAGGTTTCTTCTGTAGTTATCAATACTCTTGCGTGTGCTCAATTCTGACCAGATTCCTTTTCGCAAGTCGGTGAATAGATCATCCAGGCTATACGCATTTGCGTTCAGCGCACTGCTTTCAATCAATCGCTGCATGCGACCATAATCATGCAGGCCGTTAATCGTTGCTTCCTGCATTACACGAACCTGCTCAACACCAGAACCAGGTCTTGTAAGTGCAAGCACTGATGGATCGAGCATCCACTGCGGAGTTTCAAATAATTGTTTATTCAAAAAGGCTACGGCATCTTTTTGTAAGTTCTTTGGTGTTGGCTCGTACACCACGCCTGCCTGATCATAGGTTTTAGGGGTTTCATAAATGCCGCCAACATATTTGGTTACGTGACCCATGTACCTGCGATACTGCCCAACTACCTGACCATACATTTCGTCCAGTTTCTTATACCCTTCTGCTTCTTCCTGATACCAACCCTTTAAGTCCGGTAAAATGCGCTTCAGGTTTTTGATTCCATAATCGCTGGCAATCATCGCATTGTTACCAATGTCTTCACTTTGAGAACGAGGATCGTAAGGATTGATCTCCGAGCCAAACCAATAGATTGGATCACCTGCATGGGCCAGCACCCACTTGTTCAATATCTTCTTATCATCTTCTGCTGTCTTGGTATCGAAAATAGGTTTGTAGGCCCACTCGATAGCCCAACGATCATAAGCTCCTACACCGGGGAATAAATTCGTTACCCCATCTTCAGGTTGCGCAACATAATTGAAACGTGCATAATCCATGATGGAGGGTGTGTGACCAAACTTAGCCTGATACTCTTTGTCGCGGAGTTTTTCTACCGGAGTAGAAAAACTTGATCCAAAGTTGTGACGTAAACCCAGCGTGTGCCCTACTTCGTGCGCAGAAACAAAACGAATCAACTGACCCATCAACTCATCATCAAACTTGCGCTTACGTGCGCGCGGATCAACTGCTGCTGTTTGAATTGTGTACCAGCTATTCAATAAACTCATCACGTTGTGATACCAACCGATATGACTTTCCAGAATCTCACCTGATCGTGGGTCATTAACATTAGGGCCATAGGCGTTTTGAATATCCGAAGCAAAATAGCGGATGAAGGAATAGCGGGCATCTTCTGTGCTGATGGTTGTATCTCCGGCAGGAATCTCCTTTGCCAGAATAGCATTCTTAAACCCAGCTTGCTCAAAAGCCTTCTGCCAATCTTCCACTCCTAACTTTAAATATTTGCGCCACTGCACGGGTGTGGCCGGATCGATGTAATAAACAATCGGTTTGATGGGCTCAACTAATTCACCACGTTTCATTTTCTCTACATCTTCTGGTTTTGGTTCCAGTTTCCAATGCACAGCAAAAACTTCGGTCTCTGATTTTTGAGATTCTTCACCGTATACGGTATAACCTGTTGCAAAATATCCTACGCGTGGATCGAAAAGTCTTTTGCGTGCCGGAACTTTAGGCAACAGAATCATGGATGAATTGATTTCGAGTGTAACCACTCCCGTGCTGGCTCCGGCAGGCAACACACTTACCTGCTGTGACCCCGGTGCTGAAGAAGGCGGAGGCAACACAGAACTAAATGTTTTTACCATCTTAATCTCTGTGTTGATCGGGAAAGATCGCATGCTTTGAATATATGAGCGATCTGTCTGGATAGCCGTAAGGCTAAATCTTCTCTTCGTTTGCGGATCGAGTGAGATCAATTGGTTATCGCCCTTAAAAAATTCAGTTACACTGATCACATACGAAGTGTCTTTGCGGATGGCTTTAATATCGAAAGAAGCAGCAATAGGCTCCACATTCGAGTTGCGAACAGCTTGAGTAATTGGCTTATCTTCATCGGGACTTGTGTTAATGTTCAATACGGCACGTAAAAATATTTTATTATTCGGGCCACGCTCCCAACGCAACACTTGTCTGTTTTCTTCTTCACCACCATAGCCCGCACCAGTAGGTGTTTTGGCAATGCGGGTTACGGCCATAAACTCACGTCCCACAACACTATCCGGGATTTCGAAAAAATAATCGTCATTGATTTTATGAACGGTAAAAAGCCCTTTTTGTGTTTTGGCCTTGCCCGTAATCACTTGCCGATAAGGCTTGGGGCCGGCAGTAGGCTTTGCTTTAACCGTATCGGCCTTTACCGCTGCTACCGGAGCAGGTTTTTTATCGCCTTTTTTAGATTTCTGCGCAAAAGCAGGTGTAACACTCAACGCAAGTATCACAAGCCAGCATGCGCCCATGCAAATTGTAAAACGTTTTATCATAACTAATTTAATTTGGGCACAAGCTACCTGTAGTATTCACGATTCCCAATAAATGTCGTACCAATGGCTTATACTCATACCACGTAAAAAGGGTGAGTAATAGATTAAGCTTGTATTATTTTCCTCCTATTCGTATTTCAGTGTTTCGGCAGGTTTTGTCCAGGCGGTTTTTATTGCCTGATAGCTGATGGTTAGCAAAGCCACGACTAACGACAAACCTCCGGCCATTGCAAACACATTCCAACTTACAGCGATCCTATATTGAAATGATTGCAGCCAGGCCGTCATCATATACCATGTTACTGGCACCGACAACAGAACTGAAATGCCAATCAGCAGCACGTAGTCTTTGGATAACAACACAAGCAGTGATTGTTCGGTGGCACCCATTACTTTGCGGATAGAAATTTCTTTGGTGCGATTTTGCATAGCCAATGATGCAAGTGCATAGAGTCCCAAACTTCCAATCACCATGGCCAGCAGTGTAGCAATGCTAACTATTTTACCCAGGTTTTGATCGCTTGCATACACAGCATTCAGGGTTTCGTCTACAAAACTGAATGCAAACTCCTCGTTGCCGGTTAATCGGTTCCAGGTGGTTTTAATTTCATCGATGGTTACAGCCATGTTATCAGCCCGTAAGCGAACCAATAATTTGGGCACGGGTGAATTCTCAATGCTAATGTTTTCAACACCGCTAAAAATAATAGCCGGGTCTTGTACAATCACCAAAGGTTGCACCGCTGTGTAGAGGGATGAATAATGAAAGTCTTTTACAATACCAATCACTTCATGATCGGCAAAATTCTTTCCGGGTATGCGTTTGCCCACCGGCTCTGTCCAGCCATATTCTTTCGCGAAAGCTTCATTTACCAAAATTGATCTTCCGGCATCCGAAGGATTTTCGTCAGAAAAATTACGTCCCCATTTCAATTCCATGTTTAGCACGGGTATATACTCGTCATCAACAATATTTAGTTTGAAATTGCGATACGTACCTTGGTCATCGGTAAATCCAACTCCTGTCCACGAGCCATTTCCAAAATCATGCGAGGTAGCACACACGGCCGCAATACCTGAAATCTTGCTCAACTCAATCTTAAATTGTTCGGCTTGTTCAAACCCCTTCTTCACTTGCTCTGTCAACCGACCACCCCGTGGCACATTAAGTTGAATAACGGCCAGTTGCTCTTTGTTAAATCCTAAATTCTTATTCTGCAAAAAACTCAACTGCTGTTGCATAATCAACGTACTTGAAACCAGGATAATTGAAAGCACCAGTTGCACACCTACTAACACTTTGCGCATGGTTTGTTTGGTGCTTCCTGCTTGCAGCGAACCTTTTAAAATGGCAATGGGCTTGAATGCTGATAGCACAAAAGCCGGGTAGCTGCCTGCTAAAAATCCGATGATCGTGACCAACGAAAGAATCAACACCACAAAAAATCCATTCCACAAAAACACCAATTGTTTGCCTGCGAGTTCGTTGAATACCGGAAGACCAAGTACGGCAAGCAGAACTCCCAACAGCAAAGCAATCATGGTAACAATTACTGCTTCGCCAATAAATTGAAAGATCAATTGCGTGCGCTCAGCGCCCACCACTTTTCGAATGCCCACTTCGCGCGCGCGTTTCATCGAACGACCGATGGAAAGGGTAACAAAATTTATACACGCTACAAAAAGAATCAACAGTGCAATAGCTGCCAGAATATAACTATACTTTTTATCGCTCACGGGTGCAATACCAACCGGATAGCTATTGTCGAGATGAATTGATGTTAGCGGCTGCAGGCCGGGTGCATAGTTACTTGACTTGTAATCTTCTTCGCCCAGCAACGTGTTGAATAACGTGGGAAATTTGCTTTCAACATCTACAGGTTTTATCCCTTCGCGTAACAAAACATAGGTTTCAGGATTGACATTGAACCAACCCGAGGTTAACGTCTGCTGACTATAAATTTTACTAAAATTATGATCGGGTATTAAAAGATAAAACTGAATGCTTGAATTGGTTGGAATGTTAGATACACCCGTTACGGTATAATCTTCAAAGCCCTCCCCGATCTGAATTGACAATACTTCATTTATGGGGTCTGCATCGCCAAAATATTTTTTTGCCAGCCAATCGCTGATAACCACATTGTTCTGATTACTCAACACACGCTCGCGATCACCCTTCAGTAATTCGAAATCGAACATGGAGAAAAGATTTCGTTCGGCCAATGTTACGGTTTCTCGGAACTGATTGTCGCCCACCTTTACTTGTGTCCCCATTTTTATCAGGCGCACATAACTCTCTACATCTGGCAAGTTGTCAACCAGAGCCGGACCCATTGGCAACGGTGAAACCGTATTGAAGAACTGTTGATTCTCACCATAATCTTCGCGCACAAATACGCGATAGATACGATCAGCTTTCGTGTGGAAGGTATCAAACGTCCACTCATCCTTTACAAAGAAGGCTATCAGGATACAACAAACTATGCCAAGGCTTAACCCAAGCACATTAATAAATGAATGCGCCTTGCTTCGCAACAAAGAACGAAAGGCAATTTTAAGGTAGTTGTGTAGCATAGAGTGTGAGTATAAATCAAAAATGGTTAAAAGCCAGTAGTTTCTAAAGGACTCGGCAGTCAGCCGCGGCTAGGATGTATTGAACAGCCAAAAAGTTGTAGTGAGCGCACGAGAACCGCTCCGGATAAACTCCGTTCATAATTTTTCTTGCAGTGAAATCGAAAAAAAGCCTTACTTTCATTATCCAATTCAGAAATAGAGTATGAAAAATCAGTTTGAATCCGTTCCGCTCAAGAGTTTAGATGAATGGGAAGATGATCTTTTGCGCAGATATCCAAATCCTGAAAACATTTCAACCTTAAAGTCTACGGAGGAATTTCGCAACTACGAAGAGCCACAACGAGACAGTGTGCGCGAATTCTATCGGCTTAACCACACCTATCAGACGTTTGATTTTGTGATGAAGAAGGAAACCGAGTTTCTTCAGTTTAATAAAAAAGAAATGCCCGTATGGAATGCGTTCGATTTTTTGAATCAATTGGTGGATGATTCCGATCCGGACACAGACCTCGATCAGTTTCAACATTTACTGCAAACCTCTGAGGCGATTCGAAGAGACGGACACCCTGACTGGATGGTGATGGTGGGCCTGCTTCATGATATGGGTAAAGTTCTTTGCCTCTTCGGAGAACCCCAATGGGCTGTTGTGGGCGATACCTTTCCTGTAGGCTGCGCGTATTCTGATAAAATAGTTTACCCCGAATTTTTTGTAAACAATCCCGATTATACAAATCCGAATTACAATACAAAGTATGGTGTGTACGAACCTAATTGTGGATTGCGAAATGTGCACATGTCGTGGGGGCACGATGAGTATGTATACAATATGGTCAAGGATCGCTTGCCAGAGCAAAGCTTATACATGCTCCGTTATCATTCATTCTATTCGCAACATCGCGAAAATGCCTACGATCATTTAATGGACAACCACGACCGCGAAATGTTTAAGTGGGTGAAATTATTTAATCCCTACGATCTTTACTCCAAAAATCCGACACCACCCAACTGGACAGAGCTTAAGCCTTATTACGAAGACCTGGTAGGTAAATACCTTCCGCCTACGCTCAAGTTCTAACAACGCTATGCATCAACAGAAATAGTCGGGCCGCGATGAATACTCTTCACACTGCCGACTATTTTATTTTCTTTGGGTACTTCATTGCGATTTTTGCTTACGGATATTATGTATATAATAAGGAGCGCTCTAAATCAATAAGTGCGCGCGAGTTCTTTCTTGCTGAAGGTTCCTTAACGTGGTGGGCCATTGGTGCCTCGCTGATTGCTTCCAACATTTCTGCCGAACATTTTATTGGGATGTCGGGCTCAGGCTTTGCCATTGGTCTTGCCATTTCTACCTATGAATGGATGGCCGCAGCCACCCTCATTATTGTAGCCGTGTTTTTTATTCCGCTATACCTGAAGAATAAAATTTATACAATGCCCCAATTTCTGGCTGAGCGTTACAACGACAACGTGAGCACCGTGATGGCTATCTTCTGGTTGCTTGTTTACGTATTTGTCAACCTCACCTCCATCATTTACCTCGGAGCGATAGCGATCAATTCTATTTCCAATTTATCGTTTGAGCTTTGCATTTTCGGATTGTGTGTGTTTGCCATTGTGGTAACATTGGGTGGCATGAAAGTAATTGGCTACACAGATGTAATTCAGGTAGCCGTGTTGGTGGTAGGTGGATTGATTACTTCTTATCTCGCGTTGACGCTGCTTTCCGAAAAATTTGGGTTCGGTAGCAATGCCTGGCAAGGCCTTGTCTTGTTAAAGGACAATGCAGAAAGTCATTTTCACATGATCCTTGATAAAGATCATAATTATTATAAAGACCTGCCTGGACTTTCGGTGCTAATCGGTGGCATGTGGATAAACAACTTAAATTATTTTGCCTGCAATCAGTATATCACGCAACGTGCGTTGGGTGCTGATTTAAAAACTGCCCGGCAAGGATTGCTCTTTGCCGCATTTTTAAAACTCATGATTCCGCTGATTGCAGTGTTGCCCGGCATCGCTATGTATGTACTGCACCAACAAGGAATGTTCCAAGCAGAGATGGTAGACGAACTCGGGGTCTTGAAACCAGATCATGCCTATCCTACTCTTATGAACTTGCTGCCAGCCGGGTTGAAAGGCGTTGCCTTCGCTGCACTCACTGCAGCAGTAGTTGCATCACTGGCGGGTAAGGCGAATAGTATCTCAACCATTTTTTCTTTAGATCTCTATCGAAAGTATTTTGATAAAAATGCGGATGAGAAAAAATTGGTGCGCGTGGGCCGTTGGACTGTAATTGTTTCTATCGCTATCGCAGGACTAGTTGCGCCCGCATTAAAAACATTGGATCAGGCCTATCAATTTATTCAGGAATATGTTGGTTTTATTTCGCCAGGTGTGCTTGCCATTTTTTTGATGGGCTTCTTCTGGAAGCGAACAACCGCGGCCGCGGCTATGGCTGGCGCATTACTAACCATTCCTGTTTCGGCTATTCTTAAATTTCTTCCGGTGTGGACGAGTGGCTGGTTTCCTGATTATCCTTTTCTTGATCGGATGTCGATCACGTTTGTGCTGATCATTATTATTATGGTATTGATGAGTTTAGTAAAACCGGAAGCAAACCCTAAAAAAAGTATGGAGGTAGATGTTAAACTCTTTAAAGTAAACCCCGGCTTTGTATTTGGTTCGCTGATCATTGTTGGAATTCTCATTGCCTTGTATACAGTTTTTTGGTAACCGACTTAGGGTTAATGATTTTACCACTGCTGAATAACAATACCTGCCTGTTTGTCTGTAAGAGCAAATTCCTTGGCCCCCAGGGGCGAAGAGTAATTTATTAAGATTTGGGTAAAGAAACTAAATGCTTAATTATCAATTTCATCTAGTAATCCATTAATGAGATTAAGTTTTTTAAAAGATTTATTATCTTTCTTATAAGAAACTCAGCCTTGCATGAGTGCTACCGAAACCATAAAGCCCCAATCGCAAAAGTTCAGTAAACAAACCAAGGGCGATACCATCATACTTTCGTGGCGAGCCTGGCTTACCTTCTTCATTATACTGGGGGCCCTCACTTTTTTGAATGTGATGCTCCTTGTAAATGCGGTAAATGAAAAACGAGTGCCTATGTGGTTTATTTCTTACGCACTGATTGTCTCGGGGGTGCTTGTACTCTTCGTGTGGCTAACCACCACTTATCGACTTACGCTGATGCCCGATTCTTTAACATACCGGGGTGGCTGGCGCACACTTTTTGAGCGCACCGTTAGCTACAAAGAAATTCAGACTCTGTATTTAAAATCTGTGATCGATGGATCGGATGGTGATAGCGATCCTGATTACGTTGTGATCGCTGAGTTAACAGACTCCACGCGTGTTCGCTTAAGTAATCCGCTATCAAAGCCCGATGCAGAATTCGTTCGTTCGCAAATCAGCAAGTATGTTGGTGGCAGTAGTCTTTCCCGTGCTCAACCTTTCAGTCGTGCGTGGAAATTATTGAACGTAATTCTTTCGCATTTTCCATTTTGCTGGCGCTAGTGTTAACAACGTTAGGTTGGGTTGCGCCCCACTCGGAATGGGATATAGAAGTTTCACGATCTTCGTATATGGTAACCGGTTGGGCAACTTACATAGTCGCAGTTGGGTTTTGTATCTATTTCAATAGGAGAGCTACGCATAAAGCGACTACAGGCATACTCATAATATATACGATATTGAGTTTCATTGCAGCCTGCATAATTTTTGGCTTGGTTTTCTGGTGAGTTAAAATGATTCATCACAGGCCGCTAAAAGCTTATTCGATTTTTTAAATATTATAGAAAAATATACTAAGTTAAGTTCACAGTTTTCTTGTTAAGGAATTATTACTTCACCAACTTTATCGAAGCAGAGTTAATACAAAATCGCAGACCTGTAGGGGGCGGACCATCGGGAAACACATGGCCCAGGTGGCAGTCGCATATGTTGCACTCTACTTCTACGCGCGTCATTCCGTAGCTGGTGTCTTTGGTATACTTGATTACGTTAGGCTCTACCGATGAAACAAAACTGGGCCACCCAGTTCCAGATTCAAATTTAGTTCGCGAATCGAAAAGCACCGTGCCACAACAACGACACGCATACAGTCCGGCTTCATGCGCTTCGCAATACTCGCCACTAAACGCTCGCTCGGTTCCCTTTTTTCGGGTCACATAATATTCTTCTTCGGTGAGGATTTTCTTCCATTCTTCTTCACTCTTCTCAACCCGTGTGGGCGGATTCAGGTTTCCTTTGGAAGCATAGTTCAGCACATCAAGCCATTTCATAAAAAAGTAGTTTATCAGTAAATCAACTTACTAATAAACCACTTTCTGCTCAATAAGTTCGGTTTTCGTCCGAGCTGGTCTTCTGCTTGTGGCGTTTGCCAAAACCGCCAAACTTAACGGTGATGTTGTACGACCAATTGCTCAGGTCACTGTCGATGAGGCCTAGGGCCGAGCTTTGATAGGTTTTGCGGTAAGAAACTCCAGGACTCAATCGCATCCAACGAAAGAGATTTAACTCCAGCTGGGCGCCTGGCTCCAATACATAAAACCAGTTCTCGTCATGGATGGAAGGGTGGTCGTAATGATAGTTATAGTCGTCCCAATCATTGCGATTATATTGGGCAGTAAAACCAACCCCACTGAATAAATTAAGCACAAGGTGAACTGGTTTATTAGAGCCAAGCACACGCTCAATCATTAACCCACCCTGACCATATTGATAGGTCATCGGCTGTAATGGATCAACACTATACTCAACAGGCACACGCAAATCGTTGGTTGATGCCGCAAAGGCGAGCCCCACCATCCATCTACGGTTGATAAACACACCGCCATAAATTTCGCTGAGGTTGGCAAATTCGCCCCCAATGGTAGTAACCTTGCTGGACAGCGCCCCATAGCCTCCGGTGGCCCGCCCCTGACCAAACAAAGTGCGAACCTCTTGCGCGGTTGCTGCTATTGAAAATAAAACAATGAATAGATTGGTAAGTACAAAACGGGTTTTCATAAAAATTGTAGTTATGCCAGTATGACAAGTGTGATGCTAAGAACCCCTACCCGATCGCAAAGTTTTTTTGCTCCCTTCAGTGAGTCATTGCAGGTAAGTACAGGTACTTGAAAGTAGCTTGTAAATTATTTTAACGAGACCCGCAATCTCGTCAAGTTTCATCAGTAACAAGATCGCGGGTCGCGTTTTGAAAAGAGGTAATGGGTATGAAATCCAAGCTAACTTGCCCGCGATGACCCGGTTCCCTTAGGGATGAGGTCACTCATGCCGAATGGCATCCACCGGGTTGAGGCGTGAGGCCCGGATGGCAGGATAGGTTCCAAACACAACACCAACCAATAATGAGATAATCGAAATCAGTAAGAGAGTATTCCATGTGTAAGCCGCCTGAAACGGAACCTCAGTAATTGCTCTTACTATTGGAATGATAACCATAGTACCCAAAACTCCAAACACCAACCCAAGAAAACTACCAAAAGCCGATACTGTAACCGACTCTGCTAAAAAAAGTAAAATGATATCGCGTCTGTTTGCTCCTGTTGCTTTGCGAATGCCAATTTCTGCTGTGCGTTCCGTTACCGAAATCAGAAGCACGTTCATCACTCCAATGCCGCCAACTATTACAGAGATGCCTACGATCAAGCCCATCACGACTCTGAATAACAAGAAGGCTTTGGTGGCCTGCTCAATTCTAAAATCATTTGTTTGAATGGAGAAGTTCTCTTTTACGTTACCATAGTTTTTTTCGAGCCAATCAGTTATTTCTTCTTTGAGTTTAGGAATATCTTCGGTCTTCTTCACATCAAAATAAATCATGGGCGGATGTGATTGTAATTCTGGAGCGGTCAACAAAGTAATAGGAAAATAAATTTGTGGCGCCTTCACTTTTGGTTCGGGTACAATGCCTATGATTTTTAATTCCTTTCCCAGAAAGCTAATCGATTGGCCTACTGAAACAGCAACACTGTCTTGCAAGGCAGCCGATATAAATGCCTCGTTAACCACTACTACATTTCGTTTTTGATCTACATCATCAGTCTTATAAATAGCTCCGGTAAACTTGGCGGTGTCCTGTCGAATGGGTGATGCATTTGTCCATGCATAAGCCCCCACCCGTTTACCATCGGTTAGTATAACCTCACCTGCAAGAGACGTTCTGAAAATACCTTCAGCTGGTTTGGTAAGCGTGGCCTTTAGTTGTTTGAAATGATCGTAATCAACTACATAAAATGTATCTCTTTTTATACGTACATCATTTATGTTTTTGTGCGCATTGGATTGTACGATGATGGCATTGAGTGCAGTGGTGCTTGAGATTTGTTCGCGCGCTACTCCTTCCATACCATCAATAAGCGAAAGAATGGAAACCAGCGCGGCCACTCCTATAACAATACCCAATACGGATAAAAAAGTATGGAACAGGTTAGACCGGATATTGGCAAAAGCCAAAGCAAAGGAATTACTGATCTTTTGTAGCATGTAAGATAAAATACAAAGCTAAGACTTTGCCAGCCTCAAAATGTTACAAAAGGAAATAAGCTGCTCCAATCAGCGGTTGAATACAATGACGAAAGTCATCTTTCCGAAACAGACTGGCTAGTTTAAATAGTTAAATGCCGCCTGCCGTTGATTTACAACATGTTGCTTCAGGGCTTGCAATTCGTTGGTGAAAGCTGCAGGATTTGAGAGGTGACTAAATTTTCCAATCTCAATTACGTCTGGTCCAATAACATAAGGCGAAATTTGCTGGTGATTGGCATTAAAAAGCGAATCCATTCTGGTTGAGGTAAATATGGTGTTCACAAATTTTTGCATGTAAACTTTGTACCGGGCATTATACATCGGATCATCCATAACGTAGCGGATAAGCGGCCAGGTGTTGGCTATGGTAGACAAGGAAATCGGGCTACTTCCATTACCGCGATTCATCATTGCCTCATTGTTATCCCACGGGATCCAGGTTAAGCCTTTAGCGGGATCGTTGTACAAATAATAATTGTGCGCCATGCGACCATACGTATCCCAGTTAAGCATAGTAGTATTGACGGCAAGCCACTTTATAAAATGATCTACATAAAAAACTTCCTCGAGTTTGGCTCGCCATTGCGCAGCATCGGTTAGCCGCAAACCACTATTAAGAGCAGTGATTGTAGCCTGCACATCGCTATAATCGCTTTCGGCTTCGTTGTTCTTCTTTTCAAACTGATTTAAAGTAAAATTCTGGAAGGTAGATTCTGGCTTGTAGATGTTTCCTGAATCATCCCCAAACTGGTTCTCAATCATGGTGTCGTCAACAACTTCCACCATCGTATAAATACCACAGTACAACAATCCTTCGCCAAAGTTTATAAACACTTTATAAAAAGCTGTTTGTGAACAGGGTATGCCGGCCATCCTAAAAATATCAGCTGCCGATTTTTCGCGGATCAACGAATTATCATTGGTAGCTGGCGACATCGACAATTCTTTGAACCCATAAAACCGTTGGTTAGCCACTTCCGGAAATTCATCTTCAAAACGATCGAGGTTTAGCCGGAAGGGAAGTTTGTAAATTCCATTTCTCCAACTGTTGCGCAGCGTAGAATTACCCTTCAGCCGAAAGCCAACCTTATACCATTCCTTACCATTAAATTTTACCGACACGGCAGCATATTCAGGCTCCAATTCCGGGAACATACCTTGTGGCGGCTGCCCACCCGCGCCAAAAGAAAAACCAAAAAGTGAGTTTACGTTTATCTGAATGTTTTCCCAGTCTGTTCTGCGCATCGTAATCTCCAGCGTGTTTACATGTTGTTTTGGAAATACGGTTTCGTAGTCGGGATCAACACTGTTGCCATGCGTTGCCTCCGTCCAGTCAGGAGTAGTAAACTTTTCAATATCTGGCTCCACAGGGCTGCCATCACAAGAAAACATCAGCAGCAATCCTATGATTGAAAACTTATTAATCACTTTAAATATTCTCGTTGCGCCCATTAATTCGTGTAATGTTTAAAATTAGCGCTCTTACAGCAATAAATTTTAAGGCTGGCAACTTATTTGTCGAAAGAAAAACCGGGTTCATCTCAATTTGGGTAAATTGAAAACCAATACTGTAATTTTAAACGTTTGCATAGTAGGTTAGTGTATGCGTAGTGCCCTTTTGCTTCTGTGTTTTTTCTTCTTTATAAAAGTTGCCGAGGCTACCCATATCCGGGCGGCCGATATAAAAATTGATCCCATTTGTGCCAGCGCCCGAACGTTTAGAATTACGGTTGTTGCTTATCTCAATACGTTGTCCAACACACGTTTTGGTACAAACAGTGAAGTTATTTTTGGTGATGGATCTTCTGTTAGAATTCCCAGCACAACGGCCACACTCAGGCCCGATCTAGGAACAAACATTGCCCTTGCTACTTTTTCGGTTGAACATACTTATCCCACCAATGGAAACTTTACGGTAACCTACATTGAGCGCGACCGCAGCAGTGGCATTGTTAACATTGCTAACTCAGACGATGTGCCGTATGTAACCTTTGTCAATTTTATAATTGATCCGAACAATGGCTGCAATACAGTGCCCATTCTTTCCGTACCACCTCTCGATCGTGCTTGCTTCAAGTCTGCATTCTTTCACACACCGGGTGCTTATGATATTGATGGTGATAGTCTATCATACGAACTTTCGGTACCTGCCAACAGTCCTACCACCTTTGCCAATTATACTCCACCCAACAACGTTCGCTTTTATACAAACTTTAATCAGGGCAACGAAACAAACACGGGCCCACCCCTATTTTCAATTAATACCGTATCAGGACTTTTAACGTGGGACGCCCCCGGCACGCTCGGTGAATACAACATTGCCTTTAAAATTATTGAATGGCGCAAAGATTCGCTTACCAATCTGTATCGAAAACTAAGCACCACCACCCGCGATATGCAGATTGTGGTGGAAGAATGTCTCAACATCCGGCCTGAGTTAGTTGCTCCGGTCGATATCTGCATAGAAGCAGGCACGTTGCTCGATGAATTGGTTTTTGGAAAAGACGGTGACAACCATCAGGTGAAGATTGAAGTGTTCTCCGAAATCATTGACTTTGCTGCCGAGAAAATTCCGGCCACCTATTTGCCAAGGCCATTTGAGTTTACGCCTTCCGATCCGCCTGCCGAATTGCGCTTTCAATGGCAAACAGATTGCCTGCATGTGCGGCAGCAACCGTATCAGGTTGTTTTTAAAATCACAGATAATCCACCGCAAGGACCTAAACTTGTGAACTTTAAAATCTGGAATATAAAAGTGGTGGCTCCCGCTCCGCAATGGATAAAAACTGAATTGAATTTAGTAAAGCGTTATGGCGAACTGGAATGGAGTGACTACGTTTGTCCTAATGCAGATAAAATTCAGATCTGGCGAAAAGTAGATTCTTATCCCTACTCACCGGGTTTGTGCAGTCCGGGCTTACCAAAGTTTCTTGGCTACAATTTAATTGCTGAAGTAAATCCAACTGAAACTTCCTATACAGACACGAACTTAGGCCGTGGTCTTATGGTTGGGGCAACGTACTGCTACCGCATAATGGCATACTTCAATGCTCCGGCCAGCACGCCAAGCATTGTCTCGCTCGAAAAATGTATTGGGCCCATCGAAGCCGATGCACCAGTGATCACCCATGTAAGTGTAGAGAAAACCGATTCGTTGCAAGGAAAAATACGAATAAGTTGGCGCAGCCCGTTTGCCATCAACGAAGTACAATTTCCAAAACCCTATGAATATGAGATCTATCGGGCTGCAGGATTTGTTGGAGATACTTCCATTGGTGTGGTGGGTCGTGTAACAGATACAACGTTTGTTGATACGGGAGTTGATTCATACAACAAAATTTTTAACTATCGCATTGTGTTGTATTCTCAACCACAAAATTCGTCAGGCATGATTGCAGTTGATACATCGGCCATTGCTTCCTCCGAATGGTTACGTGCTATGGCAGGAGTTAAACAAATAGAACTTAGCTGGCGCGATAGTGTGCCGTGGTCGAACGTTGCTCAAAAAAGACCATATCATTTAATCTATCGGTCTATCGAAAGTCCGAATGAGCAAGACATGGTGTTGCTCGACAGTGTGAATGTAACCGAAAATGGATTTTATTTTTTGGATGGAAAAGAGGAGCCGCTTGAAGATGATAAACGATATTCCTACCGGATTTTAACACGCGGAACGTATGGTAATCCTAAAATTAAACTGCAGGAAAACTTCTCGCAGGTAGTCACAACCTACCCTGTAAATGATTTGTTGCCGTGCTTGCAGGAACTTGAAGTATCTATTGTTAATTGTGATGAGTACTTAAATTCTGACAACTGCAGCCAAACAGAATTTACCAATACACTTTCGTGGGCACTGAAAGATTTGCCGGGCTGCCGCAGGGATATTGTTTCGTATAATATCTATACCACTACTTCCCCCGATGAAGAATTTGTTTTACTGGCAAACGTAAAAGGCGCCCTCTATCAGGATACCGGGCTCCCCTCCTTTGCCCGATGCTACAAAGTTTCGGCCATTGATGTACTTGGCCAGGAAGGCCCGCGGAGTGATTCTGTATGCAACGACAACTGTCCGTATTATCTGTTGCCAAACGTGTTTACCCCCAACGAAGATGGACACAACGATGTTTTTAGCGCTAACTTTGATATTGATACTAATGCGGAATCCGGAGCTCCACCTTTAACCATTCGTTGCCCACGGTTTGTGCGAAGTGTAGTATTTAAAGTGTATAATCGGTGGGGCAACGAAGTTTATCAATTCAATTCATCAGTCGGCAACACCAGCATTGAATGGAATGGAATAGGAAGTGATGGGCAGCACGTAAGTGAAGGAGTTTATTTTTATAGGGCCGAAGTAGTTTTCGAAAGGCTTTATCCCAGAGATAGACAAAAAGAAATTACCGGGTGGGTACACGTGGTGCGGTAGTGAGATAAGAATCTAATTCTACTCTTTTAAAATAATTTCTACTCGTCTGTTTTTTTCGCGGCCTTCATCGCTGGTATTGTCGGCAATAGGCTGGCTGCTGCCGCGGCCTTCAAAACGAATGCGTGTCTGTTCAATCCCTTTGTCAATCAAATAAAGCCCTACAGCCTCTGCACGACTGGTTGATAAGCGAATGTTATAGGGTTCGCGCCCTGTGTTGTCGGTGTGCCCAACAATCATTATTTGCAAGGATTGATTTTTATTAAGGATATCGACCAGGGTATCCAACTGCGAAGTGAAATCTTTCTTCAGTGCCGGACTATTCAGATCAAAGAGCACATCGCTCAACACAAACTTGCGTTCAGCTACGGGTTCAATAGCTACAGGTGCAACCACCCGTTTGATTTGCGCTGTATCGGGTCGCGTTGCCTTTTCGGGCTGCATGGTTTGAATGTTTGGTCGTGCAGCGCCCTGTGTCTTTCCTCTTTTTGCATCGCGCACCTGAGGCACATCTTTGTATCCATTATACCGTCTTTGGTTTTGTGCAGTTCGCCAACTGATGGCCCTGCGGCAACTGAGTTGAAAACATAAAATCTTTCCAAAAAAATGATGTTTAGCATTCTTCATCCGCAGGATATCGCGGTTAGAGGCCGGAATGTGTGACACAACAACGGGTAATTTTTTCTTTATTCCGTCCTGCGCAGCTGTTTCGCACACTAAACAAAAAAGAATAACAATGAGGATAGAAAATTTACGATGCATGAAGAGGATTAACGGCAAAGATAGTTTGATAGTGCATTACAGATTATAAACTTTTACTGAAGTCAGTCGTACATACCTTACTTTCGCCACACACTATCTAATTGTGCTTGCAGATAAAGTCTGGCAGGTAATACTTCCGCAGATAAATTATTCCATCGACACTCAATGATTATCTTCCCTCGATAATTGATTTTTTTTAGTGCCGCCAGATAGCCAGTGAAATCATCTCCCTTTGTACCAGGTGGAGTGCGACCCTCTCTTTCGGCTACCTCGCAGTATACTACATACCTTTTTGCCAACGTAATCGCCTCAGTCGCTTCTCCCTCTTTTAGCATATGATAGATGTCTACACACACTTTAATATTTTTATGATTCACCGCCTTTACAATTTCAACAGCTTCTTTTACGGTGGTGATAAAATTACATTCAGTACTGTTGAGGCTTTCCAACGCCAACGTGATGTTATACTTTGCAGCCAACGCACCAATTTTTTTTGCCATCCCTATAAATTGCGTTTTGGCTTTGGCGCGATCAAACCCCTCCGGAATGGTACGCGAGCCACCGCTGCCCCAGATAATCATGCTAAGCTTTGCGGCCTTCGCCCGTTGAAACACAACTTCCACATAGGCAAGAACTTCTTTTTCATCAACGTTAGGGCCAACCACTTTTAAGTCGCCCGGAATAAAAAGATTGCTGGCTAGCAACGGCATGCGTAATTTCTTAATAGTCTTTAAATACGTTTGGAATTCTTGTTCAGAAACAGTTCGTGGTGAAAGAATTTTCTGGGTAGACTCAACTAAGTATTTATATCCGGAAGTATGCAATAAACTGTCGTGGTGAAGATCTGAGACAACACCAAGCTCCGGAGTAGGTTGTGCCAGAGATTGAATGGAAAGCAACAAACAAAATAATACAGTGAATTTCATGTTGATTCGGTATGAATACATACTCTAAATTCCTGAGATGCCGGTTTAGCCTGTTTGCCTAAATGCTTAATGTCAGGCAGCCTGCATGACACTCTTAAACTATTTTAAAATCTTTTGCATACAAATACTTTCCTCTATATCCACATAGGGCGGAAAGTTTGGAATACGTATGTATCCCGATTTTTCGTAGGCTGCAATAGCCTCTGGTTGGTTAATGCCTGTCTCTAATTTTGAGATTGTAAAGCCACTTTCCTTTGCCCACTGTTCAAGGTGCGACAACATACTCTTGCCAATGCTGCGATTGCGATAAGCCGGGCCTACATACATTCGTTTTATCTCAACTGTATACCTTTCCTTCATCGGCCTGAAACATCCACACCCTACCGGATCTTTATCATAAGCAAGTATAACCCGAAAAGTATCATCTACCGTATTGAATGGAGTAAAGTTTTGTTGAATATTGGGATACCGGCTCCATAGATCCTTATCAAGATCGACAATTAAATTATGAAAACCCTGCTCGAATGCGCTCACTCTTCTATACGTGATCATACTGTGTTATATCCAGTTCAGATTATGCACAGTTCGTTCATGTTCTACATTTCCCGTGTGGGCAGTTTCTTTTGGTTCGAAAAGCAGAAGCCACACTTCCTCGCCATTGGTTCGCGGATTGTGCTCCACTCCTTTGGGTACAATAATCATCTCGCCTTCTTTGATTACCTCGGTGCGATCGCGAAAATCCATATACAACGTGCCCTTAAAAATCATAAACAATTCATCTTCATGCTCATGACTGTGCCATACAAACTCATCTTTTACTTTGGCCAGCTTTACGTATTGACCATTAAGTTCGCCTATGATTTTTGGCGTCCATGTTTCTGAAAACAGGTTAAATTTGTCTTTGATATTTACTGGTTGCATTTCATTTTTCTTTCAATCAAAGGTAAAGAATCAGAAAAACATTCCAACCGCTGCTATCAACGTCATCACAAAAATAAACCACCTATACATGATCTCTGAAAGTGCTTTAACAATGACAATGCCCAGCCAGGCACCTAGCATGATAAGTGGCAACATTATCAGATCAAACCAAACCGTATTCCACGTAATTGTGTGCCACGCAAAAACATGAAACGGAACCTTAAACCAATTCACTACTAAAAAAAACCAGGCCGTAGTTCCGATAAATGCATTCTTGGGCAATCGCACGGAAAGTAAATAAACACTCATCACAGAACCAGCCAAGTTGCCTACCATCGATGTAAATCCACCTACTACCCCGGTTGTTATTGCAAATGATTTGTGTTTGGGGATGTTATCCTGTTGACCAAACTTTTCAAGCCACAACATAATGAATACACTAACCAGAATGGTAATCGCCATCATCATTTTAAAAATCTCATCGTTGATGTAGCTACCCGTAACAGTGCCAAGCACTACCCCTGCGGCTGCCCACGGAAACAAAATTTTAAGATGCTGCCACGAAGCATGGCGATGGTAATACCACACCCCGAATACATCGGCCAGCACAAGCATGGGCAGCATAATACCACTGGAGAGTTGACCACCAAAAACAGTAGCCAACAGCGGCACCGACAGCATACCAGCACCATGCACACCTGTTTTTGCCATTCCAGTGAGCAAGGCAACACAAAGAATTATAATGATTTCGGTGTATGTGAGGGTAAAGGAGAAAAGCGTCAACACAAATCAGGTTACTGGTTACTGGTTACTGGTTGCTAGTTACTGGTTTGTGATGACATTTCAATTACACAACAAGCAACCAGAAGCAAGAGACTAGTGACTACTTTTCCAATCGCTTCAAGCCTGCATCAATCTCAGATTTTGATAACCACTTCGCACGCAACATTACGCCAAATACTTTTTTTGTATTGGTAACATCGGTTAATGGATTACCATCAATCAGAATTAAATCGGCCACATTGCCGGGTTTGATGGTGCCAGCATCGGGTAACTTAAGATAGGTGGCCACATTTACAGTGCCAGTGCGCAAGGCTTGATAGGGAGTGAGTCCGGCATGCACCAAATACTTCAATTCATTATGTGTAGAGAAACCGGGAACATTAAAAATCTGTGGTGCATCGCATCCTAATAACAATCCTACTCCAGCCTGCTGACATTCGTAAATTAACTTTCTTCTAAGTTTAATGAAGTTGTCAATCTTTGCTGCATCATACTGCGGATTAGCCATCAGGTTCTTCTTGGAATCAATCCACTGATTTACGGTTTGTTTGCTCATATACTTGCTATTCGGGTCTTTCAGGAAAGCATCGCCCGTAAAGTCAGCATCAAACCAGCGGTCGGCTAGTGATTGCGTGGGCACCACCCAGATATTTTTCTCCTTCAATCCCTTCATCAATCTGGGGATCACCGATTCATCGGCTTTATCCGCTACAAACATTCCGAACAAACCGGTTTGTTGTTCTACCATACTTTCAATGTCGGGAACCATCGCCTCCACAAATCCATCCAGGTGATCAATCGAAGAATACCCGGCATCAATGGCACGCCACACCCCCACTCCAAACGACACATGTCCGGCAAAGGGAATTTTTATTTCATTGGCCGTTGTTGAAACCGCGGCAAAAGTTTCTTTCGTGAGGCCTGGATGAAGTTTAAGAAAATCATAACCCGCTGCTTTTTGTTCGCGCACCATTTCTGCTCCGCGCTCGGCTGTCTTCACACTCAGCCCGTTAAAAGAAGGCCCAGTCGTATAAAATCTTGGCCCTATTACTTCACCCGAAATAATTTTTGAGCGCAGCGTTATGTGACTGGGGTGACCAAGCATACCACGGATGGTAGTAATACCATTTGCAGCAAACAGAAACAAAACTTCCTTATGAGCTTCAAGATTATCGTTGGGTGGCACGTGTGCATGCATCTCGGCCAACCCCGGCATAAGATATTTGCTCTTTGCGTCAATCACCAATGCGGCTTTGTTGTATTTGAGTTTTTTACCTATAGCCGAAACCCGTCCATCTTTTACCAACACCATTTGGTTTTCCAGAACTTGTTCAGTGTCCATTGGCACCACATTAACCGAAGTGAAAACAATTTCGCGTTGTGATGAATCTATTAGATTCTGCCCCATCGAAGACGTAGAACCCAGAATAAACAAGTACACAAAAAGCTTTTTCATGATAGGATAGTTTATTTATAAAGCTACCTGACTCTTTACACAACGAAAAGTATCGTGTGGATAAGTTGATGTAAACGTGTTACAGGCGGTACTATTTTACATACTTCCAATTTCGGATTTTTCCCTCTTCGATCAAGTCCTTCTAGTTTCAATCATATCGTGTAAATTTGAAGTTGGCTTACTTGGAGCCTTATTGGACGGCTTTCTGGTTAAAACTAAATTTTTACTAATCAGAATCTCGCTCTATTTTTACCCCTCAATAATCATATTTATGGGACGTGTATTTGAAAAAAGAAAACATAAGATGTTCGCCCGTTTTGATAAAATGGCGAAAGGATTCACCCGCATTGGTAAGGACATTGCGATAGCGGTAAAGCAAGGTGGTGCCAACCCCGATAACAATCCGCGGTTGCGGATGGCGATTCAAAATGCCAAGGGATTGAACATGCCAAAAGACCGTGTGGATGCAGCTATAAAAAGAGCCTCAAGCAAGGAGGAAAAAGATTTTGAGGAAACTATTTATGAGGGCTATGCCCCACATGGAGTGCCCATTCTTGTTGAATGCGCCACTGACAACCCGACTCGTACGGTGGCCAATGTTCGCCTGCGCTTTTCTAAAAATGGTGGTAGCATGGGCAACTCGGGTTCTGTTGCATTTATGTTCGAACGCAAAGGAGTTTTCAAATTCGACCCGTCAAAATTAAACCTCGATGAGATGGAACTTGATCTGATTGATGCGGGGGCCGAAGAGATTTTGAGAGAGGAAGAAGAGATAATTGTATACACAAAGTTTACTGAGTTTGGACATATGGCAAAATTTCTAGAATCAAAAGAGCTTGAGCCTAAAAGTTCTGAACTTCAATACATTCCAAACGCGACAAAAGAGTTAAGCGAAGCCGAGCAGGATGAGGTTATGGAATGCATCAGTGCGTTGGAAGAAGACGATGATGTACAGAATGTTTATCATAACCTGGCATGAGTTGAGAACAAAACTTCTTTTCGTACTGCTACTTTCAGGCGCAAGTCTATCGGTTGCCTACGGCCAGGAATCAGATTCATTAAAATTCTCTTACATCAATTTTTATCTTACCAGCCAACTGGCCGTACCCTCGAAAGAGTTTAGAGAGGTGATTAACAATGATTTTGGCAACGCGGGGGTTGGCATCGGAACGGGCCTCGTATTTAGTCCGCTTCTGGAGAACCGTTCTTCTCCGTTTCTTATAGGGCTTGACTTCGGATATTTTACCTACGGGCAAGAGAAAACTGCCGCAACTACTACCGCACCTCCACTCAAGACAACACACAATGTGTTTACCTGGAATGCAATAGGAAGATTGCGACCTAAATATGAACAAGGATCTATTACTCCATTTATTGATGGTCTGTTAGGATTGAAACTTTACAATACTAAAACCAAGATCAACAAAGACATTGTTGATTTTATATTTAATGATGATCAGCGCGAAGTAATCAACAACGTAAAAGATACGGGTGTAAACTATGGATTAGGTGTGGGCTTTTATACCAACCCAAAAAGGCGAAGCAACCCTGGTTTTACCTTGCGGGTACTTTACCTTTGGGGCGATGAAGTCAATTATGTAGTACGAAACTCTGTGGCTCTTGACCCTGATGGATTTGTAACATTCGATACAGACCGTGCCAACACCTCTATGTTGATTATTCAACTTGGCATTATTGCGATTGGTCGCAAAACGCTAGTGGGCACCCACTGATTTTTTTTGCTGACTCCCCTCGCGGGTAAGATTATCTTCCACCATCCGATTATTGTATTGTTGAATCAGTCCTTTTAGGTGATGCTCCATGTGCTGCACCGTATCCGGCAGATCGCCAATAAGATTTTGCTTCAAAAATTTATCCTTCTTGAAATCATACAAGCCAACGGATTTTATGCCGTCAAACTGCAACAAATAATCACCGCGAAAGGATTGGTACGTCTGATCGAGATAATTGAATGCAAAAGGTTCTTTATCATCATTAAATACATCGCGACCAAACGATACGTATGGCTTGTCGTAGTTAAGATAGCCTAATACTGTTGGCATAATATCAATTTGCTGTATGATCTCAGGTTTAAACTCATGCCAGTTGCTACCCGGTTTATAAAAGAAAATCGGAATGGAAAAATATCCACAGGCAGTATTGTATTCCGGATGGGCAATTTCTGCCGAAGCATGATCGGCTGTAATCACAAACAACGTATTTTTGTACCACTCCATGGTGGAAGCTGTTTCAAAGAATTTTTTTAATGAATAATCCGTGTACTCAATTGTTTTATAAATATCACGATCACCGCCTTTGAATCTATTTTCAAATTCTGGTGGCAGCTTGTATGGGTGGTGAGAGGAGACCGTAAAGACTGTGGAATAAAAGGGCTCTTTAAACGTATTCATCTTCTCAGCAAAAAACTGCAGAAATTTATGATCCCAGATCCCCCAGATGTCGTCATAATCATCATCATTGTTATATTCATCTTTGCCAAGGTATACATCGAACCCGGCCAGGTTTGCAAACGCATTGAAGCCCATCGAGCCATTGGGTGCGCCATGAAAGAATGCCGTGTAATAGCCTTTCTCTTTTAATAAACTTGCCGTGCTATTGATTTTATTTCCGGAATAGTGCGAAAGCACATACGGAACTTCTATAGAAGGAATGCTGCAAATAACAGAAGGCATTGCGTCAATAGACTTGCGCCCATTGGCAAAAGAATGTTCATACGCACGACTCACGCCAATGAGAGAATCCAGAAAAGGAGTATGCCCCTTATTGCCGGGCTCCATCCATGTATTATACGATCCAACAAACTCCTTCGAATAACTTTCAACGATTATAACAACAACGTTCTCATAGTTAAACGGGCCAGTGGGCTCAGGAACTTTTAAAGGATCAAAAACCTTTATTAACTCTTCTTCGGTTTTAAAATATTCAACCCTTTGAATCACATTGGCTTTGGCAGTTCGCAGCAACGCGAAGGGTGTGTTCAATACAATACTGATATCCTTTGGTTCTTTGGCAAACTCTGCTGCATTGCTTAGCGTAATCGGTCGCGTGCTATGACGAAAGCCGCCCCGGGCGCCTCCAATGAATAAATAAATAACCAACGGCATAACTGCAAGCCCGGATAAATAAAACGACCAACGATTTTTAATTTGCGGTCCTTCGAATTTTATTTTTCTGTACCCCATTACAAGCAGGGTTACTAACGCCATCCAAAACAAAACCAGATACCAGTAATCCAGTATGAATTGCAAAAATAAAGCGGCCCCATTCTGTTCATTTTCAAACTGATTGAATACACTTACGGTTGTTCTTCGCAGCGTAAACCGATAGTACACAAAGTCTGCTGTGTTAACTGCCAAGGCAACCGAATTAACAATGATAAAAGTCCATGTTAGAATTTGTTTGTACCAGGTAGTAAAGCGGAAAGCAAATGGCAAAATCAGCAGCAAGATGAATAGCGAGTTGGTGTACAGTACTGCGGCAAGATCGAACTTTAAGCCGCCAACCAAAATCCAGGCAAACCTGGGCAATGTCATGCCAGGAAAAAAGCTCGTGTTAAACAAATAAAAACAAATTCGGCTGAATGAATAGATTGCCATCACCAACAGCAAACTAAGCACAAGCGCCTTATAAATGTTCTTGGTCCAACTCACTCGATCAAATACAACTTGCAGGCTTACTTTCATTAATCGTAGGTATCTGAAAAACGGCCAAAAATACGGCAAATGATGGGAAAAAGGTCGTGCTTATTCCCATAATTATCTTAGTTTTGTAATTCTGCCAAATGCAGAAAAGTGGCTTTTGGATAAATTTCAGTATCTATTAACCCAACCTAAACACCCCCGATGAGAGCCGTTTTTACAGGCTTTTTATTTTTAATAATCATTCAAACCTCTGCGCAAGATATTGAGGCT
This sequence comes from Cyclobacteriaceae bacterium, assembly GCA_965278925.1. Lineage (GTDB taxonomy): Bacteria > Bacteroidota > Bacteroidia > Cytophagales > Cyclobacteriaceae > ELB16-189. The sequence goes on along the minus strand of OZ257123.1, from coordinate 552,192 downwards.
TTCGGTGTATTTGGTGGTTTTAACTTTCCGTTTACTGTTGATCAGGGGCTAAGCAAAGATGCCCGGTATGTCGGCAAATTTACTATCCGGGCCACACCCGTAGGTTTTGCTTATGGTTACGACCGCGTGGGGCATGGACTCTTGCTCACGCCTAACTATACAAGGGTGGGCCAGCAGTTTATTATTAAGAATACCATTGGCGGAGAAGTTGGTACGCGCGATGTGCAGATGAATTACTTCAGTGTTCCAGTGGCACTCAAGATTCACATCAACGACATGTCTTTTTTTCGATTAAGTTTAGTGGCGGCAGTTACACCTAGCTTTTTAATTAAAGGTCAAGAGACTTTCACGATCGAATCACCAAACCAAATCACGAAACTGCGCTATCCTGCAGGTGTGAGTATACCAACTGGTCCGGGGTACGAACAAGTGTATGATGGTGTGTTTGTCCCTACTATGAACGATGAAGTGTATGTTTCAAAAGACAAGTTTAATGCGTTTCAGCTTTTTGCAGCGCTGGGGTTACGATCAGATTTCGATTTGAATGATGATTGGAGCATCAACTTTGATGGCCGTGCGAACTTCGGAATTTTTGATACCAGGAAATCTACCTACATCGATGAGTTGAAAAACCCGGCAGGGCCTATTGATTTGAATGGAGATCCAGGCGCGCCTGACCTTTATGGTCAACGAAGAGAGATCTATCTATCAGTTTCGTTTGGTATTTCGCGCATTATTCAGATCAAGCATCAGCACAAACCAAAAGTAACAACTCATGCAGGCAGATTTAAAGCTGCCAATGCAAAGCCGCCACGCTCTACCATTAGCGGACCAAACAAAAGCATGACCAAACAAAAAGGTAAGAAGAAAAAATAGTTTTTTACCTCTTATCACTTCAAAACAAAAGAAGCTTGTTTTGCATCTCGTGAGTTACCACCTACAAAAACCTGAAACGCTCCGGGCTCAGCAACAAATTTTAACTCTGAATTATAGAACGATAAGTCTTCCATACCAAGCGTAAATTTCACGGTCTTGGTTTCCCCTGCTTTCAAACTTATCTTTTGAAATCCTTTCAATTCTTTAACCGGACGTGTTACAGAACCCACCAGATCGCGGATGTACAATTGAACCACCTCGCTTCCATCGCGGCTACCGGAGTTTGTAACATCAATTGAAACCTGCAACGAATCTGCTGCCGTGATTTCACTCGCTCCTACTTTCACATCTCCATAAACAAATTCTGTATAGCTCAACCCAAATCCAAAAGGATATAATGGTTCGTTAGAAACATCTAAGTAGTTGGATTGAAATTTCTGAAACCAAGGCCCACTTAATGGTCTGCCTGTGCTTTTATGTGCATAGTAGAGTGGCACTTGTCCAACGTTTTGAGGGAACGTCATCGATAATTTACCGGAAGGATTTACATCACCAAACACAACATCGGCAATAGCATCACCAGCCTCGCTGCCCCCAAACCACACATTCAAAATAGCGGGTACATTTTCTTCTTCCCAGGTTAACGTTAACGGGCGCCCTGTGAACAATACCAGAACAACGGGCTTGCCTGTTTTTAGCAATGCTTTTAATAACTCCCTTTGCGTTTCCGGAATTTCTATGTTTGTACGACTGGCTGCCTCACCACTCATTTCGGCAGCCTCCCCTACGGCTGCTACAATGACATCCGCAGTTTTTGCAATCCGAACGGCTTCATCGCGCAAAACTTCCGCAGATCGCTTATCACGGTGAAGAGATTTGCCAAACAAGGTTGAGTTTGCTTCAAGTGTTTCGTTCGCATCAAGATTAGAACCTTTTGCATATACTACTTTAGCATTTTCACCAACAGCTTTTTTCAAGCCTTCCAGTACTGAAATGGATTCAGAGAAGCGCGCAGCAACACTCCATGTGCCTGTCATATTCTCTTTTGCATCGGCCAGTGGCCCAATCAACGCAATCGTTCCGGATTTTTTTATAGGAAGAATGTTTCCCTTATTCTTTAACAACACAAAACTTTGTGCAGCAGTGCTACGCGCCTCGGCCCGATTGGCGGCAGTAAAAACTTCATTCTTGGCACGGTTCTCATCACAATATTTATAAGGATCGTCAAAGAGTCCTAACAAAAATTTTGCCTTCAAGATTCTGCGGCAAGCCTCATCAATTTGTTTTTCAGTGAGTTTACCCTCCTCAACAGATTTACCTAATGTCGTTAGTAATCCTTCACTCACCATATCCATATCAAGGCCAGCGTCAACAGCTTTTGCCGAAACCGATTGGATATCACCGAACCCATGATTAATCATTTCACTCACACCTGTATAGTCTGATACAATAAATCCGTTGAACCCCCACTCGGTACGCAGCACATCGGTAAGCAACCATTTGTTGGCTGTAGCTGGAATGCCATCAATCTCATTAAAGGAAGCCATGATACTTCCAACACCCGCATCAACAGCAGCTTTATAAGGTGGCAGGTATTCATTATACATACGATGGCGACTCATGTCTGTGGTATTGTAGTCACGACCAGCCTCAGAGGCTCCATAAAGTGCGTAGTGCTTTACACACGACATAATAGTATTGTTCGCCAAAAGATCATCGCCTTGAAAACCTTTTACCATCGCCTTTGCAATTTCCGAACCTAGGTAAGGGTCTTCGCCACTGCCTTCAGAAACGCGCCCCCAACGTGGATCACGACTTATATCTACCATAGGTGAAAACGTCCAGTTGATGCCATCTGCACTTGCTTCGGTTGCCGCTATGCGGGCGCTGCGTTCAATCAGTTTCATATCCCAACTGCAACTTAAACCCAACGGAATGGGAAAAACCGATTCGTAGCCATGAATCACATCCATACCAAATATCAAGGGAATTTTTAATCGGCTTTTTTCAACGGCAATTCGTTGCATTTCTTTAATGTTGGCAACAGTCTTTATATTAAAGAGCCCACCTACTTTGCCCTGCTCAATTTTTTTTGCAATGTCCGAACTCTCAACTGCTCCGGTAACAAACGCTCCTGCCGAAGGAAGATTTAGCTGACCAATTTTTTCTTCGAGTGTCATCAGGTTCAATACTGAATCAACGCGTTGATCAACACCCATTGATCTACTAACTGGTTGCTGATTGCAAGAAACCATTAAGGCGCCTACAAAAATGACTAGATAGAGTGATTTCATATTCTATGGGTTAGATTTTCTTACTTTATATCTTAACAATGAGACAGTATATCTGATTTTTGATACATCAATAACTAAAGCCCAACTTATCAAGTCCATCATTTACTTCTGGTGCCGACATAAATAAATCCCACAACAAACCTGTGCGATAATTTTCAATCATTATAAGGATTGGGCCCTGATCAATTGCCAGGTAAGAGTTTGCGTACCAATCTTCTGTTACGTTAAATGCATCATAGAATCCATACTGGCCCCATACCTTATCGCCCATCGTATAGTAAAAAAATTTAAGTGCCTTCATCGATTCCTGTGGTGTATAGGGAAAAGAAGACAAAGCTGCCGTGGGTGAGATCACACCCAAGTCATTTGTTGGCGAATGAGCATTGTACCCGAGGTGGTTATCGCTGGCTGTAAGACCCCAGCATTCATCGCTGTACCCAACAAATTGACGGGGGTTACGAATGCTATACTTATAATTAATTGTTGAATGACTAACATTTTGAGTCCAGTAATTTGCGTACTGATCACTCAGCGTTCGGGGGTCTAATCCTAAAAAAGAATAGTGAGTAAAAAACAAAGGCCCTCCATAGTCAAAACCCAACGGTAGAGTAATTCCTTCATAGGTATTTCCATTTTTCATTCCGCCACCGCTGGCCCAACCTGTATCATAAACGGATTTAGGGATTGTGTTGTCATCATCGGCAGAAGCTGCTAGCACATAGGTAATAAGGCATTCATTCCATCCTTTAACCTGATGATTCATTGTCCAGTTCTTATCAGGAGACCAATGCCAGTACATCACATTTTGATTGTTCTGCCTGTACCAATCCCACTCCACCCCTTTCCAAAGTACATTTATCCGATTGATCAGTTGCTGTTCGGCAGTCACACCTGCATTTAAATATTGCCTGAAGGTGATAAGGCCTTCTACCAGAAAAGCAGTCTCTACCAGATCGCCTCCATTATCATTCGCACTAAAAGGAATTACGTTTCCAGTATTACCATCCAGCCAATGTGGCCAGGCCCCATGAAAACGATCGGACACTTCAAGAAAATCAAGTATCTTATCCATTCGCTCGAGGCCCTGTGTGCGCGTAATGAAATTACGTTCCATCCCCACAATAAGAGACATAATACCAAACCCTGATCCACCACTTGTTACTAAGTTGCCGGATGTGTTGCGCTCGCGGGCCATGCCGCTGGCAGGATGTGAGAAGTCCCAGAAATACTTAAATGTTTGTTGTTGAACTACCGATAGTAAGTCGTTGGTGTTGTCATTATCGGAATCTTGATCGTTGGGTAATAAGGGTTGCTTGGGTGTTGGATCAACTAGTGTATAAAACTTTCTTGCAAAGCCAGCAAAAGTTTCTTGCCCTGAACCTCGTAACGAGGCATTAAAATTAATTATATATCGACTAAGGTGCTGTAGTTGTTTTGAAGATGTAATGACAAGTTTTCTATTCTCGTTTTGCAAAGAGAATAGAAGCGATCCAGGATTACTACCAGTAATAGTGACTGCGGAAGAGATGGAACTCTCATTAAGTGGGGCGGAAAATTCTATTTCTACACTCAAATCTCTACTCACACCAGAACTAAAAGCTGAAGTTAGCATATCAATCCCATCAATTTTGGCCGATAAGATTTTTAATTGCCCCACACTTGTCGTGAATTGGATTGAAACCTCCTTGAAAGTTTCTTTATTTTTCCCTTGAAGAAGAGAAGAAATAGTTAATGAGTAGGTTTCATTTCCGTTAAGTGTCTGTGAAGGCTGCACTAAAAAGCTTAAGTTATTATTGATAACATTAATCGAATGAGGAATTGGGGTGCCATTTGTTGTTAAGGAAACAGCTGCTTCAACTGACGAGCTTGCAAGTGGAGCTGTGCAGGTAATTACTATCGCCTGATCAGCCGCAATACCGACATTTTGTAATGGGTTCGTAAGGCTAATTTGTTTGTTTCCTATCCAAATACTTTCAATCTGTAGTGGGGGTAATTCTTCATCAGCACAAGCAAAGAAGCAACTGAATAAAATGATTATATACTTAATATTTTTCATGCGAATAAGAAAAAAAGGTCTCCGGCAAGCCGGAAACCTTTTAACACAACAATTAACCCTAAAAACTACTTTCCTTTTCCTTGAAGAACGACCAATGCGTTTACATTCTCAGTTGATAAAGCCTTATTATAAATTCTAACCTCATCCATTGAACCGGTGAGATAACTGGCCCATGGCTCACTGCCGTGGTTCGCCAATGTTGGGGTTGTCTGAAAATGAACTGCTCCGAAAACCAACGGTCCGCTATTTGCAAATGTAATAGGACCTGTCCAACCAGCATTTGCTGTCTTTGCTATTGAACCATTTATATAGTATGTGAATTTAGATGTTGCTGCATCATATGTTAATGTATGATTTGTCCATGCGTTAAACAATCCTTTAAAACCGCTAACATCCATCCATGTTTCGCCAGTGCTATTGGTAATGTGAGCTACTATTTTTGCAGCATCCGGATTACTTCCATTTTCAACGAACCAATCGATGTTACCCCAAAAGCCAGTTGGGTTAGAGAGGTTTACAAAGCCCAATATTCCATCAATTCCATTGTCGCCATTGGCATCAATAAAGGTTGGATTTACCCAAAATGAAATTGTAAAACTTCCTAATCCGGTTATTGATGAGCTTGGATTGAATGTAGCATAGGCTTTATTAGCCACATTAAGACTGAGCGCCTGACCCTTAAATCCATTTACAAAACTTCCGCCTGCATTTTCGGCAGCACTTCCTGACACGGTTTCATTTAGGGTTCCGTCAAAAGGCCAATAGGCCACCAAACTTGAAGGTTCAATATCATCCACTGCCGTAAATCCACTGATTGTAAACTCCGGTTTATAACTTTCCGGATCAAACTTGTCGAAGCATGAGGTCAAAAACCCTGTCATGATCAAGGCAACTAAAATTTTCTTATTTAACTGATTCATAAATAGCATCGTTTATGTAAGTGAAAAATCAATAGCCAGGGTTTTGCGTAAGCACACCCACACTCAAATCAATTTCTGTTTGAGGCACTGGCCAAACCTCATTCTTATTGGCTTTCCAGCCTTTAGGTCCAAAAACCTGAAGACCTCTTCCCTGGCGGATTACATCAAAGTAGCGATCAAACTCCATCGCCAATTCAGCTCTGCGTTCGTTCCAAATAGCAGTGCGCAATACAGCCTGATCAATAGAAGTAACCTCCGGAAGAATTGCTGCGTTTCCTCCACGAGCACGTGCACGTACTAATTCAAGCGATGCTTTAGCGGCTGATGCATTACCTAATTCATTATTAGCCTCGGCATTCATAAGTAATACTTCAGCATATCTTATAACACGAATATTTTGCTGGCACCCTTCGGTAAAGCCAGATACCCACTGTGAAAATGGAACGTATGACTTTTGATTGTACATTGGATTGTCACCAATGGCTGGGATGGCATCGCCTTCAGGTGTAATTTCACCACGGAAAATGATGGTTGCGTCTCTGCGTGGGTCATTGGCTTCATACGAATCGGCTAAGTTTTGAGTTGGAACATTGAAACCCCAACCCCCACCTTCTGAACCTCTAACACCTTGAACCTGCGAATACTGAGAATTTGAAGCCGGACTATTTCCTGGGAGAAGCGCGGCTTGAATTTCAAAAACTGATTCTGAAGAATTCTCATTTGCAACTCTAAACAACTGATAATAGTTAGGCACTAAAGAATATCCTAAGCCCATCACTTGATTGGTAAGGCTGAGCACATCACCCCATTTAGCCTGATACATAGCAACTTTAGCATGCAAAGCCAATGCGGCACCTTTAGTGGCTCTTCCAACATCAGGGCCTGAGTAACTTGCTGGCAACCCGGCAGCGGCATCAATCAAATCTTGTTCAATGGCGGCATAAACCTGTGCTTTTGGTGATCTTGGAATATTAAACTCTGAGGCATTCTTTGGCACAGATAATCGAAGGGGTACATCTCCAAACGCCCGAACTAATCTGAAGTATGCATAGGCTCTCACAAATTTAGCTTCCGCCAAATAGCGAGCCTTAAGCGCAGCGTTCATTTCAATATTAGGAACGTTATCCAAAACCTGATTGCATAAGTTAATATCCAAAAATCTCCCGTTCCAAAAATCTGACGTTTGACCTTCTGTTGCAGTGGTTGTAAAGTTGTCGTAGTTATTAAGAAACGAAGCGTCAGAAAGTGAGCTTCCTTTCTCTGTATCATCCGATCCCAAACTTTCAAGTGCAATGGGTGCAAATGCAACATTTGTCCAACCGCGAAGGTTTCCATAAATAGAATTTACTGCCTGCGTAGCATCTTCTTCTTCAATAAAAAATTGCTCAGCAAGCTCTTCACCTTGTGGCGGCACGTCCAAAAAATCATCATTACAACTAGTTGCTACGAGCGTAAACGCCAGACATAATGTAGTGAATCTAAAAAATAAAGAATTTCTGTTAGTCGATTTCATGTGCATCTAATTTTTAAAATGTAACATTCACACCTACATTATAGGTGGCATAAAGAGGATAAACGTTCAAATCAACACCGGCTCTTGTAGGGCCTCCACCTACTTCAGGATTAAAACCTCTGTATGTAAAGAAGTTCAACGCATTTTGAGCATTTGCATAAACTCTTAACTTACTTATTTTCCATTTCGAAGTCATTTCTGCAGGCAAAGAATATCCAACCTGGATATTTCTGATACGGAAGTAATCCCCCTTTTCAACATAGAAAGAATTAGAAACATAGTTATTTCCTCCGCCTATGTTGGCAGAAGGATATGTATTTGAAGTGCCTGCACCTCTCCAACGATTATTGAAAAAATCTTCGGTGAAATTCTCCGTTCCAAATCTGAATCCAAGTGCAGCATTATACACTTCTACTCCAGCAACGCCTTGCATATCAAGTGTAAAATCAAATCTTTTGTAGTTAAGCGTAGAGTTGATACCATACACCACCCGTGGATTTGGGTTACCCAAAACAGCACGGTCTCTTCCATCAATCAGGCCATCATCATTAATATCTTCATATTTAAAATCCCCTGGCTTTGCGATAGGTTGGATTATTGTACCCTCGCTTGAAGTATAGCTGTTTATGTCAGCCTGAGATTGAAATATTCCAGCTACTTTAAGTCCATAAAAATGTCCGATGGGTTGTCCTAAAATTGTGCGGGTATTGGTAGCGCCTCCCGTTGTACCAACCGCTTGAAAGATGGGATTGGACCCAGTAGAAACTTCGGTGACTTCATTTTGGTTGTAGCCTAAATTGGCGCTAACTGAATAGGTAACATCGTCACTTATTTGATCATTCCACGTGACTAAAAACTCCCAACCCTTATTCAAGAAATCAGCTTGGTTGCCTACAATTTGACTTCCCTGAGTTCCTAAAGAGCCAAGAATTGGAATTCCAAAAATACCACCAACTGTTTTTTTGTTGTAGTAGTCAATCTCGGCTGTAAGTTTGTTATCCAAGAAAGCAGCCTCAACACCTATATTATATCCTTCAGTTTTTTCCCAATAGGTAGTTGGTGGCACTTGAGTATCAATGTTTGCTCCGGAGCTTATTGAGCCATCTCCACCAATAAAGATGTATTCATTTGGCCTGCTAACCCTAAGTATTGATGTATTCGCGGGTACTGAGCTATTTCCTACCAAACCCCAGCTACCTCTTAGTTTTAAATTATTGAAGATATTTTGATTTTGCATGAAAGATTCTTTGCTGATCACCCAGCCTGCTCCCACGGAAGGAAAATATCCCCATCGGTTGTCACCCTGAAATTTCGAAAGTCCATCAGCACGATAAGTAGCCGTTAATAAATACTTATCGCGAAATGCATAATTAATCCTACCAAAGTAAGATGCTACTGTGGATACTTCGTTCTTTCCATCACCAATATCATTGAAGAAAATTGTTGTTGGATCTCCAAGTCTGAAATAACGATCACCATCGCTATTATTAGGAACTCCTTGAATAGATAAATCCATTCCATAATTCTTATAAGACTGCGCACCTTGACCAATCAATGCTTTAAAGCTATGGTCATTAATTTCAGTTTCGTACGATAATGTATTTTCAACGAGCCAATCCCTCGTTTCCAAACGATTTCTGGTAAGAGTACTTATTGTAGTTCTTTGAGAAAGTGTAGCTGTATATTCTGGAGAATAACCCTCTACTTCATTTTGACCAAAATTGGTTCCAAAACTTGTGCGGAATTTAAAATGCTTTGCAAATTCGGCTTCGGCATAAGCACTGGCTGAAATTCTATAATTTCTTGAGACTTGATCAAAGAAATCAAGTGTAACCTGTGGGTTAAAATTGTTTGAATTACCAACACCAAAATCGTTGGGATCTCCATACGTGCCATCGGCATAATAAACGGGCACTAGTGGGGCTGCTGTATAAATCTGATTAAAAATACCTCCATTTACGTCATTACTAGTATTCACAGCCGAGTTTACGGAATATCCCATTTTCAGAAAAGGCAACGGCTTGAAATCATTTTGAAGTTTTAGAGTAAAACGTTCAAAATCATTTGTTTCAACAGTACCTTCTTGTTTGAGGTAACCAACCGAGAAATTATATGTTGAATTTTCTCCGCCACCATTAACTGAGATATTGTGGTTTGAAATCAATGCGCTCCTTAAAATTTGACGATTCCAATCCGTAGTTCCAAAAGTCGATGGAGTTGGATATCTAACTGTGGTTGCATTGTTGATCGCGTCTAATTCGTTAATAATTTCAGCATACTGAGGGCCATTTGCCATTTTTACTAAATTGGTAGCTACTTGACTTCCCACAAAACCATTATAGTTTACTGTAGGCTTGCCACCTTGGATACCTTTATTAGTAGATATTAATATAACTCCGTTTGCAGCCCTTACGCCATAAATAGACTGCGAAGAGGGATCTTTAAGTACGCTTACTGAAGCAATGTCCGATGGGTTTAAAAAACTAATATCACTCAACCAAACTCCGTCAACAACATATAGCGGGTTAGGATTTCCATATACAGTACCCGTGCCTCGGATTCTAATTTCTGGAGAAGCACCAGGCCTTCCGGAATTGGTAATCTGAACACCCGCAACCTTACCTTGAAGAGAACTGATAGGGTTAATGGATGATTGCTTCGCAATGTCTTCACCAGTTACCTGAACAACGGCTCCAGTAATGTCAGCTTTGCGTTGAGTACCATAACCTACTACTACAATCTCGCTTAAGGTTGTAACATCAGCCTCAAGCACAACGTCAATGTTGGATTGTGTACCTACTTGTACGGTTGAACTCTTGAATCCAACAAAACTGAATACCAGGGTATTCTCAGAGCCTGAAAGAGATAAAGTATATGCACCTTCGGCATCGGTTGCTGAGCCTTTAGTGGTACCCTGAACCACAACACTAACACCCGGAATGGGTGAACCATCATCTGCAGAGGTTACCTTACCCCGCACAATTCTCTCTTGAGACATTGCTGAAATCAAGCAAAAACCTGATAGCAATCCAGTAAAAAGTAGTTTTCTTATCATAACATGATACGGTTTTTTAATTTTCGCAGCATGAAGATTTATAAAACAAAAAGAAAAGAATAATTTATTTTAACAATTCTGTTAACAAACCTATGCAATCTGGAGTTGCGTAAGCAAGTCATTTACCACAATAAAAACATTGATTTCAAACGATTACTATCATATTATGAGGGTAATTGGATGACTAAATCATAGAATAAAAACAAACCAACGGAATCGGTTCCAAGAAATGGGCTCAAGAAGCGTTTTCGGGGATTTCCCGTGTTTTTACCTTTGGCTTTACATGGTCAACGATTACATCTTCCCACCGTGATGCCATGGGTCTTTTTCCTGATTTTTCGAGGTCTGTAATCCTTTCAGTCACCTTCTTTTTAAATGCCCACACAGTGTTTAACCCAATCTGCAATTGACCGGCTATAGATTCAAGGGTCATTTCCTTTCGACCCACCACAGCCAGGTAGGCAATATAGAATGCTTTTTCGATGGGGAATTTAACCCCGTGAAATACTGTATAACTCGTAATTGATTCATTGTAGCCACAGCGTGTGCACCTTCGAGCAAATTTCTTTGCGCCATCAAAGTATTTTTCATTTCCACACTTCTGGCACGAAAAACCCTTCTCCCACTTCAACACTTCAAGAAACCGATGGCAAGCCAACATATCAGGATATAAAGTTTTAAACTCTTCATAGTCCATAGTTTTGTCCATCAAACGTTCTTCAAGAACCTCTTTAATTCGGTTTTTCAATTTCCAGTTGTCGAGATCGAGAACTGAGTTAATCTGACTTATCTCGTGGGTTTGCCGTTGCAGTTTTGTGTTACTCTCTTCCAACAAATTATTTTTTTGATTCAGTTCTGTAGTTCGCTCCCCTACTTTTTCTTCCAACTCCTTATTCACTTTATCCTTTAATTGCATGTTCAATTCATGTTGATGAATAATTCTTCGCAAGGCGCGGTCGCGATTATCTTTTAAGATGGTGATCCTGTCTCCTAGTGCAAATGTTAAGAACAACATTTCAACAGCAAAACTAAGGTGCAGGCTATAATGCGAAAGTGTTGTGAGCACGATCAAGTCAAAGAAAACCAACGAACGCAAAAAGAAACCCATCAACAACAATCCATAGGCAATTACAAAATATCGGGCTGGTCGGTAGCCACGCAACCAAACTTGCACACCGGTATAAAATATCAGCGATAGCGGAATAATTTCAATGAACCGAAAGGCAAAAAATTCAGGGTAGAAAAAAAATCCGAATACAAACATGAGCGTTCGCACTCCGATCATTGCCTTAAGAGCCTTATCAAGCTGGGGAGCTTTCGCTTTTGTACTTAGAAACCTGCGGGTAAAAACCAACGCCCATAGAATTAAGGAGTACAAGAAGATACCTGCCATGTAATCATTCCATTGCGGATAATTTGGCCACAAGTATTGAAAGCCAACACCATCCAGGCTCATGGCATACAAAGCAACACTGACAATGTAAAAGATGTAATAGATGTTTTTGATTTCGCGAATGGCCAGAAAGACAAGGAAATTGTAGAGGGCAATTATGAGAATCATTCCATAGAAGGTTCCAAACAAAAAGTATTCATTCAACGCATAAAAAAGTAACCTGTCAACCGATCGAAACGCGATGCGGATGTCGGCAAATTCATGCGACTGCACTCTGAAGTAATAGTGTTGAATTGAATTAGGGTGTGGGTCTAACTGAACTTCGAAATTCTTGTGCGCAAATTTTCGCTTATGAAAGGGATAGGCATCGCCCATAACCCACCGATCGTAGGGGCCATCAAGTTGAGGCGTGTACGCTTCAATCAGGTCAATGGTTTGATCATAAAATTCGATCAACCATACTTTTTGGGATTCAGAATGGCGCACCGAAAACCGAATCCAATAAGAAGCTCCAGATTGATAGTCTGTATTCTGATACGATTCTCTTTTTTGAAACGCATTCGCAAAACCAGGTTCGGAGATTTGAGAAAAGGTGAGCAGGTTGGTTGTGTCAATAAGAAACTCCAAGTCTTTCAACAGAAAAACCTTTTCGTCTACTTTATCATCAATCTCAACTGTTTGAGCCGACAGCAAAATAGGTAAGACAAATAATACGAGTAGAATTCCTTTCTTCACTTTCTTCAAGTCATCAGCGCTTAAAGATCGGAAAAATAAAAGAAAGACAATTTTTTAGCTATCCGCCAGCACTTCAGAATGAAAATCAAGGTCTCGTAATAAACTAATGACCTTTAATGATTCTACCTGACCCTGCATTGACTTTACAACAAGAATCCGGTCGCAATCTTCCAGATCAAAACTTGCTTTATAGTTGGCAAAGTGTTGTTGTATCTGGTCGATCACCTTTTTCGCCATCCTTATGTCGGTTACGTTGGTTTTAAATACTTCCACCATCATGATTCCTAGAGTGATAAACTGCTGTTACGCCTGAGGTGCTGCCGTTTCATCCATATATAAGATTTCCCACTGATGACCATCTAGGTCGGCAAAGCTATGCTGATACATCCAGCCATGATCTTGCGGCTCCATATAATTGGAGCCTCCGGCTTGTATAGCGTTGCTCACGAGGTTCTTTACTTCATCGCGTGTTGCGGCATCAATGGCAATCAACACCTCGGTTGTTTTGGTCGCATCGGCTACTTCTTTTTTTGTAAATGCTTTGAAGAATGATTCGGTTAACAACATGGCGTAAATACTTCCTTCGGTAATAACAAGGCATGCTGCCTTATCATCGGTGAATTGCATATTGAAGGAAAAGCCGAGCTTGGTAAAAAATTCCATAGATCGGTTAAGATTTTTTACCGGGAGATTGATAAATATTTTTGAAGCCATACTAATTATAGGTTTTTCAATTTCAAATAATAATCGCGTTGCTTAACTGAAAGTTTTTCTATGGCATATCGCAAGGTAGTACGTGGCATAGTAGCCGCATGTCTATCCAGAAAAGTGATCAGCCTTTGAGGGTCACGTTTACCAGCTTCGCGCACCCAACTTCCGGTTGCCTTTTGTATCAGGCCGTGTTTGTCGTTAACCAAAAGTTGTGCAATAGTAAACGTATCATCGATATCACCTTTTCTGATAAAAAAGTAGGTACTCACAATGGCGGTTCTGCGTTCCCAAACATTTTTTGAGCTAGCAAGCTTATATAAAATTTTCCTCGGCTTATCAATCAAGTAACCTCCCACTACAAAAGGTGCCGAACGATCCACAAGATCCCAGGTATTAATACGATCATGGCGCTTGATATATAGATCAAACAATTCTTTTCTCCTACCTGCGCGGGTTTTCTTATCGCGCGCCTGAAAATCCATAATGCTTACAGCGCCTACCCTCACTTCGTGAATATCGTTCTCTAGCATTTTTTCAACCTCGATTAATGGCATCTCCCTAAACTCCTTGGCGAGTGCAAATACTTTTCCCATTTGGACTCCAAGAAATTTATCACCTGTTTCGTCTGCCTCTGATTTAAAATACCGTTGGATTTTTTCCAACTCGGTTTGTGATTGATAAGCCTTTAATCTTTCTATAAAGTGCTTTGCGGCAAGCGCAGTAGATTTAGTTGCTGACTTTTTTACTGGCAATGTGGAGCCGCATTTAACTTTGGTGGTAGGCATCTTGCAAATCCAGAATATTAATCTTCCCCATTTTTAGCAGGGCATCCATAACCCTGTACCTTTCTCTGGTCTTTATCACCCATCAACTCCACTAATGCCGTTGGAATAATTTGCCACGAAAGACCATACTTATCTTTTAGCCAGCTACACATTGATTCCGATCCTCCATCGGCAGTCAATTTACTCCAGAAAAAATCAACTTCTTGTTGTGTGTCGCAGTCTACATAGAGTGAAACGGCTTCGGTAAAAGGAAACCGCGGGCCGCCATTCAAAGCAATAAATTTTTGCGCTTCCAATTCAAAGGTTACAACCATGGGCGACACGCTTGTTACGGAAGAATTTTTAAAGAGTGATATGTAAAACTCGGCTGCTTCCTTTGCCTGACTATCAAACCATAGAAAAGGAATGATTTTTTGTTTGATTTTTGCCATATTAAATAGTCACATTACTTCTTCTTACTCTTCTTGATCGACTGCTTCTCTTGTTTCTCGAAATGCTTGATTTCGTTTGCTTTCATCCGGGCTTTAACAATTTTTTTTATCAGGGCAACCGGCAGTGGCTTGGCTACTGAAAATTGAATGGTGCCTTTAGAGGTTTTGAAAGATTTAAGTTCTTCGCTTTCTTTTACAATTTGAGCACTCCCTGGAAAAAAGCTGCAATGATTTTTAAAAGCTGAAAAGTAAACCAACATACCATAGTATTTATAACCTGGCATGCCGTAACTGATCAACTCCTCTGCCTCCGGGGCCGTTGATTTTATAGTGGCGCGAAGTTTCGATAACACGATGCGTACATCTTCGGGAAGCCGCTCCATGTATTCATCGACTGTCTTGGGCAGCTGGGATTTGGGTATCATTTTCATAATACTTCTAATATCATCGAAATCTTATTTGACTACAAGCAGGGGTTTATAAATAGAGCGGTGAACAAACGCCAAAAATAAATTTCCTGCTAAAAGAAAAATTGCAATCGGCAAACCTTCAGGAGCTAAAAAAGCATGAACGAAAACAATATTAACAATTACGGGAAAAATAACCACGGTAGCCAACGGAACAAGCCGACCCACTATAAAAGCGATTGCACAAATCATTTCTACGGTTTTTATCAGTGGCAACATGTAATGCGAAGCAGCCATACCTTCATTAAAAAGCTTTAGGTCACCTATCAATTCAGGTTGAGGAACAAGATTTAAGAAATAAACAGTTGAAGAAAATAAAAAAAGGAGCCCCATTAAGACTCTGACAATAATCACGGCAATTTTCATAATTAACTTCTGGATTTAGTACTACAAAGATGCACTGTAATTTGCAATCAGAATATGTGCAAAAGCGACATAGTAAGGGGTTGATTGCGACAAAAGCATTTTCTAGCTTTATCTTTTAATCTGTCAAGTTGCTATGAAACACATTTCTATTCTTGTGCCGCGTGGTGCCGTTGCCTTAAGTTGTATTGAAGGTCCGTTTATTCTATTCAATAAAGTTAATGAGCTATTGGTGAGCACGGGCAAGCAACCTTTGTTTGAAGTTCAACTTGTAGGCATCACAAAGGATACACAAGTATACGATCGGCTTTTTAAAGTATCTCCCGATGTAGCAATGGAAGAAATTGTGATGACCGACCTGATTATCATACCCGCTGTTAATGGCGATATGAATAGTGTGGTTGATGCAAACAAAGATTTTTTTCCGTGGATCGATAAGCAACACAAAGCCGGAGCCGAGGTAGCAAGCCTTTGTGTGGGTGCATTTTTATTGGCGGCCACGGGCCTGTTGCATGGAAAGAAATGCTCAACCCATTGGACTGCTACAACCAGCTTTAAAGAGATGTTTCCCAAGGTAGAGTTGGTCTCTGACAAAATTATTACAGATGAGAATGGAATCTACTCTAGTGGTGGTGCCAACTCCTTCTGGAACCTGCTTCTATACCTGCTTGAGAAATATACAAATCGCGAAATGGCAGTTCTGTTTTCAAAATATTATGAGATTGAAATTGATCGGAACAGTCAATCACCTTTTACCATCTTTCAAGGCCAGAGTGTGCATAACGATGAGCCTGTAAAAAAAGCTCAAGAGTTTATTGAGCAAAACGTAGCCGATAAAATTTCGGTAGAAGATCTAGCCTCAAAATTTGCTATTGGCAGACGTAACTTTGAAAGGCGCTTTAAGAAAGCTACCAACAACACACCCATTGAATATATACAGCGCGTAAAAATTGAGGCCGCAAAAAAAAGCCTTGAAGCCAGCAGAAAAAATGTGGCCGAGGTAATGTATGATGTGGGGTACTCCGACACAAAATCCTTTCGAAGCGTGTTCAAAAAAATAACTGGAATGTCTCCAGTTGATTATAGAAATAAATACAATAAAATTTCTGAAATTAGAATCGGCTAAATAGCCAACCTGTTACAGGATAGCGAACTGCTTAAATCGAGCTAAACCTTGTTTGGTTAATCTCAAAACATGCGTTCCTTGGCGCGAATCTTTATTTATTACCTTCACCTGAATAAGGTTGCGAGCTTCTAAATCCAACTTTACATGTAAAAAATGCCAGGCAAGATTACCCTCAAGAGGATCACTAAAATCTAGTTCAGCTTTTTCAAGTAAACTGGTAAGAGTTAATTCCTTAGCATCATAGATCGTGTTCATGATAAACTCGCTCACCATTTCATACACGCGTTCGTGCATCACTACTCCTGATTTTCGGTCAGGATGCAATGTGTTTATTTTCATCGGTTTTAATAATTCCATACCCTCCATTCATTTTACTGCAAAGATTTAAAGAAGGAGTAATCAGAACGATAAACCAAGGTTATCAATTTGAGAACAAAATGCTTCGTAGAACAAAGCAGGTACACCACAAAGGTCTTAGATTACTTTTTCAACGTTTTTTCACCAGTAAAATCCTTTTTCGGTGCGGATTTAGCCCGCTTTGCCGGAGAAAGTTTCTTTAAATCCTGAACTAATCGTTCGCCTACTTTTTTAGAAGTCTCTTTAACTTCCTTCTTCAGTTTTTTTGAAGCTACTTTAATTCCAAGTAACCCAATGGCACCCATCAAAATTCCGCGAATCTTCCTTTGAATTTCTTTTTTGGAAATCTGGGTGTCGGTTTGTTTTTTCTCTCTCATATCTTTTTACTAAAATATAGATTAGACCTGTTAGGAATGCGATTTAAATAATAAGATAACAAACACTTAATCTGTGCTCCTTCACAAACAGCTTCGCGAAAAGAGTTACTTGACTATCAATTTTTTCATTGAAAATCAGCACTTTACATATAAACAGAAAAAAAATGACATTCCAACTAAACACTGTTCAGTAAAATTCGTTTGATTTGTAATGCATATGGGAGTAGCCGAACGAAAAGTACGACACAAGGAGGATCTGAAAAAAGAGATTCTCACTGCGGCCAAACAGCTTTTTACCGAAAAAGGTTACGAGGCGACCTCCATCCGTGCCATTGCAGAAAAGATCGAATATTCGCCTGCAACTATCTACCTGTACTATAAAGACAAAAACGAAATTGTGCATGCCCTTCACAGCGATGGGTTTAAACTCCTGGTAAGTCACTTCGAAGTTCTTAATACCGTTAGCCATCCGTTTGAACGACTGAAAGGAATGGGGCGAGCCTACATACAATTCGCTTTACAAAATCCGGAAATCTATAAGCTACTTTTCCTTATGGAAGAACCGTTGAAACACGTAGCCAATTGCTTTGAAGAATGGGATGAAGGCGACAGAGCGTTTGACATCCTGTTGAAAACGGTAGACGAATGTCAGAGCAATGGATATTTTAATGGGTTAGATAAAACCACGTTATCATTAAGCATCTGGAGCACGATGCATGGATTATGTACGCTTCGCACCAGTGGGCATCTGGAACATGTGGCCGCAGCACGTGCAAGTGAGATAACCCTGGATCAGGTAACAAGTGCCACTTACGAAACCTTTGTTGCCGTACTTGAAAAACTAAAAGACTAAAAAAATTTTCCAATACACTTAACACTGTTTAGTATGAGAACACTATTAATAAAAACCCTTCAACTCTCACTTCTCTTTGCCTTGGCTATTAGCTATCCGTCAAGAGCTCAACAAGCGCTCAGTGAATACATTGAGACTGGATTGAAAAACAATCTTGTGCTTCAGCAGAAGAACATCAGTCTGGAGAAGGCCATGCTCTCACTTAAGATCGCCAATGGAATGTTCTCGCCTTCCGTTACGCTGTTGGGAAATTACACTACAGGTGATGGTGGTCGTAGCATTTCTTTTCCGGTAGGCGATTTGCTAAACCCAGTTTATAGCACGCTCAACCAACTTACCGGTAGTGACAACTTTCCGCAAATTGAAAATGTAAATCAAAACTTTTTTCCAAAAGACTTTTACGATGTGCGGGCAAGAGCATCCATGCCCATTCTGAATACTGATCTGATTTACAATCGCAAGATCAAAGCGCATCAAACCTTGCTTCAGGAATTTGAAGTAACGATTTACAAACGCGAGCTGATTCGCAACATCAAGGTAGCCTACTTTAATTATCTCGGTGCGCGCGAAGGTGTTTCGATTTATCAGAGCGCACTCACCCGTGCCCAGGAAGGCAAACGTGTAAACGAATCGTTGCTGGCGAATGGAAAAGGATTACCGGCCTATGTGCTGCGCTCGCAAAGTGAAATTGAAAACATCACTGCTCAACGGGTAGATGCCGAGCGTCAGGTGGAGAATGCAAAATTGTATCTCAACTTTTTGCTGAACCGAAATCCGGAAGAGGAAATTATTCATACGTATTCAGCGAATGAAGATTTAAGTACTGCGGGCCTATTGATTCAGGAACCTGTGAGCGTGCAAAAGCGGGAAGAGCTCATGCAAATTCAAACCTTGAAAGGGCTTAATGAAAATATGTTAAGTATGAATAAACTATTCTGGTCCCCCAGGATCAGCGGGTTTGTCGATCTGGGTGCGCAAGCTGAAAACCTAAACTACAACAGCAACGCCAACTATTACCTGATGGGCCTGCAACTGGAAATGCCCTTGTTTGCTGGCTTTACCAACCGACACAAAATTTCACAGTCAAAGCTGGATGTAAAAAACACAGAGCTAACATCGAGTCAGGTGAATCAGCAACTAATGATGGCCACACAAATTTCAAAGAATGCCTTGATCAGTGCATGGCAAAATTATCAGTCGGCCCAAAAGCAATTGGAAGCAGCGCAAAGCTATCAACGTTTAATTGACAAAGGGTATAAGGAAGGCATCAACACGTTTATCGAAGCAGTTGATGCACGCAACCAACTTACCAGCGCTCAGTTGTTGGTTACCCTCAATCAATACCGCGTGCTGATTGCAGAAGCAAACCTGGAACGGGAAACGGCCGGATACGAACTCAAATAAGAATTACGAGACATTTAAAAAACCAAGATCAATATGAAATCAACCTCACTTTTACTTATGGTTTCAGCAAGCTGGTTTGCGCAAGCGTGCAACAGCAGCGAAGGAAAAAATGAAACCACTAAACTTTCAGAAGCAATTCCTGTAAAGGTAATGCCGCTTGTAAAAGAAGATTTACAACCGGTTATTCAAACCTCGGGCCTCTTCACTACCGATGATGAAACTAATCTTGCCTTTAAGACCGGTGGAATTATTGAAAGAATTTTTGTGAAGGAAGGGGATGCCATTCGGAAAGGGCAGGTACTCGCCACCATCAACCTTACTGAAATTGAGGCCCAGGTTGCCCAGGCAAAATTAGGATTTGAAAAAGCAAAACGTGATTTCGCACGGGTTGAAAATCTTTACAAAGACAGCGTTGCCACACTTGAACAATTTCAAAATGCACGCACGGGCATGGAGGTAGCATCGCGGCAATTAGATGCCGCCAACTTCAATCGTTCATATTCTGAAATAAGAGCCGTGAGCAACGGATTTGTTTTGCGCAAACTGGCTAGCGAAGGTCAGGTGATTTCTCCAGGCACTACCGTTTTTCAAACCAACGGGGCAGGGCAGGGAAAATGGATTCTGAAAACCGGAGTGAGTGACCGCGAGTGGGCTGCCTTACAGATAAATGATAAAGCAACCGTAACAACGGATGCGCTTGCCAACAAACAGTTTGAAGCAATCGTAACGCGCAAGTCAGAAGGAATAGATGCGATGAATGGTGCATTCACGATAGAACTTATGATAAAATCGCCAGGCGCTGGTTTAGCTTCAGGGCTCTTTGGAAAAGCTACCATTCAGGGATCACGCAAGCAACCCGTTTGGAAAATTCCATACGAAGCGCTGCTGGATGGCAATGCACAAACAGGCTATGTGTTTATAACCCGTGATGGTAAAACTGCCAACAGAGTGCCGGTGGTTGTAGCGGGTATCGAAAAAAATGATGTGATTATTCAAGCTGGTCTTGAAGACGCACGCACACTCATCATCAGTGGCAGTGCTTATTTAAAAGATGATTCCACCATCACCGTAATTAAGTAGACCTAAGAAAAACACGTTAGATAGCCAACTCATGAAAATCTCTGACTACGCAGTAAAAAATTATCAGTTCACACTTGTCATCTTTTTGATGATTATTGCGCTGGGGGCCACTACCATTCTTAATATGCCACGTTCGGAAGATCCCGAACTCAATGCTCCGCAATTTCCGATTGTGGTGGTGTATCCGGGCACCAGCCCCAAGGATATGGAAGAACTTGTTGTAGAACCAATGGAGCGGGAAATTTCACAACTCGAAGACATTAAACGAATCAAAACCAGCATCAGCGATGGCGTGGCTGTTTTGTTTGTTGAATATAAATACGAGAGCGATGTAGATGAAAAATATTCTGAACTTATTCGTGAAGTAAATGCTTTGCGCGGAGAGCTTCCACAAAACATTGCCAGCATTGAAGTGCGTCAGGTTACCCCTTCGGATGTTAATGTGGTTCAGATTGCACTCGTGTCCGAGAACGCATCGCGCGATAAGCTGAAAGAATATGCCGAAAATTTGCAAGACAAGCTGGAAGAAATCAAACAATTGAAGAAAGTAAAAATTCACGGACTTCCTGATCGTATTGTACGCATTGACTTGAAACTGGAGAAAATGGCCCAAATGAGAATTCCGCTCGAAGCCATTATGGGAAGTCTGCAAAGCGAAATCGCCAATATACCCGGTGGCAATGTGGATGCAGGCACAAAATCATTCAACATAAAAACAAGTGGCAACTATGCAAACATTGATGAGATCAGAAACACGATTATCTATTCGGCTAATAACAAAAATATTATTCTTGGTGATGTAGCTGAAGTTTACAACACCTACGAAAAAGAAACTCATATTACCCGACTCAATGGCTACCGCAGCGTTTTTGTTACGGCCGCTCAAAAGTCGAACGAGAACATTACCAAAACACAACAACTCTATTTGCCAGTAATAGAAGAATTTAAATCTAAACTGCCCGCCAACATAGATTTGGTTCATCACTTCGATCAGGCACATAACGTGAACAAACGCCTGGGTGGATTGGGAATCGATTTTGCGATTGCCATTCTGCTGGTTGCCATTACCTTGTTGCCCCTTGGCCAACGAGCGGCTATCATTGTGATGATCTCGATTCCGCTTTCCCTGGCCATAGGCATTGTGTTAATGAATGCACTCGGATATAATTTAAATCAATTGAGCATTGTAGGTCTTGTGGTTGCCTTGGGTTTGTTGGTGGACGATAGCATTGTAGTAGTTGAAAATATTGAGCGCTGGATGCGCGATGGACACTCGCGTCTGGATGCAACGTTAAAAGCTACTCAACAAATTGGGTTGGCAGTGGTTGGATGCACGGCTACGTTAATCATCGCGTTTCTTCCGCTTGTGTTTTTACCTGAAGGAGCTGGTGAATTTATTCGCAGTCTGCCGATGGGTGTGATTACTTCGGTGCTGGCCTCTATGGTAGTATCGCTTACCATCATTCCATTCTTGTCCAGTCGTTTGCTGAAAGAAAAACATGGTCATCCAGACGGAAATATATTTATGCGCGGCTTGAAAAAAATTATTCATGGTAGTTATTCCAAGCTGCTTGATAAAGCGTTGGCAAAACCCTGGTGGACCGTGGCGGTAGCAGCCGTTATCTTTTTTGCTTCGCTGCAATTATTTCCACTCATTGGCTTCAGTCTTTTTCCGGCCAGCGAAAAGCCACAGTTTCTGATTGAGATCACAACCCCGTTGCAATCAAACTTAGCGTATACAGACAGCATCACGCGACAAGTGGAGCATGAGTTAAGCAACCATCCGCAGATCAGTTATTTTGCTACCAATGTGGGCAAGGGCAATCCGCGTATTTATTATAATGTGATTCCGGAAAACGAGCGCACGGATTACACCCAGATTTTTGTGCAGCTGCAAGAAGAAACATCTTCGGAAGATAAGTTGGCGCTTATCGAAGAACTACGTACCCGGTGGACACCCTACCCCGGAGCCAAAGTAGAAGTTAAAAATTTTGAACAAGGGCCACCCATCAATGCACCTATTGAAGTACGCTTGTTTGGTGACAACCTCGATACACTTCGTGCCATGGCCGCGCGTGTGGAAACCATGCTCGGGCAAACGAAGGGCACGATCTATATTACAAATCCGGTCACGCATTTAAAGTCCGACATTAAAGTTGACATCAACAAAGAGAAAGCACAGATGTTAGGTGTGTCTACCCTCGCCATCGACCGAACTGTGCGGCTAGCTGTTGCCGGATTGAACATCGGAAAATTCTCAGACGAGAATGGCGATGATGTTGAGATTCTGTTAACCAAAGGCAATTCAGGAATTTCTACCCTTGATGCGTTGGAGAATTTGTTTGTGAATAATCAACAAGGTCGAGCCATTCCGCTTAATCAAGTTGCGAATTTAAAACTGGAAGCCTCGCCACTCAATATTAATCACTTTGATAAAATCCGCATGGTGGCGATAACTGCTTATGTTGATAAAAACTCGTTGGTAAGCAATGTGGTGAATGATGTGATCACCAACATGGATTCCATGAACATGCCCGTGGGCTATTACTATGGTATGGGGGGCGAAGTGGAGAGCCGTCAGGAATCTTTTGGGGGGTTTGAAAAAGTAATCATTGTAACAATCTTCTTGTTTATTGCAGTGCTCATTCTCGAATTCAGAACATTCAAAAGTACGATGATTGTGTTATCCGTGATTCCATTGGGTGTGGTGGGTGCGGTGTTAGCCTTGTTACTCACAGGCAATTCATTATCGTTTGTTGCAATCATAGGCCTCATTGCCCTTGCGGGGATTGAAGTGAAGAATACTATTTTGTTGGTCGACTTCACCAATCAACTGCGCCAGCAAGGCAAACCGTTGGAAGATGCGATACGCGAAGCAGGTGAAGTACGTTTTTTGCCGATCATTTTAACTTCGATGACTGCAATTGGTGGATTACTTCCCATTGCGGTTTCTTCCAATCCATTAATTTCTCCTTTGGCAATTGTGCTGATTGGTGGGCTGATAAGTTCAACCTTGTTATCGAGGGTTGTGACTCCCGTTATATATAAATTGATTCCACCCAGGATTACTGTAAATTAATTGAACGAAATAAGGAGACTGTTTCAAGAAAGAAGTTGATCTCAAGTTCCCACTTGTGTAGAACATTATACACAGCCACTAAAAGCAATAGACCCTATTGACAGGTTAATCTTTAATTTTTAGATGAAATAAATCATTAGAAGCTATCTCAAAAATACTTCGAATGCTGAATGTCATGCCGGATTTGTTCCGTCATCCTAAGTTTATCGCACAGATCTCAGGATCGCGGAGCGTTGTCTGCGATGACAAAGCATTTTTGAGAATGCTTCTGGTAACCGGGCTTGGTTTTTGACTTATGCTTAGAAACCTATATGATTATGAAAATGAAAAATATTGTAGTAGCCACTATGTTTACCTTTCTAACGTTTTGCATGTGCTCAAATACAAACGCTCAAACGAAGGTATGGAGCTTTGGGCCTGAGGCAGGAGTAAGTTTTTCTAAGTATGGCAAGGACGCAATTACAAACGATTTCAAATCGGGTGCGATTGGTGGAGTCTTCTTAACCTACAGCATTCTGAATACATTTGCCGTAACTACAAAACTTCTCTATTCACAAAAAGGAGCAGCGTTCGAAGCGACTGACACCAAACAAACTCTTAACTACGTTGAAGTACCCGTTATTGGTCGTTTCTTCTTAAACAAAGAAGGCAATTTCCGACCAAATATTTTTGTAGGTCCCTCCTTCGGATTTCTCGCTGGCGCCAATAATAAAGTTGGCAGCAATGATCGGGTAGCCATTGAAGGATACAAGAACACCTTCAACAATTTTGACTTTGGTGTAACCGGAGGTCTTGGGCTCAATTTCCTGATTTCGCCCGAAACATATTTAATTATTGATGCTCGCTACACACACGGACTTTCCGACATCACAATTGCTAATGGCAACGTTAACAACAGCGCATTTGGATTGACAGCCGGCCTTTCGTTTGGGTTCTAAGGCTGGTGCTGCAAGGTGTTAGGGTGAAACGTGCGCCAGCTATGCCAAAATTCCTGATAGGCTTTAATGCGTTTAAGTTTCTGTGTTGATGTTAATAAATCAGTACCCGAAAAATTATACAGCTTATCATTCGCAAAGAGTGTATCATTTCGAATGGTGAAGTTCAACGTATCTGCCGGACGTTCAAACGCAGCAAAGCTTTGTTCATCTTTAGCCAGTGCTAATACGATTGACTTCCCACCCAGTTGATCGTTGATGATTCGCTTCTCCTTTAATTCAATCCAATCATAAGCTTTACTTATGCCTCCCACCTCAATTCCAACTACCCATGATTTTTCTTGCCACGAAAGACTGTCCGTGCGGGTAAGGTCACCCTTACTTTTGCCACGTTCAAATTTAGCCAACGAGTCATAGTTATCTTCAAATGCTTTATCGAGTTCCATCACCAAAGCATGGGGATGTAATTCAAACAACTTACCAAGTGTAAGTTGCATCGATTCAACTTCGGGCAATGTTTCTCCTTTTAATGAGCCAGTGATTGCTTCGGCATTGACCTGTCGCCACCAACTTTTTGTAGTGGCATCTTCAAACATCGCATTAAAATGATCCATGCCCACCAACCGGAATTTTTCTGGCTTGCCTTTCACCAACGGTTCAAATACCCGACCTGTTCTGCATACGCTGCAATAGGTGATGAGCATCGGTTTGCCGCCTACCGTATCTTGCACCTGATGATGATAAACAATAAACCTAACCGGATATGCTTTTACTTCGCCATTATGCTCCACGCCTATCACAATACTGCTATCGTTCAGAATGTTTCCGGCTTTAGATTGAAACGTGAGATTCTCAGGTTCTTTAAAGATGCTATCGGCCGTCATCTTAAAATTGAAATAATAGACAACCCCAAGCATAATCAATGTGGAAAGAATGGGCACCCATTTTCGTTTTACCTGAAACGACTTCATAAAGCCTGCTGCCATCAGTAATCCAAAAAATATTCTGATTGCCCAGCGGTAGGTGTGCAGAAAATAAGCGAAGTCTACGCTGTTCATTCTCTGACTTCCCGGAAACGGCATGATGAAATACACTTTCATCACTTCAAATAAAATGATGCCGATGATTCCGAAATAAAAAAATTTTTTCATGGGTTCACGTATTGCAGATTCAATTGCGTGCGCAATCGACCGTCTCTACTTAAGCCAAGGATGCCTCCAATGTAATTTTTGTGTTGAGTAACTTGCTGATCGGGCAATTGGCTTTTGCATCGGCTGCACAGGCATCAAATTTTTCCTTTGAAATACCGGGCACTACAGCTTTCAGATCAAGGTGGCTTTCTGTAACAACTCCATTTTCAAATGTGATGGCGCACACCACGGTAAGATCATCGGCAGTAAAGCCAGCTTCGTTAAGCACAAAACTCAACTTCATGGCAAAACAACCTGAGTGCGCTGCGGCAATTAATTCTTCGGGGTTGGTGCCCACACCTTCGGCAAAGCGCGAGTTAAAAGAATATTGTGTTTTGCTTAATACTGTGCTGGCTGTTGACAAAACTCCTTTACCGTCTTTACCGGTTCCTCTCCAGTTGGCTGTGGCTGTACGTTTCATAAATTAGTTAGTTTAAGTTCGAAGGTAATAAACACTTTGCGCCAAAAAAACAGTACACTCTCGTGACTAAAAGTAAGGGAAGATAAAATCTTTATACCTAGTCATCACCCCTATTGGCTATGCGTGTTGTTGGCAGCTGGCGCGTTACCGTATTTTTTCAATTACTCCAGTGTCCGTTATTCTAAATTTCTCAGTTGTCACGGTTAAAGAGTCCGTACCCTCAACTACGTCAGTCCCCTCATCATTTATTTTCAGTGTCCAAGTGCTGTCAATGAACAGTATTTCTCGGTTTGGATTTATTGTCACAACGTTTTTTGAATTAAATCCCATATCTCCACCTGCCGTCCCGTAGGCAAAGTATGAGTCAATTTGTTTCCCTGTTCTGTCAAAAATTAATATTTGCGGTGAGCCTGTGTCGTTCGGAATAATTCCAACAATCACAACAAAGTCGTCCGTCTCAAATAGTTTACCTAAAATACCGTAGCCAGGAATTTTATTTTGTAGACTATCAATAACATCTTGGTCAATTTTCACGCCACCGCTTACGGTTTTGTCCGAGTCGAATGTTACAGGAGTCTGAATTGTCGGAAGTCGACCAATTAAGGTAAGCAAATCACCCTTGGTTTCCGGTCGCTGTCCACCGCAACCAAATAATATTAAAAGTCCGAATATTTGTAATCTCATCTGTCCGTAGCGCTTGCTGCCAACAATTCGATATAAGCCATTATGGCCTATATCCATTATATATAGAAGACTAATTTAAATCAATTTTGCCATTTTTTAGCCCAAACAAACTTTTATCAATACCCGGTATCACCCGCAAGGCATTTTCGTAATATACTTTTCGCAGCACCGAGTCGGGCAGTTCCAGTCCATACATTTTCCAGTGTGCATGGCGCTTGCGGTAATAATCAAAATATTCATCTCCTGTTTCCAACACCCGGAAGTAGGTATAATACTCTTCCTTCTTATACGTGTCTTTGCCAAACATCACCCGGTCTTGATATTGAATCATCCAGGCGCGGGCAAACGTTGGTTGGCGGCCTAGTTCGGCAAGCACAGCCCCGAGTTCGGTGTATACATTGGGCAACTCGTCAAACAACTTACCCAAGCGCGCAAGATCATTGCCAAACCAACCCAGGTGTGCATTAATAAATTTTGTTTTTGGATGTTTACGAAACACATGATGTTGCTCGGCCATCACTTCTTCAAACGTGGGATATTTTTCCGGATCACGATACCGACTGGGTTCTTGTTTCAGTTCAAGCCAACGTTCGTTGTGTTTGTCTTTCGCATTCCAAAACGAATTGGGTTCGCCCGAATGGATCAACACAGGAATGCCCAACGCACCGCACTTTGCCCAGATAGGATCGAGTCGTGCGTCATCAATAGCAATTCGGTTTCCTTCATTGTCTTTGTCCGTCAGGCCCAGGCCCTTATAAACTTTTAATCCTTTCACACCTTGCTTCACCCCTTCTTCCAGCAACGTAAGTGCATTCTGTGGCCAACCAGCATCGTCAAGTTTTTCAAAATCTATGTTTAAGAAAATCACAAACCGAGTAGGATAATTTTCATTTACATTATCCAGCGACCATTCCAGGTATTTTCCGCGAAAGCCGCTCAGGTTCACCATCACCCCGATGTTTAGCGAATCCATCTCAGCAATGAGTTTATCCAGATCCTGAACGGGCATAGCCCATTGATGATTGTGTACATCAATGAATGGAAACTTAGCCTGCGTGAGTTTATGTTCCGGAACTTTTAACGTAGAGATGGGCTCATACTCTTCCACATCCATCACCTGAAGGCGATATTGAATTTTACCTATCAGCCAATACGCTACGCCCAGAAATAACAACACGGCCAGTGGCAAGCCGAGCCATTTCTTTTTCGAAAAAGCCATACGTTATTTTTATTGCAGGGCAATAGGAACCCGAACAAGAGTTTTATCCCATACAAAATCCATGTTTACTCCGGCAGAATCGCTGGCAAATGTGATCGTGAATTTTTCTGTTTCGGAAGAAGCCGCAGAAACAGGTATGTCTACTTTCGCTACATCCAATGAATAATCAGGCTCCGTTACACCCAAATAAACACCTAGTTCAGTGTTAAGTGAAACCTGAAATGCACCAGCTCCCGGAACTGCATACATGCGATAGGTTCCAGCATTCACAGGCTTGCCGGCAAACGTTACATTTTTATTGAAGGTGATTTCAGTTGCTGCATTAGCACCCAGTCGCCAATATTTTCCATACGGTTGCAGAGCTCCGTCTTTCTCCTCGCCAAAAATCAAGCGGCCACGTTTGGAAGGTTGCGAATAGGTAACGCTGATCTCAAGTCCATTCTCATTAAAGGAAGCCGAGGTAGGCGGGCTTTTAGGAAATAAAATTGCGTATCCAAAAAAGGCAACGATACCTAAAAGGATCAGGCCGAGGCCAATAAAGATTTTCTTTTTCATAGTATTGATTAGTTAAAGGTTGGAAGAGTATAAAGATACAAACTTGTTCTTAAATAAAGGAACCAGCGTAAGGGGAAGTGCCTTCGTTAACAATGAACAGTGCCTTAATTTTAAATTGATCACTGTCAATTCCTCGAATCCAGGCTCTCCAGATAAAGGTCTTCCACTTTCTTTCGGGCCCACGGAGTTTTTCTAAGAAAGGTTAAGCTCGATTTGATGCTTGGATTATTGAGAAAGCAGTTAACGGGAATGCGGTCACCCAATTCGTCCCATCCATAGTGGGCTTCCAGATGAGTTACAATGGTTTCGAGGGTGATGCCGTGAAGCGGATTATTGGGTTGATTTTCTTTCATGTGTTAATTTTTATTTTTATGGTTACATGCCTGTATGCCGTAGTGCATTTTGGCACGCAGGCATGGAATGCGCCAGAATTATCATCACGTTGAGTATAGAAAACCTGAATGGCTATTTCATATTATTTTTTCCAGATCCTGTTGATAATCGGACTGCAGGTCTTCCGGTAATTTCTGCAAGACAGTATTTATCTTGTTGAGCTGTTGTTGATACAGATTAAAAAGTACGGTGCCTGTAGAAAGCGGAATGCGTGCCGTTTTAACCTTCGAACAAAAATAAATACGCAACTCAAGTTCTGTCTGCTTTACTCCCGAATACTTAATCTGGCGGTTTACAAACCTAAGAATTTTGCGCAGCACTTTTTTTATCAGATACAGATTCTGTGGTGGCAGCTCAGCAAACAACTCATCAATAGTTTCCTTTACACGCTCGATATAAGATTGCTCATGGTGAGATTCAAACAGCAGGTAAGTCAATAACTCTTTGTTTTCTTTTTTATACTTGGCCAACCGCATACACAAGCCTGCCAGCGTGTCGGGGTTGAGGCTCTGCAATTCAGTTTTGATCTCGTGAAGAGAAGCTGTTTTCATTGGCACAAGGTAGATAATAATTGATCACCTTGAAATCATTAAAGTCAAATGGAGTCCGGGCCCAAAATAAAAAACTACAAAGTAAAGGCACTCATGGCCGTAACGTTAGTGCATATGTTTTACCAGCCTGTGTAGGTATATCATAAAGTATAGTTTCTTTCAGGATGGGAGGAGTTGGTGTCACCAGTGGTGAAATTATTGGGGCCAATGATTCTTCTACACGATAAAATGAATTTGAATTTTTACCAACTACTGGGTTCAAGATAACCCTGCTGTTAGACTTCAATTGATTAGGAACCCGCAACCGTAAGTTCCCACCTAAAGTGGATTTAATTACCACTTTGATTACCATCGAATCTTTCCACTGCATCTCTACAATTTCAAAACCGCCTCTTGCCCGTAACCCAGTAATGCTACCCGTAGGCCACACGGTAGGAAGTGCTGGTAATAAATGAACAGCACCATCGGCACTTTGCATCAGCATTTCAGCAATGCCAGCTGTGCAACCAAAGTTGCCATCAATCTGAAAAGGCGGATGGGCATCGAACAAATTGTTATACGTACCACCTCCCCCTTCGTTGGTGCCAACAGGGGTAAGCTGATCTTGAATTAATTTATAGGCATGATCTCCATCTAATAATCTAGCCCACCAATTTACTTTCCAACCCATGCTCCATCCGGTTGAAACATCGCCTCTATGAAGAAGCGTGTTCTTTGCTGCGCTGTATAACTCTGGAGTTCGATAAGGAGAAATTTGGTTAGATGGAAACAGACCATAGAGATGTGAGATATGTCTGTGTTTGTCACTGGGATCGTCTATATCTTCGAGCCACTCCTGCAATTGATTGTGCTTGCCAATATGCATCGGTGGCAACCGATCGCGCATTTGTTTTAGTGAATCTGCAAACGCATCATCGCGATTCAAAATTTGCGCAGCGTTTATCACCGTGGTGAAAGCATCAAACACAATCTGGTTGCTCATGGTTGTGCCAACATCCAACGAAGAGCCCTGATGTGCGGCTGGTGCATTTTCAGGCGACATATCCGGACTAATCACCAACCATTTATTTATAGGATGTTCAATCAAAAAATCGGTATAAAAAAGTGCGGCACCTTTCAATACCGGATAAACTGACTCGAGAAATTTTTTATCGCCATTGTATAAGTAATGTTCCCACAAATGTTGACTGGTCCAGCCACCACCCATTGCCCACGCTCCCCAAAATGCAGCATCCACGGCACCTGTTGTTCGCCAGATGTCTGTGTTATGATGGGCCATCCAGCCGCGTGCGCCATACATGGTGTGTGCAGTTTCCTTTCCGGTTTCTGATAGTTCTTTTACCATTTGAAGGAACGGCTCATGCAATTCAGATAAATTAGTTTTTTCCGCAGGCCAGTAATTCATTTCTGCGTTGATGTTAATGGTGTACTTGCTATCCCACGCGGGTTTCATTCGATGATTCCAAATGCCTTGCAGGTTAGCAGGTTGACCACCGGGTTGTGATGATGAAATAAGTAAGTACCGGCCGTATTGAAAGTAGAGGGCAGCCAAATGCGGGTCGTTCGTAGAACGAAAATTTTTCAGTCTTTCATCGGTAGGAAGTTTAACTGCTTCCGTGGTGCCCAGATTAAGTGTTACACGATTGAAATATTTTTGATATGCAGCTATGTGCGATTTTTGAATTTGATTATAGGACTTCGCGAAAGCAGTATTTAAATACCCGGTTGCTCTTTCACTTTCGTTTCCACTGATGTCGTTATAATGATTGAAATTGGTAGCAATGGAAATATAAAGTGTAGCTGCATTCGCATTACTCACCACAAGAGTTGAATCCGTTGAAGTAATCTTTCCGCCATCCAACTTTATCATCACAATTCCTTTAAAGCGAATCTTTCCTTCTACTCCTTCATGATCGCTGGTAGTGCCTGAAATAACTATCTCATTTCCGTTTGCTATTTCTACGCTTGCACGGGTATGTGGTGTCATTCCTTTAGTCACAAAAGAAATACTGCCGCGTTTAGTAGCTGTCAAACGCATAACCACCACTCTATCCGCCAGGGAAGCCAGAGCTTTTCTTGTATAAGTAATATTGCCAACGGTGTAGGTTGTTTTTGTAATGGCCTTTTCAATATCTAGTTCTCTATAATAATTGGTATAGTTTTTATGTTCGTCAAATCGCAAAACAAGGCTACCCACAGGTTGAAACATCTGGCCATGCGACTTCTTCGAAATAATAACTTTGTTGGCAAGTTGTTCGGCTTCTTTTTGCTTCCCATCAAATATAAGCCGCCTTAACTCTGGCAGTGCGGCTAACGCATCGGGATTATCATTCCGGTTAGGGCTGCCGCTCCATACCGTGTGTTCATTCAATTGAATAATCTCTTCTTCTACATTTCCATAAACCATTGCACCCAGCCGACCGTTGCCAATGGGCAATGCATTTTCCCATTTCTCACCCGATGGTTGGTTGTACCATAACTTCAAACCGTCATCAGATTGTGCAAACGTTACTCCGGCTGCAAAAACTAAAACAATTAAATAGCGTACACGCATCTTTATGATATTAATTGAATTCTACCATTGCCTTGATGACACGGTTGGCTGGATTTAACCACCCACTAAATACGCTGCTTACTTCGTCAAAACCAACACGGTGCGTAATGTATGCTTCAGGTTTTACAACACCGCTTTTTATCGAATCAATCACCAGCTCAAAATCTTGTCGTGTAGCATTACGACTACTCATTAATGTAGCTTCGCGCTTGTGAAATTCAGGATGACTGAATGCTATATCTCCTTTCTGTAACCCGATCAGCACATAACGTCCGCTATGTGCCAGGTATTGAAACGCATTGTTGATAGCTTTTAAACTACCGGTAGCATCTATCACAACGGTAGGCATATTACCGTTGGTAATTTCACGCAAGGCACTCAATACATCTGTTGAAGTTGCATTTACAGTATGTTCAATTCTCAATTTCTCGCGGCAATAGTTCAGTCGTTGTTCATTGATATCCAGCGCAATCACTTTGCCACCTGCCATCCGGGCAAACTCCATCGCACCCAAACCAATAGGGCCTGCCCCGCTAACTAAAACAAATTCATCTTCTTCCACCATCGCCCGCCTTACACCATGCGCTCCAATAGCTAATGGTTCAACCAATGCCAACTCATCCAAACTTAACCCCAGGCTTTGTACCAACGATGATGAGGGAACAGAAAGATATTCTACCATGCCACCATCTACATGCACTCCGCAAACTTTCAGGCTCACACAGCAATTTGGTTTGCCTCGCAAACAAGCAATGCAGGTTCCACAATTAAAGTAAGGAATAATAGTAACAACCTCGCCTTTTGAAAAGCCAGGAGCGCTATCTATATCAACTAACTCGCCCGCTAATTCATGACCCAGAATTCGCGGGTATGTAAAATACGGTTGCGTTCCTTCAAAGGCATGCAGATCGGTGCCACAAATACCTATGCGTTTAATTTTTAGGATAGCCTGATTCTTTTTTGGTTCAGGATCATTAGTATGAATATACTCTAACTTTCCAGGTTGCTGACAAACTAAAGCTTTCATCTCATAAATTTCGATTATAACTATTTAAAGAGCAATGGCGCAAACTTATACAAGTCATGCCGCCACACAGGCCACGTATGTCCACCCGGATATTCGCTGTACGTGTACTTAATATTTATCTCATGAAATTTCTTTAGCATCACCTGGCAGTTGTTATGAGCGATGTCTTCCTTGCCACCCATCGATACCCAAAGTTGTTTGATATTGTTGTTGATGGCTGTTGCGTTCGATTTCATAAATGCATATTGCGGATCGGATAGTGTGGTATTATTAGCAAACCAGCCCGAGCTAAATACACCGAGGTAAGAAAACTGTTGGTGATTGCGAATACCTGCATACAATGTTTGCAATCCACCCATGGATAGGCCCGCCAGTGCGCGATCTTTGGAGTCGGTTTTAGCACGATAGTTTTTTTCAACAAATGGAATGACTACCTGCTTCAATTCATTTTCGAATTGTTGCAGTGTGCGCTCACCAAAACCGGCAATACCGCCTCCACCTACATTGCCATCCGTCATCACAATCAGCATCGGCTTAGCTTTTCCTTCGGCAATCAGGTTATCCAGTATCAAATCGGTTTTGCCTTGTGTAGCCCAGCCGCGTTCATCTTCGCCACCACCGTGTAACAGATATAGCACCGGATATTTTTCGTTTACATTGGCATCGTACCCGGCAGGTTTATAAATATAAAATCGTCTCCAGGCATTAAACACAGTTGAGTAATACCGTTTAATACTTACTTCACCATGTGGCACATCTTTCAATGCATAGAAGTCTCCGTTCTTCGAGGGAATTTCGATACCCGCGGCCATCCGACCCATGCCATAAAATGTTTCGCTGGCCGGATCGGCTACAGCCACACCATCAATCAATAACGAATAGTAATGAAATCCCTCGCTGAGTGTATCAGTGGTAGCATTCCAAAATCCGTCTGCGTCTTTTGTGAGATCGTATTTTTTACCGAGATCAACCTGCACTTTCTGAGCATCGGGTGCTTTAACTTTAAACATCACCTTATTGTCGGGAAGAATTTGCGGATAGCGCGCTGATCGGATATTGGATTCAGCAGGTGCGCCTAAAACGGTAAACGAAGGCAACAACGAATTGTCTACAGCCTTAAATAAAAATTGCGAGAACATGTAGAGATCATTTTTCCAGACTTTAAAATCATGGCCGCCCGGCTCCACGTAAAAAATATGCGGAACATCTTTCCTATACAAATAATCGTGTGTGCGTTTGCTGAACGCCATCAGTCCATCGGCATCGCCACACGAAATCCAAAGTAATTTTAGTTTTGCTTTTGCTTCCGCAGGATTGGGAACCAACACCTCTGGCAATTTTGTGTTGGGTGCAGATGAAAATCCACCGACCCACGCAAACTTATCCAGATTACCCAGACCAAAATTTAACGATTGTCCGCCTCCCATTGACAAGCCGGCCACCGCACGATGTTCCCGATCTTTATAAGCAGGATATCTTTTTTCTATGAATGGAATAAGATCATTTAATAAATCCTTTTCAAACACAGCAAATGCCTGCACGCGGGCACTATCAAACATATTACCTATGTTTCTATCGTCTTTCATGGCGCGACCATTGGGCATCACCACTATCATGGGTTCCAGCTTTTTGTCAGCATAAAGATTATCGAAGATAACCTGTGGTGTACCGTGCTTCAACCACTCTTTCATATCGCCACCAATGCCATGCAATAGATAAAGCACCGGATATTTTTTACTTTTTGAATAGCCCGGTGGTGTATAGACCAAAGCTCTACGATTAAGACCTAATGTTTTAGATGGATAGGAAATAGTATCAATGTTCCCCCGTGAGATACCATCACGCACTACATCAAAACCCTGAGGAGCCAACAAATTAATTTGTTGCGCGTTACCGGTTAGCTGAAACAAGCTACAGCAGCAGACTAAAATAAATAGTGTTCTCATAATTATAATGGTTTTGATGTGCTACTTATCTGACTCGTTTTACTTTTTGAATAACAATGGCGCTAGTTGATAGAGGCTGCGTCTCCATGTTTGAAATTCGTGCGCGGTACCTTCTGAAATGTATGAGACCGCGTTGAATCCCGCTTCTTTAAGAGCCACCGTGGCACTCTTTACGCCATCTGGTCTTTCTTTGCTACCACAACTCAAAAAAATTAGTTTTACTTTCGATTTATCTTTGATGTCTTCTGGTTTGTAAGTACCCCCACTCAGCAAAGCATAATGAGAAAAAACTTCGGGCTTGTTGAGCGTTACCATTTTGGTTTCAATACCACCCATGGAAAGGCCGGCCATTGCACGATTGGGTTGATCGGTCAATGTTCTGAAGTTGGCATCTACATACGGAATCAACTCATCTACCAAAACAGTTTGAAACGCATCTATTTTAAAATCGCGAATACCACCCCACTTTATTTCATTGGTCATTCCATACGTCATCACAATAATGAAAGGCTTAATCTTGCCATCCGCAATCAGGTTATCCATAATCAGATTAGCACGACCCTGATTCGCCCAGGCAGTTTCATCTTCGCCCCAACCATGTTGTAGATACAGAACAGGATATTTTATCTTTTGATTTTTCTCATAGCCCGGAGGTGTGTACACAAAAGCTCTACGTGATGTGTTGGTACTTTTGGAAGGAAACAAAATCTGCTGCACGTTTCCGTGAGGAACATCTTTCAACGCATAGAAGTCCTGATCATGGGCGGGTATTTCAATACCACTCTCCCAACGCACCGAACCATAAAAGTTTAATGCTCCCGGATCATTAAATTTTCCACCATCAATCTTTACGTTGTAATAATGAAACCCTTCGTCCATCGGGCCGGCAGTAGTGCCCATCCAACTTCCATCTTCTGCTTTGGCAAGTTTAGTACCTCCTTTGCCGCCAAGCCCAAGACTTACCCGCACACTATCAGCTGCAGGAGCCACTATCTTGAATCTGGCATATCCTTGTGAGTTTACCTGTGGATATTCCTGTCCTGGCTGATTGAGTGTAGAGGGCTTAAAGTCTTCATTGATGAGTGATGTATCTTGCGCTATGCATAGTATAGCCGACAAAGCAAGCGCAAATACTATCAACAACTGTTTCATTGTATTTGGTTTTAATGAATTGATTTAGTCTTTTGAAAACGTAAACTCCGGCAACTGAATAATTTTACCGCCTTGTTTAGCAGATTCGTGAGCCAGAATACCTACGCAGGTTATGTTGGCTGATTGTGTTGCATTAGGATAAGGTTGTTTGCCTTCCTTCAATGCGCTTACAAACTCATGCACCAGATGCGGATGCGATCCACCATGCCCGGCACCCTGTGTAAAAGACAAATGTTGATGATCATCGGCATCGTACACACCTTTGGTGGTAAATCTTTGTATGGGTTCTGGTAATAGTATAGCAAAATCAGGGCACTCCACTTCTTGTGGAATTTCATCCTCCGGCTTCTTAGCTGTATGCACCACCAACGGACGTCCTTCTATCAATGGCCATTCTACCGATTTCTTTGAACCATAGACTTCAAAGCTTTCGCGATACTGACGGGCTACATCAAACAAC
The DNA here is from genome assembly GCA_965278925.1 of Cyclobacteriaceae bacterium. Classification (GTDB taxonomy): domain Bacteria; phylum Bacteroidota; class Bacteroidia; order Cytophagales; family Cyclobacteriaceae; genus ELB16-189. The sequence goes on along the minus strand of OZ257123.1, from coordinate 515,230 downwards.
GAACGATAAACGTGTGCACTAACATCGGAGTCTTTCAGTTTAACGTGTGTGGTTTCTACTGCATACGGTGAGTTATAATGTTTAATCAACTCTTCGCGTATCCTTCCCGAACCAAAACAAGAAACATACTCGGCATCTTTTCTAAGCAAACCCAACACCGGCCCTACACAATGAGTTGCGTAATACATAGGTGGAAGTCCGGGCCAGTAGTTAGGCCAGCCGTCCATGTCTTGTTGATGACTGGCTTTAATGAATTGCACTTTACCAAGATCTCCCTTATCATATAACTCTTTCATAAACAGAAACTCGCGGGCATATACCACCGTTTCCATCATCATGTAAGTAAGTTTCTTTTCTTTCGTAAGACGATCAATTTCTTCGCACTCTTCCACCGTAGTGGCCATAGGAACGGTACACGCTACATGTTTACCTGCCTTTAGTGCTTTGATGGATTGAATACCGTGATCGGGAATAGGTGTGTTAATGTGTACCGCATGAATGTCAGGATCTTTCAACAATTCATCATAATCAGTAAAGCGCTTTTCAATACCAAAGGCATCTCCAATTTCATCGAGCTTAGCTCTATTGCGTTGGCAGATAGCTACCAACTTAACGCCCGGATATTTTTGATAGATGGGAATAAATTCTGCTCCGAATCCTAATCCTATAATAGCAATGTTGATTGTGTTACTCATGACTTAATGACTTAATCGTTTAATAATTTTTTCAAAAATTGAATTCCTTCCTGCGCAAAACCGTCCTGCGATGGCGCCAGGTTCTTCCAAATGCAAACTGCACCGGCCAATTCTTTTACTTCGGGTGTAAAGCTTTCGATGGAGATCACACCTTTATAATTTATGTTGTTTAATCCTTGCTTGAAAGAATTCCAGGGAGTTTGTCCGGTACCGGGTGTGCCTCTGTAATTTTCCGCTACCTGCAGGTGAATAAGTCTTCCACCAACGGAAGTAATAGCGAGTTCAATATTTCGTTCTTCGATAGCCATGTGAAATCCATCCAACATAATTTTAGCTGCCGGATGGTTTACATCATTTACCAAGCGCAGCACATCTTCAGCAGTATTGATCATGTCAGACTCAAAACGATTCAAGGGTTCAAGTGCAATTTCAAGATCGCGATCCTGTGCCAGCTTACTTACTTTGTGAATATTGGTAACTGCTCTGTCCCATTCCTTTTTTCTTTGCTCAGGCGAAACCATTCGGGCTTTGCCTACTGCCGAATACATGGGGCCGGCAAAAAACTTTGCTCCCCAAGCATTGCAGAAATCAAGACATTGTGTAATATATTGAAAACAAGTTTCGTGCACAGCCGGATCATCATTTGTTAAATCGCGTGAGGGCCCAAAAGCACCACATACAATCGCCTCCAAACCATGCTGATCTAAAGCTGCTTTCACTTTTTTTGCATCAATCTTTTCCGGATACTCTACCGGGATTTCAACCGCATCAAAACCCATCGACTTGATCTTTGGAAACAGATCGATGGTTTCGGTTGTGAAGGGCGAAGTCCACAACCAGGTGCTTACACCAAACTTTACATTCAAACTCATGCGGTAGTGCTTAAAGTGCTTTAGCCGGAACAACTTTCATAACGCCATTCATAATAGACCAATGCCCGGGAAACGTACACACATAAGGATAATCGCCAATTTTGGCGGGAGCAATAAACTTTAGTGTCTCGGTTTGCTGTGGATTCACCAACTTAGTAGCAAAAAGTACTTCTGCAAGTGCAGGCACATAATGCTTTTCTGCACCATTCGGATCGCTGGCCATTTTATCAGCGGCTTTACCAACTGTTTCCAATGAGCCGATCTGCGCAATCACCAGATTGTGTTGCATGAAGTCAGGGTTTTCAAAAATGATCTCAACCGGCTTTCCTGCTTCTACTGTAAACTCTTTCAGGTCGTACTTCATTTCATTCTTAATTACTTTCAATCTGATTACAGTTGCTCCTATAGCAGATGTTACATGCTCATCCAATTGAACTTTATTCAGATTGTTATCAGCAAAAAGTTGCCCGATGGTTGTGCCTGAAAAAAGATTTTGATTAGGCGGTCTTCTGCTTTGGTCTCTTTCAAACTTCCAGCTTCCAGCCAAAGAAATCTTTTGAGAACCTACTTGCAGAAACATCTCTTCAGGCTTTCCATAAATTCCACCGGGGCCGCCAATGTCTTCCACGCGAATGGCAATTACATTTTTGCCGGCCTTCAAGATGTTCTCTTTTACGTTATAAATTCTTTTCTCATTCACTTTTCGATCAGTACCGCCCACTTTAAATCCATTGATGTAAGAAAAATCAGAATCGTTTATGGGGCCTAAAGAAAGTACGGCCTTCTTGCCTACCATAACTGCTGGTACGTCAATCACTTTTCTAAACCAGAAAATACCATCTGCGTTTTGATCGAGATAGTTTGGTAAATCAAATGGCTTCCAGGATGTATCATTAAAATCGACACCATCGGGTGTTGAGCTTACCTCTACTTTTGGTCCACTGTAATCAGCATTCGAAGCTTTAAATGCCGTTAAAAATCCTTTACGATGTTGATGGGCTACTGCATATACTGCTTTCGATAACCACTCATCATTCTTCACACTTTCTTCGGTGCTGATTTGATAAAGCATAGCACCGAGTGATTCGGAAGGCGCAATTTCTGCCAGAGAAACAATAGCAGCCAATCGGGTATTGGGGTCTTCATCATTCAACAAATTGTATTTAGTAACAAGTTCTTCCGACCAACCTGATTTTGACAGAATCTGAATGGCCGCCTTTCTTACACCTGGTGCAGCATGCGTTAATGCTTTCTCTACAACCGCTGCGGCTTGATCGTCTTTGTTAATTGCCCCAAGTCCATCAATTGTCCACAGAGCATGAATGGCTGCATAGTTATCGCCAAATTCATTTACAATTTGATTGCTGGCCAGGTCGAACAACTTTGGTAACACATCCAGGTTGCTCCGTTCTACCAACAACCGCTGTGCAGTCAATCGCCATAACTGGTTATCGTTGTTTAAGGTTTGTATCAACTTATCCGGATCATCCTTACTTAAGGAAATTGGTTTATACGTTTTTGCCTGTCTGCTTACCACCCGCCATACACGACCATGCGATTTATCACGCAACGGGTTTTCATAGGCATTACCTTTTCCATTCACACCTTCAAAACCACCACGCTCGGGTGTTGGTGTTGGATTATGTTGAATAATAAAGTTATACCAATCCAACACCCAGACTGCTCCGTCAGGCCCAACCTTTGCATCAACCGGAGCAACCCATTCGTCAGCACCGGCAAAAAGATTCCAACCATCTTTCTCTATAAAACCTGCACCCTTCTTTTCGATCTTAGCTATGTGCACCAAGTGACCAGTCGGTTCGCATACGAAGGCCATATTGTTCCAGAATTCTTGAGGGTAATTGCGGGCTGTATAAAAGTGATGACCTGCTGCTGCGGTAAAACCACCGAACACATCCACTTGTCGTACTTTGTCGGTAATAGAATGCATCGCATAATGTCCATCTATCTTGGCACTGCCATTCATTTGAACACCTTCCACATCGCGCAACGCTTTGTTGGGAATGCCCATGAACACACTGTGCGTGTTGTTAGCAGTAGAAGCAAACACATCGTTATTTTCTGTTAAACCAAAACCCCAGGTGTTGTTACTGGTGCTGGTCATAAATTCAAAAGCAGACACATCAGGTTTGAAGCGGTACACACCTTGACGGAATTGTCTGTTCTCACCCGCGATTGTTCCTTCAAAACCGGAATAACCTACTACACCCCAGATCTGATTATCCAAACCATATTTTAAATTAGATGGCCCAGCATGCGTATCAAACACACCCCAACCATCAATGATTATTTTTCTAACATCGGCTTTGTCATCACCATCGGTATCTTTCAAAAATAAAAAGTGTGGCGCTTGCGAAACAATTACACCGCCATTACTAAACACCATGCTGGTAGGAATATTCAACTTATCGGCAAACACAGTGAACTTGTCTGCTTTACCATCACCATCGGTGTCTTCACAAATCTTAATGCGATCATCGCCTTCCCCTTTATCTTCCAACACAGTATTGGGATAATCCACCGTTTCAATTACCCATAGTCTTCCTTTCTCATCCCACTCCATAGCAATGGGATTTATAATGTTAGGTTCTGATGCAAACAATTCCAGATCAAACCCAACGGGTACTTGAATCAGTTTTGCAGACTCTTCTGGTGTAAGTGGATCCTGATAGCGTGGTGCAGGACTACGTTTTTCATAATTTGGAATTCCATCTGCATCTCTATATACTAATGAGGGTAGTTGCTTGCTGTAGGCTTCCCACTTTTGTTTAGCTACATCACCCACTGCCCATGCAATTCCTGCCTTCATCAGTTCATGAAAGCCGGGATTATCCCAGGTTCTTTCATCGTGGCCGTAAGCGGTATAAAATACTCTTCCTTTTCCGTATTCTTTTGTCCAGGTCCATGGTTCGCGATGGTCGCCTTCTACGCGCTCCATTAGTATAGTTAGATCACTTGCCAGTTTATCGTGCACGTAGGTTTCATCCCATGTAGCGAAAGGTTGTAGTTCTTGTGTGATGGCATGATCTTTCTTTATAATCTCAGTAGTAAACGAATCAGTTTTATGAGTTGAAAACTGACCGCCCACTAACTCAATGTATTTAGGTGAATTGCGAAAACACCAACTCGCACAATGCACAGGAATGAAGCCTTTTCCCTTTTCCACGAATGAAAGTAATGCGCTCTCTTGTGAAGTGGTAATGCTGTCGTGATTAGCATAAATCATCAATGCATCGTACTTATCCAGATTATCATTATTGAGGTCATCCGGATTGCTGGTATAGGTAAAACTTATTCCATCCAGCGAAAGCTGCGATGCCAGCAGTGGCAAAAGCTGGGCTGAATTATGATGTTCACTGTCATGACCCAGAAACAAAATTTCAATTTTTCCAGAATCGTTGCGCAAGCTTTTGTTCGGCTTATCGCAAGAACTAACCAGTACAAGTAGGCACAGGCTGAGCACGGAGATTATTCGCATAACACATTAGGGTTTTAAAGTGCATTAAAATTCACTGAAGTATTCCGCAATCGTTTGCTTTATTTTGTCAAAAAATGACTTTATTTTGACATTAAAATGGCATTGAATCATCATTTTATGACAATTAAGTACCAGCTCATAACCAATCCATGAAACCAGCTCTTAAAAAATCGCCTATATCAGAGAATCACGCCTTTGAGGCTAAGCATCTGGTGGCGCCCCATTTTGATCCGAATTGGCACTTTCACCCAGAGTATCAGATCTTCCTGGTTTTGAAAGGAACTGGGACGCGGTTTATTGGCGATCATGTTACGCCTTTTAAAAAAGGCGACCTTGTGTTTACGGGCCCCAATCTGCCCCACCTCTGGCAGAGTGATCATGAATACTTTATGGAGAATCACGAATTAATCACAGAAGGAATTGTCATCTATTTCCCTGAGAATTTTTTAGGTAAAGATCTGCTCCAAAAGAATGAGATGTATAAGGTGAAACAACTCTTTCAAGTGGCACAGCGGGGTATGGAACTTTTTGGTGAGACGCATCAACGTGTTAGCGACCTCATGCATCGGGTAATGCAGGTTACAGACTTTGAACAGATACTGACTTTACTAAACCTATTAAATATTATTTCCAATTCATCGGAGTATAAGTTGTTGGCTACGGAGGGATATTCAAACTCTATGAAGGAAACGGAAACCGACCGGATGAATCGGGTGCACGCTTACGTGATGAAAAACTTCCGTGAAAAAATAACCCTGGATGATGTGGCAGCTATTGCCAACATGAGTCCGAGCGCCTTCAGTAGATATTTTAAAGTACACGCCAACAAAACGTTTTCTGATTTTTTAACAGAGATACGCGTAGGACACAGTTGCAAGTTATTAACGAATCAAACTATCAATGTTTCGCAGGTTAGTTACGATAGCGGATTCAGCACACTTTCAAATTTCAATCGCCAGTTTAAAGCCATCACCCATTACAGTCCCTTGGAGTATCGCAAGAAATACAGTCCTTATTTATAACTCAGCGATTAATACAAATTTGTTTTCTCATCATCTTTTATCATATCATCCAATTGCTGGACTGTGATCTCGAGTTTTCCGTGATCAACCAATGCTTTGGCTAAAGATGGAACAGTGCGTTCCTGAGTGCCTTCTATTTTTCTCCATAAGTTTGAACGTATCATGCATTTCGCGCAATGCATAAAGGCTTCTTTTACCTGTACGATAATTGCAAGTGCTGGAGGTTTACCGTTGCAGGATAATAGTTCCAATACTTTTTTATCTGTTACTATTTTAGCCTCGCCATTTACGCGCAACGTTTCATTTACCCTCGGAATTAAAAAAATCAAACCGATGTATGGATTTTGAATAATGTTGGTTAATGTGTCGGCCTTCTTATTTCCAGGTCTGTCTGGAATAGCCAATAGGGTATCACTTAACACTTTTACAAACCCTGCCGGATCGCCCTTAGGCGACACATCCAAATTTCCTTTCAGATCGGATGTGGCAATGGTTATGAAGGGAGAGTTTTCAATAAAACTTCTGCAGTGTTCATCAATGTAATTAATAGTCTTTCTGGTAACTATTTCGCTGGGATAGCCCATGATTTCTCGGAGATCTTCCTGCGTGGTAATTGTTTTTTCAAATGTCCATTCCATATTATCCTAGGTTTATCATAAAAAATCAAAATGGGATTTAACTTTAGTCAGTTCTCAAAGAAACTGATCCAGAATCAACACACCAATCAATCCGATTACCGATACCATTGTTTCCATTACCGTCCATGAACGAAAGGTGTCTTTCATGCTTAGTCCGAAATATTCTTTAAATAACCAGAACGCGGTATCATTCACATGCGAACAAAAAAGACTTCCTGCTCCAATAGACAAGACCATTAAATTTGGATCGACACCATTTTGCAACGTAAGCGGATAAACAATTCCAGCTGCGGTTAATCCGGCAATAGTAGCTGAACCAAGAGCTAATCGTAACACAGCAGTAACAAGCCATGCCAATAAAAGTGGTGGTAGCGTTAAGTTACTGAGCACACTGGCAATTTCAGCACTCACACCACTGTCTACCAGAATCTGTTTCAGGATACCCGCACTGCCAATGATAAGCAGAATCATCGCGATGTCTTTTACGGCTTCACCATACACATCCATAATCTGGGTAAGACTTTTTCCGGAACGGATTCCCAATGAGTAGGTAGAGATGAGGATTGTGAGCGACATGGCTACATTGGGTTCAGCCAAAAAATTTAATAGCCGAACGAATGAATCATTTCCCGAAACTAATCCTGTCAATAGCGTAGCAACTCCAATAATTAGTACCGGAAGCAATGATGAGATTAAACTGTTTGCCACTCCCGGCAACTCTTCTTCTTTCTTCTCAACGACCAGACTCAATGTGTTGGTAGAAGGAATTTTCTTTAATGTAGATGAGAACATTGGCCCTGCAATAATAATCGCAGGTATGGCGATGATAATTCCATATCCAAACGTTACCACCATGTTGGCATTGAACTGCACAACCAATGCAATAGGTGATGGATGTGGTGGCAAAAATCCGTGCATCACCGATAAGGAAGCCATCATCGGCAAACCGATGTACACTAAAGGAAGTTTATAACGATACGCCACCGAAAAGATAATCGGTATCAGAAGTACAAACCCAACATTATAATACAATGGTATGCCTACAATAAAACCCGTAAGGCTCATGGCCCAGATCAGATTTCGTTCGCCAAAAATTTTCTGCATCACACTGGCGATGCGTTGTGCGGCTCCGCTATCGGCCACCAACTTACCAAGCATGGCTCCCAGCACAATCACGATTACGAGGGAGCCGAGTGTATCGCCAATACCTTTGTTAACGGATTTAGAAATATCCTGAAGCGGCATTCCCAACAGCATTCCGGCAAGCATTGCTACAAGCAGGAATGCGAGAAAGGGATTTACTTTTGCCCATGTAATGAGTAGCACCAGGCAAACAATACATAACGCAAGTATTATAAAACTCATGAACGATCAGTGAGAATCACGTGCTACTTTTGCTCCGGATTTGCCCACGAGAAAATCAAGATCGGCTCCTTTGTCCGACTGCTGTACGTGTTTAACATACAAATTCACATAACCGCGATCAGCAAAAGGTGCTGCCTGCTTCCAGTTTTTTCTACGCTTCTCAAGTTCTTCATCCGATACATCGAGGTGAATACGTTTTGCGGCTACATCCAGTTCAATCATGTCACCATTTTGCACAAAAGCGAGATTACCGCCTATGGCCGATTCTGGTGATACATGAAGTACAACCGTTCCATAGGCAGTACCGCTCATTCGGCCATCAGAAATACGCACCATATCGGTTACACCTTTATCAAGAAGTTTTTTCGGCAGTGTCATGTTGCCTACTTCTGGCATTCCGGGATAACCCACAGGCCCCACACTCTTCAATACCATTACACATGTTTCATCAATATCTAAGTTGGGATCATCTACACGATTGTGATAATCTTCAATATCTTCAAACACTACCGCGCGGCCTATATGTTTCATCAAGGAAGGAGTTGCTGCTGATGGTTTGATCACGGCACCATTCAAAGCAAGATTACCTTTCAATACCACAATACCAGCTTCAGGAATAAATGGTTTTTTATATTCGGCAATAACTTCTTTGTTGTAACAAGTATCACGTCCTTCCACATTCTCACCATGGGTTTTTCCATTCACGGTAAGTGCATCCATGTGCAATTGTTCTTTCAGTTGGCTGATGATTACCGGTAACCCGCCTGCATAAAAAAAGTCTTCCATTAAAAATTTACCCGATGGCATCAGGTTCAACAGCAAAGGAATCTTACTTCCAATCTTATCAAAATCATCAAGATTTAAATCCACACCAATTCTACCGGCAATAGCTGTAAGGTGAATTAAGAAATTGGAAGACCCGCCTACCGCAGCATTTACTTTGATAGCATTTTCAAAAGCTTTGCGAGTAAGTATTTTGGAAATCTTTAAATCTTCTTTCACCATCTCCACAATTCTTCTTCCTGAAAGTTGTGCCAATACTTTTTTACGTGAATCCACTGCCGGAATAGCAGCTGCTCCGGGCAAGGTCATTCCTAACGATTCAACCATACACGCCATCGTTGATGCAGTACCCATCGTCATGCAATGACCAGGACTGCGCGACATGCAACTTTCTGCATGCGAATATTCATCGTAAGTAATCTTTCCGGTTTTCAGATCATCGGTAAACTTCCACACGGAAGTACCGGAGCCAATATCTTTTCCCTGATACTTTCCATTCAGCATCGGCCCACCAGGAACAACTAGTGTAGGTAAGTCAACACTTGCTGCTCCCATCAATGTGGATGGTGTTGTTTTATCACAACCGGTTAGCAACACCACACCATCAATCGGGTTGCCGCGAATGGATTCTTCGGCATCCATGCTGGCTAAGTTTCTGAACAACATGGCTGTTGGTTTCAGTAACGTTTCGCCCAGCGACATGATGGGAAACTCTAATGGAAATCCTCCCGCTTCATATACACCCCGCTTTACCCACTCAGCAATTTCACGCAAGTGTGCATTGCATGGTGTTAATTCCGACCATGTATTACAAATACCGATAACAGGTCGGCCATCAAAAAGGTCTTCGGGGAAGCCTTGGTTTTTCATCCAGCTTCTGTAGATAAAACCCATTTTATCTTTCTTACCAAACCATTCGGAACTTCTGTACGCCATTTTAGTATTCTTTAAGAACTATTTTTTTAAACTACCGTTGCTACATTAGTCGTCTGACAACTTTGAGTGGTCTTGACGACTATTCAATACGATTGTTATTTCTAACCCCATTCACCAATCGCAAGATGCCAAGGGGGTTTTCATTTTTCAATTCTGCTGGTAACAATGCTTGTGGAAGACCCTGATAACAAACTGCTCGGGTAAACCTGAAAATAGCTGCTGTTCCAACTGATGTACTTCTACCATCGGTTGTAGAGGGATACGGGCCACCGTGCACTATTGCATGACATACTTCCACTCCCGTAGGAAATCCATTAATTACGATGCGACCTACTTTCTGTTCTAGTATATCCAGTAACGCTTTGTACTCTATTAAATCGGTATCCGTACCGTGAACGGTAGCAGTAAGATGTCCGGAAAGATTTCTCGCTGCAGTTAGGGCTTCTTCTTTGGAATTCATTTCTACCACCACACTGGTGGGCCCGAATATTTCTTCTGTCAATTCAGGATGAGCTGTTAATGCATTGCCTGTAGTTTTAAACAGTACCGGATGCGCGCGATTAACACCATCAACTCGCACACCATTTGCCAAAACATCTATCGCTTGTTTGGAAGCGTGATGTGACACACCTTCACTATACGATTTAAAAATTGTTTCGGTAAGCATGGCACCACCTGAAGTTTTTTCAAACTCTGCTTTTACCTGTTGCGTGAATTCATTTGCACCTACTCCATTCTGGTAGAGTAACAAACCAGGATTAGTACAAAATTGTCCGACACCTTGTGTTACAGATGCCGCATAACCTTGCGCAATTTTTTCTCTATTGAGTTTCATCGCTTCCGGAAGAATGAAGACCGGGTTGGTGCTTCCCATCTCGGCATAAACAGGTATAGGTTCATCGCGCTTAACGGCAGCATCAAATAATGCTTTACCTGCTTTGAAAGATCCTGTTAATCCAACTGCTTTAATGTGTTTGTCTTTTACCAATTGAATACCTACCACGCTACCATCGCCATGCAGCATAGAAAACACACCGTCAGGCATGCCGGCTTTTTTTGCTGCTTTTTGAATTGATCTTCCTATTAACTCGCCCGTTGCCGGATGTGCAGAATGTACCTTTACAATTACCGGGCAACCCGCTGCTAATGCCGAAGCGGTATCGCCACCGGCTACTGAAAATGCGAGTGGAAAATTACTAGCACCAAAAACAACCACTGGGCCAAGGCCCACATGCATGTAGCGAATGTCAGGTTTGGGTAGTGGTGTGCGCGATGGTTCGGCTGTTTCAATGCGGGCATCTAACCATGAACCTTCGCGAAGCATGGTGGCAAACAACAACAATTGGTTGATGGTGCGACCACGTTCACCTTCTATGCGTGCTTTTGGTAATGCTGTTTCAGTACAACATACTTCAATAAGCTGATCGCCTAACGCTTTTATTTCTTCGGCAATAGTTTCCAGAAATACAGCCTTTTCAATACCTGATTTTTTTCGATACACCTGAAATGCCGCAGCGGCTTTTTCGCAGGCAGTATTTACTTCTTGCTCAGTAGCCTTGATGAATTTATATTCGAGCTTAATACCCAATGCCGGATTTGCCGATTGAAAAGTTTCCTTCCCTGCAGCAACCAGATCAAAACCAATAATTTGTTTTCCTTCGATCGTCATTTGACATTCGTTAAGCTACCGTATTTTCAAGTGTGCCAATATTTTCAATAGATATTTTGATCACATCTCCAGACTGTAACGTAAAGCTGTCGGGTGGAACAATGCCCGTGCCCGTCATGAGATACGTGCCGTGAGGGAAGGTGACTTCGCGAAACAGATATTCTACTAACTCTACATGTTTTCGTTTCATGCGGTTAATTGAAATCTCGTTCGCGAAAAGTATCTCGCCTTTTCTTTGTATAGTTATGCTGATAAGAGCATCCGGTGAGATAGGTGCTTTGGCTACATACAAACAAGGGCCAATCGCTGTCGAGCCATCATACGATTTGGCTTGAGGCAGATAAAGTGGATTCTCGCCTTCAATATCACGCGAAGACATATCATTGCCTACAGTATAACCTTCAATACTTCCGGTGGAACAAATGAATAATGTAAGTTCTGGTTCAGGCACATTCCATTTTGAATCTTTACGAATGCGAACCTTATTGCCAGAACCCACCACGCGATACGCGGGTGCTTTAAAAAATAATTCGGGCCGATCCGCTTCATACACACGCGCATAGAAATCACCACCACCGGCATCTTTAGATTCTTCCATGCGCGCTTCGCGACTACGCAGATAGGTTACTCCTGAAGCCCAGACTTCTTGGTTGCCAATCGGGGCAAGTAGTTCTGAATCAATAGAGTGTTTCAAAGAAGTATCTGACTTTACACCTTTTAATTCATTCGATAAGATGTCAAAAAGTTTTGTGCGATTGACACAAGTATCCCAATCTGATATAGCTGACAGGTAATAGTTACCTTCATGCTCGATTACATTTCCCTTTTTAGTTCTGTAGACTTTCATTTCAATTACAATAAGCGCTTAAGTACGTTCGATGTTGTTTTGTTTTTCATATCCGGTTGGCCACCACCTATGCTAATCTCAACTTGGCCTTCGCCAATCTGTTTGCTGTCGAGGGTAAATGTTATTTGCTGTACCTCTCCCGGTTTAAGATGAATGCGTTTGAATGCTGCCAAAGCTCGTAGTGGTTTTCTTGAATCTGATTGAGATGAAAGATACACTTGTACCACTTCATCTCCAGCAAGTGTGCCGGTATTTTTTACAGTAGCAGAAACTTCTACGGCAGTTGGATTTATTTTGTTGATGGCGAGATCAGCGTATTCAAACGTAGTATAACTCAACCCATACCCAAAAGGGTACAACGGTGTACCGGTGTAATAGCGATAAGTCTGATTCGAGATTTTATATTCATCGAAAGGTGGTAAGTCAGCAACCGATTTATAAAATGTAACGGGTAGTCTGCCTGCCGGATTATAATCGCCAAACAATACATCGGCAATTGCCTGACCTGCTGCCTGTCCTGGATACCAGGCTTCTACAATAGCAGGAATGTTTTGATCCTCCCAATTTGCAGCCAATGCACTTCCATTCAATAAAACCAACACAACCGGTTTCCCAAGTGCATGAATCTCTTTTATTAATTGCTGTTGTACATCTGGTAAGTCAATTCGTGTACGATCGCCTCCGCGAAACCCATCGATCTGAACATCCATCTCTTCACCTTCCATGCGCGCGGTAATACCCATACACATAATCACCACATCTGCCTGACGCGCAATTTTCAAGGCTTCCTTTTTTAAGTCAGGCTTAGGTGCCGCCCAAACCAGTTGCACCTGCGCATCGGCAAATGTTTCAATGGCTTCTACAACAATCTTATATTTTTTTCCTGCTGCGAGATTTAATGATGCAGTCTTTCGAAGGCGTGGATCACCTAACTCATCACGAAAGTTGTAAACCGATTTGACCACGAGGCTGTCGTTGAGATATAGTTTTGTGTTACAAGTAGAAATAAATCCTAATTGATACGTTCCGGATACAGTTGGCCTTAACTCACCACTCCAACGCACGCTAAAATTATCATCGTCCATATCTTCGCGTGGCGCTTTGTCGTACCAGTTGGCATCCAGTGTTTCGGTTACCAAAGAAAAGAGCGGTGCACCGCTGAGATCAATGTTGTTAAAAAAATCGGCTTTCACACCAGGCTGATTGTCCGAAGTAAAAAGTACTTCCGATGGAATGGCATAAAACATAGGCATGCCTTCTGCCAGTTCAGATCCTTGAGCAAACAATACTTTAGTCTTATCAGAAACTTTTTCCTGAATGCCACGCAAAGGAGTTATGGGATCGGATGGCACACCATTATAATTACCAAGAAGCATCAGCCACTGATCTGCATTCGGGCCGATAACGGCTATAGTTCCTACATCTTTCTTTAACGGAAGCAAGTTCTTATCATTTTTTAGAAGCACAATGGATTTCTGCGCGGCATCCAAAGCCAATGCTTTGTGTTCTTTACTATCTACAACTTCGTATGGTATCCGGGCATATTTTACTTTCTCAACAGGATCGAACATGCCTAACTTAAATCGTGCAGTAACCAATCGTTTTACCGCCACATCAATTTGCGCTTCAGTAATCAGTTTTTTATCGACTGCTGCTTTGAGATTAAGATAGACTTTACCGCATTCAAGGTCGGTTCCTGCTTTCACTGCAAGTGACGCTGCTTCTTCGGGTGTAGCAGCCAGTTTGTGATACATATAAATATCGGTAATCGCTTCGCAGTCGGATACGATATACCCACTGAAGCCCCACTCCTTTCGCAACACATCTCCAAGCAATCCCGGACTACCACAACATGCCACGCCATTGTAGCGATTGTAAGCACACATCACGGAGTATGGTTGTGCCTCACGTATTACTTTTTCAAAATGCGGCAGATACGTTTCGCGCAAATCGTGTTCGTCTGTTACTGCATTAAATTCATGACGCTCAGGTTCGGGGCCACTATGAACAGCAAAGTGTTTTACCGTAGCAATGGTTTTATAATAAGTAGAGTCATCGCCTTGCAAACCTTTTACAAACTGCACACCGAGTGCACCGGTAAGAAAAGGATCTTCTCCATAGGTTTCCTGGCCACGCCCCCACCGCGGATCGCGAAAGAGATTTATGTTTGGTGACCATAATGTGAGACCTTGATAAATAAAACGTTTGTCATTACGAACAAAGTTGTGGTGTTTGGCACGAGCCTCATCAGCAATAGCGGTAGATACATCATAGATTAATCCTTCATCCCATGTAGCACCTAAACCAATCGCTTGTGGAAATACTGTTGCGAGTCCGGCACGAGCCACACCATGCAACCCTTCCGACCACCAATTGTAACGCGGCACTTGCAATCGATCAATAGCCGGTGCATCATTTACCATTTGCCCGATTTTTTCTTCGAGTGTCATACGCGAAACCAGATCGTCCACGCGTTGTTCAATGGGTAATTCAGTATTTAAAAAAGGGAAGGCTACTTCAGGTTTACTTGAACACCCCTCCATAAGCACCCCTAAATGCAATAGAAGAGCATAACAAGTGGTAACAGAAATCCCTGAAACTAGATTGCGCCTTCCCTTATACGATTTTGGTTTAAGCATATCCAAAGAAAATCAATCGGTTAATCAGATTGCACACTTACCATAAAACTTATTAACCGTGCGACTAATCAGGGGGCCAAATAGCCCCCTGATAGACACTGCATGCTCCACACCCAGAGCTTGCCTTGGTTGCCTGGTATTATAGCCGATTGAGCTACAATTTTATTTCGGCAGTTTAGTATTTTAATTATCCCAAAATACCCTTGATATTAAATTATCACCCCCAATGGCAGTTGATGCACTTTGGAAATTGGCATTGTTTGCAGAACCTTCACGATCAGGATAAGTTAACCTTCTAACAAACCCACCGCTCAGGTTATTATTGTAAAGGTTAGGGCTTAGTGCCGGAAATCCAGTTCGTTTGAAGTTGGCAAATGCTTCTGTGCCATTCCTGAAGTTAACAATCCAGTATTGGGTATTGATCAATTCCAGCGCATCCGTTGCATTATAAGCTACTCCCGGTTCAGCAATGTAATTGTCGATAGCAGTAGCAGAAATAGGAGTTGTTCCTGGATAGAGTGAATATACCAACATGTCCGCCTCAATTGCGTTTTCATAATGTGTCTGCGCAGCTGCATCAGCACCTGGAATCCAACCTTTCTTTGCTGCTTCGGCTAAGAGTAAAGAAGTCTGTGCAAAGGTTACATAGAAATCAGGAGCCGCTGGGGATGCCACTGCAGCAATGTTGATCTGCGAATAGGCAAGTCCTCCGTTCGGGTTAGCGCCCCGGTAAAGTGTAAGATTACTTGTAATCTGTCCAGTTGTTATTCCAATTGGCACACCATATTGATCCGCTAAAGTGGTATTAGGATTTGGATCCGTGGCCACCGAGCCTGCATTAAAATACGTTGCTATCATGAATCTTGCACGCGGATCGTTAGTTGATTTTAATTGATTCACGAAAGGCTCTGCCGCATAGTTGAATTGCGAAAAATTCCTCAAGCCATTGTTCTCAGCGTGTACATTTATTCCGCCATCATATTTAACATATGCGTTGTCAGCGTTGGAAGTCATCACACCACCCGCAAATGCTTCCGTCACGATCTGCTGCGCTTTTGAAGGATTTAGTTTAGAATAGCGCATACCCAATCTTAGCAACAGTGAATTACCCAACTTTTTCCATTTCGCAACCTGATCCGCAGCTGTGGTGGTTTTGGTTGATGCATTTGCATTGGCTCCATAAAAAAGATCGACAGAAACAAAATCGCCAGTCGGATTTAATGCGGCTATCGCTTCGGTAAGCTCGTTGTACAAATCATCATAGATCAGTGCATCATCATCATACGTTGGTAAAAAGATTCCATCACTTACAGCTTTTCCAGCATCAAAGTATGGTACATCTCCATAGGTATCAACCAAACCCATAAAAGTTTGAACTTTCCATATCCGAATCATGCTCCGCAGATTATCTCGGTCAGTGGTGGTACCCAAAATGTTTAATGCCTGCAACATATTTCTGATTGACCCAGGATAGGATTGATCCCATTTAGGGTTGTTGTTGAGGTCAATGTCTGCATTAAAATTAACGCCAATAGTTGCCCCATCATTATAAGGACTAACAAATTGCTGAACAATGGTGTGTTCAGAGCCCCAGTTTCCAAGATGGGTACGCTGCGCTCCGGCAAAAAGCAAAGCCGGGTCAGTGCTTGTAACTGCGTAAGGATTTGTATTGATATCTACGAAATCATTATCGCATCCTGCGGATACTAAAAGAGCCGCGAATACAAGTATAAATTGTTTTATCGTTTTCATAGTATTAGAATCTAACATTTAAGCTGAAATTGAAATTGCGTGTTGTAGGCAATGATGCGTTTTCATAACCCGCTCTGAAGTCACCGGAAGACTGTACGGCTTCAGGATCCAGACCGTCAATATCCTTATAAAGGATAGCAACGTTACGGCATGCTGCTGTTAAAGATAGCCCCTTAACAAAATTCAATGCGGGTACACTCTTCACCATGCTAGTGAAATTATACGACACCGAAATGTTTCTCAGTTTAACAAAATCAGACTTAAAGACGAAAGGGTCACCAATCTGCAAACCTCTGTAGTCTGTGTAGAAACTTTGTAAGTCAGTAACTGCAGTAGTGTTAGGCAGGCCGGTACTTTCATAGACGGCTGGGAATATCAATCCATTTTCACCTTCTCTTCTACCTTCTAAAGATAATTTAGAGTGTCCTTGTCGGGTCATATTTAAAAGTGTTGCCGACATAACTTTACCACCAAACTTATAGTCTATGTGCACACCTACGCTCAGGTTTTTATACGTAATCGTGTTATTCCAGCCTCCGGTATGTTTAGGAATGGAACTACCTATAGGAAGAAAGCCATTCGTTTTTTCTGCCCCCGGTGTAGTACCTGTTGTTGCCAGCAAACGCCCAGCGTCATTCACAACAATTTCTCCATTGGCATTTCTTCGGTAGCTTCTTACATAAAGTTGATTCATAGCCATGCCTTCAGTGTACCTTAACTCGCCTAGGAACTCATTGCCTGTGTCGTTAAATCGAAGCACCAGGAATGTTCCGCTTTCATTACCAACGTCAAGTACTTTTGTTGCCAGAAAAGCGTTGTTCCAGGAAGTAGTCCAACTGAAATCACCACGTTTTATGGGTGTAACTTCAACCAACGTTTCCAAGCCACTGTTTTTTATTGACCCAATGTTTTGCTTCGATGAGTTGTATCCTGATGTGTTGGAAATATTAACATCCATTATCTGATTGGTCGTTACTTTATCAAAAGCAGATATATCAAGAAGGATTTTGTTGTTGAACAATCTCATCTCAAGGCCAATCTCTTTTTCAACTACACTAAAAGGTCTTAAAAGAGGATTGGGTGCAAAAACTCCGCTAACAACAGAGGATGTTTGACCATTAAATTGTGGATTGATAGCATACGTCAATTGCCCATCATAGGGATTCACACCATTGGCACTTCCCACCTCGGCCCATGAGGTTCTCAACTTGCCATAGGATAACCAGCTTTGATTTTGCAATAACTCTGAAAAAATGAAACTTCCGGATACAGAAGGATAAAATTCTTTGTTGTCTTCAGGGTTTAAAACTGAGAACCAGTCTTGTCTGCCCGTTACGTTTAAGTACACAATTCCATTGTAGCCAAGTTCAGCCCAGCCATAAAGGGAATTAGTCCGGCTTTGACTGTAAAGATAAGGTTGAAAGTTTGCATCATTTGTTCCCCAAGCGGTTCCGTTTTTAATGGAGTAAAGATCCGGAACAACAAAAAGTCTTGAAAATTGAGCATTTCTATGCCACTCAGTTCTCCAGGTATTTCCTCCAAAGGCTGCATCAACGGAGAATTTTCCAAACTCTTTATTACCCCCTACTAAGAAGTCTGCATTGATTTCGGTTGACTCACTTTGTTCTATATCATAACGACCTCGATAAAAACCAGTAGTTCCTTCTAAAAGAGTGGTGGCTCCTGAGCCATTCAGTGCATTCCACTCCATGAAATTTGTTCCATAGTCGTAGTTGTATCTGCCTTGCGCATAGAGCCAGTCTGTGAAGTCATAGCGCAGGGTAGCTGTTCCGAGTAAACGCTTTCTATCATCGTTGAAGAATTGACCCTTTTGAATTTGGTAATAGGGATTGTTAACCGTTCCAAGGAATCCACTGGTCTTATATTCTGCACCCGTAGTGGGATTGATAGCACTATTCTCGTATGCCTCTAGTGGTGTGGAGATTGCAACTCTGGTAAAAAAGTTCACAGGGCCATCACCTTGGGTACCTATTGCTGGTGGGTTAATATTTTCTTCGTACGCATAATTAATATTCATCATTAATTTTAGTTTCTGCGTGATATTGTGATTGATACCCACATTAAAAATCTTCTTCTTATACTCATTGTTAGGTACAATACCTTTTGCATCTGTATTTGAGAATGATGCCCGGAAACTTCCGTTAGCATCACCACCGGATAAACCAATTGTATTTGTGAAATTCGTTCCGGTTCTTAAAAAATCAAATAACCGGTTGGGGTTGGCCGAGTAAGGCCTCAGCACGCCATCAAAGTTTACACTCGGTACACCATCTAGTCTTTCGCCCCATGCAAAATGACTATTATCTTGAGCAACGCCTTGAGTGGCTGGTCTAACTCCAAATCTTCCCGCACCATATTCTGTCTGGATGATTTCGCCCATAAAATTCAACGGTTGAGATGACGTGTAGCTAGATGTATAGTCCACTCCAATACCCTGATTCTTTTTGCCTGATTTGGTAGTGATAATAATTGCACCATTGGCGGCCCTTGAACCATAAAGCGCGGCCGCAGTTGAGCCTTTCAACACGGTCATGCTTTCAATATCATCCGGGTTTATATTCTGTAAATTGTCACCACGATCCCGTTGAGCAACAGCACCGTTACCATTGGCACCCCGTGGATCTTGATTAATTGGCAAACCATTGATAACAAACAAGGGTGCGTTATTGGCTCCTGCAAATGCTGCTTGCCCACGCAAACGTATCTGCATACTGCCACCTGCACCTGCAGCTGGTGCAGTGATGTTTAATCCTGCCACCTTACCTACAAGCGATTCCATCACATTCGTGGTTCGTTGCGAAACAAGTTCATCCGTTTTCACAGTCGTTGTGGAATAGCCCAACTTTTTAGATTCTTTTTGAACACCCAGAGCAGTTACCACCACTTCATCGAGGGATGTTACGTCAGGAACAAGAGACACATTGATTGTAGTCTGACCGTTGATCGCTATTTCCTGAGTGGCATAACCCACAAAAGAAAATATCAACGTGGTAGTTTCGGCCGGAACATCAAGGATGTATGTGCCATCGGTATTTGTTACCGTGCCCGTTGTTGAGCCCTTCACTACCACATTAACTCCAGGAAAACCTGTTCCACTCTCATCGGTTACTTTACCACGAACTTGCTGCTGTTGATAGAGCGAAGCTTCGTGTACAAACATACCGTGGTCTCTCGCGGAGACACACGTGCTACTGCATACTGTTGCCAGTATACAGGATAAAAAAAACATGTAGCATTTTCTCATTTTATAAGGGTTTAATTGGGTCCAACTAATTGATTCAGGAGTTCAAACAGCCGAGCTGCAATTCCTCCATGAATAGGCAAGATTCTCAAGTTCTTATTTAACAACTTCCAAAAAAGCCCAGCGGTGGTTTTTGCACACGATTGCGATTTCGATAGAAATCGCAATCGGCAACCTTGCGTTTCCAATTGTTTTTTTCAGATTTGTTCAAATCAACTGTGATCGGAAACTTTTAATCCATCCCTGTGGGCACACTATAATGAATCAGTTTTTTCTGCACCATGCACAATCAAAAGAGTTGTCGGGGTTTCCGCACATTCTTGAGTTTGGCATTAGAAAAAACACGAACATTCAATTGAATTCTCTTTGTCTGAATACTTCGGATTGCATTCGTATCTATTTTGTTTTGGAAGGAAAGTTTGAATGGGTAATACAGGAACGCCATACTATTCTTTACCCCGGAGATGTAGCCATAATACTACCGGGGCAAACCTTTCATGGGGAAAAAGATTTTTTGGACATTGGTTCGCTATTTTGGATTCACATCCGCGTTGAGCGTATTGAATCCAACATGCGGATGGTGTTGGGTAAGTGGAGTGGATTGTCAGAGAGTGAAAGTCATACCATCGGAAGAATCCTGCATCTCAGCCACGCTCCAGTATTGGTAAAAATGAAGGCATTACAAGCCATTCTCATGCTTATTCAAACGGAGCTCTTTCAACAACAAATCGGATATACCACGCGGGTTAATCAACTTATTGATGAACTCTTGATTATGATTGCCCGTCAATCCACGTTACAGAATAATTTACAACGCGACTTTCCGCAGGCATTTATTAAGTTGGAGCAAGCTCTTCGAAAAAATCTTGCCCATCAGTGGACTGTTGACGAAATGGCGGCCATGGTGGGACTTGGCACAACTGCTTTTACTGAAAAGGTAAAGAGCTATACAGGATTTTCCCCGCTCAATTATCTAATAAACATCAGGATTTCGGAGGCAATCAAATTATTGAGGAAAGGTGACGTGAAGGTAACTGCCATTGCGTTGGATACTGGGTTTTACTCCTCACAACATTTTTCAACCACATTTAAAAAATTAACGGGCTACACGCCCGGAGAATTCAGAAAAAGAGACTCTTTAAAAAATTAACGATATGGAATGCATTATCACTATTGAACTCGGAACAAATGCTGTACGGGTTTTTGCTTTCGATCTTCATGGAAATGTGATCAACTCAACAAAAGGCTCGTATCCTACTTTTCATAGCGAACCCGATTACAGCGAGCAGGATCCTGAACAGATCTTCATCACCATGTTGTATGTGCTCAAGAATTTTATCACTGAGAAGATACATCCACAAAAGTATAAGGTCCAATCGATCTGTTTCATTGCCTCTATGCACAGCTTGCTCGCGATAGACGCTCATGGAACTCCCTTGGGAAATGTGATTACATGGGCTGACAACCGCGGAAAAAAAGAAGCACTTGAGTTAAAGAATTCTCAATTGGGTAATCAATTATATGAAGCTACGGGCACACCCATCCACCCCATGTCGCCTCTGCTGAAGATAGCCTGGTTAAAGAAAAATGATAACCAGCGATTTGTCAAGGCACAGAAATTTCTCACGCTAAAAAGTTATATCATTCAACAATTGACAGGCGAATATGCTATTGACTACAGTTTAGCCTCGGCTACAGGCTTATTAAATATTCATACTCTTAAGTGGGAAAGCAATGCATTGGACTATGCAGGAATTACGGCTGAACGATTGCCCGCATTATGTTCTGTTTTTACCACACCCGGCAAACTCCGCAAGGAATATCAAACTTCGTTAGGGCTTTCTGGCAATACGCGCATTATGATTGGTTCCAGCGATGGATGCATGGCCACGTTGGGAGCTGGCGTTTGGAGTGAAGACAAAGCCACTATTACTATTGAAGATAGTGGTGCCGTGCGCGTAGTGGGCAAACAAGTGTTGCGCGATGAACGAAAACGTTTTTTTAATTATCTACTCACTGAAAATCATTATATCTCTGGCGGGCCAACCAATAGTGGCGGTGTAATCTTTGAATGGTTCGCCAATCAGTTTGGTGAGTTTAAAGGACCTTTCGATATAGAGTACACCATTGAAAGTCTGATCCACGAAGCTTCTAACGTAGTTGTAGGTTCAGAAGGACTCCTATTCCTTCCCTACCTGTTAGGTGAACGTGCCCCTTTGTGGAATCCAAATGCAAGAGGGTCTTATTTTGGAATCAACATTAAACACGAACGCAAACATTTTATTCGCGCCACCATAGAAGGTATCTTATATGAAATATATAGTATCGGTAAAATGGTAGAGGAGCATCGTTCCATTAACAGTCTTTCGGTAAATGGAAGTTTTGCAGCCATCCCGTTCTGCTCACAATTGATTGCCGACATCTTTAATAAACCTGTAAGCACCATTAATAAAGCAAACAGCACAGGCCTGGGCGCTTTCTTACTTACCGCTACTGATATGGGTATGTATGCAAATCTGGATGAAGCTGCTAAAAGTGTTGCCTTCCATGAAACGTTTCATCCCCGACATCACGACCACAAAATTTATGCGCAGTATTATGAAATTTTTGAACGCTTAAGTTTAAAACTGGAAGACGAATTTGAAGTAATAGCAAGTCTTCAACAAAAACGATAACTCCATAGCAGTGAAAACGAAACTACTTTATAAAATTTCCGCAGGAGTCGCACTAGTATCCTTGCTTGTAGGTGTAAGTATTACCCTCTGGGCAGGTGTCGACAAGGCTGGGCCGGCATTTATTTTATTCTTTACTGCGCTTGGTGTTTCTTTTCAGGGATTCGAGAAACTGAAGGGCTTTAGTTATTCTACTATGATTTTTGGTGTAGTTACGATGGCCCTTTATTATCCTCAACCCCTAACAGAAATAGGGGGATTCAAACTCATGTCATTGATAACTCCTTTAATTCAGATTATCATGTTTGGTATGGGTACTTCAATGAGTGCTAAAGATTTTGTTTCGGTAGTGAAAGAACCGAAGGCTGTTCTTATAGGTGTAGGCGCTCAATTTATTATTATGCCTGCGTTGGGTTTTTCGTTGGCAAAATTCAGTGGTTTTCAGCCGGAGGTTGCAGCGGGGATTATTCTGATTGGCTGCTCCCCCAGCGGCCTTGCATCTAATGTAATGAACTATCTCGCCAAAGCAAACCTAGCGCTGTCCATTACCATCACTTCAATCACCACATTACTCGCACCGCTTGTTACTCCCCTGCTTATGAATTTTTTGGCAGGGACTTTTATTGAAATTGACATCTTCAAAATGATGTGGGACATCTTCAAGATGATTATGATTCCCATCGGAGCTGGTCTGTTATTCAACAAACTATTTCATGGAAAATTTAAATGGCTGGATAAAGTAATGCCCTTCATCTCTATGTTGGGTATTGCAGGTGTAATCACATTTGTTACAGCTGCTGGCAGGAATAGCCTGCTGGATATTGGTTTCATCCTGATTGGCCTAGTCTTAATCCATAATCTGTGTGGATACACGCTGGGCTATTGGAGTGCCCGCCTACTTCGAATGAATGAGCGCGACAGTCGCACCGTTGCCATTGAGGTGGGCATGCAGAATGCAGGACTAGCCTCCGGCATTGCAAAAGAGATGGGCAAAATAGCAACCGTGGGTTTAGCTTCAGCTGTCTTCGGTCCTATCATGAACATTACAGGCTCCATCCTCGCTTCTTACTGGCATCGTAAATCACCAAAAGAATAACGTTAACTTAAATTATGCATCAATATGAAAAATGGAAAATTACTGATCATTGCTTTATGTTGGATATTGGCCGTACCAGGCAGCGCACAACAGATTTCAAAAGAAGAGTTGTTATTCCTCACACCACAATGGAAAGGAGAACGCTTTCCGGATGGCCGCCCCAAAGTACCAGATAACATTCTTCGCAGAATGAAAGCGGTAAGTGTGGAAGAAGCATGGGCGACAATGAAAAACGCGGGCTTCGCCTATCAGATCGCTGAAGAATGGCAAACTATCAATCCGGATAGTGTTTTAGTAGGTCGTGCAGTAACTGCGATTTTTATGCCTGGTCGCCCGGACATGCATAAGGCAATTGACTCGCTTGGTAAAAAGCAGGGAAAGCGTGGTCAAAATACATGGCCCGTTGATTTACTGGTGAAGGGTGATGTATATGTTGCTAATCAGTTTGGCGCTAAACTAAATGGCCCAACTATCGGTGATAATGTCGGCAACGCGATTTATGCAAAAACAGGAAATGGTATTGTATACGATGGCGCGATAAGAGATCTGGAAGGGTTAAAAGAGATTGGTAGGTTTACTTCGTACTATACAAGCTACGATCCATCTTATCATAATCCGGGAAAGGACATTAACACTATGATTATTGGTATCAACAAACCTACCCTTATACGAAATGTAACGGTAATGCCTGGCGATGTCGTGCTGGGTAAACTAGGTGTTGTGGTTTTTATTCCGCCCCATTTGGCTGAGCGTGTAGTAAAGACTTCTGAGATTGTTCGGTTAAGAGATCTGTTCGGCCATCAACGCATTCGCGAAGGAAAATATACGGCAGGTCAGATCGATACCCGATGGTCAGATGAAATAGAAAAAGATTTCTCAAAATGGCTGAACGATCACATTGACAAATTGCCTGTCCGCAAAGAGCAAATTCAAGAATATCTAAAAGAAAGAACCTGGTAAAAATTCAAACTCTTAATTTTTAAAAGTATGTCAACATCAAGAAGATCTTTCCTAAGTAAAGCCGCACTTACGGCTGCCGCAGCGGCTGCCACTCCCTTCGCTTCATTTGGTAAAGGATATGAAGATGCCATTAATAACACATCAAAACTTTCTGCACCTGCTGATTTAAAGATCACCGATGTTAAATGTGCATTTATAAGAAATGGAAATGGATTGTTTGTAAAAATCTATACTAATCAGGGCATCTATGGCTGTGGCGAAGGTGTAGATGCTGTAGCCGGAAGTTATCATTTAGTGCAGCGAATGGGAAGATTTCTGAAAGATCAAAATCCACTAAATGTTCACAGGCTTTTTGAGCAGTTGAGGAAAGCTGCATTTTTCGGTGGTGCTCAATCGGGCATGTACATAGCTGTTTTGTCTGCTATTGAAACAGCCTTATGGGATGTAGCGGGCAAAGCATTGAACGTGCCTGTGTACCAATTATTGGGTGGTAAATTTCGAGATCGGGTTCGTGTGTATATGGACACTGCCTTGTATCAAAATCAGTTACCTAAGCCGGAAGATTTTGCTAAAGCTGCAAAAGAAGCAGTCACTATGGGATTCAATGCAGTTAAGTTTGATCTGGATCAGGCGAATGATCCTAATCGATACGATCGTTGGAATTGGACTGCGAGCCCTTTGGAAATTCAGCGTATGTATGATCAAATGGCTGCTGCCCGAGAAGCCGTTGGGCCTAAGATTGATATCTGTGCCGACATGCACGGCCGATATGATTCACCAACTGCGCATCGTGTAGCTAAAATTCTTGAACCCTTAAACTTAATGTGGTTAGAAGAACCTATCCCTGCCGAAAATGCAGATGCTTATGCAGAGATTACCAAATCTACCAGCACACCAATCTGTGCGGGCGAAAATCATTACCTCGCCCATGGCTTCAGGCCCTTGTTAGAAAAAGGTGCGGTGGATATTATTATGCCCGATTTACAAAAAGCTGGTGGCTTGGGTGAAGGTCAGCGTATTGCTAATCTTGCTAATCTTTATTATGTGCCTTTTGCTCCACACATGGTTGCCTCCTATCTGGGTGCGATGGCATGTGCGCATGTGTGTGCTTCTGTTCCTAACTTTATGATTATGGAATGGCAGATTTATTTTCACAAAGATCCGATGTTCAAAGAAATCGTGAAGTTTGATGGAACTGAATTTACTAAAGACGGTTTCATTACTGTTTCGGATAAGCCAGGAATTGGTGTTGACATTAATGAAGAGGGAATGAAAAAATATGCCGTTCCTGGAGTGCCCTTTTTCGAATAAAGTCTAAGAGAAACTTTAAGGTCTGAATTAAAATAAGGAACCTCAAAATCGATATGATTTTGAGGCTCTGTTTTTATCTGTAGTCCGTACGGGAATCGAACCCGTGTTACCAGAATGAAAATCTGGTGTCCTAACCCCTAGACGAACGGACCGTCTTAAAATGGAGGTGCAAAGATAAATCCAGGAACTGCATTTGCAAACGTAACCGCTAAAAAAGTTGGTTCCTGTAAGACTTTATCATTGGTTTTGGCAGTCAAGAAGTCTATTTTTGGCTTCGCAAATTTTAAACTATAAATCACCATGACAAAAGTTGGAATTAACGGATTCGGTCGTATCGGTCGCCTTGCTTTCAGAGCGGCCATGGAACGCAAAGACATTGAAATTGTAGGTATCAATGATTTAGTTGAGCCAGATTACATGGCCTACATGCTGAAGTACGATTCCACGCATGGAAGATTTAAAGGCACTGTTGAAGTAAAAGACGGCAACCTAATTGTTAACGGAAAGAAAATTCGCGTTACTGCCGAGAAAGATCCAGCTAACCTGAAATGGTCTGAGGTAGGTGCTGAGATCGTAATTGAATCAACAGGTTTATTCCTGACTCAGGCTGACGGACAAAAGCACATTACAGCCGGAGCTAAGAAGGTTGTTTTCTCCGCCCCCGCCAAGGATGATACACCAACGTTTGTAATGGGTGTAAATCATAAGAAACTTACAGCTCAACATACGATTGTTTCGAACGCATCTTGTACTACCAATTGCCTTGCCCCACTGGCTAAGGTATTGAACGATAAATTCGGAATTGTAGAAGGTTTGATGAGCACCGTGCACGCAGTAACAGCCACACAAAAAACCGTTGATGGGCCCTCAGCAAAAGACTGGCGCGGTGGTCGTGGCGGTTTCTCTAATATTATCCCATCTTCAACCGGGGCTGCAAAAGCTGTAGGTCTTGTGCTACCTGAACTTAAGGGCAAACTCACAGGCATGTCGTTCCGTGTTCCGGTAGCTGACGTGTCTGTAGTTGACTTAACTGTTAAGTTAGATAAGGCTGCTTCGTATGAAGATATTAAGAAAGCTATGAAGGATGCCTCGGAAGGCGACTTGAAAGGGATCCTCGGTTATACCGAAGATGATGTTGTTTCTACCGATTTCATTGGTGATGCCCGTACTTCAATCTTCGATGCCAAAGCAGGAATTGCCTTGAATGATAAGTTTGTGAAAGTAGTTGCCTGGTACGACAACGAGTGGGGTTATTCAAATAAGTTGATTGACCTTGTTCAGGAATTAGCCAAAGTGTAATTAAGTAAAACACACCTGGTAAAAGAGCGCTCATTGGGCGCTTTTTCTTTTTTTGGGCTGCCACCGAATCACAGTTTCAGATAAACACCCAAACTCCAATTAGGTGCTGCCAGAATATTTTTTCCCGCAAAGGCAAAACCACCCGAGCCCGACACGCCTATTTTCTCTGTAAGTTGATAGTTTAACTCAATTGTGGGCGATACATATTCTGTATTATTTGAAAAAATTCCATTCTGTGCTTCTTCTGCATTTCCATTATATAGGGATTGTACCACATTCAATTTTAGGATTGGAATAAACTTTTTAAGGGTAAGTCCTACTTCACCGCCAAAACGAATTTCATCCGAAAACCCATTCGTTCGATTGTTGAAAGCAGCATACGCAGATACATAAACAGGTTTTGGATGAAATGAAAAACTCGCATCAACCTTTACCATCTGGTTAAATTCGCCATCACCTGTCTGCAAAATCTGGCTAGTGCCTCCGGCAGGTTCTCCGAATGAGAGTCCTAACATCAATGTTGCACTAAGCACAATCGGCTTATTAACAACCAACCCATATTTTATACCGATGTCTGTATCGCCAATCGATTGAAAAGAATCTCCCGGTACACTGTTTCCGCTTTGGTTATATTGAATTGCGTTGAGTGTATTGCGAACAAAAAACGGAAAGTAAATTAATCCCGTAAGGCGATTGGTAAATCCATACTCGCCATACACACTGGTAGTAAATAATTGAATGGTCGTAATATCAACAATGCTGCCATCGGGTGCATAGAAGTATGGCGAGCGAATATAGTTTTGCGATAACTTAAAATAACCACCACGCTTTGGTTGTGGCCAACCACCTCCGCCAAATGCGTTAACACAAACGCATACAAAAGTTAAAATCAGCAGTCGCTTCATAATTAATTTAGT
This sequence comes from Cyclobacteriaceae bacterium, assembly GCA_965278925.1. Taxonomy (GTDB): domain Bacteria; phylum Bacteroidota; class Bacteroidia; order Cytophagales; family Cyclobacteriaceae; genus ELB16-189. Next base: position 486,996 of record OZ257123.1, on the reverse strand, counting down.
TCCGCATATCCAAATGTTACACTGGCGGGTTTACACAAAATGATAACATATTTATAATCGAGCAGTCCAACTGTTGGGTTAATAGCGGTAATATCAAAAGTTTTTGCACCATTGGTGGTAATTTGTGCAATCTCCAATCCGCTGGCTCTTACCTGCGCTCCGTTGGTTGAATTAGCGAGGTAAACAAATGTTCCGAGTGCAAAACTTGTTTCAAAATTATTACTCAACTCCAAAATCAATTTAGTATCCATGACACTCAAGGTTGCCATACCAACCGCTTTGTATCCCCCGGCACTAATAAACGTGCCCGACCGACCCTGTCCTATTGATAAGGTAATTATGTTACTCTTCACTCCTTCCGATTTTGCATGGATGTCAACCATGCCCATCCCTGTGCCTGTTACAACTCCGTTGTTGTTAACAGTAGCAAGCGCAGAGTTTTCACTAAACCACTCAATCACTCTTCCGCTCAAGGGTTCATTATCAATATTCTTTACACTAGCACTAAACATAATCATCTCACCTACGCCAAATGAAGTTTGATTTAAGGGGGTTGTAATTTCAACCGAGGCTACCTGATTTTCATCCAGCACAACATTAACAGCAATTGAACTTTCAACCGAGCTAGCGGTAACTAAAATAATAGCCTGACCAATGGATTCAGCACGGATAAGACCTTGTTGATTGACAGATGCTATTGAGGGGTTTGAAGAAATCCAGTTAAATACAGTGGATTTTGGAAGTCCATATTGATCATAGAATATGGCAATAGCCTGATGTGTTTCGCCATCCCGTAGAGGAACCTGTATCCGATCAAGTTCAATGCGTTCATCTATAATAGGGTCATTAACATAATCGACTCCAATACAGCCTGTTAATAAAAAGAGTATCGTTAAAATAGCTACGTGGTTCCGTATAAATTCAATCATGATTATAAAGAAAGGAAAGGAAATAGCGCCCGGAGGTCATGTTGATGACAAATCCATAGAATTGATGCTAAAAACATTTTTTCACGTTCAATTATAGCACCCTGAAAATCAAGCAACTAAATAATTAATTAAGACTTAAGCCTATCATAGGCCCACTCCCTCCTAATATACTTTACGGATGTATGTTTTGAACCAGAATTGGTTAAAATGTTTCCCCAGAAGCACCCACATTTGAAGTAAGAATTAAATCTTGATGACTATGGGAATGAGGGGGATGTCGAACATCAGTATTGATACCAGAATGAAGCAACTGCTGGTGCTGATCGCATTAATTCTTTGCGGAATTTTATTTGCATTATCCACCAATCCGGATAACTATCAAAAAATAAAAACGAACCTTCAGGACGAGGCCGAATTAAACTCATCAACTCCATCGCGAAAATAGGATCTTAAAGACAGGGTGTTTGGTAAAGCCTCCGTAGGGAACTGCGGGGGTTTTCTTTTTATGTGACTGTTTCAATTCCTGTTGTAGATTTGTCTATGGATTCTCAGGAAGTATTTCTTCATTCGCTGGCTCAGACTTCACCCAATCCGTTTATGATTTCCATCGAGCGTGCCGAAGGGGTTTATCTATATGGCACGGATGGCAAGACGTACATGGACCTGATCTCGGGTATTGGGGTAAGTGCAATAGGGCACCGCCATCCGCATGTCATTAAAGCCATCAAAAATCAACTTGATAAGCATTTGCATGTAATGGTGTATGGCGAATACATTCAAACCAGTAGCAATGCCCTTGCAAAAAAATTAACGAGCCTACTCCCTACTCCATTAAACTGTGCCTACTTTGTTAACTCAGGCACCGAAGCAAATGAAGCTGCGCTCAAACTGGCTAAGCGATACACAGGCCGAACGGAAATCATTTCTTGCCGAAAGTCATATCACGGAAGCACACATGGTTCGTTGAGTGTCTCCGGTAACGAAGTGAAAAAACAAGCGTTTCGTCCGTTATTGTCCGATGTTCGTTTTATCGATTTCAATAAATTTTCTGACCTCGATCAGATTACCGAACGAACAGCTTGTGTAATTATGGAAACAATTCAGGGCGATGCCGGTGTTCGCATTCCTGATAAAGAATATTTACAGGCCGTTCGTAAACGCTGTGATCAAACAGGAACCTTGCTTATTCTGGATGAGATTCAATGTGGCATGGGACGCACCGGTAAATTGTTTGCGTTTGAACATTTTGAAATCAAACCTGATATACTTACGGTAGCAAAAGCGTTTGGTGGCGGGCTTCCTATTGGAGCTTTCATTTCATCTGAAGAAAAGATGAAATGTTTAACACACGATCCTATGCTGGGCCATATCACGACATTTGGAGGCAATCCGGTTTGTTGTGCATCGGCTCTGGCAACTCTGGAAGTAATCGAAGAAGAGAATCTTCTCGCAACTGTTGAGTCTAAAGGCAAGCTCATTGAAACCCTCCTAAAGCATCCTAAGATTAAAGCGATGCGCAGAATCGGGCTTATGTTTGCGTTTGATTTTGAATCTGAAGCAATTGTTAATAACATTGTAAACTACGCCAAAGAGCATGGAGCCATCTGCTATTGGTTTCTATCACATCCTTACAGCTTTCGGATTGCTCCGCCCTTAACCATCTCCGAAAGTGAAATTAAAAAAGGCTGCTCCATTATTTTAGAAGCCATAGAACAGGCGTAACTTAACCATATGAAAAAAGAATCTTTCAACCGACTAGACTACTCCTATAAACTGTTGGTGGTAGTAGCCTTGATCATTACGGCCTGCATTCTAGCACGTGATATTGTTGTGCCACTGTTGATCTCAGCAATTTTATCTATCGTGCTTTTGCCGGCCGTGAAACGATTGGAAAGAAAATTATCCAGCACACTTGCCATCACACTGGTGTTGATTATTGCATTTCTTGTTTTCGTGGCCGCAGGGTGGTTAACCATTAACCAAATGAGTTCGTTGGTGCGTGACCTGCCAAACCTTGAATCAAAATATAATACGCTGGTGGATCGCGTCAGCAACACGCTTCAGGATACATTTGGCATGAGTGCGAAAGAGCAAAATCAATTGCTCAAAAATGGAGTTACTACCCTTAGCGGATACGCAACAGATTTATTGTCTGCCACCACCAACATTATCTCACTTGTTATTCAGGTACCTATTTACATTTTTCTGTTCCTTATTTATCGCGATCGCTTCCGCTCCTTTGTTATTAATCTGATACCCGACAAAGAAGAAATACTTTGGAAAAAAGATGTGGAAAATGTTGTTCAGGGTTATACGTCAGGGCTTCTCTTAGTGACGCTGATTATCACCGTACTCAATAGCGTAGGTCTTTTAATTCTTGGAATTGATCATGCAATATTCTTTGGGATAATTTCCGGTGTTCTCACCATTATTCCTTATGTAGGAATTTTTATTGGTGCTACACTTCCCGTGCTGATGGCTTTGTTAACCAAAGATAGTCTCTGGTATCCATTGGGTGTTGTCATCATCTTTTCGATCGTGCAGTTTCTGGAGGGTAACTTTATTACACCGCGTATTACAGGCTCTAAGGTTAGTATCAATGCGCTGGCAGCTATTATCGCGTTATTAATAGGTGGAAAAATTCTTGGCATTGCGGGAATGATTTTAGCTATCCCAGCGCTGGGTTTGATCAAAATTATTCTGACTCATACAAACCATCTCAAAGCCTTTGTTATCTTAATTGAAGATGCGCCCATCGAAAACCCTGAGCGAGAAAATCCTGAAAACCAACCCGAATAATTATGCGATTATGTTTAGTTTGTCTTTTGCTTATCGTTACCACATTCTGTTTCGCTCAATCGGTTGAGGAGAAGATAAAACAACGAATAGACTATCAGGAAACGCCCGGCATTGTAGTTGGGATTTATGAAAATGGTAAAATAACCTATTATGCTTATGGTGTTGCCGACATTCAGAAAAATGAACTAGTAAGTTCCAAAACGTTATTCGAAATCGGTTCGATCACAAAAGTATTTACCACCAGCATAGCAGCCATGCTTAGTCTGGAACAAAAAATTAGTTTCGCTGACAAAGCACAAAAGTACCTCCCTTCTAAAATGGTGCTGCCAGAAAAAAATGGTAAAGTTATTACACTTGAATACCTGGCCACAGCACACTCCGGCCTTCCCCGCATGCCAAAAAATTTTACTCCTGCCGACATTGCAAATCCATACATTGATTATCGCGAAGATGGACTCACTTTATTTTTAAACAATGTAGAACTTACCCGCGATCCGGGCAGCGACTATGAATACTCTAATCTGGGTATGGGTTTGCTTGGCTATATCCTAACGCAGGTAGAACAAAAGCCCTACCCGAAACTAGTAACAGAAAAAATCACCAAGCCACTTGACATGAATCACACTTTTGTAAGTGGAATGAAAAACGAAAAACCGTTGGCTATTGGGTACACCGACAAAATTCCTGTTAAAGCCTGGACGTGGGACAATGAAAGTGTACTGACCGGAGCTGGCGGCTTGGTTTCGAATGCAGAAGATATGATGAAATTTTTGCTCGCTCAACTTAACATCAACAAAACTCCCCTATCGAAAGCTTTTGACATAACTCATACCGCGCGAGCCGATGCCGGCAAAATGAAAATCGGATATGGTTGGCATATTCGCGATGAGAATCTTGTTTGGCACAATGGTGGCACGGGTGGGTTTCGTTCATTCGCAGGATTTGACAAGGCAAAAAATAAAGCCGTTGTGGTATTAACCAATTCAACCACAGGCGCTGATGATCTTGGCTTTCATTTGCTTGATGAGAAGTATACGCTTAAAGAATTGAAAAAGCCCTACACGGTTTCATCTGCGATATTGAAATCGTATGTGGGTACGTACGAATTATCACCTGGTTTCAATATTGAGATTTCGTTAGAAAACAATGAGTTGGTTATTCAGGCTACCGGGCAAGCGAAAGCTGCTATTTACGCTGAATCAGAAACGAAGTTCTTTCTGAAGATTCTACCTGCTCAGATTGAGTTTTTTAGAGATGCTAACGGTGGTGTGGAAAAACTGGTCTTATATCAGAATGGTGGCGTTATGCAGGGAAAGAAGGTGAAGTAAGTTAACCAAGACTCTCCACCACCAAATTATGATTGGTGTAAATGCAAATATCAGCGGCAATGTTCAGACTGTCTCTAACCATTTCTTCGGCAGACAAATGCGTGGCATGTTTCTTTAATGCTAACGCTGCAGACTGCGCATACATTGCGCCCGATCCAATAGCGGCAACCTGATTGTCTGGTTCTAATACATCCCCCGTTCCGGAGATTACAAGTATTTCATCTTTATTGACAGCAATCAACATAGCCTCAAGTCTTCTTAGAAACCGATCCATACGCCAATCTTTGGCTAGTTCGATGGCTGCGCGTTTCATATTGCCTCCATAGGCATTAAGTTTTTCATCAAAGCGATCGAGTAGCGTAAAGGCATCCGCTGTTGAGCCTGCAAAGCCAACAATCACTTTGCCGTCCTGTAATTTACGAATCTTCTTTACGTTGCTTTTGGCAATGGTGTTTCCCATTGTAGCCTGTCCATCACCACCAATAGAAACTTTTCCATTGTGAAGCACAGCAAGAATGGTGGTAGCGTGTATTTTTTGCATGTCTCAAGAACTATGTCATTCTTTCGAGAGCCTCAGACTGACATAGTAAGTTCTGTATCTCGATTAAATTAATATCCTTACGGGATCTTCCAACAATCCTTTCAAGGTTTTGAGGAAGGCCGAGCCTACTGCTCCATCAACGGCACGGTGATCGCACGACAAGGTTACTTTCATAACATTGCCCACGGCAAGCTGCCCATTTTTAACGATAGCAGTTTCTTTTATTCCACCCACCGCCAGAATACACGCATCCGGAGGATTGATGATAGCGGTAAACTCTTCAATGCCAAACATTCCTAAATTAGAAATGGTAAACGTGCTTCCTTCCCAATCGCTGGGCTGCAATTTTTTGTCTTGTGCTTTTTGTGCAAGGTCTTTTACTTCAGCCGCGATATGCGATAACGATTTGTTATCCGCAAAGCGAACCACAGGAACCACCAGACCATCTTTAACAGCAACAGCTACGCCAATATGAATATGATGATTCTTACGCATCTTATCGCCCAGCCAACTTACATTCACATCAGGATTTTGACGCAGTGCCGCAGCGGTTGCCTTCAATACCATATCGTTGAACGAAATCTTAATGGGTGAAATCTCATTCATGCTCTTGCGAGCCTCAATTGCCTTATCCATATTAATCTCCATGGTAAGGTAAAAATGAGGTGCCGAGAATTTACTTTCAGCCAGTCTGCGGGCAATGGTTTTACGCATTTGCGAAACAGCCACTTCTTCAAAACTTTCTTTACCCACCACAGTATGCAACACAACAGGAGCTGACGTAGCTTTAGAAGATGTTGTTGCAGGAGTTGAAGAAGGCTTATAAGTTTCTACATCCTGTTTTGTTACACGACCTCCCTCGCCACTACCTTGTATCTTACTGATATCAAACCCAAGATCTTTCGCTATTTTCTTGGCTAACGGAGATGCTTTAACTCTTCCGTTTGTTGCAGACGATACGCTTCCACTGCTGGATGGCGGTGTCGCTTCAACAGCTTTACTTTCTGCTGCCGGAATTACTTTTGCAGGCGCTGTTCCTTTTGACTGATGTGCTTTTAGCAGCGTTTGCCAGTCGGCATTCTTATCACCGATAATGGCTAACACACCATTAACAACAACCGCTTCCTTTTCTTTGGCTCCTATATACAATAACGTTCCTGTGTTGTACGATTCGTATTCCATGGTGGCCTTATCGGTCTCCACTTCAGCAAGCAATTCTCCTGTCTTAACAGAATCGCCAACTTTTTTGTGCCAGGCCGCAATCACCCCTTCGTTCATGGTATCGCTCATCTTAGGCATAAATACCAACTCTGCTTTAATGCCCGATGTATCAATTGTTGCTTCGGCCACAGCCACGGCTGGCTCTGTTTTAACTGCTTCTGATTTAGCTGCAACTACCGTTGTCGATGAACTGCCTCCACCTGATAATAAGCTTGAAAAATCTTCGCCCCTATTTCCTATTATAGCAAGCACACCGTTTATCTGCACGGCTTCGCCTTCTTTTGCACCCAAATGCAACACTGTGCCTGAGTTAAAAGACTCATAGTCCATGGTGGCTTTGTCGGTTTCGATTTCAGCCATGAGCTCCCCTGATTTTACAGTATCTCCAACCTTTTTATGCCATTTGGCGATCACCCCTTCCGTCATGGTGTCACTCATTTTAGGCATCCTTACGATCTCTGCCATTTCGATTTAGATTATGTGTCGGTTTATAGAAGTTGAGGGTCAAAAATAGGCGTATTTATGCGATTTTCAAGCACTTTACTTCCTTCAATTTGGCTTAAAAATTAAGAGTTCCCAGCAGCAACTCAAACTTACTTGCTGATGGACTGATGCCATAAGAATAGCGAAAGCCAATATCAAACTGAGGCAGCAACCGCAGAACATTAAGATCAAGTTTTACCTCAACACCTGTTGAGAGGTAACTTTGATTAACAGGTTGATCAAAAAACTCACTGCTACCAGATCCATAATCCAGAAATGCATTGGCACGCACTCGCTGCACATTAACCAGCGGGCCAACATTTAAGTCAGGATACCAAAGCGGCAATGCATAATTTGCCGACATAGAATAAAAATTCTGAAACCTGCTCACGGATTGACCTCTTGGAAGCGGTATTTGATTTCGGAAAGTATAATTATCCAGGCCTTCTTGTGTACTTAAACGAACTTCGGCAATATCTGATTTCTGATAGGCCCAATAGCCCCAAAAGGAATGATGTTTGAACAAGCCAGGAAAATACAATTGACCTTGAAAAGAAAAGAGACTACCACTATAGTCACCTTTATAGGGTGTGCCAAACACGTTAAGAAAGAAGGCTTGGCCCCATTTGCTGTTTATATCTCTACGGCTTTGTTTTAGCAATCGATAGCCTGACATTGAAAAGTGATTATAGATTAAATCACCGCCATCGGCATAATTGCGAAAAAAATATTGGGGGAAATTTGATGGCAACAATCGGCCACCACCATCAATAGAATTTGTAAAGTCAGCTATAGAAGTAAAACCCACATAGTTTGATATGGTGAAGTTTCCTAAAAACCGTGAGCTTGTGGTGATCAACGGGATCCGTAAGCCTGCTTCTACTGTTTGTTCTTTCCAATCGAATGTGAGATTTTCAACTACAGTGGTTGTATCAGTGCCAACAATTTTGTCGTATTGTAAATCGCCTTCATTAACCGAGCGGGTTCCCTTCAGGAATTTAACGTCCACAATCGGATAAAAACCCTGATAGCTTAATCCTGCATTCCACGAACCAGTACGTTCGTTGATATCAAACAAATAACCGGCATTAATTGACGTAGTGCTTAACACATCGCGCGAAGATATTCCCACATTCACTTCTGTAAGACTATTATTTACATAAGCACCCCAACTGAACGGATTGATTAAGTGAGTAAGCTGCGAATACTTTTTAATTGAAAAATTTTGAGTTGGAATACTATCTAATAACGTTGGTCTTCCCTCCTGCTCTATAAGATGCTCAAATGAATCGGTTGACTGAGTGGCACCAGAGGCAACGGGTTTCCACGTTGTAGGATCAAATGATATCCTGACTACATCCAATCCATCTTTACTTTGTTCGTTATAAAAAATAAACTTTCCATCAATACTTACCGATGGATTATAAGCGCCATAGCGAGCAGATGTAATCTGAAACCGTTGACCACTGGAAGCATCCAACGCATACACATTGTCAATACCGCTTAACGGTGAGTTGTATAAAACATAGTTTCCATGCGGAACCGGATAACCTATGTTTTCGTCCGAGAAATCAGTCAATTGTTTTGATTGACCCGTTTTAAAATCAATGATAACAATTGCCTTGCCTTTCCGGTTGGTGACCAGCGCAACAATGTCATTTCCATTTGCACTCCACCGTGGCATAGAAATAAAATCATTATTTGGATTTTCAAATTCTTTAAGGATAGATCCACTTTCATAATCCAGAACAACCAGTCTTGTTTTGTAATCAGTTCCGGTTTCTACAGTTACCACTTTTGTGCCATCGGGCGAAAGTGCCGCTGAAGCATACCGGGAATTCAGAGACACAAATTTTCTTAGTTTAGTTTTAAGATCGTAGCCAACGACAACCGAATAAGTTTTCATGCGCCAACGTGGATCATATCGATATTCATTCCACACCACCCGACCGTTGGCAACCGAAAGCATGCCGCTAGAATTCATAACTCCGGGCGTCATAATCTTTTTCTCCTTACCATTTACAAGCATCGTAAGTTCTTCAATGTCGCCAATGCCGGATTTCAAAACGAGTATAGAGTCTCTTGCAAATTCATGCGGGTAGCGATAATCGGTATAGGCTCTGGTTTTTCTGGTGTGAACTGGCTCAAAAGAAGTAAGCGCAAGTTTCGATTGTTGCTCCTTCCACTCCTTTTGAAGTTCATCTGCCATTTCTTTATAAAGATCTTTCACATAGAGCGCAGTCTCCTTTTTTATTGCACTCGAAAATGCAAACGGAATAAAAGGTGCACTCCAGGCTTTTCGGGTTATGTTTTCCCACGCATCAGGGTTACCGGTTTTTTTGCGCAAGTACGACACCATGTTATATCCTAAAACATAGTGATCAGGAATATTATGTTTGTACGATCGAAGATATTGTTTATTGTAGTTGAAAGTTCTTCCTTCCTGTAAGTTGGTTCGAAAAAGCAAATCAAAATTCGGAATCCGCCCACGGCCACTGGAGGTGAAGGCTGTTTCAGTTGCTACGGCATCGCCTTCCCAAAACCACTGCGGCACGGCCACGTACGACATGGCCGCGAGTGTATTTGCTCCAAACAAATAATACAGTGCTTTATTAAAACCACGATTGGCATGCTGAAACTGAACAATGTGACGATACTCATGAGTGGCGAGTAAATCCAGCCAATCATTATTGCCTAAAAAGTTATAGTTCTGCGAAGGCATCGCAAAAAATTCTGATCGCCTGGGTGTAATGGAAACAAACCCATTGCTAACAGAAGATTGGTTTTGAAGGATGATAGAAATTTTTCTGGGCGCAACACCCATCGTCTTTGCTTCGGGGATGCGAATATGTTCCAGTGTATTCGCCATTCGTTGTGCCTGAACCTCAAAGCCGTCAGGATAAATCACTTTAAAGTTAGGTGTGTTTATTTGTCGCCACCGTAGATGCGGATTGTTTTCCAGCACCGAAGTCGATTGACTATTAGCAGAAGATGTGAAAATTAAAATAAAGGCGACAATCCAGAAGCTACGCGTCATAGTGTAATAACCACATTAAAGTGGTAAGCTACATTACACTAAGGAAATTTACTACTGAAAAAGACAAGGTGCTAAAAGGGAAGGTTTAATTCTCGCTCAGATCATCGAGACTTTCAAACTTTCGGCCCAAGCCGGAAACAGCACCCACATTAAAGAAGCCCACCACCTTTGATCCAGCAGCATTTGTATTTGTTATGTTAGTGGAAACATTGGCTAATGGAGTTGCAAATAATTCGCTAAACCCACCCGGGCGATCAGTTTGAATACGAACCTCATTCAAAAAATTAAAGGCCGCCTCTGATACCGATTGAATCTGAACATACACCGAGTCTCCGACAACGTAGGGTGACTTGATAGTTCCATCCTCGTTTTCATCAAATGGATTAATTGCTCTGCGAATTGGAACAATAAACGGAACTCCATTAAAATTTCCACCTTTTGAAAATCCAGCATCGTAGGCGGTAATTATCTCGCTTGGTTTAAGAAGCTGCGCTCCATTTTTAAAGGTCTTAATCCAGTACGCATCGTTAGGCTCAATCGGATCGGTCGACCAAAATTCAGCTTGATACTGATCATCAAAAAATTGTCCACCTTCTTCAAGAAAAAAAGTAACGCTATCAATGACTGGTATGCGGCCCATGCGGGTTTCAGAAATAAACGTTTCGCTTCCAAATTGCACAGATAATGAATACGTCAACCCAACTTCACCAAATACTTCGTTTCCAACTGGTGTCCAAACATACACCCCCGGTTCAGTTTCGATAAATGAGTAAACGTTATTGTTTTGATCGGTCACATTTACGATGGCCCCTGAAACACCCGGAGGTAACAGGTTTTCAAAGTAGGGTTGTGAGCGGGTAAGTCTTATTTCTTGCGGCCCGTCTGCATTGTTTAGCCACGCATCAATCACAAATACGGGCTCTGCTTCTTCCAGGGTTGGATTGATTACATCTTCGCAAGAATAAAAAAACAATGAAGCAGAAAGAACGATAAATAAGAAATTAAAACTCTTCATGGATCAGAATTTAAAATTGTAAGAAACTGAAGGGATTATCGTACCTATAATAGATAGCTGACGTGCTTCGCTATTGATCGCGCTTCCTTGTGTTACACGGTCTTTTCCTTGCGTAAAATAAATTGAGAATGGATTTTTGCGCGCATACAAATTATACACACCAAATACCCAATAGTCAGAGTTCTTTCTGGCATTACCATTTCGCTTTACAGTTTTGCCTTCTAACCGAAAGGATACATCCAAGCGATGATAAGCCGGCAACCGAACATTGTTTCTGCTATCCTCGGCATTGTAAGGAATAAGCATACCCTGAACTACATACCGCGATGTTGGAAATGTAGAGGGTGTGCCGCTGACAAACGTAAAATTGGCTGATGCTGACCAGCGTTTATTTAAATCATAAAAACCACTAAGTTTTACATTATGAGTTTGGTCAAACCGGGCTGCATACCATTCGCCACGGTTGATACCATTCACTTTCAATTCGGTGCGGGCAAGCGTATAGGCTGCCCAACCCGTAAATCGCCCTGTTTTCTTTTGGAGATAAAATTCCAATCCATACGCGCGGCCTTCCCCTGTAAGCAAGTCGCCCTCTAAAAATTCATTGATCAATAAATCAGCTCCATCAATGTAGTCGATCTGGTTTTGAGTTTTGCGATAATAAGCCTCTGTTGAAAACTCAAACATCTGATCTTTGCCAAAATTGCGAAAATAGCCAAGGGCCCATTGGTCACCCAACTCAGGCTTGATGTTATTGCTGCTTGGCGTCCAAACATCCAGAGGATTGGATGCGGTAGTGTTTGAAATAAGATGCAGGTATTGAGCCATGCGGGTGTAACTCGCTTTCACTGAACTTACTTCGCTCAACTCAGCCTTCATGGCCAAACGTGGCTCAAAATTCTGATAGGTGGATGTTACCTCTCCACGCTCAATGGATTTTTCATCGATGGGTGTCCTGCGACTTCCAGGGATGGTGTCGTTATACGTGTATTGTTTGCCCGGACCGAGGCCCACGAAATATGAATACCGAATACCATACTCAATAGAAACTTTGGAAGAGAGGCGCTGACTGTTGCCAAGATACAAGGCCGATTCCAGATTATACTTTTCAGGTAAACTGATATCAATTCTATTTCCATTGGAAGTACCATACGCGTTGGCCGGCTGGAAGGAATAATAGTTGACTTCGGCACCAAATGAAATTTCGTTGTTGGTATTTATAAAATAACTAAAGGAAGGTTTGAATGTGAAGTTGCGAATAGAAGATTTCCAACGAAAGTTGTCGCGATCATTTTCTCCAAACTGCAATGAATAATCATAGCGACTGAAGATACCAGAGAAATTGGCGAACAAGCGGTCATTAAAAATTTTGTTCCAACGAATAGTGCCCGTATTGTTACCCCATGAAAATCCTTGATTACCATCAAAGAAAAATTTATCGCGACCTGTATAGCCCGAAACAAAAATCCGGTTGCGACTATTGATGTTATAATTAGCTTTTCCCGTAAGGTCATAGAAGTTTAAAGCACCCCCATCTTGCAATACCTCTACGAAGGGACGTGCGAGCACATCAGCATACGAACGCCTGCCGGCCACAATAAAAGATCCATCACCTTTAAATAGCGGGCCTTCTACCGCAGCGCGACTAAATATTGTTCCAACACCGCCATTTACTTCATAGTCTTTATTGTTTCCTTCTTTCATTCGCACATCCAACAACGAAGCAATGCGGCCACCAAACTGTGCCGGAATAGCGCCCTTATAAAGTTTAGTATCTTTTACCGCATCCGGATTAAAGACCGAAAAGAAACCAAGCAAGTGCGAGGAATTATATACCGTTGCTTCATCCAATAAAATCAGGTTTTGCCCCACGCTGCCACCTCGTACATTAAATCCTGAGGCACCCTCGCCCACGGTTGAAACTCCTGGCAATTGTTGCAAACTTTTAATCACATCGGCCTCACCGAGAAAAGCCGGGATTTTGAGAATAGTTTTCATGTCAAGGCGATTGGTGCTCATCTCCAGCGCCCTTACCCCCTCTTCGTCTTTTGACGAGCTGACAACCACTTCTTCCAGTTGCTTGCCTTCTGCTTGCAATTCAATATCGAGCCGGGTGTTTTCGGTGAGTGCTAAAAGCTTCGATTGGGTTGCGAAACCAATGTAGCTTATGTCAATGTCATAATTTCCAGACTCAAGAGTAATTGAATAGAAGCCATAAACGTTGGTGGTTGCACCCGTGCTTAACGATTTAATGTAGATCGTTGCGCCTATTAAGGCTTCGCCATTGGCGCTATCTTTTATATAGCCGCTGACTGTAAATTTAGATTGAGCCATGGCAGGAAGCTGCGCCAAGCAAAAAAGAAGAACTAAAAACCGAATAGACATAATATCAAAAGTGAAAAGACGTATAACGCGACCAAATAGTTACTTTTGCCGAGCTTTATTTGAGCTCCAATACTAAAAAGGGGTTTAAGGCAATTATGTTCAAAAAATTAAGAGAAATGTATCGCGAATATAAGGCCTATGTACGGGTAGATCTGGTTATGTACGCAGTTATGATTTTGTTAATTATTTTTTACTTTATCTACACCGTGGCGGTCGATTAGACGTGGGGGTTATTTTATTTCTTGTGAATCAAGATCTCTTTCACATTTTCCATAATCTTCTCCGACAGTTCATCAGTAGGTAAGTCGTTAATATCCCGGCCAAAAGGATCTTCAATTTCTTCGGCAATAAGCTCAACGCTTAACAAAATAAAGGTCACGAGTGTTACGATGGGCACAGTAATATATCCGGAAGTAGTTACAAAGGCCAACGGTAGCGTAATCAGGTAAATAAAAATAAACTGTTTGATGTACATGCTGTAATTGTAAGGAATGGGCGTGTTTTTAATCCGCTCGCAGGCCCCTAGAATATCAGAAAACTCTTTCAATTCTTTATCCACCATAAAAAGCTGATCGCCACTGATCACATTTTTTTTATAAAGATCGTTGACGCATGTATACATCATGGAAGATAGTCGGTTGGGCACATGCTTGATATCTTTTAACGCACTGACAAAATTATCATCCACTGCTTCAAGTTCGTTTAACTTCACACCTGAGCGCAAATGCTCTTTTACAGAGAAAACAAAGTTGGGGATCATAATTGAAAACCATCGTCTGGTTTCAACATCTTCTGTTGGAAGAAAGGCATTGAGTTTATGTGACAGATTGCGGGTATTATTTACCATACTGCCCCACAGTTTTCGTCCCTCCCACCAGCGGTCGTACGAAGAGTTGGTACGAAACACAAGAAACAAACCCAGCACAATACCCAACAGTGAGTGCATTGAGATGGTGGTATGGAAATCACTTTCATGGAAACGGAGTACATCCAGCAGCAGATAACAAAGGCCAGCCGCAAAAAAAGTCATGAAAATCAGAGCCGGAGTTAAGGTGCGCATTACGCCCCGGCTATAGGCATGAAATATCAGTGAAAACCAGACTTTCGGATTATAGTTAACCATATATGCTAAAAAACTCCACAATAAACCGATTCAAAAAAATATTTCAAAGTATTAACCGATGAAAAGAATCTTCACCTGCAAGAGTAAAGAATCTCTAAATACACAAAATAAAGTCCGGACTTGTCCGTAATAGCGTTATTGACGTATTTCGAACCATAAAAAACAATTTCATGTTACGAACATTTCTGGCGCTTATGCTGCTTTCGTTTTCTGCTGGCGCACAAACTGATTACCTGATCACCTCAAAAGCTGACACGCTATACGGTAAGGTTAGGGTTCTCACCTACGATCTGATTGATCGTATGCAATTGGAAAGCGACAAGAAGAAGGAAATGTTCACCGCCTTGCAGGTTCTTTCCATTAATGTAGGTGGCGAGGTGTACAAACCTTTGAAGTATGAAAACAAAATAGTTTTGATGAAACTACTCAAATCAGGCTACCTGAGTTTTTATGCATTTCGTTTACCGTCCCAGAATACGTATGATGGTCGCTTTTTAGTAAAACTCGATGGCACAACGTTAGACCTTCCCAACATTGGCTTTAAAAAAATTCTCAGTGGATATCTGGAAGAGTGCGAATCAGTAGCCAAGCAGGTAAAGGATGGTGATCTTACAAAAAAAGATATTGACAAAATTATTGACGAGTATAATGCCTGCATGGCCAATCTTAAAAAGATACCCACTCCTATTGCTAGCCAACCTGTGGCAATCAATGAAAAAACAGTTGCGATTAAAGCCCTGATTAAAAAACTTGAAGGCGAAGAATTTTCTTCAAAGAAAGATGCCCTGGATTTGCTGCGTGATCTTCAAACCAAAGTTGGAAAAAACGAAACCATACCAAATTATTTAAGTGAGGGCCTAAAGTCATACCTGAGCAGTGTGCCTGCATTAACCGAAGATCTGAACAAACTTCTGGACTTATTGAAGAAATAGAGGTAGGTATTTTTTAATTGCAAAGGGAATTGTCTTTCTGCTTTGCCAAAAAGAATAGCCACCGCAAAGCGTTACTATCAATGCATAGATAAATAATTGACCACCATCTCCTTTCACTTCAATACCTAATAGCGTTACGTGCATCATAAGTGCGCCTGCCATTAAACCAACCGCGAGCAACGATCCCACCCAAACCAGCGAAGGGAGCAAAATCAATATGGAAGCAACCAACTCTAAAACACCGATTCCAATCCTACCCCAGGGTTCCATGCCAACAGTTGAAAATATATAAACAGATTCTTCAGTAGCGGTAAACTTAAAATAGAGTGTTTGAAGCATTATGGTTGCGGCCACCAAACGGGCTACCCAATAAAGTAGTTGATTGCTTTTCATCGTTTATTGATTTCTTGACAAGTATACGTGAGAGGCAACGTAAAGATTGTCAACCATCTGACAGAGCTATCGTTTTGGTTATGGGTTGTTAGATGGCTTTATCATCTCAACTAAACCAGGATTTAGGAATAAAACCACTCCAAGAACTATACTTATAATCAGAACAAATAAAATTTGAGTAACTAAGTAGATACCAAATCCCTTAAAGAATACTTTCAGTTTTGATTGATACAGAAACATGCTTGTGTAGGAATAGCATGTATAGAAGATAGTTAAACCTACCTGAATTGACGAAGGTGGAAAAGTATCACTAATGGAGAAAATAACTATACTACAGATAGTAATCCAATAAACATGACCCTGCGTGTAGAGCGGCAATACCATGTTCTCAATGAAATTAAGTCCACTCTTACGAAAGAATATAAAGCGAGCACAAAATGCCTGAACTGGCACAATCATAAATGAAAATAATTTCATATTGTCGGATATCAGTCTCATGACAGACTCCATAACTTGTTCTTGACCGCTTCCCTTTTTAGGTGTCTGTTGTGTAATTGAATTCATGTCTTGACCTACGTTTTTAAAAAAATCAAGAAGATCCACCCCCAACATACTCGCCACCAAATACATTAAGGTAATAATGAAAAAAAAGTATCCTACAGGTCCGTAATATTTAACACGATTCCCTTTGAGAAAATCTCTAGACACAAGGCCTGGCTTAATCGTAAGATCGCGCAAGGTGCGCGGAAACATGCCATCAAAACCATAGATTCGTGCCCAGAAATCGTTCCAGCCTTCCCGTAAGGTTAATCGTTTTACAAAAATGCGCTGGCCACAATTGTTACAAAAGTTACCAGTGCTTTCGATACCGCAGTTTACACAAGCTTTAGATTCCAAGAATATAAAATTTTTGCCAAGTAAATAGTTTGCGCTCACTTATCCAACCAATCCTTAAACTCTTGCACTCGTTCGCGGGCAACAATCACATCATCGTCATCGCTGGTTTTGAGTATGAGTTTAATGCGGCTGTTGGTATGGCTGATCATATCTTTAATAGCATCAACCCGTACAATGTATTTGCGATTGATGCGAAAATACCGGGTCGGATCGAGCAGACCATCCAGTTGGTCCAGCGTAAAATCAAGAATGTGTTTTCGACCGTCTGTTGTTTGAGCAAAGGTGGTTTTCTCTAAACTGAAGAAGAATAGAATTTCATTCGTTTCCACGGATTTGAGATGCTCACCCACTTTTATTACGAACCGCTCTTTGTATTTCTTAGTCAGCATTTGCATGGCATAGCCAATGCTTTCAATCATTTTTTGAGATGCAGGCTGTTGTGTTAAGTTCTGATATTTTTTGAATGCGGCCTCAAGCTCCTGTTTATCTACAGGCTTTAGAATATAGTCGATGCTATTTACTTTAAATGCTTTGAGGGCATACTCATTGTAGGCCGTGGTAAAAATTACCGGAGCCTTTACTTCTGTTTTTTCAAAAATCTCAAAACTCAATCCATCGGCTAATTGAATGTCCATAAAGATTAAATCAACGCCTGGATTTTTAGCGATCCATTCTACCGAGCGCTTGACAGAATCTAACGAAGCACGTATCTGCACATTCGGTTGAAGATTTTTTACAAGCGCAGCCAACCGTTCTGCGGCAAGGGGTTCATCTTCAATAATCAATACATCCATAATTTATCTTTCTGAAACTATCCGCCAATAATTGGCAACCTTACAACAAATGAAATCTCATTCTCTGTTACCTCAACCAACCGATCACTCAAAAACTCGTAGCGCTTTTTAATATTCTCCAAACCAAGCCCCGAAGAGTCTTCCTCTAAAATAGTTTTCTTCTGAAGATTATTCTCCACTACAAGAAATCCTGATTGCTCATACAATTTAATAAGCAGGGGAAGTTCTTCAGCAATTGTATTGTGCTTGATCGCGTTTTCTACAAGCATTTGAAGCGCCAGCGGAGCCACCTGACTTTTTACACCATCCAACTTACTGTCAATCTTAAGTTTGTTGCCAAAGCGAATTTGTTGTAAGAAGATATACGACTCTAAAAATTTTAATTCTTCCGTTAATGAAACTACCTCACGATTGCGCGTATCTAACACGTAGCGATAAACTTCCGATAGTTGCTTGATAAATTTTACTGCCTGATCTTGATTTTGGTAAACCAGATTGGTGAGTGCGTTGAGACTATTAAAAAGAAAATGCGGATTAACCTGATTGCGGAGACTATTGTATTGTGCTTCCACACTTTCCTTTTTTAATCGCTCGGCATCTACTGCCGCCTGGCGCCAGTTTACCAGAAACTCGCGACCCGTCATAAACATGGTGATGATCAGTGTGATTATGATGGTGGTAATATATGTTACGTCCAGCTTGCTATCACCAACAGAGAATCCAAAGCCATACTGAAAAACAAAAACAATTCCATAAACAGCCCCTACGGTGTACACGGTCATGCCAATCAATCCGGCAACGAGTCGTTTTATCGGTTCTTTTTGCCACGAGAAAAAATTATCGAGCGCCTGACTCACATACGTGTTGCCTAGCCACAAGGCAATCCACAACACGGCTGTAAAAAAACTTATCCAGAAATAAGATGAAATTCTTACGCAGCACCCTCGCCAGATAAACCAACTCATCACAAACCCGGCTACAATAAGCCAGAGCATGGTAACGAAATAGGTTTTCAAAAATTTAAGTATAGAGGGCATCATGCAAATAAGATGTTTTCTTTCGATTCACAAAATCAATAAACAAGTACGGATTACTTACAGCCAGCAACCAACTCGGCAGTCATTTCTTTTCCCCATTGTGGTGCTAATGGGTTTTCTGATTTTGCAGAGCTCTCGAAAAGAGCTAACGCTTTACGAGCCGTTTCACAAGCCTCGATAGGTTGTTGCTTAAAAAATTGAGCTGTTCCAAATTGCATCTGCGCCATCAACGACATAGCGCGTGGATTATTCGGATTCATGCCTAATGCTCTTCCATACGTTTGCATCGCTAAACCTGAATATTGAGCTCCGCGCGAAGCAGGATCTACCGTGAGCCGAATGGTGTGAACAAAACCTTCGAGTGTAACCAGTTCAGATTCGGCAGGCGCAAGTGCTTTTCCTTTTTCAATAGCTGTCAATGCCAAATCTAGATAAGCATCTTTCTTTGAACCATCCTTCTCTTTGGTAGCCAACATAATATTACCAAAGGCACTGTAATAATGGGGTTCCCACTTAGTCTTCTCCGCACCCGCAATACGATTTAATGCATTAATGGAAGCCTGGTATTCTTCCACCGTTTTTGCAGTGTAGACAGCTTGAATCTGTTTGCCCATTTGTTCATAGTACTTTTCGTCATTGGCAAAGGTTGATACCGCAATGATCATCAGGAAAAATAGATTGATTGTTTTCATAGTTACACGTATTTAGTTGTTGATAATTAAAGATTTGGAAGTTGATTGATGGATTTGTTTTTGCTGAGTGTAATAAACACACCCACAAATAAGAATCTTGGTGCCGCTTGTCGCACCGCCCGACTTACATAAACGCCCTCCGAGTTTGTTGCCGTGCTGTATTGATAGCCAAAAATATTATCGCGACCGAGCAGGTTGGTACACGACAAGTAGATGATCAGATTATTCTTTGGTAAGTAAGCAATGTTGGCACTTAAATCCTGATACGAAGGAGTTTTGTCGGAGTTGAATTGCTCCGTTGACTTGTTAGGATTAAAATAAGTGCGGCCACTGCTATAGCTATAGGTAAACCCTAGTTGAGATTTGATAGCCGTAACGAAGTGTTTATAAACAAATGAGAAGTTATGTTCCGAAGCAAAAGATGGAACCGATGCCGTAGGAAAATTCAGGTAATCGCGTTCCGTATCCAGAAAGGAATAAGAAACCCAGTAATCAACATTCTTAATGGTTTCGCTATCACGCCAGAAAAGTTCAATACCCTTTGCATAGCCGTTACCGGAATTGGTAAGTATTGTCGGATCGCTGCTAAATTTAATCAGGTCGCGATACTTTTTATAATACGTTTCGATACGGAATGTTTTGCGATCGGTTATGATCTGGTAGTTAAGAATAAAATGCTCGGCCCGCTGCGCATCCAGTTGATTGTTGACTCGTATGTACTGATTAAGTGGTGATTGACGGAACGTTCCGTACGCAACAGAAAACTGACCTTGCTTTCCGGGTTTGTAGGCTACGGAAAGTCGTGGATCTACGTTTGCATTATTCGTAAGCGAATTGTATTCAAAACGACCGCCAGCTTTGGCAACAAAATGATTGCTGGCATAAAACTCAGCTTCGGCAAATGCTGAAGACAGCGGCTCACTAAATGTGAGTGACTCCTGCGTATCGTTATTTGCATTGTATTGCGAAGCTTCATAATGGCGGTTGATAAGTTCGCCACCCATTCGTATTTCAAGTTGATCATTTACAGAATGTTCGAAGGCAGCTTTGGCATGAATTCCTGCTTCTGATTCATTTAAAGGTTGCCCGTCAATGCGGGTTTTGTTTTGATTAAACGAATACGCGATACCCGTACGCACCGACCAATTTTCGTTTAGGGATTGTTGATATGAACCATTGCCATAACCATAGTTGTTGGTGAGATCAACTTGTTGCTTGATAGAAGGATCAAGAATATCATGATTGTATAATGAGAACGATGAATTATTAACGTTACCAAAGAATTTAAACAAACCATCTTTTCCGGTTTTCTGTCTATAGGCAAAACTTCCTTCTCCCGATGCGGGCGCAATTCTCCAATCAACCTCTTGATTAATCAAACCAAAGTAAGGTCGGATGTTCGTGTACTGAACTTTGCCTGATACTGATGCGCGATCCCAAACCTGCGTGTGTGCCACATCGGCTCCAACCGAAAGAATGCCGATATCAGTTTGATTCATCTCCGCTACATCTTTTGAATTCAGTACGAGTGCTGAAGAAAGTGCCTGACCATATTCAGCCGAATAGCCACCGGTGCTGAAACTTGTTCCTTTAAACATGAAGGGAAGAAATCTTCCGCGCGAAGGTGTGTTAGGCGCAGCCGGACCATAGGCATCCAACACTACCATGCCATCGATAAACGTGCGCGTTTCTGAATCGTCACCCCCACGCACAAACAAGCGTCCGGTTTCACCAACCTTTTGCGTGCCCGGCAACGTGTTCAACGCTCCGGCAATATCCGCAGTAGCGCCTGCCGTAGTAGCAATGTCCACCGCTTTCAAAATCGTTCTGCGTTTTTCTTCACCAGCTGTGAAAGAACCTGCCGATATGACTACTCCATCCAGTTGGTTGATTTCTTCTTTTAGTGCGGCAGTAATGGTGATGACTTTACTCGACAGTTCAAGTACTTGTGTAAACTCTTTATACCCCACAAAAGTGATCACCAATGTTTGGGTACCCTTCGCTTCAGTAAGAAATGAAAACGTTCCATCCACACTCGTGCTTGCACCATCATACGAATCTTTTATCAGCACATTGGCACCGGGAATCGCTTCGCCCACAGCATCAGTAACTTTGCCAGCGATACGGGTCTGACTGAATGCCGGAATCATAATTGTAACCAGAATAAGAGTAGCCAGTGTTTTCATTGCGCGTTGCTTTTTGAGCGATTACACGTCAAAAGTGTGAGCCCCAGCGAGCAAAAACGAAAAGGAGTTACCGAACTGTAGATTGAGTCGGATGAATTGTATTAAGTATTATCTTTAAGCATGCAACAGACAGCCGCCACCGCCTTGTTCCTCCCAATAGCACTCGGTATTATCATGCTCGGGTTAGGACTTTCTCTTACGTTGGAAGATTTTAAACGGGTCACCAAATACCCAAAAGCCATCACCATTGCATTGGTGTGTCAAATGCTTTTGTTACCGGCACTTTGTTTTGGGATCGCCATCTTCAGTGGACTTAGTCCGGTGTTGTGTGTAGGTCTGGTTTTGTTGGCGGCTTCGCCCGGAGGGCCAACGGCCAATTTGTACAGTCATCTTTCCAAAGGCGATGTAGCCTTGAATATTACACTCACTGCGGTTAATAGTGTGCTCACACTTTTCACCCTTCCGTTTGTGGTAAACATGGGTATGGAATATTTTCTGGGTGCGGGCCAATACATTCCGTTGCCATTTACCAAAGTGATAGAAGTGTTCGTAGTGGTGCTGGTGCCGGTAGCAATAGGAATGCTAATCAAAAGCAAAGCACCCCAGTTTGCTGACAGGATGAACAAACCGGTAAAAATTATTTCTGCATTACTGCTGATCATCATAATAGTATCCGTAACCCTTCGCGAAAAGCAAGTATTGATTGAACACTTTGCGCTATTAGGTATGCCTGTATTACTTTTTAATGTATTGAGCCTGGCTGTTGGATATTATCTGCCCCTACTATTTAAAGTGGAAAAGAAACAGGCCATTGCCATTGGTATGGAAATAGGTATCCATAATGGAACGCTGGCGATTTATATTGCTTTAAGCGTTTTGAACAATTCTACCATGAGCATACCGCCAGCCATTTATAGTTTGCTGATGTTCTTTACCGCAGCCGCGTTCGGCTTTTTGGTTAACGTAACCCGCAAGCAAACCGCCTGACATTTCTTTGATGCAGGCAGCAGAAATAATTTTCTGTAGCAACTATTGTTTCTTATGTTTGATGCATGAAAAAGATTATCACTTTATTATTTGTCAGCGCTTGCATAATCAGCTATGCCCAACCCGTTAACAAACATATTACAGAAGCTAACGTTGCCCGTGTAATCAAAACCCTGGCAGCCGATGACATGATGGGCCGCTCGGCTACCCACCCCGAACACATCGATAAAGCAGCCGCGTTTATTGAAAGCGAATTCAAGAGCATCGGGCTTGCACCATTAAAGGGCCTGAAAGGGTTCAGGCAGGAATTCAAGAAAGATATGATCGCACCGCAGACTTTAGAAGTTGTGATTAACGGCCAAAAAATTCCTGCAGAGAATGCGTTGCTGGTTACTGAAAACTTATCGGTAAACCTGACCAAAAATGTTGGGGTGATTGTTATTCCTTACGATACTGCAATTAAAAATACCCGTCAGTATTTATTAAGCAAAGCATTTAATCTTACCCGCGACACCACAACAGCGTTTGTGCTGGTGGCACCTGAGTACAAAGAAAACTTTAAAGAGCTGAAAGGCTATTTCGGTAAACGCTTTACCAGCGGTCGTAAAACCAACAAGATTTTTGTGTTAGGTGTTACATCCGTTCTTAACTACTCCGTAAAGGCCACACAAATAATAGAACCCATTACCATGAGCAATGTGGCGGGTATGATTCCCGGTAAAACCAAACCTGAAGAATACGTAGTGTTCTCGGGTCACTATGATCATATTGGTATTCGTCCGGCAATTGAAGGCGATTCGATTTCCAACGGAGCCGATGATGATGCTTCAGGCACTACTGCCGTAATTGAACTGGCTCGCTACTTTAAGAAAATCAAGAACAATAATCGCACGTTGATTTTTGTTGCCTTTACAGCCGAAGAGATTGGTGGTTATGGTTCCAAGTATTTTTCTGAACAACTCAATCCTGATCAAACGGTGGCTATGTTCAACATTGAAATGATTGGCAAACCATCGAAGTGGGGCCAGAACTCGGCCTTCATTACCGGCTATGAACGTTCTGATTTTGGTGAGATTCTGCAAAGGAATTTGAAAGACACACCATTCAAGTTTAATCCGGATCCATATCCACAACAAAATCTTTTCTATCGGTCGGATAATGCCACGCTTGCTCGATTGGGGGTTCCTGCACATACTATTTCTACCGATGAAATTGACATTGATAAATTTTATCACACCGTAAACGATGAGGTAGAAACGCTTAACATGGCTAACATTACGAGTACAATCCGCGCCATTGCGTTGAGTTCACAATCAATAGTAGCTGGAACGGATACACCGAAGCGGATTGATAAGAGTACTGTGAGGTAAAAGTAGGCGGTCTTAAAGTGACAACACTAATTGATGGGTATCAATGAGTGGTGTAGGAGTTTCCCCTGGATACTGCAACTGCATTATACCTACCATTCTTGCTCTATTGCATCCTGCTCACTACCTGCTTACTTTTGTGGTTCACATTTTACCGAACGCAGCAAAATGGCCGAATACACGAAAGAAGAGATCAAACGGATTGAAGAAAAGTGGCGCAAGACCTGGATTGAGAAGGAAGTTTACAAGGTTTCAAACGATTCATCCAAGCCTAAATGCTATGTGCTGGATATGTTTCCCTACCCGTCTGGGGCTGGATTACATGTAGGGCACCCGCTGGGTTACATTGCGTCTGATATTTATGCCCGCTTCAAGCGCGTAAAAGGTTTTAATGTGTTGCACCCCATGGGCTTCGATGCGTTTGGCCTTCCGGCAGAACAATATGCATTGGAACATGGCATTCATCCCGCAGTTTCTACAGCCGATAACATCAACAACTTTAAGCGACAGTTAGGTAACATAGGTTTTTCGTACGACTGGAGTCGCAAGGTGCAAACCTGCGATCCAAAATATTACCGCTGGACGCAGTGGATTTTCTTACAGATTTTCGATAGCTGGTTTAACCGAAAGAAAGAAAAAGCCGAACGCATTTCGGAGTTGGTGAAAATTTTTGAATTAGAAGGAAACGTTAATCACCCTATTCCGAATTCAAAGTTTCGGATTTCGGATTTCTCATCGAAAGAATGGAAATCATTCACCGAAAAAGAGCATCTGGAAATTTTAATGGAGTATCGTCTGGCCTATTTGGCTTACACCGATGTAAACTGGTGCGAGGCATTAGGCACAGTGCTGGCCAATGATGAAGTAATTAATGGCGTAAGTTACCGCGGGGGCTTTCTCGTAGTGAAAAGACAAATGCGCCAATGGAGTTTGCGCATTACCGAATATGCCGATCGTTTATTGAAGGGCTTAGACGAAATTGACTTCAGCGATTCGATGAAAGAAATCCAAAGGAATTGGATTGGCAAGAGTGTGGGGGCACAAATCAATTTTAAATTGGCAATTGACAATTTTCAATTGGCCGTCTTCACCACCCGGCCCGATACCATCTACGGAGTCGACTTCATGGTTATAGCTCCCGAACACGAACTCGTTAAAAAAATCACTACTCCCGAACAGAAAGAAGAAATAGAAAAATACCTGAAGTATGTAGAAAGCCGAAGTGAAGTGGATCGCATGGCGGAGGTAAAAAAGATTACTGGTGCGTTTACCGGTGCTTACGCGATCAATCCGTTCAACGGAAAACAAATTCCGGTGTGGATAAGTGAGTATGTGTTGGCGGGCTATGGAACCGGAGCCATTATGGCGGTGCCGTGTGGCGATGAGCGCGATCATAAATTTGCCAAACATTTCAATATTCCCATCACCAATATTATTGGCACGTTTTACAATGGCACCGAAGCCAACCCAACCAAAGAAGCCCTTCTTGAAAACTCAGGCTTCCTCAACGGACTTGTCATGCACCAAGCCATTGATGTAGCCATTGCCGAAATTGAAAAACTTGGCATCGGCAAACGACAGGTAAATTATAAAATGCGCGATGCCGGTTGGAGTCGTCAACGTTATTGGGGTGAGCCGTTCCCGGTCGTGTTCAAAGACGATGTGCCGTATGCAATGAAGGAAAGTGAATTGCCGTTGGAACTTCCATCCTCCAACAACTTTAAACCAAACGGCAACGGTGAAGGGCCGCTGGCTAACTTAACCGATTGGATCAACTTTGCTCCGGGTTTAAAACATGATAGCAACACTATGCCTACTCATGCCGGAGCTGCGTGGTATTTTTTGCGTTACATGGATCCACACAATCCAAACGCTTTCGCGGAAAAGAAAGCACTGGACTACTGGAACCAGGTAGATGTGTACATTGGCGGTTCTGAGCATGCCGTTGCACATTTGTTGTACGCTCGCTTGTGGACGAAAGTACTTCACGACTTAGGCTATTTGAATTTTGATGAGCCATTTAAGAAGTTGATTAATCAAGGAAAGATTACGGGTGATTCGAGGTTTGTGTATCGAGCTTTCGTTGGATGGTCATCTAATGAGGATATTAGCGAGTCACCCAAAAGCCATCCATCGATCTTTATTTCAGATGGAATTTATAATGACCTTCAAGTCAATATTAGTTTGAAGGATAAAGACATAATAAAGTATAAAAGAGCAATAGCCGAAATTGATAAAGAACTTGAAAGGATTAATTCAAGCCATAGATCAAGTGGAAATTTAGCAAAAGGAGAATTTAAAATTTCATTTGATAAAGTATCCTCTCTGCATGTGGATATAAATATTGTTAATGGACTCATTCTTGATGAAGATGCTTTTAAAAAATGGAAACCTGATTTTGCTTTAGCAGAATTCATAAGAGAAGACGGCAAATACATCTGCGGCTCAGCCATTGAAAAAATGTCCAAGTCCTACTTCAATGTAGTAAACCCCGATCAAATTATTTCCGATTACGGAGCAGACACTCTCCGGATGTACGAAATGTTTCTCGGTCCGTTAGAAGCCTCCAAACCGTGGAGCACGCAAGGCATTGATGGGGTGTTTAAATTCTTAAGACGCTTCTGGAATTTGTTTCATGACAGCACAGGCAAACTTAAGATCACTGATGCCGAACCTACGCGCGAAGAATTAAAAGTGCTTCACAAAACACTGAAGAAGGTAGAACAGGATATTGAAAACTTCTCGTTCAATACATCGGTGAGTGAGTTTATGATTTGTGCCAATGAGCTATCCTCACTCAAGTGTAACAAACGTGCGGTGTTAGAACCGCTGGTCATTGCCCTTTCACCGTTTGCGCCACATATTTCAGAAGAGTTGTGGTCGTTGCTCGGTCATGTTGACACCGTATTGAATGCATCCTTCCCGAAATTTGATGAACAATACTTAACCGAAAGTTCGCACAACTACCCTATCTCCATTAATGGCAAAGTACGTGCGCAAATGAATTTTGCGTTAGATGTACCCAAAGAAGAAATCGAAAAAGTCGTATTGGCTTCAGAGATTGTATTAAAATGGAGCGAAGGCAAACCACCCAAAAAGATTATTGTGGTGCCGGGTAAGATTGTGAATGTGGTGTTGTAAATTCTGGCTACCAGTTTCCGGTCACTGGTTTTGCCGGAAACTGGTAACGGGCAATCAGGCTAACACACATTAGTCTTTCCCTAACAATTCCTTAATTTTAGGGCGCACTTAACACACTTCTATGCGCTACTCCAAGATTGTAGGCCTCGGGCATCACGTACCCGAAACGGTAATAACCAATGCACATCTTTCTACTATGATGGATACCACCGATGAGTGGATCATTGAGCGCACCGGCATAAAAGAAAGACGATGGATTGATCCCGCCAAGGACACTGTATCCAACATGGCTGCCAAGGCTACACGACTTGCCTTGCAGCGTGCTAACCTCACCGAAAAAGATATTGAGTTTATTGTTTTCGCTACCATCACTCCAGATTATTTTTTTCCGGGCTCCGGTGTTTTACTACAACGCGAACTGGGCCTGGAAAGCATTGGCGCGTTAGATATCCGCAATGCGTGTTCTGGATTTATCTATGCACTTTCAGTTGCCGATCAATTCATCAAATCGGGTATGTATAAAACTATTTTAGTAGTAGGTGCCGAAATTCAGTCCACTGCAATTGATGCAACCACACGTGGAAGAAACACCGCAGTTATTTTTGCCGATGGTGCCGGAGCTGCCATCTTGCAACCATCCGATAAGCCCGGCATTCTTTCCACACATTTGCATTCTGATGGTCGCTTTGCCGAAGAACTTTATGTGCGCGATCCTGGTAGCAGTCGCAAACGTGAAGAGCGCCAGCCCGAACAAATACTCGACACCACACATTTTAAAGTAGTGATGAATGGCAGTCAGGTTTTTAAACATGCCGTAGTTCGATTTATGGAAGTAATCAATGAAGCACTGACTGCAAATGGCATGAAAAAAGATGACATCAGTTTGCTGGTGCCCCATCAGGCTAACCTGCGCATCAGTCAGTTTATCCAGCAAAAACTGGAACTTGCCGATACTAAAGTTTATAATAACATCATGCGCTATGGAAATACAACGGCAGCGTCTATTCCCATTGCGATGAGTGAGGCCTGGGCAGAAGGAAGAATCAAAGAAAATGACGTACTTTGTTTGGCTGCCTTTGGTAGTGGATTTACGTGGGCATCTGCATTAATCAAGTGGTAATGGATTCAAAAATCAAGATTCAAAACTTGACTTGGTTTTGAATCTTGAACTTTAAATTTGAATAAGTAATATGAAAACAACTTCTTATAATCCCAGCACACTCGAGGTCGATTTTGCCAACGCCCTCACCATTCTTCAAAAAGAAATTGAAAAACATCTGCAGCACAATCAGATCACACATATAGAACCCAACATTGCGCGCGATAACCCGATGGTTAAATTCAGCCTGATGGATAAAGATGGCGATGCCCATGAGATTGTGGTGCGCATTGTGCAAATACCCGACAAGTTTTGAGCGCCCGCTAACCCACCCTGCTCATGTCAATACTGATGGTACTGCTTTGTATTGTTTTGCTGGTCGTACTCATTTCGTATTTTAAACTCAATGCCTTTCTTTCTTTTTTGATAGTCTCCATTCTGGCGGGTCTGTTGCTGGGCATAGAAGTTTCTAAAATCAGTGGCTCGGTTCAGAAAGGCGTGGGGGATATGCTGGGCTCGCTCGTCATCGTAGTGATTGCCGGTTCCATGCTTGGCAAACTGGTGGCTGAAAGCGGTGCAGCTCAACAGATAGCTTCGGGACTTAGAAAAATATTTGGCGAACGTAACATGCAGTGGGCACTGATGACCACCGGGTTCATCATTGGCATCCCGCTGTTTTATAATGTTGGATTTATTCTCGTCTTCCCGCTTATCGCTTCGGTTGTTTATCGGTATAAATTACCCGCGGTGTATGTAGGCCTGCCCATGATGGCAGCACTTTCTGTAACCCACGGATTTCTTCCACCCCACCCCTCGCCTACGGCCTTGGTTGCACAGTTTGGTGCCAACATGGGCACTACACTTCTTTACGGTTTCGCGATTGCTGTGCCCACGGTAATCATTGCCGGACTTCTTTTTTCAAAAACCTTAAGGGGAATCAACGCCACGTTGTTAAAGACATTTCAAACCGAAGGATTGCCTGAAGAAAAACTACCGGGCATGGGCAACAGTTTGCTGTCGGCCCTGTTGCCGGTCTTGCTGCTGGCCATCACCACCATTGTAAATCCATACATTACAGACGAATCTTCTTTCAAAAAACTTTTTGCTTTTCTGAGTGATCCTGCTATCGTGATGCTTATTTCGCTGGGCGTTGCCACCTACACGCTGGGCTTGCGCAGAGGTGCAGGCATGAAATACCTGATGGATATTTATGGCGATGCAGTAAAAGACGTGGGCATGATTATGCTGATTATGGGTGGTGCCGGAGCGTTGAAACAAATTTTAATTGACAGCGGAGTAAGCAACGAAATTGCAGCGCTGTTGGAAGGCGTGAATGCGCACCCGCTTGTGCTGGGATGGATCATCGCCTGTATCATTAGGGTATGTGTAGGCTCAGCAACCGTAGCGGGGCTAACAGCTGCGGGCATTATGATTCCGTTTATCGGGCGGCCCGGAGTGGACGCCAACCTGATGGTGCTTTCTATTGGTGCGGGCAGCCTAATGTTTTCGCATGTAAATGATGCAGGCTTCTGGCTATTCAAAGAATACTTCAACCTCAGCATCCGCGATACAATTAGGTCATGGTCGGTAATGGAAACCATTGTGGCGGTTTGTGGGCTGGCAGGGGTGATGATTATCAACTCGTTCCTATAGTTTGTTAAGAACATATCTTATGGACTATCTAAAAAAAATTCTAATCGCATTTGAGCTTCACAATGCTGAAGAAATACGCGAATGTTTTAAAAATGGAATTAGTCCTAATCAGCTGGTTAATGGCAAACCGCTTATTGATAGCCTAATCAACATGTACACCCGTGGGCCTGCGTTTAAAACTTGTATTAAAATTTTTGTGGACTACGGTTTGCAATTTGATGACAAACTATTGCTTTCCGTTCTGCTGGATGATTCTACTGCGCTGGATACTCAATTAACATCCAACAAAAAATCGATGTTAAAAAAATATTCGCTTCATAGCACATTCACTCCCCTTTACGAAGTATCCCTGCTGCATATTTGTGCCGAATATAATCATCTGGCGTGCGCTGAGGTTCTCATAAAACATGGGGCAGACGTCAACTCAAAGGCCGGACTTGACAGCAATGGCCTTGGGGGGCACACACCTATCTTTCATACCGTAAATCAACATGCAAATAAATGCATGGATGTATTAAACTTTCTTATTGCTCAACAGGCCGACTTAACACTCACAGTACAAGGACTCATTTGGGGCAAAGGATATGAATGGGAAACGTTTATCCCTGCGGTGAATCCGATAAGCTATTCGATGATGGGACTTCTGCGACAATTTCAACGCACAGAGAAAGATATCTATGAAGTCGTTTCACTATTAATGAAAGAGAAATTCGGAATCGATTATCTGCCGCCTAATATTCCGAACAAATATTTGTCTGGGCTGTAGTGTTGCACTTAATGGAAGATACTTGAATTCAGAAATGGTTATAGAATTTTGCACTCATACAAATTCTTAAGACCTTACCACAAAATTTAAATTACCTCCAAACCATTATGGATACCCTTACCCCCGATCAACGTTTTGCACAATTAAATCTTACTCTACCACCGCCACCTACCCCCTTAGGTGTTTATAAACCTTTTTTAATTGTCGATAAATTCGTTTATGTATCCGGACACGGAACCGTAAAAGAAGATCGTAGTTTAATTATTGGTAAAGTAGGAGTTGATATGGATGCCGAGGAAGCAAAATTGGCCGCTCAACAAGTGGGATTAGCGATATTGGCCACATTAAAAGCTAACCTAGGCAGCTTAAATAAAATCAACCGTGTAATTAAGGTATTAGGGATGGTGAATGCTGTATCTGAATTTGAACGTCATCCCTTTGTTATCAATGGGTGCAGCGAATTGTTTGCAAAGATTTGGGGCCCCGATAATGGTGTTGGTGTACGCAGTGCCGTGGGCATGGGATCGTTACCAGATAATATTCCTGTGGAGATTGAGGCGATGTTTGAATTAGTGTAACCCTAGTCCATAGTTGTAATCGCTATCGAAAACTATGGACTATCGACCAAAAGACTATGGACTCTTCCTATTTAATAAAAAATGTAAACGAACTGGACACTCCAGCCCTTGCTGTTTATCCAGATCGAATAAAAGAAAATCTACGGGTGCTCAGAGAATTTGTGCCCGATGTTGAGCGGCTACGACCGCATGTAAAAACCAATAAAACTCCAGAAGTTTGTCAACTGATGATGGATGCGGGCATCAAAAAATTCAAGTGTGCTACTATTGCCGAAGCCGAAATGCTGGCCACGATTGGTGCACCGGATGTGTTGCTTGCCTATCAGGCCGTGGGGCCACGCGGAGTGCGCTTCAGCCAGTTAATAAAAAAATTTCCAGCTACGAGTTTTGCCTGCCTGGTTGATAATGATGCAACCGCTAATGAACTATCCGCCACTGCGCAAAAAAATGGCGTTACCATACGGATATTTTTAGATTTAAATGTGGGCATGAACCGAACCGGTATTGCCCCTGAAAAGGCAGTCGCACTTTTTGCCCATTGTCAATCCCTAAAAAGTATTACACCAGTCGGGTTGCATGCTTATGATGGCCATCATCGTGATTCCGATTTAATGATTCGCACGAAAGGGTGCGATGAAGGATTTGCGCTTGTGGAATCATTGCAGCAATCTATTCTGAAAAAAACCGGAGTTCTGGCTACGATCGTTACCAGTGGAAATACTACCATCTCAATTCATGCTAAACGAAAAAATGTTGAAGTAAGTCCGGGTACATTTATCTTCTGGGATTATGGTTATCATAAACAATTTGCTGAGCAGCATTTTGTGTTTGCAGCCTTGTTAGTTACGCGCATTATTTCGAAACCCGATGCCGAAACCATTTGCATTGATCTCGGTCATAAGGCTGTTGCTTCTGAAAATCCGTTAACCAACAGAGTTTATTTTCTCAATGCCCCTGAATTGCAACCCGTTGGTCACAGCGAAGAGCATCTTATCTTAAAAGCTGAAAAAGGAAATTCATATAAAGTGGGCGATGTGTTGTATGGGGTTCCGTTTCACATTTGCCCTACCGTAGCCCTGCACGAAACGCTGGCTGTGGTTGAAAATAATACGGTAACCAAACATTGGAATGTGGTAGCGCGGAAAAGAAAGATCTCAATTTGATCACAAGTTCAATAGTCCATGGTCAATAGTCGATAGCACTCACTGCTATGGACTATCGACTAAAGACTATGGACTATTAAACCAACAAAAGAATGTCACCTTTCATTATCGATGCCCACCTTGACCTAAGCATGAATGCGATGGAATGGAACCGCGATTTGCGACAATCCATTTCAGAAATTCGCGCGCGCGAAAAGGGAATGACCGATAAGCCCGATCGTGGCAAGGGTGTTGTCAACTTTGAAGAGCTCCGAAAAGGAAGCATTGGCCTTGTAGTCGCCACTCAAATTGCACGCTATGTCGCACCCGGCAATCCACTCCCTGGTTGGAACTCGCCCGAACAAGCGTGGGCACAAACGCAAGCACAACGGGCGTGGTATACCGAAATGGAACGAGCTGGTGAGTTGACTTCCATTACAGACATAAATTCGTTGGAGGCACACTTACAAAACTGGACCAACACAAAACCCATAGGATATATCTTAAGTCTGGAGGGAGCTGATTCATTAGTTACCCTTCAGCATCCTGAAATAGCCTATGAATACGGACTCCGTGCTATTGGTCCTGCACATTATGGTCCGGGCCGATATGCACAAGGCACCGATGCTATGGGCGGGCTCGGCCCAAATGGAAAGCAACTGCTGAAAGAAATGGAGCGACTCAATATCATTCTGGATGCAACGCATCTATGCGATGATAGTTTCTGGGAAGCCATGAACAACTTTAACGGTGCGGTTTGGGCCAGTCATAACAATTGCCGTGAGTTGGTTAATCACAACCGCCAGTTCAGCGATGAGCAAATTAAAGAACTGATTAATCGCGGTGCAGTGATTGGTGGGGTAATGGATGCGTGGATGCTGGTGCCCAAGTGGGTGCGCGGAAAATCAACCCCACAGCAGATGAACTGCGACCTGAACAAGTTAATTGATAATTACGATCATATATGTCAGTTGGCAGGCAACGCTAATCATATCGGCATAGGCTCAGACCTGGATGGAGCTTTCGGCAAAGAACAATGTCCTACCGATATTGAGACAATTGCCGACCTACAGAAAATCCCGATCTTACTTTCTCAACGCGGCTATAGCCAGCAGGATATCGAAAATATTACGTCTGGTAACTGGCTGAGGTTTCTGAGAAAGGCCTGGGGATAACGATTGGTAAAGTTTTTATATCACCTTCTGTGGGGTACCTTCTGTAATCTTGTTGCGAATTTCCACACAATATTGAACCAACGGCTGTTACATTTCGTACTTTACATGTCGAATACTCCATATGAATAAAAAAATCCTGCTTCTTATACTTGTTGTTCTGGGTACGATCGGTTTCTCATTCACCCCGCCTGCCGAGCGTTACTTCGAGATTGCTAAAAACCTCGACATTTTTGCATCTCTTTTTAAAGAGGTAAACGCTTTATATGTGGATGAAATAAATCCCAATAAAACAATTCGCACAGGCATTGATGCCATGCTCAACTCGCTTGATCCTTACACCAACTACATTTCTGAAGATGAAGTTGAAGATTTTCGAACTCTGAACACCGGGCAATATGGTGGCATCGGTGCTGTAACCCGGCAAATAAATAATCGCACGGTAGTTACAATGGTATTTGAAAACTATCCGGCATTTAAAAATGGATTACGAATTGGTGACGAAGTGCTGAAAATGGATGGTGTTGAACTTTCGCGCATTACGGTGGATGAAGCAAACCATTTAATGCGTGGTCAGGTTGGCACTAACGTAAAGCTAACCATTAAACGAATGGGGCAGTCCACTCCCATCGACATTGAGTTTAAACGAGAAAAGATCAAAATCAGCAATGTGCCCTATTATGGAATGCTTGCGGATGATATGGGCTATGTACAACTAACCGAGTTTACTCCCGATGCCGGCAAAGAAGTAAAGAATGCGGTTGTCAGTTTGAAAGAGAAAGGGGCAAAACATATTATCCTCGATCTCAGAGGCAATCCGGGTGGTCTTTTAATAGAAGCTGTAAACATCTGCAATCTGTTTATTCCAAAAGGAAAAAAAGTAGTTGATACAAAAGGAAAAGTGGAAGACAGCAATATCACATACGAAACGCTGAATGCGCCCGTTGATCTCGATATTCCCGTAGCCGTTATTATCAACCGCGGCAGCGCATCAGCTTCTGAGATTGTAGCCGGCACTTTACAGGATTATGATCGTGCCATTGTGTTGGGCGAACGCTCCTATGGTAAGGGCTTGGTGCAAGTAGGTAGACCTTTATCCTATAACTCGCAGGTAAAAATTACTACTGCTAAATATTATACCCCCACAGGGCGATGCATTCAGGTGCTCGATTATACACACCGCAGAGAAGATGGTAGTGTAGGATCCATTCCCGACTCGGTGAAAAAAGAATTCCGCACCACACGTGGCCGTAAAGTATACGATGGTGGTGGTATTGATCCAGATGTAAATGTAGAGGCTCAGGAAGCAGCCACCATTACGCAGGTTATGGTTGGCAATGGCTTCATCTTCGATTATGCCTCACACTATGCATTCAATCATCCAACACTTGCAGAAGCTAAAAATTTTTCATTAACCGATCAGGAGTATCTGGATTTTGTGACCTGGATGAAAGGAAAGACATACTCCGTACAATCACCGGTAGAAGTTGAGTTGAATGAACTAACCGAAGAAGCCAAGCGGGAAAAATTTTATGACGAATTAAAACCTCAACTAGATCAGATAAAAGGCCGCCTTGCCGATACGCGAAAAAATGAATTGATGCATCACAAAGGTCAACTCAAGCAAGTTTTGGAGCGCGAAATCGTTTCACGTTATTATTTTGAAAAGGGATCTGTAGAAAGTGGTTTTAAATATGATCAGGAAGTAAAAACTGCCATGCAGGTGTTACGCAATCAACCTGAATACAAAAAAATTCTTAAGATGTAGAGGCGAATGCAACTGCTAAAAAGAAAAACATTGAAATGGCTATTCATGCCGATAGCCATTTTTTCTTTAACCGTGCTGATGGATTCGTGCATTCAATTCAGAATGAGTAAAACTGAAATTGATGCCTACTTCAAAGACAAAGAAACGAAAGGAGTGATAAAACAATACGCTGCAGGCAAACGAACCCTTAACTATCTCGTTGCCGGAGAAGAAGATAAGCCAGTAGTTGTTTTTGTTCATGGTTCGCCAGGCTCGTTAAGTGCGTTTATTGATTTTATGGCCGACACCGCATTACTAAAAAGAGCACAGTTAATTTCTGTTGACCGCCCCGGTTTTGGTGCCTCTAACTATGGTAATGCTGAGCCATCACTTCAAAAGCAAGCGTCACTTCTCAAACCTATTCTTGAAGAGTACAAAGCAAATCGCCCGATCATTTTAGTGGGTCATTCGCTGGGCGGTCCGTTGATAGCCCGCATGGCCATGGATTATCCTGAGTTGGTCGATGGATTGGTGTTTGTAGCAGCTTCCATTGATCCCGAACTTGAACCTAATGAAACTTGGTTTCGGGCACCGCTTGCAACACCGTTTTTGAAATGGGCATTGCCACGGTGGCTCAGAGCCTCCAATGATGAAATTTATAAACTCAAACCCGAGCTGGAAGAAATGCTTCCGTTGTGGAAAAATATTCAAACACCTTCAATTGTAATTCAAGGAAAGAGCGATTCGTTAGTACCTTATCAAAATGCAGATTTCGCTAAGCGGATGCTGGTGAATGCACCTTTAAAAATAGAATTGATTGAAGGCGTGGATCATTTCATTCCGTGGAGCCATCCCCAACTTATCCGGCAAGCCGTTATCGACTTGATTGCTCCCGAGGTTGTATTTGAAATCGGGAATTAAAAAAAAAGGCTGCCTTACAGCAGCCTTCGTAAAATTCAGTTTGACGTTGATTAACGTAAGAACAAAAGTTCTCTGTATTTAACCAATGGCCAATCTTCATCGTCCACCAGCAACTCAAGTCTATCTACTGCATCGCGGATTTTATCAAAGTATTTTTCTTTGATATCATCACAATACCCGAAAGCTCGCTTATGGGTGTCGCTGATTTTATTAAGACGTTTACGTTCTTCAACCATTTCGCGAACACTACCTTTAATAGTTTCGATATGGCCAGAGATTTCTTTAATAGTTTGAACCACTGCCTTATTATCAACACCCAGTCCTTTTAATCCATTGGCGTTTGTAATCAGTTTATTCTGATACGCAATCGCAGTTGGGATGATATGGTTCATGGCAAGGTCGCCAATTACACGGGCTTCGATCTGCACTTTCTTGATGTAGCTCTCCAATTTGATCTCGTTACGGGCCTCCACTTCTTTGTGGCTCATCACCCCGTACTTTTCAAAAAGATCCAGCGACTTTTTAGAAACGTAGCCTTCAATAGCACGCGGCATATTCTTGATGTTATTCAATCCGCGTTTAGCAGCTTCTTTAACCCACTCTTCAGAATATCCATCGCCTTCAAAGCGAATTGATTTAGATTCTTTGATGTATTTTCTCAACACATTTACAATTGCAATTCTTTTCTCCTCACCCTTCTCAATTTCTTTCGAAACGGTTTCATAGAACTTGGTAAGTTGATCGGCAACGATAAGATTAAGCACAGCCATAGGTGTGCCGCAATTGTCAGACCCACCTACCGCCCGGAACTCAAACTTATTTCCTGTGAAGGCAAAAGGTGAAGTACGGTTGCGATCGGTAGCATCCAAAATGATTTCAGGAATCTGATCAATGCCCAACTTCATATACATGTTGTCTCCCTTTTCAATCTTAACATTACCTTTTTTCTCCAGTTCATCCAACACGGCCGTCATTTGCGAACCAATAAAAGCCGATACGATGGCAGGCGGTGCCTCATTAGCTCCCAAACGGAAGTCGTTACCTGCCGTTGCGATGCTGGCTCTTAATAAATCAGCGTGCTCGTGCACTGCTTTAATGGTGGTAATGAAGAACGTTAAGAAGAGTAAGTTATCACGGGCTGAGCTGGAAGGTGCATACAGGTTGACTCCGGTATCAGTAATCAACGACCAGTTATTATGCTTACCGCTACCATTCAATCCGGCAAACGGTTTTTCATGAAATAGAATTTTCAGATTGTGTTTCTCACCAACGCGACTCATCACATCCATCATCAATTGGTTGTGATCATTGGCTACGTTCACTTCTTCAAACAAAGGTGCAACCTCAAACTGACTGGGCGCAACTTCATTGTGACGAGTACGAACGGGGATGCCTAACTTCCAACTTTCAATTTCAAAATCGCGCATGAAATCATAAACACGACCGGGAATTGTTCCAAAGTAATGATCTTCTAATTGTTGACCACGAGCTGGTGCATGACCAAACACCGTGCGTCCAGCCATCACTAAATCAGGACGGGCATTAAATAAAGCTTTGTCAACTGCAAAATATTCTTGTTCGGCACCTAGCGAGGCCACAACGTGTTGAATGTCTTTGTCAAACAATTGACAAACTTGAGTAGCCGCAATGTCAACAGCTTTCAATGCTTTAAGCAAAGGCGATTTTGTATCCAGCGTTTCGCCTGTATAGGAAACAAAAATGGTTGGGATGCTCAATGTCTTACCATAAAGAAACATAGGCGAGGTAGGATCCCAGGCGGTATAACCACGGGCTTCAAATGTGCTGCGAATGCCACCGCTTGGAAAGGATGATGCATCAGGCTCTTGCTGAACCAGTTCGCTTCCTTTAAATTTTTCAATTCCCGAAAGGGCATCGAAGAAAGAATCATGCTTCTCGGCCGTTCCGCCCGTCATCGGCTGAAACCAATGGGTGAAATGCGTGGCGCCTTTAGAGATAGCCCATGATTTCGCTGCTGATGCTACTGCATCGGCTGTAGTTTCATCAATCTTCTCGTGTTTTTTAATGGCGTTGCTTACTTTCTTATAAACTGCTGGCGCAAGAGTGCCCCGCATTTGCTCCATGCCGAACACATACTCACCAAAAAACTGGGAGATATTCGGGGTGATGGCGTCAACCGGAACCTTGGTGCGCTCGTTTAGCTTTTTCAAAGCTTCAAATCGTAATTGAGACATAGTAGTGGTTGTTTTTTTGACAGATTTGGTCAAAAATATGCGATTTTTTGAAAAATCAGGTTCATTGTTAACCTTATTTTATAAAAATATTATTTCATCCGATAGAATAAGGCTAAAAATTGAACCTAACGGTAATTAGTTCAAGCGATTCTATCTTTCACCTCATCAAACTGTTGATCATAGTCTGATCGAAGTGTTCCCATCCACCGATCCCACCATAAAAAATAAAGACCGTAGTTGCCCTGAAAGACTTGATGGTGTTGATTATGGTTAACAGAGGTATTGAGCCACTTGCCCAACCGATTGCGTGAAAAACCGCGAGGATAAAGTTCATACCCAAGATGACCGTACACATTATATACCATCATAATCAGCAGAAACAATGCAATCGCCAACGGATGCACGGGCATAATAAAAGCAACCAACACGATGATGCCAGCCTCCACAATGGCTTCCAGCGGATGGAAAGCAAAAGCTGCCCAGGGCGATGGATTAGTTGACAAGTGATGCACCTTGTGGAAAAACCTAAACACCCATGGGTGATGCATCAGGCGATGCGTCCAATAAAAATAGGTGTCGTGAAGTAAAATGATAACAAGGATGCTAAGAAAAAAATAAGCCGTGCCATAATCTGCCAACTTGGTATACAATTGGGTGTAAGGTCGAATGGGAGTCATGAAAAGCCCATAACCGATTAGAGCAAAAATTACCGAGGTGAGTAAAGAATAAAGAATCTCTCGCAGATAATCTTTACGGAGAGGAAACCTGGTTTGAATTTTCCGGTAGCTCCAGACCTTTCTCTTAACCTGATAGAAAACATAAAAGGCAATCGATGCGATAATCAGATAGCGGAGTAGAATTACTACCAAAAGAATCGGAAACCGACCATCATTAAACCACTCCATATTGACAACTGACGAAAATTTCTATACAAGTATAAACTAAAAACTACCTTTTTTCGTCTTAAGTGCTATAACAAACAGGAATAGGTATGATCAATTTAGCATTTATGCGTCCAAATTCGACTAGTCGAATGGATGGCTCCTACCTGAAGAATTTCAAGCTTGCCCTGATTAACTGGGAATTGAACCGTCAGGAGGATCGAAAAAGCACAGGTAAAAGGGCGAGAAAAATTTCTCAGTAACCCTAAAAAAAAATCGCACCCATAGAAGCTATGAGTGCGATTTTTTATCTGTCAAATTTCCAGCTAGCTCGATTTTTTAACAGATCCACCACTACTAGAATCTGTATTAGTTTTTGCTGGCGCACCGCGATATCGAATACTGCCACCACTGCTGGCATGGGCCGTAAGTTCTTTTGAAACTGAAATCTTAGCACTGCCTGCACTGCTTGCATTAGCCCGCACCGATTCGCTTTCCAATGCGTAGGCATCCACTTCGCCTGCACTACTTACTTCTACTTCAAGCAACCTGGCTTTACCTTCCAACACCACATCCCCTGCACTTGAAGCATCGATTGTAGCTGAACCCGTTTCAATAGATAACTCTACCGTAGCTGCACTCGAAGCGCTGATATCTATTGAATTAGATTTGATGGTGCCTTCAGAAAAAATATTGGCTGCAGAACTAGCATGGATTTTTTCGAGCGAAACATAGGTGACATATACCTTTACGTTTCTGTTTTTATAACGTCCGTCCTTCATGTGAATTCTCAGGTAGCTGCCACCTACTTCGGTAAGTACATTAGAGGCACTAGTGCCTGTTACTTCCACCCGCACACTTTCTTTATCTCCTTTCTTCAGGTACACATCAATGGCTTCGCTTGCTTTTACCCCTGTAAATGAACCCACTGAGCGAACCTCACTCTCCTGGCCAAAGCAGGTAAGTAAACTAAGAGAAAAGATTGCCGCACTCAAAAACTTTTTCATAACCTTCTAAATTTTGAATCAATGACCAAGCCAACTAAAATAGGTTGCTTAACAAAACTTCCCGATGGCAAATATTTATGTTTCGATGTAAGAAATATTCATTTTTTACCCTAAATTTCGAATATACTCTGACTAAATTTCGCACAAATTAATAACTGATTATGATTAAAGAGCAATTAAATGTGTTAATCAACCTGGCCGCCAGTGATCGTAATGTAGGTGAAAAGGAAAGTAAAGTTATTCATAGCATTGCTAAGGCAAACGGAATAACAAAAGAAGAGGTTGAGTCCATGCTAAAGAAACCCAAGCCAATCGGAGACCTGAGCAGGTTTACGGAAGAGCAAAAATTTGAAAATCTCTACCACCTTATTCAGTTGATGAAAAGCGATGGTCATGTTTTTAAAAGCGAAATTCATTTTTGCGAACAAATTGCTGAGAAACTGGGCTACAAAAAGGCAGTGGTTGCAGAACTCTCTTCAAAGATTTACTCAGACCCTACCATTACCTCAGATCGGAAGTTGCTGATTGAACGTGCTCATAAATTTTTAAAATAATTTTTCTTACCTAAACCTAAGTACGGCCTGCCTAACCAGCAGGCCTTTTTTGTGCTCACAAACTCTCATCACTTCCTCTCATACAAAACTTTGCCGCCAAAAATTGTCATCGCTACTTCGGTGGTTAGCAATTCGCTATCAGGCACCGTCATCAGGTCTTTTGTAAAAACCGTGAAGTCGGCCAGCTTACCGGGGGCTATCGAGCCTTTTATTTTTTCTTCAAATGCACCATAGGCAGCATCCAATGTATAAGATCTTAAGGCTTGGGCGCGGGTCATCTTTTCATCCGGCTCATAGCCGCCTTCGGGTTGACCTTTTAATGTTTGGCGTGTAACCGAAGCAAAAAATGAAGCGATCGGATTGATTGGTTCAACAGGCACATCGGTTCCATTCACGATAACTGCACCTGATTTTAAAAGTGATTGCCACATGTATGCACCTTCTTTAATTCTCTTCTCACCCAGCCGATCAATAGCCCACGGCCTATCGCTCGACATGTGTACGGCTTGCATAGCCGGGATAACGCCCAGCTTACCAAACCGTGGTATATCCGATGGATGCAAGTGCTGCGCATGTTCAATTCTAAACCGGTGATCTTTCGCTTGCTGGTTTTCGGTAAATGCAATCTCATAGCGATCCAGAATTTCTTTGTTGGCCCGATCGCCAATGGCGTGGGCACAAATCTGAAAGCCATGCTTCAGTCCTTCGCGCGAAATCTTCATCACCGTATCCATAGAAAGTGTAGCCATGCCACTAAAATC
Source organism: Cyclobacteriaceae bacterium (assembly GCA_965278925.1). GTDB lineage: Bacteria > Bacteroidota > Bacteroidia > Cytophagales > Cyclobacteriaceae > ELB16-189. The sequence goes on along the minus strand of OZ257123.1, from coordinate 445,215 downwards.
TGTGCGATCATGATAGGGTTCGAGCAGCCACGCGCCACGCGAGCCTAAGGCCCCATCACAATTTAATTTGATCGATCGTATAGTTAAGAGATTTGCCGAATCAACCTCCGGACCTTTTCTAAACCAATCATAAATCAAGTCACTATCAAAACCTGTAAGCATTACATAGAGCCGGGTAGTTAGTTTGCCTTCTTTTTTAAATTTCCTAAACAACTCAATGTTCGCACGCGATACTCCGGCATCGTGAAAACTAGTAATACCATTACGAAGACTTGCCGCGATAGCCAGTTCCAAGGCCTGGCTTTGGGTCTCTTCACTATTTTCAGGAATATGCTGACCGATCAGTCCTTGCGCTCTTTCGTTGAACAATCCGGTTGGGTTTCCCAACTCATCCAATAAAATTTCACCACCCTCACCAAGATCTTTGTCTAACTTCTCAACCGAAAGCTGATTTACTCCGGCAAGTTGCATGGCTTTAGCATTAGCAAAACCTGCATGACCGCTGGCATGCCTGAGAAACACCGGATTATTTGGCGAAATGGAACTTAGCAAATGATGCGTTGGAAATCCTTTTATCATTTTCTCTGGTTTCGTTGTCCATTTATCCTGATGCCAGCCACGCCCTACAATCCACTGACCGGGTTGAGCCTTGGCTACGGCCTCATTCACTTTTTGTACCATCTCTTCATAACTCGTAACATTCATCAAATCGAGCTGGAGTTCACCATATCCTAATCCCATAAAGTGACCGTGACCTTCAATAAAACCGGGAGTCATTACCTTGCCTTGCAGATCAACTACCTTGGTGTTCTCACCTTCATACTCTGAAGCTTCGTTAAGACTACCGGCAAACACAATTTTATCGCCTACAACGGCTACTGCCTCCACCGTGGGCGAACCTTCCTCAACGGTGTAGATAGTGCCCCCGCGGATGATTAAGTCGGCTGGGGTCTTCTTGTCAGAACAGCTTATGAAACATGTTAATAGAATTACACTTAGTAATGGAAGGATTTGCTTGCGCATAGATTTTATTTTTATCCATAAAAATAGTGACTGATGTTTCGCAAACCAATGGAATGTCAGCCTAAGTTTATCGAAGACTAATCAGCGTCATAATAAACCATGTTTTGTATCTTCGCAGCCGAATGAAAGAACGCTTAAAGTTTTTTGGTCTGCTGGCACTTTATTGGATTGTCTTTTTTTCATCCAGCAGGATTCTCTTCCTTGTTTATCTGTATTCGCAAACCCGTACACTTTCCGTTAAAGAGATAGGGATGCCTTTGCTACTTGGGTTGCGCATGGATGCTGCCATGACGGGATATTGGCTTTTACTTCCGGGATTAATTTTTCTTGCATCCCCTTTCATAAATACCAGAGCCGTTTATCTGTTGCAGGGTTTTGTTACCTCAACGCTGCTGGTTGTCTCCACCCTGCTGGTTGTGGCGGATCTGGAACTTTACAAACATTGGGGCTTTCGCATAAATGCAACTCCGCTGATGTATTTAGAAACGGAAGCAGCCAGCAGTGTGAACGGTACCGTATTCATCCTGCTCGTTATAATTTTTTCGGCTTTGCTTTCATTATTTTTATTTCTCTATTGGCGCAAAGTAGCACCCCAGTTGTTGTTACTTCCCGAACTATCAAAAAAATGGGCCCCGCTCTGGCTTGTGATTACCGCTGCATTGATTATACCTATCCGCAGCAGCTTTAGTGTGGCACCCTTAAATACGGGAGTTGTTTATTTTCACAAGAGCAAAGCATTTCCTAATCATGCAGGCATAAACCCCGTCTGGAATTTTCTTAAAGATGTGATGCGGGATGATAACCTTCGGTATGCTGATAACTTTTACAGACCTGAAAATCTTGATGCGCAATTTGACTCGTTGATTAAAACAAAAGGTGAAACGGAAAAATTGATTAGATCAGAAAAACCAAATATCATCTTAATTATACTGGAAGGTTTTACCTCAAAGATTATTGAACCCCTTGGTGGCGTGGAAAATGTTACTCCCGAACTAAACGCACTCGTTAAAGATGGGATTCTGTTCGAAAATTTTTATGCGAGTGGCGATAGAACAGATAAAGGAATCGTTTCTATTTTAAGCAGCTATCCGGCACAGCCGCGAAGTTCTATCATTAAGTTTCCCAACAAAACGCAGCACCTGCCCTATTTACCAAAGGAGCTGGAAAACCTCGGCTATCATACTTCCTTTGTTTATGGTGGCGATATTGGGTTTGCCAACATGGAATCGTATGTAACGCAAGCAGGGTTCAGCCACATAACCGAAGTGGATGATTTCGGGAGCGAGTTTGATGATTCGAAATGGGGCGTTGCCGATCATTATGTTTTCGAAAGGTTGTTAGATGAATGTGATTCGGCATCGCATCCTTTTTTTAAAGTCATGTTGAGTTTGAGTAGTCACGAACCGTTTGAAGTGCCGATGGAAACTGTTATTGAAGGAACCGATGAAGGTTCTTTGTTTCTGAACGCATGTTATTATACCGACAAAAGTCTGGGCGAATTTATCCGCAAAGCAAAACAACAACCGTGGTGGAAAAACACCTGGGTTATCATTACTGCAGATCATGGTCATCGTTTCCCCAATCCGAATGAATTGAAAGAAAAAGACCGTTTCAAGATTCCTATGCTTTGGTTGGGCGGTGCAGTTACAAAGTCTGATACAATCATTAAAACATTTGCCGGTCATACCGATATAACCAATACGCTTTTAAATCAGCTTGGCGCTGGAAACTCGCCCGATTTTTCGTTCAGCAAAAATATACTTAGCCGGGATGTAAACTCGTTTGCTGTTTATGTATTTAATAATGGCTTTGGGTATGTAAGTCCTTCCCATGAAAATATTTATGACTTCGATCTTCAAAATTATCTGAAGCGCGAAGGAAATGAAGCTGAAATTTTGCGCGGTAAGGTATACATGCAGAAACTCTTTGATGACTATAATAAAAATTAAATGAAAAAAATTATTCTGATTTGTCTGCTGGCGTTAGTGGGTTCAATTCCGTTGCGTGCTCAGGATGTAGGACTTTCCTTCTCCTATTTTATTCCACGCAATGGATATTTCTCTACGCCCATCAGTCCTTTTTCCATTCGCGGATTGGGTGTAAATCTAAATAAGTTTATCGCCCTTGAAACCGGTGCTTCGCTGTATCGCATGTCAGGATTAAATATGTTGGATCTTCCCTTCGAAACTAAGGATGCCTTGCTTGGACCAAACTTTACGTTGTTTGTTCCTGCCGAACTGGTTATTCAGTTTCAAGGCAAGCAGGCCGAGTTTGACCTCAAAGCCGGAGGTTTTTTCTTTTATGGATTTGATCAGAAACTTAACTACGGAAATTTTGATCGTGCCATCCGCACGTTTGAAAACTGGGATGTAGCCAACGCAGATTTAACGTATGATAACAATCCTGGTTTTGGGTACCATTTTGGAGCAGAGTTTACATTTCATGTTACCCGTCAATTTGGTATCTCGTTAGAGAGTAATTATTTGATGGGCACTGCAAAATTTCCACTAACCGGAAGTTATACAGGTGGTTCTTTTAATGAACCCTTAGAAACTATTCCGGTGGATTATAAAGATGCAAAGATTGACTTTACCGGATTTGAGTTTTCGATTGGTATAATTTTTTCTGGAAGATAGACTTCAGGTAGCCAGAGATTACTTTTCTAAGTCTACTCGTCTTAGTATACGGACCTGCTGAAACATTGTCTTTCCTAAGAATTCAAGCAAAGCCTGCCTCGCAACTTCATAATCGTAGAATATTCCGGATACCCAAGTCGAATTATTTTCGTTTACGATTTTTTCTACTCCATAGAATTCTACTATCGAATCCTGTAACATAACAGAGTCAACCTCCTGCTCCAATCCGAGCCGGATTGAATAAATAATCGTATCGCTTTTAACAATGCTTTTTTCTTTTATCTCCTGATTGTGTTTTCTGAAAAGCTCTCTTGAATCTTTCGCGAACAAATTGAACGCATCTTGTGCAATTTTTCCTTTTACAAGGGTTGTATCGTTTTCAAAATACCGAAAGGGCATGATCACAAATTTGTCTGCGGATTTTTTCACCCACTCCAATTCATATTCAGCATTTTTAATTGATGTATTATAAGTTGAGTCGAGTTTAATTTTTTCAAGCTCAATCCAAAGCATGGCCCCACCATCGCGGTAACGCGGCCGTTGACCAGAAACAAAATTGCCCAGCGAATATGCAACGAGCTTATCATCCTGCCGATTCCAAACCATCGGTTGCAATACATGCGGATGCGCTCCGATTACTAACTTCGCACCCTCGCGCATGCATAGAGTGGCCAATTTTTTCTGTTCTTGATTGGGCAGACTTTGATACTCAGCTCCCCAATGAATAAGAACTATAATGGCATCTGATTTTTGAGCCATTGCCTTTTCAAGATCACGTTTGATAGTAACCGTATCAATCAGATTTACAATGTTGGGTTTTGTAACGGGTATGCCATTGGTGCCGTAGGTATAATTCAAAAGTGAAAACTGAAATCCATTTTTTTGAACAATCAACGGATAAACCAACGTGCGTTCTAAAGAATCTTTGAACGTGCCGGTATGGTGTATCTCCAGCGAATCCAATACCCGAAGGGTGCGCTCAACACCTTTTCGTCTGTGATCAAGACTGTGATTGTTAGCCGTAACTAAAACATCAAACCCCGATCGTTTTAATTCGATGGCTAATGCATCGGGTGCGCTAAACTGTGGATACCCTTTGTAGGGAGAGCCGGCCAACGTGAGTTCTAAGTTTCCAATCGTTAAATCGGCCGAGCGTAAAATCGGTGCCACATATTCAAAGCACGATGAATAGTCATACTTTTTAGTACTTGAATTATACGCAGCCGCAATATTCGAGTCATGTTGCATAATATCGCCTACAAAAAGTAAGGACAGCCGAGTTGTATCTTGTGCCGAAAGGCCAAGACTTATTACCAGTAGGAGAATGCTTACATAAATTTTATTCATTTGAATAGGAAACAATTTTATTCTCTGCAATTACATAAATCCGATCCTCTTTTTTAGGCTTCACGCGAGCCAATCCGGTAAACGAACCAAAGGCTGGAAGAATGCCCTGATGCTTACCAAAATAAAAACAAGGCAAGGTTACGGATTGTCTGCCGCTTCCACGCAGTTGCACACCCGGATGAATGTGACCGGATAGGTTGTAAGCACCGGGTGGCACTTTTATCATCGGTTCGTGTGTGAGAATTAAATCACCTTCGCATAATTCATTCACATAACAAATCATGTTATGTCTTTGATATTGAACTGCACTCAGGATATCATGATTACCGAGCACAAGCTCAAAGGAACAATTTGTAAAGTGTTTTCTGATCTGGCCTACTACCTCCCACTCTTCATTATAATGACTATGAAACAAGTCGCCCAAAAAAATTACCCGCTCAGCTTTTGTAGCCTGAATAACCGAGATCAATGTTTCCGTGTTTTTATCGTTGGCACGGGCAGGCACGGGTATCCCAGATTTTCTGAAATGGTTAATTTTCCCGAAATGCAAATCAGCCATCAGCACCGTTTTTCTGCTTTTAAGCCAAAGTGCCTTTTCGGGTAGAAGCGAAACCCTCTCATTCACCAATTCTATTTCCATCCAAAAACCTGATTTCAGTCAACCGATAAATTGCAAATTCGGATAAATCGCAGTCAGTAAAAAATACCGAACCGTAAGAATCAGGCTTCTTAAACCTTGAAAATCATAAGGTTATAGTTCTAAAGGAATTTACCGTTGTTCACTTCCTTTGAAAATAAAAAATGGTAACATTGGGTTAACATTGACCAATCAGCAACCCATTACTTTTACTCGACTTTTAACCTATGTTCGAATTAGAGCTTTCTTATTCCATACTACTGATTATCTGCCTCTTAGCAGCCTGTGCGTTCGAATTTGTTAATGGGTTTCATGATACAGCTAACGCGGTAGCTACCGTTATTTATACCAACTCCCTGAAGCCAACTGTTGCCGTAATCTGGTCAGGAATATGTAATGCTATTGGAGTTTTTTTAGGCGGCATCACCGTAGCCATGGGGATTGTTAATCTCTTACCCGTTGAGTCACTGGTTGATCAAAATATTGCGCACAGTGTTTCGATGGTGATGGCCTTATTATTAAGCGCCATCTTTTGGAATTTGTTAACCTGGTATTTTGGAATTCCTTGCTCAAGCTCTCATACTTTAATAGGATCAATATTGGGAGTTGGCCTGGCCTTCTCATTACTTCCCGACAGCAGTGGATCAGCTGTAAATTGGGGGAAAGCGCAAGAGATAGGTGCCTCCTTGCTTATCTCACCATTGTTTGGATTTTCATTAACTATTATCTTCATGTTTCTGTTGCGAAACTTAACCAAGAACAGCAAGACAGGCGAAAGTTTATTTAAAGAGCCGAAGAAAAATCAACCTCCACCGTGGTGGATACGAATCATTCTGATAATTACCTGCACGGCCGTAAGTGGGTTTCATGGTTCGAATGATGGACAAAAAGGAGTTGGGTTAATTATGCTGATTCTTATCGGTATCGTTCCTATTTATTTTGCCCTCGATCCAAATGGCAATCCTTCTTCGATTAACGACCCGCTTCATAAAATTGAAACTACCATCTATACTGTTGATCCTTCTCCGCTTTCCGCCACTGATAGAGCTAAACTAGATAGCTCTAAGATGATGATTACGCGTATCGAGGCCACCATTGGTGGTGCCACAACTGTAAAAAGTATACCAGAACAAGATCGATTTGTTGTTCGTAAGGACATCATGATTTTAAGTAGCAACATTAAAGAGCTTTTGGACACCAGCGAAGCAAGATTAAGCGACAGTGATAAAGTGGTTCTCTCGGCAAGTCTTAAAAAAATTCGGAAAATGACTGATTACTCACCCACGTGGGTGATCATTGTTATTGCTGCATCGCTGGGCCTCGGCACCATGATTGGCTGGAAACGAATTGTAAAAACTATTGGTGAAAAAATTGGCAAGGAACATTTAACCTATGCGCAAGGTGCCAGTGCCGAACTTGTGGCCTCCACCACCATTGGCTTATCTACCTGGTTTGGATTACCTGTAAGCACAACGCACGTGCTCTCCTCTGGTATTGCCGGATCGATGGTGGCCAGCAAAGGAATTAAAAACCTGCAGGCAGATACAGTAAGAAATATTCTGATTGCGTGGCTGTTAACCTTACCCGTTGTTATGGTAATGTCGGGCACGCTATTTCTGATCTTCCGCGCAATCTCGGGTTAATCAATCAAAATTAAGTCGCATTTTTTTTATCCGGTCTTCCAGTTTTTCGGATGTTAGTTTTTCGCGGGTGCGATCTACCATAATCGGGAAAGCAAAAGGCGTTGGCAGTTGGGGTTCGGTGATGATAATCTTCTGATTCGCAATTCTTATCAGTGCCTTGCGCAAACGGGCTTCTTCCAGTTGAAAATCCATTACTTCTTCAAAGGCTTGTTGCAGCAACAGGTTGTGAGATTCGTATTCATGAAATACATTAAAGAAAAGCTGTGATGAAGATTGAAGATGACGCTCTTTAACTTTTTGTCCGGGTAAACCTTTGAAGATTAATCCTGAGATAGCAGCAATATCACGAAACTTACGCCTGGCCATTTCGGTGGAGTTAATACTCGCCTGAATGTCCAGCATAAGATTTTCGCTTCCCAACACATTTGTTTCAATGGCTTCATAAATAGGAATCTCCTGATCGGAAAGTAATTCAAAACCATAATCATTCATGGCAATTGAAAATGTGATGGGCGTTGTTTGCGAAATGCGATAGGCAATCAGGGCGGCCATGCCCTCATGCACAAACCTACCTTCAAACGGATACATTACAACATGATATCCTTCAGACGTGTGGAAGTATTCGACCAGAAATTCATTCTTCCTGGGCAAATGCGATCGTTGTTGTTGCAGGTTCATAAGCGGCCGAAGAAAACGCATCTCATCATCGGTCTCTTCTCCACGTGCCGATTCGTCAATCTTTAACCGGATCATTTCACTCATTTGCGAGGACAAAGGCATGCGTCCACCTTGCCACGAAGGCACCTTGCCCGATTTCTTGTTGCTCTTTCGCACATGCACATCCATTTCTTTTATCCGAACTAACTCCAGGCTTTTTCCGGCAAACCAAAAAACATCTCCTGTATTTAATCGTGAGATAAAATATTCTTCAATCGTACCCAGGTATTTTCCCGATACAAATTTTACGTACAATAAATTATCGCCCACAATGGTACCAATAGACAAACGATGTTTTTGTGCAATGCGTTTGTTTTCAACTTTATAAATTCCCTGCTCCAAAATTACTTTATGATATTCATTATAGGCAGTAAGCGCATCGCCACCCGTGGTTATAAAATTTAAAACCCAGTGCCATTCTTCTATGGTGATCGAAGAAAAACTCACTGTACTCTTTATCTCGGCCAGTATTTGATCGGGTTTAAAACCATCGGATACCGCGAGCGTAATCAGGTATTGAATCAACACATCGAACGACCGCAGATAAGGCAAACGATCTTCCACAATATTCCGCTTCATGGCTTCGCGCAAGGCAGCCGACTCGGTAAGTTCAAGTGTGTTGGTAGGTAAAAAATAAATCTTGCTTGTTGCCCCTGGCTGGTGACCGCTGCGGCCAGCGCGCTGTAAAAACCGGGCAACACCTTTGGGGCTACCTACCTGAATAACTGTTTCTACCGGCCTGAAGTCCACACCTAAATCAAGGCTGGATGTACAAATTACTGCTTTGAGTTTACCCGCATGCAGTTGGTCTTCTACCCAATCGCGAAGTTCTTTGCTGATGGAACCATGATGCATGGCTATTAAACCGGAAAGCTCCGGTGCACGATCCAGCATTTTCTGATACCAGATTTCGGCAAAAGATCGGGTGTTGGTAAATATGAGTGTAGTGTTGCTTTGTTTTACAATTGGAATAACCTTATCCAACAACTGAATACCGAGATGACCTGCCCAGGGTAACGTTTCAACCTCATCTGGAAAAATAGAAACGACTTCAATCTTTTTATGGATTGATGCTTTGATCACTTTTATTTTTTCTTCCTCGCAATTGGTGCCAACCAAAATCTGAAGCGACTGCTCCATGTTGCCGATGGTAGCGGAGATACCCCAGATTTTAAGACCGGATGAAATTGTTTTCAATCGTGATAAGGCCAGCTCCATCATCACTCCTCGTTTAGATCCAAGCAACTCATGCCATTCATCAACTACAATAGTTTTAAGATTGGCAAAGTATTCTACATACTCTTTCTGTGACATCAGAAGATGAAGACTTTCTGGTGTGGTAATTAAAAAATCAGGAGGCTTTTCTTTTTGTTTAGCGCGCTCTTTGGTTGAGGTGTCGCCACTTCGAACTCCTACTCGCCACGAAGAGTCGAGGCCGGCCACTGCACGCTTGGCCGAAAGTTCAATCTCTTTGGCTAATGCGCGAATGGGTGTAATCCAGATTGCTGTGGGACCTTGTGATTTGCCGGGTGGGTTGCTTTCCAATAGAATCGGAATCAATAACGAATAGGTTTTGCCACTGCCTGTTGGTGCGTTAATCATTCCACTTTCACCGTTCCACACGCTCTGCCAGGCCTCTTCCTGAAATGGAAAGGGAGACCAACCCTGCGCTTTTAACCACCTTCTGCCTGCCTCCAGATTATTACCCATCGCAACTAAAATAGGATGTAAAATAACATTTTTGATCCGGTGGTGTTATTTTGAGCAATAATTGCACTGATGGGAAAATATTCAATCAAAGAATTAGAAAAACTTTCTGGAATAAAGGCCCATACTATTCGAATTTGGGAAAAGCGCCATCATTTAGTTTCTCCGCAACGAACACAAACTAATATCCGGTATTATTCAGACGAAGATCTTAAAAAGATCATCAACGTTTCAGTTCTTAACAACCACGGGGTTAAAATTTCTAAAATTGTAGAGCTTACTATCGAACAGATCAATAAGAAGGTAAGTGATCTGAGTGAATCTAAAAATGACATAGAAATCTATATCGATCAGCTGGTGCTCGCCATGATCGACATGGAAGAAGAGCACTTTGAAAAAATTTTGGCCACACTGGTTTTAAAGTTTGGTTTTGAAAAAACAGTGCTTGAGATTGTTTATCCATTTCTTGAAAAGATTGGAATCTTATGGCTCTCCAATAACATTACACCCGCACAGGAGCATTTCGTTTCCAACCTCATACGTCAGAAAATGATTGTGGCCATTGACGGGCTTCCGCTCGCTCCTAAAACTTCGGCAAAAGCATTGCTCTATCTTCCGGAAAATGAATTGCATGAGTTAGGATTATTGTTTTTTCATTACATCGCTAAGCGCGAAGGCTTTCGAACGTATTACCTGGGCCAAACCGTTCCGCATAAAGATTTGAAGTTTGTTGTAGACATTCATCAACCACAGTTCATCATTACATCACTCACCAGTGGGCCTTCGCCCAATGCGATGGTCGGATATCTTAAAAGAATAAGTGAAGACTTTGGTTCGTCCAGAATTTTAGTTTCTGGCCATGCCTTAAAAAAGGCTAAACCAGAACCGCCCTCAAACATCACTCTCTTTCATAACGCCCTAGCTCTCAGAGAGATACTAAGAGAAAATAAAACTGTTTAAAGTTCAATTAAAAAATATAAACAATTACTTGTATATAAGGCTGTTCATGGTAAATTTGTCTAACATTTTAAACTAAACATTAGACAAATGAAAGCCATTGATTTCGACAAGGAGGTTGCAGGCCTTCGTCCTATGCTTAGAACTTTTACCCGAAGATTCACGAGTGATCGCGATGAATCACTGGATCTGGTACAGGATACAATCCTGAAAGCACTCACCTATCGTGATAAATTTCGTGAGGATACTAACCTTAAAGGGTGGTTGTTTACGATTATGCGCAACACTTATATTAATAACTATCGCAAAAATCAACGCGCCAAAACTTCGCATGATGATACTAAAGAACTTTATTTTCTGAACGTTGAAGATCCGCATACGTTCAACCGTCCGGAAGGTAGCATTGAATTTAAAGAGGTGTGGAGAAATGTCAATAATCTGAAAGATGATCTCTTAATCCCTTTCAAGATGCATACTACCGGCTATAAGTATCACGAAATAGCCGAGCATCTGAACATCCCAATCGGTACGGTTAAAAACAGAATCTTTCATGCCCGCAAAGAAATTCAAAAGAAACTAACCGGATATCAGTAAATGATAAAACACGGTGGATTAAACCGTGTTTTATGTTTATACTCGAAGGATGAAAAAGATTGCAGTGATTGGAGCGGGCTTCTCAGGCCTTGCAGCTGCCGCTAGTTTGGCGAAAGAAGGATATGAGGTCACTGTTTTGGAAAAAAATAATTCAGCAGGTGGTCGGGCCCGAAAATTTGAAGCTGAAGGATTTACGTTTGACATGGGGCCAAGCTGGTACTGGATGCCCGATGTTTTTGAAAAGTTCTTCCAGCAATTTGGCAAAAGATCCTCCGATTATTATGAATTAGAACGATTGAGTCCATCGTATAGAATCTATTATGGCGCTAATGATTGGATGGATTTGCCAGCCAGCCTAGACGGTCTCTGTAAACTCTTCGATCAACTTGAGCCCGGTAGTTCTAAAAACCTGCTTCGTTTTCTGGAGGAAGGGAAATACAAATATGAAATCGGCATCAATGAATTGGTTTATAAACCTGGCCTTTCAATTGGCGAACTCCTCGATTTCAAGTTAATGGCAGGCGTGCTTAAAATGCATGTCTTTCAATCTATCTCTCAATACGTAAGAAAATTTTTTAAAGAACCACGCATTATTCAATTACTGGAGTTTCCCGTTTTGTTTCTGGGTGCCACTGCGCAGAAGACTCCGGCACTTTATTCATTAATGAATTATGCCGACATGGCCCTTGGAACGTGGTACCCAAAAGGAGGCATGCATAAAATTGTAGATGGTCTTACTGCACTTGCCCGCGAGCAAGGTGTAACATTTGAATTCAATAGCGAGGTTAATCGGTTTACCTTAGAAGGCAACTCTATAAAAGAGGTTATTGTAAATGGTAAACCACGCAAGTTCGATTATGTGGTGGCCGGTGCCGACTATCATCATGTGGAACAAACCTTGTTACCAGAGTCGCATCGCAGATATACTGAATCGTATTGGCGAAAACGCTCGCTGGCGCCTTCGAGTTTAATTTATTACTTAGGGCTCAATAAAAAGATTTCGGGGCTGTTGCATCATACACTATTTTTCGATGAAGACTTTTCTGTACATGCCAAAGAAATCTACGAAGACCCACAATGGCCTACTTCACCGCAGTTTTATGTTTCGTGTACTTCGCAAACTGACCCAACCGTAGCCCCGGCAGGGTGCGAAAACATCTTTATTCTGATCCCTGTGGCTCCTGGCTTAAACGATGAGGATTCAATCCGCGAGAAATATTATAATCTGGTGATGGATCGGTTCGAAAAAATAATGGGTCAATCCATACGGCCCCATGTTTTGTTTAAGCGCAGCTATGCCCATAAAGATTTTATAGCCGATTATCACGCGTTTAAGGGCAATGCGTATGGTTTGGCCAATACAATTTTACAAACGGCAAATTTGAAACCTTCAATTTTAAACAAAAAGGTAAAAAACCTGTTCTATACTGGTCAACTCACTGTGCCCGGTCCGGGAGTGCCGCCTTCGCTTATTTCCGGACAAGTAGTGGCTAGAGAATTGATTAGGCGAGACAAAGCGTAGAATTCTGAAAACGGGTTCATTAAAGACTTAGTTTCTTCCTATTTTGTAACCATGACCCGCATTGAAATGAGTAAAGAGTTGTACAATAATGTGGCTTTAACCTGTAGCAAACTCACTACGCGGGCTTATAGCACTTCTTTCTCCATGGGCATTCGGTGCCTCAAAAAGGAAATGCAAGGACCCGTGTATTCTATTTATGGATTTGTTCGTTTTGCGGATGAGATCGTAGACACGTTTCATGATTATGATAAAGCCGGGTTGTTGAAACGATTTAGGGAGGATACTTATCACGCGCTTGACGAAAGGATAAGCCTAAACCCCATCCTGCAGAGTTTTCAAATCACAGCGCATCAATTTAAGTTTGAGCGTGAATTAATTGACCAGTTTCTGAAAAGTATGGAGATGGATTTGAATCTTACCTCCTACGATCAGAAAACAATTGATGACTATATTTTAGGATCGGCCGAAGTAGTAGGGCTTATGTGCCTGCGGGTGTTTTGCAATGGCAATGAGTTGATGTATCAGCAACTTAAGCCATCGGCTATGAAATTAGGGTCGGCCTTTCAAAAAATAAATTTTCTTCGCGATCTGAATGCCGATTTTAATGGCATGGGGCGCTCTTATTTTCCAGGGGTGGACCTCAACAAATTTAGCGAAGAAACAAAAAAAGATATTGAAGAAGATATAGCCAAAGATTTCAAAGCCGGCTACGAAGGCATCCGACAGCTACCACGCTCGGCAAGGTTTGGAGTCTATGTTGCCTATCTGTATTATATGGCCCTCTTCGAAAAAATAAAAAATACTCCTTGCAGCATAGTTTTGCAAAGTCGAATTCGCGTACGCAACCGAAGAAAGATTTCTATCCTTGCCTATTCCTATCTCAAACACCAACTTAACCTTCTCTAATATGGAGCACGTTATTTTAGTTGACGAGAATGACAACGAACTGGGTTCAATGGAAAAACTGGAGGCACACCTTCAGGGAAGATTGCACCGAGCTTTTTCTGTCTTGATCTTTAATTCCAAAGGAGAAATGTTGTTGCAACAGCGAGCTCAGGGAAAATACCATAGTGGCGGGTTGTGGACCAACGCTTGTTGCAGTCACCCGCAACCAGGCGAAACACCGGAGCAAGCAGGGCAACGAAAACTTATGCAAGAGATGGGCTTTGCTTGCGAGCTTACCTTCTCGCATAAATTCATTTATAAAGTTCAATTGAACAATGATCTGATCGAATACGAGTGGGATTATGTATTACTTGGATATTACGATGGAATTCCATTGATGAACGAAACGGAAGCACAAGCCTGGAAATACGTTACCCTTGAAACGGTGCAACAAGATGCCAGAAAAAATCCTGGCGCGTATACATATTGGTTTAAGTTAATCCTTAATCAACCTGAATTACAATCACTGGCTTTGTGAAAGAGTGTGATGTCCGATTAGGTAGATTTATTAATCCATCACCTCATAAATCGTTACCGGATTAGACTTATTCTTTAAGCTAACTTCACCGACCTTTGTACAATTAAAAGACTCCTTTACTTTTTGATAGGAGGCTTCATTGATAATGATCTGGCCAGGGCCTGCCACCGATTGTAATCGTTGCGCTGTATTTACAATATCTCCAATAACTGTGTAGTCCAACCTGCGCAGCGTTGCCGAACCAATATTTCCAGAGATCATTTCGCCACTGTTAATACCCATTGAAACTTTAGGTGTAAACTTAATCATTTCATTGAGCGAAGGCAGACTATCAATCTTTGTTCGCACCGCAATACAAGAGTCAATGGCTCTATCCAAATGAAACTTGCCACGGAACACAGCCATAATTGCATCGCCAATAAATTTATCGATATAGCCACCTTGCGCAATTACTTCCTTTACGATTACATCAAAATATTCATTCAATAATTTAACTACTACATCGGCCGATTCGTTTTCGCTGATTGAGGTGAAACTGCAGATGTCAATAAAAACAACGGTAGCTTCGACCGTTTCGTTGGCCATCAACGAAGATTCATATTCGCGGCTACCCATAAAGTTGAGCACCGTTTCGTCTACATACATTTTTAGGATATTGTTTTCTTTGATGGCCTTTAGTGTTTCTCTTATCTGAAACACATGCTTGATGGTTTTCTCCATGGTAAGGGAGAGATCATCAAAATTGATAGGCTTGGTGATAAAATCAAAGGCACCACGATTCATAGCCGTGCGAATATTATCCATATCGCCATAGGCCGAAACAATAACCGATTTGATTAGCGGACTGGATTCACTCAACCTGCTAAGCAGCGTCAACCCATCCATTTCGGGCATGTTGATATCGCTCAATACAATATCAACATCCGGATGTTGTTGAATTTTAGCGAGGGCATCGTTGCCGTTTACAGCAAAAATAAATTCGTAGTGTTGTTCACGAATTTTCTGCCTGAATTTTTGTTTGATCAATACTTCCAAATCAGCCTCATCATCGGCTACTAATATTTTGGTCATCCGTTTGCCAGATTTAATTTTTCTTTAAGCGCAACAAAATCAACCGGTTTGGTGAGGAAGTCATCGGCACCAAGCTCTTTGGCCATTTTAAAATTTTCTGCATCGCCATACGCGGTTATCATCATAACAACCGGAGGTGGTTTCATGTATTTTTTCTTCACGTTCTCCAACAACTGCAGGCCACTCATCCCCGGCATGTTTATATCCGAAAGGATAAGCATCGCTTCATGCTCCCACTGGTTAAGAAGTTGAAGTGCATCTTCACCCGAATAAGCAAAGGCAAATTCTACCTGACCACTTTTAATTTCTTTTCTGAAGCGTTGTTCAAAAAGTGTTTTTACGTCCTGTTCGTCATCGACAACTAAAATTTTCATACTGATGTGTTTGGTAATGAGATGGTAAATATGGTTCCTTCGTTTTCACGGGTTTCTACCTTCAGTTCGCCACCGTGGCCTTTGGTTATAATTTCATAACTCATACTAAGGCCAAGTCCAGTTCCTTGCCCGGATGGTTTGGTAGTGAAGAAGGGCTGAAAAATCTTATCAATAATATGTTTAGGAATACCGTTGCCATTATCCTGCACAAAAATCTCCACACTATTTTCTTTTTTACGAGTACCCACCGTTACGGTTGGTTCATAACCAGATGCCAATTTTTGTTTTTTCTCAGCCACTACATAAAACGCATTAGTGATGAGGTTTAGAATTACACGCCCCATGTCTTGTGGTACTACATTCACTTTCTCAAGACTTTCGTCAAACTCAGTTTTCATGGCCGCATTAAACGACTTGTCTTTGGCGCGTAACCCATGATAGGCTAATCGCAGGTATTCATCGGTCAGGGTATTTAAGTTGGTAGGCTCCTTCTTGTTGCTGCTGCTGCGCGAGTGTTGCAACATGCTTTTCACAATACCATCGGCACGTTTGCCATGGAACATAATCTTCGATTCATTGTCGGCTAAGGTGCTGGCAATCGCTTTCACTTCACTCAGATTTCCGGCTTCCACTTCCTGCTTCAACTCATCAATCAATTCTTTGTTAACCTCTGCAAAATTATTTACGAAGTTCAATGGGTTTTGAATTTCGTGAGCGATACCTGCGGTAAGTTCGCCCAATGAAGCCATCTTTTCAGACTGGATCAGTTGCTTTTGTGTTTCCTGTAAATCGTTTAAAGATTTCTGTAACGCATTGGTGCGATTCACTACTTTCTCTTCAAGGATTTGATTTTGTCGTTGCAGCGCGCGCGATCTGAACCGGACTACCAACGTCATGAATCCAAAAAAGGCTAACGCATAAAATGTATAAGCCCACCAGGTTGTCCACCAAGGTGAGGTAATCACAAAACTAAATGCTGCGGGCTTGCTCCATAATCCGTTTATTCCACGACTTGCTACTTTAAAGGTATACTTACCGGGTGGAAGATCGCGGTAATTTTCACTAAGGGTTTTATCAGTAATCGCACTCCAGTTTTTATCTATGCCTTCCAGAATATAGCGATAACGAAGTTTATCCGGATAGCTTAACTGCATGGCCGAGTAGTTAAAGCTTACGTAGTTTTGATTGTAAGGTACCACCAGGTTATAGGGCATGTAGAATGTGGTTTCAACCGAATCCCATTGAATATTGCTTTTAATAAGATAATCATCAGCCAGAAGCGATGCCCGATCACGGAAGTCATGTCGTTGATCGAAGAAATTAACAGCTGCCACTTGTGGCGTGCTGCGTGCAGTGTCCAGTTGCACCGAATCTATTACCAGTAAGACTAATGTTTCCACACCTGCCCAATATTGGCCGCTTTTCGTAAACATCGAACTGTTCTGATCAAAGTCAAGCGCTCCTAATCCCTGTGCTTTCCCAAGGTTGGTAGTCTTAATGGTGAGTCTATTTTTCTCACCAACAAGCGGAGTAATAATAGATAACCCATTGGCCGTACCGGCATAAATTTTCCCATTCCGCTCATTCAGGTCGTAGATTCCGTTATCGGCCAGGCCTTCACTCGTTGTAATGGTAGTAATCGAATCATTAGCCGGGTTAATAATATCAATTCCGGCTTGGCCACCAATCCACACATTGCCCTGCGGGTCTTCCAATATTGAGTTTCCCGACTCACTATTTAACCCATTTGTGGCATTCAAAAATTTCAGGGTGCTCCGCTGCGCATCAATCAACATAACACCCGAAGTGCTGAGTACCCAGAGTTGATTTTTACTATCGGCAAAGATGTAGAAGTAGAACGCACCTTTCCAGGCATCCAGATTAATAATTTGTTTAACCAACCCTTTATCGGGGTTGATTACGGATAATCCTTTTCCAGAACCAACCCACATGTCTCCGTTCTTGTCTTCAAAAAAAGTAGACGTTGCCCGATCTGGCAATCCATGCGTGGTGTTGATTTGGGCAATGGTTTGGTTGTGGGGATCAATAATATTTATGCCATCGCCATTGTTTCCAATCCAGATTTTTCCTCTTCTGTCTTCTATAATTAGCGAAGCCGAATTACGAACAAGGCCGGCATCTGTTGTAATGTGTTGTATTGTTTCGGTGTCGGGACTATACACATCTATCCCATTGTTGGTACCAATCCAGATTTTTCCGTCCTGCGATTCCAGTGTTGACCAGATGGCTGTGTTCCCCAATCCATCAGCATCCGTAAAGTTGCCGGGGCTGCCCAGCTTGGAATTGAATATAGGTGTAATCCCTTTGTCTGAGCCTACCCATACTTGCCCTTCATTATCGGTAAGAGTTCGATAAATTCTGGCATTTGGGTTTGTTAGAAATTTTTCCATCAGGTTAGTCTGGGGGTTAAACAAATAGACCGTTCCATCGTTCGACCCCATCCACATCCTACCTAATGCATCTTCTGAGATTCCAGTAATATTTGTTTTTGTGCCATCGGAAAATAGTTTTTCTTTTTCCAGAAAACGGAGTGTATTGTTCTTGCGGTCAATCATGGTTACACCTATTATGGTTCCTACCCATACTTCACCTGTGCTGGCCTGTAGAATATCCAATGCGAAATTGTCTGAAAGGCCACTCTTCATGTCGAGCGTTTTCATTCGATTGGTTTTCGTATCAATAATCTTGATACCCCTGGCCGTTGCGTTCCAGATCAACCCTTCCGAATCTTTCATGATTCCAAGGACCCGATTAGCCAGACCGTGGGCGAGGTTTAAGGTTCTGACTACATGGGTATCCGGATCATAGACAAGAACACCATTATTAAACACCGGAATCCAGATGCGGCCATCATCATCTTGAATCATTTTATAAGTAATGCCTTGATTAGCCGGAAAAAGATCTTCAAGCAGTTCGATGGTTCCTTGTTTCTCATCTATCACATAGGTATCGCCCGTGAAAGTACCGACCCAGATTCGGTTTTTGTTGTCGCGGAAAAGTGAAACAATATCGATGTACGGAAGTCCTTCTTCCAGCCCATAAATTTCAAGAAAACCACCATCGTACCGGCAAAGTCCTTTGCTGGTACCAATCCATAATGCACCCGAGGGGTCTTTCAGAAAATCTCGTGCCGTGCCCGGCAAACCGATTGCACTGGCATCGAGGAAACCACGCGGAAGCCCCTGCGCATATACAGGCGAACCAGCCTCTACTACCTTAGGTGGAAGCAGTTTGATGATTCTGTTTTTCATCGTATCGGCCGGAAGGTTGTTGATATTGAATGCTGTATCGGGTAAACTGTTCCAGTCGAAAGGTTTTTCAGTTAGCGGCTTAGGTAATGGTTTCGCTCCGCCTATGTTAAAAGGTTTGGAAGGAATTTTATCGAGGTAGAATTTTTTAATGGAAGGTGGCTTTATACTATCGGCACCAACGGTTTTCCATTTAATGGTTAGTGGTTCACTAAACTTGAATGGCTTGCTTACGGGTTGCGAGAACTCTGTTTCCTCAGCAGGAAAAGGAACCTGATCAGAAGTGTTTCTACATCCGCTTACACAGAGCAATAAAAAAGAAAGCAGCAACGAGAAATACTTCATTGAACCCGGCATTTTGTTATGAGTAAAGATAAGGTAAGGTTTCAAAATGTAGTCTTATTCATTGGGTAATACTAATATAAAAGTGGAGCCCTCACCTTCATGCGACTCGACAGTAAGGTTTCCAGAATGTCCTTTGGTTACAATGTCATAACTCAGGGATAGTCCGAGTCCGGTACCTTGCCCGGCTGGTTTGGTCGTGAAGAACGGTTGAAAGATTTTCTGGGTTATACTTTCCGGAATGCCATTGCCATTGTCCTGAACTTGTATCACAATTTTGCCGCCTACCGATTGAGTAGTCACAGTAACAGTGGGTTCGTAGGATGTTGAACTTCCTAGCTTTTTCTTCTTTTCATTCACCGCATAGAAGGCGTTGGTGAGTAAATTCAACACTACGCGCCCAATATCTTGTGGTACGATACTTACTTTTCCAACAGTAGTACCGAAGTTGGTTTTGAATGTAGAGTTGAACGATTTGTCTTTAGCACGAAGTCCGTGGTAAGAAAGGCGCAGGTATTCATCGCACAGTTCATTGATATCAGTAGGTTCTTTGTGGCCAGAGCTGGCACGAGAGTGTTGCAACATGCCTTTTACAATGCCATCGGCACGTTTGCCGTGAAACATTATCTTCTCTTCGTTTTGAGAAAGTGTATCGGCAATAGTCTTTACTTCATTTAGATTTCCTGCTTCAATTTCCTGCTTCAACTCGTCAATAAGCTCTTTATTAACTTCAGCAAAATTGTTTACAAAGTTCAACGGGTTCTGAATTTCATGCGCAATGCCTGCAGTAAGTTCACCCAGGCTGGCCATCTTTTCAGATTGTATTAATTGTGATTGCGTGGCCTTTAATTCGGTGTACGCCTTTTCAATTTCTTTGGCTTGTTTCAATTCACGCTCGCGACTGCGTTCGCGTTCACGAAGCTTAATACTTCTACGTACTGTGCGATCTGCTGTAAAGGCAATGCCAGCAAAGACTATAACATAAGAAGCATAGGCCCACCACGTACGCCACCACGGAGGTAGTATGTTTATCTCAAAGGTTAGACCCTCTTCGTTCCAAATGCCGTAAGCATTGGCGGCACGAACTTTAAATTTGTAGGTGCCCGGATCGAGGTTAGTGTAAGCTGCAAAGTTTCGGTTATCATAAATCCAATCCTGATCGTAGCCTTCCAGCATGTGCGCATATTGATTCTTTTTTGGATTGGCATAATGCAAGGCCGCAAATTCAAAACTCAGGCTGTTCTGGTTGAAGGGCAATGACACGCTTTTTGTTTCCAACAGACTTTCGGTAAGAGGTGAATTTTCTTGCATCTCCAGAACTGATTTATTAGAAAGAAAAAAGTTAGAGATGATGATTGCCGGTGGTAAATTATTGGCGGTAATGCTGCTGAATGTGGTAAGGCCTTGTACACTTCCAAAGTAAAACCGACCATCGGTTGCGCGCGTGTTGGCTAGTGATAAGAAGGTATCTCCTGTTAAGCCATCGGTTGAATTGTAGTTGATGAAGGTTGCTTTACCCAGTCTTTCGTTAATAACCATCTGCGAAAGTCCATTTTGTGTGGCTATCCACATTTCACCATTATCACCTTCTACTATACCTTCGGTAAGGTTAGTGGGTAATCCATCTGCCTCTGAATATCGGGTGAATGTTTCGGTAATCGGATCTAATTTATTGACACCCTCGTTGGTAGCAAACCAGATCATTCCCCGACTGTCGGCATGAATATCTCTGATATTATTATTACTAAGCGAGTTTGCATCGTCCGGATTGAGCAAGTAACTCTTCAACCGGTTGGTTACCGGATCAATCCGATCAATTCCATTGCCTTCTGTGGCTACCCAAATGTATTTATCCGTTACCTCAATATCGTTAACATTCGATCCACTGATGGCATATTCTTCTTTCTCTTCAGGTTTAATCTGCGTTTCAAACGCCTGTAATTCTCCACTCTGCTGAGGCTTTAATAATGCAATTCCATATAAGGAAGTTTGATCAGGAGCGGGCTCGTTCCATTTTCCATAGGCATGACTATCGTCTGTTCTAAATCGCAATGTGTAACTGCCGGGTTGCAGCGTAACCGTACCAATTTCAATTCTGTTTTTATAAGCTCCACCGGCATGAAGGGTGTTTTCAAACCTACTCATTTTCCACACGGTATCTTGAGCTGCATTTTCTATCCATCCCAAATCAACCAGTAGCAGCGCATCCATCTCGGCCACAGTCATAACCCAGTAGGTTCCCGCTGTTTTAATTTCAATGGGTACCGAAAGATTCTGATTATCGGTAACTTTTTCTATCACCCCGATTTTTTGATCGGATGAAATAAGATTCTCAAGCTCTTTTACTAATTGATCGGGGTATTGCTTACCATACTTGTTACTCACCCGCTGCACGGAGTTTGTTTTTGTGTTTATAATACTTAACCCATTATTGGTGCCTATCCAGAGCTGGCCCTTTTTATCCGGCTTTATTACCCGCACCTGGTTATGCGAGAGGGAGTTCTTATTTAACGAGTCGTATTTATACCGTTTGATCTCTTTGTTGTTCTTATCTAATTGAACCACCCCATCGCCCCAGGTGCCCAGCCATAGCGCACCGTCAGCGTCTTCGGCAATACTACGGGCAGAGCCGCCAAACATATCGTCCACCACCTTGAATGTGATTTTATCAATTTTCTGTTTTGTAGGATCATACACATTTACGCCTCCCCCACGGGTGCCTACATACACAACGCCCGGTTTTGCATTTGACGCAAGAATTCCAAATACATCTCCTTTACTTAATGTATTAGGATTGTTGGGATCATGTACCAGCGATTGAAACGGTTTGTTCACAGGATCATACTTCATTAATCCGCTTTCCACGGTACCAAACCAAAAAATACCACTACGGTCTTGCATGAATTGGGTAAGGATAAAAGTCCATCCATACCCGCGCATTTTCATTTTACCAGCAAGTTGAATCTCGGTGTAGCGATCTGTAATGCTTTCAAATTTTAATGGGCCCCTCAGATTATTTGCTATCCAAATGTTGCCTTCACGGTCTGGCTCAATTGCATTCATTTGTGTCCAGCCATTCTCACTATCGTCAGTATATTCTATGATGGTTCGCAGTACTTCTTTTTCGGTATCATACTTATACACTCCGATTCGTGTAGTAATCCAGAGTGTATTCGTGCTATCCATATAAAGCGCGGTTATTATGTTGAAAGCTGTAGTGAAATCAAAACCTAGTTTTGAAACTGGAATGGGCTTAAAAGCATCTTCATTTTTTGCTTTGCGCATCAAGCCATAATTCCACGATGCCAGCCAGAGATTTCCTTTGGAATCTTCTGCCAGGCCTTGCGAAGTCCCTATGTGATCGGGCTCTGGCACATCCGGTACTTCGTAGATCGCTTTCTTCCAGGTGTCGTTATCCACATCATACCACACCAGTTGAATGTTTAAAGTGTTAACCCAAAGCCTGTTCTGAGAATCCTTAAAGATTTTGTAACCACGCACGTCAGAATCGCTGGTGAAGCCGAAGATTTGACCGAAGTTATAGTTCTTAAATTCATTCTTGCTCCGAATGTATTTTGAAACTCCTTTATTGGAACTTACCCAAATGTCATGGTTGGAATCTTCAAACAAAGCCCACACTGTATTGCCTTGCAAACTGGTGGTCATTCCCGAGATATTCTTAAATGTTTCGAAACGGTAACCATCGTATTTCTGTAATCCATTTGCTGTACCCAACCAGATTATACCATAGCTATCCTGTAGCACATCATAAACAAGAGGCGAAACCACGCCCTCGGCAATGGAAACATAAGTGGGTTCAATAGTTTGAATAGGTATTTGCGACTGAGAAAATCCAGCAGCAAGGGACAGGCACAGAACAAAAGTTAGAAGTATTGCTGACTGTGAAGGCAAGTAGGGTTTAGGCATTTGTAAATATAAGATCACGGATTTTAAGGATTAAAGGATTTCACGGATTTCTTACTAAAGAACAAGTCGTTTGAACGTTAGACTTTTACTTCCAAAATTGATCAACAATCCAACTTCAAGTTTATACGCCTTGAGATAATTCAGGACTTGAGCAAGGTGTTCATCTTCAAGTTCAATGACAGCCTTCAACTCAACCAAAACTTTCCCTTCTACAACAAAGTCAGCTCTGCGGGTTCCGATTGGCTCTGGTAATTCTTTGTAAAATATGTCTTGCTCAATTTCGCGGGCAAATGATAATCCAGCTTGCTTCAACTCCCAGGCTAAAGCCCTTTGGTAGATAACTTCTTGAAATCCATTGCCAAGAAATTTATGAACTTCAAAAGAAGCACCAATAATCTTTTCGGTAATGTCTTTATACTTTAACTCGGCCATATTTTAAATCCGTGAAATCTTGCAATCCAATAAATCTTTGATTCAGACAAGGGGTAATATAATAACGAACGCACTACCCTCACCTTCTCTTGTCTCAACTCTTAACTCGCCCCCATGCGCTTTCACAATGTCATAACTCAAACTCAATCCCAAGCCTGTGCCTTGCCCGGTTGGTTTGGTGGTGAAAAACGGTTGGAAGATTTTGTCTTTGATTTTATCGGGTATGCCAGAGCCGTTGTCTTTAACTGTGATAATTGCCTCACCCATGGCCCCTCTCCCGTGGAGAGGGGAGCGCTTCGTAGTTACTGAAACGATTGGTTCATAGCCCGGTTCATTCAACTTGGCTTTCTCGTTCACAACATAAAACGCATTGGTAATTAAATTCAAAATTACCCTGCCAATATCCTGCGGCACAACATTGATGTTGCCAATACTTTGATCAAAATCAGTTTTCATAGTGGCATTAAACGATTTGTCTTTTGCTCGTAAGCCATGATACGCCAATCGCAGATATTCATCCGCCAATGCATTGATGTTGGTGGGTTCTTTTATGCCACTACTACTACGGCTGTGCTGGAGCATTCCTTTCACAATATCACCCGCACGTTTGCCGTGATGATTTATTTTTTCTAAGTTCTTCTTGAGGTCGTCCGCTATTTCCACTGCCGACTGCAAACTGCCTACTGCCAACTCTTCTTTCATTTCATCGACCAACTCTGTACTTACTTCACTGAAGTTATTAACAAAATTGAGCGGGTTTTGAATTTCATGCGCAATGCCTGCGGTGAGTTCACCAAGGCTAGCCATCTTTTCGGATTGGATGAGTTGGGATTGAGTGGCTTTAAGTTCAAGAAGCGCATGTTGTAGTTCTTCTTTTTGCTTTGATAGTTCTGCTGTTCGTTCGGCAACCTGCACCTCTAAAATAGCCTTCATCGATTCTGATGCCTGAAACTCCTCTTCACGCTTAGCTGCCTTTATCTTTTCTTTTTCTAATGCCTTTTGCTGCCTGCTATTAAATATAAGCAACGCAATTAGCCATAAAATCGAAAACAAGAAAGCAGACCCAAAATAGTTTTCCCATGCAGCATAAAAATTTCTATTGACCAGCTTTGTAACATCCTGGACTAGATTCACAATCACCATTGGGAGTAACGCGTATACGATAGATTTTACCGGCTGAAAAGCTTTTCGTGTAAGTAAAAAATAAAAGAGTGTAAAAATTACTCCGTGTGCAACCCATGCGAGCTGAGGTCGAAAAGACTTAATTGTAACATCCATCACCAGAAGGGCAACGGATAAAAATACCCCCATCTGGAAAATTTTGTCCCAGTTTTGCAACAGTATCTTTGTCTGCAATTTTTTTCGCAGATAGTTAAAAAGGATAATTAACAGTATAAACTCAAAATTCATAAATCAGAATAATTAACAATAAGAACTTCACAGGTTGGCTCACACAATTGGCAATTGAATAATTAATGTTGTGCCTTCACCTTCCTTTGTGACAACCTTCAGCTCTCCCCCATGCGCTTTCACTATATCATAACTCAAACTCAATCCTAATCCTGTTCCCTGTCCGGTGGGTTTGGTGGTGAAGAAAGGTTGAAAGATTTTGTCTTTGATTTTATCGGGGATACCGTTGCCATTATCGTGCACAGTGATTTCGATTTTATCACTTAGGTTTTTTGTGCTTACAGTAACAGTTGGCTCGTAGCTAGAACCAGACTTTCCGCTTTCCGCCTTCTGCCTTTCGCTTACAGCATAAAACGCATTGTTGATCAAGTTGAGAATAACTCTGCCAATATCTTGTAGCATTACATTCACTTTAGGTAAGGTTAAATCAAGGTAAGTTTCAAACTTGGCGTTGAACGATTTGTCTTTCGCGCGAAGACCATGATAAGCCAGGCGAAGGTATTCATCGCCCAAGGCATTGAGATCGGTAAGTTCTTTCTGGCCGCTGCCCGTTCTGGAATGTTGTAGCATCCCTTTTACAATATCAGCAGCTCGTTTGCCATGATGATTTATTTTTTCAAGGTTAGTTGCAATATCATTTAGTAGCTCATCTTCTTCGCTCTTATTTGCTTGGTCTTGTGCCTTATGTCTTATGTCTTGTATCTCTTTAATCAGTTCGTTACTCACCTCACTAAAATTATTTACAAAGTTTAATGGATTTTGAATTTCATGGGCGATACCTGCAGTGAGTTCACCCAACGAAGCCATCTTTTCGGATTGGATAAGTTGCTTTTGCGTGAGCTGCAACTCGGTGAGTGCAACTTCGGCTTTTTGTTTGGCTTCTTTAATAGCGATTAAATCTTGTTCGGCTTGGACGGCATGTGCTTCAGCAATTTTTAAATCACTGAAGCGTGTGTAGGTAAGGTCAAAAACACCCGCAAACTTTTCCAAAAGATACAAGGCTTCGTGTTGCAATGGTTCCGGACTGGTTACTATAAGCATACCTTTTGAAAAGAAGCCTGCTGTTTGTACTCTTCTGTCGTGCAAGAAAGCTTTATTGAAAGGGATTTTAATTTCCTCACTCATATACTTCAGCCAACTTTTTAGGTCTTCGCCTTTCAAATCAATCATAAGTGATTTTTCTCCTTTTTTCCAGGCTTGATAGGATTTGCAAAGCGTAGTTGGCTCAGATATCCGGCCTGAAAATTTAGTATTGAGTTTTTCACCGCCTTGCTCGGTCACCCAGAAATCAATGGTTTGAGTAGCTTCGTTAACAATACCAATATTAATCCTTTCATGTGTTACACCCAGCGCGTTCAACTGCTCGAACAAAACATAAGCAGCATCGGCCAGTTCATCCGATGCTTGCATAGCCATCGTGCGAGAACGTACTCTTTCCAACGCAGCTTCAATCTGTGCTTCTCTTGCCTGTGCTTCTGCTTTTTGCAGATCGAGGAAGCGAACATAGGCTTGCTCGAAGACTTTTCCTGCACGCCTCAAAATGGTGATGTCCTCAACTGAATATCGCTTTCCATCCCAACTGTCAACAAATAGGGATGAATGATAATTGGGGATAAAACATACTGTATGCTTTTCCATTTTCAGGAGTATTTCCCGCGCACTTTCAGGAATCTGAACCAGGTCATTGTGGGCGAACAGGCTTAAAATACCTGTCCTTTTGCTCTCTAGAATATACCACATTTACCATTTCAATCTTTTCAGTCATTGCTTTCCAACTTTGGCTGATAAAATTCTCTTCCATCATAATGGCTTCATCAAAAGGAGCCACCACCAATTGCGGATCCTGAATTGCATTGCCTACCCAACAAGAAATATCCTTGGACTTTTGGTCGTACAAGCCTATTCCGACAGTTCCGAGAAGTGTACCAAGCTCAATCAGTTTTTCAAAAAAAACTGCAATGACATCTCTTAACTCCCCGGAATGGTGCATAGCCAAGGACCTGCTTCTGATTTTTTCTAAGGCCGCTTCAATCTGCGCTTCTCTTGCCTGTGCTTCAGCTTTTTGTAAATCGAGAAAACGGGTATAGGTCTGTTCGAAAACTTTTGCAAATTTTTGTAAGATGTGTTTTTGTGTATCGCTAATTGCCGTTGGGCCAAAAGATAACGCCCCATAGCGCATGTAAGCCATTGAGTAGATCACTGATTTAAAAGCAGCCATCATCTCCTTTACGTGTTCAGGCAGTTTACTAAAGCCCGTTTTAGTAAACATAATCTTATCGTAAGCCTTTTTACTTTGACCATCAATTTCGATGGCCGCAAATTTTTCTTTTCGTTTCCAGGCTTCCAGTACAGCATTATATCCCGGATGATTGAAATAACTTACCTGGTAAAAGTCAGGGTACTCTAATTCTGAAAAGCCAGCCATCCACCAATCTGTATCACCTGTTTCAGCATTCATTAACGTGATGGTGCAGGCTCCGTAATCGAAACCCAATTGTTGCATTTGTTTATATAATACATACACAACATCGCTTAACTCACCAGAATGTTGCATTGCCATGGTTCGGGCACGCACTCTCTCCAACGCAGCTTCAATTTCCAGCTCCCGATCTTTTTTGTCTAATTCAACAGTGTGTCTTTTTATAATGGCTCGGAACTTAAGATTTTCCGCTAAGACTATTTTTAGTGTACTTGTTTCACCCTCCGGTTGCCTGGTAAGCTTAGCTTTTTTGGAAGTAATCTTATTTTTGGACATGGCCTGTGATGACTTCCGTTTTGTCGCTTCTTTCTTTTTGGCTGGCGTTGGTAATTTTTTCTTTTTCATCCGGCTTTTATCAATACACTCAGCATCTTTATCCCATTGGTATAGGAACAGAATGCCGTAACTTTAAAGATAAAATTTAATCCGGGTTTCTGGCGTTTCGAAGGCCAATAATTATACGAACCCAATCAAAAACTTTACGTATTATTCGTACGCCAACTTCTATGCTTCAACTCACCCATCTTAAAAAGGCCTACGGCCCGCGCGTTATTCTGGAGATTCCACAACTCGGCATCCCAGCAGGAGCCTACTGGATAAAAGGAAACAATGGCTCAGGCAAAACCACACTGATGAAAATTATCGCAGGCATCAATCCCTTCGAAGGCTCGGTGATACTTAATGCTACCGACCTGATAAAAAATCCAATGAGCTATCGGCAACAGGTTTCCTTTGCGGAAGCGGAACCGGTTTTTCCGGGGTTTGTTACCGGGTGGGACCTTATTCGTTTTGTGCAAAAGACCCGGCAAGCAAAGGACGAGTCAATTAAATTACTGGTTGATTATTTTGGCATCCAGAGTTTTCTGGGTTACACGGTCGGCACCTACTCCAGTGGCATGACTAAAAAACTTTCGTTGCTGCTCGCCTTTATCGGAGACACAAAACTCATTCTGCTCGATGAGCCGTTGATTACGCTGGAAGGTAGTTTTCTACCTTCCTTATTCGCTCTGATAAAAGAGCGCCACGCTTCGGGTACTTCCTTCTTGTTGAGCTCGCATCAACCTTTTCGGGAAGATCAGTTTGTGCCCGATGGCAAGGTGATTGTAGAAAATCAAACCGCTAAGTTTCACAATGAATAACATCCTCAGCCTAATGATCAAAGGGTTGGTGGTGCCCTTTTATAAAAATCATGCAGGGCTGTTGTTCTTCGTTTTCTTTCTCATGTTCGGCATCGTAGAGTCCACACAGATTGCATTCTATCATCAGTCACTGATCTATGGCATGTTGAGTTCGGGAATATTTTTAGTCGTGGTGTTTGTTATCTGGTTACTCTATCAACTCAAGTCCTTGCATTTCCTACTTAAAACCTCAGCTTCCGATTCTTGTTCATTTCTTAACCTGCTTGCGCTTCTTCCATCAACACAGAGTTTTCTGTATTTCTTACTCATCAGTTTTATAACTTTTTTACCGGTGTTCCTATACACATTGGCTATCTATGCCATCGGCATCCAACATTCATTTTATGATGTACTGGCTGCTGTTTTCATTTTTCAGTTAGGGTTATGGTTGTTGAATGCGAGGGCTCTTAATTATTCAATCCGCAACCGCCA
Source organism: Cyclobacteriaceae bacterium (assembly GCA_965278925.1). Lineage (GTDB taxonomy): Bacteria > Bacteroidota > Bacteroidia > Cytophagales > Cyclobacteriaceae > ELB16-189. The sequence goes on along the minus strand of OZ257123.1, from coordinate 416,095 downwards.
TGTAGGGGCTCGATTTACATTACCTTCTTTTACGTTGCCCTATCAACAAACTCAGGTAGGTATTTATGCAGGCTATCTTTTCAAAGAAGAAAAATCAGCACTCATGCTCAGTAAAGTATTTTCATTAGTGCTGCTCTATATTGTAAAGGAAACTCTGGAACCGGGCGATGACTTTCGTATTGTGGGCATCACGTGGTTATTTGCTTTACTCTCGCACACCTACCTGGTTCAGAAACTAAAAACATTTGAAGATCACTCATTGAGCTGGATGAGAAACCTTCCTGTTCCGGTTACTAAAACTCTTTTTTCTTATCTGATTTTATACACACTGCTAATGATCCCCGAGCTGTTATTACTGACTGGTAGTATAGGGCAGGAACTTTCGTTGATTCAATTTGTACTACTACCCGTTTTTGCGAGTGCCTATCTTATGGCAATCCACACCTACCTTTTCAAACCCAATCGCAACCCGGATCAATTTTTAACGTTTCTCTTTTGGCTATTCATCGGTTGTTTCATGTTGATTTTAAGTAAGCTGATTTGGGTTACGGCTGTCGTCTTACTACTAATTTCATTTCTATTATTCAGAAAGAGATTCTTTCGGTATGAATTGGTAGAGTAAATAAATTTTCATGTTCGCTAATTGACCCGCTAGCTTTAAAAATTTTTAAATGAAAGCCATCATCCACACCCAGTACGGTCCGCCCGAAGTACTTCAACTAAAGGAGATACCAAAGCCAACCCCTAAAGCCAACGAAGTACTTATAAAAGTGCATGCCACCACAGTAAACCGCACCGACTGTGGATTCAGAAGTGCAGAATATTTTATCAGTCGGTTTTTTAGTGGACTCTTCAAGCCTAATAATCAAACGCTGGGCAACGAGTTTGCCGGAGAGATTGAAGCAATCGGAAATGCAGTAACCTCTTTTAAACCGGGCGATAAAGTGTTTGGTTTTAATGATACAACCTTTGGCGCTAATGCCCAATACATGACGATGGTCGAAAATGCAGCCATCACCACCATGCCTACAGTCACCTATGAGGAAGCCGCTCCCATTACAGAAGGTGCACATTATGCTTTATGCGATATCAGGGCAGCCAAAATTACGAGTGGACAAAAAGTATTAGTCAATGGAGCCACCGGGGCAATTGGTTCGGCAGCCGTGCAGCTGATTAATTATTTTGGCGCAGAAGTAACTGCAGTCTGTAATACCAAAAATGTAGACCTGGTTAAATCATTGGGCGCGCATCAGGTTATTGACTATACGCAACAAGACTTTACAAAATTGGATACCCAATTTGATGTAGTATTTGATGCGGTAGGTAAAAGCTCGTTTGGCAAATGTAGACCGTTACTTAAAAAGAGTGGCATCTACATGTCAACCGAACTTGGCTATATGTCACAAAATCCATTTCTGGCCCTTATCACACCCTTGCTGGGTGGCAAAAAAGTATTGTTCCCGATACCAACCATCAGCAAAAAAGATGTTGAGTTTTTAAAAGAGCTGGTAGTAACTAAAAAGTTTAAACCCGTTATCGACAGCTATTATCCGCTGGAACAAATTAGGGAGGCCACCCGCCATGTAGAGACCGGACAGAAAACCGGAAACGTGGTGATTACTGTTGGTCATGACCGTTAAAAAGCGGTCAGATCGCTGACTATTCCATCGATGAGCGGTCAGGCCGCTCGCGCACCAGAAGGCGAGTAAAACTAAACCAAGGATTTATTGTTATAAAACCATGTTCTCATTCCTAAAATCCGACCCCCTCAAAAAACTGGAGGCCAAACACAAAAAGCTTTTGGAAGAAGCTATGCATGTGCAACGATCCGGTGACCTTAAACTCTATGCCGCCAAAATGACTATCATTGATCAACTTGAAAAAGAAATTGAAGCCCTTCAAACAAAAAAATAGTTCGTTGATAGACGCAGCGTCAACCTTATTTTGGTTCAGGCGTGATTTGCGTCTGCAAGATAATGCCGGGCTCTATCATGCATTGCGTGAAAACAAAGATGTGGTTCCGATTTTTATTTTCGACACCACCATACTTGACGAACTCGATGAAAAAGCTGATCGCAGGGTAGAGTTCATTCATAATTCGCTTACCGTTATACAAGAGCAATTGACCGAACTCGGAAGTTCGTTGCTCGTGTTTCATGGAGATCCCATCGAGATATTCAAATCTCTAAAACCAAAAGCCCTCTATACCAATCACGATTACGAACCATACGCCCGCAAGCGTGATGAGCAGGTAAAAAATATTCTCATTAAACACGGTGCTGAGTTTAAAACATTTAAAGACCAGGTAATCTTTGAAAAAGATGAAGTAACCAAAGACGATGGTAAGCCTTATACGGTATTTACTCCGTATAGTCGCAAGTGGAAGGCTGCTCTCAATACATTCTATCTCAAAAGTTTCCCCACTGAAAAATATTTTGGGTCCTTAAAAAAAATGAAACCGGTATCCATTCCATCGTTGGAAGAACTTGGTTTCGAAAAAGCAGGGGGTACTTTTCCTCAACGTGTAATAAAACAATCGATCGTTGAGAAATATAATCTCCAGCGAAACTTTCCGGCCATCGAAGGCACCACAAAACTCAGCATACATTTACGGTTTGGTACGGTAAGCATTCGCAAGCTTGCGCAACTGGCACAGAAAAAAAATGAAACGTGGTTGAACGAATTGATCTGGCGCGATTTCTATCACATGATTTTATGGCATTTTCCGCAGGTAGAAAAGGAAGCCTTCAAACCAAGTTATGATAAGATCGAGTGGCGGAACAATGAGAAGGAATTTAAGCTTTGGTGCGAAGGCAAAACGGGATATCCTATTGTAGATGCGGGGATGCGCGAACTGAATACCACAGGCTTTATGCATAATCGGGTGCGAATGATTGTCGCGAGTTTTCTTACCAAACATTTACTGATTGATTGGCGCTGGGGTGAAGCCTACTTCGCAAAAAAATTATTAGACTTTGATCTGGCCGCAAACAACGGTGGCTGGCAGTGGGCTGCCGGATCGGGCTGTGATGCGGCTCCCTACTTCCGGGTTTTTAATCCTGCACTCCAAACAGAAAAGTTTGATCCGGAATTGAAGTATATAAAAAAATGGGTTCCTGAATTGGGGACTAATGAATATCCAAAACCAATCGTTGAGCATACGCTGGCGCGGAATAGAGTGTTGAAAGTTTATAAAGAAGCTCTTGGATAGATTGTTCAATAAATCAAAATGAAAATTCTCCTCACGGGATCAACCGGATATATTGGCAGAAGGTTACTTCCTGTTTTACTGGAGGCTGGGCATACTTTAATTTGTCTTGTACGTGATAAACGAAGATTCGATTGGGATGATTTCTCAGAAGCTCAGCAAAAGCAGATTAAAGTTGTAGAAGGTGATCTGAGTCAAGTTCAATCTTTAAAAGAAGTTCCGCTGGATTTTGATGCAGCCTATTATCTCGTTCATTCGATGAGCTCTTCGTATCTGGATTTTGCAAGCCTTGAAGCGGAGTCTGCCAAAAACTTTACCACGATAGTAAATAACAGCACGGCAAAACAAGTTATCTACCTAAGTGGAATCGTAAATGACTCAGATCTTTCAAACCATCTGCTCTCTCGAAAAAATGTAGAAGAGATTCTTAAATCAGGCATTGTGCCCACAACCGTTTTGAGAGCTGCTATTATCATTGGCTCAGGAAGTGCTTCTTTTGAAATCATTCGCGATCTGGTAGAAAAGCTTCCGGTAATGATTGCTCCCAAATGGTTAAAAACCCGTTGCCAACCGATTGGCATTCGTAATGTGATCGACTATTTACAAGGCGCGTTGATGAAATCAGAAACTTTCAATCAATCTTTTGATATCGGTGGCGCGGATGTTCTCAACTACAAAGCAATGTTATTGGGTTACGCCAAAGTTCGAAACCTGAAGCGTTGGATTATTACCGTGCCCGTGCTGTCGCCCAAGCTTTCTTCATTGTGGTTATACTTTGTTACCTCCACATCTTATTCGCTGGCGCGCACGCTGGTGGCAAGTATGAAGAATGAAGTAATTTGCAAAGACAGCCGCATTGAACAAATAGTGTCAATAAAAATACTTCATTATGAGGAAGCATTACAATTGGCCTTTGATAAGATAAGTCAGAAGCATATTATCTCCAGTTGGAAAGATTCGATTTCATCAGATACGATGAGAAATAACTTTCTGGATAATGTACAAGTGCCGGAACATGGTGTGCTAACGGACAAACGAATAATACCCTTTGAAAGAGATAAAACCGAAGTAGCTGAAAACATCTGGCGCATTGGTGGCGAACAAGGGTGGTACTTCGGCAACTGGCTCTGGCAAATGCGAGGTGTTATAGATAAAATGGTAGGTGGTGTGGGGTTACGAAGAGGGCGAAGAAGTGAGACAGATTTAAAACCAGGTGATGCGCTCGACTTCTGGCGTGTGCTTATCGCTGATAAAGAAAATATGAGATTACTACTATATGCTGAAATGAAATTGCCGGGTGAAGCGTGGCTGGAATTTAAGATCAAAGAGGTGGATGGCAAGAAAACACTACTTCAAACAGCAACATTTCAACCGCTCGGTTTGTGGGGTCGGGTGTATTGGTATCTGGTTCTTCCTTTTCACGGACTTATCTTTCCCAGAATGGCCAAGGGAATTATTGTTGCTAAATGATACTGAGAGGCTGATCAATAAAAAAACACTTCATCCACAAAGAACCAACCCTTTTGTCCTTTGCCACCATGCCACAGCGGAAGTTTGCTAACCGGCTTTGCAATAATTTTATAATACGCATCCGTAGTCGAATCAAAAGAAATTGCAAGGGCCTCCATTCGTTGAGGGCGATACCCTAAGGGTTGTTCAACTTTTATTGACTTAAGTAATTTTAATTCTTGTGCATTGCTTCCACCCCACACTTCCACATCCGTTGGCGGGAAGACATATCCGCCCAAATTATCGGCATAACTCAGCACAACCTTATGAATTGCTGGTGGTTTCGTTCCAAAGTCGAAGTCAGCTTCAAAATTATTTTCACGAAACCCCAGCCATGATGGTTCCTTTAGCACATCCGTAAATCCCTTTCGACCATCCGTTAAGGTACTTGCGCCCTCTCCCGGATATTGCTTGTCGGCTGGTTGTAATAATGAAACCTTCTTCGATTTATATCCTTCTACATAACATGTAACTTCTATTAAATCACTACAATACCAACCTTCCTTGCATGCTTGTGCTTTTAGTTTCACTGTTTCATTCACTACAAGTGGCTTTTCATAGATTGTATTTGAAATGCTATCGGGCAAACTTCCATCGAGTGAATAGCGAATCACCACACCCGGCATAGAGTGATTCAACTGAAGCAACTCACCTTTTTTCAAAATACCTTCATTGACCAAAATAGGTTTGCTAAGGTGTAATGTGCTTGAATCATTAAACAAAGTGGAAATAATTTTAATTTGTGGATATTTTTTTTGTAACGCCACCACTTCGGTATCGGCAACGTTTGTATTCCAGACAAATAGTTCCCGTAACAATGGTAAGTCGATAATTGATTGAACATGCTCATTGCCAATAGACGTTCCTGAAAGTGAAACCGATGAAAGTTTACTCAACGATTTTAGTGCTGACAAACCAGTGCCTTGTATGTCCGTAAAATTCAAATTCAGTTTTTCGAGATTGGTGAATTGAGCAATGGTTTGTAGTTGTTCATCAGTAATCGGCATTTTCGATAGATTCAAGATGACGAGTTGCTCTTGTATTAACTTCAATTCTTCCAGTGATTTTGTTTGGAATGATTCACGCACAAAAAAATCAACTTGCAGGGCCGGACTGTTTTGATACAAGGGAAATATGGTGCGGAATGGAGTATTCAATTTATCGATAACTTCTTGAGATACTGGTCTCAAAGCGTAGGCCCTCTCCTCTTTACTGCTTACCCGAGAATTAACCTGTGCCGAAACCCATTTACGAATCGTATCAGTTTCTGAATAATCTGTCAGCTTCTTGTCAAAATCCGCACCTGATTGAATCCAGGATTCAAGGATAAAGATTTCTTCCGCTGTTAATTGTGTCTTTCCTTCAGGTGGCATATGATTATCGTCATCCATGGGAAGATGTATGTACTGAATGAGCCGACTGGCCTTAGGGTTTCCCGCTTCCCATTCAACGCCTTCTTCTCCACCTTCTTTAAACCTGGCAACCGATGTCATCACCAACCCACCTTTACTCTTTTTTTCATTATGACAACTGATACATTTCATTTCCAGTATCGGCTCCACAGCAAATTTATAGAGTGAAGAAGTTTCAGTTGAGAGTGCTTCTTTCTGTTTGTTCATCAAAGGTTCAAGCACAAAATTTTCACCGTGTGTGATCATGGAACCCGTATGACCCGTAAACAACAGAGCTGCGATTGTAATGCCAACACCAGAATAAAATAGTGTTTTGCTTCTTTTTATTGAATTAAAAGCGATCAGAAGAAAGTAACAGAGAAAACTAAGAACAATTCCACTTACCTTATGTTGCCAGATACTGTCTTGTCCGTAACCTTCTTGAAGAGATAGAAACAAACCAAACAAAGCGCTTAAGGAAGCCGTAACCGAAATCAGCATCAAACAGAGAAATACAATTCTGTCGAACGACTTTCCTTTAAATTCTCTTCTAAAAAAGAGTAATACTACCAGAAAAACCAAAACCCCAATGGGTAGATGGAGGATCAGGGGATGTATTCTCCCAACCGCTTGCAGCAACGCAGGTAATTCAATCCGATCTTCAAATAGAAAAAGAAATATGAGCAGGATCTGGAGAAACAGAATGAGATTGAAAAGGATTGATCGGAATCGTTTCATTAATAGTTACGCCAAAATTCCCTCCACTACCTTACCCGCTACATCGGTGAGCCGATAGCGCCTCCCTAAATGTTTGTAGGTTAATTGTTCATGATTTAGTCCCATCAAATGCATTACTGTAGCATGAAAATCATTTACGTGCACGGGGTTCTTAATAATATTATATCCAAACTCATCCGATTCTCCATAGACGATCCCCGGCTTTACACCACCACCCGCCATCCAGATGGTATAACATCGCGGATGATGATCTCGTCCATAATTCTCTTTCGATAAATCACCCTGACAATAATTGGTGCGACCAAACTCACCACCCCAGATCACTAACGTTTCATCGAGAAGTCCGCGTTGTTTTAAATCCATGATCAACGCTGCCGTAGAACGATCCACATCTTGTGCCTGCAACGGCATCTCTCCTACCATATTACCATGCTGATCCCAACCCTGATGATACAACTGCACAAAGCGAACCCCGGCTTCAGAAAGTTTTCGCGCCAGCAAACAATTGGCTGCATAGGTTCCTGGCACCAAACAATCTGCGCCATACATTTTTACAATGCTGTCCGGTTCTTTGGTGAGGTCGGTTAGTTCAGGTACAGCGGTCTGCATCCGATAGGCCATTTCATATTGCTGCACACGGGTTTGGATTTCTGGGTCGCCAAACTCCTGATAGTTGAGGTCATTCAATTGTGCAAGATTGTCGAGCATTTTTCTTCGATCTTCCCGATCACGACCTTCGGGATCTTTCAGATATAACACGCGTTCTTCACTGCTGCTGAACTGAACACCCTGATGCACACTATCGAGAAAACCGTTGGTCCATAATTTTGAGTAAACACCCTGACCGTTGCCGCGTCCGCGCGATAGCAACACACAATAAGCAGGAAGATTTTTATTTTCACTACCCAACCCATAACTCATCCAGGCACCCATGCTGGGGCGATTGCCTTGCTGAGCACCGGTTTGCATAAATGTAAGTGCAGGATCATGGTTGATTGCTTCAGTATGCATCGACTTAACAATGCATAGATCATCAACTACTTTCGCGATGTTAGGAAAAAGCTCACTCACCCACGCGCCTGACTTTCCATACTGACTAAATTTAAAATGCGAACCCACCAAGGGAAACTTCACCTGACCGGATGTCATGCCCGTTAGGCGCTGCCCCATACGGATGGAGGCTGGTAATTCTTCACCGGCCATTTTATTGAGCATAGGTTTATAATCAAAACTTTCTAATTGTGAAGGAGCACCATTTTGAAAAAGATAGATTACCCGTTTTGCTTTTGGTGCAAAATGTGGAAGACCAAGAGCTTGTGTTGGTCCTTCTGATTTTGAAAACAGATCCGGAATTAACAAAGAGCCTAACGCAACAGAACCCAACCCTAGGCTCACTTTTCCTAAAAAGTGTCTGCGAGTTACATGTAGTCTATGATCAATAAATTCTTTACTCATAAGTTGATAAGTATGAGGTTGTCTTAAAATCTTCCGTCATCGCGGGCTTTGACCCGCGATCCAGTTTTGTAAATGTAAGATGAGATTCCGGCTCAGGGCCGGAATGACATTTCAATTTTATTTGATTTTGAGACAACCTCATAAAAATTAAGTTTTCGTAATGGCCTCATCCAGATTATAAATCGTTTGAATCACCTGCATCAAAGCAGCTAATGTTATCACATCGTTGATTTTCTCATTCGGATACTCTCCTGCTGAGATAAAACTCTTTGCTTTATCAGGAAATTGTTTGAACCCGATTTTCTCTTCTTCAAAATACGCTAGCAACATCTTTAGCTCTTCCGCTTTTGGTTGGCGACACACAATAGTCTGAAATGCTTTCTTAACTTTTTCTTCAGTAGTTGATTGTTCCAGCATCAGTCGCTCTGCAAACACTCGCGCGGCTTCGAGCATTAACGGTTCATTTAACATAACCAAAACTTGTAATGGAGTATTTGTTCTCATTCGCATTACCTCACATTGATCGCGATTGCTGCCATCAAACACCAACATGCCCGGAGGCGGAACCGTTCGTTTAATGAATGAGTAAAGTCCCCTGCGATATAATTTCTCACCATGATCCTGCACATAGCGGGCAAGCACACCACGACCAGATGTTGATGACTCCCAGATCCCTTTCGGCTGATACACTTTCACACTGGGGCCGCCAATTTCATTCACCAACAAGCCACTGCTGGCCAATGCAAGATCGCGCACACCTTCAGCTGTTAAACGAGTGCGCGGGCCCCGCGACAATAAAATATTATCCGGGTCCGTGGCTAACTTTTCTTTGCTCATTGCAGAAGACTGTTTATATGTCGAAGAGGTAACAATCTGCTTTATCAATCGCTTTACATCCCAACCATGCTCTCTGAAATCAACCGCCAGCCAATCGAGTAATTCCGGGTGCGAGGGCATCTCGCCTTGCATACCAAAGTCACCACTGGTTTTTACAAGGCCTCTTCCAAAAAATTCCTGCCACATGCGGTTCACAAACACCCGCGCTGTCAATGGGTTCTTTTTATCAAACAACCAACGCGTAAGTCCTAACCGATTGTTTCCATACAATGTGGAATCGTAAGGCAAAATATCGGGTGGCAACCCGATGTCAACAATTTCTCCGTGTGCGTCATAGGCACCGCGTGTCAATACATAGGTTGGTCGCTTCCACGTTGTATCTTTCATTACCATTACTTCTACCGGAGTGGTATCCTTTTTATTGATGAACCTTAGAATACTATTAATTTCCTCGGTGGTGATTTTAATTTTTGGAGGATCGGCAAGAGATGCTAATTGAATGTCGCCCACCAAACCCTTCTCAGGAACGCGATTAAAAAAAGCAAAGGTTCGATAATAATCTTTTTGTGAGATGGGATCATACTTATGATCATGGCAATGGGCACACTCAAATGTAAGGGCCAGAAAAGCTTTTCCAAAAGTGTTCGTGCGATCGGTCACATATTCAACTCTGTATTCTTCATCAATGACCCCACCCTCCTGGGTGATTTTATGATTACGGTTGAATCCTGTTGCCAGCAATTGTTCTTTGGTAGGATTTGGTAATTGATCACCTGCCAACTGCCATGTTACAAATTGATCGTAGGGATAATTTTTATTGAAAGCATTAATCACCCAATCTCGCCACGGCCACATGGTGCGCAAGCCATCATCCTGATAACCGTGTGAGTCGGCATAACGCGCAATGTCCATCCAATACACGGCCATACGTTCACCATATTGAGGCAAAGCCAACAACTCATCAACTATTTTATCATAGGCATCTTCAGACTGGTCTGACAAAAAACGATTTTGCATTTCGAGAGAAGGAGGCAGTCCGGTAATATCCAGGCTTGCACGCTTCAATAATCGCTCACGGTCGGCAGGTTCATTTGGTTTTAATCCAGAAGCTTCAATTCTTGCCAAAATGAAATGATCAATTTCATTCGATACCCAGGCTTCATCAGCTCTTGGAATTGGTGACTTCACCGGAGGGATAAATGCCCAATGTGGTTTATACTTCGCACCTTGCTCAATCCACTTTTCAATTAAGTCTATTTCGTTTTTAGTCAGCGATAGATTCGAGTTCGGTGGTGGCATTACGAACGAGGTATCAGAAGAAGATACTCTTAAAAAGACTTCTGATTGGTCAGCATCGCCAGGAACAATGACGTGTGCCTTCGGATTATCCTTTAAGGCCGCCAATGCTCCTTCTCGTGTATCAAGTCTAAGGTCTGCTTTGCGTTGATTAGCATCCGGCCCATGACATTTAAAACACCGGTCGGACAAAATGGGACGAATATGTAGGTTGAAATCTATTGAATCACTCGTTATCGACAATTGTTTATCATTAGCACAGCGGGTGCTTAACAAGCCGATGGATACCAAGGTAACAAGTAAGAATACAATCCTCATAATAGTTGAAGGTTTCTAAATTTGAGAATTTTAAGTGAGTTTTGAAACTGTTTTTATACGTGCCGTGGCGGACTAAAAAATATGTTTCGGCCAAAACTCTTCACTCGTTTAGGTGTTTAAAGACTGAAATGAAAATTTATAATCTCACCCGTACACAGTTTCTCCCCATTTCGCTACCAGAAGCCTGGGAATTTTTCTCAACGCCAACAAATCTCTCCAAAATAACCCCAGAACAGATGGGATTTAAGATACTTTATAAATCCGGAGGAGACAAAGCCTATGCCGGGCAAGTTATCAGGTATCAAATAACTCTTCTACCGGGCATAAAAGTACATTGGGTAACCGAAATCACGCAGGTAAAAGAACCTTCGCACTTTATTGATGAGCAGCGCTTTGGCCCCTATGCCCTATGGCATCATCAGCATCACTTTAAAGAAGTGGCGGGTGGCGTAGAAATGACTGATGAGGTAAACTATGCTATTCCGTTAGGAATTTTGGGGCGGTTGGTTCATGCTGCTTTTGTTGGCCGTGAAGTAAATCGTATTTTTGACCACCGCTATCTTGTGTTGAAGGAATATTTTGCAGAAGGAAAGAATTAACGTATGACCTTGAAAATAATTTTAATCTGTGCGTTCATTACTATTGGCACATTTTTGTTTTGGGAGTTTGTAGCGTGGTTCTCTCATAAGTATATTATGCATGGATTTTTGTGGACGTGGCACAAATCGCACCACACCGTACACGATCATACAGTTGAAAAGAATGATTTGTTTGCTGTAGTCTTCAGTGTTCCCTCGATTGGCATCTTTTACTACTTCAGCATCGTTAACTACAATCCGTATATGTTGGCCGTGGGGCTTGGCATTTTCTGCTACGGACTTTTCTACCTTATATTTCACGATATCATTGTGCACCAACGCATGAAGTGGCGCCCTGAAAAGAGGAGCAAATATCTTCAACGCATGATTCACGCACATTATATTCATCATGCTAAGCACACCAAAGAGAATTGTGAAGCGTTTGGCTTTTTATATGCACCTAAAAAATTCGAGCCGAAGAAATTTACCATGAAAGAGAAACGGCAGGAAACTCAATAGACGCTCATGAACCCAACCTTTACCTACCTATTGATAAACACGCTGACCTTAATTTTCCCGTTGGGCTTTTCATTTCTTCCGCAAACAAAATTTTATAAGAAATGGATTTTTATATGGCCCGCTATTTTTATACCCGCTGCATTTTTTATTGCCTGGGATATTTGGTTTACCGGTATGGGAGTCTGGGGCTTCAATGAAAAATATGTGTTAGGAATTTTCTTTGTGAATCTTCCGCTCGAGGAGACACTTTTTTTCATTTGCATCCCGTATGCGTGCGCGTTTACGTATCACTCTATCAATATTCTCTCCGGGCGCGATAGAATTTCACCGAAGGCCGTGAATATAATCACCGATATCTTATGTGTATTTCTTTTTGTAACTGCCATCCTTCAGTGGGATAAATGGTACACGGCATCGGCATTTCTGGTATGCGGTATTCTATTGGTGTTTCATCGTTGGGTTTGGAAAACTGACTACTTGGGTCGCTTTTACTTCGCTTATCTTTTCATACTCATTCCCTTTTTTATTGTGAATGGAATCTTAACCGGCATGGGCATTCCCGAAGAGGTAGTGTGGTACAATGCTGACGAGTTTATGGGATTTCGACTCGGTACCATTCCCTTTGAAGATACTTTTTATGGGATGGCCTTGTTGCTGTTAAACATTACATTGTTCGAATATTTTCAAAAGAAAAAGGGGCTCTCGGCCCCTTCAAAGTAATGTCTTTATCGCTTATTAAGCAGTTTCCAGTTCTACTGGTTTTACCTTTTTATCTTTCTTGATCTTTACATTTTTGATCCTCTTCAATTCTCTTTTCATCTGAGCCGCTACTACCGTTGCCAGGCGTTTAGCCGATTTTTCAATCAGTTTGTTCGCTTTCTTTTTTGATTTTATAACTCCCAGAGCCTGAACTGTTTGATGTAGAGAATCCACCAAAAGCATCTTAATTTCCTTTTTTCCTTTTACTACTAATTTTTCCATAACCTGTTGTTTAATACTCCCAAAGTATCGTGTTATGGTTGCATTACCAAGCGGTTAAAAAAACTTAACATTGAAAAGTTAAATTCCCTCAATACGCTTCAATTCAGGCGATTTTCGCAATAACTCGAATTGACTTTGCACCTCAGCCAGCTTATCAGATATCAGCTTATAAACTTCGGCCTGTTGGTCGGTAGGCGGAGCATCGGCACTTGAAATCTGACCCTCTTTGGCCATGGCTAAAAGTCGCTCAAGCACCTGTGGTGGGTTGCGAAAAATATCCATGCGGGCACCGGTGGCATGCACATCGTGCAGTGCCGTTTCGAGTTGAAAGATTTTTTCTTCCAGGGCAGCAGCTTTCTTATCTCCGTTTTTATCTAATAATTTCGCCCGCATACGTTCCATCTCATCAATCAACTTCAATGTTGCTGCGGTTGTGCCGTATAGTTTTATGCCAAAATTATATTGCTTAAGAATATCAGCATCCGCCCCTTTTGCGTTGGGATCTTTTATTACCACCACCGACTGCCGATACTCCTTTCCATTTACTTTCAGCACAATTGTGTACGTACCTGGATGCACCATGGGCGGTGTTTGTCCCGGGCCAATATCCAAATCAAAGATGAACATGTTGCGTTCACCTTTCTCATCAAGCGTTACCCAGTCTTTACCTCGCGGTTTTGTTCGCAGTTTTGGAAACTCGTAAGGTTGCAATCGCAAATCCCACCAAATACGATTTATACCAGCCTCATTGGCACCCTTCATTGTTCGTACTGTTTCACCACGGGCATTCAACACGATAACCTCTACAAGACCTTTCGACTTCTCTTTGAGAAAATAATTTATGTCAGCTCCTTCGGGTGGATTTCTTCCATTGACATAGCTATTATCTGTTTTTATTCCGTTGATAGGTTGAAAGCGATACGCCTTGCGCAAGGAAAATAAATGTGCGTCAGAGTTTTGTACTTGCTCAGTGAATTCACGAATGGGTGTGATGTCATCAAGAATATAAATACCTCTGCCGTAAGTAGCAATTACAAGGTCCTTGAAGTTGCGCTGAATTTCGATTCCAAAAATTGGAACGGGTGGCAAGTTATTTTTAAGATGAATCCAGTTCTTTCCGTCATCAGGAGAAAAGTAGAGTGATTTTTCAGTTCCTAACCAAAGTAATCCTTGCTTGTCAGGATCTTCTTTAATCTGATTTACAAAGTTTGAGTTGTTGGCTGGCAAATTGATTTTCAACCGTCTCCAGGTTGCCCCAAAGTCGGTTGTTTTATAAACATAAGAACCAAAGTCGCCTACGTAGTGGGCATCCACCGCCAGGTAGCAGGTTGCAGCATCAAAATAAGAAGCATCGATATGACGGATTGTTCCCCACTTAGGTACTTCGGGTATGTTTGCCGAAACGTTTGCCCAGGTTTTACCTCCATCTTGTGAAACATTAACCAGCCCATCATTGCTACCTGTCCAAAGTACACCTGACTTCACGGGCGACTCGGCCATCGAGAAAAGAGTGCTTCCATCCCACGTCATCAGGTTGTCACTTGCCATGCCACCCGAATTCTGTTGATGGGTTTTGTCATTTGTTGTTAAGTCCGGACTAATTACCTGCCAGGCCTGACCACCATTGTTGGTTTCGTGAACATATTGACTCCCCACCCATACTCTTCCTTTGGTATGTTTTGATAACACCATCGGGAAATTCCAATGCCAGCGATACTTTGCATCAGCGGGAGTTGCACCAATTTGTGTTTGTGGCCACACACGCACATCGCGGGAGTGCATAGTGGTAAGATCAAAAATATCGAGGCCACCATCATAACATCCAGACCACACTATATTATTATCAAACGGATCAGGTTGGGCAAAACCACTTTCGCAGCCGCCTACTCCATGCCATGTACCTAATGGAATATTCCAACCGCCAAGATATTGGCTCGGTCCGCGATATGACCAGGCATCCTGACGATTGCCATAAACCCAATACGGAATTCTATCATCTACAGCAACGTGATACATTTGCGCGATTGGCAAATTTATATTGCGCCACGTTTTGCCACCATTGTAGGTCATATTCAAACATCCATCATGCGCACATAAAATCCTATTGCCATCTTTGGGATCGAACCACATATCGTGATTATCACCACCCGGAGCCCACTGATTAAAATCTTTCACAAAAGACTTTCCACCATCAATAGATTTTTTGATTCCAACACAAATGGTATAAACTTCATCTTCATTGGCCGTTGAAACCCGAAGACGTGTGTAGTATCCGGCACGCTGACCCATCGAATGATCTTTCTGCATAAGCATCCAACTATCACCACCATCATCCGACCTATAAAGTCTTGGTTCTTTATCTTCCACCAATGCATAAACTCTTTTGGGATTTGTATACGAAACATCTACCGATGTTTTTCCCACCGGATGATTCGGGCCGCTTTCTAATCCATTTCGTAAGGGTTCCCAGGTTTTTCCTCCATCTTTACTACGATAGATACCACTACCCTCACCCCCACTGTTTAAATTCCATGTGCGGATGTCCACCTGCCACATAGCCGCAAAAATAATTTCAGGATTTTTTAAATCGATACTCATATCTGAGCAGCCCGTGTTTTCATTTACAAATAAGATGCGCTCCCATGTTTTTCCGCCATCAATTGTTTTATAAACTCCACGCTCTTGTTGTGGCCCATGCGTATGGCCCATCGAAGCTACATATACTGTATTGGTATCTGTTGGATGAACAATCACGCGACTTATGCGATAGGTTTTTTCAAGCCCCATGTTCCGCCAGGTTTTGCCAGCATCACTTGATTTATATACTCCGTTACCAACGGCATGTGCAGGACGAATTAGAAAAGTCTCACCGGTGCCAGCCCACACCTGTTTGGGTGCTGATGGAGCAACTGCTAATGCACCTATAGAAGAATCTTCTGTGCTATCAAATACGGCCTTCCAGGTAATGCCTGCGTCTTCCGTTTTCCAGATGCCCCCTGAAGCGGCACCAGAATACGATACGTTTGGGTTGCCGGGTTCTCCCGTAACAGCAATCATTCGATTGCCATCTGGCCCAATGAAACGAAAATCTAATTTTGAAAAGAGTTTAGGGTCAAAAGACTGAGCAAACAGAGTATGAACAAAAAAGCTCCACAGAGCAGATAAAAAAAGCTTTCTCATAGGTTTTACTTTCAACAAGTAAATTACCGAAGAGAAAGCTTAATTAATAATACTCAGATTATCTGCACAGATTTTTTTGATAGTCGGCCTTATTCATACCGCAAGGAATCTACCGGATTGGCTGCAGCCGCTTTAATAGATTGATAACTTACTGTGAGCCAGGCGATCAAAATGGCAACAAGACCGCTACCCACAAACACTAGAGGGTTTATATCAATTCGGTAAGCAAATCCACTTAGCCAGGTGTCTGAAATATACCACGCCAAAAATGCCGCTGGAATAAAGGCAATCACAACCAGCTTTGTAAATTCTTTTGACAGCAGCATCGAAAGGCTAAAGACTGAAGCGCCCATAGATTTTCGGATTCCGATTTCTTTAGTTCGTTGTTCAGAAGTAAAGGTGGCCAAGGCAAACAAGCCTAGTGATGCAATAAAGATAGCCAGACCAGAAAATACACTGAACAATTGCCCCATGCGTTGCTCGGTTCTGAATAAACGATCAAAGTCCTCATCCATAAAGGTATATTCAAATGGCTCGCTGGTCGATTGTTGTTTCCAAAGTTTTTCTACATTTTGAATCACAGCAGCTGGATCGCCTTCATACCGAACCAATAAGTTGTTTGCACTTTGAGTAAGTAAAATTGAAAGTGGGCGCACCTGGTCTTTAAAGGATTCAAAATTAAAGTTCTTAACTATACCAATAACTTTATACTTTTTAAATTCGGATCCGTCTCCATCATTGTAAAGTATATCCTCACCAACAGCATTCTCAAAACCAAATTCTTTAGCGGCTGCTTCATTTAACAAAATAGCCAGCGAATCCGAGGCATAGTCTTTTGAAAAATAACGCCCCTCTTTCAGTTCAAATTTCAGTACTTCCTGGTGATCATAGTCTGCATAATATACACCCATGATATGATCTTGCTCCGACCCGGCTGACTTAAATACAGTAGTATTATTTACTCCGGGAAATGTATTGTTGGTATAACTGATTTTTGTAATTCCGGTTTGTTGTGCCAGTGCATTACGGAAAGCTTCTTTATTATTCCCTAAACGGTTGGTACTATTCAGAATCAGTATATTGTCTTTATCAATACCCAGGTTCTTCTTTTGCATGTATTGAAGCTGTTGAAAAACAACTACTGTAAAAATGATTAGGAAAATTGAGAGACCGAATTGAAACACAACCAGAAAGCTGCGGATGCCTTTACTTTTTGCACCGGCTCTTACCTTTCCTTTTAATACCTCAACCGCACTAAAAGACGTAAGGTAAAATGCCGGATAGCTTCCGGATATAATTCCAATAAAAAAAATCAGGGCAACGATACCAGCAATAAACCACGGAGTATTGAAAATCTCCATACTCAGTTCTTTGCCAGCTAGCATATTGAATGAAGGCAATAAGAAATAGCAGGTAATCAGCGCAAGCACAAAGGCAACGGCACTGTAAAGCACAGACTCAGTAATAAATTGTCCTATCATCTGGCTCCGCAGCGACCCCAAAGCCTTTCGTAAGCCCACTTCTTTAGCACGGCCCGCTGAACGTGCTGTAGAAAGGTTCATGAAATTTATACAAGCAATTATTATAATGAACAACCCGATACCACTAAAAAAATACACATACACAATATTACCGCCCGGCTCAAGATCACCCTGCGAGGTAGAGTATAGATGTATGTCTTTAATGTTAGTAGCATAATAGCCATAAGCACCGCCTGCTTCTTTCATCTGCTTTAAGGTAGTACCCATAAATTTTTCTAATTCAGGGCCAATATATTTTTCGACCAACGAAACAAGTTTTTCTTCCACCTGCGCAGCGGTAGCGGTTGGCTGCGTTTTAAAATAGGTAAACATAAAATTATTGAGCCATACAGTAGTCTTCATTCCTTCGCTCGAGACAGCCGATACCAAAATATTAAAATCGAAATGCGAATTCGTGGGTGGGTTTTTCACCAACCCCGTTACTTTAAATGTTTTATTCTCGTTACCAATAACCAAGAGACCACCAATGGGAGTTTCGTCACCAAAATATTTTTTGGCCATTCGTTCTGTAAGCACCACGGTATTGGGTTCTTTTAAAACAGTTTTGAAATCACCGGTCTTTAATTTGTATCCAAAAAATTCAAAGAAGTTGGAATCCGCGAAAAAGACTTTCTCCTCTGAGAATATCTTCTCTCCGTTTCGAACAACCGGTTGACCAAACATTGGCGCAATGCGGGTAGTCGCTTCCACTTCAGGGATATCAGCTACCAATGCTTCGGCCATTGGCGGGCAGGTGTTAGAGACCCGAATATCCTGCCCTCCAATTTTCCCATTAAGACCCACCTGAAATATCCGGTCTGCATCCGGATGGAATTTATCGTAACTCAATTCATGCGATACATAAAGAATAATCATCAGGCAGGAAGTAATGCCTATGGTCATTCCCAGAATATTAATAGCTGAAAATAGTTTGTACTTCAGGATATTGCGCAAGGCAACGAGGTAGTAATTTTTAAACATAAGGGTTCGTTTAGCTTAAGATGTTAAAAGCACCGAACAGGTTGCATCTTCTTTAGAAAGGTATCGGGTAGTTTTGCCTTTGACGCACACCTCCAGACTATGTTACAACTTACCGGAAATATTATTCATCGCGGAGGGTTTTTGTAGGATTTAAAGAAGCCGTACTGATTGTTTTATAGCCTACAGCCAGGATTGCAACAAAAACCATGGACAAAACAGAAATCATCAAACTCACCACACTCATACTTTTATAGTATTCCCAGATTGAATCCATCAGCCAGTCGGTGGCCAAATATCCAAGCGTTCCACCCAGCACAGTCGCAATACCCAGGTTAACAACAAACTCAAAATTTATTACGCCTGCAATATTTGCGATGGAAGCACCGAGTACTTTACGAATACCAATCTCCTTCATTTTCTTTACAATATTGAGCGACACCAAGGTATACAAGCCGATGCCTGTCATCAACGCCCCAAAGAATCCAAGAAAGCCAAACATCGTTACGATATTGTCATTAATTTCGGTTGTTTCCTGAAGCTCATTGTCAATCATTTGACCGTTGTATTGTGTATTAGGAAAGACTTCTTTCCATTTTTTCTCCATATACTCATTTACCTGCGCAATCTTTTTGGGTTCCATTTTCACAACAAGTTGTTGGTATTTATCCGGTGATGTGTAACGAATCATTAGCGGTTGAATAGGAGCCCACAAGGCTCTTGCATAAACATTTTTTACTACACCTACTACATACAGTTGAACAGTATCCATCCAAACTAAACGTTTGCCAATTGGATTGTCTGTCCAACCAAATTGTTTCACCAATTCTTCTGTGACCAACACCGACTCTTTTCGATCCGTTTCCGAATCCTTTTGGAATTTTCTTCCCGCAATCAATGTCATGTCCAAAGTTTCAAAGTAGTTATCCCCTACATCCATGATATCTACCTCTCTTTCTACGGACTCATACTTAACCGGATCATTATACCATCCATTTGTAATATGATGGCGGGTACCGGCAATCAATTCAATATCTGTGTTGGTCGACAATGCATCGCGATAAGTATTGAAGGCGCCTTCATTATTAACAAATGTTGAAATCACCCCATGCGTTGCAAATCCTAAATCATACTCCTTTTGGTATTGGCCATTTTGATAGAAAGCAAAACTCATGATGATCATTAACAACGAAATCAGAAACTGACCTCCCAGTAAGATCCGGGTGAACCAATTCGTTCCTCCAAATCGGGCAGTGCCTTTAAGAATGCTAACAGGCTCGAACGAGGTGATATAAAATGAGGGGTAGGAACCGGCAATAAAAGCCGTTGCCATTAGCAAGATAAAAATGAATGCTAAGAATCCAAGATTCTCAGAGTAACTAAGACTTAAGTCAAGCCATGGCCACAACGAAGAATAGGTAGGTACAAGCCACTCCGCCATCAACAATCCTGCTGCCAATCCCAATATACAAAGAATCAGATTCTCGCCCATGAACTGAGCTACCAGCTGGCTGCGCATGCCACCCATTACTTTTCTAACTCCAATTTCTTTTAGCCTTCGACTGGAAATTGCAATAGAAGTATTTGTGAAATTGAAACAAGCCAATAGCAAAAGAAGAACAGCCATGACGGAGGGAACCAGTACGGCTTCATCAGGAATACCACCATTTAAATAATCGCTGTCTAACCGGGGGTTAGCCCGATTACGTTTCATCATTCCGTTAAAATTCTCGAGGTAGTACTCACCCACCTTAAAATCTTCGCGTGCTTTATTTTGTGGCTCAACATATTGCTGTAATTGTTTGCTCACGGATGCCACCTGCATTGGATCTTCTATTTTTAAGAACAACACATGCGCCCATCTTTTCCAACTCGTTTCAGTAAATTCAGGATCTATATTGACATCCCAGAAATTATCAAAGAGCGTGATCATCTCAAAACCAAAACTTGTGTTTTGTCTCGGCTTTTTAAACACGCCACCAATCTCAAACTCTTTGGGTCTTCGTACTCCATCTTTTCCTAAAACAATCTGAGTTAAGAATTGACCGGTGACATCTTCTTTGTTGAAATATTTTCTGGCTAATTCATCGCTGATAAATACTTTGCCCTTATCGTGAAAATTGACAAATGATCCGGATATTAATTCATAGGTAAAAAAGTCAAAAAATGCTGAATCCGCATATGCCATCTGATCACCAAAAATTTCTTCGCCAATGCGCACATCGCAATACGAAGACATATACCGTACTGTCTTATCTACATCTTTAATATTTTGGTTGATAAGTCCGGCAAGCGGCAAAGGAGCCAATCCATACCGATCGCGCTTTCCTTGAAACTCGCGCCAAAATTGTACGCGATAAATTTTATCGGCATTTACATGAACCTTATCCCAGCTATTGCTAAAATCCCAATTTAGATAGGCTGTAATACAACAGGCAATCGCGATGCCCATACCAAACACATTGATTAAGATAAACAGTTTGTTTTTCATCATACTGCGAAGTGTGATGAGCAAGTAGTTTTTGATCATGCTACGGGGTTAATGGGGTATAGACTCATGTAATCCTTAAGGGTTGCATTCTCTGTTCAATAAAGATGCCATCGCTTAAGAACAGTAAAATTCATTAAACGATGACTGACCCTAAGAAGTTATGTTCACTGGTGTACAGTACCCTGTTCGGAATTGCAACGTGCAACAAAACAATAAGGCCCATCCTGAAACCAGAAAGAGCCTTATCTAACCTAAACCTAAACTATGAAGAACGAATCAGGAAAGTGCTTCCCTGAAATCTTTAATCTTAAATATGAAATTGTTCTTTGATGTTTTCGGTTACCACCTTGCCATCGAAAAGGTTTACAATACGATGTGCATAATTAGCATCGTAGGGCGAGTGCGTTACCATTACAATGGTAGTGCCTTCCTCATTTAACTGAGATAATAATTTCATCACTTCTTCGCCATTGGCCGAATCCAAATTACCTGTAGGTTCATCGGCAAGAATTACTTTGGGCTTGGCTACAATGGCACGCGAAATGGCCACACGTTGCTGCTGTCCACCTGATAATTGTTGAGGAAAGTGATTTCTTCTATGCATAATGTTCATTCGCTCCAATACTTCTTCAACTCTTCTCTTGCGCTCGTCAGAAGGAACTTTTAAATAAAGTAAGGGTAGCTCAACATTTTCAAACACGGTTAATTCATCAATCAGGTTAAAGCTCTGAAACACAAAGCCAATTGAACCTTTGCGCAATTGGGCACGCTGGCGCTCAGAGTATTTGGCAACTTCATGCTCGCCAAAATGATACTCGCCTCCCGATGGATTATCGAGTAAACCAAGAATGTTTAGCAAGGTTGATTTACCACATCCTGAAGGCCCCATGATAGCCACAAATTCACCATCCTTAATCTCAAGGTTAATGTTGTTGAGGGCGGTGGTTTCTACTTCTTCAGTAGTATAAACTTTTTCTAGATTTTTTAGTTTGATCATGACCTGTAAGGTTTAATGTTAGATGATAGGTATGGAAGGATAGTTTTATATAGGATACTTAATTTTTATTCAAAGGTTACTTTCCAGGATTCAATTCTCAGTTAGTTAGACGCCTATTTTTACAAATAGTTGCATTAGTTAAGAATTAAAACCTCATTGTTACCAAAATTTTCGTACGATGAAGTAATTACGCGGTCGCCAGGCTGCAAGCCTTCCAATACTTCAAAGTTCTCCGTGTTTTTGCGGCCAAGTTTAATATTTCTGCGCACAGCTTTATTATCACTGTCGAGAACAAACACCCAGTTGCCACCGGTATCTTTATAAAATCCGCCCACAGGCAAAAGCAATTCTTCTGAGGCTTGACCCAATTCAATGCGCAAACGCAGCGACTGACCTCTTCTGATCCCTTCAGGAGTGGGGCCATCAAAATCCATATCAACTTCAAATCTTCCGTTTTGAATAGTTGGGTAGATGTAGTTGATCACCAGACGGTAATCTTTTCCGGCATAGCTTGTTGTTGACGGTAATCCAATCGAGATTTTTGGAAAATATAACTCATCAATAGGTACACGAACTTTATAACTTCCAACAATATCCACCTGCCCCATTCGCTGACCTTGATTTACGGCTTGTCCTATTTCCCAGTGTGGTGTAGAAAGCTGGCCATCAATAGGAGCACGGATGACAAGATTATCCAGAATTTTAGAAAGGCCGTTGAGACTAATCATCATTTTCTGTTCGGACTCAGCCGTGAACTTGAGTTGTCTAATCCTATCAATCGAGTCTGCTCTATATGCCTGATAAGTAATTCTCTTTCTTTCCAGGTTATACTTATAATTGGCTTCAGTTTGTTCAAACTCCTGCTTGGCAATTAACTTCTTTTCAAACAATTTTTTTTGTCGCTTGTACTGAGGCTCAAGTAGCTGCAATTGATTCTCAATCTGAGCCAATTGCTGTTGTTGCTCCAAATCATTGCGCATGATTACAAGTCTGGTTTCGCGAGCGCGGTTAATACTTTCATTAAAGGAAGCCTCTTGTTGCAGCACGGTGAGCTCACGATTAAGATTTGTTAATTCCAGAATCACATCGCCCTTTTGCATCATCTTGCCGCTTTCACTAACAATGCGTTTGATGTTTCCTCCTTCAATAGCATCGAGGTAAACTGTGCGACTGGGTTCTACCGTACCTGTTTGTGGTATAAACTCTTTAAACTCACCGCGCGACACCGTAGAGATTGTGAGTTTATCCTTATCAGTTTTAAACGTTGATCTGCGGTCGGCAAAAATGAATTGATAGGATATAAAAAATACCAGCAGGGCAATGCCGCCATACGTTGCAATTCTCTTTACAGTCCAGTTCTTCTTTGCAAGCTTCTTGTCCATGGATAAAAATTAAACTCAGTTTTAAATTATGTTGTTATAAAATCCTTCATGCACTTGCCAACAAACGTGCCAACGGCATATCCCTGCTAAAAGATGCCATTTCAAGCAAATTTTCATTATTTCGAGTTCACATGTGAACGAGTCTGTCCGTTTGCGGACAAAACTCTCTATCTTTGCAGGGCGGTCGTTGCGAATTTTGGTAAATAACGCATATCACGATTTCGGTACTAATATTGCCCACTTGCGAACAGGTCAACCCAGAAAGTAAACCTTATGTCAGAATTAAAGCACGGAAAAGTTCTAATCGTTGATGACAACGAAGATTTATTAAAGGCTGCAAAAATGTATTTGAAGCGCCACATGGTGCAGGTAGACATTGAAAAAAATCCGGAAGCAATACCCACGCTGATGGCACATGAAGATTACGATGTAATTCTTCTCGACATGAACTTTACAAAAGATGTAAGTAGCGGAAGCGAGGGTTATTATTGGTTAGAGCGCATTTTAAGTATTGATCCGTCAGCAGTAGTTGTATTGATAACAGCGTATGGTGATGTGCAAATGGCTGTAAAAGCGATTAAGGCAGGAGCTACAGACTTTGTTTTAAAGCCCTGGGAAAACGAAAAATTACTGGCCACCATTTATTCATCCATGCGCCTGCGCGAATCCCGCGATCAGGTTCAAACACTCAAAGACAAAAATCAAGAAATAAATCAAACGATAAACGAAAAGTATATCGATATCATCGGCCAAAGCCAGGCGATGCAAAAAATTTTCCAAACCATCGAACGGGTTGCACAAACCGATGCCAACGTTTTGATTCTTGGCGAAAACGGAACCGGCAAAGAGTTAATCGCACGCGCCATTCACAGAAATTCAGCCCGAAAGAGCGAATCGTTTGTAAGTGTCGATCTGGGATCGATTACAGAAACGCTTTTTGAAAGCGAGCTCTTTGGCCATAAGAAAGGTGCCTTTACCGATGCCAAGGAAGACCGGGCCGGAAGATTTGAGTTAGCCAATCAGGGAAGTTTGTTTCTCGATGAGATCGGAAATCTATCAATGCCTTTGCAGGCTAAACTACTTACCGCCATTCAGAATAAAAAAGTTAGCCGGGTTGGCTCAAACAAAGATACGCTCATAGATTTGCGATTGATTTGCGCAACCAACCTACCTCTGTACGAAATGGTGAAAGAGAACCGTTTTCGACAAGATTTACTTTATCGTATCAATACAATTGAAATTGAAATTCCAGCGTTGCGCGATCGGATTGAAGACATTCCCTTGCTCGCCAATCACTTTTTGAAACACTATAGCAGTAAATACGGAAAGAACATAACAAAAATAAGTGAAGGTGCTATGACGCGCATGACCAAGCATTCGTGGCCCGGCAACATTCGTGAGCTACAACATTCGCTGGAGCGGGCAATCATTTTAAGCAACTCCTCGGTATTGCAACCCGAAGATTTCAATTTTACCACGCAGGTTTCGAAAGAAAATGATCAACAGATTAATCTCGATCAGTTTAATCTTGACGAAGTTGAGAAGTTGCTCATCCGTAAAGTGCTTAAAAAATACAATGGAAACATCACCCAGGCTGCTGCAGAACTGGGGCTCACCCGATCATCATTATACCGTAGGTTGGAAAAACATGGGCTTTAAATTTGAAGATTTGAAAATGACTCAATTTGAAAATTGGATTTTATCAAACTGATCAATGATTACGCACCCTTACTCTTCAAATTGACGAATTAGTTTATGTTTAATGACTTTCGCTTTCGTGTAGCCTTTCGAATAATACTGGTGGGGCTTA
The DNA here is from genome assembly GCA_965278925.1 of Cyclobacteriaceae bacterium. GTDB lineage: Bacteria > Bacteroidota > Bacteroidia > Cytophagales > Cyclobacteriaceae > ELB16-189. The sequence continues at coordinate 390,907 of OZ257123.1, read as the reverse complement.
CCATGTCATTATTCGTTTTCATGGTGGGCAAATCCAATATGATTTTCGCGGCTGGGCTCACTTCGCTGATTATTATCGGGCAGTTGGCTGAATTATTTCGCTTCACTTCGCAAACGAACCGCAAGCTTACCCGATTTCTAGAATCAGTAAAGTATTCTGATTTTATTTCGGGTTTTGCCACCGATAATAAGTTAGGTAAAAGTTTCAGAGATTTAAATGCCGCCTTCAACGAAGTGCTTGAAGCATTCCGAAAGGCAAGAACTGAAAAAGAAGAACACTGGCAATATCTTAACACGATTGTGCAGCAAGTGCGCACCGGTATTATTTCGTTTGACCCCGAAGGGCAAGTTCAGCTTATGAACACCAATGCCAAGCGATTTATAGGAGTTGCCAATTTGAAAAACGTACATGAACTCGAGTCTAAGAACCCAAAACTTTATGCTGCCCTGATGGAGGTGCAGTCGGGTAAAAGCACATTGTATAAAGCAGGAAACGAATTTTTATTAACGCTGCAAGCAACCGAACTGCGCATCAGAGGAAACACCGTGAAACTGGTGACGTTGCAAAACATTCAAACGGAACTACAAAAGCAAGAACTGGAAGCCTGGCAAAACCTTACGCGTGTGCTGCGACACGAAATCATGAACTCAATTACTCCCATTTCTTCACTCACCTCTACCCTGCGCGAGATTCTTGATCATGATCTAACCAAAAAAGAACATCATTACGAATTGAATACAGAAGGTGCTGAGGACTTGCGCGAGGGCCTAAACACAATTGAAAGCCGCAGTAAAGGATTGATCAAATTTATTGATGCCTATCGCGAATATACTTCGTTGCCACAACCTAAAGTACAAACCATTCGGGTAAAAGATCTTCTGGAAAAGGTCGCTCAATTACTGAAACCCGAACTAAAAAAGACTGAAATTCAATTCAGTTATCAATGCGAGTTAGAATACCTGACTATTCAGGCCGATGAAGAAATGATTGAACAGGTTTTAATCAATTTAATAAAAAATGCAATGGAGGCATCCGATCATTCAGCCAATGCAAGAATTGAATTGAAAGGATCGTTTACAGAAAACTCCGTGCAAATAGAAGTAACGGACAACGGGTCTGGAATTATTCCGGAAGCCATTGAAAGAATCTTCATTCCCTTCTTCACAACAAAAAAAACAGGGTCAGGAATTGGGTTGGCATTATCGAGACAAATTATGCAAATGCACAATGGCTCGTTGACTGTAAAATCTGAGCCTGATGTAAAGACTACTTTTACGCTGAATTTTTAAGATCATTCCAGATATTCATCCCATTCCGTGTGTGGGCTATTTCCATCACGAAGAAAAAGGGAATAGGAAGGCTTATATGGTTTTCGTTTTAAAATCATCTGAGCTTCTTCTGGTGTGTAGTCACCTTTTCTGGCATTGCACCGCTTACAGGCGGTAACAAGATTAGTCCAGGTATGGGCGCCTCCACGCGAGCTGGGCATAACATGATCCAAGGTTAACTCTCTGCGCGTGCCACAATATTGACATTCAAAATTATCGCGCTTAAAAACATTTTGCCGGGTTAAGCTCACACCCTTGTATGGCGCATTTACATACCGGTTTAACCGGATAACAGAAGGCATGGGATACGAATGTGTAACTGAATTAATCCGATACCCATTCGCAGGGCGCACCAGTTCGCTCTTGTTCATGTAAACCAAAACAAAAGCACGCTGTACAGAGCATACCATCAGCGGGCTATCATCCTGATTCAATACCAAAACCCGGTTGTTCATAAGGGAAAGATAAACCCAATCTTTGAGTTTATCAAAATAACAATTTGCCTGAAAAAAGGTTAAACGCAGGAACCCTTTACGAGGGATTGAGAATGCGCCTGATCTCTTTTAGGGTATGCGTATAAATTTTTGACTCCGTTCGTAAAATTCCATCATCCATAAGATGATCAACCCGAACTTTTCCATCACAATGAATAATTTTCTGATCGTCAACCACAATGCCGGCATGCATTTCATTCGATGACTGAACATTAAAAAAAGCAATGTCACCAGGACGGCTTTCTTCCAATGAATTTATTTTTTTTCCTTCTGCCAGTTGCCTATCCAATAGCCGAGGAAGCACAAAGCCACATATTTTAAAGACCATTTGAACAAATCCTGAGGCATCAATACCAAACGGGCTTTTTCCACCTGTCAGATCAGGAGCATTCAAATATTTTTGGGCAATGGATTTCAGAAACTCAAACTCACGCTTCTGACCCAGACTTTTTGATTCACCATTAAAAGCAAATTGTTCTTCCAGTTTAAAAAGTTCAGAGTTCGAGATCGGAACAATGCTTCCTAATAAAATGGTTAACGGGCTTTTTTTAAATAGAATGCTGCACGTTATATCGGTAGTGATTTTGAAGTTAGCATGATTGATCTGTTCAAAATATTCTATCGTAATGCCATGATGTTGTTCAGCTGATATCCAGCCTTCCGATCCATCGAAGTGAATGCGAATAAAAATCCAATCTTTGTTGTCAGAAATGCTAAGCACTTCGTAATGATCGCCAAACAAAAGTTGAGTGCTAATGGCAGCGTGTTGCCGCGGGGCCTGACGCACGCTCACCAACGACAATCTGCATACTCCATACCCTAATACTTCCATGTAGAAACTTTTAACCCAATTTAATTCTGCTTAACTCCCGTTTAATATCTTTCTCTTTAATACTATCTCTTTTATCGCGTGTTTTCTTACCACGAGCAACCGCAATTTCAAGTTTGGCTAAACCACGCTCGTTAATGAAAAGCCGCAACGGAATCAACGACAACCCTTTCTCTTCAACACGGGCTTCCAATTTTGACATTTCCGATTTTTTCAACAATAGTTTGCGCTCACGAGCAGCTTCATGATTGTAGTGAGTACCTTGTGCATAGGGTGTAATGTTAATTCCTTTTGCAAAAAGTTCGCCATTGCCAAAATAGCAATATCCGTCTTGCAAATTTACTTTGCCTTCGCGTATTGATTTAATTTCAGTTCCCCGTAAGGCAATGCCGGCAATATATTTATCGAGCAATTCGTATTGAAAGCCCGCCTGCCGGTTGCGGATATTAATGTCATTTGAAAACCTCTTCTCGGCCATATCTTAATACGTGTGCTTAAAAAGCTTACTTAACTTCTCTTTCTTTAACATTTTCTGGCCGGTTTTGCCGCTGGCTATTACCCGCGCACCACAAACTGCCTCTATGATACAAATTAATTCATTACCCTCCATAGATTCTACCGTGGCGGTTATAAGCACCTGCTCACCTACAAAGGCCGGGCTTTTATGCTCGATGGTTAAAAAAGTACCTACACCTTCTTCGTCCTCGTCTTTCATTTCCAAAAAAAATAGTCGCGATGACCATTCGAAATCGCGGGCAAGTGCAAATGTAGCATACACAGGATGCAAAACTTTTCCATGAAACTCAGCGGCATCGGCATCGGTCAACTGTTTGGAATAAATTTTCTTATCGCCTGGCTTGAACATTAATTTCATATACTACTGATGGAAAGATTTGCCAGCGGTGCAATATCCAAACTACTAAATTTTTTCTGTAGAAACTTGTAATGCGCAGCAATGGCAATCATGGCCGCATTATCCGTGCAGTATTGAAAGTCTGGGATAAACGTTGTCCATGAATATTTTTCAGAATACTCAAGCAACGCCTTTCTTAATTCGGAGTTAGCGGCTACACCTCCGGCAATAGCCACTTGTTTTATTCCGGTCTCATCTGATGCTCGTTTTAACTTTTGCATTAACATGGAAACCAGATGCCTTTGCAAACTTGCACAAATATCATTTTGTCTGTTCTGGATAAAATTTGGATCTATTGCTTTCTGATCGCGCAGAAAATATAAGAAGGCTGTTTTGATTCCACTAAATGAAAAATCGAGACCTGGAATAGAGGTATGTGGAAACTGAAAAGCATTTTTGTCACCCAACTTCGCATACTGATCAATCAGCGGGCCGCCCGGATACGGAAAGCCCATCATCTTGGCCGCTTTATCAAAAGCTTCGCCCACGGCATCGTCACGGGTTTCTCCAATTACTTTCATAGTTAGAAAGTCGTCAACCAAAACAAGTTGAGTATGCCCCCCACTAACTGTAAGGCAAAGAAACGGAAACACAGGTTTGGGGTCAGCAATAAAATGAGCTAACACGTGGGCTTCCATGTGATTTACTTCTATTAAGGGAACACCCAATGCAACGGCCATTCCTTTGGCAAACGAAACGCCCACCAACAATGAACCTAATAAACCAGGGCCACGGGTAAAAGCAATTGCATTTAACGATGCCGCAGAGATACCACTAGAGGTTATTGCTTCGTTAACTACCTGAAGAATGTGCTGTTGATGTGCACGCGAGGCTAGCTCGGGCACCACCCCGCCATATTTCTGGTGCACTGTTTGTGAGGCGATTACATTATTAAGTACCTTGCCATGTTGTATGACCGAAGCAGATGTTTCATCACAGGAAGACTCGATGGCAAGAATTATGGGCTGCATTTTTAAAAAATGAAACTGCAAGTTATCAAAAATCATGTTTTTAAATGGCTTAAGAAGATTCTGCTGTATGGAGCCTACTTTGTGCTTCTATTCATAATTCTGAGTTTTGGACTGTTTCAAATTCCAAGGGTACAACAAAGTCTGGCCGAAAGAATTACCAGAAATTTCTCTAAAGTATCAGGTTTCGAGGTTAGCTACGACAGGTTATACCTGATTTGGTACGATCGTCTTGAAGTTGGGGGTCTTTTAATAAAGGATCCAGCTCAAAATAAAATGGTTGAGATAAAAAGGCTACAAGTTAACTTCAGTCTCTCCACATTGTTGCAAGACAAAAACATAAATATTGATGGAGTAACACTGGAAGAAGGGAGCGTAAACATTGTTAAAATTTTCGAATCCGATTCTTCTCGCGATTTTAACATAAACCTATTCATAGCCGAAATCAATAAACAATCTTCGGGTACCGGCCAAGGAGCAGCACCTAAAATAAATATCGGTGAAATTGTAATCCGCAAAACAGAATTCAGAATGGATGACCCTTTGCGGGATTCTCTGCGGAACGCATTCGACTACAATCATATCAAGGTAGATATTGATGAAGCTGAAGCCGGTAATTTCAAAGTTATCGGAGATACGATTGAATTCAATATGAACACGCTGATTGCGGAAGAAACAAACTGCGGTCTGCCGATTCAAAATATTTCTACCTTTTTTCGTATCTCTCAGACTTCGATGGAGTTTTTGGGATTAAATGCGCGTGTTGGCGAAAGCATTATCTCTGATACCTTGATTTTCAAATACAAAAGTCTGACCGATATGAACGACTTTAACGAGAAAGTCACGTTCAAGGCACAACTTCGTAATACAGTTCTGAATCCAGGCGACCTTGTTCTGTTTACACCCGGCTCAAAACCCCTGCCCCAGCCCATCTACCTCAGTGGCACCCTTACAGGAAAAGTTTCACGGTTCTTATATCAAAACATGGAGGTATCCATTGGCGATACAAAAATCAGAGGTAAGCTACAGTTAGACGGGCTGCCCCTGATAAACGAAACATTCATCGATCTTACCGTGAAAGAAGGTGATATTGAGATTCGTAATCTGGACTTTCTATTTCCAGACAAAATATTTGAACGGCTCTCGCATCTGGGCAAATTTCGGTTAACCGGAAAATTCACGGGCTTTACCAATGACTTTGTTGCAAATGGAGACTTCAGAGGTCAGTTTGGGCAAATAAAATCCGATATAAACTTGAAGATCAATCAAGCTTATATCGATCAATCCACCTACAATGGCAACCTGACTCTTACCAACTTTGATTTAGGCATTCTTCTACGCGATACTGCCATGTTTCAGAAAGTAACATTGAATGGAAAGATTGATGGAAAAGGTCTGACTCAAGAAACAGCCGACTTTAGTTTAAATGGAAAAATCAGTTCGATCGGAGTTAACTCTTACGACTATGTAAATATTACTACCAATGCCCGCTTTGCAAAAGAACTGTTCAGCGGAATCTTATCGATTAACGACCCCAATCTGAAACTACATGCTGTAGGATCAATAGATGTTCGCAAAGGTCAGGAACTTGTTAAGATCAAAGCTCAATTAGACACCTTATTAACCCAGCCCATTGGATTTACGAAAGAGCATATCTTTATCAGTACCTCAGCCGATATCAATACCAAAGGATTGCAACTGGATAGCCTGTTCGGCAAAATACTTTTACGAAATGCACGTGTTGAATACAAAGAAGAATCTCTTGTGGTTGATTCTGTCTCTATAAATTCATTTTTATCAGATCGCATTCGAAACTTACGACTCCGAAGTTCTTTCATGGATGCTGACTTAACCGGTGATTTTTATTACTCTACATTGTTTCAGGATATTCAAAAACTGGTGAAAGAATTTCAACTTAATGTCAGAAACGACAAAGAGGAAACTAACGTATACTATGCCAACAAATCAAAAGACAGCAAAGAATATGTGGCCGATTTTTCAGTAATCTTAAAAGATATCAATCCAATTCTTGATCTGGTTAGTGTCGACCTTCACATTTCAGAGGCAACAAACATAGATGGCAGTTTTTCAAATGGGTTCACTTCGTTACTAAAAGCATTTACACAAATCGATACAGTCATTTATAGTGGCAAAAAATTTATCGATAACGAAATAGAATTTTCTGGTTCAAAAATCAGAGACAGCACCACAGTGTTGGCGATGCTTACTCTTGATTCAAAAAGGCAGGAATTCAGCAAAGTTTTTGTCGTGAAAGATTTTTTTGCAGAAGCTATCTGGAATAAGAATCATATCGATCTCAACATTGATCTCAATCAGGAAGGAACAACAAACTACATGCGCCTTCAATCCGAAATTGATTTTCTTACCGATAGCACACGAATAAAGATACTACCCACCCGGCTTCAGCTTCTAAATAAAGTATGGCAGGTAAATCCCCAGAACTATACACTGATAAAAAACAAAGAATGGCAAATTCATAATCTTAAATTATTTAATAACGATGAGTCGGTACTGCTGGATGGAGTGATCTCACAAAATCCAGAGCCAGCATTGAATTTATCATTAAACAAGCTGGATCTAAGTATTTTAAATTCAATTATTACTACTTCACTGGGTGGAATTGTGAACGGCAAGGTAGAGGTCAAAGATGTTTACAAAGATTTTTTTCTTCAAAACAACTTAACAATTAAAGATTTGGTTGTCGATAAATTTCTGGTTGGTGATCTTACCGGCACAAATATCTGGAACCGTGCCGAAAAACGATTTGATATCGATTTTTTTATCGACCGATTAGAAAAAAGAACACTCAGTGTTACGGGCGTTTATACTCCGCGAGAAAAAAATCCACTTAACCTCACTGCCAAGCTAGAAGAAACCAATATCAAACTTATTGAACCCTTTTTAAAGGGAATCTTCTCGCAAATGGATGGCAATCTTTCAGGGTCGTACGATATTACCGGAACCTTTGCACAACCCCTGATTGAGGGTGAAGGGAAGATAGAACGTGGGCAGATTATGATTGACTATCTGAAAACCCTCTATACCTTTCAAGGCACTCTTGCTATCACACCCAATAAAATAACGTTTAAAGATTTCACTTTACTAGATGGGCTTCGAAATGCCGGCTCACTCGATGGCTACCTTACCCATCGTAACTTTACAAAGTTTCGAATAAACCTCGATGCATCGTTCACTAACTTCCAAACACTCAACACAACTTCGAAGGATAACAGCCTGTTTTATGGACAAGCCTATGCGAGTGGAAACCTAAATATGTTTGGGCCGCTCTCGAACATGAAAATTTCAGCTACAGCTCGCACTTCAAAAAACACACGTATATTTATTCCCATCAGTGGTTCTGAATCCGTTGACAAAAGTGATTTTATCACCTTTGTTGATTTTAGCGATACATTGAGAAACGTTGCGCAGGATAAAAAGAAGAAAACCAGCTCACAAGATCCTACCGGCATTATCCTCGACCTGAATCTGGATATCACCCCAGATGCATACACTGAAATTATTTTTGATATCAAAGCTGGAGATATTGTACGCGGCTATGGCTATGGAGATATTAAATTACAAATCGATACCAAGGGCGAGTTTAATATGTTTGGGCTCTACGAGTTTGAACGGGGCTTTTACAATTTCACCCTGTATGACATCATCAACAAAGAATTCAGCATCACCAAAGGCAGTCGCATAAGTTGGTATGGCGATCCATATACCGGAGTTTTAAACCTGACAGCCAGTTACCGCCAACTAGCTTCGTTGGGACCTATTATTCCTAATCAATCCGAGGCGGTTGCCTCCTCGCCTCAAGTAAGGAGAAAATATCCCGTAGAGGTATTGCTAAAATTGGATGGCGCTATGCTCTCGCCTCAAATCGTTTTTGATATTGACGCAAAAGATCTGCCTGACAATATTACGACCGATGATGGAACGCTGGTTCAACTTGATTTTTACTTTAAAGCGTTTAAAGCGAAACTTGATGAACAGGAATTGAATCGACAAGTATTTAGCTTACTCATTCTTCGAAGATTTTCTCCCCCTGATGCGTTTAGCACAAGTGGCTCTATATCGAATAGTGTGAGCGAACTTCTATCTAATCAGTTGAGCTACTGGCTAACGCAGGTAGATCAAAATCTGGAAATTGATTTAGATTTAGGAACGCTGGATCAGGAAGCCTTTAATACCTTTCAACTACGACTTTCGTACTCCTTCCTAAACGGTCGCTTGCGCGTAACGCGCGATGGTACATTTAATAACGAATACAATCGGTCTGATGTAGCCAATATGCTTGGTGACTGGACGGTTGATTATATTCTTACACCCGATGGTAAGTTTAAAATAAAAATGTACAGCCGATCTAATTACAGTCAGATCAATAATACACTTGGTACGCAAACAGCTGTTACTACAGGAATAAGTCTGTTGCACACTCAGAGTTTCAATCAACTAAAAGATTTGTTGCATATAGCGCGCGATAAGAGAAGAAAAGAACTACTTGAGAATCCAAACAACGAAGAAGCCATATTGGAAGAAGATGGAACCCAGTAGTAAACGTGCGCATTGCAGTGGCCTTATGTCAGCAAGTGCATTTTTGCTGATGCTTAGTATTTGTCAACTGTCTTATTCGCAAACCGATTCGATAGCATACCTCAACAAAAAGAGATTAAACACAGTAATTATTAGTTCGGCCATAGCGTATACAGGTATTATGGTTGGCCTAAACTCAGTTTGGTATAGTCAATATGATCGTCAATCATTTCGCTTCTTTAACGATGCTGATGAGTGGAAACAAATGGATAAAGTAGGGCATTTCTATTCCGCTTTTCAGTTATCGTCAATAGGGTCGCATACACTGCAATGGAGTGGTGTCTCTAAAAAAAAGTCTGACCTGGCCGGAGCTATCACAAGTTTTGCTGTGATGTCCTCTATCGAAGTTCTGGATGGATTTTCTGCAGGATATGGAGCCTCTGCCAGCGATCTGGCAGCAAACGCAATTGGTGCTGGTTTTTATCTCGGGCAACAGGCGCTGTGGAAAGAGACAAGAATTTATCCAAAATTCTCATTCCATCGCACAGATTATGCAACACAACGTCCGGAAACTCTGGGCTCAGGCCTCCTAGAAGAGATTATCAAAGACTATAACGGACAAACATACTGGCTATCTGCCGATGTTGATAAGTTTGTTCGGTTTCCTAAATGGCTCAATGTGTCAATAGGCTATGGAGCAGAAGGAATGCTTTATGCAAACGATCAGGCCAATCTAATCCAAGGCATTCAACCTTACCGGCAATTCTTTATCGGAATTGACTTTGACCTTACAGGAATAAAATCACGATCTGGTGTGGTCAACACCCTGATTTATCTCGCAAACATGATAAAGCTACCAGCCCCCACGTTAGAAATTTCTCAAGGAAAGGTAAAAGGGCATTTCTTTTATTTCTGAACCCGCACAAAATAATCTGGCCTTTTATTAACTTCGGGAACCTAAATTTTTCTGCCATGGATTTAACTGCTTTCATGAAAAAATATACTGATCAGATTGGAGGTCAGTTTACCGAGTATAACTCTGAGCAATCCATAAGCATCATACCAGTTTCAGGTAATCGTTTTCAAACCGTTATTGGTACCATTCGCAAAAACGAGCTCTATAACAGAAGCCTTGTAACACTAAATTCAAAGGTATGCGCACTAAAGCCGGGCATTGATTTCAAAATGCTGCTTGAGCAATCTGCCTATTTTAATTATTGTAGATTTATCATATCAGAAAATTACTTGCAGATAGAAGCCGTAACAGCCCTTGATACAATTTCCGAAAACACTGTAAAAGAGATGTTGCAGGAAGTGGCAAACCTTGCCGATCAATATGAGCTAAAGCTTACCGATTCGGATATCCACTAAATTACACTCAGTGTCAGTTTAAGTGCTTAAATTTGCAGCAATGCAAGCCGGCTTATCGCTGCGATTTATCGGAGAGGAAAGTCCGGGCAACAAAGAGCATCGTACTTCCTAACAGGAAGGTGTTCCGATTTATCGGGATAACAGATAGTGCCACAGAAAACAAACTACCCTCGCTTCCGGGCTTGGGAAAAGGTGAAAAGGCGGGGTAAGAGCCCACCGCCTTGATGGTGACATCAGGGGCATGGCAAACCTTACGAGTTGAAAGGCCAAATAGGTCACGTCCACGAAAGTGGTTAGCGGCTCGCTAATAGTTTTAACTGACGTGATTGGGTAGGCTGCTTGATCCTGACGGCAACGTTAGGGCTAGATAAATGATAAGCATTTCTCGTTTAGGCGAGAGAAACAGAACCCGGCTTACAGGCTTGCATTATTTTAAGTTTTGTTTAATTAAAAAAATATCCAGTTAGATTTAAATTCTACTCCGTGCCTAAAGTATTACTAATCGAAGATGAAGCCAGCATTCGTGCTGTATTAAAAGATATCCTTAAAGACCAAAAAGAATTAAAGCTGGAGGTTGAGGAAGCTAAAGATGGAGCCGAAGGTCTTTTTAAGCTTGAAAATGATCACTTCGATGTTGTATTCTGCGATATCAAAATGCCAAAAATGGATGGCATGGAGGTATTGCAACAGGCAAAAACGAAAGGCATCACCTCCACGTTCATTATGATTTCGGCACACGGCACAACTGAAATAGCCGTGGATGCAACTAAACTGGGCGCTTATGATTTCCTTCAAAAACCACCCGACCTTAACAGACTTCTGATCACACTTCGAAACGCGTTAGACAAAAATAATCTGGTTAAAGAAACGAAGACGCTTAAGAAGAAAGTTTCTTTGAAGTACGAAATCATCGGTAACTCAAAACCATTACAAGAAGTAAAAGAAATGATTGAGAAGGTGGCTCCTACGGAAGCACGTGTGCTCATTACCGGACCTAATGGATCGGGAAAAGAATTAGTAGCCCGTCAACTTCATGAAAGAAGTGCGCGCAGCGGTGGTCAGTTTGTGGAAGTAAACTGTGCAGCCATTCCATCTGAGTTAATAGAAAGTGAATTGTTTGGTCACGAAAAGGGATCGTTTACCTCTGCAATCAAACAACGTATAGGAAAGTTTGAACAAGCCGAAGGCGGCACTTTATTTCTTGACGAAATTGGGGATATGAGTCTTGCGGCACAAGCTAAAGTTTTGCGGGCGTTACAAGAAAATAAAATAACCCGGGTTGGAGGCGACAAGGACATCTCCGTGAATGTGAGAGTGTTGGCGGCAACTAATAAAGACCTGAAAAAGGAAATTGCCGAGCATCGTTTCCGCGAGGACTTATACCATCGCCTGTCTGTAATTGTTGTGAAGGTTCCATCATTGAACGATCGCAGTGATGATATACCGCAATTGGTAGAAAAATTCATTGAAGATATCTCGCAAGAGTATGGCGCGAAGAAGAAAGAAATCAAAAAGGAAGCCTTAGAATTGCTTCAAAAGAATGACTGGACCGGAAATATCCGTGAGTTAAGAAACGTGGTAGAGAGGCTAATAATAATGAGCGAAAGCCATATTGGCCCCGCTGAAGTAAAAAAATACCTGTGATGGCTTAAATCCGGCTCTCAGGCACGTTTTTCTTCACTTCTTTCTTGCTGTAAGTTGGGCATGTGTACTGGCTGCAAGATGTTAGAAATGCAAGAAGAGCGGCAAATGCTAAAATTTTCTTCATAATCAGTGGCTTTGTTAATAACAAAAATATCAATCTTTTAAATTCCAACAAACTTTATAATCAAAAATTGCGCTTTGGCGAAGAAAACGACTACCCGACCAATAAGTTACAACCTCTCAAATCGCTATTATCTATCCTTCCAAGCACCTCAAAACTACCATCTTGGTCTACCCTGCCTAAATCCTGGGTTTCAATAAACGCACAGGAGTGGAAATTTGCCAAATCAACCACGTTAATCACTCCTGCTTTGCCCTTAACGATCAAAAACGGGTCATTAATATCTCTGACGAGCATTTTCATCCATGCAGGGCATTGATAGTAACCCTCTCCGTTCGAATAAGCCTGCGACATCAACTCTGTCATTCCATACTCAGAATGCACAGCCTGAATGTTAAATCGGCTCTTTAAAAACTGATGTAATTCTTCCCGTACCCATTCCTTTCTACGGCCTTTCATCCCACCTGTTTCAATCACAATACAATCACTCAAATCCAATTCATAAGCCTCAGCCAGGTCAAGTAATGCAAACGAAACCCCCCAAACAATTATTTGCCGGTCTGTTCCTTTTAAAGACTCTATTTTATTTATAAGATCGCCATGATTATGCAAATAAAAACCAGAGTGAGCCGATTTACTTTGCTTAATCAAATGATCCATCATTGCAATCAGAGACGATCCGCTTCGCTCCAAGTACGATGGCAGTAGCGCTAAAATGTGATACTGTTTGGTTGAATCGTAAAAACTTCTAAAGATATTTTCTGATAACCCTAAGTAGAAAGTAAGATCATAAACCTGGTGCCGACTGGTTGTTAATCCGGTAGTACCGCTGCTTGTAAACTCAGCTCGTGGCTTCCATGTGCCGGTTTTTATGGGCTGGGATTTAAATAAGCTGATGGGCAAAAACGGCACTTTATCCAACCCTGTGACCGTGTTCGGATTGCACTTTAAATGCTGAAGATACTGCCTATAAACAGGATTATTTTTAGCCTGAAAACGAAACAGGTTTAAGGCAATATCTTCAAAGTTATCTTCGTTTACGGAATACAAAGAATCCGCAAAACTTTTGAATGTTTCCAAGCGTTGTTTAATTTACAAAAGCTAAAGGTAGAAAATGAGATTGATACGAGGGCTTGTACTGTTTTTGATTGTTTCTGTTGGGGCTAGTTCCTGCTTTAATCCGCCCGAATATTCGATTAAGCCACAAATCGAGTTTGAAAGCATCGAATACAAGGAGTACGGCTCGGGTGTTTTCAATTCTGAGATTGATTCTCTGATTTTAAAAATAAAGTTTAAGGATGGGGATGGGGATTTAGGCTTTGGTGGGATTGAAGATGAAAATCTTTGTTTTGCCCCCGAGCGTGTAGAGGTCGCTCCTGGTTTATTTGAAAATCATATCTGCTTTCAAAATAAAAAATACAGGCTTTTGCAGGGAACTGATAATTCGTACGGTCTGCTGGACTTAAATCAATCATGTACCGACAACAACTTATGCTTCAATAACAAATTTTATTTGGTGAAAGAATCAGGAAGTGGGCAATTTGAATATATCACATACAAAGACAAGAGAACAAATCCTGCCTTTGCTACATTTCCTGAATTTGTTAAACCTTACAACTGCATTAACTGGCAAGTACGGACTGAAAATAACCTGACGGATACTCTTTACTTCGAATTAAATCCTGACCACTATAACATCACGGTTGATTTTTTGGTTAAAAATCCTTCAACTCTAATTTTTGAGGAATTTGATTGGACTAAAGAATTCGCATATCCTAATTGCGGACCAACCTTTGACGGTCGGTTCCCAATTCTATTTAAGGATAATGCAGGCTCACCATTGGAAGGTGAACTAAAATATATAATGCAATCAACTGGATTTAAACTGGCCTTCAGTATAAAAACCCTGAAACTTCGAATTCAGATAAAGGATCGGGCACTAAATCTGAGCAACGTAATCGAAACTCCAGAATTTACCCTTCAATAGCTATCAATAGATTTTTACAAATCGAAGCGGATCAGCTTCATGCATTAACGTATAGACAGAATCAAATACATCCTCAGCGCTTGGTTTCGAGAAATAATCGCCATCCGAACCATACGCTGGCCGATGCTCTTTCGCAGTAATCGTGCGGGGTGTTGAATCTAAAAACTGATACCCTTTCTGTATCTCCAGCACATGTTGCATCATAAACGCAGTTGCACCACCTGGCACATCTTCATCAGCAAAAATTACGCGGTTTGTTCTTTTCACAGATTCTACAATGGTGTGATTAACATCAAAGGGTAGTAAGGATTGTACGTCAATCACTTCACAAGAAATTCCTGTTGCTTCTAAATCACCCGCTGCTTCCATCACAATCCGACACATCGAACCGTAGGTAACAATCGTTACATCGGTGCCTTCTCTCAATATTTCTGGCGCACCAATAGGTACCGTAAACTCACCAATATTGTCAGGTAATTTTTCTTTAAGGCGATAGCCGTTCAAGCATTCAATGATTAATGCCGGATCGTCCGATTGAAGGATGGTGTTGTAAAATCCGGCCGCTTGTGTCATATCGCGCGGAACTAAAACATGAATTCCACGGATAGCATTAAGAATCATTCCCATGGGTGAACCTGCATGCCAAACTCCTTCCAGCCTATGGCCACGGGTACGAATAATCAATGGTGCCTTCTGGCCACCCTTAGTACGATATTGAAGACACGCCAGATCATCAGACATAATCTGAATTGCATATAAGAGATAGTCGAGATACTGAATCTCTGCAATGGGCCGTAACCCTCGTAGGGCAGCACCAATTCCCTGGCCAATAATGGTGCACTCCCTGATTCCGGTATCGGTTACCCGTAACTCACCAAATTTTTCCTGCAAGCCTGCAAACCCCTGATTGACATCGCCAATTTTTCCTACATCTTCGCCAAAGGCAAGCACACGTGGATCTCGTTTAAGTGCCGCTCTGAAACAAGCCTGCAGCACTTCTCTTCCATCAACTAGCGATGACTTATCAGAATAAACAGGAGCAAGGCCGACAACTTTCAAGGCCGACCATTCAGAATTACTATGTAGAAAAGAACTGAAACGATCTTCATTAGCTGTTTCATTTGCATGAATCCAAGCCGCAAGATCAACACGAGCTTGTGAAGAACTATCTCGTAACAAGCGGGCCGATTTTTTTGCTGCCCGCATAGAATCCAGTCGAAGTG
This sequence comes from Cyclobacteriaceae bacterium, assembly GCA_965278925.1. Classification (GTDB taxonomy): domain Bacteria; phylum Bacteroidota; class Bacteroidia; order Cytophagales; family Cyclobacteriaceae; genus ELB16-189. The sequence goes on along the minus strand of OZ257123.1, from coordinate 375,472 downwards.
GGTTGATTGTCTTCTTTAACTCTAAAAGCAACTCGCCTACTTCAAGTACTTCTGCCGCTGCATTTTGTAAAATTCTCTCCAGCAGTTTCTGATCTTTCTGAATGTCTTCATTAAAAGCTTTCCATGCCGAATCTTTTGCGGCCTTGGCACTTGACTTCGCCTCTCTTTCAATCTCTGTCAACTCATCAAATGATGAAAAACCATTTTCTAAAATCCATTGACGGACCTTGCGCAAACAATCATGTTCAACTTCCCAGGCAAGTCGTTCCTTTGGCTTATAACGCTCATGAGAACCTGAAGTAGAGTGGCCTTGTGGCTGTGTCATCTCTATCACATGCACCAAAACAGGAACATGTTCTTCGCGACACACCTTCTCTGCTTTCTCATAAGTTTGAAGTAATGCCTGATAGTCCCAGCCGCGTACGGTAAATATTTCAAATCCTTTTTCGGTGCTGGTGCGTTGAAAGCCTGCTAATATTTTTGAGATACTGCCTTTCGTTGTTTGATATTCTTTGGGTACAGAAATTCCATATTCATCGTCCCATACTGACATAAGCATCGGCACCTGCAAAACACCCGCGGCATTGATTGCTTCAAAAAACATCCCTTCTGAGGTAGAGGCGTTGCCGATTGTTCCGAACGCAATTTCGCGCCCCTGATTGCTTAACTCTTTAAAGCTTGCCAGTTCGGGATTATTTTTAAAAAGTTTTGACGCATAGGCAAGCCCAACCAGACGTGGCATCTGGCCAGCTGTAGGAGAAATATCTGAACTGCTGTTTTTAAGTTTGACTAGATTTTTAAACGCTCCATTCTCATCAATCATCCGTGTAGCAAAGTGGCCATTCATTAGTCGGCCAGCAGATGCAGGATCTGCCTCCACATCGGGATGTGCATATAACTGTGCGAAATATTGTTTCAGCGTAAGTTCTCCTATCGCAAGCATAAAGGTTTGATCGCGATAATATCCAGCCCGATGATCACCTGCACGAAAAACTTTTGCCATTGCCAACTGAGCCATCTCTTTTCCGTCACCGAAAATTCCGAACTTGGCTTTACCCATGAAAACTTCCTTACGCCCGAGTATGCTGGCCTCACGACTCTCGCATGCTAATTTATAGTCAGCCAGAAGAGTGGCAATTTTTTTTGCTGATCCACTAACCAATGTCTTTGTCTGGCTCACGGTAAATGGGTTGGTTGATCTTCAAAAATAGGGAAAATCGGAGGAGGCATCAAGCGAAAATTTTTACAGTATAAAATACGGGCAATTTGCTCAATGACGGAAGAATTTCACCCAGTCTCCGTGAGACACTTGGGGATAATTTGCTGCCGTTTCGTACAGAAAAATACCTACCGGTTTATCCTTCATCAAAATATCTGTATAAAAATACCCTGCATTCATTTCAATCTCATAGATCTTCTTCTCCACTTCCCGGTCAGTTACCTTCATAACTTCCACCAGAATTTTGTTTTCAGGAGTTGATTTGATTGCAAACGGATAGGGGCCTAGTGAATATAAATCATAGCCAGTCAACCAAAAACTATAGTGATATTGCAGACCTGCTTTAAATTCTTCATAGTATTTCATGCCTCTGCGTAAAGAGCCATAAAAGGCATAGGTGGATTCGGGATTCATATTCTTTCAAAAAGTAGTAAAACAACTCCTGCAATCGTATCCGAATGCTATCTTTGCGAGGGTTTTATGATCCTTGCGACCCTAAAATCCGTATCAAATCGCTAAAATAAAAATCAACTACTATGATCATCGGAGTTCCCAAAGAAATTAAAAATAATGAAAACCGTGTAGCGGTTACGCCCGCGGGCACACAAGAGTTTATCAGAAAAGGACATTCGGTTTATATTCAAACAAAAGCAGGCGAAGGCAGCGGCTTTACCGATGAAGAATATATAGGTGCTGGTGCTAAAATTCTTCCAACAGCCGAAGCTGTTTTCAGTATTGCCGAAATGATCATTAAGGTGAAAGAGCCGATTGAACAAGAATATGGTTTAATAAAAAAAGATCAGTTGGTATTTACCTATTTTCATTTTGCATCCTATGAACCCTTGGCTCATGCCATGATTAAAACAGGTGCTGTTTGCCTTGCCTACGAAACTGTGGAGCGGCCCGATAGAAGTTTACCGCTTCTTGTTCCGATGTCGGAAGTAGCCGGAAGAATGGCGATACAAGAGGGCGCTAAATATCTGGAGAAGCCATTGAAAGGACGTGGCATTTTGTTAGGTGGTGTTCCGGGCGTGATGCCAGCAAAAGTTTTGATTTTGGGTGGCGGTGTTGTTGGTACCAATGCTGCAAAAATTGCAGCGGGTATGGGTGCCGATGTAATTATTACCGATGTAAACCTGAATCGTCTTCGCTACCTGGATGATGTAATGCCAAAGAACGTTCACACGATGGCATCAAACGATTATGTACTTCGTGAATTGGTAAAGACTTCTGATTTGATTGTGGGTGGTGTGTTGATACCCGGAGCCAAAGCCCCGAAGTTGATTACTCGCGATATGCTAAAGACCATGCGGCCAGGGACCGTTCTGGTGGATGTTGCTGTTGATCAAGGTGGCTGTATTGAAACCTGTAAGCCCACCACCCACGAAGATCCAACTTATATCATTGATGATATCGTTCATTATTGTGTTGCCAATATGCCAGGTGCTGTGCCCTATACCTCAACGCTGGCACTAACCAACGCCACTCTTCCTTACGCATTAAAGCTTGCCAATTTAGGTTGGAAGAAGGCATGCAAAGACAATGAGGATTTACAAAAAGGATTGAATGTTGTGGGTGGCAAAGTGGTTTACAAAGCCGTAGCCGATGCATTCAATTTGCCTTATCAGGATGTAAAAGAAGTTTTGAGTTGATAGAATATATCAAGCACAAAAAGCCTCTCATTTCGGGAGGCTTTTTTATTTGAATTCGGGAAAGGATTCCAGAAATTTTACTTCACTGTCAGGTTTTTCAATCGCTTCAAAACAAAACTGAGCCATGCCATTGGTAACGGCTACATAGCGGGCACCGATAGTCATATTATAAACTGCCACCTGATTAAATGCCTTTTGCGTTAACCTAATAGCAGGCGATTTACATTCAATCAACATCCACGGTTTTCCTTCACGATTATGAATAACAATATCCGATCGCTTCTGTAGTCTGTTATATCGGAGGCTGCCCTCAACCTTAAAAAGTGATTTTGGATATTTCAAATCACTAATCAGGTAGTGAATAAAATGCTGGCGCACCCATTCCTCGGGAGTAAGTACAATATACTTCTTTCGGATAATGTCAAAAATCCATACTTTGCCTTCCTCTTTACGTAATGTTGGGTTAAACTCCGGAAGGTTTAATTTATACATGCATAAAAATAATCTAATTAGGTGATATGAAAACAAAACAGGAAATAGTTGAGAATTGGTTGCCCCGATACACTGGAATTAAGCTTGAAGATTTTGGAAAATATATTTTGTTGACCAATTTCGACAACTACGTAAAAAAGTTTGCAGAGTGGAATAACGTTGAAGTTCAAGGCGCTGATCGGGCTATGCGAAGTGCCACAGCAGGAGGTATTACCATCATCAATTTCGGTATGGGCAGCCCCAATGCAGCTACCATCATGGATTGTCTTACAGCCATAAAACCAGAGGCTTGTTTGTTTTTAGGAAAATGTGGCGGTCTTAAAAAGAAGAATGACCTTGGAGACTTTATACTGCCAATAGCAGCCATTCGTGGCGAGGGAACTTCGAATGACTACTTCCCTGCCGAAGTACCCGCGTTGCCAGCCTTTGCCTTGCAGAAAGCAATCTCCACTACTATACGTGATAACAATCAGGATTATTGGACCGGAACGGTTTACACAACCAATCGAAGAGTGTGGGAATGGGATGAAGAATTTAAGGAATACTTGCGTGAAGTTCGCGCGATGGCTATTGATATGGAAACGGCCACTATTTTTTCAACCGCATTCTATAATGAAATTCCTGCCGGGGCCATCTTACTTGTATCGGATCAACCCATGACGGTGGATGGAATAAAAACAGAAAGCAGTGATAAGGTAGTAACTACCAGCTTTGTGGACTTACATTTAAAAATTGGAATTGAATCGCTTAAGCAACTTATCAATAATGGTGTAACCGTAAAACACTTGCGCTACTAGGTTACGCGTTTGGTTCGAAGCTCGTGGGTTCTTGCTACTAACAAAGCGAGCAAGCCCAACGCAAAAAAGACGATCAACATCAGCACTGAATTTTTCATTCCGAACAGTTCATCGATATAGCCAAAGGTGAAGATGCCAATCACAATCGCGATCTTTTCGGTTACATCATAAAAACTAAAAAAGGATGCGGTGTCTTTAGTTTCGGGCATAAGTTTGCTGTAGGTACTTCGACTAAGTGATTGGATGCCACCCATTACCAGGCCCACAGCCAAGGCCAATCCATAAAAATGAAACTCTACATTTACGCCTCCTTCTTTAAGGTTGGCAACCGTATAAGCTGCCAGACATACAATTACCCAAAAGAAAACAACACCCATAAGCACGCGGATGTTACCAAGTTTGCCGGAGAGAAATGACATTAACATAGCTCCCGGAATTGCAACCAATTGAATCAACACAACAGTAATAATAAGTTTATCGGTTGGCAACCCGAGCACATGGCTGCCAAATAAAGTAGCGGCCAGCATTACAGTCTGCACGCCCATGCTGTATAAAAAAAAGGCGACCAAAAACCATTTAAGCAATTTCATTTGTTTCACCTGTATCCACACTTTTTTAAGCTCAACAAAACCAGCCTTTAATACTTCGCGCAATCGTTTTGTCTGAGGTGGTTTGTTGTTTGGCAGATAGGCAAATGTGATCTGGGCAAACCCCATCCACCAAATGCCTACCAGAAGAAAAGTATAACGTGGCCCAGATGTCTGATCGCCTTGCCCACTGAAATAAATTACCAATCCGAATCCAATCAATTGGAGGATCACACTACCTCCATAGCCCATGGAGAATCCGCGGGCACTAATCCAGTCTCTTTCTTCTGGCTGGGCAATTTCGGGCAAGTACGAATTGTAAAACACCAAACTACCTACAAAACCAATTGCAGCTAAAATAAAGCATCCAACACCACAGGCAACATTGGGCTGCGGTCCTTTGAACCAAAACAACCCCATGCATGAGATTCCGCCTAAATAGCAGAAGAACTGCATGAATTTTTTCTTATTCCCGCGTGAGTCAGCAATTGACGAAAGAACGGGCAGCATGAGGGCTATCGTGAGATAGGCTACAGCAAGAGAATAGTCATATAGAGAAGTATTCTTAAACGTTCGCCCCAGCAAAGGTACCGAGTTTTCGCCATAGGCAGATTTTGTAATGCCAGCAAAATAAATTGGAAAAAATGTGGTTGTGATAACCAGATTATAGACTGAGTTAGCCCAGTCGTACATACACCAGGCATTAACTATTTTAGGATTTTGCAATGTGGCGGTAGTACTCATATAAAAGAATAGCCTTCCTGTTTATGGGAAGGCTATCATTGATCATCATGAAATGAATTAATTACCTCGGGTGTTATCTTCCAAAGTATTGTAAAGAAGTTTTCGAGCGTTCGCTTTTCTTAATTCAGTTTCCACATCGGAGATAATACCACGCTTGGCGTCACTATCCACTTTTAAAGAAACCGTAAGCTGATCGCGTTCAATTTCATCCAACTGACTTTTTTGTTCATTCACCCACCGAACGATATCTTTTGTGTCGATAAACACATCGTCAGCCTGAATTTTAGGTTCCTTTCCATATTGTTGTGTTTTAACTGGCTCACCAATGTATAAGTTAGCAACGAGACCTTTACGCATCAACTTTCTAAGTTGGGTCGCTTTTGGCACATTTTGTTTCACCTCAATAGTAGTTTCGCGCAATTCGGTTGTTACCATGAAGAAGAATAGCAACATAAAAACCACATCGGGCATGGAGGAGGTTGGAATCTCCTGTTTTACTTCTGTCTTTTTCTTAAATTTTGACATAATGTTTCTTAGTTACCTACTTTAGAAGGATCCGCTATCGAAATATTCAAAGGAACGCCTGCTCTACCCTTATCATAAATTGCTTTATTTTCCGGAATAGAGAGATCTGAAGCGGCTGCCCTGAATACCGCATTCGAAACACCAGCCTGTTCGGCATAAATGTCGTAATACGCACCCTGAACAATGTCGAGAAGCTGAATAAATCGCTTATGACTTGTACCGCGGTCTGTTTTAAAAGAAACGATCGCTTTATCAGGAGTATCTGAACTTGCAGGATCTCTTCCATTATTAAGAACAAACGCTTTAATCTCTTCTTTCAGGTTACTAATATCTTCCCTCGGCTCACCCTCGACCAACAAAGCGTCAGAAGAGTTGATCTGAATCTTAAACATATTACGCTCCTGAATTTTCACATCCTCAGGCGGTGTTGCCTCAGGCGGTGGCGGAAGTGCAATGCTAAGACCCCGGTTATTGGGCATAGTAGTAGTTACCAGAAAGAAGGTAAGCAGCAAAAAGGCAATATCTGCCATTGATGCATTGGGAATTTCTGGTGTAGACCGAGCCATTATTTTAATGCTTTATTTATTTCAGAAAAAACCATCCCGAGTATGGCAGCAATCAGGATAATATAAAACATAATCAATCCTGCACCTATCAATTTAGAGCTACCTTCACCAACACCCATTGCGGTGTATTTAGCGGTAACTTCAGAACCGGATAGTGCATAGGAAATGATAAAGAGTACAGCCAAACCTGCCACACCAACACCCGATTTCACTAAGGACTTAGGGTTTTGCGCGATTTGAAGTAACGGTAAAACTACAGCTGCAACCAATGCTACGAAGAGCAAAATGTAACAGGCATAGATTCCTATATCAATTAATTCCATAGCTAGTTATATTATTTGGACAGTTTATGCTTAACCAAGATGTCAACCAAAGAAATAGAAGCATCTTCCATTTCATTTACAATACCATCAACTTTAGATACTAAATAGTTGTAGCAAACCTGAAGCACCATACCTACGATCAAACCTGCAACGGTTGTAATCAAGGCCACCTTCATACCACCAGCAACAACCTGAGGCGAAATATCACCCGCAGCTTCAATCGCATCGAACGCAAAAATCATCCCGATAACTGTACCAAAGAACCCAAGCATGGGCCCGAGTGAAATGAACAATGAAATCCAGATTAACCCTCTTTCAAGGCGCGCCATTTCAACACCACCGTAAGACACAATTGATTTTTCAACCATATCGATACCTTCTGATGATCTCATCAAACCTTGTGTGAAGATTGAAGCAACAGGTCCTTTTGTATTTCTTGTAACATCCTTTGCTGCATCGATACCACCTTTTGCCAAGGCGTCTTCAATTTTTGTTAAGAGTTTTTTCGTATTGGTAGTCGCCAGGTTTAACGTAATGATTCTTTCGATTGAGATAGCAAGACCCAAAACCAAACAGAAAAGAATTGGCCACATATATGGAGGACCTCCTTGAATAAAATAATCCTTTACGGCCTGATGGAAACTTAGTTCCTCCGTAACAGGTTCGTCTGCAACAACAGTCTCAGCCTCAACAGGAGCGGCTTCTTCAGTGGCGGCTTGGGTTGTATCAGCGGTTTGTGCAATAGTTTGGGAGGCGCCAAATGTCAGCATCCCCAGAAAAGCTAAAATCGTAAGTAATTTTTTCATGGTTTAAGGTTTAGATAACTTGAAGTGGCCAAATTTAAAGGTTTTGATCAATCCCAAACAAGGTTTTCAAAAAAAAACTAGAATCTATTCGATAGTTTTCTGCTTTCTACCATAGAATCGGGAATACGTCCGTTAGTCACGCAAAATTTCATTTTGTTCAAAGTCAATTAAACCCTGTATTTATTCAAATGAAGCTTCGGAGGCCTTTGTTCAGGGACTATTAATCTTTTTCTTTGTGGGCTTTTTTGAAGAGCTGAACCATTCTGATAGCGATCGGAAGGTTTAACGAGAGATTAAACATGTTATTTGGAGAGGTGTCCGAGTGGTTGAAGGAGCACGCCTGGAAAGTGTGTATACCTGAAAGGGTATCGCGGGTTCGAATCCCGCCCCCTCCGCCAAACTGCGCTTAGCAGACCGCTAGCTAATTTCGCCAACCCTGGGTTGATTAATTAATGCTCTGGTCTTTTCTGTACCAAACTCACCCAGAAGGATCATTAACTTTGTTACTGCTGCTTCCATAGTCATATCACCCCCACTGATGACTCCTATCTCAGCCAACGACTTACTGGTTTCGTATTTTCCCTGCACCACCATCCCACCTGGGCATTGAGAAATATTTAAGACAAGAATTCCCCGTTTGATTGCCGCACTTAAGCTTTCAATAAACCAAGGTGAGGAAGGTGCATTGCCAGAACCAAACGTTTCCAATATCAAGGCTTTTAGTTCCTTTGTCTGAAGAATAGCATCCACAGTTTGGTTGGTGATACCAGGGTATAATTTCAAGATGGAGATATTTGAATCAAACTGTTTTAGTAATCCAATTTTTTCATCACCAGGTTTACGAATTGCACTCTTATTATAATCTATCTTCACACCTGCCTTGGCAAGCGATGGGTAATTCTCTGACTCAAACGCATCGAAGTGCATGCTTTCTACTTTTTTGGAGCGACTACCCCGCAACAGTTCATAGTCAAAATAGATACACACTTCAGGAACTATAGGTTTGCCATCCGATTTCGCGGAAGCGATTTCCAACGAGGTGATCAAATTCTCGCGGGCATCTGAGCGCGGTTCACTAATAGGCAATTGTGCTCCGGTAAAAATTACCGGCTTGGCAAGCCCTGGCAACATAAAACTTATGGCCGAGGCTGTGAACGCCATTGTGTCGGTGCCGTGCAAAACAACAAAGCCATCCTGGCTAGCATAGTTTTCAAAAATAATTTCTGCTATCGTCTGCCAATGTTGTGGTTGAATATTGGAAGAATCAACAGGTTGATCGAATGAAATAACTGTGATGTCGAGAAATAAATTGCGTAGGGTTGGTAGTTGTTCAAGAATCAGTGAAAAATCAAAAGGAATTAAAACGCCCGCTGCATCGTAGGTCATTCCAAATGTTCCACCTGTATATATAATCATGACACGGGACTTTACTTTTCCCGGCAAGGCCGTGTTGATACTTATTCTTTTAAGACTCATGCCTGATTAAATAATCGCAATGCGTTGGTTGTAGTTATACTCATTAACTCTTCGTTTGTGATCTTTTTTAGATCCGAGATTTTTTCTGCGATCAATGGAATATATTCAGGTGTGTTGCGCTTGCCGCGATGCGGTACCGGAGCAAGATAAGGACTGTCTGTTTCCAACACGATATTTTCCAGATCAAGGTCGGGAATTACTTTGTCCATTCCACCATTTTTAAAAGTTGCCACTCCACCCAGGCCCAAATAAAAACCCATCGAAGTTATTTTCTTAGCCTGATCAAAAGTACCTGAAAAACAATGAAAGACACCCTTCAACTTGCCATCCAATAAAGGGGATAGCAACTCAATCGTTTCGTCTATTGATTCGCGGCAATGAATGACAATCGGCAATTGGTACTTTTTTGCCCATGCCACCTGAATCGTAAAAGCTTCTTTCTGCTGTTCCCATAAGGTTTTATCCCAATATAAATCGGTGCCCATTTCACCAATAGCTGTAAACTTTCTTTTCGCAAGCCACCCCTCAACCCGGTAAAGCTCTTTTTCAAAATCCTTTTTTACCGAACATGGATGAAGGCCCATCATGGCAACGCATTGATTTGGATGTTTGTGTTCCAACTCCAGCATCTCATCAATAGAAGTATGATCAACATTGGGCATGAAGATTTTTTTCACACCAAGGTCCCAGCAATGATTCAGCACATCCTCCCTATCCGAATCGAATTCGGTTGAGTAAATATGAGCATGAGTGTCAATCCAAAAGTTAATCATTGTTTTTGTTTGATCTCTAGCAATTCGCTGATTGCTTTCTGAAGCAAATTAGGTTGCTGCCGCATGCCTTCAAAACCTGCATACTCAATAACTTTAGCAAGTGCCTTGCTTAAATCAAAATCAGATTGACGGTGAGAGTAGGCAATCCCCTTCATGTTGAGCATTTCGCCAAGATACTCCTGTTCAGTCTGGCCTGGTGTGGGGATAAGGATAACATTTTTACTACCGATTGCAGCTAAATCCATTACAGTACTATAGCCACTTCGGGCAATTGTAAAGTTTGCTTGTTGCATCAACTTATTTAGTTCATTCGCTGGCAAGTGATTGATAAAGTTGATCTTCACATGGTGTCGCTCCTCTCCTGCCGGAATTCCGCGAACGACAATACACCGCTCAGCTTGATTTGCCATTTGGTGCTCGAGAATAGATTCCAGCATTTGTCTGTGCGGTTCTGGTCCAGATACAATGCCTAAAATTAGATTTTTATCAGGTGAGATTTTTTCAATCTTTACAAATCGCGAGAGCATGCCTACAAAACGAACCTTTAGTTTGTGTGGCGTTGTGAGTCTGTCGGTTATCCGGTCATTTTCAAAATCAGGAATCCAACATAAATCAAATCGCCCAATTAACTGATGATTAAAAAAATTGATGCTGCGGTTCATCCAGGCAAAGGCTGGTGGCATGATAAGGTTCAACTGATGTGTGATCAACACCGAAGGAACTTGCTTTGACCAACACCCATATCGATTGTCTGAAATTATGAAATCCACCTTTTTCAGAGCAACTATCTTTCCTACCTGATCGCGTTCTGTTCGTATTGCCCTGATAAACTTAGGAAGCTGCAAAAAGATTTTAACCATAAATGGAATAGAAGCCGAATAAGAAACCCGATAAGGCTTCAGTTCATGAACCTCAAGCTGAGGAAATTCCTGTCTTAATAATTGAAGCGACTGGCCGCTTCCAGCAAGGGTAACCTTACAATCCTGATTTAACAACGCATTGATTACCGGCACACATCGGGTAGCATGACCCAGACCCCAATCGAGTACAGCGACTAAAACATGCTTTTGTGCAGGCATACAGCAAAGGTATCAGAACCTGAATGAGCGATCAAAGGGCAGAGAAAACAAAACCCTGTTCAGAGAAGTGATCAAGATACCTGGGCAGTGTATAAAACATATTGTTAGATGCTTTTATACTATCATGAAACACCACTACAGAACCGGGTCGTGTTGCACCAATAGTTCCGGCAAGACATTTTGCTGGTGACATGGATATTCTGTAATCCTGCGTGAGTACATCCCACATAATAATTTTGTATTTGTCTTTTAATGCGTTGATCTGCCTTAATGTTATTTGGCCGTAGGGAGGGCGAAATAGAAGCCTGAGGCTGGAGATTGGAAGTTGGAGAGTAGAATTAATCTGATGATCGCACAATTCGATATTCTCTTGATATTCTTTTGTTGAGTGACTCCATCCCTTCAGGTGATTGAATGTATGATTGCCAATGGTATGGCCCGCGGCTGCAATCTTTAAAAAAACATCCGGATGTTTGCGAACATTATCGCCAATGCAAAAGAAAGTTGCAAGTGCCTTATACTTTTGGAGAGTTTCTAAAACAAATTCCGTGGGGCCGGGCACCGGGCCATCATCAAACGTAAGAAAGATTTGCTTTTGCTGTGTTGACATCCGCCAAACCAAGGCTGGTAAAAGCTTCGGAATAAAAGATGGAATGCGAAACGGTATCATGTGCAGGTTCTGGCTCTGTCATTCAACCCGGCAGGTGAGCATCGTGATATCATCGCGATAACCATTTCGGCCTTTAAAGCCGTCCAGGTTTACTATAATATCCTGATGAATTGTTTTGATGTCCTTCTCTTTGTTCTTTTCAAAATAATCCAGCAATGATTCCAGCCCAAATTCCTGGCCGTCTTCATTAATGGTTTCGGTGAGACCATCTGTATAAGCGAAAAGTGTAAAATCATCCAGGTCGGTAATAAATCCTTCATTCATAAAAGGAAGAGGATTCATGGCACCTAATACCGTTGACCCTTCTTCGAGCAAACGCACCCCATTCTTTTTATCCATTAAGATCGGTGGGTTGTGACCTGCATTTACATACACCATCGTTTTCAAACTAAGGTCGTAGATGGCGCCAAAGAAGGTGATAAATTTTTCGCCCTTTGTATTTTCAACTACCTGATAGTTCAGTGCTTCTACAATTTCCTTCAGGTTGGGAGTTTGCCGTAACAAGGTTCTTAGCGAAGCCTGAAAGTTAGACATCATCAACGCTGCGGGGATTCCCTTACCACTAACATCGGCAACGCAAATCAGGAATTGATTTTTGTTGATCGGAATGTAATCATAATAATCGCCACCCACCAGATCGTGTGGCAAGTAGCTGGCCTCCATCTTTAGTCGCGCAGTAAATGGCAACCTTTCGGGGAAAAGAAATTGTTGCACATCGCTGGCAATCTCAAGTTCTTTTCGAAAGGCTTCCTGTTCCAGTTGCTTACGAGCCAGTTTTTTGTTTTCGATCGCAACGATAATGATGTTGCTAAGTGCTTGAATAAACTTGATGCTCTCGTCACGATCGTGATCGCTGTTACTGTTTAAGCCGCCTACAAAAATTAAGGCAAGTGTGTCGGACTTATGAGCCACGGGAATCACCATGTCAAACTCATGAAACTCGCACTCATCAAATTCGTCCATCCGATGAATATTCTTGATCAACTTAAACCGATCGTCTAGTTTAAGTTTCTGAAAATTGGTCTTTGTTCCAAAGTTGACCTTGCAATTCCACACTTCATCCAATACAAAAAGTCCTAACTTCTTGATATTCAGATTTGAGCGCAAGGTGAAATTGAAAATTTTATAGAGGGATTCTTCTGGTACGTTGTTGTTAATAGACTGGGTGATTTCCAACAGTGAGTTGAGCTCCAGTTCTTTTCGTTCTACTTGCTTTCTTAATTCTAGTTCTATCATAGTCTAGGTAGGGTAAAAATAAGAATAAAACCGCAAGACCCAGTACGTTAACAATCTCTTAACGCAAAAATCAGGCAGCGCGATCTTTCCAACGAGATCTTTTAAATTGGGAAAGGAGTCCTATGCAAATTACATACACAGGATAAAGAACTTGCAACAAGAAGAAAGCCCGTTTGGGGAAGTCTTCATTCAGATGCTTGCAAATTCGCGACAGAAAAAAAGCTTCCAACAAGATTTTAATAAAAATTAACGCGGCCAACTCAACATTCCATGAAGTTGCTACCCAACTTAGGGCAATTAACCAGAAGATTTGTGTAATCAAAACGAGCACAGCCACTGCCCTAGTAAGCAGCGAATCATTTGATTTCCATTTTCCGGCCCACCGCAAACGCTGCTGAAAAAAATCACCCATCGATTTTTGAGGATGAGTTCTGACAACGCAGTCCTGATGAGAAAGAAACTCAATTGTGCCGGGATGTTTGCTTTCAATTTTACGCATTAAAAATTCATCGTCCCCCGATTGAATATGGGAATTTCCTTCATAGCCATGTAGGTTAATAAAGACATCTTTGCGAAAAGCCAGGCTCGCACCATTGCACATGATCGGCAAGCGCCAGCTTAAGAATGAAATTCCTGACCCCATAACGCTCGCAAACTCCAAAAACTGAAGCGTACCAAAGAATGCACTACCCGCTTCGATCTTTACCATACCCACTACCATGTTTGTATTGGATCGGAATGAGTTTACCATTCTCTGAATCCATGTTTCGGGCAGCAGACAATCGGCATCTGTGGTAAGAATAATTGAACCTTTGGCCAGTTGTATTCCATCGGTCAATGCACTTTTTTTTCCAGTACCTGAACTAAGTCTGGTAACAAAGGACATTGTTGAGTAGGTATGTTGAAGTGTTGAAATCACCCTGGCCGTCTGATCGGTGGAGTGATCATCAATCAGAATTATCTCAAACCGATTTACAGAATAAGTTTGCCTCGCCAGAGTTCGTATAAGATCCGGAAGCGTATCTGCTTCGTTGCGCACGGCTACCACTACAGAAACCAACTCATTTGCATTTGATGCATCTCCAGAACTTGCGGTTGCTTCTTGCCAACCGAGGATAAGGAAAATCAAAAAGATAAAATAGATACTAAAGATTGCTAGCAGATAAATCAGCATTGCTTGTTTCTCTGTAAGTTTGAGTCGTGAGCAAAGTTGAGAAAAAAGTGGTGAAGGAAAAGATAATTCTCGGGCTGGATCCTGGAACGAATGTGATGGGGTATGCCATTATTATAATAAAGTCGAGCAAGGTAAGTCTTATGCAATTTGGGGTTATTCAAATGGGTAAGTATGGGGCACATGAACTTAAGTTGAAGAAAATCTTTGATCGCGTGCTTACCCTGGTCGATGAATTTCATCCTGACGAGGTGGCGCTTGAAGCTCCCTTCTTTGGTAAAAACGTGCAGTCGATGTTGAAATTAGGCCGGGCACAAGGCGTGGCTATGGCGGCAGCACTTTATCGCGAAGTACCCATTACCGAATATGCACCTAAAAAAGTAAAGCAATCCGTTACCGGGAACGGGAATGCCAGCAAAGAACAAGTGGCTAAAATGCTGATGCAGATTTTCAACATCAAAGAAATGCCCAAGCTGCTGGATGCCTCCGATGCGCTGGCAGTGGCAGTGTGCCATCACTATCAAAATGGGGTGGTGAAAAATAAGAGTAAGTCGTGGGAGGGTTTTTTGAAGGATAATCCTGCCCGACTCAAATCAGCCAAGCTTTAATAAAGTTGACACAATCCGCTCCGAAGTTCGTCCGTCCCACAGCTCTGGAATAGCTCCCTTTTTCCAATTGCCTGAATTAAGATTTTTTAAGGCCGCACTAAGGGCAATAAAGTTATCACCAATCATTTCGTTGGTGCCGGTCGTTACCGTTTCGGGTCGCTCGGTATTGTTTCTCAACGTAAGACAAGGAACGCCAAGTACTGTAGTTTCTTCCTGTACTCCACCTGAGTCTGTAATAACAGCTTTCGATTCTTTTATCAGATAAATAAATTCATGATAGCTAAGGGGATCGCACGCGATGATGTTGGTAGGTTTTGTTTTAAGCTTCAAAAAGTTCTTTTGCGTGCGTGGATGTACCGGAAAAATAACCGGCAAGCCTACCGCATCAATAACGTTCATCCAGTTGGCGAACTTATCAGCATTGTCAACATTTGAAGGTCGATGCAGGGTTAACACCAGGTATTCTTTTGATTTTACGTTCCATTCACTCCACTTTTCTGGTTTTTTTGTTTTTGGCAATTGCGTAAGCAGTGTATCAATCATTGTATTACCCACAAAAAAAATCTGATCTTCCTTTGCACCATTCTTTAATAGGTTTTGATTTGCTACTTCGGAGGTGGTGAAAAAATAATCCGCTAATGAATCTGTGACGATTCGATTGATTTCTTCCGGCATAGCCATATCAAATGAGCGAATGCCACCCTCCACATGGGCAACTTTTGTATTCAATTTCTTAGCAACAATGGTGCAGGCCATGGTAGAGGTAACATCACCAACCACCACAACCAAATCGGTTGGATTGGCAATCAGATCTTTCTCGAACTCAATCATGATGCGGGCAGTTTGTTCTGCTTGGGTGCCAGATCCCGCTCCCAGATTTACATGAGGTTGTGGTATTTGCAATTGTTCAAAAAATATCTTGCTAAGCTTATCGTCATAATGCTGGCCTGTGTGTACAAGGCGATACTCAATGGACTTGCCGCTCTTCTGAGCATTTTCTACAGCCCGAATGATCGGAGCAATTTTCATGAAGTTGGGGCGAGCACCAGCAATGAGGGTAATTTTCATCTACAGTTTATTACGGATGCAAAATTCCCTTTCTTTGCGAGAAATTAAAATTTAATTGTGCAAAAGAAGATATTAATGCTTTTGAATGCTCCTTATCCCGCTGATATCCGGGTGAAAAAGGAATCAGACGCGTTGATCAAAGCAGGTTTTGAAATCCATCTGTTGTGCCTCCGAAAAAGTAATCAACCGACACAAGAGGTATTTGAAGGAATAAAGGTTCACCGCATCGATGCCGGAAAGAATAATTATCAGCTTGCCTTCTGGGATGTAATCATGTCCATGCACTTTATACATCCCAAATTCAGCCACTCTATAAAACAGATCATTCTATCTGAGAACATAGATACACTTCACGTGCACGATCTGCCCCTGGCTGGCACAGCATTAAGTTTGAAAAAGAAATTCAACCTGAAGGTAGTGTTGGATATGCACGAGAATTATCCGGAAGCCTTGCGAACGTGGTTTAAATGGAAAAAGAATCCAATTGTTAGGTTAAAGAATGCGCTCTTTATGAATCCTACTCATTGGACCAAGTTTGAACGAAGAGCCTGTGAAGAATGTGACCGCGTTATTGCAGTCGTTGAAGAAATGAAGGAGAGAATAGTATCGGAGCATGCTATCTCGCCAGATAAAATACACGTTGTTACTAATACAGAAGACAAAGGTTTTATTAATCAATCGCTTGATCAAAGCGTGTACGAATCGTTAAAAGGAAAATTCATTTTAACTTATTCAGGAGGCATAGGCCCACATCGGGGTGTTGATACAGCCATTCGTGGAATGGAATCTTTACAGATAAATAAAGACATCCAATTAGCCATTGTGGGATTTGGCAGTCCTGCTGTGATGAGTAGCCTGGAACAACTAACCAAAGAACTTAAGCTAGACAATGTGCATTTCTTCGGCTACCAGCCATTCTCTAAGTTTTATTCGTGTATGTCATTGGCTGATGTAAATATTATTCCACACCAGTCAAACGGTCATACAGACAATACAGTGCCGCATAAACTCTTTCAGGGTATGATGGCAGGTAAACCTTTATTGGTAAGTTCCAGCACACCTTTAAAAAGGCTAGTTGAAAAATATCAATCCGGTTTAGTTTTCGAGGCAGGCAACAGCCGCGACTTTGCCGACAAAGTTCTTATGTTGTATAAGGATTCTTCCTTAAGCAAAAAACTAGGGAGCAATGGTAAGCACTTTACTTTGGAAGAAAATATAAATTGGGAACACGATCAGAAGAAGTTGATTAATCTTTATAAAGCGCTATAAAATGGACTCAACTGATTTATACGATCTGAAAAATAAAACGTTAAAGACGCGGTATGAAAAAACTTTGCAGTTTATAAAGCAAAGTCTACCAGCCGGGAAATCGATTCTGGATATTGGCGTGGAAAATCCGTTTTCAAAAATTATGAAGCAAGAGGGATATCGCGTAATCAATACCACTGGCGAAGACCTTGATGATCATCCGGAAATTGTTTCATCACAAGCAACCGATGCAGCTACTGCATTTGAGATTTTCGAGCACTTATTAAATCCGCTAGGAGTACTAAGAGCCATCCCTGCCAATCACTTGTTTGCAAGCATTCCACTTTCACTCTGGTTCGCTAAAGCCTATCGGCATAAAACAAATCCATGGGATAGGCATTATCATGAATTTGAAGACTGGCAATTTGATTGGCTGTTAGAGAAAGCCGGATGGAAAATTATCCGGAAAGAAAAATGGACTTCACCGACAGGAGCAATCGGACTTAGACCTTTGCTTCGCTTGTTCACACCCCGCTATTATATTGTGGAAGCAAAGCGTTAATTTCCATTTGAAATATTTCTGATTGATTTTATTGATAACCTGATTTTTTAAAAGTTACGTTTTGAAGATTATAATCGAAAAAAGTTTTAACAATTTTAGATTGTAGCCAGAAAAGGCTAATCTTACCCAGTATGGGCATTGTAGTCCGCCAAAGTATTTATTCTTCCATCATCTCCTACGCGGGTGTCGTTATTGGCTATGTTAATCTGCTTTACCTCTATCCAAAATATTTATTACCCGAGCAAGTAGGTTTATTTCGTACTATACAAGATGCAGCCATCTTATTTTCGCCTTTTGCACAATTCGGCCTTACTCAAAGTATTTTTCGCTTTTACCCACAATTGGTAAAGGATAAAAAGTCTTCGCACACATTTATCAGCCTTATGGGCTTAATGGCATTGACTGGTTTTGCAGTCTTCTTCCTCATATTTAAAGCTTTTGAAACACCGCTACTCGCCTACTTTCAGGACAATGCAAAAGAAATCATTCAGTATACTTCCCTCATCCTTTGGTTAACACTGGTACTTGTAATGATTGCCGTGCTGGAAGCCTTTTCGCGATCCCTTTTAAAGACTGTGGTACCCAATCTGCTACGCGAAGTAATGGCACGATTGTTCCTGTCCATTTTAGTGCTCCTTTATTTCAGCGAGATTATTTCGTTCAATCAATTTATCATTGGCTCTGTGCTGGGCTATTTACTCTGGCTCCTGATTTTACTTTTCTATTTATGGCAACAAGGCGAAGTTTCGTTGCAGACAGATTTTACCAGTCTTGACAAAACAAAATTCCCTGAATTATTTAAGTATAGTCTGCTGAGTTTTGCTGGCATGGCAGGCATGATTCTCATTGGTAAGATCGACAGCATGATGGTGTCGGCTATGCTGGGGTTTAGTATGAATGCCATTTACACCACTGCCTTCTATATGGCCACCGTAATTGAAATACCTAAGCGTGCGCTAAGCCAGATTGCTATGCCGCTCATATCGCGAGCCTTTGAGCGCAATGATCTCAAAGAGGTTGCCTCACTTTATAGTAAAACTTCTATCAACCAATTTATCATCGGTTCGCTGTTGTTGATTGGAGTGTGGATTAACCTCGACAATCTCTTCACGCTGATGCCTAACGGAGTATTTTATGGTGCGGGCAAGTGGGTGGTGATTATTGTAGGTGCGGGCAAACTAGTAGATATGCTCTTTGGACCGAGCAGTGAAATCATTGTGCTCTCGAAGTATTATAAGTTCAACATTGTGCTCATCCTGATTCTGGCTACATTAATTATCGTTTCCAATAATTACTTGATCCCCCGCTACGGCATAGAAGGTGCTGCGTGGGGTGCAGCTTTTGCGTTAGTTTCTTTTAACGTTACCAAATATATTTTCATTTATCTTAAATTCAAGATTCAACCATTTACAAGTGCCACAGCAAAAGTTTTGGCTATTGCGCTGACTACATTATTGATCAACTTAATTTTATTTAAAATTGAAAACACTTTTATTGATATCATCCTCCGATCGGGATTAATAACACTAATCTTTAGTGGTTTGATATTACTTTCCAACGTTTCACCCGAAGCCAATGGGTTGTTTAAAAAGGGTGTTGGGATGATTTGGAAGAGGAAGTAGAACTTAAAAAGCCTTTTTTAACAAAACTGAAGTTCTATATTTGTTAAAAGTTTTAAAACAGGCTATGCCTGGTCGACTATGAAACAGGTTACAGGAAAATGCATCCTCCAACCCGACCTCGGAATTCCAAGCGTGCAAAAACAAATTTTAGTTAGCTTAGCCTTTAAGGATCGAAATCAATTTAGCAGTGAGGTGTTCTCTTGAATAAATCTGAGTATTCACATTCGTTGAGTTGTTTCCTTTTTTCCACTCCTCATAATATCTAACCAGCGCTGATTTAATTCCCTCCACATCATTTCTCTCCTTCATCAATCCGGCATTCGTTTCTTTCAATACGTGAGCCGCATCACCGTCAGCAGGACCAATACCCAAAATCGGTTTCCCGGATGCCAGGTATTCAAAGAATTTTCCCGGTAAATTGCCCGGAGCAATAGCCGTATGTGCCAGCACCAATAGTTGAAGATCAGTGGAACCATACAGAGCTAGCAATTTATTATGAGGTACCTGATCCAGAAATCTTGTTATGCCCGAAAGCGATTTATCGTTTTGCACATAGGCCTTGAAGTTAGAATTCACATTGCCAATAAATTCAATAACAATATTATTGGCCAATTCAGCATTCGAGATACAGAGTTGTTTTATGACTTCCATTACCGGTAGCGGATCACGCAATTCATCCACCACACCAACATGCCGGATGGTGAATCTCACGGTCCTTGCCGACATAATTCCTTTGAAGTCGTCCTCATCAAATCCATTCGTAATTAAATCCACACTGCGACCACTTAATGCTTCCAGTCTTGCCACATGAAATGGAGCAATGGTAATTACCCGATCTGCTTTGGTCAAGACTTGCCTTTCAAGATAGCAATGACGTTTTCGCGCAAGCGAGGTGAGTGATAATGTGTCCAGCAAATCCCACTCGCTCCACGGATCTCTGAAATCGGCAATCCAACGTAGTGATGGATTCTTCTCTTTCAACCTAAGGCCAATTAGATGCACACTGTGCGGTGGGCCTGTGGTAATAATTTTCTCAATATTGTTCCTGGCAACAAAATCAAGCAGATAGCTAACCGAAGGCTTCACCCAAAACATTCGCGCATCGGGTATAAAAAAATTACCCCTGATCCAAGCACTGATGTTTTTGAAAAAAGATTTTTTACCAGTCGAAATAAAATCTGTCTGCTGAAGATTTTTATTACCAAACCAACCCGAAACTCTAAAGAATAATTGATATGGCTCCCAGATGGGGAAGCGAACTACCTCCACAGAAGGGTGTACGTCTTTTTGCAAAGAGTGATCCTGAATGGTAAAAGATGGATTCTCCGGAGTAAAGACATAAGGTTCCCATCCCGCCCGCACCAGATACTTCACAAACTTTAACCAACGCTGCACACCACTGCCCCCAGACGGTGGCCAATAGTAGGTGATGATCAAAACTTTGCGATTAATCATAGATGAGAATGCTAGATTTAAAGTTTAAAACTTTTCGGATCTCTCCTCGCATCTTGTAGTGTGATCACCTCTATTTCATTATCCTTTATTCTATAAAAAAGAATAGAGCGTTTGGTAACGATGCATCTATGAATAGATTTTCTTTTAACTGAAGCAGGATAAATGAAAGGGTTTTGAGAAATGAGTTTTATCTTTTCTTCAAGAATCGATAGGTATTTGTTTCTGACTCTTACAGACCATTCGCTCTGCAAATAGGTAACAATCTCGTCAAGATTTTTCTCTGCTCTTTCAGAGAGAGTAACCTTGTAAGCCATTACTTATACTTTGACAAAATAGTATTGAGACTACTTTTTCGATTATGATCAAGATCAAGAAGGCCGGCTTCAATATCTTCTTTTTGTTCTTTCGATAGATCATCCCACCAATCCGTCTCTTTGTCCTTAATGGCCTTTATTTCTTTCAGAATAGCAGCGTTATTTAATTGAGTTAACCACTCAATCAAGTTCAATTTTTCAGTTTGAATATCCATAAATTGCATTCTTTATTAAACAAATCTACTAGTTTGGTTCGTAATTTAAAAAACAACACCCGCGTAACTATCATTTAGTGATGCTGCTAATCATCTGCTCTATCTGATTCGGATTAAACCATTTTATTTCCGGATCCTTCTTGAACCACGTGAGTTGCCGTTTGGCATATCTGCGTGTGTTACGTTTTAATAAACGGATGGCTTCTTCCTTATCATACAATCCATCGAGGTAATCAAATATTTCGCGATAGCCCACGGTTTGTAATGCATTTAAGCTGCGATGCGGATAGGCTTTTTTTGCCTCCTCGAACAATCCATCCTCAATCATGGCATCCATGCGCGTGTCTATTCGCTGATAAAGTTGCTCTCGCTCCAACTCAATACCAATCTTTAAAACTTCAAAAGGATGTTCTGCTTTTTTCTTTGCCCGTAATTGATTGATCGGTATCTGAGTGGCCGTATAAAGTTCCAATGCACGAATAAGCCGATGAGGATTTTTTATATCCATCGTGTTAAAAAACTGCGGATCGACTTTCCGTACTTTTTCCTGCAACCATGTTAAGCCCTTCTGCTTATATTCTTCAATTATGCTTTCGCGGGTACCTTCAGGAATTTCTGGCATCTCATCAAAACCCTCCAACACAGCTTTTACATATAAACCAGAACCGCCACATAAAATCAATACATCATACTTTTGAAACAACTTGTGGATAAGATTCAGCGAATCGCGGCCATACGAGCCTGCATCGTAGGAGTCGTGAATTGAGTGTGTGTTAATGAAATGATGGTTTATCCGGGCTAATTCATCTTGAGCAGGTTTTGCAGTACCAATTTCCAATTCTCTGTAAATCTGGCGCGAATCGGTCGAAATGATTTCCGTCTTATAATGCTCGGCAAGCCGCAAAGAAACCTCAGTCTTCCCAACTGCGGTTGGCCCCACAATAGCAATAAGTCTTTTTGAATTCACGGCTAAAAATAGTCAATAGTCGATAGTGTTAATCAAAATCCCTATCTTGCAAGGCAAAAATTCGACACTACGAATGATCAAGTACACCAACCAATTTCTCACTAAACTCGAAGATCTTGTTGCCGAGTCGGATTATATTCTTCGCTACGAAAAAGGAAATTTTAAGTCAGGTTATTGCCTGCTGAAAGAGCAGAAGATTATGATTGTCAACAAGTTCTTTACCACTGAAGGAAAAATAAATGCGTTGCTGGATATTCTGAAAAACCTGGAACTGGACACTACCCGCTTTTCAGAAAAGAGTTTAAAACTTTATGAAGAGCTTACTCAGGCTGAAGTGAAAAGCTAATGCAAGTATTGTATCAAACACCACCCCGAACCTTATTGGAAGTATTTAAGATGCTTCCTGAGGGCACGTGTGCCGAACTGATTGATAACTCACTCTATATGTCGCCAGCCCCAACCCTAAGTCATCAGGATATTACCGGAACCCTATATAGTTCCATACTTGTCTACCTGCGTAAAAAGAAAATTGGGAAAGTATTTATTTCCCCCATTGATGTTTTTATCAATAGAGATAACGCCTTTCAGCCTGACATAGTCTTTGTAGCTACTGTCAATTTTTCAATTCTAAAAGAAGATGGCATTTACGGTGCCCCTGATCTGGTAATTGAAATTCTTTCGCCTGGCACTAAAAAATTAGATCTCACCAAGAAAAAAGATGCATACGAAAAAGCCGGGGTAAAAGAATATTGGGTGGTTGATCCAGTAACAAAAGAGGTGCTTGGATTTCACCCGATCAAAGGCAAATATGTTGAGTTTAAAAAAGAAAAAAGCAAATTAAGTTCTTCGTTATTAAAACGCGTTTTCAAGTTCTGATCTATTGAGAGTCACCTTTCTTGGCACCGGCACATCACAGGGCGTACCCGTAATCGGCTGCGAATGTGATGTATGCCAATCACTTGACTATCGAGATAAAAGATTACGTTCCTCTATTCATATTTCGGTTGATGAAACCAGCCTGGTAATCGACACCGGGCCAGACTTTCGGCAGCAAATGTTGCGCGAGCGAATCAATAAGCTAAATGCCATTCTTTTTACGCACGGCCATAAAGATCACATTGCCGGGCTTGATGATGTTCGGGCTTTCAATTATTTGCAAAAGATGGATATGCCCGTGTATGGAACTACCGAAGTACTGCGCCAGCTTGAGGTAGAATTTCATTATGCTTTCAAAAAGTATAAATATCCAGGCACACCCCAGATACAACTATGTGAAATTACCGAAAATGAATTCGCAATCAATGGGGTAACAATCACTCCGCTGCCAGTACTTCATTTCAAAATGCCGGTGATGGGGTTTCGGGTTAACGACTTCAGTTATATTACCGATGCCAATCAACTACTTGATAGTACGTATGAAAGATTGAAAGGAACAAAAATTATGGTGCTCAATGCGTTGCAACGCGAAAAACATATCTCGCATTTTAATCTGGAAGAAGCATTGGAAGTGGCAACCAAAATAGGCGCAGAACAAACCTACTTTATTCATGTAAGTCATAAACTGGGCTTGCATAAATTAATCGAAAAGGAGCTGCCGAATTCCGTAGCTTTGGCCTACGATGGATTGGCCATCGAGCTCTGATCGTGCATACCAATTATTACTTTTTACGTAAACTCAGTGCTCAGTTAAATGAGAGGATAGTTGGTTTTACACTAGTCTCCTGTTTTAGTCAGAATAAAGAAGAAATCATTATTGAGTTAAACGATGGAACAAATTCTTTTTTCATAAAAGCAAGTTTGCTCCCCCAGTTCTGCTGCCTTTCGTTTCCTGAAGGTTTTAACAGGGCGCGAAAAAACAGCATTGATTTATTCAACGAAATTCTGATGAAGCGTGTTATAGCCGTTTGTCAGTTTGAAAATGAAAGAAGCTTTTCGGTACTGTTAGAGGATGCTTATCAGTTGCTGTTTAAAATGCATGGCAACCGAGCAAACCTGATTTTGTTTCACAATGAAAAAGCAATCGCCTTATTCCGAAATCATCTCAAAGCAGATCTTGAAATTTCGCTGAATTCACTCCATATAAATATTGACTTTAGTAGAGTTGGGTTTGAACAAAATTTTACCAAACTGCCAGATTTGTATTTTACATTCGGGAAACGGGTGTGGGAGTATTGGCACTATAAAAGGATTGATCAATTATCCGTTGATGCCCAATGGGATGAGCTAATAAAGATCAAAGCACAACTGGACAATCCTGCCTATTATATAGTAGAAAAAGAAGGCCTGGTTGCTTTGTCGCTTTTACCTATGGAAACCGTTTTACACACATTCCGCAATCCTATTGAAGCGATCAATAAGTTTTTTTCATCAAGTTCAGTTTCAAATTCGTTAGAAACAGAAAAAGCTTTCTTCCGAAAACAACTTCACGATCAGATCAAAGCGGGTAAAAACTACATCACAAAAAATCAACAAAAGCTTGACGAACTGGTGAATGATCACCATTACCAGATCTGGGGCGATCTGATTATGGCACACATGCACGAAATAAAAACCGGCACGAGTGAAGTTAGTCTAGAAAGTTTTTATGATGGCAAGCTCGTTGTGATCAAATTGAAACCTGACCTTAATGCACAGAAAAACGCTGAAGTATTTTACCGCAAAGCCAAAAACCAGCAAATCGAAATCAACAAGCTGAAAGAATCCATTCATTCAAAAGAAGCAGAGCTTGAAAAATTGAATGTATCGTTGGTTACCTTGGAAGGAACTGACAATCTCAAATCGCTGCGGAGCAATGCTAACCTGCAACAGACCTCCAAAAACAACAAAAAAACTGAGCCACTACCCTATCACGAATTTGAGTTTAAAGGTTTTTGGATTTGGGTAGGTAGAAATGCCGAGAAGAACGATGAACTAACCTTGAAATATTCTTACAAAGAAGACTTATGGCTACACGCCAAAGATGTGGCTGGCTCGCATGTGCTTATTAAACATCAGTCTGGAAAAAACTTTCCTAAAGATGTTATTGAACGCGCAGCCCAACTGGCAGCCTACAATTCGAAGCGAAAAACAGAAACACTCTGCCCTGTTAGTTACACACCAAAAAAATTTGTTCGTAAGCGAAAAGGAGATCCAGCCGGAGCGGTAGTTGTAGAGCGCGAAGATGTGATTATGGTAGAGCCGAAGCTTTAGAGGTAGATTTTGCCGGTTACCTGTAACAGTAACCGGCAACAAACATTAATTAACTCACCACATGTACTTTAATCATGTTAGAACGTCCGCGTTCCTGTATAGGCATGCTTGCGAGAATGATAAAGATATCTCCGCTTTTTACATGGCCATCGCGTTTCAAAATACCTTCAACATCGGCAATTGTCTCATCGGTTGAAGCCGCTTTATCGTAATGGTAGGCTTGCGTTGCCCACACCAGATTCATCGTGTTAAGAATTGCATCGTTGCTGGTGAATGCAAAGATGTTTGCATTTGGTCGATGCGAAGAAGCCTTGTAGGCAGCATAGCCCATCTGTGTCATTCCAACAATCGCTTTTGCATTTACATCTTTGGCAAGCTTGCAAGCTGTAAGGATCAAACTATCGTTAAAGTAGTTGCTCGATTTAGGATCAACTTCGCGGAAGCGATAAAAAATATTGCCTTGCTTTTCTACTGAACCTACCGTGCGCACCATGCTGCGGATAACTTCGATCGGATATTTTCCTGCCGCTGTTTCGGCAGAAAGCATCAACGCATCAGCACCATCCATTACCGCGTTGGCTACATCATTCGTTTCGGCACGTGTTGGCCTCGGATTTTCAATCATGCTCTCCATCATCTGAGTAGCGACAATCACCGGCTTCGAAGCTTTATTACACTTCTCTACTAGCATCTTCTGCACCATCGGCACTTCTTCCATCCAGATTTCTACGCCAAGATCCCCCCGGGCTACCATCACCGCATCGGTTGCTTCAATAATCGCATCAATATTTTCAAGTGCTTCGGGTTTTTCAATCTTGGCAACAATGCGTGTAGTTGACTTGTGGCGATCAATCACCGCCCTTAAAATTTCTATATCTGTAGCCTTTCTCACAAAAGAAAGCGCCACCCAATCAACTTTGTTCTTCAGCCCAAACTCCAGATCTTCATAATCTTTGTCGGTAAGCGAAGGAGCAGAAACTTTTGAGAAAGGAAGATTGATTCCTTTTCGGGATTTCAACGGCCCACCATAAACAATAGTACATACTACTTCAACACCACGTACTTCACGTACTCTTAACTCAATCTTTCCATCATCAATCAAAATCATGTCGCCAGGCTTCACATCTTTAGGCAAGCCTTCGTACGAAGTGCTCACCAACTCCTGGTTTCCCAAAACTTCTTTGGTGGTGATAGTTATTGTATCTCCGGCTTTGATCTCAATGCCCGGTTGCATTTCATTTACCCGGATTTTAGGGCCTTGTAAATCCTGCAAAAGAGCAATATGAGTACCTAATTCTGCGTTTATCTCGCGCACATAGTTGATCACCTTTAAGTGATCTTCGTGTTTTCCGTGCGAAAAATTGAGGCGAAAAACATCCACACCCTCTTTGACAAGGGCGGTAAGCATTTCTTTGTTATTTGAAGCCGGGCCTACGGTAGCTACAATTTTTGTCTTGTTGTACGAGATACGTTCCATTGAATTGGTTTAGAAAATAAAGTTATCCTTCGATTTTAAAGCGTCCAAAGGTATGAAAGCGACTAATTCGATGGAAGGATTATTACGCAAGAGTTCCTGCAATCGATTGCTGCGAAGATGCTCTTCTCCTCGGGTTAAAATTATGTAGTCGTAATGAGGAAACTCCGGTAGCAAGAGATTTTTGATAAAGTCGGCCTCATTAGGCTTATTACGAAACAGTTTGAGTGTATTTACTTCATTCTCAAAAGAATAGTACGAATAGGTGGCCGTATCCTTATTTTTCAATTGTACAGTAAGATCTTTCTGCTTTACAAGGTGGCTCGACAAGGTTGCGTTAATATCCCAAGCCAGTTTATAGCCCTTGGCGGATGAAATGATGCCCAATAACTCAAAATCAAAGCTATATTCGATTTCAAGTCTCTTTTTCTTCATTTTTGTAAAAGCTATAATTGCCCGCCTGTTTTTAAAAAGTTTGACAATATTGCACCAAATCTCTTTATTTGCACAGATTTTTGAATACTCTAAACCTTTATAAACATGTCTGAAATCGCACAAAAAGTAAAACAGATCATCATCGACAAACTGGGCGTGGAAGAATCTGAAGTTACTCCGGAAGCAAGCTTTACCAACGACTTAGGCGCTGACTCTCTGGATACTGTTGAATTGATTATGGAATTCGAAAAAGAATTCAATATCTCCATCCCTGACGACCAGGCCGAAAACATCGCAACGGTAGGTCAGGCGATTTCTTATCTCGAGGAGAACGTTAAGAAATAATTGGAAGTTAGTCTTTTGCTCCACTAATGTAGTGTATGACATTTAAAAGAGTAGTAGTTACAGGTGCAGGCGCATTAACACCCATCGGAAACAACCTTCAGCAGTATTGGGAAGGTTTAAAAGCCGGAAAAAGTGGCGCTGCTCCTATCACCCGATTTGATGCTACTCTCTTTAGAACCAAGTTTGCCTGCGAGGTTAAAGGCTTCAATTTTGAAGACTTTATGGATCGCAAAGAAGGCCGCAAAATGGATCCGTTTGCACAATATGCGATGGTGGTCGCTGACGAAGCAATATTAGATTCCAACCTTCCGCTACCTGAACTAGATCCCGATCGTGTCGGTGTTATCTGGGGTTCTGGTATTGGAGGGTTGTTTACTTTTCAGGAAGAAGTAAAAGCCTTTGCCAAAGGCGATGGAACTCCACGGTTCAATCCCTTCTTCATTCCAAAAATGATTGCCGACCTTAGCGCAGGTCATATCTCAATTAAGTACGGTTTCCGCGGCCCTAATTTCGTTACCGTTTCGGCCTGTGCCTCATCCACCAATGCTATCTATGATGCGTATACCTACATTAAACTGGGGAAAGCTGATGTAATTGTAACCGGTGGATCTGAAGCCGCTGTGTGCGAAGCTGGTGTAGGCGGTTTCAATGCGATGAAAGCATTGTCAGAAAGAAATGATTCGCCCGAAACGGCCTCTCGTCCTTACGATAAAGATCGTGATGGTTTTGTTTTAGGCGAAGGAGCCGGAGCATTGATTCTGGAAGAGTACGAACACGCAAAAAAAAGAGGCGCAAAAATTTATGCGGAAGTTATAGGCGGAGGCCTTTCGGCTGATGCATATCATATTACTGCTCCTCATCCGGAAGGTGCTGGTATTACCAAAGTAATGCAAAATGCACTGGATGAAGCAGGTATTAAACCTGAAGAAGTTGACTATATCAACACACACGGCACCTCTACTCCGCTAGGCGACTTAGGTGAAATTAAAGCCATTCAAAAAGTTTTTGGCGAGCAGGCTTACAAGATGAACATCAGCTCAACAAAATCTATGACGGGCCATTTGTTGGGGGCCGCAGGCGCTATTGAAGCACTTGCCTGCATTCTTGCTATCAAAGAAGGAATCGTTGCGCCAACCATCAACCACTTTACAGATGACGATGGCCTTGATCCGCGACTGAACCTCACCTTTAACAAGGCTCAGAAAAAAGAAGTTAAAATTGCCCTTAGCAATACGTTTGGCTTTGGTGGCCACAACGCATCCGTGATCTTGAAAAAAGTATAGTAAGCCCCCGGCTTGTGTGGAACTTACTCACTTTAACTAAAAAAAATTCAAAGGAAGATAAGAAACTAGTAACGGCCATTAAGACCATTGCTGGCTTTGCCCCTACCAACCTGGCGCTGTATAAACTTGCCACACTCCATAGCTCCCGATCAAAAGAAAAAGATGGCTTTCGTGAATCTAACGAAAGGCTTGAATATTTAGGCGATGCCATTTTAGGCGCGGCTGTTGCCGATTACCTTTTTAAAAAATATCCTTTCAAAGACGAAGGATTTCTTACCGAAATCCGATCGCGCATTGTTAATCGCGAATCACTCAATCACCTCGCACGCAAGGTAGGCGTGGCCGCCATTGTTCAGTTTGATCATAAAAATGCGCAGTTGCAGCAAGTTATTATTGGTAATACACTCGAAGCACTCGTAGGTGCTATTTATTTGGATAAAGGCTATTTGCGAACAAAGAAGTTTGTGATTGATAAACTGATCGGACCTTACTTTGACCTGGAAGTAGTTGTTAACTCAAACTCCAACCACAAAAGCAAAGTGATTGAATGGGCCCAACGAAACGGAAAGGACATTCGCTTTGAAGTATCGGATGTGAAGAAGGGGAAAAATAGTAAAGAATTTTCTGCCCAGGTAATCATTGGCGAGCAACCTTATGGGCAAGGATTTGGTTTTACAAAGAAGAAAGCCGAGCAGGATGCTTCTGAGAAAACCTGTGTGCTCTTAAACATATAGCCGAATGAGTAAGGTGTTGCGAATTGGCGGGGCCACAGTAAATCAAACTCCGCTGGACTGGCTTAACAATGTAAATAACATTATCACTGCCATTGAAGAGGCAAAAAAGCAACACGTACTTATCCTTTGTTTTCCAGAGCTCAGCCTTACGGGCTATGGCTGTGAAGATTTATTTCTCAGCGACTGGTTAAGCGAAAAAGCGAGTCACTATATTCAGTTAATAATACCGCATTGCGATTCCATCACCGTATGCGTTGGTATGCCAATTCGATTTGATGGCATTACCTACAATGGTGTTTGTGTTATTCAAAACAAACAGATTGCTGGCATCACGTTAAAACAAAACCTGGCGCGCGATGGTGTTCATTATGAGCCTCGGTGGTTTGATGCATGGCAAGCCGGAAGCGTAAAGCAGATTACGCTTGGTGAAAAGGTAGTTGCTGTTGGGGATTTGGTGTATGAAGCTCACGGCATCACCTTTGGTTTCGAAATTTGTGAAGATGCCTGGCGAAAAGAAAAACGCCCTGGCTACCAGTTAGCAAAACGTGGTGTGGATTTGATCATGAACCCCAGTGCCAGTCATTTTGCTATGGGCAAAAGTGAGTTACGCGAACAAGAGGTGGTGATTGAGGGCTCGCAAAAGTTTAGTTGTGCCTATCTATTTGTTAATCTGCTTGGCAATGAAGCCGGGCGAATGATTTATGATGGCGATATTATTTTTGGACAACAGGGAAAACTAATCAAGGTTAATGATCGGCTTTCAATAAGACCTTTTAACCTGCTTTGGTGCGACATAGATTTTGAAACTCCATCATTAACTCAGCTGCATTCTATCACTGATACTAAAGAAGCGAATGAAGAATTTATCAAAGCCACTTCCCTTGCCTTGTTTGATTACCTGAGAAAAAGTAAAGCCAAAGGATATGTGTTGAGTTTAAGTGGTGGGGCTGACTCTTCGTTATGCGCCATTCTCGTTGCAGAGATGGTTCGGAGAGCCGCCCATGAATTAGGGTGGGAAAATTTTTGCGCTCAAGTCGGCATACCGGTTGTGCAAAATCGTGAAAAGGCAGTAGGCAAACTACTTACTTGCGCCTATCAGGGAACGAAAAATTCATCAGAGGCAACCCTAACAGCAGCACGAGAACTGGCGTTATCGTTGGGCGCTGGTTTCCATCAATGGGCCGTTGATGATGAAGTTGAATCATACGAAAGTAAAATTGAAAAAGTATTAGGTCGTGAACTTTCATGGCAAACCGATGACATTGCACGACAAAACATTCAGGCGCGAGCACGCTCACCAATTATTTGGTTGCTGGCGAACATAAAGCAAGCCGTGCTGCTCACGACATCAAACCGAAGCGAAGGTGATGTTGGCTACGCTACCATGGATGGTGATACAAGTGGAAGCCTCGCTCCTATTGCCGGTATTGACAAACCATTTATTCTGCAATGGTTGAGGTGGGCCGAGAAAAAATTGAGCTATGCAGGGCTTTCGTATGTTAATAACCTTACCCCCACGGCAGAATTACGACCTACCGAACGTGCGCAGACTGATGAAAAAGATTTAATGCCTTACGTGGTTCTTGTTGAAATTGAAACATTGGCCATTCGCGATCGTAAATCGCCAGTTGAAGTTTTTACTCTTCTAAAGGATAAACCTTCCTCTCAATCAATTACCCATCAGCAACTCAAAGAATACATCAAGAAATTTTTCCGCCTTTGGTCGGCCAATCAGTGGAAACGCGAACGCCTTGCCCCCTCCTTTCATCTTGACGAGATCAACGTAGACCCACGAAGCTGGTGCCGATTTCCGATTTTATCGGGAAGTTTCAAGCACGAATTGGAAGAACTGGACCTGCTCTGATCTACTTGGGCATTGGGCTTTAGTCCTTATATTTGCCCATTAAACCCTTGCCTTAATCACGTATCTTATTTATTTTGATATGATTAGTTATATTATTTGGAACGGTAGTCCTGAAATTTTCTCCCTCGGTTCGTTTGCCCTGCGTTGGTATGGGTTATTGTTTGCCTTAGGGTTTTTGGTAAGTCAACAGGTTATGTATTATATATTTCGGAAGGAAGGCCGACCCGAAAAACATATTGACACACTTACCATTTATATGGTTGTGGCAACCATATTGGGCGCCCGTCTCGGACACGTTATTTTTTATCAGCCCGAGTTATTTACTACCGATCCGTTAAGTATACTCTTACCTTTTCAATTCTCTCCGTTTAAAGTTACCGGCTTTCTGGGGTTGGCAAGTCATGGTGCAGCTTTTGGAATTCTATTTGCCTTATGGCTCTTTAGCAGAAAGAAGGAACACAACATTAGCTATATACAAATCCTTGACCGCATTGTTATCGTAGTTGCGCTTACGGGGGCAATGATTCGTTTGGGCAACTTCTTCAATTCAGAAATTATAGGACTTCCGTCCAACAATCCGTTAAGCGTAGTCTTCATAAACCGCATTACCGAAGGCCTTATGGATAACAAGGAAGGAAGTAATCCGGCTGAATACATTAAAGTTGAAAAAGATAAAACTTTACCAGAAGGCGCGAATGGACGTGTGCCTCTTACTATCTATGTAGTTTTTAAGAAGGGCACCGCAGAACAGGCCGCTATTTCATTTTTGGAAGCAGATGTAAAACACTACCTGACCTATTATAACGAATTTGTAGATGAGCCCGGGATAACACCTTTAAAGTATAACCTCGACACTGATTCAGTAGGTAGCCTTGCTGCCAAGGTTAGTACCTTTGGCATTGCGCGGCATCCGGCACAGTTATATGAATCAATCTCGTGTGTAATCCTGTTCATTATTCTCTTCTTAATGTGGCAGAAGCACAAGGCAGACCTACCTCCCGGCAGAATTTTTGGGGTGTTTATGATTGTTCTGTGGAGCCTCCGTTTTTCCTATGAGTTTTTGAAAGAGAATCAGGTGAATTTTGAAAATGATCTACCCTTGAACATGGGACAGATTCTAAGTATCCCCTTGTTTATAGCGGGTGTAATCATTTTGATCTGGTCGTATCGAAATCAATCAACAAGAATAAAATCCTGATTAAGAACCAATGAACTTGTAACGCACTGGCATGTGGGCACTGATTTTTGGTCTTATTGGATTTACTTCTCAGCCCATATCGGCTGATACGATCATTAGACCTATTCAGGATTCGCTCACCAATCGAATCGTTACTATAAACAGGGTAATTATCATTGGTAATAAAATTACCCGTGAGCGAATTATTTCGCGCGAGTTAAGTTTAAAACCTGGCGATACCGTAAGCACTTATCGCCTTGCCAATATTCTTCAGCAAGACCAGCGAAAGATTTATAACCTCCGCCTATTCAATACTGTTTCAGCGAGGTGGCTGGAAATAACATCGAGCCAGGTTGATCTGCTGATTGAAGTAACCGAGCGCTGGTATACTTTTCCAGTTCCTATCTTCGAACTTTCTGATCGCAACTTTAACGAATGGTGGGAAAACTATGACCACGATTTCAGGCGTGTCAACTATGGTTTACGTCTTTATCAATACAATTTCCGAGGCCGCAACGAAACACTGCGCTTCACAGTTCAGTTTGGGTTCACCCGAAAATTTGAGTTAAGTTATCGCATTCCATACATCGACCGACAACAAAAACACGGCCTGGTGTTCGATTTCAATTATAGTGAACCAAAAAACTTATCTTATTTTACCGATGATCATAAACTTGTTTTTGAAGAAGGAAAAAAAACGCTGAGAACCAGCAATGGCTTTGGGGTTACGTACACGTTCCGTAAATCATTTTACGAAACCCACTCTTTCAATTTTAGCTATCAGAATAATCAAGTTGCCGACACCATTGCCTTTTTAAATCCCAATTTTTATGGAGACAATCAAGTGCGTCAAATTTATGGCGCATTAACCTATTCATTCAATTCAGAACATCGTGATGTTGTTGCCTATCCCTTGAAAGGGTATCAGATGACAGCCTTTTTTCAAAAGTCGGGGTTGGGGTTTGGAACCGATGTAAATCAGTGGGAGGCAAATCTCACGTATGCACTATATTTTGACCTCAAGAAAAATTTCTATCTGTCCAATTTTAGTTCTGCCTACATCAGCACTCCCTCCGAACAACCTTACTCCTTATTTAGTGCCTTGGGCTATCGAAGGCAAATTGTAAAAGGGTATGAGGTTTACGTAATCGAAGGGCCTAAATTTTTTCTTAATAAAACCACGTTACGTAAAAGAATCTTTTCTCGCACGTGGGATCTGGACCAGATGCCGATTGAACAGTTTCGATATTTTCCAATTACCATCTACTTAAAAAGTTATGTTGATGTAGGGTATGTCGAAAACTATCCCTACTATCAGGAGCTTGATTTGAATACGCGACTTTCGAATCGATTTTTAGCAGGTGCGGGTGCCGGTATTGATATTGTTACCGCCTACGATGCAGTGTTGCGATTTGAGTACACCTTTACACGGGAGAAAACACAAGGATTCTTCTTTCACATGAAGAAAGAATTTTAATAGCGTTTATAAATCTTCTTCTTTCCTTTTACAAACTGATACCAGATTCCAATGGGTTTTCCCGCTTCATATTGTCCACTAAATTCAAGTTCACCTTCTGCCGAATAAAATTTCCATTCTCCCACTTCTGATCCATTTCTGTAAACACCTTCCTGAATAAGATTCCCCTGCACATTGAATACTTTAGTATCGCCATTGGGCTGGCCTGCATCATAGGTTACGATTCGTTCCATCCTTCCATTTTGGAAATAATGAATCCATGTAGCATCATATTCGCTTTTCTTATATTTTCCTTTGCGATGCAGCGAACCATCGGGGTGATAATACCATGCCGAATCTACCAACCCACCCTTTAGCCAGTTCTCTTTGCCTTGCATTATCTCATTTGGGTAGAAATAAAGAACCTCGCCATTCAACACACCATACGAATAATGTTCAATAGCATTCTTCTTACCGTTAGGATAAAAATACGTCCACGTTCCTGCTTTCAATTTCCCTTGCAGAACGCCAATGCCACGAAGTTCACCGGAAGCATAATACTCCTTTACTTCCTGGGCTTTTGCGCTGATGGTAAAAATCAGCAACAATGCCACAGCACGAATTTCATTCAAATACTTTATCTTAGATATTATAACCACCTTAATAGTGCGACTAGTCAGTCTTTTATTAATTCTGATTTTTGCAAAAGTAGGGAATGCACAGAGCATATCCACACTGATGGGCGCACGAGGTGCGGGCATGGGGTATGCCTCGTCTGGCCTTATCGATGAATGGGCAATATTCAATAACGTAGGTGCTGTTGGCTCACAAGATAAAATGAGTGCAGCTGCCGGGTATGAAGTTCGTGCACAACTCAAAAATGCCAGCCGTATAGCTTTTACATTTAACAATCCTGTGCGATGGGGTGTTGCTTCCCTCGGTGTCTTTCGCTTTGGAGATGATTTATATAGCGAGCAAATTATTGCAGCAGGCTTTGGTAACAAATTCGGGATTGCATCACTGGGTGCGAAAGTAAACTACATTCAATATCGTGCAGAGGGCTTTGGCACCCGGCATGCTTTTACGGTTGACTTTGGTGGATTAGCTCAACTGACCGAGCAACTTTCGGTGGGGGCTTACATCACTAATCTTACTCAAGCCAAGATCACTACCGATTATGAATCGGAGCAGCTACCAACAAAACTTACAGCCGGACTCACGTTTAAAGCAAATGAAAATTTTCTTATTACAACAGAGCTAGATAAAGATCTTGACTACGCTGCCACGTGGAGAACAGGGTTGGAATATTCATTCAAAGAAAAATTTTTCTTTCGCACCGGGTTTAACCTGGCTCCACAAGCTGGTTTTTTCGGAATTGGAATGCACAAGAAAAAAATCCATGCGGATTATGCTATTCAACTCAACTCCTTAACGGGAGCCAGTCATCAGGTAGCTGTTAGTTACTGGATAGAAGGTAAGAAGAAATGAAAGGTGTTATTTTCATTTTATTGTCTTTAATATGCGCGACTGTTACTGCACAGCAGTTTCCAAAAAAAGAAGTTGATCTTCAGCGGCTTGTCGATGAAATTCTGGCAACTCAGGATGAAGACTTTAACTACGAAGATCTCTATGAAAACCTAGCTCAGTTATTATCAACACCGGCCGACTTAAACCTGGTTAGCAAAGAACAACTACAATCATTTTTCTTTCTAAACGAAATGCAAATTCAATCCTTGCTTGACTATCGAGAAGAAGCAGGGCCGTTTCTCTCAGTCTATGAACTACAAAACGTGCCGGGATTTAACCGCGATATCTTTGCGAAGTTGATCCCGTTTGTTACCGTACCTGATCCGAGCTCCTCACTTAATCGATCGTTGCTGAAAAGAATTCTCAATGAGAACAACAATTATCTGATTCTTCGGCTTGACCGCACGCTGGAAGAAAAGAAAGGCTATAAAGAAGATACATCGCCTGAAAGTTCTTATGCTGGTTCGCCCAATCGAATCTACACGCGTTTTAGAACGAGCCGACCCGGAGATTTTAGTGTGGGTTTTACAACTGAAAAAGATGCTGG
Organism: Cyclobacteriaceae bacterium; assembly: GCA_965278925.1. Classification (GTDB taxonomy): domain Bacteria; phylum Bacteroidota; class Bacteroidia; order Cytophagales; family Cyclobacteriaceae; genus ELB16-189. Next base: position 339,266 of record OZ257123.1, on the reverse strand, counting down.
TGAAAAACTTCGTTGGTCACCAGCCCAAAAACAATACGGACCAGACTTTCTTTCCTTTCATGCGCAAGTGATGAATAAAGGAAAGATTAAAAACCTGATTGCAGGAGATTACCAGGCGCAGTTTGGACAGGGATTGATTCTCGGCTCTGCTTTTGGAATTGGTAAAAGTGCCGAGGCCGTAACTACCATCAGGCGACCCAACATCGGATTTATGCCCTATACTTCGCTGTATGAGGCTGCATATTTTAGAGGTGTTGCTACGTCTTATTCTATACACAAACGAATTACAATTCATGGAATGTTCTCTTCACGTTGGCGCGATGGCAATCTTGAGCCAGACTCCCTACAAGAAATAAATACTATTTCTTCCCTAAGCAATACCGGATTACACCGCACACCAAGTGAACTGGAAAACCGAAATTCAATCCAGGAAAAAAATGCAGCAACCGTTGTTAATTATAAATACAAATCGCTTGATGCGGGAATAATTCTACATCATACACAATACAACTCCCCGATTGTTCGGTCGCCTACTGTTTATAATCAGTTTTATTTTCAGGGCGATCGCAATACAAATGCCGGGCTTTTTCTAAACTACACCTATCGGAATTTTACCTTCTTCAGCGAAGTCGCGCAAACCATTGATCAGGGCAATGCTCTCAGTGCCGGTATCATCGGCAGTCTTAGTACATCGTTAGACATGTCGTTGCACATTCGGAATTTCGACCGCGACTATCAAAGTTTTTATGGCAACGCTTTGGCGGAAAGTTCTACTCCACAAAACGAGCGTGGCGTTTACTGGGGCTGGAAGTACACGTTCAATAAAAAATATTCTTTCTCGGGCTACTTCGATCTTTTCAGATTTCCCTGGTTGCGATACAGAAGTTATGTTCCTTCGGACGGCCATGAGTGGCTGTTGAGATTCAACTACAAACCTTCAAGAACGGTGACTATGTTTGTTCAGGCTACTGAAGAAAGTAAAGTGCGTAATCTTTCAACGGAAAATAACGCATTCCTAACCGATGCCGGAGTAAGAAGAAACTATTGGATCAATATCGATTATTCCATAACCCCACAGCTATCATTCAGAACCCGTGCACAGTTCAACACCTATGCTCTTGGTGAATCCAAAACGCAAGGGATGATTATCCTTCAAGACATTGCCTGGAGTCATCGGAAATTTTCAGTCAGTGGCCGTTATGCGCTGTTCGACACCGATAGTTATGACAATCGCCTTTATGTTTATGAAAAGGATGTGTGGCTTGCCTTCTCGTTTCCTCCTTATGCTGGCGTGGGTATTCGTAACTACATTCTCCTTCAATATACGCTATCAAAAAAGATAGACCTGTGGCTGCGATGGGCACATGAACGCTACACCGACCGCGAAACCATTGGCACGGGAAGTGAATCTATTGCAGGAAATATCCAAAATGATCTTAGATTTCAGGCGCGAATTCGCTTTTAACCTCTAAAACATGCATGCTGTAAAACTCATAACTCCCACCGTTCTCTTCATGATTTGCCTCGGTTTGGCCCTATTCGTATTTGTATATCGTTACATTTTCAAAAAAAAATAACATCGTTAGTTTAGTTTAACCCCGGTTTAGTCTTTCTACCGCCAACACCGTAATTTTACCGAATTAGTCCCTACGCTGTGGCTAAAGCTTTGCAGTTTGTAACCCTAATTAACCTCTCCATGAGAAAAATCAACTTCCTCTTCGCCATTATACTTGTTTCGCTGGTTCTGCTTTCCATCGCTTCCTTCACATTTGCTCAAACAACTAAAAAGACGCTGGACCTGCCAGAGTTTAAAAGTATCTACGTAAACTCCAACTACACGGTTTATGTTAAGCAAACCAACAAACAGGAAGTTACAGTAGAAGCATTGACTGAAATCTGGGAGCTGACTACAGTAAAAGTTGAAAACGGAGTGTTGCTTGTAAACGTAGAACGCAAACCTGATAGTCCCAATAAAAGCATCTGGGCCAAGATTGACGATATTAAAGTAAAGCCTGCCATGAAAATTATGGTGAGCGTAAAAAATATTAATGAACTTCAGGTTAACGGGGGTGGTAAAATCGTTTCAGAAAATTCAATCGCCTCTGACTACATGAGTTTATCGGTATCGGGCAATGGCGGTATTGAGTTGGATATTAAGGGCAACAACCTAAAAACAGAAATCAGTGGCTCGGGCAATGTAACCTTGAAGGGTTATGCAACTACCAACGATATTCTCATGAGTGGCAGCGGCAGTATGAATGCTTTTGCGTGCGAACTGGAAACGGCTAAAGTAAAAATCAGCGGCTCGGGCACGTGCGAACTCAGTGCCTCTGCTACCCTTGATGCGGTAGTATTGGGCAGCGGCCTTGTAAAGCATAAAGGTAATACGAAGAATGTAACTAAAAAAGTGTACGGCTCTGGTGCTGTTGACAGGGCTTATTAGAAAAGTAGGTCGTAAACAGTAGACAAGTAAACGTCATTAATTTATCTCTCTCTTTAAAGTAGTAGACAGTAAGCAAAGGTAAATGGGCAAAGTTTGACCTTAATCGTAGTTTTTTGCCCTTGCTTTTCTTACTCATTCATTGCCCACTGCCTATTGCCTATTGAAATTCACCAGCCAATTCCATAATCTTCACCGTGGTTGCTCGATCCACCCCAGAAGCTACCATGCTCCCAATCAAAATAAATTGCATTGATCGGTCCGCTGGTGCGATCATCAAATCGCATGCGGTAGCCCATGCCTTGCAATTGTTTGCGCACATACGGTGGTGTGCTATCGTGAAGTAAAATATTTCCGGCCTTGGGGGTGCGGTCTTCACCACCTAACGATAAACGCAATTGATCGGTATTGATATTAGGAGCCTCGGTGGCTTCTTGAACAGTCATTCCAAATTCTACCATATTCAAAAAGAATTGCAGCAGATTTTGATCTTGCTGATCGCCACCTTGCACAGCAAACGATAAAAATGGCTTGCCCTCTTTCAATGCCATGGTGGGCGTAAGTGTTACGCGTGGTCTTTTGCCCGGCTCAACAACATTAAACGGATTCTCTTTTGGGTTAGTAACAAAACTTTGCATGCGCTGGCTCATGCCAATACCTGTTTTACCGGCAATGCAAGCCGGGTTCCAGCCACCGCTTGGGGTAATCGAAACAACCCAACCTTCTTTGTCGGTAGCCTCCACCGATGTGGTGCCAAGAAAAACCTGGTTCAGATATTCTTCTGATAACGGTGAGGTGTACGTATCGCGCGAAGCTTGTGTCCATTCTTTCAGTACTTCCTTGTAGGGGTTTGTTTTCCCTTCAAAAGGATATGGATCACCGGGTGCCGCCTTCGGATCATTGCGCTCCCAGTTAATGGCTTTTACTCTTTCCTTCGCATACTCTTTCGATAACAATCCTTTGATAGGTTCTTCCGGTGCGAAGTAAGGATCACCATAATAAAAATCCCGATCGGCAAACGTAAGGTTCATCACCTGATAGAGTGTATGAACATATCGTGCTGAATTAAAACCCATCGCCTTGAGATCAATATTTTCTAATATGTTCAAGGCTTGCAACATCATGGGGCCTTGTGTCCACTGTTGCATTTTATATACATCAATGCCTTTGTAGTTTACCATGGTTGGTTCTTCGGTAATCACTTTCCAGTTAGCAAGATCTTGCTCGGTAATCAACCCGCCTTGCTCCTGTGCCCCACGGGCAATTTCTTTGGCGATGTCGCCTTTATAAAAACGGTCATACGCAGCATAGATAGCCTCCTTGCGCGACTTGCCTTTCTTCAATGCTTGTTGTTCGGTGTCAACCAGCTTTTGAAGTGTTTGTAGAAGATCTGCTTGTTTAAAAATTTCCCCGGCTACAGGCGCTTCACGCTTCTCGCCAAGGTGCGGAAGAAACACAGCTTTTGAATATGGCCATTGTTTAATTCTCTCCTTCTGACCTTCAAAGCTATTGGCTGTTTGCGCTTCAATGGGATAACCATCGGCCAATTGCATAGCCGGTGCCAGCACATCTTTCAAACTCATTGTGCCATACTCAGCCAACATTACCATCAACCCACCCGGTGTGCCGGGTGTAACCGCGGCCAACGGACCGTATTGTGGTGGATAGTTCATGCCTTTGCTCTTGAAAAAATCGGCTGTTGCTCCGGTGGGCGCAACCCCCAACGCATTAATAGCAACTACTTTTTTCGTTTTGGGGTTGTAGATCAATGCCTGCGTTTCGCCACCCCAACTCAACACATCAAACATGGTGCAGGTGGCAGCCAGCATGGCACACGAAGCATCAATGGCATTGCCACCTTTACTGAAAATCATAGCGCCCGCAGTAGCGGCTAACGGTTTGCCTGTGATGGCCATCCAATGTTTGCCATGAAGAGGTGGCTTTTGTGTAGTTACCGGAAGGTTGTTGAACGACTGGCCCGTGGCCAGAAAGCTGATGCCTGCTACAATTGCTCCGAGGATAAGTTGTTTTATTTTCATACGAATTGAGTTAGCTTTCATTATTGATGTAGGCTAAGATACTTGAATTTGTGCGCGATGAAAAGTAATGCCTGCCTGAAGGAAGAATTGTTCCACCAACGGATAAAATATGAACCACGCTGACCTGATCACCAAATTCTACACCGCGTTTCAACAGCGCGATTGGAAAACTATGCACACGTGCTACCACCCCGAGGTTACGTTTTACGACCCGGCCTTTCGAAATCTGAAAAGCAAAGAAGCAAGAGCCATGTGGCACATGCTCTGTCTCAATGCCAAAGACTTTGAGTTGAGCTTTAATTCTGTTGAAGCCACGGTAGAAAAAGGAAGCTGCCGCTGGGAAGCCAGTTATAGTTTTTCAAAAACTGGTCGCAGGGTAAACAACAAAATAAGAGCCGCCTTCACCTTTAGGGATGGGTTAATTTTTGATCATCGAGATGAGTTTGACCTATGGCGCTGGAGCGGAATGGCGTTGGGCCCGATGGGCACACTGCTGGGTTGGTCGCCCTTTATGAAGAACAAAATCAACGATAATGCACTCAAAAGCCTTCAAAAGTTCATGACCGACCACCTCATGTAAGGAAAAAGTAAACAAAACACGGATTAAAAATGCTGTTTGCAGGGTGATTTTGAGGATAATTAAAAAAATCTATTACCTTTGAATTGTTAATGATTTAATCCCACCTGAAAGTACTCCACATAATCGTGATCTTATCGGAGGCATTACTAAGTTAGCAAGAACATTTATCACTTAATTTCAAAAACAAAAATGAACATTTATGTAGCCAACATTCCCTGGAAGGCATCCGAGGAACAATTGAAGCAGTTATTTGCCGAGTACGGTGAAGTAAGCTCTGCGAAAATCATCATGGACAAAGTAACACAGCGCAGCCGTGGCTTTGGATTTATTGAAATGGCCGATGACACCGCTGGCCGTAATGCTATCAATGAATTGAACGGATTCGATTTCATGGGAAAGAACCTGGTTGTTAACGAAGCACGCCCTCGCGAAGAAGGTGGTGGCGGTGGCAGTCGTGGTGGAAACCGCGGTGGTGGCGGTGGCTTCCGCAGAGGTGATTTCAACAAAGATTATTAATCGAAGTGAAATAAGAATTTGCAATGCTCTTGCCTTTTGGCAAGAGCATTTTTGTTTTCAGAGGTTTCAGACAGATAACAAACCATAAAGGACATGTTAGAAATCAGAAATACTGAATTAAGTGATCTGCACTATATCTATGAATTCTTTAATCATTCCGTTCGCTATCAGGAAACGAAGGGCTATCCGGTTTGGAAAAATTATGACAAGAATGCCATCATTCAGGATGTTAAAAGTAAGAATCAATACAAAGTTGTTATTGTCGCTAATGCATTGACAATAGGCAATTTTTATAGTCCCTGCCATTTCAAAGTCATGGAAAATTATTTAAACGTTCTTACTAGTTAATAATTTGAATGTTTCGATAAACACCAAAGTAATGCTAGTAGTCCAATGAAGAGCCAAAATAACAAGTGTATTGACGTCCATAGGTCAAACAATAATTTCGAGCCTGTCAATAGAAGTCCTAGTGAAATAGTCGCGAGTCCAAATTTTAACCTTAATATGTCTTTGTCCTTCATTGTTGAATCCCAAATTGTCCCAAAGCATGACGCCCAGCAATTCGCTATAGGCCATTATGGCCTATATTTAAATTTGCCAAATCCGAACAAAGTTTAAACAAAAAAGGCTGCCTGATGAAGGTAGCCCTGAAAAGATTTTAAACCCGCTTTAGTTCGAGAATTGTAATCTCGGGTGGCATGCCCACCCTACCCGGATAGCCGAGGTAGCCAAAGCCGCGGTTCACATACAGATGCTGATTGCCTTCGGTATATAAACCCGCCCATTGTTTGTATGCATATTGCGAAGGACTCCATTTAAAGTTGCCGATCTCAACGCCAAATTGAAATCCATGAGTATGGCCGGCAAGAACCAGATCAATATCTTTATAAGTAGGTCGTACTTGTGCATCCCAATGGCTGGGATCATGCGATAGCAAAATTTTTGTAGCGGCCTCTTCCGTGCCTTTATAGGCCTGGTCCAGTTTTCCGTATTTGGCAAATCGGCCTGCGCCCCAATTCTCAATGCCAAGAATTGAAATCTTATCTCCATTTAACTGAAGCGTTCTGTTTTCATTCATTAGCAAATCGAACCCCAGCAAGCGATGCGCTTCTATGAGGTCTTTAAAATTTTGTTGTTTCTCTTCTGCTGACGACCAGTTTTTATAATCTCCATAGTCGTGATTGCCCGTAACAGAAAATACTCCGAGGGGTGCTTTCAGTTTATTAAATACATCGATGTAGTCTTTTACTTCAACCGATTCATTGTTCACCAAATCACCGGTAAAGAAAATCAAGTCTGGTTTTTCATTCAACACCATTTCCACTCCACCCTTCACTGCAGTTTTATTAAAAAAGCTACCGGAGTGAATATCGGATAGTTGCGCGATGCGTATTCCATCAAAAGCTTTTGGCAGATTGGGGAGGTTGACCGTAACTTTTCTTACGCGATAATCATGCGCACCGGAAATAATTCCATACGCCATTGCACCAAAAGGGATAGCGCTTGCAACCAAAGCTGTTTTGGACAAAAACTCTGAGCGACTTATGACCTCACCGGGCAAGGCATTGGACGGACCCTTATAAAAAGCTTTGGCCATCCAGCGCACTAACCGTTGCAAATCATCTATGAATAAAAAGAAAACAGCAAACAGTTTAGAAAAATAAGTAGCGAATAATCCTGTGATTATCCAGTTGCGCGTGCCCGCACTGATTTTATACGGATCTCCAAACGTCCACCAGAATAAAGCAGCCGCACAAAGCACGGTGGGAATCCAGAAACCATATCGCACAACTGCCTTCCATGTCGTTGATAAATCTTTGCTTACGTTTGACACCGCTTGAAAGACATAAAAATCGATCAGCAGAAAAGCAACGAGGAAAAATAATAGTGTCATGATTCGGTACCTCATAAATAAACCATCCAACAACCAGAGTCGTTGGATGGTTCAGTTTTATTTTATGATCTTGAGTTTATCTGCTCCTAAATTCAGGAAACAACTTCATTAGGTCTGTTTTTAAATACGCGCCCTTTTAAACGAGCCACAAGCAGATACATCACCGGCACCATAAATAAAGTGAGGAAGGTTCCGAAGATCAATCCGAAAATCATTGTCCATGAAAGTGGTCCCCAGAAGGCAACGTTATCGCCACCAAAGAAAATATGCGGATTGAATTCTGTGAACAAGGTAACGAAGTCAATGTTCAAACCAACGGCAAGGGGAATAAGACCAAGCGTAGCTGCCATGGCTGTTAATAACACAGGAGTCATACGGGTTTTAGCCGCTTCGATAATTGCTTCTTTTAACTCAATGCCTTGCGAGATTAACAAATCGGTAAACTCCACAAGTAGAATACCATTGCGCACAACAATACCGGCCAACGCCATGATACCCACACCTGACATAACGATGGAGATTTCCATTTTAAACAACGAGAAGCCGATCAACACCCCAATCACACTGAAAAGAATTTCGGAGAGAATGATCAACGGCTTGCTGGTTGAGTTAAACTGCGTAACCAGAATCATAAAGATTAAACCAAACGCTAACAAAAACGCCACTCCAAGAAAAGCTGACGTCTCGGCCTGATCTTCCTGTTCACCGGTCATCGAAACGGTAACTCCATCCGGTGTGCTGAATGAACTTAGTTTAGACTGAATATCTGCCACCACTTCGTTTGCATTGTAATCGCCCAACACATTGGATGAAAGTGTAACCACGCGTTTCTGATCAATGCGGTTAATACCTGCATAACTGTTCGCATACTCGATCTTAGCAATGGCCGACAACGGAACCTGGCGCACCATACCCCCGCTAGCCATATCGCGATAGGTTAATGGTAAATTCATTAGCGTGTTGATGTCGTTACGTACTGCATCGTTTAAACGAAGGGTGATGTCATAGTCATCGTTATCATCGCGGAACTTAGAAATTTCCTTTCCATTAATAGCTGTATTTAATGCCATACCTATCTGGCCTGTTGAAATGCCTTCGCGGTTAGCTTTCTCACGATCAATAGAAACGATGATTTCCGGTTTATCGCTTTGAAAGTCAGATTTCAATTCTTCCACTCCCGGCACAGCTAATGAATCGAGGTATCGCTTGATGTTATTTGCTGTCGATACAAGTAAATCAAAATTCTCAGCCGCAATTTCAATGTTGATGGGTTTACCTGTTGGCGGGCCACCTGCTTCCTGATTCACAGAGATTTCTGCGCCCTTCACACCTTTCACGGCTTCGCGGATTTTATCGAGATAATCTCTGGTAGATTGGCCATCGCGCTCCGCAAAGGTTACAAAAGCAACGCTTACTTTACCTAAATGAGGCTGTGCATTGCTTCCTGCAAACTGATCTTCGGCCGCGCCTACAGCTACGTTTGAAATGATGGACTTAACAATTTTATTGTCCTTCCCCACTACCCTTACTACACGTTCTTCAACAATTTTTGTTACCGAATCTGTTACCACCTGGTCGGTGCCAATCGGCATGCGTATATAAGCGAAAATAAAATTGGGATCACCGGAAGGGAAAAATACTACCGGAGGTTGTCTCACACTAGTAAACCAAATTGAGAAGAAAAACAAAGCCACTACACCCACAATAACTCCAGCAGAATGCCACCCTTCTAAACACCAGGCAACCATTTTCTTATAACCATTCTGAACTTTTGGCCAACCAATGGTTTGGAAGTTTGAGATCACCCGCGACAGATAGAAGTGATGAAGTGCGTAAATTCCAAACAAGAAGATTGTAAAATTGCCGAGTCCAAAAATTCCCGTTACATAGGCCATAAGCGCCAGCGAAGCAAAAACAACCGCGGTCACTTTAAATCCTTTGGTGAATTTAGATCCGGAATGATCATGATTATGGGGCTTCATAAAATCTGCGGCAAAAACCGGATTCATAATGTATGCCACGACCAACGATGCCAGCAAGGCAACAATTAAAGTAATTGGTAAGAAAAACATAAACTTACCAATTACTCCAGGCCAAAAGGCGAGCGGAACAAACGGAGCAAGCACTACCAACGTACCCGATAGCACGGGCATAAACACTTCACCGGCAGCAATCTTAGCCGCCTTGCGAATGGGAACTTTACCATTGTCAAATACCCGGTGTGTGTTTTCTACCACCACAATTGCATCGTCTACCACAATACCCAACGCGAGCAAGAAAGAGAAAAGCGTCATCAGGTTAAGTGTAAAACCGATAGACGGGAAAACAAGGAATGCAATAAAACTTGATAACGGCACCGACAACCCCACAAAGATGGCGTTGGTTGCTCCCATGAAAAACATCAGAATGATAGTTACCAATACAAAGCCGATGATGATCGTGTTGATCAAATCATGAAGCGTAACGCGCGTTACATCCGACTGATCGGCTGTGATGGTTATCTCCACTCCTTTTGGTAAGATGTTAGTTTTATAATCTGCTACAATTAAATTAATCTGATCGGAAGCATTAATCAGGTTTTCCCCGCTTCGCTTAATTACGTTCAGCGTGATTACGTTCTTGTTATCTAACCGGGCAAAACTTTCTTGTTCTTTATGAGAATCAATAACCTGAGCAACATCCTTTAAATAGATTTTGCCGCCTGTGGTCGATCCGATAACTGTATTACCGATCTGTTGAGCTGAAGAAAATTCTCCATTCACCGTTAAGGATCGTTTCATACCTCCTACAGAAAGTTGACCCCCAGGAATAATTACGTTTTCGCTTTTTATCGCCTGCTCAATATCATCCAAACTAACTCCGGCATTAGCTACCTTATACAAATCAACATTAATCTGAATCTCACGAGTAAGCGCTCCAATGATATCTACGCGTCTTATCTCACGCACATTCTCAATGGCATCCTGCATTTGTTCGGCATACTTCTTCAGTGTTTGCAGATCATAATCGCCCGAAAGGTTTACGTTCATGATCGGCAGTTCGGAAATATCGACTTCAATTACACTGGGGTCATCAGGAAGATCGTTGGGCAAATTTGGTTTTGCTTTGTCAACCGCATCTTTTACGTCCTGTTTGGCTTTGTCCACATCAATATCTGTTTCAAATTCAACAATTACGTTGGAGAAACTTTGCACAGAACTGCTTCTTACTTTCTTAACACCCGAGATTGACTTCACTTCTTTCTCAATCTCTTTGGTGATAAGACTTTCTATATCCGAGGGCGAGGCACCCGGATAAACAGTAGCCACAAAAATCTGCGGGAATACCACTTCCGGAAAATTTTCTTTGGGCAAACTTATGTAGGTCATAATCCCTGCAAGGCAGATAATAACGGTGGCTACATAAATGCTTACTTTATTATCGATCGCCCAACTGGTGGGCTTAAATTCTTTTTCGATGTCTTTCATATTTATTTGGTATTGGGTATCTGAGATGTTAGTGGTGAGAAGCGATACAATTCGTCATAGAAATCTCATGTCCTATATCTCAATACTTTTTTAAATCTTTACAAACTCACCATCATTCAAACCCTGATAGCCCACCGTAATTACTTTGTCACCTGCTTTCACTCCACTCTTCACTTCAGCCAGGTTATCGTAAACACCCCCTAGCTCAATAATTTTTCTACGGGCAATTAATTGAGTGCCTTCCATTTCTGTCACATAAATTATTTTTTGTCCGTTGATCTCCTGAACCAGGTTGATCGGAACACAAAGGGCGTTAGATTCTGTTTGAAATACAATTTTCAAAACGGCTGTCATGCTAGGGCGCAAATCGGCTGAGCTTGGCAATTCTATTTCTATGGGGAATGAGCGCGATAAAGGATCGATGTTGCGACCAACAAATGAAACCCGTGCTTCAATGGTTTTATCTAAATCAGGAAACGTAACTTTTACCGTGTTGCCTTTCTTAATGTTGATTACATACGCTTCCGAAACTTTTGCTGCAATCTTCAATTCGTTGGTGTTAATAACCCGAAATGCCGGAGCACCTGGCGCTGCGTTTTCACCGATCTTAATATTCACCGCTTCCACAGTTCCATTGATCGGAGATTTTATCTTCGACATGTCTAACTGTTCATTAAGTGTCGCCAATCTTTTCTCAAGACTCTCTTTGTTGTTTTTGGCTTGCAGGTACTGAATCTCGGTACCGATTTTCTGATCCCACAAACTCTTCTGACGGTTATATACAGTAGTAGCTAAATCCAACGAAGCCCTCAATTCGTCAATAGAGCGCACGGTAATTGCGTTATCGATTTGTGCCAGTACCTGACCTTTTACAACACTCTGGCCTTCTTTAACAAAAACGGCAGAAATTACGCCCATCGATTTTGCACTCACCAGAATATTCTCTTCAGATTCAACCATGCCTTGTGTTTTAACATAGTAGTCAAACTTACGTGGAGTCAATTCGGCCACTCCGATTTCTTTCATTCGAACAGCTGTTGAATCCGTTTGCGGACCCATTTCTTTTTCCAGTGCAGCAATCTCTTTTGCAAGTGCCGTTTGTTCTGCCTTCAATTTTTCTAATTTGGCTGCATTGTCAGAAGCACAGCCAGTGATGATCAGTGCTGCGCTTATGAAAAGGATTATTGTACGTGTAGTTATTGATTTCATATAAATGTGTTTTCGGTTTGAGGTTATTTAGAGGTTTCGTTTACAATGGGCAATAACTTGCCGTAGGCTTTGTCGAGATCAACTTTGGCTAAAATAGCATCGAACAAAGCATTGTAGTAGTTAGTCTGTGCTTCACGTAAAGCAGCTTCAGCATCAATTACCTCAATGTTTGATCCTACTCCTTGTTCATATTTAATCTTGGTTACATTAGCAACATTGGAAGCCAATTCCATGTTTTCTTTTTGAGAATAAAGTGTTCTGACAGCATTATTAAGAACAGTGCGCACATTTTTAGCATCAACATCGATAGAGGATTCCAGTTGCTTGGTTAGGTTGTCCGTTTTCATCAGGTTTAACTTAGACTGCTGAACCCTATACGTACGTTGTAGACCACTGAAAATAGGCACGTTGAGAGATACTCCAAATGAGGAGAATCCATACCACTTATCAGGTCCGATCGCATCAGAGTTTTCTACATTGGAATTGGTCTTGAAAATACCGCTTATATTATTAGACTGAGTTGAATACCCCAGATTGGCAAAGGCTACCAGGCTAGGTACGCCAGCTGCAACTTTGTTTTTTACATCTAACTCCAGCAACTTTCTATTTGCTTTTAAAATCTGGTAATCCCAGCGCTTATTGTAATCAAGTTCTTCAACTGCCTGAAGTACAGGCGTTTCAAAATCCTCAAGTTTCCCAGCTAATGCTAACGGCTGATTGATCGGATAATTCATTTGAAATTTCAATAACTCAATTGCGATATCCTGAAGACTTATAAACGCATCGCGCTCTGCTACTAAGTTGTTTAGGGTAACCTGCACTCTATCAACATCTATCTTTTCAGAAAATCCATTTTGATAAAGTGCTTTGGTGTTACGCAACAGCGAGTCAACACGGGCAATATTTGCATCAAACAACTTTATACGTTCGATATTGGTGATAGCAAGGTAATACGCTTTCGACACCCCGACCACAGTCGATTCTTGAGATTGGCCTGTCATTTTTTTTGATAGTTCCTTATATGAAGAGGCTGCTTTTAACCCAACTAAATACGATCCATTAAATAGTATTTGATTAATACTAATTGAGGCATTTCCACTGGTCTTTAATTGAAAGAAGTTCTGTCCGGCAAGTACATCGCCAGCCTGCGCACCGGGAATACCCGGAGGGAAAAAACTGAACTCTGCATCAGGATTAAATGTACCAAAAAAGCGAGGTAACTTTTGATTGTGTTGAATAGAAGCAGAACCATCGATCTGTGGCAACCCAATCCCAATTGTTTCCCGAACTTTAGCAGTAGCTATTTGCTCGTCTAACACTGAGTTTTGAACGGTAACCGAATTCTTTAACGCATATTCAATACACTGATCTAAGGTAAACGCTGTGGGTGACTGAGTTTGTGCATGCACCTGTGCTACCAGCATAAGCGATGCAACGACTAACGATAATTTATAAAATTGCTTCATTGGTATGAGAGGTTATTTGGGTATTACTTTCTTTATATTTCTGATATAGTTTTTTTCCTTTTTCGGTGCAGAGGCCGTGCACAAACAATTCGAACAGGTGTGTTTGTACTTCTGCAAAATTGAATCGCTCCTTGGGAAATGTTTGCAGATCGAAGGCGGCTTCAATTAAAACCAGTCGGGTAATGGCCATTATCTCTGCATTGATCTCGGGCCTGAAATAGCCATCCACAATACCTTGTTGGATGTTACGCATAACCGATTGACTGATGATTTTCACTTTATGCTCGGTATACAAACCCCAAGCCTTGGGATGATACTTTTGCAAATCGTAAAGCATGGAGGCGTTCATATTTTCAAAATCGCGCTTCATGCAAAACGAAATCTTACTCAACTCTTCAATCGAATTTTTCGAACTCAACTTGATCTGTTGATATTGTTGAAAGTTCCGCTCGAGATACATCTCCGACATTTTATAAACAAGTTCGTCTTTATCGGCAAAATGCTGATAGAGGGTTTTTTTCGAAACTGCCAAGTGCCGCGCAATGTCATCCATGGATACACTGCGTATCCCATACTTGGTAAAAAGGTCTTCCGAACCCTCCAGAATCTTCTCTCTTGTTTCTATTTCTTCCATAACAGGCGCAAAACTATGGAAACTTTTTACTTCACCAAAGTTTCCACAGTTTCCTTCAACGCCACTTTTTGGTATTTGTTCGGGGTTTTCAGAAAAAAGTTTGTGAAGTTTTTGTGAAGTGCTTCCTCAACCGTTTGAAGTGCCTGAATTTGCGGTTGGCTTGTCTTCGGGCTTATAGCACCACTTTTCTTTCATTTTCTGTTTAAAGCGCTCGCGATCTTCCGGTGCCATGTTACTCCACTTATCTTTCCAATAGTATTTCCACGGCCCACTTGCATGGCCTTGATGGCAATGACACTTGCGGCCAAAACTCCCGAAAAAGATTTTTGATAATGCAAGCAAGCCCAGGGTTTGCCAGAAGTTGATAACCGGACCACTAAACAACTCTGGCACCAGCCAATTCCACAAATACATAGTGCCCACCACAATGCCAAAGGCAATACAGATTCCGATCAAGACGATCATTATAATTTTTCCAACCCACACTCCACGTTTCATAACATTCAATATTTTAAGTTTCTAATTTCAATTTCAGTTCAAACTATCTCAACCATAAACTGGATCGCGGCTCAAAGGCTGCCTTTGACGAAGCGGCTATAGGCAGGGCCGCGATGACCAGAAGACATTTGATACAGTATCATGTTGACGTAACATCATCATAAAAATTCTGTAGTCGCTTGCGCAACGCCATGATAGCGTAGCGTTTACGTGATAACAATGTATTGATGGATACTCCTGTCTCGTCCGCTATTTCCCGAAAACTTTTTTCCTCCAATTCGTTGAGTATAAAAATCTCTCGCTGTTCGGCTGGCAACTCGGCCAAAGCCTCGGTTACCTCATCCCAGATTGCTTCACGCAACAGCGTTGACTCGGGCGTGTTATCGAGATCAGGTAAAATTTCCTGTAGCGTAAGCGGAGTGTCGTCATCCTTACCCGACAGCAACTCAAAGTCGGTACGCTTGGGCCGGCTGGCATCTCTGCGATAGCGATCTATGATTTTATTTCTTGCTACACTATAAAGCCACGAGGTAACTCTGTCTAAAGAATCGATGGTCTGAAAACCGGCAATAAACTGGTAAAAAACATCCTGAAGGATATCCTCTGCCTCCTCCACCGTAGACACGCGGCTGCGGATAAATCCCAACAGCTTGTCTTTTTCCTTCAGGAATGTGTTTTGTTTTAACTCTTGCATTGCCAGATCCATTCCACCGCATTGTTATTACATCTGCATAGACGCAGGGTGCGAACGAATTATTTTAGCAAAGGTGGAAAAGTTTAATTCAATATCGAGTGGAGTATTTTCGAATTGAACCTCAAAGACGCTAAGGCGCTAAGAATCACACTAACTATGATTCAAAAAAATCGAAGTTTATCAGTAACAATAGAAAAAAAATTCCGCAGAGGTTTGCCTACTTTTAAATTCAGATGCAACAAACACTAGTTTATAAAAACTCAACGCTCGCCTATCATAAATCCGGCTCTGGAACTAATGTATTGTTGCTCTTTCATGGATTTGGTCAACACCATCAGGTCTTTGAAACGCTTGCTAAAACCTTAGCATCCCGCTACACTGTTTTTTCGTTCGATCTTTTTTTTCATGGTGCCAGCAAATGGAATGAGGGTGAGTTGCCGCTGGAAAAAGAAACCTGGCGTGCGATCATACTTAAGTTTTTAATTGAAAATAAAATTGACCGGTTTAATCTGCTCGGCTTTAGCCTTGGCGGCAAATTTGCACTGGCTACCCTCGAATTGTTTCCAAACCAAATCGGCAAACTTTTCCTGCTCGCTCCGGATGGAATCAAAACAAACTTCTGGTATAGCCTTGCTACCTACCCGTTGGTGTTGCGCAGATTTTTTAGAAGCATGATTCTGAAACCGGGCCGTTTACATATGCTTACTTCGCTGCTGCTTAGGTTGCGAATCGTTGACAAAGGATTGTTGCGCTTTGCTGAGTCGCAGATGGACACGCAGGAAAAACGCGAACGGGTATATTATTCGTGGGTGATTTTTCGCCACTTGAAATTTGATATGAAATCAATTGCGCGCCTCCTTCACCAACATGCTATACACCTCACGGTGATTGTGGGCGAGCATGACAAGATTATCACCACCCAAAATATGCAACACCTGCTACGGTATGTAAAAGATTATAAACTGGAGGTGTTGGATACCGGCCACAACGGAGTGATTGCCGGAAGCATTGATGTATTTAATAAGTAGGGCATCAGGACTTCCTGATGTTGGCGTAAAAGTTGACAGTCAAAGAAAAATTTTCTTATTTTTAGGTCACTAAAACTTTACTACTATGTCAAAAGGAATGGACGCAAAAAAAACCGACAAGAAGAAGCCCCTGAAAACATTAAAGGAAAAGCGGGCTGAGAAAAGAGCGAAGAAAGGTAACTAGTCCTTCAATCTTTCATAAAGGCGTTATACCTTACAGGCATAACGCCTTTTTTATAAACAGATTATTATGAAACTCTTTACACTGCTCGGCTTACTATTGGCTATCAACACAGGTTTGCTTAACGCACAAGACCTTACACTTTATGAAAAGCGTGTTTTTACTTCTGCCAGCGGACAAACACTACCGTACCGCATTCTGTTTCCGGAAAACTATGACCGCACTAAAAAGTATCCGCTCCTCCTCTTCCTGCATGGTGCTGGTGAACGAGGCAACGACAATGAAAAACAGCTAACACATGGTTCCAAACTTTTTCTCACCGAAGAAAACCGAAAAAACTTTCAAGCCATTGTCATTCTTCCGCAATGCCCGACTGAAAGTTATTGGAGCAGCGTAATCATTGATCGCACTAAGTCACCCTATGCGTTTGACTTTGACTATACACGTGCCGAAACCGATCCATTAAAAAATGCTATTGCGTTGGTAGAAAAGATTGTTGGCGAAGAGGGCGTTGATAAAAAAAGAATCTACATCACAGGCTTATCCATGGGTGGGATGGGAACCTTTGAAGCCGTGTATCGCTATCCAAAATTATTTGCGGCCGCCACACCTATTTGTGGTGGTGGCGATGCTGTTCATTACGACAAACGGGTTCGTAAAATTCCGTTCTCTATTTACCATGGCGATAGCGATGTAGTGGTAGGTGTAAAAGAATCAAGGCAGATGGTGGAGAAACTAAAATCACTAAAAGTAAACGTGCGGTACAAAGAATATCCGGGAGTAAACCACAACAGTTGGGATAATGTTTTTGCCGAGCCCGACTACCTGAGCTGGATGCTTTCGAAAAAGAAATAAATTTATCTGAATCCCGTAAGGTTTAATTGTTTTGAGCTGTTTGAGCTGTTCAACATTTATAATGTCGAACGACAGATAAAAGGGATTTGCAATCCATTTTAAAAAGGCTCAAGTTCTAAAAACCCCTTTCGCGTTCCATAAAAATCACCACAACTACTTAGCAAATACTCTTCTTCCTTTTCTACAATTCCGGCCCTTACGGGATTATTATGAATATAATCAACCTTTGAATCAAAGAACTTTTTGCCCGTTATCTCTTCGCCATGATAACCTTCTTCCCAAAACCAGATATGATCATCCTTCTTTAAAAGCCACAGCAACCAGTTTCTTCTACTCTCCAACTCATTGTTCTCAATTGCCTCATAAATCTTCTTGGCTGTGTGCTTTTTAAAGTCTCGGATTACATCACTCAGCTTCAAACTTTCTGTGCTAATGATCAAATGACAATGATTACTCATAATAACCCAAGCATAAATCTTAAGTCCTTTGTACTGCTGACAATACCTCAAGTTCTCAAGTAAAATATCCGAATAGATCCTTCGAGTAAAAACATCCACCCATTGATGAACAGTAAACGTTACGAAGTAAACCCCTTGCTGGTCGTATACACGATATGCATGGCCCATGTATCAAAGTTAAAGTTTTTACACAGATTGAAATCCTGTTTATCTGATTTGACTGTATTTAGGCTGGATTAAAAATCCTATCAATCTGGGTTCGCCATTGCAAATGGCGAACAGCTTAGAGTTTGTCCCTGTGTCATTCTTGATCAAATCTCTTTTGTGCTTGACATCAGCAGCTAATATAACAAACCTCTTTCCGATCACTCTCAAAATGGGCCTTTTAAGTTAAGAATAGTGATTGAAAAAAACGAGACAAACAAACTCGAACTCTCCCCTTCGCCTTTCCCTTTCCCCTTCGTATTTTTGTGCTTACGCTCACCACTATGATCGTCTTCTTTCGGGCCTCTGGCGCTACTTTGTATGCAGTAGCCACTTCGCAACCTTTTGGTATTCAAGACTATGAAAAACTGATCTGGCTTTTTGGCGGTGGCAAACCCCTTGCCGAGCAAGCACTTAGCGGCTTTTTCATCGGGCCGCGCAAAGAGATGATTACCCCGTGGAGCACCAACGCGGTAGAAATTACCCAAACCATGGGCATTGCCGGCATTGCGCGGATTGAAGAATTTGTGGAAGTAAAAAGTGAGTCGGTGGCACACGATAAAATGCTGCAACGGCTATACAAAGGTTTGGATCAGGAACTCTTCACCATCCACCACACACCCGAACCCATTTTTGAAATTGACGACATCAAAGCCTTCAACGAAAAAGAAGGACTGGCGCTTAGCCAGGAAGAGATCGACTACCTGAACGATGTGAGTTGGGAGCTGGGCCGCAAACTTACCGATAGTGAAGTGTTTGGCTTCTCGCAGGTAAACAGCGAACACTGTCGCCATAAAATTTTTAACGGCACCTTTATTATTGATGGCGAAGAGAAGCCATCAACTTTGTTTCAACTCATTAAAAAAACTTCGAAGGAAAATCCCAACTACATTGTTTCGGCCTACAAAGACAATGTTGCTTTTATTAAAGGTCCACGGGTAGAACAGTTTGCTCCGGCTACAGGCGACAAGCCTGATTATTTTGAAGTAACGGATTTTGATTCGGTCATTTCGATTAAAGCAGAAACACACAACTTCCCTACTACCGTTGAACCGTTCAACGGAGCCGCTACCGGTGGTGGTGGCGAGATTCGCGATCGTTTAGCAGGTGGCAAAGGTTCTATTCCGTTATCGGGAACGGCAGTTTATATTACCTCCTATCCGCGTTTGGAAAACGGTAGACCTTGGGAAAAAAAGTTTGAAGCGCGTAAATGGTTATATCATAATCCGGCTGAGATTTTAATCAAAGCATCGGATGGTGCGAGTGATTTTGGAAACAAGTTTGGTCAGCCGTTGATTGGTGGCAGTGTGCTCACGTTCGAACATGTTGAACACAACAAAAAATTCGGGTTCGATAAAGTGATTATGTTAGCCGGTGGTGTAGGCTATGGCAAAGAGAAAGACAGCAAAAAAGAATCGCTACAAGCGGGTGATAAAATTATTTTGTTGGGTGGCGATAATTATCGTATCGGCATGGGCGGTGCAGCAGTTTCATCGGTTACTACCGGTGAGTTTGCCAATGCATTAGAACTAAATGCGGTGCAACGCTCCAACCCCGAAATGCAAAAGCGGGTAATGAATGCCATTCGTGCAATGGTCGAATCTAAAACCAACCCGATTGTTTCCATTCACGATCATGGTGCTGGTGGGCATTTGAATTGCTTCTCAGAATTATTAGAAGAAACCGGAGGCACCATTGAAATCGATAAACTTCCCGTTGGTGATCCAACACTTTCCGATAAAGAAATCATCAGCAACGAATCGCAGGAGCGCATGGGTGTGGCCATGCATGCCAAAGATGTAGACACTCTGAAGCGTGCAGCCGAACGCGAACGTGCGCCTATGTATGTAGTGGGTACTGCTACGGGCGATAAGCAGTTTAAATTTGTTGACAATAAGAAGAATACCAAACCGGTTGAACTCGGACTAAGTCATTTGTTCGGTTCATCGCCAAAAACAATTCTTCAAGACAAAACAAGTACACTTGCGTATGCAGATGTGAGTTACGATACAAAACAACTCACTACCTACATCGAACAGATTTTACAATTAGAAGCCGTAGCGTGTAAAGATTGGCTAACGAATAAAGTAGATCGTTCAGTAACCGGTCGTGTGGCTACACAACAAACCTGCGGACAAATTCAATTGCCGTTGAACAATGTTTCCGTAATGGCGCTTGACTTCACCAGCAACAAAGGTATCGCAACCGGCATTGGTCATGCACCTGGTGCAGCATTAGTTAATCCGGCAGCGGGAAGTAAACTGGCAATAGCAGAATCACTATTAAATATTATCTGGACTCCGTTAACGTATGGTTTAAAAGGTGTTTCGCTTAGTGCGAACTGGATGTGGCCCGCAAAAAACGAAGGCGAGAATGCACGATTATATTCAGCCGTAGAAGCCGTAAGTGATTTTGCCTGCAAACTTGGAATCAATATTCCAACTGGAAAAGATTCATTGTCGATGACACAGAAGTACCCGAACGGTGAAGTGGTGTATTCACCGGGCACGGTAATCATTTCCGCTGTGGCGGAGGTTAGTGATATTCGTAAAACGGTATCGCCTGCCTTGCAACCGGTGATTGGTTCAAAACTTATTTACATTGATTTTTCAAATGATAGTTTACAGTTAGCTGGCAGCAGCTTTGCGCAGATTGTCAATCAACTCGGCACAACTGCTCCAACTATAACAGACGAAAACTATTTTGTTGCTGCATTTGAAGCGGTGCAGCAATTACTCAAACAAGATCTGATCTTAGCAGGTCACGATATTTCTTCCGGTGGATTGATTACCACATTACTTGAAATGTGTTTCCCTACTCCGAGCGTAGGCATGAATATTACGGGTAAATTGAATACCGATATCATAAAATCTTTCTTTGCTGAAAATTCAGGCATTGTGTTGCAGGTGAACGATCCTACTGCGGTTGAAAAGGTTTTATCTGATAACGGAATTAAAGCGATAACTCTTGGTGATGTAACAAACTCAAGACAATTGTCAATTGTTGATTTTCAATTGTCAATTGATGCTTTAAGAGATACTTGGTTCAAAACTTCTTATCTGTTGGATTCGATTCAACGCACAAAAGGTCATGCTGCGCAACGGAGAGATAATATTTTTAAACAACCACTCGAATATAAGTTTCCTGCCAACTTTAAAGGAAGTTTTGCTTCATTTAACATTGATCCAAAACGCAGAAAGGCAAGCGGTTTAAAGGCAGCGATCATTCGCGAGAAAGGTGTGAATGGCGATAGGGAAATGGCTTACGCACTTTACCTCGCTGGCTTCGATGTAAAAGATGTGCACATGACCGACCTGATGACGGGCCGGGAAGATTTAAGGGAAGTAAACCTGATTGTATTTGTGGGTGGCTTCTCCAATTCAGATGTATTGGGTTCGGCTAAAGGTTGGGCCGGTGCATTCTTATACAATCCAAAAGCAAAAGCTGCATTAGATAATTTCTATAATCGAAAAGACACCTTGAGTCTGGGTGTGTGTAATGGTTGTCAGTTGATGATGGAACTCGGTTTAATCAATCGCGAAGTGGACATGAGCGTGCATCCAAAGATGCATCACAATGGTTCGGGCAAGTTTGAATCTACGTTTGTGAATGTTTCTATTCCAAAGAATAATTCTGTAATGCTTTCATCTTATGAAGGCACTCGTCTTGGTGTTTGGGTAGCGCATGGTGAAGGTCGTTTCGATTTAAAAAATAATCCTGATTATCAGGTAGCTGCTACTTACAGTTATCTTAACTATCCGGGCAATCCGAACGATTCTGATTTTTCCGTGGCCGCATTGTGTTCAACCGATGGAAGACATCTCGCTATTATGCCACACGTTGAACGCACGTTGTTTCCATGGAACTGGGGCTACTATCCAACCGATCGCAAACAAGATGAAGTTGGCCCGTGGATAGAAGCGTTTGTGAATGCGCGGGAGTGGGTGAAGAAGGTTCACTAAGGTTTCCAACCTTAGTTTTTCAGCAAAAAAAGGTTGGAAATCTTTTTGCTCAACCCTTTAAATCTTCGGCAAAAAAGGTTGGAATCTCGGGCACTCGCCAAATCTTTTTTGCTATCTTTAATTATGCCCATTCCGAAAAAATATCTGGCAGACTTTGAAGAACACAAAATCTATCATGTATTCAATCGAACTAATAACAAGGAAAAACTTTTTCTATCTGACGAGAATCATCGATTCTTTTTAAAGAAATATTCATACTACCTATCTCCATTTTCAGAAACAATAGTTTGGTGTCTACTCAGCAATCACTTTCATTTCCTTATCAAAATCAAATCTGAAGAACTAATCAAAACTGATTTACAATCACGCACTGAAGAATCATTATCTGCAACTGAAAAGGGTTTTCTGAAAGGAGACATAAATCTGAGTGAATTAATAGAAAGTGCTTTTAAGCGATTCTTTCAATCGTATGCACTTGCCTTCAACAAGGTTCATAAAAGAAAAGGAAATTTATTTTACAAGCCATTTAAAAGGCTAGAGGTAATTGATGAAAGTCACTTTACACAAGTCATAATCTACATTCATACAAACCCAGTCAAACACGGATTTACCAGAGATTTTTCAACCTGGAAGTGGTCCTCCTACCAAACAATACTGGCAGAGAACGATTCAGAAATCTTAAACTGGCTTGGAGGTAAGGATCAATTTGTAAAACTACATAAAGAATCAGGCGTAACTTCTGAAGTAGATTCAGCTATCGAAGATTGAGAGACCAAAAGGTTTCCAACCCTTTATGCTGGAAAGCTAAGGGTTGGAAACCTTTATCACTTCACCTCCAACACCACCACCGAATGTTTCGGTAACGTTACCTTCAATACACCATCTTTCAACGATGCGCCCTTAAAGGTTGCGGGTTTAATCTGTTCAGGTTTTTGAAATGAGTTGTAGTCCTGCAGATTCGCGCTGGTTAAGATTCTTCCGGTAACGGAAGTAAATTTTCCGCCACGCAGATCGATTGCTATTTCCTGCTGTGCTTTTGCATCAATATTCACAAGCGAAATATGAACCGCTCCACCAGCATCTTTTGAAGCCGAAGCTGAGATTGCAGGAAGCTGTTCACCATCCAACAAGTATGAACCTGTTGTAATATCCAATGGCAAGTGCATGGCATCCTGATGCACGTTATACATTTCCATTACATGATAGGTAGGTGTAAGAATCATCTTCTCCTCATCAGTAAGTAAAACAGCCTGCAACACGTTTACAGTTTGTGCCAGGTTGGCCATGCGCACCCTATCGCTATGCTTATGAAAAATATTTAACGTTGCTCCGGCCAGCACGGCATCGCGTATCGTATTCTGTTGAAACAAAAATCCGGGATTGGTACCAGGCTCCACATCATACCAACCACCCCACTCATCTACTACAAGCGCTACTTTCTTAGCAGGATCATATTTATCCATAATCGTGCTATGTCGTTTGATAGCTTCATCCATAAACAGTGCGCGCTGCATCGTTTTGAAATACTGATTTTCAGTAAAGGTGGTCGATGGCCCTTTTTTGCTCCAGTCAATTACTGAATAATGGTGCAGCGCAATTCCTTCCAGCATGTTATGGGGAATATCTCGCATCAGTACTTCTGTCCAATGGAAATCATCGGAGTTTGCACCCGATGCAATCTTGAAAAGTTTACCACCCATAAACGTAGCATACTGGCGGTAGATGTTAGCGTAATACTCAACCGTCATGTTACCGCCACAGCCCCAGGCTTCATTGCCTACACCCCAAAACTTTACGTTCCATGGTTTGTCTCGGCCGTTTTCCTTTCTCCACTTCGACATCGGACTAACGCCATCAAAATTTACATACTGTACCCACTCAGTTAATTCTTGCACGGTACCACTTCCTACATTGGCAGCGAGATAGGGTTCTGCTCCAATCAACTCGCACATGTTTAAAAAATCATGGGTACCAAAACTATTGTCTTCTGTTACGTTACCCCACCACGTGTTTACAATAGTTGGTCGTTTAGCTTTAGGGCCTACGCCATCTTTCCAATGATAGGTATCTGCAAAACAACCGCCCGGCCAACGCAAGTTGGGGACTTTCAATTTCTTCAAAGCGTCCACCACATCGTTTCGTACACCGGCCGTGTGCGGAATTTTTGTGTTGCTTTCTCCAACATAGAAGCCACCATAGATACAGCGACCTAAGTGTTCAGAAAAATGGCCATAGATGTGTTTATCTATTTTTATTTTTCCCTGATCTGTGTGCAGGATGGCTTTGTTTTGAGCAAAGGCGAAGCTTGCGAAAACTGTGAGGAGAAGAATCAAACGTAGTTTCATATAAAATTCAATTTATTTACCCTTACTGGTTTCTGGTTACTGGAAACCAGCGACAAGCAACCAGAAGCTAATTATGCTGAGTTTCGAGCTGCATTAATAATTCCAAACATACAACGAATTATTAACCTGCGATAGCGCAACTCATGCGCTTTAGTCTTTTCATCCAACGTACGAATATTCATCAATGCAAATTGTTGAATTGCAATAAGTGGCAGCACGATGCGCTCGCGCAGCCTCACCGAATCGCGAATGCCAGGATTGTTTTCCATGAGTCCACTCAATGCAGAAACATTTAATGTTTGCTGACGCGAAAGTTCAAATTCAGTAAACATCTTCTCCCAGAATTCGCCAAACTCAGCATCCTTGCGCAAATACGTGGTGGCATGGTAGTATGTTTTAGTCAACGACATCATACTATTGCCCAGCAGGGTGCGAAAGAAAAGTGAATCCTGATAAAATGATTTTAATTTTTGTTGCCCTACTTTATCGCCAACAATTTTAAGTGCCGATCCCACTCCGTAAAACCCAGGAATATTTTGTTTCATCATTGCCCACGATCCTACAAAAGGAATCGCACGAAGGTCTTCAAATTTCAAGGCTTCAGTTGCACTGCGCTTTACCGGGCGCGAGCCGATATTGGTATCGCCAAAGAAAGATAACGGTGTCACTTTTTCGAGATAAGGAACAAACTTGGGATGATGTTTTAAACTAAGATAGGATTGATATCCGGCCTCCGCCAAATCATCCAGCAACTTCTTTTGATCATCCGAAAGTTGATTTTCTTCCCGCTGAAAAACTGCACCTTCCAATCCGGCCGAAAGAAGTTGTTCCAGGTTATACTTGCAGGAAGCAATTTTTCCAAAGTTAGAACTGATAGTTTGGCCTTGCACAGTAATCTGTACTTCTTCATTTTCGATCGTATCGCCAAGTGATGCATAGAAGTCGTGTGTATTGCCGCCACCGCGTGCCGGAGGCCCACCCCGACCATCAAAGAAGATAGCCTTTAATCCATGCTTGCGCGAAATGGTTGTCAGATTTTCCTTCGCCCGAAAGATAGACCAATTGGCGCGTAAGTATCCGCCATCTTTGGTGCCATCAGAAAAACCTAGCATAATGTTCTGATGAGCCTTCCGCGTTACAAGGTGTTTACGATACTCATCAATGCTATAAAGTTCAGCCATAATTTCAGGCGCATGAGCTAAATCATCAATGGTTTCAAAGAGCGGCACTACATCCACATCCACTCCTTCGGCAGTGCCCAATAATATTTTTGCCAAGGCAAATATTTCAATTATATGCACAGCACTCTGGCAATTGCTGATTACATACCGATGGCTACCCGATTTTCCGTTACTCTTTTGAATGGCTCCTATCACCCGTATGCTATTGAGTGTTTCTTCCACAAAGGGATCTTCAAACTTCAGCTCATCCAGATTTATTTTAAGCGAGAGCAGGTATTGTATCTGCTCCTTGCGGGAAAGTTTTTCAAACGCGCTCCCTGAAATACTCTTTCCTGATTTAGAGCCTGCATCTAAAATCTGAGACCACACATAATCGTGCCTGCGACTATCCTGCCGCACATCCAGACTTGCAAAATGGAATCCAAACAATTTTACTTTAAGAATAAAGGCATCGAGCAGGTCAAGAAATAATCCATCATGCTCATCCATTAACTTTTTGCGCGCCAGCATCAGGTCTGTTACCAGTTCCCCGGAGTGTTGATACCCCCGCTCGGTTCCATACGCCCATTGGTAAATTTTCCTTTCAATTTCAATAATAACTTTATCAACACCATGAAAGGTTAATCGTCTTCGCAAGATGCGCACATCCCGATAGTAGCATTTCAAAATACTTTCTTGCAGACGTTGCGCCACCTTGCGGGTAATTTCGCTGGTAACAAACGGGTTTCCATCGCGGTCGCCACCGGGCCAGAATCCAATTACAACGAGGCGATCATTTTTCCATTCGGCCAATGGAATATTTAACCCTGCACAAAGTGATTGAATGATCTCTGGAATAGCCTGGTAAAAAACATTCTCGAGGTACCAGCATAAACTCAGCGCTTCATCGTAGGGTGTTGGTTTATCCTGATTGATAAATCCGGTTTTACCGAGTTGCTGCAATAATAGATTGATCTGGGTGAGGTCGTTTTCGCGAATGGATTTTTCCAGATCCGTTAAAATGCCTAACACGTGGCCAGGGTAAAATTGTGTTGGGTGAGCCGTGAGTACCGTGCGTAAGCTGAAGTTTTCAAGCCTGTCTTTCAATTCAGTTTCCTTGTGATCGAAACGGGTGCGCAACAACAATGAAGCAATCGTTCCTTTGCCTGTTGTGTCATTAATTTGTTCGAAGGCTGAATCCTCAATAGAGTCAAAAAGCGCTACCTGTCGCTCTACATACTGAATGAATTTAAACAACAGATCGAATTGCTCTTCTTTTGTAGCTTGCGGAACGAAATCAGCAAAAAACTGCTGAAGAATTTCTGTTGCGGGTTGACCTTTCTCAAAACCTTGCTCACAGTATTGCTGCAGCAGGGGTAAAAATGTACCCGTTCTTAAAATATCCTGAAATGGAAGATTGAGAAACAGGCTGTTATAAATGTGGTAGCGGGCGCCAACTGTTTGTTCGTATTTCGAAATCATTAGCTCAGCAAATTGAAGATGAATTTTTTCCTGAAAATAGTTGTAAAGCGGCTATTGTTTCAATTTTTGGCAATAAACCTTTCTCTTTGGCTGAACAAACTCAATCCTTATAGAAAAGAAATTCTATCCTCTTGTTTCCCGCTTCAAAAACCAATACCTTTTGATGATTAAACCACTACCTATGAGGAAACTGTACGCGCCTGTGTTGGTTCTGATTCTGTTTGCTTCCTGCCTTGGTTATAAGGAATTGCCCGTAGAATATGATTATAGCTACCGGGGTAACTTTAAGAAATATCGAACCTTCGACATTATGCGCCCGGTGGGCATCAATGACACAACCATGATCAATGAAATGGTTGAGAAATCAATCGTTTCCAGAATGAAATTTCTGGGGTACAAGCAAACTGACACGCGCCCTCATCTGATTATCGGTTTCAAAATGTATAATGACAGTCTGCGCTTTAATGGCTACGATCAACCCGATATAGAAGAGTGGATGAAGAGTCAAAAAGAAGATATTCAATATGATGCGAAAAAGATGGACTTAAAAACCGGCACGCTGCTAATTCAGTTTTTTGACAGACGCCAAAACCGATCCATCTGGCAAGGCTATGCCACCACTTTGTATGGCAGCATCGACTTTAATAACGAGCGCCACCTGCGCAATGCCGTTATCTCAATTCTGGATAAGTATCGGTTTATGGCCGAGGGGTTTACAGAAGGTACAGTCAGCGTTCAGGAAAATGAGCTTGATTAAGCCAAAAAACCTTTGAAGAGGTTGTAAAAACACCGAAAATCCAATTTTCACTTTTCGAAATTAATTCTACCTTTGCAGTCCCAAATTTGGGTTTGAATTACTGTCCTATGGTGTAATGGTAACACTGCAGATTTTGATTCTGCCTTTCTAGGTTCGAATCCTAGTAGGACAACAACAACAAATCCTGGATGAATGCCAGGATTTAATTTTTGAAGCAACGTACTCATGGCTGTAAAAATCTTTTCAGGGCGGGCCACCACCTACCTCTCAGAAAAAATCGCAAACGCGTATGGCGAGCCATTGGGTACGGTTAACTATCAACAGTTTAGTGATGGCGAAATGTCTCCCTTTATCGGAGAATCTGTACGTGGTCATGATGTATTTATCGTTCAATCAACCTTTGCTCCGGCCGATAATTTCATGGAGCTTTTGCTGATGATTGATGCCGCCAAAAGAGCCAGCGCTTCGAACGTAAATGTGATCATTCCCTATTTTGGCTATGCGCGTCAGGATCGGAAAGACAAACCACGGGTAGCTATTGCTGCCAAGCTGATTGCCAACCTTCTTTCAGCGGCTGGTGCACACCGGATTATGACCTGTGATTTACATGCTGATCAGATTCAAGGCTTCTTTGATATTCCTGTTGATCACCTGGACGGAAACTACATCTTCGTTCCCTACCTGAAGTCTCTCAATCTGGCGAACATAATGTTTGCTTCGCCCGATGTGGGTGGAATAAAGAGGGCACGCAGTTTTGCGAAATTCTTTAATGCCGACCTGGCTGTTTGCGATAAATATCGTAAGGAAGCTAATAAAATTGAGTCTATGCGCCTCATTGGCGATGTGGAGGGCAAGGATGTAATTCTGGTGGATGATCTGGTTGATACGGCAGGTACCATCTGTAAGGCTGCAACACTGTTAAAGGAAAAAGGAGCCACCACCGTCAGGGCCATCTGCACACACCCGGTT
This sequence comes from Cyclobacteriaceae bacterium, assembly GCA_965278925.1. GTDB lineage: Bacteria > Bacteroidota > Bacteroidia > Cytophagales > Cyclobacteriaceae > ELB16-189. Next base: position 310,428 of record OZ257123.1, on the reverse strand, counting down.
TTATCGGGCAACGCGTACGATAACATTCAAAACTCTGTGTTGGAAGAACTGGTGGTGTCTGATACCATTCCATTAAAACAGCATACCAGCAAAATAAAAGTGCTTAGTGTATCTGATCTGTTTGCTAAAGCGATCCGTAAGATTCACGATCATGAGTCGATCAGTTCTTTATTCATTCGTTTGTAATTTCTTAAGTATAATTTAAACCATAAACAATTATGAAAACCATCGAGATTATAGGGTATCGAAGAGCAAATCTCGGGAAGAATGACGCTCAGAAAGTCCGTGAAGAAGGCAATGTGCCTTGTGTGTTGTACGGAGGTAATGAGCAAGTGCATTTTCATGCACCCGTTATTTTGTTCCGCGATTTGATTTACACGAACGAAGCTCACTTTGTTCATCTCAACATAGAAGGTGAAGAAAGCCAGGCTATCATGCAGGAGGTTCAATTCCATCCGGTAAGTGAAATGATATTACATGTAGACTTCCTGAAAATCAGTGAAGGCCGCAAAATTAAAATGGACATACCAACCCGTTTGGTGGGCCAGTCACCCGGGGTTGCTAAAGGTGGAGCCCTTGTGCGCAAGCGTGCTTCTTTAAAGGTTTTTGCGTTCGCCAAGGATATGCCTGATCATATTGATGTAGATTGTTCAGCGCTTGATTTTCATCACTCTGTTAAAGTGGGTGACATGAAGATCGCCAACCTCGAGTTCATCGATCCAAAACAAGCTTCTATTGCGGTGGTTGAAGTGCCACGTGCTGCTAAGCTGGCTGAAGAGACTGCTGCGGCTGCAACACCTGCAGCGGGTGCCCCTGCGGCTGGTGCCGCTGCTCCTGCAGCGGGTGCGGCTCCTGCAGCTGGTGCTGCTAAAAAAGCAGAAGCTCCTAAGAAGGACGAGAAGAAAAAATAAGAACTCTTTTCTCAATACAAATCCCGTTTCGCCTCGCGAGACGGGATTTTTTGTTTACTTCGAATTACTAGTTTGCATCGCCATGAAGTATCTGATTGCCGGATTGGGAAACATAGGACCTGAGTATGAACTTACCCGGCACAACATCGGCTTTTTAGTTCTTGATCGCATAGCTGATACTCATAAAATAAATTTTAAAACAGAAAGGCTTGCCGACCACGCGGAGTTAAAACACAAAGGCCGCCACCTTCACTTTATAAAGCCTAATACATTCATGAACCTGAGTGGCAAAGCAATTGCGTATTGGCTTCAGGAATTGAAAATACCAAAAGAAAATCTACTTGTAATTGTTGACGACCTTGCGTTGCCGTTTGGCACCCTACGAATGCGAACCAAAGGTAGTGCGGCCGGCCACAACGGACTTAAAAATATTGAGCTGTTGCTGAACGGGCAAGACTATGCACGGTTGCGCTTTGGTATTGGCAATACGTTTTCAAAAGGACAGCAGATAGATTTTGTTCTCAGCAATTTTTCGCCACAAGAATTGAATGAGCTACCCATACACATGGACAAAGTATCGGAAATGATCCTTTCATTTTCAACCATCGGGGCCGAGCGCACGATGAATTTTTATAATCAATAGAAGAATCACTTCAACACAGATTTGATCGTTGAAATTTTCATTTGAGGGTTTTGTTTTTCCAGCCGAACCTGTGTGTAAGGGATCGTTGGGAAAACAATTTCGGTTAGCACGCGCTCACCATCATTGATAAATATTTCTATCGAGGCAAGATCAACATAGATTTTTACGGTTCTGATTTCAACATCACTAACAGCAAGCCGATGAACAGCCGGGAAATCAGTATTAAAATTGACAACACCTGAAGAAGTCCGGTCAACGGCAAGCACTCCTTGATTCCTCTTAATCACAACCTTTTCATTCTGATCGTTTGAGAGTGTTAGATTAAATTCCTGCGAGTCGTCCACATCAAATTGAATGAAACTTAGCGGACTACTTAATAATGCTGTTTCATTATAACTTGTCGGTTCGGCCAGTATGCTGGCTAACTCCTGAGCGGGAATAAATTTCAATTCATAGGCATCTGCTTTTTTGTTCAACACCACTTCCCGCGGCAGCGTGGTAGCACTACGCCAGGCTTGGGTTGGCACCACATTGGCGTATTGCCAATTACTCATCCAACCGATAAACAATCTGCGACCATCACGCGCGGGAACATCCGACCACGTAACCCCTGCGTAATTATCAGCTCCGTAATCAATCCACCGTGTTACGGTATCCTGTGGAATAAATTTCTTGCCATCGAAGTCTCCCACAAAGTATTGTGTGGCCGATCCACCTTGCGGCCCACCGGGATTGATGCTGACAAACAACACCCAGTGTACTTTTCCTTCGGCATCGGTAAGTGGAAAAAGGTCCGGGCACTCCCACACCCCACCGTGGGCGCCAATACTATTTCCAAACTCACTTAGCTTGGTCCACTTCTTTAAATCGGGCGAGCCATAAAATTCGATATGATCTTTTACCGCCAGGGTCATCACCCATTGGCTACTTACCTCATTCCACGAAACTTTGGGATCGCGGAAATCGCGGATGCCAGGGTTCTTCAGCACTGGATTGTGATCATACTTTTTCCAGGTGCGACCATTGTCTACGCTGTAAGCAATGCCTTGAGTTTGAAAATCAATGCGACCAGCTCTATCACCAACCGGATCGTGATAGGTAAATATTGCCACTAATGGTGGCGCTTCTGCTGTACCAAATCCACTTGTATTTTTCCAGTCCACCACGGCACTGCCACTGAAAATCATCCCTAACGAATCGGGATATAATGCGATGGGAAGTTCTTCCCATTCAACCATATTTTTACTTACGGCATGCCCCCAATGCATGGGGCCCCACACGGTGCTATCGGGATAATGTTGATAAAATAAATGATACTCGCCTTCGTAATACACCATGCCGTTGGGGTCATTCATCCAACCTGATTTTGGCGTAAAGTGATACTGCGGACGGAAGGCTTCGTAGGTAGTGGCTTGAGAAGGTTCAGAATTCTTCATTTGCTGACAAGCGCTCAAGAGCATTATGGATAACAGGCCTGAAAGAGTTTTCATTGTAAAAAGTTTCTTCTGTTTGAGAAAGATACCATTAAAAATTCCTCTTATCAATTATTGCCTTACACAGGTACGAGTTCAAAAAAAAACCTCCGCAGTCTGACCGCAGAGGTTTTTAATTAAAGGTGGATGTCATCGGCCTTTTACTGGTTTGTTGAATTCAAGTGCTTTCACCAAGGCGTACTCTGCGCTGTCGTGTCCGTATAAGCCGCGCACATATTTTTTTACTGCACGTGCTGCGTTGGTCATCGAACCTTCGTCTTTGTACAACACCTTGTTTCTGCTAATCAGCGACTCGCTCCACATTTTGCGGGCATCCGCCACCTGTCGGTTAAGTTGGTTAAGTTCAATCACCTTCGCCTCCAACCCCGCCTGTGAATACTGTTTTTCGTAGGGTTGGTACAAAGGTTCTTTCATTACCGACATTACCAATTTTGAAAACGCATCTGCTTTACTTACATAAGCCAGTTGCATGCGACCGCGTTGTACCGCTGGCTGTTCCGCTTGCGCTGACGGAATAGGTTTACGGCTTTTTGGCGATGCGCCCATGATCTGGTGTGCGTATGCACGGGCGTCTTCCAGTTTTTCAGGTTTCGCACCTGAAGCTTCCAACGTTCGCAGGATGCCGGAAAGCAACCGAGGTAACTGATCGAATACCTGCTTCCGCTGATTCACTTGGTTGTCATAATCAGCTTTGGCAATTTTTACATTTTCTATTGCCGACTGAATGTGATTCAACTGCGTGGTCAACGCATCGATCCGGAGGGTTTGACGACCGGGGTTATAACCTCCATACCCGGTGCAGAAGCCTAAGAGCCTGGCAAAGGATTCTACTTTTTTGACATGAGTCATATTGTTTTTGTTTATGGAATTACAACGCAAAGCCGATCCTGCTTTGTTGTACTTTTTTCAACTATTTATGAAAGTATATTTTTATTGTTCTTCGTAACCGAATAGTCAATGGCACGTTTGAACGCACTTTTTTGTAGGCTTTATAAATTAAATTTTGATTAGAGGAATTTTGTTATTGAAGTGAGTACGATATCTGTGCTATGCCTTGTAGGGATACTCACTACGCGTGGTAGTGTTGGTCACTATGCCTTGTGGTGTTACTCACTACGCGTGGTAGTGTTGGTCACTATGCCTTGTAGGGATACTCACTACGCGTGGTAGTGTTGGTCACTATGCCTTGTAGTGTTACTCACTACGCATGGTAGTGTTGGTCACTATGCCTTGTAGTGTTACTCACTACGCGTGGTTGTGTTACTCACTATGCCTTGTAGTGTTACTCACTACGCGTGGTTGTGTTGGTCACTATGCCTTGTAGTGTTACTCACTACGCGTGGTTGTGTTGGTCACTATGCCTTGTGGTGTTACTCACTACGCGTGGTTGTGTTGGTCGCTACGTCTGGTATAGATAGGTACTGCACTTGGGGTAACGAAGTGTCCAATCCAGTCTATCAGTCTTTGATAAAACTTGCGCTTATTCCCTATTTTTGATGGGATAGGCGCAACTAATTATCAATTATGATGCATTATTATGACAAAATCCATCGTGGGGAGAAGCGTTTGTTTATAAAATTTCCCATCGATAAATCAATTACTGAAAGGCTAAAGAAAATAGTTGATTGCACCTGGAGCCAAACAGAAAAGGCATGGCATGTAGAGGCTTCACATGCTGTTTTGGAAAACTAAAAGATGCCTTCCCGCAACTGCAGCCCTTGAAACCAAGCGCAGAAACCAACCTGGTGGATAAAACGAAGCCATCGGCCAAATCTGCGAAAGCACAAAAACTTACTGTGAAGGTGGTGCAATATAAGACTGGCAGGTTCAGTGATAGCGTACCACCATCCGGTGTTGGCATCAATACTAATCAGCAAAGCCCTGAGCGGTATAAAAAGCCCACTGGACAGCTTGGATATTTAGCCTCAAATAGGTAGAATTGATAATGGGAATGGCAAAATGTGTATTTTCGGTTTTAATGTTTTTTGAAAGTGACCGTCACTCACCTAAAAGCGAAATATGCGCATCTTTTCTAATTAAGGGCGTACCGAAGGTGCGCCTATACTAATGTTGTGGGTAATGCCGCCCGGACAGAGTAGAGTTCCATTTCGCACAGTCAGGCACATTTGCATTGCCGCACATCCGACCCTCAAACCAAAGCAATGCAAAAGAGCCTGCCTCTCCCACCCGCGGACCCAGACAACTTAAAGACTGACTAAATAAAAAACGCCAATAAACCGGACAGATAACTAGAGCTATCGACTGTGATTGAGTATAAAATCTGACTGACAAAGGGTGAAAATTGCTATTTTTAAACAAACTTGGGATAATGGCAAAAAAGAGTTCAAATAAAAACTTTAACACGGCAAAAAACTCTAAAAAGGACGAGTTCTACACTCAGCTTTCGGACATTGAAAAAGAACTTAAACATTACAAAGAGCATTTTAAGGACAAGGTTGTTCTCTGCAATTGCGATGACCCTCGAGTAAGTAATTTCTTCCATTATTTTTCTTACAATTTTGAGAAGTTAGGACTGAAAAAATTAATCACGACTTGTTATAAAAGTCAAAGCGCTGATTTGTTCAGTGAGAGCAAATCTGAAAGAGCGATTTATCTTGAATATGTAGGAGACAGAAATGGAGATAGTGTTCCCAATCCAGAAGAAATTGGAATTAGACATTTGAAAGCCGATGGGGATTTTCGCAGCAAGGAGTGTATTGAACTTTTGAAGCAAGCCGACATTGTCGTGACAAATCCTCCTTTCTCTTTATTCCGAGATTTTGTAGGACAGTTAATAGAGCACGACAAGAAATTCGTAATAATTGGCAATCAAAATGCCGTTTCTTACAAAGAGGTATTTAGTTTGATTAAGGAAAATAAGATATGGTTGGGCTATAAGCACCCCGAAAAATTTGTTGTTCCTGACCATTATGAACATAGAGAATTTAGAAGTTGGAGAGATGAAAACGGAACGAACTGGCGCAGCTTAGGAAATGCGTGTTGGTTTACAAATCTAGACATAGCAAAACGCCACGAAGACGTTATTCTCTACAAAAAATACAATAAAGCTGATTATCCCAAATACGACAATTACAATGCGATAGAAGTTTCAAAATTTGCAGATATTCCTATGGACTACGATGGAGTTATGGGTGTACCTATTACTTTTTTGGACAAGTATGTTCCTGAACAGTTCGAAATTATTGGAACTGATTATGACATAAAGCAAGGAACATTACCAGAGTTAGTAAAAAAGAGTTGGAAGGGTAAAATTGATAGAGGCTACATCAACGGCAAAAGATTATATGCTCGTATACTTATCAAAAATAAAAAAATAAAAGTCGACTAATGAAAATAGAACTACGAGAAATTACGGTCCGTGAATTAGCAGACAGTTTCAAAGAGAACGCTGAAGAAGGCGTTGTAGGTTTTGGTGGTAAACTTGATATTCGGCCACCCTACCAGCGAGAATTTATTTACAAGGATAAACAACGAGACGCAGTTATCACTACCGTAACAAAAGACTTCCCACTCAATGTAATGTATTGGGCTCTTCGGGAAGACGAAAATTTTGAAGTGATTGACGGACAACAAAGAACAATTTCAATTTGCCAGTATATCAATGGTGATTTTGCACATCTGAACAGGTATTTCCACAATCTTAAAAAAGATGAGCAAGAACACATCCTTAACTATAAACTTATGGTTTATCTGTGCAGTGGCACAGAAAGCGAAAAATTAGAATGGTTCAGGACAATAAACATTGCAGGTGAAAAGCTTACCGAGCAAGAGTTACGAAATGCAGTTTACGCTGGTTCATGGGTTTCTGATGCCAAAAGGTATTTTAGTAAATCTGGCTCCGTTGCGTATTCAATCGGAAGTGACTACTTAACCGGTTCACCAATTCGACAGGAATATTTAGAAACTGCTATTGACTGGATATCAGATGGGGACATAGATGGTTATATGGCAACTCATCAGCACGACCCGATTGCTATTGATTTATGGAATTACTTTCAATCAGTTATTAGTTGGGTAACTGCAACCTTTACTCATAAGAGAAAGTTTATGAAAGGTGTTGAATGGGGCAAATTGTATAATGACTTTAAGGGTAAAAAATTCGACCCGAAAGCAATTGAAAAAGAAACGGCTGAATTGATTGCTGACGATGATGTTATAAAAAAGAGTGGAATCTATCCTTATATTCTGACACGTGACGAAAGACATCTTTCAATTCGCGCGTTCTCAGACTCTATCAGACAAAAGGTTTACGAACGACAAAAAGGAATTTGCCCAAAATGCAAAAAGCATTGGGAGATAGAAGAAATGGAGGCCGACCATATTACACCTTGGCACGAAGGAGGTAAGACAGAGGAAAAAAATTGTCAGATGCTATGCAAGGACGACAATCGCAGAAAGTCGGGTAAATAAAATCGCACCAATGCAAAGGCCACACATGCCGACACACAACCAAAGCCTTTGCATCCGTGCTCAAATTCTGCAAGGGCGGACACTACCCACAACAAAGTGTATGCGCAATTTAAATTTTGTTGTTTATTTTTAAAGGTAAATTTAAACTGCGCATACACAAACGTTGGCAGCCATTTTATTTTGAAATCTCCATAAACCAATAGATATGAAAATAACACTCTTGACGACTATCATTCTTTTATCCATTCCACAATTAACCTATTGTCAAAAAGAGGATCTATTGTATGTATCTATTCAGGGCTCATGGGACTTAGATAAAAATCCATCAAGGTGTCAGTTCGGTGGGAACAATGTACTTCTTAATACTTACTTTGGAAATTCGTGGCGTACATTGAACGGAAGTATGATAATGACCAAATTCAATGAAGGATTAAAAATATTTAGCGGATTAGGAGAAATTAACTTTAAAGTAACTGAAGAGGGAAAAATTGATAGTATAGAAATTACTAAATCGCTTGGCTATATGTGCGACACAACAGTAACGAATATAATAAAATCAACTGAGGGAAAATGGAGAGCAGCTCAAGTTGATAGCAAGACAGTTTCTGAATCAGTTACTCTTTGGTATAGTATGTACATAGGACCAAAAAGGCAAAATTCCCTTGCGGAGTGCTTGGTTGAATCAAAGTCTTTGATTGATCAAAATAAATTAAAGAAAGCGCTGGAGTTGACAGACATTGCGCTCGGTTACGACCGATTAAATATGGAGGCAATTAAATTGAAAGCACAAATACTTGATATGCTGGGAAGAGGTCAAGACGCTTGTGACTTGATTAACAGCAATTTTAAGTACAACTATAAGAAGTTGACGGAGGACAAAAATAGATTCTGCAGATAAAACGGCTGCCAACAGTATGTTTCTGCAATGGTGCCGTGACGAGTTGGTTTTATGTTTTATCTTCGTTCAACGTTTTCGTTTCGTGGGACAGGACGCGGCTTCGAAAAGGCACCACTGCAGAAACACAAACGTTATGCGAAAGCCCCGCGGGAGTGCACTTCCTTTTTTTTGAAATCGTTATTTACAATTCAGTCCTCATCTTTACTTATTTCTGTTGCAGCTTTTCAATTTAGTTCACCTTTGCGTGGGGACAGGGACGCGGTCGACTATTTCTACATCATGCCACGCTCACCACTCCGGGACGGTGACGAAGCCGCACTCGTCACATTTGACGGTTCATCATCATCTGAACTGTTTGCGGGGCCATCGCATAACAAAAACTAATTGCAAGCGGGCGGGACAGTGCGTCATTGAAGTTTGTAGTTCTTTATTTATCTTTATCATGTTGGACAAGGCGAAGTTTTTTAATTGCCCGCCAGCAATTAGCTGACCGTTAGGTGCAAGCCGTTCAGGACAAATTTGACTACAAATGAATGAACAGAATAAAGACATAATTAAGGAATCATTTGACGAGGACTTCTGTGCTCGACTAGAATATCATTTGACAAAAACGTTCGAGAGCGCGGATGACAATAAATTAAAAGGCTTTTGGTGTGACGGAGTATTGATTCCCTCTATTGAGTCACAACTGACAAAGAAAAGTGTAAATGACAAAAGGAAAATTATTACAAAAGCTTGGCTTGGTTTTGACGGACAAGATGAATATGAAATGACCATCAACTTTGGACAATATTCATTGAGACGATATGCTGATGGAGCTGACCTATTTAACTGTTTACCCAGCACTGACACATTGGACTGGATAACTTTGGATATGAATAAAAAGACAATTGAATTACATTTGAAGTGAGTGCATAAACGGCCAGCACCTAACAACGGCTATAAAGCATTACTTTTGATTAATTATTTTTTTAAGGATAAAAGTAACGCTTCATAGCCAAGCGTTGGGCGCCATGCCTTCGGACAAATTATCATATGAAAAAATACTTCACCATCATTTGCTTATTCATTACGCTGACTTCATTCGGACAGACTGATTGGAAGAAACTAGAGATTACTAAATTTTGCAATGTTGACGACAAGCTAATTGAGAGCAAGCTGACATTTGAGAATTCTGTAGTTAAATATCAAGATCAGAAAAGGAAGGTAAAGACGTTGGACATAGAAACGTCCGACATAAAAGGACTCAAGGGAATTACGAAATCAAGATTGACTAAGTGGAATGATATTGCAACACTTGACACGACTTGTGGGTACTTGATTAAACTGGACGAGCAATACATTTACGTGGACAAAGACCCACTAAACTATAACGACAACGAATTGAAGGCATACATCGGACTGATAATTGACGCATTTAAAAATTTAGAGCGGTGAAAAGGCACAGCGCCCAACAATGGCTATAAAACATATGCTGTATTGTAGGTTCTTAACGTGTGTGCTATTAAATTTCGTCAGCAACGTGGGACAAAGATGTAGGTATTTACACGCATACGTCTTATAGCTAGGCGTTATGCGTCACCCTATGACCGACCAACAACATAAAGTCTGACAACGAAAAATGGACTACATAAAAAGCAATTACAATATCATCTCGACAACATTTTTTGTGTTTGCAATTGCGGTTGCTCATATTTTTTCGACTAACAATTACGACTGGACAAAAAACACGATTAGCGACTTGGGTTCGCAAGGTTATGACAGAAAACTAATAATGCAATTTGGCTTTTTGGCGTTTGGACTGACATTATCGGCAGGGATTTTAACCAACGGATTAACTTGGCGGACAACACCCATTTTGATTTATGGTTTGTGTGTTGGCTTGACAGGCATTTTTTGCACTAAACCATTTTTTAGTATTGACAAATATTCAGTTTTACAATCAACAATTCATTCAGCATTGGCTCAAATTGCAGGCGCAACTTTTACACTTGGTATTTTGGTTCAACTACTTTACACTACTGACAAAAGTGAAAAATGGATTCATTTTACTTTTTTCATTTTGGTAGTTGGACTTTCTGTATCATTCGGACTTGTGAAAAATTATCAAGGAATTGCTCAAAGACTTTTGTATTTGACAAGCTTTATTTGGCTCATCAAATTCTATAAACCTTAATCGACAAATGACTAATTATAACAAACGAAAAACGACTGAAGAAGAAGGGCGAACGCATAACAGGCGTTTGGCAAAAAAGCGGGTTCAGTGCTTAAATGAAGCTTTGTACTTCGTATCAAGTTCAGTGCTGGCAGCCAATTTTGTGCTTCGAAATCCGCTTCTTCGCCAAGCGCCAAAACGTTATGCCCCAGGCGCTGGACACGTTTTCAAAAGACATGACGCAGCAGACGACACAACGCTGGCTTCGTAAATGGTGACGAGAAATCAAAACTACATTGACGACAAAAAAATCTCCCGCGGAGAGCACATGGTCACTTTACATCTTTTCTGCACCATGACAGAAAATAAATTCAGATTCGCTGACGATGAATCAAGAAAGCTGGCCGACAAAAAGAAAAAGTATCGCGGACGGTTCACTGCACAACTTTTTTAACCGAGACATATCGCAATGGACGACTTTAAAATAAAATATCGACTTTGACTCGGCATCAAATAAAATTTATTCACGTGGACTCAAACGCGTCAACAAATATTACGTGGACTTGAGACAAGTCTGAAAAGTAACGGTTGACGCGCCCGAGTGTTGTAAGCTTCCCCAAAACTAGTACAGTTTAAAAGTAGAAAGAATACTTTTAAATTGTATAAAATGAAGAAGAGCAAATTCAGTTCTACTCAAATTGCCACCATACTCAAGGAGTTTGATGCAGGCAAAAAAGCAGAAGATATCTGCCGTGAACACGGGATCAGTAAAGCAGCCTTTTACAAATGGCGTCAGCGCTATGGCGGAATGACTGCCAGTGAGCTTAAGCGAGTAAAAGAGCTTGAAGAGGAAAATGCTAAACTTAAGCGTATGTATGCTGAGCTTGCCTTGGATCTTCAAGCTGCCAAATACTTTATTGAAAAAAAGCTTTAACGCCCTGCCAGAAAAAACAAATGGTTGAAGAATCCAAGTCAGAAAGCAACATGAGCAAAAGCAGGGCATGCCGTGTTTTAGCACTGAGTCGGTCAGTTTATAACTATCAATCTGTTAAGGATGACACCACGTTGATTCAACTTTTGCAACATAAAGCAGAACAACATCCACGTGAAGGTTTTTGGAAAGCTTTTATGCGATTGCGTAATGAGGGAGTGAAAGACAATCATAAGCGTATCCATCGCGTGTATACCAAGTTAGGATTGAACATTCGTAGGAAAGTAAAACGCAGGCTTCCGGCTAGAATAAAGTTACCCCTGGAAGTTCCTGGGCATATGGATCATACCTGGAGTATGGACTTTATGAGTGATGCGCTAGAGAATGGCCGAAAGTTCCGCTGTTTCAATATTCTTGATGATTATAACAGGGAGGCACTTCACATTGAAAATGATTATTCTATTAAAAGTAGTCGGGTTATATGGATACTGAATCATTTGATTCATCGCAGACAGAAACCGACACGAATCAGAATGGATAACGGCCCTGAGTTTATCGCATTGTTAATCAAAGAATGGAGTCAGATGCAAGAGATTGAATTCATTTACACTCAACCAGGAAAACCAACACAGAATGCTTACATCGAAAGATTCAACAGAACTTACAGAGAGAATGTATTAGATGCTTACCTATTTGATAACATTCACGAAGTACGGATGGAAACTGAAAAGTGGCTTGAAGATTACAATAACTTCAGACCGCATGAAAGTCTCAACGGCAATAGCCCGGCCATGTTGAAATATGGACAACTTCCAAACACACAAACCCCTTCAAGTTGACCACATTTCAACATTTTAATTATTGTAATAATGAAAACGAATTCTACTTTTGGATTGTACTAAAACAGGGAAGCTTACAAATGGGCCAATAGACGTTTCAGTTATAAAATATTGGTTGACGGCAAAGAGCAGTTTGAGATAGCAAACGGACAAGAAAGATTTCTGACCGTTGACAGCGGGACCACTCTTCAAGCTAAACTTATGTGGTGTGGTTCGGAGAGAGTTAACATATCGACAGTCAAAGGACAAATAAAAGAGTTGAGGATAAAAGCAAACAGGGGACCCAATATTCGATTTCCATTCTTCGCCTTGACAGTATTGATTTTATGTAGTGTAGTAAATCTCGTTTACCCCGACAACGGAGCTAAGACATTTATGACATCAATTATGGTCGGTGTAATAATTTACGCATTGTTCTTGGTGACAATTTGGAGAAATAAATTTTTGGACATTGAATTAGTGACGGACTGAAGCACGAACCGCCAACAAAAGCTATACACAATTGCGGAGCGTAAACGTTTATGATTGTTTACTAGCTAACCTGCGATCCTGCTGCAACTTCTCCTGATGGCCCCAACAGCTTAAGCGACCCATCTTTATCTTCAGCCATTAAAATCATGCCTTGTGATTCAACGCCCATTATTTTGCGGGGTGCAAGATTTACTAAAATAGTTACTTGACTTCCAACCACCTCTTCAGGCGAAAAATGTTCTGCGATTCCGCTCATTACGGTACGCGTATCAATCCCCGTATCCACTTGCAGTTTCAAAAGTTTTTTAGATTTCTCCACACGCTCTGCTTTCAGGATTTTACCTACGCGGATATCCATTTTCGAAAAATCATCAAACGAAACTTCGGCTTTGGCTGGCGTTACCGGTTGGTTTGCCACTTCAATAGCATTCTTTGTGTCCATCAGTTTTTTTATTTGTGCTTCCATTACAGCATCGTCAATTTTCTCAAACAACAACGGTGCATCTGTTAGTGGTGTTCCTGCTTTTACAAGATCATGAAGGCCGGCTTGCTGCCATGTAAGCTCACCCACACCCAACATGTCTTTCAGTTTTCTGGAAGTAAATGGAAGAAACGGTTCTGCTACCACCGAAAGTGTTGCCGCGATTTGAAGAGACACATTCAGAATTGTTCCCACTCGGGCAAGGTCGGTCTTTGCCAATTTCCAAGGCTCTGTTTCTGCCAGGTATTTATTACCCACACGCGCCAGATCCATAAGGTTAGCTGTTGCTTCACGAAAGCGAAATGCCTCAATCGAAGCAGCAATCTTTGCTGGAGCTGTTTTCAAATCGTCCAACGCTTTTTTGTCAAGATCGGTCAGCGTGCCTTGTGCCGGAACTTTGTTATCAAAATACTTCTGCGTAAGCACCACTGCGCGGTTCACAAAGTTTCCGAAGATCGCCACCAGCTCGTTGTTATTTTTAGACTGAAAGTCTTTCCAGGTAAACTCACTGTCTTTCGCTTCCGGTAAATTTGTTAACAATGCATAGCGCAACACATCAGGCTTGTCGGGAAAATCCTGCAAGTACTCGTGCATTTCTATAGACCACCCACGACTCGTTGACATCTTGTCGCCTTCGAGGTTCATGAATTCATTGGCTGGCACATTGTCTGGTACGATGTACTCACCGGTTGCATGCAACATCACAGGAAAAATGATACAGTGAAATACGATGTTATCTTTTCCGATGAAGTGAATGAGTCTGGTGTCTTCAGCTTGCCAATACTTTTTCCAATCGTCTTTTTTTACTTTGCTAAAATTTCTTCGTGGTGTTGCAAACTTCAGCTTGCCGGAATGAACTTCGTCAAACAGGGCGCGCGTAGCTGAGATGTATCCAATTGGTGCATCAAACCATACGTACAAAACTTTTCCATCCGCATCGGGCAACGGCACTTTAATTCCCCAATCAAGATCGCGCGTCATGGCGCGGGGTTGTAGCCCGGCTTCGATCCACGATTTACACTGGCCATACACATTTGTCTTCCAATCATCAGCATGAGATTTCAAAATCCATTCCCGCAGCCAGGGTTCATAATTTTCCAGTGGCAAATACCAATGCTTGGTTGGCTTGAGCACGGGCGCTTTTCCACTTACCGTGGACCGTGGGTTAATAAGTTCGCGCGGACTTAACGTTGAGCCACACTTTTCGCACTGATCGCCATAGGCATTGGTGTGCCCGCACTTGGGACAGGTACCAACAATATATCGATCGGCCAAAAAGAGTTTAGCTTCTTCATCATAATATTGCTCCGAAGTTTCTTCCGTTAACAGTCCCTTGTTATAAATATTCAAGAAAATTTCTTGTGAAGTCTGATGATGAATAGGTTCGCTGGTGCGATGATAAATATCAAAAGACATTCCCAACTTCGTGAAACAATCGCGAATGAGGGCATCATATTTATCAATGATGGCCTTGGCTGTGGTGTTTTCTTTTAAGGCCTGATTAGGAATAGCCGTGCCGTGTTCATCGCTGCCGCACACAAAGATCACATCCTTGCCGCTCAGGCGGAGGTAGCGCACATACACATCCGAAGGAATGTATGCACCCGCCAGGTGACCAATGTGTTTGGGGCCGTTAGCATACGGCAACGCTGCCGTAACTGTATATCTGTTAAAAATCTTCTGGTTCATAGAATCTGTTCACAAAAACAGACTGCAAAGATGCTAAATGGAAGGCAATATCAGGAGGTGAGCAGATTGTTTTGTTTGGAAGAAATACCCTTGATGACCTCTGGATCGCCCACCTGCTGGGCAGTTTGTGTTTCCTTTTCGCGCAGTGCTTTGTCTTTCTTGCGCAACTCCTCCTCTTCGTTGCGCTTGTCGAGAATCGGGCGTAAGTCTGAGGGAATCAAAACTAAAAATGTGGTGCCCTTTTCAGATGTGTCGGCCAGGATTATTTCTCCACCCAAGCGATGCGTGGAGAGTTTGGATAGATACAAGCCAATGCCTCCGGTCTCGGAACGCTCGGAGGCGCGCACAAACAAATGAAAGATCTGATCTTTGTCGCTCGGATTAATTCCGATTCCATTGTCCTCCACGCGGATTCTGATCTTATCGGCATTGCCGCGGTCGATGTTAATTTTTACAAACGGAGTTATGCGTTCTGATGTATTGTAAAACTTAATGGCATTGTCGATCAGGTTCTCCAACACAATTTTAACGAGCTGGTGATCTGAATTTAATTTTACAGATGGATCAATCTGATACTCGATGGCCAGGTTTTTAGGCAATCCATTTTTACGCTCCGATACCAAAATAGTATCAATCATTTGCTTGAAGTCGATCGGGTTGGCTTCCAACTCAGAATGATTAATCTGGTTAACGATAAGAAGTCGCGTGAGTATTGAGTTTAGTTTCTCTGCGGTCAGGTCTAGTCGCCTCAGGTAATCTATGGCCAGGTTATCTTTTACATCCAGCAAGGCCACGTTGCAAACGCCTTTGAGGGTAACCAGGGGGCCACGGATATCGTGCGAGGTGCGATAAATAAAATTATCCAATTCTTCATTAACCTGACTGAGCGACTCGTTGGTGAGAAATAGGTCGCGGGTTTTTTGTTGCACTCTACGATCAAGCTCCTCGTTGCTTTTGGTGAGTTCTTTATTCTGTTCTTCAATCACACGCTTGGCCTCGCTAAGGGCTGCATTGTGGCGGTGTTGCCGCCTGTTTGCCCAGATCAACACAGTAGCAAGTAAGATAATCAATATGGAAACCAGAACGATGAATATGTATTGGAGGCGTTGGCGTGCGATTAGTTCGTTTTGAAGTTTGATGTTTTCGTCTTTCTCTTGAATAGTTAGAAGATTTGCTCTTTCCTCATAATTTGCCTGAACACTTGCAAGATTTTTTATAAGCTGCTCGCTATAGGTACTGTCTTTAACTGCAATATATTTATCTTGATATAAAGCGGCATTCTTATAATCGTTTAACTGATTAAATAGTTTAGAGTAGTGCTTGTATATTGAAATCGCCAATTCATTATACTCAGTTCCAAAAACGATTCGTTCGGCCTCCTCCAAATGCTTCTTTGCATCACTTTCGTTTTTTGTTATAATCTTTATCTCTGCCAACGCCACCAGATTCTCTAGTTGAAATCGTTTATCGTTTAACTCTTGAGCAAGCATAAGCGATTGACTATAGTTATCAATTGCAACTTGATAATTACCTAATCCAAAATTAGATTTTCCAAGTCCAAACTTACCTTCCATCACTGTTGAATTAGCACAAGCAGGCTGACATAGTGACAACCCATCCATAATATATTTTTGTGCTTTTGTATAACTATCTTGTTGATTGAGAATCTGATTATAGCAGAGACCTATATTGATTAGAAGTCTATCCTTAAAAACTTGGCTCCCTGATTCATTCAGGAATTCAAGTGACTTCGTGTAGTATTCGAGGGCCTTCTCATAGTTCTTCAATTTGAAATAAACCAAACCTATATTATTAAGCGCTACACTTATTTCATACTTATTCCCTTCTTCCTCCCTTGTAACCAATGACTGAAAGTTATATTGCAATGCTTTGTCATAATTTGCTTGAAAGGTGTATGCAATTGCCAGGCCATTCAAAATATCAACATACTCCGCAAAGTACTCCTCACCTCTACCTTTATTAGCTTCGGAATAACTCAAAACTTCCAAAAAGGCTGAAATGGCTTCTGTTGTTTTATCAAGTCTTCTAAGTATCTGTCCTTTTACCCGTCCTGTTTTTATTATTTTCAAGCTATCACCAAACGTCAACGAAATCGATTGAGCCTGAGTAATTGCCCACAGAGACCTATCGAGCCTGTCATTTTGGAGATATTGAAAAGTTAATTCATAATAAATCTCCAGTTGATCAATACTTTTCTTTTGTTGAATCAGTTGCTCCAGTGAATCAATAGCAACCTGCTGACTATATGTAAAAGTGCTCGCACCTGCCAAGCATAGTGCTGAAAAAATAAGGCTAATTGAGTATCTCTTAACGTTTTGGTACACGAGTAGTTTGCCGGTTTCTATTTAATCATCAGCGAAGAAATAATTTCTGAAGTTTGCATCATCAATTTTAAAATAAAGAAAGCAAAAAACCTAACCCAAATAATCCATGAAAAAACTATTCTACATCTTTTTATTGGCTTTAGCTAGTTCAGTTACAATCACATCATGTACAGAAGAAGAAGTGAAGCCAGCCTCAGACAATGGTGGTGGTGCGGCTAACGAACCAATCAGACGATAAACAAATTCTAAACCTTTACTCTAAACAAATACAACTCTATGAAAAAATTCTTTTACATACTCCTTTTAGCTTTTGCAAGTTCAATCGCAATCACATCATGTACAGAAGAAGAAGTAAAGCCAGCTTCAGACAATGGTGGTGGCGCAGCAAATGAACCAATCAGACGATAAACAAAACTCAACTTCACTCTCAAAATATAAAAACTCATGAAAAAATTCTTTTATATACTCCTTTTAGCTTTTGCAAGTTCAATCGCAATCACTTCATGCACTGAAGAAGAAGTAAAGCCTTCGTCAGACAACGGTGGTGGTGCAGCCAACGAACCAATCAGACGATAATTAATAATATTTTCTTTCAAGAATATAAAATACCAACTATCATGAAAACAAGAATCGCCATTATTGCAGGAATTTGCTCAATTGCCTTATTATCATTTGCTTTCTCAACACTTGATAACAAGTCGATAGAAGCACCTAATTCCAATGTCTCGTCTCAAAGCGCACCGGCTGGTGGTTTTGCAGCTGAGGAGATAAAACGCTAAGAGTCTATGATTGCGTCCATCCATCATTAGTCTATGGATCAAAATTAGGACGTAACCAGGCAAGTATATTCTATTTAAGCTCGCTTGTTGCGCATGCGTATTCTTTGCATGTACTCTGCAACAATGCGAGCCATATCTTCTTAACTCTCCGTTAAGTCGAACTTTATTCGATTGGGTCAGTCGAATAGTGAAGTTTGATAAGTTCTCTTTTTGTCAAAAATCAGCTGAAAACAACAGTTTTCAAGTGAAATCTTACACCCTGAAATCAGGGATTTCAATCATTTATCTGATGATTAACTCAAAGGGCATCCGCGCCTGGCTGCCTTGATATTCTTTGAGCTTTTTGAGTTGCTCGTAGGTCTTATAATGTTCGCCCAACTCTCTCGTTAATGCTTTTGTTTCAGCATTCTCTTCCATATCCGAAAGCCATTCTGCAAAGAAAGATTTCTGCACTGGGTAATACCGGATCTTATAGTCTTTTGCAACATCAGCTTTGTCAGCAGCAATAGCCACAGCCTCTTCAAAATTTCCCAACACATCTACCAATCCTCTTTCATGCGCTTGTGTGCCTGTCCATACGCGCCCGGAAGCAACTTTCTTCAACTCCGCAACCTGCATGTTTCTTCCTTCAGCAGCTTTGGTGGTGAACGTCTCATAAATTTCTTCGGTCCGTTTTTGCCAGATCGCTTTTTCAGGTTCCGTTAACGAACGTGTAACTGTTATCAACTCCCCCACCTCACCAGTCTTCACTTCTTCGAAGGTGATACCAAGTTTATTATCAAGAAAATTGCTGAGATCAAACAGAACACTAAACACTCCGATAGAACCTGTGATGGTAGTGGGTTGCGCTACAATCGTATCGCAGGCCATAGCCAGGTAATACCCACCCGATGCCGCATAGTCTGACATGGAAGCAATCACGGGCTTCACCTCTGTGGCGAGTTTAATCTCGCGCCACATTATATCTGACGCCAACGCACTTCCACCCGGAGAATTGATGCGAATCACAATGGCTTTTACGCGGTCATTGGTGCGCGCCTTTCGGATTTCTTCGGCAAACGTATCCGATCCGATGGAACCCACTTGCGCCTTGCCGGGCAGGATGTCGCCATCGGCAACAATCACAGCAATTTCATTTTTAGAACTTGAATAGGTCGAAAAGCTTTTCTTATACTTTCCATACTTAACAAAATTAATACTGGCATTTTCGTCCAATCCTAATTTGCTGCGCAGATTGTTCTGCACCTGATCAAAGTAAACAAGAGAATCGATTAAGCCGGCTGCAAGGGCTGACCGTGTGCTGGTGACTTCCATCTTATCGGCAATAGCCTGGAGGCGCGCCACATCAATCTTCCTGCTTTCCGCAATATCGGTTAACATCGATGCATGAATATCAGAAATCAATTCGTTAAGCTGTAGCTTGTTTTCGGGGCTCATGTGATCGAGCATAAATGGCTCCACAGCACTTTTAAAATCCCCTACCCTGAAAATCTGCGGCTTGATCTCGAGTTTATCAAACAACTTTTTAAAAAATGAAACCTCTATAGCCAGTCCGTTAAATTCAACTTCACCTTCCGGGTTTACCAGCACCTGATCGGCAACGGACGCGATATAGTAGGCAGACTCGGTATAAAATTCGCTGTACGCAACAATCCATTTGCCAGAACTTTTAAAATCCTGCAGAGCTTGCCGGATTTCGCGGGCAACCCCGTAGCCACTCATAAACATGCTTACATCCAGGTATATTCCTTCAATTTTCGGGTCTGACTTAGCATGGTCAATCATGTTCTTTAGCGGCAGTAACCCAATTGAAGAAACTGCTCCCGGTATCGGCAATCCTTCGAAGGGATCTTCAATTTCATTTTCAGTTATTGGCACATCCAACTTAAGATGCAGCACCGATTTATCTTTTACAGTAGTCAGGCTATCGTCATTCGAAAGTCCTGAGACAAGCGCTAGAACGAAAAAGAACATGATTGCAATTAGTACCCCAAAGGCTAACAACGAGCCGAGGCATGAAGCCAGAAATGTTTTGAAGAAATTCATGAAACTGAAAAATTAGATTGGCAAAAATACTCAAAGAGTGTTCGGAAAGAAAACAGCTTCCTATCTTTCGCCCCTCATGAAACCGTATCCGGTATTTATTCTATTAGGTGGCAATCTGGGAAACCCTAAAGTTACACTGGCAAATGCTGCTGCAATGATTGAAAAGCACATTGGTGCAATTCAAAAAAAATCGGCCTACTATAAAACCAAACCCTGGGGAAAACCAGATCAACCCGATTTTATCAATCAGGCAATAAAGGTTAAGACAAAAATACCTGTTGAACTGGTTCTTGATGCCGCGTTGGAAATTGAGCATGCCTTAGGACGAACGCGCAGCGAAAAATGGGGCGCCCGATTAATCGATATTGATTTGTTATATGCTGCTGATCTGATCATCCATTCTGAACGACTGACAATCCCACATCCGGGCATCGCTGAAAGGCGTTTTGTTCTTGAACCCTTAGTTGAAATTGCACCTGATTTTATTCATCCGGTGTTGGGCAAAAATCAACGGCAACTTCTTGCAGAATGCATAGATACATTATCGGTAAAGAAATGTTAGAGACTGGCTACTTCAACCTGCGGAGCTATTTTCTTTACCAATCCTTGCAGCACTTTACCGGGTCCACATTCGATAAAGGAGGTTCCGCCATCCTGTACCATACTTTGCACCAGTTGTGTCCACCGAACGGGAGCCGTGAGTTGATCGATTAAATTTTTCTTTATCACCGCTATATCGGTAGATGGTAATGCATTTACATTTTGATAAACCGGACACACCGGTGTGGAAAATTGAGTGGCAGCAATTGCGGCCGCCAGTTCTTCGCGTGCAGGCTCCATCAAGGGCGAATGAAAAGCTCCACCTACCTGCAAGGGCAGCGCACGTTTGGCACCTGCTGCCTTCATCTTCTCGCAGGCAATTTCAATTCCTTTTATCGATCCGGAAATTACGAGCTGGCCGGGGCAATTATAGTTTGCGGCCACTACAATCTCTTCTTCTATTGAAGCACAAATTTCTTCTACTTTCTGATCGTCTAATCCCAGGATGGCCGCCATGGTAGATGGATTTATTTCGCAGGCCCGTTGCATCGCCAGCGCTCGTTTAAAAACCAAGTTCAGTCCATCCTCAAAGGATAGGGTTTTGTTTGCCACCAGCGCTGAGAACTCTCCGAGCGAATGGCCAGCAACCATTTGAGGTTGCACACCATCCTGAGCCAAAGCAGTGATCACCGAATGGATAAACACAGCAGGTTGTGTTACCTTCGTTTGTTTCAGTTGTTCGGCAGTGCCAGCAAACATGGTCTGGCTGATTTTGAATCCAAGAAGATCATCCGCTTTTTCAAACAAGACTTTGGCGGTGGCATTGTTCTCGTAAAGTTCCTTGCCCATACCCGTAAACTGGGCGCCTTGTCCGGGAAAAATAAATGCTCTCATTGTCGATTAAAAATTATTTGACTTTTTAATAGTCTTTACACTTACGATTAAAGTTCGATTTTACAGGACGAAAAGCTAAGATCAAAATTTCTTTTTCAAATCATGCCAGGAAACGGGATTTTAATTCCGGGGTAGGAATTATGCAGGCATCTTTTTTACCAAACCATCGATAGCGGTTTCGGGCAATCCAAGTATAAACTCCATCACGAAAAAAAGCAGGAACAACTTTAAAAATGTAAAGCATCGGCCACAGCCCATCAAGGTGTCTTGCTATTTTCAAGACGGCAGTACTTTTTTGATACAGTACGCCATCGTCAATCAACATCACGCTGTTTAACTCGCTTGTTGATAAACCAAATTTTTGCAATTGAGATTTTCCATAGTCTGATTGCAGCGAAGCAAACCGAAATTTTGATGCTGAATCGCGACCGATTATAAAGAGTACTGAGCCATTACAAAGATTACAAACACCATCAATGAGAATAACCGGATTACTCAACGAATCAGGTGCACCCATCCTTTAATTGTTTTCTTTTGCTGAGCAGGGTCTACTACATCAAAGGTAACTTCGGCACTGTAATAATAAATACCTGAAGAAAGTTCTTTGCCGCTGTTTTCCTGACCATTCCAGTCAATGTAAATGGATCGCTCGCCTCCAGACTGATAGCTATATACTTCTTTGCCCCAACGATTGTATACGGTGAAATCAACACTTAACACAAACCGTGCGCAACGCTTCCGTAAATCAACCAAATCCTGACCACACGGAGTAACACCATCTTCGCCTATTTCGCTGGCAACACGATCGCTGTATGCGCTAAACAAATCATTGCAATTATCGCCATTGGGCGTAAACACGTTGGGCAATTCGTAGTACGGACAATTATCAAAGCAAAAAGATTCGCTCAGTTCGCTTTCATTACCAGCCCTGTCAAGTGCTGCAATTCTATAACACGCTGCAAAGGATGGCAAATTAGCATCTACATAGAACGTATCAGTAACAACTGCTATTTGGGTGAACGTAGTGTCATCTGTTCGTTTTGATTTATAAATTTTATAACTGCGAATGTCATCGCGGCATTGTTGATCGGCTGGTCGTTTCCAGTTTAGAACATTGCTATATAAGTTTATGCCGCATGAAGAATTCTGAAGATACTCGGTACAATCCCGCGCTTCAATTGCGAGTACGGGCCTGCAGGGTGGTTCATCATCATTGGGCTGATCGCAAATAATCTGCGAGAAGTTTAGTAACGGCTCATCGATTCTTGGATTGCCATAGGCTCCGCGAGTCATTACCTGATAACAAAAAACATCTGTTTCTTTCAGCGGTGTATTTTGATATTGCCCTGAATCGAGATAATTGAATTGAAACTGATTTACATCAATACTGTCAATCAACACTAACTGCCCTTCCGTAGCA
This sequence comes from Cyclobacteriaceae bacterium, assembly GCA_965278925.1. Taxonomy (GTDB): domain Bacteria; phylum Bacteroidota; class Bacteroidia; order Cytophagales; family Cyclobacteriaceae; genus ELB16-189. The sequence goes on along the minus strand of OZ257123.1, from coordinate 287,462 downwards.
TTGGCAGGACCGCGATAAATTAAATGGCGTGGGTAATCCTGGGTTTGATTTGTCCACGGCACATCGGCATTCCACGATAAGCCGATTCGTAAAAACTGCGGACTTGTTTCCAGGCGCACGGTAGAAGCCGTGGGCGAAACATCTACCCGCGTACCATTGCTTGCAAATGCTGTTACCCTATAATTATAGATAATGTCGCGGGTGTTAAGACCAGTATCCACCCAAACTGTGTCCGCTCGTCTGCCCGGAAATGCCGGAGTCAATTTTATATCCCCCGAAAATCCTTCTGCCCGTTGAACCTCATACGTAAAAGGTGGTGGAAACTGGCTGATGTCAGCATCAAAGGGAGGGCGCCACCGTACTGTTACCTGCCCATTATTATTGCTAACTCCATTGGTCGTTGTGCTTGTAACATCAATCGTTACGTTTGTAATCACCGGAGCATCGGCTAAAATTGGTGGTAGGCAAACTTCTTGCGAAACATAACTTTCGCCACCCCCGGGTTGCGGAAAAACAGCAACTAGTCGATAACAATATTGAGCACCCACTGATAACCCTGCTCCATTGTTTGTGTCTGTAAACGTTGTGGTATTAATAGGTATTTCAGCTATCTGAGAATAGCCAAGAAAATCGGGCATGCCCGTAACGCATTCTGGAGGTATAAATGTGTATTGATCAACTCTGCGCCATACCTGCATGGTTACAGCATTTGATTTGCAGGCATAGTCTTCCCAATTTAAAATAGCCGACCGGGTACTTAAATTTACTTGTGGCGGTTCCCATATCGGGGCGGGCCCTACTACCCTCACATTCCAGGTTTTAAACTGAACGAGTCGAGGGCCTGTGTCGGGGTTATCCGTAATTTTAAATACAACCTGATAGGGTTGATCTTTAACATGGGCGCACGTTGTGTTCCATGTAAACGTAAGCTTTGCGTCCTGACCTACTCCGGTTTTTTGAAAGATTGCCGGATTGGGTGAGAAAGTAGCTGGCGATGGATTGACACTGAAGACTTGAGAAAAAGCTTCAATCTTAACACTATCATAGTCGGGATCGCTCCCAAAAATATCTATGGAGATCGATTCGCCAGCCTCCACACAAATATCCGGAGGCACGTTCAACTCCGGGCGTTGATTGAGGCAATCTTCTATTATAATCTGCATATCGCGAACTACATACCCGAGCTGAATCCAGATGCCATTAACTTCGCGCCACTCAATAATTTTAAAAGCAACGTTATATTCTCCGGGGGCACCGGGTGCGTCCCAAACTAATGTGCCTGTTGTAGGATTAATGGTAAACGTTGGAGCACCTGTTCCTTCTTCATTGGCCGTTCCATAATTAAGACCGGCATAAAACTTTTGAACGTTAGGATCAAGGTAGCCAACTACATTTGCATCCTTCTCTCTTTTAGGGATTGTAAGCTCATACGAAAGACTATCGCCATCCGGATCGAATGCTCCGGCATTATGAAAAAAAGTTGCTCCCGTACAGCCTTTATCAATGGGTGGAACTAGTAACTTAGGCGTGTTGCTGCATCCAAGAAATGGATCGATTCGAATTTCTGTCTCTACAAAAAAACGCGTATCAACCGAATTGGTCATATTAAGAATGCCAGCATTCCGATTTGCTTCCAGGTAACTAATAACATAGCGACCAGGTCCTGGAAATGTGTGTGTGATTGTATAAGAGACCGTTCCAACCTCTGGGCCTAAGTCGGGCCGCAAAGTGTTTTCAACTTCCGGTGTGATGTGCGGCTCGCTGCCATCGCCAAAATTTAACTCGCCTGCACCAAATCGTATGGGAGACCCTAAGTCAGTATAGACTGTAATTGTAATTCTGAAAGTCAGGTCTGTGCAACTTATTCGTTCAAGTGTGATTTCTCCGGCTCTTAAGTGCGTAGCCATCGCATTGAATTGGGCGCCTAGAATTAGAAGAGCAACACCAACAATTTTCCAACACCAATAAATCGATCTTTTCATGTTTATGCGTGTACGTCTGAAATTAGAACACGTAAAATTTACATTAGGTTACAAGTAACGACAAATAGTTCTGCCTCAAAAGTCTTTTTTGTTAGAACAACGCTTAACACGGTTAAATATTTGATGCCGAATTAATTATTGATGGATAAGATTGCGCTGGATTTTATTCTAAATTTAACGATTAAGAATTATGAGAGTCGTAAAAGAAATTCCCTACCCAAACTTTAAAATCACCATTTTTCACTGGAATAACAGGTATCTGATTAAGTTTGAATCCGGCTCGTTAGAACAAACTTTCAAAGTAAGCGAGTTGGATGTTTCTGAAAACGAGGTTCTGAGCCTGTTGGACGATCTCTTTTTACAACAAGCTCTCATCAGGTTTGAAGAAATGTCAAAAAGTGTTGCCGAAGCCATAAACCGACAACAATGATTTCATTTTTTGTGTTTGACCTCACACCGATTAACTTTGGCCCCTTGCTTTAGCGTACCTGGCGGATGGAGATACTGGAAGAAAAGAAAAATAAGAACAGACCTTACGAACCCATCTTAGAGGGTATTCCGGATTGGCCCGTTTATCAGCTTAGCAAAAACCGCAAAGAGTTTATTGAAACCGTAACGCGCAAATCTCTGGAACGGATTAAGCAGTTGCGCCCCACAAGAAAGCAATTAATCGATGAACTTGAAGCCACCGCCTATCGCGAACAGAACCGGATTAAACGCAATCGCTGGCGTGTTGATCCTAAAGACGATAAAAAGTTTTGGTCAACAATAAAAAATGAACTTGTTGAACTCAGTTCTAAAAGTCCGGAAGAAACCGGTGCTGTTGAAGATGAGATTCTTGAGCGCATTGTTAGCCGCTACGCCAACGAAATTGCAGGTAATTTTAAACCCAACTCCTATCGTGTTACGCGCGAAGTAATTAAGTTTTTCTTCCAGCGTTTGCTAAACGGAGCCCGAGTAAAAAAATTCGGAGCCTTCTTCCGCAACCAATATACCTTACGGGATAAAATTCAGATCGTAGGTAAAGTGGGGATGCTTCGCAAGCTGGCCAAACAAGGCACGGTTGTCATGGTGCCAACGCATTTCAGTAATCTGGATTCTATTTTGATTGGATGGGTTATTCACTCCTGCGGATTGCCCGCATTTATCTACGGAGCTGGTCTTAATCTGTTCAACATAAAAATCTTCGCCTACTTCATGAACAGTTTGGGCGCCTACAAAGTAGATAGAAGGAAGAAAAATCTACCCTACCTGGAAACACTAAAAATGTATTCCAACATTGCAATTCAAAAGGGAGCGCACAGTTTATTTTTTCCTGGTGGCACACGCTCACGCTCCGGATTGATAGAAAAACAATTAAAATTAGGTTTGCTCAGTACGGCCATTGAAGCTCAACGTAATCTATATCAGGAAAATCAGACAGAAGCAGTTCGCAAAATTTTCATCGTTCCGGTTACATTGAATTACAATTTTGTACTCGAAGCACCCGATCTGATTGAAGACTATTTACATGTAAAAGGTCAGGATAAATATTTTCCTGAGCAGGATAAATATGGAAGCTGGCAATTGCTTCGCTTCTTATTCAAGTTTTTCACTAAAGGCTCAAACATTTCTGTGTCGATTGGTGCCGGTCTGGATGTGCTTGGCAACTTCGTGAATGAAGAAGGAAATAGTATCGACTCGCAAGGTAGGGTGATTGACACCAAAGATTATTTTATTTCCAATAGCAACATCACCAACGACAAACAGCGGGAAGATGAATACACCCGCATGTTGAGCACCCGAATTGTGAAGGAGTATCATCGCATCAACCGGGTTTTTGCCAGCCACCTTGCGGCTTTTGTTGCGTTTGAAATATGGCAGAAGAAATTTCCAAAACTTGATCTGTTTAGTTTGTTGCGCCTGCCCGAAGAAGAACTTGAGATTGATTATGCTGAGTTTCGCGAAACCTTTAAACGGGTACGAAAAAGAATTTACGAATTAAAAGCGGAAGGTAAAGTGTATCACGCCACACACTTGAAGGGAAAAGTAGATCAGGTAATTAAACTAGGGATTGAAAACGTAGGTATCTTTCATCTCAACCGCCCCCTACTTCTTAACAAGAAAAAAAATATTATCACCAAAGATTTGACTGTGCTCTACTACTACCATAATCGATTGGTTGGCTATGACCTTGAGCAGCATATCTGAAAAACCGATTGGGGTAATTGGAGCAGGTAATTTCGGAACTGTTATTGCCAACATTCTAGCCATCCACAGCAACGTGCTTCTTTATGCGCGCGATGAAAAGGTTGCTGCTCACATTCGTGAAAAACGGGAAAGCCGCGGCTACCCCATACACCAAAATGTTGAGGTAACGCATGACTTAGCTCACCTTGCCGCAACCTGCGATGTGATTTTTCCGATGGTGCCTTCTGCTCACTTTCGCACCATGATGAAGCAGCTCTCTCCGTTTCTTCATCCTTATCATATCCTCATTCATGGAACAAAAGGGTTTGACATCACACTTCCAAAAGGCCAAACCATTGAAGATATTCCGAAGCTCACTCGCCAGCAGGTAAAAACAATGAGTGAGGTAATCCAGGAAGAAAGTGTGGTGGTGCGTGTTGGTTGTCTTGCCGGACCTAACCTCGCAAAAGAACTTGCCCAACGACAACCCGGTGCAACTGTAGTGGCAAGTCATTTTAATGAAGTGATTCACATCGGCAAACGCCTACTGCGAAACGACCGCTTTCAGGTCTATGAAAATAATGATCTTGTTGGTGTTGAGATTGCCGGTGTTTTAAAAAACATAATCGCTATTGCTTCGGGTGCGCTAAGCGGATTAGGGTATGGCGAGAATGCAAAAGGTTTGTTGATAAGTCGCGGGGCTGTAGAGATGGTGTATCTGGGGCGAGCATTGGGTGGCGACCTGAAAGCATTTTTAGGCGTGGCCGGTATTGGCGATCTGGTAACTACCTGCAATAGTCCAATGAGTAGAAATTTTACCGTGGGCTACAGGCTGGCGAAAGGAGAAAAGCTGGTTGACATTCTTGCAGATATGTCGGAAGTGGCAGAAGGTATAAACACCGTTCGCATTGCCAAGAAATGCGCTGATCATTATAAAGTACGTGCACTGATCACCGATCGTTTGTATAAAGTGTTATTTGAAGGAATGACGGTAGAAGAAGCGCTGGAGTTTTTGATGCGCTATCCACTAAACGTGGATATTGATTTCCTCTGATTTCTATTTTTACTATACCTTAATTTAGCCCAGCTCCTGCAAATTGTTTCAGTTGTTGCTTTCAATCATTCAGCATCAGTCTTCGGCCATTTCCAGGATAGCCGCACAATTGCGATTGTTATTACGCTTTCGAGTATTGCATAGAACACATAGGCCGATACCTCAGGAGTTACTGGAATAGAAGTTACTGCGATCAATAACATGATAGCCGAAAAAATAATTCCAAAGATGATATTCAGTAACTTCGCATAGTAAGATTTAGCGAACACAGAGACAATAATTACAGCTGGAGGTATCGCCATCAACACCGATGCGGCAAAGACTTTCACCGGACTATTCAATAACGTTTCTCCGCTTACCAACTTGCCAGCCTGTCCTGGGATATAAAGGGCGAAATAGTCGCCATATAGATAAATAAACATTACCGATGTCCATAAGGTAGCAAGTTTTAGACGAAGGTTTACTTTCACGTCTTGTAAGTTTGAAGGCATTTGATTAGATGTTGATGTTTCCTTTATGACGTTTGATAGGATAAAATGTTACAGGTTGCATACCCTTTGGCTGAAGAACGAGAAATCCCCGCGATTTTATCACTCGCTGCCTCAAGTGAGATATCAAACAATTGAGTAATAGGAATGAACTTATCCTTGGCTTAACCGCGAGAAGTCGTAAATGGACCTTTGTTAAAGAAGATTGGCTTTTATTCTATCGGCAATATCCTGCATGATTTCGGGTGGCAGTTTAATTTTTGGCATGGTGAAGTTAATATCACCAACAGTATTCAGCGGCACCAGATGCACATGGGCATGTGGCACCTCAAGTCCTATTACTGCAACCCCAATTCGTTTACAGGAAATAACATTGCGTATAGCAACAGAAACTTTTTTAGCAAACACCATCATATCAGCCAGTGTTGCATCGTCCAAATCAAAGATATAATCAATTTCTTTCTTTGGAACGATTAGCGTATGACCTTCCACCAGCGGCATCACATCCAGAAAAGCAATGAAGCGGTCGTCCTCGGCAATAATGTATCCGGGAATCTCGCGGTTAATGATCTTTGTGAAAATTGATGGCATTAAAAAACTGATTAAACTCCGATGTTCAGGATTTCAAACTCGAGCTCACCGGCCGGTGTTTTAATCATGGCTGTGTCGCCTTTCTTTTTTCCCAACAAACCTTTGCCTATAGGCGACTGGGTAGAAATTTTTCCGGCCTTTAGGTCAGCTTCTTCTTCTGAAACCAACATGTAAGTAACGGAAGCTCCGTTCTTTTTATTTTTGATTGTTACCTTCGATAAAATAGAAACAGACGAAATATCTACTTTGGTTTCGTCTAACAAACGCGCACCACTCAGCAAATCTTCAAGCTGTGCAATTTTTGCCTCAAGATGTCCTTGTGCATCTTTGGCTGCATCGTATTCAGCATTTTCGCTTAAGTCGCCTTTGTCGCGAGCTTCTGCAATTTGCTTTGCAATATCAGACCTGCCCTTACTTTTTAAGGTGGCTAATTCATGGGTAAGTCTTTCTAAACCTTCTTTGGTGTAGTAAGAAATTTTTTTGCTCATAACCTATTTTTATAATTATCTACCCCGTCAAAATCGAAACCTTCCATCACCGATAAAAAAAGAAACAACGGCTTCGGGGTTGAAGCCGTTGTTCAGACATGTCACAAAATTAATTTTTTAATTCACTAATACAAAATCAAGCACCTACCAGTTCTGGGATGGTAGCTTTTACTTGTTCAAGTATCTCATCATCAAATTTGGCGAGGTATAGTGTCTTTGCTTTGGTAAGTTGTTCCAGTGTAAGACCTTTTGCGCCACGTAAATCGGCCTTATACAGACTGGCATTTTCAAAATCTGCCCCCATCAGGTAGCTGCCTGATAAATTGGCTTCCATCAAAAATGCATTTTTAAAATTGGTCTTAATTAAAAATGCATTCTCAAACTGCGACTTGATTAGAAAAGCATCTTTGAAGTTGGCACCACTTGCATAGGCACCTCGCAACATGGCCTGATTTAAATTAGAATTCTCGAAATTGGTTTGGTTCAGTCTCGTGTTTTCCAGATTGGTTTCTATTAAAGATGAATTTGAAAAATTAGCTGAGTTTAAATTTGACCCTTTAAGATTTACATAGTTTAGATTGGTGCGGGCCAGATAACAATTCACCAGATTAATCTCCTGAATCTTGTGTCTGTTCAAACGTTTAATATTACCTACGGTACGAAAGGCAGCTTCATCCGATTCCCACAAGCGAAAATCATCAATCTCATCGCGATAAAAACGAATGCGTTGCCGGATTTCTCCACTTTGATTTAACCAGAAAAGCAAAATACCGATGATGGCGATATCAAAAATCATTCCATGGGCCTCAACCAAAATCTGCGGCCAGAAATTCGTAAAATCAGTGATGTAATATTTTATACTTAATCCAACAACCAGCACAGTAACTCCTGCCAAAACAAGTGAAGCTGTAAGCAAGGGGCGTTCAATGATAACATTGAAGTGTTCCTGAATTTTACCCTTTACCTTCTTGAGTCTGGTCATAAATACTAACTGAGTGCTTCAAATTACACATTTGAAGATAAAAATACTTTTGGTTTCTAACACTAAAGAAAATCAAAAAAGAATAAATGGCCTTGCCGGATAACTTCTGAAAAGGTCGGTTCATTACTTCTGTATATAACGTCAGCAATTACTATACTATAAGAGTAAATGGATGGTGAGAAAATAAATCGCCAACCCCAGCAAGTCGTTGGTTGTTGTAATGAAAGGCCCCGATGCCAGAGCCGGGTTAAAACCAAGGCTATTAAGTATTAAGGGTGTAACGGTTCCGATAAAGGAAGCAAACACCACCACAAAAAATAAAGCCAACGATACCACCAGGTTTAGGGAATCGTGACCGAATACAAGCCACGTAATTCCAAAAACCACGACTGACAGAAAAAAACCATTCAGCAATCCCACACTCAACACTTTAAGTAATCTCTTCCAAAGACCTTCATCCACAAAACGAGGATTTGCCAAGCTCTGCACCACCAGCGAAGAAGATTGAATACCTACGTTGCCACCGGTTGCCTGAATAAGAGGAATGAAAAAAGCGATGGCCGTTATTCGGGCTATCTCCATTTCAAAAAAGCCCATGAAGCGTGCACTCACCATACCCCCCAAAATACCTATCAGCAACCAAGGCAAACGAGCACGAGTATTTCTCCAAACACTGTCATCTTCTTCTATATCTTCGGTGATACCCGACATAAGTTGCCGCTCTTCTTCGGCCTGCTCAGTAATTACATCCACAACGTCATCAATAGTAATTCGGCCCACCAAATGTCCCTGCACATTGACCACGGGCACTGCCTCCAAATCGTATTTACTCATAATCTCAGCCACTTCCCTATCTTCCATGTAGGTCTCAACGGCCACAACATCCTCCTCTTCGATAATATCTTTCACAATGGTGCGGGGATCTGTCAATATTAACTTCTGGAGTGAAACTCGTCCTAACAGTTTATCAAAATCATCTACCACATACACCGCGTAGAACTTAGTTACGTTCTCAGCTTGCTTTCGAATCTCTTCTACACATTGCACAACTGTCCAATGGTCGCGGGCCTTAATCAATTCTTTGGCCATTAACCCTCCGGCCACGTTCTCGTCATAGCGCAAAAGGTCGATTACCTGCGACTTTAAATCGGGATCAAGCCGTGCGATTATTTCTTCGCTGGTCTTAATTGGCAGCTCATTCAAAATATCCGCGGCATCATCAGAGTCAAGTTGATTTACAACTTCGGTGATCTCTTCGGTTGTGTAGTTGATTAAAAAAGTTTTACGGGTATCCGTATCAAGATCGTTGATGATTTTGGATCGCACATCCACGGAGAGCAAATCCAACACATACTTTGATTCTTCTCCATTAAATTCATAAAGCAATGCAGTAATATCAGCCGGATTAACATCTTCCAGACTTTCGCGAATAAACACACCGTCCCGTTCGTTCAGGGCTTGCTGAAAGTGATCACGAAACTCCTTGTTCAATTCAAATTCAAGAGGCTTCACGGGAATTTTGCAGTTGTTGAGTAATAAAAATAAATTGATCGACCTCCAATTGCTCGGCTCGTTTATCTAACAACGGATGGCTTAAAAAAGAGGCAGGCAAATTTAAAACTTTCAATGCGTTGCGCAAGGTCTTACGTCTGTTTTGGAATGCCTGCTTTACTACACCTTTAAAAAGTATTTCATCACACTCTAACTTCACTCGTTTGTTACGCGTAAGCCGAATGACGGCAGACATAACTTTAGGGGGTGGGAAAAAAACACCCGGAGGAACTTTAAAAAGGTATTCGATATCATAATAAGCTTGAAGCAACACACTTAGAATACCATATGTTTTGCTACCCGCCTTCTCGGCAATCCGATCGGCCACTTCCTTTTGAAGCATACAGACCACCTGAGTTACCTGCGAGCGATAATCTAACACCTTAAAGAAAATCTGTGACGAAATATTGTACGGAAAATTGCCAATGATATGAATGCCTCCGCCAAAAATTTTATCAAGTTCAATATCTAAAAAGTCGCCCTCAATGATTTGTGTGCGCAGGGTGGGAAAATTTTCTTTCAGGTAGGCTATCGATTCGCGGTCAATTTCTATAAGACGCAAATCAGCATTATCTTTTGCTTGTAAAAATTCTGTGAGTACTCCCGTGCCTGGCCCAATTTCAATTACCTGATTGTGATCGGCTGAAAGAACCAACGAATCAACAATACGCGAAGCAATGTTTTTATCTTTCAAAAAATGCTGACCAAGGTGTTTTTTAGGACGCACCATCGTATTCGGAATAAATATGGTTCATTACAACTTCAAAAGTCAGGCAAACTACAAAGTATAAAATCAAAACAAGAAATTTCCTTTAAATTGCACGGAAGACAAATTCAACTCTCGTATTCATGACTCCACCTAATCCTTCAGATAAACCTCGCATCGGAATTACACTGGGTGACCTTAACGGCATCGGCCCCGAAGTAGTAATCAAAGCGTTGTCGGATAATCGTTTGCTCAGTTTAATGACACCGATCATTTACGGTTCCACCAAAGTGCTTTCCTTTTATAGGAAGTTAATGAATCTTGACGAGTTCAATTACAGTCAGGTAAAGACAAAGGGTCAATTTTTCACAAAGACCATCAATATGGTTTCATGCTGGGAAGAAGTTATCGAGATTAACCCCGGTCAACCATCCAAGCAAACAGCTCATGCTGCCTTGCTTTCATTAAAGAAAGCCGTTGAGGAATTAAAAGAAGGTATTATTGATGGGCTGGTAACTGCCCCGATTGATAAAAATACCATTCATGGCGAAGCTTTTCCTTTTCAGGGCCATACTGAATATCTGACACAAGAGTTTAATGCCGGGGAAAGTTTAATGTTGATGGTGGGGCATGATCTACGTGTTGGTTTGGTAACTGAACATATTCCCGTTAAGGACATATCATCGTTTATCACGAAAGAACGAGTAGAGCTTAAAATCAGGTTGATGGAGATGAGTTTGAAAAAAGACTTCCTCATCAGCAAGCCAAAAATTGCCGTATTGGGTCTTAATCCCCATGCTGGCGATGAGGGATTATTGGGTAGCGAAGAGAATGAAGTAATCCGGCCCGTTATTCAGGATTTAAAGACAAAAGGTAAACTGATTTTTGGTCCTTATCCGGCTGACGGCTTCTTTGCTTCCGGTCAGCATTCAAAGTACGATGGCATAGTGGCTATGTATCACGATCAGGGACTGGTTGCCTTCAAGACTCTTTCGTTTGAATCGGGTATAAATTACACCGCGGGGTTAACTCATGTGCGCACTTCACCAGACCATGGAACAGCCTATAACCTAGCGGGAAAAAATCTGGCCAGTGAAAGTTCGATGCGAGAAGCCATGTATGTTGCTTGCGATATAATCAAAAATCGTAGCGCACAACTAGTAGAAAAATAGAGAACCTTACATGGTTTTTTAACTTCTCGTCCGTGGCAACCCGATATGCAATCAATAAATAGTAGATTTGGTAAAACTGAAGAAGTTTAATGGATATCGTTACCAAGAAAAAATTGAACATTTTGATTCAGCTGGCAGAAGCAGACAAGCATTTTGCCAAGGCTGAACGCGAGATGATATTGAAAATAGCCCTCGATAGGAAATTTCCTGAAGAAGAGGTTAACCTGTTGATTCGCAACCCAGAACCAATCGATACGCTCGGGGCCCTTTCTAACGACCAGAAATACAACTACCTGATGGACTGTATTGATCTGATTTTTGCCGATCAAAAGGTTTTTGAGAGCGAGGTAATCTTTACCAAAAGCATTGCAATCAAGTTGGGTTTTAAGAAGAATGTCGTGGACTACCTTGTTGAGAATTCTGGCAAAAAACCGGTTGAGGAGCTGAGAGCCACAGCGTTTTCTGAGTACTGGTAATAAAATGGTTCTTTTTAGCCCAGAATTGAGGAGATTTCAAAATTTCGCAAGTTCAGGGGCATAAATCCAATAAATACTGATAAATTTGCCCGCTCATTTTAAAAACCCTCGGGTTGAAAGAATTTAGCGTTAATATCATCGGGCTAAGTAAAAAGGCTCATCTTTTCGAGTTTGAACTAAAAGATGGTTTTTTTGAAAAGTATGGAAAGGAAACAGTTTCCAGCGGTCAGTTTAACGCACATGTAGTTCTGGATAAAAAGGAGACGTTCATTGAGGTTGATTTTAACATTGCAGGCCTGGCCCACTTAGTGTGCGATCGGTCTTTAGAGCCATTTGATCATTCGATCGATTTGACAAAAAAGATACTATTCAAATACGGTGATGAGGCTCAGGAAGTGAGCGATGAAATTGTAATTATCACCCGCGATCAGGACAGTCTCGATCTGGGGCAATATCTGTATGAATTCATTGCCCTTTCGATCCCTATCAAAAAGCTTCATCCCCGATTTCGGGAAGAAGAGATAGATGACGAGAGTAATGTTAAAATGATCTATAGCACATCTCAGGATGTGGATGAGAATAATGAAGTAGACCCACGATGGGAAAAGTTGAAAAAGTTAAAATAAATTAAAGAATAGGTTATGCCAAATCCGAAACGAAAAACCTCGAAGACCCGCAGAGATAAGAGAAGAACTCATTATAAGGCTACCGCCAAGCAAATGGCAGTATGTCCAACTACAGGCGAAAATCATTTGCCGCACCGTGCTTTCTGGCATGAAGGAAAGCTGTTTTATAAGGGTAATGTGGTAATGGAGAAGGAGGTTCTGGCTTAACACGCCATGATCAAATCTTGTAAGCGAAAAATTATCTATTCTTGTTTTGCTTGTCAGTATGGCAAGCAAGTGAGTTGACGTACGCTCAAGGTATAGCCCGGTTGAAAGTTCAATCGGGCCTTTGTTTTTTTTAAGCCCGGCAAGTTTTTAAATGCCAACCATCGTATGAATAAAATTAGAGCAGCTATTACAGGTGTTGGAGGGTATGTTCCAGACTACATTCTTACCAATAAAGAGTTGGAAACCATGGTGGAAACCAACGATGAATGGATTACCTCCCGCACGGGCATTAAAGAAAGAAGAATTTTAAAAGGTGAAAATCAGGGCGTATCTGTAATGGGTATTGCAGCGGTTAAAGACATGCTGGCTAAAACCAACATCGACCCAAAAGAAATAGACCTATTGATTTTTGCAACGGTTACGCCAGATATGACGTTTCCGGCAACGGCCAACATCGTTGCTTCGGCTGTCGGAGCCACCAATGCATTCAGCTACGACATGAGCGCTGCCTGCTCCGGATTTCTTTATGCTCTTTCAACGGGTGCCGCTTTCATTCAATCAGGCGTTTACAAAAAAGTAGTTGTTATCGGTGGCGATAAAATGTCGGCCATTGTAAACTACACCGATCGCACAACCTGCATTATTTTTGGTGATGGTGCTGGCTGTGTTTTGCTGGAGCCAACCACTGAAGATGTTGGCGTTATGGATTGGACATTGAAGAGCGATGGAAATGGCGAAGCCTACTTGCACATGAAAGCCGGTGGAAGCCGGAGGCCCGCTTCACACGAAAGTGTTGACACCCATCAGCACTACGTTTATCAGGAAGGATCGGCTGTCTATAAATTTGCAGTTACCAACATGGCTGAAGTATCAGCACAAGTAGCAGAAAGAAATAAACTTACTGCCGAAACCATCGATTGGTTAGTTCCACATCAGGCCAACAAACGTATTATTGATGCAACAGCCAGTCGCGTAGGGATAAGCGAAGAAAAAGTGCTTATGAATATTGAACGGTATGGAAACACAACCGCTGGCACCATCCCACTCCTGTTGTGGGATTTTGAAAAGAAACTTAAAAAAGGAGATAACTTGTTAATGGCTGCATTTGGTGGTGGCTTTACCTGGGGTGCCGTTTATGTAAAATGGGCTTACAACAGCAAGTAAAAGCCATTGCTCAACTATTAAATTGTAATTATTCAATTCATTTGTAAATTAAAGTCTGATTTTTTTATGGCAACTGTTTCTGACCTGAGCAAAGGTAACTACATCCGATACAACGGAGAGGTGGTTCAAATCGAAGAACTACAACACCGCACACCGGGCAATCTACGCGCCTTCTATCAGGTGAAAATGAGAAGTGTACGAACTGGAAAAATTGTAGAGAATCGTTTTCGTCCGGGCGATTCAGTGGATCAACTTCGGGTTGAAACAAAAGAGTATCAATACTTGTACTTGGATGGAGAAAGCTTAGTGTGTATGGATAACGACACCTTTGAGCAAATCTATCTTGACAAAGTGCTGCTGGGTGATTCTGTAAAGTATATTAAAGAAGGAGTTACCTTATTGATTGCGTTTGAAAATGGCACTAACCCCATCACCGCTGAAGCCCCCGCTCAGGTAATCGTAAACGTAACGTACACGGAACCTGGCATGCAAGGCGACACCGCTACCCGCACGTTGAAAGCTGCTACCATTGATACCGGAGCAGAAATACGAGTGCCTCTGTTTGTGAACACAGGGGATAACATTAAAATAAAAACCGACACCGGTGAATATGTAGAACGCGTTAAATAAACCATCATGGCAAAGAAAATTACCGCTTCTAAAGAAAATGGAAAAGCATCTACTTCAGGAGCTAGCGAACCAAAAACACAATCTGAAATGAAAACTTCTGAAATCAGGGACCTTATCGACTTCATTGCTCAATCGGGCCTTAATGAAGTAGATATTGAAACCAAAGAATTAAAACTTCATGTAAAGCGTGAGCCTGATCAGAAGGTGCTCAAGTCATCAGCACCTGTTATGGCAGCACCGGTAGCAGCTACTGTTGCAACGGCCCCTGCTGCAGTTGTTACTGCACCAAAAGCCGAAAAGCCAGCCGCCTCCAAAACTACGGTTGAGATAAAATCACCTATGATTGGAACGTTCTATCGCTCGGCCAATCCGGATTCACCTGCCTTCGCTTCAGTGGGAGATAAAATCACCAAAGGTCAAACCGTGTGCATTATCGAAGCCATGAAACTCTTTAATGAAATTGAATCTGAAGTCTCAGGTACAATCATTAAAGCCATGGTTGAAAATTCATCTCCCGTTGAATATGATCAGGTTCTTTTTGTTGTTGAGCCTGATTAATTCAATTAGTTGCTGGCGTCTAGTTACTTGTTTTGACTCGTGCCAGTTACCAGCAACAGTAACCAGTAACCAGTAATTACTTTATGTTTAAGAAAATACTAATTGCCAACCGGGGTGAGATCGCGTTGCGGGTTATCAGAACTTGCAAAGAGATGGATATCAAAACGGTAGCTGTTTATTCCACGGCCGATCGGGAAAGTCTTCATGTACGATTCGCTGATGAGGCTGTTTGCATTGGTGCACCACCCAGCAAAGAATCTTATCTGAATATACCACGCATCATTTCAGCGGCAGAAATAACCAATGCCGATGCAATTCATCCAGGGTATGGGTTTCTTTCTGAAAATGCCGAGTTCTCATCGGTATGTCACGAGTACGGTATCAAATTCATTGGCCCAACGCCAGAAATGATCCGTTCGATGGGCGACAAGGCAACAGCAAAAGCGACCATGATTAAAGCGGGTGTCCCTTGCATTCCAGGCTCTGAAGGTCTTTTGGAATCAATGGAGCAAGGCATTAAAATCGCCAAGGAAATTAAATACCCGGTGATCGTGAAAGCCACAGCTGGCGGTGGTGGTAAAGGGATGCGCATCATCAACAATGAATCTGAGTTTAAGAAAGCCTGGGACGATGCCAAGCGCGAAGCAGGCGCCTCGTTTGGCAATGATGGACTATATCTTGAAAAATTTGTTGAAGAGCCACGCCATATTGAAATTCAGGTGGTGGGCGATCAATATGGAAAAGTATGTCACTTGTCGGAACGCGATTGTTCAATACAACGCAGGCACCAGAAACTGGTTGAGGAAACCCCCTCACCGGTGGTGAGTCAGGAACTACGTGAGAAGATGGGCGAGGCGGCTATTAAAGGCGCCAAGGCAATCAATTACGAAGGCGCTGGAACCATTGAATTTCTGGTTGACAAGCATGGAGATTTTTATTTCATGGAGATGAACACCCGTATTCAGGTCGAGCACCCGATTACCGAAGAAGTTACCAACTACGATTTGATCAAAGAGCAGATTAAAGTAGCCGCTGGGGTTCCTATTTCTGGCACTAACTACTATCCTAATCTCTTTGCGATGGAGTGCCGTATCAATGCGGAAGATCCTGCCAATGGATTTCGTCCGTCACCAGGTAAGATTATCAATCTGCATAAGCCAGGCGGCCATGGTGTGCGTGTGGATAGCCATGTATATGCAGGGTATACGATTCCTTCTAACTACGACTCGATGATTGGAAAGTTAATTGTAACGGGCCAATCACGTGAGGAAGTAATTACGCGGATGAAGCGCGCTTTGAGTGAATTTATCATTGAAGGTGTGAAGACCACAATCCCGTTCCATTTAAAACTGATGGACAATCCTATCTTCAGGTCGGGTAGATTCACGACTAAGTTTCTTGAAACTTCTTTTGATTTTTCTGAGTTGAAGTAACTCTTACAACCAAGTTTAAACAGAACGGCCTCCAAAATTGGAGGCCGTTCTGTTTTTGAGAGATAATTAAATTCTTACACGTACTGGTTCAACATCACCGGCATTACCAGCATTAAAATATCTTCACCTTTTTCTTTTTCTGATGGGAAGATAACCCCGGCCTTGTTCGGTGCCGACATGTTTAATTTAATCTGATCAGTATCAAGGTTGGTTAACATTTCGATCAAAAACTTTGCGTTGAAGCCTATTTCAATGTCTTCTCCCTCGTGCTCGCACGAAAGTCGTTCGTTAGCCTCGTTCGAAAAATCTAAATCTTCGGCAGAAACCTGAAGTTCGCTGCCCGTAATTTTTAACCTAACCTGATGGGTAGTTTTATTCGCGTAAATCGAAATCCGCTTCAATGAACCTAACAAGTCCGTGCGACTGATTATCATCTTGATCGGATTTTGAGCCGGAATAACATTTTCATAATCCGGGAAACGCTCGTCAATCAGACGACAAATCATACGAATATTTCCAAACTTGAAAAATGCATTCGACATGTTGAAGTCGATACTTACATCTGTATTTTCAGTAGGCAAAGTTGCTTTCAATAAATTAAGTGCTTTGCGCGGAATGATAATTGAGTTTCCATTATCAGACTTAATATCAGTTCTGCGATAGCGTACAAGACGGTGCCCGTCTGTGGCTACAAACGTGGTGTTTTTTTCACCGAGATTAACATACACACCTGTCATTGCAGGACGAAGTTCATCGCTGCTGGTAGCAAAGATGGTATTGTTTACCGCTCTTGCCAGCACCTCGGAAGAAATGGAAGCTGAGAAATCGTTGGATACCGCGGGTACCTTAGGAAAATCAGTTGCGTTTTCGCCCGCTAGTTTATACCGACCATTGTCTGAACTGATTTCTATACTGTAGGTTGACTCATCAATAGAAAATGTTACCGGTTGATCAGGCAAGTTTTTAAGTGTGTCGAGCAAAATACGCGCAGGCACAGCTATGTTGCCTTTCTCTTTTGATTCTACAGTGATTTCCGTAATCATGGAAGTCTGCAAATCTGAAGCTGTTACCGTCAAATTACTTTTATCTATTTCGAAAAGAAAGTTTTCAAGAATAGGAACCACCGGGTTGGTGGTAATCACCCCGTTGATATTTGAAAGCTGCTTAAGCAGGTAGCTTGAATTAACTATAAACTTCATTGCAAATCAGTGGTTTGTGGTTGTATAGGGCGGTAAAGTTATAAAGAAAAACCAATCAGAAAAATGAATGAGTTTGGTTGTTTAGTACTCGAAATAGCTCTTTTTTCGGGCTATTAAAGCTATTTGGTCAGGGTTGAAGATCACAGGAGATTCATTATTAACCCGACCCAGAATAACCTCTTCACCCGTTAACGGTGGGAAAATCTCTAACTGATACGTTCTGTTAGCAATATCCGATATAGTAACGGTATAGGCAGGAATCGTTTTGAGCAAGCTGTCGTACTTAACTGAAGTCTTAGTAGCAAACTGATCCGCTTGGAGATTAAAGACTGACTCCAGATAATTACTCAATTTTGTGGTATCCGCCACGGTCACTTCATTAATACCAAAAAGCTGGTTGGCAAATGAAACGGTAAAATCCTCATTCGATTGTTGTGGGAAATGAACTTTTAAAGTTTTAAAATTCTGCCAGTTGAAATTAAAGATTCGTTTATCGCGCCATTCAGAAACCGTTAACTCAAAAATCGAAGCAACATAAACCCGATACCCTGGTATTGTAACCAGATAGGGAATCTTAGTTTGCGCTAATTGAAAATAGGTTTCCGTTTTCCGTTCATTACCACTTACCCAAAAATCTTTAACAACCGTTTCATCTTCAAAGAGTGTTACATGAATGCCATTTGTGGTCAGGTAATTACTTATTGAATCCTGGACACTTTCGGCTAATGGCCGTTTCGGTTCTGCTTGTAGTACGGTAGCGAAAAATACTTTTATTAATTGCCGGTCGGCCTCAAAGGAGCCATTTATCAGCCATTTTGATCCATCAAACTTAAGTTCAATGTTGCCTTGCTTACTATCCAGCACAACCTTGTCCACTTGAGTTTGATCTTTAACCCGAAAAAGTTCTTTATCTACATTAACGGTATTTCTATTTCCAATGAAAACAAAAGCAACGCACAACCCGCAAAGGATTAATAGTGATATCAGTAATCGTATATTCTTTTTCGCCTGCATAGATCAGAAGCGGGTATATTTTAATTTTCTCCAATAAGATCTAATAACACCAAACAGAATTAGGACAGCAAGTGGCAACGCAATGTTTATTACTTGCCAGAACGATCTTTCAATTCTAATCTTTTCTTTATCTAATGGCCGCACCCGAACTTCCTTATCTCTTGCCTTGATCAATCCATCTTCATCAACCAGATAAGCAACCATGTTCATCAGCAAATCCTGATTCGCAAAAGTATACTGCGAAAAGGGGTCTAACCCCAACTGCTGCGGCTTGCCATCACGAGGATTAACATCATTGCGGGCGAGATCACCATCGGCCACAACAATCATTTTTGTTGACACGCTTTGAGCTCTATACCCGGTGGTATCAACGCCTTCTGGTGCAAATCGATTTTTATAGAGGGATGTAAATTCGCCTTCCAACAAATAAGTAATCGGAATTTTACCAGAATCAAAATTACCTTCTTGCATCTGCTTACGCAGATCGTTGACACCCACCTTTACGGGTGCAGTAACATTTCTTGAGTATTGTGATGAAAATAACAAGGGAGTTTTTGTTACACCCACCGCTTTTACAGTATCAATACTACTTACAAACTTCAACAAAGAAGCATCCAGGTTTCTGGTGATCGGATGATTGGCGTATTGATTCACCAAGGGAAAGAAAGGCCAGTCCAGTTGCATGATCTGTGGCTGATTTCGATCTCCACCAACTACAATTGGATATTTACCGGACACGCCATCCTGTATAAGATCCTGATTGATACGAACTCCATACTTAAATAATTGATCATCCAGATTAAGGTTATAAGGAAAAGCAAAGTAATCTTCTTCAGAAGCCCTTTTCATGTCTGCATCAAGACGATCGAGCAGGAAGAGCATCTTACCACCACGCATCAGAAACTGGTCAAGCTTATATTTATCTGAAGCCGAATATTCGCGCGTTGGTTTTGCCGAGATTAGTAAATCATAGTCGGTTATAGAAGGTTTGCGCGCCAGTAAAACTTTAAAAACATCATACTGATCTAACAACGCGTTGTTGAAGCTCGCAAACTCAAGACTGTCTAACTCACCATGGCCTGTAATAAGACCAATACGTTTACGCTCTGTGTTACTTAGCTTATGGATTGCGTTCGCTAATTCAAATTCAATTTCCTCCAGGGATTGATTAATACTCTGCGCACGACTTCCCTTCAATAACATCACTCCGGTTTCAAAACCTTCATAGGAAACCAACGCGCCCGGGAACACAAATTTTTCCACCCGTTGCCCATCGCGTGTTTCAATTACATTTTTAGGACTAATACCTTTTGAATTAAGTTCAGCCATAAATTCATTACGCGACTTTTCGTTGGCAGCCTGTAGAGGGTTGGTAAATGTGTATTGAAGCCGGTTGTCCGAATGAATTTTAAATTCTTCCAGCGTTTCGCGAATGGATTTTTGAAATCTTCTGAATTCGGGATTCAAATCCTCTCCCTCCAGAAATACTTCCACAAACACATCATCTTCTAAATTCTTTAACAGCTTTTTAGTTTGTGGTTGAATCGTGTAGCGTTTCTCTTCGGTAAGGTCAAGACGAAAAAAATAAAAGGAAGCTAAGATATTAACCAGTATCACCAGCACCAGACCGTTAGCCAGCAACAACAGATCACCCGTTTTTTTGCTTTTCATCCAATTCACCATTGTCTGCTGCTGATAACCACTTTGGTGGTGAGTAAAACAAATCCGGTTACGCTCAGAAAATAAATCACATCGCGACTATCGACCAAGCCTTTGCTGAGAGCTTCATAGTGATACAATATTCCTGCTTGTTTAACATACAAAGCCGCGTTTGCTCCGAATGAAGAAAGCGAGTCGAACCCGGTATAAATGATAAAACATAGAAAGGCTGCCAAAATAAATGATACAATCTGATTGGAGGTGAGCGAAGAAGCCAGCAACCCAATAGAACAGAACACCATCGCCAGCAAGGCAAGTCCAAGATACGAACCCACCACTCCTGCCGTATCAATATTGCCAACCGGGTTGCCTAAACGATAAACTGTGAAATAGTAAATAACGGTTGGCACCAAAGCAAGAAAGACCAGCGCCCAAGCCGCCAGAAACTTTCCCAATACTACATTCAAATCGCTTACTGGTTTTGTCAATAACAACTCGAGAGTTCCCATCTTTTTCTCCTCGGCAAAACTCTTCATGGTAATGGCAGGAATAAGAAAGATGAATACATAGGGACCCATCGAGAACAATGTATCAAGATCAGCAAAGCCATAATCTAACACGGATGTTTCCGGAAACACCCACATTAGCAAACCGATGCCTGTAAGAAAAGCTCCGATCACAATATAGGCGATCAATGAATTCAGGAAGCTGTTAAATTCTTTGGCAAACACCTGAATCATACCGCTTCTTTTGATGTTAGTGATCTGAAAATTTCTTCCAGCGTATTCTCTTCCTGTTTTAACCCAATCAGCGAAAGTTTTTTGTCTGCTGCAAACCGAAACACTTCCGGTCGCAGATCAAAACCTTCTTTGGCGGATAGACGATAAGACCCGCTTTGTAGTTGTATTACTTCTACCACACCTGACAAAGCTCTTAACTCTTCTTCATTAACCTCACCTTCAAACTCTACCACCACAGTTACATCACCGCGATGTTTAAGCAAACTGTTCACGGTGGCGTCTGCTACAATTTCGCCTCGGTTTATAACAATTACCCGATCGCAAATGGCTTGCACTTCCTGCATGATATGCGTGGAGAAGATCACCGTTTTATTCTGGCTAATGTCTTTGATTAGTTTTCGGATTTCTAAAATCTGGTTTGGATCAAGCCCTGTAGTAGGTTCGTCTAATATCAACACTTCAGGGTTGTGAATAAGTGCCTGAGCAAGTCCTACCCGCTGTCGGTAACCTTTCGATAAGGCTTCAATCTTTTTGTTTTGCTCAGGTGCCAATCCGCACAGCGAAATAATCTCTGGAATTCTGCTCTTCAGCAAGGAGGATGGAATTTCAAAAACCCTTCCGATAAAATGAAGGTATTCATGAACATACATATCGAGGTAAAGCGGGTTATGCTCGGGCAAATAACCTATCATTTTGCGTACCTGAAGCGAATGTGTAGTAACGTCATAATCGTTCACCCGCACCGATCCGGAGGACGGTGGCAAGTATCCCGTGGCAATTTTCATGGTGGTAGACTTACCAGCTCCATTGGGTCCCAAAAACCCAACGATCTCACCCTTCTCAATTGAGAATGAAATGTCATTTACAGCTTTTTGCTGCCCATAGACTTTAGAAAGATTCGAGACGTAGAGTGACATTTATTAGCGCTGCAAAAGTAATTTTAAAAGTTGATAGTCCATAAGGCATAAACGCAGATCAAGAAAATAGAGTAACGAACTTACCTTCTTATCATTTGGCCTATTAATTGTTCTTGTAAAGACCTTTGAATTTTAGAAATTTGTAAAACATTAATCTTGAACGAAAAATGAGGTTGCTGATTGTTTTAGTACTGGGTATTTCTTCACTACAAACCCAAGCCCAGACTGGGTATAAAATTGATTTCAAGATAAAGGGTTGGAGCGATACAACTGTTTACCTGGGGCACTACCTGGGTGAATTGACTTATCTAAACGATACAACCCGATCCTCAGCTACAGGAGCCTTTACGTTTGACAACACGAAGACTTTACCACAAGGCGTTTATTTTCTTGTGCTTGGTAAAGCAAAGATTTTTGATTTTGTGATTGGGGCTAATCAGAGATTTAGTATCGAAGGGGACTCGGAGGATTTTATCAAAACAGCAACGGTGAAAGGTGATGAAGACAATCGTCTTTTCTTTGAGAATATGCGATTCTATAGCGATCGCGGTAAAGAAGCAGATCCCTTTATAAAAATTATAAAAGACAGCACACTCGCTGAGGAACAAAAAAAACCAGCCCGCGAAGCCGTAGCGAAAATAAATGCGCAAGTAGTTAGTTATCAAAATGAGCTGATTGAAAAAAATCCAACGTTGCTAACGACTCGCTTGATAAAATCAACGCAAACCATAGAAGCACCGGCTGCTCCTAAAAAAGCAGATGGCACCATTGATTCTACCTTTCAGTTGCGTTACTACCGCGAGCACTTTTTCGACAAGTTCAATTTAGCGGATGATGCCTTACTTCGCTTGCCGCGGCCCATCTATCAGGAGAAAGTCAAAGAGTATCTGAATAAACTCTACGCGCCCGTGCCCGATACCATTATGATGGCTATTGATAAGATGGTAGCTAAAGCCAGGAAGAATCCGGAAACGTATAAGTCTTTAATCTGGACCTGCGTGTTCATGTATCAGAATCCTGAGGTCATGGGCCTTGACGAAGTGTTTGTACGCTTGTACGATAAATATTTTGCTTCCGGTGAAATGAATTATTGGGTAACCGATCGCGTAAAGCAAAACCTTAAAGACTATGCCGAAAAATTACGTCCGAGTCTGGTAGGAAAAACCGGAGCCAATCTTATCATGCAAGATCAGAACTTGCAACCGAGATCTATGTATGACATAAAAAACAAATACACTATCCTTTGGATTTTTGATCCTGATTGTGGCCATTGTCGTGAGGAAACTCCAAGACTGGTTGAATTTTATAATAAAAGTAAAACAAAATTTGATTTCGAGGTTTATGCTGTTGCGTCTGATACAACCCTTCAAAAAATGAAGAACTTCATTAAAGAAATGAAAACAACGTGGATTACTGTAAACGGGCCACGCTCATACCTTCCTCAGCACTATTCAAAATTTTATCACTCAGACACAACACCATCGCTCTACATTCTCGACAGCAAACATAAAATCATTGGCAAGAAATTGCCGGTAAAACAACTGGAAGATTTTTTCACCAAGCATGAGAAATTTATCCAATCCCAAAAGGTAGGCAATAAAGGAACCTGACATTTTTTGACATCAGCCCGCTTCACACCAGTTTTTTGACAGTTTGATTAAAAAAAAGACCCAGCCATGCAACTATTTACCCAAATCGAAGTATCTAACACAGTAAACTAAGGTTATGGCACTTTTAGACTCGCTGTTTGGCAAAAAGAAGAAAGAATTCAAGGCAAGCTGCCAGATTACGAAAGAGCCGATTGAAAAAGGATTTGGGTATTTGCTTACTACTGCTCAGATAGTTACCTCAAAAAGATATTGGGATATGATCATGACAGAACCTGAAACCATGTCATACACTCTCTCCCATTTCAAAAATCAATCCAGCGGAACCCAGATGCGCACAATGATCTTTGAAAAATATGCCACCGTAGCAAAAGCGTGGATTGTTTCCGATTCCATCATCGGCTACTTTGAGGTAGATAAAACCGAAGCGAGGGCAAACGCAAAAAAATGGTGGGAAACAGAGGGTACCTTCTCGCCATCAAACATAGGCCCAGCCTCGCAAGTTTTGGAGGAACCCCTTTACAAGCAGTCTAAAGAATACGCCATTCTGGAAGCTGGAAGGGAAAAAGTAAAATTATCTTAATTTTTTCTTTCAATCGTAAACTGAACCAGATCAACCAGCGAGGTCTTGTATTCAGAAGCTGGAAAATCATTTAGAATTGTTAATGCTTGTTCGTGATAACCACGCATTGTCTGGTTGGCATAATCAATGCCTCCGGATTTTTTTACAAAGTCGATCACGTACTTTACTTTTTTTGAGTTTTCGCTGTCGTTTTTAACGATGCCAATGATTTTACGCTTCTCAAGCCAGGTGGCTTTTGAAAGAGAATGTATAAGAGGCAATGTCATTTTCTTTTCTTTGATATCGATGCCCAGCGGCTTACCGATTTCATCTTCCCCATAATCAAACAAATCGTCTTTTATCTGAAAAGCCATTCCTACAAACTCACCAAACTTCTTCATGTTCTTAATCACCTCCACGGAGGCGCCCACCGAACTGGCCCCCACTGCACAACAAGAAGCAATTAATGAAGCTGTCTTCTGCCGGATAATCTCGTAGTAGATTTCTTCTGTGATATCAAGATGTCGTGCCTTTTCCATCTGCATCAATTCTCCTTCGCTCATTTCTTTTACTGCATCCGTACAGATAGAAAGAAGATCATAGTCTTTGTGCTCCAGGGCAAGAAACAACCCTCGTGTAAGTAGAAAATCACCCACCAAAACCGCGATCTTATTTTTCCATAAGGCATTTACAGAAAAAAAACCTCTCCGATAGTTTGAGTTGTCAACCACATCGTCATGAACAAGACTTGCGGTATGTACCAGTTCAATCAATGAAGCTCCTCGATACGTTGATTCATTTATCTGACCACAGGCACCGGCACTCAAAAAAATAAACATGGGCCGCATTTGTTTGCCCTTGCGCTTTACAATGTAGCTCATGATCTTATCCAGCAGCAACACACGGGTTTTCATGGAAGCTCTGAACTTTTGTTCAAACTCTTCCATCTCCCGGGCCACAGGGGCCTTAATAAGTTCCAGATTTTTGGTCATGAATTGCAATAATAAGCAATCACCCGAATAGAAAATATCAAATTGGTGAGATAGTCATGTTTTCAAAAATCTGGTTTGTTTAACATGTAACTGTGAACTAATTGCTATTTTCGGGGCCATGAACTTAGTTGACAAGAAGTGGGAGCAGGTGGTATTTGCCTTGATTGTGCTCGCCATTGCCTTTCTTGTGTCGAGGTTGCTTCGCTTTGTAGTTGGGCGTTTTATTCGCGGAGCCGCCAAAAAATTAAAGGTTGATCCTACCCGATACAATTTTTTTAAAAATGCGGTTGATTTCATCATCTACCTCATTGCAGCTATTATTATCTTCCGTTCAATTCCTTCCTTTAAAGCAGTAGGTACCACCTTGCTTACGGGCGCGGGCGTGCTTGCCGCGATTGTTGGTTTTGCCTCTCAGTCGGCCTTCTCGAATATCATTAGCGGCTTTTTTCTGGTTATCTTCAAGCCGTTTAGCGTAGGCGACCGGGTTAAAATAGGCCAGTTGTATACGGGCGATGTTGAAGACATAACGCTTCGGCACACAGTGATTAAAGATTTTGAAAATAAGCGCATCGTTATTCCGAATAGTGTGATCAGCAACGAAACGATCATTAACTCTACACTTACCGATGAAAAGATTTGCGTGTTTGTTGAAGTGCCGGTATTGTTTAGTGCTAACCTGGATCGTGCCATGCAGATAATTCAGGAGGAAGGATTAACTCATCCACATTTTATTGATAATCGGTCGCCCGAAGAACTCACCAAAGGCGAGCAACCTGTAATGGTACGGGTTATGAACTTTGCCGACTTCGGCATTCAACTTCGTGGCTATGTGTGGGCGGCAAATGCAACCAATGCCTTTGAATTGAAATGTGATGTTCTAAAATCAGTCAACGAACGATTTAAAAAAGAAAATATTGAGTTTGGGTATCCAGGCAGGATACTCATTAACCGATAAACACCCTATCTATGAAGCAAACCCGGTCAAAAAGAAAGGCAGTTCTCAAACAATTGAATGAACACCTAACCGAGCATACCCATACAGAAGCGGGCGACAAAAAAGTTTTGCTTGAATTAATTTCTTACGATGAAAGTTCGTTTAGTTCTAAAGATAATACTTCCATAGACGAGCTTTTGGATCAATGTAATCTTAAGCAAATAAACTGGATTAATGTTGATGGACTATCGGATGATGAGCTGATAAAAAAAATCGGGAAAAAATTTGACCTTCACTACCTTCTCATTGAAGATATACAAAACACCGATCATCAGCCGAAAGCCGAAGAGTATGAAAAGCATTTGTTTTTTACGCTAAAGATGCTCTATCGCATTGAAGGACATAGCATAGATTATGAACATATCAGCTTTGTGCTGGGCAAAAATTACCTCTTGTCTTTTCAGGAAAAAGAAGGCGATAACTTTAATAGTCTCCGCACACGCATAAAACAAGACACAAATATTATCCGGAAACGCGGTGCCGACTATCTTTTGTATCGGTTGATTGACACTATTGTTGACAACTATTATTCGGTGCTTGAAAACATTGGCCGCCAGGTAGAAGAGATTGAGGAGAGTATTTCGAGTAGTCCTTCGGTAGTAGATTTTCAACGTATCCAAAAATTACGCAAAGAATTCATTTACCTGCGCAAAGTTGTTTATCCGCTACGTGAAGCACTCAATAAAGTAGTAAAAAATGAAGACGGGTTTATTGAAGACCGAAACATAAAGTATTTTTCGGATGTGTACGATCATGTAATTCATTTGATCGATTCGCTGGATACCTACAAAGACCTTACCTCCACGTTGATGGACTTATACATGAACACCATCAATTATAAAATGAACGAGGTGATGAAATTGCTTACCATCATCACAACCATTTTCATTCCGCTCTCCTTTATTGCCGGCATTTATGGAATGAACTTCGATGAAATGCCCGAACTTCGGTGGTCGTGGGGCTATTATGGGGTTTTAGGATTGATGGGGGCAATCTTCATTCTCATGATCATCTACTTCAAACACAAGAAATGGTTCTAACTTTCACGACCCTGTCGTTACAAGTTTTACCTCCACCGTCTCGGGTAGTGTCTGATTGATTTTTTGGATTTTTATTTGATAGTTGAATAACTCAAATTCATCGCCTTCCTTTAACATAGGGCGCTCGTAGGTAAGTAATCCTGCCAGTGTCTCGTATTCTTCCGCTTCCGGGAAAGGAACCTCCAACAATTTATTGATATCGTGCAACGATGATTGGGCTGCAATCTGAAAGGTGTGTTTATCGATGGTAACCACAATCTGCTGTTCATGATCATGTTCATCCTGAATTTCGCCTACGAGTTCTTCCAGAATGTCCTCCAGTGTAACTAACCCTATAATACCGCCAAACTCACTAACCACAAACGCCATTTGCGCTTTTGTGCGTTGAAAATCACGTAGCAGAACATCAATTGGTTTTGTTTCTGGTATAAAATGAACCGCTCGCATTATGTCCTTCAGGCTCTTATTATTATTGAGGATGTATACCGAAACAATATCCTTGGAGTGGACTACGCCAATCACTTCATCTTTCGATTGCTCATAAATTGGATAGCGTGAATAGCCTTCTTTCAAGACGATATTCATAGCATCAGAAATAGAAGTATCGGCCTTGATCATACTCATTTTAACGCGTGGCACCATTACCTGACGCGCAACCCGGTTATCAAAATCAAAAACGTTTTGTATCAACTCACGTTCAGACGATTCGATGGCACCTCCTTCTTCACTTTCGGCAATGATCAACTTCAATTCCTCTTCCGAGTGAATCTCCATTTCACTCATCGGCTTGATACCAAAAATTTTCAGGATCAGGTTTGCAAATCCATTCAGTAACCAGATAAAAGGCCGGAATACAAAATAGAATACACGCAGGGCGATAGAAACGCGCAGCGTGGTACTGGCCGGATAGCGGATAGCGATTGATTTTGGAGCCAATTCGCCAAACACAATATGCATAACGGTAAGAACAAAGAAAGCTATAGGCAAAGCTATTTTGTGGGCTGTGGCCTCGTTCATCTCGAGCCCCATCGAATTCATGGTGTTCAGAACTATTTGCGACACCACATCTTCGCCTACCCAGCCCAAACCCAAACTTGCCAGCGTAATACCCAATTGAGTGGCCGCAAGAAAGCCGTCCAGATTATTGACAATGATTTTGGCAGCATCCTTGGACAAAGTGCCTTTTTCGAGCGCAATCTGAGAAGAGCGAACTTTTACAATCGCAAACTCGGCTGCCACAAAGAAGCCATTTAACAGCACGAGCGAGATTGTTATTATAATATCTACAGTCATTGGTTGAGCAAACCGCAAATTTAAGAAGAAACCTCGTTTTAAGTAGGTTAATTTTTACATGTACCTTTTCAGGGTAAAATGAAAAAAGATTCTATCTTTCGACTACCCAAACCCAAACCACTATGCTCTCTTATTTTTTTGAAGGCCTCACGTTTCAGTTTTTAGACCTTTTAATCGGTTTTGCCATACTTATTAAAGGTGCCGATTTCCTGGTCAACGGTTCTTCATCGATTGCAAAGAAGAACGGCATTTCTAATCTTGCCATAGGGCTTACCGTGGTTGCCTTTGGAACCTCGATGCCTGAATTGATTGTGAGTTTACTTTCGGCCTTCGATGGTAAGAACGATGCATCATTCGGAAACGTAATCGGCAGCAATAATTTCAACCTGATGTTTATTCTTGGTATTGCCGGATTAATCTACCCTCTCGTTGTACAGCGTAATACTGTAGTTTATGAAGTTCCTCTTTCCCTTCTAGCGGCCGGAATTCTATTTCTTCTGGTAAATGATAGTTCGATATGGGGCGGGGAAACGAACATGTTGAGTCGTTTTGATAGTATCATCTTACTTGTATTTTTTGCTGCCTTCCTTTATTATATCTACCGCACTATGAAAAACACGAATGATTTTGATCAAGGCGGTGAAATAAAAATTATTGGAACAGGTCTTGCCATCGGGATGATTATTTTGGGATTGGTGATGTTAATTGGTGGAGGAACCACTGTGGTTAACAGTGCTACAACAATTGCCAAACATTATGGCTTAAGTGAAAAATTGATAGGCCTTACCATTCTTGCCGCAGGAACATCCCTGCCCGAACTAGCAACCTCGTGTGTGGCGGCTTATCGAGGAAACACGGACATCGCCATTGGCAACGTGGTGGGCTCAAATATTTTCAACATCTTCTTTATTCTTGGTATTACAGGCTTCATCAATCCAATGCCATACAATACGGCCATGAATTTTGACTTGTACGTTTTAGGAGCTTGCACCGTAGTACTCATGATCTTTATGTTTACACTTAATACCCGCAAACTCGATCGTTGGGAAGCCTTTATGTTGCTTATAGCCTATGCTGCCTATACAATTTACCTTGTTGGTATGGAGTAAAGGCATGCACAAATTCATTGGCCTCGCTATACTGATTATTCTGGCTGGATGTTCCGGGCTCAAAAATCTGCCTAAGTACCAATTGAGCGATGATTATTATCAGTTTCATCAGCCCGGTCAACCTTCTGCAAAAGTTTTTGTTCGGATACAAGAAGATTCGATTGTAATTACCAAACTGGATGAATCCATTCAGGTGATCGGTGGGCAGGATGAATACTTTGTCAAAAAGAGTTTTGACATTGATGCCATGACGGTACCATTTAAATACCGGCCCAGTTCGGCAGGATTTCCTCGTCAGTTAAATTACGCTTTCAATGGCAATGCCTATATGGGCTATCGGGTTGATCGCTTTTGGTTAGATTATCGTAACACTCCTGCCGGTCTTCTGAAGGAAATGAAGCACCGGGCCATTAGTGTAGGTGGTTTTGGTGGTATCGGTTCTGCCTTCATTAGTCCATGGACAACTAATTACAGAATCACCGATGAATATGATGGCATGGTGCTTACCCGCGGGGTGGCTGTTATGGTGGGCATAAATAGTCTGACTGTTGGCCTTGGGGTGGGTTGGGATTATCTCACGGATCGCGACAAGAACATCTGGATTTATCAGAACAAAGCCTGGTATGGAGTTACGATTGGTTTAAATATCAATTAGTCCGAAGGAATTAATCAATCTTTCAAAAACAAAGAGCCCTGTATTCACAGGGCTCCATAGTTTGCAACAAATCAAAGGTGTTACAATTTCTTTTCTAACTCAGTAATCTTTGCCTGAGCTTCTTGCTTACCCAACGAAAGTGACTTCTTGTAGAGCTCCACTGCTTCTTTCAATGTCTCTTTCTTTTTCTTCGGAGCCAGCTTGGTGCGGTTGGCTGCTTCTTCCACAGCCTGGGCACGTGCAAAATACGAATCAGCTTCGCTTACCTTACTTGAAATCATCAACTCCTGAATCTTGGCTTCAATTAAAGCCAACTCTTGTTGTTTGGCTATAATCTGAGCTTCTTTATCATTCAATTCAGCCTCTTGCAAGCCAACAGTTGTGATCAGGTTTTGGTTTTCGTTTCGTAGTTGATCTACATGCTCATTTAACGCAGCTATTTCTTTATTGCGTTCTTCCAGATCGGCTTTCAGTTTCTTTATTGTAGCCGAAAGTGCATTGGTGTTTCCTTTCGATTTCTTCAACGACTTTTCAAGATCTTCAATTTTGTTTTGAGTATCCTTAACATAGTTGTTGATGTCTTTCATTCTTGACGTATAATCATCATAGGTAGTGCCTTCTACCATATTTACACGCAACAGTTGTCTATTAGCATCGATTGAATCCATCAGCACACCAACCTCTTGCAGGGTGGAAGCAAATTGCTGGCTGGTTTGCAGCTCTGTTTTTAATGAATCTACTTGCGATTTTAATTTTTCGGCTTCACCACCACAGCTCATTAGGGTGGCTGCAATTGAACATACAAATAAGAATTTCTTTACCATAATGGTTGTTAGTTTAGTGTTACAAAATTAAAGGGTTTACATCGGTAAAGGCTTCAAGAACAAAAAAAAAATTCAAACGCGGTGAAATCCTTCGACAACCTGTAAATTGCACCTTTTTAGAGCCAGAATTCTCTTTTAAATGCCCAAACTATTAACCACGCGCACGCGTATCGCAGACCTGGGCAAACCCCGCATTATCGTTATTGGTGGGGGGTTTGGAGGCTTAGAAGTAATTAAAGGCCTTCAAGGCTTCAAAGCACAGGTAGTTTTATTCGATAAGTTTAATCACCACACTTTTCAGCCGCTCCTCTATCAGGTGGCCACCTCGGGGTTGGAAACCAACTCTATTGTAGCTCCCTTTAGAAAGCTATTCGGGGGTCAGGATGATTTCTATTTCCGGTTGGGTGAAGTGAAGAAAATAAAGCCCGAAGAAAACTACATCGAAACCTCCATTGGCGGTGTTAAGTATGATTACCTAGTGATTGCCACTGGGGCCGTAACCAACTTTTATGGCATGGCCGAAGTGGAGAAAAATTCTTCTTCTATGAAGAATATTGTTGACGCCACGAAGCTTAGAAATAAAATCATCCGCCAGCTGGAATACGCATTGCTAACTGAAGATCCCGAGGTGATGAATAGCCTCATGGACTTTGTGATTGTAGGTGGTGGCCCTACAGGCGTGGAGTTGTCGGGGGCTCTTACTGAGTTAAAGAAAAACGTATTCCCAAAGGACTATAAGGAATTAGACATGCGGCAGATGGATATCCATTTAATAGAAGCTTCACCGCGTCTGTTAAATGGTATGTCTGATAAAGCCGGTGAAAAGGCGCTTGAGTTTTTAACCGAGATGGGTGTAAAAGTTCATTTGAATGCAGCTGTGAAATCATACGATGGCTATGAAGTGGTTCTTAGCACAGGAGAAAAACTTATTTCGCGCTCGTTGATTTGGGCAGCCGGAGTAAAAGGAAATCCCGTGGAAGGATTGAAGCCTGAATTGACCACACGCGGAAACCGATTGACGGTAGACGAGTATAGCCGTGTTAAAGGTTACGAAAACATTTTTGCCATTGGCGATGTTGCCCTCATGGAGGGCGACATCAAATCCCCGAAAGGGCACCCGATGATGGCACCCCCGGCACAGCAGCAGGGTAAACTGGTTGCGAAAAATATTCAAAATCTGATCTTGAAAAAACCGCTAAAACCTTTTCGTTATTTTGATAAAGGATCAATGGCCACGGTGGGCAGACATAAAGCGGTAGTTGATATGAAGGGCATTCGCTTTCAGGGCTTTTTTGCGTGGTATGTTTGGATGTTTGTTCACCTGATGTCCATTGTGGGATTTCGAAATAAAGTGTTTACCTTTTTTAGCTGGATGTGGAATTATTTTTCGTACGATCGCAGTAATCGCTTGATTATTGGGCGCAACGAAGAGAAAATAAATCAGGAAGAGCTCAACAAACCAATCTGATGGACCCACGAGATTCAAAACTAAGAAAGGTTTCGGCAGCAGGTGTTTTGGTGGCTATGGGTATCATCTATGGTGATATTGGTACGTCACCCATATATACCCTACGCTTCATTGTTGGGGATCATACAATAACAGAAGATCTGATTTTTGGCGGATTGTCGTGCGTGTTTTGGACACTCACTCTAATTACTACTATAAAATATATCTATCTCGCACTAGACGCTGATAACAAAGGCGAAGGGGGAATTTTTGCACTTTATGCATTGGTAAGAAGATACAAAGCACAATGGGTAATTTTTCCTGCGATTATTGGTTGTTGCACACTCATAGCCGATGGTTTTATCACGCCAGCCATTAGTGTAACCTCCGCGATAGAAGGTTTAAGAACACTTAACCCTGAAATCACACAGCAAACAATTATCTCTATCGTTATTGCCATCCTAATCTCACTTTTCATTTTCCAACAGTTTGGTAGCAATGTTGTCGGCAAAACCTTTGGCCCTGTCATGCTCATTTGGTTTCTTTTTATAGGCTCAATTGGTTTGTACCACTTGCTTGGAAACGTCTCCATTCTAAAAGCCATCAATCCAATTTATGGGTATGAGTTGTTAGTCAAATATCCAGGTGGATTCTGGATTTTGGGTGCCGTGTTCCTATGTACAACAGGCGCTGAGGCAATGTATTCAGATCTTGGTCATTGTGGGAAGTCTAATATCCGTTTAGGTTGGGGCTTTGTAAAAGTGTGCTTATTAATAAGCTATTTTGGACAAGGAGCATGGCTACTTGAGCAACAAGGCAAAACTTTGGATGGAGCTATTCCTTTTTTTGAAATCATTCCACAAAGTCTTTTAGTGATTGGGGTAATTATTGCTACGATGGCGACAATTATTGCCAGCCAAGCCTTAATCTCTGGAACTTTTACGTTGGTCAATGAGGCCATGAAACTAAAACTTTGGCCAGCAACCCGCGTACGTTATCCGTCTCAAATGATGGGGCAAATCTACATTCCTTCCATTAACTGGATACTCATGCTTGGCTGCATTGCAGTTGTATTGTTCTTTAAGGAATCGAGCGCTATGGAGGGTGCTTATGGGCTTGCTATTACCTTCAACATGTTGATGACGACATCTCTGCTTGTTTATTATTTTTCAACTTCCAAAAAATCCAGAATTCGTTCAACTATAATTGCTGTTGTTTTCTTCTCAATGGAGGGGGCCTTTCTGATTTCCAACCTTAGCAAATTTAGTCATGGAGGCTGGTTTACATTCGCTATTGCGATTGTTTTCTATTTCATGATGTATATCTTGTTGCGGGCACGCATTCTACGAGACCGTCATACTGAGTTTGTGGATTTAAAACATTACGAACAACTGATTCAAGATTTACAAACTGATACTTCTGTACCAAAGGAAGCCACCAATCTTGTTTATATGGCAGTAGCCAATAGCAAGCGTTACATTGACTCGAATATTATTTACTCCATTTTCAAGAAGCGACCTAAGCGCGCTGATGTGTATTGGTTTGTGCATGTGGATACAGTGGATAGTCCCTACACATCTAAGTATTCAGTCGACACAATTATTCCCAAGAAGTGTTTCTTTGTGCGAATCAAGCTTGGATTTAAATCAGACCATCGGGTTAATTTGCTTCTAAATAAAATTCTTCACGACATGGCCGATGCAGCAGAGATCGACATGATCAGTCATTACGATTCATTGCATAAGCACAGTATGCCGGCTGACTTTAAGTTTGTCATCCTACATTCATTGGCATCCGTGGATAGCGAAATTTCAACGTTTGATAACTTTATTATTCAGGGTTACAGGTTCATAAAAAAATATAGCCTTTCAACCGAAGAAATGTATGGTCTTGAACTGGCCAACGTAGAGGTAGAGCGAGTTCCTATTATGGTGGGGCCTCCCGCCAAGGTGCGTATCAAACGCGAAAAAGAAGAAAGTGAACGCGAAAAAGAAATGCGTTATCACGATCAGGGAAAATGATCGGTTGCGGACGGTGACGTTCGTAAATGAGCGTGATCCTATTCTAAATAGGGCCTAATTTCTCTTCATTGATTGTTTTTTAACTGGCATCCTATTGGAATATAGGATTGGCAAACACCAGTCTAATGCTCAAGAATTATTTTAAAATCGCCCTTCGAAACATAATTCACAACAGAGTTTACTCCGCTATCAACATATTCGGGCTGGCCTTAGGTGTTGCCTGTTGTTTACTATTAACTCTTTACATTCAAGACGAGATAAGCTACGATAAGCATCACAACCGGGTAGATGATCTCTATCGGCTTGTAACCAACTTTCAAACCGAAGTGGGACTCAATAAAAGCGGATCTGTATCGCCACCCATTGCCATGACCCTGATGGATGAAGTACCTGAAATTGAAACTGCGGTCAGAGTGGTTAATCCGATTGGAGTTAGTCAAAGTTTAATACGCTATCAGGAAAATCTATTCTATGAAAACAATGGCTTACTGGCCGACTCAACATTTTTCGATGTATTTACATATGAACTTGTAGAAGGCAATTCTAAAAAAGCTCTTGCTGAAGCAAACTCTGTTGTGCTTTCTGCCACGCTTTCGCAGAAACTCTTTGGAGGTGAGCCTGCGTTTAATAAAGTAATCTCTATCAGCCAAGGTGGTAAATTGATAGATTATAAAGTCACTGGAGTTTTTCTTGAAAAGTTTAATAGTCATTTGAAAGCAAACTTCTTTACTTCCATGACTAGCGAAGGATTGGGCGAGTACATCACTAAAAATAATGAGGCCGCAAATGAATGGGCCGGGCAAAATTTTGTTCCCTCCTATTTAAAATTAGTACCCGGCCACGATCCTGTCGTTGTGACTGAAAAGATCAATCAAGTTTTGATGCGTCATGGTGCTGAAGCAATGAAAGCATTGGGGCTTCATAAAACACTATCCATTGAACCTGTAAAAGATATTTACCTTAAATCCGATACTGGCAAAAGTCCACGAATTACCTACATCTATGTAGTGGGATCTTTAGCATTATTCATCCTGCTGATTGCATGCATCAACTTTATGAACCTCTCTACAGCAAAGGCAACCAGGCGAGCATCTGAAATTGGGATTCGTAAAACAATGGGTGCCTTTCGATCTTCTTTGGTGAGTCAGATTTTGGGCGAGGCCATGATTATTGTGCTTATCTCTATTTTGATTAGCCTGGTAATTGTTCAACTGGCACTTCCTTTCTTTAATCAACTTACCGACAAAAACATTTCTTTCAACTCAGGAAATATCCCTTATTTCATTGCAACATTAGTTGGACTGGCGATTGTTACCGGACTAGTAGCTGGAAGTTATCCTGCATTTTATCTTTCCTCGTTTCAGCCTGCTCAGGTTTTAAAAGGAAAACTTAATCTTGGAAATTCAGCAGGGCGTCTTCGCCAGGCGTTGGTTGTGTTTCAATTCACAATCGCAATTATTCTGACTTGTGGAATTTTCATCATCTCCCGTCAACTTGATTATATGATTGAGCAGGACTTGGGTTTTGACTCGCAAGCCAAAATTGTGCTGCCATTGCGCACAGAAGAAGCACACAGCCAATACACAGCACTAAAACAAGCAATTGAAAGCAAAAGCTCTATTGGGACTGTTTCCGGTACAGCCTACATCCCAGGCACTACTATTTTTAATGACATGATGTATTATCCCGATGGAGGCAACATGGATAAAGCAGTTGACATCAGACGTAACCGGGTAGACGCAGGCTACATAGAATTATTAGAAATTAAGTTATTGGCAGGACGGACGTTTACGAATAATCGAGAAATGGATGGCGATAATAAATTGATCCTAAATCATACGGCAGCAACTAAGCTTGGTTTTGAACCAGATCAAATTATTGGGCAATATTTACACTTCGACTGGCAAGGCCAGAAATATGATTTTGAAGTTATTGGTGTGATTGAAGATTATCATCAAAATTCACTACATGAAGAAATAAAACCAATCTTATTTGAGCTGGCGGGTAATACCGAATCTTATGACTACATGATCGCATCTGTTTCTTCAACCAATTTCGAACAAACCACTCAATTTATTGAAAGCACCTGGAAGTCGCTAATCAATGATACACCTTTTGAATATTCCTTTCTCGATCAAAACATTGAGAAGCAATACCATGAAGACCTTAGGATCTCCAAAATCATTACCAGTTTTGGTTTAATCGCAATGGCTATTTGCGGGTTAGGTCTTTATGGGCTCTCCTCTTTCATGGCAGAGAGACGTTTCAAGGAAATTGGAATTCGCAAAGTGATGGGGGCAAGTATTACTCAAATAATTACCCTCATGTCTAAAGAATTTATAAAATTAGTTGTGATTGCTTTTATCATCGCAGGTCCAATTGCCTGGTACTGTATGACTAAATGGCTGGAGGGCTTTTCATATAAGGCCCCAATTGGTTGGACAGTATTTGTGTTGGCGGGCGTTCTCGCGCTTGGCATCGCATTGATTACAGTAAGTTTTGAATCTATTAAATCGGCTGTAAGCAACCCAGTAGATAGTTTGAGAAGTGAGTAAGTACTAATACCTAATTAAAACAGATGTTACGCAATTATTTCAAAATCGCTCTCCGCAGTTTAGCCCGCAATTCAGTCTATTCCTTCATAAACATTGCCGGATTATCTGTTGGCATCACGTGCAGTATTCTCATTCTATTATGGGTAGCAGATGAACTTACCTTCGATCGGTATTTTCCAAACTATGAAAACATCTATCAGGTAAAACAAAACAGTAAAGTAGACAACGGAATTAATACACGGGCTTACATTCCTTTGCCGCTTTTTGAAATGCTGCAGCAACAGGACAGTCGCATCAAACGCGCAGCCATTGCTATTGATCAAACTGCTCTGCTTACCGTAGGTGATCATAAAATCAATAAAAGAGGAATGGATGTAAGTGAATCGTTTCTCGAAATATTTGATTTTAAAATGCTTTACGGCTCAGCAGAAACAGCACTTGACGATCCTCGTTCTATTGTGCTTACGCAAGCAACTGCCCTTGCCCTTTTCGGTAACGAAAACCCGTTAGGAAAGATGGTGCAGGTTAAGATTGAAAATAATGAAGAATTAAAAGTTACGGGTGTTATTGCCGATCCGCCTGCCAACATCTCTTTTAAACTAGATTTTATTTTACCTTTTTCTTATTTCGAAGCCACCTCGGTGTGGATACAATATGCCCGTAGCAACTGGAACAACAATGCATTTTATACTTATGTAGAGCTACAACCGGGAGTTAACAAATCGGATGTGGACAATTCGATTCGGGATTTAATAAAAAATAATAATGCAGAAGGAAGTGACCGCGAGATTTTCTTGCATGGCATGAGTCGCTGGAGACTTCACAACACATTTGAAAATGGCCACGAAGCGGGAGGCCTAATTACGTATGTTCAATTATTTTCAGGCATCGCCATTTTTATCTTGATTATTGCTTGCATCAACTTTACAAATCTTGCCACTGCTCGCTCCGAACATCGTGCTCGCGAAGTTGGCATTCGCAAAAGCGTTGGTTCAAACAGAAAACAACTCATCCTTCAGTTTTTAGGTGAATCGTTTCTTATTTCAATTATTGCCTTTATTATTTCTATTGTATTGGTAGAATTGACGTTACCACTCTATAACGTTTTCATAAACAAGCAATTGGTCGTTGATTATACCTCTCCCCTCCTTTGGGCGTTCGGCATCTCACTTATTTTGATCACAGGCTTACTGGCTGGCAGCTACCCCGCTTTCTATTTATCATCATTTAAGCCCAGTAAGGTATTGAAAGGTAAAGTTGTAGCCGGAAAGAATACCAGCACTCCTCGACAGATAATGGTAACGCTTCAGTTTGGATTTTCTATTTTACTAATCATCGGCACCGTGGTGATCTATCAGCAAATACATCATTTAAAAAGTAGGGAGTTAGGATACGACCGGGAAAATCTGATGATGATTTGGTCTACGAGTGATATTGAGAAAAATTTCCATCCCCTCAAGCAGGAGTTGCTAAATTCTAACGCTGCGCTTTCAGTGTGTAAATCGAATAGTCCCATCACCAATATTTTCGCTTCAAGCCCGGTCGATTCGTGGCCTGGTATGCTGCCTGGGCAACGCGTAGAAGTTACCAACATTGCTACTGAATACGACTATACCAAAACAATGGGTATTCGCATGCTTGAAGGGCGCGATTTTTCCGAATTCTATAAAAGCGACACCGCAGCAATAATCTTAAACAAGACAGCGCTGGAGACACTCAACCTTACTAATCCCATTGGGGAAAAAATTCAAATGTGGGGCTCGCAGTGGACTATCATTGGGGTCATGGATGATGTGTTGATGGGTTCTGGTTCCCAACACATTGGCCCTCTTGTAATGACGATGGACCCCACGTGGTCATCCACCATAACGGTTCGTCTACCAAAACCCAATACAGTGAATGGACAAAATGATTTTGCCACCAGTCTTAAAAACGTAGAAGAGATTTTTAAAAAATATAATCCCGACTATCCTTTCGAATATCGATTTGCTGATGACGAATTCGAGAAAAAATTCACTAGCATGAATCTGATCAGCGACCTGGCTGCTTCTTTCACCGTGCTTGCCATTTTTATTACCGGGCTAGGTCTCTTTGGCATGGCTGCATTCTCAGCAGAACAACGAACAAAGGAAATAGGAATTCGAAAAGTAATGGGGGCATCCGTAACAAGCCTGATGATTCTATTGACAAAAGATTTTTCAAAACTAGTGCTTGTTGCTTTTATAATTTCAGCACCGCTGGCATGGTGGGCTGTTTCCAATTTCTTAAAACAATATCCTGTGAGAATTGAAATTCCGGTTTGGATATTTCCGTTGGCGGGGATCGCAGCCCTTCTTATTACGATTGTAATTGTAAGCACACAAGCATTTCGGGCAGCTACCACAAATCCTACAAAAAGTTTACGAAGTGAGTAAGTAGTTAAACCTTATCTATTTTTATAGTGTTAATTAAAAAAATTTATGATCTATAATTACATAATACTAGCGCTGCGAAACCTTCGTAAAAATCCAGTCTTTACTGCTATCAATTTAATCGGGCTTTCGCTAGGGATGGCAGCTTTCATTTTAATCTTTCAATACATCAGTTTTGAAAAAAGTGTCAATGGGTTTCATACCAACTCACCCAACTTATATCGCATACTCTATGAAGTATCGTATTCAGGGAAAACGTTCACATGGGAATCGGTGCCACCCGCCCTTGGCCCATTGGCTAAAGATAAGTTTGCAGAGGTTGAAAGTTTTTGCAGAGTGATCGCAGGCAGTGCCAACGGTGTAATCTCCTATCAATCGAACCAACAATCAGAGCCTATAACCTACAGCGAGGAAAAAATTGTGTATGCAGATGGTAATTTCTTTTCTGCTTTTTCTTTTCCCACCCTCGCAGGAGACCCCAACGGAATTGAAAAACCAAATACTGTAGCGATCTCACGCTCACTTTCTAACAAATACTTCAACGATACAAATGCACTTGGAAAGGTAATTACGCTGAATAATCAATTTGGCAAAACCCTTTACACTATTACATCTGTGTATGAAGATTTTCCTGTCAACTCAGACTTGCAATACGACATGGTCTTTGCGCTTGAAACATTAGCAAACCCTGCCAATTTGAATGGAAACGATTGGGCTAATCTCGAATCAATGAATTCGCAATTCATTGAGACCTATTTGCTTACCAAAAATAACCTAGCAACGTCTACACTGGAAGGCAAATTGAATGAAGCTAAGAAAAAATTAAAACCTGAAGCACCAGAACTTATTCGCTTACAAGCCTTGAAGGATATGCATCTTCCACGTTCATTATCCGATTATTACACCACGTTCGGCAGTTTGAAATTTATTTACATCCTTCAGATTATTGGAGTTCTCATTATCATTATTGCGTGGTTTAATTATATTAATCTTTCGACCGCAAATGCTTTAAAGAGGGCCAAAGAAGTAGGTATTCGCAAGGTAAGTGGTGCAAGTAAAGCACAGTTGATCAGGCAATTTATGGGTGAATCTTTTATACTAAATGGTTGTGCTTTTATTTTAGCATTGGCATTTGTAAATCTGGTACAACCTATCTACAATCAACTTACCCAACAAGATCTCACGCTTAGCCTACTGGTTCAGGACAAATTTTGGATAATAGGTTTGATGCTGATTTTGTTTGGTTCATTGGCATCTGGAGCCTACACTTCATTTGCACTTGCTTCCTTTAAGCCCTCTGAAACTCTGAAAGGTGTTTTTGGTAACTCATTCAAAGGTCAATGGCTTAGAAAATCCTTGGTTGTCTTTCAGTTCGGCATCTCCATTGTACTAATTTCCTCAACATTTATCCTATATCGTCAATTGCAATTCATGCAACAAAAAGAGTTGGGTGTAAAGTTAGATCAACTAGTGGTTTTGGCCGACCCGAAAATTCGTACCGATACTACTTTTAAAAGCCGATCGATGGCCTTTAAAAATGAATTGCTGCAACAAACCTTTGTAAACGATTTGAGTTTTTCAGGTTCGGTGCCTGGCACCTGGTATAACTACAATACCGTTGGTTTCACAAAAACCAATCCACAACCGGGTGATGAAAAAATAAACTATGCAGTTACTTACATCGATGATCGCTACCTATCGATTTACTCCATCGGGATTGCAGCTGGGCGAAACTTTACTGCAGAGGAGTGCAACAACACTTCTGTTGAAAATAAAAAGATAATGATTAATGAGCGGGCATCAGAATTATTAGGGTTTGAATCTGCCGAAGCGGCAATCGGACAGAAAATAATGAATGGCGAAGGTCACTTTGAAGTAGTTGCGGTGGTGCGAGACTACCATCATCAATCGTTGCAGAAAGCCATCGAACCCGTATTGTTTTTCCCAAGCTATAACACCCATTACTTCACCGTTAGTCTTTCGGCTGGTGAGATGCAGGCTAATATGAGTCAACTGGAGAGTTTGTACAAAAAGTTCTATCCGGGAAACCCTTTTGAATTTTTCTTTGCCGATGAAAAATATAATCAGCAGTATAAAACTGAGCAGCAATATGGACTGATCTTTAGCAGTGCCTCGGCTCTTGCTATTTTTATTGCTTGCCTCGGTTTATTTGGTTTAGCTACGTTTAATGTAGAGCAACGCGTAAAAGAAATTGGAGTGCGCAAGGTATTAGGGGCCAGTGTTTCTCAAATTACGGTATTGATTTCAAAAGACTTTGTAGTATTAGTCTTTGTCGCAATTTTAATTGCTACGCCTTTGGCTTGGTATGCGATGAGTCAATGGTTAGAGGGCTTTGCTTATCGTACAGAAATCTCATGGTGGATTTTCTTAATCGCTGGCTCAGTGTCTATTCTAATAGCATTGATTACCGTCAGTTCTCAAGCTATCAAAGCTGGATTTAGTAACCCGGTAGAAAGTTTGCGAAATGAATAATTCGATATATAAAGAGAATTCATGCATATACAGGGCTATTAAGCATTTTGATTGCCTGGCTTACCGTTAGTTCGCGGGCTATTCAAACCGCATTGACTAATCCGGTCGAAAGTTTACGGAGTGAATAATAAAAAATGTTATATTGGACTTCTAATAAAAATTCACTACAAGGTTAAAGTATGCTCCAAAACTATTTGAAAATTGCCTTGCGAAATCTGCAACGAAATACAATTTATTCATTTATAAATGTTTCGGGTTTAGCCGTAGGCATTGCGTGCAGTATACTTATCATGTTGTGGGTTTGGGACGAAGTGTCCTTCGATCGCTTTCATAAAAACTCTGATCGGTTGGGTCAACTCTGGCTTCACAATGAATTCAGCGATAACATTTCTACCTCACCAGCGGTGCCCCTTCCTACTTATGAATTTCTTAAAACCTATGATAGTCGAATAAAAAATACCAGCATCGTTCATTGGCCTTATAAACACCTTCTTACGGTAGGTGAAACCAAAATTATCAAGAATGGCCAATTTGCCAGTGCTGAGTTTCTTAGCATGTTTCAATTTCCATTTGTTAAGGGATCGGCTGCCAGTGCACTAGCTGACGCTTCCTCCATTGTACTCACGGAATCGGTAGCAAAATCATTGTTCGGAGATAAGGATCCGATAAACCAACTGATTCGGTTAGAGAATACTTATGATCTTAAAGTAACGGGAGTTCTAAAAGACCTTCCGGACAACTCATCTTTTAAATTTGAATTCCTTGCACCATGGGCCATTTATGCAGGCCAAGATTGGATTATGGAAAAAAATGATGCGTGGGACGATCAATCTTTTCAGGTCTTTGTAGAACTACAACCAGACGCAGAGTTGGAAGAAGTAAACACCAGCATCAAAAATGTAATCCGCGAAAAATCTAAAGATTCTAAAATTGATTTGTTTATCCATCCCCTAACCGATTGGCGATTAAGGTCAACGTTTGAAAATGGAGTTCATGTGGGCGGCATGCTGGACTATGTACAATCATTTTCATGGATAGCCATCTTAATAATATTTATTGCTTGTATCAATTTTATGAACCTAGCCACAGCCCGCAGCGAGCGGAGGGCGCGCGAAGTAGGCATCCGAAAATCAGTCGGTTCAAAACGCAATGAATTGATTGGACAATTTCTGGGCGAGTCGATCATGATTTCGGCCATTGCCTTTTTTATGGCGGTGGTTCTGGTGGAGGTATCGTTGCCGCTTTATAACCAGCTTGTGGAAAAAAATCTTGGTATCAATTATTCATCAGTAACAACTTGGTTCCTGGCCTTTGGCTTTATAGTGGTGACCGGCATTTTTGCGGGAAGCTACCCAGCCTTCTATTTGTCATCGTTCAATCCAAGCAAAGTATTGAAAGGCAAACTACACCTAGGTGCGGGTGCAACAACGCCACGCAAGGTTTTA
This sequence comes from Cyclobacteriaceae bacterium, assembly GCA_965278925.1. Lineage (GTDB taxonomy): Bacteria > Bacteroidota > Bacteroidia > Cytophagales > Cyclobacteriaceae > ELB16-189. The sequence goes on along the minus strand of OZ257123.1, from coordinate 244,208 downwards.
GTTTCACTTCAATTCTTCTTTTCAATTTTTCTGATTGCCGGAATGGTGGTTATCTACTTGCAAATTCAGCATGTTAAAAACCGCGAAACCGGATACAACCGCGAGAATATGATCATGATCACAGCCAATGAAGAACTTAATAAAAACTTTAAAGCAATTAAGGCAGAACTTCTCAACCTGGGTGTTGCAACGTCTATAACTACAGCCAGCAGCCCGATTACAAACATTTATGGGAATAACACCTTAGACTGGCCTGGTAAACCAAAAGATCAAGAGATTCTATTTTCACGCGTTGTTACTGGCTACGATTACACAAAAACAATGGGTATTAAAATGATTGAAGGCCGCGATTTTTCAGAAGAGTTTAAAAGCGACAGTAGCTCAATGCTTATCAATCAGGCAGGTGCGGATGCCATTGGTGAGGCTAATCCTGTTGGAATGCAGATTAAACTCTGGAGCAATACATGGACTGTAATCGGTGTTATTGACGATGTTGTTATGGCTTCACCATTTCGCGATGTACAACCGGGGTTTTTCCTTCTCGAACCTACCTGGGCTGAAGTGATAACTGTTCGGTTAGAAAAGGTTGATGATATCAGCGCTTCACTCAGTAAAATTGAAGGCGTTTTTAAAAAACTAAATCCAAGCTATCCGTTCGAATATCAATTTGTGGATGAACAGTTTGCGAAAAAGTTTTCATCCATAAATATGATTGGCACATTAGCTACAATTTTTGCTGTTCTTGCCATCTTAATTACCTGCCTTGGATTATTTGGGTTGGCAATTTTTACAGGAGAGCAACGAACCAAAGAAATAGGAATTCGCAAAGTGTTAGGAGCCAGCACACCAAGTATTGTAGCTCTTATCTCAAAAGATTTCACAAGATTGGTTGTTATCGGCTTTGTCTTTGCCGCACCGCTGGCCTGGTGGAGTCTTACTGAGTTTCTTGAACGATATACCTATCGGATTCAATTTGCGTGGTGGATTATACCGCTGGCTGGTCTTGTTGCATTACTACTAACCTTGTTAATAGTGATCTCGCAAGCTGTCCGGGCATCTTCAATCAATCCATCACAAAGTTTAAGAAGTGAATAGGGGTATTTTGTTCGTATGTTGTCTTACCTTCAAAAACAAAGAAAACATGAAAAAGAAAACCCAATACCTGATTTTTGCGGCCTTGGTAGCCGGAAGTACTGTATGCTTTGCCCAGGAATTTGAAAAGAAGTTAAGTTCTTTTAGCAGGATTACGGTGTCGCCCAAAATCAATCTGATTTTGCAACAAGGAAGTGAAGAATCCATCCGCGTAACCTATTCAAACATTAATGCTGGCAAGATTAATATTGAAGTGGATGGCAACAAACTGAATTTATATCTTGATCAGGCTCGCATCGTTGATAAACGTGAACGCTCGAACAATGAGTATAATTCAAAAGCAAGTATCTATCGGGATGCAGAAGTAACAGCCTACGTTACCTATACACAACTTAAATCACTGGAGGTACGCGGGGAACAAGAAGTGACAAGCAAAGGAATGCTGGCAAATGAAAGCTTCAAACTTAAGGTTTATGGCGAGGCTGAGATTACCCTTGATTCGCTTCAAACACAAAAATTCAAAGCTGTGGTTTACGGAGAAAATAAAATTAAAATCAATGGTGGCCGGGCTGCGCATCAACGCTATCGGTTATATGGCGAAAATAAAATTGACACCCGGGCTCTCGCCAGCACCTCCATATCCACCAGCATCTACGGAGAAGGAAGATTAACCGTAAATGCAAGTGATGAAGTACGCATCAACGCTATCGGAGAACCGGAAGTAAATGTATCGGGCACTTCTTACATTAATAAGGGACTTATTATCGGTAGGGTCGACATCCGAACCATGCAATAGGGTTACATCATTCACCACAATTGGCGCTCATCATAGGCTTATTCGAGAGTGCCTGCCACGCAAAAGCGAACTCACTATGAAATGTCATCGCGGGCACGACCCGCGATCCCAAAAAATTATAATGGTAAAGTTACGATGGAAAGGCTGTCTAATAACTAATCCTTACTGGATTGCGGGTTTCGTTGAGGCCCATCCTAAACATAAATGCCCTGCGTCCCAAGACAGATCGGTTGGCGATTAAAATATTTCCGAAAGTTTTTAAGAATTAGGGTTATCAAAATGCCTAATTTCGAATTCAGAAGTAATTATTAACCTTATAACCTACTACGTATGAAGACTTTTAAAGCGGGCGTGCTTATCTTTTTATTGGGGCTGTTGGCTCAACCGATAACTTCAAATGCACAAGATGATCTAAATGATCTGCTGAAAGGAAGTTTGGCCGATGCTAAATACTTGCTGGAAGGATATGTAGGCCCCGGCATGCGAGGGATTGCCAGTGGATTAAATCAAGGGTGGTATAATACCGCCAAACCACATAAAACATTGGGGGTTGATCTTACCATCACAACAAGTTTAATGTATGTACCTTCTGACGAACAATTCTATTCCGTTGACAATAACAGATTAAATGAAGTAAAACTGATTTCTTATGATGGCCAGTCAATAAGCCCTACAGCAACGACCAATGTACCGACCATTTTCGGACCTGATAAAACACCCCGGTATGAAGTTACATCCGAAAACTATGAGTTTAATGGCCCTCCTGGACTTGACCTAAAGAACACAATAAAAATTGCAAATGCCTTACCCGTGCCCATGTATCAATTGGGAATTGGTTTGCCTAAAGGTTTTGATCTTAAAGTAAGATGGGCCCCTACATTGACTTCTAAAGATTTCGAATTTAAACTTTTTGGAATTGGTGTGATGCATGACATCAAACAGTACATTCCAGGAGTTAAGGTGCTGCCTTTTGATTTATCAGCGTTTGTCGGCTTCACAAATATGAAAGCGGAGCTTGCCCTTGATCCTACCTCGGGTAACAATCAACGGGGTGTTATGGAATTTAACTCGACCAATATTCAGATTTTAGCATCAAAGAAAATTTCTGTGCTTACAGTTTATGGTGGTGTTGGCTACAACATTGCAAAGGCAAATCTTGATATGTTGGGAACCTACGATTTGGAAGATGGAAATCCTCCCGTAATTGACCCTGTAAAAATGGAATTCACCTCATCGGGTGTACGCGCTACTGGTGGTATCCGATTAAAGTTTGCCGTGTTTACGCTTCATGGCGATTACACACTTGCTAAGTACAATTCTCTTAGTGTCGGCTTTGGTATAAACGTGCGATAACTTCAGACAATAGGAAATCAAAAGAGCTCCGAAATTTCGGAGCTCTTTTTTATTGTATTTTCTCAAATAACTTAGTTAACCCATCATCAATAAGGGCAGGAACATTTTTTTGCTTTTCAGGCACTACACTTTCGGCAACACCTTGCCAAACTAATTTGTTGGTAGTACGCTCAACAAGGTGAAGACTCATTGTGCCTTCCTTATACTTACCCACTTCAACTTCTTCTGCATTCCAAGAATAGTTTCGCTGACCCATATATGCCATGCGATCAGTTGGATTGGTAAAACTTGTTTCGCGGGTCTGTGTTCTCTCTGAAACTATCACGCCAATATTAACCAGTAGATCAGGGTTGTCTGCCGTGAGTGTCAAGCCTTTTAAGGTCATCTGCTTTACTATTCCTTCTTTAATCAATTTCAAGTTAGTCTGATAATCGGGACTGAGCGCATCACCCGTTCCACTAACTTCGTAAAAGTTAAACGACTTGTACTTTGAAATAGTAAAGTCTTCAGTCTTATCAATTCCGGTTATCTTCACACTGCTACAAGCCGCTGAAAATAGAACAGAAATAATTAGCATCTTTTTCATTTTTGATGGTTTTACTCTACGCTTAAGTTAACACTTTAAGTTTGCTAATTTTCAAATGAATTCCTCGCATGTGAATATTATACGGATTAGTTGCCCAGGTACCCCACCAAGGTAGTTGCCATTATATTTTGGTGTATCTTTAAACCTCTCGTTAAATGATCGTGACTGGTGCGGTTGAAGACAACTCTTTATTTGGTCTTAGTAGTATTTGTTTTGCCTTATGCGTTGCGGGCGCAAGCAAAAAAAGATTCTATTGAAAAGAAATCCCTTACCCGCAGAGCTTTTGGAGAAGGCATGCGGCTCATCTCAACGAATCCAAACGATACCATTATAAACGAAAAGAGTGTGAATCCGTATCTGGTATATGCCGGACGAATAGTTCGAACAATTCGGATAGAGCACGTTGGTTTTGAAAAATCAATTTATGATAGCGCAAAAAGAGTGAAGAGCACTATTACGAAAGTGGCCAATACACTTCACATCGACACGCGCGAAAAAATTATCCGCAAACATCTTTTTATTGAAGAGAATAAGCCTTTGAATCCACACAAGGTAGCGGACAATGAACGATTCCTGCGTGACAAAGATTTTATTTTAGATAGCCGTATTGTAGTAACTCCCGTTGTCGGCACCGACTCCGTAGATATTGTTGTTACAACTCGCGATGTATTTAGTTTGGGGGGCCGAATTGGTGGTAGTTTTCCAAGTGCGCCAAAGATCGGAGTGTATGATGCCAATGTGGATGGTCGCGGGCAACGCATTGAATTTAATACCCTGATTGATTCTGATCGAACCCCTAACTTCGGCTACTCAATCCTTTATCGCAAAAGCAGCCTCTTTGGTAGTCTTACCAATCTTGAATTGCAATACACGCAACTCGATAATGGATTCAGCCAGGGCGATGAGAATGAATTCGCAACATTAATCCGATTAGACCGACCACTCGTATCACCCTATTCGAGATTGGCTGGAGGCGCAGAGATAAGTCGCAACTGGTCAAAAAATGTATATGACAAACCTGACTCTGCCTTTCTAAAATATAGCTACAAAATCTTTGATAGCTGGTTGGGGTACAACATCGGCATACGAAAAGAAATTTCAGATCGCAATCGAAAATTTGTAGCACTGCGCTTCTTTGATGGATACTTTTTTGATCAACCTGATCAGGAAATTTCCAGAGAAGAACGAAGATATAACAATCTGTTTGGCTACTTATCAGAGTTTACATTCTATCGGCAAAATTTCTTTAAGACCCGCTATGTGTTTGGTTTTGGAAGAACGGAGGATGTTCCGTATGGATTTACCTTGGGAGTAACGGGAGGCTACGTGCGCCAATTAAAAATTGAAAGACCCTATGCCGCTCTTAAAGTGAACTATGGGAAGGGCTATCAAAAAGGAGATTTCATTAATCTGCAATTGCAAGTAGGCGGTTATTACCGAAGTAAAATAATAGAAGATGCTATTGTGCAGGGTGGTGTTACTTACTACACACGTTTGTTACAGGTCAAGCACTTAAAAATTCGCACGAATATTTCAGCTACGTACACTCAACTAATTAATCAAACAACGAGTGATTGGCTGACAATAAATAGAAATGAAATTCCAGGCTTTAGCAGCGACAGTCTGAAAGCCAGCCAACGGTTTGCTTTGCATTTAGAATCAACCTTGTTTACACAGCGGTCGCTGCTGGGTTTTCGGTTTGCTCCCTTCGCAGGCCTGGACATGGTAGCTGTTAATTGTGTAGAATGTGCCACCACCAACGATCTTTATTGGGGGTTAAGCGTTGGCCTGCGTACCCGAAATGAAAATCTTATCTTTGGAACTATGGAAGTAAAAGTTACTTACATTCCGCTTGATCAATATGGAAACAATCAATTTGAGATTGGCTTCAGGCAAAACCTTCGAATAAAAAATAGCGGATCATTTGTTCGCGCACCTTCCTTCATATCCTATAATTAGGTGGTAGATTGATTGAAATAACTATTTGCTTGAAACAAGCATAACCAACGACTTAGGAGCCACCGTGCAATAGGCGGTGTTTAAGGCATCAACACATTGGCTTTTCTTTACCTTCTTCAACTCAATAAATGTCCAGCCTTGTTTGCCCCATTTATTCGGCACCGGATATATCACTGACTTATCAAGACAAAATACAGATTGATCTACTTCTGATAATTTTATACAAACACGCGCGTTCTGTACATCCAGCGTAGCAAAGATTTTTTTCTTTACCCGAAAGGATGTCTTTTCAAAATGCGGTGCTTCTGCGGCTTCGGGAAAAGCCATTGCCAGTCTGCGAAATGTTTCAATTGTTACCATTGTTTTCCTTTGTTTAACTATGATAGACGCGCGAAGCAATTATTACTCCCGCTCTGATCTCCAACACCTCACCAACGCGAAGATCTTCTTCACCCGTTACATGACGGATATAATCCATAAACACCCGATCCTCATTAGCCGTTAACGAAAGCACTTCATAGGTTAATGATGGCAGTCGATCAAAAGCATTTTTCCACCAGGCCCGCAAGGCTTCTTTGCCTTTTATCAATCCGTTCGTCTCTGGCTGGCCAATTTTAAGTTTAGGACTGTAATGTTCAGCATCAGCATGATACAACCGGAGAAGTTGCTCCAGGTTGTGAGCGTTGAATGCCTCAAACCAGGCATTTGCAATCAAATAATTATCCGCATTCATAAATCAAATTTACTACCTCGCTTTAACACACGAAGTGAATTTAAGCTTTTTCTTTGTCTGTGGGTTTGCGAAGTCATCGTATGCCTTGGGCTGTTCTAACTCTTTCTTGCCCAAGAAGCACCAAGACTCTGAGAAGTTTTCTATCTTTCTAAACTCAATCCTTCACACATGAAATATCTTCCACTCCTGTTGATTGTTTTTCTTATCGGATGCACCAGAAAGAAATCAGTACCTGAAGTTACTACATACTCTGTTCAGCCGTATTCAATTCCACATTTTGAAGACTCCGCCTCATTCAACAAGATGGAGGCAGCCTTTCCAGTGATTGAAAAAATTTATCGCGAATACGCTGAAAGGAATCACTTTCCGGCTCTTAGTTTTGGTGTAATTGCCGGAGGCAAGTTAGTTTATTCCGGAAGTGTGGGCACATCCGATGTTAAAAGTAACACGCCCGCCACCGCCAAAACGTTATTTCGGATTGCTTCGATGAGCAAAAGTTTTACAGCTATGGCCATTCTAAAACTTCGTGACGAAGGAAAATTAAGTCTTACCGATCCGGCTTCGAAATACATTCCTGAAATGAAAGGCACAGGTGCACTTACACAGGATGCACCCGCCATCACGATACAAAATCTACTCACTATGTCGGCCGGGTTTCCGGAAGACAATCCGTGGGGCGACCGCCAACTGGATGCCCCCGATGAAGAACTATTAAAACAAGTAAGTGAAGGAATTTCTTTCTCTACTGTGCCAGGGGTTACGTTTGAGTATAGTAACCTCGGCTTTGCCTTGCTGGGAAAAATCATCACGAATGTTTCCGGCATGCCGTATCAAAAATATATTACCTCAGCCATTATGCAACCCATTGGCATGAATGATTCGAAGTGGGAATATGATGAGGTACCAAAAGAACAATTAGCCCTCGGCTACCAATGGATTGATAACGGATGGGCAGAAATTCCACTGCTACACGATGGCTCGTACGGTGCCATGGGTGGGCTAATTTGTTCCATCGAAGATTTTAGCAAATATGTTGCGCTTCACCTTGCCGCGTGGCCACCGCGCAACGAAGCCGACACCGGGCCGGTGCGCAGAAGTTCTATTCGCGAAATGCATCAACCGTGGCGCTTTAGTAATTTGTTTGCGGATGCAAAAACTCGTAGTGGTGAAAGTTGTGCGATAGCGGTAGGCTATGGTTACGGACTCGGTTGGCGAAAAGATTGTAAGGGTAATGTGCGTATCTCACACAGCGGGGGCTTACCCGGCTTTGGCAGTGAGTGGCGCATATATCCCGACTACGGAATTGGTGTAGTGTCGTTTAGCAACCATACCTATGGGGCACCCGGTCAGGCCAATGCAATAGCATTAGATACGCTGATCACGTTAGCAGGATTAAAACCACGGGTTCTTTTAGCTTCTTTCATTCTGAATCAGCGCAAGGAAGAGATTGTTAAACTCTTGCCTGTGTGGAGTGAAGAGTCGACCATTTTTGCGGAAAATTTCTTCTTGGACGAATCGCTTGCGCGAAGAAGGGAAGCAATCAAAAAAGTCTTTGAAGAAGCCGGGGTTATTAAAAATGTAACAACACTAACCCCGGAAAACCAATTGCGGGGAAGTTTTGTGCTTGAAGGAGAAAAAAAGAATATACTCATCTTCTTTACGCTTACACCCGAAAAAGAAGCCTTGATTCAACAACTTGATGTTGAATTGATTGATAAATGATTGACCGTGCACCTCGGTGGTGAATGTTTTTTACCGCAGAGGGACACAGAGACAAGTGTTCTATTTTTGTAACTAATCCTAATCCGCAACATTTATGGTCAATCGCTATTCCGGTGAGATTCACATCAACCCCGTACGCACATTACGGGGTGATGACTTCAACAACGATGGCCACATCAAAGACATTGAAGCAACCTTACAAGAGGCCATTGAATTAAATCAAAAAATAACTACACGCCTGCAACAATTAAAGGTCTGGCTTGAAAAAGGAAATGCTGCAGCCGGCATAAAGTTTCACTTTGCTGATGGGGGCTACATCAGCGTAAAGGGTTTATCCGATGCGCAACTAAAACAACTTGCCGCCAAAGGACTGATTGAGTTATTCGATTATGCCACCGAAAGAGACTGGGTAAAAAAGTATGGGGTTCAGTTTGGGTTAGTGTGGGAAGGCGGCCGGGCTGTTGAGGGGTGAACTCACCATTTCTTTATTCGTGTCTAAAAATAAATACTCTCCCCTGTCCGATTTCTGATCTGTCTTCCGTCATAGAGGAAATTTTAACTAACTTAAATCTAAAATTGTATGGAAAAATTTATGCTTATTTTTCATGGTGGCAGCGACATTGCCCCTGAAATGAAAAACCCGGATGCGTTGCAAAAACACATGGAAAAATGGTTTGCCTGGATTGAAAAACTGAGAAAAGAAGGGCGCTATGAAGGTGGTGAAGCGCTAGAACCCAGAGGAAAATTTGTTAGCGGCCCCAAAAGAGTTGTCACCGATGGCCCCTTTGCAGAAAGCAAAGAACTGGTGGGCGGTTATTTCATTGTAAATGCGAAAGACATAAACGATGCGGTCGCACTCACGGCCGACTACCCGGATTTTATCTTTAATGGAAAAGTGCAGGTAAGGCCTGTTCAAAAAATGGACATGTAATTTCCTTTGACACAGTCCTCGCAACATGTGCATCAGTTGGTAGGCCATCTTTTCCGGCACGAGTCGGGAAAGATGGCCGCTGTGTTAACGCGCTTGTTAGGCACCGATAATCTTGATGTTGCCGAAGATTTGGTGCAAGACACCTTATTAAAAGCTATGGAAATATGGCGCTTTCGCGGAGTGCCTGATAATCCTTCGGCCTGGCTGTATAAAGTGGCGCGCAACAAAGCCATCGATTGGCTGCGGTCGGGCAAACGGCAAACAAAACTTTCTGTTGCCCAGGAAAATAATTTATCTCCAGATTTATACTCTGTCCACGAAGAGCTATTCACCGAAGATGAAATTCAGGATAGTATGCTGCGCATGATGTTTGCCTGCTGCCATCCGACCATACCCTTCGAATCTCAAATCGCGTTAACATTAAAAACACTCGGTGGCTTAAGTGTTCCTGAAATCGCCCACGCTTTTCTTACCAGCGAAGAAACTATTGCTAAACGAATCTATCGGGCTAAAGAAAAACTTAAGCAGGAAAAGATAAAACTGGAACCACCCGGTGTATTCGAATTGCCTCATCGGCTAGACGGTGTGCTGCACGTTCTATACCTGCTCTATAACGAGGGTTACAACTCAAGTCATAGCGATACACTTATCCGTGAAGATTTATGTGAAGAAGCCATGCGATTAACATATTTGTTGACGCAACATAAGGCTACCCGATTACCAAAAGTAAATGCGCTGATGGCCTTGATGTGTTTGCAAGCTTCGCGTTTTGCAGCACGCACGGGCAACATGGGTGAAATCATTTTACTGGAAGAGCAAGACCGCACCCAATGGAATCAACCCTTAATACAAAAAGGCTTGAGTTTTTTGGAGAAGAGTTCTACAGGTAATGTGCTGAGCGAATATCACATTGAAGCTTCGATCGCGTCTGTGCATGCGCTCGCTTCGCGATTTGAAGAAACATCGTGGGGTGCACTATTGGTGCTCTATGAAACACTGCGCGAATTAAAGCCCGGCCCGATCGTGAATCTAAACCACGCGATTGTTATCGGGTATGCGCACTCGGCCGCGGCCGGCATTCAGGAACTAGAAAAGATTCCTGATCTTCCACATCATTATCTATATCTCACCGCGCTCGGAAATTTTTATTTACTTCAAGGCAATGCAACAAAAGCTAAAGAACTTTTTGAACGTGCGCTGTCAAAAACAAACTCTGCGCAAGAGGCCGGATTATTAAATCGAAAGATTCAAAAGTGCAACCTCACCTTTAACACCACAAAATAACAGGCGGAAATGTATTTAACAATCGGCACCGTGCTGCTTTTATAATATGCATGCCCCTTGCTACCAGTACACGTTGGTTCATCTTCAAATACTTCCTAAGCTATTCAATCACGATTTTGTATTTGTCGAGCAAGCCGGCTATGCCTGCCTGCGAAAATTTGGCTTTCGCGATTCGGTTTATTTCGGGGTCAATAGAATAATTGACAGCCGTACGAAAATCCGTTGCCTCCAATACCGTATTTTGAAAGGTAGCCCGCAACAAATCGCAATCAAGAAACACTGCGTTTGTTAAATCAGATTCTGCAAACTCAACCTCCTGCAGTTTACAGTCGCGAAAAATTATACCCTTCAGCTTTAGCTTATAAAAGGAGGAAAAGTTTAACAGGCAACCCGAAAACGAAAAGGACAACAACAGCTTATTGCATTCGTCAAACCGCAAGCCCAGCAACTTACAGCTCTTAAATTTTACATCTTTAAACGAAGTGTTTCCCAATTTTACCATGCTGAGATCGCAGTTTTCCAATTCACATTCTGCGAACACAAATCCGTTCAAATCCAGGCCCGAAAAATTGCAATTGCGAAATGTACATTGCTCGTATTCGCCTTTGCGAAGACCCATGTCGGCAAAATTTATCGCGGTAAACGACTGATCTTCGATGTATACTTTCTCCATGAATCGAAATCTGACACAATTTTTAAAAGTAAACAAGTTGCTGCTATCATTCAAATCGTCAGGCTGGCTTGCACTATAAAACGCCCGATAAAGTAACCACACCCACCTTGATATTTTGTATTTGTACTTCATATTTTTTCTTACCTTGTTTTGCTAAAATTGGCTTTTTATGAACCCTGAAGAAATCAATAAATCCATGCCTGTAAAGTATAAGTTTCGCGACATGAAAGTGTACTCGTCTGATGAATGGATGGCAGACGCAACCAAGAAATACCGTAAAGTGTACGACCGTTACGAGACTTCATTTCTCTGGATTGAGCTCTCTTTTTTCAATAAACTATTTGACGAGGCCGAGTGGGAAGGTTCGTTGCGACTTAAGTGCTATTTTGTGAATGGCACTCAAAAAAAGGAACTCTGCAACCTTGAGCAAAAAAGAAAAGTGCTTAAAGAGGAGAACATTGTCTATGTGCGCAACTCGTGGGGCACTGCAAACCCAGGCACGTATTGGACGAAAGGAGAATATCTTTGGGAGGCGTATGTTGACGAAGTACTTATCGGGGAAACCAAGTTTTATGTGGAAGATGTTGGCTTTTCTAAACCCGGAGAAAATTTATTCTTCTCAATAAACTCCATTCAGTTATTTGAAGGAGATAGCCAAACCTATCTCCTACCAGAAAAAAAGTACATCAAAAAATTCAGTCAGAAAGAAACCCGGTATGTGTGGGGCGAGTTCAGATTTAAAAATAAAACAACGGCCGGATATTGGGCAGAAATATTCTTTAACTTTTATGATAAAGCCGGGCAACCGAAAGGAAGCAATGCCTACCTCACCTATGTAACCCCCAACACTTTAGATCAGGAGTATACAATTTTTCCGGGCTGGGGTGGCGATGCTCCGGGCCGCTGGAAAAGTGATGCTTACACCATGGAAGTTGTATTTATGGATTCGTTGCTTGCTACGGTTCCTTTTCAGGTGGGTGATAAGTTTGAAGAAGGTGCTGCCAATGTGATGACTGAAACCGGGCAGATTTTTAAACAATCCGCTCAAACGGTTACAGCTTCGCCAAACAAAAACCTTGACGACATTCTTTACGAAAGTCTGAATGAATTAAATTCTTTGACAGGCTTAGAGAATATTAAAGTGGAAGTGAATGAGATGGTAAAGCTGGTTCGCTTTTATCAGGAGACAGGAAAAGATGTGCTTAATAAATTTTCGTTGCACACCGTTTTTACTGGGAATCCGGGCACCGGAAAAACTACCGTGGCGCGCATCATTTCAAAAATTTATAAGGGTCTCGGCATTTTAGAAAAAGGTCATCTGGTGGAAGTTGACCGCGAGGGATTGGTGGCTGGATACATTGGTCAGACGGCCATGAAAACCGGTGAAAAAGTAAACGAGGCCATGGGTGGAATTTTATTTATTGACGAAGCCTACTCGCTGGCAGCAGGCAAAGGTTCGCAGCATGATTTTGGTGCCGAAGCAATTCAGGTAATTTTAAAACGCATGGAAGATATGCGCGGCAAGTTTGGAGTAATTGTAGCCGGCTATACCGAAAACATGCAAGAGTTTATTACATCCAACCCAGGTTTAAAATCGAGGTTTGATAAATATTTTCTCTTCAACGATTATCATGCCGATGATATGTACACCATCGCGATGGGCATTTTTGCAAAAGAAGGTGCCAAGCCTGACGAAGCCGCAGCTGCACATCTTAAAAACTATTTCAATTTTCTTCACGAAGGGCGCGACCAGCATTTTGGAAATGCCCGTGCCGTTCGGCAAGTTGTGGGCGAATCGGTGAAGAACCAGCACCTGCGCCTGGCCGCTATGAAAAAGGAAGAACGAACTCCTTTACTCATGGAGACAATCATTTTCGATGACGTGAAAGAATTTGAGATCAAAGAAATTTCGAAGGGAAGATCGAGAATTGGCTTTCAAACCAAAGGAAGCTAACTCTTAATTTTTATTTCCCCTGACTTATAAAGAGTGAGAGCTTGTTTTACTACAAGTTTTATTTTTCTGAGCGGCAAGTCTTTATTCGGATCGAATAACATAATCTTCATCCGCGATCGCTTTTCTACAAGCAAATCCGGATGGATGATTCGCTTTCCCTCAACCAATCCCAGGTAGGGCTGTTTATGTTTTTTATGAACCCATAGATAGCAAAACATTTTTCCTTTATAACAAAAGAAGGGCATTGAATATTTCCATGCAGTAGTTATCTCTTTATCCTGATTCAGAATAATTTCCCGCAAGGCTAACAAACAACTTTTAGTGGGTTCTGATTGCCTGAGGTAAAAATTATCAAGTCCGCTTTCCATGCTTCAAAGCAACGAGGTGATTACTTCTTCAGCATTACTTTCTTTCCGGTGCGGGCACTTTCTTTGGCCGCATCCAGAATCTCCATCACAATAAGATTATTTTCCAACGATGAAAGATCATAAGCGGGTAAAGAGGTTTTCCTTTGCACCACCGCAGCAAGCAATGCAAATGGATCGTCATACGGAGCGGCTCGTTCATCCAGTTTTTCTGATCGCACCGCCTCATCACCTTTTACACGAATTCTCATGTTCGCGCGGTTGTCAGTAATTACATATCCTGTTGCACCATACACTTCCATATCTTTTCTTCCGATGGGCCAATTCCACGAAGCCTGAATAATTCCCTGCATGCCCGGATATTCCAACACAATCGTAGCTTCATCATCAACATTCGGATAAATGTCGGGTTTAAATTGTTGCAGCGCGGCAAACACCGATACGGGCCGCTGGCCATTGGCTAGCCACGTAATCAGGTTGGCACCATAACATCCAAAATCAATTACTGCCCCACCCCCATTCAGTTTTGGATCGGTGAGCCAACTCAAAAATTCTTTGCTCACGCCAATTTCTTTTGGCCCTTCATGACCATCATGCACAACTACTTTTCTCAGTTTACCGAGCTGATTTTGTTGCACCATTTCAAATGCTTTGTGGTTGGTAGCATACCAGGTGGTTTCGTAGTTTGTAAGAAGCTGGATGTTATGCTTTTTTGCAAGCGCCTCCATTTGTTTTGCGTGATCCAAACTTACTGCCAGCGGTTTCTCTACCATTACATGAATGCCGCGCGGGGCGCACGCCTGTACGATCGCCAGATGTTCGTAGATAGAACCAAACGCGGTTACTGCTTCTGGTTTTGCTTTTTCAATCATCTCTTCCAGCGAACCATATAAAAGTGACATAGACAGACCATATCGCTCAAAGTAACGTTTGGCTAATTCTTTATTGGGTTCCACAATTCCTACCAACTGAATATCACCGCGGGCAGCACCTCCGAGAATCCAATGGACATGGTCGTGGGTAAGCCCGGCCACACCTACACGCAACGGAGCTGCCTGAGCACCCTGCATAAATAAAAAAAGACTGAATGTAAATGCCAAAGTTTTCATGGTGGGTTTCATTAAACAGCTGGTGGTTTACTTATTTTAATCTAAGCACGTGAGTTATTTCACCTTCACATAAATATGCCGGATGTTTTTATTGCCCGACTCGCGTTCGTCAACAACAAATTTGCCGGTACTTCTGATCAGCGACAACAATTTAGAGAATCCATAATTGCGCGGGTCGAAGTCGGCTTTCTTTTTTAAAATAAAACTTCCGAGCTCGCCCAAAAAAGTCCAGCCACTTTCGTCTGCCAGGTCTACAACACTTTCCGTTAGTAGTTTTATCAATGCATTATCAACTTTGTTGAGCGGACTGCTTTCGGATTTTACTTTAACCTGTTTGGTTTCCCGTATAGGTTCTGTTTTGGCTCTTAAGATTTCGAGGTAAATAAATTTATCGCAAGCAGTAATAAAAGGTACCGGAGTTTTTTTCTCGCCAATGCCAATTACTTTCATACCTGTTTCGCGAAGCCGCGTTGCCAGCCGGGTAAAGTCACTGTCGGAAGAGACGATGCAAAAACCATCTACTTTTTCGGAATACAAAATGTCCATCGCATCGATGATCAACGCACTGTCGCTTGAGTTTTTGCCACTGGTGTAACTGTATTGCTGAATGGGTGTAATCGCATTTTCGAGAAGCACATTCTTCCAGCCCGCCACGGTTGGTTTAGTCCAGTCGGCATAAATGCGTTTTATGGTGGGCGTTCCGTTTTTGGAAATCTCCTCCAGCATTTCTTTGATATGTGAGTAAGGAACATTGTCGGCATCAATCAGCACGGCCAGGCGTAGGTCTTTCATAGAAACGAATATAACAAAAAGTTGGTGGTAAAAATCGGCCAACGGCAATCAGGCGCCTCCAGGGTTACAGATAGCCTCTAAAGCTTATCTATATTTGCATCTTACTTACATGAGTAGCTCAACCCATAAGAAAATTTCTGTAGTCGTTTTTTCAATCCTGCTTTCGTGCAGCAATAATGATCAAACACCCCTCTTCGACTGTGCCAACAGCACGTTACAAATTTCTTTTGTTCAGAAAAAAGATCTTGCCACCTGTGCCTTCAATAATGGAGAAATAGAAGTGGTGGCTGCCAGTGGCTTTCCACCGTATAGTTTTTCCATCAACGGAAAGAGCCAGTCAAGTCCGATCTTTAAATTCCTTTCGGCAGGCAGCTATTCTATTGTGGTGGTGGATTCTAAAAACTGCTCGGATACCCTTGTTGTTGAGATTGAAAATTTTGAATCCACCCTTACAGCTACAGCCCTGGCTACTCCCAATTCAATTTGTCTTAATCCTGATGGCAGTTTGCTTATTAAACCTACCGGAGGCAATGCTCCGTTTACATTCAGGATCAATAATGGAGTTACCTCAACGGATTCACTTTTTAGTAACCTGAATCATGATACCTATTCCGTATTTGTGCGCGATTCAAAAAACTGTTCCTATACATTTTCTGCAGCTGTGCCGCGCGGCAACACCGGTATAAGCTGGTCAACCCAGATCAAACCTATCATAGATACATCCTGTGCCAAATCAGGCTGCCATGTTGCGGGCACGGGCCGCATCGACCTGAGCAAATTCAGTGTTGTAAAAAGTAACGCCCTTCAAATCAAAACCAGAGTAGTAAATAAGTCAATGCCTTTTGATGGCTCACTGTCGGCAAATCAGATTTCGCTGATTGCCTGCTGGGTAGATGATGGGGCAATCGAAAATTAAGTAATCATTTTCCCTTGGAACAGCAACTTAAGTAAGAACTACTCCTTCGCACCCCACGGGGCCGGAGGTGTACTGACCTTCTTTCTAAGATCAAATTTTACAGATACAACCCTATCCGACCCAAGGCGCCTTAAGTTATAGGTAAAGTCGGTTTCATTCACAGTGATCCACCACACGTTTGCCGCAGCTGCCGGAATAAGCGCAGCCGTGTAACTATCCGCAGCAAAAACCTGCACCGAAGCCAATCCGGAATTGGAAGCCGTGCCTCCGTATTGCGTTACTTTATCTTCGGTGCCATCTTCATGACGGTGATCATGCTTTAACTCAATCCGGTCGTTTTCAAAACGCAACACCCACGTGCGCGATTTGTCATCGCCAACAAAGAAGGGAATGCGAATAGTTTTATCATCGCACACGCGCACATGCATCACCAGCTTTTTGCCCGAAAAAGAATCGGTGCCACCCGCAGACTCTGCAACCACACCTTCATATGCGCTGCCGCAATGTTTTTGCAACGTGCTCCAGAACTGGGCTGCATTACTTTTTTCCTGAGCCACCAGCGTGCTGGCTGTTATCGCGATAAAAAGGATGAGGCTAAGCACACGTTTCATAAATCAGTTTAATTTTAGTGAAGGTAACGATTATGTCAGTATCAGCCACCGTTAAAAAATACCTACTTCCACGGATTTCAGTATTTCGGTTACTGTTATACCTTTCGTTGAACTTAATTAAAACCCCATGAAGCCGTATTTCATTCTTCTCCTGTTTCTGCTTTCGTATGTCGCCAATGCGCAGAAACCAACCCCCGAAGCTGAAAAGTTTTATTCCGAAGGTCTGGAGCTTAAATCGAAGAAAGCTTACGCTGAAGCCGAAGCAAAATTTACAGCCGCCATTCAGGCCTACCCGTGGATGTTTGACTATTGGTATGAGCGGGGGTTTGTGCGCACGGACCAAGGCAACTATCATGAGGCCATTGCCGATTTTAGTTACATGTTGTGTTTCAGTCCTGAGCACCTGCGTGCGCGCATGGAGCGTGCCTATGCGTTAAAACAAATCGGGCAATTTCGTCTGGCTACGCAGGACTATCAACTTGCCACCCAAAATCATCCGGCTGACTACGAAGCGCAATATGAGTATGCGTATACGCTGATTGATTTAAAAGAATATGATAACGCCATTAAGCAAATGAAAAAAGCGGTGGACATGAATCCTTCGCTGGTCGATCCGTTATACGAACTGGGTTACGCGTATAAAATGTCCAGCCAATATGATCAGGCTATTACGATATTTTTACAATGTTTTAAGATGAATGCCAGCACACTGCCCAACAACATCTATTATTCGCTGGGCGATAGCTATTTGAAAATAGGTAAGAAAACAGAAGCCTGCACCTACTTTACTAAAGCAAAAGAGTTGGGTTTAAAAGGCATGGAAGAGGCCGTGGCAAACAATTGCAAATGAGTTGGATTGGAAAAGGTTTTTGGCTTCAAGAAGCTTTAATAACTAACTGCAAATTCAATTTTGTTTTGTTTGGAATCTAGGAGAGAGATGAATACAAATATTTCAAACCTAAACCGAACCTACTATTTTTATGCACTTTGTTGTGTGCAGCTATTGTTTTCTAATGGCTCTCAATCTGGTCATCACAGTGTCGCCATATGGCGTTAAAGTCCAATATTTCCCTTTGTCATGGATGCTTCTTTTTTTCGTACTCTCGGTAATTAATCCAAGGGCTCTAAATTGAATTTTTATCGTATGAAATTCATTTTCGTCAATTTCAAAATCTCTCGGTAATCGTTCCTTTTTCTCAAGTTTTTTTTTTAGTTCTTGGAATTCCTTCTTGAATATAAGATCATTGATTTTTGTTCTTAAAGCCACCTCGGTAGTCTCATCAATCATTAACGGTGATATCTCTGAGAATATCTCATCCCAACTCAGTGATGCAGTTTGATGATAATACTCGATCTTTTCCCTCCAGTCTTCATGTTTGCCAGCAAATCGAAATTTGAGATCAACTCTTTCTGAACCTTGTGACAAATTTTCACTACCCTCTGGTCCGGTCGTTTTGGATCTTTCAATTTCGACATTCAATTTTTCAATTTGTTTCTTCAATTCAAGTATCTCCTTGGTTGCGTCCTCACTAGGTAAATTTGTTGCCTTTATCCAACCTGGTCTCGGCTTATCTTTGATAAGTTTTACTAGACTCCTGCTTACCTGCGATCCTAAGTCCGCAGGATTATCCCAGTAACGGCACATCTTCTTTTGAACGAAGTCCTTGAAGTTGTTCAGCCTCTTTAAGAGGTCAGGATCTTTTTCACTTTTATTAACTGGAATCGTATCGGGATTTTTATGCAAAAAACCAATAATTGGAATTTCTTTCGCCAATGCATACTCATATTCCATTTGGGTATAGCTAATTCCATCGTTATTTAATGATCCATATCTTCCACCAACTATTAAAATATAGTAGTCGCAATCGTCAATGAGCCTCTTAATAAGAGTCCATTGATCATCATCTGCTGCAGGGAAAAGCTCCATTCCAACGGGAATGCAATCCAATTCTAAAAGCGCTTGCATCACCTCCTGTCTCTCTTCGGACAAGTCTTTATACGTTGAGCTAACGAAAACTTGAAATTTCTTTTCCATAATCTCTTCAAAACAATAATTGCCAACGTTGGTGTTTGCGCAGTGGTGGGACTTTGAAACACTTCACTGTCCCACGTGGCCAAACGTTGAACGAAGATATAAATTTATAGCTACACTGAGCCCCACCATTGCGCAAACATTTTGTTGTGCGCTGGCTGGCTACTTCACTTTCTTTCTCTTTAATTTAATTTCTCCCGTTGTCTCACGCGATGTCCAATACTCACCGTCCATTTCCTTCACCTTGTAGCCTTCAAAATTTAATACAGTCGAACCATAATGAATTTCGCTACGCTCTCTAACACCGGGTCTTGGTGTATTCAAATATGAGTAAAATAGTTGCTGCTGTCCCCGCTCTTGGTCGATGTCAAATGAAGCACCGATACTGTAACTCTTACTTTCTCCTGTTTTAATTTTAACCTGAACATTAAAGAAGGTTTGAGTTATAGTCACCTCAGTCGGAATTGGGTCAAGGGTTTTTTCTTGCCAATTTGATTTAATTTCACCGCTCCATTGTCCAGCAAGATTGGGGAATGGAACAAGCCATGGATAAAACACCTTCCATTTCCAACCCCACTTTATGAATAGAATCCAGATAATTATGTTTATAGAAATTGTTGTCGAAATATGAGACAGTGCTTTGTTGAAGTCTATGCTGCTGAGGTTTTGCGTCAATAGAAATATTAAGATGTAGGTTCCAAATGCTACTCCGAGAATAGCAAATGCGAAGACTCGAATATTGTACGTTACCATAGTTTTAAAATTCCAAGTAGTTCCATAGTTGCTGCATGTACGAGTTCACATTACTTGGTGTCCATTTTCTTCCACCATGAAATAAATATAGTAATTCAGAAACCTCACCCCATGATTTACATTGCTCATCAGTCTTT
This sequence comes from Cyclobacteriaceae bacterium, assembly GCA_965278925.1. GTDB lineage: Bacteria > Bacteroidota > Bacteroidia > Cytophagales > Cyclobacteriaceae > ELB16-189. Next base: position 224,410 of record OZ257123.1, on the reverse strand, counting down.
GTATTGTTGTATATGTAGATAATTGATTGTCTCAACCTTTCAGTCCAAGTATCATAATCGTTCATTAAGTTATTTGGGACATTCCAAACAAGGCATTCAAGCAGAAATGATGTAATACTATCGTTAACAACTTCTCCGTCTTCAATCATTTTATAACGGAGTTTCTTATGAAGTCTAGTCAGTCGTTTAAATCTTCTTGATGTATTTGCGTTCTTCGAAATTCCATTGGAGATGTGCTGTTTTGGATAATTTATTATCTCTTTCCCTTTATCAGTAATCAATTTAGCACCTAGGACGTAACTGCCGTCCTTTTCATATCGTCTATAGTTCCATGTCGGAACAACATCAGTCTCAATTCTGTAGCTGTTCCCCTTCACTGTTATACATTTATCGTCTCGAATAACTTCTTTTCTTCCGAATTTTTTAACTAAAGCATTCTCTACATCATTTTTATACTCCTCAAAAGAATACGTTGTCGGGTTGTTGAGCCCAAAATCCTCTCTTTTTGTATCAACAGGAAGTTTAAAATAGAATCCCCCAGTATACCTAACATTTATGTCTATGTCACTGTTAAGTCTTACGTTCGTGTCGTTAGCATATGAGCCCTGGCCAAATGTCTCGGTTGATTTCTCCTTTAACTTTTCATCTTCGTCAATCGCTTCTCGAACCATTCTTTCGGAATTCTCAAGTTTTGTCGCCTCAGAGTCACTAGGAGGTTTCGTCCAGTTTGTTAAAGTGTCTTCATTGAATTTGGCCATCTACTATAGATTTAACGTCATAGGTTGGGAAATCTGTCCGCCAGCTTGTGCACAACAATTATATATAGGAAAACTAGTTTCCTATATATCCTTATTACATCAGCAATTTCCCCAATCCAACTTTACCCCACAACGGGAATTTCCCCGTATCGGTACCGGGAATTTTCCCGTACCCCCCACGGGGTTTTCCCCGGTGCTAATAAAAAAAGTGCCTTGTCGGTATGGAATTGCGGGTTGCCGGGGAATGGAAATTAAGGTGCTGTGAAGTTAGGCTCCACGTACAAGGTTCGAGAATGGGCCGTCACTCACGCCTATTGCTGTCATCTATCCGGTATTTCGAACCTGTTTTAAAAAAATAGGAATCCAATAAAATCAAGAACATCCCTGTCATTATTGAGACGTCAGCCATATTGAATATTCCCGTCCGAAATAGTACAAAATCAATGTGCAAAAAGTCTGTTACCGAACCGTGAACAATTCTGTCGTAAAGGTTTCCAAATCCGCCACCAATAACGAAGCAGATTCCTGTTACCACCACGTTTGACATTCCCTTTTTTGTTAATAGATAGAGAAGAGCAAATACTAAGATTGTGGAAGGTAAGACTGTCAAAAGCAACGACTTTAATGGTTGCGGTAGTGAATGCCCAACGCTTAAAAAAGCACCTGAGTTTTCGACTTTTGTCAAAATCAGGTAGTCATCCATTAAACTTATCTGTTCGTTGTAATCAATATTCTGGCGTGCGATATTCTTGGAAATTTGATCGCATCCAATATTCAAAATCAAAATGACTACAATTGCAAGTGTTCTTGCGATTCTATTTGCTTTCATTATTACTTACTAAGTGTTTTTATCTCACCACCCTTTGATTACCGGTTGAATATTATTTACTCCTATTTATTACAAATAGCATGACTGCCGAAATAACACCCATTACGGAAGCACTCAGTATAAGTGAATTTTCTCCTTGCGAAATTCCAATAAGGAAGTCGCCAGCAAACATTACTAAAAAGAAAATATAGGCAATCGTTAGCATTGGAATCGATTTTCGTACTGTCGCATAAATAAAGATAATGCCCAGTGCAAATTGCCTGGAAGCCCACATAGAAATAAGGTAGTCAACGCCTTTCGCAGTAAGATCAACTGTATCGATAACCGAGTGTGGTGAAAAGTACATGGCCAGACTTACCATAATTTCCATTAATCCAAAAAGTCCTGAAACTATAAGTATCCATTTTGGGATGGATTTTTGTTCTTCTTTCATACGCTACGTTTTTTGCCTGTCGTATAGGATTAGAAAATATAGTTAATTTTTTTGTCACTCATCGATGGTATCGCCAGTTTTTACTTCGCCCAGGGTTCTTTGTCTTTAGCATTCATAATTGTTTGTCCGTCATAAAGGCTTATTCCCTGCCAGGTTCCAAACCAAATTTGTCCTTTGTTATCTTCAAAAATACTTTGAACAACATTGGTGGTTAATCCATTGAGTGTAGTGAACTGCGTGAAGTTAAATCCATCGTAGCGGTACACGCCATATCCTTCTGCCGAAAACCAAATGTTTCCCCGGCTGTCTTCACAAAAGTTATAGGTTTCTAAGCCTTTAATAATTCCATCTTTAGTAAAATTGGTGTACGTTTTTCCATCAAACTTGCTGACACCACCATTAAAAGTTCCAATCCAGATATTTCCTTGTTTGTCTTCTAAAATATCCGCAGCATTATTGTCGGTAAGTCCATTTTTAGAAGTTAAATGAATGAATTCGCCATTCTTGTATTTAAAAATTCCATTTCCATCGGTAACAAGCCACATGATTCCATTTTTGTCTTCAATAAATTTGAAAACTAAATTATCCGATAGCATGGGCTGTGGATTTTCGACCACAGAGTCTGGCAACGAAAAAGGTATAAACTTCTCGCCATCAAAATGACTAACTCCTCCAATCGATCCAACCCAAATGAGTCCGCTTTTGTCAATAGCTAAACCCCAAATTTCTTTATTTTGTAATCCTTCCTTTTCCGAATAGGTTATAAACGTTTCACCATCGTATTTGATGAGCCCAGAGTCAGTCCCAAACCAAACATTTCCTGCCTTGTCTTCAACAATTTCCCTTACTACATTAGGTAAGCGTTTACCTTCGTTTGAAACTTCTTCAAGTGTTTGCCCATTGTAGCGGATAATCCCATTTCCGTTCGTTCCAAACCAATAGTTCCCTTTCCTGTCCTGATACATCGTTCTTACAAACTCCCTTACCATTCCATTCAAATTGGTGTGAATTTGCGGAAATGTTGTACTCTGATTTAAGATCGAGGGTTTGTTGTTTAATGCTTTTCCGATCCCATCATCTACAGATTTATCTTTCAGCTGGCTAGCGCAAGAAGAAATTAGCAGCGTTACGAGCATCAAAATCCTTTGATGAACTAGTATGTTTCTTTTAGTAAGAATCATTTCTTTATTCAATTTATAGTAATCAGAACTCAGAACTTCAGCGAACTGGCCAACCATTGGCGGGTCGGTTTTTCTATTTCTTTATCAGCTTATATCTTATATGAGTTGTTAAGGCAGCCGGTATTACTTCTTCAATTTGCATTTCATATTTATTTTTGTCGATGCCGTCAAAGAGCCGAATGCCGCTTCCTAAAAAAACAGGCGCCATGTGAATAAAAAATTCGTCAACCAGTCCTGCATTAAGAAACTGCTGAATGGTATTGGCACCGCCTTGTATTCTTATGTCCTTTCCTTTTGCCGATTGTCTTGCCTTGGTCAACGCACTTTCTATTCCATCGTTTATAAAGTAAAAAGTTGTGGTGCCTTCTTGTACCCAGGGTTTTCGGATTTCGTGCGTTAACACATATACGTCTGCTTTGTAGAGATCGTTGGGCCAAACGGCTTCGCCTTCCTCAAACATTCTTTTCCCCATAATGAATGCACCCGTTCTTGCAATTGTCTCTCGAATGTATTTCCCGTCAGCTCCATCTTCTTTTCCCCCTTCCATGCCCAGGTATTCCCAAAAAGCTTTTTGATTAAACATCCACGAATGAATTTGACCCGAGACTCCACCCATGGGATTTTTAGGACCTCTGTTCTCGCCTGCGAAAAACCCATCAAGCGATATAGCGCTGTCAAAGATTATTTTGCTCATAATTTCTATTCTTTTCGTTAGGTAGTTTAATCCTGGCTTGATATCCAAGTTATGGCCTCTTCTAATGTTTTGTTTTCATCACACTTCACATCTGGATAAACACTATTTCCATATTTTGTTTTATTTCTATCGGCAAATACACCTACAGTTAGGTTAATTCTTGAACCATCCGATAAAGTATATACACGATTGCACGTTGAAACTCCAAATGTCTGTGTTCCAAATGACTTGGTTTTGCTACGCCCTTTAAAGGCTATTGCTACTGCTTCGCCAGAACTTGCTGTAATATTATCTGTAAGAATGGCAACATAAGGATTGGGTGATTTTAAATGATAGGTAGTGGTGGATTGCTCCCACCAAATACCATTTTCATCATATAGATATCCATTTTTATAGTTCCAGGTATAGAATGAACTGTCGGGATAGAAAAAATATCCTAGTACTCCCTCCCCCAAAATAGGACCTACTGCGACTAACATTGGCACCATATCTCCTCCAAAATTTCCCCTCAAATCAACAACCCAGCCTTTTAGATTTATTTTATCTTGCTTTGCCATTTTGTCCATAACAGAATTGATATAGTTTTTTTTCAGTTGTTCGTCACCCATACAAAAACCAATTCTAATATAACCAATGTTTTCGGGTACAATTTCATCTAACAAAATAGGCAAAGGAGCCAAACCGCTTGTATCTTGTGAAACAATATTTGCAGCAAAATAACTATGATTGTCTTCTAATTTGGTTATTGCATAAGTAATTGAGGCGTATGTATTTTCCAATGTTTTCGATCCTTTTGCGTGTCTATAAACATCATTTCTAAAATCTTCCCAATTAATCTTGTTTTTGTTTATTGAATTGTTCTGCAATAAAGTAATTACTTCGTCAATATAGCTTTTCGAAACCGGTGAAAGATTTTCAGAATTTATATTTTCACAAGATGTAAGTAAACTCAGTATTAAACTGTAGAATACATATTGCTGTATGCTAAATAATTTAAGTTGTTTCATTTTCTTGAGTCTGCGATAAATTACCACTATTGTTTTTCGGCTGCCGCCATATTACCAAACCTATGTTGTTAGTCATTGTGCTTCCTCCATATCTATGCGGACAATGAACTCTGCAGTTTCTAAAACTCAATTGTCAATTTTAAATCCGCAAAATAGGTTCGCTTCCCTTGAATATTATCATCGAATGTTAAGGTTACTCCATAGTATTCTGAAACAGTAAATTCAATAGTTGATTCATTCTTAAAATAGTCAATGTATCTGCCTGCCGATGAATCTGCGTACTTGAAATTTACTTTGGTCAATCTATTTATTCCATTCTTATGGTTTTTCGGTTCTGTTTCATTTTTCTTTTGCCCTTTGAATGGCAATCTGAAAGTCCACGGTAGCTGAGGGTTATTTTCGTTTTTAAGGATTTCGATTGCTAAACCGCTTGGAAAATAGTCGGGTTGATATTCAAACGAATTCTCAAACAGTTTATTCGTTTCGTCACTGTTCACTAAACAGAGCCCGTAGGGCGAAGATTTATTTTTTTTATAGTCCGCGCGTTGCCAAAGTCCAATAGGTTTAACTAAATCACTTTTTAGTTCATACTCGTTATGAACCCAAAGTATTTCCAGAAAGAAATTATTAAAGTAAAACTTTCTATTGGTAGTTCCTTGCCCTACGTGAACTCTGTTACTACCCTCAACAAGTCCAAATTTTACAAGTTCGTCCGCAATTTTTCCCTTGTCGTCTGTAAATATAAAAATGTGGTCTATGTCCATGTATGAAGGTAGTCTACTGATCAACAAAATTGCGCACAAGGTTGGTTTTTTAGTGCTCTCTTTTCAAAGCCGCGTCTTGCTCCAAGAAATTAAAACGTTGGGCACCAGGTTGATTTCAAGTACTGGTTTATTAAATTATAATCAGTTAGTTTAGTTAATGAGCAATGATACAAAAGTAATTTCTTTAGCTTTCATAAACCCATCTTCCTCCGGTCATCGTCCGTTCTATAGGAATAGAAATCAGCGTAGAAGGATCTTCTTTATAAGGGTTCCGGTCAAGTACTACAAGGTCGGCAAGTTTTCCAACTTCTAGTGAACCTTTAATTTTTTCTTCATAAGAGGCATAGGCTCCGTTGATGGTACCAATTCTTATTGCTTCTTCTACCGTTATTTTTTGATTGGCGCCCCAAACATTGCCTTTTATGTCGGTTCTTGTAACACTTGATTGTAAAAACATCATTGGCTCAAAAGGACCGGGCGGATAATCAGACCCAATAGTGGGCCGTATGCCGGCATCCAGAAAACTTCTTAATGCAAACATATTTTTCAAGCGCTCTTCCCCATAGGCTTTCATTTTCTCGCCATGATAGTACACATAGGTAGAGAAAGGTATTGGAATAACTCCCAAGGCTTTCATTCGTTGAATCAGCCCATCATTAATCATGGTGCAATGCTCAATTCTAAACCTGGGGTCTTTCTTAGGACTTTCTTTATAAAGGCGTTCAAATAATTTGAGTGTAAGGTCTATGCCTACATCCCCATTGGCATGAATACCAAGTTGCCAACCTGCATCGTATGCTCTTTTTGCATACGGATACATTTGTTCATCATCCATTACTATAATACCATAATCATTGGGGCGCCCTGCGTATGGTTGCGATAGTCTGGCCGTGCGTTCAGAAATAGAACCATCGCACGTTATTTTCATACCTCCAATCTTAACCCACTCATTTCCCATACCTGTTCTTACTCCTGCCGCCATCATGGTATCAATGTGCCTGAATGAAATCAGACTATAAATGCGTGTATGTAAGTCGCCAGCTTCGTAAGCATCTTCGTAGGCTTGTAAATAATCAGGAGTTCCATAAGCTTCGGTAGCAGATGTAACACCTGATTTGGCTAACATCTTTGAAATTAGTTTTACTCCCTCCTGTCTTTCACTTCGGGTATCTAGATCAGGAATAATTTTATCAAAAACATCAGCCGCTGCTTCTTTTGCACAACCCGTTAATTTCCCAGCTTCTGTCTTTTCAAATTCACCACCTTTTGGGTTGGGTGTTGATTCGTTAACATTTGCCATTTTAAAGGCATGTGTATTGCAATAGTACGTGTGCCCCCCACGATGTCTTATGATTACCGGATGTTCAGGCGCAACTTCATCTAAATCACCTATGTTTATTTTTCGGCCTTCACTGGTTTTAGTATCATCATACTTAAATCCTTCTACCCATTTACCTTTTGGTGTAATGGCTGCCCTCTGTCTGATCGCTTCTTTGATTTCTTTAATGGAACGCAAATCGCAATCCACCATTTTTAAATGTTTGATGCCAGAGTAAGCAGGATGAGTATGTGTATCTATAAAACCCGGAAGAACTGTTTTATATCCTACATCGATTTTTTTTGTTTTGGCCGTTGCCAATCTCAGTATTTCCTTATTGCTTCCAACAGCCATTACCCTGCCATCGGCAATGGCCAATGCTTGTGCTGTTGGTTCTTGGGGGTTTACAGTGAAAATGTTTCCGTTATATAGAATAATGTCAGGCTCTATTTTGCCAAAAGATAATAATGGTATAGTGGCTGCAAAAATTCCAAGAAATTCTCTTCTTGAGTGTATCGGTTGATTTTTTCTGGTCATACAAGTTTAGAATATTTTTAATTGCTGAGATGTTGATTGCTATAGCCCCCTATTGGGTATCACCTTATTGTATCAGCAATTTCGCAATGCAACATTTCCTTTCAAATTAGTTAGCCCTTACTAATTTGTATTTAACAGGTTTTGTGTTGGTTCTCTCCAGCAGGTTTCTGGCTTCAAGATCCAGCTTAACGGTTTCTCCATACCATTGCACACCCCCTTCAAAGGTATCTTTCACGTTGCTGTAAAGCTGTTCCATCAATTCGGTGTGGGTCAATTCTTTTTTGGCGAGTATTTTTAGAAGATGTTTTCTGATGAAATTATATTTTTCCAACGAAATTCGCTTATTCTTTTTTCCTGCTTCCGGATGTAAGGTTTGAATTTGTTCGTCCTTCATACAACCAATCTTTTTTTTGATTCGTGTCTCCGCACTTACTTAAAAAATCAACGATACAAATAGCAAAAAACCTGACCATACCTTAGTTACCTGCTTAGCCATTCGTCAATTTCTTTGTTAGACTGATCATCTGTCAAAAATTGTCCGTTATTAATCTGTTGTCTGGCCTCACTAATAGCTTTTCTTTGACCATCATTAAGTTTATATACTTCAATGTCCTCAGTCTCTAACTCGAGCAATCTGTAAGCTTCTGCAAGTAAGTCCTCATTCTCGGTCTTTTGAATTTTATCAATCAGCCGTCTCCTCAATTCTATGGTTGACATAATTTTAATATTTGCCTCAATTTACAATTTTTTTATCAACAACACAGGTCAGCAAGTTTGTCCAAAACGGCTGCTGCTAACGTTTATGTATGAAACGTGGCTGGGCTTTCGAAGCGCATCACTGTCACGCGACACCAAATGTTATTTGAAAAACTAAACTATAAATTTACACTGAACCCCGCCATTGATTATGCACTTTTGTTGGTAGCGCGTACCCTTCACTCAATTGTCAACGAGATCTTTCTCCCAAGTCCCAGTTCAAGTAATTTAAACAAAGTTGATAATTGAATATCGCTATGTCCGTTCTCTATTCTAGAAATAAAACTCTTCTTTGTCCCAGTTTTAACAGCTAGTTCGTCTTGAGTCATGTTAGCAAGTCGTCTCTCTTCCTTAATTATTTCTCCAATGGCGAATGACTTGGCTTTGATTTCAAAGTCTGTCCGTTTTTTTGTTCCAATTTTTCCGTGTCGGCTTTCAATCAGTTCATCAAAAGTCGTTACTCTCTTCTTACCCTTATTTTTTGTTTCCATGTCCTTTTGATTTAACTTTTTCGATAAAATATTCAGTCTTAATTTTTAATGCTTTCTCAATCTCTCCAGTTGGTGTCTTTTGTGACTTCTTTTGAAATCCATTGAACAATATAACTAAATTACCTTCGTCAAAGCATGAGAAAATTCGATAGATGTTACCTTGATACTCAATCCTGATCCCAACGCCTTGGTTCGTGTCCCCACGAACCAACATCCTTCAAAACTCCTCCCTCAAATCTTTTAAAAAAGTAAAATCCTTTATGCCTTGTTCATAAAACCGTGCCGTTGAATAGTTATAATCGCATGGGTCTTTTACCAATTGCCACTGTTCAGCCACTGGGTTGTAATGAATATAATCCAGCTTTTGATAGGCTACTTCCCTTGTGTATAAAGGTATAGCCAATGAATCACGCTGCCAAAACTCATGTTTTTTATTGTGCGCTTCAACTGCATAATCTTTCAATAGACCACTACTTTCTTTTGCCAACAACTTCTTAAACGCGTGTGCCGTGTGTTTCAAAAAAGAACTTTGTGCTGTTTCCTTTCCGTTATTTTCATTCACCCGCCATATTAAGTGGAGGTGGTTGGGCATGATCACAAAGGCAAACACATCTATTTTTCCACGACTGCTTAAATATTCCAATGAATCGACTATCACTTGCTTATATTCATGTGCTTGCAACAAGCGTTGCCAGGTGTTGATCGTGGCAGTCCAAAAATAGATTTCGCCTATCTCTATGTAAGACTTTCGTTTATAGTCAGTCATGACATTATCTAATGCGTCCCTAATTTAGCATAATGGTTTGATTATTATTAGTGTTGGTTCGTGCGGACACGAACCAAGGCTGAGGATCCTGTTACCTTAGCTATACTTCTCTTTTAATAACTTACTTTCTTCATCAATTATCATTTCTCGTCCACCGTTCTCTGTCTGTCTAAATATTTTATAAGGTTCCCTATCCCTATTTTGTTCTTTTCTCAATTTGTCAAATAGTTTTAGATCGTTTATCAAAAATTCCTTCCCATAATCAAATAATTCATCCTTTGCATGATTCAAACTATTTAATATTTTTTCATCTTCCAATATTTCTAACGAATATTCATTTGACCTTTTCTTTGGGTCAATTTCTTTCTTAATTAACCATATTGGAATTGCATTCCAGTCACAATCCGGCCATTGAATACTACCTTGGCCGAGAACAATATTATAGTGTGGTGGAAAGTCCATTGGATGAATGTCACCCGCAATTTTTATGTATTTGTCACCATTGATATAGATCCTTTGACAAAAGTGCTTTTCATTTTTCTTTCTTCGGAGCTTGAATCCGTATTCGTTCAACGTCTTATCAAAAATTGTCCCAACTGTATCATTAAATGCTCTTAAGTCCATTGTCCGCAAGTCGTTTTATTCAATGGGAATAATACCCCTATTCTTTATCTCCATTGACCATTGGACTTGCCAAACTTTTCCGTCAAGCTGGTCAAGTAGAATAAAAGTATAAATGTTTTGAGTTGGATAAAGAGTAAATCTGTCGTTTGTTTCATTCTGTGGCGTGACGAGTGGCACTAAATACAAATCCGTTTCATTGCGATTATCTCCTTCCACATCGTACTGGACTTGCCACATTTGGCCATTTCTCGTATTTAATTTGATGAAAGTCCACATGTTTGTAGTTGGAAAAAGTCGATAGGCAACCCTATTTGGTGCAAGCTCAATATCTGATTTTTTCTTTTCACTTGTTTGATTGTCTTGTGAATAAGTCACCAAACTGAAAGCAGAAAAAATAAATATAAAAATTGACCTCATAAAATTTTAGTTTTTACAGATGACTACATTCATTACCTTGAAAATACTGAAAGCATAAGATTCTTAAAAATCAGATAAGAACAAGTTGCTGTTAAGGCGACCAACAAGAACGAAGGAGGCTAAAGCTTACGCAGATTCTTTTGCAGATTTGGATTCTTTTCTATCCTATCAACCAGCAGACTGATTCTTTCGTAATCTTGTTTATTCTTAATAACGTAGTTTATTGAAATTGACTTTCCATTACGATCAAACTCAATCTTATTATTGCCACCGTGATGAATGCCAAATATTTCTCTTGGCATACCTAAATACTCCTCAACATATATTACCAAATTTGTAAGCTCAGTGTAGGGAATTTGTACGTCCCGGATTTCCAAATACTGTTCAGCGATTACAAGGTTAGCTTTGCGCTCGCCATAAGCGGATATACCCATATACTTGTCATCGTAAAGTTTAATACCCACCATCAAAATTGAAAAGGTTATTGCAGTTTTTAACCCTACTAACGGAAATCCCAAAAAGTACAATAGCCAAATAGCCCCAATAGCACACAAAATGCCAAGATTATACATTAGTCGTTTGCGGGTTTTCTCTTTTGTCCTTTCAAAAATGCTGGTTCGAAACTCTTCCAATGTAGAACGTTTTGGTTTTAGTTTTTTTTCTTGCAGTATGTTCCAGCCCATGAAAATACTGAAAGCATAAGATTTCTAAAAATCAGATAAGTACAAGTTGCTAGCCAGGTGCTCAATAGCAAAGGCTATTGGGTATTAAGCATAATGGTTTGGTATTATTAGTGTTGGTTCGTGCGGACACGAACCAAGGCTGAGGAATTGTCCGTAGAGAAGGAGTTCAATTCTTTTTTTCTTTCGAGTGAATTTGTAGGCTTACAACTAAAAAACAATTAACGTTTGTGCTTCTGCAGTAGCGCGCTTCCGAAGCCGCGTCCTGTCCCCGAACCAAAACGTTGCACGAAGATAACACTTATAGCTTACACGTCACCGCGCTATTGTGTAAGCATTTTGTTAATGACAGTAATGCAATTCCACTAGCAACCCATTTTGCATAGTCCAATTTGGGCTTCAAAGATTTTTTATACGCTTCAAGTCGTGCAAGTTTCTCCGCAGAATTAAAACTGGTCCAAGGGCACCGACTTATCTGCTTACCCTAAAGGAAATTCTGGTTTTCGATTTTCTTAATTTCTTTTGTAGCAACTTATTGCCCCAACACTTTATTTTTTAATCAGTCTAACGCTAACGCCAAAGCTAATATTCAGATCTTCGAAACTAAGTTTACCATTTTTACTAAACGTAGCGATTTTACGTGTACTATTAGTTGAATTCAGGTCTGAAGTAGCAAATCGGGCAATTGCGGATTGAAAATCCGGACTTCCTGTATTAGTGGTGCTTCCTGCAGGTCGCACTTCAAAGCCATAGATATCGGTTCCATTACCCACAGAGGCAGTCCATCCTATTGTACTTTTTAACACGGTAGCTTCGTTTGCTGTGTGTTGCTGGTTGGACAAAAAGTTTTCGAGCTCTAGAAAGTCTTGTTGTGTGGGCATACGCCAACCATCAATGGCAAGTTTTTCGGATTGTATGGCGAAATGATTGTAGTACGCACCAAAAAAATCGAAAGGCAAATCGTTAGGATAAAGATTATTTAAATCTATGGCAGGAACCCATTGAAAGAGTATTTGTGGGTTGGTAGAGCTAAACCAAGGGAATGTTGATCGATCAGGATTGAAGAATTTGTATTCCGTTATTGATGTAGCATCATTTAATTTGGTTGCTCGTAGGTTCTCTGTCATCCAAATCTGATTGCCAAGTTTAACGGTGTTGTACACATTTCCATCTATGTCTGTAACTGTTTCGGTAAATGGTTTGATATTGATTACAACTGTTTTACTACCGGAATTGTATCTCGATGTATCCTTGGGGGTAAAATCAACCTTAAGTTCTTGATTGTCGCCCACATTCAGAGCCTTGCCTAAGCTGGGAGTATACACAAATGTTCCGGCTACATTTGCCGTGGCACTTAATTGTGTTGCGCTTAAGGCCGTCCAATTAAAAACATCCGCGGGGTTAGCCCATGTAATTAAGGGGTCTGTTTTCACAACTGGTTTAGGAGTTGGATCGGATTCAGTTTGTTTACATCCAGTTGTTCCTAAAACAATAGTAGCAAGCAAAATAAAACTGACTTTTTGATTCATCTTTTTATATTGTTATTATCTGAGCTGTTTGTTACTGAATTTGCTCCTCCTCATATTTATACAATTTAAAAGTTTTCATTGGTATGCTTTTAAGCTATACTATTTTCGGGGATACTTACAACACCTATACTACAACATATGTATTATAGCTAATGTTATGCGTTGCATAATTTTTTTCAATCTAATTCGGTAAAAATTGTCTTTCCGTCACATTCAATTTTAGAAATGTGTCGAACCGAGTTACCCGGATTTAACGGAGTCCAATATTTAGGATACTTGATTACTATCTCCTTGTTCGTCAACTCAGCTCGCAATTTCTTCAAATCAAGTCCTCGTTCTAGTCCTCGATTAATGTAAAATTCTTTATCAAGTCCTTGCAATTTAAAAACAACGTCCTTGATTCCACCTTCATAAATTTCAGTCACTGTCCCCTTTAAACTCAAACAGTCCTTTTCGTCAGGAATAGGTACAGGTCTAAAGATTAATATTCCTAGTCCAAGGAAGAGTAGTCCGATTAGAATAATCCAATTTCTAGTCTTCATATTTCAGTTGGTTACTTTGTCCGAAATTATGTTGCGGACAACGTGAGTATTTGCATTCGAGCGGGGCTTCCGAAGCCACGCCTTGTCCCCGACACCGAACGCATAAAAGATACAAAAACGTTGGATTACGCGTCAACCCGCTTGACGCAAATACATTGTTGTGGCCAGTTGGGTTTCCTACGTTAATGTCAGTCGTCTCTTACTTTTATTGGTTGCTAATCTTTTGTACTAACCCCCTATAAGTTGTCATCTCACCATGAAGCAAATATGCAGGAAGTCATGAAGCAATTGCAAGAAGACCATGAAGTGGTTGCAAGAACGCCATGAAGTAATTGCAAGATCGCCATGAAGTGATTGCAAGAACGCCATGAAGCAATTGCAAGAAGACCATGAAGTGGTTGCAAGATCGCCATGAAGTAGTTGCAAGATCACCATGAAGTAATTGCAAGATCGCCATGAAGTAGTTGCAAGAAGACCATGAAGTGGTTGCGAGAACGCCATGAAGTAATCGCAAGAAGACCATGAAGTAATTGCAAGATCGCCATGAAGCAAAGTGCCGGAGACACAGGTCAGCAATTAATTCGGGCAGTTTTTCCTTTTTTCTGAGGCCCTTGCAATGGATTCTCGCATTTACAGCGCAAAGAATTCGTTTGGGTTTCAGAAAATCTTACAAAAAATACGCTCTTGCTTTGTGGAATCCGACTTTATCCGGCATCCGGTAAAATAAAAAAAACTGTATGAAAAAATTATCTCTCGCACTCGCGGGCCTGGTGGCCCTCGGAGCACTGGCCTCCTTCTCGCTGCAGGACGAACGCAAAACAAAACGCTACACCACCTATAAAAGCATTCCGCAAGGGTGCGTGTTTCGCACGCTGATGGGGGAAGAAAAGTCTGACTCAAGTTTCCGCTACAAAACTCCCGCCAAGGTAAACACCGCGCTGACCAACGGCCTGGCGTGGGTGGCGCGCGCACAAAACCCCAATGGCGGCTGGGGCGCAGGCAGCCACGGCCGGCAAGATGTAATGGACCCGCATGCGGTGCAAGCCGACCCTGCCACCACCAGCATGGTAGCGATGGCCATCTTGCGCACCGGCACCACGTTGCACACGGGTACCTATTCAAAACAACTGAATGCTGCATTGCAATACTTGTTAACATCTATCGAAACCTCAGCCGCTGCGAGTTACAACATCACCGAAGTGCAGGGCACACAAATTCAAACCAAGCTGGGCGCCAACATCGATGTGATCTTAACGGCACAGTTTCTTAGCAACCTGCTGCCCTACCTCGATGATCAACCCCAACTGAAAGAACGCGTAAAGAAAAATCTGAACACGTGCGTAGCAAAAATTCAGCGCGCGCAAGATCGCAACGGAAGTACGAGCGGCTCGGGTTGGGCTGGTGTGTTGCAATCGTCTTTTGCAAGCAATGCCTTGGAAGCGGCACAAGCGCAAGGTGCCACGGTAGATGCGGCCGTGCTGGAGAAGTCGCGCGAGTTTCAGAAAAAGAATTACGATGCAAAAACCGGAGCCGTTAACACCGACCTCGGAGCAGGCGTTATGTTATACTCCGTTACAGGCTCGGCCCGTGCCAGTGCCAAAGAAGCGCGCAGAGTGGAAGAAGAAATTTCCAAAGCAAAAAAGGAAGGCCGCCTTGCACAAAATGCAGCACCCACGGCCGAGACGTTAAACGAGATTGGCTTTAGCGAAGATGAAGCGCTGAAATACTCAACGGCTTATGAAGTATATCAGTCGGCCAAAGTGCAGGCGCAACGCGATGATGTGATGCAGGGCTTTGGTAACAATGGTGGCGAAGAGTTTATGAGTTACCTGCAAACAGGCGAAGGGTTAATCATCAGCAAAGACACTACGTGGAAGAACTGGTATGATAACGTGTCGGGCCGCATGATCAGCATTCAGAATGACGATGGCAGTTGGAGCGGTCATCATTGCATTACCAGTCCAGTGTTTTGCACAGCTACTTGTTTGTTGATTTTGTCGATCAACTATGATGCAGAAAGGTTGATGGAACTTGGTAAAAATTGATCCCCCGTCCCCTCTCCTCTGGGAGAGGGGTGTCCGAAGGACGGAGTAAGGGATTGTGTATTTTCTTCCACATCAAACTCTTGCATGCCGTGCTCATTACACGCGCCTGCATCAACATCGTATTCAAACCCAACAATTGTAATGAAACTACGTTTAGCGATATTGGGCATCTTGTTTGACACATATTTAACATTATGCTTCACATAGCCATCATTTCTGCCAGTGTGCGCACCGATCGGGTAAGCCATCGTGTAGCACTCTTCTTTAAAAATTATCTTGACGACCATCAACTCGCCACCTGCGAAATTCTGGATCTCAAGGAATTTAACTTTCCACTCTTTAACGAACGATTAAGTCATCAACCTTATCCTCTGCCCGAAGCGCTCGACTTTGCTGAGAAAATAAAAAATGCTGGCGGTGTTATCATCGTTACACCCGAATATAATGGTGGCTATCCGGCCAGCCTGAAAAACGTGGTCGATTTATTATATGACGAATGGCGCAGAAAGCCCATTGCTATCTCCACCGTATCAAACGGGGTGTTTGGAGGTTCGCAGGTAATCACAGCACTTCAATTTACCTTCTTTAAAATCCGTGCATGGGTGGTGCCGGCCATGTGCCCGATGCCCAAAGCGCACGAACTTTTCGATGAGTTGGGGATTCCATCGGACAAGCAGACAATTGAAAAGCGGGTTGCTCCGTTTATTGAAGAATTGCTCTGGTGCATAGAAGCCAGGCAAAAGATGGAAAAGAATAAATGACCTATTACTTGCTTCGAGCAATCCTTTTACTCAATACGTTCACAAGCTGGGTTAAAGCACTCACCGTAAAAAAAATTCTGATCCTGGGTAGTCATACGATCGCAGCGGCATTCGCGTTCATATTGCTTTTAGTTTTTTTAATCTGGACGGGCCTGCTTGGCGCTGTGCCAAACAAAAAAGAATTGCTGGCGGTGCAAAATCCAATAGCCAGCGAAGTTTACAGTGCCGATAGTGTTTTGCTGGGCCGCTATTTTATTCAGGAGCGCTCGAATGTTTCGTTTCAACAACTTCCTGCGCACACTATTCAAGCGCTGATTGCCACCGAAGATGTTCGCTTCTACAATCACAACGGCATCGACATGCGCAGCATTGGTCGCGTGTTGGTAAAAAGTCTTTTGCTACAACACGAATCTTCGGGCGGTGGCAGCACCATCACACAACAGCTTGCCAAAAATCTTTATCCCCGCAAGGACTACTGGTTCTTTTCTTTGTTCATCAATAAGGTGCGCGAGATGATTGTTGCTGCGCGCCTCGAAGCCGTCTATGATAAAGAAGCTATTCTCACACTCTATTTTAATACAATTCCTTTTGGAGATAACACCTTTGGCGTGGGGACAGCCGCGCAACGTTTTTTTTCTGTACCCACTAACGAGTTATCGCTCAACCAATCGGCTGTGTTAATTGGAATGTTAAAGGCAACCCGGTCGTATAACCCAAGATTGTTTCCGGCACAATCGCTTCAGCGAAGAAATGTAGTGCTGGCGCAGATGGGCAAGTATAAATTTTTAACAGGAGCTCTTGTGGATTCTCTTCAAGCGTTGCCTATTGAATTGAAGTACAACAAAATCACTCACCACACAGGATTAGCCCCCTACTTTCGCGAGTACCTGCGGGGCGAACTGGTACGCTGGTGCGAGCAATACAACCTGCAGCATGAAAAACCACTGAATCTTTATACCGATGGATTAAAAATCTATACCACCCTCGACTCGCGCCTGCAACAATATGCCGAACAAGCCATGCAACGGCAGATGACTGAAACTCAAAAGAAATTCGTTGCACATTGGGGAAAGAACGATCCGTGGCAACAATACCCCGGCTACCTGAACGAAGTGATTCAAAAATCAGAACGTTATCAGCGACTTAAAAAACAAGGTGCCACGCATGACGAAGCCCTGGCGGTCATGAACAAACCTGTACCGATGACGATATTCCGGTGGGAAGGCGAAGTGGACGTAATGATGAGTTCCATCGACTCGATAAAACACTACCTCAAATTTTTACATGCCGGCATGCTTGCCATTGATCCAACGCAGGGTGCCGTGCGCGTTTGGGTAGGAGGCATCAATCACAACTACTTTCAATTCGATCATGTGCAGGAAAGTACGAAGCGACAAGTGGGGTCAACGTTTAAGCCTATTGTTTATGCCGCTGCGCTCGAACAAGGTGTTGATCCGTGTTCGTTTATCTCGGCCGAAAAAATCACCTACACGAGTGAGAAAGATTGGGCTCCCGAAAATTCGGAAGAAAACTATGAGTTGAAATATTCGCTGGCCGGTGCATTGGCTTATTCTGTAAACACCGTGTCAGTGCGCGTGTTGGAAAAAGCCGGCATCGATTATACCATTCAACTTGCTCGCAGTATGGGAATAAAAAGTACGCTGCCGGAACTTCCTTCTATTGCGCTCGGCACACCCAACATTTCTATGATCGAAATGGTGAGTGCCTATTCAACGTTTGCCAACAAAGGAAAAACGATAGAGCCCTTCTACATCACCACCATTACATCGCATAACGATATTGTGCTTGAGAAATATCAAGCCGCCAAAGGAATTCAGGCGCTGTCAGCAGAGAGTGCTGCCCTTATTGTCCATATGCTAAAACGGGCAGTCAACGAAGGCACGAGTTCAAGTCTGCGCTCACGGTTTGGCCTCTCCAACGACATTGCCGGAAAAACCGGAACCACACAATCCAACACCGATGGTTGGTTTATGGCCATTACCCCAAAGCTGGTGATGGGTGCGTGGGTAGGTGCTGACGATCCAAGAATCCGGTTTCGCTCTACTGCATTAGGTCAGGGTTCGAGAACAGCGCTGCCGATTGCGGGCGAGTTTTTAAAACTCTCCAATCAAGATAAGGCCCTAAACTCCATTACCCAGGCACGCTTTGCGGCTCTCACTCCTGCCCAGCAAAGAAAAATTGATTGCGACTTATATAAGTCAGATACTAATCTGCTCGAAAAACTTTTTGGTAAGAAGGATACAGAAAAACAGAAAGAATTCGGAAAAGAGAAAAAAGGATTTTTTAAACGACTGTTTAGTAAAGAATAACTAGTGCCTACCCCTTTCCTTTCCCCAGCCAAAGTAAGCCCTCCATAATTAATTGGTTCTGAGTTTCATTGGCAAAACTTGATGATAGTGTTTTGTTGGTTTTGTTTTCATAGTCGATGTCATTATGCCCCATGTTCAGGTAAATCATTCTGTACTTTTTGTTCATCCACACCACTGGATAATAGCCGCTGTGCCAGATTTCGTGTGGCTTGGGCCCAGTGCCTAATGGAAAACTGGTTGAATCAATCGACAACAGAATTTCAATATCCCGATTAGCACGCAAGTCATGTTGCCACCGATACCATTCATTGGCGGCCGAACGAAACGTGATGGGCAATTTTTTTGTGACCGAATGTTTATTGTTTTCTACGCGTAGCACAGCCGAAGTGGGGCGCCACGTATTGCTCTTGTATTGGCCAACTCCTAAAAACTCTTCGTAATACCAATCCCAGTTTTGCGGAAAGTTGGAAGGTGTTAACGCAAATGCTGCAAAGTGAAATCCCATCCAGGCTCCACCTTGTTTCATATAGTTTTCAAAAGCTACACGTTGAGTTTCTGACTCCGGTCGGGTATCAAGAAAAATTACTACCTGATACCGTGCCAGAAACTGGTCATTGAGATTATTCCAATTGCTGGTAGTGTCGTACCGAAAATTATATTTCAGTGCTTGTTCAGGAAACCATCGATTAGCCTCTTTCACAAAAGAGATATGAGCCTGATCGTTGCGGGCGGTGAAGAATGCAATTGCACTGAAGTTTGGCTGACCGAGAGTTTCACCGGCCAGCAGTATCAATAGGCCTACCGAAAGAGATCGGATTACATTCATCGTTTTAGTTATTCCCCTGCAAAGTATTTCATTAAATTCAATCTATAAATTTCCCTTTTTAACTTCCCCCACCGCATAATTGGCAGAACGTGCAGTCAATGCCATAAATGTAAGCGAAGGATTCTGATTACCGGTGGATGTCATGCATGCGCCATCGGTAACAAACACATTCTTACAGGTATGAAACTGATTCCACTTGTTTAACAAAGAAGTTTTCGGATCGCGGCCCATGCGCACACCGCCCATTTCATGAATATCCAAACCGGGAGCCTGCTTACTATCCTGTGGAGAAATACTTTTACAACCTGCTTTGTCAAGCATCTCCTGAGCTTGTATTAAAAAGTCGTTCATCACTTTTTCATCATTATCCGTATGTTCGATTGAAGTAATCAACTGCGGAATGCCCCAGGCATCTTTCTGATCGGAGCTTAACCGCACATGATTGCTTTCAATGGGCACCGTTTCGCCTTGCATCATCATCGACACCGCCCACGTACCAGGCCTGGCAATCGTTTCTTTTAATTTCGCACCAAGGACTTCGGTTTCTGAATTCAATCGGTAAGCACCATAAAATGTCATATAACCACGCATAAAATCCTCCTCTTGTTTGTGCACATTGCGGAAGGAAGGCATCATCAATTGCGTGGGTCTGCGACCATAATAATACGTGTCTTCGTAACCTTCAAAGATGGCATTCACTGAGCCGCGATAATTGTGAAACGCTACAAACTTACCAAGTAGTCCATTATCGTTGCCAAATCCATTCGGAAAACGATTAGAGGTAGAGTTGAGTAAGAGTAAATTTGAATTAATTGTAGCGGCATTAACAAAAATGATGCGCGCAAAATAGTCAAACACTTCTTTGGTTTCAGAATCAATAACCCGCACGCCACTGGCTCTCCCTTTTTGTTCGTCATAAATAATAGAATGCACAACCGAATGTGGACGCAACGTCATGTTTCCCGTTTTCATCGCCCAGGGCAAGGTTGAGGAGTTGGCGCTGAAGTAACCACCAAACGGGCAGCCTCGTTCGCACAGGGTTCGCGCCTGACATTGACCACGACCTTGTTGCTTATGAATCTCCTGCGGTTCGGTAAGATGTGCGCAACGCCCCATCACCACATCGCGGTCTTTATAATTTGCTTTTATCCTTTCAAGAATATGCTTCTCCACGCAATTCATTTCCCACGCTTTCATCACCTCACTATCTGGTAAAGTTTCAAGTCCATCGCGATTGCCACTGATGCCCGCAAACTTTTCCACATACGAATACCAGGGGGCAAGATCCTTGTACCGGATCGGCCAATCAACTGCAAATCCATCGCGACCAGGTGCTTCAAATTCAAAACGACTCCAGCGTTGCACCTGCCGTGCCCATAGCAACGATTTACCTCCTGTCTGATAGCCACGAATCCAATCAAACGGTTTTTCTTGCAGATAAGGGTGTTCAGTATCTTTTACAAAAAATTGTTTGGTGGCTTCGCCATAAGCATAACATCGACCTACCACCGGATTATTCTCCGTTTCTGTTAATGGCAATTTTCCTCGAAGAGAAAAATCCCAAGGGTTTTTAGTAGCAGTAGGATAATCCTGAAGATGTTTTACATCGCGGCCGCGCTCAAGCACAAGTGTTTTTAATCCTTGATCGCACAATTCTTTCGCGGCCCAACCGCCACTCATCCCCGATCCTATTACTATGGCATCGTAAGTCATTTCTTTTACAGCGTCTCCCTGAATGTACATACTGATTGATTTTAAGTTTTGTAATTTAATAGCAATTCAGGATACCGCAATAAAGGGTAGTAAAAGATTTCGCAAATCACATAGCTTTATCGAATAAGATCAGTCCTATGAAAACACTTATTGCATTCTGTATCTTCATCAATACTTGCTGCTTTGCGCAACCCGTAACACCCGAAGAGCGCACCAAAGCCAACGACTATTTTATAGCGGGTAATTGGCCAGAGGTTGTATCAACGTATCAAGCAATTGCCAAACGTGAACCTCAAAATTCAAATGCACGCATGCGTGCCGGCATTGGACTACTGAATCAATCTAAAACCAATGAGGCCATCAAACAATTGGAAGAAGCCTTAGCGTTGGGGCCAAACCCAATGCCGTTTTTCTATTTAGCTACTGCGTATGCGCAAGCCAACCAATCCCAGAAATGTTTTGAAGCGTTGGATAAATCGCTCGTCAATGGTTTTACTTCTCTCACTTTGTTTGAAACAGATGGTAATCTTATTAAACTAAAATCATCAACCGAATACCAGACACTCCATCAGCGGTTGCTGCGCGGAGTTTATCCTTGTCGGTATTTGCCAGAAGCACGCCAATTTGATTTTTGGATTGGTGAGTGGGAGGTGAAATCAACCAACGGGCAACCTGCCGGACGAAGCAGCATAGAAATGATGTTGGGTGAGTGTGTGATCTTTGAAAACTGGACTTCGGCTGCCCCGCAGAACTACGCTGGCAAAAGCATTAATATTTACAACACCACCACAGGCAAATGGATGCAAACGTGGGTAGACGACAAAGGCGCAGTTACAGAATTTATCAATGGCGAATACAAAGGCAATAAAATGATGTTTGTTACAAAGCCCGATGCACAAAACCAGATCACGCGACTTACTTTCTTTAATCTGGACCCCAATACAGTGCGTCAGGTATTTGAAACAACCCGCGATGATGGCAAAACCTGGGTAACTACAGCCGATTTATTTTATCATCGCAGTAAGAAATAGAGTTTGTTCAGTATCGCACACGCCAGAAATGCAACCCGGTCAAACTTGCCAATAGCCTGGCAAAGAAAATTGTTAACCTTTGCTACGGATACTCGTAAGTTTCCAGGCAACGTCTGCTGTAAACGTTTGTCCTTGTAACGAATCTGCCAATTCTGAGTCTAATCGCTAACTAGATACTTTTGCTATGATCCGTAATTACCTGAAAGTCGCCCTGCGTTCAATCTTCCGCAACAAACTTACAGCCTTCATCAACATTGCTGGTCTTGCACTGGCTATGATGTGTTGCATTCTCATTTACTTATTTATAAATGATGAAGTGAATTATGACCGACATCACACCAAAGCGGACAGGACCTATCGCGTAACGCGCAATTTTTTGAACAAGGATGGCGTAGCAAACCTGCATCTTGCCAATGTAGCACCACCCATTGGCCCGCTGCTTAAAAATGACTTTGGCGAGATTGAAGTAATGGCGCGCACCATCAACTTTGGATTAGTGATTGGACTAGAGCAAAACGGAGAACTTATAAAGAACTTCTCGGAGAATTTTCTCTTTCTGGCCGAACCTGATATTTTCAACATCTTCGATATTGAGGTAACGGCCGGAGATAAAACAACTGGTCTCACCCGGCCTTTCACAATCATGCTTTCTGAAAAATCGGCCCGCAAGTTTTTTGATGCTGAAAATCCTATTGGCAAACAGCTACGAGCAAATAATCAATTTGATCTGGAAGTAACTGGTGTATACAAAGACTTTCCGGCTCAATCGCATTGGCATCCTGAATACCTGGTTTCTTTTAGCACCCTGAATGAAAACGCTATCTACGGAAAGACAAGGCTTGAAACCAACTGGGGCAACAATGCTTTTGGCACCTACCTGGTATTGGAAAAAGGTGTTGATCCTAAGAAAGTAGAAACGGGGCTGTATGATTTTATGGAGCGCCACTATGCCAACTATGCCAAAGCAAACTATGGTGTGCCTCCGGATTTTTCTGCCTCTAAGGCAACTACGCTTTTTCTTCAAAAGTTAACAGATATCCATTTGCGCTCACACCTCGATGACGAACTGGAAGTGAATGGAAATCTCAATAATGTAAAGATGATGGCCGTGATTGGTTTGTTCATCATCCTGATTGCCTGCTTCAACTTCATCAATCTGAGTACCGCCCGTGCAACCAAACGCGCCAAAGAGGTTGGCTTGCGCAAGGTAGTGGGTGCTTTTAAAGGTCAGTTGGTGAGTCAGTATTTAAGTGAGTCTGTATTGATTTCATTTTTCTCACTTGTTCTTGCATTCGGATTGTCGGTGGTTGCCCTCTCGTGGCTCAATAGCTTTACAGGAAAATTTTTATCACTTGCTCCTGCTACACATTGGCCATTGTTTATTGGCTTGCTTGGGTTTGCCATTGTGGTAGGTCTTGCCGCAGGCTTATACCCGGCTTTTATACTTTCCAGTTTTAAACCTGCGCTGGTATTGAAAGGTCAGCAAGGTTCGGTAAAAGGAAAAGGTATTGTACGAAAATCGTTAGTGGTAACTCAGTTTGCCATCTCTATTGTTTTGTTGATTGCAACGGCTATCACTTTTCAGCAATTGGGTTATTTAAATAGCCGTGAGTTGGGGTACACAAAAGATCAGGTGGTGGCGCTCAGTTTGTACAGCGAATTGAACGACAACTATGAAGCCTTCTACAACGAGCTCACCAAATCTGCCGCGATACAAAACGCAGCACGCTCTTCGCGCATTCCTACCGGGCGCTTGCTCGATAGCCAGGGCCCGCCCCTGATCACGAAAGGTGACAGCCTTATTAACTCTACGGTGACAACAAAATTTGTAGTTACCGATGCTGAGTTTTTCAAAACCTATGGCATTGAAATGGCCGCAGGTCGCGACTTTTCTAAATCAATTCTTACAGACGACTCACTGGCGTTTATTATTAATGAAACGGCTGCTAAAAATTATGGCTGGAAGAACCTGGAAGATGGCCTTGAAAAAGATTTTAGTTATGGAGGCACTAAAGGCAAGTTGATAGGCATTGTCAAAGATTTTCATTTTGAATCACTCCATCAGGAAATCATTCCACTGGTTTTTTTTCCTAACCAAGGTTTCTACAACGATCTCTCGATCAAAATCTCTGGCAGCCAGGTTACGCAAGGGCTGGAGCACATCGAAAAAGTGTGGCGCGAATTTTTACCCAAGCGCCCTTTTAGCTACCAGTTTCTGAGCGAAGACTACCGCAGGTTGTATGAAGAGGAGCAGAAGCAAAGCCAGTTGTTCACAATGTTTTCAGGGTTGGCCATCTTTATCGCGTGTCTTGGTTTGTTTGGCCTTGCCACCTTCAACACGTTGCAACGCGTAAAAGAGATCGGCATCCGCAAAGTGTTGGGGGCTTCGGTTCCAAGTATTCTCACCTTGCTTTCGCGCGAGATCGTGATCCTGATTGTAATTGCCAACCTGATAGCCTGGCCGCTGGCGTGGTATTTTATGAATCAATGGCTCGATTCGTTTGCCTATCATGTTGACATGAATGTGGGCATCTACATCTTATCGGCATTTGCTGCAATTGTCTTGGCGCTGATTACGGTTAGCACGCAAACAATAAAAGCAGCCATGAGTAATCCTTCGGCTACCTTACGATACGAATGATACTACTGTGCTTCCATTTTCTTTAGGGTGATCTTTCGGATGATGAAACCAACCAACAAACCGAAGGTAGCAAAGCCCAGTACGATGTAGATGAAATTATCTTCAAAAGCTTTCGCCTGCAAGTTGAGTAAACGGCCCACCCAATAGCCTGCTGTGCTAACTACCGTAGCCCACATCAGTCCGGTAACGGTACTGTAAAAGAGATACGACAGCGGGCGAAGGCCACTCATGCCTACAATCAATGGAATAATTACCCGAAAGCCATAGAGAAATCGGTAGCTGAATAAGATCTGAAGTTTATTCTTCTGAAAAAAGTTAGTGACTGGTTTCACCTTTGCTTCCAGCGTGGGTCGCCTGGCCAAAAAATACTTTCCGTTAAATCTCCCAATGAGATAATAAACCCAATCGCTGATAAATGAACCGAAGAACGCTGTCACTACCGTTAACGGAAACTCAAACAGTCCACGATAGATGAGAGATGAAGCTACAAGAATGGCCACCTCACCCTCTACGAAGGTGCCAAAGAGCAAAGCGAAGTATCCATACTGATCCAAAAATCTTTCCATGTGTTGCTCACGATTTAACGCCACTCAAAAAAACTCTCATAAAAATGAACCAACTATTAGAATAATCGTTTCTAATTCCATTAATTTTGTATAAACATTTTTTGAATGCCTTTTATCTGACGATTTAAACGCAACAACCAGAATTGAAAACATCCATCACCCTTTTTGAGCTCGCTGACGCCACTTTCGGCACTGCCCCCGCGGCAACCATGCTCATTTGCAACGAACTCGCACCCCGACCGGGGTTCAAGAGTTTCCGAAGGCAAATCAGAATCTGATACCTTTCTTACAAACAATTGTATGGCCATTCTGCAAGGCAGATTGCGCCTGAAGTGCTTTTAGGCATTTCTTGTTTCATTTTAATTTTAACGAATTATAACATTGGATAATAATATTATTGTCAGACCAGCTACGGCTGATGACACACATTATGCAGAAACCATCACCAACGAGATGGCCGAATCTGCAAAAGCGCGCGGCACAGGTATTGCCAAACGCTCGCCCGACTACATCAAAATGAAAATGGAGGAAGGCAAAGCCGTGATTGCTGTAACGCAAGACGGCACGTGGGTTGGCTTTTGCTACATCGAAGCGTGGGAACACGAAAAGTATGTGGCCAACTCCGGCTTGATTGTATCGCCTTCTTTCCGTAAAAGCGGTGTGGCTACAGAAATCAAACGCAAAGTGTTTGAACTGTCGCGCAAGAAATTTCCGGAGGCCAAAATTTTTGGCTTAACCACAGGTTTGGCAGTGATGAAGATCAACTCCGACCTCGGCTATGAACCCGTTACATATTCAGAACTTACTACAGACGAAGAATTCTGGAAGGGTTGCCGCAGTTGTGTGAACTTTGAAATTTTGATGAGCAAAGAGCGCAAGAACTGTATGTGCACTGCCATGCTCTTCGATCCCGTTGAGGACGCGAAGAAAAAAGCCGAGCTTGCTAAAACAGTAGTAACTCCCGAAGGAGACCTGGAGCATCATCGCAAGCGTGAGTTTCAAGGAAACTTCAAACTCTTCGAACGCTGGGTGCGCTTTAAGCAGTTTGTGTTACTGAAAGGCTGGAAGAAGAAAGAAGGCGAAGAAGGAAAAAAATCTTCCTTCATGAGTTTCCTTTTTTTCTGGTGACGAACAAAATACTTAATCACTAAAATTAAAAACTCTGCACTCCCCTCTCCTGTGGAGAGGGGTCAGGGGTGAGGTTATGAAGAAAGTTGTTTTAGCATTCAGTGGTGGGTTAGACACCTCCTACTGCGCCATTTATTTATCAAAAGACCTGGGGTATGAAGTACATACGCTTACTGTAAACACCGGTGGGTTTAGCGCTGAAGAAGTACTCGACATAGAAAAGCGTGCCCTGAGTTTAGGTGTTGCTTCTCATAAAACCGTTGATGAAACCAAAACCTATTACGAAAAAGTAATCCGTTATCTGGTGTATGGAAACGTGCTGAAGAACGGAACGTATCCCCTGAGTGTAAGTGCCGAACGCATGTCGCAGGCATTGGCTTCGGCACAATACGCAAAAGCACTGAAGGCTGATGCCGTGGCGCATGGTAGCACAGGCGCAGGCAACGATCAGGTTCGATTCGATATGATCATTCAGATCCTGGCTCCTGGCACGGAGATAATCACTCCTATCCGCGATAAAAAACTGAGTCGCGAAGCCGAGATCGAATACCTGAAATCGAAAGGCGTTGTATTTAACTCCGAGAAGGCAAAGTACTCCATTAATAAAGGTATCTGGGGAACGTCAGTGGGTGGAAAGGAAACCTTGAATTCAATGGGGCAGTTGCCTGAAGAAGCATGGCCTACACAGGTGACTAAAAAAGGTAGCGAAGAAGTAAAACTGGGTTTTGAAAAAGGTGAGTTGAAGACGGTGAACGGAAAAACGTTTTCTCATTCTGTAGAGGCAATCCATCATTTGCAAACGCTGGCTGGACCTTACGGGATTGGCCGGGATATTCACGTAGGTGATACCATCATTGGAATTAAAGGTCGTGTTGGTTTTGAAGCCGCAGCTCCTGTACTCATCATAAAAGCACATCATGCGTTGGAAAAACATGTGCTTACCAAATGGCAAATGAGTTGGAAAGATCAGTTGGCTCAATTTTATGGCAATTGGTTGCACGAAGGTCAATACCTCGATCCGATTATGCGTGACATGGAAGCCTTCTTAACCAGTTCGCAACAAAACGTGACCGGTGAAGTTTCAATTACTTTATATCCATATCGCTACCAGATTAATGGTATTGAATCTAAATACGATCTGATGTCGGCAAAGTTTGGTAAGTATGGAGAGATGAACTTAGGCTGGACAGCCGATGATGTGAAAGGATTCACTAAAATTTTCGGCAATCAGGTTGGAATTTATCATCAGGTAAAAAATGAAGTCGAAAGTCAGAAGTAAAAAATGAAAGAGAGAATAAAAGCAGGCATCATTGGTGGAGCTGGATATACCGGAGGGGAAACGCTGCGGTTGCTGCTGTTACATTCTAAAGTAGAAGTTAAGTTTGTTCAGAGCAGAAGTCAGGCCGGCAAAGCAGTAATTTCAACGCATACAGATTTGATTGGCGAAACTGATTTGGTTTATACTTCAGACTTCAACCAACCTGTTGATGTTCTATTTCTTTGCCTGAGTCATGGAGAAAGTAAAAAGCTGTTAAGTGAAAACAGCTTCCCAGCAACTACACGCATTATCGATCTTGGAAATGATTTCCGGTTAGGTGATAAAAGCGGTGATCGTGAGTTTGTTTATGGACTTCCGGAATTTCAGCGCGAGAAAATTCAATCCGCGAAAAACATTGCCAACCCCGGTTGTTTTGCTACCACAATTCAACTAGGTCTTTTACCCCTGGCCAAGGCAGGATTACTCAAAGAAATTCATACCACAGGCATCACTGGCTCTACGGGTGCCGGACAAAAATTGCAAGACACCACCCACTTTAGCTGGCGGGCTAACAATATCTCAGCCTACAAAACTTTAACTCATCAACACTTGGGTGAGATCAATCAAACCTTGAAAAAACTTCAACCCGGCTTTCCGGAAGCTATCAATTTTGTTCCCTGGCGGGGCGACTTTACCAGAGGCATTTTTGTTACCTCTGTTCTCTACTGCTCACTAAGCCTTGATGAGTTAACTAGACTTTATAAAGATTTCTATGCCACGCATCCGTTTACACATGTAGCCGATGAAATGATTGATCTGAAACAAGTAGTGAATACAAACAAGTGTATGATTCATTTGGAGAAGGTTGGTAACAAACTTGCCATCCATTCCATTACCGATAATTTATTAAAAGGCGCAAGCGGTCAAGCCATTCAGAATATGAATCTGATGTTTGGGTTTGATGAGAGGGAGGGACTTAGGTTAAAAAATACAACGTTCTAAGTTGAAAGCTAAAAGCTTTAAAGCTTAAAGCCTAGTAGGTCAATACCAGTAAGATGAAGGATTACAAAAAGTTGAATGTGTGGCACAAAGCTCATGAAAACGTCTAGAGGTTTACCGACTAACCAAAAACTTTCCAAGAGAAGAACAGTTTGGGTTAACCAGTCAATTGCGCAGAGCTACCGTATCTGTACCTAATAATATCGTTGAAGGTTGTGGAAAGTATACAGAAAAAGACTTTGCAAATTTTCTCCAAATTGCTTTAGGCTCATGCCAGGAATCAGAATATTTGCTATTGCTTTCATTTCAATTAGAATATTTAAAGAAATCAGATTATGAAAAGATCAGTAAACAAGTTGGCGAAGCAAAGGCTATGTTAATAGCATTAATCAAAAAGATTAGAAATTAGAACTTAACAAGCTTTTAGCCTTCCGCTTCAAAGCTTTATGCTTATTAAAAGAATGAAATTATTCGATGTATACCCCCTCTTCCCAATTGAACCTGTAAAAGCCATCGGCTCGTGGTTATGGGATCGTGAAGGAAAAAAATACCTGGATCTATATGGAGGCCACGCTGTGATTTCAATCGGTCACAATCATCCGCACTTTGTAGAAGCATTGAAAAATCAGCTGGACAAAATCAGCTTTTATTCCAATAGTGTAAAAAATTCTTTACAAGAGAAGTTAGCTGATAAGCTCGGTCAACTTTCCGGATATCCACATCATCAACTTTTTCTTTGCAATTCAGGCGCGGAAGCGAATGAGAACGCACTAAAGCTTGCTTCGTTCGTTACCGGAAGAAAAAAAGTAATCGCCTTTAAAAAAGCATTTCATGGGAGAACGTCAGGGGCCGTAGCCGCAACGGACAATCCAAAAATTGTCGCACCGTTTAATGCAGGTCATGAGATTTTGTTTCTTCCTTTGAATGATGAAAGAGCATTTGTTAATGCTATCAATAAAGACATTGCAGCTGTCATCATCGAAGGCATTCAAGGTGTTGGTGGCATTCAATTGCCCAATGATTCTTTCCTAAGGTTGCTGGTCGCAAAGTGCAAAGAAGTTGGTGCCATGATTATTTTAGACGAAGTACAATCCGGGTACGGCCGCACCGGAAAATTCTTTGCTCACCAGCACTCCGGTATTGACGCAGATTTGATCACTATCGCCAAAGGTATGGGCAACGGTTTTCCTATTGGCGGAGTGCTGATTCACCCGGACATAAAACCCTGGAGTGGCATGCTGGGCACAACCTTTGGAGGAAACTATCTGGCCTGCGCAGCCGCCTTGTCAGTACTAGAGGTAATCGAACAGGAAGATCTGATTACCAATGCGGACACGTTAGGCAATTACTGGATGCAACAACTTGGTTCATTTGCTTCGATTACTGAAATACGAGGCAAAGGATTGATGATCGGATTTGATTTACCCGACTCTCTTTCTTCGCTTCGAAAGAATTTATTATTCAAGCATCATATCTTCACAGGAGAAGCTAAACCCAACACGGTGCGACTTCTTCCTTCTTTGGCTTTAACAAAAAGCGAAGCTGATATTTTATTGGAAGCCCTTTCTATAGAATTAAAAAAGCCCGTGTTATCATGAAGAATTTTCTGTCTGTAAATGAAGTAACTAATCTTTCGCAACTGGTTGATAGCGCGCTTGTTTATAAAGCCAACCCCTTCAAAGACGCTGCCTTGGGACATAACAAAAGATTGGGTATGCTCTTTCTCAATCCCAGCATGCGTACCCGCATCAGCACGCAGATTGCCGCCAAAAATCTGGGCATGGATCCCATCGTGTTTAATGTAGGGCAAGACGGCTGGACACTGGAGTTTGAGGACGAAGCAATCATGAGCGGCACTACCGTTGAACATGTGAAAGAAGCAGCCCCCGTGCTTGGAAAATATTTCGATATTCTCGGAGTGCGCACCTTTCCATCTCTGAAAAATAAGGAAGATGATTATAGTGAGTTATACATCAATCAATTCATCAAATATTCAGGTGTGCCTGTGTTAAGTTTAGAGAGCGCTACACTGCACCCACTACAAAGTCTTACGGACATTATTACTATTCAGGAAATCTTCAAAGAAAAAAGAAAACCGAAAATTGTGTTGACCTGGGCACCGCATGTAAAAGCATTGCCGCAGTGCGTGGCCAATAGTTTTTCACAATGGGTGAATGCCTGGGGTGGAGCCGATTTCGTAATCACCCATCCGGAAGATTATGAGTTGGATAGTAAATTCACGAAAGGCGCAACGATTACTCACGATCAGGATGCAGCCTTAAAAGACGCAGACTTTGTCTACATCAAAAACTGGAGCACGTACACCGACTACGGAAAAATTTATTGCAACGATCCTGAGTGGATGCTCACGAACGAAAAACTTGCCCTGACCAATAAAGCAAAAGTAATGCATTGCCTGCCGGTAAGAAGAAATGTAGAACTGAGTGATGAAATATTAGACGGGCCTAGCAGCCTTGTAACCCAACAAGCTGGCAACAGAGTGTGGGCAGCGCAGGCGGTGTTGGCAGAATTACTTAAAATTAATAGGCACTAAGCAGTTAATGATATCAAACTGCCTATTGCCCTTCGTCAATTTAAAATTATATGAACAAACTTTACATAATCAAGATTGGTGGTAACGTGTTGGACGATGAAAAATCGTTGAAAAGTTTTTTAAAAGACTTTGCTTCAATTCAAGCACCCAAAATATTGATACACGGTGGCGGCAAAATTGCTACCAAACTAGGCGAGCAACTAGGCATAGAATCGCACTATGTAAAGGGAAGAAGAATAACAGATGCACAAACACTTGATCTTGTTACGATGGTCTATGGAGGCCTTGTGAATAAACAAATTGTAGCCCAACTGCAATCGTATCATTGCAATGCCATGGGTGTAACCGGTGCTGATGGCAATCTCATTAAAGCAGTGAAGCGCCCGGCAGGCGAAGTAGATTATGGATTTGTAGGTGACATTACACCCGACAGTGTAAACAGCACCTTGCTCTACTTTCTTCTAAAACAAAACGTTATTCCTATTTTTGCACCCCTTACACATGCCAACGGAGTGATGCTGAACACGAATGCCGACACAATCGCTTCCGTTCTCGCCATTTCGCTCAGCAAGCATTTTGATGTGCGTTTGATTTTCTGTTTCGAAAAGCAAGGTGTGCTTACAGATGTAACCAAAGAAGAATCGGTAATTCGTTCGCTCAATCAATCCTTATACAAAGAATTGCTAAACAAAGGCTCTTTTCACGATGGCATTCTGCCAAAACTTGAAAACGCATTCAATGCAATACAATCCGGAGTAAAAGAAGTTTTAATTGGCGAACATACCCATCTGTTGGCAAACACTGGCTACGAAACCAAAGGCACGTTAATCACACTGGCATGAGAGAACACTTGCCTGATATTGCCATTGGCTTACTTCAGCAGTTGATTTCAATCCCTTCGTTTAGTAAAGAAGAAGAAAAGACGGCCAACCTGCTGATGAGTTTTTTTAACCATCATGGTATTGAGGCAACACGGAAAGGAAACAATGTATGGTCAAGAAATAAATTCTATCATGCGAGCAAACCAACTATCTTGTTAAACTCCCACCACGATACGGTAAAGCCAAATCCCGGATATACACGAAATCCTTTTTCACCCGATGTAGAAGACGGAAAACTTTATGGACTCGGCAGCAACGATGCCGGTGGGCCGCTGGTATCCCTGATCATGACCTACTTCTATTTTTACAATGAACAGGATTTGAAATACAACTTAGTACTGGCTGCTACAGCGGAAGAAGAAATTTCTGGAACCAATGGCATTGAACTGATCTGGAGTGATCTTCCTAAAATCGATTTTGCCATTGTAGGCGAACCAACGTTGACTGAAATAGCCATTGCTGAAAAAGGGTTGCTGGTTTTGGATTGCCTTGCCCTCGGAAAAGCCGGTCACGCTGCCCGCGAAGAAGGTGTGAATGCTATCTATGAATCTCTGAAGGACATTGAATGGTTTCGAACCTATCAGTTTCCAAAAGTCTCTGGTTCGTTAGGCAAGGTAAAAATGTCAGTAACTGTTATCCATGCCGGGCAAGCTCACAATCAGGTTCCCTCAGAATGTAAATTCACAGTAGACGTGCGCGTAACCGATGCTTATACACTCGAAGAAGTATTGGAAATAATCAATCAACATGTTTCTTGCGAGGTGACACCGAGGTCATTGCGGTTGCGATCTTCGAGTGTATCAGAAGATCATCCGTTGGTTGTTGCCGGAAAATTATCAGGCAAAAAAATGTATGGTTCCCCCACCACCTCTGATCAGGCGTTGATCCCTGTACCCTCCATAAAAATGGGGCCCGGTGACTCGGCTCGTTCGCACAGTGCCGATGAATTTATTTGGGTTGATGAAATTGAAGCGGGTATTGAATCTTATCTATCACTTCTGGAAAAAATAATCTCATGAACGAGCGCGTGCGCATACTGAAAACAGAAATTCTTTCTGATAACTGGTACATCTTAAAAAAGATAACATTCGATTATCATCGCAAGAATGGTACGTGGGCACAGCAAAACAGAGAAGCCTACGATCGGGGTAATGGCGCCACTATTTTACTCTATAATAAAGAAACCAAAACCGTCATCCTTACCCGACAATTTCGCTTACCCACCTACATCAATGGCAATCCAGACGGAATGCTGATTGAGACTTGTGCCGGACTACTTGATCAGGACAATGCCGAAGATGCGATTCGAAGGGAAACGGAAGAAGAAACCGGCTTTACCATTAACGATGTAAAAAAGATCTTTGAAGCGTATATGTCGCCCGGATCAGTAACTGAAGTTCTCTATTTCTTTATTGCCGAATACTCGCGCGACATGCAAACCTCTTCCGGAGGAGGAGTAGATAGTGAAGATATTGAAGTGTTGGAATTACCGTTTGACAAAGCTTTACGGATGATGGAAACCGGAGAAATTAAAGATGGCAAAACAATCATGTTGCTTCAATACATGAAACTTCACGCTATTTTATAAATATCTATCTTGTACCTGGAAAACTATCTATGAAACTCTGGAGTAAAGATAAAGAATCACTTATGGAAGTAACAGACTTCACCACAGGGCAGGATAATATTCTTGATTTGCACCTGGCACCTTTTGATGTTCTTGGTTCGTTGGCACACATTACCATGCTGGAGTCGATAGGTCTGCTCACAAAAGAAGAGCTCTCGCTACTAAGCGTAGAGTTAAAAAATATCTATAAACATATCGTTTCTGGTGATTTCAAAATCGAAGCCGATGTTGAAGACATTCATTCGCAGGTAGAATTGCTTCTGACCCGAAAACTTGGTGATGTAGGAAAGAAAATTCATAGCGGTAGGTCGCGCAACGATCAGGTGCTGGTGGATGTAAAACTTTTTCTCAGAAATGAGATTGAAGAACTTGTAGGTCAGATAAAATCACTCTTCGACTTACTAATTTCTAAAAGTGAAGAACATAGAGATAAACTACTGCCTGGCTACACACATTTGCAATTGGCCATGCCCTCATCGTTTGGTTTGTGGTTTGGGGCCTATGCCGAAAGCCTGGTGGATGATACAATTACACTTCAGGCCGCTTACCGAATCGTAAACAAAAACCCGCTGGGGTCGGCAGCGGGTTACGGATCATCCTTTCCACTTAATCGTTCACTCACGACTCAATTGTTGGGGTTCGGGGATTTAAATTATAATGTTGTGTACGCACAAATGGGGCGTGGAAAAACAGAACGTATTATGGCACAGGCAATGAGCAACGTAGCCGCCACCTTGGGTAAATTAGCAATGGACGCTACGCTCTTTTTAAATCAGAACTTCAGTTTTATTTCTTTTCCGGATGAATTGACTACCGGCTCGAGCATTATGCCGCACAAAAAAAACCCTGATGTATTTGAATTGATCCGCGCAAAGTGTAATGCGTTGCAGGCCCTGCCTAATGAACTGACATTACTTACTTCTAATCTTCCTTCTGGCTATCACCGCGATTTGCAATTACTGAAGGAAAAATTGTTTCCAGCCATTGGCACACTGAAAGAATGTTTACGGATGACACATCTGATGCTCTCAGCCGTTCAGGTGAAAGATGACATTCTTAACGATGAAAAATACAAATACCTTTTTAGTGTTGAGGAGGTAAACAAACTCGTGTTGTCGGGTGTACCGTTCCGGGATGCCTATAAAAAAATAGGGCTGGATATTGAGAGCGGTGTGTTTAGTTATTCAGCACAGCTTAAGCATACCCACGAAGGCAGTATCGGAAATCTGATGAATGATAAAGTGAGGAGTAATTTTTCTTCAGTGGTGGTAGCATTTCATTTTGAAAAGACCACAGATGCCATCAATAAGTTATTGAATACCTAAATCACGCATGAAGCCTGAACTTATTCTCTTAGTGATACTGGGCATTTCTATTATCAGTTATGCCTTTGATCAGATTCTTGATTACGTCAACCTAAAAGCGCAACGCAAAGATATTCCTGCTGCGGTGGAAGAATTTTATAATAAAGAAAAATACCAGAAATCGCTTGATTATCAAAAAGACCAAACCCGGTTTTCGTTTATCACCGCTGGTTTTAGTTTTCTTCTCTCTCTTGCCATGCTTGTGTTTGGCGGCTTCGGTTGGTTAGATGGAATGCTGCGCCCAGTACTCACCAATGAAATTACTCTGGCTCTTGTTTTTTTTGGCATAATCATGGTTGCCTCCGACATCCTGACTATTCCCTTTCAATGGTATAGCACGTTTGTGATTGAGGAGAAATATGGGTTCAATAAAACCACAGTTAAAACATTTATCACCGACAAATTGAAAGGCTATGTGTTGGGTGCGTTGGTGGGTGGAATCTTACTATCGGTATTAATCTATCTGGTTAACTCAATAGGGCCCAACTTCTGGATTTGGTTTGGATTACTAGCGGCCACTTTTATTTTGCTTGTAAACATGTTCTATACATCTCTCATTCTGCCGTTGTTCAATAAACTCACCCCGTTGGGTGAAGGCGAATTAAAAACTGCTATTGAGGGTTTCGCTGGTAAAGTGAATTTTCCATTGGATAATATTTTTGTCATGGATGGATCAAAAAGATCCGCCAAAGCAAATGCGTTTTTCTCTGGTATCGGCAAAAAGAAAAAGATTGTGCTGTATGATACACTCATCAACAATCATACAAAAGAAGAATTAGTGGCAGTGTTGGCTCATGAAGTCGGTCATTTCAAAAAGAAACATATTATCTGGAGCTACCTGATTTCTATCATTCAGGTTTTCTTCCTGTTGTTTGTACTCTCGCTAATGGTTTTCAATGAAAATCTATCCATCGCGCTGGGCGGAAATCAACAAGCCATACATCTTAACCTGATTGCTTTTGGCATTCTCTTCTCTCCCATTTCAGGCATAACCGGGCTTCTGATGAGTATGCTCAGCCGCAAAAATGAATTTGAAGCCGATGCGTATGCGAAGCAAACTTATGATGGAAGCGCCCTGGCCAATGCGTTAAAAAAGCTTTCTGTAGATTCGCTAAGCAATTTGCATCCTCATCCTGCTTATGTATTTTTTCATTATTCGCACCCACCCTTGCTAAAACGACTTCATGCCTTAAGTAATTCTTAACTGTGTGTCCTAAGCACAGAAACAGCTTGTCTTTGATCTTACAGAATGTGTAATTTCGGGTTCTTTTTAGTTCGATGATATCTTTTCGTGCTTTTCTATCTCACCGCTGGATTCTTGTCACGCTGGCATTGCTTTCACTCACTAGTTATGTCAGTGTACTCATTCCACCAGAAGTATTCTGGCCAGCCAGTCTCGTAAGTCATTTGATACTGTTGCTTCTTGTAATCAACTGTGTAATGTTAATCACCTTATTGATTCAAAGAAAAAAAACCGCACTCCTTCCGCTTGCTTTACTTCTTATAGGATGGCCCTTTATCAGCAGCACACTTTCATTTTCTCCTTCTAATAATCCCGATAACAATTCACTTCGTATTTTGAGTTATAATGCCAAACTCTTTAGAGAATGGGGAACCTACGGCAAATTCTCTATGGATATGATTAAATGGGTTGCCAACGACACTTCGGATGTAAAATGCCTGCAGGAATATAGTACGAATGCAAACTGGACTGAACTTGATGTAACATCTAAAATAAAACGCAAAGGATATAAGGGATTTATCTTTCGGGCAGACGTGGCTGATCGCGAACATAATTCGGGTATGGCCATCTTCAGCAAATTTGAGATGTTAGATTCAGGTGTTGTGTTTCAGGATAGAAATACGCTTAATGCTGCCATCTTTGCTGATATTAATTTCAACGACAAAGTTGTTCGCGTTTATAACGTGCATTTGGCCTCTATGAATCTGGAATTAAACCAAGTTGATGGATTAAATAAAATTCCATATGTTATTAAAAGGTTAAAAATGGGTTCGCTAAAAAGAAGTGATCAGATAAAGATTTTGATCGACCATGCTAATTCATCCCCGTATCCATACATACTTTGCGGTGATTTTAATGAGACTCCCTATAGTTATGCTTATTGTCAATTGAAAGCAAAATTCAAAAATGCCTTTGAAAAAGCAGGGAATGGATTTGGTTTTACCTTCAATGAAGTACCTTATCTGCTGCGCATCGATCACCAATTCTATAGATCTGATATTAAAGCTGTTCACTATTATGTAAATCGCACGATGAACATTTCTGATCATTTTCCTACGTTTG
Organism: Cyclobacteriaceae bacterium; assembly: GCA_965278925.1. Taxonomy (GTDB): domain Bacteria; phylum Bacteroidota; class Bacteroidia; order Cytophagales; family Cyclobacteriaceae; genus ELB16-189. Next base: position 187,055 of record OZ257123.1, on the reverse strand, counting down.
GGTATTATGTAATTCCTAAATAACACCGTATGACAACCGAACTATTTCTTCGTTACCTCCACTTCATAAGCATTTTTGCCATTGTGGGCACACTGGTATCAGAACACATGTTGTTGAAAAAACGGATGAAGCGAAATGAACTATCAAAAATTGCCCGTGTTGACGCAGTATATGGATTAGCAGCTATCACCTTACTAAGTGCGGGCCTTACTTTATGGTTGGGTGAGTTTGGTAAGCCCGCCATGTTTTATAGTAAGAACTGGATTTTCCATACGAAGCTAACTTTGTTCGTATTGATTGGACTCTTATCTATTTATCCAACTATATTCTTTTTAAAGAACCGTAAAGGCAATCCGGAGGAAGTGGTGGATGTGCCAAACTCTGTTTTTATGATGGTGCGGCTGGAGCTTCTTATTCTGTTCATTATACCCATGCTGGCGGGGCTAATGGCTAAAGGTGTTGGTCTCACAATTGAGTAGTAAACAAAAAAGGTCAGTTCGATTACTGACCTTTTTTATCAATGTTAAAACTGTTTACTTTTTCCTGATAATCACATCTCCATTATAATTACGCATGGAGATTTCAGGCCCGCCTCCGTTAACTTCACCTTTCACCCATTCATCAATCACCACTTTGTACGTACCCGATTTTGTGTCCTTCTTTTGCACAGGACCACTCTCAATCATTTTCATATCAAAGCCGCTGAGTATTTCACCTTGTTCCGTTTTCATTTTAAAAGTTCCTTTTAAACTAGCCGGAAAAGTAATATCGATATCGCCATTGTACGTAGAGTATGACATGGGCACGCCATCAGTTACCTTATCAAAAGTGACCTTTATTTCTCCGTTATAGGTGGTAGCAATGACAGAACCAGAAATGTTCTCAGCTACAATTTCTCCATTGTAGGTTGTTATCTCAACCTCACCTTGAATGTTAGAGATCAAAATATCTCCATCGTTATAAGAACTTACTTTTACATCAAAGCCTGATGGCACTTCAATGTCCAGATTCATTTTATTATTCCACGAGCCTGATTCTACCTTCACATAATTTGCATTTTCAGAAACCTCAAGATCCATCGTGCCGCCACCGATCCGTTTCAACCCATCCTTACCCGAAGCTTTGTTGTTATGCTCGTTATCGTTTATTGAAGAATATTTAACCAGAACATCTTTGCGTGCTGTGCCGCGCACAGTAATAGCACCATAATTAAGATGAGCTTTCAATCTGCCACGCTTGGTAGGATCACTCAAGGGCACCGGAAAGTCTCCGGAATTTTGTCCAAATGTTACTATACTCACACACACCAACACGATTATCCAAACTTGCTTTTTCATACTTGTAATCAATTAAATTTTTTCCTTTAAATAAACATTTCCATTGAACGTCTCGAAGTCGAGCACTACGCCTCCGCTACCAATTTTAAATCGGTTGCCATTTACCTTATACTTTATTCCTTTTTGCGTATCCTTTTTTTCTACCACCACCGGCAGGGATTCGAGATGGCTTACGTTCGTGAACAACTCACCATTAAAACTCTCGAAGGTAAGATCCGCAGCCAATCCTTTCTGAAACCAGGCATTGATGTCGCCATTCAATGTGTAGAATCGACACGGCTTTAGCGGATTTTTGCTGTAGGTAATATCAACATCTCCATTAACGGTATGAGCCGTTGCTTCGCGGGTAATGCCTGAAAGATTGATGCTACCATTTACATTGTGCGCAACAATGCTGCCACCTACATTTTCAACTTTTAAATCGCCCTGATTTACAGTGCTGATCAAAAGATTTACGGATCGGGGCACTTTTACAACATAATCAAATGAGTAGTCACATAACTCTTTACAATCGTCATGCTGTTGATTCCAGTTATATCCCCACCCGTTTCGTTGTCTCCACTCACCGCCATTTTTAGAGTTTTTCCCAAACCGACTGCAAAGACCTTCTGTGTAAAGAATAATCGTATCTGCTCGGTCCAAGATGCCCAAGTTGATCTGCGCTTTACCCTTTTCAAGGCGTTCGTCCGTTTTAGCTTTAATGGTTCTGGTAACTTCAACCAGAATAACATCACCATCATAGCCTGTGACGGACACGTGACCGTTGATATTGGCGATCATGAGGGCATTGTCAACTCCCTTTTTTTCAAACGACAACTCTTTCGTGATCTTCTCAGTAAACGACTGAGCAAAAGCCGAATGATAAAGTAGAATAGATAGTATAAAACTTAGCGTTTTCATTGTTACTTTTTTTGGTTAAATCTCAAACTCTACATGTTAGGTTGGAGATTATATTAATACATTAATGCTTTCAGAAATTTTTGTCCTTACTTCCCTTGGGGTTTGTTCATTTTGAAGCAATTTCCTCAAGGCATTTACCGATTTCTTCTCTTGAATTGAAACCATTAATTCGGCTAGAGCAACTTGGACCAAAGGCGAATCCTGAAATGCAATTGATTCAATCAGCCGAGTTCGAACCTGACTGCTCTTACTGTAGGATTTCAGCACCTCCAGCACAGCCAACCTAACATTCACACTCTCATCTTTATTAAGGGTAGCGAACAAGGCATCCGTAACTTTCTCACTCACCTGATCCATTTCTGAAGTAAGGCTTACGGCATGTAAGCGTTGCGTTGCCGACTCCTTTTCAAGCAAGGTGAGCATCATCATCTCCTTCAATTCAACAACCTGCTGTGTAAGTTCACTTACCTCAGTTTTTTGACTGGGTGATTGAAAAAAATACCCGACACCAAACCCTGACAGAATCAACATCGCGGCTACTGCCAGTCGTGGAAAAAGAAACTCCCAGGGAGGCAACGAAAATGAAGTCTTCTTTTGCTTTTTCTTTTCGCTGGCCAGCACCTCGTAAAAGTTATCATCAAGGCGCATCGAAGGCAATCCGATCTCTGCCTTCAGAATTTGCTGATCCAGCGAATGAAGATCCCGCAACTGAATAAGAGCTACTTCTCCTTCTTCAACCAATCGCTCGAGCAATTTAACTTCGGAGGGATCAGCAACACCTTCATTGTACTTCGTTACCAACTCATCAACTTGTTTCTTTTCCATATGTGTAACCGAATCAATTAATTTTCTCCAACTGCTTGTAAATCGCTTTCAATTCCTGTAAGGCCCTAAACACTTTTACCTTTACAGCACCTTCACTACACCCCAACGTCTCTCCTATCTCACTGTATTTCTTTTCCTGAAACTTACTTAGCAACAAAACCTCACGTTTATCCTCCGGAAGTCTATCCATGGCCATGGAAAGCATTCGCTGTTCTTCATCGTGCTGCATGTAAGCTGATTGGTTTTCATGATGACCAATCCGCTCTTGCCAGTTTTCCAGATCCTCAGTTGCTTTGATTCTGTTTTTCCGATGATGGTCATTATTCACATTACGCGCAATGTGAAACATCCACGCCCGAAAGTCTCCCTCACCTTGTGAGGCTGCAACATTATCCTGTGCACGAGTACGAAACAGATGTCTATATTTCAAGATCCGGAAGAATGTGTTCTGCACAAGATCCTCACTGAGTTCCTGCTCCCTATTGAGGCCATAGAAAAAACCATACAACGGTCTTTTATAGCGTTCAAAGAGCAGGCCCATCTTGTCCAGATCACCGTCTCTGACCTTCGTCATTAATACATTATCGGAAAGCGCTTCCAAATTCTAAGATTCTTAACAGGGAAACTGAAGGTACTTAATTTGGTTACAGGATTTGTTTTAATTTTATCAAAAAAGAACCCCTCTATGAAGCGTATACTGCCAGCCATAATCCTATCGATCTTCATCGTTAGTTGCGAAAAAAGGGCTGCCTGGTCTGACGAATTTGACTACACAGGCTCACCTGATAGCACTAAATGGAACTACGACCTTGGCAACGGTTGCCCCGATGTATGCGGCTGGGGCAATAATGAGGCTCAATTTTATACGAGAGAGTCTAAAAATGTGCGGGTTGAAAACGGAAATCTGATCATAGAAGCGCATAAAGATTCCCTTGGCGGAAAAGCATATACCTCTACACGGATTGTTAGCAAACTGAATGGCGACTGGCTGTATGGTCGTATTGAAGTGCGGGCAAAACTCCCAAAAGGGAAAGGCACATGGCCTGCCATCTGGATGCTTTCTACCGATTGGAAGTATGGTGGCTGGCCCGAAAGTGGTGAGATTGACATTATGGAGCATGTTGGCTACGATCCCGGTGTCATTCATGGAACTATCCATACTGAAGCCTATAACCATATTAAAGGAACTCAAAAAGAAGGAAAAATAACCATCGAAGATTGCATGGACACATTTCACGTTTATGCAATTGATTGGACGGAAAACAAAATTGATTTTCTAATAGATGACAATATCTATCATACAGTTGACCGCGATCTGGCAGATGATTTTAAGGGATGGCCTTTCGATCAGCGGTTTCACTTAATAATGAATGTTGCCGTGGGCGGAAATTGGGGTGGCAAAGAGGGAATTGACGATTCAATCTGGCCCCAGCGTATGGAAATTGATTATGTTCGGGTTTATAAATAATTTTCGCAGTAAACCGTAATACTTCAATCAATCATAAGCATGAAAAAAAAACTCTTTGTCTCATTTGTTCTCATTTCATCCATCTGCTTCAGCCAGCCGAAAGAAACAGAAGTGGTAAATCAACTTCACAAGAAAAAATTTACCTGGCTAATCAACAAAAAATATGACTCCTTAAACTTGCTATTGGATGATCAGGTGAAGTATATCCACTCCAATGGATGGATACAATCAAAGCAGGAAGTAATGGATGATTTGAAATCCGGTAAGCTTAATTACACTGCAGTAACCGTTGAAGAATCAACTGTTATATTTTATGATAAAAGTGCTATCGTGACTGGCAAGGGCTACTTTAAGGGTTTAATGACCGACAACACGGAGTTTAACATTCATTTACTCTATACAGAAGTGTATGTGAAATCTGGAAAAAACTGGAAGTTGGTTTCGCGGTTGGCAACCAAGCTATAGATCAGGTCAGCTTCTGCCCACGCTCCAATGATTTATTCCTTTCATTTTGAAGTTCGCGCGATAATTTAGTCTGTTTCTCAAGCGCTTTACGCTTATACTCTTCAAACTCCTGGGTGATTGTGTGTGCAATCAAGGATTTCTCCTTCATTCCCGAATTAAGGATTTTCATTCGGCCCGACAACACACCTAAAACGATAAGCAAACCGGCCATTATTCCAGCAACAAGAACAATAAAGGTGCCCTTCCCAAATGGAATCCCAAGTACTGAAATATGCTTGCTGTCATATACAATTTCTTCTATTGAAGCTTTTTGTGCCTTTAGTTCATTTTGAATGATGACAAACTCTTTATGCAAAGAATCAATTTTAGTGTTTGCTTCTTTTAGTGCCGAATGATGTTTATTGACCGAGTCAATGGTTATTTTCCAGAAACCATCGAGAATAAATCCTTTGATTACTTTATAGTCCTCATAAGTTTGAGAGTTGGATTTCATTACATCATACCGTTGTTGTAGTGTCAGCGATTTATCTTCTATCGCTTTTGCGGCTGGTTGGCCAAAAGCTAAACCAACTATAACCACGAGAAGTATTGACAAAATTGGTTTCATAAAGCGAAAAATTAAGAATCGGCAACTTACCCCTACTTTATAGAATACTATTACCCGTAAGGTTTAAAAGTCAAAAAAATCGTTTAAAGCTTGATTAAAACGGTTTAACCCTTATGCAATGCTTTGCATAAGGGTTTCATCGAAATCGTCATACAAGGAGCTTAACAAAACAATAAACCACAAAAGTGAATTTTACCTTTTTAATGTGCGTACTTTGGATATATGATTAAATCATTGCACTAAAAAGAACTATTTGCTAAGTTGCTAGTTGGAAATTTTGGGTAAATATTAGTTTGGGTGTGGCTTTAAATCTACAATACCAGGATGAAAAAGGTATTAGTTATTGAAGACGATGAGTCGCTTTGCTGGCTTTTGGAGAAGATTTTGACAGGTAAATATGAGCCAATTATTATGAGAAATGGCCTGGAGGCGCTGGCTTGGCTCTCTGAATCGCACAGACCCAGTCTTATAATTTCTGATATCCACATGCCGGCTTTAGATGGCATAGAATTGTTAGAAACATTACGATCCAGCGGCTTATTCCGTGATATTCCGGTCATAATTTTATCTGCTTCTGATGAGCCCGATAAAAGAAAAAAATGTCTGGATCTGGGGGCCAGCAACTATATTATTAAACCTTTTGAACCACAGTTACTAATTGAAGAAATTGAGAATGTATTCAAAAGAGCCGAAAATCCTCTCGTAATTGATAGATGAAAATTGATACTCAAGTTACCTTGAAGAATTTCCAAAAAGCCGTAATTCCGGATGCAACAGCACATATCGTGCATGTTGGGAGGTCGGATGAACAAAATCTGGTTGACTATACGCTGGAGGATTGGTATTTCTCTTTTCTTTCTATTGAAGATCTCTCAATGGGTGTTTTGGATGGAACTCTAGAACCTGATGCGGTATTTATTGACTTTGATGCAGATGTCTTACAAATGGATAGGCTTTCTGATCTTCTAAAAAAGCACGAAATTCCCTTCATCCTATACACTTCTAAATTCGAACAGGTAGCAAAAGAAAGAGCATTAAAATTAAAAGTTGATGATTATCTTTTTGGAGCCCTCACCGATTCGTTTTTGCGAAGACTTCAAATAATAAAAAGAATTAAAGCTTTCAAGAATAAAAAGAAGGACAAGCCCTATAAGATCACAAAAATAACCCCGATGCAATCGGTTAAGATTTGGAGATTAAAGAGAGCATCAGATATAATTCTTTCCTCCCTTGCTTTGATGATTTTATCTCCCATTCTCCTTTTAATTGCTATCATCATTAAATTAGAATCAAAAGGCCCAATTTTTTATATCTCTAAAAGAGCCGGGTCTGGATATAAGATTTTTAGCTTCTATAAATTCAGATCTATGAGAGCCGGTGCTGACCGCGAACTCAAAGAACTTTCTCATTTAAATCAATATTCTGAAGCTGGTGAGGATACTGTATTCTTTAAAATCAAAGATGACCCTCGGGTAACACAATTTGGCCAGTTTTTAAGAAATACGAGTCTTGACGAGCTACCTCAGCTTATAAATGTTCTTAAAGGAGATATGTCTTTAGTAGGAAATCGTCCTTTGCCTCTTTATGAAGCTGAACGCCTAACAAAAGATCAGATAGCATGGCGTTTTCTTGCACCTGCCGGAATTACAGGGCTTTGGCAAGTGACAAAACGTGGACAAAAAGAAATGTCACTAGACGAGCGTATTCACTTAGATGTGCAGTATGCCATGAAAAATTCCTTTATGCTGGATATGAAGATTATTTTTTCAACGTTCCCGGCTTTATTTCAAAAGGAGAAAGTGTAATCTTTACCCTGCTTATTGTAATTCTTTTTTAATGTGGGTTATTGAGGTTCTCGTTCTCGGCTATTTCACCTATGTTGTTTCTTATACAACCTTATTTGGGGTTGCGGGTTTATTTTACAAAACTCCTTCCTCGAATACCCAAGCACCTCTTCATCGATTTTGTGTTCTAATACCATGCTATAAAGAAGATGCAGTAATTCTAGAGGTAGCCAGACTGGCTTTGGAACAGTCTTACCCTAACACACACTATAAAATTGTTGTTATCGCTGACTCCCTTCAGAAAAAAACAATTGAAACCCTTCGGCTGCTACCGATTTATGTTGTGGAGGTTCACTTTGAAAGTAGCACGAAAGTAAAATCTCTGAATGCAGCATTAAGCCAACTCCCAAATGAATTTGATTACGCAATCATTCTTGACGCTGACAACGTGATGGAGTTTGATTTTTTAACGCGAATTAATTCCAGTATTTCGCCCACCATGAAGGTGATACAAGGCCAGCGAAAACCCAAAAATCAGAATACTTCATTGGCGATTCTGGATGGCGTGAGTGAAGCCATCAATAATCACATTTACCGTCAGGGCACTACAGCGTTTGGATTATCTTCATCTATTAGCGGGTCCGGTGTTGCATTCGATTATACTCTTTTGAAAGAAAAACTAATCTCCATGAGCTCCATAGGAGGATTTGATCGCGAACTTGAGGTCTTATTTCTGAAAGACGGATTCAAAGTTCAATATCATAAAGAAGCGATCGTTTATGATGAGAAGGTGTCGCAATCAAAAACATTTCAAAATCAGCGTAAACGTTGGATATCAAGCCAATATTTTTATTTGCGAAAATACTTTACGGAGGGTATGATCGCCTTCGCAAAAGGTAATTTTACGTTCTTTAATAGTGCTGTTCTCAGAAACATTCAGTTGCCACGACTCATTAATATTGGATTACTTACCGTACTAACAATCGGAATCTATTTTATTAAAGGTAATTTACATTTTGGATACACGATATGGGTAGTATTATTTATTACCAACACACTAGCAATACTCATTTCTATACCACGAGAATTCTATACCAAAAAACTGGCCTATGCAATCCTGCAATTACCTGTTATTTTTATAAATATGTTATTGCTGCTATTCAAATTGAAGGGAGCAAATAAGAAATTTATTCATACACCTCATGGGATTCCTAATTCCACGAAACTGTAACTACGATGGCTGAGTATCCCCTTGTTTCGATAATTACAATAAATTATATACAAATAAAAGATACAGTTGAATTTCTTGAGTCGGCTCAAAAAATCACCTATCCGAATGTCGAAATAATAGTTATTGATAATAATTCACCCGCAGGAAAACCAACTGAGGAAATAAAAAAAAGATTTCCCAAAGTTAAATTCATTCAAAGCGATACTAATCTTGGGTTCGCTGGCGGAAATAATGTAGGAATAAAAATCGCTAAGGGAGAATATTACTTTCTTATCAATAACGATACAATACTTTTTCCAGGGTTTTTGGAGCCCATTGTTGACTTTATGCAACAACACCCAGATGCAGGCATGGCATCACCAAAAGTTCTTTATCCCGATGAAATAACAATTCAATTTGCAGGCGGAACAAAAATAAGTACATTAACAGGCCGTGGGAAGTGCTTCGGTCTTATGGAGAAAGATACGGGCCAATATGATGTTAACTATAAGACAGAACTTGTTCACGGTGGAGCACTTATTATCCCAAGGAAAGTAGTTGATAAAATTGGCCTTATGCCTGAGTTGTATTTTTTATACTACGAAGAACTTGACTGGTGTGAGATCGTAAAACGTATGGGTTATTCAATCTATTATATAGGAAAAAGTAAGATAATTCACAAGGAGTCAGTTAGCACAGGTACGGAAAGTCCTTTAAAAATATACTATTTAACAAGGAATAGATTACTCTTTATGCGCAGAAACTCTACGCCTATCCAGCTAAGTATTGGACTATTATTCTTTTCATTAATTTCGATTCCAAAAAATACCATCCAATTTCTATTGAAGGGTAAAATGAGATTGATCAAACCTTTTTATAAAGGGGTTTTTTGGAATCTTGTGAATTATAAAATTAATTAATGGCATGGCGCTACTCACCATCCTGAGGGCTAGAATTAAACATCTAAAGGATAAAAATCCTGATACAACCACGAGTGAGTTGTTTAAAATATTTTTAGAGGGAATATTGCGTGTGTTTGTTGCAAAGATTCACTTAAGAAAATGTACATCTGTCGGTAAACTCGTATCTGTACGAGGGAAGCCAATTATTGTAAATCTTGGAGAAATGACTTTTGACGATGAAGTTAGAATCTGGTCTAAGATTGAAAGGACCAAACTGTATACCGGAAAAGGCGGAAAGTTAATTATTGGTAAAAACTCACGGTTAAATGGGGTTCATATTGATGCTTGCGAGCTTGTGCAGATAGGTGATAACGTACGAATAGCTCCTTACACTGTAATATTGGACAGTGATTTTCATGACATCAAAGATCATTTTTCGAAAGGAGCAGTGATGCCCGTGATTATTGAAGACAATGTTTGGATTGCTACTCGTTCTACAATTCTAAAAGGAGTGCGAATAGGAAAGGGATCAGTCATTGCTGCCGGATCAGTAGTTACAAAAGATATACCCCCAAATTGTGTTGCAGCAGGTGTGCCCGCCAAGGTGATTAAGCAATTATAGTTTCAGTCTTTTGAAAAGAGACTCAGGGATTAATTTTATTACCAGCATGATCCAACGCCAAATCCAAAGTGTATAAATTAAATTTTTCTTCCTAATAACTCCCTTATAGATAGCCATCGCAACCTGTCTGGGGGTTGCTGTTAAAATTGCGGGTGTCGAAATCTTCGCGGTCATTTTAGATCTGATAAATCCAGGTATAACCGTAATAACATTTACGTTATAGCGAAAAAGCTGATTTCGAAGTCCTGACAAATATGTTGTGAATCCCGCTTTTGCGCTTCCATATAAAAAATTACTTTGTCTCCCTCGTTCGCCAGCCACAGAGCTTACACCAACAATTGTACCTTTTCGTTTACTCTTAAAATCATTTGCGATGATGTTAAGAATAGATACTGTGCCCACATAATTTACCATCAAAATTTGCAAGGCTTTATTCCAATCTTCTTCAGCTTCATGCTGATCTCCCAATATTCCGAATAGACAAACAACTACGTCAGGTTTGGGATTTAAGGATTCATAGAATGACATGTGCTGGCCTATAGCTTCAGCATCAAATTCAACTAGCTCAACTGCGCTCTCAAATTTGATTGACAAATCGTTCTTGAGTACACGTAAACGATTAACATTACGAGCAGCCAGCACTAATGAATGGCCTTCAAACGCATAGATTTTTGCAAGTTCCAAAGCAACGCTCGATGTGGCCCCTAAAATCAAAACTGTTCCCATTTATTTACTTAATCTTTAATCGTTTAGATAAACCTGATTGTATAACATTCTTTGGATCAATGGATGCTACAAATTGCGAAAAGTCATAGCTCTGTGGGTATGTACTGAAAAAAATTTCCGGTTTCATTCGTGCATCTTTAGATAAATAAATTCTTCCCCCATAGTCTTTTACTATCAAATCCAATTCGTCCAAAAACTTAAACAAGTTTCTATTTAAAGGTATATCCAACGCAAGCGTATATCCCTCCATTTGAAATGTTAATGGAACAGATCCCGGACCAAAAGCTTTTAATACAGCTAAAAATGATCCCCACCCGCGCTCTGTTATTCTTTTAAGAATTTCTGAGATAGCTTTCTTTCCTATCTCCTTGGGTACCACAAATTGGTACTGTATAAATCCTCTTTTTCCATAAATTCTATTCCATGCTAAAATAGAATCCAGGGGATAAAAAAACTTATCAAAAGAGATAGTCGAATCCATGACCTTTCTATAATTTTTTGCGTAAAAAAACGCATTAAAGGTCTTTATCGATAGTGCATTTAATGTGAAGGAAGGTAAATAGAAAGGAACTGAGATATTGTTACCCAACTTGAATCGCTTACCTTCGGCCTCCACTCTAGTAGCATGTTCGCCAACCATTAGTATACTCCTGCCAAAAGAGCTACCTCGCTTCAAACAATCAATCCAGGCAACTGAGTATGTGTAGTTTTTGTATTCATCAAACATCTCAATTATTTCATCAAGAGAACCAGCCCTTATTTGTCGTTGTTTAATAAACGGGCTCTCTATTTTTTTAAGTTTGAAGGTAATTTCCTGAATAATTCCCGTCAGACCCATACCGCCCGCAGTGAACCAAAATAAAGTAGGATTAGATTCCGGAGAGCACTCTTCTGGCTGGCCATCGGGTTTAATTATTTTAATCTTTAAAACATAGTCAGAAAAGGAGCCCTCTTTATGATGATTTTTTCCATGTATATCAGACGCAAATGCACCTCCGACAGTAATGAATTTAGTGCCAGGAGTAACTGGTAAGTACCACCCTTTCGGAACAATTATCTCCAAAATATCGGACAACAGCATGCCACTCTGGCACTTAAATATTCCGTTGGCAGTGTCGAAATCCAGAGCATAATTTAGAGCGAGTGTACTTACAACATTCGAGCCTAATGAAGCATCTCCGTAACACCTACCATTTCCTCTCGCAATCGTTGGCGCTGAGGAATTTAGTATGTCTCCTATCTCATTTGAAAAAACTGGCGAAGAAATATCAGCATCAACTACGGGATAATTATTCCAATTAGATAGCCTTTTCATAAATGCTAAATTAAAGCAAGTAAATTACTTTCAGCCTGCTTAAAGTTATCTCTCTTAAATTAAAAGTGAGTATTTTTATAGTTGGATAAAATTTTTAAAACCCGTGTATGTGTGGAATTGTTGGATTTTGTGACTTCTCTAAGAAAAGTGACCTTGGTGCTCTAAGATCAATGCTAAAGGTTATTTCTCATCGGGGTCCAGATGATGAAGGTACCTTTTTTAATGAAAATGACTCAGTCAGTATTGGGCTTGGACACAAACGCTTATCAATTCTTGATCTTTCTCCACTCGGGCACCAACCTTATGAGTTCAATAACCTCACATTGATATACAATGGTGAGGTTTACAATTTCAAAGAAATAAGGGAGAAACTTATTTCTGAAGGATATTCGTTTAAATCTAATTCAGATACTGAGGTGATTATCAAAGCGTATGATGCCTGGGGAATACGTTGTGTAGATAAGTTTATTGGTATGTTTGCCTTTGTATTATTTGATAGCAAAAAACAAAAGTTATTTTTAGTCAGAGACCGAGCAGGTGTGAAGCCGCTTTATTACTATTGGAATGGAGTAACCCTTCTTTTCGGATCTGAGCTAAAATCCTTTCACCAAAACTCAGCCTTCTTAAAAGAACTTGACTACAATAGTCTCGCGCTGTATTTGCAGTATAGCTACATCCCTGCACCGCACACTATTTTCAAAAATACTTTTAAGCTTAACCCTGGTTGCCTTTTGGAAATTGACCTTTCAACCAAGGAACTTAAAGATCATATTTATTGGGATGTTATCGATCATTATAACAAACCAAAGCTCTCCATTAGTTACAATGAGGCTAAAGACGAGCTTGAGAAAATCCTAAAATCAGCCTGCGAATATCGGATGGTGGCCGATGTACCTGTAGGCGTTTTCCTGAGTGGTGGGTACGATAGTTCTGCAATCGCTGCGCTGCTTCAATCGGGTCGAAGTCAAAAACTTAAAACCTTCACCATCGGTTTTGAAGAACAGAAATACAACGAAGCTCCCTTTGCCAAAAAAATTGCAGCTCATCTTGGAACGGATCATACCGAATACTATTGCACCCATAAAGAGGCCTTTGATATAATACCCACTTTACCGGATATCTATGATGAACCGTTTGGCGACAATTCAATTATCCCAACTACGCTCGTAAGTCAATTAGCCATTAAACATGTAAAAGTAGCGCTGTCAGGTGATGGCGGTGACGAAATCTTTGCAGGCTATCCTAAATTTGGAATGTCTCTAAACTATACTTCAAAGTTGCCAACCTGGACTCAATCCCTTCTTAGTTCTGGAATGAGTTTGATCAATCCCGATAAGATTCCTGGTACCGGTAAGACATTTAATTTCAGTACTCGTTTCAGGAAAATGCAAGAAATCTGGAAACACCACAGTCCAACCATTGCTATGAAAGTTATTTCTCAATTTCATACGCAAACAGAACTGTCTAAACTCCTAAAACATCCCTTTGACGAGACTACCACTGCCTTCGATTTAGGCTCCAGCATTAACTCAAACAATGATGACTTAAATCGAATGCTGGCAATCGATTTTAAAACATTCCTGGTTGACAACAATCTTACAAAAGTGGATCGTGCAACTATGTCTGTATCGCTGGAAGGCAGGGAGCCGCTGCTGGATCATCGTATTGTTGAGTTTGCAGCACAATTACCATCCCATTATAAATTCAATACAGGAAAAACCAAGATCATTTTAAAAGATATTGTACATAAATATATTCCAGCCTCTGAAATGGAAAGGCCAAAAATGGGTTTTATTGTTCCTATTATGGGGTGGTTCCGCAATGAATTGAGAGATATTATTATGCTGTATCTGGATGAAAAGAAGCTTGATCAGGATAATATTTTCAATACTCAGGAGGTAATAAAGATGCGCGACAGGTACCTGAATGGATACTCTGTTAACGTACAAAAGTTATGGCATCTTTTGATTTTTCAAATGTGGAAAGCAAGATGGCTGAGTTAAGGGTGTGTAATCTAAAAAGGAGCCTTAGCGGGAAGTTATGGGTGTTACCTTTTCCATATTTGGGAGAATTTACCCTCCATAGTGCCTTGAGGAACGAATCTACCTATACGGTGTCAGTGGAGCATAAATTTTATAACTAAGAATACCTAGTAAAGAAAGAAATTTCGGCTAAAGGGCAGATTAAGCAGCATATTTTAATAGCATTTTTGTAAATTAAATTCTTGAATATTTAACGCTTCATTTTATGAGAATTTCAACAATCAAAATTCTTAGTAGCTTATTTGTCTTACTCATTTATTCTAACATAACTTCCGGTCAGTGCGGTTGTAAATTCACCATAACTAATGAATTTAGTTTTGATGGCATTGCAAAAGGTGTTCTGCCGGGGGATAAAATTTGTGTGGCTAGTGGAACACGAAGTGGCATTTTGTTTACTAACATTGTTGGCACCGCAGCAAGCCCTGTGATTATTACGAACATCTGTACCGGGGGTGAGGTTTTTTTTAATGCTCCTTCCAACTGGGGTAATTGTGTAACTTTTGAAAAGAGTAGGCACTATCGCTTTACCGGTTCATCCAATCCCAATCTCTTCTACGGCATAAAAGTAAGCGGTGCTGTTATGGGAGTACAGAATAAAGATTTCAGCACTGACTTTGAGATTGACCATATTTATGTTACCAATGTGGGGTGCCAAGGAATTGCAGCCAAAACCGACCCTAAGTGTGATCTGGCTACCCAATTTCCAAACTTCACATTAAGAAATCTTTCTTTTCATGACAACAAGATAGAAAACACGGGTTGTGAAGGATATTATATAGGTAACTCACATTTTGATAATGGCACTCCTATTACTTGCAATTCAGTAACTGTAACTGCCTATGAGCATGCCGTGGATAATGTTCGGGTTTATAATTGTATTTTAAATAATATTGGTAATGATGGCATTCAGGTTGGCTCCGCCACAAATGTTCGTGTCTATGACAACACAGTAATTGGCACTGGAGTAAGTAACAATCCTGCTCACCAGAATGGAATTCAAATGGGCGATGGTACAACTCAAGCCGTTGTTTATAATAACTATATTGATCAGGCTCGTGGCTACGGTATTTTTGACAGTGGTGGTGGTGGCACTTATTACAACAACGTCATTTTAAATAGTCTGTCAGATGGCTTTTTTCTCAGAGACGATGCGCCTAACAGGGCGTCCACAGGTTTCACTATTATAAATAATACTATCATTAATAGCTCCAACTACGCAGTTTACAATTTAAGTGAAAATCCAAACATGAGTTATTTTCACAATAACATAGTTGTTAACCAGAAGCTTCCTTATATCTATTTAAATAATGCAAACGTAAAATGGACGGATACAGATAACATAAAAACATTAGACATTAATACGGTAAAATTTGTAAATCCATCAACAAAAGATTATCACCTATTATCCACCTCTCCTGCTCTCAATGCCGGAAAAAATGTAAGTGGTAATGGTGTAATTGTAGACTATGACGATAACCCACGACCCAGTGGCGCGGCTTATGATATTGGTGCCTTTGAATTACAAGTTGGTGGGCCTACCTCTAATGCGGGTTCGGACAGAAGCATTACCCTTCCGACAAATAATATTATTCTAAATGGATCCGGCACGAGTTCAACTGGGATTACCGGTTATTTATGGACTAAAAAAAGTGGTGGTGCGGCTACCTTGACGAATGAGACTACGGCCAATTTAAGTGTTGCCGGTATGGTTGCAGGAACCTATGTGTTTGAACTGCGTGTAACCGATGCAAGTGGGGTTGCTTTTGATGAAGTTACGGTCAATGTACTACCGCTAGCTGTCAATCAAAATCCTGTTGCCAATGCTGGTGGAAACAAAACACTTACCTTACCAACCAATACCACCATCCTCAACGGAATTGGAACCGATGCTGACGGGTCTATAACCATTTATTTATGGACCAAAGTAAGTGGCCCCGCAGCAACCTTAACCAACGCAGGCACCCCAAACCTAAGTCTTTCAGGCTTGGTTCAAGGTGTGTATGTTTTTCAACTTACAGTAACCGATAATAGTTTAGCAACTGCATCCGCTCAGGCAACGGTTACAGTAAACGCAGCAGCCACCAATCAGGTACCCATTGTAAGTGCCGGAACGGCTAAAACCATTTTTTTACCAACCAATCAAGTCATTATTACGGCCACTGCTTCTGATCCAGATGGTTCTATTTCAACAATACTTTGGGAAAAAAAGTCAGGTGGTGCGGCAACATTAACCAATGCCAATACATTAACTGTTACCGCATCCGGTCTGGTGGCAGGTATCTACACATTCAGAATAACAGTTACAGATAATAGTGCTGGTACGGCCTTTTCTGAAGTGATTGTTAACGTACTTCAAGGCAACCAAAGCCCCGTAGCCAATGCCGGACAAGATCAAACGCTCACACTTCCTACAAATAGTATTGTTTTAAATGGAATTGGAAATGATCCCGATGGCTCCATTGTTGGCTATGCCTGGCTAAAAGTTAGTGGACCCACTTCCTCATTGACTAATACCAATACCGCCAACTTGAATGTGAGTAACATGGCACAAGGAACTCATATTTTCAGTTTAACAGTAACTGATAATAATGGGGCAACAGGAAGCGATTTGGTGACGGTTACAGTTAATGTTTCAATACCCGTCCCTGACCCCAATGAAATACCTCTTGCTATTGCAGGAGGTAACGTTTCATTCTCCTTGCCTACGAACACCGTAAATCTATATGGATCAGGGTTTGATCCTGATGGTACTATTGTGAGTTACAATTGGGTAAAGGCAAGCGGTGGCAGCGCGTCATTAACCAATACTGATAAGCCAACCCTAACTGTCAGTAACCTACAAGCCGGACAATATACTTTTCGCCTCACGGTAACAGATAATGACGGAGCTACTGACGAGGATATAGCGGTGGTGACCATCAGCGCGCTTGGCACCAATGTTTTTCCTGTGGCCTCGGCAGGAGTTGATAAGATTGTTCAACTTCCAACCACTTCTGTGGCTCTTAGTGGGGCTGGTTTTGATGAAGATGGACAGATAACCATTTATGCATGGTCACAGGTTTCTGGGTCTGCCGCTGTAATTTCATCGGGAGCAACACCAGCAACCACTATTTCTGGTTTATCGTTGGGTGAGTATACTTTTAGATTAACTGTAACTGACAATCAGGGAGCTACTGATTTTAATGACGTGGGTGTGCGCGTTGTTTCTTCTACCGCTAACCTTCCGCCTATTGTAAATGCAGGTGCTGATATAAAAATATTCTTACCTCAAAATTCGGTAACCATTGATGCCACCGTAAGTGATGACGGTACTATAACCTCTACCCAATGGCTTAAACTAAGCGGCCCTACCGTAACCCTCACAAACCCAACACAGGTAGATCTTCAGGCAACAAATTTAGTTTTAGGCGAATATGTATTTCAACTCACCGTAACCGACAACAACGCAGCCTCCGTATTTGATCTGGTAAAAGTATCCGTACTACCAGACACGTTTGCTCCCCCCGTAGTTGATGCTGGTGCTAATCAGGAAATTTCACTTCCTACAAATCAGGTAAGTCTTACCGGAACAGCTTCTTCACCTAACGGAGCGATTGTAAGTACGATCTGGACAAAAACAGTAGGCCCTGCGGCCACCCTTGCTGGTGCCAGCACACTCACTCTTCAGGTAAGTAACATGGCGGTTGGCTCATATGTATTTAAATTGACCGCCATTGATATTGCTGGTAAGGAAACTTCGGATAATGTAGAAATAAAAGTAAATCCTGTTCCTCCCAATCAAGCCCCGGTAGTTAATGCCGGTCAAAATTATTCTTTGATATTACCCACCGCACAGGTTTCATTAACCGGAATTACCAATGATACTGATGGATCAGTCACTGGCGTTGGTTGGTCACTGGTGTCGGGTCCTAATACCCCAACTCTTCAGAATGCAACAACGCTAACATTAACTGCTACCAATTTGATCGAAGGTCTTTATATCTTTAGATTATCGGCTACCGATAATCTAGGGGCAGTCGGGTTTGGTGATGCCTTGGTTTTTGTATCAAACCCACAGAATACTACCAACGAACCCCCCGTTGCGTATGCGGGAGATGATATTGTAGTGATCTTACCGGAAAATTCTGTAACTATAGAAGGAAATGGAATAGACCCCAGAGGATACATCACAAGCTATTTATGGGAGCAAATTGGAGGATCCCCTGTAACCTTTACAACAAGTTCTGAGCAATTTTTACAAGTTAACGATCTCATTGAAGGAGAGTACACATTCCGATTAACAGTAACAGACACAGCTCTTTCTGCTTTTGATGATGTGAATATTTCTGTTCTTGAAAAAGCAAACGAAGTTCCTAACTTCTTTTCACCCAATGGCGATGGATTTGGGGAAACCTGGGTGATCCGGAATATTGATTCTTATCAGACCTGTAGCCTTGTTGTTTTTAGTCGCTCGGGCCAAACTGTCTATAAAGCACAGCCCTATCAAAATAATTGGGATGGTTCATTAAATGGAAAACCACTGAGTGATGGTGATTATTATTATGTGATGAATTGTGATGATGGCCGAAAAATAAAAGGTGCTGTAAGAATAATTAGATAAAGTATGCATAAACTGTTACCCGCGTTCTTCTGGCTTTCTATTTTATTCTCATTTGACTGTCGTAGCCAACAGTTGCCAATTTATACACAGTACATCTTTGATCCATATCTGATCAATCCATCGGTGCTGGCAACCACCCGAAAATCGGAAATCAACCTGCTCTATCGCCAGCAATGGACGGGTATTAACGATGGCCCGAAGACAATTCAATTTGATTTTCAACATGCCATTAATAATCGTATGGCTTTTGGCATTAACATTTTTGATGACAAAACTATTTTATTGTCCAATACTTCCGTAATGGCAACCTTTGGATATAGAGTGCCACTTACAAACGAGCATATCTTAAGTTTTGGGCTTTCTGGTGGTTTTAATTCAAATAGAATAAAGTTAGAAGATGTACCCAGCATTGATATCAACGATCCCGTTTTATTAAATTCATCTGCAAATAACTTCTCTTTTGATGGACAATTCGGTGTTAATTATAGCTTCCGAAATCTACTCATCGGGTTTTCCCTCGTTAGGCTAGTTGATAATAAGACCTTTTCTGAAGATCAACTTCAAAGCCCTGAATTCAGCGAATTAAAAAACAAAGTGATTTTTGGAGCCTACAAATTTAGTCTATCCGAAACCTTCACACTACAACCTAATTTTGCTTACCGCTTTACTGCTGATAATTTAAACTTTTATGAAACATCCGCTGTATTTACATACAAGGATTTGGTTAGTGTTGGTGGTGGTTATCGTGAAAGTTATGGCCCCACTGCCATCGTGCGGGTAGCTATCAAAGATTTACAAGTAGGATTCGCATATGATTTCCCGTCCACTAAAGCTGAGGTTTCCACAGGAGGCACCAATGAAATTCAGCTGAAGTGGCGATTTGGAAAAGTGGTCGATCGATTGGTTAAACGAGAAAAAACACCCAAAGAGCCCAAGGAAGAAGTTGTAACAGTTCAAAATCAACCCCTGGTTATCGAGGAACCTTCTCAGCAAAAAACGGAAAAAACAGAGGAGCCTATAAAGGAAAATCCTCAGTTAGCTCCCGCAGAATCGGTTGTTGTGAAAGCGGAGGAAAAACCAATTGAAGAAATAAAGCCTTCACCTGTACAAGAGGAAGTTGTTGTTGAAACTACTAATGAATATCTTTTAATAGCAGGTACCTTTAATAGGAAGGCTAATGCAGATAAACTGATAAAAGAATTGCTTAAAAATGGAATTGCAGGCGAGATTCTACACAAACCAGGTGATAGCTATTATTACGTGCATGTTCCAAACTATAAAACGGATAAGGTTACACTTGAGAAAGTTCTCGAAATTCGAAACCTTGAAGCATTTAAGGATGCATGGTTTAAGAAAGTAGATAAGTAATTACTTAAAGAAGACTTATTGGTCAAAAAGAGGTTATAAAACTGTCTAAATTACAGAACTCCATGGGTTTCTTTTGAGTATCTCTAAACGGTTATCAAGAATATATACTAATAAGGGGTTACTGAAGCTATTCAAATTTGTGCCATTAACCTCTACAACATTTAATGCCTGTGGCAGTAATTCAATGTTTTCTTTACTTGGTACTTAGTATAACCCTTACAAACCCTTAACAATTATTCATACGCTCACTCTCCGCACTTCATACCTGAGGATGTAGTTGATTAGTGGTGGTGTAGCCGCATTATAAGTATTTGGTGGGTTGTAAAGGAGCAAAGATGCCCTTACCTCTTTAGAAAAAAACCAATCCTTAGCGGAGATTTTTCTTAAGGTGTGTATTTCAAAATTTTGCGAACATCCACCCCGGTAGGTAAATTTATTCTGATGAAATAAATGCCATCCGGCACCTTTCCTAAACTGAAAGAACCAGTTCCCTCTCCTTCCCTGGATAATTCTGTCTGATCATAAACTTGTTGCCCGAGATTATTCAGAATTGAAATTTTTGTAGCAGGGTTAAAGAGATCCTTCGAAGTAAGATAAACTTTATCGTTGAATGGATTAGGGTAAACCGAGACATCTATTCTTTTAGATTCAAGCCCGGTAACAGCATAATCGAGATCCGCCCGGCTCGTACATTCACCTGCCATCACCTCGACTGTATATTTACCCGATTCAATGACTCTAAGAGTTTGCGAGTTTGCCCCCGAAATCAATTCTTCATTAAAATACCATTGATTTCCCGTTGCATAATTTGAAACAAGTACATCGCCCGCTTCTACCGTAATCATTGCATCTGCATATCTGTTCACAGGCCAGGCTTGCGTAAGAAATTCTATACCACAAACTCCTTTCACACCAACTTTTACCAGATTGCTACCCGAATGAAGTTGTGAGCCCACTATATTAAATGTAAGATCTCCTCCCGTACC
Source organism: Cyclobacteriaceae bacterium (assembly GCA_965278925.1). Classification (GTDB taxonomy): domain Bacteria; phylum Bacteroidota; class Bacteroidia; order Cytophagales; family Cyclobacteriaceae; genus ELB16-189. The sequence continues at coordinate 165,898 of OZ257123.1, read as the reverse complement.
AGTTTGCTCTGGCGATACAGTCTGATCTCCGTTAACAAGGAAATATTCAAACTTCTGATCACTGTTCTTCACTATCACCGAGGTTACATTATCTCCGCACAGTACAGCAGGACCTTCAACAGCAAGGCTTAAACTTGGAAGTTTGCCCTCGAATAACAATTTCAACCGATCAGAGGCCAGCGAGGCCGGATCATCTGTGACGTTAAGTGAATAGGAGAAGCCAGAAGTGACATCTAAACGAGTGTCAGTGAACTTATCCACCAGCGATATAATGTACTTATCAAACTCAGACCCAGCTATATCAAAGGAAAGTTCATAAGCGCCTACAGGGTTGATAACAAAAGTATTTGTGGCTGTTTTGGTGAATCGTACATCTAGAAAAAGCTCTGTGCCACATGCCACTTCGTTAACTGAGTTTATGGCAAAAAGCTGCGCTGTTCCAAAACGTGTTGACAAATCAAAATTATCATTAACCATTTTAGGGGCATCAAAATCATCAAGCCCCATGGCGGCACCATCAACGAGTTGAAAATAGGTTTTATCATACAAGCTACCTTTTGTAAGATTAACTGTAATTACCTCTTCCCCAGCAGTTCTAAAAAAAGCACCATTGGTAGTTGATTTAGCATTTTCACGAACCGTTAATTGCGGTGAGGCGCTGGTAGTTCGTACCCAAAACCCTTGTTCAGACGCGATTACTCCATCGGTAATCCCTCCGTTTGCTCCATCCCAATATTGAAACATTCCAGCCCCGGCATCTCGAACCGCAATGGGTACTGCAATATTAGTCTTAGTCCAACTGGCATCATCCCAATCAATTGACGAAGGGTATGGATTGCCGACCAGGTTCCAGCTTTCAGCCGAAAGAGCATTATGAAAAACCGGTAACGAGACATCGCCCTGATTAATCGGGCCAGTTAAATCAAAAGTTACCGGACCTACGCCAGGCAGAGGCACAACATCTTGACGGATAAAGGCTGCATATCCCCTGCCCGGTGCTAATTGCTCGGTATTTGCGGAAACCGGAAATTGTGCATACTGACCTAACCCGAGTGCTGCATTATAAAAAAACATTGATGCGCTGGATGAACAGCCTGTGCAGCCACCGTTGTTATTACCCGTAAATGAACCTGTGATAGGAAAGTCGTCCTGTAGTTGTGAAACAGGTGCATTGGTAACTGGGGAGCTTATGTAACGGTAAATGCGATCCTCACTACTCATAAAACGTTGCACAGTTACACTTCCGTTGACGCTGGCGGTATTAAGTAGCGGACCAATCTGTGCATTACCAGTAGCTCCATCAGAAGTAGATAGCAGTGTTAAGTTACCTGCGGAGTTTAGTACCGTGCCTGCATTTGCTGAGATTATATTTAGTTGTCCCGTAACCAAAAGTGAACTGGTTAATGTAACACTAGCTGCATCAATACTCTTATCAATTGTAATGTTATGTAAGGTTGCCCCGTTCGCATTTATAGTTTGCGCAAGGGTCGAACCATTTAATGTAATCGTTCCATTGTTTGAGTTTATCGTACTACCTGAAACAAACTGCAGGCTACCTGTGGTTGCTAATGTAGAAGGCAAATTAAGAATTGCCCCATTTTGAACCGTAACATTACCACCCATCGCCAGTGGGTTTCCTGTAATACTTAGTGTGCCACCAGCTACAGTCAAATTGCCAGCTGTAAAAGTGCCTGATCCTATCTCGAGATCATGATTGCCAGCCCCGGCAAAAGAAACATTTCCTGTTCCAGCACCTGGTTTTATAATACTTCCACCGTTCAGCTCAATGTTTCCAGTAACATTAACATTACCTGCACCCGCAGCCGGGGCAAGATTGATTTCACCACTATCTAAAATTAAATCACCGGTTACGTTAAGATTTGTAATTCCTAAGGCTCCAGATCCACCAATCTGATAGTTACTCACGCCTGTTGTTGAGGAAAGTAAACAATCCCCGAGCACATTCATTGTAAAAGTTAACCCGCCCGAAACTGCTACAGATACTCTGCCCAGACCGTTCACAATAAAATCGCCACCAACATTTAAGGTTGTATTGTTTCCACCTAACGAGACCATTCTGTTTCCGTTGGTATTGTATATAATCAAATTGCCATTAACTGTTGAGAGAAAACCTGAAAATGTTACGTTGCCAACGGTTTGTCCTGGGTTATCCCAGATAAAATGATGGAAACTTTGAGCTAATGTTGCGCGAAAGGTGCTATTGGCATTTGTTCCTGCCCATCCTGTAATTCTACAGGTAGATCCAGTTTGCCATGTGGCCAATGGAATTGCGCCATTTTGCTGATTATGCTGATACTCCGCCCCATTCTCAAAAATCATTGATCCAGGAAGTGACTCCACTACGCCCAGATTTTCAAGGATACCTCCAGATTCAATCGTAAATTCAGCATCATTAGGGTTAGTAGGCGGATCAGCCTCTAATTGCACTAAAGAGGCTTCTAAAATTAATCTGCCACCATTAGCAATGGTTAGGATACCGTCCGGTTGGATTACGATGTCATCGTGAGTAACTGTGGTTGTAATAGCTACGGTATGATCGGAGTCTATTGTGATTTGCCCTAATCCTGAAGCAGGTATACAATTGCAATCCCATGTTAAAGGATTTTCCCAATCCCCACTGGCAATCGAAATAACCTGTGCTTGTCCGATGAAAGGAAAAAGAACAACCAAAAACAGAAATAATGACCTCATTTTTAAAGCAACCAAGACTATAAAGTTAATCAATTTTACGAGGTAAAATCAGGGTTTTATCCAGAAGTGATTTTACCTCTGATTAATAGATAATGCTCCAGGTACGTAACCGTCTGGCTGAGCTATTATGCCTATCTTTTGACTAATCAATTTCAACGGTTTGCATTAAAAGAATGACTAGTAAAAACGATATCTGGGTCTCAAAAATTCTATTTTTACCCAAATTCTTCTAACCCTTATTGGCACAAATGAAATCCGGAATCTGGCCTGAATATCTCCAAGCACCCAAAGGGCGCTGGCTAAGAAATGTTCTTATTATCGGGGTGATAAGCTGGATGGCCGCATACCCTATTTATTCCAGTTTTTACAAGGCCTACGGAGTTGACCAATACAGGCGCCACCTCATGCACATGCAGGCCAATTCTATGTTTTTTAACCCGTGGCAATATAGAATCCTTTGCCCCCTTATGGTTGAAGGACTTTACTGGGCAGCCGACCATACTGTTTATAAATTAGTAGATATTAAAGGAATTGATTTAGGATTGCCAGGAGACCAAAGCGATAAAAACCCAGCTACCCAAAATCTGATTGAATCCTTGAAGAACCCAGAGTTTATAAAATATACTCTTGTTTTTCTTGGGTTCCGATTTCTTCAAAACGTAGTACTCATCCTGCTTTGCTTCTATTATTTTTCTCTATTCGCTCGCAACAAAATGTTGATAGCATTAGGAATAATGATGTGCGTTCTCTTTATGGGCAATGGCGTGGTGGATAGTGATCTGACGTTCAATACCTATATGGACATTACCCTTTACATCCTTACGGGAATTGTTATAGTGAAAAATCTGAGTCCGCTTTGGATAATTCTCCTTACTGTAGTCGGAAGTTTGAACCGCGAAACAGCGCTCTTTATCCCCGTACTATACTTCTTCTCAAATTTTGATTGGTCTCTCTGGCCCTCAATCAAAAATCTTTTCGTGCAAAATTTCAAGGTCATTGGAATTACTGCAAGTGCAGTCGTGTTATTCTTTGCAATTTTTATAGCCATCAGATCGTATTACGGAATTCAGCCGGTTTCTACCTGGCGCGTTAGCGCAGGACTACCCATGCTAAAGTTGAATTTATTTAGCTCTGTCAGTATCAAAACCTATATGGAACTGTATGGAATCATGGGGTTTTTGCCTCTATGGGCGATTCTGATTTACCCAACAATGAGTAAACACCTTAAATTATTTTTTATTACGCTTGTTCCTATCTGGTTTGCAATCCATTTCACTTCTGCCATCGCATATCAAACACGCTTATATCTTGTGCCTGTTTTGTTGGTATTGGTGCCAGCCATTCTTGAAAATCTTGAACGCTCTTATGTAAAGATTAAACTCTCTGATAATAAAGAATCCGAAGTAGTAAATTAATTCTTAGCTCTGGCACCGTTTAATAAGGTGCCAACCCATGTGTAACGGATAAAAAGGTGATACGTACCAAATGAAATAACAAGTGCTGTTAAAATGACAATTGGAAACCGCAAGAGCCCAGGAACCGGGCTGTTTAGTAACAGTAATTGTGTTGTTAAAACAATAGGCATGTGTATCAAATAAACCCAATAGGCAGCGTCTGCTACATACTTCCAAAAGGGTTTGGGGCTCATAAATTTAGCATTGAACAAACCGATAAATCCGACTATTAACAACATAGTCTGAAGGGCAAACAGAAACTTCAGGCCAACTACGGGCAATACTTTTAGTTCGGAGTTTAAAAAAAACAATACCACAAAATTCAAACAGGTGCCCGCAACAACAAACGATTTGTATGTACCCGTAAAAGAACTAAATAACTCTCTTCTATTCTCGAGCAGCCAGCCAAGTACAAAAAAGAAAAGATAATAGGCCAATTGAGGTATTGGAATGATAAACCCAGTCCAGATGGAAGGAAGAGAAGTTTTAAAAAACAAACTTAAAATCCCCAACAAGCCTGTACTGATAAGCAAAAAACTGAATGCATTTAATTTCAATCCTATTCTGGCGGGCCTTTCAATCAGCTTAGTATTTAACTTGTTAAAAATGTATAGGGTTGAAATGAATATTCCATAATAGACAAGTAAATGCTGCAGAAACCATAAATGCATAAAGCCGGAATGCGCCCGAAGCGTGTAAAATCTACCCAGGAAATCGAGCAACTGTTGCCAGCCGTCAGAACCTGAAAAGTCTACAACCAGTAAGTATGGAGCCAGAGTAAGGGGCAATATGGTGAAATACGAAATCAATAGAACCAATCCGATTCGCTTCAATCGATTCATGGAGAACTCAACTAATCCGGTTTTATTGATCAGCACCCGCGCAAAAAAACCTGCCAGCAGAAAGAACGTCTGCATACGAAAGGAGTTGATCCACCAATAAAGCCAATCAAAAAACCATGCGCTCGATTCTTTATCAAAAATCCAATTGCCATAATGATATCCTTGTTTATACGCGATTGAACCATGCAGAAAGATTCCAAGTGTCATGGCGACTCCTCGCAGTGCATCCAAACCATACATTCTACCTGAATCTTTCATAAAAAAAAGAACCATAAACGCTGTTTATGGTTCCTTAAAGTGTTTGATCCTATGTTACTTCTTTATCAATCTTAGCATATGAGATTGCCCGGAGCTTTCGATCACGCGCAGCATGTATAATCCACTGGAAAGATCTTCGTTAAGCATAAGCTCAAGTTCGTCTGCATCAGGGGTGCGATCATATTGCCCACTAAATACCTCAACCCCGGCTGCGTTTAGCAAAGTTACACGGAATGTCTTTTGAACATCGCTGCCTAACTGCATGGTAATGCGATCGGTGAAGGGATTAGGAAAAGCCTGAATACCGCTTTCCTCTAAACCTTTTTCAGAAATCACAGGAGAGTGATCAGCTTTTTTACCAGCCACACGTGCACCTCCACCCGTATTCGGAACTGCCTGAATAATTAACCCGTTTAAGTATCCAAACTGGGCTGTTTGAGTTGTTGTAATTGTTACTGTAATAGTACCATCAAGTTCGGGTGAGATATTTTTGATCTGTACTATATTAGACGTATTCAAACTTGCATTCAGGTTAACCGATGTTCCATTGATGGTGTAAACCGTAGTTCTGTCACCGCCTGCATCTCGGTTAGCAAAGAAGCTAAAGTTGTATTGCTTCAAGAAGCTCAGGTTATTGAATCTTAACGTTGCTTGCCCCAATTGGTCTATCCACCATGAACCAACCATAACTCTATCGGGCACAATACCCGAATTATTTCCTGTATTAGTTCCCCAAGGATTCGTTCCGGCAAATTCCTGAACAACGGTCATTGATATACCTGTATTGGTACTGGCGTCATCCAGGAGATTACTTAGCGTATTGCCTGTTGTGTAGAATGCAGTAATGTTATTCCATCCAGGTTCATTGCCATTGATTGCATTAAAATTAATTGACACGGAATAGTCGTAGGTAGAGCCATTTGTTTCATTCGAGAAAGGCGATAGCCCCACTGCATTTCTTGCAGCCACCTTATAATAGTATTGAGTGGAGGTGGCTAGTGCGGTGTTTGTGTACGTGGTTGTTCCTGCAGCTACTGTTGTTAACAACGAGTAGCTTGTATTATTGCCAACCGATCTCCAGATTTCAAAACCAGTCTCGTCAGTTGAAACATCTTGCCAATTGAGTTTGATAGAAGTTCGTGTAAGCACTTGAGAAATAAGACCTGTCGGTGTTTCCGGAACGGTAGGCACAATAATGGTTTCATACTCCCTGATTACCATAGAGGCCAGGTAGGCAAAAGCAGAACCCGCCTGTTGAACAACACTAAGTGTAATCTGACCGCTGACATTCGGCTTAAGACCTGTCAGCTTAGCTGTATTAGAAGTGTTACCCGAAGCATTCAATGTGGCTGATTTTGTACCACTGGAGTAGATTGTGTTGCGAACATCAGCAACTCCCATGCGGCTGGCAAAGAAAGTGAAGTCGTACGTTTTTGCTGCATTCAATCCATTAATCTGAATGGTTCTGGCCACTCCGTCCTGCAAGAACATAGAACTTGTCATAACCGCATCCGGATAAATACCTGAATTATTGCCGGTATTATATCCATTTGGATTGTGACCATTCCACGCATTAACAAGGGTTATTCCCACACCTGTAGTTACATTGTTGCTGTTTTTGAGGCCCGAAAGAGTTGTATTGGCTGCCGTACTTGTTATATTATTCCAAGGTGCTGCAGCCGGCCCTGTACTCGTAAAATTGATTTTATACTCAATATCGCTCGCACTATAAACGGTAACGTTGATGGTTGCTGTGGTGCGCGCGCCAGAAGCATCATCGCAATGCAACAAAAACTGATAGGTTCCCTGATCTCCAACAGAAGGAGAAATAACCAGATTGGCTTTTGTATCATCTACATATTCTGACCAGACAAAACCTGGTTCGTTTTCAAGTTCAAAAGTAAGTGCATCGCTATCACCATCCGTACCAGTAACTTCAATCCATTGAATAGCCATTTCAGGGATGCTAATCGGATTCACCGGCAAAATAACAGGAGCCCGATTGGGGCCTACAATTGAACTTGTGTTGGAGAATTCTGAAGCCCCATTTCCATTAAATGCCTGAACCTTGTAATAGTATGTGGTGCCCGAAGTAAATGTTAAATCTGTATAGCTGGTTGTATTTATTGGTAAGGATGCTATCTCAGTAAAAACAACATCATCCGTACTTCTGAATACTTTCTGGGATTGTTCGTTGGCGGCATTATCGCTCCACGTAAGCTGAATATTTGATGACTGAGTAACAGTAGCCTCCAAGTTTGTTGGTGCCAACGGAGGTGTGGTTCCTTCATAATAAGACTCAATAACCATGGCATTCAAAATGGCAAGACCACTTGTGCCTGCCTGCGCCTGTATTAGAATAACTAACTGACCTTGTGCGTTGGGAGTAAGCCCTGTAAAAGTAACCAAGGTGTTAGCATTACCTCTTGCATTGATCGATTGGATTTGACCCGAAACAGTAAAGACAGTGGTTAGATTTGCCCATGTCTCATAACCAGTCGCTGCACTGGAAAGAAATTTAAGGTTGTATTCTCCTTGAGGATTTAATCCACTAAGTGTAACGGTACTTCCAGTTGTTCCATAATATTGGAAAAGTGTTCTGTTAACATTATCTGGAAATATTCCAGGATATACTCCTTGAGAATCTTTCCAACGCTCCCATGTACCAACTGAAGTCATTGTAATACCTGAAGCAGTGCCGTTCTCCTTATTTAATAACGAGGTTGGAATTGGACCATTGGTTGTATTCCCCACATTATTCCAATCCGAAGGTGCATTGAATGCAGGATCAGTCCTGAAATTAACCTTCACATTAAAGTTTGGATCATAATCATCAACCGTTAGCGCCATTGTTTGAGAGGCGCTTGCACCATGGATATCAGTAGCGGTAAATGTAATATCATACGTACCCGCATGATCAGGTCCGGGTGCCACATTAACGGTAAGTGCATTGCCCGTTGGCACGGATGTTAGAAATGCAGGAGCATTTGGAATGGTCCAGGTTAGGGCATCCAAATCGGCATCACTTCCAATAACCGTAAATTGAAGTGTGTTGGTCTCCTTAACTGTTTGCGCAGCTATGGGTGCCACCACTGGTGTGTGATTTGTGTTCACTGTAATATTAAACTGCACAGAATGAATACCACCATAACTATCCTGCACATTCAATTGAACGCCTGTGTATACGCCTACGTTCTCTATTGAATCAGGTGTTATACTTATAAAGGCGGTGCCTTCTCCGTAATCAAAAACCTGAACAAACGAAGGCAAAGATTGTGGTGTAGCGGCAAAAACAAGAAAGTCGTTATCCGGATCAGTTGCCGTTACCGGGATAATTAACTCGTCATCATAGCGTAGAGTAACATTGGCAACCGGGTTTATTACCGGACTATTGTTTAAACTATTTACTTCAATCTCATTCGAGAAGGCTGACGAACCACTTACATTTTTACTCTGTACTTTGTAAAAATACTTTGTATGGGCAAACAGCGAGTTATCTATGTGTTCAATTGTGCCTGCCGGCAAGGTGACCAACTTTGCATAATTTAGGTTATCCCCTGGCGACTTAAAGATTTCAAAATTTTGCTCATTTGTGCTGGCATCTGTCCAGCGAAGGGTTGCTGCATTCGCTCCCACGTTCAGTGCTTGAAGTCCGGTAGGCGCTGCAGGCAATGGAGGTAAGGCTGTTGTTATACCATTTACAGAAGATGTAAAGGAAGATACGTTGCCCGAATTAACAGCCCTCAATCTATAGTAATACCGAGTTGAAGGATTTAAACCGGTGCTGGTATAGGTATTCTGTGAAGAGGGTATTGTCGCTATTATACTCCAGGTTGAATTGTTCAAACTTCTGTAAACTTCTATATCGGTTCCTGTGCCAGTATAGGTATTCCAGTTAAGGCGTATAGACTGGTAATCAAGTACTGTGCGTGTTAGATTCGATGGCGCAGTTGGTGCTGGCGGTAGAGTAAAGTTTTCTCTTAACCTGTTTGAAGGGATTGCTTGTTTTGAAATACCTGGTCCTTGCCAGCTAACGGTTAATGACTCTCCACCTCCTGCTTCAAAAAATTCAACCCGGATTGGATAGAATCCTGCAGTAAGTGTCGCTGGAGCGCCTGGCATTTCTGTAGATCCATGCAATCCATCATGATTAACTCTTAAAACATTATCCACCCACAGTTTACTACCATCATCTGATGTTAGGTAAAAGGTATAGGAACCCGTTGTGGGTATTTGAAGAAAGCCTGTGAAGACGAATCCAAAATTATCGTTTTGGGTTCGAGGTGTAAGTGAGAAATTAGTTACCGTCCCCGTTGTAACTGGAGTAAGGGTACTAAAATTTGGCAACACAGACCATGTACCATGGTAGTGGGCATAATTCAATCCGGTAAGCACGGTGGGTGAATTTACCTGGTTACTTGCCGGTGAGATATTGCCAGCCTGATCTTTGGCTTTTACAATGAAATTATAAAGCGTGCTTGGTGTTAAGCCCGCTACTAATTGTGTAGTAGCCGTGGTAGTGTAAGCCTTTATATAGTTTGTCTGGCCATGTGGTCTTACAAAAACATCATATCCGGTAACACCCACATTATCCGTGGAGGCACTCCACGACAACCCAACGCTGGTTTGATTAGCTGACGTAAGAGTCAAATTGTTAGGTGCTGTTGGCGGGATAATATCAACGTCTGTTACGCCAGATACAGCTGCACTTGCAGCCGCTGCACCGGTATTGCTTATGGGGCGAATTTTATAGAAGTAAGTTGTATTGGCATTCAAGTTAGTATTGGAGTAAACTACTACATCCGGGGCTGTAACGGCTATAAGCGTATAAGGCCCTGTTGAAGAAAGTGATCGATAAATCTCGAAGCCAGTTTCATTAACTGATGGGTTTGCGGTATTCTCCCAATTTAGACGAATTTCAGTTTTGCTAATCGTTGTGGTTTGCAAATTAGAGATAGGATCTGGCTTGGGCGTTCCGTTGGCATTTAGCACAAGCAAAGGAACTGAAGGATTACTTGAGCAACCGCCAACTTCTTTGACGGTAGCCGTGTAAGAACCTGTTGAAGTTACAGTAATGGACTGTGTGTTGCCGACAACAACACCGTCTTTACTATATGAATAGGTTTCATACCCTGCTGGCATGGTCAGTCCTATTGAGGAGTTTCCATTAATGTCAGGGATAACAATACTCTGAAGTTGAGAGAGCTGAATTGGTGGTGTGTTGGTGGGTGCTTTCAATTTTATCTCGACCGGATCAGAAAGATACCAGGTTCCACGGTTTAAGATTTCACCGGTATAAACGCCAAAGGAAGTTACTGTTATCTGATGGGCTGTTTGCCCTGCAATCAGCACACCATCCTTGTACCAACGATAGTCAGAAAAACCAGGTGCAAATCCCATGGTGGTGTTGATCGGATCACCGGGACAATATTCTGTCTTTTTGAAGCGGACTTTTATGTTGTTAGCTTTCTGCTGAAGGAACCAGGAAAAGAAATCGGAACGATTGTACATGTCGTTCCATGTACCATGACCCAGATTTGGAAAATAAAAATATTCAAGTTGTCCACCGTTGTTATTATAATAATCAACAACTGTTTGAGCGTAAGAAGGGTTTGGGTTTTTATCCAACCCGCCCTGAGCAAGTCTAATTGGAGTATACACTAAATCAATATCATTTCCATTTAGTCCCGACATAGGTGCCATGGCTGCTACAAGTGATGGGTTGTTGGAAGCAAACTGCCACGTCCAAACAGCCCCATTTGATAAACCATGAACATAAATCCGGTTCACATCAATAGGATGTGTAGCAATCAATTTTTCAATAATGTCCTTTGCCTTGTCTACATAAACACTTTGGGGGTAAACTAAATACCCTGGAAACTGGCCTCCTAAAACTGCATTCTTATGCTTTTCACCACCATGCAGCAGTTGTTTGTTATTATCCGTTCCTACTTCTCCGGCTCCTTGAAAGAAAAGGATAAGGGGATACTTTACACCGGGCTGTGAATTGTTGTATGATACATTCGTAATAACACCAGATGCATCTTTGGTTACAGTAGGCACCACAGCATTAGGAGTCATCATTCTAAACCAACTACCCTGATAAATGAAGGGCAAAAAAGGCGCTGTATTCCAGGTTGTTCCTGCGTTTGTATGCCCCCACGGGCTAATTTCGTTGAAATTTTGAGCTGCTGGTGGGAAAGGAACTGATTGTGAGGTAGCCGAAAAAGCAAAAGCTAAAACTAGAGCAATGCTTAGAAATAATTTCATAGTGGTTTACAATTAAAGCCTGTACTGAATAACTAAAGACAGGTAAAAGTAACTCAAAATTCCTAAAAAGTAAATCAAATCTTACATGTCACCATAGGCATGGACGGCCTAAAAACATGCATTATGGCCAATTTCTGAACCCATTAGCCTTGAGCGTTAAAAAAATGGCACATCAACAAACAAAAATGACAGGAAAATCCGCACTTGTCTGCAGGGCTGCAAAAAAAGCCGCCATACTCAGATTGAAGCCGCTGTATAGGCTACGGAATCTAGTTGTCTTTAGATTAAAGATAAATGATTACACAAAAACTAATTAACCAGCCAAGAAGGGTTATCAAAATGAAGCGATCTTTGAATAAAATGGATGTTGGGAATCCGCTGTTATTATCGACATAAATGATTTGCAAATAGCGCATCACCCCGGCAATAACAAAAACAGAAGTAAGAAAGAGCCAGTCAGAATTAAACTTCTCAATCACCTCAGGTGAAAGTGTATAAAGAATATAAGAGACAATGATTATTCCTGCAAAAATTGATAAGCACACATTAATAAACTCCAGGTTATATTGACTAATTGATTTCCTTAATTTGCCATTTGCAGCGCCAATTAACAAATCATCTCTTCTCTTTGCCAACGCCAGAAACAAAGCCAACAGAAGCACCATGATCGTTAACCAATGCGACACAGGAACGTCTGCTAAAACCCCGCCACAATAAATCCTTATCAGGAATCCGGAAGAAACGATCATGATATCAATAATGGAGAAGTTTTTTAAGCCAAACGAATAAGCAATGTTGAGTATCAGGTAACTAATACTCAGTATAAAGAAATTGGGATCTAAATAATAGGCAATCGCTAACCCTAGAAGGGCTAATGTAAGCGCAGTTACTGCTGCCTGACCCGGTTTAATCAGGCCTGAGGGAATAGGTCTGCTTTTTTTTATCGGATGAAGTTTGTCAAAAGAACAGTCTCGCAAGTCGTTTAAAATATACACAGCACTGGCAATAAGTCCAAAGGCCAAAAATCCCAGACCCAACACCCCATATTTGTCAAACGCAGTCAATTGACCTGCGAAAAAAATGGGAATGAAAAGAAAAAAGTTCTTCACCCAATGTTTTAATCGAAATAATTCAATCCATACCATAGCTAATCATTAACAACCGACCTTATTCACAAATCTATTTGATTCAAATTGATCTCTCAATTTTAATTTCGATATAGTTCTGAACTCGAGAAATTGAGTGGAAATCCATCCCCGACAATGAAATTTTACCTATTAAGTATTTACCTTTAGCGCATAAAAAATTCTGGTTAAGATACTTAATAAAGCAAGATTGGTTTAACTGCACGATGAAAGAACGCTCCTATTGGCTTGCCTCCGGCAGTTATTCGATTTTACAAAGGCTTATTGTTATTCTTTTTGGTTTTGGTAGCTACTTTTTTCTAACAAGATATTTTCCTGTTGAAAGTTTTGGCGTATGGGCTTTGTTTATTCTTGTCACCTCATTGGTAGAAATGGTGAGAACAGCTTTCGTTCAGAATGCATTTATAAAGTTTTACAAAGAGCCAGACATAGATTCTGGAGCCCTCTTCTCAAGTAGCTTATTTTTAAATCTGATCAGTACTGTATTCTTTATTTTCATTCTGATAATAGCTATCCCATTTTTAGAATCGTTTTGGCATACAACTGAAATTGGAGCCATGATCCTTTGGTATTGCGCTGCGTCTGTGGTGCTGGTATTTTTCACTCAACTGAATTTCTTAGAACAAGCTAACCATAGTTTTAAGGGAGTATTTTGGGGCAACGTAACGCGACAAGGCATTCTATTTGTAGGAATTGTTACCTGCTTCATCTTGTTTCCTGGTTTGCCACTTAGCTTTTTTTCCTTTCTATATTTTTGTGCGACATTACTCGGGCTATTAGTCTCGTTTTATCTCACACGAAATCTTTTACCCTCGCATTACAGAATTGACGCGAGGTATCTCAAAAAACTGATTCGATTTGGTCGCTATATATTGGGAACTGGAGTCACCTCATCATTAGGTAAATATTTCGATCAATTTTTATTAGGCGGTATTAATCTCGGATCTGTTGCTTTATTTAATGCTAGCGTACGGATTATAAATATGATAGAAATTCCAGTAGTATCGATAGCAAATATTTCTTATCCTAAGCTTGCAAATTTAAATTACGAAGCCTCAACAAAAGAGCTGGCAAGGCTTTATGAAAAAACAGTTGCAGCCTCTTTGGCAATAATTCTTCCCGTAATATTAGTTGTTCTTATTGCTCCGGAGTTTATTTTAATGTTAACGGCAGGTAAAAAATATACAGAGGGTGCCGAAACTCTTAGAATTCTGGCTGCCTTTTTCTTTCTACTGCCCTTCAATGTACAATTCGGAAACATCTGTGAAATAATAAACAAGCCTCAAGTGAGTTTTCTGGTGAACCTGATCACAAATTTATTAAGTGTGTTACTGAATTTATACTTTATTAATACCTATGGAGCAACTGGTGCAGCCTATGTATTTGCATTTACCTTATTGTTTATTTTTGTTATTGGACAGAGTTACTTAAAAAATAAGATAAATGTTAGCTTGAAGAATATCATCATTCAAACTGGGCTATTCTACAAATCTGTCTTTACCATTGTAATGAGTAAAATCAAAAACAGATCGCTCCATGCTTAATTTCGTAATCTTTAGTCTATCGCGTTGGAATGAGAACTTCGGGTGCAACATTCGCGATATCAGTTACGAATTAGCAAAGCACCATCGGGTGTTGTTCGTTGATGTTCCTCTGAAACGCAAAGACAGGTGGTTCGATAAAAACTCTGACCGGGTTAAAGAAGTTGACGAAAGAGCCAAAGTCAAAGTAAATCTTATTCAGGTTTCAGAAAATTTATGGCACTATATTGATTTCTCAGTGCTAGAATCAGTCAATAGTATTCAAAATAATACTCTGTTCGATACGCTAAACAGTATAAACAACAGACGGTTTGCAAAGGCCTTAACCAAAGCAATCAAAAAAGTAAATTTTGATAATTACATCCTGTTAAACGACAATGATATCTATAACGGTCTTTATCTAAAACAATATCTGAAACCCTCTCTTTACGTTTATTATTTGCGCGACAGATTGCAAGCGATGAGTTATTGGAAGAAACAAGTAACGCGACTGGAGCCAACGCTCATCCAAGAAGTAGATTTGGTTTTGGCCAATTCTGTATATCTGGCTAATTCAGCGGAAGCAATTAATCCTAACAGTTTTTATATTGGACAAGGATGTGATATAAATCACTTTTCCATACGACCTGCTTCATCAGACATTGACTCTATTCTTCCTGATATCAGAAGACCTATCATAGGATATATCGGAGCCTTAAATTCAGAAAGACTAGATATTAGTTTGCTTGCTGAACTTGCAAATCGTTTACCTGATTATAGCTTCGTTTTTGTTGGCAAAGAAGACACAGGCTTTAAAGAAAGCAATCTACATACCCTAACAAATGTTTTCTTTACCGGGAATCAGGATTTCTCTCAACTTCCAAAATATCTTTACTCGTTTACGGTGGCTATAAATCCACAGTTGTTAAATGAAATTACCATTGGCAATTATCCTCGAAAAATTGATGAGTTTCTTGCAGCTGGCATTGCGGTGGTGGCTACCGAAACACCTACCATGTTGCCGTTTGCCGATCACGTTTACCTTGGCAAAACTGCTGATGAGTATGTGAACCTAATAAAACTGGCCATATCTGAGGACAGTGATGATAAACGACTTGCACGCAAAGAGTTTGCTTCCGACCATAATTGGAAAAACAGCGTAGCTCTGTTGCTCCAATACACCTTATCAACCTTAAAATTTAACGAGGAGAAATATGGTTCTTGAATAAGACCAACTTAGAAGGCCTATCACATGAGAATTGCCAACATTATCATAGCCCATAAGAATCCCGATCAATTACTTGATCTGATAAATCAATTTCCCTCGGAACAGTTCCACAATTGGCTTCACATAGATTCCCGAAGTAACCTGAGCGATTTTAAACATCTGCTCAAGCTCAAAAATATTACTCTTTTACCGCGAAGAAGAGTGGTTTGGGCGGGGTTCAGTTTTATTCGAGTGACGGTTGAAGCTTTTCATGAAATTAAAAAGGGAAACGAAAAATTCTCTTATTTTAATTTAATGAGCGGCATGGATTTTCCTATTCAACCTACTCAAGATCTCTTTAAATTTCTCAACACTTCTTATCATTCCGATAAACAAGAGTTTTTTCATATTGCCAACTTAGACGAAAACTGGCCTGCCGATTTCCGTTACGAACGCTATCACTTAAATGATTGGACAATTAAGGGTAGATATTTTACCGAGAGAATGATAAACTATTTTATGCCTAAGAGGAAATATTTCGATGGTAAGTTAATTCCTTATGGCCGTTCTGCATGGTTTACGGCAACAACTGATTTTATTGACTATTCCTTAGCCTATTTTGATAAAAATCCAGACTATTTAAGATTTTTAAAAACTGTTTGGTGCCCGGACGAATTGGTGTTCAGTTCTTTGATCATGGGGTCGCCTTTTAAAGCTCAGTTAGCCGCTAATAATTTAAGACATATCGATTGGTCGGAAGGTAAAGCTAATCCAAAAATCTTTACTCTTGGAGATTTTGAAGACATCATAAACAGCAAAAAGTACCTTGCCCGTAAATTCGACAGCCAGGTTGACGGTCAGATAATTGACAAACTAAAATTAATCACTTCGCGCTAGTTAAATTTATACCTTTGGCGTACAATGAGTTAGTTAATAATCAAGAATATAATATAATCCCTACGCTAAATGGAACAGAAGCGGTATACCAAACCAAAAAGCGCAATTGAGATCTTAATTCAAATAATTCTTGTTTTGATTTTCTTAGTCTTTGTATTGTATACACTCTTTTTCTAATAAAAATTATTGTGTATCTCAAAAAAAACATCGGTGGTTTAAATTTATCTGGTATCCCTGTCTTTTTAGGGCTCTCCATACTTTCCATCGTTCTTGCCTTTATCACTACTAAATTTGGATTAACGTTTGGTGCTTTAAGTGTGGGCGTCATCATGGGGCTGCCCATTCTATTTTTACTTATTACAAATGTTAGGTTTGGATTTTTTACTGTTTTAGTGTTATCCTTTTTTATGAGCTATATACGTAGGTGGAGCTTTGAAGCAATACCCATTCTTGCCTTGGAAATAGTTCTTATCCTTGTTATCATTGGGTTACTCTTACAGGAGATCAGTAATCCTCAAATAAAAAACACTTTTTGGGCTTACTATAAAAATCCAATTGCTATTGCCTTATTACTCTGGATAGTTTATAATCACATTCAATTTCTCAACCCTAACTCTTCGAGTTTGGAGGGCAAAATAATCGCCATTCGTCAAAGCTGGTTTAATTTGTTTGGGTTTACGCTTGCCTTGCATCTCTTTTCAGACATTAAGACAGTAAAAACTTTCTTTAAAATAATAATAGTGATATCCATTTTGGCGGCTCTATTTGGTTTATCTCAAAAATACATTGGCTTGCTTCCCTATGAAAGAGAGTGGCTCTATGCATCGCCAGACCGGGTGAGGTTATTTGTCGTGTGGGGTGGGATCAGAACTTGGTCATTTATGAATGATCCAACAAACTTCGGTCTGCTCATGGCCTCATCAGCTCTTATCTGTTTTATATTAATAACTGGTCCGTATTCTCTATTCAAAAAGATTCTTCTTGGTATCAGTGGAACTATCATGCTTATTGCGATGGTAAGTTCAGGAACCAGAACAGCTTTTGTTATTGTACTTGTTGGTTTTGGAATGTTTGGGCTTCTAAATATTAAGAGCTTAAGGACTCAGGTTATCAGTATTTCCGTTTTGCTTATATCTCTCATTATCTATTTTGGTCCATTCTATGGAGCCAACGTGGTTAGAATTCGATCAGCCTTTCAAGGTGATGATGATCCATCCATGAATGTGCGATTGATTAATAAGAAAAGAATAACACCATACTTGCTATCCCATCCTATTGGAGGTGGTCCTAATACAACAGGTGGGACAAAAGAGCTTAATCACCCGCTGGCAGGATTTCCGCCTGATAGTGGCTTCTTACGGGTTGCGCTGGAATTAGGCTATATTGGATTGCTTATCACCTTATGGCTATACTATAAGGCTTCCTCTCAACTTACATCTCAATTCTTCCAAACTAAGAATCCAGAAAAACGGACACTTTATTTGGCCATATTAGCTTCCATGATTGCTCTTTGCACTGCAGAACTAACTCAAATCACAATTAGCCAAAAGCCCTTTGACTTCTTCTTTTGTACGTATTTTGCGTTGATAATCAGACTAAAGGATTTGACGGATGCTTAATAATCAAATAGATAAAACTCTAAATTTTAGAATCATGAAATTTATGCTCTCTATTACTCTCCTGTTCGGCTGCCTGGTTGGGAACGCACAAAAAATTGACTACAACTCAATCATCCTTCCGATGAATGCTTCGGATATAGATTTTCCGGAAAAATTAGTTCGCCTTGCATGGCAAAATAATCCTGCAGTAGGAATTTTGCATTCTGAATTAGAAAAGTCAAGCCTGGAAGTAAAGTATTCCCGATGGAATTGGCTTGATAACTTCAGGGTAACCGGAAACTTAAATGAATTTACTATTGATAACCCCACCGGCCCAACAGAGGGTGCTCAATTTTTTCCTCGCTATAACATTTCGGCAAGCATCAGCTTAGGCAATCTCTTCACAAATCCGATTAAAACGAAAGTAGGGAAAGAAAATGTAAACATTTCCCTTGAAAACATCAATCAAAAAAAACTTGAAATACGATCAGAAGTGTTAAGAAAGTACCAGACCTATTTAAGCCTTAAAGAAATTTATGATTTGAGAACACAAATGGTAGAAGATGCTTTCTCTGATTACAAACTCAAAGAACAAAATTTCGCAAAGGGCGAGACAATACTCAATGAATATACAATTTCACTAGATCGATACAATCAACAAAAAATAAATAAAATTGAAGCAGAGAAAAATATGCTGGTGGCAAGGTTAGAACTTGAAGAATTGATTGGCATTAAACTCGCTGATGCCCGCTGATAAATCTTCCCACGCCTTTAAGAGAATTTTCTATAATAGCTATGACGAGCCAAGGCTAGCATTTCTCTATCTCCCTTACTATCTCCATAGGCTGTCACTGACTTGTAGTCATCGATATTCAATTGTTCCTGTATCCTTTTTACTTTTTCAGGACCATAACAATTCAGTCCAGCAATTTTACCGGTAATTTTTCCATTCTCAACATTCAACCGCGTGGCGATGCATTTAACCGAAATAGACTCACAATAAAACTGCACCCAGTTTTCCGGAGAGGCAGAAACAATATAAATCTCATCGCCCAATGCCTTGTGATACATTAATTTCTCCATTGCTTCTCTACGTAAAAATTCTGGGATTCTAGCTATTGCAAACGATTTACACTCTCTTTGAAATTCGCTTAGATCGGTTCCTCCAAAAAATAAGCGCATAACAATCTGCTTCATTTGCGAATTTCTTATAACCCCAACTTTAAAGAGAATCAAAAGTGGCGAGAGAAGTAAAAATCCCAGAAAAAATCTTCTTGAGCCACAAAAATATCTGATAAACTCAAAAAATGAATCCTTCTCGGTTAGCGTGCCATCAAAGTCGAATAATATCAGATTTTTCACAGAGACACTGGCTATGTCAATTACATTGCTCGAGTAGTTTCACAACAACAGTATCAGCAGGTAAATTAGTTACGCTCTGAGGCTTTCCATAAAAAAAGGTTTCATACTCATTTTGATACGAGCCATTCGCTTGGGTAGCTGCAAACACTTTTTTATTAAAAGATGTATATGTAAAATAGCCAATTGATAAAAATCCTAAAAAAACATATGATAAGCCAATAGCTCGTGTTGATACTCTTTGAAATCTGGATAAAGAGAAATTGGTAGTTACCAGCATTGCCATAAATAATGGCACTATCGGAACCCAAAACCGGGGATCGTAAAAGGGCCAATTAAACATCAGAAGAATGTAAAATATCAGATAAGAAATAATAACTACCGCGGTCTTTTTTCTATTGAATAGGATCAACCCGAACATAGCAAACAGTGTAACAATCCCTATCAGTAAAAAAAAGATTCGGACAGTTGTTGGCATAAGATCCAACACCTTGGTAAATGGGAGATTGATTGATATCTCTGTTAACTCTATAAAATGCCATCGCAGAATATCCTTATAACCAACACCCTCCGTAAATTGCTTTACTAAAACGTCAACATAGTGATACATTCCAAGTTGCTTTGAAAATGAACCGATGAGAATAACTACAACAACAAGACCGCCAATAATCCATTTATTCTTCTTAAGTAAGATTATTAAATGTTGTCTGTACTCCCAAAGGAGGCCAACTATCAATGCCCCCATCAGTGTGATACCAACTGTGCGCGTAATAAAAGCCAATGCAGCAAAAACAAAAGATACACCCAAATGAAAAACATTTCGGCTGTTGATGAAGCTATTAAAAAAATACAAGCTACTAACTGAAAAGAATAAATATTGCATTTCAGAAAGTGGGTGCAAAACAAATTTAATAGTAGTCCAGTTTAGCAGCAAGAGTGCCGAAAATAACCACGCTTTTTTCTCCAGTTTAAAAAACTTAATAATGATATATAAAGAAGAAACCAGAAAAGCACAATTGAATAAAACCAGTGTAAATGATTTTAGAATACCCATTTTAGACAGCCCCATCAAGAGGGCTGTGTAGCCATATGGAAGATAATCTTTTGCGGCAACTGATTCAGGAGGGCATCCATTTTCAAAACAATTCAGAATTGCAAAATATCGCAATGTGTCGACATGCAACCGTAAAGGAGTAAAACAGTTTAGTAGATAAATAAACGCAAGTATGTATGTTAACCATTTCCAGATAATATCCTGGCGCTCTTTCAACAAATACAATTTCATTTTCTCTTATCCATTTAAATTATTGGTTGCCAGCGATTGCAATCAGTGATAATCCTAAAAAATTATTCAATGGTCTATCAAGGAGTCTAAAAAAAGGAACAAGGCTATTATAGATACTTATTTGAGACTTAGTAACAAGGTTTCGCTTAAGTAATGCTCCGGAAATCCACCAGCCTGGTAATGCTGTACTATTAAAGTAACTGATTTCTTGCACCTTAAAATTATTACCAGTAAGCAATCTGCAAAGACTTTTTTTACTATATCTTGTGAAATGTCCTAACTCTCTATCCAGAGAATTAAACAAAGATTGAAATGCTGGAACAAGTATCACCAATCTACCTTGATGTTTAAGCAATTTTTTACAATTTCTTATAGCTTCACCATCAAGCTGAATATGCTCTATAACATTTAATGCTACTATCGTATCAAAACTCCCGATTAGCTGACTATAAACGTTTTCAAATTCTACAGAGGTCAAATCAATTCGAACTACCCCATTAATTCTACTGTCTCCCTCAAATTTACTTTTTAAAAAAGCACAATACTCAGGTCTTAAATCACTTAATGTTAAGGGAGAATTTTTGTTTATCAGAAGTTGGGAAATATTTCCTATTCCACTTCCTATTTCCAGCACACTTCCCTCGCAAAATGGACTTATTCGTTCAAGCAACCATTGATTAAAATTATCTGCCGTGGCAAACGCTTTTAGCGTCTGATACCCTGAGGCATCACTAACCTTCTCCATTATCTGGAAAACAGATTGTATTTAAGGATACAGTAAATTGCCCTAACTCCATCTCTCCATCCTATTTTCTTGCCCTCTTCATAAGTACGACCATAATAGGAAATACCTACCTCATAAATTCGAATTTTTGGGACACGTGCGATTTTCGCTGTTACTTCTGGTTCGAAACCAAACCTATTTTCCTTAAGTTTAATTTGCTGAATAATAGAAGTCTTAAAAAGTTTATAACATGTCTCCATGTCCGTTAAATTAAGATTTGTAAAAACATTGGATAAAAATGTAAGTACAAATTTATTTCCTATCGTATGCCAAAAGAATAATATCCGATGTGGATTTCCCCCCATAAATCTGGAGCCATAAACAACATCGGCTACACCAAGAATGACAGGCTTTAACAATAAATTATATTCTTCCGGGTCGTATTCAAGATCTGCATCTTGTATTATTAGATACTCACCGGTTGCTTTTGCTATTCCTGTATGAATAGCCGCTCCTTTTCCTTTATTAATCTCATGCTTTACATACTGAATATCCAAATCTTTATGACCACTTATATATTCTTTCAAAACTTCCTCTGTGGCGTCAGTTGAACAATCATTTACAATTATCAGCTCCTTCTTTATATCGTTCACCAGCTTAACTTCTGCTACGCGATTAAGTATCAAATGAATTGTTCTTGCTTCATTATAAGCAGGAATTACAATTGAAAGTTTGGTTAATTTTTCCATAGAAATGGCTGATCAACAATGGTTTTTATATGAAAGGATGATGAGTAAATGACGACTTTAAAGGTAATGAAATAATTAGTGCACCTGTATATAATTGTCTTATCGACCTTTTGTGTAATTAATAAATTTGAATGAATTAGAGGTGTTGTGGGTTGCAGCTCAGAATACGTTATTTTCAAAGTCAAACTTTAACTTCTTCTTCCTGCACAAAATTTAAGACTGCACCGATAAATTTACCGTTCAATGATTTTAGGTATTTCAAAGACTCTCTATCTTTTTGAATTAACGAGTTCTTAGCGGAGAAAACTGTAATTACAGCATCTGAGAATTGAACGAGCTCCTTTGTATCTGAGTATTCGTTTAAACCTGGGCCTTCCATTAGGATATAATCATATTTAAGTCTTAACCCATCAATTAAAGATACGAAGTCCTTCCCGGCAAACATTTCGGAGGGAGATTCAAAACCACGTCTGCTGCCAATAATATCAACATTCTTATCTGACGTTGCGAAGATTATACTCAATGCCGAGTCTTCATTTTCGCGTTCCGAGTCTATATTGGCGTCATTAAGAAGTTTAAACTCCGCTGGCTTTTGCAACATTCTGTTTCCAAGAATAAGTTGGGATAATGAGTTGTTCCTGAAATTTGTATCAATGATAAGAACACGCTTATTCAACAAGCTCAATGATTGGGCTAGAGATTTGATTAAAAAACTTTTCCCATCTCCGCTATTAGTACTCGAGATCAATATTACCTGCTTATTAGAGCTTTCAATATTAAATCTGATTTTACGCAAAAGATTCATCATCAATTCAATTTCTCTGGCATCTTTTCCCTTGCTCATTGCGGGAAACCCAACCACTCTGGAGGAAATGCTATTCAAGTAGCCCAACAATTTAACCTTGGTAAATCGTTCAAATCTATCGGGTGTCCTTAATCTGTAATCAAAATACTCCATCATTAAAAAGACCCCAAGACAAAGGAAAAGAGATCCTACAAAAGAGATGGCGATAAATGCAAATCTTTTGGATGGCTCGGGTTTTGGATTGGGCTGTCCGGTTATCATTAACTTTACTCCACTTCCGTTTATCAGCGATTTACTCTTCGCATCATTTAACTTTTCTACAGAGCTTGTATAGTCTTTAAAAGCGTTTTCCCGTTCACGTTCAAGAGAAGCAATCGTATATTCCTTTGAACCAATTGTTGAAACACTTCCTTTCAATGAGTTAATTTTACTTCGTATAGAAACAAGGTTTGAATTAGAAATTGCTAATTCTAACTCAATTTCATCTTTTTCAGCTTTCAGTTCGTTCAACGTTTTTGGGCCCTTTGCTTGTGGCGTGGTGCCAACATCAACTTTTTGCATTTCTAATTGAAGTTGATTTCTTAAGTCATTAATCGTAGCCTCTAGATTTTTATCTGTCGATCCTTTGTCCGTATAAATCTTATTCAACTCATTAATTTTGTTCTTTAACTCCAATAACTTGGCATTATTTGAAATCTCACCATTGGATGTCATCGATGTGATCTTTGATTCTATACTCTTCAATGATATAACCAAACCCGCTACTTTATTTTCTTCCTCCTGAAGCTTAATCTCATAGTCACTTAATTGAGATAGTTTTGCGTTGCTTTCCTTATCGTAATTAAAAACCTGACTTGAGTTTTTGAACAAATTCAATTGCTCTGTTTTATAATCTAACTCTTTCTTCTTTTTCTCTACCTCGTTTGAGAAAAATGTGAGAGACTCTTCGGTAACTGTATTTTTAACAGAAGCGTTGTAGCGGATGTACTCTGCACACAATTTATTCACCACAAAAGCAGATAGAAAAGGATTTTCTGACGAGAATTCCACTCTAATATAATCTGTGTCTTTAATTCTATTAATTATTAAATTATTATCCTTTATCCATCTGTTGAAGGTGTAATTCTTTTTAATCAATAAATCCAAAATACTATTTTCAAACTCATTATAAGATGACAGTAAGGTAAAAGTCTCAATGTTATTTCTAAGCTTATGACGTATCGAATCTAAGGGCAGTGCCATGTCAATAGCATCATTATTTCTAAAAGGCTTTTCGCTGTTTAAATCATGCAGTAACAAATCGTAGGTAACCATTGACCCTACTAAATCTGATTTCATCATTTCAACTAAATTCTCAAAATTTGATTTTGATTCCCAATAGTCGAAACTCTCTTTTGTTAGTTGAACCTTATTATTCGTTGTAAATCCAGTAGATAATTGTGCGGACGATTTATATTTTTTTTCCAGGTTTTGAGTAAAGAAAAATGCCGCAACTCCGGCAACAACTGGAACCGCAATTATTATCCAAATCCGCCTATAAAGAATTTTAAATAAGTACACCAAATCCATAACTCCAAATTTACACAAAAATCACTATTTTATCGAATAACGTATTTCGATATATGCTTTCGCATTAGTTGATTGGTCAACGATAATTTCTGAAGTGATCTTAACAGTCGCTCCAAGAGCAGTTCTATAAGAATCAATCACTCTATTCATCCGTTTCTCAGAAATGGTATTATTCAATTTTTCTGAATCAAATTCCCTTGAAAAAGCGACAAGGAAAATTTCTTTAATACCCTTTTTCTTACAGTCCTCAATTGCTCTCGTAAGTTGAAAGTAACCTTGTGAATCCATTTCAATCGATTTCTGTAAGTAAAATAATCTAGTAGCTGTTACTTTCTTGGAATTGTCGCCTGCCGACTTATTTAAATCCGTTAGAATCGTTTGAGCTTCGGTGACAATTTCTTTAACCTTTTGATCCAGGCTGTCACCTTTAAATCTGACTGCAGAACTAAATACTTTGGTTGAAGAGCTACTTCGTGTTGAGCAGAAATAGCTTATTGAATCATGAAGTGAAAAATATGCATCAAAAGAACTCGAATTGACCTTATTACCTAGATTTTGAGGTTTTGTCCATACATCCCAACTATCATAAAGCCTTTCTGTGACAAAAACATCTGCATCTCCAAGGCCTGGGTGGCCGTTACTGGAAAAGAAAAGTCGCTTCTTATCCAAACTTAAAAACGGGGAGATCTCAAATCCCTTTGTATTGACCGTGGTGCCTAAATTTCTGGGTACTGTCCAATATCCAAATGAATCTTTCAGGCTCACATGTAAATCCTCCTCACCGAAACTATCTTCTCCTTTCATTGAAATCATGATCACATCGAAATCGGGGTGAACATAGATACCGACAAAATCATCACGATTAATACCCGGAATAGGTATAAATTCTGGCTCACCCCAAATTCCACTATTCAATTTTGAAAACGAAATCCCGCTCTTATTGGAATAGGCATTGAGCAGATAGACAATTGTATGATCGTGATTTACACCAATGACGGCATTGGATAACTTGTTATTCCATTTGTTATTCATGTTTGAGGCTGGCATCCAGTTTCCTTTGTCATCCTTTTTCGAAATCCAGATGTCCGTGCCTGCAAACTTTCCACCTTTGTTGTTTGCATGAAAGGCCCTCGTAAAATAAAGCATCGTCCCGTCACTGGATAGCAAAGGGGCCAGTTCATCATCGTCAGAGTTAATCTGAGAGCCGAACTTGACGGGATCACTAAATATCAAATCTTGAGCGCTAACTGGGAAGGAAATCAAATAAATAAAAGTAAAGAAGTATCTGATTCGCATACTATCTACCAAAATCTTGGTCTTAACTTGAATTTATTGAACAACATAAGGCCCATAACCAACTCGTGTGTGTTAACATTAAAGTTGCTCACCTCGGAAGTATAAATATCATACGAATAATTAATGCTTAGATTTTTGGCAGTTAATCCTAAAAGAATGGAAACTCTCGAATTTGATCCATAGGCAGATCCTAGAGATAGTAAGTTCTTGTATCGCAGACGCAAATTAGCTGCCCACTGAAGATCGTACCCTTCAGCGTAAATTATCTGGAACCCTGGAGAAAGATCAAAATCGGGATTGACTAACAACATTGTACCAGACTGAAGTCGAAACCTAAGCTCCTGGTTAAGGTTAAACAATTGATTACCATTTAATCGTTGAAGTAAAAAATTAGTGCTCGAGAGACCAAGAAAAAACTTCTTTGAATAAATGACTGTTCCAAAATCTATTAAAAAAGTATTTTGACTTCCTTGCGCGGTTTCAAAGAGGCTTTGATAAAACAGATCATTCACTTTATCTCTTACCTCTAATCCTGAAAAATTAATCTGTTGGTTGGTGTACCCAAACCTTGCGCCCAAAGAAACATTCAATTTTCTGGAAATTGGAAGATGGTAAGCATAGTTTATGTTGGCACCAAACGACTGGTAAGGCCCTACATTTCTATTAGTAATCATGGCTCCCACACCATGTCTTCTTCTGAATTGTTTCTCATTTTGAATTTCATCGAATACTTCTGGATTAGCAACACGTAAAGAATTATTCCTTCTGCCAGACCGCGAAGAATTATTTAGTGTGCTATAAGCAGTGAGGTATAGATTATTGTTCTTAATCCCAAAATTATTCCAACCTTCCCTCACTCCGGATTTCAGATCAAGAAAATCATCCATTCCTGTAAACCCTGCATTTATTGTAGGCAGGTTAACATAGTATTGTGTATAGTCATCTTCTTGCCCATGAACATCAACACTTTGAAGTATCAAAAAGGCAACAGGAAAACTCATTATCTTTAACCAACTACTCATCTTAAAATCGTTACATCCCCTTGATACTTTCTCTTACCATTATTCAAATAAATAGTGTATAAATAAGTTCCAGCAGGGAGTTCCATACCATTCGATTTACCATCCCACTTGCAATCCTGACTCTTGCAACTATACACCTGCCTTCCGTTTCGATCGAAAACAGAAATATTTATACTGGAATAAAACTCCAAATTCACAAAATCCCAATAGTCATTTACATTATCGTCATTCGGTGTAAATGAATTGACGATATCCAATTCTGGAAAAACTTCGGTAATTGAAACAATTCTTGATACCGTGTTACTATTATCCAAACTATCCTTCACTACTATAGCTATTCGTTTATCAGAGACAGTAGCATCTCCGGAAACGGGGCTACTAAATAAAACCTTGGTTAAGGCCTGTTCGTAGTTTGCACGGGTGTCTTTTCCTGTTAATGTCATTTCACCTATATTCTCGTTAAATGAGGCGGTGATAGGCAAACTCAAGCCCGTGCCAACAGAAAGCACATCACCCGAAGTAAAGTTTTCTGCTATAGAGATTTTAGCCGAGTAAATAAAACTATCATCTACATCATTAATTACGGTTGAGTTTGTAATTGCCACTGCCGGGTCTCCTAAACTGAAAAGAACGGGAGCATTTTCTATATTACTCAGCACCGGAGCATCGTTTACTTTAGTGATTTTGATAGATATGTTTGCATTCTGCGCTGACATAAAAGTTCCATCAAAGGCATTCCATTGAAAAGAATCGGAACCACTAAAGTTTGAATTGGATAAATAAACTAAGTTATCAATTGAGCCATTGCTCACCATAATTTCTGAGCCTATCAATACGGAGGTTCCATTCCATGATAAAATTCCATTAACCGGTAAGGATATAATTTTAATGTAGACAATCGGACTATTCGAAAAACTTGAAAAATTATTGCCGAATGTGGCATAACTAAAATTAAACGATTGATCTTCCTTTGTTTCTATAGTAAACGAAGTAATAACCGGTGGAAAATTTGGCGTGATGGTTAGCGTACCTGAAACATTCGTAAATGTGTAATTATTATCTGTGCCTCCCGAGACGGTAATAGAATAACCACCCACCGGAGAGGCAGTGACAGCTGTTGTAGTGGCGATAGGCGGAGTATCAATGTCACTCGTTGAATCTGTATTCTTAAAACCTGTGTAGCTGATAGTAAGCGGAGGATTTGGAGTTCCAAGTAAGCGTGATTGATCATCGGCAGTAGCTGTCAGTGTTGCTCTAGTAATAGACAAAGAGCCAACGGTATAGGTAAAATTATAATTATTGTCACTGCCGCCTGAAATAGCTATCGGATAACTATTAACTGAAGATGCGATCGTTGCCAGTGTGCTTGTAGTGGGCGCAACATCTAGCACCGTCTCATTCTCACCGTTCACAAAACCGGTATAACTAACAGTAAGTATTGGATTAGCAACGCCATACGTGCGCGTAAGACTATTTGCTGTTGCCGAAACATTGATTTTATTAACCGTAATTTCAGTTTTTGCTCCAAGTACGGTGTTATAATTGGCTGTATTCGTTGGAACAAAGTTTACTGACAATTCTTGATCTAACCCAGCATTAAGAATGGTGCCTATTGCAGGACTATAAGTAAATGTACCCGCTATGGTAGAGGTTGCATTTAATTGAGCAATGCTTAGCGGAGTGCCATACGCAATGGCTGCTGGATTTGACCAGGTAATTATCGGGGTTGCTTTTGTCACATTAATAAGAACCGTACTACCTATTACCGAATTAAAATTTGAAGTATTTGCTGGCACAAAGTTGACTGACAAGGCCTGATTTGTGCCAACATTTAATACTGTGCCACTGGCAGGTGTGTAGGTAAAAGTACCCGAGGTATTTGCCGTTGCACTTAGCTGAGTACCGCCCAACGGGGTGCCATAAGTAATTGCTGCCGGAGTTGACCATGTTATAACAGGATTTGCTTTTGTTACGGTGACTAGCACGGTCGTGCCATTTACAGAATTATAGTTGGTTGTATTTGTTGGATTGAAATTAACAGAAAGAGTCTGATTGACGCCAGCATTCAGTAGTACTCCTGTTGCAGGAGTGTAGGTAAATGTTCCTGGCACATTGGCCGATGCATTCAATTGTGTTGCACTTAACGCAGTGCCGTAAACAATTGAACCCGGAGAAGACCAGGTAACAACCGGAGTTGCTTTGTTTACTGTTATTTGCACATTAGTACCATTTACCGAATTGTAATTGATTGTGTTTGCTGGTGTAAAGTTGACTGTCAATGTTTGATTAGGTCCCGAATCCAAAATAGTTCCATTGGCGGGTGTATAAGTTAGCGTGCCTGGCACGCTGGCAGTTGCATTCAACTGAACGGCAGATAGGGCGGTACCGTACGTAATAGCAGAGGGATTTGACCAAGAAACGATTGGAGTGGCTTTGTTTACGGTAAGCAATACCGTTCCCGATACAGATGTATAATTTATTTGATCCGTTGGTGTAAAGGTAACCGACAAAAGTTGATTCGCACCCCCATTTAGAATCGTACCTGAAGATGGGGTATAGGTAAATGTACCCGCAACACTGGCCGTAGCATTAAGTTGTGTAGAACTTAAAGCTGTGCCATATATAATCGCTGAGGGGTTATTCCAGGTGATAACGGGAACTGCGTTAGCTATGGTAAGAACTCCGTTAACATTTATGATTGTATAATTATTATCAACCCCACCTGAAACAAGTATGGGGTAGTTTCCAATAGGGCTAGCTGCATTGGCAGTTGTAGAGGCTGTTGGTGGTGTGTCAATCACAACAGATGTTTCTCCATTAACAAAACCAGTATAGTTAATGACAAATGCTGGATTGGATGCTCCAAAAAGGCGGGTCGCATTAGTAGCTGTTGCTGTTACAGCAGCCTTGGCTATCGTTAACAAACCCGCTACATAACTAAAACTATAATTGGTATCCGCAGCGCCCGCTACCGTAATAGGATATGTAGCTACAGGACTCGAACTCGTTGCCGTAGTGGAGGCTACAGGAATAATATCAATAACCGATTCATTCTCACCATTAACAAAGCCTGAATAGTTGATTGTGAAAACAGGGTTTGGAGAGCCATAAATTCTGTTCGCATTTGTAACTAAAACCGAAAGATTAGCCTTCGTTATCGTAAGTGTTCCAACCGTATAAATCAAATTATAATTATTGTCAGTGCCTCCTGAAACATTGATAATATAAGCGCCAACTGAGCTCAGTGCAGCTGCAGAAGTAGTGGCGAGTGGTGAGGTGTCAATTACTGCCTCAGTTTCGCCATTCATAAAACCAGAAAAGGCGAATGTTAAGGCTGGATTGGCAGCACCATATGAACGAGACAGATTATTGGCTGTTACCGATAGTGATGCTTTGTTAATCGTCATTGTGCCGGCCTGAAGAATAATTCCATAGTTTAAAGCAGAACCGCCTGTAAGTGTGATTGGATAATTACCCACAGCACTCGTTGTAGTTGCTGTTGTGCTGATTACCGGTTGTGTGATCGATGAGGAATTATCTCCATTCAAAAAACCTGCGTAGACAATTGAAAGAGTAGGATTTGTTTGACCATACGTTTTCGTGAGATCAGCGGCTCGG
This sequence comes from Cyclobacteriaceae bacterium, assembly GCA_965278925.1. Lineage (GTDB taxonomy): Bacteria > Bacteroidota > Bacteroidia > Cytophagales > Cyclobacteriaceae > ELB16-189. The sequence continues at coordinate 135,568 of OZ257123.1, read as the reverse complement.
GCAAAAAGAGGTGACGGATTGATGGATAGCGTTCCGTTTTGAAGAGTAAAATTATAATTGATTGACACTCCACCGCTCAGGGTAATCGCATACGTTCCTGCGTTGCTTAAACTTGTAGCGACTGTGCCAACAGACGGACTTGTTATTTCACTTTCTGTGTCCCCATTCACAAACCCTGTATAGCTGATCGTAAAAGCAGGATTTGCAAGACCATACGATCTTGATTTATCATCAGCTTTTGCCACCAATGATGCCTTAAGAATAGTTAATGATCCATTCACAAAAGTAAAGGAGTAATTATTGTCAACACCTCCACTGGGAACAATTGGAAAAACTCCACCTGCATTATCTCCGGCTATAGCCGAGCACGTTGCTGTTGGGGGCGTGTCAATAACCGTTGAATTTTCGCCATTTACAAAGCCTGAATAATTGACAGAAAATGCCGGATTGCTTGATCCGTAAATTCTGTTTGTGCTTACGGCTGTGGCTGTTAGTACAGCTTTGTTTATTGTAATTTGAACACTTCTATTAACACTATTATAGTTAATAGCATCTGTTGGAATGAAATTAACAGATAATGTCTGACTTACACCTGCGCTCAAGAGTGTGTTAATGGCTGGCGTGTAAACAAAAGTGCCCGGCACACTGGCTGTGGCATTCAGTTGGGCGGAACTTAAAAGTGTTCCATACGTGATTGATGCTGGATTAACCCATGTGACTACAGGGTTATCTTTATTATTCACAGAAATTGCCACTTGCGTGCTGGGCACCGAGTTGTAGTTGGCCGCATCGGTTGGAGTGAACGAAACGGATAATGTATAACTACCTGCAACTCCATACGTTGTACCTGCCGCTGGAGAATAGAGGAAAGTACCAGGCACACTGGCGGTAGCATTTAGTTGAGTACTCGTTAATGCTTCATTTATTTTAATCGGCAAGGGTGTGGCCCACAACACTACTGGCGTAGCCTTCGTTACTGTAATTTGTGCGGTTCGCCCCAGTATCGAATTGTAGTTTGCTGCATCCGTTGGAATGAAATTAAGTGACAAGGTTTGATTGACCCCTACATTTAGGATGGTTCCGCTGGGTGGCGTATAGGTAAAGGAGCCCGGTATATTTGCCGTTGCATTCAGTTGAGTAGCGCTCAAGGGTGTTCCATAAATAATGGTAGCAGGATTTGCCCACGTTATTACCGGATTAGCTTTGTTTACAGTAATCAATCGTTGAACATCATTAACCAAATTATAGTTGGCTGCATTAGTCGGTGTAAAGTCAACGGATAAAACCTGGTTATCACCTGCACTTAATAAAGTACCTACCGTTGGCGTATATACAAATACCCCCGCAACACTTGATGTGGCATTTAGCTGAGTAGCACTCAAGGCGGTTCCGTAAGTAATAGCAGCCGGAGTTGGCCATGTGATTACGGGGGTTGCTTTATTTACTGTAATTACAACCGAAGTTCCATTTACTAAATTAAAATTGGCCGTATTAGTGGGTGTAAAGTCTACTGATAGAACTTGATTAACCCCAGCATTTAATAACGTTCCACTGGGTGGATTATAGGTAAAAGTACCGGGAACGGAAGCTGTCGCATTAAGTTGTGTCGCATTCAAGGCTGTTCCATAGGTAATTGCTGCAGGGGCAGACCATGAAACTACAGGGGTGGCTTTATTGACAGTAATTAAAACAGTTGTTCCATTTACAGTGTTATAGTTACCTCCATCCGATGGAGTAAAATTAACTGACAAAGACTGATTCATTCCTGCATTAAGTATCGTTCCAAGTCCTGGGGCATAAACAAATGAACCGGGTACACTTGCAGTCGCATTCAACTGTGTTGAACTAAGTGCTGTGCCATAGATAATAGCTGATGGATTTGACCAGGTAACAACCGGGGTCGCCTTATTCACAGTAATGGTGGCGGTCGTTCCATTGATATTATTATAATTAGCGCCATCGCTTGGAATAAAATTAACCGTGAGTGTTTGATTCAAGCCTGCGTTTAAAATAGTACCAATAGGTTGAAGATAAGTAAATGTACCTGGCACACTTGCTGAAGCATTAAGCTGAGTTGAGCTCAAGGCTGTTCCATAGGTAATGGCAGAAGGGTTTGGCCACGATATTAGTGGATTTGCTTTAATAACTGTAATAGAAACAGAGGTTCCATTTGAATTATAATTAGTTACATCCGTTGGCGTAAAACTGACTGAGAGTGTCTGATTAACTCCCACGGTCAGGATTGTTCCCAAAGCAGGTGTGTATAAAAAAGTTCCAGGCACAGAGGCTGTAGCGTTCAACTGCGTCACACTCAAGGCGGTTCCGTAGGGAATCGAAGCTGGTGTGTTCCAGGTAACCGTTGGTGTCGCTTTTGTAATAGTTAACGTTGCTCCAACATAAGAGTATGAGTAATTATTATCCGAACCACCCGACACAGTTATGGGATACGCTCCTACCGGGCTTGTGAGAACGGCTGTTGTAGACCCTGTAGGGACAACATCAAGCACAGCTGAAGTTTCTCCATTCACAAAACCTGTATAGTTAATTGTGAAGGTTGGATTGGCTGCACCATAGATCCTGCTTGTACTGCTGGCAGTTGCCGTTACAATTGCTTTTGTAATCGTTAATGTGCCCGATGTATATAAAAAATTGTAGTTGTCATCCGATCCACCTGATACGGTTATCGGATACGTACCAGCCGAACTTGTTAAGGTTGCAGACGAAACTGCAGCGGGTATCATATTCAATACAGCCGAAGTTTCACCATTCAATAATCCCGTATAAGTAAGGCTAAATGTTGGATTCGTAGCACCATACACCCGGTTGGCATCAATTGCAATTGCCGTAACCGTTGCTTTAGTGATGGTGAGCGTACCCGGTGCATAAACGAAATCATAATTATTGTCAGCTCCACCAGTAGCAACGATTGGATAAGTTCCAACGGAAGTAGTTGCTCCGGCTAAAGTGCTCGCGCTGGGAGCTGAGTCTATTACCCCGGAAGTCTCACTATTTACAAATCCTGAATAACTGATAGTAAAAGTAGGATTCGCAGCTCCGTACAAACGGCTCTGATTATTCGGAGTAGCAGTTAAGGTAGCTTTGGTTACTGCAATAACAACTGTAGTGCCGTTAACTACATTATAATTTGTAAGGTCAGAAGGTGTAAAATTAACTGAAAGAACATGACTTGGGCCGACATTCAAAACAACACCTGATGCTGGTGTATAGCCAAATGTTCCCGGCACTGTTGAAGTCGCATTCAATTGTGTTGGGCCGAGTGCTGTGCCATACGTTATCGATGATGGATTTGCCCAGCTTACAACTGGGGTTGCTTTTATGATAGTCAACGTGGCACCCACATAGCTGAAAGAATAATTATTATCAGAACCACCTGAAACAGTTATTGGATATGCCCCCACCGAAGTCGTTGAAATTGCTGTTGTAGATGCTGCTGGAGCTACATCAAATACGGCTGCCGTCTCACCATTTACAAAGCCTGAATACAAAACTGTAAAAACAGGGTTCGGCTCGCCATATGTGCGGCTTCCATTGGAAGCTGATGCGACTATTACAGCTTTAGTAATCGTAAGCGTTCCTGCAGTATATAAAATGTTATAGTTGTTATCCGAACCTCCTGAAACTGTAATAGGATAAGTGCCAACAACACTAGTGAGGGTAGCCAGGGTGCCTGCTAACGGAATTTCATCTAAAACCGCTGAGGTTTCGCCATTGGCAAAGCCTGAATACAAAATAGTAAATGTTGGATTAGCGGAACCATACACTCTGCTTATGTCAACCGCACTTGCAGTAACAGTTGCTTTCGTTATGGTAAGAGTGCCCGGTGAGAAAATAAAATTATAATTGTTATCTGTTCCTCCCGAAGCATTAATCGGATAGGTACCAACTGGAGTAGCAGCATTCACTATTGCCCCTGCTGTTGGCGCAAAATCAATTACGGAAGAGATTTCTCCATTCATAAAACCGCTATACGACACGGTAAACACTGGGTTAGTAGCTCCATATACGCGGCTCTGATTATTCGCAGTAACTGTAAGAGAGGCTTTAGTGATTGATAACGAACCTGTAACATAAGTGAAGTCATAATTTTCATCCACAGCACCTGCAAGGGTGATCGGATACGATCCTACAGGACTTGTTAAATCAGCAAGTGTAGTTGCCACTGGCTGCGTAGTCAATACAATAGGGGTTTCACTATTTACAAATCCAGAATAACCGATTGTAAAGGTTGGATTTACTGCGCCATATGTACGGCTCTGATTATTAGCGGTAACGAATAGCGTTGTCTTTGATATTGTCAGGGTTCCGGGCAGATAAGTAAAGTCATAGTTATTATCGAGCCCACCTGATGCAATTATCGGATATGTGCCCACAGGTGATGTAGCGGTTGCTGACGGACTTGCAGTAGGAGGTGTATCGATCACGACTGCTGTCTCACCATTCACAAAACCTGAATAGCTAATCGTATAGGTAGGTTCATTGGCGCCATACGTGCGGCTTTGATTGTTGGCAGTGGCCGTAAGCATGGCCTTATTAATAGTCAGTGTTCCGGAAGAATAAGTAAAATTGTAATTATTGTCCGACCCACCACCAACAGTGATTGAAATTGACCCTACTGGGGTGCTTGCCAGAGCAGTTGACGAAGCCGTTGGTAATAGATCTAATACAGTCTGAGTTTCTCCGTTCACAAATCCTGAGTATGAAATAGTAAATGTTGGATTCAATGCACCATACAATCGGGCTTGATTGTTTGCCGTTGCCGTAACAATAGCTTTGTTTATTGTGATTAATACGACTGTATTCAGAACAGAAGTATAGTTTATTCCATCTGAAGGAATGAAATCAACTGACAGGGTTTGATCTGCGCCTGCATTCAAAATTGTTCCAACAGGATGATTGTAGGTAAACGATCCTGCAACAGGCGTTGAGGCATTTAGTTGAGTTGCGCTAAGGGCTGTGCCATAGGTGATAGCAGCAGGAGGCAACCAACTAATTACAGGGGTTGCTTGTGTGATAGTGAGAGTCCCACCCACGTTATTAAACAAATAATTACTGTCCAGGCCGCCCATAAGTGTTATCGGATAGGCTCCAACAGAAGAAGAAATTGTCGCTACTGTAGATATGGATGGTGGAGTGTCTATTGAGGTGGCTATGTCTCCATTAACAAATCCCGAATAAGCAATTGTTAACGTAGGATTGGTTGTATTGTAAACCCGTGTTTTGTTTTCTGCTGTAGCCGTTAAAGTGGCTTTGTTAACAGTAATCAAAACGATTGTATTCAGAACGGAAGTATAGTTTGTTCCATCTGAAGGGGTGAAATCAACTGACAAGGTTTGATCTGCCCCCGCATTCAAAACTGTTCCAACAGGATGATTGTAGACAAATGATCCGGCAACAGATGCCGAGGCGTTTAGTTGAGCTGCACTAAGGGCTGTGCCATAGGTAATAGCAGCAGGATTATTCCATGTAATGTCAGGAGTTGCTTGAGATATCGTCAACGTTCCATTAACATACGCGAAGGAGTAGTTATCATCAACGCCACCCGATGGAACGATATCGTAAAGACCAACAGGGCTCGCACCATTCGCCACAGTTGAGGCGGTGGGCGGGGTGTTGAGAACAACAGAGGTTTCACTATTTACAAATCCAGAATAAGCGTTTGTAAACAAAGGATTGGTTGCTCCGTAAACACGGGTCTTATTTTCGGCCGTTACTGTAAGGGTAGCTTTATTAATTGTAAGTAACTGCGTTTCGTTAAGTGCAGCATTATAGGTTGTATTTCCAGCCTGAGACGCAGTGATCGTTGTAGTACCAGCGCCAACAATAGTAACGAGATTACCACTTACTGTTGCAACATCTGGGTCGCTACTCGCATAACTTATTGTTAATCCTGAAGAAGCATTCGCACTGAGTGCAAAACTTGCATCTCCATAGGTAGCGGGTGCAAGGGCATTAAATGTAATTGATTGATTGAGCTTCAGTCCTGTGCCTTCTAGATTAATTATGAAGGGATCGGTGTCGGGATCATCGGTGTCGATTTGAATTTCAGCCGTTCGGGCACCGCTTTGAGTAGGCGAAAAAGAAACTGTGAAACTAGTGGTTGCAGCCGGGCCAAGAAGCGTAGCCAGTCCAGATGTGTTCAAAACAAAATCTGTGGGATTAGATCCCGCTAAGGTAATGCCGCTGATATTCATATCCTCTGGGGAACCAATGTTCTCTAATACAATCGTTATTGCACTGGAGGTGGTAAGTAGATTAACGTTTCCAAAATCTTGGTTAGAGCCTGATGAAACCGGAAGCCCCCCAATACTTACTTGTAAATCCTGGGCAAATATTTTCTCACCTTTCTCCTTGCCGGGATTTAAATCAGCAAAAAGTAAATCCACCGGCACTATAATAAGCAGCAGCCACAGGAAAACCCTGAAAGATTTGATTTGATTAAAAATCCACATTATAAAGCCAACTATAAAGACGAAAACACGAGAAAATTATAAATTTTTAAACCTATTATGCGTCACTTTTTGATGACCGATAGACTTGTATGCTTCAAGTCACAAAAACAATCACGCGAGCAGGTAATATTTTCAATCAAAATCTAACAATAACCGATCCGAACCAGCAAAGTTAGCATAAAGAACCTGAGTTTATCCGACCTGAATTCTAAATGTAACTTGTAGTTTTACCTCTTAAATAGCCCAAAAACAGTGATTAGCCTAAGTTTTTATATTTTTTGGATCGGTGCGATTCTGGTCGTATATACCTATGTAGGGTATGGTTTGATTATTTACATTTTGTCAAAATTCAAAGGCAAACATAAATTACCTGATTATCAGGCAGATAATGAGCTTCCTCAAGTCACCCTGATGATTGCCGCTTACAACGAAGAGCGATTTATATCCTCAAAGATTACCAACTCTCTTTCACTCGATTATCCACCCGATAAACTCAAGGTTTGGATTGTTGCCGATGGATCAACCGATAAAACTGTTGAGATAGCACAAGCCTATACCACAATTAAAGTATTGCACCAACCTGCCCGGATGGGTAAAATTCACGCTGTAAACCGCGTGATGAAATTAATAGAAACTCCCATCGTAATATTTTCTGACGCTAATACTACGCTTAACCATGATGCGATAAAAAAAATCGTACGTCACTTTCAAGACACTAACGTGGGTGGCGTGGCCGGAGAAAAACGAATTGTTGTTAATAAAGAAGATAATGCTTCAGGATCCGGAGAAGGTCTCTATTGGAAATATGAATCTTTCTTAAAAACATTGGACTCGCAAGTTACTACGGCAATAGGCGCAGCCGGAGAATTATTTGCATTACGTTCTGAACTTTACCACGAAACAGCTCCTGATACAATCATCGAAGATTTTGTTACTTCCATGAAAATCGTTGCGAATGGATATCGGTTTGTATACGAACCAGATGCCTATGCTCTTGAAACCGCTTCTGCTTCTATAAAAGATGAGTGGAAAAGAAAAGTACGAATCTCCGGGGGTGGCATTCAAGCCATTCTCCGGCTTCCCGAACTACTAAACCCATTTCGCTTCGGATTAGTTAGTTGGCAATACGTTTCGCATCGGGTTTTACGCTGGACGTTAGCTCCTCTTGCACTTCCACTTATTTTGATTTCCAACATTCTCCTATTCAACCAATCTATTTTTTATCAGATTACATTTTATGGTCAACTATTCTTTTATGCCGTTGGATTGGGGGGATACTTTTTGAGAGATAAAAAAATTGCCATCAAGGGGTTCTTTGTTCCGTATTATTTTTTAATGATGAATTTATCGGTCTTTGCCGGTATTGCACGTCTGCTTCGCAAGCAGCAATCTGTAATTTGGGAGAAGTCTGAGCGGGCTTAAACCAACCTTACTCAACAATTTCCACCAACTCCATTTCGAAAATCAAATTTGAATTAGCAGGAATTGTAACGTTAGTACCCTGCGTTGAACTGCTCCCAAACCCCAACCCTGAGGGAACATAAAAAGTTGCTTTTCCTCCTGCCTGAAGTTTGGTAAGGCCAGCCTGAAATGAATAGATGTAATTAATCACGCGGCTATCAAAGGTTGCTGAAGGTCCATTAGTGCCTTCAAAAAAAACGACACCACTGGATAATATTTTCCCTGTGTATGCCAGCTTAACCTTATTGTAAAGATTGGCCATCGGCCCCGTGCCTGTTTGGTTTATTACATACCGCAACCCTGAAGGGTCCTTAATTGCATTAATAGAATTGTTGGCTAGGTAGGTATCAATGGCCACCGTATCGCTGGCTAGTTGGTTATTTTCGGTAGTTGTTGTTATTGCATCAACAAGTTCTATTTCAAAGATCAGATTAGAATTTGCCGGAATTCCATTTCGTACCGTTTCGCCATAAGCATATCCTGACGGAATATAAATTCTTCCTTTAGTTCCTTCCGGGAAAAGCGATAGCCCAATCTGAAACCCAGGTATAAGATTAGAAAGGTTAAAAGTGACATTCGTTCCTTCATCGAAAATTTCATTCGTCAGTAATTTTCCGGTATAGGTCACTTTCGCAGAGCTTTTAGGAGGAAATCCCGAACCCAATTGATCAATTACAAAACGTACTCCCGATACATCGGTCATTGCGGTTATATTGTTTGTTCGTAAATAACTACCGATAGCAGTTGTGTCCTGAACCCATTGATCTTGAAAAGATGTATCCGGATCATCCCCATTTAAGCAAGAAGATGCAAAAATTGCTAAGAAGGAAACTAGTAGTACGGTCGGGCAGATGGAAAAGAAGGATTTCATTGATCAGATTTTTGTTAACAACGGACAAAGGAAAGAAAAATTTTGGAGAGACTACGAATTATCAGTCCGCTCAATCGCGTCTGTAATTTTTGCCACAATGCTATCCAGTTTTTCTGCCGATTGCTGCAAATGAGAATTTATCAGTTGAATTTCTTCCGATGTAGGGGCCGTTTTCATCAGATTGACTAATCCTAAAATACTTGCCAGCGGACTTCGGAGTTTATGCGCATTTATGAAAGCCGCTTCCTCTAATGCTTTGTTCTTTGTTTCAAGTTCAGCGGTTCGCTCCTGCACCAACCTTTCAAGATTTGAGTTAATGTTTCTAATCTGCTCGGCCTGCATGCGAATGGCTTCGTTGCTGGCCTTCAAGGCAAGCCGGGCGCGTATCTCACGAATAACAAGATTATACCGGGTTTGTATCAACACCCCTGCAAAAACTCCTACAGCCGCTAACAACAATCCTCCATTAACAAAAAACTGATCAAGTGTTAACACTTGGTTTGAGTGCAGAAATAAAATTGTTACCAAAGCGGAAATCAAGATAATTCCTAACGAATACTCCCAGCGCCACAGCACAAACATGGAAGCACCAATCAATAACGCCATGTAATTAAGATTTTGTCCAACTATATGGTTAAGGTCAATAACACTATACACAAAAGCATTCTGAAGTGAAATCAATAGAAAAGGAATGATCGCCACCATATAAGATGGTATCTGAAGTTTCTTCCGAAGTAATATGGTAGCCAGCGTAATGACTGAAACACATAGGCGCATTACCAATAATGTTTTCCAACTGCCCGGAATATTAAAGTAATCGGTAATAGCAAAAACAGGATCTAGAATAATTGCCACCCAAGCCACCGTTACATGAAATCTTGAAGAAGCTCGCTCCAACTCTGGCTTCCATAAATCCTGCGTAATCTGCCGCACCAAATCAAGATCACTAACATTATCCTTCTTCATGATGCAAAATAATTCACTTTTTGAAATCCCTGAGATTATATTTGACAATAGGTAGTATTGAACATGAAGAACGTAAGGCTTGTATTAGGAAGTGGTGGCGCTCGCGGCATGGCGCATATCGGTGTGATTGAAGAACTTGAACATGCTGGATTCAAAATCAAGGAAGTGGTAGGATGTTCGATGGGCGCTGTTGCCGGAGGAATCTATTGCGCAGGGTACCTTGCTGATTATAAACATTGGCTGATTAAGCTCACGCGCCTGGATGTGTTTCGCTTGCTCGACTTTACACTCTCGTCACAAGGGTTTGTAAAAGGCGAACGTGTTTTCAAAGCCATTGAAGAATTTATTGGCGATCATCAGATAGAGAATTTCGAAATCCCGTTCACGGCTGTTGCTGCTGACATTACCAATAAAAAAGAAATTCACTATCGATCCGGAAGTTTGTTCAAAGCCTTGCGTGCTTCCATTGCAATCCCTACTGTTTTTACCCCGGCAAGAGATGGCAAATCACAACTGGTAGATGGCGGGGTGCTCAATCCCCTGCCCATGAATCTTGTTAAGAAAGAACCAGGCGATTGGATTGTAGCTGTTAATCTGAATGCAAACATTCCTTACAAACCCAATACACCAACAGCCGATAAAGAACCTTCTGCCTACCTTAAAATGTTTAATACCATCCAATCCTCACTTCCAAAATTCGAAAACAAAGCAGAGACTATTGAAAACCTGGGGCTTTTTGATTTACTCAATAAGTCCTATGACTTAACACAAGACCGCCTCACAGAGTTAATGATCGACATTCATAAACCCGATTTAGTTGTTACCATCTCGCGCGATGCCTGTGGTGTGTTTGAGTTTTATAGAGCCAACGAAATTATTGAAGAAGGACGCAAAGCTTTTCACCGTGCGTATGAGCAGCTCATTAATAATAATGCTACTCCACATTAATTTCGCTACCTTTGCGCATCACTCCTCCAAATTCCCGTAGAAACTCGCTTTCTGCGTAGCCGCTCAAGGCGGATTCGAGCCAAGAGGCGTTTAAACTAAACGATTACACGGCTTCCGTGTATCACACAATTAAAAAATGTCATTCGAAAAATTAAATCTCATTGAACCTATTTTAAAATCTTTAACAGCAGAGGGCTATACAAAGCCAACTCCTATTCAAGAACAATCTATTCCAGTTTTATTAGAGCGCAAAGACCTGTTGGGTTGTGCCCAAACCGGCACCGGAAAAACCGCAGCTTTTGCAATACCTATTCTTCAGCTTCTACACCAGGACGAACTTTATAAAAAAGCACCTGCGGGTATTAAAGTGTTGATCTTAACCCCTACCCGCGAGTTGGCTATACAGATAGGCGAAAGTTTTGCTGCCTACGGAAAACTTCTTCGCATTAAGCATACAGTAATCTTTGGAGGCGTTCCTCAACGGTCTCAAACTGATGCACTCCGTGCCGGGGTAGATATTCTAATCGCCACACCAGGTCGTTTGCTCGATCTTATGGATCAGCGGTATGTGCGACTGGAACACCTGAAAACATTTGTATTGGACGAAGCCGATCGTATGCTCGACATGGGTTTTATTCATGATGTGAAGAAAATTATCGGTCGTATTCCAGCTAAGCGCCAGACTATTTTCTTCTCAGCTACTATGCCACCCGAAATTTCCAAGCTGGCCGATACTATTTTAACTAACCCTGTGCGTGTTGAAGTAACTCCGGTTTCGTCAACTGCTAATACAGTAAGACAAGAAATCTACTTTGTAGATAAAAACAATAAACGTTCACTGTTGCTTCACTTGCTGAAAGACAATGCAATTAATACGGCACTTGTTTTTACACGCACCAAGCATGGAGCCGACCGTGTAGCAAAAGATTTAAATCGGGCCGGGGTAATTGCTGAAGCCATTCATGGAAATAAATCACAAAATGCAAGACAGCGCGCGCTGAGCAATTTCAAATCGCAACAGACACGAGTACTGGTAGCAACAGATATTGCAGCGCGCGGTATTGATATCGATGAACTCTCGCACGTGATCAATTACGAGTTGCCAAACATTCCGGAAACGTATGTGCATCGTATCGGTCGCACAGGTCGTGCTGGAGCCAGCGGTATTTCTATTTCGTTCTGTGATGCCGAAGAAAGAGCGTATCTGAAAGACATTCAGAAATTGATTGGCAAGTCAGTGCCCGTTGCTGAAAACAATCCGTATCCGATGAACAATACTTCTATGGACCGTATTGAAGCTCCGAAATCACAAAATCAAAACAGATCACAAGGATCACGCAGGTCAGGTGGATTTAAGTCGGGCGGGTTCAAACGTTCTTCATCCTCGAACGCACCGTCATCATCCTCTGCTTCTTCGTCTTCTTCCAGAAATTCTAATTCTTCTTCCGCTTCAAGAAACTCTAACTCTTCCTCTTCTTCAAGAAGGCCGAGTAGAGATTGGAATAGTATTTCCAGCGAAAAGAATTATTAAAAACAAATTGACAGTTGACAATTGACAATATTTGTGATTACAGATATCTTAATTGTCAATTGTTCATTGTAAACTGTCAATTGACTTTATCATGAAGATTGGTCTTCTTTCTGATACACATAGTTACCTCGATCCAAAAATTCTCAGCTATTTCAACAACTGCGATGAAGTCTGGCATGCCGGTGACATTGGTGATGCAACTGTTGCCAATGAATTAGAAAAATTCAAACCACTACGAGCCGTGTTCGGCAACATTGATGACAAAGACATGCAGGTCCGTTTTCCGGAAGATTTGTGGTTTATCTGCGAAGGACTTACCGTGTGGATGACTCACATTGGCGGTGCCCCGCCCAATTACAACCCAAGAGTAAAAAAAGTTTTAAAAGATAAGGTGCCTGACATTTTTATCTGTGGCCACTCACACATTCTTAGAGTTAAAAAAGATGTGACCTATAAAAACATGCTTTACATAAATCCCGGGGCGGCAGGCAACCACGGCTTTCATCCTATCAAAACCATACTACAGTTTGAGATTGCTGGCAAAGAAATCCGAAATATGGAAGTGGTAGAACTGGGTAAGCGTGGAGCTTTAAATTAAATGAAACCGTGAAGCAAGGGCAAATAAAAAAGCCAATGCGATTCACACATTGGCTTTCAAATCGGCTTTCGCCAAAATTATTTCTTGGCCGCTGCTTTGGCTTTAAATTCTTCCTTGATCTTTTCAACATCAACGGCTTTAGCTACAGGTTTGAAGTTTTGCACTTTCAAACTTGTTCTTCTGCGGGCTGCTTTTGCCTTATCTTTGCGATTCTTTCTCTTCAAACGGGTAACTGACATAACTTTTGCTTTTAAAGGGTGCAAAAATAAGCAGGTTTTGCAATTTATTGCCACGGATTCGTAGAATATTTCAATTCAAGCCTTAAAATCCGCTAATTGGAAGAGCAATCACACAATTACTAAGTATAAAGCGCACGTGTAATCTGTGAATCTGTGGCTTAGTGATGCATAGTGATTAAATTGCCCCGTTTTATTATGGAAAAACCCACTTTACCGAAAGGCACCCGCGACTTTGGCCCGGCACAGATGGCCAAGCGACAATTTATACTAAATACTATCCGTCAGGTATTTCAAAAGTATGGCTTCCAGCCGCTCGAAACTCCAGCCATGGAAAACCTTACAACCCTTACGGGGAAGTATGGGGAAGAGGGCGATCAGTTGCTGTTTAAAATCATTGATTCTGGGGAATATCAAAAAAACTTAGTGGATTCAAATTCATTCAAAGAGTTATATAAATCCGCCATTCAAGAGCAAACATTTATCAATACTCTACTTAGTAATAAGCTTCTTAAGACTTTTCATGGTCTTGAGTTGGCTCTAGAACGATTATCACGCTGGGTATTCTCATCAGGTAAGGAATCAAGAGATCCAAAAGAGATTTGCAGACTTATCGATTCTGGTGAAGAGTTTTTCTTCAATGTTCTCCTAGGAATTCAACTTGATCGAACGGAAAAGAATAATCTAAGTGATTTCATAAAGCAGAAAGATATTTACTTAGCAAACTCACTAATTGATTTTTATAATAATGCCTCTGTTTATAAAGAGAACTACGAAGAAAAGCACAAGAAACAGTTTCATCAATACATTGAAAATTCATTAATACCTCTATTTGCTGAAGATCTTAATAAGTTTCTTCTGGAGAAAAATCTAGAAGTTCTAAAGGGTATCCCATCAAGTCGTATTACTCCAGAAATATCCGAAAAAGGCCTTCGTTACGATCTCACCGTTCCTTTCGCACGTTATGTGGTGATGAACCGGGGCGAGATAACATTTCCATTCAAGCGGTATCAGATTCAACCCGTGTGGCGAGCCGATAGACCGCAGAAAGGAAGATACCGTGAATTTTATCAATGCGATGCTGACGTAGTCGGAACAGATTCATTGATTTGCGAGGCGGAGATTGTATTGATGATCAAAGAAGTATTTAAGGGATTAGGCATTGATGATTATTCAATTAAAATCAATCATCGCGCAATACTTTCTGGGCTGGCTGAGTTGTGTGAAGTTAAAGAAAATGAGTCTTCACTTTTTATTGCCATCGACAAGCTTGATAAAATCGGGGAAGAAAAAGTAAAAGAAGAATTGCGGGGTCGCGGTTTTTCAGAGGCATGTCTTACAACCTTGTTTGACATTTTGAATTTTAAAGGCACCACCCAACAGAAGATTGAATTTCTTTCGAATAAATTCACCATCTCTACATCCGGACAAAAAGGAATCTCTGATTTTAAAGAGGTTTTAGATTTGCTTTCCGGATATGGAGCTACCGAAGCGCATGTTGAGTTCGACATTGCATTAGCACGTGGTCTTAGTTATTATACAGGGTGTATCTTCGAAGTAAAAATTAACAATGTTTCTATCGGAAGTGTAAGCGGTGGCGGCCGATACGATAACCTTACCGGAGGGTTTGGCTTGCCCGGTGTATCCGGAGTTGGATTCTCGTTCGGTGTCGATCGTTTGTATGATGCGATGGAAGAGTTAGAACTTTTTCCGCAGGAAGCACAGATCTCAAGCAAAGTCCTGATCACGCATTTCGATAAAGAAAGCCAGCGCTATGGGTTAACGGTTTTACAAACCTTGCGTGCCAGTGGCATTGCTTCCGAAATCTATCCTGATTCGGTTAAGATTCAAAAACAGCTCGATTACGCCAATAAGAAGATGATTCCGTTCACCATTGTGATTGGCTCCGAAGAAGTAAAGAGTGGTTTGCTTGCTTTTAAGAATATGAAAACCGGAGAACAGCAGAAGTTGAGTATTGATGAAATTATAAACTTAGTTAAGTAGGCAGTATGCAGGTTGCAGTTGGCAGTAAAGAAGTATTAATTGATAATCGAAGATTTTCATTCTGTGTAAATCCCCTGCTGACTGCTTTCTGCCCACTGCCAACTTTTTTTAAATGAACCCCACTCACCACATATCTAACAAAATCCTTACACTCAAAGAGCTTGACCATATACTTCATGGGCACTCCAAGATTGGATTATCTGAAGGATCGCGTCAGCAAATTATCCGGTGCCGCGATTACCTCGATCAAAAGCTGGCTTCTTCGGTAACTCCCATCTATGGTATCAACACAGGGTTTGGTTCCCTCTACAATAAAAACATTCCGAAAGATCAACTCGAACAACTTCAGGAAAATCTGGTGAAGTCGCACGCGTGTGGCACCGGTCCCGAAGTGCCGCGTGAAATTGTACTGCTGATGCTTTATCTCAAAGTACAATCGTTATCGTATGGCTACTCGGGTGTGCAGGTAGAAACCGTAGAGCGACTAATCGACATGTTTAACCAACGTGTTTTACCACGCGTCTATGAAATGGGTTCACTGGGTGCTTCCGGAGATCTCGCACCCCTCGCCCACTTATCTTTGCCGCTGATTGGTTTAGGCGAAGTTCATCACTTGGGAAAAATATATCCGAGTCAAGATATTTTAAAACTCTTAGGGTGGGAACGAATTCACTTTAAAGCAAAAGAAGGACTCGCGTTGCTAAACGGCACGCAGTTTATGAGTGCCTACGGAATCTGGAGTTTGCTGCACTCACATCGGTTAATGAAATTAACGAATTTAATCAGCGCGCTTTCGCTGGATGCATTTGATGGTCGCATCGAACCGTTTGATGAGCCGGTGCATGCGATAAGACCACATCGTGGACAAGTTAATGTGGCTGCTGAGATTAAGAAGATTCTAACGGGCAGTGCTATTATTACGCAAGCAAAAAAACACGTGCAGGATCCGTATTCGTTTAGGTGCATCCCGCAAGTGCATGGTGCAAGTCACGATGCCATTCACTATGTAACTCAAACTATTCTTACAGAAGTAAATTCAGTAAGCGATAATCCAAACATCTTTGCTGCAACTGATAAAATTATTTCGGCTGGAAATTTTCACGGTCAGCCGTTGGCATTAGGTCTTGATTTTCTGGCCATCGCACTAGCCGAGTTAGGTAGCATTTCCGAGCGAAGAACCTATCAGTTAATCTCCGGATCGCGCGATTTACCTAATTACCTCGTGGCCAATCCGGGCATTAACTCAGGCCTGATGATTCCTCAATATACAGCCGCCTCGTTAGTGAGCCAGAACAAGCAACTTTGTTCTCCAGCCTCGATAGATTCTATCGTTTCGAGTAACGGACAGGAAGATCATGTAAGTATGGGCGCGAATGCAGCCACAAAAGTGCATAGGATAGTAAATAATTTATATTCGATTTTGGCTATAGAGTTGATAACTGCTGCGCAGGCCTTGCATTTCCGTAGGCCATTAAAAACATCTCCGGTGCTTGAGAAATTTGTGAATACTTTCCGCGAGGTTGTTCCGTTTATAGAAACAGATCGCGAATTGCATATCGATATGGTGAATGCTGAAAAGTTTTTGAAGGAGATAAAACTGGAAGATTGAAAAAGATTGTCATCATAGCATTCTTTATGTTGGTGGGTGTAAATCTCTACGCTCAATACACCAGCCGCTTGGGTCGTTTTCGGGTAGATGAAATAAAAGGGTGTGTACCCTTTACGGTAACCATTCAGGATACCAACCTAATCACCTCCGGAGAATGCACGCCCGGAAAGCCTTGTTTGATGAGTGCCGGCAACGGAACTCCCCAGCAGCAAAATCAATTTACAATCACTTACCCGCAAGCCGGAACCTTCACACTCTCCGTACTCTATCAAAGTATCGGTGCCGATGATATTGTGATTACGGTTGATCAAAACATTCAACCCGAATTTGAAGTTTATACGTGTTCTGGTTTTCAAGTGTCAATCAAGATTACCGATAAAAGTTACGATCAGTATCAGATTGACTTTAATAATGACGGAATAGTAGAAACCACAATCCCAAACAGTAACAATCAAACAGCCTCGCATAACTATGGAGTGGCTGGAAATTTTAATATCAGTGTGCGCGGCAAAGACATCAATGCAGCCAATAACTGCTCGGCCAAAGTTATACCTTTTACATCCGTGGCAGCCTTACCCGCCCCACAACTCACCTCACTCACCGCTCTTGATGCAAATTCAGTTAGACTCGACTTCGTACCGCAAACAAACATTCAATACAAATTAGAGATTGCCGTTAACAACTCGACTGCGTTCCAGCAATTTCAAACCTTGTATGGTGTAAACACAGTCACCATTCCGAACGTAAGACCCGATGATAATTTTTATTGTTTTCGGTTGAGTTCCTTTGATCCCTGCACAAACACCAACACTTATTCGGCTCCGGTGTGTAGCCATAATGTTGATCTTTCCGTTCAGAATGGATCTAATGATCTTACCTGGGCCAGCGGATCTCCCGGTGTGCTCTCTACAGAAATTGTGCGCAACAGTGCATCCTATGTTATAATTCCCGGAGCACCAGCCTTGTTTAATGATGTAGATGTGATTTGTAAAACCAATTATTGTTATCAGGTGATTAACATTTATGCAGGTGGGGTGCGAAGCTTTTCGCTTGAGAAATGTGGCGAGGCATTTACCACGGTTAATCCATCGGCTATTGATAACACCTCCACACTGGTTGGGGCAAATGGTGTGGAATTAATCTGGGAGCAAGATCCCTTATTTTCAGTAGAAGAGTATGCAGTGCTTCGCTATCAGGGAAATTTATTCGGGGTGGCTGGCAAAACAACTACTCCACTCTTTAGCGATACCGGATATACTACGGAAGGAAATTTTTGTTACCAGATAAATTATGGCGACCTGTGTGGCAATGCCAGTCAACCCGGAGATTTGATTTGCCCGATGCGTTTGGCGGCAACTATTAATAACGACAATGTAATTACCCTGCGCTGGAACTCGCTACGGGGCTGGCGCAATGGAGTAAGTAATTATCGAATTGAAAAATTTGATAAGAGTGGTGGCCTCATGCAAGTGATTAACGTAGGCACCGATACAACATGGGTTGACGATCAACCCGATGCAATTAATCAGGTAGTGCAGTATCAGATTATTGCACAATCCATTGAAGCCGGGCTTGTCAATTCAGTTTCCAACCGTGTAGTGGTAACAAAAGAAGTTAACCTGTTCTACCCTACGGCATTTACACCGGATGGTGTTGGGCCCGTTGAAAATGAAACCTTCACCGTGTTAGGCCAATATATAGTAAAGCTGGATCTGAAAATTTTTGACCGATGGGGTTCAATGGTTTTTAACACCAATAAAAATGAACCCTGGAATGGAACCAACAACGGCCGTGCGTTGATTGAAGGCACGTATGTTTGGATAGCGCGGATCAACGACCTTGCAGGAAGAGATTTTAGCCGTGAGGGCACGGTAGTTATTCTCAAGAAAAAAAACTAATCACTTCGTTTAGTTTAATCTTTACCTTTGTTTAATCAAATAAATCCGTATAGCTATGTTTGACATGATGAAGATGATGGGCAAGATGAAAGAGGTGCAGGCAAAGATTAAAGAAGCCCAGGATAATTTAGTGCGTGTGAATGCCTCGGGCGAATCGGGGGGTGGTATGGTGAAAGCTATTGTGAATGGAAAAAAGCAAGTGATCTCAATCGACATAGACCCTGCCATTCTGCGTCCCGAAGACAAAGTGCTTATTCAGGATTTGGTGGTAGCGGCTGTAAACAAGGCCAATGAAGATGTCGACCTGCTTGCTAAGGAGCATATCAGGAAAGCCACCGAAGGTTTGTTGCCAAATATTCCCGGTATGGATTTAAGTAATTTAATGGGATGACCGAGGTAGCGGTTGTCATTCTGAATTATAACGGACGAAATTTTCTTCAGCAATTTCTTCCATCCGTACTTGCTCATAGTGCATCCGCTAAAATTATTGTTGCCGACAACGGCTCAACCGATGATTCAATAACCCTACTTGAAAAAGAATTTTCTGCCGCTGTTGAAATAATTAAAATCGGTAGAAACCTTGGTTTTTGCGGAGGTTACAATTTTGCGTTGAAGTTGGTTGATGCCGAATATTATGTTCTTCTCAACTCTGATGTTGAAGTTACAACCAATTGGATTTATCCCATCATCAATCTCTTTAAAAACAATCCAACGATAGCAGCCGCTCAACCAAAAATTCTCTCCTATCATCAAAAATATAAGTTTGAATACGCAGGTGCTGCCGGTGGATACATCGATGCGTTGGGATATCCTTTTTGTCGTGGAAGAATTTTCAATTCTATTGAAATAGATTCAGGGCAATATGAAGATAATACATCAATCTTCTGGGCCACTGGTGCCTGCTTGTTTATCCGGTCTCGTTTATATCATGAAGCAGGTGGACTGGATGAAGATTTTTTTGCACACATGGAAGAGATTGACTTGTGCTGGCGACTACACCGGGCAGGGCATCGTATTTTTTACGTGGGCGAAAGTAAAGTGTATCATGTGGGTGGCGGAACACTTTCAAAATCAAATCCGCACAAGACCTACTTGAATTTCAGAAATGGATTAAGCCTGCTCATCAAACATCTTCCAGGCTCAAGTCTGTGGTGGAAACTTCCTGTAAGGTTTATGCTTGACTGGATGGCTGCATTAAAATTTCTGCTTCAAGGCACACCGGCAGATTCGTTGGCGGTGTTAAAGGCACAATTCGTTTTCCTTAGAAGACTACCAATCGATTTAGGTAAGAGACGTAGTATTGCCAGCACAATACCGAATTATGTAGTAAAAAATAGCTATCCCAGATTACTGGTAGCTGACTTCTATCTTCTTGGTAAGAAAATCTTTAAAAATCTGGTGCGATTTCAATAATCCCAGATCGTGCTGCGTCTGCGAAGGTGTCTGCGCATATTTAATACAAACGCCAGCGACAAATAAATAATAATTGGGGAACCGAAGGTCAAAAAAGAGGCATAGATAAAGAAAAGGCGGATAGAGGATGTGGCCAGTCCCATTTTTTCACCTAAAGCAGTACAAACACCAAAGGCATGCTTTTCAAAAAAAGACTGAATTTCTCTAATCAGGTCTGTCATAAAATTCTTACAAATTCACCTCAAATCATCCGTTTACCTGAGTAAAAGTCCTTTTAACGACTTAAAACTCACCCTGCAAAGATAAGCGATAGCCTGCCTAATCTCAGCGCAGTCTTGTTATTTTTTTGCCTATAATTGCAAGAAATAAGGGGTTTAAGGTTAACTTTGCACCTCGTTTACAGAAACCTATTAAATCAAAACCATGAGAAAATTATTTTACGCATTCCTGATCGTTGGAGCGCTCACCTTTACGAGCTGTACCCTCCCTCAAATGATCAAAGCTGCCAAAGAACAAAAAATGGAAGTGACTCCGAACCCATTAGAGGTTCACAAAGACACTGTCAATTTTGATCTTGCCGGCAATCTTCCAGTTAAAATGTTAAAGAAAGGAACAGTGTATACACTGAATACCTTCTATAAATATGGCGAAAGCGAACTCGCTTTAGAGCCCGTTGCTTTGCGCGCTGAGGATTACCCTAACAGCAGCACCGAAGAAGTAAAAGTTAGCAAAGCTTTTTCATTCCCATACATTGATGCTTATAAAGTAGGAACGGTAGAAGTACAGGGCGTTGCCTCTAAAGGCACCAAGTCTAAGACTACCCCTCGCCTGCCATTGGCTACCGGTATTATCACTACCTCTAAGCTGGTTCAAAATTCTTACTATGCTGCTTTCGCAGAACATGGATACAACAATCAGGAAGAACTTATTCCGGTTGTTATCCCTGATTTCATTTTCGAAAGAGGTAAGTCAGTGTTGCGTACATCCGAAACCAAAGCCGATAAAGGAAAGACATTGGATGCTTTTATTGCTGCTAAAAACGTAACCCGCACAGTAACTATCACAGGTACTCACTCACCCGAAGGTGCTGAAAGAATTAACAGCAAACTTTCTGAAGAACGTGCTGCCGCCATCGAAAAATACTACCGCGCTCAAATGAAAAAGTATGATTACAAAGGCGCTGCCGATTCAATCAAATTCATTCTGAAGCCTGTAGTTGATGATTGGAATGGCTTTAAGAGCGCTTTGGCTGCTTATGAAGGTATTTCTGCTGACGAGAAATCAGAATACCTGAATATCGTTAACAGTGGTGGTTCTTTTGAAGATCAGGAGAAGCAATTGAAAAAATTGAAGACTTACAACAAAGTTTTCAAAGATGTATATCCAGGCTTGCGTACTGCTAAAACCGAAATCTTAACCATCAAAGACAAGAAGACGGATGCTGAAATTTCTGTGTTGGCTAAGCAAATAACTGCCGGACAGACAAAAGCTGATACCCTTAGCTTCGAAGAATTGATGTATGCTGCCACGCTCACTCCTTCTACCGAAGAAAAAGCAGCCATCTACGAAGCTGCTACAAAGAAAGGAAGCAACTGGAATGCTCATAACAACTTAGGTGCATCTTACTTAAAGTTGGCCATGGAGAATCCTTCCCGTGCTGGCGAATTTGCCGACAAAGCTGCCGCTCAAGTGGAAATCGCTGCTAAACTGCGCGAAACTCCTGAAGTACACGCTAACCTGGCTACCATTTCATTGTGGAAAGGAAATCCTTACAAAGCTTATAGTCACGCAACAAAAGCACTTCGTGGTGCTAATAACGATGTTACCCGCGGCGTAAATGGAGTTAAAGGAGCTTCTGAAATTTACATGGCTAACTATAGCTCAGCCGTAAGTTCAACTTCTTCGGCCCTTGATACCGATGTAAACCTCTTCAATAAAGGCTTAGCACAATTGTTGAATAAAGACTTTAGCAATGCTGCTGCTTCTTTCGCTGAAGCTTCACGCAAAAACAGCAACTTCGCATTAGCATACTACGGTGCTGCCGTTGCTGCTGCCCGTTCTGGAAATGGCGATGCAGTGGTTAGCAACCTGACCAGTGCCGTTAAAGCAGATTCATCACTGAAAGAAAAAGCACTGACTGATCTTGAGTTTACCAAGTTCGCTACCACCGAAGCGTTCCGTAACGCATTGAAATAATTACACGCATTTTCTTAGTAAAGAAACCCCGGCCAAAACCGGGGTTTTTTTATTGCCCTTCCTATCTCTCCGGGTAAAAAATAGCCCTATTCCCTTTATCCTGTTGTTCCTGATCCCTATTTTTACGGGCTTTCCAAACTAACGGCAGCTATGAGAGAAATTCAATTCAGAGAAGCACTACGCGAGGCAATGAGTGAAGAGATGAGAAGAGACCCTAGTATCTTCCTCATGGGCGAAGAGGTGGCCGAATATAACGGAGCGTATAAAGTTAGCCAAGGCATGCTGGACGAGTTTGGTGCAAAGCGGGTAATCGATACCCCCATCTCTGAATTAGGGTTTGCCGGTATTGGTGTAGGAGCCGCTGCAAACGGTCTACGCCCCATTATTGAATTCATGACATTTAATTTCTCGTTGGTTGCCATCGATCAGATCATCAACTCGGCAGCTAAAATGCTTTCCATGTCAGGTGGGCAATATCATGTTCCTATCGTATTTCGTGGGCCCACAGGTAATGCGGGTATGCTTAGCTCGCAACACTCACAAAATTTTGAAAACTGGTTTGCCAATACGCCCGGATTAAAGGTGGTTGTTCCGTATACACCGTATGATGCCAAGGGTCTTTTAAAAACCGCCATCCGCGACAACGATCCGGTTATCTTCATGGAGTCGGAGTTGATGTATGGTGACAAAGGCGAAGTGCCCACCGAAGAATATTTGATTCCGATCGGGGTAGCCGATATAAAAAGAAGTGGCACGGATGTAACGATCGTGTCGTTTGGAAAAATTATGAAGGTAGCGTTAGCCGCTGCTCAGGAACTGGAGAAAGAAGGAATCTCCGCAGAAATTATTGATCTGCGTTCGGTGCGCCCGATTGATTATGCAACGGTGGTTGAATCCGTTAAGAAAACAAACCGGTTAGTGATTGTAGAAGAAGCCTGGCCTTTATCATCCATCGCCACCGAGATTACCTACCACGTACAAAAACATGCTTTCGATTATCTGGATGCCCCCGTACACAGAATCAATAGTTTGGATGTGCCACTACCCTATGCGCCCACATTGATTGATGCAATTTTACCAAATGTGGCCAGAACGGTGAAGGCCGTAAAAGCGGTGATGTATAGGGATTGAAGCGGTTGAGGCGTCTGACCCACCTGCCTACCGCAGGCAGGCTCAAAGTGGTCTTGACAACTTATCACAGATCCGTTTCGGGAACTCTGCTTCATTCGTAAACCTCGTTCAAGTTGGTTGCGCTAGCCGTTCATTCACGTACTGGTGCCCGTTCAAGTTTGGTACGGTAGGAGTTCACTCACGGTATGGTACCTGTTCAAGTTTGGTATGGTAGCAGTTCACTCATGGTATGGTGCTCGTTCAAGTTTGGTATGGTAGCAGTTCATTCACGGTATGGTGCTCGTTCAAGTTTGGTACAGTAGGAGTTCATTCACGGTATGGTGCTCGTTCAAGTTTGGTATGGTAGGAGTTCATTCACGGTATGGTGCTCGTTTTGAACCTTCCTAATATTACTGAAAATTACTTTATAGTACCTCTCCGATTAGTTTGAGTGTGATTGCTGACTTGCCAGATTCTTCTTGATTTTCATCATGAGGAAATCAGGGGTTATGCGGGGAAGATTGGAGATGAACCAATTGTTAAAGCCTACAATTTTTTTCCCCTTTCCACTCAGCAATAATTCAACACCTTCTTTGGCAACAACACTGGCAGCTATTGGTTTGTTGGCTTTGTACGCATTGGTTTTCCACATGGCATCTGTATTAAACGCGGTATCCACCGGCCCTGGGCACAGTGTTACCAACTGTACCTCGCTGCCTTCCAGTTCTGCAGCGAATGTTTCCGAGAAAGCAAGTACAAATGCCTTTGTGGCAGAATATACTGAATAATATGGGAAGGGTAGAAATGACAAAAGTGATGCTACATTCATGATGCGGCCACGTTTGCGTACAAGCATGTCTTGCACAAATAATTTAGTGAGCGCTACAACAGAGGCAACATTCACTTCAATCATACGCAATTCTGCCGGCAAGTCGGTATTGATGAATTCTCCATACATACCCACTCCAGCATTATTCACCAACATGGTTACTTCCAGGTTCCTGGCTTTTACTTCTTCATACAATTCCGAAGCTTGCTGCGGCAGCGATAAATCTTTTGTAAAGATGTTCACTTGAATTCCATACTGCTTTTCGAGCAAAGATTTCGTACTGGCAAGTTTTTCAGCTCTTCTTGCTACCAACACCAAATCAAATTTCTTTGCAGCGAGTTGCTGTGCCATTTCATAACCAATACCGGATGTGGCCCCGGTTATCATAATAAGATCTTTCATGGTTGATTCTTTTACGAGCGTAAAAGTCTCCCTAATTGACCGGACTGGCCGTTAACATTTGTTTAGATTTTTGAAATCCTTAAAAAAATATTCACAAAACCTGAAGTTAGCGTAGCTCTTTCTTTAGGCGGCTTAAATGCACGGGCGAGACACCCAGGTAAGAGGCAATCATGTGCTGAGGTACACGGTTGTGAATATCAGGAAACACTTTAGAAATATTTTCGTAACGCTGCGCTGGCGTATATACATATTGATTCTTTAAGCGATTGTCAAAGTAAACGAAATAGTATTCAGCAATAAGGCGACCCATTTTATCGCCTTGTGTAAGATTTTTATAACCCCATTCAATACCCTGCCGGGGTAATACTACCACTTCGGTTTCCTCAATGGCTTGTATGTTATTGGTAGCGGGTATTTTTAGCATGAAGCTGGTGTATTCCGCAACAAACTGATACTCTGGTGAGAAGTGAATGGTGTGTTCTGCTCCTGTATGGTCAATAAGGGTAGAGCGGGTAATTCCTTTAATGATGAAGAAAATTTCATTGCTGATTTCACCTTGGGTGCTTAAAAACTCTTTGGCTTGGTATTTCCTGGAAAAGCAAAACTGTAAGAATTGAGCCAACTCGGCATCTGAAATTGTGATCATTTTGCGGATGGCAGCAATCAAATGTTCCATAAACTTGCTGAAGTAACAATGGTTACAACACGTTGCACTCCAGGAATGTTACTATTTGCACCAAGGGCAGACCAAAATAAATTCCAATCACAAAAATATTCATAATACCTTTGGAAGCAGGAAAAAGCAAAGACAGGGTGACATACAGGAAATGGAACCTGACAGTAGGTTCGATGTAGGAGCGTTCGAGGTTCAATGGCAGTTCGATCACTCCAGTGGGGGCTCCAGCGAAGGGGTATTTTTCCGGTATAAGAACGGGGATTTCCCCACGGGGCTGAATTCGTTGTTGGTTAATGGTTATTGGTTAGTCGGGAGTAGGATTGATAATTTATAATGGACATTGTCTAATGGACAATTGTCAATTAGTGAGTGAGATAGTCCGGCAGATTTTTCTTGCCTGTAGCATTCTGGCGGCTAGTGCAGTATAAAAAATAGCTTGCGCCTCAGTGAACAAGGTAAGCGGCTCGTTATTAAATCCTTTTTTTATCGTGAAGTAAGCAAAACTTTCCAGGCTTCCTCAACTTTTCCTTCTTTCAGGTACCGCTGGGCAAGTTGATGCAGCTCTTCTTCACCTTTGCTCGATACGTCTCGCCATAAATCCTGAGATTGAAATTGTTTGATCATTTCTTCAGTAGGCAATTTCTCAATGTTCCCTAATCGGCCCAGGTCATTACCAGTAAGCACAGTACTATTTCTAATCTTTACTGGAATCTGATCAATCCCCAGCCCTACTTTCTCATTGGGCTTTGGCACCACAAAAACATTTTCATCGGAGGCGCGACAATAATAATCTTGTCCCATGCGGGCTACAGCATCTAGTTTGTGGGGATCGATAAGACCTTCGGCATCAAGAATTTCATCCTTAATATGCATCAGCAGCACTTCGCAGATAACAAGATTACCTGCTCCCCCTTCTTTACCCAGAGGAATTACCTGATTCACTTTGCACTCAAAAGAAACGGGCGACTCGGCTACCCGCGGTGGTTTTACTAACTCAGATTTAACTTCTACGAAACCCGCTTTTGCAAACTCATTTATTCCTTTCGGAAAATCGCAACTGGCCAACGATGTTTTCTCCACAATGCTATACGAAACAATATTGATCACCACTTCAGGTACTTCCAAAACATTTTGCAGCGTGTGTTTTGTTGAATTATCGCGTACGCGCCTGGAGGGAGAAAAGATTAGTATGGGTGGGTTCATACTAAACATATTGAAAAAACTAAACGGACTCAGGTTTACATTTCCTTCGCTATCGATAGTGCTTGCCAGTGCAATGGGGCGGGGCGCCACAGCACTTTGAAGATACGTCTGAAGTTTAGGAACCGGCAACCCGGAGGGGCGAATGATCATGGTAAGTCTTTATTCAATGGTGATTCCGGAAATCTCGGGGTTGACTTGATAACTTGAAACAAGCAAGAACTCGTAATAACTATTAAAATAAATGGAAGCAGGTAAGCACCATATTTAAGTTTATGACCTGAATGGTTGTATGACCAACTTTGAAAATCGTAAGCAGTTTTCGCCCACACCACCACAAACATCAGCAGTAAAAGACCTAACATCCAAACACTTGTTCTTTTAGCAACTAATTCTTTATTGTTTAGCCAAACAATAAATTGGGTAATAATCAGTACAACACCTACAACTATTGAAACGGTAAGTAATGCTTTAGGAAATGTGCGCAGGTAGCTATACTTATAGATGAGGAAGCCAAGCTTGCCCAACAAATTTGGATTTGAAATCAGAAATGCATCAAGGATCGTGAGGCAACTAATTAATCCGAAAAAAGTTATGCGTGATTTCATAGAGCCGGGAGAATTTTTCCTTTGCAGTCGCCAAAGCCAATACGAATATGGTCTCGCTCTGCATGGCCCCGCAAAATTATTATATCGCCATCTTCGATAAACCTGCGTTCCGAACCATCGGCAAGATGAAGAGGTCGTTGTCCATTCCAGGAGAGTTCTAATAATGAACCAAACGATCCCGGTGACGGCCCACTAATGGTACCCGATGCATACAGATCTCCGACCTGAACATTACAACCATTAACAGTGTGATGTGCCAGTTGCTGATTGACATTCCAATACATGTATTTAAAATTCGATCGGCTTAAAGTTGTTTCACTTGATTTCTCAGGTTCAATCAACACCTCTAATGTGATGTCGAAATTTTTAGCACCTTCCGTTACCAGGTAAGGCAACACGTGCGGAAATTGCTCCGGCCCTTGCACCCGAAAAGGTTCTAAGGCATCCATGGTAACAATCCAGGGTGAAATAGTTGAACCAAAGTTTTTTCCTAAGAATGGGCCCAGCGGAACATACTCCCATTGTTGTATGTCGCGGGCCGACCAATCATTAAAAAGTACAAACCCAAAAATGTGATTCTCAGCATCTCTGGCTGAAATTGAAGTTCCGAGTTTCGTTTCCTGGCAGGTGATGAATGCCATCTCCAATTCAAAATCCAGTTTTTGCGAAGGGCAGAAAACAGGTAGCTCAGAATCTGCAGGTTTGATTTGTCCTTTGGGCCGATGAATCGGAGTGCCCGAAACTACAATAGAAGAGGCGCGGCCATGATAGCCAACGGGAAGATGTTTCCAATTGGGAAGCAACGCATTTTTAGGATCACGAAACATCGATCCCACATTAGTGGCATGCTCTTCACTGCTATAAAAATCTGTGTAGTTCGAAATTCTTACCGGAAGTAACATTTGTACTTCTTCCATTGGGATAAGTGCCAGCTCGCGTGCACCTACATTTAGTTTAAGTTCATCATTATCATGCTGAAGCAATTCAGAAATTCGCTCCCGAACTTGCCGGGTCTTTTTCTTTCCAAGCGCAATAAAGTCGTTGAGGTATTTCTGATTAAATATGCCTGATGGCAATCCAAGTCCATCAAAAAAACCATGTTCATGCAGATACACCAAATCCAAGACATGATTGCCGATAGCCACACCCGCCACCGCTGTTAAGTAGTTTGTCTTGAAAATCCCGAACGGCAAATTTTGAATTGGAAAATCAGAACCCCTTGGTATATCTACCCAGCTTGTGAGCGCAGGATTATTAGCCTTTATCATAATTGTCAGTAACTTTCACAAGTTAATTTCTTTTCTTTCGATCTCAATACAGCTAGTTAAAATACATGTCAGATAACATTTTTCCATTGCCCTTTGAAATGAGAATGAAGGCGACTTTGGGAGACGAATGGACTGATTTTGCCAACGCACACACCAATGCATCGCCCATTAGCATTCGGATAAATCCCGCTAAAGGAAAAGGTTTAAATGAAAAGAAAATTCCGTGGTCGGACTTTGGTTACTATTTGTCAACTCGGCCATCGTTTACATTAGATCCAACATTTCATGCAGGTGCCTATTACGTTCAGGAGGCCAGTTCTATGTTTTTAGAACAAGCGCTAAAACAATCAACCGAACTGGATAAACCGTTGCGGGTGCTTGATCTGTGTGCTGCACCGGGTGGCAAGTCCACTCACTTGCTAAGTCTCATCAATCAAGATTCATTACTTGTATCTAATGAAGTTATTCGTTCGCGTGCCCAGATACTAGCCGAGAATATTCAAAAATGGGGCTGTGCTAATGTAGTCGTTACCAACAGCGATCCGCAAGCCTTTCAAAAACTACCCGGCTACTTTGATGTAATTGTAGTGGATGCACCGTGTTCGGGCGAAGGACTTTTTCGTAAAGATCCTGAGGCCTCAATGGAATGGTCGGAAGATGCAGTTAACCTCTGTTCGCTACGGCAACGCAGAATAGTAACCGATGTGTGGCCTTCGTTAAAAGAAAATGGAATTCTGATTTACAGTACGTGCACGTACAACGCAAAAGAAAATGAAGACAACCTTACCTGGCTTGCGGAGAATCATACGGTTGAGTTTGTAAAGTTATCCGTTAAACCCGAATGGAAAATAGCGGAGATAAAAGTAGGTGCTGCCATTGGGTACCGTTTTTATCCACATCAGGTAGATGGCGAGGGGTTTTTTATTTCCGTTATCCGGAAAGCAGAGGCTGAAACCAGCATTCGAATCAGGTCTGGAAAAAACTTTTCACTTGCCTCCAGAAAAATCTCGGACCAACTTATTCCATGGACGATTCATCCCGAGTATTTCAAAACAATCCGACAGGAAGATTTACTAATTCAGATTCCCGCAGTGTTATATGATGACATGGGATTTATCACCAGTCAATTACATACAGTTAGTAAAGGAACAGCCATTGCTGAAATCAAACATGAAAAGTTAATTCCCGAACATGCCTTGGCTCTTTCCGTCCATTTAAATCGTGAGCATTTTCCAGTACTTGAATTAAGTCGTGAACAGGCTCTTACCTATTTACGAAAAGAAAACCTTTTGATTGGTGAAGGTCAACGGGGTTTTGCTCTTGTTACGTATGGTGGAGATGCGATAGGTTGGATAAACCAACTGGGCAACCGCATCAACAATTTGTATCCTTCCTCCTGGAGAATCCGAATGAGTTAATATTTAGTAGCCCAACGCTTGAAGAGCCTCCACAATTCCATCGGGCAACGCCATACCACTAAAGAAAATACCTACACAAAAAACTTTTTCAAAGTAATTAGCTCGTTGAATGGCCAACGGAAGAGAACTTATTGAAAGCACCGTGAATGAAAAAATAAAGACAATCATGGTAACGAAAGTAAGGATTGCTGAGCCCGAAATAAAAATCAGCAACAAACAGAACGCGTTGATGCCAAAGCTCCACCAAAATGATTTTACTGTTCCGAATTTAATAACATAGTTGCTGGCTGGTAATGAAAGCACCGCTGAGAAAAACAAGGCAATAACCAAAAGCCATTTTCCTTCTAATGAAAACAAGGAGGACAAATTCGCCTCGAGAATATCAGGAAAATAGTTGAACAGCAAGGTTGTAGGAACTCCAACCGCTATTCCCAGAAAAAATATATAGCTATAGTTCGATCGTTGGGTATCAAATTTAAACTCGGCTCGTGGGCGCGTTTGATCGCTGTTAAAGAGACTCAGTGAGTTTTTTTTCAAGGCATAGCCCGAAACAAAAACCGCAACGCCTCCAAACATAAACGTAAGGGGGGCGCCCAAGTAATCAATTAGGTCTACGATTACTGGCTCCATCGAATACACGAGGTTGGCAACAATAGTCATTACCGCCATGGCCCTTGGCAATTTATCGATGGGTGTAAAGAGTTCGAGAGTTGAAAGCGCGGGGCTAGTGAAAATACTCATTGCTACCAGCCAAAAAACAATCAATAATGGTAATATCCATCGAAACACTTCGCCCGGGTTACTGAAAAGAGTAAAGGCAACGGCCATAAAAATCATGGCGGCAAAGCTGATACCCGATGAAATAATAGGAATTCTATGGCCTGCCTTAAAGCGAAACCGATCTCCAATTTTTCCCGCGATAAGCGGAGTAATTATGAGAATGATACCCTGCACAATGATCAGCAGAAAAGTAAAATCCGTAAAATTAAATTGTACAAGAAGTTTAGGCTGATAGTTGTGATAGGCAATCCAACCGATAACAATGGAACCATACAAGGCTGCCAAACTCCATAACTGTTTCCACTCTATTTTCTCTGCCTTAAAAGTTTCAATTGGTACTGTATTATTCATGGGTAGCTTATTTGATTTAATTTACGAATATAAACCATTCACCGGATTTCAAATGTTACAAAGCATTGGCATCCTTTTCCTATTTTTGCACTCAAATCAGGTTTTTTTAAGTATTCTATGGCGCTTTCCACCAAATACAATCCGTCCGAAGTAGAAGATAAGTGGTATCAATACTGGCTGAAGCAGGGTTTCTTTCATACCGAGGTTAACCCGGCCAAAGAACCTTATTGTATTGTTATCCCACCGCCTAACGTAACGGGTGTTTTGCACATGGGTCACATGCTTAATAATACCATTCAGGATGTGCTGATACGCAAGGCCCGCATGGAAGGCAAGGAAGCCTGCTGGGTGCCCGGCACTGACCACGCTTCTATTGCTACGGAGGCCAAGGTTGTGCAGATGCTGCGCGAAAAGGGAATTAAAAAATCAGATCTTTCGCGCGATGAATTTTTAAAATATGCCTGGGAGTGGAAAGAAAAATATGGTGGCATTATTCTGGAGCAATTAAAAAAGTTAGGCGCCTCTTGTGATTGGGATCGTACGGCCTTTACGATGGATAAAGACTATTACAAAGCCGTAATCCGCGTGTTTATTGACTTATACAATAAAGGTTACATCTATCGTGGCTTGCGCATGATCAATTGGGACTGCGAAGCAAAGACTGCCTTGTCGAACGAAGAAGTTCTTTATAAAGAAGATGGTGAAAAGTCTATTCTTTATTCGATTCGTTACAAAATAAAAGACAGCGCTGACAATTGGATTGTAATTGCCACCCAACGCCCTGAAACCATTATGGGTGATGTAGCGATTGCTGTAAACCCAACCGATGCACGGTATAAAAATTTGATTGGCAAAGAAGTTTTGGTGCCGTTTATAAACCGTGAGATACCGGTTATTGCCGATGACTATGTAGATAAAACTTTTGGAACCGGTTGTTTGAAGGTTACCCCAGCGCACGATGTAAATGACTATGAGATTGGTTTGCGTCATAGTTTACCCGTAATTGATACCCTCAATGATGATGGCTCACTAAATGAAAAATGTGAGTTGCCAAAATTCTTTGGTAAAGATCGGTTTGCGGTTCGAAAGGAAATAGTTAAAGACTTGCGTGAAGCTGGTCACCTGATTAAAGAAGAAGAGTTTGTTACCCGAATTGGACGCTCGGAGCGAACCAATACAGTTGTAGAACCAAAGCTATCGCTACAATGGTTTGTGAAGATGAAAGAGATTTCGCGCAAGGCCTATCGGGCAGTTGAAGATGAGGAAATCAAACTACATCCTGCCAAGTTTAAGAACACCTATCGCCATTGGATGGAAAATGTTCGCGACTGGTGTATTTCACGTCAACTTTGGTGGGGGCACAGAATTCCAGCGTATTATTATGGTTCCGGAGAAAACGACTTTATAGTAGCTGAGTCGTTGAAGGAGGCTCTTGAGCAAGGTTCTAAAAAATGTGGCCGAACCCTAACTGAAAAAGACTTAACTCAGGATTCGGATGTGTTGGATACCTGGGCATCATCCTGGCTATGGCCGATTGAAGTATTTGATGGTTTTAAAGACGAGTACTTTGATAAAGAGAAAGGGAAAATCCTGGTTTCGAAAAATAAAGAACTAAACTACTTCTATCCTACCAGGGTGTTGGTTACAGCACCCGAAATTCTCTTCTTCTGGGTTGCCCGTATGATCATTGCGGGGTATGAATACATGGACAAAAAACCTTTTGAAGATGTTTATCTGACGGGCATTGTGCGCGATAAGCAAGGACGAAAAATGTCTAAATCGCTCGGCAATTCGCCCGATCCGCTTGAGCTAATTGCTGCGTATGGTGCAGATGCAGTACGTACCGGAATGTTATTCAGTTCACCGGCCGGGAACGATTTGCCCTATGATGAAAAACTGGTTGAGCAGGGAAGAAATTTCGCGAATAAAATCTGGAATGCCTTTCGTTTGGTAAATGGATGGGAAGTAAACACAACGATAGAACAACCCGAAGAAAATAAAACAGCGATTTTGTGGTTTGAATCAAAACTCAATCAATCACTTTTTGAACTCAATGATCATTTTGAAAAATTCAGAATCTCCGATGCGTTGTTGTGTGTTTACAAACTTATCTGGAACGATTTCTGCGCCTGGTATCTTGAAATAATCAAACCCGAATTTGGAAAGCCCATCGATGCTATAACCTACAATAAATCAGTTTCTCTCTTCGAATCGTTACTAAAGGTATTACATCCATTCATGCCTTTTATCACAGAAGAACTTTGGAGTGAATTGAAAAAACGTGCGGATCGCGACTGTATTATCGTAGCCGCCTGGCCAAAGCCCGGACCAATTGACTCACCGATACTTAACGAAGCCGAAGTTGCCTTTGAAACAATTACTCAAATCAGGAATGCAAGAAATTCAAAAGGGATTTCTCCAAAAGAATCGGTTACTCTTTACAAGAAAGAAGCGAGCGATAATCTCAGATATTTTTGGCCAATAATAAAAAAACTTTCAAATATAACTGAGGTTTTTACAGCCACTGAAAAACCATCGGGCATATCCATTCTTGTTGCTACGGTTGAATACATTATACCCATGGAGGGTAAGTTGGATATTGATAAGGAACGTGAATCCATTCTAAAAGATTTAGAATATCAACGTGGCTTTCTTGCAACGGTAGATAAGAAATTGGCTAACGAAAAATTTGTAAGCAGTGCTCCTGCGCAGGTTCTCGAAAATGAACGGAAAAAGAAAGCGGATGCGGAAGCTAAAATCAAGAGCTATGAAAATACGCTTAGAGAATTAACAAATTAGTTACTTCGAGTTAAGCTGTTCAAAAATTCGCTTAAGACCGATTTCACTTTTTATACTAAGCTTATTCGCTTTAATGTATTTTTCAATTTCCGGAGCCTTGTCGCCAGCAGCAGTTAATACATCACTCTTGTTTTTTACTCGAATTAACTCACCGCCTCTTGCGTAATACATAACTTGCTCGTGAAGAATTTTTGTATCACGCGTACCTACATCAAGAGCGGCATTGTAGGTCGGTTTCTTAACTAGAATTTCTGTTACTTTAAATAAAGGCATGTCACCATCTGCGAGTACTTCAAGCAGCCCTTCTTGCTTGACTCCAGCAACATTATATTCAGCACTGTTTACAAAGTATTTAGGCAGTGTGGTCAAAGAATCAATCCAAACTATATTTTTAATTTTCTTTACGTCTAAAACTTTTATGCCTGATTTTGTACCGATTTCAATCAAGTTACTTTTTATATCGTATTTAACTGGATAGCCTTCAATTAAAGTTTCAGACTGATATAAGAGTATGGTCGCCTTGTTCCACTTTTTGTCAAGGTAATTATCACCAATTACTTTTCCGGGTGGCATGGGAACTCCATACAAGAGATCTGAATTTGACATGTCATCGAAAAGGCGGTCTAATGTAATTTCCGCACGCATTTGCGTTGGTATAGCCCATTGAGCCAAAGCATTTAGCTGAACCAGAAATAATAGGAGTGATAAAAAAGTTTTCATAGATCAATTAGATTTTGAATTATACCCGAATGGCCAAAAGCAATTCTATATTTTTAAATTTTATACCAAATTTACGAGCTATTGATTCGTTGGTCAAGGTTCCTTTGTAGGTGTATACTCCTTTCATAAACCACCTGTGCGAATAAATCATCTCTTCTACTCCTCCCTCTTCGGCTGCGCGCAAAATAGTAGGTGTAAAAATATTACTGAGAGCTGTCGTGGCCGTTGTTGCAACGCGCGAGGCTACATTGGGAACACAATAATGGATTATATCATACTTTCTAAAAACAGGTCTATTAAGACTTGTTGTTTCTGAAGTAGCAATGCATCCGCCCTGGTCAATACTCAAATCAATAATCAGCGAATCAGGTTTCATTTTTTTTACCATCTCTTCAGAAACCACATGGCGAACCTTACCCTTTTCGGCCCGCAACGCACCGATTACAACATCTGCATTTTTTAAACTCTCGCTTAATGTAATTGTATCGATTGTAGAAGTGTAAAATTGATTGCCCAGGGTATGTTTAATTCTCCGAAGTTTATACAGATGATTATCAAAAACCTGAATCTCGGCTCCTAAACTTAGCGCAGCCCGCGCTGCATATTCTGCCACGGTGCCGGCCCCAATAATAACAACCTTTGTGGGGGGCACGCCTGTGATCCCACCAAGGATTATTCCTTTCCCTTTATTTACAGTACTAAGATACTCGGCTGCAATTAACATCACCGTGCTACCCGCTATTTCACTCATCGCCCGTACGATGGGCATACCCCCTACTTTGTCTTCAATAAATTCATAGGCCAACGAAGTAACTCGTTTCTTTAACAAAGAGTTAATACATTCTTGTTTTAAATGCCCCATTTGAAGTGCCGAAATCAATGTTTGGCCGGGCCTGAAGTATTCAATTTCCTCTAAAGTTGGAGGTTCTATCTTAAGGATAATTTCCGCTTTATACACCTCTTCTACCGCGTAGACTATTTTTGCCCCCGCCTCACTATACTGTTTGTCAGAAAATTTAGATCCCTCACCAGCCATCGTTTCAACCAGCACTTCGTGGCCATTATTAACCAGCAAGGCCACGGCATCAGGTGTTAAACTTATCCGGTTTTCTTGTAAGGAAATTTCTCTGGGTAGCCCAATACAAAAAGAATGCTTCGCTCTTTTTACTTTGAGCATCTCTTCCTGTGGATACAGACTTGATTTTGCTAAAGCTTCAAATCCGGATTTTTTCTTTTCTGTCATGCCTGCGAAAATATATTTCTCTGCCTAAAGAATTATGTGGCTTAATGTTAACTTCAAAAAAATGATCCGGAAGTAAATTCACCACTTTCTCAGACCATTCAATTAAACAAAGGTACCCTGAGGTCAGGTACTCTTCAAAACCAAAATCGAACGCTTCTTCTTCATTCTTTAATCTATAAAAATCAAAATGATAGACCACCGCGGCATTCACACCGTCATATACATTAACGATTGAAAATGTAGGACTGGTTACTAAACTTTCAATTCCCAATTCCTTTACAAGATGCTTTGCGAGCGTTGTTTTTCCAGTACCCATATCGCCTTGCAGAAGCCACACTTTATACCCATTTCCGTGTTTTAATAATTCCACAGCAGCACGAGGCAAGTCATCTAATGTTAACACGCCCTCACCAATCTGCTTCCACACTTCAGGCATTCTTCGAAGATAATAAAATAAAAGGAATGATCATTTCCTCCAGACTTACCCCGCCATGCTGAAACGTGTCTTTATAAAAATTAACATAATAATTGTAATTGTTGGGGTAGGCAAAAAACTGATCCTCTATTGCAAATACATAGGAGGTGGAGACATTTGTCTTTGGTAGAAAAAACCGTTCGGGTTTAGTTGCCTCGAAAACCTTATCGCCCTCAAAACCTAAATTCTTTCCTTGTTTATACCGAAGGTTTGAGTTTACACTTCGATCGCCTACAATTTTAAAAGGGCGCTTAACCCGAATGGTTCCATGATCGGTAGTGATGACCACCTTAGCCTTCTTATCAGAAATCTTTTTTAGAATTTCGAAAAGCGGTGAATGAATGAACCATGATTTTGTTATCGACCGATACGCAGATTCATCTGGGGCCAGTTCGCGCACCATCGCCATGTCGGTGCGGGCATGAGAAAGCATGTCTACAAAATTGTAGACAATAACATTAAGATCGTTGTGGAATAAATTATTGATGGAGTCTGCAAGATCCCGGCCTTCCTCCAGTTTTTTAATTTTATTGTACGAGAATTTTATGCTCAGATTATTTTTCCGGATGTTCTTCGCCAGAAAATCATCTTCAAAATTATTTTTCGATTCATCTTCATCTTCCCCTACCCATAAATCGGGATGTACTTTGGCCATCTCTGAAGGAAGCATACCCGAAAAGATAGCATTGCGAGCATACGCTGTTGTAGTAGGAAGAATGGAGTAATAGGTTTCCTCTTTATCAACATTGAAATACTCCGATAGCACAGGCTCAATAGTTTTCCATTGATCTAACCGCAAGTTATCAATCAAAATAAAAAAAGTAGGCTCACCTGGCTTAAGCTCTGGAAAAACTTTTTTTTTCATCACCTGATGCGAGAGCAAGGGTTTATCAATATTTGGGTTATTTAACCAACTCTCGTAGTTGCGTTTTATAAAGCGACAAAAATTTGTATTGGCCTCCACCTTTTGCATATCAAGCACTTCGGCCATGTCCCGATTATCTTCGCCCATTTGTAACTCCCAATACACAAGTTTTTTATAGATATCAGCCCATTGTTCATGATTCATATCATCTAAAAAGGCCATGCTGATCTTTCTGAATTCTTGCTGATAGGTGAGGTTTGTTTTCTCTATGACCAATCTTTTATTATCAAGAATTTTCTTTATCGACAAAAGAATTTGACTTGGGTTGATCGGCTTTATGAGGTAATCATCAATCTTCGAGCCTATAGCCTCCTCCATAATCTGCTCTTCCTCATTTTTGGTGATCATCACAATGGGAAGATTCGGTTTAGTATTTTTTATTTGACTGAGCGCTTCTAACCCCGACATGCCGGGCATGTGCTCGTCCAGAAACACTAAATCAAAATGTCGCGACTCACTAAGTTCTACTGCATCCGATCCGTTGTTGACGGGTGTAATATCGTAGCCGCGCTGCTGAAGAAATAAAATGTGAGGTTTCAGCAAATCAATCTCATCATCGGCCCACAAAATGCTATATCTTTGCATGTACTTAGGAGTAAAAATATTCACAATTTACGCTATATACCTCAATCTCACCTGATCGTTTGAATAAAAAGAAAATCATTAACGACCCTGTTTACGGTTTCATCTCGATAGAGAGTGATTTGGTCTATGATCTGATTCAACACCCCTATTTTCAGCGCTTGAGATACATCAAGCAGTTGGGGTTAAGCGACCTGGTGTATCCCGGTGCCTTACATACCCGGTTTCAGCATGCATTGGGCGCCATGCACCTGATGAGCCGGGTAATAAAAAATTTGCAACTCAAAGGTATTGAGATCAGCGAACAGGAAGCCGAGGCAGCTCAAATAGCCATTTTACTTCACGATATAGGCCATGGTCCGTTGTCGCACGCGCTGGAGGAAACGCTCTTGCCCGGCATACATCACGAAAGTTTGTCCTTTCTTTTCATGAAGGAGCTTAACAATCAATTTAATGGAGCACTTTCGCTGGGAATACAATTTTTCAGAAATACTTATCCTAGAAAATTCTTTCACCAGTTGGTGAGTAGTCAATTAGACATTGATAGGTTGGATTATTTGAAACGCGACAGTTTTTTTTCTGGTGTGCTGGAAGGAACCATTGGTGTTGACAGAATTATTGCCATGCTCAATGTGCATCGTGATCAATTGGTAGTAGAAGAAAAAGGAATCTTCAGTATTGAAAGTTTTCTGCACTCACGAAGACTCATGTATTGGCAAGTGTATTTACATAAAACTGCATTAAGTGCCGAGCGTATGATGGTTAACATTATACGCAGGGCACAATACCTTAGCCAGGCCGGAGAAGATTTACCCGCCACCGAGGCCTTGAAAAATTTCTTGTTGCACGAGTATACTATTTCCAACTTCAATGAAACCCCAGACCTGCTTGATCTGTTTGGGCAGATGGATGACAATGATATCTGGGGTGCTATTAAATGCTGGCGCAATAATCCCGATGCCATTTTATCCGGATTGTGTAATCGCTTACTGCAGCGTGAACTTTTTCAAATAATTTTATCGAGTGATCCGGTAAAGAAAAGTACAGTTGAAAAAGTAAGACAAGAAATCCATCAGGTTTATGGAATCCTGCGAAAGGACACCACCTACCTATACTCTCTGGGCACCGTGAGCAATGAAGCCTATGTTTCGGGTGGCAATTCTATAAACATTCTTACAAAGAAAGGCGAGGTAATAGATATTGCCCACGCTTCGGACTTACCAAGCATTAAAGCCATCAGCAAAATCGTAGAAAAAAACTATTTATGCTGGCCCAAAAATGTATCTTTGTAAAGTTTAGACTGAAGATCTTCAATCCTAACTTAGTAACTACCAATCTATGGAGTTTAGTATCGCTCAAATAGCCGCTATGTTAGGTGGGGAGATTAAGGGTGACGGATCAGCAAAGATCAATATGCTCGCCAAAATTCAGGATGCTAAGCAAGGCCAGGTTGCATTTCTTTCCAATCCTAAATACGAGCAGTTTATTTACACTACGCAAGCAACCGCGGTAATTGTAAAAAAAGATTTCGCTCCAAAAAAAAATATCTCTGCTACATTAATTCTGGTAGACGATCCCTACTCAAGTTTCACTGCCTTGCTCGAAGAATATCATAAACTTATTTCTTTTCAGAAATCAGGTGTTGAGCAGCCCTCTTTTATAAGCGAGAGCTCCACCATCGGAAAAAATATTTATCGGGGCGCGTTTTCGTATGTGGGCAGTAATGTCAAAATCGGGGATAATGTTCGAATTTACCCGCACGTTTTTGTTGGTGATAATTCTGTAATTGGCGACAACACAATACTACATGCTGGTGTAAAAATTTATGCGGGCACCCGGATAGGTAACAAATGTGTTATACATGCAGGCACCGTTATCGGTAGTGATGGGTTCGGATTTGCACCTCAGGAAGACGGCTCATACAAAACCATTCCGCAACTTGGCAATGTGCTTATTGAGGATAACGTGACGATTGGCGCTAATACCGTTATTGACTGCGCCACTATGTTTGGCGATTCAACCATTATCCGCGAAGGCGTGAAAATGGATAACCTTATTCAGATTGCGCACAATGTCGAGATTGGTAAAAACACAGTGATTGCCGCACAAGCGGGAGTTTCCGGGTCAACCAAAGTGGGTGATAATTCTATGATTGGTGGTCAGGTTGGCATTGCTGGTCATCTTGTTCTTGCTAATAGAACTCAAATCGGAGCACAATCAGGAATTTCGAAGTCTATAAGCGAAGAAGGTCAACAAATAATTGGCTATCCAGCTATCAGTATAAAAGGTTA
The DNA here is from genome assembly GCA_965278925.1 of Cyclobacteriaceae bacterium. Lineage (GTDB taxonomy): Bacteria > Bacteroidota > Bacteroidia > Cytophagales > Cyclobacteriaceae > ELB16-189. The sequence goes on along the minus strand of OZ257123.1, from coordinate 95,690 downwards.
TTTCCGGTCCTATGCTGTTTTCAAACGGTTGCCCGAACTTAATGACAGGCTTCGGGAACTTGAAAAAAAAGTAGCCGCCTCGTTTCCTATCGAATCTAACACCAGAAACGGCCAATAAGGTGGAATTTTGAAGGTTTGGTTATCGGGCCGTAACAGGTTAAATTTGCCCACTTTTTACCTATGAGGCTAAACCATAAGCAACAAACGATTAAGAAATCGGTAACGCTTTCCGGAGTGGGACTCCACACAGGCGTGCAAACCAACATGACCTTTCTCCCGGCCAAGCCAAATCATGGAATTAAATTTCAGCGCATCGACTTGCCTGGTTCGCCCATTATTGATGCCGATTGCGATCGGGTTGTGGATGTTTCGAGAGGAACAACCATTGAACAAAGTGGAGCGCGCGTAAGCACCGTTGAGCATACACTGGCTGCTTTGGTGGGTCTTGAAATTGATAACGTATTAGTTCAACTGGATGGACCCGAAGCTCCCATTATGGATGGAAGCTCAATACAGTTTGTGAACATTCTAAAAGAAGCCGAAACAGAAGAACAAAATGCGCTGCGCGATTTCTTTGAAGTGCAGGACAGTATCTTTTACCGTGAAGCTGCCCGCAATGTAGAAATTGCAGCACTACCACTCGATGATTATCGGGTAACGGTAATGATCGATTATAATTCTCCGGTGTTGGGAAGTCAGCATGCCTCCATCACCAACATCCGTCAGTTTGAAAAAGAGATTGCCTCGTGCCGCACCTTTTGTTTCTTGCACGAACTTGAAATGCTTTATAAAAACAATCTTATCAAAGGTGGTGATCTGAACAATGCCATCGTGATTGTTGATCGTGTAGTAGAAACCCATGAGCTAGAAAACATTGCCAAGATGCTTGGCAAACCAAAAGTAGAAGTAAAGAAGGAAGGCATTTTAAATAACATCGAGCTTCGATATAACAATGAACCGGCTCGCCATAAGTTGTTGGATATTATTGGTGATCTCGCTTTGGCCGGCAGACCCTTGAAAGCACAAATTCTGGCCGCCCGCCCTGGTCATGCAGCCAATGTTGCGTTTGCCCGCAAGCTCAAAAAATTGATGCAGGAAGACGACAAGAAGGGACGACCAAAGTACAATCCAAGCTTGCCACCCGTGATGGATATCAATAAGATCACCGGCACACTTCCCCATCGTTATCCATTTCTGCTGATTGATAAAGTTATTTACCTCGATAACGAAACAGTAGCTTGCGTAAAGAATGTAACATTCAACGAACCTTACTTTCAAGGGCACTTTCCGGGTAATCCAGTAATGCCCGGTGTGCTACAGGTAGAAGCCATGGTGCAAACGGGAGGTATTCTTGTATTAAATACCGTACCCGATCCGGAAAACTATTGGACTTACTTTTTAGGGATTGAAAATTTCAGATTCAGAAAGATGGTTTTACCAGGCGATACCTTAGTGATTCAATGCGATTTAATTGCGCCCATCAAAAGAGGGATTGCCAAAATGTATGGAAGAGCCTATGTAGGCAATAGTCTTGTGTGTGAAGGGTCCATGACTGCAAGTATTGTTCGTAAAGATTCATGAGTTATCATCCGCTAGCCAACGTTCACCCAGAGGCGAAAATTGGCAACAACGTAATAATAGAACCGTTTGCTACTGTTAAGGCCGATGTAGTTATTGGGGACAATAGCTGGATAGGTCCCAATGCTGTAATCTGGCAAGGTGCCCGGCTGGGTAAAAATGTAAAAGTGTATCCCGGTGCTTCCATCTCATCCATTCCACAGGACTTAAAATTTGCTGGAGAAAAAACCGAAACCTTTATCGGTGATAATACTGTGATTCGCGAGTGCGTGACTATCAGTCGTGGAACAAGCGATAAATTTCGCACCGAGGTTGGGAAGAATTGTTTGTTGATGGCGTATGTGCACGTGGCTCATGATTGCATTGTAGGCAACCATTGTATTTTCGCTAACACCGTTCAACTGGCGGGTCATGTTACTATTGAAGACTGGGCCATTATTGGTGGAGCCAGTGCCATCCATCAATTTGTAAAAATAGGATCGCACGTGATGATCTCCGGAGGTTCGCTGGTGAGAAAAGATGTGCCGCCTTTTACCAAGGCAGCCCGCGAGCCCTTAACGTATGCAGGTGTAAATACTGTAGGCTTGCGCAGAAGAGGATTTACAGCAGAAAAAATCAGTGAGATTCAAGAAGTGTATCGCTATATCTTTCTAAAGGGATTGAATAACTCCAAAGCATTGGATTTAGTAGAAACCGAATTGGCCCCGAGCACAGAAAGGGATTATATCGTTTCGTTTATCCGCACCAGCGAGCGTGGTGTGTTGAAAGGTTTTTCTACCAACACGGCAGCTTTTGAATGAGGATTTCTGTTGAAAATCTAAGTAAGCGATTTAATCGCGAATGGATTTTTAAAGACCTCACTTATCAATTCTCACCTGCCAAAACCTATGCGATTGTTGGACCCAACGGTTCCGGAAAGTCTACATTACTGCAAGTGTTATGGGGCCAAATGCTCCCAAGTGCAGGTAAAGTAATTTATGAAAATCAAAGTCATGTCATTGCCAGCGAGGAAGTTTATAAGCACCTCGCTATAGCAACACCCTATCTGGATTTGATTGATGAGTTCACGCTGAGTGAAATGATTTCGTTCCATTTTAAATTCAAACAACCACGCGACAATAGAACCGCGGAAGAGCTGATAGACTTGTTTGAATTGCGTCACGCAAAAGATAAGCCCATCGCAAACTTTTCATCTGGCATGCAGCAACGCCTGAAATTAGGATTAGCATTTTATTCAAAAGCAGAAGTTCTTTTTTTAGATGAGCCCACCACCAACCTTGATCGAAAATCAGTGGAATGGTATCAGCAGCAACGCGAACAGTTACCAAACGAAATGTTGGTTATCATCGCCTCCAATCAGGTGCATGAATACCCGGCAAATGCTGATAAAATCGATATTTTAACATACAAGAAAGGTTACTAAAGGCAAAAACCATTCATTAAACCTTGAAATTTGAGGTTAATTGACAAGCTCATTTTTTTTAGAATTTCGGTTTTACTATGTTTAGGATGATTTTAAAACAATCAATAATGAAAGCTTTGAGAATTTTATCCCTTTTTGCCGTAGTCGCTGTGTTGCTGACGTATGCAGGTTGTAAAGGCAAAGACCCAGATCCCGAACCTTTGGTTGATATCCAGTTTGATAAACTTAAAAAGACCTGGAAAATCAATACTGTAACATTAGATGGAGCCGACAAAACTGCTGACTACACAGGTTTTCAGTTAACTTTTGCGGGCACAAAAGGAACTCCCCCATTCGACTATTCAACTTCTGCCAGACCAACACTTAGTCCTTGGCCCGCCAGTGGTAAGTGGGATTTTGGTGCTGCACCAGAAACTCAATTTATCAGAGATAAAGGAACAGCAGACGAATTGGCTGTTACGTATGCGGTTACAGAATCTACCCTTCAGATTTCATTTACATTCAATGGTACTGGGTACCCTGCCAGAACCAATGTCGTAAAGGGCGCTTGGGTTTATACTTTTGGACTCTGATTTTATTAAACGAAATTTCAAAGCCTGTTCGAATGAGCAGGCTTTTTTATTTTAGTACCACCACGGTTATTCCGGCTCCGCCACGCTCTACGTGCTCATCGGCCACAGAGGCCACACCTCGGATCTTTTTTAATTGCTCGCGAACAACTTTTCGCAGCACTCCTTCGCCTTTGCCATGCAGTATTTTTAATTCGGAATGGCCGAGTAGCAGAGCATCATCAATAAATTGATCCAAAATAGAATTTACCTCTTCTACCCGTTTGCCACGGATATCGAGCGTGCTGACAAACGTAGATTGTTTGCGCATTACATCAAGCCCCAAGGACCTTGCCTTGCTTACTGTCGGATTAGCAGCAACCTGATCGCTGCGTATCAATAGCTTAAGTTTTATCTGCGAGCGCAAATCGCCAAACTGTACTTCAGCAATAGCATCTTTTATAGAAACAACCTTACCGCTTACTTCCTGCCCAATCAACCGCACGCTGTCGCCCACGTCAATTTTTTCCTGTTGTTCGTGTACAGGCGTTATTGGCTTTACCTTTTGCACTAAACTCTGCAGCCCTTCGCGAACTTTTTTGGTTTCCTTTTTCTCGGCCTTGTTCTCGCGAATGTGGCGAATGGTTTTTTCTATCTCGCGGTTGGTATCTTTTAATAAAGTAGAAGCTTCTGTTTTAGCCTTATCGAGAATCTCTTTCTTTTTTGCATTCAATTCAGACGATAAGGATTGATACTGCGCCAACGTTTCGTTGAGCTTCTTTTCACGAATCTGAATTTCGCGCTTGCGTTTATCCAACACCTGCTTCTCTTCCGCTACCGACTTCATCAACGTCTCAAGCCCGGTTAACTCTTGCCCGATAATACGCTCTGCTTGTTGAATGGTTTCTGTTGGCAACCCTGTCTTCCGTGCAATTTCAAGCGCGAATGAGCTACCCGGCTTACCAATTTCTAATTGAAATAAAGGCTCCAGTTTTTTACTGTCAAATTGCATGGCGGCATTTCGAATATTAGCATGATTGCTTGCAAAAAGTTTCAGGTTATAATAATGCGTGGTGGCCACACCCCACACTTTTCGATCTACCAGCCCGCTTAAAACTGACTCGGCAATACCTCCACCAAAGTTCGGATCGGTGCCTGCCCCTAATTCATCCAGCAAAACCAACGTTCGATCATTAGCATGTTGCAGGAAGAACGCCATGTTTTTCAGGTGCGAACTATAGGTGCTAAGATCATTCTCAATAGATTGCTGATCTCCGATATCCAGAAATATCTTATTGAAAATGCCCATCGTAGATTTATCATGCAAGGGCACGAGTAATCCACACTGCATCATATATTGGATTAACCCTACCGTCTTCAGGCAAACTGATTTTCCACCTGCATTAGGGCCAGAAACCAAAAGAAAGGGAGTTGTTTCAGTTAAGTCGATTGTAAGCGGAACAACTTCTCGCTTACCCTTTAAACTTAAGTATAACAAAGGATGGCGTGCCTGAAGCCAGTTAAGATCGGCCTCAGGTTTTAGATGTGGAAGTTCCGCACGAATATCCAGTGAAAATTTTGCTTTTGCTCTTGTAAAATCAATGATCGAAAGAAAATGATACGCCTGTACCAACTCGGGTAAATGAATTCGAAGTAAGCTTGTAAGCTCTTTTAGGATTTTAACTACTTCTCTTCGCTCTGCATGAAGCAAATCGCGGATCTCATTATTAGCTTCCAACACTTCAGCGGGTTCCATGTATACGGTTTGTCCGGTGGCGGATTCGTCCATGATATAGCCCTGCAATTTTCTTTTATGTTCTGCCAGCACGGGTATTACTAACCGGCCATCGCGAATGGTGGCCGAAACTCCTTCGGGCACCCACCCGTGCTCAACCGCTTGTCTGAAAATCTGGTCGGTCAATCGTTTCACACGATGTTGCTCATCGCGAACCCGTCTTCTGATTTTTGCCAACTCGCCACTGGCATTATCCTTTACATGGCCTTTGTCGTCAAACTTTGACTCAATTCCATGCACCAGATTCTTAGAAATAGAAACCTCAAGGGTTAGCTTGAATAATTCCGGGTACGACTCCTGATTGGTAACCAAAAAAGTCTTGCATGCCAAAATGGTTTGCAACGAAAGAATAATTGTGTGAAACGTTTCCTCTTCTAAGAAACTATCCTCAATGGCAGCTGTCTTAAAATAATCTGTTGGATCGGCATAATGGGCTGTCGGAAATTCATCGCCCTTCTCAAGAATAAGTTTAAACTCAAGATTTTGTTTAAGAAATATCTCCAGCGTTGAGAAGTCAGAAATAAATTCCATTGCCTCCACCTGATTTATACCAAGGTGGCTGAGACAGTAATTTTTTATTCGTTGCCGGATTTGATCAAACCCCAGCTTCTGCTCAAACTCGGTAGGAAATACCATACATTAATTCACCTTTGATTCTCTCGTTCGCTCCTTTTGCTCACGTAAGCTCAGGGTGTCGATAACAGAATCATAAATCTTTTCAAACTCCTGAGGATGATCAGTATAATATTGGTACGTTATCCGCAGAATTGAATCAGGAACCCCAGTTTCCTTCAGAAATTTTTCTTCAAAAGGAAGAAAGTATTTGATAGCCGAATCTCGTGACATAGCCTGAGCACTCATTCGCGCTTCGGCCAGGTAAAGTTCTACCATCAATTTTGAGATTTCCTCGGGTGGCAACACACTCTCAGGTCTGTCTTCACGTTGACAACCGCTGAGGGTCAGACCGATTATCACTATTATCAAACCAACCCGGGCTTTCATCGTATCTAACAGGTGCATATAGGCTGCGAAATTAGTCATATTTCTTATTTTTAGGCCTCCAAAAAGGTGCCAGAGTGAAAGAGCTGCTGAAAAAGCTACGGAAGTACGAAATACAGATCAGAAAGGCTATCAATAGCCAGATGCAGGGTGATTTTCACTCCATCTTTAAAGGCACAGGTCTGGAGTTTGATGATGTAAGACCCTACCAGTATGGCGATGATGTGCGCACCATCGACTGGAATGTGTCGGCCAAAGGGCATGGCACGTTTGTAAAAACCTTTCGGGAAGAAAAAGAACAGACTATTTTTTTTATTCTCGATGTAAGTGCTTCTCAGTTTATTGGTACACCCGGAAAAACAAAATTTGATATCGGTTCGGAGATTTGTGGAGTGCTGGCGTTATCCGGCACAAAAGAATCGAGCCAGGTTGGGTTGATCTGTTATTCGGATGAACGCGAAAAGTTCATCAAACCAAAGAAGGGAATAGCACAAGCATACGAAATCATTTACAACCTCAACAAACTCAAGCCCAACTCGGACAAAACAAATCTTAATAAGGCGATCACATTCGCACTAAATTCAATCAAACGAAGGAGTGTAATTGTCATGATTTCTGATTTTATTGATGAAGGTTATCAGCATCATTTAAAATCATTGGCCCGCAAGCACGATCTGGTAATGATCCAGGTAAGTGATAAGCGCGAAACACAATTACCAAAACTTGGAATCATTCCGGTGCTGGATAAAGAATCGAAAAAAACGTTATGGGTAAATTCTTCTTTTGGTGATTTTAGGGATACCATTGTCTCGCATCATCATGCACGTCAAAAGGAATTAACTGACTTTAGTAGAAAGCATCAAATAAATTTTGTTACCATCTCCACCGATGAGGACTACGTGCCCAAATTGCTTAAATTATTTAAGGTTAGAAATAAAACGGTGAAAAGTGTTTAAGCAAGGTCTATTCATCTTTTTAGTACTGATTACATTCAACCTGAGCGTTGCACAGCAAGTTGAAATCAGAGGGAGATTTGATAGTGATACCGTAAAGCTGGGGAAGCCAATAGATTTCTATCTTACTGCCAGCTATCCAAAAAACAGCTCGGTATTATTTCCCGATTCAACATTTTCATTTGCTCCGTTTGAGTTTGAAAAGAAAACGTTCTTTACAACAAAGACTAATAACAACCTTAGCTACGACAGCGTAATTTATAGATTAAGTACCTACGAGATAGATAGCATCCAAACCCTGGCCCTGCCCGTTTTTCAACTTCAGAAAAAAGATTGTTTGGTATTTTACTCCACTGCGGATACCGTCTTCTTTAAGCAAATGGTGAACACGGTACCCGATTCGCTCGCGATTAGTCAATTGCCGCTAAAAACAAACACTGCCTACAGCCCAGTTAATTGGCTGCTAAATTATCCGCTGGCATTTATTATTGGGGGCATCCTGCTGGTGGTCGTCATTGTGATCTGGATTGTGTTTGGCAAACGAATCAAAAAATATTTTACAGTCAAGCAATTGAACAAAAGTCATGCAGCCTTTCTTAATCGGTTTGAAGAGTCTGTTGAAAGTCTGAAAAATAGTTTCACTCCGGAGTTAGCAGAGTCTGCCGTGTCGATCTGGAAAAGATACATGGAACAACTTTCGTCCAGGCCATATACCAAGTTTACATCGCGCGAAATTCGCGAAGCAGAAAAAGGTGCATTAGGCCAAACGCTTCATTCGGTTGACCGGATGATTTATGGTCGCCTCGCGCCTGAATCTTTTGATTCGTTTAATGAATTGAAAGAATTCACTCAAAACAGGTTCAATCAAAAGCTGGAGGAGATAAAACATGGATGAGATAACAGATCCCTGGTATTCCATTAGTTGGTTCTCTCCCTCCACCCTACGAGGGTTTACCTGGGAGAATCAATTCTTTATTTATTTTATACTTGCTATACCCGTATTGTTTATAGCACGGTGGGCTTTTCGTCATTATTTCAACCAAAAACTTCCTGTCGCACTGGTTAAAAGCGATCTCAAAAGTTCACCGCTAAATTGGGTGCGTCTGTTTCCGGAAATCTTGCTGGCCCTTGTGCTTACACTATTACTCACCGGTCTGGCCCGACCTCAAAAAACCAATGAAAAAGTTGAGCAATGGACGGAAGGGATTGATATCATGCTGGCGATTGACATTTCTCAATCTATGCAAATAGAAGATTTTATACCTAACCGCCTTGAAGCCGCAAAAGATGTTGCTCGTGATTTTATCAAAGGCAGAATTCAGGACCGCATCGGTATTGTAGTTTTTTCTGGCGATGCTTTTTCACTTGCTCCCCTAACTACCGACTATGATTTGCTGAATTCGTACCTGGATGATATCAATTTTGAAATGATTGAATCGCGGGGCACTGCGATCGGTTCGGCCCTGGCGGTAGTAACCAACCGCATGCGCGAATCCGAATCGAAATCAAAAGTTTGTATTCTATTGAGTGATGGAGATAATACAGCCGGCAACATCGACCCGATAACATCGGCCGAATTAGCTGCGGCTTATTCAATCAAGATGTACACGATCATAGTTGGAAAAGAAGGTATGGTGCCCTTTGGTAAAGATTATTTTGGTCGGCCCAACATGGTTGAAAATACAATTGACGAAACTACCATGCGTAAAATAGCAGAGATTGGTTCGGGCGAGTTTTTTCGGGTAACCGACAACGAGGCATTGAAAAGTGTTTTTGATCGCATAGATCAATATGAAAAAGCAGAGATTAAGGAAACCCGATTTAAAGACACAGCCGATTACTATTATATCTATTTGCAGTGGGCCTTGGTTCTCTTTGTACTTTGGCTGATGATGAAGTCCACGTTTCTCGCCAACGTGTTGCAGGATTAACTATTTTAAAAACGTATCTGCCAATAGAATCAGTCGGCCGCCAAAAATAATAAGGCAAACTCCAACCAGCACATTCATAATCATCATTAGTCGTTTTGTTACCAGGCGTCTTAGTTTATCGGCCAGGTAGGCTTTCAGAATATCTGTAAGCAAAACGGTTGCTAATACTGCGGCAAAAAAAATAAAGAACTCAAATCCACGCGTATAACCGAAATCAATTGATGCAATGCTGATCGTGCCAATCCAAAAGATGAGCACCATGGGGCTTATACCATTCACAATAAATCCCTTTACAAAATAGCGATAAAGTTTTTTTTCATTATTTACATTCAACGCAGGTTGAATGTTTCTTCTGCTTTTCACAAACAGATGATAAAGGCCAAACAAAATCAAAATACCCCCACCTACGTAGGCCAGGTAAACCCGGAAGCCTGGGTCGTTAATAAATTGAACCAGGCCAAAATAACAAACTGCAACATAGAGTATGTCGCTGAGTGAAACGCCCAGCGAGACAAGAACTCCATTCCAAAATCCTTTTTCAACGCTTGTCTGTATGATTGTGAAAAAAACCGGCCCTACTAAAAAAGCCAACACAATTCCAAGCTTCAATCCGTTGAAGACAATTTCCATCCGGCTTAGGCGATGAATTTAATCCACTCATCCAACTGAGTGCTCTTCATCACCCGTGGAAATTTATTCTGACCTCCTACTTTGCCTTTAGACTCCATCCAGTCATAAAACTTGCGCAGCGGCAGCACTTCAACCACCACTTCTTTAAGGGCGGCACTTCGCTCAACAGCGTAATCATCATTAAGCACTTTCAGGTGATGATCAATTCTGTCTCTTAACGCATTGGCTTCCACAGCATCATCGGTGCCAATAAACCAATGGTGTGCAAATAAAGTTTGATGGGGTATGCCCGCTACCGTAAACTCAGGAATGGTGACATTCATTTCGTTTGATACAAGTTCAATGGCTTTGTTCATATTATCGACCGATAAATGCTCGCCACACAAACTCAGAAAATGTTTGGTGCGACCCGTAATAACTATCTCAGATTCTTCAAGCGAAACAAATTTAATTACATCGCCAATCAGATACCGCCATGCCCCCGCACAGGTAGACAACAGAATGGCATACTCTTTACCTTCCTCTACCTGATCAATCAAAAGTGTTTCTGCCTCTGGCTTTATCTCTCCGGAAGGCAAAAAGTTTTTCTCATCAAAGGGAACAAACTCGTAGAAGATTCCATTGTTCAACACCAGACGCATTGACTTGCGTTTGGGCAACGACTGGTAGGCAATAAAACCTTCGGATGCCAGATACGTCTCAATATAGTAGATCGGGCGGCCCAATAGTTTTTCAAAACCTTTTCTATAGGGATCCATGGATACACCACCATGAACATAGATCAACAGGTTAGGCCAGATTTCGTGAATATGATCGAGTTTATGGTATTCAATAATCCGCTCAAGCAAAATCTGAATCCAGGCAGGCACACCCACCACAATACCAATATCCCATTCGTTAGCCTTTTGAACAATTTCGTTGAGCTTGGATTCCCAATTGCGGGTAGACGCAATTTTTTTGCCTGGTTTATAAAAATGTTGAAACCAGAAGGGTAGCCGGGCTGCCTGAATTCCACTAAGGTCACCTTCGAAATAGCTACCTTTTTTGTTTAAGTGTGTACTACCTCCGATCATTAAAATGCCCGACTGAAAAACTTCGGGGGGCAGGTCATATTTAGAGAGACTAAGAATCTGGCGGATACTGGTTTTTTGTATCGCCTTCGTCATTTCTTTGGTAACGGGAATATGCTTGGAGGAAGCCTCGGACGTGCCCGAACTCAACGCAAAATATTTTACCCGACCCGGCCAGCAGATATTCTTGGCTCCGCGTAGAGCGAGTTGCCACCAGTCTTTGTATATCTTATTATAGTCATGGATGGGAATGCTTGTCTTATAGGCCTGATAAAAATCGTAATGCCCTTTGCGAAATTGAGTAAGTATCTCCTGGAAGTTGTAATACTTGCCAAACTCCGTCTGGCTGGCCGTGATCATAAGCTCTTTAAGCTCCTTTTTCTGCAACTCAAAAGGCGAAGTATATTCCTGCTCAAGGTTTTCCCTAAGTTTAATTCCATTTTTAAGTAAGGTTCCGAGTATGGCCATAACTTTGTAGAAAGTGAAAAGTTAGTGTTAGAACGGGCGAAATTATTAAATGGTGATTAAAAATAATATAAAAACACTTCAGACCGAGTTGGGAAGCAATTGCCGGTTGATTGCAGTAAGCAAAACCCAGCCTGTTGAGAAAATTAAAGAGGCCTATGATGCCGGGCAACGACTGTTTGGAGAAAACAAAGCCCAGGAAATGCTTGCCAAGTATGAGGCGCTCCCAAAAGACATTGAATGGCACATGATCGGCCACCTGCAAACCAACAAAGTGAAATACATTGCTCCCTTTGTATCACTTATTCACTCCGTTGATTCCCTGAAAGTATTGGAAGAAATTAACAAACAAGCCGCAAAAGTAAATCGCAAAATCTCCTGTTTGCTTCAGGTTTACATCGCCCGCGAGGAAACAAAGTTTGGATTTGAGCCCGAAGAAATTATTCAACTGGCTGCTGTAAACTTGCAAGAAGTCTATCCGCATATTGAAGTAAAAGGGCTTATGGGCATGGCTACGTTTACTGATAATCCACAGCAAATCCGGAATGAATTTAAAACCCTGCAAAACCTGTTCGAAAAACTTCGGTCAATGCCCATGCCAGCATCTATGAGCATGACAGAGTTATCCATGGGCATGAGTGCTGATTATAAAATTGCTTTTGAAGAAGGAAGCACTTTGATACGAGTAGGCACGGCTATTTTTGGAGAACGAAACTATCAAAAAAACTTATGATTAGCACCCGACAAACACTATTGATTGCAGCTTTTTCAGGTATGGTGTCAGTTATGTTGGGTGCTTTTGGTGCGCATGCACTTAAGCCTGTGCTTTTGCAAAGTGGCAGGCTCGAAACCTTTGAACTTGCCGTACGGTACCAGTTCTATCACACGTTGGCATTGCTTGCAATAGGTATTTTGATGGATCGGATGCCGGCAAAAAATCTGAAGCTTAGCGCCCTGGCAATGCTCACCGGAATTGTATTGTTCAGTGGAAGTTTATACGTGATGGCAATTTTTAACACGACAGCCGTAGTTTTTATTACTCCCGTTGGTGGCGTGTTTTTAATTGGCGGATGGGCGCTGTTATTTTTAGCCGTGTTGAAAAATAAAGCTAGTTAGCTTCTTTCTTTTCAAGTACGTTAACCGAGATCATCACTTGATTGCTTGCGCCTGTTGCATTTGAAGTTACTGTTACCACCTTATTCTGCTTGCCTATTTTTCCCGTACTATTGAAAGCAACCGTAAGATCGCCTTTACTTCCCGGCATAATCGGATCGCGAGGCCAGCCTTTGGGTGTGGTGCATCCGCAGGTTACTTCTACATTGGTGATTACCAACGGTTGTGTGCCTGTGTTAGAAAACTTAAATGTATATTCAACCTTTTCGCCTTGCACAATATCACCAAAATCATGTGCTGGCTTTTCCCAGGTTATTGCTGGGCCTGACTGCGTGCCTGAATCTTGTGCACCCACCAGTAAACTAACACATGACAAAACAAGAAATAGACTAAGGCTCTTCATACTGATTATTATTTATCAAATTTATACCTCGTTAAAAGAAGAACTGTCTGCAACGCCTTTTATTTTACATCACATAAACTTTTAAACGCATTTATGCCCAACCCGGTTCACGAGATCTTTGGAAATAAGCTTCGGCTGAGAGCCTGTGGACTTTGCATGAAGGATGATAAAATCTTGTTGGTGAATCATCATGGAATAAAGGCTGGCAACTTTTGGGCACCTCCGGGTGGTGGGGTTCAGTTTGGCGAATCTGCAGAAGCATGTTTGAAGCGTGAATTTTTAGAAGAAACTGGGTTAGAGGTGGAAATCCGGGACTTTTTGTTTGCATGTGAATTTATTAATAGCCCTTTGCATGCTGTGGAATTATTCTTTCTTGCCAGCATCAAGGGTGGTGAACTTAATGTGGGGCACGATCCTGAAATGGGAGTTCGGCAGATTATTCAAGAGGTAAAATTTTTTACAGGATCAGAAATCAGGCAACTGAAACCAGAAGAACTTCACGGCATTTTCCAAAAAGGCCAAGACCTATCGAAAATAGTCGATTTGAGGGGCTATTTTAAGTTATAATTGGTTGTTTTAAACGCTATAAAATATTTATAATTGCAAGCTAAACCTGTAACCAATGAACTTGACCAAAATTCTTACTGGAGTACTTCTTATAGCCAGTCTTTTTCTGGCTTATCGGCTATATCGCAGTGTACAAGGCACTATTGAAGATCGTGAGTCGATTACGTCAACAGAGGCCGCCATCATCGAAAAACTAAAGTTGATTCGCGAGGCTGAGGTTGTGTTTCAAAGCGTAAATAGAAGATATACAACCAATTGGGATTCACTTGCCGATTTTATTGAAAATGGTCAGGTGCCAATCATTCAACGCAAAGAAGAAATTACTCAAAAGTCGTATGGCGTTGAAGAAGTGAAGGTGATTATCGATACCCTTGGTTTCATCTCTGCCAAAGACAGAATTTTCAAGAAAAACTATACCGTCAATGTACCTGATATGGGTACCTTCTTAGGCTTTAAGGTAAAGGAAGGCGACCGGGTAGTTAAAAATCAGCGCACTTATTCAATCAAGGTTGGCGACAAAACAAACGAACCTCCGCTTTCAGATGAGGGTATAGTAACCAAGTTAGAAGCCGTTAATGTGGGTGACCAGGTACGAAAAGGACAGCCCTTGATGACTCTTTCTGATTACTTGTTCGATCCTAAAACGGATTTAAAAACATTGGGCGATGTGCCCGGTCAATCTGGTTTAAAGTTTGATATTTTCGTAGGTGTAGTCGATAAATCAGGTTTGAAAGTGCAGGTTATTGAGGTGAAAGATCCTAAGCCTGTTAACCCGGTACGTAAAGAGAGCAACGAAGCGAAAAACAGAAAGCCTCTGCATTTCGGATCGCGCTTTGATGTTTCCACATCAGGTAATTGGGAATAACCAACTATTTTGCAAGCTACTGCGCAAGGTTTTAAGCTGATCAAAAAAATCAAAGACGATCGCTTTGATGAGGAGAAACTTCATCAATACGAGTTGCTTATACAACTCGGGGTAAAAGACTTGCAGATTGGCATTCTTGATACACAGGATAACCGCATTCTCTTTTTTGAGGATTATGTCTTAGGCGACCTTAGTTCTCATCAAGAACTTTTAGATCTCTTCAAAGGATTATTTGAATCTCATCAGGTACTACAGGCCGGGTTCTGGAAACAGGTTAAAATTTCTATCAAGAATCCTAAGTTCGCTCAGGTACCTGCTTCACTCTTTGTGGAAGAGGCTGCGTCTGAATACCTACAGTTTAATGCGCACGTAGACCCGGAAAAAGAGGCCGTGATTACTTGCCGAAATAATCAGGTTGATGCGATCACAGTCTTTGCCATTCAAAAGGAACTTCTTGAATGGTTTAAAAACATTTATGCAAACACCCGCGTTCACATCGTTCACCAATCAGCTGCGTTGATTGAAGGTGTGTTGAATTACGCCAAGGACAGCGAGAGCATGCCTTTGTACATTTACATCGATCGGTTTAAGCTTCACATTCTGGCTGTTCAAAAAGGCAAGCTCGTTTACTACAATCAGTTCCTGATAAAACAATTTGCAGATTATGTGAAATACATCATGCTTGTGATGAAGGGCCTTTCGATGGATCAAAACACCAGCCGCGTTGTGTTGTGGGGATATATCGGAAAGAACTCGCCACACTATCAAGAGTTTATTAAGTATGTGCGAAACGTAAGTTTTGGTGAGCGCCCATCGTACCTGAAGTTCGGGTATCTGTTTGACGAAGTTCAGGAGCATCATTTCTTTGATCTCTATTCTGTTCATCTTTTAACAAACTAACCCTATGAAGCGGATCGCCCTGTTTCCCGGCTCATTCGATCCATTCACCAAAGGTCATGAAGACATAGTACTTCGTGGGCTGGCTTTGTTTGACGAAATCATCGTAGCTATCGGCTACAACAGTAGTAAAAGCCAACGCTACTTCCCCATCGATTTTATGGTTGGGAAAATCAAAAGTACGTTTGCTGACTACCCCAATATTTCTGTTCATACCTTCTCAGAATTAACAGCCGAGTTTGCCCGGAAGAACAATGCCAGGTACTTGCTGCGCGGCTTGCGTAACACAACCGATTTTGAATATGAAAATAGCATTGCTCAGGTAAACCGAAACCTAAATAAAGATTTGGAATCTGTGTTTCTGATCACTTCTCCTCAATTGGCTTCGATCAACTCCTCCATTATTCGCGAAGTGCATCGCTACAATGGAGATGTATCAGGCATGATACCGTACAAACTCTGATCAGGAGATAGACTTCTCTTTGCTCTTGTAATATTCTTCAAAAACAAACCGAATAGACTTGTAGGAATTTTCCAGCGCATGGTATACTTCCTTTTGAGTCATCCAGCGCAACTCTTCAATGTCTTCTTCCAGGCTGGGCTTGCTGTGCGAGTCATCGACCAACTCCATCTCGTACCAGCGTGTTTTCTTTAACATGCTGTTTTTGTTCATCGTATAGGTATGCCAGGTGGTGCAGATTTTCTTTCCCAATTTCACTTCTACGTTACACTCTTCGGCCACTTCGCGTACGGCAGTTTGTTTATACTTCTCCCCTGATTCCTTTTTGCCTTTGGGCAGATCCCACTTCTTCATGCGATAGATCATGAGAAACTTGTCTTTTTTCTTCACCAGGCCACCCGCTGCCTTTACCACTTTAAACTTTGTGGTCAAAAAAAGTTTTAGCGCTTCATAATCTTTGGCGGTGATGTATAATGAAAAAAGATTTGTGGGGACTTTTGAATTGATCAGATCCATAATCAGATCCAGGTCTGGCACACTTACCTGATGAATCCAGACATGGTGAATGAGCCTGGCTTTTGTAATGGCCTCTTTGGAAGCATCTATTTCAAAGTTGATGTGCCCTGCCGGTGGCACTTCCTCGGCTTGAAGAATGTGTATCGGAATGTCGTTTACAAAAAGATACATGACAACTTTTTAGGCAATTTCACACCTGCAAAAACATCAATTATTCGCAATGAATCAACCCCTCACCTGATTAAAGTGAAATCTTAAACGATTCAAAAGGATTTTTAATGGATTTATCAACACTTACCATTTGGCGTGGGCGGGCAATCCTGATAAATTGCAGGCATGAGTTTGATAAAAATACACGCGGAAACTGCGGGCGCTGTAGCCGCTCGGTTGTTGCAAATTGGGGCTATCAAATTAAATCACAAGCAACCCTTTACATGGAGTTCGGGTTGGAAGTCACCCGTCTATTGCGACAACCGATTGGCACTCTCCTACCCACTTATCCGAACCTACATAAAAGAAAATCTGGCGTTAGCCATCAAGGCAAACTTTCCGAAGGTAGAATACATTGCCGGAGTAGCCACTGCCGGCATCCCGCAAGGAGCCCTGGTGGCGGATGCCTTAGGTCTACCCTTTATTTATGTTCGCCCCAAACCTAAAGAACATGGTATGGGAAATCTTATTGAAGGCCGCGTTGAAAAAGGAGCCAAAGTAGTTTTAGTAGAAGACCTTATTTCGACAGGTGGAAGTTCGCTGAAGGCAGCACAAGCGGTTCAAGAAGCCGGCTGCAAAGTGATTGGCATGGTTGCTATCTTCACCTATGGATTTGAAACCGCTGAAAAGAATTTTGCGGACGCTAAAATTCCGTTGGTGTGCCTCAGCGACTTTACACATTTACTGGAACAAGCTGTAGAAAAAAAATACCTTGACGAGAATCAATTGATCTATGTAAAATCCTGGCGGCTTGATCCAGCCAACTGGAAATAAGAGCGCTGTGCAAAACAGATTAGAAATATTCCTATATTTCTATCTATGACTACCTCTCAATATGCTTTTCGAAACTCAATTGTTGCAGCACTAGGCGGCTTCTTATTTGGGTTCGACACCGCGGTGATCTCCGGTGTGGAAACTGATATTCAACAACTATGGCACCTCGATAAATTCTGGCATGGATTCACTGTAGCGTCTGCGCTCTTCGGAACTGTGCTCGGTGCAGCGTTGGCCGGTAAGCCGGCCGAAGTATATGGTCGAAAAAGAATTCTTCAGGCTATCGGGTTACTTTACCTGGTTACTTCGCTGGGTGCAGCATTAACATCTTCGTGGGAGGTGTTTGTGTTTTTCAGATTTCTGGGTGGGATTGGTGTGGGGGCATCTTCGGTGGTTGGCCCTATGTACATTTCTGAAATTTCTCCGGCTTATAAACGCGGCCGGTTGGTGGCGTTGTTTCAATTCAATGTAGTAGCCGGAATTCTGATTGCTTTTTTATCCAACTATCTGTTATATGGTATGATGGATGAATCGTGGCGCTGGATGCTGGGTGTGCAGGCTGTGCCTTCCTTGATTTTCTTCGCTATGGTGTTTAAGGTTCCGGAGAGTCCACGCTGGCTGATTAAAAATAATCGTACTGCGGAAGCTAAAAATATTCTGCAAAAAATCGGGGAAGCCAATTCAGAAGAAGCTGCTAAAAATATTCAACTCTCCATTTCTTCTGAACAACAGGCGGGTCATGAAAAGTTATTTTCCAACGCCTACAAGCAGCCGATATTTTATGCCGTAGCCCTTGCTATGTTTAATCAGCTTTCAGGAATAAACGCCATCATGTATTACGCGCCACGCATTTTTGAAATGAGTGGTCTGGCGAAAGATACTGCACTGCTTCAAGCGGTATCCATTGGTGCTACCAATTTAATCTTCACGCTGCTGGCTATTTCTGTCATCGATAAGTTTGGCAGAAAAACGCTTATGATTATCGGATCATTGGGAATTGCTTTCTTTCTTGGATTAACTGCGCATTTCTTTTATACACAACAACAAGGCGGTTACAACGTAATGATTTACTTAGTGGGGTTCATCGCTTTCTTTGCATTTTCGCAGGGCACGGTGATCTGGGTGTTTATCTCAGAAATTTTCCCAAACAGTGTTCGCGCCAAAGGGCAATCCCTTGGGAGTTTTACGCACTGGGTAATGGCGGCTTTGATTTCGTTAAGCTTTCCAATCTTTGCAGAAAGTAGCGAAATGGGCGGAGCTTATGCGTTTGCTTTTTTCACGGTGATGATGATTCTTCAATTCTTCTTTGCCTGGAAGGTGATGCCCGAAACAAAAGGTAAATCGTTGGAGCAAATTCAAACCGGCATTCATTGATATGAAGCGCGTGTTTTTATTATGCCTGGTGTTAGTGTCAATTGGCAGTCACGCTCAATCCCGTGAGGAAGAAGTTTTACTCCTGTTAAATAGTGTACGAACCAATCCAAAAAAATTCCTTGATTTGCAGCTAAAGGATTATCTGAAACAAAATAACCTAAGCAACAACCGCTATGCGAAATCACTGGTGGCTGATCTTAAAAAATGCAAACCCATGGGTGAATTGCAACTCGCAAAATCGTTAACCGATGTTGCCCGATTGCATGCAAACGATATGGGGAAAGCCGGAACCGTAGGGCACACCAGTTCTGATGGCACTCCCTTTAACGTGCGACTAAGAACCAAAGCCAAGGCCGGAGGAATGATTGCCGAAAATTGCGAATATGGACATGACACCGCCTTGGACATTGTAATGGCACTGCTGATTGACGATGGCATAGAATCGCTGGGGCATAGAAAAAATATTCTTGAACCTACTTACCAATGGATAGGCATTGCGATTGAGCCTCACAAAACCTACCGATCAAATTGTGTGATGGATTTTGCCGAAAGACTCTAACGGTCTTCCAGTCGGTATACAAATTTCAACCCCGACCACACCTCATCAACGGCACAAACTTTAACATCCACCAGGCCGTGGGCAAGCCCATAATTCCGAATTTTGTTTTCATCCAGATCCGTTGCAACCCCGGCTGCTTTCTTAGGCCACGATATCCACAACATGCCATTCTTTTTAAGAATTTTCTTCAGTCTCAAAAATTCCTTTTCAAAGATTTTGTTACTTGTTACAAACAAATGAATAAAATCCAGATTTGATTTTATAGTTTTTGAAACTACTTCTACCTGCGGTGGCAACGGACTGATCAAGTCGAAATAATTGGCTGGCACCTGAACCACCAAGATGGAATGACCTTCTTTAATGCCGAGTTTTTTAATTAACGGGGTGTTGGAATATCCTGCCATAACAAAAAAAATCCCGATCGGTGAGGATCGGGATCTGATTAAAAGTTATTGGTATTAGTTCTTACCCATTTTTTCCATTTCCTTGTCAAAGGTCTCTTTGAACTTCTCATAATCGTAATCGATTTTAAGACGGTCATCCTTTGAAAGACGTTCATTATACTTAGAAACTAACTCTTCGGCTGAAAGTTCGATGGCTACATAAGTTTTATAAGTACCTTCTTTTGTTTTCATCAACTTTTCGCACTTAGTAACAATACCTGACAACGTCTGGTCAACCACTTCGCGATTCAAGCTTTCGAAACGTTCTTCAACTTCTTCCTTGTTATTCATTTCGCGTGAGTTCACATAGTTATCCGTCACCGTTTTTACGGTAGTATTGATAGCTTGTGCCAGTTCGTTGCGTGCATTGGTTAAGGCTTTCTTCTTGGAGGTAACCTGATCCTGACTTTCACCAATGGAGTTGGCTCTGAAGAATTTTGCTGTGGTGAAATACTCAGGGCCAGAGCAAGGTACCACTACTTCGGTTTCGCCTGTTGGCACTTTCTCTTTTCCTTTACAGCCTACAATCAAAGCGGCAGCCAGTAGAACTACCAGGGAAACATAATTTAACTTTTTCATATCAATTTGGAATTTTGGTTATGCAATTTACAATAATGCAATTAACAGGCCACTCTGATCGGTACAGATTTTATTATCTCAAAATAGTGCTTAAATGATGCTGAAAAGGCCATAATTACTGAAGAATAGCGTTTAGCAATTCGGGTAGCTTTTCCTTTTCAAGGGTCTCTAACGATTTGTTATACGCCTCCTGGCTTGATCTTTCGTAATCGAGACTAAAGCCTTTAATACGATCGAGTGTGGTGGCATAAATTTCTTTGTTATCGCGGGCTGTAGAAACCCGGATCAGCGCAGTTACATAGGTGATGTAAATGCTTCCAGAAACAGCACCCTTTTCGGAGTTGGCATTTATGTCCACCGACAGTTCTGCTTTACTTCTGTCATCGGTAAATTCAAACCCTGAGTTGGCCAAAAAATTCTTTATGCGATTTGTAATCTGCTGATTGGCTTTATCTACGCCCAGACTTTTTTCGCTGGCGGTAAGGTAAACCAACGGGCGTGCAACCTTCATCAACACCGTTGCTTTGGGCACTACCATTTTGCGTGCAACGAGTGAATAGATATCCGAGCTGCTTCCTTGACCGGCAAAACTCATCATATCAACCTGAACAGCGACCGTTTGCTCTAAATCGCGGGAGCTTATTTTCGTTAACAAAATTTTAGCCTGACCGATGCCATCCGTTTTATAATTCGGAAAAACATCTCCGGCTCCTTTCTCGAAAGCAGCCGCAAGAGGTAGATCGGCAATGGGCTTGCGCGATTTCTTTTCAACTACATTGGTCAGCACGGCCAAGGAGTTTTGTGCCACTCTGCGATTGAGCATAATTTCATGCGGATCAACCTTGAGTTCAATTTTATCTAAAAGCAATTGCATGCTGGCAACAATTTCGTTGGTCAACAAGATTTCTTTGCCTTCAAACTCCAGCCGGATTGGTTCCGCCAAATACTTTTCAATAGCCCGGAAACCTTGATAATAAAATCCCAGCGACAAAACCAACTCACCATTTCGTTCGGCTTCTTTTGCCTTGGTAAAAAAATCCATGCCCAGTGAAACAGCATCGCGTTTTTGCTGATCTTTAATATCCTTATAGCGTTGTTTTGAAAGGCGATAATACACCCAGTAGTTTCGGTCATCTTCCCAGGCATCTACTTGTTCAAATTCTTCTATTTCATCCGCAGCCGTTGTTTGTATAATCTGCTCATATTTCTCTTGAAACTCTTTGTTCGCATCGATCTGGCTGAGCACCGAGGTAGAAGAGATATTCACTTTAATTTCCGACACCAGGTCTTCGAGTGCGCTTTTCTTGGCCGACTGGATATAGTTATTGGAGCCGTCTTTTGTGCCATGCCCAAT
The DNA here is from genome assembly GCA_965278925.1 of Cyclobacteriaceae bacterium. Taxonomy (GTDB): domain Bacteria; phylum Bacteroidota; class Bacteroidia; order Cytophagales; family Cyclobacteriaceae; genus ELB16-189. The sequence continues at coordinate 74,184 of OZ257123.1, read as the reverse complement.
GCCTATATAATAGCTGGGCAAAACCGGTTTGGCCGATAGCCACCCGGGTTTGGTATTCTGTAAGTTTGATTTTAGAGATGTGTTAGTTACTGATGGACTGCATCCGCCAAGAATCAGAAGAACAAATAGTAATCGTTTCACAGAATTAATCGGGGCTAGTTTCGTTAGTACGAATATACCATATCCATGCCAATTCAAGGATTTTAAGCAAATCTAAGGGCAAAAAGAGGATAGGCAGAACTTTGTACTAAATTTTTTACCTTTAATCAGTAAAATAAAAAGGTTATCACACATGAAAAAGATTCTTGGGCTGGTACTGTGCGGCACGATTTGGATTTCTTGCCAGGAAAATGAAACCACAAATGAGTTTACGGGAAATGAAACAGTCTATGCCCTTCAACAGGGTTCTGCCTACACCGTTTCGGGTATCGTAACCATTAAAGAGCGCAGAGATGGAGCCTCCACGGTGATTGTTAGTTTAACCGGAACAACGGGTGCAACTAAATTGCCGGCTCATTTACACCTCGGAGATATTTCAACACCCGGAGCTGATGTAGCTGCTTTATTATCTCCGGTAGATGCAAGCACTGGTGTTAGCGAAACCAGAATAGCACAACTTGCTGACGAAACAACAGTATCGTATGCTGATTTGATTGCGATAGAAGCTTGTATAAAAATTCATCTTGCCGACACCGGCCCCGGACGCGATATTATTCTTGCTGGTGGCAACATTGGCGAATCGGTAAACAAACCTTCTGGCTCGGGCAGAATTGGGATTGGCATTTGTAAGAGCGAGTAGATTAAGAGATTGATACGCCAGTCTATTTTCCAAAAGGCGGCTTTAGGCCAATAACTACTTCATAGTTTCTCCGTTTGTTTCACCCATTCACGCAGAGCTGAGGAAACAAGCTCTGCGAAGAAAAGAGGTAGCGGTAGCAATTTTCTCATGAAGTGGTACGATTTCAGGTTTGTAGCGATACGAGTTCTCTCATGAAGTGGTGCTCGCTCAAATGTGTAGCGATAGGAGTTCTCTCATGAAGTGGTGCCAGGTCAAATGTGTAGCGATAGGAGTTCTCTCATGAAGTGGTGCCAGGTCAAATGTGTAGCGATGGGAGTTCTCTCATGGAGTGGTGCTCGTTCAAATGTGTAGCGATGGGAGTTCTCTCATGGAGTGGTGCTCGTTCAAATGTGTAGCGATGGGAGTTCTCTCATGAAGTGGTGCCAGGTCAAATGTGTAGCGGTAGCAGTTCACTCACGGTATGGTGCTCGTTCAAGTTTGGTATGGTAGGAGGTGCACACGCTTCGGCATAGCTTTGCCACGCATCTCACTACGCGTAGTAGTGTTGGTCACTACGTCTGGTATAGATAGGTACTGCACTTGGGGTAGCGAAGTGTCCAATCCAGTCTATCAATCTTTGATAAAACTTGCGCTTATTCCCTATTTTTGATGGGATAGGCGCAACTAATTATCAATTATGATGCATTATTATGACAAAATCCATCGTGGGGAGAAGCGTTTGTTCATAAAATTTCCCATCGATAAATCAATTACTGAAAGGCTAAAGAAAATAGTTGATTGCACCTGGAGCCAAACAGAAAAGGCATGGCATGTAGAGGCTTCACTTGCTGTTTTTGGAAAACTAAAAGATGCCTTCCCGCAACTGCAGCCCTTGAAACCAAGCGCAGAAACCAACCTGGTGGATAAAACGAAGCCATCGGCCAAATCTGCGAAAGCACAAAAACTTACTGTGAAGGTGGTGCAATATAAGACTGGCAGGTTCAGGGTGATAGCGTACCACCATCCGGTGTTGGCATCAATACTAACCAGCAAAGCCCTGAGCGGTATAAAAAGCCCCCTGGACAACTTGGATATTTAGCCTCAAATAGGTAGAATTGATAATGGGAATGGCAAAAAACGTATTTTCGGTTTTAGTGTTTTTTGAAAGTGACCCTCACTCACCTAAAAGCGAAATATGCGCATCTTTTCTAATTAAGGGCGTACCGAAGGTGCGCCTATACTAATGTTATGCGAAAGCCCCGCGGGAGTGCACTTCCTTTTTTTTGAAATCGTTATTTACAATTCAGTCCTCATCTTTACTTATTTCTGTTGCAGCTTTTCAATTTAGTTCACCTTTGCGTGGGGACAGGGACGCGGTCGACTATTTCTACATCATGCCACGCTCACCACTCCGGGACGGTGACGAAGCCGCACTCGTCACATTTGACGGTTCATCATCATCTGAACTGTTTGCGGGGCCATCGCATAACAAAAACTAATTGCAAGCGGGCGGGACAGTGCGTCATTGAAGTTTGTAGTTCTTTATTTATCTTTATCATGTTGGACAAGGCGAAGTTTTTTAATTGCCCGCCAGCAATTAGCTGACCGTTGTGTGCAATTTTTACGGACAGGACAGACAGATGAACAAGATTCTATTACTAATATGTTTCATTCTATCAAGTAACGTTTACGGACAAAGTGAAAATAGCTTTCAACCCGACAGCATTTACAAAAACAGGCGTGTCAGAAAAATCATTAAGTATGAGAACTCGCCACGAGATTTATCCGAGATAACGTACTTGGACAAAGATGGACGCAAAATTCGTTCAATTACATACAGTGCATCATACAATGGGAAAACGAGAAAGAATAAAAGAATAGAAGGGACAAAGCATTATAATTATGATTCGAACATGAGATTGGTTCAAATCTTTGACTCAACTGCTCATTTTAACGGCTCATTTGAGGTTGATTACACTCTCTTCTTTTATGACTCTTTAAGTCGGTTGAAAAAATCTCAGAAGTTCCAGGAAAAATTTCCTGATTCACCGAATTACGAGACATCCTATTATTACGACCCCTTCAAATCAATAACCGTCCGTAAAAGAGACTCTCTCATAGTTTATCATATGACATCAGAGTACGATTACGATTATTTTGCAAAAAGATCGTACGGATATGTTTGGGAACCGAAACTCAAGGAGGGAATAATGATTCACGGCCAAGATACCTCCAATTATCAATATTCAGACTACAAAGACCTCCAGAAGTTTAATCAGGATGAGGTTCTTAAAAACACTTATAATCCAATGAGACAAATTATGACCTCAGACATTAACTCAATTTTTATGAATGACCGGACTGTAATTCACAAATTGACTTACTACTATTACCCTAACAGACTATTAAAAAGTGTTCGAGGATATATTCCAGAATTCTTCGAATATGAATATGAGAAATAAAAACTGCACACAACAAAATGCATAATCAATGGCGGGGCTCAGTGCAAATTTGTAGTTTAGCTTTTCAAACTACGATTTGTGTCGTGGGACAGTGAAGCGCTTCGAACTCCCGCCACTGCTTATGCACCAACGTTATGCGAAAGCCCCGCGGGAGTGCACTTCCTTTTTTTTGAAATCGCTATTTACAATTCAGTCCTCATCTTTACTTATTTCTGTTGCAGCTTTTCAATTTAGTTCACCTTTGCGTGGGGACAGGGACGCGGTCGACAATTTCTACATCATGCCACGCTCACCACTCCGGGACGGTGACGAAGCCGCACTCGTCACATTTGACGGTTCATCATCATCTGAACTGTTTGCGGGGCCATCGCATAACAAAAACTAATTGCAAGCGGGCGGGACAGTGCGTCATTGAAGTTTGTAGTTCTTTATTTATCTTTATCATGTTAGACAAGGCGAAGTTTTTTAATTGCCCGCCAGCAATTAGCTGACCGTTAGCGGCAACTCGCTCGGGACAATGAAGACCTTGGAAAATAACTGGAGACAGAAATCAATTGAAAATTTAGAAAAGGACTTTTGGGGACAACCACCAAAAGACTCGACTCCGTTGGTTGACAAGGTTCACAGACTAAGGACAATTCAGATTGAGAAACTTGAACCTAAAGACATACGACTTTTAATTGGTCAAAAAGTTGGACTGAAATTCTTAATTCCCGTGGCGTTGGACTTTTTAAATGACGACATCTTTATCGACACAGATTTATATAATGGTGACCTGTTACAAAATGTAATGCAGGTCGACAAGAACTTCTGGGACGAAAACAAAGAATTAAAAGAAAAATTGGACGGCTTACTCGACTCTTACAGTGACGAGGACAAAGATAAATTTATGAAAGGTAAATTTGACGAGTGGACGTGAGCGAGCAGCCGCTAACAAAATGTTTGCACAATGGTGGGGTGACGTGTAAGCTATAAGTGTTATCTTCGTTCAACGTTTGCCCACGCGGACAGTGGCGGCTTCGAAAGCCCACCACTGCGCAAACACAAACGTTATGCGAAAGCCCCGCGGGAGTGCACTTCCTTTTTTTTGAAATCGCTATTTACAATTCAGTCCTCATCTTTACTTATTTCTGTTGCAGCTTTTCAATTTAGTTCACCTTTGCGTGGGGACAGGGACGCGGTCGACAATTTCTACATCATGCCACGCTCACCACTCCGGGACGGTGACGAAGCCGCACTCGTCACATTTGACGGTTCATCATCATCTGAACTGTTTGCGGGGCCATCGCATAACAAAAACTAATTGCAAGCGGGCGGGACAGTGCGTCATTGAAGTTTGTAGTTCTTTATTTATCTTTATCATGTTAGACAAGGCGAAGTTTTTTAATTGCCCGCCAGCAATTAGCTGACCGTTAGCGGCAATATTTTTTGGACAACTTATCACAGATGACTGACTCAAAAGCAAAACTTACGAAGACCACAATCGACAAGATGTTTCGTCTTGGTTACAGACTTGCTTTTGACACAAAAAGTAGAAAGAAAGAATGGGACGACATATTTTCGCTTTGGTATTGCGCAGCGACTAACGGACATCTAAGAGCACAATTCTATTTAGGGACTTGTTATGACCTTGGAAATGGAGTGAAGAAAAATATTGCCGAAGCATTTTACTGGTACATGAAAGCTGCTAAGAAGGGAAAAATGGAAGCGCAGTTTAACATTGGTTTTTTTTATAAAGAGGGAGAGTTGGTGAAGCAAAATTATAAAAAAGCAGTGCACTGGTATTCACTCGCGGCAAAGCAAGGTGACACTGAAGCTCAAAGAGATTTAGGGTTTTGCTACCACTATGGACAAGGTGTAAAACAAGAAGATTCAAAAGCAATTTATTGGTATAAAAAAGCCGCATCCAAAGGGGACGACAAAGCATTGTATAATTTGGGTTTACACTACGAATTGGGTGACGGTGTAAAACAGTCAGTTCGTTGGGCTAAACACTATTATTCTAAAGCAAGTAAAATTGGACACAGAAAAGCAAAAAGTAAATTAAAACGACTTTGACCGGTGAAAAAAATACAGCCGCTAACAAAATGCATGCGCAATGGTGGGTTTTGGTTTAAGGTAAAAGTGTTATCTTTCAAAATACGTTTCTGCAACGGGGACAGTGACGCACATCTTACACCCACCACTGCCCATGCACAAACGTTGGCGGTAATTTTAAAAATGAAATTAATTCCTTACTACAAGCGGACAATAACTAGCTCATTGACAAATGATAGCGTATTGAATAAACTTGAGAGTATAATAATTAACCATCGGACTAATAATTTTCCCGACTATGAAGATTTTATCGGTGGAGAAATAAAAAATGGAGAATTCAAAATATTTCGGAGGGGCAAAGGAACAAGAAAACCATTTCCCGTGTCAGCAACTGGACGGCCTGACAGCAACGGTAATTGGACTCTAACGTTTGCTCCCGGCAAATGGCGTTTAATTTGGTTCTTGGCGATATTTAGTGCCATGACTTTTGTAACGGTCAAATATGAGAGCATTTTTTTCGTTCCTCTAATGATACTGGATTACGTAATCGGACAAATTTCATTCAACAACGACTCCAGAATTTTGGAGAAAATAATAAGTGACGAATTGAGGACTATTTAAAACTACCGCCAACAAAATGTTTGCGCAATGGTGGCGTGACATCAAGGTATGAAGTTTAGTTTTTATATTACGTTTGCCCACGGGGATAGGACGCGGTTTCAATAAGCCACCACTGCGCAAACACAAACGATATCTATGATCAAACCAACCTCTTTGTTAATTATTTTTTAGTTGTAATTCATAAGGGGTTCCCCGGTTTACTACAGCTACAATTCGATGCAGTAATTTGTTTCTCACGGCATTGATTACCGACATTTTATTTTTGCCTTCTTGCACCTTGCGTTGATAATATTCATGCAGCTCGGGATTATGCTGTACACTGCTGATGGCGGCCATATGCAGGGTACGCTTCAGTTCTCCATTTGCGAATTTAGATACACCCGTCTTACCTTTGATAGATGTTCCACTTTCATAAACAAACGGAGCTACACCGCTGTAGCAGGCCAGCTTTCTGCTATCGGCCAGGCGGTTGAAGCCATGGGTATAAACGAGAAGCATGGTGGCCAGTACTTTTCCTACGCCTTTTACGGTGAGCATTAAATCATATTTCTGTTTTAATGTTTCATCCTCCTTAATGAAGGTGAGAATTTGCTCATCTACTTTATTCAGGCTTTTCTCCAATCCACGAATAGCTTCACGATTAACTTTATCCACCACTTTGGCAGTAGATGCATCAAACTGCTTTAACTCTTCGGCACTGGTGCGAAGCATCTGAAGTGCTTTCATCAATCGCTTTCGGTTAGCCTGAAGATCTTTTAATTTCTCCAGCGTTAGCAGGCTGATTTGCATGATTTGAGCCTTGCTTTGATACACATGAGCATAGCGTGCTATGCGTTGTGCATCAATTTTGTCAGACTTCCCGCGGATTAATCCCTGACTGCGTTTGATTTGAAGGGAGCCTTCCAGCCAGACTTTTACTTCCCGACTTACCAGGTAATGAACCAGCAATCGGGTATACAGTCCGGTGTGTTCCATACAACACAGTGTGTGATGATCACACTCACATTGCATTTGTTTGCACCAGGTTTTGAGATGGCGAAACCCTGAAAGGTTGTTGTGAAATTTACTTTCAAACAACTGCCCATCGCTTTGCCGGATGAGACAGGCGTCAATGCTGTCTTTGGATACATCGATCCCCAGGATCCATTGGTAGGGTTGATTTTGCTGTGACTTTTCCATAACTTTTGTTTTAGAATGTTTAAACAAGTGAGCTTTGGATCGAAACCTTTATAATAGGCCCTCACGCCTTGAATATCTATTTGATCCCTTTCTCACAACTAAATAAGCAGCCGGACTGAATCGTTTGATAAGCCCACACTTAGTTGTGCGCATAGTGCTCCGGCTGCTTTTTTGTGGATAAGATGGATAACCGAAACGGTAATCCACTTACCCACAAAAGTTACTACAACTATTGCTATTTTTATGATGAAACAAATCTAAAGGTTGGGGGCAATGCCTGGGACAAAAAAGTAGACAATGACAATTTTACATTTAGCACTGGCAATAATTTTATTCTTAATCCAAAACTGGATAGGCAGTAGAGCATATTCAGTTGGATATATTAAGTTTTCATTCCTTGACGACAAGGACGAAGCCTTAGCTGTAAACTATGTTATTAAGGTATTTGGACCAGTTATTTTTTTAATACTGACAGTTGCTATTTTCCAGTATTCAAAATTGACTGAATTTAATTCAGGGATTATTAATGTAATATATTACTACTTAGCAATAAGATTATTCTTAATTGTCATATATGGACGTATTCTGATTGTCAATTGGTTTCGAATCCTAATTTATTATGCTTCAGTTTTGTTGATAGCAAACTACACCTATGACAATTTCTTACTTTCAATTGGAAATTTACTGCCTGACTTTTCCCAAATAAAAAATGAGATATGGTTATTGATACTAATCTTTCTTTACCAAGTTGCTAACGGATTTGAAACCAAATATCCGAACAATGCAATTCAGGAGACCACTTTGGCGTATTTGCCTGAATTGTTGCGCAGAAAGCGGAGATACATTTTACGAAAGTTCCGAAAGCTAAAGGAAGAGTATGGTGAGATAATCGATAAAGGGACAAATGGAAATGACGAACTCAGAGTAGTGATTGTCTCCATTCTAATTTTTGAGAATTTCAATCGCCCTTATATAATCAGACTTATTGAAAGCATTTGGTTTAAAACCTTTGCAAAAGGTTCATTGGGGACAACAGGAATAATGCAAACCAAATCGACAACGGTTTTAAAAGACAAGGAAAGTGTAGAGAAGGGCACATCGGAATTATATAAAGTCTACTTAGAGATGTTGAAAGAGGATGAGGGTAGAGATTGGCACCGCTACTCAATTCGAAGAACGATTAAGAGGCATTGTAAGGACAGAATGTACATACGACAGATTCTATTTATTTGTAAGGCCATCTTGGACAATAACTACAATCAAACTGACAGAGATGGTAAATTCAAATATTTATACTCCGAGATAAGAGATGAGTTTAGTCTATACGACTCGTTTTGATAATCGGCACAGCCCCCAACAAAGTGCATAATCAATGGCGGGGTTCAGTGTAAATTTGTAGTTTAGTTTTTCAATTTACGTTTGGTTTCGTGGGACAGTGACGCGCTTCGAATTCCCGCCACTGCTTATGCACAAACGATATCTATGATCAAACCAACCTCTTTGTTAATTATTTTTTAGTTGTAATTCATAAGGGGTTCCCCGGTTTACTACAGCTACAATTCGATGCAGTAATTTGTTTCTCACGGCATTGATTACCGACATTTTATTTTTGCCTTCTTGCACCTTGCGTTGATAATATTCATGCAGCTCGGGATTATGCTGTACACTGCTGATGGCGGCCATATGCAGGGTACGCTTCAGTTCTCCATTTGCGAATTTAGATACACCCGTCTTACCTTTGATAGATGTTCCACTTTCATAAACAAACGGAGCTACACCGCTGTAGCAGGCCAGCTTTCTGCTATCGGCCAGGCGGTTGAAGCCATGGGTATAAACGAGAAGCATGGTGGCCAGTACTTTTCCTACGCCTTTTACGGTGAGCATTAAATCATATTTCTGTTTTAATGTTTCATCCTCCTTAATGAAGGTGAGAATTTGCTCATCTACTTTATTCAGGCTTTTCTCCAATCCACGAATAGCTTCACGATTAACTTTATCCACCACTTTGGCAGTAGATGCATCAAACTGCTTTAACTCTTCGGCACTGGTGCGAAGCATCTGAAGTGCTTTCATCAATCGCTTTCGGTTAGCCTGAAGATCTTTTAATTTCTCCAGCGTTAGCAGGCTGATTTGCATGATTTGAGCCTTGCTTTGATACACATGAGCATAGCGTGCTATGCGTTGTGCATCAATTTTGTCAGACTTCCCGCGGATTAATCCCTGACTGCGTTTGATTTGAAGGGAGCCTTCCAGCCAGACTTTTACTTCCCGACTTACCAGGTAATGAACCAGCAATCGGGTATACAGTCCGGTGTGTTCCATACAACACAGTGTGTGATGATCACACTCACATTGCATTTGTTTGCACCAGGTTTTGAGATGGCGAAACCCTGAAAGGTTGTTGTGAAATTTACTTTCAAACAACTGCCCATCGCTTTGCCGGATGAGACAGGCGTCAATGCTGTCTTTGGATACATCGATCCCCAGGATCCATTGGTAGGGTTGATTTTGCTGTGACTTTTCCATAACTTTTGTTTTAGAATGTTTAAACAAGTGAGCTTTGGATCGAAACCTTTATAATAGGCCCTCACGCCTTGAATATCTATTTGATCCCTTTCTCACAACTAAATAAGCAGCCGGACTGAATCGTTTGATAAGCCCACACTTAGTTGTGCGCATAGTGCTCCGGCTGCTTTTTTGTGGATAAGATGGATAACCGAAACGGTAATCCACTTACCCACAAAAGTTACTACAACTATTGCTATTTTTATGATGAAACAAATCTAAAGGTTGTGTGCAAGCCCCCTTAATAAAATTTAGACTGACATAAATTGGGACTAAAATTAGGACTACAGGTTGGACTACATGAGACTTATCCAGAAGAAAGTCCTGAAAATTTAGGTTCGTACTTAAATGGAATTCCTCGCGACACTGTATTATTAGTTGTCTCTTCACTCCTTGGGAAGAAAGAAGTTTATTCCACCAAACTGGCTGACATTTTGGGAATTTGGTTCAGAGCATCAAACAGTGCATTCGCTAATGATGCTTATGAGAGACTCCGAAAAATAGAACAAGAATTCGGACAACCAATATCAATTATTACACAACCTACCGTACTTAAGATATTTGCTTACGCCAACAACCATCTGACAGAGGAGAAAGTACTTACAGATGAGCAGATTGAAATAAATCTATTCAAGTCCTTTCTGTATCAAAATGAGTTAACGAATAATATTGAAAAAATAGCCTCGGCAACGACAGAAAATTTAGATAAGGAAATACGCTTATATGCACTTCAATTTACTAATGCTGTTAGGTTTTCGGATGTCGTCAATTTTAATTTGTTTGAGGTCTTCGTAACAGAGTTTATAAGAGCTGTTCTATTCTTTGAGTTCTTGGAAAGAACAGACGAAGCGAAATTTCTATTAAAAGAATTCTATAACCACTATGAAGTAAATGACTGGAGAGAGTTCCTAAAAAGGATTTCCGGTTTAAGTTTTTCAATTTTCAAGAAAGAGAAGGACGGACACCTCGAACTCACAGTTCCAAATGATGAATCATTTGATTCGAACATTAAGTTTCTCGACAGGCTTGCGGCCGTAAAGTATGACGAGTTGACTGACAATGACTTTAAAGTAGTGCGAGAAAGACCGCTGCATAAAGTTAATGAAGGCAAATATCGAATCATCTCTGAATTATTTACGGTAGAACGAATTTTTAAAGGTTTATACTTCAACTTAAAAGCTGTTAACGAGACATTAAAAAAAGGTGAAAAGGTGAAGGATTTGAGATTTCTTTACACGTATCACTTTTCAGAAAAGCAAGTGTGCTACGAAATTCTAGGCAGAACATTTTCAAAAAAGCACTTGCGTTTCACTGGCGAAGAATTAGACAAGGCTGGACTTGTTGGGGCTCCTGATTATTATGTGAGGAACAACAACAAGGTATTTATTTTTGAGTCAAAGGACTCTTTATTAAATGCCGCCTTAAAGGAATCGGGCGACTTTGCGTCAATAGAACCAGAGTTAATAAAGAAATTTTATCAAGACGGTAAGGATGCTAAAGCCGTTAATCAATTGTTAGCTTTCATTAAGTCTATGCTGACCAAAGTTTTTTTGAAATGGGACAATACTTACAAGCTTGACACAGCAAGAATTTATCCCATAATAGTCATTCACGACAGACAGCTGGATGTGCCAGGGCTAAACAAAATAATTAATTTCTGGTATTTCAGCGAACTTGAAAAACTCAAGAAAGATATTGAAATTAAAAGTAAGGTTTATCCAATAACACTCATGACTATTTCTACCCTGATTTTGACACATGAGCTGTTTCTTGACCGAAGATTATTACTTGAGGAGATGATTGAGGAGTATCACGAGTTCACAAAGATCAAAGATCCGAGACATTTTGGTTCGCAGCGACAATTTGAAAAACATTTCATGGACACGGGACTTCCATTCTCTAATTTTATAAAGGGACAGGTGAAAAAGAAGAATCTTCCACGAATTCCAGACAAGATGATTAAAGAGAAAGCAATTATAGCACTAGACTCGTGACGGGGGCCAGCACACAACAAAGTGCATAATCAATGGCGGGGTTCAGTGTAAATTTGTAGTTTAGTTTTTCAAAATACGTTTTGTGTCGTGGGACAGTGACGCGCTTCGAAATTCCCGCCACTGCTTATGCACAAACGTTGGTAGCAATTGCGCAATGACAAGATGACTTACGACATAGAGTGGATAAAGAACAGGTTCGACAACGGAGAAACGATTAAGTATATTTTCTTCTGGGGACATACAGGTAAGGACAACGAAGAAGTTGGAAAATTCATCTTTAGTCAATGGTTCTTCGCTCCGTTTACGTTGGACAATATTGAATACAAAACTTCTGAACACTGGATGATGGCAAATAAAGCCAAACTATTTGGAGACCATGAAATATTTAAAAAGATTATCAATGCGGACAAACCTGGAGAAGTGAAAGAGTTAGGACGACAGATAAAGAACTTTGACCAATTGACGTGGGACAAACAGAAGTACGAAATTGTGAAAAGTGGAAACATCCATAAATTCAGTCAAAACCAAAAACTTAAGGACTACTTGATTAACACGGGGGACAGAGTCTTAGTGGAAGCAAGTCCCGTGGACACAATTTGGGGTATTGGACTAACTCAGGACTCGAAAAATATTGACAATCCATACACTTGGAAAGGTTTGAATCTATTAGGATTTTCAATAATGGAAACCCGGGACTTTTTAAATGACCAAGATTAAAGATTGTCCAAGCGCAACAGCTACCAACACCATGTTTCTGCAATGGTGCCGTGACGAGTTGGTTTAAAGTTTTATCTTCGTTCAACGTTTGGTTTCGTGGGACAGGACGCGGCTTCGAAAGGCACCACTGCAGAAACACAAACGTTGCCGGCAATTCATAAAATGAGTGATTCCCCAATTAAAGTGAGACAACTCGGAGTAATAAACAGTCATAAGCTGGACAAGCTGAGAGAACTTAATGAATTAGAGTATCAAGAATTAATAAAAATTAACGAAGACTTAAAGACGTACAATAAATTACAAGAACTTTATCGGACAGTAATTATCAATTTCTTTGAGTATTTAGAATTCACCAAAGACATAAAACGAGTTCCTTCTGCCGAATTGGATTGGGCAAGAAGGTATTTTGACGAAATGTACTTTGAGGCCAATAGACTTCTTATTAATTACTTCACGGGCTTTAGGACATATTTGGATCATACGGAGAGAATCTTAAAAAAGAACTTTGGAAAGGATTCGACTGAAGTTAAAGAGTTTCAAAAACAAACAAATTTTGTTTACGATAAAAGTTTCGCATATAGACTAGTATATAAATTAAGAAATTATACCCAACACTGTGGAATGCCTGTTGGCTACATAAACTATAATGCTGACAAAAGTGACAAGCCAGAGAACATGGTTGGTGATTTCAATTTAATGCTAGACCGTGACCACCTGCTGGCCGACTATGATTCTTGGTCAACCTTAAAAGAGGAAATAGCAAAACAGAAAGAACTTTTCGACTTGCATAGCCTCGTTTGTGAAACCGCTTTAATCATCCGACACTTGGATGAGCATGTTGACAAATTTTTCAAGACACGAATAGACGACTGCACGAGTGTACTTGTGAAGTATTATGGACTCTTGGACTTAGACAATCTTGAATACTGCATTTACTACGACATCAAGAACACGACAGAATATCTTCAGGTGAATATTGAGTATATGACGACTGGTGGATTGAGATTTAAGGAGGAGAAAAAGTCATTCTTTAAAAAGATTTGAGAAATGAACTGCCGGCAACAGCATGTTTCTGCAATGGTGCCGTGACGAGTTGATTTAAAGTTTTATCTTCGTTCAACGTTTTCGTTTCGTGGGACAGGACGCGGCTTCGGAAAGGCACCACTGCAGAAACACAAACGATATCTATGATCAAACCAACCTCTTTGTTAATTATTTTTTAGTTGTAATTCATAAGGGGTTCCCCGGTTTACTACAGCTACAATTCGATGCAGTAATTTGTTTCTCACGGCATTGATTACCGACATTTTATTTTTGCCTTCTTGCACCTTGCGTTGATAATATTCATGCAGCTCGGGATTATGCTGTACACTGCTGATGGCGGCCATATGCAGGGTACGCTTCAGTTCTCCATTTGCGAATTTAGATACACCCGTCTTACCTTTGATAGATGTTCCACTTTCATAAACAAACGGAGCTACACCGCTGTAGCAGGCCAGCTTTCTGCTATCGGCCAGGCGGTTGAAGCCATGGGTATAAACGAGAAGCATGGTGGCCAGTACTTTTCCTACGCCTTTTACGGTGAGCATTAAATCATATTTCTGTTTTAATGTTTCATCCTCCTTAATGAAGGTGAGAATTTGCTCATCTACTTTATTCAGGCTTTTCTCCAATCCACGAATAGCTTCACGATTAACTTTATCCACCACTTTGGCAGTAGATGCATCAAACTGCTTTAACTCTTCGGCACTGGTGCGAAGCATCTGAAGTGCTTTCATCAATCGCTTTCGGTTAGCCTGAAGATCTTTTAATTTCTCCAGCGTTAGCAGGCTGATTTGCATGATTTGAGCCTTGCTTTGATACACATGAGCATAGCGTGCTATGCGTTGTGCATCAATTTTGTCAGACTTCCCGCGGATTAATCCCTGACTGCGTTTGATTTGAAGGGAGCCTTCCAGCCAGACTTTTACTTCCCGACTTACCAGGTAATGAACCAGCAATCGGGTATACAGTCCGGTGTGTTCCATACAACACAGTGTGTGATGATCACACTCACATTGCATTTGTTTGCACCAGGTTTTGAGATGGCGAAACCCTGAAAGGTTGTTGTGAAATTTACTTTCAAACAACTGCCCATCGCTTTGCCGGATGAGACAGGCGTCAATGCTGTCTTTGGATACATCGATCCCCAGGATCCATTGGTAGGGTTGATTTTGCTGTGACTTTTCCATAACTTTTGTTTTAGAATGTTTAAACAAGTGAGCTTTGGATCGAAACCTTTATAATAGGCCCTCACGCCTTGAATATCTATTTGATCCCTTTCTCACAACTAAATAAGCAGCCGGACTGAATCGTTTGATAAGCCCACACTTAGTTGTGCGCATAGTGCTCCGGCTGCTTTTTTGTGGATAAGATGGATAACCGAAACGGTAATCCACTTACCCACAAAAGTTACTACAACTATTGCTATTTTTATGATGAAACAAATCTAAAGGTTGTGTGCAACTTTTTTTTGGACAGAATAGTGTAAGAGAAACAAAGGAATGAGATACCCTATTTACCTATTACTTCTGTTGACTTCATGTTCGACATCGGGACAGAAAAATTCAGAAACTAAAAAGCAAGAATTAACGGACGACCAAATAATTAAAAAGTATTTGGATAATGGAGCGTGGAGAGTAAGATACTTTTCACCGGAGTATCAATTGTATATTGACTCAGCAATTGCGACAAATCCTAACGTGGCATACTTGTATCAACAGAAAGCTATGCCATATTTTAAACAAGGCAAATATGAACTAGGACTTAAATCTTTGGACAAGGCAGTAGAACTTGACCCGAAAGCGCATATTGACTATAGAGCATTTATAAAGTGTATTTTCGCTAAGACATATGAAGAATCAATCATGGACTTTCAGACGGCAAAGAAAATTAAAGGAGAACATGGAGTTGTGATGGACCACTCTTACGACTTCTACATTGGACTATGTCACTTGCAATTGGGTGACTTTTCAAAATCTTTGGACTATTTGGAGAAAAGTATTGAACACGTAAAGAAGACAAATGGAGAAAATTGGATACACTATCTTGACCTATTTTATGCTGGCATTGCGACACAGGAATTAGGCCGACACAATGAGGCAATTCGGTATTTTGACAAGGTATTAAAAGAGTATCCCACATTTTCGGACGCGAAATATTATAGAGCATTATCACTATTTCGGACAGACCAAATTGACCTAGCAGAGAAAACGCTGACTGACTGTGAACTTGACTTTAAGAAAGGATACACAATAAATGAGGACAATGCAGTTTATGAAAGGTATCCTTATCAGATTAAACAGTTTTACATTGACGTGTTACGACTGACGAAGCGATAAAAAAAGCAGCACACAACAAAATGCATAATCAATGGCGGGGTCCAGTGTAAATTTGTAGTTTAGTTTTTCAAATAACGTTTGGTGTCGTGGGACAGTGACGCGCTTCGAATACCCGCCACTGCTTATGCACCAACGTTGGGCGCCATAGTTTCGGGACATGATAAGATTAACAATATTACTACTGACATTTTCAGTTTTCGCCAGCGGACAAGACTCCGCATCGGTGAGAGAGACTTGCAAAAAAATAAATGGATTGAAGAATCCGGACGACATTATGCAGCAAGTCAATCTAGTTTCTGGACAGTTGATGACCTACGTGCCGACAATTGAAAACACCCCAAAAGAGAGGAGAGTAAAAGCAGTCTATACATTTCAATACAGACTACACCGAGAATTAAAACGAACATGTCCAAAATATCTAATTGACCAAGCCCCTAAAATTGCCCATAGAGTAATCGACTTTGAGGACAAATTAACAAGACCAGAAATTGACTCATTGACTGACTTGTGTGTTGAACTAAGCAAGTCAAAGAAAATATTTGTTTACATAGTTACCATTGACGACTACTTCCCGGACACAGACATTACAGACTTTTCAAACCGAAATAGAGAATATTGGGGACAACGAGGTAGTTTTGAAAAGGGCAATGTCATGATTGCTATTAGCATTGCTAAACGAGAAATAAGAGTTTCAACCAGCGACATCTCAATGGAATTCTTGACGGACGAGGAATGCTCCAAGATTAACAAAGTAATTATACCATATTTCAAAGAAGGTAAATATTTTGACGGACTAGTTAGTGGATTGAGTGAAATAAAAAAGAATTTGTGAAGAAACTACGGACGCCCAACAAAATGTTTATGCAATGCGGGGGTTTGGTGTTAAATTAAAGTTTATGTTTCATAATGTAGCTAGATCACGGGGGACAAATCGGAGCAGGTCGGGCTTAACATTCCGCTACGCTTCATTTTTAAGCCCTCCTATTCCCCGCACTGCATAAACACAAACGTTGGCGGCAACCCCTCTGACATGACATTGACAAACGACAATTTTATTGAGACTCTTTATGAAACGTTTCCCGACTTTAAGGACACGTTGGACGACAATACATTAAAAATACTTGAGGACAACCAAATAGTGACATTTGGTTTCTTTGTTGACCATTTCCATAAAAAACTCGGGGACGAAAAATTTGAAAAGAAATTAATTGACCTCCTGGACAAGATGGCTGACATCAAAAGCCTTGACTCAGTAATGGACGACTTCTGCCTAAATATTTATTCACTGATGCACGAGAAAGGAGTCGATATCAATCCATTTCTCAAAAAACTGACACCACGGACAAAAAAGACCTACGACATAAACGTGGACTTATGGGAAAAAGGAAACGGAATTAAACGGTAGACGGAGCAGCCGCCAACAAAATGTTTATGCAATGCGGGGGTTTGGTGTTAAATTAAAGTTTATGTTTCACAATGTGGTTCGGTCACGGGGGACAGTTCGGAGCAGGTCGGGCTTAACATTCCGCTGCGCTTCATTTTTAAGCCCTCCTATTCCCCGCACTGCATAAACACAAACGTTGGCGGCAATGCTCTCGAGTACTTCTTGAGAGTTGACACAAATTCAAAGACACTATAAATGGCTTACAAAATACCAGATAAAATTAAAGCCCTTTGTGAGAAAGAAAATCTCAGCAATCCAGACGACCAGGAGTTGGTAAAACAAGAACTTGTGAAATTTCTGGAATACTACCTTGATCTAAAAAGAGGCAAGAACAGTTTAGCCAATGTCACGGACATCGTATCAAAAGACGGTGAATTCCCAGTAAAAGGAACCGTCTTCCCATTTGAGAGGGACGTAGCAGGACGAATGATGCGGACGCGAAATTATACGATGAGAGAGGGGACTAACAAAGCTGGTAAAGAAGAGGTATATGTCATTGCGGCCGACAGAGACTGGTGGGATAAATACAGTGGATGGGTTTCATTTTTTCTTCTAATAATTGGATTTGTACTTGGTATAATCGGAGAACCAGTCAGAGAACGAATATTTCCGAAAGACACAACAAGTCCTGATACAGTGTCCGTGAAAATACTATCATTACCGCAAAAGGTTGAACTAAACAGAGACTCAGTGAAACGATAGATGACCGATAATATCAACGAACCGATATAAAGACCATGGCACTTTGTAGATGTAAGAATCACCCGGCACCGCAAAACTACTCGCATGTTGTTGACCCGATTGGCTACCCAGACACTTCATCTATTTGTGGTCGGACTGATTGCGATCAGCTTGGACTAATCTGGCTTACCAAAAGCGAAAGCAATCAACATAATGGTGGACAAAGAATATTTTCATATGCAACCAGTGTGACAAAGGTTAAGGTTCAGAACAACATCCGGCCAAGGTGATTGTGTCAGTCGCACAGCCGCCAACAAAATGTATAAAACATGGCTGGGGCGCAGTGTAACTTTGTAGTTTGGTTTTCTTAATTTCGTTCGGTCACGTGGGACAGGACGCAGCTTCGTAAACCCAGCCACGTTTCATACACAAACGTTGGCAGTAATAATTTTCCATGAGACAAGAGTACCGAATAGATTTCCGACACCAAATCAGGTCTTTCCGAAAAAATTTCGTCACGTTGGCATTAGTAATGATCGGTGTAACAATAGGAATTTTTGGGGGACTGGACTTCCAGACAACGTTTGTCATGGGGCTTATATTTTGGTTTGCTACGTCAATAGCAATGACAATTCCATTTCACGTTCAGTATCTGTTGACAAACTGGAATACTAAACTCGTTATTGACAATGTATCAAAGACGATTGAGATTCAAGAAAACAGACAGATTTTTAAATACAAGTTTTCGGACTTTTCGACAGAACGACATTTACTTGGACACCTTCGAACAGGCGGATATAAAAGCCATCAACCAATACCATTTGAATATTACGGCTACGTTAAAATTAAAACTGCTGATAAAAAGAGTTTCATCGTAACTTCTTTAATGGCCGACCCATTTAAATTTCCATTGACAATTGACACAACAAAATACCGACTGACTTTTATCGAAAGGGACATTCCAGAAGAAGAAATCAAAAGAAGGAATGATCAAATAAGGGAACAAAAGATAAATGAATTCAGGGAATCGTTTGACAAATTGACTGACGACAAACTCATTTACAAGTTAGAGAACAGAGACAAGTTTGACAGAGAAGCAATAATAGCAGTCGAGAGAATTATGGAGCAGAGAAGGAAAATTACTACTGCCAACAAAATGCTTCTGCAATAGCGCGGTGACGTGTAAGATATAAGTGCTATCTTCGTTCAACGTTTAGTGCCGGGGACAGGACGCAGCTTCGAAAGCGCGCTACTGCAGAAGCACAAACGTTATGCGAAAGCCCCGCGGGAGTGCACTTCCTTTTTTTTGAAATCGTTATTTACAATTCAGTCCTCATCTTTACTTATTTCTGTTGCAGCTTTTCAATTTAGTTCACCTTTGCGTGGGGACAGGGACGCGGTCGACTATTTCTACATCATGCCACGCTCACCACTCCGGGACGGTGACGAAGCCGCACTCGTCACATTTGACGGTTCATCATCATCTGAACTGTTTGCGGGGCCATCGCATAACAAAAACTAATTGCAAGCGGGCGGGACAGTGCGTCATTGAAGTTTGTAGTTCTTTATTTATCTTTATCATGTTGGACAAGGCGAAGTTTTTTAATTGCCCGCCAGCAATTAGCTGACCGTTAGCGGCAATTTGGTCAGGTGAGAGAGTAGAGTAAAAGTAAATGTGGACTAAACAAATCATATTTCTATCATTAGTAGCACTGACAATCGGACTGATTCTTTGGAGACACGGGAGACGTTTTTATAAAAAATGGAAGAAGTCAGAAGCAATGGTGGTGAGGAACAACTACACCCCCAGCGAATTGAGATTATTCGAATCCATTGACCCGGTGGCTGACGAGACTGGGACGTTTTACGCAGTAATTGAATTCAAAACTGACAAGGGTGAAACAATAACAAAGCAACTAGACATTGGAACAAATCCACCAAGATCAGTTGGACAACGAGTGTCAGTGATTTATAATCCGAGTAACCCACAAGAATTTGTGACTTTTGCTCGAACATGGTTAAAAGTCATTCCAGGACTATTGATGTCACTCGGACTTATAGGTCTATTGGTAAGTATAGCGGACCTTCTTGGACTAATTTCAATAATTCCAGACTGACCAAACTGTCGCTAACAAAGGCTATAATCCATTTGCTTTCTTTTGTTTATTTTTATTTTGGTAAAGCAAACGGCTTATAGCCGAACGTTAGCGGCAACCCAATCAGGACAATGAACAACTACTATATCATTGGGACAAAATACGGACGAAGTCACAACAACGACACGACACCGTATCTTCAAAACAAGAAAGCTATTTCAATGGGATTCTGTTGGGGAATGGACTTGACAAAGTTTTACAACGGTGACTTTGATAAGCTCGATAAAATTCTCCGCAAGAGAGGAGAAAAACCAACGACAATTAGTCAAGTAAAAAAGTTCTTGAATTTACAACCTGGGGACATGGTTGCACTCAAAGGAGTTGGTTCCCCGATTGGCAACACGGCACGACTTGACATTGTTGGTTATGCAGTAGTCGTTGAGAGAGATGGAATTATTTATAGAAATGACCCAGACGAGTTTCCTAATGGATTAGGTCATTTAATTAACGTGGACTTTTTAGAATTTGGGATAAAAAGAACTCTTCAACTTGGCTACGGACAGACAATTCACAAACTCGACAACCAAGACCATATTGAGAAAGTGTTTGGTGAATACGCAGACATTCTTGAAAATAGAAATGAAAGAACTACGAAGGGAACAAAACAAAAAAATATAGACGACAAACTTGTATCGATTTCAGGGAGTTATCTTAGGACAGCTATTCACAATAAAATTCAACAAGGAGTTTTTGACCTCTTAGTAGAGACTCACGGGGAGAAAAATGTTAAAATGGAAGAGAACTTCGTTGACATAATATTGACCAACAAAGATTCAATCGAACTAATTGAAATTAAACCCTATGAATCAGTAATTCTCTGCATTCGAGAAGGACTTGGACAATTATTGAGTTACTATCACAAAGACTATCTTGACAACAAGAAAGTTTCATTGACAATCATTGGAAGTAAAGAACCGACTGTTGACGAAAAAATATTTATTAAGTTTATACAGTCGACTGTAAATATTAAGTTTCAATATGACAGTTCGGAAAGATTGGGCAGCCGCTAACAAAAAGTTTATGCCAGCTGCGGGTGACGTGTAGGTATGAAGTTTAGTTTTCTTAATTTCGTTTAGCCACGTGGGACAAAGACGCGCTTCGAAAGCCGCAGCCGTCATAAACTCAAACGTTGGCAGTAATGCTGCTGGACAGATTAGAACTTCTAAATAAAATGACACGTGACAAGACCGACAATCTCAATTCTAGTTGGCTCCGGGTTTTCAATTCCTGAAGGACTCCCAGGAGTACGACAACTAAATCAACGACTCTATAAGATAGACGAGTCTGAAATATTAATACACACTGACCAGACGGCTATTTTCCTTAACGGACAAAACGACCCAAATAGATGGTCACGATGGGACGAAAGAATATTTCTACAAGAGTTTCTAGAATTTTACAATTCGCAAATTTTGAAAGAGGGTGAAGAATTTCACTATGAAACATTCTATGACTTTTATTCAAGCTATCTAAGTAAAGGAGAGAACAAGGAGCCAATTGAGAAATTCTATGAGAGTTTCAATCAAAAGCATTTCAAAGGAGGTAACAACTATCGAGACTGCTATAACAGAGTATCAGATTTCAATAGAAGTTTCAATCAACTATTGGCCTCCCAACTTCACAAGCGACAGTATTTTGAGGATGTCAGCACTTTAAATTATCCACCCTATGACGCTTTCCTAAGCTTTCTAAGAGAATTCTTAAAAACAACGGACATAAAGTTCCATACTCTTAATCATGACCTTTTCTTTGATTGGCTTGGCCGACATCACTCAGACTTGTGGCAACATTTTTCAGACGGTTATCAATTAGAAGGGTCGCCATTCTACGGCACTGTAAGTTATGACTTTGGACTACCTGACAAAAAGGTTCATAAAACATATCAAGTAAAGCTTGAGAGATTTGTTGACAAATTCGATAAGGCTCTCTGTTATTTTAAACTCCACGGTAGCGTATTTAACACCATTGTTTACGTTGACCAAGAAAGAATACGACTAAAGGACAATTATGCAATATCACGATACATAGTTGAAAAAACAGACCCAAAAACCAAAGAGCAAAAATTTGAGGACCTGTGGGACGAAGTTGCACCGGACTTTTTGAGCGGCACGACTAACAAGACGAGGTATTACACTGCTGACCCTTACTATAAAAATCTACTCGGACATTTTGAGAAGAATTTAGAGAAATCAGAATTATTAGTTGTTGTAGGCTACGGATTCCAAGATGGTGGAATTAACGAGTACTTAGAGAAATGTTTCCTTTCACAAGGAAAACCAATGGTTGTAATTGACCCTTATAAACCTAAGACAGAACTTTTGGACAGGTACAAGGCGACTTATATACCTAAAGGAGTAACACAGGTGACATACCAAGAATACTTAGAGATTATTCCACCAAAATTGAGACCACCAAATGAATGACGGTGTTGCAGCACTACTGCCAACAAAATACATATGCCATGCAGGGGTTTGGTGTTGCCATTTACGTGTAATCAATTAATTTAGTATAGTCAACGTGGGACAGTGACGCGTTTCAAAAACCCTGCACGTCATATGTACAAACGTTGCCAGCAATGCCGTTGGACAGATTAGACCATGGAAATAATAACACGGACATTTGAGAAATTACTGACTTCAAAAACGGTTGACGAGGTTGAATTGATTCTTGACGACTTGAAAGTTGATATGAAGTATCGAATGGACGACAAAGTATATCCGCGACTTAAGTTCAAAATAACGAAACAAGAAATTGAAGAGTTAAAGGAGAAAGGAATCATCACAGCGGACAACTTACTAGCTGACCTCTCAAACGCAGACCCTTTGACAAAACTTCTCTATTCAGTTTCATGGAAAAACGGGGACTTGAAAAAAGTAAAACATATAATTGAAGGAATTGTATCTGGACAGCAAGACGAAAAAGAAAACGGACTTGTGTTTTATCAATTTGGAAAGTATTTGACCAAGAAGCCTGGAGAACCAATAATTGACCAACATGTATTGAGAGCATTTGGCGCATATAAAGCTAACGGGGACAAGGAAAAACTTGACAGCCTAAAACGACTTTCACTCATAACAAAAAAGGAGAAAGAGCTAATCGACCAATATAAATTATGGTTGCGGACTGACCTGACAAAAGAACTTCGGGACAACGACAATTACTCTTATCACGTGGACAAAGTTTTATTCGCAGTTGGAAAGAGTATCAAAGAAAAGAGTTGAGAAACGGCACAGCTGGCAACAAAATGTATAAAACATGGCTGGGGCTCAGTGTAAATTTGTAGTTTAGTTTTTCAAAATACGTTTGGTGTCGTGGGACAGTGACGCGCTTCGAAAGCCCAGCCACGTTTCATACATAAACGTTGTAGGCAATGCCCTCGGGACAGTGACATCAAGAGTTAACTGATGACAAGTATGATTAAAATAGTAAGGATTAATGCTGAGCTTATTTCAGACTGGGACGCTTTCCACGACATCTTCTCAAAGACATTTGGTTTTTTCAAGGGTTATGGGAGAAATATGGACGCATGGATTGACTGCATGACCGACATTGATGACAAGAACACGGGAATGACAAAAGTATGGATTAACGAGTCGGACTCATTAGTAATTGAGTTGACTAACAGTGAGAAGTTTAAAAGAGATTGTTTCGAAATCTATTTAGAGCTTCTTGAGTGTATTGGATTTGTAAACGCAAGAAAACTAAAGGAAGACAAGGGAACGACAATTTCAGTAGCGTTGGACTGAGGGCACTGCCTACAACACTGTGCATATTTCATTGCGGGGGTTCAGTGTTGCGTTATAGTTTTTGTTTCTTAATTTAGTTTGGTCACGTGGGACAATTTTGCAGCAGGTCGCGCTTGTCATGGCCGATGGCCATTTAACAAGCGCTCCTAATCCCGCAACGCAATATGCACTCACGTTGTAGGCAAGCCGCTAGGACAGATTGGACAAGTGATGGATAACGAACGACAAAATAAATTACTGACCATTTTATCCTCTGTATTTCTGATAGGGCTTCTTGGCTCCGTTGGACTCTATATTATTAACGATAAGAGAACAAGAAGTAATTCGGACTTTAGATATACAATTGTTGAACTAACAGATTACTATTATCAAGGTGATACAAGAGGGAAAGAAATAAGATATAAATTAAATGGAGTTACCTATAAGGACCATTGTTCTGGGGACAAATGCAATAATGCAAAGATTGGGACAAGTTATATCATTAAAGTCTATTTAGACGACCCAGAGGTATTTGAGATAATTTGGACTAAGAGGGTATTGAAGATTGATTCAGTTCCTGAAGCAGGGTGGACGAAAATTCCTGTATGAACTTGAACGATACGCGGCCAGCCTACAACAATGTGTATAAAACATAGCGCTGGTTCAGTGTTGCATTGTAGTGTTAGTTTCATAATTTCGTTCGGTGTCGTGGGACAAAACGCAGCAGGTCGCTAAAGCCATTCCTTCGTCATTTGGCTTTAGCTCCTAAACCGCGCTACGTTTTATACACTCACGTTGGGCGCAATTTTTTAAAGACAACCATTGGACATTACGACTTACGACAAGTTTTCAACAAAATGTGTAGAAGAACTAAAGATTCTTCAGGACAAATTCTTCAAGGATTATAACATTGACTCCTATGACAATTGGTTTTACAATCAGTCGACTGGACTACTGACATTCTCAACAGGTGACAATGAACTGAATTTTAAATACATTGACATTGGTAGTTTCTCCGAAAAATCCAACACTTGGAAATGGTCATGGGACAACGAGGATACTCTGGACAATGTAAAGCATCGGACTGAGTTGATTAAAGACTTTGGACTAAAGCACAACTATTCCAAGTTAACAACCGGATATTTTGAGAGTTCTGAAACTGAAGCCTGGGAATTCGTGGCGATTGGTGCAAAATTATGTGATGGAATTGGAGTGTATAGACCAGTTAATGACAGTCGGCTCAAAATATTCTTAATTGTTACTGAGTACGTTGACAATGAAACTGCTAAAAATATTAAAGACAAATATGTAGAGTGTAATGAACACGAGTATAGACGAAGAGCTTTTGTTTGTCATCATTTAAATAAGCTGGACAAAGTCGGATTTGAAGAGTCCTTCGAGACGATTGAAAACATGGAACTTAGTGAAGACGATGACTTTCAAGCATGGTGTGACGAATGTGAAATTGTACGACAGCAAGAAGGCGGTTGGAATGAAACTTCAATGAAATTTGCAGACATAAGAATAGTTTGTGAAAAGTGTTATTTTGAAATGAAAGAAGTTAACCTTGGACACAGATAAAAAACTGCGCCCAACAAAATGTTTGCGCAATGGTGGCGGGACGTGTAAGCTATAAGTGTTATCTTCGTTCAACGTTTGCCCACGCGGACAGTGGTGGCTTCGATAAGCCACCACTGCGCAAACACAAACGTTGGGCGCAATAATTCTATCGACATATGGGTAAACAAATTTGGGACTGGACAATTAAGAATTTCTTTAACCTATTTTCATTAATAGGTTTTGGTCTGACAATTTACCTAGGCTTCTTCTACGTACCGGACTGGATTGAAGACGTAAGACAGGAAAAAATTAGAAATGCAAAGAATGAAATCATACAATCTGTTAAGGAGTTGACATATAATGACTCGACATTAAAAACATTTGAAATTAAGAATCTTATAAAAGCTAAAGAGATTGAACTAAGAGACACTTTGCCAATGACGACTTTGGAAATACTAATTAAGACCCAAGAGTCATTCATGCAGGACAGATATTTGCCTTTGGACAAAAGAAGAGCTTTAGTCAATGAGATAGAGAATATTAAAAGCAAATTCCCGACTGAAGTAAAACGAACGGACACGCAAAAGGCCCGATTTGACGCAACATTAAAACTTCAAGTCCTATCGGTGATAGTAACTTTATTTGGGGTCATAATTGGCATTTACAGTTTCTATAGAAAAGCTCGCTTGGACTTAAATAAAAATGAAGAGTTAGAAAATATAGGAGAAGAAGAATTAACCTTTGACAACCAAGTTAAAACCACTCATTTCGGTTATGAATTTGAATCTAAAATTATTGAAGCGTTAAAATCACACCCAGGAGTTGAACTGATTGAAAACAAAAGACAACTCGACATTGGCTACGATGCCGAATTCTTATTTAATGGCAGACGATACATTGTTGAAGTTAAGTTCCTAACACGCAGTAAAGTTGGGCTTAGGACAATAAAACAACTCCAATACCAAACAATGAACCAAGCCGCTGACATTTGGTTAGTTTTTAATACGGACATCACAAATATGGTAAAGGAGGACGTTAGAGATTGGAACAAAACACATACTCAGTCACCAATTAAACTTATTCAAGTGACGACAATTTCCCAATTTAAAGAGCAGTTGAAAGAATTACTGCGCCCAACATAGTGTTTATGCCAGCTGCGGGTGACGTGTTAATTTGAAGTTTAGTTTTTATATTTCATTTCGGCCACGTGGGACAAAGACGCGCTTCGAAAGCCGCAGCCGTCATAAACACAGGTCGTTGTGTGGCATTTGCTCTGGAAATATTTCGGCTAACGATTTATGGAATAATTGACAAGACAGCATCGTACTATAAAAAACCTATGAGACTTACATTTACAATCCTCGGACTATTTATCATTTCAGACCTATTTTCCCAGACTTTTAAAGAGAAGGAATTAAAAACAGAAATCAACGAAGTAACCGTGTTTCTCAATGGGGCACAGATATTTGAGACTGGCAGTACCAGTATTCCGACAGGAAAGACTATTCTGAAAATAAAAAACCTTTCACCGTACTTGGACGAGAAAAGCATTCAAGTGAAAGCTGACGGAGATTTTACAATCCTATCAGTTAATCACAAATTCAACTATCTCAATGAATTAAAGAAGGACGAGAAAATTGACAGTTTGAAAAAATTAGTAGACGACATTGAGTCTACCGTTTCTCGAGACAATGCGAGATTATCGGTTTTGAAAGAAAAACAGAGCCTGTTAAACGAGAATAAAAATTTAGGAGGACAGACTTCTGGAGCAACAATCGTTCAACTCAAACAGGCCATCGAATTTTATGAAACGGAGATTTCAAAGATTAAAGAGGAAGAAATAAAAACAAACAAAAAAATAGAATTAAAGAAAACAGAACAAAGCAAAATTGAACAACAACTTAAGGAGCTAAATCAACAGAACTCATTACCAAGTAGCGAAATTGAAATTAGAGTTAGTTCGGAAAGTCAAGTTAACACTAAAGTAAGTCTAACCTATTTGGTCGCAAATGCTGGCTGGTACCCAAAGTATGACATTCGCGTAGAAAACATCAAAAGTCCGTTGGAGTTGACTTACAAGGCCGAGGTGTTTCAAAACACAGGAGTGGACTGGAAGAATGTTAAACTCAGATTCTCAAACGGAGATCCTAATCAAAGCGGAGTAGTACCTGAATTGAATATATGGAATCTTAATTATGCCAGAAACACAACATTTGAAAATTCTATCTATGGAATGGCTGTGGCTAATTCAATAAGAAACGTAAAAGGAATAGTAATAAGTGAAGAAGACGGCAAGCCAATTCCCGGAGTAAATGTTGTTGTTAAGGGAACAACAATTGGAACAGTGACGGACGTAAATGGAAGTTACAGTCTTACTTTACCAAATAATGCTTCCACTCTGGTATTTTCATTCATTGGACTGGTTACTCAAGAAGTTGCAATCTCAAAACCAGATTTAAGCGTTAGGATGCAACTTGATGTAACACAATTATCAGAGGTTGTGGTTACTGGCTATGGTGTTGAGAGAGATTTACAAGGACGGGCACCTGGAGTACAAATTAGAGGTAATAAAAGCATTGCTAAGTCAGTTCCAACAACCGTAATAGAGAATCAAACAACAGTGGAAATTGAGGTTGCAACTCCATATTCAATAAAATCAAATGGTGAAAAAATTCAAGTTGACTTAAAAAAGCATCAAATTGAATCCATCTATGAATACTATGCTATTCCGAAATTAGATAAAGATGCATTCTTGGTTGCACAAATAATTAATTGGGACCAATACAATTTACTTGAAGGTGAAGCGAACTTATACTTTGAAGACGCTTACGTTGGCAGGACAATATTAGACGCTAAATCACTTCAAGACACACTTGCAATATCATTAGGGCGTGACAAAAGCATTGTAATTGGACGAGAGAAAAACGAACAATTCTCAAAGAGAAAAACAATCGGTAGCAACGTAGTTGAGACACGGGGGTTTAAGATAATTGCACGCAATAAAAAGTCCCAGCCTGTTAAGCTGACAATCTTTGACCAGATTCCACTTTCAGTAATAAGTGACATTATTGTTAGTCCTTTAGAGTTGACATCAGGACAACTTGATGTAAAGACAGGAAAAATAAAATGGGAGTTAATAATAGACGGACAACAACAAAAGGACATTAACCTTCAATATGAAGTTAAATACCCAAAGCGAGAGAAAGTAATATTAGAGTAGAGCAAACGCCACACAACAAAATGTTTATGCAATGCGGGGGTTTGGTGTTAAATTAAAGTTTATGTTTCACAATGTAGTTCGGTCACGGGGGACAGTTCGGAGCAGGTCGGGCTTAACATTCCGCTGCGCTTCATTTTTAAGCCCTCCTATTCCCCGCACTGCATAAACACAAACGTTGCCGGCAATTGGGTTGGCTCCGTGGACATAGACGACCAAGCCGACAAATTTTCGGCCCGACAAAAATTAAAGAACTTACGACTTGACGAGAAAGCAAAAAATATTGACTTCAATTGTAGCAATAATTTTTGGTTGGCTTTTGAATGCATTTGCGTGGACAACGACATTAGCTCATCCGACAAGTACTATCTGCCTAGTTTTAGGACTCGGACTTTTCTTTACAGGCCTGACAATTCTTATTGCGACCTTGAGTAAGCCGACAAAGGAGAAAAATGAGATAAAAAATAGAATCAACTAATAAAACAAAGAGTTTATGCAGACAATAATTAGTACAGCAATTGGTGTAATCTTAGGAGGGGTTATTACTTGGATAGCAGCTTGGTACTACTATCTTAAAGCAGGGAAAGAATTACTTGAGGAATCAAAAAAGTTAAAACAGACTTCGGACTTAATTTTGTACAAACTTCAATATCCTGACGCCCCAACAGAATTAAAGAGAAATGAAAACGGAGAGGTAGTCGGACTAATTGTAAATATGTCGGCAAAGTTATAGAACGACTAATGTGGGACAAAAACCCAACAGCCGGCAACAAAATGTTTCTGCAATGGTGCCGTGACGAGTTGGTTTAAAGTTTTATCTTCGTTCAACGTTTTCGTTTCGTGGGACAGGACGCGGCTTCGGAAAGGCACCACTGCAGAAACACAAACGTTAGGCGTAATTAAGAAAGTGTAATGAAAAGCACATTAATACTACCGACAGAAGAATGCGTTGACGAATTCACTTTAAAACGGGCATTGCTTCACTATGAAAAGGTTTATTTAAAGCACCCAGAAGATAGAGATTTTGTTCCTGGGACGGATCTTTTGTCTATTGTTGCCAATGCACCAGGAATGAGTATGGGTGGAGCAGGTTTCGCAAAACCCTTAGGGAAAGAAAAGGATCACGATGAAATATTTGAAAGGCTGTTAGAGAGTTTTAAACCAGCCATCAAGGAAGGCTCTCTGATTGTAATGGACAAGCCTACTGAACTCTACCACCAAGGAGTTGGTATGGGTTATCATATTCCAGATGAACATCGCGCAGTATATTGGAATTATAGAAATATGTTGGCGAGCGAAGATTTCATTAATGCTGCTAGTAAAGGAATAAGTTCGGTCATTCTAAATGAAAATGTATTTGACGATCTCGCACCGGCAGGTGGTGACGATACCGTTAGGCATACAGACGAAAGATTAAACAACAAGATTCCTTATCTGGGTAAGACGGAGTCAGAGGATGAGAAGACAATTCTAACGAGAATGGTTCACGCTCGAATCGCGTCAATATCAAGAAATCTAATGGTCTGTCACATAAACAATTTAGTTCCCTTTACCACCAACATAGGCTACTCGTCTGTGTTAAAACAAATGCAATACAATTGGACGAAGATTGTCGAAGCTGCGAATGATGGATCTGTAGAGCTAACAGACCTAGATCTAGTTGGAAAGATTGAAAATCTGGTTTTCTCGGATTTTTTGGACAAAGTGAAAATTGACGCCCTTTCTGTCAAGCAAATCTTGGATAGAAGAACAAAAATGTGGGGAGACTATTGTATAAATAAATCCTATTTAGAAGAAACCCTGTTAAAAATTGCTCTCGACTCAAAGGACCAAAAAGAATTTGAAAAGAAGGTTGCAGACTTATTTACAAAATTCTTGAAGGACAACAGGGACTATATGAATGAAAGGGGAAATTTGGGATTCAAAATTGCATGTAACATTGGAACAATTGCCACAACATCAACTCTGGGACCTGCACTTCTTCAGAGTTTCATTACAGCCTCTTCATTGGGACTATTAATGATGCTAGCTTGTCCTGCCACCTTTCTCTTAGCAGAAAAACGCATTCCTGAAATCCGGAATGTATTAAAGCAAAATAACGAACTGAAGAGACTTCCAATTTATGACCTTTACAATTATTACAAACCTCTATTGTGACAAACTACGCCTAACAATGTGCATAAGTCATGGCGGTGGGACATCCAGGTATTAAAAGTATTTTCTTAATTTCGTTTACACCCGTGGATAGGACGCGGCTTCGAAAACCGCCACGCCTTATGCACTCACGTTATGCGAAAGCCCCGCGGGAGTGCACTTCCTTTTTTTTGAAATCGCTATTTACAATTCAGTCCTCATCTTTACTTATTTCTGTTGCAGCTTTTCAATTTAGTTCACCTTTGCGTGGGGACAGGGACGCGGTCGACAATTTCTACATCATGCCACGCTCACCACTCCGGGACGGTGACGAAGCCGCACTCGTCACATTTGACGGTTCATCATCATCTGAACTGTTTGCGGGGCCATCGCATAACAAAAACTAATTGCAAGCGGGCGGGACAGTGCGTCATTGAAGTTTGTAGTTCTTTATTTATCTTTATCATGTTAGACAAGGCGAAGTTTTTTAATTGCCCGCCAGCAATTAGCTGACCGTTGGTAGCAATTGCGCGCGGACAAAGTAGAGTTCAAATGAAAAGACGGACGACCATTTTAATTTTGACCATCGCGACATTAACGTGTTGGGGACAGACAAAAGAAGAAAAGGAAAAAGAAGAACGACTTCAATTCGTGTTTGACTCAAATCTTCCGGACAACTTATATGACTTCTACAGCCAAGAGAAAATTCGGACGACCTACAAAATCAACCGGGACCTAAATCCATTTTACTTAAGAGGTGACTTTAACGGGGACAAGAAAATAGATTACGCACTTGCTGTAATTGAATCAACGACTAATAAAAAGGGATTTCTAATTTATCACCCTACGACAAAAAGGTATTTCTTAATTGGAGCAGGCAAAGCAATTCAGCACGGTTACGGGGACAATTACTGGATGATTGACGCATGGGAAGTTTCAGATGAGAAAAACGTGGGACAAGGAGTAACTGACTTAAAACCACCAAAGCTGATTGGAGATGCTATCCTTGTTCAAAAATTAGAATCATCAAGCGGACTAATTTACTGGGACGGAAAAGAATATAAGTGGTATCAACAAGGAGATTGATCAAGCGCGCAACAGCTACCAACAAAATGTTTGCGCAATGGTGGGGTGACGCGTAAGTTCAAATTGTTATCTTCGTTCAACGTTTGCCCACGCGGACAGTGGCGGCTTCGAAAGCCCACCACTGCGCAAACACAAACGTTATACCACATTTAAAAGAGCGTTCAGCGGATTGTATATTCTGACAAATTTTGTCCGCTGTTCTTGGATAGTTATTTCGCTTACAAACCTATGTGTAACGACTTTGCGTTTTTCATCCCAAACAATTCGAGCCTTATCAACACCAGCAACAAAAAAAGTATGTGGGTGTTTTCGCCATTGAATTAGTTCTCCAGTTTCAACCAGCTTTTGAATTTCGGCAGGGATAAAAGTATTAGCACGTTCAACTCCTTTTATTTTACCTTCTTCAATTTCAATAGCCTGTTTAGTAGCTTCAATACTTTTTTGCATTGTTCTAATTCCTTCATTTTGTCGCTCCCACTTATTCAATGTCGCTTGTCCGTTTCTTTTGTCGTTTAGCGGTTGCCCATTGGCTTGTTTTACGGTTGCAAAATGGGTGTCAAATTTGGCGTTAAGTTGTTGTTCCTTTTTTGCCAATGACTGTTTTAATATTTCGAGTTTTTTACTCATATATTTTGATTTAAAGATTAATAAAAACGTGGTATAACACCGTATATAAAAAATTGGCTATCAAAGTTTATCACATTTTGAAATGTCGTAGCAAGCCAACTTTTCATATACGAAACGTTGGTGGCAATGCCGCAGGACAATGAACTAATGCAATTGAGAAATATTTGGATACTAAATTTTCTGACAACGGTAGGGGTGTTAACCTTACTGTCAATACAAGTCTTAAATTCCTTGGACTTCGAACACTCCGACAAAGGACTTTTCTATTTAGTCGCGATCATTGGACTCTTCATTGTGTTTTTGGCTTATTTGTTTTATAGGTCAATATATAGATGGGGACAAATATCAAGACGACCGTTTTATTTGACTTCGTTACTTCCAATGGGACTAAGTGGATTACTCTTGTATGAGAATCTCGGAGACGTTGACGTAAACTACACGACTTCCATTGTTGCACTTTTGGTACTTAGTGGACTGAATCTTACGACATATTTATGGGGACTAACTGTAAAGTGAGGAGTAAGCGGCACAGCCACCAACAAAGTGCATAATCAATGGCGGGGTTCAGTGTAAATTCGTAGTTTAGTTTTTCAAAATACGTTTAGTGTCGTGGGACAGTGACGTGCTTCGAATTCCCGCCACTGCTTATGCACGAACGTTGGTAGCAATTGCGCAATGACAAGATGACTTACGACATAGAGTGGATAAAGAACAGGTTCGACAACGGAGAAACGATTAAGTATATTTTCTTCTGGGGACATACAGGTAAGGACAACGAAGAAGTTGGAAAATTCATCTTTAGTCAATGGTTCTTCGCTCCGTTTACGTTGGACAATATTGAATACAAAACTTCTGAACACTGGATGATGGCAAATAAAGCCAAACTATTTGGAGACCATGAAATATTTAAAAAGATTATCAATGCGGACAAACCTGGAGAAGTGAAAGAGTTAGGACGACAGATAAAGAACTTTGACCAATTGACGTGGGACAAACAGAAGTACGAAATTGTGAAAAGTGGAAACATCCATAAATTCAGTCAAAACCAAAAACTTAAGGACTACTTGATTAACACGGGGGACAGAGTCTTAGTGGAAGCAAGTCCCGTGGACACAATTTGGGGTATTGGACTAACTCAGGACTCGAAAAATATTGACAATCCATACACTTGGAAAGGTTTGAATCTATTAGGATTTTCAATAATGGAAACCCGGGACTTTTTAAATGACCAAGATTAAAGATTGTCCAAGCGCAACAGCTACCAACACCATGTTTCTGCAATGGTGCCGTGACGAGTTGGTTTAAAGTTTTATCTTCGTTCAACGTTTGGTTTCGTGGGACAGGACGCGGCTTCGAAAGGCACCACTGCAGAAACACAAACGTTGGGCGCAAGCCGCGGACTACGAAAAACTTGACAACTAATTTTTGAAAGTCAGTTTCAAAATCACGGACGAAATCAATATCTTCCATTTCTAATTTACACCTATGCGCCTCAATAATTTGTTTACCATCCTTCTTACCCTTGCAGTAGGATACTCCTATGCTCAAGATTTATCAGATAAAGCCAATGACTTCCTGTCCACTCTTACACCTGAACTGAAGGCTAAGGCTTTGTTTTCATTAAAAGATGAAGAACGCTTTAATTTCAATTTTGTTCCGCTCGTTCGACAAGGACCAACTTTTAATGAATTTAACGAACAACAAAAGGCTGCTGCAATTGCCTTACTCCGAGCTTCTGTTAGCCAACAAGGTTTTAACAAGGCAGTTGAAATTATGGAGTTAGAAAAGGTTTTGATTGTAATTGAGAAGCGAACTCCCGATGACCGAAGACGAGACCCATTAAATTATCATTTCTGCATTTTTGGTACACCCTCAAACAACAATCCTTGGGGTTGGCGATTTGAAGGACATCACATCTCATTGAATTTTGCCTCAAACGAGGGGAAAATCATATCCTCGACTCCATCATTCTTTGGTTCAAATCCAGGCATTGTTCCAGATACAGTTGGAATACAGCAAGGAAAGCAAGCCCTAAAACAAGAGACAGATTTAGCATTGACATTTGTAAATAGCTTAAATCCGGAACAACTTAAAATAGCTCGTTTCTCAAAAGAAACACCAACAGGTATTTTGACCAGTAATCAGCGGAAGGTCACCAACTTAGAACCGAAGGGTATTGCCTTCAAATCACTTTCAAATAACCAAAAAAGAGATTTTCTCCGACTACTTGATGTGTTCGTAAAGAACTATGAGTTTGGTTTCTATAAAACGCTTATGGCCAAAATTGAAAAAGCGGGTATGGATAACCTTTCTTTTGCTTGGGCTGGTGGACTGAAGTATGGAGAGCCTCATTACTATCGCATTCAGGGTCCGATGTTGTTAATTGAATACGATAATATTCAAAACAATGCCAACCACGTACACTCAGTAGTGCGCGACTTGACAAATGATTTCGCTGAGGATATTTTAAGGGAACACTATTTGCGGGAACACAAAGAGAAATAGATTCAGCTTTGGCGCTGTTTCAAAATTTCCTTTTCAACACTGGGACTCACTTTCGTTTCCGCTGAAAGTAACGTTGAAATTTATCGACACTCATTTTTTTTAAGGTGCACCTGTAAGCATCCCTGTTTTAGTACAATCCAAAAGTAGAATACATTTTCATTATAGCAATAGTTATCAATGTTGAAATGTGGTCAACTTGAGTGGGTTTGCGTGTTGGGGAGTTGTCCATATTTCAACATGACCGGGCTTTTATCGTTAAGACTTTCATGAGGCCGGTAGTTATTATAATCGTCTAACCACCGCTCTGTTTCATCCCTTACTTCATCAATGTTTTCAAACAGGTAAGCATCCAGCACATGCTCTCTGTAAGTTCTATTAAACCTTTCGATGTAAGCATTTTGAGTTGGTTTACCTGGCTGAGTATAAATGAATTCGATACCCTGCATCTGACTCCATTCCTTGATTAGCAAGGCAATAAACTCAGGACCATTATCCATCCTTATTCGAACAGGTTTCTGCCTGCGATGAATTAAATGGTTGAGTATCCAGATAACCCTGCTGCTTTTTATTGAATAATCATTTTCAATATGCAACGCTTCCCGGTTATAATCATCCAGAATATTAAAACAACGAAACTTCCGACCATTCTCTAACGCATCGCTCATAAAGTCCATGCTCCAGGTGTGATCCATCTTTTCAGGAACCTCTAAGGGTAACTTCACTCTTGCAGGAAGCCTGCGTTTCACTTTCCTGCGAATGTTTAATCCTAATTTGATATAAACCCGATGCATACGCTTATGGTTGTCTTTTACGCCCTCATTGCGCAATCGCATGAACGCCTTTCGAAACCCCTCTCTTGGATGCTGTTCTGCTTTCTGTTGCAGCAGTTCAATCAAGGTAGTGTCGTCTTTAATGGATTGATATCTGTAAACGGACCGACTCAGTGCTAGAACACGGCATGCCCTGCTTTTGCTCATGGTGCATTCTGATTCGGATTCTTTAACCATTTGCTTTTTCTGGCAGGGCGTTAAAGCTTTTTTTCTATGAAATATTTGGCAGCCTGAAGATCCAGGGCGAGCTCAGCATACATTCGCTTAAGTTTCGCATTTTCCTCTTCTAACTCCTTGACTCGCTTTAACTCGCTGGCAGTCATTCCACCGTAGCGCTGTCGCCATTTATAAAATGCCGCTTTACTGATTCCATGCTCTCGGCAGAGATCCTCTGCCTTCTTGCCAGCATCAAACTCCTTGAGTATGGTGGCAATTTGATTGGGACTGAATTTGCTCCGTTTCATTTTTATACAATTTAAAAGTTTTCATTGGTATACTTTTAAACTGTACTATTTTCGGGGATGCTTACACAACAAAACTATTTAGCTTGCTTATCCATCTTGACCAGAGAGCAGTATATATATATATATGCAACTTGACATGAGAAAATTTTCTTTATTTATTTTGACATTTGTATTCTTCAATACTTACGCGCAGCGTGTAAGTGACATATTCCCAACTGAAAAGGTTAAAGTAATTGGAGTGTGGAAATCAATCGGGGATGGCTATCTGCTAAAGATTGACGACAAGGTGATTACTCTATACAGCTATACGAGCAAGTATTGTTACAAAGAACAAAATGATTACGTCATCGATTTACTGACCAATTCGTCCAAGTTCCATCTAAATTCCACAAAGGATACCTTATCTGTTTTTCTCCACGACTTCGGGAGTAAGACGAAAACTCTACAAGACGAAAAGCGATTTTACAAACTCGAGGCACTGCCTGACAATTGTGTGCCGCTGACGGAGGCACAATTAAATGATTCAGAGTATCTTTTTGAGCTATTCTATTCAACATTAAAGGAAAACTATGCCTTTGCTAAAGAAAGAAATTTAGACTGGGAAAGAATCTATAAAGATTACAGACCAAAGGTCACATCTAAAACTAACCAAAATGAATTATTCAACTTGCTTGGTGAAATAGTCACCATGACAAAAGACCAGCATACAAAGATAATTTCAAAAGAGAATGTGACAAGACAATATAGTGGTGTACCGTCAGCTTTGCTTTTAGGAGAGGTTTTTAAACAACAGGACACAGTAAAGAATTTCAACGACTTCGCAGCCAATTTTTTTAAAGTCAATTATGAAAACATCTCAAAGGAGTTGTTGCAAGGTAAAGGTAAAAAGGTAGCCAACGGAAAAATTGAATGGGGAGAAGTAACACCAGATATAGGATACATTCATTTGCATTCCTTAACAGGATTTGCTTCAAATAACTTACCGAGGAAACAGCATCTGGACACTTTGAACTTTTATATGACTCAAATAATGGAATCATTAAAAGATAAAAAAGCGGTAATTGTCGATGAAAGTTTCAACTTTGGCGGCTATGATGCAGCGGGGTTAACGATCAGTTCATACTTCACTGACAAACCAGTTGATGTTTATACCAAGTACATATTCCAAAATGGTGACTTCGTAAAGGGGACAACTTTCATGATTAACCCATCCACGAAATTTCAGTTTACTAAACCTGTTTATCTCCTTACAACAGATATAAGCAGAAGTGCAGCGGAGAGTTTCGCTATGCAAATGAAAACCCTTCCGAATGTCAAATTAGTCGGCACAAATACCTTGGGTATAATTTCAGATATGCTAGGCAAGTCAATAGGAGAATACTACCTGACACTTTCAAATGAAAAATATTTGACAGCGAAAGGGGACATGTATGAAGTCAAAGGAGTAGAAGTTGACATTCCTTTAATTGTTTTTCCAAAGGACAATATTTTTAATGGCCACCGAGATGCCGTTAAACAGATTATTAAAGTCATTGAGAAAGAATGACTTCTCCGAAACCACACCAATGCCTGTGCCACACTTGCCGACACACAAACCAAAGCACTGGCATCCGTGTGGTTAGGTAACGTGTGACAGCGGCACATGTGCATAACAAAATGCATAATCAATGGCCGGGTTCAGTGTAAATTTGTAGTTTAGTTTTTCAAAATACGTTTGGTGTCGTGGGACAGTGACGCGCTTCGAACTCCCGCCACTGCTTATGCACCAACGATATCTATGATCAAACCAACCTCTTTGTTAATTATTTTTTAGTTGTAATTCATAAGGGGTTCCCCGGTTTACTACAGCTACAATTCGATGCAGTAATTTGTTTCTCACGGCATTGATTACCGACATTTTATTTTTGCCTTCTTGCACCTTGCGTTGATAATATTCATGCAGCTCGGGATTATGCTGTACACTGCTGATGGCGGCCATATGCAGGGTACGCTTCAGTTCTCCATTTGCGAATTTAGATACACCCGTCTTACCTTTGATAGATGTTCCACTTTCATAAACAAACGGAGCTACACCGCTGTAGCAGGCCAGCTTTCTGCTATCGGCCAGGCGGTTGAAGCCATGGGTATAAACGAGAAGCATGGTGGCCAGTACTTTTCCTACGCCTTTTACGGTGAGCATTAAATCATATTTCTGTTTTAATGTTTCATCCTCCTTAATGAAGGTGAGAATTTGCTCATCTACTTTATTCAGGCTTTTCTCCAATCCACGAATAGCTTCACGATTAACTTTATCCACCACTTTGGCAGTAGATGCATCAAACTGCTTTAACTCTTCGGCACTGGTGCGAAGCATCTGAAGTGCTTTCATCAATCGCTTTCGGTTAGCCTGAAGATCTTTTAATTTCTCCAGCGTTAGCAGGCTGATTTGCATGATTTGAGCCTTGCTTTGATACACATGAGCATAGCGTGCTATGCGTTGTGCATCAATTTTGTCAGACTTCCCGCGGATTAATCCCTGACTGCGTTTGATTTGAAGGGAGCCTTCCAGCCAGACTTTTACTTCCCGACTTACCAGGTAATGAACCAGCAATCGGGTATACAGTCCGGTGTGTTCCATACAACACAGTGTGTGATGATCACACTCACATTGCATTTGTTTGCACCAGGTTTTGAGATGGCGAAACCCTGAAAGGTTGTTGTGAAATTTACTTTCAAACAACTGCCCATCGCTTTGCCGGATGAGACAGGCGTCAATGCTGTCTTTGGATACATCGATCCCCAGGATCCATTGGTAGGGTTGATTTTGCTGTGACTTTTCCATAACTTTTGTTTTAGAATGTTTAAACAAGTGAGCTTTGGATCGAAACCTTTATAATAGGCCCTCACGCCTTGAATATCTATTTGATCCCTTTCTCACAACTAAATAAGCAGCCGGACTGAATCGTTTGATAAGCCCACACTTAGTTGTGCGCATAGTGCTCCGGCTGCTTTTTTGTGGATAAGATGGATAACCGAAACGGTAATCCACTTACCCACAAAAGTTACTACAACTATTGCTATTTTTATGATGAAACAAATCTAAAGGTTGTGCGCAAGTTTTATTAGACATATGGTACTACGACAATACACTAACAGACTCCTTCAAAAATTAATTACAGAGGGACACAATGTTAACGACTTTAAATTGATAAGACGACAAGGGGGACCTGGTGGTGAATATGTGGCGATTACTTATAAAGACTCGTCATTCGCCTTTAACATCTTCCAAAATGGAAAAGAAACATTTGACAGCTTTCAAATAAGCTATACAAGATTTCTCCCAGACTATCCGACAATTCAACCGAGTAACTTAATGAGTATTGACTCTGTTGAAGCATTCCTACTTAAGTGGATTCGTGAAGACATTTTTAAATACATCGAGAATATTCACGGCCCTGACTTATGGACAGAAATACAAGAAAACCCAATAACGATTGACGGAATAAATTTTAATGATACAAGCCCATTTAAACCAGAGGAGATAAATCAATTAAAAGTCGGACTTGAGGAGATAAAAATTTTACTTAAAACAAATTTTGAATTAAACGAGGGACAAATAGAAATTGCAAACAAGAGGATTGACTACTTAGCCGAAGCATTAAACCGACTAACGAAAGCAGACTGGAGAGGAATTGCAATTTCCACTGTCATTGGACTTTCAATCGAACTTACACTTGACGAACAAAAAAGGACGACACTTTTTGGACTTTTATCAAAAATATGGGCTATGATGAAATCACTGCCTCCGTTTTTAGTTTGAACTAAAAACCTGCGCACAACAGTATGTTTCTGCAATGGTGCCGTGACGAGTTAATTTAAAGTTATATCTTCGTTCAACGCTATCGTTTCGTGGGACAGGACGCGGCTTCGAAAAGGCACCACTGCAGAAACACAAACGATATCTATGATCAAACCAACCTCTTTGTTAATTATTTTTTAGTTGTAATTCATAAGGGGTTCCCCGGTTTACTACAGCTACAATTCGATGCAGTAATTTGTTTCTCACGGCATTGATTACCGACATTTTATTTTTGCCTTCTTGCACCTTGCGTTGATAATATTCATGCAGCTCGGGATTATGCTGTACACTGCTGATGGCGGCCATATGCAGGGTACGCTTCAGTTCTCCATTTGCGAATTTAGATACACCCGTCTTACCTTTGATAGATGTTCCACTTTCATAAACAAACGGAGCTACACCGCTGTAGCAGGCCAGCTTTCTGCTATCGGCCAGGCGGTTGAAGCCATGGGTATAAACGAGAAGCATGGTGGCCAGTACTTTTCCTACGCCTTTTACGGTGAGCATTAAATCATATTTCTGTTTTAATGTTTCATCCTCCTTAATGAAGGTGAGAATTTGCTCATCTACTTTATTCAGGCTTTTCTCCAATCCACGAATAGCTTCACGATTAACTTTATCCACCACTTTGGCAGTAGATGCATCAAACTGCTTTAACTCTTCGGCACTGGTGCGAAGCATCTGAAGTGCTTTCATCAATCGCTTTCGGTTAGCCTGAAGATCTTTTAATTTCTCCAGCGTTAGCAGGCTGATTTGCATGATTTGAGCCTTGCTTTGATACACATGAGCATAGCGTGCTATGCGTTGTGCATCAATTTTGTCAGACTTCCCGCGGATTAATCCCTGACTGCGTTTGATTTGAAGGGAGCCTTCCAGCCAGACTTTTACTTCCCGACTTACCAGGTAATGAACCAGCAATCGGGTATACAGTCCGGTGTGTTCCATACAACACAGTGTGTGATGATCACACTCACATTGCATTTGTTTGCACCAGGTTTTGAGATGGCGAAACCCTGAAAGGTTGTTGTGAAATTTACTTTCAAACAACTGCCCATCGCTTTGCCGGATGAGACAGGCGTCAATGCTGTCTTTGGATACATCGATGCCCAGGATCCATTGGTAGGGTTGATTTTGCTGTGACTTTTCCATAACTTTTGTTTTAGAATGTTTAAACAAGTGAGCTTTGGATCGAAACCTTTATAATAGGACCTCACGCCTTGAATATCTATTTGATCCCTTTCTCACAACTAAATAAGCAGCCGGACTGAATCGTTTGATAAGCCCACACTTAGTTGTGCGCATAGTGCTCCGGCTGCTTTTTTGTGGATAAGATGGATAACCGAAACGGTAATCCACTTACCCACAAAAGTTACTACAACTATTGCTATTTTTATGATGAAACAAATCTAAAGGTTGTAAGCAATTGGGCTTCTGGACAATGACTCCAAAGACAACAGAATGAAACGTATAATCCGTTTAGTATTAAGTTTATTCGTAGGGACAATAGGACTGTTGATTGGAGTCCTGTATTACAATTCGACAGTAACACCCATTGACAGACCATTCTTTCTTTCAGGCAACAAGGAGACTATAATCGCGACTCGTGTTGACTGGATGTGTAATTGTGCCGATTTCATTGACACAACGAATTACAAAACAAGTCCAGTGACTGATCACGGTGACAAGGACTTTTTTTTCATTGAGGCAGCTCAACCTGGACAAGACTGGGACAGAGACCATTTTATAAAGAACAAATACGTGCGACTAACCGGACAGTTCTATATAGACAAAGGAATTCCTCAAGAATATGAGTTGGGACAAATGGAAGACAAACCAAACCATGCAAGAGTCTTCAAGTTTGACAAAATAGAATACTTGACGGCTGACAATTAAAGACTCGGACGAAGCCCAACTGCTTACAACAAAGTGCATAATCAATGGCGGGGTTCAGTGTAAATTTGTAGTTTAGTTTTTCAAAATACGTTTGGTGTCGTGGGACAGTGACGCGCTTCGAATTCCCGCCACTGCTTATGCACAAACGTTGTGGCCAATTGGGCGGCTTCGCGGACAAAGTGGTGTAAGCTGACAAATTTCGGTCGACAGAAAATTAGAAAAATGATAAAACTATGACATTCGAAAAATTGGTTCCAAACGTTTTTTACATCGACATCAATGATGGGCTAAAATTTTTTGTTGACTGTCTGAATTTTGAAATAGGACACAGCGAATTAGAATCTGCTAACCCATTTTGTGTACTAGAAAAAGATGGACTTCGTATCAACCTATTTCAAAACGCTGAACATGCGAAAGAGCATTATCCAGAGTTTAGGTTAGTAACTAAAAACATTCAACAGGTTTATGATAAGGTTTCTAAATCTCATCCTGAGTTCCTTCATCCAAATCTCAAAGTAATTACTCTTAGACCGTGGACTGCTAAAGAATTTGCATTAAAGGATAATCAAGTTGGCGTTATAATTCAGGAGTGGTAAGTTAATTCCGACATCGTACAGAGACAGGTCGCAGTGGCTCCGTGGAAATAGACGACCAAGCTGACAAAGTTTCGGTTGACTGGGAAAGTATAGTAAATTTAAATCACTTCTATGACTGAAAGCGCTACACTAAAATTTCGTGTTGAGAATGTTGCTCCAATTCTTTATGTGACCGACATGGCAAAAAGTTTAGAGTTCTACGTTGACACACTTGGATTCAAAAAAGCTGACTGGGGAGACGATAATTTTACCAGTATCAATCGGGACAACTCAGGAATCTATTTATGTAAAGGGGGACAAGGACTACCTGGAACTTGGGTTTGGATTGGCTTTGACGGAGATATTATTACACTGCATCAAAAATTAAAGTTAAAGGGTGTGACCATTAAACTTCCACCGACAAATTTCTCTTGGGCTTATGAAATGCAAGTTCAAGACCCCGATGGACACATATTGAGATTCGGAACTGACCCGAATGACAAAGAACCATTTGCTGACAGGTGACGGTGGACAACTGAGAAAAAGTAAGAGCCGTATGACGTATACGGACGAAGCCCAACTGGCCACAACAAAATGTTTGCGCAATGGTGGGGTGACGTGTAAGTTCAAAGTGTTATCTTCGTTCAACGTTTGCCCACGCGGACAGTGGCGGCTTCGGAAGCCCACCACTGCGCAAACACAAACGTTAGCGCCAATGCCCTTCCAGCACCGCGGACAGTGACGACCAAGCCGACAAAGACTCGTTTCCGCAGACAAGAAAAAATTAACGGGTGACACTCTACTAATTCAAATTCTCCACTGGGGACAAGTGAACGTTTCATTATGCAACGTGGGACAGGGAAACAAAAAATAAAACTTGGGACACGGCTACGAATTAAGATTCGTACCATATCCGCCCACCGCACTGCAACCGTGGAGAGATTCTCACCCACGCTTTTGGCACATGCCATAGCCGCGCAAACCCACCGCGACACCAAAGCTATGGCAAGAGCCAAACCAACCCACAAAATATCAAAACCACTTGTCCGTTAAATTGAAAGAAGAACTAAATGTTTTGACTTATTGTAAAGTTCACGGAATTTTAAAGGACTGACTTGTGTGTGTTTTTTAAAAAAATTATTGAAGTGAGTTGGCTCTGAAAAACCTAACATATATGCAATTTCAGAAACATTCCTCGTGCGTTGTTTCAACAAGGTTTTAGATTCTTGCAGTCTGTAACTAGCGATAACCTGCGTTGTTGTTTTTTGTGTAAACTCTTTTACCGAACGGTTCAGATGATTCACATGAACATTCAACTGGTTAGCAAAGTCTGATGCATGTCGGAACTTCAGAGTAGTTTGTAAATCCTTTACAGGAAATTGACTCTCAAGCAATTTCAGAAACATGGTATAGATTCGCAGTGAGGCATTACTCCGTTGCTCTATTCCTACCATCTTTAGACTGCCTTCACAATCTAATCCGTACTTTCTTTCTAACTTCATCTATTAAATACCGCGCGATTGCAGTTGCTCCCGCTTCTTAAATGCTTTTTCAATCACATTAAATCTTGCTTTACGCGGATCAGGCTTACTCAGCACTTTTCCATCTAAATCAATATTAAGAATCTCTTCTTTTTGGGTGTCATACATGGGCCACACTGGGAGGTTCTTACCATTAGGATTCCCAGTTTTGGCAAAGTTTGTCCAATACGTATTCATGATTCTGGCAAGCTCTTTTTCTGCTTGCGTTGCCTCAGCAGGTGCGCCCCATCGTGCATTGAGCGTGTTGAACACAAAAGAAATATCTGAGCCATGACCCGCACCATAGCGGGCTCTTTCCCTTGCTGTCATAGGAACATAACCGAATTGAAAGATATAGGCCGGTTCACGTTTAGCAACAAATGCTCTTGCTGT
The DNA here is from genome assembly GCA_965278925.1 of Cyclobacteriaceae bacterium. GTDB lineage: Bacteria > Bacteroidota > Bacteroidia > Cytophagales > Cyclobacteriaceae > ELB16-189. The sequence goes on along the minus strand of OZ257123.1, from coordinate 29,804 downwards.
CATTCGTGCGGGTTCGCCCCAGACCCAATCTGTATTAAATTTTGTCTGTACTTCTGCGAATTCTTTATTCCCATCAGGATCGAAAGCAGTTTTGGCCTCTGCCTCGTTTTCGCCAAATAATGCAAACAGGGCTTCCTTTGAAGTGGCATTGCTAACAAAGGTCCCGCCTATTTCTGCACTACAATTTCCAATCATAAGCGGAATCTTTTCAAATCTTCCCGACTTGTAAGCACTTTCTGCGGTTTCAACTACCAACTTGCCATCGAAAATCGGGCCCGAATAAATTCGAACGCCCGTGCTATCACTTTCCTGACCTCCATCTACAATTTTTTCTGCGCTAAGCGAGCGAAGCTTAGTGAGTGCATCAGCATCAGTACTCGCGATTCTATGTTTACGCGCAAAGTTTACTCCAATTGTCTCCGCAGAAACAGCATATAATGGATCTGCATTCTCTTTATCAATCGGTCTGCCTGTAAGAACTCCATCACGTCCACCACTGGAATGGCCGATGGCTTTATGAAAAAGTCCCTTAGCTGAGGGTATAGTTAAAAGTGAATGAACCGCTACACCCCCAGCAGAAAAACCGAAGATCGTTACGTTATTCGGATCGCCACCAAAGGCAGCAATGTTTTCCTTAACCCACTTCAGTGCTGCGATTTGATCCATAAAGGCGTAACTACCTTTCGATTCTTCCGGATGCTCTTTGCTTAATGCAGGAAATGCAAAATGACCGAGGCGACCAAGCCTATAATTAATCGTAACAAGAACGACACCTTGCTTGGCAAATGCAGTTCCGGCCGAGCCGGGGCCAGAGCCGCTACCGCCTGTAAAACCACCACCATGAATCCAAAACATCACTGGCAATTTTGATTTCTTAGTAGCGGTAGCTGGTGTCCATACATTTAGAAAAAGACAATCTTCTGATTGTTTTGTAGTAGAACCTGGCCACGCTCTTTGCGGACAGTCCGCACAATCCTTGGTTGCATCAAGAACTTCTTTCCAAGGCGTTACCGGTTGTGGTGGCCGCCAACGATACTCGCCAACAGGCGGTGCAGCGTAAGGAATACCTTTGAAGTAAGAAACATCACCTTCGGTCACTCCACGCACCTTACCGGATGCCGTTTGAACTTCAGGAGCTTTCGGTTGGGCATTGGTTAAACTTGCAATCAGAACGAGTAAAAGTAAAGAGAATAGATTTTTCATATTGGATAACTGAATTTGTTAATGTTTAATAGTATGGGTATCACGAACGCTACTGAACGTGAGCGCCAATAACTTCCACCCTTCCGACTGCTTTTTATAAACTTCCGTGACTGTAAATTCGGTGGTTACTTCGCTGCCCCGAACAATGGCGAGTAAAGTAATCCGGTTCCAAACGATTGCTGTATTGTCAATCATTTCAATGGCAACATCATGCACCGTTGCTTTCTTGTACCAAATGCTACCCGTTTTAATAATCTCAAGCTCTTCATCTTTTTTCCAAGTTCCGCTCATGTGAACAAACTTTGACTTGTCGTGAAAGAGTGGCGCAAGCTTCTCCACATTTTTATCGGCCATCCATTGCCATTTCTCTTTAGAGAGTGCAATGACTTCCTGTTCGGCTGAATTTTGCGCGAACGAAAACTGCACGCATATAAAGACTACTACTACTCCAAAAAATGTTGCTTTCATATCTTCTCAGTTTATTGTTTGTTTCAAGTTCTTTCCAAAAAACTCTTTGAGTTTATTCATTGCCTGATTTACGTATTCAGGGACATAGTAGGTTTGAATATGTGTTGCACCCGGAATGAGATACAATTCTTTCTCTTTCGTTCCTGTGGCTACATTAAATGCTTGGTCTGTCATGTAGTATGTATCGGCCTTGCTTCCTGCAATCATTAACAATGGTTGATTGATTAAGTCCATGTTGGTGGCTGCATCGAATTCCATTAAGTCAAGCAAACTGCTTGTTGTGTATTTAAATGTTGAGTTCGGATGGGCATGCGTTCTGTTGTAGTAATAATGACCCTCACGGTACAAATCAAACGGCATCTTGTCGGCCATTTCATCCGTAATAGTTGCGGCAGCTGTGTAAAGCACTTCGCCTTTTGAAGCTTCCAGTGCTCTGGCTTCAGTGGCTTGCCTTAACCGATCTTGAATCGTTGCCGCACCGGAATTCATAAATCCATTGCGCCTGACCACACCGGAATTAAACATGCTGAGCGTAGCCACAACCTTAAAACGTTTGTCGGTTTGCGCAGCTTTCAATGCGTAGCCACCACCGCCACAAATTCCTAAAAGCCCCAATTGATTAGGGTCCACTCCTTTATACTGTGTGATATAATCAGCCATGCCTCGAATATCCTCAATGCGAAAGGCAGGCTTATCTACATTACGAGGTTGGCCACCACTGGCTCCCTGATAAGAAGCATCCGCAGCAATTGCGATGTAACCTGATTCCGCTAAACGTTGGGCATACAAACCCGCCACTTGTTCCTTTACACCACCATTTGGATGCGCCACCACCACAGTGGGGTAATGTTTTGAAGGATCATAATTAGCTGGCGTATAAACATTGGCAGCAATGTCAATGCCGTTTAGTTTATACGTTACCGGATGAATGTTTACCTGACCCATCACATTTTTTGCAATGGCATTCTCATATACCAACCCAAATGGATTGGCTTGTTTGGTTTGAGCTAATGAGAGGATACTTGCTGACATACACAACACAATTAAAAAATATTTTCTGCTTTCATTGTTCATAATCTATTCAGTGTTACAGTTGATTCATTTATCCAGACCCTTTTCTTGCAGCCACTTCGACATCAGATCAGCTATTTGGACATTATTCAAGTCAGAGAATGGGAAGTGAGTATTTCCTTTGATTCCGATTTCGGGTAGGTGAACAACCCTCACATCACCACCGGCCGCATTCAATGCATCACGCCATTTTCTGGCCATCTCTAATCGGGCACGCCAGCCATCAATGCCGGGATTCGGGTCGGGCTTCGATGGGATATTATCACCGTAATAAATAATGATTGGAATTTTTGTGAGCTTTAGAAAATCTTCTTTAGAGACTCCGGTAGGTACCAATGGGCCTGCGGAACTTTCTATTGGCTGTGGCACTTCTCCATCGGGAAAAACAAAACCAGAACCCGGCTCATAGCTAACAATCGCACGAATATTCTGATTCTTAATACCCGTAAGCCAACCCATGCCACCAGAATGTGAGTGCGTAATCAATATTGTCGGCCCAAGTTTGGTGGCTAAAGCCGATACCGCCTCAACATTCACATTGATGTCAATTGGCCCAATGTTTGGAACCATCGAACGAAAGTATTGATTGAGCGCTTCCGGATCTTTTGAAAACTGAACATCTGGAAAATAGTTTGGCCATACACCAACTCGAAATGTACCGAACCACATTTGCTCATCCGGTGTAGGTGAGATGGTGGCCTCTGCAGTACTTCTTCCTGCATTTCCGCGTCTTGGTTGATCAATCAGGTAAACACTAAAGTTTCTTCTTAAAAAAATGTTTTGAAATCCTTCACGACCATCCGGTGTTGTTTCCCATGTTTTTGAAAACTGACCGATGCCATGCCAGAATACAAGTGGCAACTTTTTAGACTTTTCAGGTACCTGATAAAACACATAGGCATGATCCCCACGAAAGGTCTGGCCTTCTGGTGTGCGTTTGATTGGGTCGAATGTTCCCGGATTCGTAATCATGGTACCACCAACGGCAAAACTGCCTTGATCCTGAATTACGATTGGCTTTTTCTGTGCATAGGTTTGAGTTAACATCATAGTCAAGAGTACTATAGCGAACGTGTTTTTATTTTTCATTTCCATACGATTAATACTTATTATTGATTGCACCAACATTACTTGTTGTAAACTTCGTCTGTTACTTCTTCCAACCACACCGTTTCACCGAGGTGCCTGTTGGTTACCGCTACCTGAACGAAATGCTTATCCGAACTTGCACCATGCCAATGCGGAACATTGGGTGGACATTTTATTACATCACCTTTGTGAAGTATCTTTTTGGATTGACCTTTCTCCTGATAGTATCCAACCCCATCAATCACCATTAATATTTGTCCGCCCGGATGAAGGTGCCATTTAGTGCGGGCTCCCGGTTCAAACGTTACATTGCCGATTGAGGTAGGATTAATACTATCTCCAGCGATGAACATTTTCAAATACACGGTGCCTTTGAAATTTTCGCTGGTAACTTTCTCACCTTGTGGAAAGACCATATTCGTACTTAGATTATCCTTAGTGTCCACTTTCTGTTGACTACAGCTGTTGATCGCCACGACAAAGGCCAGACAACCAATCATCACTGTTATTTTATTTTTCATCATACATATTGATTTACCTGTTGCTACTTTTGTTGCCGACCTTTTAAAACATCTGCTAACACGGTCTTGGCTGCATTCGCTTTTTCTTTTCCAACGGTTGATTCAATCACAGTGATAAAATGCGTTAACTGTTGGGGGGTTAGCTCTACATTAAGACAGATCGTCAAATGTCCACGTAGCATCGGTTCCACACCACCGATTGAACTCAAAACTGAAATCGTGACAAGTTCACGCTGAGCATAGGTCAACACATCTCGTTCGAAAATATCAGCAAACAAATGTTCCTTCAGGAAAGTGTCGATTACAGGTGCAAATGCAGAATACCCGGTAAGTGGCCCATCCTGTTTTGCTTTTGTTAGTTCACCCAAGATTACTTTGCCTCGCTCATATTTACTTCCATCACTGTTAATAGCCGAAGCCTCATTACCTTGTCTATCGTTGATTCCTCTGGCCTTTCGCTCCTCAAGCACCTCCATAAACGTTTGCAGACCTCTGATACTTCTTGGAAATCCGCAATAAGCATAGAGATGAACAAGAGATTCCTTGATCTCACTGACAGTTAAACCAGTATCTAAACCTTCATTCAAAGATGTTTTCAGATTTGTCAAGTCGCCAACTGCCGCTAAAGCCGAAATCTTTACTATGTTTTGCTGTTGGACACTTAGCCCTTCATTAGACTGTGCATATATTTTGGGAATATTTGAACTAAGCAGTATAGTCAGGCTTAAAATGGACAGTTTGAAAAGTTTCATAACGCTATTGGTTTCCTTGTGCAGTCCTTTTTCGACCCTACAAAGGTGCAATCATCTCAAGAAGGAGATGTATACAAATCACTGGTTTACATACCAAATTCACTGATTGCGGCCAGCCCGTGTCGAAAAGAGCTTTAGAACACCTAATTTTGAATAAAATTAAAGCCCGAGTTATGGACGAGATTTTGAAATTCGATACTGTCGGTCAGTATAATGCATTTAATAGAAATGAAACGCTACACCCGCTTGTTAGTGTTGTTGATCTTTCGAAGGCCGCTCCGCGACAGCTTAGAAAAATGAGCTACGGATTTTATGTTGTGTTCTTGAAAGAAATCAAATGTGGAGATCTGAAATACGGTATCAGTAACTACGACTACGAAGAAGGCACACTTGTCTTTTTAGCACCCGGTCAGGTGATCGGCTCACCAGGGGAGGAATATTATCAGCCACAAGGTCTCGCACTGGTATTTCATGCTGACTTTATGCGCGGGACATCACTTGGACGTCACATGTCCGAATACTCATTTTTTTCTTATACCACCAATGAAGCTCTGCACTTGTCGGAGCGTGAGCGGCAAATCATTATGGATTGTTTCGGTAAAATCAAGTATGAATTGGAACATGCAGTGGACAAACACAGCAAGACTTTGATAGCGAATAACATTGAACTGCTGCTTAACTATTGTGTTCGATTTTATGATCGTCAATTCATCACTCGCGACAATACTAACAAAGGAATTCTAGAACGATTCGAAACATTGTTGAATGATTTTTTTGCATCTGACAAGCCACACGAAGTCGGATTACCTACAGTCGCATACTGTGCGGACGAACTCAACCTTTCAGCCAACTACTTTGGTGACCTGATAAAAAAAGAAACCGGGAAATCGGCAAGTGAGTACATTCACCTGAAATTGATTGACGTGGCCAAAGAGAGGATTTTTGATGCGAACAAATCGGTAAGTGAAATTGCTTACGAGTTGGGATTCAAGTATCCGCAACACTTCTCACGAGTATTCAAGCAACATGTTGGAATGAGCCCTCAAGAATACAGAAGTTCCAGTAACCTGAATTAAAAGTCTACCCGATTACCATTCGGCCGCTCTGTGGCACACATGCCAAAGCCACACAAATCAACGCGCGAACCAAAGCTTTGGCAAGAGTGCCACCCCTCGCACCACGGGGACAGAGTATTAAGAGTTTAGAGTAAACCGATAGTACAGTGTAACGGTTGCCCACGCACGACTTGTGTTTCATAAAATAATTTGGTTGACAACTTGACAATAAAACGGTGGACAATTATCTAATGACGGGAAGAAGGGCACAGGCGCTAACAAAATGTTTCTGCAATGGCGGGGTTCGGTGTAAATTTGTAGTTTAGTTTTTCAAATTACGTTTGGTGTCGTGGGACAGTGACGCACTTCGAATTACCGCCACTGCTTATGCACAAACGTTGGCGGCAAGTTTTTTCGGGACAACATGGACAACAATTCAATAGCGACAGTAGTTGGACTCGGTGTTCAGACCGTGTCGACTGTATTACAGACTTATGTGACATTTAAACAATCAAACGTTGAGAAATACTTTGAACTTTTGTTACAGGAGAATAAGGACTTAAGAAAGATTGGAACAAATGACCAGCTTAAGAGACTGTTTTTCAAAATAATTGACAACGTAGCGAATGAGACAAGAGATGAAAAAATAAAGAATTGGAAAAATCTAACAGTTAAGCTTGCAACTCAACTTGATAATCTAGATTTCGCAGACAACTTGACAAAAATGCTTGACGACTTAACCGCGTTTGATTTGACTGTTTTGTTTGCCATCTACTCGACAGACTTTAAAGCAAAGTATTTTAAAAAAGAATTGATTGAATACTTTAATAAAAGAGAAACTCGACCAGAATACATCGGACACTCATTGAGACGATTATCAAGTCACAATTTAATATCAGAGGAATCAGATAGTTCGGGTTTTATCGGTTCCGAGAACGATGATTTTATGGGACAAGAATTCTCTTATCAAAAAAATGATTTAGGTAAAAGTTTCATTTCTGTAATTAGTGACGAGGAAACATGGACGACAAAAAACTGAAACAATACGCGGTCGATTATCTATTAGCTCGCCATAAATTTTTAGCTGAGACCGAGAAAGAAGAATTACTGAGTGGTAACGATAACATAGTTGGACGAATCGGAGAGTTTATTGCCGTGAGTTTTTTAACTCGACAAGGGCGACAGGTAAAAAAGAATAAGAACAAAGTGGAGAAAGGGTATGACCTTGAGACCGATGACAAAGCCCAAGTATCAGTTAAGCTTATAACTGCTGAGAATAAAAGTGGACGAACAACAAGGGTAAAAAATCCGTGGACAGAATTCATTCTTGTAACTCTAAACGACAAATATAAAGTTGACAGAATCGGGCATATTACAAAATCAGAGATGAGGAGAGCGGTTAAGGAGATGTTTGTTAAATCTGAAGAACCAATGACAGACAGACGAATGACAAACGAAAACGGGCTCTTTGATAAATACGGTCGACTACTTAAAGACAAAGAAGTATCCGACTATTTGTAAAGTTTGGTGTAGAAAAAACCAGCCGCCAACAAAATGCATGCGCAATGGTGGGTTTTGGTTTAATGTAAAAGTGTTATCTTTCAAAATACGTTTTTGCAACGGGGACAGTGACGCACATCTTATACCCACCACTGCCCATGCACAAACGATATCTATGATCAAACCAACCTCTTTGTTAATTATTTTTTAGTTGTAATTCATAAGGGGTTCCCCGGTTTACTACAGCTACAATTCGATGCAGTAATTTGTTTCTCACGGCATTGATTACCGACATTTTATTTTTGCCTTCTTGCACCTTGCGTTGATAATATTCATGCAGCTCGGGATTATGCTGTACACTGCTGATGGCGGCCATATGCAGGGTACGCTTCAGTTCTCCATTTGCGAATTTAGATACACCCGTCTTACCTTTGATAGATGTTCCACTTTCATAAACAAACGGAGCTACACCGCTGTAGCAGGCCAGCTTTCTGCTATCGGCCAGGCGGTTGAAGCCATGGGTATAAACGAGAAGCATAGTGGCCAGTACTTTTCCTACGCCTTTTACGGTGAGCATTAAATCATATTTCTGTTTTAATGTTTCATCCTCCTTAATGAAGGTGAGAATTTGCTCATCTACTTTATCCAGGCTTTTCTCCAATCCACGAATAGCTTCACGATTAACTTTATCCACCACTTTGGCAGTAGATGCATCAAACTGCTTTAACTCTTCGGCACTGGTGCGAAGCATCTGAAGTGCTTTCATCAATCGCTTTCGGTTAGCCTGAAGATCTTTCAATTTCTCCAGCGTTAGCAGGCTGATTTGCATGATTTGAGCCTTGCTTTGATACACATGAGCATAGCGTGCTATGCGTTGTGCATCAATTTTGTCAGACTTCCCGCGGATTAATCCCTGACTGCGTTTGATTTGAAGGGAGCCTTCCAGCCAGACTTTTACTTCCCGACTTACCAGATAATGAACCAGCAATCGGGTATACAGCCCGGTGTGTTCCATACAACACAGCGTGTGATGATCACATTCACATTGCATTTGTTTGCACCAGGTTTTGAGATGGCGAAACCCTGAAAGGTTGTTGTGAAATTTACTTTCAAACAACTGCCCATCGCTTTGCCGGATCAGACAGGCGTCAATGCTGTCTTTGGATACATCGATCCCCAGGATCCATTGGTAGGGTTGATTTTGCTGTGACTTTTCCATAACTTTTGTTTTAGAATGTTTAAACAAGTGAGCTTTGGATCGAAACCTTTATAATAGGCCCTCACGCCTTGAATATCTATTTGATCCCTTCTCACACCTTAAATAAGCAGCCGGACTGAATCGTTTGATAAGCCCACACTTAGTTGTGCGCATAGTGCTCCGGCTGCTTTTTTGTGGATAAGATGGATAACCGAAACGGTAATCCACTTACCCACAAAAGTTACTACAACTATTGCTATTTTTATGATGAAACAAATCTAAAGGTTGTGTGTAATGCCGTGGACAAATAAGTCCTATCGAAAAAGAGGTGAAAATTTTGTAAATTGTGGTGTGAAAAAAGTGAAAATTAACCACCTCGACTTTGTTATAGATAAGCTGACAAATTCGATTGAAAATGTAAAAACAGGCGACAGCTTTAAAACTGACGTTTCCTTACTGACAAGAGATGAAATGAAGGGAATAACCAAGAAAAATGGGTGGTCATTTGATTGGAAATCAGAACTTAAGGCTCCAGAAAAAGAGGTTTATAAACTGACAATTTCGGGAAGTACTAATATCCAAGGACTGATTAGCATTACCTTCAGAGACGACCATGTATACATGCATTTAATTGAAAGTGCACAATTCAATAAAGGAAAAGACAAGGCGTATTTAGGTGTTCCTGGCAATTTAGTTGCCTTTGCTTGTCGGGTTTCATATCAAAGAGGTGGCGGAGGATACCTTTCGTTTAACTCTAAAACTCAATTAATCGAGCATTACATTAAATCATTAGGTGCCGTTCACTTCGGAGGTACTCTTATGGTTATTACACCTGAGACTTCATTAAGACTTATTGACAAATACTTTAACGACTGACATATGGGACTGATTAAAGAACCTTTAAACGTGGACTTTGTAGTTGACCCTAGACCACTCACAGAGAAAGAAAGAAAAATGATTAGCGACTTTATTAAGGCGGACAAATTAAAAAAAGCAAACATGATTGACCGAATTAAAAAAAGTCAAAAGAGACGCTCACGATTAAAAGTGAGTTAATGCGGCACTACACACAACAAAATGTTTGCGCAATGGTGGCGGGACATCAAGGTATGAAGTATATTTATTTTATTACGTTTGCCCACGTGGATAGGACGCGGTTTCAATAAGCCACCACTGCGCAAACACAAACGATATCTATGATCAAACCAACCTCTTTGTTAATTATTTTTTAGTTGTAATTCATAAGGGGTTCCCCGGTTTACTACAGCTACAATTCGATGCAGTAATTTGTTTCTCACGGCATTGATTACCGACATTTTATTTTTGCCTTCTTGCACCTTGCGTTGATAATATTCATGCAGCTCGGGATTATGCTGTACACTGCTGATGGCGGCCATATGCAGGGTACGCTTCAGTTCTCCATTTGCGAATTTAGATACACCCGTCTTACCTTTGATAGATGTTCCACTTTCATAAACAAACGGAGCTACACCGCTGTAGCAGGCCAGCTTTCTGCTATCGGCCAGGCGGTTGAAGCCATGGGTATAAACGAGAAGCATGGTGGCCAGTACTTTTCCTACGCCTTTTACGGTGAGCATTAAATCATATTTCTGTTTTAATGTTTCATCCTCCTTAATGAAGGTGAGAATTTGCTCATCTACTTTATTCAGGCTTTTCTCCAATCCACGAATAGCTTCACGATTAACTTTATCCACCACTTTGGCAGTAGATGCATCAAACTGCTTTAACTCTTCGGCACTGGTGCGAAGCATCTGAAGTGCTTTCATCAATCGCTTTCGGTTAGCCTGAAGATCTTTTAATTTCTCCAGCGTTAGCAGGCTGATTTGCATGATTTGAGCCTTGCTTTGATACACATGAGCATAGCGTGCTATGCGTTGTGCATCAATTTTGTCAGACTTCCCGCGGATTAATCCCTGACTGCGTTTGATTTGAAGGGAGCCTTCCAGCCAGACTTTTACTTCCCGACTTACCAGGTAATGAACCAGCAATCGGGTATACAGTCCGGTGTGTTCCATACAACACAGTGTGTGATGATCACACTCACATTGCATTTGTTTGCACCAGGTTTTGAGATGGCGAAACCCTGAAAGGTTGTTGTGAAATTTACTTTCAAACAACTGCCCATCGCTTTGCCGGATGAGACAGGCGTCAATGCTGTCTTTGGATACATCGATCCCCAGGATCCATTGGTAGGGTTGATTTTGCTGTGACTTTTCCATAACTTTTGTTTTAGAATGTTTAAACAAGTGAGCTTTGGATCGAAACCTTTATAATAGGCCCTCACGCCTTGAATATCTATTTGATCCCTTTCTCACAACTAAATAAGCAGCCGGACTGAATCGTTTGATAAGCCCACACTTAGTTGTGCGCATAGTGCTCCGGCTGCTTTTTTGTGGATAAGATGGATAACCGAAACGGTAATCCACTTACCCACAAAAGTTACTACAACTATTGCTATTTTTATGATGAAACAAATCTAAAGGTTGTGCGCAATGGCCGGACACATTGAGTTTCAAAAATCAATTTAAAATATGGGACTATTTGACCTTTTTAAAAAACCTCAGACAATTCAAGACGACTTCTTTGGGACATTGAAATTTATGAGTTTCAAAGATTCGACAAAGAATTACTTTGAAGGAAAAGGGAAATTTAAACCAACAGGTGACGAAATAGAGTATTTCATTAGTGGGGAATTAAGCGGACCGACAAATGACCAGCGAGATTTCTACAATAAAGTTCAAGACTCATATGATGACATTATGTCAAAGATAACACCGTTAATAGAGGACGAGTTTAAGAATTGGAAAGAAGATTTTAAGATTAAGGACTTCAAAAAGGAGTTTAAATTGGTTGCTATGAAAGTCCCACGACAAGATTACAAACCAAAAACTTGGGACATGGCATTTGAAACAATCCATGACGACAATCATCAAGTAACCGTGGACTTTAAAGATTTTGAACCAGATGGAATTATAATAGACGGGTGACGACAAGGCCACAGCGCCCAACAAATGTTAAAGCGGACTCTGAAATATTAAGAGTTCATTTAAAAAAATCAAAGTTCGGACTTAAGGAGGACTGTGACATTATGATTGACCAAGTTAGAGTCATTGACAACAAACGACTTGTTAAAAAAGTTGGTGAAGTAGACATCAATACGGCTGACAAGGTCAGAGAGAACTTAAGAATAGTTTTGGACTTGGACTAAACGGCACGAACCGCCAACAATTAAAAAAGCCCAGTCACCTGGGCTTTGAAATTATAGATTCTCTCTATTCTAATCTCCACCGCCATTACTTTCAATCTCATACGAACTTAACATGGCACCAAAATATTCGCGGTTCATACGTGCAATGTTGGTGATCTTAATTCCTTTCGGGCACTCGGCTTCGCAGGCATAGGTGTTGGTACAAGATCCAAACCCTTCAGCATCCATCTGGGCTACCATTTTTTCAACGCGCTCTTTGCTTTCTACTTTGCCTTGTGGCAACAAAGCAAATTGAGAAACCTTGGCACCCACAAATAACATGGCCGAAGCATTTTTACATGCGGCCACACACGCACCACAGCCAATGCAGGTTGCTGCATCAAAGGCTTCATCGGCTATCTTTTTCGGAATCGGAATTTCATTCGCATCGGGAACACCGCCTGTGTTTACATTTACATAACCACCTGCTTGTTGAATGCGATCGAACGCGGTACGGTCTACTACCAGGTCTTTCACCACGGGAAACGCTTTCGCGCGCCACGGTTCAATCGTAATGGTTTGACCATCGGTAAACGAACGCATATGAAGCTGGCACGTGGTAGTTTGCTGCGGGCCATGCGGACGACCATTGATATACAAACTGCACATGCCACAAATTCCTTCGCGGCAATCGTGATCGAATGCAATCGGATCTTCATTCTTCTTAACAAGTTCTTCGTTAAGCACATCAATCATTTCCAGGAAGGACATATCGGGCGAGATATGATCGTGCTGATAAGTTTTAAAAGCGCCTTTACTTTTCGTGTCCTTCTGTCTCCAGACTTTTAACGTAATCTTCATATTATTTATAGCTACGTTGAGTGAGTTTTACATTTTCAAATTTCAGTTCTTCCTTGTGCAAGGTTTCGGGCTGATTTTCACCTTTAAATTCCCACGCGGCCACATACGCAAACTCATCATCTCTTCGCAGTGCTTCGCCTTCGGGTGTTTGAGATTCTTCACGGAAGTGACCACCACACGATTCGCTGCGATTGAGTGCATCGTCTACCATCAGCTCACCCAGTTCTATAAAGTCGGCCACGCGGCCAGCCTTTTCCAGTTCCTGATTCAGTTCATTGGGTGAGCCTAACACATTTACATTCGTCCAGAACTCTGCTTTAATATCTTGAATTATTTTCTTTGCTTTTTTCAAACCCTCCTCGCTGCGCGACATTCCGCAATACTCCCACATGGTGAGACCGAGTTGACGATGAAACTCATCCACAGTTTTCTTTCCCTTAATACTGAGAAGTTTATTTAGCCGCTCGTTTACTCCATCCATTGCTTCTTTGAAAGCCGGATGGTCGGTGCCAACTTTATCATTCCAGCCAATGGTAGCAAGGTAATCGCCCATGGTATACGGAATAACAAAATAGCCATCGGCCAAACCTTGCATAAGTGCACTCGCTCCAAGTCGGTTTGCACCGTGGTCAGAGAAATTAGCTTCACCCAAGGCATACAAGCCGGGTACTGTTGTCATCAGATTGTAATCAACCCAAAGACCACCCATCGTATAATGAACAGCCGGGTAAATCATCATCGGACCTTTGTAAGGATTCTCGCCCGTGATTTGTGCATACATATCGAAGAGGTTGCCATACTTGGCGCGAATCAAATCTTCACCATCGCGCTTTATCGCATCGGTAAAATCAAGAAATACGGCTAAGCCCGATCCTACTCCCCGCCCCTCATCGCAAACTTGTTTTGCATTGCGCGAGGCCACATCACGTGGCACCAGGTTTCCGAAGGATGGATATTTACGTTCAAGAAAATAATCACGTTCCGATTCCGGAAGATTCATAGCGTCTTTCGACTTCAGGCCGGGCATTGCTTTTTTAGGAACCCACACCCGACCATCATTGCGCAACGACTCAGACATCAACGTAAGTTTAGATTGATGTGTGCCCGAAACCGGAATGCAGGTAGGATGTATTTGTGTAAAACATGGGTTGCCAAAGAAGGCACCTTTTTTATGAGCACGCCAGGCGGCTGTTACGTTTGAGCCCTTGGCATTAGTTGACAAGAAAAATACGTTTCCATATCCACCCGTACACAACAACACCGCATGGGCACTGTGTGCTTCTACTTTTCCTGTAATCAAATCACGGGTGATGATTCCTCTTGCTTTGCCATCGGCCACTACCACATCCAGCATTTCACTGCGGTTGTACATCTTCACTTTTCCATTGGCAATTTGGCGGTTGAGCGCACCATAGGCACCGAGCAACAACTGCTGACCAGTTTGGCCCCGTGCATAAAATGTTCTCGACACTTGCGCACCACCAAACGAACGGTTTGCTAAAAGACCACCATACTCGCGGGCAAATGGAACACCTTGGGCCACACATTGATCGATGATACTTACACTAGTTTCGGCCAGGCGATATACGTTTCCTTCTCTTGCCCTGTAATCACCACCCTTTACGGTATCATAGAAAAGACGAAACACACTGTCGCCATCATTCTGATAATTCTTTGCTGCATTGATGCCACCCTGCGCAGCAATGCTATGTGCTCTGCGCGGACTATCCTGAAAGCAGAATGCTTTTACATTGTAACCTAACTCACCCAACGAAGCAGCTGCAGAGGCACCGGCCAATCCTGTACCCACTACAATGACATCATACTTTCTTTTGTTGGCGGGGTTCACCAGCTTAAGATTGAATTTATGTTTGGTCCACTTCTCTGCTACGGGCCCTTCCGGAATTTTTGAATCTAGCTTCATGATGTATGATTAAGATAATTAAAATCTACGTTCGTAATGATTAAACAAAAAACATCCAGATAGGAATGAGTGCAAAGGCAGCCGGTACAATTACTGCAAAAACTCTTCCTACGAAGTTAATAACAGGATTGTATTTCATATGGTTTAAACCAAGTGTCTGAAATGCACTGCTGAAGCCGTGCCATAAATGAAAGGCAAGACCGACCATGCATATAACATAGAGTATCACATACCAGGCTTCTGAAAATGCCAGCGATACGATTGCGTATAAATCTTTCACTTCAACACCGTCATACGTGGCCGTTGGAATTCCACCCCAGTGCATTTGAGCCCAGAAGTCTTTCATGTGAATGATCAGGAAAATAAGAAGCATGGTGCCTAAAATACCCATGTTGCGCGAAGCCAAGGAGGACGACTTGCCCGTTACTGCATAGCCCTGATCGCCACGGGCTGCTCGATTCTTACGGGTAAGAAAGGCGGCCATAAAAATGTGCAAAAGGATAAATGCATAATTGCCATACGAAACCGTCTTGATCAACGGGTTGGTCGTCATGAATTTTGCATAGACGTTAAACGACTCTCCGCCATCTTCTTTAAGCAATTGTAAATTACCCGCCAGGTGCACAGCGAGGAAAAGAATCAGAAAAAGCCCCGTCAGGGCCATCAACACTTTTCTTCCAAGCGAGCTTGAGAAGAGATCAAAAAGCCATTTCATGTGTAATTAATTAATTTTTTAGTGGTCACTGGAATCACCGCGCCAATTTTCATTCCCTTGGGGGTACTTGGTAATGATGATTTCATAGTGTAGGTATAAGAACTGACCAAAATTAATCCTCAAAGCCATACCAAACAATTGATAGCCCAATTTTGATGGGTTCTAAATTGGGTTTGTTTAAGGACTACAAAAGGTGCGTTAGAATGATAATCGAGCTCGAAGCCCAGGAACTTGCATTGGCAAATCATTTGTGCGCGCTTATCTTTCGATTTATTCAAACAAATCTCTATGAAACGATCTTTTCTAATCTTTCTTCTTATTTCAGTTAGTCAGGTAGCGCTTTGCCAGGAAGCTTTTCGCAGATGGCGAATCATGAATCAAATCCGGCACGACAAGTTTGATCTGATCTTGCCAGAAGTAATGCGCGAGAACAAGATTGATATGTGGATAATCATGAACCGGGAAGGGAACTTCGACCCACTTTATTCGATGTTGGGTGAAGGCTATGTGGGGCATACCGGATATTACATTTTTACAGATACTGGCAAACCCCGCATAGAGCGAACCGTACTGGGCATAAGTGGATACCTGCTTGAAGAAAGTAAAACGTATGACTATGTTGGCTCGGAATCGGAGTTGAAAGAGTTTGTTGCCAAACACGACCCTAAACGGATTGGATTAAATATGTCGAAAGACATTGGCCGCACCGATGGCCTATCCTATACAGGCCGTCAGGAACTTGCTGAGATTCTGGGTAAAAAGTATGAAGCGCGTTTTGTTTCGGCCGAGAAACTTGCTTCTGATTTTCGGTCGCGTCATGTAGCTATTGAATTAGCCGCTTTCGCGGAAGCCGGAAACTATTCGTATCAATTGGCTGAGCGGGCTCTGTCAAATGAGGTGATTACACCCGGTGTTACCACGCTGGAAGATGTTGCGTGGTGGCTGAAAGAGCAACTCTTTAAACACAATCTCGAATCATCCTTTGGTATGCCTTCCATTTATGTTACGGGCCCAAATGGCATCGAAGCAACGTCTACCAGTCGCATCATTCAACGCGGTGATATTCTCATGCTCGATTGGGGTGTTGGCCTTATGAATTATTATACTGATATGAAACGGATTGCCTATGTGTTGAAAGAAGGCGAGAAAGAAGTGCCAGCCAGCATTCAAAAGGCGTTTGACAAAGCTATTGATGTGCGCACTATCGTGCAGCAGACTATTAAGCCCCACATAACTGCTAAACAAAATGAAGACAATATTTATAAAGCACTTGGTGAGGCTGGGTTTTCAAAAATTGAATTCAACAAGCCGAATAAAGATGAAAAAACCGATGTAATTATTGGTTGCCATTCCGTTGGCGATTGGGGTCATGGTTCGGGGCCTTCCATTGCTTTTTTTAACCCGGTGCAGCTCACCTATGTTGTTAAGCCTACCAATTTGCTTTCCATCGAGTTGTTTGCTTACACGCCTATACCAGAATGGGGCGGTAGCAAATTGCGCATTCCGCTGGAAGATGATGCTGTAGTTACAGAGCGAGGCGTAGAGTGGGTGTACCCTATTAATCAGCGGATTATCACAATTAAATAAAGAGGTCGAGGTTCTGAAGATTGCGGCAAAAACTCATCTGAAAAATACTTTTATAGCCTACTTGTTCTATTACTGGTGATAAACACAGCCGAACAAAGGCGTCCGACCGCTTTTATTCGAAGCATTTGGGCGGTCTGACGCCTCGCTATTTAAGGTTGTGCATTGCCAGTCCGTTCAAATCCGATTAACTTTACACCAACCACTACGTAGTTCATGTATTTGATTTTTGATACGGAGACCACCGGTCTGCCGCATAACAAGACTGCACCCCTTACTGACCTCGACAACTGGCCCCGGCTGGTACAAATAGCGTGGCAACTCCACGATAAAAAAGGTAATCTCCTTTCGCAACAAAATTTTATTGTAAAGCCCGATGGCTTTGATATTCCTTTCAAAGCCGAGCAGGTACATGGCATCTCTACAAAACGAGCACTGGAAGAAGGTCATGAATTGTTAACTGTCTTAACTGAACTAAATAAAGACCTTACCAGAACTCAACTGCTGGTAGGTCATAATATTGAGTTTGATATCAACATTATTGGCGCTGAGCTGATCCGTCAATCTTTTGATACAACTTATTTTCTCTCGCTTCAAAAGCTGGATACCGGAATTGCCGCAACAGAATTTTGTCAACTGGCCGGTGGCATTGGTGGCAAATTAAAAATGCCACGCCTTACAGAACTGCACGAAAAGTTATTTGGCGGCCCGTTTGAAGATGCACACGATGCTTCGTATGATGTTGCGGCTACGGCCCGCTCCTTTTTTGGACTCATCTCTAAAAAAGTAGTCAAGCCATTTGATGTTACGCCTGTAGCTGAGATACTCTATGAAGAGCCCAACCTGGAAGCTGGTAACTCAACCAAACGGGAAAAGAAAAAAGTAAGTGACTACTCAACCAATATAATTCAAAAAAACCTTACTGATGAACCGTTCTGTCATTTACATCTGCACTCGCAATATTCGGTATTGCAAGCCGTGCCCGATGTAAACGAAATCATTGCGAAAGCAAAAGCAGAAAACATGCCCGCGGTTGCCGTTACCGATTTAGGTAACATGTATGGTGCCTTCAAGTTTGTGAGCGAAGCCCTGAAGCACGGCATCAAACCTATTGTAGGGTGTGAGTTTTATATTTCAGAAGATCGTAAGAAGCTAAAGTTCACAAAAGACAATCCTGATAAACGATACCATCAGGTGTTGCTGGCGAAAAACAAAGTGGGCTATCAGAACCTGGCCAAGTTAAGTTCCATTGGTTTTATCGAAGGTCTGTATGGAATTTATCCAAGAATTGACAAAGAACTTATCAAACAATACAAAGAAGGAGTGCTTGCTACTACCGGGGGTCTCAGCAGCGAGATCCCCTATCTCATTCTTCATGTCGGAGAAAAACAAGCCGAAGAAGTTTTCGTTTGGTGGCATCAATTATTTGGTGCCGACTTCTACATAGAACTTAACCGCCACGACACACGCGAAGAAGACCGCGTGAACGAAACCTTGCTGAAGTTTGCAAAAAAACACGGAGTAAAATATTTCGCGGCCAATGAATGTTTCTATTTAGAGAAAGAAGAATCCAATGCACACGATGTTCTGCTGTGTATTAAAGAAGGCGAATTTCAATCCACCCCCATAGGGTCTGGTCGGGGCACGCGCTATGGCTTGCCCAACAACAATTTCTATTTCAAATCACAGGAAGAAATGAAATCACTGTTTCATGATCTTCCTGAATCTATCGAAACGATCGGAGAGATAATTAATAAGGTAGAGACGTATGAGCTGAAGCGCAACGTGCTGCTTCCCAAGTTTACTATTCCAAAAGATTTTGCCAGCGAGGATGACTATCTGAAGCACCTAACCTATGAGGGAGCCAAACGAAGATATCCGCAACTAACCAACGAAATAAAAGAGCGCCTTGATTTTGAATTAGAGACAATAAAAAAAACCGGTTACCCAGGATATTTTCTAATCGTTCAGGATTTCACTGGCAAGGCACGCGAAATGGATGTAGCGGTTGGGCCAGGCCGGGGTTCTGCGGCTGGTTCGGCAGTTGCATACTGCATTGGCATTACCAACGTTGATCCAATCGCTTACGATTTACTATTTGAACGTTTTTTAAATCCGGACCGTGTATCACTACCCGATATTGATATTGACTTTGATGATGAAGGACGCGACAAAGTGTTGAAGTATGTAATTGAAAAATATGGCCACGATCAGGTCGCCCAGATTATTACCTATGGCACGATGGCAGCAAAATCTTCCATCCGGGATTGCGCACGGGTAATGGAGCTGCCACTCTCCGAAGCCAATAACATGGCCAAGATGATTTCTGAACGCCCGGGAA
Organism: Cyclobacteriaceae bacterium; assembly: GCA_965278925.1. Classification (GTDB taxonomy): domain Bacteria; phylum Bacteroidota; class Bacteroidia; order Cytophagales; family Cyclobacteriaceae; genus ELB16-189. Next base: position 10,314 of record OZ257123.1, on the reverse strand, counting down.
CTACACTGGAAAAAGCGTTTGAAGAAAATAAAGAACTGAGCAATCTTCGAAAAGGTGCCGACAAAAAAGCGGATGTATTAAGACAGGCTGTCGTGCTGGAAGGATCGTTGCGCAATACAGGAACACACGCGTGTGGAGTAATCATTACCCCCGATGCACTTACCAATTTTGTACCGGTTTCAACTGCCCGGGATTCAGACATGCTGGTAACACAGTTCGATAACAGCGTGGTGGAAAGTGCAGGCATGCTGAAGATGGACTTCCTTGGGCTTACAACACTCACTATCATCAAAACAGCCATCAAGAATATTAAAAAACGAAAAGGAATTGAGATCGACATTGATAAGATTCCGCTTGATGATGTTAAGACCTATCAGCTTTATCAGCGGGGAGATACAACGGGAACTTTCCAGTTTGAATCGGATGGCATGCAAAGCTATTTGCGTGGACTAAAACCTGATAAGTTTGAAGACCTGATTGCTATGAATGCACTCTACAGGCCAGGGCCGATGGAATACATTCCTGCCTTTATTGCGCGCAAGCATGGTCGCGAGCCGATCAAATACGATCTGCCTGTAATGGAAGAATACCTGAAAGATACCTATGGAATTACGGTGTATCAGGAGCAGGTGATGTTACTTTCTCAAACGCTTGCCAACTTTTCGAAGGGCGATGCCGATGTGTTGCGTAAAGCAATGGGTAAGAAACAGAAAGAAGTGCTTGATAAAATGAAAGACAAGTTCATTGCCGGTTGTAAAACCAATGGGCACGATGAGCGAATAGCTGAAAAAATCTGGAAAGACTGGGAAGCCTTTGCACAATACGCGTTTAACAAATCACACTCCACTTGTTATTCGTTGGTGGCCTATCAAACAGCCTACCTGAAAGCAAACTATCCGGCTGATTATATGGCGGCCATTCTTACCCATGCTCAAAGCAATCTCGACAACGTAACCTACTTTATTGAAGATTGTCGCAAGCAAGGCATTGAAGTACTTGGCCCGCACGTAAATGAATCGGGTGTAAACTTTGAAGTGAATAAGCAAGGCCAGATACGATTTGGATTGGGCGCCATTAAAGGTGCGGGTGAAGCTGCTGTGGAAGCCATTATTATAGAGCGCGATGCGCATGGTGCTTATAAAGATATTTTTGATTTCGCAAAACGATTGAGTCAGCGGTCGGTAAACAAAAAAACTTTTGAATGTCTTGCCTTATCAGGAGCGTTTGATTGCTTTACGGAATATCACCGCAGGCACTACATGGCTGCAAAAGATGGCGATATGTCGCTTACCGAAAAAGTAATTCGCTATTCAAGCAAAATGCACCAGGAAGCACAAAGTGCGCAAGCCAGTTTGTTTGGCGCTTCCACCGGCACACAAATGCCACCACCCAAAATAGAACCCATCGAGCCCTTCAGCGAGATAGAAAAGCTTCACTTTGAAAAAGAAGTTGTGGGCGTTTATATCTCAGGGCATCCGCTGGATAATTTCAAATTTGAGATGGACACATTTTGTACTACGGCTGTAGCAACGCTCAACGACATTGATGGTCTGGAAGGTAAAGAATGTAAAGTGGGCGGCATTGTTTCGAGTGTAGAACACCGAATGACAAAAACCGGACGCCCCTTCGGAAAACTAGTAGTGGAAGACTACAGCGGAAAATTTGAGTTCATGCTATGGAGTGATGACTACCTTAAATTTAAATCATACCTGATGCCGGGGCTCTTTCTTTTTGTAGAAGGAAATGTGTTGCGCAAAGCGTGGGGCGATATGGCATTGGAATTCAAAATCCGCAACATCGAATTGTTGAACGAGATTGCCTCCAAACGCGTGCAAGGGTTAGCAGTGCGATGTGAGATTGATTCGATCTCTACGTCCTTAATTGAGAAGTTAGAAAAACTGTGCAAGAAAAATGCTGGTAATTCGACACTAACATTTTTTATTAAGGATGAAACCGAGGGCGTGCAAGCCGAACTACTCTCGCGCTCATGCCGCATAAAAGTGAGCAATGATTTCATCAAAGAATTAAAACGGATTTCCGAAGTAGGCGTAGTAACCGACAAATCGGAAACCCGATGGTTAACCGAGGCAGTAAGCAAGCCTGCACTTTTAGAAAAAACTGAAATTGGAACAATTTCTCCTACCTTTATGTTGGAGACAGTAGATTCATTAGATTAAAAAAATAAACACTTTAATACACTTATATCATGGGTAAAACATTGGAACTTAACGACTCTAATTTTGATCAAGCAATCAATTCCGACAAGCCTGTTTTGGTAGATTTCTGGGCTGAATGGTGCGGACCTTGTAAAATGATAGGCCCGGTAGTAGAAGAACTGGCGGGCGATTATGAAGGCAAGGCTGTAGTGGCCAAACTTAACGTGGATGAAAATCCGCAGGTAACAGCACGTTTCGGAATCCGATCAATACCAACCCTTCTTGTATTCAAAAATGGCCAGGTGGTAGATAAGCAGGTAGGCGCAGTTCAAAAGTCCGTACTTTCTCAGAAACTGCAAGCTCAGGTAGTTTAGAATAAATAAGAAAAAAAGACCCCACTCCGAGTAGTCGAAGTGGGGCCTTGCTTTAAGTGGATTGCATTTTCATTTCACTTGGTTGCAACACGACAAGGTAGGATTAATCTAACCACGCTCTCGCCTCGCAAAAATCTACCGGTCTATTCGTATACGTGTCGCGCACCTTGTAGTTAAATCGGATCTCGTCAAAAAATACCGTACCTACCCCTTCAATTTCGTAGCCATTTATATACTGGCGTGAAATATAAACCTTGTCGTTTATAATCTCTGCCCGTACCTCCACCCCTGCATTATAAAAGTTTTCAATAATAACTTCCTGAGAATTATATCCAATCCCTGACTTACGAATGTAAATGTTGAATCGGATAGATTCGTTAAAGGTTTGACTGTATTCTTCAATACGGTAAGAACCTGTTACGCGGTCGCGGTCGTCATAGCGAGGTTCTACAATCAGAATGTCACAGGAGGTAAGAACCAAACCAGCAATCAGAAGTAGTACGTTCGTTTTCATAATTCAATTGTTTACAGAACCTAAAAACAATTGATGGGCCAGAATCGATTTGGCGAATTTGGTAGTTATGCCAATGGAATGGTTAACGATGATTTACAGTGGGTTATATGCGTTTTTGGTAATCGTGTAAAATTAAACTGCCCCGATCCAACAAGTCAGATCGGGGCAGTCGAGCTTAAAAAATGGGTTAAACTCAGTTTAAAAAATAAGGCACTCCGGCACCGGCAAAAAATATTTACCACCAACAACCACTACGAATGGAGTAAAAACCAGTCGTGCCGGATATGCCATAACCTCACCCCTGGCCCCTCTCCGAGGGAGAGGGGAACAAGAGCTATTTCTTATCACATCCAATATCAAACAGAACATTTTCAAAATAATTCAAATGCACAATTTTTGTGAGCGTGTTAATCTACATTGTCATGTAGAAATTTATTGTTACCTAAAAGATTATTGTCATCGTTCAGATTATAGCGAGAAATGAATGGCTCGGAAGAATGAGGCACGTTGTCCATCTTAACACCGCGTCTCAGATAAGCCGGAAGCGTCCACTTTTCGTTGAACTCCTCTTTTGTCATCTCATTCTTCTTGCTTGCTTTTAATTTTTCTCTGCGCTGACGAGCTTGCTCTTCCAACCGTTCTTTGGTCTTGCGGATTTCCATCAAACCTTCTTCGTTAATTACCTGATCGGCTGAAATTTGTTTTCCCAAATCAAATTCATCCTCATCATCGCGAAACAAACTTTCTTCACCTTGATCTTCATCTTGTGAAGAAGTAGATTCTGAATTGTTAAACAACTCAAATGTATACGACCGCTCCTGTGGTTTTTCATCTTTGGCTGGCGGAACTTCGGGGGACTTTTTTTCAAACTTTTCTTGCTCGTTAAATGACTTTCCCTCTCCCTTCAAGACTTGCTTGTCGTTATCTGATCGCACTTTAAGTTGAAGGTCCAGGTTTTGTTGATTTACAGAATTATCAACCGCACCAAACAACGAAATTTGAGAGCGATCCAATTCATGCACTTTTTTCTCATCGCTTCGCTTCTGGATTTTACCTTCCGAAATAAACCCGGTTGCAATTACGGTTACCCGGATTCGGTCGCTAAGGCCCGAATCTACACCGTGACCAAAAATTACTTCCGCTTCATCGCCTGCTTGTTGTTGAATATATTCCGTAATCGTTGTCAACTCATCCATTTGTAGTTCGGCTTCTTCACCCGATATAATGGACAAGAGAATTCGTTTTGCCCCCATGATGTCATGGTTATCCAGCAGCGGTGAAGCTAACGCCTGCTGGGCTGCTTTCAGTGCGCGGTTGTCGCCACGGGTTTCTGCTGAACCCATAACTGCCGCACCGGCATCTAACATAACGGTGCGCACATCCTGGAAGTCAACGTTTACATAACCCGTGAGTGTGATGATTTCAGCAATTCCCTTCGCTGCGGTTGTTAACACGTTATCTGCTTCACCAAAAGCCTGACCGATAGCAAGGTTGCCATAGATCTCACGAAGCTTGTCGTTGAGAATTATTAGTACCGTATCGCAGCTTGAGCGAAACGCTTCAATTCCTAATTCGGCCTGGTTCATTTTTTTCTTTCCTTCAAAAGAAAAAGGCGCAGTAACAATTCCTACAGTGAGAATGTCCATGTCCTTGGCAATCTTGGCAATCACTGGCGCTGCCCCCGTACCTGTGCCACCGCCCATACCTGCTGTAACAAACACCATCTTAGTGCCCATCAACATCTCGCGAATTTGTTCTTTGCTTTCAATAGCCGCTGCACGACCTACTTCCGGGTTGGCCCCACAGCCAAGACCTTCGGTAAGATTAACACCAAGCTGAAGCTTGTAAGGCACCGGACTGCTGTTCAATGCCTGCAGATCGGTGTTGGCCACTACGAACTCGACATCCTTGATGCCTTGTCGAAACATGTGGTTCACTGCGTTGCTACCTCCGCCACCCACTCCGATTACTTTAATAATCGATTTATGATGTTTGGGAAGGTCAAATTTGTATCCTGTTACTGGTTCAAACATGACAATTATGATTTAGTGGTTGATTCAATATTCATTTTTTCCATCGAGGTCATCAATTAAAAGACCTTTCGTTTTATTCAGAATGTTCGAGAAGAAATCGGAAGCAGGATTTACCTTTTCCTTTTTCACCTTCACAACCTTCTGCAAACCTTTTGCTTCCTTGTAGCGCTCTTCACGTTCGTCAAGTGAACGGAAGCCCGAAAGCACCAGGCCTACTGACGTAGCATACATCGGACTTTTCACAGCCTCCATTTTACTCTTTCCTAAATGTTCATTCGGATAGCCGATGCGCGTATCCATGCCGGTCATATACTCAACCAACTGCTTGAGACAGCTTAATTGAGAACCACCACCGGTTATTACAATACCTCCTGCCAACCTATTCTCAAATCCTGAATTAATTATTTCGGTGTGAGCCATCTCGATAATCTCTTCCATGCGGGCCTGAATAATGCTGGAAAGATTTTTTACTGAGATTTCCTTAGCGGTTCTGTTTCTGATTCCGGGAATCGAAACAATTTCATTTGGGCTTGCTTCTTCAGCTATGGCTTTTCCAAAGCGCGTCTTTAACTGCTCGGCTTGCTTAGCCATCACCATCAATCCGTGTTGAATATCGCTGGTTAAAATATTTCCACCGAAAGGAATGACTGCCGTGTGACGAATGATGCTATCGTGAAATACTGCAATGTCGGTTGTGCCACCACCAATATCAATCAGACAAACGCCTGCTTCTTTTTCTTCTTCACTTAGCACGGCTAAGCTGGAAGCCAAGGGTTCCAGAATAAGATCCTGAATTTCAAGACCTGCTCTGCGCACACACTTATTTATATTATTAATGGCACTGGTTTGTGCAGTGATGATATGGAAGTCTGCTTCCAACTTAACACCACTCATCCCTACAGGATCTTTAATACCTTCTTCGTAATCCACAATATAATCCTGTGGCATTACATGAATGATTTCGCTGCCCGGTGGAATTACGATGCGATACATATCTTCGGTGAGTCGGTTTACATCTTCGATGCTCACCTCATCTTCTTTTGAGCTGCGTGTGATGCTGCCGTGATGAATGGAGCTGCGAATATGCTGACCTGCAATGCCTACATTCACTACACCAATATCAATGCCCGACATGTCGCTGGCTTCCTTCACGGCTTTTTCAATGGCAAACACTGTTTTATCAATGTTGGTTACAATGCCTTTGATCACGCCTTCGGATTCTGCTTTGCCCATGCCAAGTACTTCGAGTTTACCAAACTCATTTTTACGGCCTACAATGGCGCATATCTTGGTTGTTCCGATATCCAGACCTACTACTATTTTTTCGTTTTCCATGATACTATGTTGTTAGTGGTTGTTACGTGTGTTTAAAGTCTTTCCTATTTGTTAAAAAATTTCGCTTTACTTATTAAGTGGCATTAGCTCGTAGGCATTTGTGAAACCTCCTAAGTCCTAATCACAATGCCTATTTCCTATTCAGCTATTACCTGTCCTTCGTATTCCAGATTCACCCGCTCATAGCGTGTCCAGCCGCGTTGCGGTAGAATCTCTTTATAAAAAATCATCAGCTTTTTAAATTTCAATTCAATGTCTTCTGCCTTTCCGAACTGAACAATTTGGCCTGTCATCTGTGGGTAGATCGTGATCTTTCCGCTACTATTTATATCTAATTGGGCAATCTGTGCTTTCCAGAATTTATCATCATTTATAAATTCAATCATCTCCAGCAATTGTTTACCTTCTTCCAGTTTTTTTAGATCTTCTTGTTCCAATAATGTTTTCACATAAGCCCCACTTATCAACACCACCCGCGATGTATAATTTTCAGATACCGGCATGATTACTCCATCTTCGGCAATGTAAGCGTCTGGTGCATCTTCTTGCACAATACGGGCAATCGGCCTGCGCAACTCTACATTAACCACCAGGTTACCTTTCAAGTCACCAAACAACTCGGCATCCAGTATATGCTTATCATACTTTAACTTGGTTTCGATCGCTTTCAAATTGATATGATCCAGACTTGTACCTTTTATCGACTGGCCACTTCCTTCTACCAGTTTCATGATGTCTTCTTCCTCCAGAAAATGATTCTCTCTTATATTATCCAAATCAATCACAATATTTTTGCATAATAATCCATCTTGCTTTCGTTCACTGAAAGCAATCAAAAATGAAATAGCCAGCAGCGCTATTGCTACTTTAATTTCTTTTCTAATGTTCAACTTCCACTTCATTGTTTTCGGCTTATTATTTCCTTGATCGGTTTCACAAACGTGTCAATATCGCCTGCACCAACAGTTGCCAGCACTTCAATTTCCAGATCCACCACCTTTTGTAGCAAGTCGCTTTTGTTACACCTGATCTTAACCGGGCTTGTAATATCTTTAAAGAGCATGTCTGAGGTAACACCCGGAATGGGCTCTTCGCGTGCCGGGTAGATATCCATCAACAACACCTCATCAGCCAGGCTTAAACTCTTTGAAAACCCTTCTGCAAAATCACGCGTACGCGTAAAGAGATGTGGTTGAAAAATGACCGTTATCTTTTTCCCTTTATACATTTCTTTGAGCGACCGCAGAAAGGCTTCGATCTCAGCTGGGTGATGAGCATAGTCATCAATATAAATAAGCTCTGGCTTGCGGATGATAAACTCAAATCTGCGCTTCACCCCACGAAAGGATGCCAACGCTTCGCGGATAGTTTTTTCATCAACGCCAAACTTGAGAGCCACCAGCGTAGCCGCGATGGCATTTTCCATATTATGAAAACCAGGGACACCGAGCTGTATCTTCTCAACCTTCTTTGGTAAACCAAGAAGATCGAACTCAAAAAATCCCCGACTCGAAGTCGGAGTAATATTGCTGGCAAAAAATTGTCCCCGGCTCATGCCATACGTTTCTTTATTAATATGCGTGGCTTCATTAGCCAACAATGCTATTGATTCGTGGATGATTAGATTTCCTTTTCTATTAATCTGACTAATAAATTCTTTATAGGAGCTTAGCATCTGCAAGTGGTCTCCATAAATATCAAGGTGATCGGCATCGGCTGAGGTAACTACGGTCGTATGGGGAAACAACCTCAGGAACGAACGATCGAATTCATCGGCTTCAGCCACCACAATGGTGTCTTGATTAACCTCACCGTTCATTACAAGATTTGACTCGTAGTTAGTCGTGATTCCACCGAGGAAAGCCACCATGTTCTTTCCTGCCGACTTCAAAATATGTGCAATAAGTGATGAGGTAGTCGTTTTACCATGTGTTCCGGCTACGGCTATCGTCTTATAATTTTTTGTTAGCAGGCCTAACACTTCAGATCGCTTCAGGATTGTATAACCTTGTTCTTTCAGATAAGCATGCTCAACATGATTTTTTGGAATAGCAGGCGTAAATATTACAAGTGTTTTATCTTTACTTATATATCCTGGGATAAACTCAACCTTATCTTCAAAGTGGATTTCCATTCCTTCTTCGAGCAATTCATGTGTAAGCGGTGTTGGTGTGCGATCATAGCCAGCTACACGCAACCCCTTATGCTTAAACCATCGGGCAATGGCGCTCATGCCTATGCCTCCTATGCCTAAAAAATAAATACTATCGTATTGATCCAGTTTCACGCTTGCGCAATCAGTTTTTCAATTTCGTTTACAATATCTTCTGTAGCCTGAGGTTTACCCATGCGGCTACTATTTTCAGCAAGCGAATCGCATAGTTGCTGATCGTAGACCAACTTCAGCGCTTCACTCACAAGTAATTTTATGGCGTCCTGATCTTTTATCATGCGGGCCGCACCTTCGTTAACTAATGTCATCGCATTTTTTGTTTGATGATCTTCGGCCACGTTGGGTGAAGGAACCAAAATACATGGTTTCTTAGCCAGGCATATTTCTGAGATCGCTAATGCGCCCGCCCGCGAGATAACTGCATCTGATGCCGCATAAGCTAAATCCATTTGCTTTAAAAAATCGTGCACCCGTATTCTGCGTAAATCTTTGTCCTGAATTTGTGCTCTTACGCTTTCGTAGTACGCCTTACCCGTTTGCCAGATCACTTGAACTTGCGAATCAACCAGTTTATCAATACCGGCCAGAATGCTCTCATTAATTGTTCGTGCGCCCAGGCTGCCGCCCAAGATCAAAAGTGTTTTTTCATTGGGCGAAAATCCAAAGTGGTTCAAGGCAATTTCTCTTTTTGAATTGAGGTCGAGAATATCTTTTCGTACCGGGTTGCCTGTAAATACAATTTTAGTTTTAGGGAAATAATTTTCCATGTTTGGATACGCAACACATACCTTCTGCACTTTTGCACCAACCTGTTTATTGGTAAGACCAGCGTATGAGTTTTGCTCCTGTATAAGCGAGGGAATGTTATTTTGGGTAGCCGCCAGCAAAATCGGGCCACTGGCATAGCCACCCGTTCCGATTACCACATGCGGCTTAAACTTTTTAAGAATGCTGCGTGCTTTAAAATAACTCGAGATCAGTTTAAATGGAAATGCCAGATTTGATAATGTTAACTTCCGTTGCAAGCCACTAATCCAAAGGCCAATGATTTTGTATCCTGCCTCGGGCACGCGCGTCATTTCCATTCTTCCTGTTGCGCCAACAAAAAGAATTTCTGCATCGGCATAGCGACTTTTAAACTCATTAGCTATAGCTAAAGCAGGAAAGATATGACCTCCGGTTCCTCCACCGGATATTATTAAACGATATGGCACCTCACCGCCAGCCGCTCTCCGAGGAAGAGGGGTGACGCTTGCACCTATCTTGATATCGTTACTAAAACTTTCCATTACGTTCTATAAAATCTTAGGCTGCTTTCGCATCCATGCTTTTTTCTTTCACTTTAATTTCTTCGGTGTTTATCTTTTGTCCCCAGTTCTGTTCCTGTTCGCCACGACTCACGCTTAAAATAATTCCTACAGATAGTCCAGTAAACACCATCGCGGTTCCACCCATACTAATTAATGGCAAGGGTTGTCCGGTAATCGGACCTAAGCCAACGACCACACCCATATTTACCATGGCCTGGCACACTAGATCAAAACTTAATCCTGCTGATAACAAACCACCAAAAGCACGTTCGCTGTTATAAGCCGCTTTCATTCCGCGATGAAGTAACACAAGGTAAAGTATCACTACAATCACTCCACCGATGAGACCATACTCTTCGATCACGATCGCATAAACAAAGTCTGAATAAGGATGGGGCAAAATATTTCGTTGTTCGCTG